>NZ_LR134331.1 GCF_900636965.1 Lacticaseibacillus rhamnosus | reverse complement strand
AAACGCCCCTCCTCTAATAACGGTTGGCATCGGCGTCCCAAAACCGATAGCCAACATTGATGGTAGTCAAACATAATGATTAGCGCACAAAAAGCCAAGGCAACCGCAAAAGTTGTCGACAGGTGGATAAGTGTACACTAGTTTCGATTTAGGTAAAGCCAATCAGTTACCCAAACGCCGCAACAAGCGAGATAACGGCATTATTTAGGCGAATCAGCTTAGTTAGATCATGGATTTTCGGTTAGTGCCAAAAATGTTCTGCAAAAATAAGTTTAGCATTGCAGAAAGGAGTTTTCCACAGAAATCACAGTTTTCCACAAACAAAAAATCGAAAAAGAAACAGGGTGCGAACAAATTATCCCCAAGGCTGAGGATGATTGCAGCCAAAATCCCCAAATTGCAAGTTATGCACAATTTGTCTGTGGAACCAAAACCTTGTAGCCGTAAGTGTTTCACAAGATATGAACAGGCGATTTACAGCCTGTGGATAACTATGTAAACATGGATGTGAACTTGCAAATTACTTGTGCGCAGCCTGTGCATGAAATAAGCTTTGTATTTTAACAACACACAAGTTATCCACAAACCCGATTGCTGCAACTGACCCAGTTCAAATCCTAAAAAGATGTACGATGTCAGTGAAAAAGCCTTGACGCGGCTTGCTTCCTCGTGTAAACTCGGATGATGTCTGATAATGCAAGTCATCTTAATAAGATAAATCGGTTTTAACTAGGAGGTGTCGTCAATGACAACCAAGCGGACTTTCCAACCAAAGAAACGTCATCGCGAACGTGTTCATGGTTTCATGAAGCGGATGAGCACAAAGAACGGCCGCAAAGTTTTAGCACGCCGTCGCGCTAAAGGACGTAAAGTATTATCTGCCTAAGCCACTGACCGCGTCAGTGGTTTTTTTTAGAGCAGAGCGCGAACCAGCGCGGTTAGAAACCGGAGTATAAGTGGCTTCAGACCCCAATGGCCGGGTTTTGGCCATTGGGGTCTGAGGTCCTTATACGCAGGTTTCTGCGCTGGAGAGCGCGTTTCGGAGCCGTAATTGGTCGGCCGGGCTTTGGCCATTGCGGCTCAGGTCCTTATACGTAGACTTCTGCGCCGGCGAACGCGTTTCAGAGCCGTAATTGGTCGGCTGGGCTTTGGCCATTGGGTCCAGAGGTCCTTATACGCAGGTTTCTGCGCTGGTGAGCGCGTTTCGGAGCCGTGATAAGGTCGGCCGGGTTTTGGCCATTGCGGCTCAGGTCCTTACACGTAGACTTCTGCGCTGGTGAGCGCGTTTCGGAGCCGTCAACAGTTGCGATAGGCAGCTCTGTTACAGAGAGCGCGTTGTCTGCAATCAATCGGTACGTTCTTGAACCACTCGCAACATCACCAAGCGACTAATTAGCACAGCAAAGGCAGTCACCCAAAAACGCTTACCCGCATTTTTCCATGAATGACCCGGCACCGCGTTTAACCCATGCGCTGACACGTCACAACCAATGAACGGCAATGACCCGATTGTTGGTCGTTGTCGTTCATTTGCGTTTATGAGGCTGTTTAGCGGGCTGAAAAGAAACCTGTCGTTAGCCGCTGATACATATAGGAAAACATCTTGTCATCTTGTATACTTAGAACCAGATTGTGAGGGAGCATCATTGCGCAAGTCATATCGGATCAAAAAAGAAGTTGAATTTCAAAATGTGTTTGACCATGGTGATTCGGTTGCCAATCGTAATTTTGTGATCTATCACATGAAACGCGATCAACCGCATTTTCGGGTGGGCATCTCTGTAGGCAAAAAAGTCGGCCACACTGCCGTCATGCGTAATCAGATAAAACGCTATATTCGCCAGAGTCTGTTGGAGCTAAAGCCTGAGATTGATCCCCAGACTGATTTTTTGGTTATCGCGCGTAAGTCCGCTAATCAGCTTGATATGGCTGAGACAAAGAAGAACCTGATTCATGTCATGCGGTTGGCGGGCATCCTGAACGAAGATATCGAGGTCATTTGACCATGTTGAGATTAAGAGAGGGATTATTTGTGAAAAATCGTCAATTCAAACGCCTGCTCGTCATTGTGAGCATGCTGAGTCTAGTCTTTCTTCTGACTGCCTGTGGAACGGCGCCGGTGTCAGAAAACAGTACCGGATTCTGGGATCGCTATGTGGTTTATACTGCCGGTCAATTTGTTATCTGGCTGGCCAATTTGTTTGGCGGAAATCCTGGTGTCGGGATCATCGCCTTTACCTTAATTATCCGGATTTTGATTTTCCCGTTGAGCTATCTGTCCATCAAGAGCATGGCCAAGCAGCAGGAAATCGCCCCGCAGTTAAAAGAACTACAGAAAAAATACAGTTCAAAAGACACCGAAACCCAAACCAAACTCCGCGACGAGACGCAAAAGCTTTATGCATCAGCTGGCGTTAACCCGGTGATGGGCTGTTTGCCGATTGTGATCCAGATGCCGTTCCTGATCGCACTATATCAAGCGATTTTACGAACTTCTTCATTGCAATCCGGGACTTTTCTATGGATGAACCTGTCACAACCTGACCCATTGTGGATTATGCAGATTCTGGCAACCTTATTTACGTTGGGAACCAGTATTTTATCGATGATGGCCCAACCGACCCGCAATTCAAGCAGCTGGGTGATGATGATCATTTCACCGGCTATGATTTTTGTATTCTCCGTTACCTTACCAAGTGCGCTGGCCATTTATTGGGTTGTTACCAACGCCTTTTCAATGGTTCAGCAATTGTTGATTCAAAATCCATTTAAGATTCGGCGCGAACGTGAAGAAAAAGCACGGGCCGAGAAGGAAAAAGAACGCGCACTTAGAAAAGCGTATAAAAAAGCGACCAAACGGCGTAAATAACAACGGGAGGAAGCAAGATGCCAACCTTTCAAGGCAGTACGATTCAAAGAGCCATTGAGGCCGGACTCAAGCAACTGGGCTTACCGCGTGATGCCGTGAGCGTCCAAGTGGTTCAGGAAAATAAGAATGGCTTCCTTGGATTCATGCGCAAGCCAGCGATTGTTAACTTGAAACCACTCGAACCACCGGCAGATCCCGCGCCTGATCCTAAAGCAAAAGAACCTGCCACCGGGAAATCAAGCGCCGGCAAACTGGCGGTAGCGTTAACTGATAGCGCCGGTAAAAAGATTGCCAGCGCATTTAACGACATCACCACTAAAAAGCGCGATAATCAAACGGCGCTGGCGATGGTACAAAGTTATTTGGAAGATATTACTAGCGGCATGGGCATCAAAACCCAAGTCAGCAGCGAGCGCCAAGGTAATACCGTTACCTTCCAACTCAAAACCGATGAGGAAGGCTTGCTAATCGGCAAACATGGCAAGATTATCAATGCGATTCAATACTTAGCGCAAACCGAGTTTAACCATTATGGTAAAAGCAAGTGGACCATCATGCTGGACGTCGGCGACTATCGCGAACGCCGCCAAGCAACCGTGACCCGCTTAGCTGAACGAACCGCGCGCGAAGTTCTGGCAACCGGCAAAGCCATTTACTTAGACCCAATGCCATCGTTTGAACGCAAGGCGATCCATACAACACTGGCGGACAATCAATACGTCGACACCCATTCCGAAGGCGTCGATCCCCGGCGCTATGTCGTCGTCACCCCCAAACGCCCATAACTAACTTTTGACAAGTAAGCAACATTTCAGTATGATGATCACAGTTTAATCACGATGAAGTAGTCAAAGTGCTTTATCCAGCCTTTTCTAACGATAGGGAAAGGCTGGGTTCTGCGCTTTT
Organism: Lacticaseibacillus rhamnosus; assembly: GCF_900636965.1. Taxonomy (NCBI): domain Bacteria; kingdom Bacillati; phylum Bacillota; class Bacilli; order Lactobacillales; family Lactobacillaceae; genus Lacticaseibacillus; species Lacticaseibacillus rhamnosus. The sequence continues at coordinate 2,984,612 of NZ_LR134331.1, read as the reverse complement.
TTTGTGAGCGCGAGCCGGAGCGGTTAGGGACCGGAGTGTAAGCGGCCTTGGTCGTGATGGCCGGTCTTTGGCCATTGCGACCAAGGTCCTTACATGCAGGTCCCTGCGCCGGGGAGCGCGTTATGATCGAGCGCGAGCCGGAGCGGTTAGAAGTTGGAGTGTAAGCGGCCTCAGACGTGATGGCCGGTCTTTGGCCATTGCGACTGAGGTCCTTACACGCAGACTTCTGCGCCGGGGAGCGCGTTATGATCGAGCGCGACCCAGCGTAGGATTCAAACGTCTCACACCGCGGCATCCACCCATTTTCCAACCAACACAGCGATTCTCACATCATCAAAAGGAGTTTTTGCATATGGCGACATCTATTACGGCTTATGACACAATTGCAGCCATCTCGACACCACCTGGCGAAGGGGCGATTAGTATTGTTCGTTTAAGTGGCGAAACGGCTGTTGCCACTGCCAATAAGGTTTTTAAAGGCAAAGATCTCACCCAAGTTAAAAGTCATACCATTCATTACGGTCATATTGTCGATCCCGAAACCGGTGATTTGATTGATGAAGTCATGGTCAGCGTTATGCTGGCACCAAAGACGTTCACGCGTGAAGATGTTGTGGAAATTAACTGTCATGGCGGGATCGTGGCGACCAATCGGATTTTGCAGTTGTTGCTTGGCGAAGGGGCGCGTATGGCTGAGCCGGGGGAATTCACCAAGCGCGCCTTTTTAAATGGCCGCATTGATTTGACTGAAGCGGAATCGGTGATGGATCTGATCCGGGCAAAAACGGATCGCGCTATGCAGGTGGCTGTCAATCAGCTTGATGGGAACCTGCACCATTTAATCAAACAGCTGCGGCAGGAAATTCTTGAAGTGTTGGCTCAAGTCGAAGTTAATATCGACTATCCGGAGTACGATACGGACGAAATGACAACTAAAATGCTTTTGGAAAAGGCTCAAACCGTCAAAAAGGCGATCGAGCAGCTCCTAACCACTGCCAGCCAAGGAAAAGTGTTGCGTGAAGGCTTGGCCACTGCCATTGTCGGCCGGCCAAATGTTGGGAAAAGCTCGTTACTGAATCACATGTTGCACGAGGAAAAAGCGATTGTGACCGATGTTGCCGGAACGACGCGCGATGTCCTTGAAGAATACGTCAATGTTCGCGGGGTCCCGTTGAAGCTCGTTGACACAGCTGGGATTCACGACACCACCGATAAAGTCGAAAAAATCGGCGTGGAACGTTCTCGGCAGGCCATTACGCAGGCAGATCTGATTTTACTGGTTTTGGATCAAAGCGAGCCGCTGACAACGGAAGACAAGCAGCTGCTTGCGGCAACGGCTGATAAGAAACGGATCATCGTGTTGAACAAACAGGATTTGCCTGCGCGTTTAGACACGGCGGCGTTGCTGCAATTGGTTGATGCCGATGAAATCATCAAAACCGCCATTCCAACTAGTGATGGCATGGATGCACTGGATGAGCGAATTGCCAAACTCTTCTTTGGCGGCATTGAAAATAGTCAGGGAACAGTCATGGTCTCCAACGCGCGCCAAATCGGCTTATTGCGGCAAGCTAGCAAAAGCCTGGATGCGGTCATGGCCGGGATTCATGCCGGGATGCCAATTGATTTGGTGCAAATTGATATGACCGCGGCATGGGACAAGCTTGGCGAAATTACCGGCGAAAGTGCCCCAGATGAATTAATTACCCAACTATTCAGTCAGTTCTGTCTGGGTAAGTAGCGCATGAGCGTGTGAAAAACAGATGCTTGGAGGAAAACAGATGCCTGAAGTAAAGAAATTTGAAGCCGGCACTTATGATGTCATCGTTGTCGGTGCTGGTCACGCTGGTTGTGAAGCGGCCTTGGCTGCAGCACGCATGGGCGAAAAGACATTATTACTGACGATCAGCCTGGAAATGTTGGCATTTATGCCATGTAATCCCAGCTTAGGCGGTCCGGCCAAAGGAATTGTGGTCCGTGAAATTGATGCCCTCGGCGGTGAAATGGGGAAGAATATTGATCGGACCTACATCCAGATGCGCATGCTCAACACGGGTAAAGGTCCGGCAGTGCGCGCATTACGTGCCCAAGCAGATAAAGCGGCCTATCACCGCAGTATGAAACACGTCATTGAAGATACGCCGCATTTGGACTTACGGCAGGGACTCGCTACCGAAGTGCTGGTCGAAGATGGTAAGGCAGTCGGCATCGTGGCTGCTACCGGGGCCATTTATCGCGCCAAGAGTATTGTGCTAACAGCTGGCACCAGTTCCCGCGGTAAAATTATTATCGGCGAACTCATGTATAGTTCCGGCCCTAACAATAGTCTGCCAAGCATTAAGCTCTCTGAAAATCTGGAGCAGCTGGGCTTTAAGCTGCGCCGCTTCAAAACCGGAACTCCGCCGCGTGTTAATGGCAATACGATTGACTTTTCCAAAACCGAAGAACAACCAGGCGATAAAACACCGAATCATTTTAGTTTTACAACGCCGGATTCGGTTTATCTCAAAGATCAGTTGAGTTGTTGGATGACGTACACCAACGCGACGACTCATCAGATTATTCGGGAGAATCTGGATCGCGCGCCGATGTTTTCCGGCGTGATTAAGGGAGTCGGGCCGCGTTACTGTCCATCCATTGAAGATAAAATTGTTCGCTTTGCTGATAAGCCGCGGCATCAATTATTCTTGGAACCTGAAGGCCGCGACACCTCGGAATATTATGTGGGGGACTTTTCAACGTCCATGCCTGAGGAAATCCAGTTGAAAATGCTGCACAGTGTGGCGGGATTGGAACATGCCGAACTCATGCGCGCTGGTTATGCCATCGAGTATGATGTTATCGAGCCATGGCAGTTGAAGGCAACGTTGGAAACTAAGGTTGTGCGGAATTTGTATACCGCCGGACAAATGAACGGTACCAGTGGTTATGAAGAAGCTGCCGGGCAGGGAATTGTGGCCGGGATTAATGCTGCCCGCCGCGCTCAAGGCAAAGGACCCTTCACGTTGAAGCGTTCAGATGCTTATATTGGCGTGATGATAGATGATCTCGTGACAAAAGGAACGAATGAACCTTATCGTTTGTTAACCAGTCGCGCCGAGTATCGGTTGTTACTGCGTCATGACAATGCGGATCTGCGCTTAACGCCAATGGGACATGAACTTGGCCTGATTAGTGATCAACGCTATGCAGACTTTTTGGCTAAGCGTCAAGCCATTACCGATGAATTAGCACGCCTTGAGCACACCCGCCTGAAGCCCAAGGATGTCAACCCGTGGCTTGAGGCTCATCATTTTGCCCCACTTAAAGATGGGGTCTTAGCCAGTGACTTCTTGAAGCGTCCGGAAATCAATTATCAGACGCTAGCGCAGTTCTTACCGGAAACCCCAACCTTGGATCATCGGGTGATTGAACAGGTTGAGATCCAGATCAAATACGCCGGCTACATCGCCAAAGAAGAAGCTAGTGTGGCCAAGTTGAAACGGCTTGAAGGCAAAAAGATTCCGGCGCGCATCGACTACGAAGCGATCAATGGCTTAGCAACCGAGGCACGGCAAAAGCTGGTTAAGATTCAACCGGAAACCATTGCCCAAGCAAGCCGAATCAGTGGTGTCAATCCGGCTGATGTCGCTATTTTGTCCGTGTATATTGAACAGGGACGAATTAGTAAGGTGGCACAGTAACGGGTTGCTGGAGAAGGTACTAAGAATATTTGTATTAAAAAAACCGCGGTCAGTGTGATCGCGGTTTTTTTAATACAAAACTGCTCCCGGTAGATTCTTTACACCTATGCAGAACACCATGGCGATTAGCTAGTAAGCGATGCACCCAGTAAGTTCTTCTTTACGTGAATCCCGTTTTCTTTGGCTAACGCGCTATCGTAATGGTGAGCGACTTCGATGACAATTGAAGGGAGTGAGTACATTAATTTTCTGATCTTATAAGCATTCGCATCATCTAGGTTTGCAGAAATTTCATCGAATAAGAAGATGGGGCTTTGTCTTAATAATCCTCGAGCAATCGCGATTCTTTGCGCCTGCCCGCCTGACAAATTGGAGCCATTGTCGCGGATGTGTGTTTCCAACGCATTGCTACCTAGTTCGCGATCTAAGCCGACTAAATTCAAAATATGATGAAGCGTTTCATCCGAGTAATTTTGATACAACGTAATATTTTCACGCAAAGTTGCATTAAACAACCATACATCTTGGGAAACCAGAACAAAATCACCTGTAGTAATCGGGCGCCCCTGGAAGCGAATCGAGCCGTTTGTCGGTTTTATTCTTCCGGTAATGGTCTTTAACAGTGTCGATTTACCAATACCAGAGGGACCGGTTACAATGATTTTTTCACCTGGAGCCAGAGTTAGGTTTAGATGGTTGAATATAACGTGCTGGTCACGCTGAACCGATAAGTTATTAATTGCTAATGTTTTCGGATCTTTGGCGGCGGGCTGAGATTCCTTGGCGTTAGGCGTAAGAAAGACATTTTTGACAATAGGCACGCGTCGTAACTTTTCAGTGCTGACAATCTTGGTTTGAATCTGCGTGAGTTGGCGAATACCACTGATTACGGAGTCTGCGGTTAAAGTTAACGTCACAATAATGCCTTTAGTGACCCCAAACCACCCATTTCTTAAAAAGATAATGCCAATAAAGATAGGGGATAAATAAGCAAAAATGGCAAACGACCATGACACAAACTGAATCCAATACTGGTACGTGTTCATTCGTTCATACTCAGCTTCTTCAAGGTTAAGCTTGTTGTTAAAGCGAGCATAAAAGGCGGGTCCGGCCCCAAAATTAATGATGTCAAATCTGCCGCGAAATAAATCCTTAATGATGAGCATCAAATCAGCATTGGCATGTGTCCATTTCTCGGTTTGGCGCGTCAGTTTATTTCTGCCAAAAGCGCTTGGCAATAGCGATATTAATGAAAACAGTAGATAAATTAAACTTAAAACGAAATTAAGTTTGAGTAGGACAATCACCGATCCAATTAAAGTAATACTGCTTTGAAGGACTGTTAGCAACGACTCAAAGTAGCTTTGTTCAACTTGTTTGGCTACACCGTCAACACGGTTAATGACGTCGGATACTTCAGATGACTCGGAAAGTGACTTCGAGAGGGCATCATCAAAATAGTCCTTCTTTAGTGCTTGGTTAAGTAACCTAATGGCTCGTTGTCCGGCTTTGACAAAGTAATATTCGGCAACGGCAGTGATCGCAAAGGAACCAACAGCAAAGAAAATGAATTCAGCTAGCTTCAGGTTATCCGAAAAGTCAAGTTCAACAAGCTGGCCCAAAACCAAGCCTGACAAGAGTTGCTGGAAGGCACTAGCAAGCGCAAAGCAAACAAGTTTGACTTTTAATAAGGCGGGTAATTGATGCGACACCCAACGCAAATTGATTTTTCTGTATGTATTCATTTTAATCACTCCTTGCACGCTATCAAAACCCGTTGCTAAAGCGGAGTCGCAAAATTGAAGGAAGTGTATCAGTATATGGACGAAAACGACTCCTAAAGATATTAGTTACCAGTCAACCCCTTTTTTTGAGATTGTCAAGATAAACCGCGAACAAATTGCTGAACTAGGGATTAAACGAGCAGAAGTTGCCCTATGAAAACAAATAAATTTATATTATGCTGGTAGCTGTATTAGCTATACCACCTAGTCAATTTTCAAGTGTCGTTCGTGCCCGCGTTTAAAAGGAGTTGTCCAGTTTGATGAAGCAAAGTCTAGTCCAGTCTGTGTGGTTTGTTTTCCTGTTGATCCTAGCTTTTGTGCCTATTTTCGGCATTTTACCCGGTGTTTATCTGTTAGTAACCAGTCAACATGCAGTTAACTTGCAGCCGATGAAGGGATGGATCAGAGGGGCGCTTGTTACTCAAGGATGTTACGTGGTCGCACTGCTTTTAATTGCGGTCTTCTTCGTCCCGCGGTAATCTTCATTTGTGTGCCGCCGATAGCCGCTGAGGCAGGATTTTTGTGCTGGAGGCAGAACCTTGGTATCCTGAGAGCGGTCAGCGATATTCGCGATGAATGGCGACCAATCGCAGGCACAAATTTGTGAGGTATACCGGTATGATCGCTTTTTTACCCCGGATCTTGTTGTCTGGGCTCATGCTACTGATGGTTGTGATGTTGGTACTCTGGCTGTTTGCTATTTGGAAGAAAAGCCAGTTTTCGCTCCTGTTGAAATGCGCGCTGACGCTGTTGATCGTCGTGCTGATGCTGGCAACACTTTATGTCATTTTAGGCATCTTATTGTTTGCGGTTAATACGCCTTAGTTGGATGAACATAACGTATGCTGAGAAAAAGTGTTTGCTTAGGCAGGCACTTTTTCATTGGTTAACACTAGAAACCAATGAAACTAATTTTCGACTTCGTTAGTACGTTTCAATAAAAAACGTGGCAGGTTGCTTGCCACTGACGCGAAAAAAGCCGACAATTAGTAAAACGCCATGCGATAACGCGGTAAGGAGCAAGGGATCATGAGCCAGCCTGATACAGAGGAAATCTTAGAGGTATGCGGCAAGGTCGGGGAGATCATGCTCAATGCGGGCGCGGAAACGTCCCGCATTGAGACGACGGTTGAATATATTGGCCATGCTGCCGGTGCCAAGGTGGCTTGTTATGCAACTATTACAGCTGTTTTTGTCAGTTTGGAGAATGAAAGCCGCACGCGATTGATCAAATCCTCTTTGGGTGGGTTTAATTTACAGAAAGTCGATGAATTGAATCAGCTTTCCCGTGAGTTTGTGGCGCATCAGATTACGTTTGATGCCCTGAAACAAGAAGTGGCCCGGATTGAGCGGCAAGTGATCAATTTTCCTTGGTGGGCGCGGATACTTGGCGCTGGCTGGGTGTCGGTGGCGCCGATGCTGCTTTTTAAAGCGACCAATGGCGACTTGGCTTGGGCTTTTTTTGTCGGGATCTTTGGTTATCTTGCGGCTGAGTTGGTTGCCCGGAAAACGACGACGCCTTATTTTAAAGAAGCAACAGGTGCGTTTGTGGTGGCCATTTTAGCGGAGTTGCTGGCTAATATTGGCTGGGGTGCCAGTTCGGGGAACATTATTATCAGTGCCTTGATGCCGTTGGTGCCGGGGGTGGCGATTACCAATGCGATTCGGGAAATCTTGTCGCGTCAGATTATTAGCGGCATTGTCCGAACAGTTGATGCGGTTTTTGTTGCCGGGGCGATTGGTTCTGGCGTTGTCATTGCCATTGTGTTGACCCAAGTCGTAGGGGGACGGTAACGTGCGATTATTGGTTGAGTTTATCGTGAGTGTTTTATCAAGCATTGGTTTTGGCGTGATCACCAATATTCCTAAACGGGCATTGCTACCGGCAGGCATTACGGGTGGCGTGTCGTGGTGTGCGTATTGGCTGATTAGTCTTCAGGATCATAGCCTAGTGTTGCCTAACTTTACCGCAACGGTGGTGATTGGCTTGTTAGGTAATTATTTTGCCATCCGTCATCGGGTGCCGGTCAATACCATTTACATACCAAGCTTAGTCTCACTTGTCCCAGGCGGCATTGCGTATCTAGGCGCGCGTAGTTTTACCATGGGAAAAGCCGCGAGTGCAGCCCAGCAGATTTATAATGTCATCTTGATTGCCATGGCCTTGGCAGTCGGGTTTGTCGTGGCGGAGGTTATTTTCAAAGCCATGCGCCCATTTTTGATTCGTTTCATTGCTAAGTTACCTAAAGTTCAGACAAAATCACGGAGGGGAAAATCAGCATGAGTTTATTGGCAACCTTGTTACAGGCGCTGGAAGACGATGAACAGGAAATGATTGCGATTCGCCGGCATCTGCATGCACATCCGGAAGTATCGTTTCACGAGAAACAAACGGCTGCTTATATCAAAGCCTATTACACTGCGTTGGATATGTCAGTCGTGCCATGTGGTGACGGTTATGGCATGTACGTCGATATTGAAGGCGGGCAGCCGGGGCCGAAATTGGCGTTACGGGCGGACTTTGATGCCTTGGCGATTCAGGAAGATAATGAGCTCCCGTTTAAATCGCAAAATCCCGGGGTCATGCACGCTTGCGGCCATGATGCGCACACGGCTTACTTATTGGTATTGGCCAAGGAATTGAACAAAATTAAAACCCAATTGTCAGGTTCGATTCGGATCATTCATCAACCTGCAGAAGAAGTATCGCCTGGTGGGGCAAAAGGCATGATTGCAGCTGGGGTCTTAGCTGGGGTTACAAATGTCATCGGAGTTCATGTGATGTCGTCAATGCCAACGGGACTCATCGGCTATCATACTGGCGCAACCCAAACTGGCCGGGCCAATTTTACCGATACGATTATCGGCAAAGGCGGCCACGCTTCCATGCCGCATTTGAGCAACGATGCGATTGTGGCTGGCAGTTATTTGGTCACGGCGCTCCAAACGATCGTATCGCGGCGAATCGATCCTTTTGATACGGCCAGCGTCACGATCGGTTCGTTTGACGGAGTTGGCTCATTTAACGCCATCAAACAGGCGGTGGTGTTAAAAGGCGACGTGCGCGTGATGAAGGAAAGTACCCGGCAGACAATTCACCAGCAGATTGTGACGATGAATCACGGGTTGGAAGCCATGTTTGGGGTACAAACCAAGCTGGATTATGACGATAATTATCCGGTTTTAATCAATGACGCAACGTTGACGAATCAAGCCATGACAGCGATCAAAGCAGCCAAAATTCCCCAAATCACGGCGATCAAGGATACCGGTGTTCAGGATCCGTCTGAAGATTTTGCTTATTTTGCGCAGAAGGTTCCCAGCAGCTTCTTCTACATCGGCTGCCAGCTGCCTGATGGCTCAAACCATCCCCACCACAGTCCTGACTTTATGCTGGACGAAGATGCCATTCTAATCGCGGCTAAGGCTGTGGCTGCGGCGACATTGGGGTATTTGGATCAAAATAAAACCGTACAGTAGTGGCAAAAAATTAGTTGTAAGCGGCTGATCCCTTTGACATTACGAGATGCTACGGGACAAAGTTATGTGACGAGCTGCTAAGGAGATTAATTTGGATTAGAAAAAAGAATCGAAGCACTTTGCTGCGATTCTTTTTAAGTTGGAATTGTTTGGAATTCTTTGCCAAATACTGCAATTCAAGTTCTTTTTGTTCCCTTCGCTTATCCTATTCATGATTTCTGGTCTTCGTCTGCGAATCGCTTGGTCAATATTTCTATTATTGTAACAACTATCCAAATTATTGGGATTATTGTTAATATATTTAAAAGAGATTGCATCAATGTCGCACCAAGCAGCATTCCGAGACCAATATTGGCCAAGGCGAGAATCACCCAAAAGACAAGCTCAAAAACAGGTTTGCTAAACATCAAAAGCTGCGCCTCCGACACCATCCAAATGATCCAATCTCTCAATAACTTCCGGATTTTTGGATTTTGCACCTGATCCTGCGACAGTGGCACTGGTGAGGTACTTTCGCGCACCAACGTGGTTAATGGTTTGTCGTTTGGCTGCCTTCACAATAGTAGCGTTCTTCATGTACATTTCCCCCATCGATCAATTCATGACGTTGCGTTCCTGTCATTAAAGCATCGGTTTCCTTACGCATAATATAGAACAACAGATCGGTAACGGGGCAAAAATATTTTAACGTTGGGTTTTCCGGAATAACCGTCATTTTTTGGAACAAATAAACGTTAAATCGAGTTTTCTCTACGTTAATTTAAGGAAAAATTCAAGCATGTGATGATGTACTCCCAGATCTTTACTAGTTTCAAAAAGGTGAGCCAGACTCTCAGTAATGAAACGAACAAATCAAATCTAGCCGCAGATGTTATACGGAGGATTAAAAAAGCCTTAGTGAGCATTTCCCCACTAAGGCTTTTCAACATCACTAACCCGCTGAACATATCGGTTGATTATGCAGCCGCTTCACTCGTAACTGCTTCGACTTTTTCCATTGCAGCCGCAACTTTTTGCGGCGTCAATGACTTGTCGACTAAGATGAAGGTTTCTTCTGGCTTGGCTGCAAATTCGGCTACTTGAAGGATTTTTTCAGCAACATTTTCGGTAACGTGTAAATCTTCAAGGTTTGTCGGCAGGCCAATCTTTTCATAGAAAGGCAATAATGATCGGATCTCGTCATCGTCACCGGTTTCGGCCAGCTGAACTAAGATACCATAGGCGACTTTGGAGCCATGTAAAACAGCGTGGGTTTCCGGCAAATATGAAAGTCCGTTATGCGTCGCGTGGGCACCTGCAGCACGACCGTCAATACCGCCAAAACCACCGACTTCACCAGCAAGGCCGATGATGGTGTCAGCAACTGCTTCAAACGCTGGCGTATCACGACCGGCGTCAAGATCAGCTAAGGCTTGCTCGGCGTTTTTAAACAGAATTGCCTGAATGGTCTTGGCGGAGGCGCGACTCAATTGACCGTAAGCATTCAGTTGATCGACTTTGTGGCGGGTGATGCCGTCCATTTCGTACCACTTGGCAAGCGTGTCGCCAATCCCGGCAACGAAAAAGTCGTGCGGTGTGCTAAGCAGCAGGTTGTAATCGACCAAGGTGATGTAGGCTGATTTTTTAAAATATTCTACGTAACTGAAGGTGTGGCCCTGCGCATGATAAATGGCGGCCAAGGGCGTGAAGGGTGCACAGTTAGAGGCGAGGGTAGGGATACTGACGAGTTCAGCGCCCAAAGTTTCGGCCGCGACTTTCGCGGTGTCGATCAAGCGGCCGGCACCAATACCCACCACGGCATCGGCTTGACCGATTTCGTCAGCCAAGGCATGACCGTTCTCGTCACTGGCAGAGCCATCATAATGATAAATCGGTAAGTTCAACTTGCCAGGATAAGCCTTGGTGAAGGCTGCGAAACTTTTCTCGCCAGTAATGACGACTGGGTTGGTAAAATCCTTTAAGATCGTATCCAAGTATGCAAGTGCCCCCGCTTCACTGACAAACCGATTAGCGCCGGGACGCAATTCTAAATCCAGCTTCATCGACAAAACCCCTCTCATGTAAATCTCATTTAATGTGATAATTGTTAACATACGCGATGTTATCAATGAAGTCAACCTTAATTTTTAAAAGTTGAAAGTTTCTCAGTATTGAGGGAGAAAGGGGTGTAGACATTTTCGCTTATCGAATTGTTTTTAAAGTGATATACTAACTAATGTGGTGGAGGTTAGTATATGAGTCGAATTAGTGCCAACTTAGCTAAATTAATGAATGATTACACTTCATTCACGTTTGGAACTGCCAGAAGATACAACGTCAGTGCGTATCAACTAGAGAAGAGTATTTCCCAAGGTGTTTTAACAAAACTGAGTATAGGAACGTATGTGGTCTCAGGATATCTAGAAGACGAGATGAGTATTATATCTCAGCGTTTTTCACGAGGGGTATTTTCACAAGAAACAGCACTTGCTTTTTATGATTTAAGTGACGAAATGCCTTGGCGATATACGATGACGTTCCCAAGAGGCTATCACGCAGCCCCTAATGCTTTGAAAGACAATCATATTCACGCACAATACCGAACTGGTCGTTACTATTCAGCAGGCATCACGACAAAGTTAACAGCTGATAAGAATAAAATTTCGATCTACTCTGTTGAACGAGCACTGCTGGATGCCTGGAATTCTCCGAATACTCAGCTTTATGTTAAAAATGATGCGGCAAAGCGTTATATGCAACGAAAAGACAGAAATTATCAAGAGCTGCTGACTCTGGAGAGAGAACTGTATCCAAAATCGACGCTTTCAGAAGTTTTGGAGGTTATTGCCCAATGACGGCTAATCAGATACTCGATAAAATCAACCAGCGAGCTCAAAATCTTGACCTGCCTAAACAATATTTCCAGAAAATGTTTTACTTGGAAAGTTTCTTAAAGCAAGTGTCACAGTTGCTGTAGGAACAGAAAAAACAAAATGCTTGACATTTCCCAGCGACGCAGATAAACTGCTTTCAACTTTAAAAATAACTGATAAAATGATGAAACATCATGAAGTGGAGAGTAATCAGCAACGCAGCTTTAGAGAGTCGATGGCAGGTGGAAATCGATGCAGGCGTCTGATGAAAATGACCGCGGAATGGATTCGGCGATGAGTCGGGTACGCATTAGGCCTGCGTTAAACGGTCTCGGTGTCAACAGGCATCGTAGAGGTTACACGGTAACGAACCAGGGTGGTACCCCGACATTGTCGGCCCTGCTGAATCAATTTTTTGATTCAGCAGGGCCTTTTTTTGTTAAGCGTGAGCCAGCCCGCTTAGAAACCGGAGCATAAGTGGCCTTGGTCGTGATGGCCGGGCTTTGGCCATTGCGACCAAGGTCCTTATGTGCAGGTTTCTGGGCTGGCGAACGCGTTATGGCTTGAGCACCAGCCGACCCTAGTGACCATGTTATCTTTTTCGTTTTCTTAATCCGCTCATCCCGTCCATCACTCTTATCAGTAACGCAAACACACCCATGCGCACATAAAACGCATGACAACAAGGAGGCATTTTTAATGAAGAAATGGGTGAAGTTAGGGTTTTCAGCGGTCGTTGCGCTCAGTCTTGTGGTGATTCTAACGGCATGTGGCACAAGTCAAGCCAGTAGCAAGTCTGCCACTGATCAATTGTCGGACAAAACAATTACGGTGGGTGTCACAGCCGGCCCGCACGAACTGATTATGAAACAGGTCGCAAAATTGGCTCAAAAAGACGGTTTGACGATCAAATTGAAGCAGTTTACCGACTATAACAGTCCGAATGTGGCGTTAAACGATGGCGATTTAGGCGCAAACAGCTATCAGACCCTACCTTTTTTAAAGGAACAGATTAAGTCCAAGAACTTTAAGATTACGCAGGTTTTCAAGACCGTTGCGTTTCCGATGGGCGTTTATTCCAAGAAGATTAAGGATTTGAAGGCGCTCAAAAAAGGCGATTCGATTGCGGTACCAAACGACCCGTCTAACGAGTTACGAGCGCTGCAACTTTTTGAGGCTGCGGGCGTTATTAAGCTCAAGGCTGGTATCAGTCAGAAGGCAACTAAGGCCGATGTCGTCTCCAATCCGTTGGGGCTGAAAATTGAAGAACTGGAAGCATCACAGTTACCGACCCACTTACAGGATGTGACCGCCGCTGCAATCAATACGAATTTTGCATTTGATGCCGGCCTCACAATCAATCAAGATGCAATTTACCATGAAAAGACGACGAACAACCCGTATCCAAATTATTTTGTTGTCCAGACCAAACACCGTAACGATAAAGTGATTAAGCAAATCAAAAAATATTATCAAAGTCAAACGATTAAAGATTACATCGCTAAGAAATTTAAGGGTTCCATTGTCCCGGCATTTTAGTGAAGCAATCAACCAAAAGAGGGATTGAAATGGCGCAATTAACAATCGCATTAGCCCAAATAGACATTGCATTTGGTCAACCGGAGAAGAATTTTCAGACGGTTGCCAATGCCGTGGCTGAAGCGGCACAACAAGGCGCAGAGGTCGTTGTATTGCCGGAAATGTGGAATACCGGCTATGATCTCGAACATCTGACCACCACCGCGAATCCGGATGGGTTGCGGACGAAGGCGTTCTTGAGTGCGCTCGCCCAGCAGTATCATCTGGCAATTGTTGGCGGGTCAGTTGCAGCAGCCGAAAATGGGCACTTTTATAACCGGAGTTTGACGGTTGATCAGCGTGGTCGGCAACTTGCCAAGTACGATAAGGTGCATCGGTTTCGCTTAATGAATGAAGAAAAGTTTATCACAGCCGGAGCAACGGCAGATCATTTTACCCTCGGTGTTCCGGCCAGTGTGGCAATTTGTTATGACTTGCGCTTTCCCGAGTGGTTCCGGCGCATGGCCAGCGATGGCACCCAGCTGTTCTTTCTCCCGGCAGAATGGCCAACACCAAGATTGCCGCAATTTAATGCCTTGCTAGCCGCACGCGCCATTGAGAATCAGGCATATGTGGTCGCGGTGAATCGTGTCGGTAACGATCCGAACAATGCATTTGGCGGACAAAGCCAGGTGGTTGATCCTTTTGGTGAACGGCTGTTGAAGTTAGACGATCAGCCACAGGTAAGGATTGTGACAATTGACCTTGATCGCATTGCAGCCGCGCGCCAGCAGATCCCGGTTTTCACAGATCGCCGGCCGGAACTTTATTAAGCCGTCAGTAAAGGTCGCATCGTTGGGCAATCGTTAATGCTAATTTATTAAAAAGGGGCTTATCCAGTGACATTTTCAGAATCAGAGGTGCTTCAGGCACTGCCGAAGCAATTTTTTGCCAGTTTAGTCAAGCATGTCAATGAACGGATTGCGGCTGGTCATGACGTGATTAATTTGGGTCAAGGCAATCCGGATCAGCCGACACCCGAAAATATTGTTCACGCGACGCAGCAAGCAGTAGCGCGGCCCGGGAACCATAAATATTCGCTTTTTCGCGGACTGCCGACATTTAAGCAAGCAGCGGCCGAGTTCTATGCGCGGGAATATGGCGTTACGTTGGATCCGGAGAAGGAGATAGCGGTTTTGGGCGGTTCCAAAATCGGCTTGGTCGAATTACCGCTTGCACTCATGAATCCCGGGGAAACGATTCTTTTGCCGGACCCGGGCTACCCGGATTATCTATCGGGGGTGACGTTAGCGCGCGTGAAATTAGTCTTAATGACGTTGACCGCCGAAAATAATTGGCTGCCTGATTATACGAAAATTAAACCGGAAGTGGCCGCGGCTGCCAAACTGCTGTATCTGAATTATCCTAATAATCCGACAACCGCGGTGGCTACCCCGGAATTTTATGACGAGACGATCGCCTTTGCCAAGGCCCAGCAGATTGGGATTGTCAGTGATTTTGCTTACGGCGCGCTTGGATTTGATGGCCAGCGTCCGGTGAGTTTTCTGCAGCAGCCTGGTGCCAAAGATGTCGGCATTGAGCTATACACGCTGTCCAAGACCTACAATATGGCGGGATGGCGGTTGGCCTTTGCTGCTGGCAATGCCGACATGATTGAAGCGATTAATCTGATTCAGGATCATCTGTTCGTCTCGGTTTTTCCGGCGATTCAGGAAGCAGGGATTGAAGCACTCCTCGGTGATCAAACGTCAGTCCCGGCACTGGTCGACTTGTATCAGCAACGGCGCGATGCCTGGTTTTCTGCCACCACCGCGATTGGTTGGCACGGTAAAAGTTCACCGGGGACTTTTTACGCATGGATGCCGGTACCAGCTGGATACACCAGTCAGACGTTCACCGAGTTATTGCTCGATCAGGCGGATGTGGCAGTTGCGGCTGGTAACGGATTCGGTCGCCATGGAGAAGGTTATGTCCGGATCGGCTTGCTCACGAGTCCGCAGAGGTTGCAGGAAGCGGCGGAACGGATTGGAAGGTTGGGGTTATTTTAAAACGTTAAGGAAAGGTGCCTGGTCAACTAGTTGATCAAGTGTCTTTTTTATTTGCTTTAAATGTTAATGTTATTTTCGATACTGCCAGTAAACCGAGGCGGTATCGGGGAATGCAATCTATTAATAAAATGATGAACGGTGAAAATGTGACCCATTTGTTATGAAAATGATATAAAATAAATGGTAAGTACTATGATTCTACAATATTAGGATTTATGCCTTTTTTTGTATTTTAATGTGGTAAATAACTAGGAGGGGTCATATCGTGAAGTTCGGGTCTAAACGGACGGTGGCTGCTTTGCGAACAAAACAAACAGTGCATGTTCGCTTTCGAATGTACAAGGCAAAGAAGCGCTGGCTAATTGCAGGCACGGCATTATTATTGATGCCTGCACTTTTTCAGCCGGGGCAGGAGGTTCACGCTGACAGCAAATCCCCACAAACGACAGCCGTTACCAGTCAGTCCGGTGCTACAGCAGAAACGACTGCAAAAACAGCGACTGGTAACACACAGCCAGCCGGCACAACAACGCAAAATACAGCGGCTGCTTCAAGTAGTGCGGCTGTCAACGCTGCTAGTTCTGCAACTCAGTCATCTGCATCAAGCATCGCTAGTTCAGCTGTAGCGTCAACCGGCGATTCAGCAGCAAGCACGAGTGATGCAACCGATTCGAAGTCGCTAGCGACAGGTTCGGCAGCAGTTAAACCGCAAACGGTGACCCAAGAAGACCGCTCACTTGCATCCGCAGCTGTTCAGACAACTTCGGCCGCAGCATCATCGACGGCTTCATCTGCATCGTCACAAGCATCCTTAGCAGCACAATCGGCAACAACAACTCAGGCCAACACGCAAGCTCCGGCCAATGCAACAGCTGCTGAAAGTACGCAGACCATTGGCGACTATACCTACAGTCTTGATACGGCAAACGGTACAGCAACGGTTACCGGCCGCGCCAACGCCAACGTCACCGATATTAACATTGGCGCGTCTGTTACCTATAATGGCCAAACTTTTAAAGTGACGGCGATTAACAATGGCGCTTTTGCAACGCTTAATAATTTGGGTAATGTTAATGTGGCTGATACCGTCACGTCCATTGGCGAAAATGCTTTTGCATACAGTCAATTCACAGGCAATATTACAATTGAAAATGCTATTGATGTTGGTAGTGCAGCTTTCGCTAGTGTAAAGGCGGTTTCTGTCACTCTTAATGGCACTGCCAATATTGGAACAAAGACCTTCGCTTATGCAAACTTGAGTGGTGGTATAACCATTGCTGATGCTAAGACTATCGAGACACAGGCATTCTTTGGTCTTACAGCTTCATCTTTAAAAATTGATGGTCAAGCCGATATTAGCGAGTCTGCTTTTGAGTCTGCCAATATTGCTGGGGATGTTACCGTTAATAATGCACAGACGATTGATAAAAATGCATTTGCTAGCCTCAAGGCGCAAGCGCTCACTATAAATGGACAAACCGATATTGGTGAGGGAGCGTTTATATACGCCCAAATCACAGGTTCTGTTAATATTACAGGCGCAAATACGATTGGTGATAATGCTTTTCAGTTTGCTAAGGTAACAGACGCTATCAATGTGCCAGATAACGTTGCACTTGGTGAGAAGGCTTTTTATCAAGTGTATGCGGCATCACTATCACTGAATGGCGCGGCAACGACTTTTGGCAATCAAGCCTTTGCCATGTCGAGAATTGGTCAGGTGACGATCAACGCAGCAACTATTGATCAGCAGGCGTTTTTCCATCTTTATACTGATCAGTTAACATTTGGTGATGATGTTCGCGTGATCACGGATGGGGCGTTTCAGTTTATTGAAAATACTAAGGAATTACCGCAAATTGACGGAAAAGATAATCCGAAAAATCAAATTGACTCACTTAATCTCTCGGCTAATATTAAGACAATCACGAATGCAGCTTTTTATGCTGCTAAAATTACGGTAATTACAGTGGCACCTGACAGTCAGCTAACGACGCTTGGGTATCAAGCCTTTGCCTTTGCAACTGTAACTTCAATGGATATGCCTGATTCATTAGAGCAGATTGGTGACCAGGCTTTTTATGGCGGGAAGCTTGTGAAAGTAGCGTTTGGACCCAAATTGCAGTCAATTGGTAATCTGGCCTTTGCTGAATTTGGCCCACTAGGGAATGCTGACTTTAGCCGAGCAACGGCACTTGAGACAATTGGAGATAGTGCCTTTGCATACAATACTATCAATAATGCAATTGCATTTCCGGCAAAACTGGTCTCAATTGGCAATGCAGCGTTTGTTGGCAATCGAATTCCGGCATTGAAATTAAATAACGGTTTGCAAACAATTGGGGACACGGCTTTTGGATACAATCAGATTCAAAATGAGCTGGTTGTACCAGATAGCGTGACTGATATCGGGAAGTACGCGTTTGTTTACAACTCTATCAGCAACCTGACATTAGGTAACGGGTTAAAAACGATTGGTCAAGAAGCCTTTGAAGCCAATGTCATTTTAAATGCGCTGACAATTCCGAGCAGCGTCACGACCATTGGGGCAAAAGCTTTCAACGTTAATTTGATGCCTAAAGTGATCATTGCAGGCGCACCGGTCATCGGTAAGGAAGCTTTCTCAACGAACCGGATCACGGTTTTACAAGCAAGCACTGCGCAGCCAGCTACACCAGATGCGCTCAATCAAAGTGCAGATGCTTATACAGACTCAGCCCACGTAAGCCTAAGTGACTTCTTTGATGTCGCCATTTCTGGTGTTACTCACCAAGACATCGTTGTTTCAAACATCAAAGGTTCGAATGGGGTCAAAGTGACCTTCGATACGGCAAGCAAGTCATTTAAGATGCCAGCGCAAACGCAGGGATTCAGTTTTGACTGGTCTTTGAAAGGAAACGATGGGGTCACATATACAGGTCATTACAATGTTCATCTTGATGATCCGGTGATTCGTGCCCATGATATCAGTCTTTTCACCGGCCAGGTTTGGAAGCCGGAATTGAATTTTATAGATGCAGTCAAACAAGATGGCACCAGTGTTCCTTTAAGCGAACTGACATGGACGGTCACGGATGAAAACGGGAAGATTGTTTCGGAGAAAGATAAGAACGGTATTGTTACCGGTGACGTGGATAATACGCAGCCGACAACGTATACGGTGACATACACTTACGGCGCTGAAAGCGGTTCGGCGAAAATCTATTACAATCAGCGTCTGGCAGCTTCTTATGCGTTGGTCGGGACTCAAACCACAACGGCAACAGGCCAGCCAATTACAGTTGATACCAAGCAATTTTCATTAAGTTTGGGTGAAGGCTTTGATGCTGGGACACTTCAGCTGAGTGATCTTAATTTCTTTGACGCCAATGGTAATCAAGTTGCCGCTGATGCGCTGACGGCAACTGGTGTTTGCACCGTTTAGCTTTCACAAGCCGCTTGGGATCGCATTGCTAAACTGACTAATGACGACGGTCAGTCTGCGGCTAATTTTAACTTTACGGGTACAAGTACGGCACAGTTGATTATTGGTCTGACAGCAACCGGCAAGCTTGGTAATGGCGGATTTGTATATGATGGGACAACACTGGCCAGTCAGGCTAATGATTTAGCAGTCACGGTGGTCTTGAGTGATGGTACGCAACAAACGATGAACTTGACAGCTGCAGATATTACACTGGTCGAAAAAAATTCGGCAAATGCCGGTACGTATCACTATTTGCTCAACAGTGTCGGTTTAGCACGGTTGCAAGATCTCCTCGGAGAAACTGTCACAATTGACCAAACTGAAATTAATCAAGTTTCTGGTACGATCACGATTACACCGGCCGAAGCTACAGCCAGAGGAAGCAATGTCTCCTTTGTTTATGACGGTCAAACTAAGGCCAGTGACGCTAAGGGGATTCAGGCAACGCTTAAACTTGGAAATTCGAGTCGATCAGTGGCATTAGCCTCAAGCGATATTGTTGTCAATAATGACGGATTAAACGCTGGACAATATAGCTATAAGCTAAGTGACGCCGGTATTGCTAAGTTACAACAAGCAGCAGGATCTAACTATCTGGTAGACACAACCGATTTGTCAGGCACTGTTACGATTACACCAGCAGCGGCCACAGCCACGGGCAACGATGTCACCTTTGTTTATGATGGACAAACCAAAGCGAGTGGGGCTAAAGGTATTCAAGCCGCATTGAAACTTGGAGACACAGAGCAAAGGGTAGCTCTGTCTCTAGCAGATATTGTTGTTAATAATGACGGTGTCAATGCTGGTCAGTATAGCTACAAGTTAAGTGAGACTGGTATCGCTAAGTTGCAACAAGCAGCGGGAACTAACTATCAGTTAAGCACGACTGACTTAGCGGGTAACATTACGATTACGCCAGCCGTTGCCACAGCAGATAGCAATGACGTTTCGTTTGAGTACGATGGTAAGACAAAAGCCAGTGAAGCTAAAGGTATTCAAGCCACGGTTAAGCTGGGTGAGTTTGGACAAGTTGTTGCTCTAACATCGGCTGATATTGTTGTTGTGAATGATGGTGTAGATGCAGGCAAGTACAGTTATCAGCTGAGTGACGCTGGTAAAGCCAAGTTACAAGCAGTAACTGGAAATAATTATCAGTTGACTGCAGACGATTTGGCCAAGGTTGCTGGAACTATCACGATCACGCCAGCTACCACCACAGTTGATAGCAATGACGTTTCATTCGAATACGATGGTAAGACCAAGGCCAGTGAAGCCAAAGGAATTCAAGCCATAATCAAACTAGGCGAAGGCGAAAAGACCGTTTACCTGACGTCAGCTGACATTGTTGTTGAGAATGATGGTGTAGATGCAGGTCAGTACAATTATCAGCTGAGTGATACTGGCAAAGCCAAGTTACAGTCAGCAACCGGAAATAACTACCAGCTAACGGCAGACGATCTAGCTAAGGTCACGGGAACCATCACGATAACGCCGGCCGTTGCCACAGTGGCCAGCAATGACGTTTCATTCGAATATGACGGCAAGACGAAAGCCAGTGAAGCCAAAGGTATTCAAGCCACGGTAACGCTAGGTGAAACTGAAAAAAAGGTTGGCCTGACATCGGCTGATATTGTTGTTGCCAATGACGGAGTAACCGTTGGTAAATACACTTACAGTCTGAGCGACAGCGGTAAAGCTAAGTTACAAGCGGCAACAGGAGGGAACTATCAGTTAACGACAGAGGTTTTGGATAAGGTTTCAGGAAGCATCACAATCACCCCTGCTGGAGCAATAGCAACAGGCAAGGACGCTCACTTTGAGTACGATGGAAAAACGAAAGCCAGTGAAGCTAAGGGCATTCAAGCGATTTTGACTATTGACGGGACTGAAAAGACCGTTGACCTGACCTCGGGGGACATTGTTGTTGCGGATGATGGTGTAGATGCAGGTCAGTACGGGTACAAACTGAGTGACACTGGCAAGGCTAAGTTACAGTCGGTAGCAGGGAACGACCATCAGCTAACTGCAGACGATCTGGCTAAAGTCACGGGAATCATTACGATCACGCCAGCCGTTGCCACAGCGGCCAGCAATGACGTTTCATTTGAGTATGACGGCAAGACAAAGGCCAGTGAAGCTGCAGGTATTCAAGCCATGGTTAAGCTGGGTGAGTCTGAACAAGTTGTTGCTCTAACATCGGCTGATATTATTGTTGTGAATGATGGTGTAAATGCAGGTCAGTACAGCTATAATCTGAGTGATGCTGGTAAGGCTAAGCTACAGGCAGCAACCGGAAATAACTACCAGCTAACGGCAGATGATCTGGCTAAAGTCACGGGAACCATTACGATCACGCCAGCCGTTGCCACGGCAAACGGCAATGACGTTTCATTTGAATATAACGGCAAAACCAAGGCCAGTGAGGCTAAGAGTATTCAAGCTACAGTCAAACTAGGCGAAACTGAAAAAACGGTTGACCTGACGTCAGATGATATTGTTGTTGAGAATGATGGTGTAGATGCAGGCAAATACAGTTATCAGTTGAGTGATGCTGGTAAAGCTAAATTGCAGGCCGCAATCGGAAATAACTATCAGCTAACTACAGAAGATCTGGCTAAAGTCGCGGGAGCTATCACGATCACGCCAGCCGTTGCCACAGCAGATAGCAATGACGTTTCGTTCGAATATGACGGCAAGACGAAAGCCAGTGAAGCCAAAGGTATTCAAGCCACAGTAACACTAGGCGAGACTGAAAAAACAGTTGACCTGACGTCAGCTGACATTGTTGTTGAGAATGATGGTGTAGATGCAGGCAAATACAGTTATCAGTTGAGTGATGCTGGTAAGGCCAAGCTACAGGCCGCAACCGGAAATAACTACCAGCTCACGGCAGACGATTTAGCTAAAGTCATGGGAACCATCACGATCACGCCAGCCGCTGTCACAGCAGACAGCAATGACGTTTCGTTCGAATATGACGGCAAGACGAAAGCCAGTGAAGCCAAAGATATTCAAGCCACGATAGCACTAGGCGAAACTGAAAAAACGGTTGACCTGACGTCAGCTGACATTGTTGTTGCCAACGATGACGTAAACGCCGGTCAGTACAGCTATCAGCTAAGTGATGCTGGTAAGGCTAAGCTGCAAGCCGCAACTGGAAATAACTATCAGTTGACTGCAGACGATTTGGCTAAGGTTGCTGGAACAATCACAATCACGCCAGCTACCACTACAGCGGATAGCAATGACGTTTCATTTGAATACGATGGTAAGACCAAGGCCAGTGAAGCCAAGGGTATTCAAGCCACAATCAAATTAGGCGAAATTGAAAAAACGGTTGACCTATCGTCAGCTGACATTATCGTTGCCAATGACGGAGTAATCGTTGGCAAATACACTTATAGTCTGAGCGACAGCGGCAAATCTAAATTACAGGCGGCAACAGGAAGTAATTATCAGTTAACGACAGAGGCTTTGGATAAGGTTTCAGGAAGCATTACAATCACCCCTGCTGGAGCAATCGCAACAGGCAAGGATGCTCACTTTGAGTACGATGGAAAAACGAAAGTCAGTGAAGCTAAAGGCATTCAAGCGATTTTGACCATTGACGGGACTGAAAAGAATATTGACCTGACCTCGGGGGACATTGTTGTTGCGGAGGATGGCGTAGATGCAGGCAAGTACAGTTATCGACTGAGCGATGCTGGTAAAGCTAAGTTACAGAGGGAAGCAGGGAGCGATCATCAGCTAACCGCAGACGACTTGGCTGAAGTCACGGGAACTATCACGATCACGCCAGCCATTGCCACAGCAGATAGTAATGACGTTTCATTTGAATATAATGGCAAGACCAAGGCCAGTGAAGCTGAAGGTATTCAAGCCACGGTTATGCTGGGTGAGTCTGGACAAGTTGTTGCTCTAACATCGGCTGATGTTGTTGTTGTGAATGATGGTGTAGGTGCAGGCAAGTACAGCTATCAGCTGAGTGATGCTGGTAAAGCTAAGCTACAAGCCGCAACCGGAAATAACTACCAGCTTACGGCAGACGATTTAGCTAAAGTCACGGGAACCATCACGATCACGCCAGCCGCTGTCACAGCAGACAGCAATGACGTTTCGTTCGAATATGACGGCAAGACGAAAGCCAGTGAAGCCAAAGATATTCAAGCCACGATAGCACTAGACGAAACTGAAAAAACGGTTGACCTGACGTCAGCTGACATTATTGTTGCCAACGATGACGTAAACGCTGGTCAGTACAGCTATCAGCTAAGTGATGCTGGTAAAACTAAATTGCGGGCCGCAACCGGAAATAACTACCAGCTAACTGCAGACGATCTGGCTAAAGTCGTGGGGACCATCACGATTACGCCAGCTATCACCACAGTTGATAGCAATGACGTATCATTCGAATATGATGGCAAGACCAAGGCCAGTGAAGCTAAAGGTATCCAAGCTACAGTTAAACTAGGCGAAAGCGAAAAGACCGTTGACTTAACATCAGCCGACATTATCGTTGCTAATGACGGAGTAACCGTTGGCAAATACACTTACAGTCTGAGTAGCAGCGGCAAAGCTAAGTTGCAAACCGCAACTGGAAATAACTACCAGCTAACGGCAGACGATCTGGCTAAAGTCACGGGAACCGTAACGATCACACCAGCCATTGCCACAGCAAACAGCAATGACGTATCATTCGAATATGATGGCAAGACCAAGGCCAGTGAAGCTAAAGGTATCCAAGCCGTAGTCAAGCCAGGCGAAAGCGAAAAGACCGTTGACTTAACATCAGCCGACATTATCGTTGCCAATGACGGAGCAACCGTTGGCAAATACACTTACAGTCTGAGCGACAGCGGCAAAGCTAAGCTGATAGCAGCAACCGGAAATAACTATCAGCTAACTGCAGACGATCTGGCTAAAGTCACGGGAACCATCACGATCACGCCAGCCGTTACCACAGCAGATAGCAATGACGTTTCATTCGAATATGACGGTAAGACCAAGGCCAGTGAAGCCAAAGGTATTCAAGCCACGGTAACACTAGGCGAAACTAAAAAAACGGTTGAGCTGATGTCAGCTGATATTGTTGTTGAGAATGATGATGTAGATGCTGGCAAGTACAGCTATCAGCTGAGCGATGCTGGTAAAGCTAAGCTGATAGCAGCAACCGGAAATAACTACCAGCTAACGGTAGACGATCTGGCTAAAGTCACGGGAACCATCACGATCACGCCAGCTACCACCTCAGTTGATAGCAATGATGTTTCGTTCGAATATGATGGCAAAACCAAGGCCAGTGAAGCTCAGGGCATTCAGGCCACAGTCAAACTAGGCGAAAACGCAAAAACCGTTGCGCTAACCGCGGCTGACATTGTTGTCGTCAATGACGGGGTCAATGCTGGCCAGTACGGCTATAAGTTAAGTGCTGCTGGTATGACAAAGCTACGCCAGGCAACAGGAAATAATTATCAATTTAAAAAGGAGGACTTAATCAAACTTGGCGGCACGGTCACGATCACGCCAGCTACGGCATTAGCTGATCTGAATGATGTTTCATTTAGTTATGATGGACAAACTAAGGCGAGTCAGGCACACGACTTAACTGCCAACATCAAACTTGGTACTAAGGTTGTTTCGGTACATCTGAACGCCACAGACATTCTTGTAACCGATGATGGTGTGGGCGTAGGTCAGTACCAATACAAATTGGATGCTAACGGAATCGCTAAATTACGTCAGGCATCAGGTGATAATTACCAATTTGATGCCAAAGTCTTGGCGGGATTGACTGGTACGATTACAATCAAACCGGTTACCGGTGCGGTGACGGTTAATGACACGTCTTTTGTTTATGATGGTCATACTAAAGCAAGTGCCGCCGCGGGATTACAGGCAAGCCTTTACCTGCCGCAAGCCGAGGCCAAAACAACGATACAACTGACTCGGGAAGATATCCTTGTGACAAATGACGGCACAGCAGCAGGTACGTATCGTTATCGGTTGAGCCAAACCGGTATCGCCAAGTTACAGAAGGCTGTTGGCAAGAACTACGAGTTAGATCAAGATGAATTGGCGGGATTGACCGGCACCATTACGATTACGCCGCTAACGGTGAATGCCACAGTTAATCATGGTCAGTTCCAATACAACGGTGTCACTCGTGCAAGTCAAGCAGGCGGATTAGCGATAACTGTCCAACTGCCAGAAAAGTCTCAAAAGATCGCCTTGACGAACACAGATATTGCAGTTGAAAACGACAGCGTCAATGTCGGGACGTACACGTATCATTTGACAGCAAGCGGGCTGGCTAAATTGGCCGTAGCGATTGGTCCTAATTATCAGGTTACTGATCAAACGTTCAGCGGAACCATCACCATTACACCAGCGCCTATATCTGCAACGCTCAGTGGTCGTCAAAAGAAAACTTACGATGGCCAGCCAGGCGCTTTGAATGACGACTATTATCGGTTAGTTTTGGGTGACGGAACTGAAATTCAGCTTCAAGCCGGCGATCTGATCTTTGTAGACGGTCAAGCTCCTGTTAATCCGGGAAGCTATGCGGTAGCTCTCAGCACATCTGGCCTGCAACGAATCAAGGCGTTGTTGCCAAATAATCTGTTGAAAAATGTTAACACGCAGCAGGCTATTTTTGAGATTGTTGCCTTGCCAAGTCCTGATCCTGGGACCGGAACAACGCCGGATACGCCGGGTCATCACTTGCCGGATACCGGAACGGATACTGGGACAACGCCGGGAACGCCTGATCATCACTTGCCGAATACAGGCACTGGCACCCAACAGTCCGAGATCTCCACGCATAATGGAACGAAACATCGACTTCCACAAACAGGCGATACTCAGTCACAAACACTAAGCCTCATGGGATTGTTGCTGGCAACGATGAGCGGCTTATTCGGATTAGCTGGCCGGAAACGGAAAGCGCACCGTTAACCGTTTTGTTAAAAATGTAGTGATTAAAAAGATCCTATCACGATGAGTTCTACTCATGTGGTGGGATCTTTTGTTATGGCAAAAACTAGGCGCAAAAGCTTACAGTGGTACCGCTACGCCTTGGGTTAACCCTGATTTGATTTTGGCAAAAGCCGGGTCTGTTAGGAAAGCACTGATGAGTTGCCGCATATTGATGTTACTATCCTGAATCTCCGGCATGTTTGGCGTAATGGTTGTGCCTGTCACAGTAAGATTGTACTGGCTGGCGAGACTGGTGATAGCTTGCTTGGACTGATACATGTTGTAGAGTTTAACGGTTTCACCCTGAATAAAGGCGTAGAACATATAATCGGATTGATTCACAGACGGAATCGTCTCGGAAAAGACGATTAATTGTCCACTGGCGCCAGATACTAGATGATAGCTGTATGTTTCATCGGTACTGTTGGCATATTCAGCCACTTGATAAGTTTGCAACCCGTTCATGGTCCAGTACATCGTGAAAAGTAGGGCAGCTCGGTCGGCATCGGTCAGGTTTGCCAATGCGACAGCCGGGGCAAGTGGTGCCTTTTTCATGTCATCAATCGGGTAGGTTGGCTGCGTGGTTTGCGGTGTTGAACCGGAGCTTGCATTGCTTGTATTTGACTCGGTGTTTACTGATGGAGCCGAGGTACGACTTGAGCTGGGGGATGCAGGAACCGATTGAGACTGTGGTTGTGATGTTGCGTTGTTTGGCGTTGGAAGCCAGTCGAATAGACCGGTTAAGGCAAGAAAGATGATACCGACGATGAGCACTGCTTGAATACCGAGCTGTAAATGATACTGATTTTGAAGTAACACAGCGGGCGTCCAGAAAAGGTCAGTGGGGCCGCTGGCGTGTTCGCTGTCTGCTTTAACTAGTTTCTGGTAACGCCACCGTGACAGGTACAACCAAACGACTCGACTCACCAGTGCCAGCAACATGCCGATCAACAAAGAAGTGTTTTGAATGGTTGTATTGAGCTGTGAAGAAACATGGAGCGCTTGACCGCGAAGTAACGAATTTCCCAAGCTAACCGTTGAATCAGGTTGAAAGTGAACAACGACGGCGTTGACTAAGCAGATGGCAGCGAGGATATCCGAGACAATGGCAGTAGTGCGTAAGTTGCGCTGTCGATGGTTAGCGCGAAAAATACCGCGCATGTAAACACTGCGAGCCCTGCGAATTTGATTGGGAAACATCATTTTGTGCTGTGTGAGCTGTTGATCAACGATGCGATTGGTGTTGAGATACTGTAGCAATGTCAGGATCAGTAACACGATAATTAATAAGCTGAGAAAAAGATAAAGCGCCATGGATATCTCCTTTAGGTTGGACGTGTTCTGATTATAACCCACATCGTTATCTGCCATGAGCTATCTTGGTCATGATAGCAAAAACCGTCGCGACTTTTGCGCGACGGTTTCGTTATGCAGTTTTCATTTTGTTTCGTAGGCTAGGCGTTCGACCAAGGTAGCAAAGTTGGTTAGATTTTCGTAAAATGCGTGTTTGGCAATCGGAGCAAGTAATTTTAGTGGCAGATGGGTATCAGTTGATTCAGGTACAGCCAAGGTTTCCGTCACAACCGTTTGATCGTCAGCGGTGGTGAATGTAAACGTCAAGTCATAGGCAAGACGGCCTTCAGTACTATGGTAAGTGATACTGTCAGCGGCTGTTGTGACAGTGATCATTTCGGACTGATTAAGTGCGGTTGTTTGACGAATAATCTGAAATTGATTTTGGTCTTCAGTGACTGTATCGATTTCCGGAATCCACTTAAGCATTTGCGTTGGATCGGCAAGCATAGCCTTGACCTCGGTTGCATTTGCGTGAACGGCGATAACATTGGTAAATAAGTTTTTCATCATCATGGAGCTCCCTTCTTTTGATACTTTGAGAATAAGCAGAGAAGGGACTTTATAAAAATAAGAATGCTGATATTTTAGAAGTCGTGGAAAATCGTATCCCCAAAAAGCTCTTTAAAAATCGCCGCTCGCTGACTTGCTTCACGTTGCGTGTCAGCATTCTTGAGCTTTTGTGCAGCAGATGCAAGTAGGTAGTAATCGTTGGCCAACATATAATGAGAGCCGTGTGCAGTTGCAAAATCGATCCCTGCCTGCAGTTGGTTGGCACATGCAAGATAGTCGCCTGCTTTATATGCAGTGTATGCATGAAGGTAGAATAAACTATTTAGATTTGGTGCATAAGCGGTTGTTTCAAGTTCTTCAAAGGCGGTTGAAAAATCGCGGTCGGCTGCTTTTTTCTGACCGGCAGTCGCTTCTATAACGGCCTTTGTCGCAAAACTTAAGCGATCTAGCACTGTCAATGGTGTACCGGCACTGTGCTGTGCTAAAGCCAGTTGAATATGCATCAGTGCTGATTGATGATGGGTTTGATATTCAGCGATACTCAAGTAGTAATAGTAAGCTTCGGTTTGCGCGGCAGTTGCAATGGCTGCTGAAGTAGTGGGTGATTGCAAGAAAGCTAATAACGCCTCATATTCATGAGCATTACATAAGCGATCCAACTTAGCATTCAAATCAGCGGTCTGACTAATCGCGTAATTTTCCGCCAAACTTAAGGTTTCAAGACTCAGACCAAGGCGCCGGCATAAAGCTAGTGTCAGCGCTACGTTAGGGATGTACTTGTCATGTTCGATTGCGGAAAGCATGGCTTGTGAACAGATCCCAGTAGCAACAGTCTTCTGCGTTAGTTTTTGAGCTTTGCGGGTTTGTTTCAGGATGCTACCGATAGTGGTTGTCACAAGTTGTCCTCCTTTGACGTGTTGGCAAACAGCCGCATATTGCAAGCAGCGAACGAACCATCTGTGCTTACTAATAGACGAATCGGAAATATTAGTATTCTTATTATATCTTGCCTGACGGACTCGCTAGACTTGGCGTATCAATATACGAGGGAGTCCTTAAAATGAAACAGATTATTCAAACGAATTACAGTGGTATTGATGGCTTGAAAATTGTCGACAAGCCTAAACCTGCAGTTTCACCATTGAGTGCTTTGGTTCAAGTGAAGTATACACCTGTTTTGCCATATGATTGGATGACAGAAGAAGGCAAGCTAAAACAAATGCGTCCGGTCAAACTACCATTGACTGTAGGCTATGCGTTTGCGGGCGTGGTTCAGGCAGTGGGTCTGTTACGCGACCGACATTTGGTAGGACAAAATGTGATCGGCGTGCAACCAAGCGGCGCCAATCAAACGTATCTTGATTCACGATTGCCACCGTTTCTTTTTCCTGTGCCAGCAGCAACAACTTTGCAAGCGGCAGCCACGCTTATTGGCGGTGCCGATGCTGCGATGTTAGCAGTCCAGACGGCAGCGGTTGAAGCGGGAGATACAGTTTTAGTAACAGGCGCTTCAGGAGGGGTAGGAACATATCTGATTCAGTTATTGAAAAAACGACAAGCCCGGGTGATCGCACTTGCTAGTACGATCAATCATGACTTTGTCGCTTCTCTTGGCGCAGATATCGTTGTGAATTATGAACATGACTTGGCAGCGCAACTGCATCGGGTGACGCCTCCAAATAAGATTATTGACACTGTAGGGCAACCGCAATTGTTGCACTTACTTGCTGAAATGTTTGACCAGTTTGCATTATTGTCCTTGTCAGTGCCTGACTTTCAGTTACGTAAAGCCGGCCAAACATTTCGATTTACCAATGGCACGATAGGGATTAATGGCTACCGACAATTACTCATGATGTTAGCCGATGGAACGTTAACAGCGCATATCCAAACGGTTTATCCATTTGAAAAGATTCGGGAAGCGCAGTGGCAATCCAAAGTCGCACATTCGCAAGGACGGATATTGGTAAGTTTCTAGCGGCCATCTAAACACTACGATTTCAAAATATCAATCAAATTCTTGTTAGCCGCACTTTTTGCCGGTAGCAAGCCGAAGACGATCCCGACGATGCTGGAAATTGCAAAGGTTCCGACAATCGAGCCAACCGTGACAACCGGTTTGAAGGGTAGGAACATGGCGATGAGCCACGCATCCATGGCCCCGACAAGTAGACCGATGATGCCACCGGTTAGTGTTAACATGACGGACTCTAGCAGAAACTGTTTCATAATTTCGGCCGGTGTGGCACCGACTGCCATTCTGATCCCGATTTCCTGCGAACGTTCTGAGGCCGAGATGTACATCATGTTCATGACGCCGACACCGGCAATCAAAAGGGAAATTCCGGCAATGGCGCTGACAAACAAGGTTAAGCCGCTGATGACGTTACCGATTCCCTTAAGCAGTTCGCCGTAATCGAAGTATTCATAGCTGCCACTGCGATGTTCACTGCCGGATTTCTTTAACTGCTTCACGACATTTTTGGTCAGTTGGCCGACATCACTGCCGCGTTTGTAGGTGATGGCAAGTTTGCGTCCTTCTTGTGAAAGCTGACCGGCGCGATAGGCTTTTTCCGGAACCAGAACTTCGACGTCTAATGCCGAATAATTAGACTTGGGTGGGCTGAAAACCCCAGCGATATTGTAACTTTTAGTGCCTAGGATTAGTGAAGAGTGTAAGGCGGCAGAATTACCATGGAAAATCTTCTTGGCCAGATTCTTGGAAATCAAGGCGTCCTGACCGTCTGCTTGTAAGGAATCCTGATTAAAACCGGATCCGGCGATAAGCGAAACGTTGGGTTTGGTTTTATTCACTAAAGTCACTGACATGGTGGTGTCGGCATTTGCTAATTGCCCCATGACTTGCAGACGTTCTTTTTCATGTTTGATGACGACTTTTTGGATTTTATCCGGTGCGGTTTGCTTGGCAAGGGCGACATCGCTTTCCTTAAAGCCCGCATCGGCGTCACCGCTGCTGTTGGGATTAAAGGTGATTTCGGCGGTTTGTTGTCCCTGTGTATCTGCTTGCAGGTTTTTGACGGTCGCGGCTTTGATGCCGTTACCTAACGACAGGATGGTCACCACTGAGGCAATACCGATGATAATCCCCAGCATGGTCAGGAAACTGCGCCGCTTGTTAGCTGCCAATGCGCGAAAAGAAATTCGAATCAGCTCAGTTAGTCGCATGGGCCACCTCCGTGTCACTGATGATCTGGCCATCCAGGACCTTGATCATACGGTCACTTTCCAGCGCCACATGTTCATCATGGGTGACCATAATGATCGTACCGCCTTGTCGGTGCAGTTTTTTGAAAAGTTGCATAATATCTTCTGAAGTATGGCTGTCTAAAGCGCCGGTCGGTTCATCGGCAATCAGAAATTGCGGCGAATTCGCCAGCGCGCGGGCAATGGCCACACGTTGCTGCTGGCCACCGGATAAATTGCGCGGCAGCTTATCTTCGACTCCCGGAAGGCCAACCGAATCGAGCAGCTCGGCGATTCGTCCTTTAACTTCTGATCGGCGCTTACCACCATAACTTAGAGGAATGAGGACATTTTCAAATATATTCAGATTATGGATCAGACTGAAGTTTTGAAAAACAAAGCCGACATTACGATTGCGCATATGTGAGGCGGTTGTGGCATTGAAGTTGGCGACATTTTCGTCTTCAAAAAGATATTTGCCCTCAAATGCCGTATCAAGAAATCCAATGATGTTGATCAGCGTTGTCTTTCCGGATCCGGAAGGCCCCATGATCGCGACAAACTCGCCTTGGTCGATGTGCAGATTAATATCCTTGAGAACGTGAAAAGCGGTATCACCTTGGCCGTAACTCTTATTGACATTTTGAAGGTCAATCATCGACAGTCACCTTCGCTCCGTTTTTGATTGACTTGGTCGGACTTTGGAGGATGCGATCGCCGCTGTCGAGACCTTCAGTAACTTCATACATGTTGTCTTTTTTGGTATAAGTGATCTTAGTCCGGACAGCACGACCATTGACGACTTTATAGACAGCACCTTGACGGACAGCGGTTTTAGGGATCTCGAGGCCGCCTAATGGCAAGATGATGCTGACAGACTGACCATTGAGGAAGCCTTGATCCAGTTTGGCCGTCACTTCATATTTAGCCAGATTCGGCTTACTGGATTTGGCGGGATCACTACTAATAAAATCAATCGCCGTTGTTTGTTTCGTCTTCGTTGAAAGTGCCTGGACGGTTGCGCTTTGTCCCACTTTGACATCATTGTAATCAAATTCGGACACTTCGCCGACTGCCTCCATGTCTGAAGAGGTTTCCGTGATGCTTTGACTGCCATTTGATTGATAGTCGATATATAAGCGGCCGGCAAAAGGCGCTTTAACGGCGGTGTTTAGATCCTGTTGCAATTGATTCAGCTCCTGTGTGGCTTGGTCAACACTTGCAGCTGCATCCTGGCGATTGTTTTGGGCTTCCGTAAGTTGTGACTGAATCTCGGATTTTTGTGGATCGTCTGCAGCCAGTTGATTCAGCGATGTTTTCAGTTGGTTAATTTGGTCATCCAATTGCTTTTGGCTGCGTTGCTGTTTTGCGAGTGATTGCGTGGCAGTGGCAATCTTTTGCTGGACATCGGGATGATAGACCGTCAATAACTGTTGGCCTTCCGCGACCGTGTCCCCGTTTTTGACGGTGAGATTTTGGACGGTGCCTTCTGGAATATCGATCTTTTGCGAACGGACAGCTTGTACCTGGCCGGATAACCGCAACTCATGGCGTTTGACCTGATAAGTCGTGAGGGTAGCCGGCGCAGTTGTCGGTTTTGTTTGCTTCTGCTGAGTTACGAAAAAGATAATCGTAACAACGATGACTGCCAAAACGCCGATTCCGATAATGACCAGTCGTTGTGAGATGCCTTTATGCTTGTTCTGTCTGTTTTTCATCATGCTGCCTCCGTGAAAACGTATTTCGTCACCGTGCTGTTGGTGTCAGTATACGGATTGAATTGGTTAACGTCCAACCATAAACTTTGTGAAGTTCATGATGTTTGGTTGATTAAGAAACTAGCTCGTGATGATAAAAACGTTTATAAAATCATAAGAATATACAGGGGCAAACACTGTCACCAGTTCGACTATGCCAATTGAGTCTTGGCGTCAAGTTGATGGTTGAAATAACAGATTTCACCAAAAACCGGATGTTAAGATTTTTTGAAAAAGTTCCACGTGAAACCAAAAACGAGTGAATCTCCGTTTTTTATTCTCCAGAGACTCACTCGTTTTTAATTGGTTAGGGATGATGACAATAACCCAAACATAGCAGATTAAATGCTTGAATTTCTATTGAAAGACTGCGGGAACGCAATAATATTATGGTGATTCACATACTGATGCTGTGGCTGATATTTCTCAAAAAAGTTACTATCCAGAGCAAAAAGGCGGGTAACAAATGTAGGTCGGACATGTAGTCTTTGATAAAGATCATTGAGCGTTAGTATGTGCTGATTAAACAACAGTGTGATCAAAGCACGCAATTTGCCGGGGCGTACGGGGATCAACTGATCATCTAGAGGTTCCATTAATCGGTATCCTTTTTTATTGCGTTGCCCAAAGAAATAGCGCTGTTCTTGATAACTCATCAGCCCAAGATCATAGGCGTGCATTGCCATAGCAACAATTGAAACCTGATATTTACGTTTTAAGTCAAGGTAGTAATCAGGATTTGAACGGCGATACAGCGCCTTGAAATCATGTGTAAAGTCTTCAAGTGGCAGAAGTAATTCAGCAGCAAATGTGTGGGCTTCGTGCTCAATTTGCTTATATTCGGAGGGGGTTAATTCATCGAAATCAAGCGTCTTGTGGAGCAGTAAATGACCTAATTCGTGGGCAAGATCAAAATTACGCCGAACTGCTGATTTCTTGATGGAACCCAATACAATCCAGGCACGGCCGCTGTCAGCAATCGTTGAATAGGCATCAATATCACTACCGAGATCTTTTTCAACAATATAAATGCCTATTTGTTCAAGCTTGGCCATTAAGTCATGATTATCCTGAAGTTTTAAAAAATTTCGTGCTACTTTTGCCACTTTGCGAATCGGTGAAGGCTCATGCTGATTTAGTACCAACTGATGGACCAGTTTTTGAAGCTGATCAAATCCGGTGGGGCTGGTGCGGACGAACTGTTCAAAATAACTTGTCAGGTCATCGGCAAAGTCTAAGTAGCGTGCTTCTAATTTAGTCTTTTTGCGACTTGAATGGTCAGATGTTCTGAAGGCTATTTTTTCTTCATGGACAACGTGTTTCGGGGCGCTTCCGCTTATTAAAAAGAGCATTTCGACGTTAAAAATTTTTTGAAATGTGTTTAGAATTTCTATTTTCGGCATGACATTGTCGTTTTCGTATTGCCAGACAGCCTGCTGGGTGACGCCAATGACATCACTTAATTCTTTACGTGTATAGCCGTTTAATTCTCGTAGGGCCTGGAGTTTTGAACCAATAAACATATTAATTGCCGCTATTCAGCGTCTGCCTCCATTTCTGTTTCCGGATCAGCATTAATTTCGTAGCCAAACAGGGTGTTTTGTTCATATGCTGCGTCGGGCACCTGATCAGACTGAATCGGCTCAACTTCCTCAAGGCTGATCTGGAATGGACTGTGTTTGATTAAAGGGGTTAAGTCTTGAATGGGTTTCAAAGTCATTTCGGTTTGATTCGGCATCGTTAGTTCAATATGCTTGATCATTTTGCTGTCGTTATCTACCGCGTAAGTCACAATGTAGAATTTTGAGAACGGTGATGATTTTTGAGCTGTTTGATTCATGAGACTTACAACAGCATTGTTGGTATCAGGCAAAGCTAGTTCCAGCTGAATGACGCCATTAGTTTGCCGACTGCTTAGTAAGCCGGCTGCACTCAACTCATTATTGATGCCGGCTAATTGATAAAGATAATTATTTTTGTCTACAGTCGTATTCGTATTATTGAATCGACGCTTTAGCTGCCGCGCATTTTTAACAATGATCAATGAGCGATGATTGCTTTGTTCGTGGATAAATTGAATGTATTCCCAAGCGTATCCGGCCTTATCGGGTTGAC
The DNA here is from genome assembly GCF_900636965.1 of Lacticaseibacillus rhamnosus. NCBI lineage: Bacteria > Bacillati > Bacillota > Bacilli > Lactobacillales > Lactobacillaceae > Lacticaseibacillus > Lacticaseibacillus rhamnosus. The sequence continues at coordinate 2,949,843 of NZ_LR134331.1, read as the reverse complement.
TACTAATTGAAGGTTCCTTACTGACTAGTTCGCTAATCTTAGAGTCGATGAAATTGCTCCGGGTCCAGGCAAACGCACCGCTAATAGTCAAAGACTGCTGTTTCTGCTTACGCTCAGCAAGGTAATCCTTATAGCCGCCCATTAAACCATCAACCAACTGTTGTGCGATCGAAGCAGGGATTTCCAAATGATGCATACAAACGCCCCCTCTGTGATTTTTGCTTAATTTTATCATAGAAGTTTAAATGTTACCGCAAATAACGACTATTTTTTAAAGTAAGCACCTAAATAGGGCATGAATATGAAAATCGACCTTCGAGTGACAAGATACGTCTTCTCGAAAGCCGATTAGCTTAGCAGGATGTACATAGCTTATTAATGCTGGTTTCTTTCTTAGCGTGCTTTTCAGTGGCAGTCGGTAGCTTGGCTAGGTTGTCAAAATATCACTGGGCGTTGTGACATTCGATAGATACCAAGCAGATCGTAATGCCATACTTGGCAGCATCGCAATCAGGTTTTCTAAATCAGCGAACCGTCAGCAAACTGATACCGATGGCTAATAACAACACCGCAACCACGGATTGAACGCTAATCTGCCATGTTTTGAACGTCTTAGTGCGCCATTCCGCAATAATAATCGTTAACGTCATGACCAAGGCGACTACGACCATGATTAACAGTTGCAAAACCAGACTATCCATGTGAACACCTCTAAACTTCTAAATCAAAATAGGGATTAAGCTTCTTTTGAATATTGTGAATTTGAATGAGATCGATCTGCGGAAAGAGCCGATAGATAAACCCGGCGAAATTATCGCGATGATATTTGTAGTTCATCCGAGCCATCCGATGCTGCCGATTTTCGGCGGTAATCTCCCAAACTTCTAAATTGTAGTCCGCATTCTTAACGATACTGATATAAGTATGTTGATTGATCCAAACCACAGGATGCATTGTCGATTGTTCTAACATAACGAGACCCCTCCATCAGCAGATTTATCGATGTTGCAGCGTTACTGATCGGTGATACGACCACGCCCAAATAACGTGCAACATGCTTTGAGTATAGCAGAAAAATCGCGCAGTTGCGGTCTTGACTTTACCCCGTGAACACGTTATAGGAAGTTGCAGAAATGTTGATATATCAATGATCTGCCGTCAAAAATAAAAATATTTTCACGACTGAATACCAGTTTTTATTATGGGAACATTTGTTCGAATAGTCAACCTGAAATTTGGTTAAATGATGGCTGAGAAGAACCAAAAAACCTCACCGCATGTGGCCGATGAGGTTAAAACCGAATTAAATCAAGTTGAAATGCGCGAGTGCATTGGGAATGCCATGACTACGGTAGTCATCGGTTTGATAGTCAGCAACGGCAGCAACTTTAGGATAAGCATTACCCATCGCGATCCCGGTATCGGCTGCCTGCAAAAGGGGAATGTCGTTATACCCGTCACCGAATGCGTAGGTAGGAATATCGCGCAATGCGGGTTGATTCAGCAAGATGTTCATGCCAGTACCTTTAGAAATGCCGCGATTAACGACATCAAAGGTGTAATGTGAGTTACGGTAGAAGGTCATTTCCGGAAAATCCTTAATGAATTGTTGTCCGACTTGATCGCCGGCATCGGTCCAAGGTACAAACATTAGTAGCATGCAGACGGCTTCATGTTTGTAAAAATCGGGCTTAATCGGCGGCGGGGTTTGCCGCACCTGAGCGTAATTATCAGTGGTCAACTCATTGTGTCCCGTTAAGGCTGATTGGTCACTTGTATACATCGCGACCTGAATATTGCGGGCAGCACTAGCATTAAGAAACCGTGTCAGTTGCGGCTCACCGATCACGCTTTGGAAAATATGCTCGCCTTCCAGGAAAATATCACCACCATTTGCTGCAATGGCGCTTCGAACACCGGTAACGGCCATGATGTCATCGAGTTCGTAGTAGTTGCGGCCAGTAGCAATGACAGGCAAGACATGGTTGGCTTCGAGCGCTTTTAGTGCAGCAACATTTTCCGGCGGGACCTGTTTTTCATCATTCAGCAGGGTTTTGTCTAAATCAAAAAAGACAACAGCTTTGTACATAGTTTCCTCCATATATAAATTAAGATGATGGCCTCATTCTACCATGGATCTGCCTAGGTGTGAGCCGTGGCGGGTAAACAAACAAACCGCTTACACAAAAGCCGCGCAGACAGACAATTCAGCGCGGTGATTTAGGACGTTGAGAATCAGCAACTTCCTATTAAAGAAGCAGAAACAAAATTCGACCCCAGATAAAATTCTCCAGGGTCGAATTTTTAATGTTCACCTGCGCAAACTAATGTGGCCGCTCACGCCATTAAATGGTGCTGAATGGCTGATTATTTGTGGCTTAACTTACTTGCGGCAGCCTTGTCCAAGATAACGACAACATCTGGATGCTTTTGCAAAATAGATGCTGGCACGTCGTTGGTAACAGGGCCTTCGATCATCTTTTGCACGGCATCGGCCTTATTTTCGCCAAATGCCAAAAGCAAGATCTTTTTGCTCTTCATAATGGAACCAATGCCCATGGAGTAAGCATAGCGTGGTACGTCGTTTTCGTTTTCAAAGAAGCGGGCGTTGGCGTCAATGGTGCTTTGGGTTAAAGGTACCTTCCGGGTTTCGGCATCAAATGGTGAGCCTGGTTCGTTGAAGCCAATGTGACCATTGCGGCCAATACCCAAGACTTGAATGTCAATTGGGTGATCGGCAATCACTTTGTTATAACGCTTGGTTTCTTCTTCTGGATCCTTGGCAAGACCGTTTGGCACGAAGGTTTCCTTAAACGGTTTCTTGTCAAAAAGATGGCTCTTCATGAAGTAATGGTAACTTTGATCATTGTCCGGTGACATACCCACGTATTCATCCAAGTTAACCGAGGTCATGTTACTGAAATCAACGTCACTGTTTACCATTGCCTGATACATGGTGACCGGTGTGCTGCCAGTAGCCAAGCCAAGCACCTTGGCACCGTTGTCCATGCCTTGCTTAATCAATTCAAATGCGTATTTTCCTGCTTCTGTATCATTATCAAAAACTTTAACATCCATGATTGATATCCCCCTTATCTGGTCTAGTCCAATATAACACCATAAAATGCCGCTGTCAACAATGGTCTATACCTAATTTGCATTCTTTTAAAAATCCGGCGCTGTGGCTAAATCGCCATCGCATTGTAAACCAGATCACGAATGAGCGCGGCTTTATGATTAACGCTGGCAGTTGAAATAGCACTGAGATGTTCCTGACTTAGATAGAAGAAACTGATTTTTCTTTTTCAAAAAGCAATCCACAGGGCTTAATTGAAGGCGAGCAACAGCGTCTAGATTTAGATAACTTGTGAAACAGATAACGAACACTGTTACTATCTGACACGTATGATTTTGACCCACAAATAGTGCTGACGCGATTGATGCTGAATATTTGGCACAACTAACTGTGCCAAAGTAGCTTTTGTCAGCGATTACATAAAGCGGTTACAATAATCTTCGTAAACAAGGGAAAGGAGAGTGTTTGCTTTGGAAGCTAAATCAGCAAACACGCCGGCAACAGAGAAGAAGAAATTCAATCTGAAGGCCGGTATGCAATCATTCGGGACCAAGCTTTCCGGCATGGTGTTACCTAACATCGGCGCCTTTATTGCTTGGGGCCTCATTACTGCCATCTTCCTTAAAGGTGGCTGGCTGCCAAATGCGCAACTAGCAAAAATGATCACGCCAATGGTCACTTACCTATTACCATTGCTCATCGCTTTTTCCGGCGGTTCAATGGTAGCAGGTCACCGTGGCGGCGTTGTTGGCGCCATTGCTGCAATGGGGGTTATTGTCGGAACCAATGTCCCAATGTTCATTGGGGCAATGGTGATGGGCCCACTAGGCGGCTGGTGTATTAAGAAATGGGACGATCGGGTCCAAGACAAGATTCGCCAAGGTTTTGAAATGCTGGTCAATAACTTCAGTGCCGGCATTATCGGGATGCTATTAGCAATTGTTGGCTTCTTCTTAATGGGACCGATCATTTCCGGCTTGACTAACGCAATGGCAGCCGGCGTTGATTGGATTATCAATCATGGTCTGTTATGGTTAGCAAATATTTTCATTGAACCAGCTAAGATCCTGTTTCTAAATAATGCGATCAATCAAGGGATCTTAACACCGCTTGGGATTCAGGCAGCAGCTGAACATGGTAAGTCCATCCTGTTCCTGCTTGAACCTGATCCGGGTCCGGGGCTTGGTGTCCTGCTTGCATTTGCCTTATTCGGTAAGGGTGCGGCCAAAGGTTCTGCACCTTCAGCCATCATCATTCATTTCTTAGGTGGGATTCACGAAATTTACTTCCCATATGTTCTAATGAAACCGGCATTGTTCCTGTCAGTTATGGCTGGTGGTGTGACTGGGACGACCTTGTTCTCAATCTTCAATGTTGGCTTAAAGAGTTCGCCATCTCCCGGCTCCATCCTATCGTTGCTCGCGATGTCACCGGTTAATATCGGAAACTATATCGGCTTAATCGTTGGGGTTACTGGTGCCACTGCCGTTTCCTTCCTGATTTCGGCATTCATCTTGCGCCGCGATAAGGGTACTGGCGATGAGTTGGCAGCCAGTGAAGCGAAGATGAAGTCGATGAAAGCTGAAGCTAAAGGTCAGGATGTGGCTGCTGCTAAAGATGTCATGAGCCAGGCTAAAGGCATTAAGCAAATTATCTTTGCTTGCGATGCCGGCATGGGCTCCAGTGCCATGGGTGCTTCGATTCTTCGTGATAAAGTCAAGAAGGCTGGTTTGGATCTGTCGGTTACCAACACGGCCATTAGCAACTTGCAGGATAAGCCGGGACTCTTAGTTGTGACGCAAGAAGAATTGGCTGATCGGGCTAAGAAACAAACGCCTGATGCAGCACACGTCGCTGTTGAGAACTTCTTGAATAGTCCTAAGTATGATGAGATCATTGCTAGTTTGAAGGCTGAAGCAGTTGGCGGGACAGATGAAACCGCAACTAAAGAAACGCCAAAAGCTAAGCAGGAAACGCCAGAAGACGAGCTTAACGATATCGACTTCGATAAGATTACAGAAGTAGACTTCCTGCATCACGATCAAAATATCGGCTCGGCAACTATGGCACAAGCGACATTCCGCTCTGAGTTGCGAAAACTCAACAAAGACGTCAAGGTTCGTAATGTTGCGATCGGTGAGATTGATGATAAGGATCATGTCTTAATCATCGCATCGAAAGAAACTGCCCGGCGTGTTAAATTACAATTTGCCAATGTTCAAGTCTATACCGTGGATGGTCTTTTGAACGCGACGAACTATGATAAACTTATTGAGAAATTGAAATAAGCGAGGTCGAGTTGCGGCCGTCTGGGGCGAAAAACATGTTACTAACGAATCGTGAACAGGAAATGATCAGACTGATGATGAGCCAGCCCGCCGGCATAAGCCGCGACGAGCTGGAGCGACAGCTGGGTGTCAGCCGCCGGACCATTTACCGTGAGCTTTCGCAACTGGAACATGATATCGCAACGGTGAATTTGAAATTGGACAAAGGCAATGGCAGCTCGTACCGGATTGTGGGAGCAGCTGCTGATTTAGCCAGTCTATCTGCAGCCTTGTCACATCAACGGCAAGATCTCACCTTTGATCCCAGTCAGCGGCAGAGTGCGCTAACACTGATGTTGCTGACAACGGATGAAACTTTGACGATGACAGCCTTAGCTGATGCGGTAGATGTCAGCATTACGACGATTAAGCAAGATCTGGATATTCTCGAACCGGCGTTAAATGAATATCATCTTAAGCTGAATCGGCAAAAAGCAGCTGGTATCTGGATCGAAGGACAAGAAGGTGATATTCGCCGGGTTCTGGTCGGCGTCTTGAATGCTGAAATTAATCCGTATGTGTTCTTTCGCTTCCTAAACGATCCGCAGCAAGACTTTGATCCGGTGGCGAACTATTTCATTGAACGGTTACCGCAAGAAGAATTACTTGCTGCTAACACCGCACTGTCTCAGATTAAAGCTTTAGCGGATCTAAATGACAATCAACGTAAAGCAGTGCTACTAACGGTTGCAATTAATACACGAAGATTGCGTGAGGACCATCACGTTAAACCGCAGCAGCATTTTGATCAGGAACGACTGTTTCAGGATCAACAACTGGCGCTACAATTCCTAGCCGAGATGGATTCGACAATCCGCGAAAAAGTACGTGTCGGTGATTATCAATTCCTTGCCATCGAACTGAGTAATATTCGCGGCGGGTTGGCAGGCGAACCGGTTGATCAATTTGATTTAACCATCAACCTTGAAGTTCAGGATCTTATTCGGGAAGTAGCCCGATCATTTCCCGGGAAATTTTCCGGGAACCCACAGCTTTATTCCTCATTACTGGCTCATGTCCAACGAACGGCTGGAGGGGATTGGCTGTCTGGTGTCACAATGACCAATCCCGTACTTGCTCATTTGCAAGATGATTATTCTGAACTTTACCAAGCGGTTCAAAAGGCGGCTGACCATGTTTTCGGCCAAGGAGCCTTCACTGGCGACGCGCTTGCCTATCTGGTTTTATACTTCGCTTCGGTTTTGGATCACGCGCCAGCAGAAAAGCCCGTTGCGGTGCTATTGGTTACTAGTGATGGACCCGGAACCGGCAGCTTGATTGCTGGAAAGTTGCGTGTGCAGGTACCGGAAATCCGTAAGATTAAGATTGTTCAGGTGAGTGATTTACCGGAACAACAACTTGAACATTACGATCTGGTCCTTGCTACCATGCCGCTGCCGGGGTTTAAGCATCAGTACTTGGTGATTACTCCGATATTGGGACGCGAGGAAATAGCGGAAGTGCGCCGGCTTGTTCAGCGCGCCACACCTAAACAAGTGCGGCCGTTGAATCAACCGTCACTGGACCAAACAGTTACCGCCTTTGAGAGCCTAAAAACCATGGTGATGGCAGCAGATGGGTTACTACAACACTTTGCCGTCAACGACTTGAATGAGCCGGTCACCACGATTGCTGCTGCTATCGATGCGATGCTTGCTCGGTTACCGACCGTTGTCGTTGAACCGCCAATTGTCAAAGAAGCACTGTTAAAAAGATTGGAGTTAGCGCCGGTTGGCATCCCGAATACAGGTTTAGCAATGATTCACACGAGTAGTCGCGGTGTCACAACCCCATATATCGGGGCGTTTGATCTCAAAACAGCGATACCTTTAGCGGCAATGGACATGGGCACGATCCAACTGCAGCGGATTCTCCTGTTGCTGACGCCGAATCCTGTTCCACAAGAAACATTGACCCTCCTGAGTGCAGTTAGCGCCAAGCTAGTTGCCTCACCAGCGGACATACAGCTTTTTGAAAAAGGCCACTATAGTCAGTTATATCAAGTGATGACAGAAGTTTTTATGCACGAAATTCAAAAAATTGATCGAAGGTGACATGATGAAAGGACTTGACGTAAAGACGATCAAACTTGGTCAAGAAGCCAAGACCAGGGAAGAAGCCATTCGTCAGGCCGGCCAACTCTTGGTCGACAATGGCAACGTTGAACCGGGTTATATTGATTCAATGATTGATCGTAATCGTGACGTTTCAGTGTATATGGGTAACTTTATTGCGATTCCCCATGGCACTGAAGACGGCATGAAATATATTAAAAAGACCGGTATTTCGGTCGTTCAATATCCGTGGGGAGTTGATTGGTCGGATGATCCGGCTGATGAGAATCTCGTCACCGTTGTGTTCGGCATTGCCGGATTAAACGGCGAGCATCTCAAACTACTCTCACAAATTGCGCTTTATTGTAGCGATGTTGAAAATGTTCAAAAACTGGCCGACGCACAAACGCCGGAAGAAATCGTCAATTTACTGAAGGAAGTTGAATAAATCATGATGGAAGCAGTACATTTTGGTGCAGGTAATATTGGTCGCGGCTTTATCGGTGAAACGCTTGCCGCTAATGGATTCAAAATCAATTTTGTCGATGTTAACGAGACGATTATCAATGCGTTAAATCAGCGCGGGGAATACACCATCACTTTGGCCGCCCCGGGTGAAAAGAAAATTCATGTGGACAATGTTGACGGGTTGAATAACGCCAAGGATCCTGAGGCAGTTGTGAAAGCTATTGCCCAAGCCGACTTGGTTACGACGGCGATTGGCCCGAAGATTCTCCCGATCATTGCGCCGCTGATTGCTCAAGGTTTGCAAGCACGCGCGGCCGCTAACAACCACCAACCATTAGATGTGATTGCGTGTGAGAACATGATTGGCGGATCACAGTCGCTGAAGAAGAGCGTTTATGAACATCTTGATGACGCCGGCAAGACCTTTGCTGATACGTACGTTGGCTTCCCTAATGCAGCGGTTGATCGCATTGTCCCGCAGCAAAAACATGATGATCCATTAGCGGTTAGTGTTGAAGACTTCAAAGAATGGGTTGTTGACGAAAGCCAGATGAAGAACCATGATCTGAAGCTTAAGACCGTCGATTATGTGCCTGATCTCGAACCATACATTGAACGCAAGCTCTTCTCAGTCAACACTGGCCACGCAACCACGGCTTACACCGGCAAGTACTTGGGCTACAGCACGATCGGTGAAGCCATCAAGGATCCTAAAGTCTTCAATCAGGCCAAGGGTGCACTTGCCGAAACCCGCTCGCTGCTTTTAGCTGAATTCAAGAACTTTGATGAAAAGGAACTTGAGACTTATCAAAATCGGGTCTTGCAACGGTTCCAGAACCCGTATATTTCCGATGATATTTCGCGAGTTGCCCGGACGCCAATTCGTAAGCTTGGCTACAACGAACGCTTCATCCGACCGATTCGGGAACTGAAGGAACGCGGTTTGGATTACAGCGTCTTGATGGATACGGTTGGCATGATGTTCCATTATGTTGAACCTAATGATGCCGAAGCCGTTAAACTTCAGGCGATGCTCAAGGATCAGCCATTGGTAGACGTCATTAAAGAAGTAACCGGGTTAAAAGATGCTGCTTTGATTGATGAAGTTGAAGCAAGTGTTAAATCCAAGGATCGTTAAAAAACGGGCTTAAAATCAAACGATTAGACTGTCGGGTGACGCACCGGCAGTCTTTTTGCGTTAATATAGGAATAACCTTTTAACACGAGGAAATGGAGGCATTCGTTAATGGCAGATGAAGAGGCAATGTTGGCAAAAGTTCAAGCGAGCTGGGCGCAAACGGCTGCTCGGGATAAGGCACGGTACGCGGATGAACGGGTACCGGAAGATGTTCATTGGGAGACGGAATATCGGTACGAACAGTCGGCTGATCCGCAGCAAACCCTGAACCTGTACTATCCGGCCAAAAGACGCAACGCAACCATGCCGACCGTCATCGATATTCATGGTGGCGGGTGGTTTTATGGTGATCGTAATTTGAATCGTAATTATTGCCGCTATTTGGCTAGTCAAGGATACGCAGTGATGGGTATGGGCTATCGGTTGTTACCGGATGTTGATTTACGCGGCCAGATTCAAGACATCTTTGCTAGTCTGCGCTGGTTATCGCATTTTGGCCCTCAACGCGGATTTGACCTTGACCATGTGCTTTTGACCGGGGATTCAGCTGGCGGCCACCTGGCGTCCTTGGTTGCCTGCATCCAGCAGAGTGCGGAGTTACAGGAACTCTTTGGTGTGAGTCGGGTTAATTTCAACTTCACCCTGGTGGCGCTGGTTTGTCCAGTCGCCGAACCAAGTAAGCTTCCCGAAGCAGCCGGTGACATGAGCGATATGGCCGCGTTTTATCTGGACAAGTTAAGCGGCGGCGATCAGGCACTGGCCGATCACCTGAATTTCTCGCAGGTTGTCAAAGGCTTGGACCTGCCGCCGTTTATGCTGATTGGCGGGCAAAATGACAGCTTTTACTTGCAAAGCCAAGCCTTGTTGAAGGTGTTCGATGCTAATCACGTCACCTATACAACGAAGCTATGGCCGGCAAGTGCGGGGCCGCACCTTAAGCATGTGTTTAATGTTCAACATTGGGAATGGCCGGAAAGTATTGAGACGAACTTGGAGATGCTGCGGACGTTTGATGCGTTAAGCAAGCAGCAAGATCAAGCTGAAGAAAACGAATTTGAATAGTCTGCGGAAGTGGCAGTCATAGCAGCCACTCATCCGGCGATCTAAAAAGACTCAGAGGCGATCTGAGTCTTTTTAGATTAAAAAAACCGCGCAGTTTGAAGGCTACGCGGAGGAAACGGCAACGAAACTTAGCTACCACATGATGGCTATTATTGGGACTGCTAGCGCTAAAAGAAAATATCCAAAAATCGCTTCACGTGCGCTTGATAGGCCGCGGGGTTAATCCAGTAACTTTCGGCGTGGGCCGCACCCGGGACAATCCAGAGCGCTTTGGGACCAGCGGAGGCAGCGTAATTTTCGCGGCCCATTTTGGTTGGCACATAAACATCTTCAGCGCCGTGGATGACTAGTAATGGCAGGCGGTTTCGCGTTAAAGCCTGACGGACGTTGACCACGCGGAGAGGATAACCTAAGCGCCGATAATTGATGAAGCTGGCTAATGGTACCAGTGGCAACGGTGGAAGGTGGAATTGCTTCTTTAAAAGATAAGCCAGTTCCGTTTCAACATCCGTGTACCCGCAATCTTCAATTACGGCCTTGACCTGTTTCGGCAAACTCGGCTCGCCTGCGACCAATGAAACCGTGGCGCCACCCATGCTCGTGCCAAACAGCAATAACTGGGCATCGTTGCCAAGCCGGTCAAGAATGCGTTGCAGCCAGCCAAGGTAATCAAGCCGATCCAACCAGCCAAAACTGATGTACTCGCCATCAGATTCACCATGGCCACGATCGTCAGGCAACAACACATTGAAGCCCAAGTCGTAAAACATGTGGGCAAAGTTACTCATGGTAATCCCGGTGCCCTTATAACCATGACCGATAATCACCGCTTTTTGACTACCGGGATGCGGCAGCCAAAGTGCTTCAAGCCGCTGATTATCCGGAGCTGTCATATGCCAGGCTTCAATATGCCGCTGACTTTCAACCCAGTGGACATGACGGTAATATGATGAGGCGTATTTTTGCATGGAGCTACGGGCATCAGGAATGTAATTGATTCGCCGAAATGCATATTGGTAAAAACGCTCAGCAGTTGCTAAAGTGCCCGCTGACAACAACAGTGGGGTTGCAAGGCCGATCAAATGGCTTTGTTTCATGATAAAGAGCCTCCCATTTCCTAGTCTTGCAGTTGGATCAAAGCATGGCAAATGCTAAAGCGGACGATTGCCGAAGCCTTGCTTATGAATCTGCAAATATTCTGTTATTACTTTAACTCATTGCATAACCAGTCGCAATTTCTCGATTTATCTCGTATAATAACATTGCAAACCGTTAAATGTGAAAAAGGGAGAAATCGATGCACGAATTAAAATTATTCAGTCTCAATGGCAATCGACCACTCGCGGAAAAGATTGCGGCCGAAGTGGGTTTACCGTTATCGCCCGCTCGAGTGAATCATTTTGCCGATGGAGAAGTTCAAATCGAGCTGCCGGAAAGTGTTCGTGGTGCTGATGTTTATGTCATCCAATCGGTCTCTGATCCAGTGAATGAAAACTTCATGGAGCTCATGATCATGGTGGATGCATTGCGCCGCGCAAGTGCACACCATATTAACGTGGTCATTTCATACTATGGCTATGCGCGTGCTGACCGCAAAGCACGATCACGCGAACCGATTACTGCAAAACTGGTCGCCAATATGTTGGAAATGGATGGAGTCGATCGGATTGTGGCGGTTGAACTGCATGCCGACCAGATTCAGGGATTCTTTGACATTCCAGTTGACCATCTGAAAGCCCACCGGTTAATCGGCGACTACTTCAGAAAGCTGAATCTTGGCGATAATGTGGTCGTCATCGCCCCTGATCATAGCGGAACCAAACAGGCGCGGGCATTGGCAGAAGAATTACATACGCCAATTGCGATTGTCGACAAACGTGATCAGGAACACATCGGCGTGATCGGTAACGTTGAAGGGATGCACGCCATTGTGATTGATGACCTGATTGATACAGGTGATCGAATCGTTGACTCCTACAAAGCCTTAAGTGCAGCTGGTGCACTAGATGTTTATGCAGCTGCTACTCACGGCGTCTTTTCACGCGGGGCCGTTGATCGGATCAAACATCTAGGATTGAAGAAGGTTGTCATCACTGACACGATTCAACTCGATCCCAAGCATCAATTCGAAGGACTCGATCAAATTTCTGTTGGCCCGATGCTAGGCAAGGCCATCAAGTTGATCAACAGCAATCAGTCCATTCACGTTTTATTCTAACAACTTTTAAAAGGCGGCCGCGGCCGTCTTTTTGCATGTCAGCATGGCTCAAAGCAAGTCGGCAATACGCCATAGAAAAGTCTGTCGAAGGCGTCAAAATACCAAATTGAACGATTTTTCGCAAAAAAGTTCGCAAAACACTTGCGCCAGTAAGGGGTACATGATATTATATTTAAGTCGTGAAGCGCGACAGACATAAATAAATGGGTGGTTAGCTCAGCTGGCAGAGCAACGGACTCTTAATCCGTGGGTCCAGGGTTCGATCCCCTGACCACCCAGAATAGATAAAAAAATCACGATTTGTAAGTATAAAATATGCTTGCGGGTCGTGATTTTTTTTGTTGCTGAAGTGAATAAACATTTTTGCATTTAGTCGGTGACACTACTGGATTTTTCTTCTGGAGTGTCGATGAGTCAATGTTTGACGAAGACGAAATCGAAGCAGCGGCGGAAGTATAATGATGATATCAAAGGTTGAACTAACTTTTTAATAAATTTGGAGGTTTACAGTCATGGTGAAACGATTGTTGAGTGCCAGTACCAGTGAAGTCATGCAGTTTAATGGGCAGCAGTTAAAAGAAAGCATCAAAGCCAGCGAAGGCCGAATAATTGTGAGTGAAAATATCGTGACGCAAGAGAATCTGGATAGCATTACGACGGCAGAAATTGCGGCTGCTTTTGGGGCGGATATGATTTTGTGTAACCGGTTGGATGTGAATGATCCGAAAATTTTCGGTCTTTATCCGGGTGAACGGCATCTTGCTGCTGCGCCTAAGCATGATGGCAAAGCGAGCATTGACCGATTGAAGAAATTGGTTGGGCGGCCAGTGGGGATTAATCTTGAACCGATTGGCGATCATCCTAACATGATGGAACAACAGATTGCGATTTTACCCGGCTGTACCGCAAGTGAGGCTGTCATCAAAAAAGCAGAAGCAATGGGTTTTCAGTTCATGGTTCTAACCGGGAATCCGGGCACGGGGGTCACTAATGAAGCGATTATCCATAGCATTACCGTGGCCAAGCAATACTTCAGCGGCTTGATTATTGCGGGTAAAATGCATGCTTCCGGAGTTGATGAACGGATCATGACAGCAGAAACGGCCAAAGACTTTATCGAAGCAGGAGCCGATGTGATTTTGGCGCCAGCAGTTGGCTCAGTGCCGGGATTTGACGAAGCCGATTTAACCGAAGTCGTGAAAGTGGTTCATCAGTTAGGCGGCTTGGTCATGAGTGCGATCGGTACTAGTCAGGAAGGCAGCGGCAGTCGGGTGTTGCAGGCAATGGCAATTCGCAACAAAATCTGCGGTGTCGATATGCAACATGTCGGCGATTCCGCTTGGGGCTTTGAGTCGCCGGTCAATAATTTATACGCCGTCAGCAAAGCAATTCGTGGGGAACGGCATACGATTCAGCGGATGGCGCGGTCGATTAATCGCTAATCACAGTAGCTTGTGTGATGGAAAAAAGATTACCGTACTGGCTGCAAAGATGTAAGCGTAACTCGTCACTTGCTTTTTGAGATATAAAATTTCCTGAGTAAGTGTTAAGATAAAGCATCTTGGGTAATTGCAGGCGAAACCCAAATCAAACATTGCCGGAGATGTGAAAGGATTTAAAATGCGAATTAACGTTTTGCAACACACTCCCAATGAAGGTCCGGGGGCTATTAAGACTTGGGCAGATTTTTACGGACATGAGCTTTACGTTTACCATCCTTATCAATTTGACGGCACATTACCAACCGCTTCTGAAACAGATTTGTTGGTTGTTTTAGGAGGACCGATGAGCCCAAATGACGATATTGATTGGATTAAGGCGGAGCGTCGTCTTATTAAGACACTGTTGAGCCAGCATAAACCAATCTTTGGTGCTTGTTATGGCGCGCAACAAATCGTAAAGACGATGGGCTATCAAGTTAGCAAAGCACCGGCTAAAGAGGTTGGTTGGGCGCCTGTACATCTACAAACGCATATGATTCCCGGTTTACCAGATTCGTTGCTGGCTTTGCATTGGCACGAAGAAATGTTTCAAGTTCCGGATGAAGCGACGTTGTTATTCAGTAATGAATTGTTAAAAAACCAAGGCTATTTACTTGGTGATCATGTAATTGGTTTACAGTTTCATCTGGAACCGCAAGCTGATGATGTTCGCGAAATAGCAATTAACGATGCGGCTTATGCTTTAGACGATAACGCTTTACATCAAACGGCCGCAGAAATTATGCGCGTCGATCCACCAGAGGCTAACCGCTTAGCCATCTTCCGTATGCTGGATTTCATAACTACGCCAACAAAATAGAACTTGAAAGAGTCGTCTCAGTGAAGAGGCGGCTTTTTCTTTAAGGATTGACTACCGAGCTGTTTACTTCTCCTTTTTAAAGATAAATTGTACACTATTAAATAACGGGGCGCAGCAGATCAGAATGCGTAGGCCAGCTGTTGACTGACACAAGTGAAGGGCAGTGAAAATCATGCACGAAGACCTGGGGAGTTATGCTTATGTTCAGCGGGTGTATAACGCTAATATGCGCTTGGCGGCTTATAAATTACCGCGAACTGCTGAAAATGGAACCGTGACTTTAATTGCTGACGAGCTCATCAACTTGACCATGCAAATTGAAAATGGCCGCGTCAAGAAGATTACGATCATCGCGACCAATCCGCGCTCATCGGTTTACATGCAGGTGTTTGAAGGGTTTGAATTCGGCTTCAATGCGGTCAGTACGTGGATTCAAAATTATGAAGAAACAACCCGAACACATGGACCTTCGCAAGGTGTTGTGAAAGGAATTTTGGCTGACTATAACACGACCAAGGACAATGTTTTGACCGTGAGTCTGACGCGCGTGTCAGGCAAGGCACCAGAGTAATCTGGCTGATACGGACGCCGATCTTTAGTTGCGAAAAAATAAGGATCGCCAAATAAGTGGATTTTAAAAATAACGAATCGGCGCGAGGCAGCGTTTTTTGCGTCTTGGCAAAATTAAAGCCAGCAAGTGAGCTTTGTTTTTGAAATCGGCTTTTAATCATGCTAATTTGAAGATGATACAGCGGAAAATGATTCGCCCGGTTGCGTGATGATTATGCACAAATGTTTTATCTTTTTATTGCTGGAAGTTATTACAACCCTTTAATAATTTTGTTGGGAGCTTAGCCTTAAATTGAAAGGAAAACAGCCATGAAAATAACATTTATCGGTGTTGGCGATATGGGTAGTCAGATCGTGCCGCATTTGGCCCAGGCTGGTTATGATGTCGTGATTTGGGACAAAGAACCGGCTAAAATGACGGCACTGACTGGGGACCATGTTCGGGCGGCGACCTCACTGGAAGATGCGGTGACCGCTTCTAAAATCATTATCACGTCGGTCATGTCAGCTGATGTGCCAGCATTGCATATCGGGACGGTAGATGACCCGGGAATTGTCAATTATTTACAGCCGGGCAGCACGCTGATTGTCACTTCAACATTGGATCCTCGAAAAATCACCGCGATTCAAAGTGCCATGCCAGCACATGCGACTTTGCTAGATGTGCCGATGATCGGCGGGGTGAAATATGCTCGTGAAGCCAGTCTGGTGCTGATTGCAGCTGGTGACAAGCAAGTGGTAGAGACAGTTGCGCCGGTTTTGGAGACCTTTGGCAAGATCAGGTATGTTGGTGACCAAGGCAACGGCGCTAAGCTAAAGTTGATCACCAATGTTGCGATTATGGCAGCCGAAGCCGGTATTCGCGAAACCTTGGATTTAGCTGATGCATACGGCATTGACTATGAAACCACGCTCGAATTGTTACAGATGGGACCACTTAAGCCAGTCGTACTCCGGGCGCTAGACGAAAGCAATCCGCGGCCACTCAAAGACTCGGTTGCTGATGAAGTCGAATTAGACAACGCGACCAAGGAATTTGTCGACTTGCCAATCGCCACGGCGGCCATGAAACGCTTGCAAAAAGCGGTTGATTCAGTTGACGGCGAAGCGAAATTTATCGATATTACTAACAAGAAGACGGCGCTGCCAAAAGCTTCGGAATAATCATGATATATCGCAAAAGGGACAACTCTTTCACGCAAAGGGGGTCTCTTTTTTGGTTGTATCAATGCTTAAAGTGAATCCTTGGTATAAAAGTTCCTGATCGTGACGTTGACCAGTTCCGCACTTGCAAACGGTTTATGTTCAAACAGGTGTAAAAGAACCCTTTTTCTAAATCAAAAAAATAAAAAGCCCCGGCCATTTCATTTTGACCGTTCGGCTTAAGAGAGCTCATCAATTCTGATCGTGGGTTTTTATACTGACTAAAGCTCCATTTATTATTAGTGACACCAAGGGTATAAGGAACGACAAAGTGTTTGTTTTCAGCAGATAAAACGTTATAAGGCAAAGAATGATGATTAAAAGAGAGGCAACTTTTGAGAAGGAATAACCTGTATCGCCATTTACTTGCTTAACAAACCCCAAATTTCCATAGATGATGAGGAAGGAACTGGCCGCGACTAACTCGGGTTTTTGAAATATGCCACCGAATAGAAAGAAAATGTAACCTAAATTCAGAGAAACTGCGACCCCAATAGATTGGAACGGTAATGAATGCCTTAACCACATGAATACACCCATAGCTGAAGAAAACAAGTACAGTTTTAGAGCCTTCGTATTAAGCAAAGGTTTTCTCTCCTATCATTTTAAAGTGTCATTCGAAAAAATTGAAGGTTTGAGTGCATTTATTAATGTCAATAGCCTTGCCAGCTTCACTATAGCTTAGTGCTCAGGAGAGTGTTTCTGCATACCGAGATTTAAAACAACTGATCCCAAACTTTACTTGTCATCACTGTAAAGGGTGTTCTTCGCTTTTAGTGAAATGCTTGCACGTTGACGACATTTTGCGGTGTGCCTTTGAGAAAGGCCGTTAGATTAGCAATCGTGAGTGCCAATAATTTCTCTCTGGTTTCATAGGGAGCCCAAGCGATATGTGGTGTTATATAACAATTTTTAGCGGTTAAGAGGGGATTGTCCGGTTGAATGGGTTCCTGTTGTGAGACGTCCAGTCCGGCAGCAGCAATTTTTCCCTGGTTTAATGCCAATGCAAGGTCATTTTCATTGATGAGTTTACCGCGGGCGGTGTTAATGATGATCACCCCTGGACGCATTTGTTCAATTGTTTCACGTCGAATCAGATTAAGGGTTTCCGGTGCTTGCCGGACGTGCAAACTAATGATATCAGCGGTAGTGAGTAATTCCTTTAGACTAACTTGCTGGCTCATTTGATTGTCATGCGTTTTGGGCCGCCGATCATAGAAAACTACCTTCATTGAAAATGCATGGGCAATGGAAGCTACTTTTTGAGCGATTCGGCCATAGCCAACTAATCCAAGGGTTTTCCCCGCTAATAAGGTCAGCTTTTTTGCCCAGAAAGTAAAGTCGGGACTCGCTTCCCAACGGCCTTCATGAACAAGTCGATTGTGAAGCCCGACATGACTGGTTATCTCTAGGATGAGGGCAAAAGTGAATTGAGCGACGGCATCGGTTGCGTAGATAGGGACATTGGTCACAGGAATTCCTCTGGCACTTGCTGCCTCAACATCAATCACATCATAACCGTCTCCCATGACACCAATATATCTAAGATTGGGCGCCTTGCCAATAATCGCTTTAGTCAAAGGTGTCTTGTGCGTTAAAACGATCTCTGCATCACCAATTCTAGCTAGGATTTTCTGCGTATCGTTGACCGGTGTGCGATCGTAAAAATGACATTCCCCGAGCTTCTTTAAAGCACTCCAATCTAAATCGCGGTTCAATGCATAGCCATCGAGTAAAACAATCTTTATCATCTATAAAACTCCCTCGTATAAATACTTCCTTGATATCGATCTAGTACTTTCACGGTGAGTGTGTTTCACGTGAAACTGCCATGAAATCATTTTTGGAAAATCCTGAAATTTCTATAACTTTCAAACTGATAGCGGTGGATCACTGAAAAGAGATATTATACTGAAATCAACATATCTTGATTGTACGACTTAGCTAGATCAAACGGGAGGAAACACTTGAAAAAGAGGAATTTGGTGGCAATATCAGCGATGATTGGATTAAGTGTTTTGTTGACAGTCAGCTCGATTGCGATGAGCCTTTATGGTCCAAAGAATAAGCGTGATCCTGGGGCCGATGCAGAGGGCTTTTCAATCAAACTGCCTCGGCATTTTGAAATCACAAAATCCGGCGTTGGGCCTTTTCTAATCGAACGGATCCCACAAAAACGCCAAACGACCACTGATGCCAACACGCTGCTTTATCATGTGCAGGCAGCGGGCTGGAATCGCCGAATGTTGGTTGTGAAGTCAAAAGAAGATCATAACTATGATTTTCGAAAGTCTGGCATAAATGGTAAAGGCTATGCATTAATCGATCTGAAAACAGGTGAACATAGCTGGTATCGCACGTTGAAAGGGATGCAGAAGAAGCATCCACAAACGCACCAGATTCAGGTGCAACCGTTAGATCGTTATCATTGGCGGGCATCGGCACAATCACAGAAGACTAAGGACGATCCGGTCATCACATCACGGGTCTTCACTAACATGGTCACGGGTCACTAATCAGTAAGTCAGCAAGCATCGTCAGTGGCCAAAAATAAGTCAAGAAGCACCTCGGCCAATATCAAAAGCGTTAACGCGATCAACTAGTTAGTTTGATTGACGTTAACGTTTTTTATGTGGCCACGTTATAGAAAGGCACTGCGCTAACCTCCAATTAGCCGTACTGAAGATTTCCGGATTAATTTACGACCGCATCGGCAATGGCGCTATCACCTGATAAGTCTTGAATGGACGGCCGGTCTTGCGGTAAATCGTATCACTTTTCAGAAAGCGATGATCCTCCAAAAAGTTTAGATACTTTCGAACCGAGACGTGCGATAAGCCAGTTTCAGCGGTTAATTGTGCGACCGTAAAAGATGATGGCAATTGTTGAATTGCGGCTTGAATCATTTTCAAAGTTGCTTTGCTTAGACCTTTATCCAAGTCGCGAATGGAAGAAGCGTGCGTGTGTGGTTCTAAATAAGCATCGAGTTGACTTTGATTCAATTGCTGACTGACCAGCGCTTGATTTTTCGTTTTAAAACGCTGGATGCTTTTTTCGAAGCGTTCCATCGTGAAAGGTTTGATAAGGTAATCAATGACACCCAGATGTAAGGCGTCATTTACGATTTCGACTTCATTGGCTGCGGTGATTAAAATAACATCAACCATTTGCTTGGTGCGGCGTAGTTCGGTTAAAAAGTCGATCCCATTACCATCTTTCAGGCGAATATCCAGAAGAATGAGTTGAATCGAACGGCTTGCCAGCAGTTTTTTGGCCTCGGCAATGGTCTCCGACGAGTAAATCGTCTCAAAAGTACCAAGCTTTTCCAGATAGTTGCGATGAATAAATTGCACCATGGGATCGTCTTCAACGATGAGAATGTTGGTCATTTTTTGCCTCCTCGTGGTAGTCCACCACCAAAGTCAACACAAGTGGTTCGGCTGGACTTAGGGTGGCTGTGCCATGCAAATCAGAAAGTAATTGTTGGAAGTAATCTTGATGAATCACTGACAACAACGCGTTACGGCTAAGCGGTTGTGCTAGATGATAGGTGATGGTCAGTTGGTCCTGAGCATAATCGAGCTGAATCAGAATGGTCGCAGGCAAATCTTGCTGTAAAAGACCAAAGTGCAGATAACGGCTGAGGGTTAAAAGTGATTTAGTTTCGCTAACATTGGGATTGGCAGGCAGTTCTGGCACGATTTCAAAGTTGAGCGTTGTTTTACGTTCCGCAAATTTCTCGCGTTCGCCAATCATGAACCCAGCTACGAGCGGATTTTTTACTAACAATGCGAGGCGATTAGCAAATTCTTGTTCCGGTTTCAAAAGGTCTTGTAAATAAATCGCCAATTCATCGTACTGTTTGATCGAAACCAATCCGTAAATAACATGCAGCTTGTTCATAAACTCATGGGATTGGCTTTGCAGTGCGTTGGCATAAGCTGTGGTGTTCGCCAGCTGATCGGCAACGAAAATAGCCTCAGTGGCGTTGCGTAAAAAGATAACGTAACCGATTTTTTGCTTCTTCACGATAATTGGTGCGGCTGAGAACAAATAATCCTGACCATCTTGCTGATAAAACTGCTCGGTCTTGACCGTCAGCTTAATGCGTTCCGGATGGGCAATTAAAGTGGTTAACGGCCGGCCAATAAATGCTTGTTCATGAATGAGGTGGCGCTGCAGTTTGCTGGCAGCTCTATTAACTAGCACAATCGTCTGGTTGAGATCCACAACAATTACCGGATCTTTGGTTTCTTCCAGCATGGCATTACGTTCCTCAAGCAACCGAGCAATTTCTTTAGGCTCAAGATCGTGTAGTTGCCGCTTAATGTAATAAGCCACCAAAAAGGCGATGAGGATGCCCATAACGATGCCGACTAGTAATGCCAAGCGAAAGCCGTTTTGGGAGTTATGAATGAGCATTTGTAAGGCCGTGACTTTAATGCCGAGTGCCACTACCCCAATTTGTTTGTGGTTTTGGTACACAGGAACAAACCCACGTAAGGAGCGCCCTAGGGTTCCGCGTTGCACGGAAACATAGGCGTGTCCCTGCAAGGCGCGAACCTCATCCCCACCTCGAAAATGGCGGTTAATCTGCTTTGGATCAGGATGGGTGAGGCGAATCGCTTGCATGTTCATGATGACAACAAAGTCGAGTTTGAAGTTTTTGGCAACAGAATTGGCGTAAGCGCGCGTTGCCGGATCAGCCTTATTGGCCTTAAGCGCAGAAATGACACGTGGTTCTTGAGCCAATTGGCGGCCGACTGACAGTAAAAGTTGACTTTCACGCGTCTCGAACTGCTGGCGATTTTCCAATAAGGTGAAGCCATAGACTGTGAAAACCGTCACTAATAAAGTTGAGGTGAAGATGAGTGACAGCCAACTCCAGAGGCGCCATCCTTTTATTTTCAAGCCTTTCACCTTCCTCCGTCAGAAGTTATTGTTTGTGAATCACTCAATAATGGCTTAAATAAATGCTTTGATGCTTAAAAAAGTTAAATAATCTTCACTCTTTAAAGCGCTTACATTATGCTGCGGATAGTAAGAGTCCTAAGGGGGGAAAAGAAAATGGCGAGTAAAACGGGAACACCTAGCGCACCGGAGAGTTCACAAAGTAAGTGGATGGCGATCAGGATTGGTTCCGTGCCGTTGCCAGTTTATCTGGTGATGGCCATGGTGATCATCCTTGCCGGCGCGATGCAGCAGCTGCCGGTCAATATGCTTGGTGGCTTTGCAGTGATTCTGACGATGGGCTGGTTGTTAGGGACAATTGGTGCCAACATTCCGGTGGTTAAGAATTTCGGCGGGCCAGCCATACTGTCGTTGTTAGTCCCATCGATCCTTGTGTTTTATAACGCCCTGAATCCGAACGTGTTAAAAGCAACTGACATGTTGATGAAGCAAGCAAACTTTCTTTATTTCTATATTGCATGTCTAGTCTGTGGGAGCATTTTGGGGATGAACCGCAAGATCCTGATTCAAGGGTTGATGCGGATGATTATTCCCATGATGCTTGGCATGATTCTGGCGATGGGTGTGGGCACTTTGGTTGGCGTGTTATTGGGTCTGGAGTGGAAGCATACGTTGTTCTTCATTGTGACGCCGGTTTTGGCTGGCGGCATCGGGGAAGGCATCTTGCCGCTGTCTCTAGGATACAGCACGATCACAGGGACGACCAGCGGCGCGCTTGTGGCTCAGTTAATTCCGGCAACGATTATCGGTAACTTCTTTGCCATTATGTGTTCAGGTTTATTGAATCGGTTGGGAGAGAAGCGTCCGGAGTTATCGGGGCAGGGACAGTTGGTTCGACTGAATGGGGCAGAAGATGACTTGGCAGACGCGTTGAAAGACGATACGGGACCGCTTGATCTAAAAATGATGGGTGCAGGCGTCCTCACGGCATGTACCTTGTTCATTTTAGGGATGTTGTTGCAATCCGTGACTGGCTTTCCAGGGCCGGTTTTGATGATTGTTGCCGCGGCGATTCTGAAATATGTCAATGTCATTCCGGGTGAAACCCAACGAGGCGCCAAACAGTTATACAAGTTTATTTCCAGTAATTTTACGTTTCCGTTGATGGCGGGATTGGGTTTACTATACATTCCGCTAAAAGATGTTGTTGGCATGTTGAGTTGGCAATATTTTATCATTGTTATCAGTGTGGTGCTCACTGTGGTTTCCACCGGTTTCTTCGTAGCGCGGTTCCTGAACATGAATCCGGTTGAAACGGCTATTGTGACGGCTTGCCAGAGCGGGATGGGCGGTACTGGCGACGTGGCTATTCTCAGTACGGCGAATCGGATGAACCTGATGCCATTTGCTCAGGTGGCAACACGCTTGGGTGGCGCGATTACGGTTATTTCAATGACGGCGATTTTGCGGATGATCTTTTAAATCGACTAGTTTCGAAACTTAAGGAGGATGATTCACATGGCAAAGAAGGATTTTAATCAACTTGCGCTAGATCAAGCAAAAATAAATGGCGGAAAATTGAGTGTGGAACCGAAAGTACCAATTGAGACGCGCGATGATTTGAGTATTGCGTATACTCCAGGCGTCGGGGCAGTTTCTTCTGCTATTGCCAAGGATCAGTCGCTCGTTTATGACTTAACCACTAAGAAAAATACGGTTGCAGTTGTCAGTGACGGTTCGGCGGTTTTAGGGTTAGGCAATATCGGTGCCGAAGCTGCGATGCCGGTGATGGAAGGAAAAGCCGCTTTGTTCAAACGGTTTGCTAAGGTTGATGCCGTGCCGATTGTGTTGGATACGCAAGACACTGAAGCAATCATTGCTGCGGTTAAAGCCATTGCACCAACATTTGGCGGGATCAATCTTGAGGATATCAGTGCGCCGCGGTGTTTTGAAATCGAAACACGGCTCATTGATGAACTCAATATCCCCGTGTTCCATGATGATCAACACGGCACTGCGATTGTGGTGCTCGCCGCTTTGTACAATGCCTTGAAAGTAGCGGATAAAAAGATTGAAGACATTCGCGTGGTGGTTAATGGCGGCGGCTCGGCGGGGCTATCCGTTGCCCGGCGATTCTTGGCAGCCGGGGTCAAACACATCATAGTGGTGGATAAGGTGGGCATTTTAGCTGAAAAGAACGCTGATCAACTGCCACCACATCATGCGGCGATTGCTAAGATAACGAATCGCGAAAACCGCACCGGGACGTTAGAAGATGCCTTGAAAGGTGCGGACGTCTTTATTGGGGTATCGGCGCCGCACATTCTCAATCCGGCGTGGATCAAAACAATGGCGCCCAAACCGATTATTTTCGCCATGGCCAATCCGGAACCGGAGATTTTCCCGGATGAAGCGTTGGCGGCTGGTGCGTATATTGTCGGAACTGGGCGCAGTGATTTTGCAAACCAGATCAACAATGTGCTCGCTTTCCCAGGCATTTTCCGCGGCGCTCTGGATGCTAGGGCACGCAAAATTACAATTGACATGCAGATTGCCGCGGCTAAAGGAATTGCCAGCTTGATTCCGGATGATGAATTGTCAACCACGAATATCATTGCTAATGCGTTTGACGGGGATGTTGCTGAAGTGGTAGCAGAAAGCGTTCGGGACGCAGCAAAAGCAACAGCGAAAGCCTAGAAATCAATTTAGAAGCTTCCTTACAAGGTCGATGACGATTGCGTACGGGGGCTTTTTGCTTGGCGTTATCTATAAGAATTAAGACATTAGGTGAAAAAAGAATTTGTCGGCGTAGTTATAGCTGAAATGAACGTTAAATGCCGAAATCCCTACGTTTAAATGTTGTTGGATCAAATGATGACCGCCTTTGTTATGCTTATACCTGTAGGGAGGGATAAGTGTGGCACTCAGTGATGATCATAAGGTTAAATCTCAAGATGGATTCGCGCACAGTGAAATGAAACGAAAAAGGCGAGCGGTTTTTGGGCCGCTGGGTTTACTTTTTATGTTTGAGTTTATTAATCTTTATCAACTCTTTGAAGATGGAGAATTATTTACTTTTAAAGGATTACGAATACTTTTCGCTTTGTTTATACTTGTTTTCCTAGTTGTTATATTTTCCAAGAATTTAAAAAAGCCTGCACGGTAGACAATGAAGATGGAAAAGTAAGACTCAGGTTTCGGCAGTGCTGCCGTTCCTGGATTGTCTGGTTTTAATCTTATAGAAGCGAGTTGTTCGGATATGAATCACTTAATTGCGGTTTTCCTGATTGTAGCAGTTTTATCTATTGGCCCTTTAATTTGCTTTGTAGTCATTCATAGAAAAAACAAGCGACTGAAGGCACTTGTTCTCGGCATACAAAGTCTTCAGGAAGAAAAGATGTTTACGCAGCGTGCTCTCGATAACGTCCTGTGTGGCATCGTTTCTGAGAAAGTCACTGTTAAGCATGATGGTTCCTTGGATTTGTCCAACTTTATGTCATTTAATAGTTTGGAAAAGTTATATATAGTTTTGGAAAACAATAATCCATAAAGAGTGAAGTAGGGATGATTGCCATCGCAAGGGTTCTTAAGTGGTAGACGCTGCCGTCAAGAAGCTAGAAGCGTTCTTGACGGCAGCGTCTTTTTGCACTCGGAAAAAAAGTTGCAAGCCTCAATTTTCAAGTCAAGTGCAACGATGATAACGAATTCTTGATAGTGGTCTAGGCTGTTACGCCATGCATCGGTAGTAATCGCATGGGCGAAGATAGTTCAGAATACGTCTGGGACGATGGTTCAGTGCGGATTGGACTGCTTGAATTTCAACCAGGGTAACTGCTCTGAGAGACTTCCCTTTCGGGAAGAATTCCCTAAGCAGTCCATTGGCGTTCTCGTTTGTGCCACGCTCCCAAGGCGAGTACGGATGTGCGAAGTAAATCTGGGTTCCAACAATCTCTGATAACTTGGCAAACTCGGAACCATTGTCAAAAGTGATACTCTCAAATTCCTTGGCCCCGTAGTCGTCGATCGTGTCCTGCAAGGCTTTAAGGCAGGTGCCCGCATGATAGTCAGGAATCTTGACGATGATCTCAGTCCGGCTGTACCGTTCTGTGAGCGTCATTAATGCTGGCTCATCAGCTAAGCGAATACCTTTGACCAAGTCGCCTTCCCAATGTCCCACGCCTGTGCGGTCATTCACGGCCGCAGGACGCAACTCGATTGAGTCGCCGTATATCTTCTTATTCTTGCGCTTGTGGGCGTTCTTATAGCCTTTGATGCGGCGTCGGAGCTTCTTGGGAAGTGTCATGTTGTCTAGCTCAAGCAGCCCGGCGTCGATGTAGCGATACACAGTTGTCGTTGAAGGGCAAGCCTTGCCCTGGTCGCGATAGAAGTGTACGAAGCTATCAACGCTGTGTACGCGCGGCTTACGAGTAAGCTCCCTGGCGAGAGCCTTGAAGAACGCACGGCCGGTCTTAAGAAAGGCGTAGTGACCGGTTCTATCGCGTTTACGGTCGTGCATGGCTTGGGCAGTTTCCGCAAGATAGACTTGATGCGAGTGACGCTTCGAGTCGAGCTGAGTTACAGATCCACGCGTGATTTCTCGTGAGATTGTCGCTTTACTGCGATGAAGCTTCTGTGCAATCACGGTCGCGGTGTCACCAGCAGCCTGAAGGGCCTGAATTGTAGCACGGTCGCTAAAACTGAGTTGTTGGTAATGCTTGTGGGTGTTAGTCTGAGAGTGGGTCATGAAGATTCCTGCTTTCTTGTTTAGCTAGCACTAACAAGAATAGGTCTTCATGGCCTTTATGGTCTAGTCGTCAGGGTGTTGCACTTGAATTGTAAACTGGGGAAAAAAGTTGCAAGTGAGACGCTGTATTTTTCAAGTTCTTGATATTCAAAATAGTAATGTCACTGTCCGGACTCATTTTGGTTACCTTTTTTGACTCATGTCAGGCGCATCAAATGATTGGCCAGTGGAACGATGGCGGGCGCTTGCCTGTTTCGATAAGGTAGATCGCGACCAACAAGATGGTAAGAAAATTGCTTAATTGGTATACTTTTTAATCTACTTGTCAGACTAGCTTACATTAAACGTTGACGCTTTTTGGAACACGCATATACTAAGAACGTAAATATTGGTATATGAAAGGGAGTTCACAATGCGTATCGAGGAAGATTGTATTGGCAAGCTGGCAGTAGATGAGGATGTTTTATATGGGATCCACACGACCCGCGCACTGGCGAATTTTCCAATTAGTCATGAACGGACCGATGCTTTGCTTTTTAAAAGTCTGATTATCATTAAAAAGGCGGCGGCACAAGTGAATGCAGCTGGCGGGACATTGTCAGCCGCTAAAGCGAAAGCAATTGTTGCGGCATGTAACAGCTTGTTGATGGGTGAACATCGTGATGCACTGGTGGCGCCGGCGATTCAAGGAAGTGCCGGGACTTCGGTTAATATGAATGTTAACGAGGTCATTGCCAACTTGGCCAGTCAGCATACCGCTGAGCCGGTGCACCCGAATGACGATGTGAATCAGAGTCAGTCAACGAATGATACTTATCCCACAGCCGGGAAAATGGCGGCTTTGCAAGCTTTGCCGCCATTGCAGCAAGCCTTGACCTTTTTAATTAAGTCGTTGTTGGTCAAAGCAGACGAGTTTGCGGACGTGGTTAAAGTCGGGCGCACACAATTGCAGGATGCAGTGCCAACTACATTTGGTCATAGTTTTCATGCGTATGCCAGTTTGTTCCAGCGCGACCAAAAACGGTTGACGCGAGCGGCGGAAGATTTACGCCAGGTCAATTTAGGGGGGACGGCAATCGGTACCGGGTTGAACGCGACTCCTTATTATCGCGCGCACATTGTGTCCCAGGTTAACCGGCTCATTGACTTAAAGCTTGAGTCAGCTGATGATTTGATCGATGCCACTCAGAATTGTGATGTCTTAGTTGCCTTTTCCGGAGCAATGAAGGGGTTGGCGACGGATTTATCTAAGTTTGCTAACGATTTGCGGTTGCTGAGCAGTGGTCCGCAAGCTGGTTTGAATGAACTTCATTTACCGGCGAAACAGGCAGGGTCTTCGATTATGCCGGGGAAGGTGAATCCGGTCATCCCTGAGGTCGTCAATCAGATTGCTTTTCAGGTTATCGGGCAGGATTTAACGATTAGTATGGCAGCAGAAGCAGGGCAGTTGGAACTAAATGCCTTTGAACCGATTATTTTCCGTGACTTGTTGCAAGGCGAGCGCTATTTAGCCCGAGGCATTGACACCTTGACAACGAATTGCGTGACTGGATTAACCGTCAACGAAGCGCAGTCTGATGAAAATGTGCAACACTCGGCGATTAGCGCAACGATTCTTAGTCCGTACCTTGGCTATGAAGCGACAACCAAACTCGTTAAGACCAGTCTTAAAACCCACATTGCCATTCCTGAACTTCTTCGCCGGCAGCACCAACTGCCAGATGAGTTGATCAAGCGACTGTTCTCACCAGCAGTCATGACAAACCAAGAGCCAATTCCTAAAGCGGCTGCAGTCGGTAAGAATTGATGTGATTTCCTACCAAGTGACACAACTGTTCCACATGAAACAAGCATCTTCGGTTTAGGTGTTTCATGTGGAACTTTTTGTCATCAACAATAGGTTTCACGTGGAACGTACAAGCTTTCTATAATCTAATTCACTCAAAAAAGCACCCGCGGATTTTCCGTGAGTGCTTTTTTGATGAAGCATGGTAACTTTTGGAGAACTGTACTGCTAACTATCCGGCAATTGAGACGTGTGTTGGTTGGTGCTCAATAATCGGCATCCACTGCGACACAATGTTTTCCGGGCTAAAGTGGCTGGCACGTTCCAAACTTTGATGGGCGTAGTGCTGGCGCAAATCGGTTTGGTTAATCATTTTCTTGAGGTTAGCAACAAAATCCGGGACATCCTGCGCTTTGGTCAGCAGGCCATAGTCGTTGTTGCCAAGGTATTCGCGGGAACCGGTATTTTCCATGGCAACAACCGGTAAACCTGAGGCCATAGCTTCGCCGATAACCAGCGGCATGCCTTCCCAACGCGACGTGGATACGAAGATTGAAGCGGCACGGTAATGATCACGCAAAGCCTTATCTTTTAGCGGTCCTTGATAAATAAGCTTGTCACTGACGTTAAAATAGTCGATCAGGTCATAGAAGTTTTTCATGTCTTCATCGGTTCCAGCGCCGGCAATTGCGATCTTCCAGTCGTCCGGAAGTGAAGCGGCGGCCTCAAGCAAAAAATCGATTCCTTTGTGGGCGATGGCGATTCGGCCGGTGAAGGCGATGCGGTGGGCGTTTAGATCAGCTTCACCAGTAGGAACAAGGGTGAGCGGATTGTAGATTTTAACGGTACGCGGATTGAAACGCTTATAGGAATTCAAATCGCTTTCGGTTAACGTAACGAGTGTATCGACAGCTTGCAAGCCGCCTTCAAACTCAGCTTGCATCTGGACATAGTAATCTTCCATGTAAGTAGCGTAGTTGTTGTGCATCCAGCCAATGAGATTAACGTCTGGCAAAGCCCGTTTAATCAGCGGAGCAAAACTCGTTGTTAAACCGGCTGGTAAGATAACTGTTTGAAAGTGCTGATCCCGAATTGTCGTGATCAAATCCGCAATTTGGTCATGATAGTGGGTGTATGGGTCACTACCAAAAAAGTTTAAAAGTTTAGGATCGGTTGGGCGCGGTGCGATGAGCAGAGGTGCGTCCAACTCAAAGTAGGCAGGGGCATCTGCTAAAGTATAAAAACTAACATCGTAGTGCTTGACGAGGTCGTTACCTAAAACGGTTGAAGCGCGTTTAACGCCATCCATGACGATATTTTCTAGAACGATCATAACTTTCATAAGTGTTCGCCGCTAAGATCAGCGGCTCCCCCCCTTTCTTCTGAGTACGTTACGAGCTGACTGCAGCGTCCAGTCGAAGTGGCACAACTACTAAAAAAATAGTAGCGGGGTCATAACAGTTTTTGGTTCTTCTGAGAAACTGTTTATATTATCATACGCGCTTTTTATTAGTAAGTGCAAGTTTTTTCTCGCAACCGTTGATTTATCAAGGGTTGTGAGTGCTTGTTTCATTTAGAAAAAAGGGATTATGATAAGTGGCTGAATTGTTTGCGTTCTGTTTCACGTGTAACTGCAACTTAAGCTAAGACGTTGCTTATCTATCTTATAACCTAAACTGAAAATTCACAAGAAAATTTTTTGCTTTTCGACTGTAACCGGCAATTTAGTGAGCGCGAGCCAGCCCGGTTAGAAACCGGAGCATAGGTGGCCTTGGGCGTGATGACCGGGCTTTTATGCTGATTTTCCTAAATGGCGCAAAGGAATGGATGAGCTGGGTTTCGTGGCGAAAAAGATTAAACCGAGTGTTCCACGTGAAACAACCTCGCGCTATGATTTATGCTTTTTTGAGCGCTGCCACCAATAACGATCATGTACAAGTTGCTTAGTGAGTGCTTTCCAATGAGGTCGCAATATGGCTGTGTTAACCGGCAGATTGCCAAAAACTGTTTCTTCATAAGCCTTGGTTAAGTTAAACATATACGCTTGCTGGCCTAATCGTTTATCGATGGCCTGAGCATAATCATCAAGCGACTGGTTCACGGGTCGTTTCTTGACCCAACGTAACGCCCGAAGAAGTATGCGATAACGCGCCGAAAAGTTTGTCGATCCCAGTCCGATTCCTAATATCAGCATGACGAGCGCTGGTAACTGCCAGACACTTATCAACAGTAGAGCTAATAAGATGATGAACAATGATTTTTTTAGCCAACTCAGGCGGTTGAGAGACGGCCGAGATTGTCGTTTCGTTTGTTTGGACACTGTACTGGCGGACACACGCGAACTGGACGAGGATGAATTGCTAGTGCTGGACGGCTGAACGCTTTCAGTGCCGCTGCTACTGGGACTTGGAGGCGAAACATTTTCATCGGGAGTTGCCGGGTCACTGAAGCCTGGTGTTGGTTCAAACGGCAGCCAGCCTAAGTTATCGAAGTAAACTTCCGGCCATGAATGGGCATTGCTGTTGCGAATCACGTATCTTTTCTGATTTCCGGAACCACCGAGCAATGTGCCAGTGTTGAATCCCTTAGCCCAGCGCGCTGGCAAGCCGATACTGCGACATAGTACAACCATTGCCGAGGAGAAGTTATCACAGTAACCGATGGGCGAATCAAAAAGAAAATAATCCACATAGTCCCGGGTTGGCGGGGTGCGGCGTGCATCGGTTTTTGAATACGTGAAGCGTGGATCTGATTTGAGATAATTTTGGACAGCCAGTACCTTTTCGTATGGGGTCGTGGCCTTGGCGGTGATTCTTTTGGCAAGTGTTCTGATCCTTTTTGGCAGGGTGCGTGGCAATTGTAGATAACGGGACGCAACCTTTTGACGGGAACTGGTCGCCGCGGCCAATTGTGCTGCTGAGATCTGTTTTGGTTGCACCTGAATGTCCAATCGCTGAAAACGTGCTTGGTCGGTTGTTTGCATGCGGCGGGTTTCCGGATTGAGCAAAAAATCGGTCGTGGGATCGGGTTGGCCGCCGGTGAAGGTCAATTGACCATAAGGAAGCGGTAAATAGGTTTTACCACCGTTGAAAGTTAAGGCCGTACTTGTGGCAGGCCCGTAATCGATAGTAGCCGCCGAGTCGCGCATGGTGGCACCGTCTAATGGCATACTCTGGTTTTGATCAGCACCAGCCTGCCAACCAGTACCGGTATATTCTGCATCAACGGCAACGCGATAATAACTGGCTTTAGCACTGGTTGCCGTGAAAACCGGAGTGGGGTCATCGTAGACCGGTCCTCCCAAAACGCGGCTATTTTCAGTAAAGCCCGTTCGTCCGGGGCCGTTGATATAAGTCTCAATACCGGCATAAAAACCACGCTGATTTAACCGGTCACGAAAAGGAATCGACACATTTGCCAGCTGATCATTTAGTGGGGTCGCCGATGAAAGCCAAGCGAGGCCAAGCGTTAGTCCGCTTATGAAGACACATCCCAGTAAGAACGGGCGCCAATGATCAGCATAAAGATGGAGCATCGCCATCAAACCGGTTACCAAAGCCAACTGGATAAATTGAATGGTTAATTCGCTGCCGTTAAAAATGTGCACAGCCACCAGATAACTAAGAACGATGGCAATAGCGCCAGGATAGAAACGAACCACAACCGTTAACAGCAACAGAAAAGCTACCAACGTGATCACCAGCGTCATGCTGAGGACGGTTGGAACATCGACGCCGCCAGCCTGCACGAATTTTCCGGTTGCACTGGTAAAGGTGTGTAAATACGCCGTGAACCACGAAACGCCAAATGGCTGCTTCAGCGGCAGTACGCCCCAAAGCCCACCGATTGTCGTGCCGCAGCCCAATAGCAGCCACCATGGCCATTGGCGCGGTAGTAGCACGGCCAAAAAGTCAATCAGACTCATCATCAGGATATAGACGATTAATGCGCGTGGGTGGGCGATTGGATTGATAGTAGCAAAAGGTTCTAAGAAAAGCGCAAGTAGCCACCATGATAACAAAACTGCTAAAAGTCGTTGCAGCCACTTAGGCATGGTCGCCACCTCCTGACAGTGTTGCCACGGTTGTCACAGCCGGAGCAAGTACTTGTTGAAACGGGACGGCGGTTGCAGTGTTGGCAGCGAGAATTAGGTAGGCGCGTTGGTGACCCGGGGCGGATAAGTCATGCAGCCATTCGACATTGGCGCTGCCCTTAGGTTCAAACCCTGCAAGCAAAGCATCTTGTTGACCACGAAAAACACGCGTGAGCCGCTGATCCAGCAAAAAGCCATCCCCACTAAAGATTCCGGTATCCATTAAGCTTGCAAACAAACTTAGTCCCGCCTCAACAGACAGTGAAGGACTGATGATGAGCAGCAAGGTCCAAGCGGTCTGGCTTTCATGTTCATCATCGTGCACGATTAATGAATCAGCGTGGGCACTGATTTTCCAGGCGATTTGCTGAATGTTATCACCCGGGAAATAATCACGGAAATTTTTGATCCGATCACTTGGCAGACCTGCTTCCGAAGCGGCCATTTTTTGAACAAAATGGTCGGCCATCCGCGCAGCAGCTTCAGGCTGACGGGTAGGGCCCACGGTTAGCGGCGTCGTGAGCTGTAAGGGTAGTGTTTTGCGGAACCAACCAAACCAATCGGTCACGGTCACGCTGAAAGGAAGTTGGCGATAAACACCGCGGGGTAATTGTAACGTGATTCTGGCTGTTCGCTGACCGCTGGGAAGGTGCCAAGTGCTGGTTTTAGCAGCATCTAATAAAATTAAATTAGGCAGCCATTTGCCGTGCGTCAGCGTAAAGAAACGCCGAGCTGGCCGGTTGGCAATTAAAGTGGGGTTGTCAGCGGTAAACTTAAGGCGCCGTCGCAATGGTAGTAATAAGGGAAGAACGAGGAGCAGCAACAACACGAACACAAACTCGCTGACAAACCAACTCGTCGGCGAATTAAACGCCATGCCAAAACAGATTAGGCAGCCAAAAATGGCGACAAGGGCACTGTTCAGAAAAACGTTACGCCAATGCATGGGTTCACCTCCGAATTGGAGCGGCGGTATGCTGAAGAATCTCGGTTAACAGATCGGCTGATTTTACAGTCGGGTCTTTAAGAATCAAGCGATGGCCAAAGACGGGAATGACCAAATGCTGAATGTCAGAGGGCTTGACGAAGGATCGTCCGTTGAGCAGGGCAAACGCTTTTGCTGCTGACACTAAGGCAATCCCACCACGCGGACTGATGCCTAGTCGAATTCGCTGATCGGCGCGGGTGGCTTGAACCAGTTTCAGGACATAATCGGCAATGGCGTCAGTGACTGTGATGGTTGGCACGATTTGTTTACTTGCAGCCAAGCTAGCCGCATCAAGGACGGGTTTCAAATTTGCAATCATGGTTTGCCGATCAGGACTGACAAGGAGACTTTTTTCTGCGGCCGCATCGGGATACCCCAGGGATAGGCGTAACATGAAACGGTCTAATTGCGCTTCTGGTAACGGATAGGTGCCGGCGTAATCGGTGGGATTTTCCGTTGCCATGACGAAAAAGTCAGGCGGAAGCGGATAAGTGCGGCCATCGACAGTAACTCGGCCTTCACCCATGGCTTCCAGTAACGCTGCTTGGGTTCTTGGTGTGGCGCGATTGATCTCATCGGCCAGCAAAACGCTTGTGAAGATTGGCCCGCGTTGAAATTCAAATGCATTGGTGGCCCGATTGAAGATTGAGGTACCTAGAACATCGCTAGGCAGCATATCAGGCGAAAACTGAATTCGGGAAAAGGGTATGTCCAAGGTTTTGGCGATGGTTTGAACGAGGGTGGTTTTACCAACCCCGGGAATATCTTCAAATAAGACATGGCCGCCAGCTAATAAAGCGGTAAATGCCAGCAAAATCGGCATCGGTTTACCAACGACGACTTGTTCGACCTGTTTGCGCGCTGCGTTAAAAGTTGCTTGTGCTTCGCTGATTTCCATCACGATCACGACACCTCCATGCGGCCATTATTCAGTAAAATTGTGGAAACAGCAAGTCACAAGCTGAGGCCGTCAGTGGCAACCTTTTTGCTTCTTCCTGCAGTGTTGGCAATCAGTCAAACTCATGCTGATGTTGTTGGCGGTAATCTTCTCAATAGCGCCTTATTTCAGCGTAGGGTATACTATAGCCTGACCCCATAAGCAGACTGATTGGAGGGGACCATATGAAAAAACGGTTGACGTATCACTTGGATATTATCGGGCATTATTTGTTGGTAGGCTGGCTCTTGTTTATTGCGATTACCATTATGGTGAGCTTACTTACCTACATTGTGATGGATGCGAATCCGACATTTATTCACCAAATTGTGACCGGATTGTCAGACAAATTTGCAGAACCAAAAGACAATCTCCATGCTTTTTGGATGATCTTGCTTAATAATGAACGCGTTGCTTTGGGGCTGATGCTAATAAGTATGATCCCGATTCCATTTCTTTATTGGCTTTCGTATGTGGTGACATGTGCGTCAGTCGGCTTAGTCATGGGCGTTTATGCAGCCAAGATGGGTCTCAGCGGAGCACTAGCCGCATTTGCTTTGGGAATTCTACCACACGGCATTCTTGAAATGAGCGCTTTGATTATCGGTGTGACCCTAGCAGCACAAGTCAATCGCGCACTGCGTCATTCAATCAAGCGTTTCTTTTCTGATGCTCATTATGAAAAGTCACCGCTGGATGTCAAAGCCATTGCCTTACAATATGTTTGCATCGTCGTACCCATGATTGCAGTGGCAGCGTTGATTGAAGGTTTTGTGACCCCGGTACTTTTGCGACTGATTGTTCATTGATAGCTGATGGATGTTTGTCTTGAACCGAGTGTCAATCTTTTTTTGGCAACATAAACTAAAGCGAATGAGTTCTCCTAAAGTTTAAGGAGACTCATTCGCTTTTTAAATGATTCGTGGGCCACTTTTCAATAAGTGCCCGTTTTGAAAAATAAGCGCTTAATGTTTCTCGTGGAACATTAAGACCATTCTGACCGAAGCAAGGAGTAGGTGTTTACGTCAAGAAAGTCGCCATTGTGATGCGGATCTTCCTGACGTAAAATGCCGTCCAAATGAAACCCGGCTTTTTCGGCGACGTGATTGCTGGCATCGTTGGTGACGGCTGCATTCAGTGTCAGCTTATTAAGATCGTAATCATGAAAAGCAATATCAGCCATGGCTTCGACTGACTTATGCATGATACCCTTGCCACGCGCAGATGATGTCAGCCAGTAACCGATATCGGCCTTATGATGAAGGGTGTGATCGATGGTATTGAGACTGATAATACCAACCGGGGCATCAGCTTGGTGAATGACCAAATGCAGCGCGCGTTGTTCACCGAAGCTTTTCAAGGTGGCAGCTAAGAAATTGATTTCATCATCGGCAGTTAACGTGGTAGCAACCCATGGTAAAAAAGCGGCCAATGAATCGCGACTAGTTTCGATTTGCTCGAATAAAAGCGGGCCATCAATTTCCGGACGAGGTAGTGCTAGTTTCAGGTCATAATCAATTAGGTAGCTAAACATGGCTTCATCCCATTTTCTTATTAGTTTCTCTTAGTATAAAACAATCTTCTTCTCAGTGCGCATGGACAAGCTTTCAGAAAATCGGTAGACTTGGTAGCTGTGAATACGGCAAAATGTTTTTTGGGCTCAGTCATAAAGGGCCACTGCCGGATCACGATGGTTGATTTGTCGTGGTGTTAAGTAAATATGAGAAAGATGGTGTTTTCATGAAACGGGTTTGGAAGTGGTGCGTAGCTGGGGTGGCTGCGTTGATACTGACACTGAGTATGGCGATGCCGGTATCAACGCACGCGGCGAAGAAAACATATGTGATTGGAACGGATGTCACTTATGCCCCGTTTGAGTTTGCCGATAAACATAATCAGTATGTCGGGATCGATATTGATCTCATGCAGGCAATTGCCAAAGCGGAAGGATTTCGTGTCGACATTAAGCCATTAGGATTCAACGCAGCGGTGCAGGCATTAGAAGCCCATCAGATTGACGGGGTGATTGCCGGCATGCAGATCACGCCGGAACGTAAGCAGAAGTTTGCGATGAGTGATCCATATTATAAAACGGCCGTCGCAATGGCAGTCGCGAAAAACAGTGGGGTTAACCA
Source organism: Lacticaseibacillus rhamnosus (assembly GCF_900636965.1). NCBI lineage: Bacteria > Bacillati > Bacillota > Bacilli > Lactobacillales > Lactobacillaceae > Lacticaseibacillus > Lacticaseibacillus rhamnosus. The sequence continues at coordinate 2,913,832 of NZ_LR134331.1, read as the reverse complement.
GCTTAAAGATTTGCGCGGTAAACGCGTTGCTTTGAAGACTGGTACCGCAGCCGCGGACTTTGCGATGAGCTTGAAGTCTAAATATGGCTTCAGCACAGTGACATTTGATGATTCCAATAATATGTATCAAGACGTCATCACCGGCAATTCAGTGGCCTGTTTTGATGATAAGCCGGTGTTGCAATATGCCATTGCGACTGGTTTGAAGCTCAAACTTGCCGGACCTGAAAGTAAGGCCAGCTATTACGGCTTTGCCACTCAAAAAGGGCGCAGTGACGAACTTGATCAAAAGTTTAACGCCGGCTTGAAAAAGGTCAAGGCTGATGGTACTTATGCCAAGATTGTTGCCAAGTATCTTGGCAATGGTACACAAGCAGCGCAAAAGCAGACAAGCGCCAAGACCCAAGACACTGATCGGAGTTTTCTAGGTTTATTGCGGGAAAACTGGGGCACCTTGATGAACGGGCTGCGGGAAACTATGGTCGTGACCATTGTGGCTATTTTCTTTGCGACTGCCGTTGGGATCTTGGTTGGGTTGTTAGGTGTTTTACCGAATCGGTTTGCTCGCGGGGTGGCGACGACATTTATTTATATTTTCCGCGGTTTACCGTTGCTGGTGCTAGCGCTGTTCATTTACACCGGCGTACCAAGTTTAATCGGTTCCAAGATACCGGCGTTTGTTGCCGGGATCATCACGCTGACGCTGAATGAAGGGGCGTACACGGCAGCTTTTGTCAAAGGTGGTATTCAGGCAGTGGATGTCGGCCAAATGGAAGCAGCCCGCAGCTTAGGCTTACCATTTGGAAAAGCGATGCGGAAAGTCATCCTGCCACAAGGGATCAAGATTATGATTCCGAGTTTCATCAATCAATTCATTATTACGCTCAAGGATACTTCGATTCTGTCTATTATTGGTATTCTGGAATTGACGCAAACCGGGAAGATTATCATTGCCCGCAACATGGAAGGGTTCAAGATTTGGACCATGGTTGCGCTGATTTATCTGATTATCATCACCGTGCTGACATGGCTTAGCAACTGGGTACAACGACGCATGGAGGTCTAGGCCGGCTACGTAAAATAATGTGACAAATGTAAGGAAAGCTAACATCAACGCTGGACAGCAACTATTTAGTTCCGCTAGCATAGGATAGTAAGTTTAAAAATCGAACTAGTGCGAGGAGATGAGCTGCGCTTGGCCGCATACTTAAACAAGTAGGTGGCAGAACCAGACTCGGGCAGCAATGTACTGAGTGACGGTGGTTGGCGCACAACCAGTTATTTTTAAACTGGCGCATGCAATAACGGCCTAATGGGCTGGTAATCATTAGAAAGCGTGGTGTTTGGGTTGAAGCGGAAATGGCTGCTAAGTCTGCTAGTCGCCTTACCTTTAATGCTCGGGGCATTAATCCCCGGCAAGACGGTGGCGGCAGCACAGAAAACATATACGATTGGAACGGATGTCACTTTTGCACCGTTTGAATTTGCCAATCAGGATAACAAGTATGTCGGGATTGACCTTGATTTGATTAAGGCCATTGCCAAAGAGGAAGGATTCAAGGTCGAAATCAAACCGCTGGGGTTCAATGCAGCGGTGCAGGCGCTTGAAGCAAAACAGATTGACGGTGTGATTGCCGGTATGTCCATCACACCAGAACGTAAGCAAAAGTTTTTGATGAGTGATCCGTACTATAAATCCGGCGTAGTCATGGCCGTTGCCAAGAAGAGTAAGATCAAGTCGTTAAAAGATTTACGCGGCAAACGCGTTGCCATCAAGACCGGAACGGATTCGGCCGATTATGCCAATAGCATTAAACAAAAATACGGCTTTACGACCGTCACTTTTGATGACTCGAACAACATGTATCAGGATGTCATTACGGGTAATTCGGCGGCGTGTTTTGAAGATCAGCCAGTCATGCAATACGGTATCAATAACGGCATGGCACTGAAGCTTGTCGGTAAACCGGCACGTGAAGGTTCTTACGGGTTTGCAGCTTCTAAGAATAATCAGGCATTGATCAGCAAGTTTAATACCGGCCTCAAGAAGCTGCGGGCCAATGGGCAATACGATAAGATCATCGAGCACTACCTTGGCAATGGCAGTGCCGAATCGCAAAAGACCGCCGCTGGCAACAGTCAGACCACTGATCGGTCATTTATCGGCTTACTGAAAGCCAACTGGTCGACCTTGATGGATGGCCTGCGTGAGACCATGGTCTTGACCATTGTCGCCATTTTCTTTGCTACTTTGGTCGGCATTTTGATTGGCTTCTTAGGGGTCATTCCAAATAAGTTGTGCCAAGGCATCGCAACGACATTTATTTATATTTTCCGCGGACTGCCGTTGATGGTTCTGGCACTCTTCATTTATACCGGGGTGCCAAGTCTCATCGGATCAAAAGTACCGGCATTCATCGCCGGGATTGTAACCTTGACCCTAAACGAAGGGGCGTACACGGCGGCGTTTGTTAAAGGCGGCATCCAAGCCGTCGATCCCGGACAGATGGAAGCGGCGCGCAGTTTAGGGTTGCCTTTTGGGAAAGCGATGCGCAAAGTGATTCTGCCACAAGGGATTAAGATCATGATCCCGAGTTTCATCAACCAGTTTATTATTACCTTGAAGGATACGTCTATTCTGTCCATCATCGGCTTACTTGAACTGACGCAAACCGGGAAAATCATCATTGCCCGGAACATGGAAGGGTTCAAGATTTGGACAATGGTCGCGTTGATTTACTTAATTATCATTACCCTATTAACCTGGCTGAGTAACTGGGTTCAGAAGAAGGTGAAAGCATGAGTCAGTATCGAGTTGAAATGAAAAATGTCCACAAGAGCTTCGGCGATAACGATGTGGTCAAAGGCGTTAATTTAAACGTTGCAAACAATGAAGTTGTTGTCATGATCGGGGCGTCTGGTGCCGGGAAAAGTACCGTTTTGCGGATGATCAATGGTCTTGAAACGGTGACAAGCGGCGAGATCTTGATTGACGGTGAAGACATTGCCCATAAAGGAACGAATATCAATAAAGTTCGCGAAAAAATCGGCATGGTCTTCCAGCATTTTAACCTGTTCCCGAACATGTCGGTCATGGGTAATATTACGTTGGCTCCGATTGAACTAGGCATTGCCAGCAAAGAAGAAGCAACCCAACAAGCTAAGGAGATGCTTGAAGTGGTTGGCTTGACCGATAAGGCAGATGCGATGCCGGCACAGCTTTCCGGTGGCCAACAACAGCGGGTGGCAATTGCCCGGGCATTGGCCATGCATCCGGATATTATGCTGTTCGATGAGCCGACCAGTGCTTTGGATCCGGAAATGGTTGGCGATGTCTTGGGCGTTATGCGCCGACTCGCTAAACAAGGGATGACGATGGTGATCGTTACCCACGAAATGGGCTTTGCTAAAGAAGTTGCCGATCGGGTGGTCTTCTTTGACAACGGTACAATCCTTGAACAAGGGACACCGACAGACATTTTCGAGCATCCAAAAGAGGAGCGTACTAAGAGTTTCTTGAATAAGGTTTTGAATGCCTGAGGTTGTTCAAATTTAAGCATAGATATACTAAAAAATCGGTTCGGGATATGATCCTGAACCGATTTTTGAGTGGTATTTTCGAAATTGCTGCCACATTTCCCGGGAAATAATCCGGATGCTTAGCAGGAAATGGGAGTCTCATGCCAAACCGTGGTCTAAGATGCGGTCCATGACGGCGGCGACACTGCCAGCATAGCCCATGCCGAACTTATCAAGGTGAACCATCAGATAATACAGCCGGTAGAATTCGAGCCTGAACTGATAGCCGGGATCAAGGGGATAAACTTCCTGATAGCCCGTGTAGAAGTCTTGGGTGAAGCCGCCGAAAACGGTCGTCACGCCGATATCGAGTTCGCGGTCGCCATACAAAGCGGCCGGATCAATTAACGCCGGCTGACCGTCTGCTGTGAACATATAGTTGCCACCCCATAAGTCGCCGTGCAATAAGGACGCCTCACTATGATGCTGATTAAGCGTTTTTTGAATGATGGTTCGAACCTGTTGAAAAGTTGTCTGATCGGCTGCTTGCCACAAGCCTTTTTGACGCAGATGGGCGGAGAGCTTGTCGAGGCGTTGATGGATGAATAAGTCAGCCCAGGAGTCGGTCCAGTCATTGGCAAACGAAACGCTGGTGCCGGCATATGGATAGTCGAAGCCAAAGCGGCCAGAGGGTTCGTGGTGTTGATGTAAGTGGGCAACCAAGTGACCGAGATCACGCTGCGAGCCACTGCCGCTGGTCAGGAAGCTAAGCAGCAGGTAGCCATCACCTTCAATGGTGTCATTAGCAATCACCCGTGGAGCCAGAATGTCTGCCTGCTCAAATGCCTCTAACCCGGCAATTTCGCCGGCATAGAAACTGGCCGGATAGCCTGGTTGAACGAGTAGAAAATAAGGCTTTTCCGCGGTGTCAACCCGATATGCTTGATTGACATCGCCTCCGCCTACTGGTGTGATCGCGGTAATGTGTTGCAACGGTAATTGCTTAGTCCAAGCTGCTGTTAGCATACAACTTCTCCTTTCATGGATGCGTTTTGGCATCGGATTTCCCTTTGATAAACAATGTCAGCTACTTGTCACCTTCAGCTTAAAACACTTTTAGCGATCATGCCAATCGCTTAGTCGTTGAGCAGGTGATAGACGAAACGTTGCGGGTCATCTAAGAAGTTACGCAGAAAAGTGATATGGTCGATTTGATCATAGTGAACGGGTGCCAAGGTGTCGCCTAATGCGAGCAGTTGGGCGTCAGGATAAGCCATCAGGATAGGGGAATGGGTACTGATGATAAACTGTGCACCATTTGCGACTGCGGCATGAATCAGGGCTAACAGGCTGAGCTGATTTTCCGGCGTCAAGGGGGATTCTGGCTCGTCTAATAAATATAAAGCGTTGGCATGCAATCGCGCCCGAAATAAGGCCAGAAACGCCCGGCCGTGGGATAAAGTGTCTAAATCTACCTGATACAAATGTTTGATTGCGCTTAGGGTATTGAGATAGGGCAGGCGCTCCAAACTTTGCGGGGCGAGATGTTCAAGTTGCGTTTGCGCGTACTTGATGTGGCCGCGGGTGGCGCGAATGAATGAAATGAAATCATCGGCGCGAAAGAAAAAGCCGGCTTTGGTCCGATATGTCCACGTTAGCTTAAGGTGGCGGGCCAAGGCGCGGCTATTGTCATACTCAGGGTCGTCTTCCAAAGCGGCACCACTCATGAGGATGGCATTGTAATTGGCAGCGATCGCATTGAGCAACGTTGATTTTCCACTACCATTGTCGCCGGTTAAAATGGTCACCGGACGGGTCAGGATTAATTCGTGAAAATCGGCTTGCCAAGGCAAATTAAACGGGTAATCGCTGTGATGACGTGGTGGTGCGTATTCGATCTTGGTGAGTAGCAAAGGAAAGACTCCTGACTTTTAAAGTGACTGATTAAGGCAATGGTTGGTACCAGCTCATGATGCGTTTAGCTAAATCGGCTTTCATGTACCGTGAACTGACACTCTGATCGTTATTGCCTTTGCGGATGTGAATTTCCAGATGTGCCATTTTTCGCGGTTTCATCCACAGCGACTGTTTGAAACTCATGGCTTGAATATCCTTCTTGCGCACAAAATAACGTTGCTTTGTCCAAGTCTCACCCACTTGGATGACGAGCTGATCGGGGGCGGCGATGCCGATTGCCGCATTAGCCCCGGCGTATTGGCCTTGTAAAGCCACGATGACAAGCCACAGCAAGCCAACCGGCAAGAGCCACAGCCACCAGCTAAGATGCAGCCATAAGGTACTGGCTAAGATAGCCGGCAAGACGATCAGGCCAAAATTACCTAGCACGATGTTTCGCACATAGTACCAGCGATGACGAGTCGGTATCGGCTCTAATTCAGGGGCGGCGGTTGGTAACCAGCTAATGAATGTTTGCATGGTCGTTAACGCCTGTCGTTGCCTGATGACGGGCATCAGAACCAAATCATCGTTTTTTTCATCATCGGCAGCACTTGACGCCAGAAGTGCCTGAACCGTGCTGAGATGAAACCACTGCCGTAACACGCTTTGTTTGAAGCGTACGGCTTGGACGCGGGACAGTTGGGCACTGACGGTGTTGGTCTGGAAAAAGCCACGACTGGTTTGCAATTCGTTACCGGTTCGATCAAGCGTGAAGTGGTAATAGCGCTGCAAAATGTTCAGGTAAGAAATGGCAAAGCCGAGCACTAAGACGATAACCGTTAAGGCAATAATCAGATAAATGGCCAGTCCGGTTAGCGCGTGTTCAGCTTGCTTATACCAGCTATCGGGAAGGTATTCTTGAACCTTTTGTACCAGCCAGAGAATCCCGGTAATGATGGGAATGAACCCAAGCGAAGTGAGCGCATATTGATTGAGATCATGTGCATTGATTTTGTAGGCAGCGTCTGGGGTTTTTGCCGCCGGTGTTACTTCGGTTTGCGCGCCCTCAGTCGTAGGGTCACTAGCCGAAGTTGTTGGTGTATCAGTAAGCCCTTGCCGATAACGATTGATGGCATCCGCTACCGTTGTCGGAACGGCGGCCAGCATCCCTTCAGCCTTCTTGGATTCCTTCCCGGCCGTTTCAATAGAGACCTGCTCCAGGCCAAGCGGTTTTAAAAAGAACCACTGCCGGCGCTGAACGGTTTGAATACGGCCGTATGGGATATGATTGATTTTTCGAATGAAGACTCCGCTATTGATGGTCAAGCCGTCTGGTGCGACTAAGTAGGTAAAGCGCAAATAATGCACGATGGACCAAAGCAGCGTTAATACCAAAATGCCTAATACCAGACTGATCCAGAACAAAAATTCTTGGGGCTTCATATCATTCTTCAAGATTGAAAAGCCGCCACTGACAAATAGCGGCCACCAAGCAATAAATGACATCAGCCAATGAATGGGGATGGCAATGGGTGCAAGGCGTTTGGGTTTGTCATTCATTGCGCGCCTCCTGGGCCAGTTGTAGAATCTGATTTCGCAGTTGATCTGCAACCGGTCGAGTAACACCGTCGATAACATGTGCCGTGCTGGCCGTTTCGATATTGACTTGCTGAAGTTCCTGCCATTGCAGCAGCGGCCCGGCTTCTAAGGTCACATTTTGAATGCGGGCAATCGGAATGGCTTCATTTTTTTGAAAGAAGAAGCCTTTTTGTAGGAAAACGGCTGTGGGGGTAATGTTGTACCGCCAGAAACGGTAGCGATAGGGCACTAAAGCAAGACGGAAAATCAATTGTAAAATGGCAAATCCCATGGCGCCTATTGCTAACCACAGCGACCAATGCCAAAAATGCCACGCCGCAATCAAAAGTAAGCCGGCAATTAGAATGACCAAAGCCCAGATTGCGGCACTGGCACGCCAGATTCGTTGAATGGTGGCCGGTAAAGCCTGTCCTGTTTGTTCCATGTTGTTCGTCGCCTCCGTTTTCGTCAGGATAGCAGAAAATTGGTCTAAACGAAACCGTTTACGCTTCAAAAGTGTTGGAATAACGGAGGTTTTTTAACGAATGCCAGTCGAAACCGGGTGCACTCTTGTGAGATAATAACCACAACGCGTTCGCCAACCATAACGCGTTCACCGGCGCAGGAATCTGCGTGTAAGGACCTTTGTCGCAATGGCCAAAACCGGGCCATCACGCCCAAGACCGCTTACACTCCGATCCCTAAGCGCGCCGGTTCACGCTCCATAACGCGTTCACCGGCGCAGGAATCTGCATGTAAGGACCTTTGTCGCAATGGCCAAAACCGGGCCATCACGCCCAAGGCCACTTACACTCCGATCCCTAAGCGCGCCGGTTCACGCTCACCATATAAAAAAATCCTCCTGTCATTGGTAGCATACGTTGCTTACCGACAGGCGGACTTGTAAGGATGAAGCACCGTGATGTTAAACTAAGGGCGCATAAACGAATTCGATTAACTGTTTTTTCATGGCGATGTTGATACCGGTGATGGGCTGCTCGAGAATCTTTTGATATTCTTCGAGAACATCATAAGGCAGTGGCGTCAGTAAATTGAGATCATCAATCACGTCACTGACGCGGTCGGTGGTGCTGAGATCAACGAAAATGTCGATCTTGTTGAGGCAGTCGATTAATAAGTCTGTCATGCCAGCATCAGGCTTGCCACTTTGATCGGTGACGACAACCTGTAAATGATTGACTGGTGCATGATCGATCTGGACAAATTTTAAAGCCGAATAAATATTCATTGGCACACCTCGTCTTAGCTAGCTAAATAACATTGGAACTCGTTACTCCAATTCTAGGCATTTCGATAAACTTTTACAAGCCAGTTGTATCCTGGCGACAATGGATTCATAATGGGGAAAACAGGGATTATGATACTAAAAGGGGCGGAATATGGAGCTTAATATATCTGCACAGGCAGCAGCTCGGTTGGCGCCGCTATTACGCGCGGATCGGGTCTTGATTTTAGATTTAAATGATGGCATCGGCCCTTATTCACGGTCGTATCACGATCCAACGCAAGCTAAATTCAGTCTGCTGATATTGCCGCGCCGTAATGTGCCAGATGTATTTGATGCGCACCTTGATTCCCCAGTCGGACCGGTGTTGATTAAGAGTTACACCTGTGGACTTTTTGATACCAAGACCGAGTTGACCGTTAATGGGGATGAATTTACTTTGTTGCGCGGAAAACCGCAACTTAATCCAAAGGTGCCGCTAAAATTCGTCTAGAATGGTCGCTTTCTGTTATGATAGCCCCAGCGGTGACAACATGTATCGTCGTTAGAAGGGGGCATTATCGATGGATCGGACAGCATTAAAAGATCAAGCTAAGGCGGAGTTGAATCCCAATTTCAGCTATTATTTACTTATTAGTTTACCGGCGTTGCTTTTGACAGGGTTGGCGGCAATTGTCCCGTTTCCAACGATTCGAGAAGCACATCACGGTGAATGGCAAATACTGGTTAAAAGTCGCCTCGATACAGTCACAGGTAGTCATATGAATGAATACTTGAATATGTGGCAATCAATTCTCATCTTTGTCTCGCTTTTAGGATTACTCTTGATGATTGGCGTCGGCTTTGCCATGATAGATGGGCTGCGCGGCCGCTCGGATCATCATTTTGGTTGGCGGCAGATGTTCAAAATATTTGAACGAGGCGAGTATTTTCTAGGCAGCCTGCTTATTGGTTTATTGCAGTGGGTCTGGGTCTTCCTGTGGACATTGCTACTCATTGTTCCGGGAATCGTCAAAGCCTTGGCATATTCGCAGGCACAGTGGCTTTATCGTGATGCCATTGACCGCGGGCAACCGATTGGCTATACCGAAGCGATTACCCAAAGCCGGCAGCTGATGGACGGTTACAAATGGGAATTTTTCGTCTTGATCCTGAGTTTTCTCGGTTGGTGGCTGCTCGAACTGATTACATTTGGCTTAGCGGCTATTTGGGTCATGCCGTATCGAACCATGACTTTTGCGAATTTCTATCTCAAGTTGAAGGACAAACAAGCAGCATAACACAGCATAACTTGGTAAAAGAAAGCGGGATTGATTCTCGGCTTTCTTTTTTTGTGAGCGCGAGCCGGCGCGGTTAGGGACCGGAGTGTAAGTGGCCTTGGTCGTGATGGCCCGGTCTTGGCCATTGCGACCAAGGTCCTTACATGCAGGTCCCTGCGCCGGGGAGCGCGTTATAGAAAGTGAGCGTGAGCCGGCGCGATTAGAAGTCGGAGTGTAAGCGGCCTTAAGCGTGATGGCCGGGCTTTGGCCATTGCGCTTAAGGTCCTTACACGCAGACTTTTGCGCCGGGGAGCGCGTTATGGGCGTAAACCAGAACATAAGCGGCCTCAGACGTGATGATCGGGATTTGACCATTGCGACCAAGGTCCTTACACGTAGATTTCTGCGCTGGCGAACGCGTTATGATAAAACAAAATCCCCTAGCTGCCGTGAGTATTGGTATACTGTATGTGGTTTCTAGATGATTGGTAGCCGGACGGGGCCGGTAAGTTAGCGGGCCTGTCCATGACACAACGCAATGATGGAGGGAATCATGATGAAGAGACGTTGGTTACTTGGTATTGCGACCGGATTGATGGCATTGGCGCTGACCGCTTGCAGCAGCGGTGGCAGTTCAACATCCAAAAGCTCTAAGGGTCCGGTTACCATTACGTTTTGGCATCGCATGACCGGTAATTACAACAAGGCACTGGAAAGTTATATCAAGACTTTCAACAGTAGCCAGAAGCAGTATAAAGTTGTTGCAACTTCGCAAGGTTCATATGATAATCTGCAAAAGAAATACTTAGCATCGGCCAAATCCAGAACGTTACCGACGATTGGGCAAGTGACGGACACGATTATTCCGGAATACGTTCATGACGGGATGTTGGTCAATATTGATCAGCAGGTGAAGGATCAGTTTTCTTCTGCTGAATTGAAGTCAATTTATCCCGGGATCGCCACCAACCTGAAATACCATGGCAGCTATTATCAGATTCCGTTTGCTACTGGCACTCGGATCATGTTTTACAATAAAGACATTTTAGACAAGTATCATCTCAGTGTACCTAAGACTTGGTCAGAACTCGAAAAGATCGGGCAGCAGCTCAAAGGTGACGGTATCACCGGCGTTGCCTTTAATAAGAGCTATGACTTTGAGTTTGAAACGCTGGCTTATGATGCCGGCAACCGCCTGATTACCCCTAAGTATCAGGCCAAGATTGATACGCCGGCCAGCATTAAAGCGATGACGGCGATTACCAGCATGTTGCAAGACAAGACGGCCGTCACCGCTGGGTTGGATAACTACTTTAATGTGCCATTTGTCCAAGGCAAGATTTTTGCCGGCTTCGGTTCCAGTGCCACGATTCAGCAGATTGCAAGTACTGCACCTAAAGACATGCACTGGGGCACCGCGGTTATGCCGAGTTTTGAAGGCAAAGCCAGTTCGGTTCTAGGCAACAACGGCATTTCCGTATTCAAAGGGGCGTCGGCAGCACAGATTAAAGGTGCCGTTAAGTTTATGAAATTCTTGATGAGTAAGAAGATTCAGACGCAATGGGCCAAGGCGAGCGGGTACGTGCCAGTTGTTTCCACCGCAACAAAGTCGAGTGCTTATCAGGCATATCTGAAGGCCAACCCACCATATCAAGCTGCGATCAAGGCTTATGACGACGCCTTTTCATCAACGCCATTCATTGGCTATAACACCTATCGTAATAACCTTCTGGATGCTGTTGACCAGACCGTTTCCAAGAAGGCGGCCCCGAAGACGGTTTTGACCCAGTTACAAAAGCAGGCAGAAACCATTTTGAAAGATAATCGTTAACGAACCGATAGAAAGTAGGCCGTGTCCATGACAACATTCAAACGGATATTAAAACGCACCCTGATTTATACGCTGCTGGTCTTGGGCCTAGCCGTACTGATGACGTTTGGCTATGTCGGCTATCAAGACGTTACGGCTGGAAAAGGGTACCTGGCGCTGCGTTATCTTGTTTTGACGGCAGAGTCAGTCGTGGGCGGCTTTTTTCTATTTTTAATCGTTGTCAGTTTAGACACATGGCGGGAACATCGGGAAAAGAAGCGTGAGCAGACGGCTTCAAAATCAAATAAGCCGGTCAAACGGTGAATCTGTCACGGTTATACTTGAATACTAACCGGCACCAAAAACGCGACCCCGGAAATTCAGGGTCGCGTTTTTGTATGCCTTTTTCAATTAAGAACTGCGCGCACTTGAATCATCATACCCGATTCAAATAACGCTTCAGGAATTCCTTGGTCGCTTGTTGTTGCGGATTGCCGAAGATTTGATCCGGTGTGCCGGATTCGGCAATGACGCCATTATTCATGAAGACGACGCGATCGGAAACTTCGCGCGCGAAGGCCATTTCGTGGGTCACGATGATCATCGTCAGCCCGGTATGCGCCAAGGCCGTCATGGTGTTTAACACATCATCGACCATTTCCGGATCAAGCGCACTGGTTGGCTCATCAAACAAGAGGACTTCAGGATCCATCGCCTCGGCCCGCGCAATCGCCACCCGCTGTTCCTGCCCCCCGGAAAGCTGATCCGGTTTAGCAGCAACAAACGGGTCCATGCCGACTTGTTTCAACAATTCCAAGGCATGCGTTTTGGCGGCAGCAGCGTCACGCTTCAAAACGGTTTGCTGCGGCACCATAACATTTTGCAAGACGGTCATGTTGTTGAACAGGTTGAAACTCTGAAACACCATCCCAACCTTGGCACGATAGGTACTCAGCTTGACATCATCTCCCAGAATACTTTTGCCATGAAAAAGTATGTCGCCGCCAGTGGGAGTTTCCAAAAGATTAATGTTCCGCAGCAGCGTTGATTTACCGGATCCGCTACGACCAATAATGGAAACGACTTCGCCCGCTTGAACATCAAGATTGATATCGGTTAGAACTTCGTGGTTACCAAAAGCCTTTTTAAGGTTCTTGACTTGGATTAAAGGTTCGTTTGCCATCAGTTAGTCCTCCTTTGCCGTGCTGATTTTGGGTGTTTCGACCTGCATTTGATTGTTCATCACATTGTAATCTTTTGGACCATCGAGATGCTTTTCGATGAGACGGAATAATCGGCTGATGGTGAAGGTCATGATGAGGTAGATGCCACTCACAATCAGATACGTGTGGAAGAACTGGAAGCTTTGTCCGGCAATCGTTTCGCCGCTGAAGAACAGTTCGGAAACCGAGATGACGGATAACACTGAAGTATCCTTAATGTTAACGATAAATTCGTTGGTGACCGCGGGCAGGGAGTTGCGTACCGCTTGCGGTAGAATCACCTTCATCATGGTTTGCAGATGGGTCATGCCAAGCGCATTGGCTGCTTCAAACTGACCTTCATCAACGGAGATAATACCGCCACGGATAATTTCGGAAATATAAGCACCCGTGTTAATTGAGACGATCAATAACGCCGCGGTTGTCCGATCCATGTTCAGATGCCAGGCTTGAGCCGCACCATAGTACAAAACCGCTGCCTGAACGATCATTGGCGTACCACGGAAGACTTCAATATAAACGGACAGCAGCCAGTTGATCACGGCCCGTAACCCACGCTGACCCAGTTTCTTTGGCTTTGGCGTGGTTCGAATAATACCGACCAGCAAACCGATGATAAAGCCAACAAGTGTCCCGACCAAAGAAATCAGCAGCGTCATGCCGGTACCGCGCAATAGCATGGGACCATACTGTTTCATAATCGCCATGAACCAGTTGCCGCTTTTTTCGGTTGACGGCTGATTATCAACGGCTTCGTTCATCAACCGTGCCCGTTCTTTTGTAGAGATCGTAGCAAGCAACTCATTAATCTTGGCCTTATTAGGATCATTTTTTCGCAGGCCGATCGCTAAGTTAGTATCACTGGCATCGGTTTTAAAACCCTGACCCTTGGCAAAATGGATATACATCAGATTCGGATTCGCACGTTCGGCAGTAATCCCTTCTGGTACTTCGGAAACATAGCCATCAATCGTGCCGGATTCCAAGGCCACGCGCATGGCTGGAAAATCGTTCATCGCCGGTTCCTTGACAACGCCTTTGATTTGATTAATCGCCTGATAGTGATAGGTGCTCAGTTGGGCAGTAATCTTGGCGCCTTTGAAATCGGCAATACTTTTGGCTTTGGCATATTTACTATCTTTGCGGACGACCATCGTCAGGTTGGAAATATAGTACGGATTACTGAAATCGATGGTTTTGCGACGATCTGGCGTTGGCGACATGCCGGCAATAATGGCATCGATTTTGCCAGAAGTTAATGCAGGCGGCAGACCATCCCATGATGTTTTGACCACCACAACCTTCTTGTGCAACGCCTTGGCAACTTTGCGGGCAATTTGAACATCGTACCCGTTTGCGTATTCTTGGCTGCCTTGAATCTTAACCGCATTGTTGGCACTCGTTGTTTGCGTCCAGTTGAACGGTGCATAGCCGGCCTCCATTCCGACTTTAAACGTGTTGTCATCGCTGGCAGCACTGACAGGTGTTGCGGCAAAACTGCCAAGCAGGAGGCTCAATGCGAACCCTAGCACGCCTAAACGCGCAACCCAATGTTTTCTCATAAGTGACATTTCTCCCTTCTTGTAGTGGGAAATAGAGCTGGAACCAAAAAATCGACCTTTATTGATACCGCAATAAAGGTCGATTCCATCGATTTTAGTCATGAACCAGAATCATAGCGCCCCGAAGCAACCAGCTTCGACAGTCCATGGGTTATGCGCCCATGGCCCAATGCGAATCGTCCGAATACGATTCAACATTTCGGCGGCGGCACTTACGACTGGTTCAACATGACTCGGCACTCCCCAGTTTTCGTTGCCCACCGCAACCTCTATTTCTTGGTGGTGTATTTAAATGTCAAAAACGAGTGTAGCGGAACGGGAACGGAATGTCAATTTTTGTGGAGTAATCGTAATCGCTAACTTGGTTTTTGTGCGATCAGAAGTTTATTTAAGAAAAGTTTGGACAAAAAGAAGTCTCCGCAGTAGAATTAAATCGAACGTGTGTTCTGTTTAATTCGATGACAGACGTGTCACCTTAAAATTTGTAAAAGAGATTTTTAAAATGGCAGATGAAGCGGTACTAGCCGTTCAAAAATGGCTTAATAAAACGTATAGCAGTGTTTCTGGTTTCACGACAGCGCCCGAGAACGGACAAACTGGATGGCCCACTATTTATAGTTTGCGGATGGGGCTACAACATGAAATTGGTATTAGCGCTATTGGTGAAGGATTTGGCGATGCAACCAAGACAGCATTAGCTTCGGTGGTAGGCAGTTTGAAGCCCGGTTATAAGGGCAATATCGCCCAGCTCATTCAAGGCGCCTTCTGGTGTAAAGGCATCAATCCTGGTAGCGACTTTAATCAGGACTTTTCTGATGCAACAGAGCAAGCTTTCAAAACACTACAGCAGAATGCGGGTATTACCGCAAATGGCGTAGTTACAGTTAATCTTATGGCGGCATTGTTCGATATGGCTGCATTTACCTTGGTTACTGGGGGATCGGAGAAGGTTCGGTCAATGCAGCAATATCTTAATGGACGGTTCAGTAATAACATTGGCATTCTACCTTGCGATGGCATCTATCAACGTGACACTAACACAGCTTTGATTTATGCATTGCAAAGAGCTGAAGGGATGGCTGCTGATGTTGCAAATGGTATCTATGGGCAGAAGACAATTGACAATTGCCCTGTTTTATCTGAGGGATCAACAGATACTGACGCCGTTCGCATCCTACAATACGGTCTGTTAGTAAATGGTTTCACAGACATTCCGACTAATGGCCAATTCACCAGTGCAGTTGGCGATGCAGTGGCTGCCTTTAGCACAATGATGAACCTGGAACCAACCACAGGAAGAATCGCTGGTAATCGGGTTATTAAGGGCCTATTAACTAGCAATGGTGATACAACACGCGATTCAATCGCTTGTGACACATCTAAGCAACTGACGAGTTCTGATGTTGCATTGTTACGTAAATATGGTTTCAGCATTGTCGGGCGATACCTAAAGGGGGCAGTAGGGAATGCTTTTACTCCTAAGAATTTGACTGCGTCTGAGATTAAATCAATTACCGATGGCGGTATGAGCATTTTTCCAATCTATCAAGATGGCGGCGCCGACATTAAATATTTCACCGAAACTCAAGGTGTGCTTGATGCAATGACGGTTGCTTCAACTGCACGAGTTCTTGGCTTTCCTAATAGCACTATTATCTACTTTGCTTGTGATGTTGACATTCTGGAAGGCGATATTGAGGCAACTGTGGTCGCTTATATGCGGGGTGTCAATTCAGGGCTTGCCAAATCAGGCTTTCGTGCTGGAATCTATGGCACGCGAAATGTTTGTGCACATGTCTTAAAAGCGGGATATGCGGTGCGCTGTTTCGTATCCGATATGTCAACGGGCTATTCAGGTAATTTAGGTTATGCAATGCCGTTAAACTGGAGCTTCGATCAATTTATTGAGTACAGCATTGGTGACATTCCAATTGATCAGGTTGCAACGGATGTCAAAATTAGTGATCCGGGCACGAAGACATTCACGCCTGGTGCCTTACCGGACTCAGCAAAAGTAGTTGTTGCTAATGACTTGATGAATGGCTTGATTGACGATTTGGTAAATTTCTCAGCAGGCAAAGATTACATGTTTCCAATGCCGAGCCCAGGTGTAATCGCTACTTGGTCAGTAGATTTTACGGCTGGGAACGGCCCTATTGGTATTAAAGATGGCAAACTGGATAGTGTAGCATTGCAGAAAAAATTCGAGTCGAATTTTGGAAACATTAAAGATGCAACCAGTTATCAAGCTGTAATTGATCAGTCGAAGGTAATACAAGTGGGGGCAAAGATTTCGCAAGGGTCAATCGACTACTCAATTAAAACAGACCAAATTGGGACAGTAGAGTTAGATATCACCGTAAACGTTATCAAAGCTAAAAAGCTTTCAAATGTTGATGTGAATATTGCGGTTAACTGGAAGATCAAATTTATGCCTATCTATTGGCAGAATCATCCTGAGGTTAAGGTCGCCGAGCGTCCAGTGTTTTCAACAGGTTTTTCCTTAGATTTAGCTGGAAATATGGGAACAAACTATCTTTCGGCGGCAACAAGTTTGGTCGCGACAGCGGTGATTGTTGGCGGGGCGCTTATTTTAGTGTTTGCCTAACAAAAGATAGGTTGGTGTGATACGGGAAGTTGAAAGAGGAGAATAATTTACTGAATTGAAAAACATGAAAATGCAAAAAAGCATTGCTAGTAGAAATAATAATCCGACTATGTTGGCCTGATTTCGGCGGATGCTTGCACTTGGTTTAGCAGAATCAAAGAAATCACAAAATTTTAGTTTGTATTTCTGTTGATGATACGCCTTAATTTGGCGTATCATTTTTTGCTGATCAGTTAGCTGGGCTAGGATCAAACTGATGATTCCAATTAACATGAAACAAATGGTAATGGCAATTAAGCCTAGATTAATTTGGTTTGAGAAATTATTCAGGTTTTTGAAAAAGAGAAATAAGCCAATAAAATAGCAACCAATCCCTATAAACGTGGTGAATTTAAACGCTTGTGATAAGCGGGCAATTTGATCATCTTCGGTTTCTAGGAATCTATACGGATTATGGAGGGGATCACCAAATGCTTTCGTCAATAGTCTGTCATGGAGCTTAAACTTGTGCCGGATAAAGAGTGAATAAAAGGCACAGCAAAAGCTTGCGATGAGAAACAGTATGGCATAAATAACCCAACTATATAGTGAAAACATAGAAACGTCACTACCTTTCGAGCGATATCAAAAAATAACGGGAAGCAATTTTCTGATGGTAACAAAGTCTGCTTTTACCATTCAAAGAGTCTTTTGGAGTATGTCAATTGTCAGCATCTGTAACTTTAATGAAGACAATGATTTAAAATTAAGAACGTCAGGGAAGCTTAAAGGCCGAACCAAAATCAAGAGAATACACCAGGCGGACAGTGTCAGGAATAATATTGATCCAAACTAATACTGTGAAGAAATCCTCTAGAAATGTCTAAATAACAAGAATAGATTGCCATACTCAAAGGAAGTTTGACAGTTCGTAGCAGTGAACTCAATTCACCGTGAAAAAATTACCCAACATTTTGGTGGATAGTTTTAACGGGATAGAGGCTGCGTTAGATCAATAAAGAGGCAGAAAAAGGAAACTATCAAGAGGGCCGAACTGGTCATTCCCAGAGTAAACAGTCTCATGCTAATCAAAGGCTGTTTTGATCCGAAGAAATCCTTAATCGGAGCAGTTAGTGACTCTTTCGCTTTAAGATGTTGGTACTCCATAATTTGGAGTATCAACTTTTTTTTGCTAGTCGATTGAAGAAGAATATCAAATACCAACGTTAAAGACACAGCACATAAGGCGAAGGGAGCGGTTCTTATTAAAGGATTCCGGTTAATGAGTTCCAAAAAAATTGAAAGAAAGAGGGCCAAGCTAATGAGGTAACCGAGTCCAATAATAACCAGCATCATTCTTTGCAAATACGCCAATTTGCCTATTTTAGAATTATTTTGTTCTCTGAATCGAAAATAACTATCATCGGAACTTTTGAAAGCCTTTTTTATACTAATATGATTAATCCTAAACTTTTTCCTTAAGTATCCAGAATAAACTGAAAGACAGATACTGAGAAATAGGGGGAAAATCGCCATTATTAACCAATTTACTGAAAAGGACAAGAGCATATCACTCGCTTTCAAGTTGGTCCTCGAGAAGACAGGGGTGCGGAAGCAACACTAGCATGCAGTGGTGTTGTTGTCGATCATAACACATCGTCACTCAATACAAGTACTAAGCCAGAAAAAGTAAGTGTAAATGCAGAGTTAATGAAGGTTAGGGATTGCTAGAAGCATAACAGTCGCAAAAATAGCGCTCCATAGACAAACTAGGTTGATAATGCTTAGGCTAAGGATACGAAAACCGACAGACGGCGCTTGACTGTCAAAAAAACTTTGAATCGGCATCGCGAAGGTTACCTTATGTTTTATTTGTTGATAATGCTTTATCTGTAATGTCATTTTTTTCTGAGCGATGACGTTAAAAAGAATCCCTAGTCCAACAGTAAAGGAAGTCACAATGATGGTTGGCCAAGGATCATCAATTGAATTATTGGAAATGACCTCTGTGATGGTCATAATTAAAAGAACGAATGTAGCAATATCGGTAAGTATAAAAAGAAGCAGCGTCACCTTTGACCAAGTTATTAACTGGCGTATCTTAGAATTGCTTTGTTTTCCAAATTGAAAGGGATTAGTTGGTGAATTACTAAAGGCCTTTTTCAGACTGTACGGATTGTAGTGAAACTTACGACGCAAATAAAACGTATAAACGGAAAGACTCCCACTTCCTAAGAGTAGCAACCAGATAAACGGAAACCAGTTTTCTACAAGGCCCAAAATTATCACACCCCTCTACGCGATTTCTTAATGTAAATGAGCACAAGTTGTTGATAAAGTGAATAACGGTGGTGCTAATCATAGCACGTATAGCGTTAGTTAGAATGTTAGAGGCGAAGTATTTTAACTTTTCTCTATACATGAAGGTGACAGCTGGCAAGGCTGAGACATTGTTAACCGATAATTAAAAGTTCAAGTTGGCAGAGTTAAGGTGCTAGAGTTAAGGTGCTTTATTACAATGCTATAGCTTCTGCTAAAGCCATGACGCATCGCTGCGAAGCTTAACCAACATTTGAAGAGTCATAGCCAGAGTTTAAGTCTGGGCAGCAATCGCTTTTACATATATGCGACTAAGAGCCTGAGCGAAAGTAGTAAAAAAGTTCCCAACGCTGAAACAAAAGCTTGTACGAGCCACCTCTTTTTGGACTTAAAAAGGCTTACCAAGGTTCCTTTCTTTGCATAGGAGATAGTTGCAACAACATTAGCAACAAAGACCACGATGCACATAAAGATAATTGCGGAAAAAGTCCATAATGTTTCACCGGTGATGAACAAGCTCATAAAAGCGCTATACGGGCCGGCAAATAGACAAGTCTTTATGAAACAGTATGCCAAGGGACGCATCTTGAGGGCGGGGTTTCTGGTGCTTAAAAAAGAAATCCAGGTTTGCGATTCGCTCATGGCTATTCTCCTTCGTTTTATTGGTGTAAACGGTGTCACACTTGATTAAAACATATCATCAGGAAGATACAAGCAAAAAGATATTTTGAAAAAATGGCAAAACGTGTTAAATTTGTTTAATAAAGTTCTCATAAAAGGGTCGGGTGCTGATGACGGAGGAAGCTATCAAAATCGGGGCCTATTTACGTACTTTGCGTCTCGAGGAAAATGATTCATTAGAAGAAATAGCGGCTGGGATCACAACGGCCGCTACTTTGTCACGGTTTGAACGCGGCGAGACACAGCTTAGTGCCGCTGTGGTTTTGAAACTGTTGACTCGATTTGACCAAGACGTGGCCTCGATTCAGCAAGGGTATCGGGCGCTCAATCAGGAGAACTTTTTTCAAGAAGTGGAACGGGCAACGGTGGCCGGCAAGTCGGCACTGCAGGCGTTGGCGCAGAAACAGTACCAGCTTTGGCGGCAAACGGGATTTATCTTTTATCGCCTGAATCAGATCAATATTTTGGCCCATAATGAATTTTCCGATCCGAGCTTTCAGACCACCACGAAGATGAAGCATGATGTGATCAAGTATTTAAAGCGGATTCGGCATTGGGGCTTGTATGAACTGGATCTTTTTGCGGCTACCTTGATGCTTTATGACAGTGAGCAGTTGGTTAATTTGGTGACCGGAATGGTTTTGGACTTGCCTGATACTAAAAGTCATCCGGTGCGGGATCAGTATTTGTGGGCTATTTTGACGAATAGTATTGCCTTGTTGATTCATCGCCGTGAGTTTGCGGATGCGACCCGTCTGTGGCATATTGCGATGAACTTGGCAATACCGCCGGACGATCTTTATTCGCGGTTGATGCTGAGTTACCAGCATCAACTGCTGATGTATCATCGTGGTCAGCATCGGGCAGCCAAAGCCGAGATCGAAAAGTTGTTGACGACATTGGCGTTATTAGATTCGCCTTTTTTTGCGCAATTGTTGACCAAAAGTTGGCAGCGGTTTCTTGAAGAGGAGGTGCGTTCGAATTGACAATTGGCAAACAGTTTAAGTTGATGCGAAAGGAACGTAAACTTACGCTAAAAGAGGCCGCTGGCGATATTTTATCGGTGTCAAGTCTGTCAAAATTTGAAAATGACACGTCTCAGTTGGCCGCTGATCGGTTTTTCCTGTTGCTGGATCGCTTGAACTTGGATTGGGATACCTTTACCCAGCCACAGTCCGATAATAAGCGGCCGTTTTTACACCGTTATTTAGTAGCTGTTCGACACGGGGATGTGCAGACGCTGGCCGGAATCTTGCGGCAATTGCCATTAGCGAACACGAATCAGCGGCTGCTTTTGCACCTGACTCTGCACAACCTGGCACCGGAGCGATTTTCGATTCTGGCTCGTGAACAAATGCAGGCAAAGACGTTATTGTTAAAAACGGCGGCCTGGTCATTGTTATTACGCTTGATTGCTCTGCAGCTAGCTGCGGTGGTTCCTTTAAGTGATTTAGCGCAGTTGACGCATGCATTTTCGGTTCAGGTGCAAAGCCCGAATACCCCGCAAGATCACTTGAATCTGGCTAACCGGACTTTTTTGACCGCAATGCTGCGTTATATTGACGCGGGACGGCGAAAAGAAGCACAACAGACACTGGCCTTCATTAGACAGGCAACGGTTGGTGATTTAGGGGTTGAATTTCAGATTGCGTGCACCAAACGCTTATTGATGATTGATGCCCCTGATCGCCGAGTTTCGATGCGCGGCCAACAGGAACTTGACGCGTTAATTGCCATGCTGCAGAAGATTGCAACGCCGGAATGGACCTCATCCTGGCTGCCGGCGCTGGAAGCACTGGCAGAAGCAAAACGCTGTGGCAAGGATGCTTAAAGCTGCGTTATGAAACAGTGTTTAGATCAAGCGTGACGTGTCAGTATCAAAGTGAGTGTTTACAGTTGAAAAGGACGTACTGCCGAGAGGATGGCGAGTGCGTCCTTTTTGGTGTGATATTGTGTTCCACGTGAAACGTTGTCAAGAAAACGGGGCTTTTGGGTGTTAACCACTGCTCACAGAAAAAGTGCGCTACTTTCAGGATCTGCAATGTTTTGATGAATAAATTTTAATAAATAACGCAACCATCGTTCCTGCCGCGGTTGATCCAAAATGTGTTCCAAACTAATGGCTTGCTGGCACAATTCAAAACCGGCAGCTGTTTGGCCGGCGACGGCTTGATACCAGCCACGAAGGAATAAAAGCAGTGCTGAATTGGCTAGATCATTGGCGTCATACAAAAGCCGTTCTGCAGTGGTAAGTGCTTTTTTGGCATCCGGCAGCTGGCGGGCATTGATGAAGACCGTAAAGGCTGAAAAGAGGGTTTTGACACGCAAAGTTCCGATTTGATTGAACGCGCGATATTTTTCGGAGCGCTTGATCGCCAGCGGTAAAAGATTATGGATCGTCTTACTAGGCAAAGCGACCATCAGATGACGAAACCAATACAGTTCAAAGTAATTCCAGACTTCAACCGTGTACAAGTAGCTGACCACGGGTTTGGCAAGCGCTTGCAACTGGGCCATCGCATCTTCAACATTTGTAAATGGCGATGGCTGTTCAGGCGGCTTAACCCGATCAATCATGGTCAAGCGAAAAATTCGAATGGTGATAAATTCGAACTGGGTTTGGCGATTGTGATCCTGAGCGTAACGTTGCTGCCAGATTTTCTCTTGCTTAAGTAAATAGCGATAGTCGGCCAATGTTGGTTCTTCAGAGCTAAAGCGATCCTGAAAAGCAAGTACCGCTTCAAAATCGCGATGAATTAACGTGTTGTACGTGAACTCCGAATCCTTGAGCGGCGGGACAATTCCGGCTTGAAGATCGCGAATGAAAAGAAACTCTTCCACTGACATATTGATACGGAAGAGCAGGTGACTGAGCCGGGAAAAGCTGATATTGGATTTGCCTTGTTCAAATTTACTAATAAACGCAATGGAATTCTGATCGTCTGCTACTTGTGCCAAGGTTTGGTGGTGATTAAGACGCAATTGGCGAAAAACGGCGCCATCAGTTGGATCGATTTTTTCTACCATAGTGGAATTTCACCTCGATGTTATTCTAAGCCGCCTACACTCAAAGTACAAACAAGTTCATCACGCAGTACAAAAAGGAGTGTGGTCGTCATGCATGAATACATGAACAATCATGGCTATCGGGCCATCTTAAACGCCAGTCTATTAAGTGGCATTGGTGATAGCCTATACAATATCGTTTTCATTATCTACGCCGCTACAATGCCATTCAAAAGTTTGGCGGTTACCTTAGCCGCCATGGCGACAAGTTTGCCGACGATGCTGTCAATGATCACCGGCAGTCTCGCTGATCGGACGCAAGCCAAAACCCGCCATATGGTAGCCGCGCGGATCGGGCAGATGTTGCTTTTCTGTGGTCTGGCCGGGATGATCGTGTTGCCTGCAAGCCTACCGTTATTCTTAGGGTTACTTGCCATCAACATCATATCCGATACGTTGGGGCAATATGGTAACGGTTTAACCTTGCCAATCTTGCACCGCTTGATTCCGGCTAAGGAACTGAATACGGCGATTAGTTTTCAGAGTGCAACAGGGACGACCGTGCAAATGGTCTTTCAGGCAGTGGGCGCCAGTCTGATTGTTCTGCTGGATCACAACTATGCACTGTTTGGGGCCATCAATGCCGTGACTTTTTTACTGGCAGCGGTTGTCTTGATCCGGCAAAATAAACGACTCAAGCAAGCCGAACCGCCTGTTGCAACCCACGTTCATCAACCGATTTTTAAAAACATCCGCAACGTGATCCGATTTCTGACAACGAATCACTTCTTGTTGGCAGTGATTATCTTTGCGATGCTGGTTAACACACTGGGCTCATCCGTTGACGGTTTGATGTCAGTCACGCTGGTTCAACAACCGATGATGTGGCTGCGCAATTTCGGGACAACTGTTGCGATCATGAACATTATCTTTTCAGTGGGACTGATTCTGGGGGCGCTATTTGCAAAAGACGGCCTGCAGCGGCTGAGCACCTTTAAGCTGTTAGGGTTGTTGATGGCGGCCATGATCGGTTTAAGTTGCAGCTTCTTTCTTCTGCGGTCACTTTGGGCAGCGATGATCTTTAGTTTTGCAACCGCCTATCTTATGGGCAAAATCAATCCACGGCTTTCAACAGTGATGATGCGACTCGTTCCGGAGCGGCAGATGGGGACGACAGCCGGGGTCATTAATCTCGTCGCGCTACTCGGGATGCCAGTGGGACAAGTGGTATTCTTCACAATTGCCAATGTCGTGAGCGCCGCAGTTAGCTGGATGGTCATGGCAGGGTTATCACTTATACAGTGTTTAGCACTTTTGGTGATGGGTAACCGCATTGCCGATCCGATATTTACCGATTTTGAAAGCGATCCCTCTAAGGCCTAGGGAACCTTTGCGATAATTGGTATCTACCAATTAGACCGATTTTAAAAAAATCTTTTTTGAAGCGTACTTGCAATGTATACGCTTCTTTTTTAGGTTTGTTTTTGAGTGAAAATGCTTGCATAGCTGTGCCCGGGACGTCATACTAAGCTATTGGGAAGCCTTGTTTTTTAAATTATTTTTGTTTTTAGCAGATATTATTTTCGAGGCAACCACAAATTTTTAGGAGGCGTAAAAATGGTCGGAATCATTCTTGCTAGTCACGGCCAATTCGCTGCTGGCATCAAGCAATCCGGTCAAATGATCTTCGGTGAGCAAGAAAAAGTCGAAGCTGTGACCTTCATGCCCGATGAAGGACCAGATGACTTGCACAAGCATCTCGAAGACGCGATCGCTAAGTTCGACCCAGATGACGAAGTATTGTTTTTAATCGATCTATGGGGCGGATCACCGTTTAACCAGGCAAACTCGATTTACGAGGAGCACAAGGATAAATGGGCGATTGTGACCGGGCTTAACTTGCCGATGTTGATTGAAGCATATGGCTCGCGACTTTCGATGGATTCTGCACAAGACATCGCTGCGCATTTGCTCGATGCCGGACGTGACGGAATCAAGATCAAGCCGGAAGCACTGGATAAAGTGAAGAAACCAGCTGCTCAGGCTGCTGCACCAAGTACGGCTAATGCTGGTCAACCGGGTTCATTCCAATACGTTTTGGCGCGGGTTGATTCACGTTTGCTGCATGGTCAGGTTGCAACGACCTGGACCAAGACAACGAACCCAACACGGATTATCGTTGTTTCTGATTCAGTTGCCAAAGACGAACTGCGGAAGAACCTGATTAAGGAAGCAGCTCCGTCTGGCGTTAAGGCGCATGTTGTGCCAATTGATCAGATGATTAAGCTGGCCAAAGATGATAAACACTTTGGCGGCCAGCGCGCATTGCTATTATTTGAAACACCGGAAGACGCCCTTCGCGCAATCGAAGGCGGCGTTCCAATCAAGGAACTCAACATTGGTTCAATGTCACATTCAGTGGGTAAAGTTCAACCTAACAAAGTGCTAGCATTTGATCAGAAGGATATCGATACCTTCCATAAGCTGGCTGATGATGGTGTGAAGTTTGACGTTCGCAAGGTGCCATCTGATCATCCGGATGACATGAATGCAATTTTGAAGAAAGCACAAGACGAACTGAATGCGCAGAAGTAATTTTTGAAACGGAGGAAGAAGACTCATGACTTTGAATTTTATTCAAATCATTCTGGTCCTCATCGTGTCATTCCTTGCTGGTATGGAAGGTATTTTGGATGAATTCCACTTCCATCAGCCAGTTATTGCGTGCACGTTGATCGGACTTGTGACCGGCAATCTGGCCCCATGTTTGGTACTGGGTGGCCAATTACAAATGATCGCTTTAGGCTGGGCTAACATTGGCGCGGCCGTTGCACCAGATGCTGCATTGGCCTCAGTTGCATCAGCTATTATTCTAGTTCTTGGCGGTCAGGGTACTAAAGGTGTTAGTTCAGCGATTGCGATTGCGGTTCCGCTGGCGGTTGCCGGTTTGTTGCTGACCACCTTAGTACGTACCTTGGCAACTGCGATCGTTCATATCATGGACCGTGCTGCTGAAGAAGGTAGTTTCGGTAAAATTGATTTCTGGCAATGGGTCGCGATCTGCATGCAGGGCTTGCGGATTGCGATTCCTGCAGGCTTAATTCTTGCTGTTGGTGCCGGCCCAGTGCGGGCATTGCTTGAACAGATGCCTGATTGGTTAACGACTGGTCTTGGCATTGGCGGGGGCATGGTTGTTGCTGTCGGGTACGCTATGGTTATTAACATGATGGCGACTCGTGAAGTATGGCCATTCTTTGCGATTGGGTTTGTGCTGGCAACAGTTAAAGAAATTACCCTGATCGGCCTTGGTGCTATCGGTATTTCACTGGCACTGATTTACTTGGCATTGTCCAAGCAAGGCGGCGGCTCAGGTAATGGCGGTTCGAATAGTGGTGCCGGTGATCCTGTCGGCGACATTATTGATAATTATTGAAAAGGAGGTTGACAAACATGGCTGAAGAAGTTCATATCACAAAAGGCGACCGAATTAAGGTTTGGTGGCGGTCAACCTTCCTTCAAGGTTCTTGGAACTACGAACGTATGCAAAATGGTGGCTGGGCTTATACCTTAATTCCAGCACTGAAGCGTTTGTATCATACTAAGGAAGATCGTTCCGCTGCTTTGAAGCGGCACTTGGAATTCTTTAACACCCACCCATATCTGGCTTCACCGATTCTGGGTGTTACGATGGCACTGGAAGAAGAACGTGCTAATGGTGCCCCAATTGACGATAAAGCCATTCAGGGTGTCAAAGTCGGGATGATGGGTCCGCTGGCTGGTGTCGGCGATCCAGTGTTCTGGTTCACGGTTAAGCCAATTATCGGTGCGTTAGCCGCATCCATGGCGATGGCCGGCAATCTCTTAGGGCCAATTTTGTACTTTGTTTTATGGAATGCGATTCGTATGGCCTTCCTATGGTACACGCAGGAATTTGGCTATAAAGCAGGTAGTAAGATTACTGAAGACTTGTCAGGTGGCTTGCTTGGTGAAGTTACGAAGGGTGCCACAATCCTTGGTATGTTTATCCTAGGATCACTGGTTAACCGCTGGGTATCCGTCAAGTTCACCCCGGTTGTTTCAAATGTTCCAAACCAAAAAGGTGCTTACATTGACTGGAGTTCATTACCAAGCGGAAAAGCTGGAGTTCAAAAGGCTTTAGAATTACAATCTCAAGGCTTGTCACTGACTAAAAACAAGGTTACGACCTTACAGGATAACTTGGATAGCTTAATTCCAGGTTTGATGGGCTTACTGCTTACCTTGTTCTGCATGTGGTTGCTGAAGAAGAAAGTTTCTCCAATCATTATCATTCTTGGTCTGTTCGTCGTCGGGGTTGTCTTCCACGTCATCGGCTTGATGTAAGATCAACCACCAAAAGTCGAACCAAGACTTCAAAAGCTCAGACACAAAGTCTGGGCTTTTGTTTTATAATGGAGAGCGTGAGCAGGAGCGTTTAGCAATCGGAGTGTAAGTGGCCTCAAGTCTAAATGGCTGGGCTTTGGCCATTTAGACTTGAGGTCCTTACACGTAGATTGCTGCGACTGCGACTGCGAACGCGTTTTGGAGGGTAAGTTTAAACTTCGCCACAAACGCATTTTGGCGAAAGTCTCTCCAAAACCAATAAACCCAACAAGCAAGGCACATCAGCAAGCACAGTCAACTTCAGTTTAAAAGGATGGCAAAAAATGGTTCAATCAATCAACACCAAATCCGAGTTAGTGATTGAAGGTACGGCCTTTATGGGAATGCCGGCCTATGGCAAGATCATGATCGGTGATAAAGGATTCGAATTTTTCAATGAAAAAAACGTACGTGACTTCTATCAGATTCCGTGGAATGAAGTGGACTGGGTCATTGCTTCCGTCATCTTCAAAGGTAAGTGGATCCCGCGCTTTGCCATTAAAACCAAAAAGAATGGGACGTATACGTTTGCAGCGAAAGATCCTAAGCGGGTTTTACGTGCCATTCGGGTGCACATTCCCGCCGAGCGAATTGTTAAGTCGTTAACTTTCTGGCAAGTCGTAAAGCGCGCCTTTACACGCAAGAAGTAGCAACGATCCCAGGCGTATAAGACAAAAAACAGCTCACAGGACTTCTTTTTTGAAGGCTGTGAGCTGTTTTTTATGGAGCGGTTTATTTTCACTGCTGGAAATCAGCAAGCGTCGGTTACTTTGTTTTGAAGTTTTTGAACAACTCATTGATCGATTCGTATTCTGCATCCCGTAGATCGACATCGAGCGCTTTAGCATTACTAGCGGCTTGTTCTGGCAGGCGGGCACCGGGGATGACAACGGCAATGTCGGGGTTCTTCATGTACCAAGCGAGCATAATCTGCGCAATTGTTGCTTGGTGTGCATCCGCAATGCCGTCAACTTCGCGAAGTGCGGCTAAAATTTCTTTGAATTCATCGGCAGAAAAGCGCTTCTTGAATTTGTCAGCATCATCAGGCCCATATTTACCGGTTAACAAGCCCGAGGCAAGGGGGAAGTATGGGACAAAGCTGATCTGATGCTCTTTTAGATAAGGGAAAAGCGTCGTTTCGGCATCGCGGTGGACAAGGCTGTAATGATCTTCCACGACATCAACTTGATCGTCTTGGTTGGCTTCTTTAATTTGATCAAGTGAGAAGTTGGAAACCCCGATAGCGCGAACTTTCCCGGCCTTACGCGCATTGGCAACTGCATTGACCGCCTCCGCCTTATCGGTTTTGTCATCCGGAAAATGAATGTAGAAGATATCGAGATAGTCGGTTTTAAGGCGCAACAAGGCGTCGTCAATTGCCTGCGTTAAGAACTTAGGATCGTTATTCGGTTTTAAATCTTGATGGGGATCTTGCGCGGCTTTGGTTGCCAAAATAATTTTTGCGCGGTCATAGCCTTGGATGGCCTGACCGATTAACGTTTCGGATTGGCCAAGACCGTACATATAAGCCGTATCGAGCATCTCAATACCATGATCCAGCGCCG
Organism: Lacticaseibacillus rhamnosus; assembly: GCF_900636965.1. Taxonomy (NCBI): domain Bacteria; kingdom Bacillati; phylum Bacillota; class Bacilli; order Lactobacillales; family Lactobacillaceae; genus Lacticaseibacillus; species Lacticaseibacillus rhamnosus. Next base: position 2,885,177 of record NZ_LR134331.1, on the reverse strand, counting down.
TTTTCACAACCGCAAGTCCGTCTTCATCATGTAGATTCGGAAAAAGGTTGTGGCCGCCAACTTTATTGGTGCCTAAACCAAGTTTGCCGGTGACGACATGACTTTTTCCAATTGTTGTTGTGATTGCCATTTTGTGGCCTCCTCTTGTTGTCATTCAATGTCAGTTTAAGGAATACGCATTAATCGTGCAAGCGCTACCGATGATCACTGGGGGCGAAAATACTGTGTTTGGCGTTAATGATAAGTCCGGCACCAAACATGAATAGGGTCAACCCTACTGTGATCCATAATAACAGATTCCATGAGCCGGTGGTTGTTTGAATAAAACCATAAAGCACAGGGCCAACTGCAGCAAAGAGATAACCGAGACTTTGCGCAAAGCCGGATAGACTGGCTGTTTCGTACGCATCGGCGGTTTTCTTCTGGAAGAAGACGATACAGATCGCAAAAGCCGCCCCGGAAGCCACGCCCATTAGTAAGGAGAAGACCACATTCAACCCGAAGTTGGCCCCCGGGATGAGCACGCCCAAAGCCCCTAATACAAAACCGAGCATAATTCCCCAAACGCTATAGGCCATGCCATGACGCCGCTCTGCGATAAACGGAATCGACAGGGTTGCCGGCATGCCGCTCAACTGAAAAATTGTTGCCAGGTTGCCCGCAGCCAGTTGCGAAAAACCAGCCGCATGCCAAAGACTAGGAAGCCATGTCAGTAATGAGTAATAGAGAAAACTTTGTAAGCCGAAAAATAAAGCAATCCACCAGGCTAATAGCGAACGGGACACGCGCACATTTCGCCGACCGGTCGCGGCCTGATTTTTTATCGGTGCCAGGCGACGAAAGGCAAGGGCCCAGACCACTAAGCCGGCCACGCCAACTAAGGAGAAGGCAGCCATGGTGAACTTCATATGAAATTGTTGGTTCAACAGTCCTGCCAGTCCGGTTCCCAGCGATGCGACTAGCCCCATGGTAACGGTGTAGAGGCTGGTTTTGGCGCCAATCGACTGCGGGAACTGATCTTTGATGATCGCCGGCAGCAAGACATTGCCGCCTGAAATGCCAAAGCCGATGAGCAGCGTACCGATCACTAAGGCGATGAGACTAGGGATGATCCGCAGTAAGCTGCCAAGTAATAAAATAATGAGCGCAATAAGCAAGCTCCACTCATTACCGCGCCGATTTCCCATTTTGGCGATGAGTGGCGATGCTAATGCGAACATCAACAGCGGAATGGTGGTCAACATGCCAGCCATCGAAGCCGGTAACCCCAAAGTGCGTTCAATGGTGGGTAGCAGCGGCGGGATCATGGTAATCGGCAGGCGCAGATTCGCACCCACCAAAAGTATGCCCCATGTGAGCAAAGTTGTTGAATGGTTCTTTTCCATGCGTCTTTTTCCTCCTCAAAAATGTGCCCAGTGATTTTATGCTATCACTTTTTTCAGTGAAGGGGAAAAGATGCCGGGGTGAAGACGGTTCGTCAGTTCTTCTTGTGCGCCTGCCAAGGTTTGATGGTGAGCGCGATGGCAATGGCACCAAGGAGCGCTAATCCGGCCGCAACGAGCATCGCAATCTGTAAGCCGACCATGAAAAATTCCGGGTGGTTGGTGGGATAGGTCGTGACCCGGCGCGCTGCCAAGTGACTCATGGTGCCAAATAAGACCGTGGTTGCTACCGCGGTGCCGCTTACCATGCCGAGATTGCGGGCTAAGGCGTTAAAACTGCCGGCAATGCCAAGTTGCGCTTTTGGCACCACCGACATGACCACGTCGCCAATGGGGGATTGAAACAAGCCGCTTCCGATGCCGATCAAAAGCGTGCTGATGATATAGATAGTTAACGGGGCGTTGAGTTTGAGCGTGGCACCCAGCAGACTGCCGATTGCAATGAGTAGACTACCTAATAGCGCGACAGCAGGAACCTGCCATTTGTCCGCCAGCCATCCGCCTAATGGAGCAAAGAAGACCATCATCAACGGGTACAGCGACAACAGCGCCCCAGCCGCACCCGGTGTGAGCCTGCGCGCGTCTTCAAGGTAAAACGGCATCAAGACGGTACTAAAGAACTGAACCATGAAGATGAAGAAAACAGTCAAAACGCCGAGTGTAAAGATGCGGACGCGAAAGATACTCATGGGTAGTAGCGGGGCTGACTGATGACGCTCAAAGCCAAGAAATGCCATTAAGCTGATAACCGCCAACGCTAACGTGGCAAGAACGAGGGGATCACCAAAACCGCTTTGTTGCGCTAAGTTAAGTCCCCAGAACCCGCTGGCAATGGCGGTTGCTTGCAACACCATGCCGACGCCGTCATAAGCGCCGGGTTGGGGCCGACCATTGTCCATTGACCACAAGGAGATGCCTAGCGCGATCAAACCAATGGGCACATTAATCAGAAAAATCATCGGCCAGCTAAAGTGTGCCAGAATAAGTCCGCCAAGACTAGGCCCGGCAACCCCCCCCAGTGCGACAAAGGTGCTCACGACGCCCATTGCCCGACCGCGTTCCGCCAAAGCAAAGGTGGAAGTCACGATGCCATAAGTGTTCGCTAACGTCATCGCCCCACCCAGCGCCTGCACCATGCGGCCCAACATCAAAAAGTTAAAACCCAGATTAATCCCTGCCATTAAAGAGCCAAGCACAAAAGTCCCTGTGCCCCATTTGAAAATCCGGCGTTTACCAATGCGATCCCCGAGTTTACCAAAAGGCAGCAGCAAGGCACTTAAAACAATCAGATATAACGACACAGTCCATTCCATCCGGCTAGCGGAGACATGAAGGTTCTTGGCCATCAGCGGGATTGCAATGTTAACGATTGAACCGTCAAGATTCGTCATAAACGCAAAAAAGCCCAGCGCAATCAGTAACCACCAGCGTTTAGACGTGGTTGTAAGATGTTGCATATGAAATACCTCCGCGACCCACCCATTATTTATGTGGGAACGATATTTTGACTGATCTGGTTAGAACAAGGCGTATGCGAAAAGAGAAATCGGCCTTAGAGACATATTTCGTCTCTAAGACCGATTCAACCTGCAAATCCTTGTAGCACCTTAAACTAAGCGCCCAGATTGATGAAGTCGCCTGATTCAAGCATCAATTTAACAAAGTCCGGGACGGTCTCGGTTCGATTCCAGTCACGCTGCCACTCGCAAGCTAACTGGGCATTCGTGGTCAACTGGGCACCGGCTTGTTCGATGCGGCGCAATGCAGTTTCGTGCGCAATCGTTGATGTGCCACCGACTGCATCAACAACAGGAAAGACATGGAAGCCTTCTGCTAAAGCATCAAGGGTTGGAAAAGTCAGACAGGCTTCGGTCCATAAAGCTGCCATAACCAGATTCTTGCGGCCCGTTGCTTTGACTGCTTCAACAAAGTCCTGATCCTGCCACGCATTAATCGATGTTCGATCAATACTCGGCAGATCACCAAGGACTTTTTTCAGATCAGGAATCGTGTCCTTATTCCGACCGCTTTTGACGTTAACAGTTGAAAGGATGATCGGCACTTTGTAGACTTGAGCCAACTTGGCCGTCATCACCACATTTTGAATGAGCGTATGGTGATTCATCGAGCCAATCGACTCAACTTGGGTCGGTTGGTAATCAATTAAAATCAAAGCAGAATTTTCCGGGGTTAACAGCTGATCTGTCACGGGATCGCGACGTGGATAACTTGTCATGAAAAACACTCCTTAGTGGGCGTCAACTGCGAAAACGACAGCCAACAGGTAGGCGATTTAAACCCTCAGCCCAATATGCTGTTCGGTCCTTACTTGCTAGCTGCCGTACCAGTTAACGCAGTCTCATGAATGCCAATACTTACCAAGAACATCATTACGCCATCATTCTAGTCCGAAACAGACGAAAGCAGTAATATTTTGCCCTGAGGAGGTTATACAACGTCTTTAAACCAAAATTCCGAAGTGGGCTAAGGTTTCAGTCGGAATAGCGCGCTTGATCAGAGTTTCGCTTGTTAAGATCGGCCAGTATTCGACTGACGACAGTGTCTTGTGATTGATCAGCCTGAATCAAGTGCTCATTGGGGACACCCAGATAGTCATGCGGTCGAAACCACCGATGCATAGCCTCTGCGCCAAAAGCGGCTGCTTTCGGGCGGTGGGCGTGGCGTCGGAGAGTTTCGTCAAACGATAGATCAAAGTAGTAAACCAGACTTTGATCGGCAGTGTTCATGAGCGCTTTAAGCATTTGGCCATAGCGAGCCGCACTTAAGATACCCTCAACAATCACGATTTGTTGATGAGAAAACCCAAAACGGGCAATCAGATCAATCAATTCAATGTTAGGACTATTGGGCTTATCCTTCTCGGCTAACATGTCGCGACGAACAACATCTTGAGAAATTAGCAGCGAGTTAGTCAAATGCTTACGTAAGGCCTTTGCGGTGGTTGTTTTTCCACTACCTGAATTACCTCGGAGGATAATAAGTTGTTTCATCAATCGAAGTACCCCGTTTCGCCAGCAATAAAATGGGCCAATGCGGCACGATGCTGCTGATTAAAAAGCCGCGGTGCCTCGCTTGGCGCAAAGTATTGCAACTGTTCAGTTTCGTCGTTATCGGCACTAAGCTCGCCGCCTAATTGTTTCACGAGAAACACCGGACAAAGCCATTGCGCAACATCGCCATTGGGATAAGTAAGGGTGAGGTCACCATCAACCCCGAGCAAAGAAACAACCTTGACCGTTAAGTTCGTTTCTTCTTTAAACTCACGAATCATGGTCTGTGCCGGCGTTTCACCATACTCAATGGTGCCACTGATAAGACCCCATTGACCTTTAAAATCGCTACGTTGCTGAAACAAAACCCGTCCCGCTTCGTCAGTCAAAATACCAATAACCCCAGCCATAATCAGTGGCGTATGGCCAACTTTTGCACGAATCTGTTTAATATAATCTGCCAAGGGAAAACCTCCTAAAAAAAGTAAGCGCGAACCGACGCGGTTAGAAACCGGAGCATAAGTGGCCTTGGTCGTAATGGCCCGGTTTTGGCCATTACGACCAAGGTCCTTATGTGCAGGTTTCTGCGCCGGTGAGCGCGTTATGGGCGTAAACCAGAACATAAGCGGGCATAAGCGAGCTGCCCGGTTTTGGCCATTACGACCAAGGTCCTTATGTGCAGGTTTCTGCGCCGGTGAGCGCGTTATGGGCATAAACCGGAACATGAGCGGCCTTAAGCGTGACAACCGGGTTTTGGCCATTGCGCTTAAGGTCCTTACACGCAGGTTTCTGCGCCGGTGAGCGAGCACCACCTGCAGCACCCAAAACACAAATCACCAAACCTAGCTACAGCATACGCCAACCAGCCTACAGGTTAAATATGGTCTAACACCAGCACCAAATAAGTGTCATACTAAAATTTAGATTAACATAGATACAACTTGGATTATTTCCCGGGCAATAATTGTGGTATGTTGTTAACAAACATAAAAGAGGAGTGCTGAGGCATGACAGTAACGCTAAAACATTTTCAAACCGAGGATCTTGAAACGTTGTGGAAAGTTGCCTTTTCCGATCCCGATGCAGAATGGCACAAATGGAATGGACCTTACTTTAACGATAAAGTTCCGACACTGGAAGAGATGCAGGAGAATCAGGCTAATCAAACAGGGTACCAATGGGTGGCGAATCCTTTTGTCAATGGTATTTGGGTCGATGGCATTCTGGTTGGGGATGTATCTGCGCACTACGAAGATGGCGACTTGCAACGGTGGCTGGATTTAGGCATTGTGATTTACGATGAAACTTATTGGAGTAAAGGTATTGGCAAGCAGGCATTAGATCAGTGGATTGATCGTATTTTCGGACTCATTGATTTGCCACATCTGGGGATCACAACTTGGTCCGGCAACGAACGCATGATCGGCCTTGCCAAGTCTGTAGGAATGAAACAAGAAGCCCGCGTGCGGCAGGTTCGCTACTATCAGGATCGGTATTGGGATTCCGTGAAGTACGGCATCTTACGTGAGGAATGGCAAGCACAGCGTCAATCAAAGTAAAATAAAGCAAGCAAAGAGGCGACTTCAAGCGAGTCGTCTTTTTGCTTGCTTTGAATTTCTGGAGGTATCGATATATCGGAAATTAGACACAACAAATAAGCCTTTGCAGGTGACTACGGTGTGTTGTCAGGCCTCTTTTTCGGCTAACCGTTTGTACAGTGCGACAATTTCTCCGGCTAGGTCGCGGAAGGTAATGGCATTCATTAAATGATCCTGACTGTGAACCATGAGCAGGGTGACTTTGGCGTGGTCACCTTGCGCTTCAGCCGTGAGCATGCCGGTCTGGACGTTATGCGCTTCGGTGAGGAAATGATCCGATTCTTTTAGTTTATCGTCAGCCAGCTTGAAATCACCGGCCTTAGCAGCGTGAATGGCTTCAAAGGCTGAACTTTTGGCATTGCCGCCATTCATGATCAAGCCCATAACGGTTTCAAGATTTTGGTCGTCTTCTGGCATTAGGCTTCTGCTCCTTTGCTGTCATCAATGGCTTTAAGTGAAGCTTTTAACACTTTTTCACCGTTCATCAATCCGTAGTCCTGCATGTTGATGACACTAACCGGAATATCGAGGTCGCGTTTGAACTGACTTTCAAGATAACGGACTTGCGGGCCCAACATTAAGACATCTGGTTTTTCGCTTTCAAGCTTGTTGTCTGCATCAGAGGCAGCTGTAGCAAAAATATGAACCGAAAGTCCATCTTTTTCGGCGGCCTTTTGCATCCGCGTTACTAACATACTGGTTGACATACCAGCTGCACAAACTAACATGATCTTTTTTTCTGCCATAAAAATCGGCTCCTTTTTTAAAAAAATGTAATCGTTTTCCGTTTCATGTGCTATTATAATTCGTAGGTACAAATTTTACAAGCGCTTTCAGAACATTGTACCGTGCTCATTAACTTGTCAGGCTGCGGATCATGCCGTTAGCGCGCAATGGCAACTGCCCGTGGCTGATAGGTTTGAAAATAAATGAACACTTTAAGTTTGGAGGAGGACTTTGATGTATCACGATATTGCCGAACAACTCATTCAAGATATTCTGGCTGGTCAGTATCCGGTTAAGCTACCGACTGAACAGGTGTTGATGGATCGTTATCAAGCCAGCCGCAATACGATTCGGAAGGCACTGGATGTGGTATTTGCCCATGGGTTGGTTCGCCGGGTTCAAGGTAGCGGGTACTATGTCATTGATCATTCGGCTCAATCCGATGCTGTCCTCAATATGTCGATAGGCTTTGATCAGACAGCCATGGTGAAAGGCGGACCGCTGACTTCCAAAGTGGTTAAGTTTGCGCTTATCCCAGCGACAGCAGCCTTGGCGCAACGAGGAAATGTCAGCCGCGGCGATATGGTCTATCAAGTCGTGCGGTTGCGCTATTTAAAAGGGCAGTTGTACGACTTGGAAGAATCGTATTTTCCGCAAGCAATTGTGCCACATCTTTCAGCTGAGATTGCGGCGGGTTCGATCTTCACCTATTTGCGTAACACCTATGCCATGGTTGGAAGCACAACGGAAAATTATATCCAATCGCGACCATTACCAGCCGAGTATGCCGAGTTGATGGCGATGTCGGCACAGACTGATCACCTGTGCTTAGACGGGATCAACTATCTAGCTAGTGGCAAAGTCTTCAACTTTTCCCGAACTTATTTTGTTTATCCGGGTCTAACGTTGTACTACCATACGACCAATATCGATTTGAACCGGTAGTTAAAACCGAAGTTGGTTCAAATGAAATCATTATGCGCTGGTGTGCCAAGAAGCGGCCGGCGTGCTTAAAACTCAAGGAGAGTGTACAAGATGAACGGACTTATCAATTGGCTCAATAAACATGTTGTCCCAATCGCAGCGCGTATCGGATCAATCCGGTGGCTGGTGGCCTTACGTGATGCTTTTATTGCGATCATGCCAGCCATGATGGCAGGGGCGGTTTCCACCGTGCTGAACGCTTTGATTCGGGATATTCCGACTCAATTTGGCTGGACCGGTTTCGTTAACTCAATGCAGTGGCTTATCGGCATTAACGCTGTTGTCTGGACCGGAACCTTAGCTATTCTTGGTTTAATCTTCTCATTCACGTTTGGCTATCAGCTCGCGGTGCAGTACAAGGTTGAACCTGTGACGGCAGGAATCGTCACCTTGGGCACCTTCATTATGAGCTTGCCGCAAAACTTCACCATGACGTTGAAGGCCGGGCTGGCAAAAGGTGCCGTAAAAACATTGACCGATGCCGGAACGGTTGTTTCCGGTAAAGATGTCAGCATGTGGGGATTCTTCAACTTTGGCAAGTTCTTCGGGGCGTATGGTTTCTTCACCGTTATGCTGATGGGCGCGATTGCCGCAACTATTTACATCTGGTTGATGAAGAAACATATCACCATTAAAATGCCGGATTCGGTTCCACCGGCTGTTGCTAATGCGTTTACCGGGATTGTACCGGCGGCGGTTGCCTTGTACGGCGTGGGTATTATCAACTATCTGTTTACTCAATTTGGTACGACCGTGATTGAATTTATCGCTAAAGTTTTACAAGAACCTTTGTTAAGTTTGAGTCAAGGTTATGGTTCCGTGCTGATTATGACGATTTTGGTTCAAGTCTTCTGGTTCTTCGGCATCCACGGGACCAATGTATTAGGACCGGTGCTTGATAGTATTTGGTTAACGGCGCAGTTGGCGAATATCAATGCCTTTCACAAAGGCCAAGCACTGCCGTATCTGTGGACTCGCAATTCATTTGACTTATATGCGTGGATTGGTGGCGCCGGCTCAACTTTGCTGCTGCTGATTGCGATTCTGATGTTCTCAAAGCGCGATGATCAGCGTGCAGTTGCAAAGCTGTCGATTGCGCCAGGGTTCTTCAATGTCAATGAACCGGTTATGTTTGGGATGCCGATTGTGCTTGATCCCATTTACTTCATTCCGTTTATTTTGGCGCCGGTAGTGATGGTTTCCATTGCTTATGGCGCGGTAGTGAGTGGCTTGGTTTCACCGATCAAGAATCAGATTGTATGGTCGATGCCGCCATTTTTAAATGCTTTAGTTGCAACCATGGACTGGCGAGCAGCTGTGTTACAGGCGGTGAATATGATCATCGGCTTCTTAATCTATGTACCATTTGTTAAGGCGGCCAATCGAATTAAACCAGCCCAGCTTGCTGATTAACGGTTATAGGAAAAATTGTTTTAGAAAGGCGGTTTTCAGTTGAAAATTCAGATGACACTCAAGGTTCCGGCGGCGTTCATGTATGGGCAACTGATTCGCTCGGCTCAGGCGGACATCAAGGCGCACACTGGGCGAGAAGTTCTGGTGGGCAGTCTTGATGGGTTCACGTACCAGAAGAAGTGGGCGAATGGCATGACGGGGAAGCTGACGATTACGCATGCCATTGCCAATCAGCGTTACGCGTATGAACTAGACACTGACCGCGATCATTATCATGTGGATTATCAATTACGCGATCTCGGTGATCAGCAGATGCAGCTGGATTACACTGAAATCATTGAAGGCAAAACCGCAAAAGGCAAAGCTAATAATCGCACGGCCGGGTTTTTATTAAACTGGCAACGCAAACATCGCTTTAAGAAGATGTCACGGCAAATGGCAGCACAGTATTTTAACTAAGAAGGGATTCTTGTGAAATGAAACGATTAGGTATCTCGCTTTATCCGGATCAAAGCAGTTTCGAGGAGAACAAAGCCTATCTTGATCTGGCACATCGGTATGGTTACACCCGCATTTTCACCTCACTCTTGCAACTGCTGGGAGAAGATGGTGAAGATCTGTTGGCTAAGTTTCGCCAGACAATCGATTATGCCAATCAGCTTGGGTTTAAGACGATCGTTGATATTAATCCGGCGTTGTTCAAGGAGCTGAAGATTAGCTATGACGATCTGAGTTTTTTTGAAACGCTTCATGTTTGGGGACTGCGACTGGATGAAGGCTTCACCGGCGCAGAAGAAGCGCGGATGACCCGCAATCCATATGGCTTAAAAATCGAATTGAATATGAGCCATGGAACCAATTATCTTGCAAGCATCATGGCTTATGACCCTAACCGCGATAACCTAATCGGCTGTCATAACTTCTATCCGCAGGCGTTCACAGGTCTGAGTGAGGCTATCTTTACCGAATACTCCCAGCAGTACCGAGAGTATGGATTGCATACCGCCGCATTTGTGTCGTCATCCAGCGGTAAAATCGGGCCTTGGCCGCTGCATGATGGGTTGCCGACAATGGAGTCTGATCGCCATCGCAACATTGCCAGTCAAACAACGCATTTGTGTCTGACCGGCTTGATTGATGATGTGATCATCGGTAATGCTTTTGCGACTGAAGCGGAACTTAAAGCCGTTGCCGATACTTTTCTGGCGCCATACCCGATCTTGCATGCCGAAATGTTGGCAAGTATCACGCCGCTTGAAGAAAAAATAGCATTTGCCGCGCCGCATTTATATCGTGGGGATGCATCGGCGTATTTACTGCGGGATACCCAGCCTCGTATCACGTATAGCACGGCCAGTATTCCCGCCCACGACCATGGCCAACCCTTCAAACGCGGCGATATTGTGGTCGTCAACGATGCGTATGGCCGCTATAAAGGCGAGTTCCAAATCGTTTTGACACCATTTAGCGATGATGGCCAGCGGAATTTAATTGGCCATGTTGCGGCTGATGACGCAGATCTGTTAACGCTAATCAAACCGTGGTCAACGTTTAGTTTGCAAAAACGCACAAGATAATGATTGAAGTCGTTGTGTCCTTGTTGATTCAAATGTCGTAAGGAAAGCAAAATCGGTCTTAGAGCGTCTTGCCACTCTAAGACCGATTTTATTTTGTCGTGATGCACAACTTCAAATATCGTTGCTTTACTTACATGGAAGGTGCCGCGTTTTCATGATCGGCAATGATTTTCTCATCGCGGGTAACTTCTTTCAAAACGTTGCTAACCGCTGTGCCGCCAAGGGAGGTACGGCGATTGACCGCTGCTTTTGAGGTGAGTTCTGCGTAAACGTCTGCTTGGATTTGCGGTGCGGCTTCCTGAAGTTCGCTTAATGGCATTTCCTGAAGCGCCGTGCCGGTTTTGATGCCTTTTAGTACCAGCTCGCCGACAATTGCGTGGGCTTGGCGGAAAGGAACGCCCTTTGTTGCCAAGTAGTCTGCCAGCTCGGTTGCATTGCTGAAGTCATGCGTTGTGGCGGCGGCCATGCGCTGTTCATGCACCGTGAGATCACTAAGCATGCCGGTGAAAATATGCAAGGAGCCAAGGATCGTGTTATAAGCATCAAAAATCGGTTCCTTATCCTCTTGCATATCCTTGTTGTACGCCAGCGGAATGGCCTTCATGGTGGTGAGCAGCCCCATCAGCGCACCATACACGCGCCCGGTTTTGCCCCGAATCAGCTCGGCAAAATCCGGGTTTTTCTTTTGAGGCATAATCGAGCTGCCAGTGGAAAAGTCATCACCGAGTTCGATGTAATTAAACTCAAATGTTGACCACAAAATCAATTCTTCGGCCATGCGACTTAAATGCTGCATCAAAATCGCACTGTTACTGAGAAATTCCAGTGCAAAGTCGCGATCTGATACGGCGTCCAGACTGTTGTGATACAGCTGATCGAAGCCTAATTCTTGGGCCACCAGTTCGCGATCAATCGGGAAAGTCGTGCCAGCCAGTGCAGCCGCGCCTAATGGCAAGATGTCGGTGTGCTTTTGGGTAAAGTCGAAACGTTCCCAGTCGCGCTGGAACATTTCGAAATACGCCAACAAATAATGGCCATAGGTGATTGGCTGGGCGTGCTGCATGTGGGTGTAACCAGGCATGATCGTGGCGGCGTGGGCTTTTGCCTGACCAACGAGAACGGTTTGCAGGTTCGTCAAGGCCTCTTTAATAGCAGGTAGGCGATGTTTGAGCCATAGATGGAGGTCGGTCGCTACCTGATCATTGCGGGAACGAGCCGTGTGCAGCTTGCCGGCGACTGGCCCGATTTCGGCTGTCAGTAAGGCTTCCATGTTGAGATGAATATCTTCATTTTCAACGGTAAAATGCAATTTGCCTGCTGCCAGTTCTTTTTTCAGGTGATGTAAGCCAGCGGTGATCGTGTCGGCGTCGGCTTGCGGGATGATGCCGGTTTTGCCTAGCATTTTGACATGGGCTAGCGATCCTTCAAGATCCTCTTTGGCCATTTGTTGATCAAAACCGATGGATGCGCCGAATGCATCAACCCAGTGCGCGGCTTTTTCGGTGAACCGGCCGCCCCATAGCTTATCAGTCATGTTGCTTTTCCTCGGAGTGAACATGGTTGACTTGCTCAAAGACAGTGGTCGGCAGCGTCCAAAGCTTGATGAAGCCCGCGGCCGCTTCCTGATCAAAGGAATCGGCACTGGTGTAGGTTGCCAGGTCTTCATCGTAAAGTGAGTTGTGAGTGGACTGACGCGCGACTGGGACGGCACTGCCTTTGTAAAGCTTCATCTTGACGGTACCGTTGACGACGGCTTGGGTTTTATCGATGAAAGCCATCAAAGCATCGAATAAAGGTGAGATCCATTGGGCTTCGTAAATCATATTCGTCAATTTATTCTCAATGGTTGGCTTGAAGTGTTGGACATCGCGTTCGAGCGTGAGGTTTTCCAGATCGTGGTGCGCCGTCATGAGGACTGCTGCAGCCGGTGCTTCGTAGACTTCACGCGATTTAATGCCAACGAGACGATTTTCGATTTTATCAATCCGACCAATGCCATTTGCACCGGCGATTTGATTAAGCTGTTTGATCATGGCAGCCAGCGGCATGGGGTTGCCATTTAATGCTACTGGAACCCCTTGTTGAAAGGTCAGATCAAGAAAAGTCGGCTTGTCCGGCGCTGCTTCAGGGGCAACGGTCATCCCCCATGCGTCATCCGGCGCCTGATTCCAAGGATTTTCGAGAATTCCGGCTTCGTTAGCACGGCCCCAGAGATTGGCGTCGATTGAGTACGGTGACTTTTTGCCGATTGGGACTGGCACATGATGTTCTTTGGCGTAATCAATTTCTTCTTCTCGTGACCAGTGAAAATCACGAATCGGTGCTTCGATTTTCATTTCGGGATCCAAGGCGTGAATTGCGGCTTCAAAGCGAACCTGATCGTTGCCTTTACCCGTCGAACCGTGCGCAATTGCGGTGGCATTTTGGGCGTGGGCGATTTTAACCAGATGCTCGATGATTAATGGGCGTGACAACGCTGATACTAACGGATAGTCGCCTTCGTATAACGCATTGGCCTTGATGACCGGCGCAACATAGTGATCGGCGAACTCGTCTTGGGCGTCAACGACAATCGAATCAATGGCACCGACTTTAAGTGCTTTTTGTTGAATCGCGTCAAAATCCGCATCCGGTTGACCGACATTCAAGACGACCGCAATCACTTCATAACCCTTGTCCATGAGCCAAGGAATCGCAACGGATGTATCAAGACCACCTGAGTAAGCTAGTACAATTTTTTCTGTCATGAAAATATATCCTCCTTTAATAAATGTGAGCGCGTTATGGCAGGCGTGCTAAAGCAAATGTTAATTAAACCGTTTTTCAATCAGGCGTAGTAGTCGTGATAGGGTAAACGTCATGATGAAGTAAAGAATGGCGACAACGACCAGTGGCAGGAATGGCTTGAACGAGGCCCCTTGCACAACGGTACCTTCAAACATTAATTCGGTGGCACCGATAACGGACAAGACCGAACTTTCCTTAATATCGGTGACGAACTCATTGCCTAATGCCGGCCAGATGTTCTTCATCGCTTGTGGCAAAATGACGTATCGCATTGCCTGGCTTTGGTGCAGACCCAAAGACCGAGCCGCCTCGGTTTGACCGACAGGGACGGAATTGATCCCGCCACGAATGATTTCTGCAACGTATGCGCCGGAGTTGATGGCCATGGCGATCGCGCCGGCAACAAACGCGCTGAGATCTAAACCGAGAATCTGCGTACCGAAGAAGACAATGAATGCTTGAACCAACAACGGCGTGCCCCGAATAAACTCGATGTAGATGTTAGCCACCACTTTAGCCAGCCAATTGCGACTGAGTTTCATCAAGGCAAGCAGCGTGCCGATGATAGTTCCGAATAAGACTGTTAAGACCGCGAAGACCAAAGTATAAATAGCGCCGCGGATAAAGTAGTTACCGTACTTAGCCCAGAAGCCTTGATCCTGATCCTGTAGTTTGTAGGCGGCTTGCAGATAACTCTTGTATTTGGCACCTTTAACCTTGCTGATCGTCTTATTGACTTGTTTTAACAAGGCAGGCGATTGCTTGCTGACGGCGATGGCGGTTGGGGCTTTGTCAGTCGCAAAATGCGGGTCAATCACGGTTAAACTCGGTGTCCGGGCAACATAGGAGTCGGCAATGGTACTAGCCAAAACCCCGGCATCCAATTTGTTGTACGAAATTTGTGCAACCACATCATTTGCTTTATCCAGGCTCGTGACTTTTGCACCGGGCAGTTGAGTCTTGGCAAGCTGTTCCTGCGTCGTTTGCTTTTGTGCCCCTACTCGTTTTCCGGAAAAGTCGGCAATCGATTTATACTTGGCTTTATCGGCCTTGCGAATGACCATGACTTGCGTTTCATACAGGTAAGGCGTTGAAAAGTTAACCTCTTTTTCCCGTTCAGGTGTTTTGGACATACCGGAGACGATCAAATCAATCTTGCCGGTTTTTAAAGCCCCGATCAGCGCCGTGAAGTTCATTTCTTTGATTTGTAGTTTCACGCCCATGTCCTTAGCGATTTGCTTGGACATGGAAATATCTGCGCCGACGATTGTGTCAGCACCGTTAATCGTGGCGTGGAACTCCAATGGGGCGTAGTCGGCGGACAGACCAACGACTAAATAGCCGCGTTTTTGAATCGCCGCTAAGTCTTTGCTGGCAGCTGCCGTTGGAACCGGCTGATAACTGGTGAAGCCGACGATCATAGCGATCAGCGCAATGATCGCGACCGCCCAATGTTTGATTCCCCGCATATAGTTCACTCCTCATTAATGATTATGGATTGAATATATACTCATTGGAGTGAATATGCAAGTAAAATGTTAAATATACAAAAATAATTCATTTTAATCGACCGCTTGCAGTCCGGCCAGAAACGGTCTGATAAGGTGCCAAAGCTTGTGGTTGTCGCGAATATATGAGTTGTGGTTTTCGCCGGGGAGAATATGCAATTCGGCATTTTGAATCGAACTGGCAATCGTAAAAGTTTCTTTACGTGTAATCAAGTCGCGGCTGCCCGCTAGCACTAAGGTTGGCACGGTGATCCTATGCAGCATTTGCGGGGTGATTTGCGGTTCATGGAGCATCATGGCTAACTTAGGAGACGGCCGATGACCAGCGGCAATACGAAAAAGAATGCGCGAATACCAGCGTAAACCTTGAGGCGTCAGATTCGCCCCGGCAACAATCAAAGCGCCGACTTGTTCGGGATGCCGAATTGCCAGCAGCAAAGCAATAATGCCACCATCAGAAAAGCCGAGTATGATCGGCCGGGCTAACTCCAATTCAGTGATTAAAGCTGAAACGTCGGACGTCATTGCATCATAACTAAGCCGGTCCGTAGCCGAACTTTGACCGTGATCACGACTGTCCAAGGCAATCACAGTATAATGCGGGGCGAGATACGTGATTAAGTCGGCGAAGAGTGTATGATCCTCACCGTTGCCATGTAGCAATATAATCGCCGGTCCGTGGCCGCTTTTTTGATAGTAGAGCTTCAGATGATCGTGGTGGAAAAACATAAAATAACCTCCAAAAATTCATGCGTGGGGTGTTAACTTACGGTAAGTAGCGGCGGGAAGGGTACCTTGTTTCGGGATCTGGGACGGAAAGTAAGAGCTGGCGGAGCGGGGGGCTGCATCTATCACCGCGGAGTCGGATCGAAGCAGCGGAAGTCACTTAAAGCGTAGACCGAGGAAGGGATGACACTTTCCTAAACGCGCTCGCAGTCGCAGCAATCTACGTGTAAGGACCTCAAGCCTAAATGGCCAAAGCCCAGCCATTTAGGCTTAAGGCCGCTTACACTCCGATTGCTAACCGCTCCTGCTCGCGCTCTTGCTTTAAAACCGTTATACTATAGAAGTGTATCTTAAACCAAGGAGGGCCGATGATGGCGAAAAAAATCTTGGTCGTTGACGATGAGAAGCCTATCTCTGATATCGTCAAGTTTAATTTGGATAAAGAAGGCTATGATGTCGTCACTGCATATGATGGCGAAGAAGCCTTGAAGAAAGTCGAATCAGAATCACCTGATTTGATTTTACTTGATTTGATGTTACCGAAAATTGATGGGCTTGAAGTTGCCCGACAAATTCGTAAAGAACATGACACGCCGATTATTATGCTGACGGCGAAGGATTCCGAAATTGATAAAGTGTTAGGACTGGAGCTTGGGGCAGATGATTATGTTACCAAGCCGTTTTCCAATCGAGAACTTGTTGCGCGGGTGAAAGCTAACTTGCGCCGTACCTCATCAGCCAATGCTGCCGGCAGTGAGGAAGACGAAGCCAATCGTGAATTGGAAGTTGGCGATTTAACGATTCATCCGGACGCATATACGGTATCCAAACGCGGTGAGAATATCGAATTAACCCACCGCGAGTTTGAATTGCTGCATTACCTTGCCCGCCACTTGGGACAGGTTATGACCCGCGAACATCTGCTACAGACAGTTTGGGGCTATGACTACTTTGGCGATGTCCGGACTGTGGATGTGACGGTTCGCCGCCTCCGCGAAAAGATCGAAGACAATCCGTCCCATCCTGAGTGGTTGGTGACCCGACGCGGCGTAGGCTATTATTTGCGAAATCCTGACGCTGAATAATTAGGAGCACCACTGTTGAATAAAAAGATTCGCTTCTTTCAGTCAATTCACTTTAAAATCGCGATCGTCTTTATTCTTTTGCTGGTCGTGACACTGGAAATGATCGGGGCTTATTTTGTTAAGACCTTAGAGCAGCAAAACATTGAACAGTTCAAGACGAGTGTTAACGTGGACAGCTATATTCAAGATAAGCTGGCCGCGGATTTGTTGCGCACCGATACCGACAATGCCAATGACGATATTAAAAGCACCTTGAGTCAGGCAGATATTGCCAATTCGGCTGATCTACAAGTGATTGACGCAAAAGGAACGATTCGCGGTGACAGTGATATTAATGCCCAGACTAATGTTGGCCAAAAGTCAGCTAATTCCAACATTAAAAACACGTTGTACTCTGGCCAACAATACGAAGGATATGAATATCGGGAGCGTACAGGGTCGACTTATTACAAAGTTGTGCCGATTAAGAATCCGAACGCAACCGGCGACAATAATTCGGTCATTGGCGCAATTGCCATTTCAGCATCAATGGAGCAAGCCTACGATAGTATTAATAAAATCGTTGGTATTTTTCTGATTTCCAGTTTAGTCGCTGGCTTATTGGGTACGTTACTTTCCATTGTCATTAGTCGCGCGATTACCCGGCCGATTGACGAAATGAAAAAACAGGCGATTCGGATGGCTCGTGGTGACTATTCCGGCCAGGTTCGAATTTACGGGCAGGATGAACTTGGGCAGCTTGCAGTCGCCGTCAATAATCTAAGCGTGCGTGTTGAAGAAGCCCAAGAAGCCTCCGAAGCGGAACGGCGCCGGTTGGATAGCGTGTTGGCGCATATGACCGATGGCGTGATTGCTACTGATCGTCGCGGTAATGTCATCATTATTAATCAGACCGCGTTGAGTTTCCTCAATACCAAGAATGAGGATGTTATTGGTGTTTCGATTTTGAAGTTACTCAATATCGCCAAGGATTATACCTTGCGTGACTTACTTGAGCACCAGACTGAATTGTTGTTGGATTTTTCGGAGCAGCTTGATCATGATCTGATTTTGCGGGTTGATTTTAGCTTGATCCAACGCGAAACCGGCTTTATTTCGGGACTGGTCGCGGTTTTGCATGACGTAACGGAGCAGCAAAAGATTGATCGCGATCGTAAGGAATTTGTTTCCAATGTGTCACATGAATTGCGCACACCGTTGACTTCAGTGCGCAGTTATATTGAAGCGTTAAGTGATGGTGCGTGGAAAGATCCTAAGCTGGCACCGCAGTTTCTAAATGTTACGCAAGAGGAAACTGACCGGATGATTCGAATGATTAACGACTTGCTGAGTCTGTCGCGTTTAGATTCCGGTACCAGTAAGTTCAACCTTGAAACCGTCAATTTAAATGAGTTCTTCAACTATGTGTTGGATCGGTTTGACATGATGCTCAAGACGGATAACGAACACACCGGTGAGGCGCGGACTGCACAACCGTTGCCACAGCCGGATGGCCAAAAGAAGCGTTATTCGATTAAGCGGGAAATTACCCACGAAGATCTTTGGGTTGAAATCGATACAGACAAGTTCATGCAAGTGATCGATAACATCATGAATAACGCAATTAAGTATAGTCCGGATGGCGGCGTAATCACCGCGCGCCTATTCCAGACGCATGACCACGTGATTTTGTCCATCAGCGATCAAGGGTTAGGAATTCCGCGTCAGGATCTGGGTAAAATTTTCGATCGCTTCTATCGCGTTGATAAGGCACGCTCCCGCAAACAAGGCGGAACCGGTCTAGGCTTGGCGATTTCAAAAGAAGTCGTTGAAGCCTTACATGGCCGCATTTGGGTCGATTCACAAGAAGGCCGTGGCAGCACATTCTATATCTCACTGCCATACGAACCGATTACCGATGGAGGAGATGACTGGGATGAAGCTTAGTAGTTGGATTTTGCGCGTGAGTCTGATCGCCATGGTTATTTTAAGCCTCGTCTTTACGTCATTGATTTGGCGAAATCCATCGCGGCTGGAGCGCCGAAGTACATCGAACGTGCAGGTAACAACCGAAAATGATCCGAATGTTAAAAAAATGGAAGGCAACGTTTACCTGCCTAACCAAGTTTATTACACGCATCGTGGTCAAAAGCAGCTGCTATTTAAAGCCAATGCCAATATCGGCCATGAAGTTCAACAAGCAATGGCGGATTGGCATATGACGCAGGTTAAAGCGGTGGGCAAAGTCTCGCCGGCTAATTATGAAACTTACCTTGAACAAGATGGCAACTTGCAACTTATCTATCAAGACGTCATGAGTTTTAAACAGTTTGAACAGTGGTTTTTTAGCAAGCAAGATCAAATCAAAGCCTCTGATTTTCATTTTAATCGGGTTTTGGTGAACTTAGACGGTGCGGTTAAAAAACTGACCTTAATAAACGATGCCACGCGCAGGGTTTACGAAGCCAAGTTAGCCAACGTCTCACAGGATCAGCTCCAAAAGCTTGTGACGACTCAGGTTACCCGCGCTTTTCCGATTGAAGAAAAGCGGTTAGGCAATCACGAAGTTGCGTTCTTTACGCAGCCAATCAAACTGCCGCCATATGCTTATCTGATGGATCAACAAAGTGCCAATTATTATGTCTCCCTGCTAATGCCATCGAAAACCGCCAGCAATGTCGATGCACGTGAAATTGGTGATATCACGCTTTATACTGCGGGTTCAACTCGACGAATGACCGCTGATTCGGGAACTGGTGCGATTGAATTTGAAAACTATACGGCAACATTTCCTGACAGTGGCTTAACTAATTTCCTGCACGCAACCTTCAAAGGACTTAGCGATTTACAGATGACAAACCTGGCTAGTATGCGGTATTTTCAATATGATGCCAGCCGTGGTGAAGTGGTTTATAAAACCTATGCGCAAGGGTTCCCGATCTTTAATGTGGATCAAAAAGGCGACGTTACTGTTCGGTATACGCAGACGTCACAGGAGATTAATTTCTCTAATACCAATCTGACAGTGCCGATTCCTACAAATCAACCGGCACAAACCTTACCGGCAACTGCTACCGTGGTGAATCAGTTAGTGGCTGCGGGCTATCGTGCCAGTCAGATTACGGATATCCTGATTGGTTACCAGTGGACCGGTAGCAGCAATGATCAGCAAGTGGTCGATTTGCAGCCGACTTATTATGTTGAGATGAAAGGCGAATATCGGGATTATCAAAGCTGGCTGAATCATAGTAGCGATGCGTCTGCCAATGCCGCTAGTGGCCAGACTGCGACGCCGAGCAATGATGATAGTAGTGCGAGCGAATCTGAGCCAACGCAATAACGGATCTTTAACTAACTGACAAGCTAATAAACTGCTTGCTGAGGGAGGCGATTTTGTGGATTTTCGACGGATTGAATGGATCTTTCTAGTTGTGTTTGTCGGCCTGAATATTTTCCTGGGAATTAGCTATTTTCAGGCGCAGCAGGTTGACTTGGCAACGATTAAAAGTGGCGATGCGGCAACCATCACGGACATTACGCGCGATCAAATTAAGCTGCCACGTTTAAGCAAAAAGACACCCAAAGGCGATTATCTTGCAAGTCAAGCCAACTCAGCATTAACCGCGGCACACACGAACCTGGTGAAGCAGCAGGTTTCCATTAGCGAAGGCGATTATCAGGAATTGCAGGCCAATCTGGATGTGCCCATAACGTTAAAGAAGAATCAGGAACTGCGCCAGATGAAGACTTTTGTTAAAAACAATGTCTACCATGGCAAGGAGTATGAGTATGCACCGGCGCTCTCTAATGACGAACGCGTGGTGTTTGCCCAGCATCCCCAAGCCGGACTGATTTACGATCGGCGTGCGGCAGTGACATTGCATGTATCCGATAATCGTCTGGTTAGTTATACACAGACTTATCTGACCAAATTAAACATTTTGCGGGATCATTTAAGCTTGATGAGTGAACAGGATGCTGTCATTGCTTTATATCGTGACAATGATATCCCTAATAATTCGGCGATTGTGTCCACACAGTTGGCTTATAGTTACCTGCTTGATGCAAAAGGCAGTACGGTTTATGTCCCGGCTTGGTACATTGGCGTCAAGAATCGTTCGACCGGAAATGTCACGGTAAAACGTGTCAATGCGATCACTCGAACAGTTATGAAAAACCGTAATGACAGTTAAGTGGTAGAATGGACGGCAGTGAGAGCCGATTGCTTAGATCAGGCAGTTGACTAAATGGTAAAAAGTTTGGAGATGGTGATCGTGGGCGAAGATTTTGGGATGCGTGTCAGTGTCCTTGCCAGCAGCAGCTCAGGTAACGCAACCTATATTGAAACGCCTGGTCACAAGGTGTTAGTGGATGCCGGTTTGTCAGGCAAGAAAATAGAAGCACTGATGAAGAGCATCGGTCGAGATCTAACCGATGTTGACAGTGTTTTTATCACGCATGAACATAGCGATCATGTGCGTGGTGTAGGCGTGTTGGCGCGACGTTATCCGCAGCTCAACGTTTATGCGAATGCCAAGACGTTTGCAGCTTTACCAAAAAGTGTGGGCAAAATCCCTGAAGCACAGCTGCGGTTGTTTGATATGGGGACAACTTTGACGTTAGGTGACTTGGATGTGGAAAGTTTTGGCGTTTCGCATGATGCTGCCGCGCCTCAGTTTTACCAATTTCATCATGACGGCAAGGCCTTCACTATCCTAACCGACACGGGCTACGTTTCAGATCGGGTTGCCGGGACGATTCGCGATGCCGATGCGTATGTGATGGAATGCAATCACGACCTTGAAATGTTGCGGACGGGTCCGTATCCGTGGCCGTTGAAGCAACGGATTTTAAGCGATCAAGGGCACCTGTCCAATGAGGATGGTGCGGATGCCTTGATGGATGTCATCGGTTTGCGGACGAAGCGGATTTATCTGGGGCATTTATCACCGCATAACAACAATAAGCCACTGGCGCATTTAACCGTGGCGTCGTTGTTGGCACAGCAAGGTCTGGCGGTGGATCATGACTTTCATATTTATGACACTGACCCGGCAGTTGCCGACCCGTTGTTTGTTGTGTGAAGCGGTTTGAAAGCAGTTTTAGCAGTGTGGAAAAGCGGACGACTTAGATGGAAGCATGTAAGCTGGCCGGTTTTTTTGTGGGTTGGGGAGGATGCGCGTGGCAGTTTGCGCTCGTTGTAACGCGTTTACTGGTGTGGGAGTCGGAGTGTAAGGGCCTTGGTCGCAATGGGTAAGCTCGGGTCATTACGTCCGAGGCCACTAATGTTCTGATTTACGCCCATAACGCGCTCACCGGCGCAGGGATCTGCGTGTAAGGACCTCAGTCGCAATGACCAAGCCTGGGTCATCACGCCTGAGGCCACTTACACTCCGATCCCTAAACGCGCCGGTTCGCGCTCACGAAAAAATACCGATGTTGTTCATAGTTTCGTCAAAATCGTCACTTACAATAATCTTTGTAAACAGGGTGAGTTAGAATGCCCGTAAGGAGGAAACCGTTATGGATAACGGAAGTCATAACTTTCAGGAGACGCCACAGGATCAGAAGCCGCAACGGTCGGCGGAAAAACCGAAGAAGAATGGTTTGAAGCAGACTGCAATTGTTGCTGTTGTGGCTGCCTTGATTGGTGGCGGTGTTGGTGGTGGTACTGCCTATTGGGCGATCAACCATACGACAAGCCTTGGCGTGACCGACACCTCTGGTAAAGCCGGAACGACCAAGATTTCCAATGTTTCAGTCAATCAAAGCAGTGCTTCAGAGCAGGCTTTTGCAAAGGTTAAAGGCGCAGTCGTCTCAGTTGTTAACATGCAAAAGGCTGAAAGTAACAGCGATGGGCTGGATACTTTTGGCGGGCTTGAAGGCATTTTTGGCCAGGATAACCAAAATAACAGTAGTTCGAGCAGTAGTTCATCAAGTCTTGAAGAGGCCAGCGAAGGTTCTGGTGTTATTTATCAAAAGAAAGATGGCAAGGCTTATATTGTCACCAATAACCATGTGGTGAGCGGTTCGGATAAGCTTGAAGTTATTTTGAGCGATGGAACCAAACTGACAGCCAGTTTAGTCGGAACCGATTCAACGTCTGACTTGGCGGTTTTGACAATTGATGGCAGTAAGGTTAACACAGTTGCCAGCTTTGGCGACTCTAGCAAGATTGAAGCCGGGCAAACTGTCTTGGCAATCGGGTCGCCGCTGGGCTCACAATATGCTACCAGTGTGACGCAAGGGATTGTCAGTGCGAAGAGTCGTACCGTTGATGTGACCGATAGCAGTGGTAACACCACCGGACAGGCAACGGTTATTCAAACGGATGCCGCGATCAACTCAGGGAACTCAGGTGGCCCGTTGATCAATCTGTCAGGTCAGGTTATCGGAATTAATTCAATGAAGCTATCCGGAAGCTCGAGCAGCAGTTCTGAAGGAGCAACGATTGAAGGGATGGGCTTCGCGATTCCAAGTGATGAAGTCGTTTCGATCATCAATCAACTGGTCGAAAATGGTAAAGTTGTTCGGCCAGCGCTAGGCATTGAAGTGCGCGACTTGTCCACCGTTTCTGCTAGTCAGCAAAAATCCGTTTTGAAGCTACCTGAAAGTGTTACCGGTGGGGTCGTTGTCGGCGGCTTTACCAGTGGTAGCAGTGCTAAGGCGGCAGGATTGAAACAGTATGATGTCATCACTGCGCTGGATGGTGTCAGCGTCTCCAATACCGCTGCGCTACACACGCAACTGTATAAGCATAAAGTCGGCGATACCGTCAAACTGACCTTGTATCGTAAAGGTGAGCAGCAAACCGTTTCTATAAAACTTTCACAGACAACAAGTGATTTGAAGAATTAAATGATGAGAGCCTCGATTAAAAGATTCGTCTTTTGATCGAGGCTCTTTTGCTCTTTCAGCGAAATTAGTCGAAAGCGGTTTCTTCAGAATTTCACGAAAGTTTTAGCGCTAATCTGTGGAAAAGTTCAAGTAAAAGATTTGTCAAGAGTGGGTAACTTTTGCGTAAAAAGATGCCCTAGCCTGTGGATAACTCTGTGGATACTGTTCATAACTAAGATTTCCGGGTGTGAGTAAGTTGTCCACCAAACTGGGGATAACTTGTGGATAAACTTTTTTGACTTGTGACAAAACGTTTGTTCCCGGCTGCTGGAGCGGGATTAAGCGGCTGAACTTTGTGAAATCGAACAATTAAAAACTGTGGATGAACGTTGTCGAAAAATTTTTTACTTGAATTTTTTGAATCGTCTATTTAGTGTCAATGGACATACTTAATACTATATTTTGGGCCTTTAGTTTTGAACATGTGGATAACCGGTGTGGACAACCTGTTGTTTGCTGCGAAAAACTTAACATTTGACTTCGGTTGCGGAAGTGGTTACGATGAAATAGGTAAAAGAATTGTGCACAATGTATTTGAAAGGATGGTCCGTCATGAAAATCACGATTAAACCAGCTGCAGTGACGTACTTGAACGAGCACGTTGCAAAGGATCAACATTTGTTTCTGGCATTAGATGATGGCTCAAGTAAGTATTCGAAACTAGGCGGCTCCTGTGCTATTGGCAATAAGTACCAAATTGTTGTGACCAATCAGGACGACCAAGACTATGCACTGCCACTGGAAAATGATGCGGGCTTGAAGCTGACCACAGGCGATCCGGAAACCGATTATTTCGGAAGCGGCCTGACGCTTGATTTTAAAAATGCTTCGTTAGCCTTGCGTGATGATAGTGGTATTTTAGACGGTGCCGTTACCCTTAATCAGGTAACTTCAACGCCGCAAAACGATGACAAACGCCGTGAGGAAATGAAATCGCTAGGCGGCAAGATTTGTTAATGTACGATCATAATCCGCTGAACCTGTAAAACGACAAACAATCAAAATAGCAGAAAATTCAAATTAGCACTCTAACATGACGAGTGCTAATTTTTGTGTTATACTAAAGATGTTCGGAAGAGGAAGTCGTAACCTTCAAAATGAAAGGAAGTTTTCGATGATGGCTAATGATCTTATGCGGCGGAATGATTGGTTGAATGATCCATTCTTCAATGATTTGGGACGGCATATTTTTGACAGCTTTACGCCAACTCGTGGGGTTGACAACAGTCGCCTGCTGAAAACGGATATTCAGGAAAATGACGAGTCATATGTTGTGAAGGTTGATGTGCCTGGAATCGAGAAGCAAAATATCAATTTAAGCTATGACCATGATGTTCTCAGCATTGCAGTTAAACATGAGGAACAGGCTGATCATTCAGACAAGGAAGGCAATATGCTAATGTCTGAACGCAGCTATGGCCGCATGAGCCGCAGCTATCGGTTGCCAAGCGTTGATGAAGGTAAGATTAGTGCTAAAGTCAGTGATGGCGTTTTGACCATTGATTTACCAAAGATGGCAGCTGAGCAGCAGGAAGGGCATCAGATTACGATCGATTGAATCGGATCTGTTTGTCTAGTATGAATACCTTGAGGAGCCGGATCGGGAAACTGATCCGGCTCTTTTTCGAGCGTGAGCAGGGGCGCTTAGCAACAACTAGCTACCGGTCATTCGATCCTGACGAAGAAAGTAACAGCAGTAGCAGCTTCTTCAGAGCAGATGAGGTCACTGAAAACAGGAAATAAGTTCAAATTAATGATTCGTTTCGCTGTAAAAGCGTATAATAGAAGGTAAACATTTAGGATAACCGAAAAGAGAATTGTCTAGGTGAAGGCCTAGAAAACAGCTCCGAGCTAACACTTGCCATCCTTATCGTTTACTGAGTTAGCCTAGACTGAATTATATCGGTTACAGGATTTGAACGTCCAGATTATATTCGTTCTAAAAAGGGTTGCGTTTTTAAATTGTAATGGTTATAATTGGGGTACTTAGGAAAAGGGGTTGGCAACAATGAAGAAGAACTGGCAGCTTATGATGGTGCTTGTTGTGAGTGCTGTGGCGCTGGTCTTTGCGTTCATATTAAAACAGCCATTGATTGCTCAGGGACTGATTACAGTCATGGGGTCAATTATTGCTTTGATTATGTTCGGCGGCATGGTCAAGACCATTCGTTCAGGTAATTTCGGGGTTGATTTGTTAGCAATTACGGCGGTAGTCGCCACTTTGGCAGTCAGTCAGTATTGGGCAGCGATGATTGTTTTGCTGATGCTGACTGGTGGGGACGCCTTGGAAAGTTATGCTGCGACAAAAGCCAGCAGTGAACTGAAGCAGTTATTAGAAAACGCACCAACGACAGCTCATCGGTTGGTTGATGGCCACGTTGAAGATGTTGACGTTGATGCCGTTCAAGTGGGCGAGACGATTTTGGTTAAGCCTCAAGAAGTTGTTCCAGTCGATGGTACGGTTTTGGAAGGCGAGAGTTTGGTGGATGAAGCCAGTTTGACCGGTGAATCCAAACCAGTTGCCAAAAACGCAGGTAGTGACATCATGTCTGGGACGATCAACGGGGATTCGGCATTAACCGTTAAAGTTACGCAGCGAGCAGAAGACAGTCAATATCAGGGAATCATTAAACTTGTTAAGGAATCCGAAGCTCGTCCGGCTCATTTCGTCCGGATGGCAGACCGGTATGCGGTACCATTTACGTTAGTTGCTTATGTCATTGCCGGCTTGGGTTGGGTCTTATCTGGCGACCCGGTTCGGTTTGCACAGGTACTGGTTGTCGCATCGCCTTGTCCATTGATTCTGGCGGCACCGATTGCCATGGTTTCGGGTATGAGTCGCAATAGCCGTAACGGGATTATTGTGAAGTCGGGGACCACCCTTGAAAAATTGAGTGACGCTCGGACTTTCGCTTTTGATAAAACCGGAACCGTCACCCGTGGTATTTTGAAAGTCGCGACAGTTTTACCGCAGGCCGGTTTTTCCCAAGATGAGCTTTTGAATCTAGCTGCCAGTGCAGAAGGCCAATCGACCCATATCTTGGCGCGCTCGTTGACAGACGCAGTGCCAGCAGCAGATCGGCTGCCGGCAAGCGAAGTCAGTGAAGCAACTAGTTTCGGTGTTTATGCAACCGTTGACGGGCATAAGGTTAAAGTCGGCAAGGCTGAGTTCGCCGGTGCAAAAGAGACTTTGGATACAACGGCGGTTTATGTCAATGTCGATGGCCAATATGCCGGTGCCATTACCTTTTCCGACCAAATTCGGCCTGAAGCAAAAGAAACCATGACCAAATTGCACGAATTAAACGATGCCAACTTGATCATGATCTCTGGTGACCAACAATCCATTGCCGATAAGGTCGCTCGAGAAGTCGGTATTGACCAAGTGTATGCTGAGCAATTGCCGCAGCAAAAGATTGAAGTGCTGGACAATGTGCCTAAGGATGATCGTCCCGTTGTCATGGTGGGTGACGGGGTCAACGATGCACCATCGCTGGCGATTGCCGATGTTGGGATTGCCATGGGTGCACATGGCGCAACGGCTGCCAGTGAATCAGCAGACGCGGTGGTGTTACGCGATGATCTAGCAAAAGTGGCAGCAGCAACCTTGATTGCCAAAGAAACCATGGTCATTGCCAAGCAGTCAGTGCTGATCGGGATTGCGATTTGTACCGGATTGATGCTCATTGCCAGCTTCGGCGTGATTCCAACGATTATTGGCGCCATGTTGCAAGAAGTCGTCGATACGGTCACCATTTTATACGCGCTGCGGGCACGTAATGGCTTGCATCGGCAGGCGTTGGTTGATCCGGTTCGCGCAGAAGCACGTGCTTAATTAACAATTTAAGATCAAGAGATTTCAGGGTCCAATCAGATACGCGCGATATAAGCGCATCTGATTGAACCTTTTTTTGTACATAGGATGTTAAACAGTGAACAACAGTAACGAGTGCAATGGTTGCAGAAACTAGTTTATTGGAAGCGGTTACTGCAAGCGCTACAATCTTTTTGTAATTAAGGTTTTAATATATCAGTTCACAAAAGTTTCAAGACACCTCATGACAACGGGTGTTCAAGCAATTATTGAAAGCAGAAGTTTAAGTAAGTTACATGAAAGAAGGAGTTGTGTATGTCAAAAGACACCTTTGTTATTTCTAGAAAAACGGATGTTCATACCGATAATATGGCAAATCCGGTTTTAAAAAACGCTGTGGATATTTTACAAAGAGATATTCAAAAAGCAACCACTGGCGAGGCAGATGCGAATCAAATTACTTTGGTATTGAAAAAAGATGCCGATCAAAAAGTTCCTGATACGTTCACGATGCATTATGTTAGCCCACGGAAAGTTGAAATTGTTGCAGCAACGACCCGTGGCTTGATGTATGGTGCCTTAGCTGTTTCTCGTGAAGTGCTTGGAATTGATGACTTCTGGTACTTTATGGATACGCCTATTAAGAAGCAATCGACAGTTAGTTGGACCGACTTCAGTCAACATTTACCCGATTTCCAGACAAAGTATCGTGGTTGGTTCGTTAACGATGAATTGCTGGTTGCAGCTTGGCAGGATCACGATTCCAAAGATTACGTTTGGGATCGCATCTACGAAACCTTACTTCGGGTTGGCGGTAATCTTGTCGTTCCGGGGACCGATAAAGAAAGCCGTTATCATCGTAATGGAGCTCGTGACATGGGTCTTATCATCGCCCATCACCACGCTGAACCACTTGGATCGGAAATGTTTGCCCGTGTTTATCCTACCCTTGAAGCTTCTTACTTGAAATATCCTGAACTCTTTAAAAAGCTTTGGCGCGATAGCATTTTAGAACAGCGTGGGCATGAAGTGGTTTATGGATTAGGGTTCCGGGGTCAGGGCGATCGACCGTTTTGGTTGGATGATGCGTCACATCAGTGGACTGATGAGGAAAAAGCGAAAGTCATTAATGATACCATCAAACTTCAATACGATATGGTTCAAGAACTTGATCCAGGTGCGCAATGCTCAGTTAGCATTTACGGTGAATTGACGGGTTTGTTCAATAAAGGCTTGCTTAAATTGCCACAAGACGTGATTGAGATCTGGGCTGACAATGGCTATGGCAAGATGGTCTCTCGGCGGCAATGGGATGATGATCCGCGTTCACCAGTTTTGACCATTCCTAATAAGGCACACCGCGCTCGGGGTATCTACTATCATGTCACCTTCCATGATTTACAGGCATCCAGTTTCCTGACATTATTGCCAAACAGTCCGCATTTTGTGGCTGAAGAGCTTGAAAAAGTTCGCAAAGCTAAGATGGATACTTTGGAATTAATCAACGTCGGCAATGTTAAACCGCATATCTTATTTATTCGCGAAGTTGCCCGTTCATGGCGCCGAGACTATCAGGTACATAGTGAAGAAGCGATCATTAAGGACTATGTATCACATTACTATTCCGAAGCTCAAAAAGAAATTACAACGATCTACGAAGATTATTTCAAGGCACCCATCCAGTATGGCCCACACGATGACCAAAAAGCCGGCGATGAGTTCGCTACTTATCTAATCCGGAAAGTTGTCAAAGCTTGGATGGGTCATTACCCACAACTTGAAGAAATGAAATGGTTGACAGGCGATGTTTCACTCGATGATCAGCTTACCAAGGTTACAGAGTTGATTGATACAAAATACGCGGAATGGGATCGCCTGTATCGCCGAGCCGTTCAAGTTTACGCAGATATTATGGGTCAACAACCGCAGCGGCTTTTCTATAACGACATGTTGTTGGGAATTGCTGTCCACGCATGTTCACTCCATGCCTTACGTGCTAGCATTCAGGCCTACCGTCATTATCAGCAGGCAGAAATTGTCCATGCCTTCCTTGGTGCAGATGAGGCTGTGCGTGCCAATGATGAAATTATCCGTTTGCGGCGGGACAATCCATCACCAAAATGGGTGGACTTTTTCCATAATGATGCCTATTCAAACATCGAATTGAATGCAATCAAGTTACGGCGCTTGCGTTCTTATCTGCGCGTCTTAGGCGACGGGTCAGATGAGGATGTATGGGAACGTAAATATCTGATGGAGCCAGCAGATGCCCGGGTTATGTTACTTTCTAACACCCACTTGGCACTTTCGGATGATCAAATTGCTAAGAAGTTACGTGAACAACTCATTGACGAAAAGTAGTTAATTGACAAGTAAGTTCTCGGCATCCACATTTTGCCGTTAACTGTACAAACTTTATAAAAGAGGAAAAAAACAATGCAAAATAAAAAAGGCGTTGTCCACGACGGTTGGGACGAATACGCTTCTAAGAGTATTTACCATGCTCGTGGTAAGAAGATCGGAATTGGCCGATCATTAGGATTCGGTGTCTTTTCAATGTTCAGTATTTCCATGCAAGGTTTGGTTGGTGCGTGGTTGCTGTTCTTCTACACCACATTTTGTGGCTTGTCAGCTGGTCAAGGTGCGACTATCTTCCTGATTGGCCGGGTTGCCGATGCAATTGCTTCACTGGTCATGGGCAATATCTCTGATAATATTTACAAGTATAAGATCGGCCGGATGTTTGGCCGTCGCCACATCTTCATTTTGGCAGCTGCACCATCTGTCCTGTTTGCAATCACTTTATGGGTTGCCGGGATGAGTTACTGGTACTATCTGATCACCTACGTCATCACGACTGTCTTGATGTCAGTGTTACAGATTCCTTGGGAAACACTGCCAAATGAAATGACCAAGGATTACAACGAACGGACGACCCTGTCAACAACGCGGATGGTGATTGCCGGTTTGGGTAACATGTTAGCTCAATTTGTGCCAGCCCAACTGTTCCGCTTCTATCCGAAAACGTCCCCGATGCCATATCTGATTATGCAGATCATGTTCTCAGTTGTCACTTTCTTCTTGATTCTGATTACCTATAAGACAACATGGGAACACTTCGTAACCAAGAATGAAGCTAAGAAGTTAGCAGCTCAAGCGCTTGAAGATAACGGCGGTAAGAAGAGTTCACTGAAGTCAGAACTACGCAACTACTTCTCTACCTTCAAGATTAAGAGTTTCCGTACGCACATGGGAATTTATCTGAGTTCTTACTTCGCTTCGATTCTATGGTCCACCACATTTGTTTACTACATTGTCTTCGTACTTGGTAAATCAACAAGTGTATCCGGTATGTTGCAATCGTTAAGTATTGTATCTGTACCAGTTACCATTTTAGCTGGTTACATTGTGACTAAGATTTCACCACGTTCCTTGTACCTGTTTGGCTATTCCTTGATTTTAATCAGTGCTATTGACTGGGTCTTCATTGGTTTAACTAAGCCAGCCGGCATTATGATCTGGCTGATTGTTGGCACGTTGCTTTATGAAATTGGTTTGTACATCCTTTACTTTGTTCCGTGGAATGTCTTTCCGTTCATTCCTGATGTGGATACCTTGGTTACTGGTAAGAACCGTGCTGGCTTGTTTGCGTCAGTCATGGTCTTCATCAACCAGATCAGTCAAGGCCTGGCCTCAGTTGTTGCTGGATACCTGCTTGATGTTTCCGGTTTCCGCCAGTCCACAAGCGGTGCGGTTAGCCAGCCTGCAAGTGCCACAAATATGATTCTGTTTATCGTTTCTGGCGGCGTGGGCATTATGATCCTGATCGCGATGTTCTTTGCGAGCCGGTTCCACCTCAGTAAGAAGACCTTTAATGTCTTAGCCGCTGAGTTAACCCGTTTACAAAAAGGCGGCAGCATGAAGGACGTTAAGCCTGATACCAAACGCGTTTGTGAACAATTGACAGGGGTACCATACGATTCAATTGAATTCTGGCGCAGAAACGATCAGAAGACTAGCACACCTGCTGACACGTCAACTAAATAAGCGTTTGTCAGTCACAAATACCTAATTTAAGGAGGTGATGCTACCCCGAAAAAGCCATTCTTTTCACGCTTATGAATTCGCTTAGATCATCATAAATGCCTAGCAACGTCTACTCCCAGGGTTGCTAGGTTTTTTTGAATAGTCATAGTTGATAGTCGGAACAAACTTAAAAGAACGGCAAGATTGTGTTCGATTTAAAAAAGTTAAAAAGAACGTGATTATTAAAAAATCGATTCTGACAGTAGTATTTAAGCAACTTTCATACTGTCTGGATCGATTTTTGCTTAGCTGCAGAGTAATCAAACGTTGACAGACCTTGAACCAAAGCGACACCGGCTTTGTCACGAACGTAATTGATGGACAACTGTGCGAAATTGCCCTGGTGTCAAGTTTTCCTGGCGTTTAAATGCACGAATCATATAAGTTTCGGAGTTAAATCCTGCTTGTAAAGCGACTTGCAATAATGGTAGATCAGGTTGTTCGATCAGCAATTGTTTTGCCTTAATAATCCGATAGATCGTTAGAAGACGCCGCGGTGTTGTTTGATATAACTCATGAAAAGTTTGCAACATATATTGCACACTATAATTTGTCATTTCCGCAAGCTGGTCATTGGTTAGGTCTTCTTCAAAATGCTGCTGTAATAAAGTTAGAGTCTGTTCAGCTAGTTTTTGCTTGGTAGGATCAGCCTTTAAACGTGCGGTATAAGGTTTTAGCTTGGTTAAGAAATCTTGGATGATAGATGAGGCATGTTCGTCTTGGTAATGATGTTCATGACGATGGCGCATTTGGGTATGGATAAAACCCAACACTTCTGAGCCAAGGACTGGAAAGAAGATTGAATTTGAAGTGTGAATACCCGGGATCATTGCGTCAATGATCGTACCGCCAAAACTAAGATAACTGGTCTGCCAAAGGGATGTAACCGGGTGATAAGCGTAACTAGTGTGAAGATTAATGAGGATGCCTTGACCCGGTCGCAAATGAATTTGTTGGTCGCCAATGGTCAGCTCCCCTTCGCCAATGTCACTTTGCAGCCATTGGTAATAAGCACTGCCTTCAGGTCTTGCCACTGCTGATTGCGTCCAGTGATGGCCCATTTTATGAATCATAAATGCCTGTTTACTAGCGTGGTAGGTCACAGCGGCTTTAGTATCTTTATCAGTGGGGTTATCAATACTGTAACCGCTGATCGTTACATGATTACCGTCACTCCCATAGCGTCGACGCGACTTATCATACCAGTCACCGTGAATGCCCATTGCTTCAATCAATAGTTGATAATGGTCGGGTTGCTCAGTGGGTGAACGGAAACAGACCGTCTCCTCGGTCAGGATACTGTAAAAGTCTGTATAAACTTGAGATCTGATATGCCCTTCTTTATCACGAAGCGTCATTTTAGCAAAACCGCCTTGGGGACTGGTCTGTCCGGTGATCGTAATATTGGTGCCATAAAAAGAAAGGGTTACGCTAGCATCACTTGTCTGGCCAGTCCATGCCAAGGAATTAAAAGTCATCGGTTGGGCATCTTGTTCATACCAATCCCATCTTGGCCAATAATGAGGAATTGATAACTCAGTACCGTTGACCGTTAATGGTAACCAGACATGGGTGCTGTTGTTCAGGTAAGGGTAAGTGTGGCGATCACCTAAATATAAAGGAACCGTTCCCTTTGCAGTCGTGATGAGTGTGACAAAAGCGGTTTGCGAGTTGTAAGTCAATGTTCCTGATGGGCAAAATGGGCCGTGTGGTGTCCAAGGCCCGTTTAAACGGTCAGCGGTAAAATAAATATTATCGTTATGATCCCAGCTGGTTTTTTGTGATGCCAGAAAGAAATAATGATCGTTGAAGTGAAACATTGCAGGAGCCTCGGTGCCAGGAGCAATATTACTAATGACTTTAGCTTCAGCTGTTTTTCCATCAGCAGCTAGGCGATAGATGTCACCTTCATGCGTTAACAGATAATTAGTACCATCATCGTCTGTAAAACTACCGATATGCCACATGCGGATTGTTTGGTTCTCATAACGTAGCGGGCCTTGAAACTCAAACGTATCGGTTAAATGATCGGCTGTAGCATACGCCACAA
The DNA here is from genome assembly GCF_900636965.1 of Lacticaseibacillus rhamnosus. Taxonomy (NCBI): domain Bacteria; kingdom Bacillati; phylum Bacillota; class Bacilli; order Lactobacillales; family Lactobacillaceae; genus Lacticaseibacillus; species Lacticaseibacillus rhamnosus. The sequence goes on along the minus strand of NZ_LR134331.1, from coordinate 2,851,494 downwards.
CCGGATCAAATGTACGTTCATCATCGGTGTGCATCAGCATGATATACTGCCCGGTTTTGGCTTGAATCACTTTGACACGGTCACCAATTCGATGCGGACCTAAAAGACCAGACGGCTGAGGAGAAAGTGCGAGACCGGTATCTTTCCAATGTTCTAAGTCGGTTGACACGTACCGTGAGAATCCGGCAAAGGTAATTGAATCAGGTTGATGATATTCACCGAATAAATAATAGTTACCATTTTCTTGAATCAAACAGCCGCCAGAAGCATTAACGACTTGTTGATGCTGATCATACCAGGGAACGCCATTGAAAATGCTTGGCACGATACTACCTCCTCGTCTTAGCTGAAGCGCGATCCTTACATTGGCGAACGCGTTATTCAGAATCTAAACATCCGAAATCATAACAAATTTAATTGCTATCTTAAGCATACGGGAAAAATAGTATAAATAAAACAACAGAACCATTAATCCCTCGTCAGTACTGATAATTGATAGATCCAGACAAAAGAAAAATGCCGTCATCCAAGTCAGATGACAGCATTTTTATGAAAACGAATGATCAATTAATTTGCTTGACTAGAAGCTTGATTGGCATTGGAACTTGGTGAAGAAGCAGCACGACTGGAACTGCTTGAAGTACCGGTACTGCTACTTTCATCGCTACCGCTACTTGAGGCACTACTGCTGCTAGCTTGACTGCCGCTATCACCGTTTGGCCCCCAAGTCCACTGGTAAGAGCCATCACTCATGGTGACTGACTTGACGGTCATGTCGTCAACAGATTTGCCTTGAACCTTAATAGCGGCGACAGCATCATCGTAAGTTTTGTAAAGGCCGCCACTAAGCACGGTTGTCAGGGGTTCAATGCTACCCGTTGAAGCAGGGGTTGATGATGACTGGCCTTGATCATCAGAAGCTGAAGTGCTGCTGCCAGCCGGGTTACTTGAGGACGGCTGGCTTGATTCAGATGGAGTTTGGCTGGAGCTGCTAGATGGCGTCTTTTGACTTGAAGCTGCAGCTGTTGTTCCTACGCCACTAGCTGGTTCGACACCACTAGCAGACGTTTGCTGGTCCGTCTGTTTGCTCTGGCTGCTTGCACTGTTTTGGCCCATCGCAATGTTTGAGTCGTTACTTTCTTGGGAATTTCTCGCTACTTGAACTAGGGGAAGAACGTTTTTGGCAAAATCCTGATTCTCAACATTTTCGACGGCATTGACGGCAAGATCAATGCTGTCGCTGCTGAGGTTTGCCTTTGGATGTTGCATATTCTGATCTTGGTATAATTTTTGAATTTGGGCAATGGCTAGCGACTTCTTGTAAAGCTGATTGACTTGTTGTTGGTAGTCAGCCGCAAATTCAGGTTTGGTATTCGCGATTGCTTTGTAAGCTGCGTTGGCACGGGAACCGTCTTCAGCAGTCTGAGCCAGATTACCGTTTTGTGTTTTTACGGTTTCTTCAATCGTCAGCATATGACTGGCAGCGTCAGCGTCCTGTTTATCTTTGAGGACAACTTTCTTCTGATCGCGATCATCCACATTCTGAGCTAATTGCTCAAGCTTGGATTGCGTAGATGTCACTGCATTCTTAGATAGGTTTTTGGCTGGAAAGGCGCGTTTCGTGGATGTGTATAGTTGGTTAGTTTGTTCCGTTGCCGCTTGGACGGCATGTTGTGTAAATGAGGTATCGATCGTATTCCGCATCCCATAGAAAACGGTCAAGTACCCTGCAATCAAGGTGCCGACCAAGACTTGGAAAATATGTTTTCGCTTCATTGATGCCACCTCCAATATCCTAATGGTACGGGCTGGACTTAACAAGACCATTGCAAACAGGTCACGAAATGGTTCTTTTTTGTTACACATTAATATAGTTGTAATATAAGGGGTTTACTAGTTGAATGCAAGTTTGGTAAGGTGAAGCAAAACTTGCGAGCCCTTGACTTTATTAACGTTGTCTAAATTTAAAAAAATTTTTTCAATATTTTGTTGTCTGGCGCTTTAGCTTAAAAAGTTTGTCAAGCTTTTTAGTTAAATATCGCTTGACAAATAACCTGACAAACGGTTAGAGTTGCAAGTAATCAAATAACCGTTCATGCAAACCTTTGAAGTGGAGATCAAGCTGATGGTGCACGCACAGAGAGCCGGCGTTGCTGAGAGTCCGGCCGAACGCAAGTCAGTAAATGGACCACTGAGGGTTCCCCCGAAAGCACCGCAAGTACGGGGAAACGTGTTGGCATACGTCAGTTGTCGCCGGGGTGTTGGCCCCGGGCTAAGCGTGATCAGAAACTGCCAAATGACACAATACCTAGGCGCAGTCTCATGATCAAACTAAGGTGGCACCGCGGGAAACCGTCCTTAACAAGAAGTTTGTTATGGACGGTTTTTTTGTGTGAGCGCGAGCCAGCGCGGTTAGGGATCGGAGTGTAAGCGGCCTCGGGCGTGATGGCCCGCCCTTGGCCATTGCGGCTGAGGTCCTTACACGCAGACTTCTGCGCTGGCGAGCGCGTTATAGAACGCAAGCCCCAACCAACCAAGTGCCCAAAATAGAACTCCCCCTCGTACACGCGGTCCACTTTACCGCAACCAAACGAAAGGCCTCTATATCAAAAAGCACCCAGCTACCCCAAGCCTCACCATCCGCACTCCCCCTCCTTCGCCTGTACCAAATTCCACCACCAAAAATACTTTCACGAGGTGTACAAAATGAAGAAGCAGCTCTCACTAGGTCTTAGTCTCCTAGGCGTCACCATCCTTTTAGCCGCATGCGGCCAGTCAGCAAAAGCAGCAACCAACCGGCGAACGCTCAACGTTGCAGTCAGCACGGAAGCCAGTTCACTTGATCCGGCTCATGCGGTTGATGCAACCAGCGGCGGGATCCTTCAGCAGATCATGACGCCGCTTTATGATCACGATCAATCCGGCAAAATCATTCCGGCAATGGCCACAAAGGTTGTTAAGCCAACCAACAATGGCAAGACCTACACGCTGACGTTACGGCGCGATGTCAAATGGAGCGATGGGACGCCTGTGACCGCCAAGGATTTTGTCTACTCACTCAAACGCATTGTTGATCCCAAGACTAAAACCGAATTCGCGTATCAATACGATGCGATCGCGAATTATCAGGATATTGTCGCTGGAAAAAAGTCGCCGGATACTTTGGGCGTTTCCGCACCTAGTAAGTACGTACTCAAGATTCAGTTGAGCCAGCCAACGCCTTATTTTTCCAGTCAGATGACCGGTTATTATCCAACCAATGAAGCTGCCGTTAAGCGTTACGGCAAGAAGTTTGGCACGGCTGCCGACAAAATTGTGACCAATGGCGCTTATAAAATTAAGCATTTTAATACGACCAGTGACAGCTGGGATTATGTCAAAGACCCGAACTTCTATGCGGCTAAGTCGGTGAAAATCAATCATGTACACGTCAATGTTTTGAAAGATTCCAGTACCGTTGATAATCTTTTCGCTACAGGCAAGCTGGATGATGCACCGTTATCAGGCAACTTGATCCAAAAAGAAGCGGACAATCCGGCATTGAGCAAAACGCCGGCTGCGAATATGAATTACCTGCAGCTCAACACCAAGAATCCGCAACTGAACAACGTCAACTTACGGCGTGCCATTTCCGCCGCCTTGGATCGCCAAGCTCTCACCAGCAAAGTTTTGCAAGATGGTTCGCAACCGGCTAAGGCATTTGCCCCTAAAGGATTGGCAACCAATCCGACGACAGGTAAAGATTTCACCAGCGATGCCAAAACACCGTTAACCTATTCACCGACGAAGGCAAAGGCCTATCTCAAAGCAGCTTTGAAGGAGCTTCATACCGACAGCATCAGCTTTACGATTCTCACTTCCGATGTTGGTACCGATAAACAAGTGGGCGAATATTTACAAAGTCAGCTCACCAAAGTCCTGCCGCAACTTAAAGTTACCGTGAATAGCTTACCGAAAATGACGCGGATTCAGCGATCATTGAATGGCAAATTCGATGCTGTCTTGATGAGCTGGAATTCAACGATTCAAGACCCCTCAGATTATCTAAACACCGCCACTGCTGATAATATTTCAAACTTTTCGAAATTTAGCGATCACGAGTATACAGCTTTAATGAATAAAGTGAATGATACCAACGGCCAAAGCGCAACCGCACGCTATCAACAAGAACTTGCTGCCAATGCCCGGGTAATTGACGTGGCCGGTTACATTCCTGTTTATCAAAGTGCCAACAGCCGCCTGATTAACACGAAAGTTGGCGGCTTGCATTACAGCATGTTGCAACCGGCTGAATATCGCTATGCATACTTCAAATAAATTAACCAGAAAGCAGGTGTCACGATGACGCTTCCCATGCAAGACTTTTTAACGCAATATCTTCGACTGCAGTCCGTTTCACTGGCGGCTGAAAATCAGATTCCCGAAACCGCAGCCTTTTTAAAGCAACAATTTACTGACCTAGGTGCCACCACCAGCCGAATTCTACGGACGGATGGTGCCAATCCGGCAGTGTATGCAGTGTTTCCCGGCCAAACAGCGGAGGCCCCGATATTACTCTTCTATAATCACTACGATGTCCAGCCGGCCGAGCCGCTGCAGCTTTGGAAAAGTGACCCGTTTGAATTGAAAATAACCGCTACTCATCTCTATGCACGCGGCATCAATGATGATAAAGGTGAATTAGCAGCGCGACTGGCAGCGATTGCCCGGTTGCAAGCACAAGGCGGGTTGCCATGTACGATTAAGTTTCTGGTTGAAGGCGGAGAAGAGCAAGGCAGTCCCCATCTTGATGACCTGCTGACTCAGTATGCCGATCTGCTTGCTTCTGATTTTTGCTTGTGGGAATCAGGTGGACGAAATGAGCAAGGTAAATTTCAAATCTCTTTGGGCGTCAAAGGCGGTGTTGCTTTTCAGATGAGTGTCAAGACCGCTGATTTCGATCTTCATTCCAGTTTCGGCGCGGTGACAGAGAATCCGGCATGGCGGCTAGTTCAGGCACTGGCAACCTTGAAAAATGCTCAGGATGAGATCACCATTCCGCATTTTCTTGATGCGATCAAACCTTTAACGGCGACCCAAAAGCAACTCATTAACCAAGCTGACTTTGATTATGCAGCCTTTGCCAAGAATTATGGGATCACCCGTCCGGCTACGGTGGCAGACGATCAGATCAAAGAAGCTCTGTATAATCGCCCTAGCTTGACCATTAACGGACTTTCAAGCGGTTATGAAGGCCCAGGCATTGGCAAAACGATTCTACCGCATACAGCTTTGGCCAAGATTGATCTGCGGCTGGTTCCGGACCAGACGCCAGCTGAGACGGTGCGACTGGTCAAAGCCGCACTCATAGCAGGCGGTTACCCGGATATTGAGGTCTCGGACTTTCTCGGCGAACCGCCATTTCGCACCGATCCTGACGACCCACGCGTGCAAACAGCGCTAGCATTGGCGCGTGACACTTATGGAGATGATGATGTCCAAGTTGAGTTAAACTCCCCTGGCAGCGGGCCAATGAAGTATTTTTATGATGTCAATCATGCGCCGATTATTTCCTGTGGCATCGGTAATGCTAACTCGACCGCGCATGGCCCAAACGAAAATGTTGCCATTGCGGATTACTTAGGATTTATCGATTATCTAACGCAACTGGTGACCGAACTAGCAGCTTAGTGACGTTCTGCATGCTGTCCGTCATAGGTCATAGCAGAAATGGCAGACAAGTGATCCAACCCTGTGATCAGGATAACGAAAAAAGCCGGGTATCGGCGCGGTGACAATTTGGTCGCGCTGGTACCCGGCTTTTTGATTTTGATACGATTTTATGGCAATTGGCCTGAGGAGCTAGCCGAACTGGCGGCTGAGTTGCTTGGCACGCTTTGACTTTGTTCAGATTCACTATTAGAAGCTGATGAAGATGTCGATTCCTGACTGCTGGTGGATGCTGACGGTGTGCTACTTGTGCTTGTCTGCGATGCGGAACTTGATTCGCCTGATGTTGATGATTCAGATGAACTGGCTTCACTCGTTGTCTGATCATCAGTTGCTGCTTGCTGGGCGGTGGCGATGATTGGCAGCATTTGGTCGGCAAACTGTTGATTATTCACATGTTCAAGGGCAGCCAAAGCGGTTTGCACTTGGGAAGCACTAAGACCGGCTTTTGGCTCCTTGAAGTCGGGATCATCAAATAAACTGGCAATCTTTGCAACCGCCGATTCCTGATCGGATAACTGTGCCACGCGTTTTTGATAGGCCTGAACAAACTCGGGCTTTTGGGTGGCAAGTTCGGATAAGGCCTGGTGTGATTCGTCTGTTAAGGTCTTTAAATCGGATAAGTTAGTGGTGGTTTGTGCAACCGCTTTTTTAACGGTCAGCATATGTTTAGCTGCATCGACATCAGCCTGGGCACTGGCAAGTTTGGCGGCGTATTCAGGTTCCGTGAGCTTTTGCCGCGCTGCGTGTAACTTGGTCGCGACCGCTTCGATCTTTTCTTGACTAAGCTGGTCTGCCGGTAATTGGTGTGCCTTATCCTTGAATAATGTGTCAACTTCTTCGGTGGCAGCTTGAACGGCTTGGGCTGATTGGGTATCAGTCCACATACTATGCATGCCGTAGAATAAGGTAAAACATCCTGCGGTCAGCGTGACGACGATGATCGAAAACAACGTCCTGCGCTTCATGGTTATCTTCCTCCTGAGTCCGCGAACGAACCGCTTCATATGCGGAAATGAAGGACGCCAGACAAAACTTTGTCTGACGCCATCGTGCGGATTAAATGCGCTTCGTTCTTTAGCAAATCCTAATTCTAGCACGTTCTTGGGGAAAAGCAATGAAAACGCATACATTTCATGTGTTATTTATTATGTAAGTGCCCAAAGACTTTTTTCCAGTGCACACTATGGTTACCTAGTGTCACGGTATCATCTATTTTAGCGAATGGTCAGCCAGTAGCCCGCACAGCCGAGAATCAATAAACCAATTAAGTTGAAGATCGTAAAGCCGACAAAAAAGCGTGCATGCGGTCGGCTGCCATAGATCATGTATTGTTTGAAGACAAGCAGATTCGCCATGGAACCAACCAGCGTTCCGACGCCGCCGATGTTGGAGCCGTAGAACAAGGCCTCGACATAACCAGTGAACCGCGCTAAAAGAACCGTTGACGGCACATTGGAGATTGCCTGACTTGTGATGATGCTGCTGAAATAAACAGACGGTTCAGAGTTGATAAGGCTGGATAGAAAATGTGTCACCCAAGGAATTTGCCGCACCACACTGACGATAATGAAGAAGCCGGCAAACGTGAGCACGACCGCATAATCAACATCTTTCATGTCTTTAGGATCCAGCGCTACGGACAACCCAATGGCTAGAATTGCACCCAGCCAAGCCGGAACGACACCAATGACGCCGGCAAAAACCACACACGCAACGGCAATGGCAAACAGGGTCGGACGCATCTGGATGTGAATATGTTCAGTCGGTACTTTTGGCACTGGGACATTACGCAAGAATAAACTCAATAGCACTAACACCAGGAAACTGCACCCCAACAGCGGAATGGACCAACTAAAGAACTGCTGGAGATCGATTTCGAATTGGTGCATCAAGAAGATATTGTGCGTATTGCCAAATGGCGTGAAGGCGCTACCAAAATTAGCGGCCATCCCGATCAAGGTTACTGGAAGAATTTCCGGCAGTTGATATTTCTTGGCTACCCGCAGATATAACGGCACCAAGGTTAAAACCGTCACGTCATTGGAAAGAAACATGCTGGCAAAAATCGCCAGAAAAATAAACCACCATGTTAACTGACGCGTGTTGTTTGCTCGCGAAGTTAACCGATAAGCCCAGTAATCAAGAATATGTAGGTGTTCGAAGATTTGAATCACCGTCATCATGGCAAGAATTGACCATAATGTGGCAAAACTTATGTCGCTTGCTTTAGGCCGTCCGATGAATAAGCTTATGACAACCAACAAGGCGGTGATCTGCAGGACCCGATCTCTGATCAGACGCTGAATAACAATCATCAATTTACCTCATTTGAAAAAACCTCAACTTGTATATTTTGCGCTAAAAACCGAACGATGACAATAGGCAAACGCCGCAAAACGTCTGGTATACTTGAAAAGGATAAGTTACCGGTTGATGAATGACGTGATAAAGGGCTGAGTTGTATGAACATTAAGATCATTGGTGTGGGTAAGCTGAAAGAGAAGTATTTTCGCGACGGCATAGCGGAGTATTTAAAACGGATGGACAAATTTGCAAAAGTTAAAATTGTCGAGGTGGCCGATGAAAAGGCGCCGGAGAATCTTTCCGAAGCCGAAATGGCAGACGTAAAAGCCAAGGAAGGCGATCGGATTTTGAATAAGATCAAAGACAAAGAATGGGTAATCGCCTTGGCCATTGAAGGTAAACAGCGACCTTCCGAAGTTTTTGCCAAAGAAATTGCCGATCTTGGTACATACGGGCATTCGGATATTACCTTCGTGATCGGCGGTTCGCTTGGCTTGTCACCAGCCGTGATGAAGCGGGCCAATGATACGCTTAGTTTCGGCAAGCTGACCATGCCGCATCAGCTAATGCGGTTAGTATTAATGGAACAGATTTACCGGGCCTTTATGATTAATATCGGCAGTCCATATCACAAATGAGCGTGAAGATCCGTCAAAGAATATGAACAGAAAGGGTTATGTGATGACACCAGAAGCGTATTTTACAAAGGCTAAGCAGGCTTTGAACCTGCCAGCACCAACGACTTTACAAAGTGCCTATCAATTCGGCGCCGAAGCAGATAAGTTGGCGGCGTTAGTCCTTGCAGGCAAAAAAACAGCAGCAGCCAGTGCGCGGGATTTGTACGCAGCAGATGAACCATTGCCTCAGGTTGGCGCTTATGGCGTGATTTTAAATGGTGCAGATGAACCGGTTTGTGTGACGTATACAGATGCGGTTGAAGTGCAGCCCTTTTTAGCTGTCAGTGCCGATCACGCTTATCGCGAAGGTGAAGGCGATCGGAGCCTGGCATATTGGCGCGCCGTTCATCTGGCATTTTTCAAAAACGAATACGCAGCAGAGGGGAAGCAGTTTGACCCGGAAACGGCGCGGATTGTGCTTGAGTCTTTTCATGTGGTGTATCCGCTTTGATGTAGCAGTATTTATTGATGCCGAAGAAAAAGTCTCCAATTGCGGAGACTTTTTCTGTACGAGTTAATAGATCTTCACAGCCGGCAGGTCCAATCTTTTGCCAGTGATGATCCCGTTATCAATCAGGCAGTTGAAGACTTGTTGGCCGAAGAACGTTGCACTTTTGGCATCAGAACATCGCTAGCAACCATAACTTTTCATTAATCGTCACCAGCTAGTCAATCCGTGTGTTAAGTTAGTAGCAACCGGGATTTTGAAAGCGAGGTGAGCTGATGCAGATGAGTGAAAAACTTGAGTTGCATGTTAAAGCGGCCATTGCCCAGGCATTAGATTCTGGGGATCATATGATTAGTTTCTATCGAGCGCGTAAAAGCCAGTCCATGTATGTGATTCTTGGCCATTCGCAGAACCAATATTTGCCGATTCGGGTCAGCAATCATCGTTCTTTCAGCGGGTTTCAAAAAGTGCCGACATTTGTCTTGCGCTCACAGGAACAATTGACGGCTGATTTGACGGCGTTCCTGAAGACGGCACCATGGCTGACCTTTTGCTATCGGGATTTTTTCGTCTTGTCACTGGTAAAATATGGGCATCACCATCGGACAACCTTTCAAATTGATGACAGCTATGCCACGTTTTCCCAAGAGTCGCAAGCGATGATCTTTTACCAGCTGATTCAGTTGGGTAAACGACCGCGCGTGATGATGAACGGGTTGTCAGCCGATCTTAATCAGGCACTTGGGCAACTGTATGGAACTGATTTAATTGGCAGCTTTACCAGTCAAAAGTCCCTTCTGATGTACCTGACAGAAGGTGGACGGCGGCTGTTGGATATTTATGCCTGCCAGTATATTGAACAATTTATGGAAGACTATCACGAAACTGACTGGCACAATTTGCAGTTGCCGGCTGCTTGCTTGGCGTCTGAACCGGATCAGGATTAAGCGGATACAAGGGGCGCATGGACACGTCAGGTTTCTGGAGGGGGATGGCAGTATGCTAAATATCAGGCGGTTTCGGTCGGAAGATGCCCAAGAAGTAGCCGCGGTTGTTGCCCAGACGCTGAGAATCTCAAATCGCGCGGATTACTCGCAAGCTTACTTAGAGGCAAGTATTCAGCGAATGAATCCGACTTTCTTCATTGAAAAGGCCAAGCAGACGCATTTTTACTTAGTGTGTGATGCGGATAAAATTGTAGGCACCGGCGCCATCGGACCTTACTGGGGCAGTGAGACGGAATTTAGCTTTTTTGACATTTTCGTGCTGCCAGCTTATCAAAAGCGTGGTATTGGAAAATTGATCATTCAGACATTGGAACATGATCCCTATTTTAAAAAGGCACATCGGGTTGAGATTCCTGCTTCGATTACTGCTGTGAACTTTTACCGCCACATGGGGTATGCGTTTAAAAATGGGGATGCAACGGTGGATGATCAACAGCTTTATCGATTGGAAAAGTTTCCGCAGCGGCATTAACACCGTTCTGTGTGAGTTGAAACTATTATCGGTTGGCGTCACAGTGAAAGGGCGGATTAGAAATGGAAAAGATTACGAATTTTCGGTCACTTGGCGGGTATCGGAATGCGAACGGGCAAGCGGTTAAAGCTGGCTTGATTTATCGTTCCGGTCAGTTGTTTGAACTGGATGAAGCGCAGGAACATTATTTAGCTAAGGATCTAGGCATCAAGCAGATTGTTGACATGCGCAGTGCCGATGAGCGTGCCCAGTTTCCGGATACCGTGTGGCCGGGCGCCGATTATGCGGTGTTGGATATTTTAAAAGACGCCACCGCTAATAATGCCAGTCTCGGCCGTATGATTACCGAGCAAGGCAGTGTCCGCGAAAATATGTTGGCAACGTATGAGCAGCTGGCAGTAAGCAGTTCGGCTCAAACTGGTTATCGCGCATTGATTCAAGCGTTATTGGTGCCAGATCGGCCAACGATTTTTCACTGTTTTGCCGGCAAGGATCGGACCGGAGTTGGCGCTGCGATTATTTTAGAAATCCTCGGTGTATCTGATCAAGACATCATGGCGGATTATCTGCGGACTAATCAGGAACGTAAAAAAGCCAACGAAGAAATTCTCGCTGGCTTAAAAAAGCAAGGGTCTGGCGAGCAGAAACTACAGGCCATTGGCGAAGCGTTAACGGTGGATGCAGCGTATTTACAGCGTTTTTTCCAGGTGGTGACAGAACATTTTGGCTCTTTTGATCAATATTTACATGAGGGGCTGCAATTGTCACCAGCTGAAATTAACCGGTTTCGCGATCTGTATTTAACGAAATGACGGTGACGATGTGATGCCGATTAAGATCGTGTTCATTGATCGTGACGGGACAATTGGAGGCGATGGTCATTTTACGCCTATTCGTCAATTTGTTCCTTTCGCAGGCAGTGTCGCGGGGATTCGCGCTTTGAAAATGGCTGGGCTTCAGGTTTTTGCTTTGACGAATCAGACAAAGATTGCTGCGGGTCAGTTGGACGAAGCAGCATTACGCCGCTCGCTTTTTAAGCTGGGATGTAGCGATGCGTTTATTTGTCCGCACGCTGAAAATGCTGGTTGTACCTGCCGAAAGCCGAAGACCGGTCTTATTGGTCAGGCTCATTTGAAATATCATTTTAAGAATCAGGAAGCGGTAATCATCGGTGACAGTTATCGGGCCGATATGCAATGTGCTGATAACGCCGGGATTCTTGGCATTCATGTTGCAACCGGTCGCGGAAGTGCTGGCCGGCAGGATGTTGTCGGGAACTATGTTGAATGTGCAGATTTGGCAGCCGCTGCAGCTTGGATTCTTCGGTACAATCAACAGGAAAAAGAGGCGAGGTAGGCAATGACCAACATTCGCATCCAAGCAGCTACACCGAACAGTGATTTTGCAGCAATTAAACAAATTTACTATACGACTTGGCAAGTGGCTTACTGGGATCTGATTCCTGCGAGCTTTTTGAAACAGCTGAGTCCGGCCAGCTGGCATCCTGAGCGCCGCTGGCAAAACACGTTCCTAGCAATTGACGACATCGCCGGTATTGTCGGCGTTTGTAGTTATGGACCGGCGCGCATGGCAGAACGTGCTGGGTGGGGTGAGCTTTACTCGATTTATGTTTTGCCAGCGTTTCAGCGGCAGCATGTTGGCGAACGCTTGCTTAACGCCGCGCTCAAGGAACTTGATGGGGCTTATTCGAATGACTATGTGCGCGTACTTGACAACAATCACGCGGCGCAAGCATTTTACCGCCGCTTTGGCTTCACTGAAACTAAGACGGTCCTTGAAGATGCGACGAAATTTGGAACGATTCGGGAACTTGTTATGGTGCGGAAGCCGGCACAGTAATCGGAGGAAAACACCTGCCTCTGCTGATAAACTGCCTATCTTTTTGCATACGCCTATCCCGAAAACGGAAGTGGGGATCTTTTTACCTACCACTCAGGGAACTTAATGGCGCGCGGGGCAGACAAAGTGTCAATCATCAGGTAGATTAGAACTATCATGCAAAAGTGATCCTAATATCATTATTGACGGAGGGCATATGGAAATTATCTTAGTTCAGGGCTTAGGGCAGTCTGCCGATGTTTGGCAACCGGTTCAAAAGCAGTTACGGGTGCCCAGTCGCACGTTTGATGTATTTGCCGGACTAACGCCAAACGACTCGCTGACATTGTCGATGCTCAATGACAAACTGGCAAGGGACTTACAAAAGAATCAAACCCCGGTTATTTTGTGCGGTTTGTCTTTGGGTGCTGTTTTAACGCTAATGCAGCTTTGCCACCCAGCCACTAAAATTGTCGGGGCCTTAGTTAGCGCACCGCAGTACTCACCGCCAAACCGATTATTGATGAAGGCGCAAGATGTGATGTTCCGATTTCAACCAGATTCGGCATTCGCTGATCTAGGTGTTACCAAATCGCAAGTACGTACCTTGACTGATTCGCTGATGCAACTTGATTTAAGGGCGAAGTTGGCAACCGTTGCCGTCCCGACCACAATCTTATACGGGTCTCGCGACTGGGCTAATCGCGGTGCAGCCAAGCGCTTGAACCGGTTAATGCCGCAAAGTCAACTTGAGGTTCTAGCAGGCGGGCATGAGTTGAACATCACCCAACCCCAAGCGTTTGCGGAGGCGATACAGCAGGTGGTTGAACGGGTAAAGTGATTTGATGATCTCTAGGAAAAAGAAGAAGCATTAATAGTTGACGTCTAGTGCGAATTGGCAGTAGATTAACGCTAGGAAAAGGATCGTGGCGCCGTTCGATACTTTTACTAGGAACTTAGCTCGCATGTCAGGTTAACAAGCCATTTGCAACAACGAGTTGGCTCGCACAATTTGAGGTGGTCACCATGATGTTCGGTGATGTCATTAACGTTTTATTTACGTCTGTTGTTATTTTATGGATCGTTAAAACCTACAAAGGCAAAATTGATCATCGCACCAAAGAACTTATCGCAATTGTGATCGGTTTGATCATCATTGGAAATCTGGCCGGGTTCCTCATTGTCCAATCCGGCAGCCGCTGGGCACTGACCTATACGCTTTCATTTGTTTTTGTTCAGTGGGTCATTCTCTGGTCTTTTGCACGGAATTTCTAAAGTGCTCGACAGGGTTTAGTTACCACAGTATTTACTGACCCCGCAGCAATTAAAAAGCAATCGCTCGTCAGTTTTTGGAGACGAGGCGATTGCTTTTTAAATACCCATTATGTCCAAGTACCTGACGCATGGATTTGATAGTGCTTTGAAAATTGTTCTTTCGTGACAACACGATGATTTGTAACGTCTAGATAATCTCCTAAATAACCGATCGAAGTGATGCCGAACATAACACCATGATCATGGAAAATATCGGCTTTTTCGTTTTGCAAGCTTGGGATCATGGGTGAATACAAACCGGCCATGACAATTCGAAGGCGATCATCTAACCACGTAAGGTAATTTTGATCAAACGCCTCTTGTACCCAATCAGGACGTTGGTTCGTCTTGCTGATTTGCCAAACCGTGGCGGGACGATTTTTGTAAAATGTCTGCATAGGATTAGACCTCACTTTAAGAAAGTTCGTTACTTCATCGGAGAATAAATGCGGGAAGACAGTATCGAATATGAAGATACTATTGATGACTCGTCGCCATATTGTAACCTGAAATAACCAGAAAAGAGAAGGAGAACGGATTGGCAGTTGTAGACTTGAACCATTTTTTTAAAGTTAAGATCAGGAGTTTACGATAAATCAACATGGGCATGTCATTCTGCAATCACAAGCTGCACGTGGATTTCGGCTTTCTTTAACTGAAATAAGTATCAAACAATTTATTGCAAGTTCAAGCTGGATTTAAATGCCGGATTTAAATCAAGTTAAGTTGAAATAATTAATTGACACCGATATTTAATGTAGTTACAATCAAATCATTAGTTATATCTAATTTGCGGTAGCGTGTTTTAAAATTAGAAGATTTTCGCAATTAATTCATCTAATTCAGCGATGGAACAGAAAGACAAAGAATGTGTGGTAATACAACATGTGGTAATACAACAATTATCACTACTTCTGTGAAGCTTTTAGCTAGGTGATTTGTCAAACATACAGAAGAGCAAATATTAAAGCATTCCAGTTCACTGCTGGACTTAGGACTGGTCAAACAGTCTTGTTGCAAACTAAGACATATTGTGTTCTAGAAAACTGAGGCTAGGATCCATAGTCAATATCATGCGGAGCGGATAGATAAGCATAAATTCTGTCCATTGCTTTAGCTTTTTTGACGACCGCTTACGGATTACGGATCACAAACCCGCTGGCGTTCAAACAGTGTAAGAGATGATATCACTTTAACGGCGCGTGGAGGCTATTATGAGAAAATACATGAATAAGCGGTCACTCTTAGTTTGTATTATATTATCTGCATTTTCAGGCTTGATGATTCCATTCAATACATGGGCCTATTCGCAAATCTTTGCATTGGTGAGCCAAAAGCGGGTAGTGGTGGTAATAGAGACAATTGGCTTCATTATTTTTGGGATGATAGCACTGTCAACGATTGACTGGCTTTATCAACGATATTTGAATAAAAATATTGCAGACTTTAATCAAAACGTCCGTGTGGGGCTTATTCAATCCAACTTTATCGAAACAAATGAGGAAGGGGTCTCTGATCGTACTTCTTTTTTAAACAATGACCTAGATTTGATCGAGAATAACTATATCCGACAAGCTTTTACGTTGGTTCAGTCAGTCTCAACGGTCCTCTTTACACTGGTAGTTGCACTTCGGGGAAGTGTGGTATTGACCATAATCTTCGTCTTATTTGGTAGCGTAACGCCTTTTATTCCTAAAATATTTAAATCTAAGATTGAGAAAAAATCTCAAAGCTGGAGTTCGGCAATGGGGAGTTACGTCACGTTCATGACAGATCTCATGCGTAATATAAACTCTGTCTTAAGTTATAATGCGCTATCCTTTTTCTTAAAGCGCGGTCAGGGCGTTATTGCAAATGGCGTCGAAAACAGACGACAACGAGACAACGTTATTGCAAATAGTAACTTTGCAGCTGAGGCGCTCGCATATACCATGACTTATATTCCTATTGGTATTGGTATAGTTATGGTGATTAAAGGGAATGTTTCTTTGGCCGGTTTTGTGGCTGTCCAGTACTCAAGTAGTTGGATTATTAACGTCTTTCTCGGTATTGCGCGGGCAAATAGCATGATGAACGCAGCACGACCTTCTATTGCAAAAATTACATCTTTTCAACCTCTTGATCCTAATTTGTTCACTTCAGCGGGCAGTACACGGACCTCGATTCCCTTCGCCACCTTAGCCATGGATGAAGTGGATTTTTCATATCATTCAGAAAATAGTCCCAGTATTCTACGTGATGTTTCGTTCCAAATTAACAGTGGCGAAAAGGTGTTACTGACAGGTCCATCTGGTGCTGGAAAATCGACTTTTATCAATATTCTCATTGGTCAAATCAAGCCACGAAAAGGCACAGTGCAACTTAAAGAAACGCAAGGAGACACCGTAGCACCATTACCCGACATGTTTGGCGTGGTGCGTCAAAGCTCAAGTATCTTTACGGATAGCATACGAATGAACTTAACATTGGGAAGAGAATTTACGGATGAACAGATTCTCATAGCACTTAAAAAAGCGGGATTATCTGAATTTGTTCGAGTTAATGGTATTGACTATATGGTTGCGGAAAATGGAACGAACTTATCAGGAGGAGAACAAAAAAGGATCGAATTAGCTCGTGCATTTTTATACAATAAGACATTCTTAGTGATTGACGAAGGTACTGCATCGCTTGATCCTAAGACTGCTGACGAAATTCATATGATTTTGCTAAATAGTCCATTAACGATTTTGGAAATCGATCATCATATTGATCCGAAGATGCAACGATTATTTAACCGCCATTTGAACTTGAGCGATGGAACAATAAGAGATGTGACTGAGGGATAGATGCTATAGTGGAATCAAGAAATTACTTACGATGAGCAGGCGGACTAATGGTAATCAGTTAGATTAGAAATATAACGGAAATCAAACCGTCGATTAATTGCTTTATGGAGAAATCCCTGGAGTTTTCTTTGTTCAGTGCCACGAGATACGGCCAAGGATTAAGCGGGTGAAACGCTCCAAGAAATAGATTAAGAGAATCAAACTATAGCGCTTACTTTTTCCTTGCCTCGTGTTAAACCTTAAATAAGGTCAGAAAAAAGTAAGAATAAAGCTAGGGGTGGCACGTATGTCTTTGTCCCATAAAAAGTTCTTAGAAGCAACCGTAACTAGCAAAGGTCAAGTAACGATACCTGCCGAAATTAGACGGCGGAGCGGTATAAAGAAGAATACCAAGGTTCGATTCAACATGATGGAAGATGGAACAGTGCAAATGCGTGTTATAAAGGGGTGTAAAATGGAAGGCAAAGAGGAATTAATTACCACCATCCAGGATCTTATGGACAAATATAAAACCGGCATTGACTATTTGAAGGATAAGTAACGTGGAATGTTTAATCGAGGAACAATTGATAGCCGTCAATGTCGTGATTCAAAAAAGGAATGGCCAAACCTCAGCGTTAATAAGCGGACAGCTTGTGTCGCGCACATCCATTTGACACCACCTAAAATATGTGAAAAGATAACTACTAATCGCAATTCAATAACCAGTCACTACCGGGTGACAGTATCGCAACCGCATTAGGTCTATGCAGCGGTTGCGGATACTGTCGCCTTTTTTATTGGGTAGCGGACCGGTTAAATGACAGGAGGAACAAGAAAATGCAGTGGTTTTATTTAGTGTTAGCAGGCGGATTTGAAGTTGTTTGGGCAACCTTTATGAAGTTATCTCACGGTTTTACGCGCTTGGGCTTTGCTTTGGCGACATTAGCCGGGATGATTCTCAGCTTTGGGTTTCTGGCATTGGCGGTGAAGCATTTACCGTTGAGTCTGGCTTATCCGGTTTGGACTGGCATTGGTGCCGTGGGATCGATTATTGTCGGGGTGATTTTATTTAAGGACCAGTTACAACCGGCGACTTGGTTTTTCATCGCCTTGTTAGTCATTGGCATCATCGGAATTAAAGTGACGAGTAGGTGAGGATTTTCACCTTTTGCGTGCTAGACTTAAACCATTAACTGGAGGTGAGGTAATGTCACCGAATCGGATTAAGCGTAGACTTCAAGTCGTTCTTCCTGAAGCCTGATAGGGGACATTGTAAATGGTGAGTTTGCGGAAACGAACGAGTCAAATTAAAAAAGGTGTGAATACGACATGAATGAAGAAGCATCGTGGCTTGAAGAAAGTCACCTAGCAATGCATGGTTGGGATTTTAGTCACTTAAAGGGTCGTTGTGAAACCGAGTCGCTGCCATGGAATTATAGTGAGTGGGTACAGCAGCATCTCCAGTCTAGTGATGAGTGGTTGGATATGGACACAGGGGGTGGCGAGCTGATGCAGACGTTTAAACACCCTGTTGCTAAAACCTCGGTCACGGAAGGCTGGCAACCCAACATTGACTTGCTGAAGCGAACCTTGGTGCCACAAGGGGTGACGCTTTATGCCGACCCGGATGGACAGATGGCGCAGGTGCCAGATCAGCATTTTGATATCGTGACCAACAGTCATGGCGGCTTGCCGATTCCGGCGATTGCTCGGGTACTTCGCTCAAAAGGGATTTTCGTTTCGCAGCAGGTGGGCGCAACTAACAATTACTCGTTGTCACGGTTTCTAGATCCCGCGTATGTACCCGCTTTTCCTGACAATAACCTTCCGCAAGTATTGACGCAATTGCAGGATCACGGGTTTGAAATCTTGAAGGCAGATGCTGCGTTTGTCAAAATGCGTTTCACGGATGTTGGTGCGATTGTTTATTATGCAACGGTTATCCCGTGGGAGTTTCCAAACTTTGACGTTAACCAGGCTATGCCAAAGCTGCATCAGCTCCAAGATATGATTGCCAGTGTCGGCAGCGTCACAACGTTTGAGGATCGGTTTATTGTTTTGGCGCGAAAAAAATAGCCAACTTTCTGCATTCGAAAGTGGCTACGGAGATGCGTTGGTTGCTTAGTCGATGTTTATCAGCGAGTCTACAAAAAATCGCGGCCAGTTGGCTAGCATTCTCTGAATAATAGTGAGAGTCAAAAAGTTAGCGTTCCCATAGCTTTTCTTGATTTTCTGCATCCCATTCACCGTTCTTGAATTTGCCGATGTGATCTTCGTAAGTGGCAATCTTATAAGCCAAAATTTTTCGTGTTTGTTGGAGTTCGACAATTTTCTCGTCAAGCTCAATAAGTTGATTTTGTAAGATTGCCTTCTGTGCAGCATCTACTTGCTTGAGTGATGAACCGTTGTTTGACTCGCGCTTTTTAGCAAGCTGCGTGAATTGCCTGAGAGCATCAATGCCCATGCCTGCGCGGCGCAGACTTCTCACTAAATAGATCCAGTTTAAATCGCGCGTTTGATAATCACGAAATCCCGATGCTGCGCGATGAACAGGCGGCACAATTCCTGTTTTTTCATAATAACGCAACGTATCTGGTGATAAATCAAATAGGTCAGCAGCTTTTTTGATATTCATAATTTTGATCACTCACTATTTTTCGATTTGTGAAGACTGGCCAATCAATCTTAGATGTCTCTTTCTTGCAAAAACTTCACAAACATATCTACCGAGTCAGGAGAGTTGTGATCAAAGAATTGACTAGTATTGGTATCCAGTGTGGCAATTTGGGCTTTATCCTCATGGGTCAAAGCAAAATCAAAAATGTCAATGTTTTGAGCCATGCGCTCAGGTTTGACAGATTTTGCAAGACTGACGATGCCGCGTTCAAAGTTCCAGCGTAAGATGACTTGTGCCGCAGACTTGCCATATTTTTTTCCAATGGTGGTTAAAGTTTTATTTGAGAAAATGCCGTCTTTCCCTTCAGCAAAAGGTGCCCATGCTTCGAGTAAAACATGACCGCGTGCTTTGGCGTTCATTAAGTCTTGCTCGCGTTGGTAGAAGGGATTGATTTCGATTTGATTGACTTGAACTGGAGCATCTTGAAAAGCCACAATATCGGCCAGACGCTCGCTATTGAAGTTTGATACGCCAATCGCGCGAATCTTTCCCGCTTTTTGGAGATCGGCCAGAGCCTTGAAAGAGCCAAAAACATCGCCATAGGGTTGGTGGAGCAGTACTAAATCCAAATAATCCGTTTGTAGTTTTGTCAGTGAGGCTTCCACGGATTTTGCAGTCGCTTCGTAACCGTAATTGCTTAACCAGATCTTGGTCGTCAGGAAAATCTTATCACGAGGGATCTTGGTTGCGGCCAAGGCTTCCCCTACCTCAGCTTCATTCATATAAGACTGTGCCGTATCAATATGCCGATAGCCGACATTCAAGGCTTCCAACACCGCCTGTTTTGTCTGACCTTGCGGAATTTGGAACACGCCAAAGCCCAGTGCGGGAATCTCGACACCGTTGTTTAATGTAAAAGTCTGCATTTATAAAATCTCTTTTCTTTTATTTGCTGCCCTTGTTATAAACCTTGGAGCGCACTCCAAAGCAAGGAAAAAGTTAAACCGAATTGTTAGTTCCTTTTGGTCACCCAAGTGCAAACTTCATTCATTCAGATGTGCTGTATTGAGGATACGTTATTCAAACCCTGAACCACAGTTAAATGAGTCGTTTGGTTCCTGATCCAAGTTGTCCTCAATCAGAAGCTAATTCCTTTTCAATTGCCTGAACTTCGGCTTCATCATCAGCCACAGCGCCACTGGCCAAGGGATGACCACCGCCGCCGTGTCGGACTGCAAGCGTATTGATCTCTTTCGTTTTTCCGCGTAATTCAACGCGATATTTGCCATCTTGGCGTTCGGTGAACACGACCCAGCGATCAATGCTGGCGAGTTTGCCGATGTTGCCAACTGCTCGCTGTTCTTCGCCATATTGCAAACCAAACTGCTGGAGGACGGATTGCGTGATGATCAACGAGCCGGCACCATTTGTAGTGATGTGGACATTTTCAAGTGCCCAACCGATGAGGCGGCCGACATTTTCCGGGAATTGATCTTCTTGGCGGCCGATTGCTGGAGCATCGATGCCGGTGGCGAGTAAGTCAGCAGCGGCACGATGGGTTTGAGCGGTGGTCAGATCGTACAGGAAGCGGCCGGTGTCGCCAATAATGCCAGCATACAGAGCTGCGGCGGCTGGTTGCGTGAGCGTCAGGCGTTGACTGTGTTGAGTCAGCAGCCACACCATTTCAGATGCACTGGAAGCGTTCGTGTCGACCCAGTTGATGGCGCCCAGCGGTTCTTCTTCCAGATGGTGGTCAATTTTAATCACCATGGCCCCGCGCTCAAAAAGCGAACCCGCCACGCGTTCACGATTGGACGTATCAATCACGACGACTAGCGCATGTTGATACGCAGCGGCGGGGACGTCTTGCTGCGGACCGATCCACGCCAGATCCGGTGCGGCTGGTCCGGCGGTGTAGATGGTTTTTTGCGGGTAGGCCGCGCGCAGTAGCAAGGTCAGTCCGGTTTGTGAGCCGATTGCATCAGGATCAGGGTTGATGTGTCGATGAATGATAATGGTCTCGAATTTTTCAAAAGCAGCAAGGATCTGTTTGATTTCGGTTGACATGTTGAGTAAGCTCCCTTGATAAAAATGTTGCGGTGACAGTCCGTTGGCGAAAATCGTTGCCTGACACTTACTTCCTTAATCGTACCGGTCTCAAGGAAAAAGACAACTGCTATAATAAATGCAAGCAAACTTATTGGAGGCGGCGGCTTGAAACGACTATTGAAATGGGTAGCGGCACTTATCGGCGTGGTGGTACTGGCAGCAGGCGGTTATTTGATCTATCTTTTTACGACTTATTATCGTTTGCCAGACGATCAAGCGTTGAAGGTTAAGCATCAGCAAAGTGCGCAGTTTAAGCCCGGACAAACCTACACAGCGATGACGTACAACATCGGCTATGGCTCCTATCCGCCCAGTTATAGTTTTTTCATGGACGGCGGTAAGTATTCGCGTGCTTATAGCCAACAAGCCGTGCGGAAAAGCATCAATGGGGTGATCAAAACCACGCAGGCGCAGCAGCCGGACATCGCTTTTTATCAGGAAATTGATCCGGATGGCGATCGCTCGCGGCATGTGAATGAAGTCGAGATGGTGACGAATGCGCAACGGCAATACGCTAACGTTTACGGCCAGAATTACGATTCGGCGTATCTGTTTTACCCGTTTAATCAACCGATCGGCAAGGCCAAGTCCGGGATTCTAACCTTGAGTAAGGCCAAAGTCGATAGCGCCCGCCGCTACAGTTTACCGGTGGACACTGACTTCAATAAAATTATCGACTTGGATCGCGCGTTCACGGCAACGAAAACCACGGTGGCAAACGGTAAGCAATTCATCATGGTGAACATCCACATGTCCGCCTTCACGCCAAATGTCAAAATCCAACAGGCACAGTTTGCCAAGTTGTTTAAATATATCAATCACGCCTATCAGCAAGGCAATTACGTCATGGTAGCAGGTGATTATAACCACCGGCTCTTGAAAAATACCGCCGAAATCTTCCACACCAAGGACCTAGACGAAACCTGGACGCATCTGTTTCCTAAGTCAAAGTTACCAGCCGGCTTTTATATCCCGACAATGGGACTGGCAGCGGCAAAGGTACCATCAGTACGCGCGTTGGACCAGCCGTATAAGCCGGGAAAAAGTTTTGTGACCTTAATTGACGGCTACATTCTGTCGCCAAATATCAAAGCGGAAAGTGTCCATGTTGTGTCGACCGGATTTCAGTATTCTGACCATAATCCGGTGGTGTTGAAGTTTCAGTTGAAGTAAAACCTCGCCAAAGTTATTGCATACGATTAAGCACGGACTATTTCCGGTTTTATAGGAAAGTAGCCCGCGCTTTTTTGTCAGTTGGCTGCTCTCTGACAAATTTGGCAATGCGTAGACTTTAACCGCATACAGTTTTCTATGGCTGTTTAACCAATGCAACGGGCTTACCAGTTGCGAATTGGTACACACAATTTTCCGTGTCCTCCTAGAAACAAAATTTCATTGTAAACTTATCTAACTCAAATACTTGAAATTGAGTTTCATCTAGCGCCATAATCAGGTTGAGCAATGAAATCTTTGTAGGGAGGGGAAACATCATGGCGATATCTGCTTTTGCACTTATTTTTCTAACCATCTATGTTGGCTTGGCACAGCTTGATGCACTCTCATTGAAGATCGGGTTATTTTCACCGGTGTTTGGTGGGGCAGTAACTGGTCTAGTCATGGGTGACTTGAAAACCGGCTTGATTGTCGGTGCGACTTTGCAGTTGGCAACGTTGGGGGTCGCTACTTATGGCGGCGCGACGATACCGGACTTTCTTTCCGGATCAATCATGGGCAGTGCGTTTGCGATTATGGCAGGACGCGGGGCTGCGTATGGGATCGGGTTGGCGATTCCGATTGGTTTGCTGCTGACCCAGATGGATATTTTAGCGCGGATGACGAATACGATTTTCCAGCATCACGCGGATAGGTTGGCGGCTAAAGGTGATTATAAAGGCGTCGAGCGTAACAATCTTTATGGTATTATCCCGTGGACGGTTTCGCGGATGTTACCGGTTTTTGTCGGCTTGTTCTTTGGCTCTGCAGTGGTCAAGGCGATCAACGCTTGGATTCCGACGTGGTTGATGACCGGTTTGAAGACGGCCGGGATTATTTTACCGGCTATGGGGATTGCAATCCTGATGCGGTACTTGCCGATTAAACGGTATTTTCCGTACTTTATTCTTGGCTTTGTGCTAATGGCTTACTTTGCGAAGTCATTCTCCTTGCTGGGCACGGCGCTGGTTGGCTTCGTCTTCGCGGCGTTACATGTCTTAGATGCTAACGAACGCAAGCACAATGGCAACGGCGGCAATGGCCCAAGTAAGCCTGATAATGGCGGTAGCGGTGATAGCGACGATGAGGAGGTCGAGATCGATGTCTGAGTTAAAATTAAGCAAGTTAACCAAAAAAGATCTTAAGCAGATTTTCATTCACAATGTTTTAGGACTACAGCTGGGCTGGAACTATGAAAAGATGCAAGGCTTGGGTTACGCCTATTCGGTCATGCCGGCACTGAAGCGTTTATACAAAGATGATCCGGCGAAAATGAAACAAGCCCTCAATATGGAAATGGGCTTCTTCAATACCACCCCGCAAATGGCACACTTGATTGTCGGTGCGGATGTGGCCTTGCAAGATCAATTGGGCATGAACGATGAAAATGAAAAAGCGATTACCGGTTTGAAAACAGGGTTGATGGGTCCGTTTGCCGGCGTTGGCGATACGATTTTTGTCGCGATTTATAATGCGATTATCTATTCTATTACGGCATATTTGGCCTTATCGAATCAACCGATTGGCCTGCTGATTCCTGTAATTGGCTGTTTGGTTATTTTATGGGTGCGGTGGAAGTTATTTAATGTCGGGCTGGCTCAAGGGACACGGTTGGCGACGACTTTTGCTGATAGCATGGCGATTTTTACGGAAGGCGCCTCGATTCTTGGTTTAACCGTTGTCGGTGCGATGATTCCTGCAGTTATCAATTACAAGCTTGATTTAACCTATAAAGTCGGCAAAGTCACGATGAATGTGCAGGATATGCTGGATAAGATCATGCCTGCTTTGATACCGCTGGCGATTGCCTTGTTCTCTTATTGGATTTTGGGACGCAAGCATATGAACTCGACTCGGCTGATTTTTGTTTTAATCCTCATCGGCATGGTTCTCGGCAACTTAGGCGCGATTTTCGGCTGGATTGGCAGCTTAGTTTAAGCATGAGGACACTTTTTAAAAGAAGATCCGCCAGCTTGTTAAGTACTAACGTGAAACGGCGATTAGCACACATGCTGAGTTCAAACGTTATGGTGAAAGGAAGATTCGAATGACAATTGTGGCAGCACGCGTTGATGAACGGATGATTCACGGCCAGGTGGCGATGGTGTGGACCAATACGGTTGGCGCTAATCGGCTCATGGTCGTCAATGATGCGGTGGTTCGTGATGACATGGCGATTCAAGGACTGAAAATCGCCCGACCTGCAGGGAAAAAGTTAGCCATTAGCTCGGTTGCCAAGGCGATTGAAAATTTGCAAAATGGCAAGTTTGCCGCTGATCAGGTTTTCGTCATTACCCGCAATATTCCGGATATGGCGAAGTTAATTGACGGTGGCGTGCCGATCACATCCTTTAATGTCGGCAATCTGTCTGAAAAGCCGGGGTCAAAGAAGATTAAGCCATCAGTGGCGTTGACTGCCGATGATATTGCGATGATTCGGCGCTTACTCAAACAAGGGATTACCATTACTGCGCAGATGGTGCCCAATGAGAGTAAGACCTCGATTGCTACTTTTATTGATAAAGTCGAATGAAGGCCCTTTTAACGAAGGTGCAAGCGCGATTGCCGCAATTAAGTCCGGTGAATCGCGCTTTGGCCGACTATGTGTTAACCGATGCCGAGGCCTTCATCGCTCAGACAACTGCGCAGATTGCCCGGGCTAGCGGCGTATCGGCAGCATCGGTGATTCGGTTTGTCCGGTTGTTTGACTATCCGGACTTGCAATCATTTAAACTCGCCTTGGTGCGGGATACGCAAGCCCCCGCGCTGACGCCGCTCGATCCGCTTGTTCAGGATGATGATGATTTGCCAACGATGATGCGAAAATTGAGTCAGACGGCGATTGCGGCGGTTCGCGATTTACCGGACGAGCTGGATCAGGCGGCGGTTCAAGAGGCAATTACCACGTTACGCCATGCGCGGCATATTTATCTTGTCGGCATGAGTGCGTCGGCGTTAGTCGCCCAGGATTTATATTTAAAACTCATCCGGGCAGGGTATCTGGCCATTTTTGACGCCGATGCGCACACGGCACTAGAGCGCGTGTATTATACAACGGCGGCTGATGCGGTGGTGGTCTTTTCCTATAGCGGGCTGACGAAAGAAGTGGTGTTGGCAGCCCAGCAAGCGCGGCGGAATCAGACGCCGGTGATTGCCGTAACGCGTGCCGAACCAAGTCCATTGCGCGATGCGGCCAGTTGCGTGATTGCCTTGCCGCCGACCGAGCCGTTGTTACGAATCGGAGCCGTGACGTCAATGTTTACGGAGACTTATGTTGCCAATATTCTTTTCCTCGGCGTGGTTCATGGTGAAATTAAGCAAACCGAGCAGAATTATCGGGCAACATCACACTTAACTGGAGCGTTGAAGATTCGAGGGGATAAATATGTCAATCGCAGACTTAACAACCGAGCAACGAAATCCCGCCAGCATGCACATCGACACCATGACGACGCCGGAAATCGTGGCGCTGATTAACCATGAGGATGCCAAAATCGCCCCGGCCATCGCTACGCAAACAGCCCAGATTGCCGCGGCGATTGATGAAGCCAGCCAGCGTTATAATCGCGGCGGGCGGTTGATTTACGCCGGTGCCGGTACATCCGGGAGGCTAGGAGTTTTGGATGCTGCGGAATTGGTACCAACTTATGGGATTCCGCCAGAACGAGCAGTGGGCTTGATTGCCGGCGGGATGGGAGCCATGTTTAAATCAGTTGAAGGCGCTGAGGATTCAGCTGAGCTTGCCGAACATGATCTTAGGAAGTTGAATCTGAATGCCAACGATACGGTCATTGGCATTGCAGCTTCCGGGCGGACCCCTTATGCCATTGGGGCGTTGACGTATGCGCAACAAGTAAAGGCGTTAGCAATATCCGTAACCTGCGTGGCCGCCAGTTTACTTGCCGACCATGCCGACATTGCCATTGCCCCCGTGGTTGGCCCGGAAGTCATTACCGGGTCAACGCGCATGAAAGCCGGAACTGCGCAGAAAATGGTGCTGAACATGCTTTCGACCGGCGTGATGATTCGGGCGGGCAAAGTTTTTGGCAATTTAATGATTGATGTGTTGCCGACTAATGCCAAACTGGTGGATCGCGCGCAACGCATTATTGCCGAAACAACTGGTGTCAGTGCGACTCGAGCGGCATCCTTACTAGAGGCAGCTGCACACAAGGTTCCGGTTGCGATCGTGATGGCCAAAACCGGTCTGGATGCTGCTGCGGCGACCCAAGTGCTGGCTGCTCATGATGGCGTGATTAGTGATGTTTTGACCGCTTGGGAGGCAGAACATGGCAAAAGTCTCTGAGTCGCAGTCGTTGTTGGCACCGATTACCGCAGCAATTCAGCAGCAGGCGGTTTGCGGTGTGGCGTTTAGTGTCGTCGGAGCGGACGAGAATGCCGTGCATTTTTTAGGCTTTCAAGGAACCGGAGCCGACCATTTGCCGCTGATGCCTCAGAATCGGTATGATCTGGCGTCGTTAACCAAAGTCGTTGGCACGACAACGCGCTTGCTGCAATTGCTGCTGGCGGGAAAAATTCAGCTGGATCAGCCGATTGGATCACTGGTCAGTGGATTGCGCTACCCACAGCTCACCATCGAACAGCTCATGTTGCACCGCAGCGGGTTACCTGCTGACGTCCCTAATGTGCACGCACTTGATCAAGCAGGGTTGATTCAGGCCGTTAAAACGATGGCGGCAGTTGTCCCGCCAGACACCACCACCCTGTATTCTGACTTGAACTTTATATTACTAGGCTGGGCAATTGCGGCGGTGGATGGGTCACTTGCCGCCAGTTTGCATCAGCATGTTTTTGCGCCTTTGGGGATGCAGGCAACCGGTTATTGTCCGCAGGCAGTGGCACCAAGCGATTTTGTGCCGACTGAAAATGTGCCAGAACGCGGTGGGGTTTTACGTGGGACGGTTCACGACCATAAAGCGTTTTTGCTTGACGGGGTTAGCGGTCACGCGGGTTTATTTTCAACGTTAGGCGATCTGACGACTTTTACCCGACTGTTGGCCGGTTTGCCAGTGTCGCATGGTGAGAAGGTTTTACCTCCGGCAGCATTTTCGTTGCTTGAGCGTTACTGTGTTGGTGGGCGGACGTTGGGCTGGCGCTGCTGGGCGCAAGGTCGCCATCAATATTGGCACACTGGGTTCACAGGTACTTCGATTGCATTTGATCGCGATACGCAGCGTGGCTTTGTTTGTTTAACCAATCGTATTTATCCGAGTCGGACGCACCGCGCTTGGTTACGCATCCGCCGGGAACTGCTGACTCAATTTTTCGGGATTGAAACTTCCTGGCCGGATTAGGTTGGGCGTTACTTGGTTGGCTCTTGGCAGGACGACCATGCGTGGGTGTATGATCGATAGTAACTTGGGTTAGTCATCACCGCTTGTCGCAAGTGATGGTGGCTGGCTTGCGATCGGAGATAATGTGAAATGGCGCATGACCACTTAATTGCACAACTTGATCAGCTGCAGCAACAGTTTGGTGAATCGCACGCTTTGTTACTTGCTGATGAGCGGCAGGTGCTTTTTGGGACGCGAACCGATGTGCTTTTCCCCGCGGCGAGTTTGATTAAGTTGGGGATCGCTGCCTATGTTAAAGCGCAGGCACAAGCCGATTCTAGCCAGTGGCAGCGGAAAGTAGTATTACCACGGCCGGTTGGCGGCGCGGGGGTACTGCGGTTCATGGCCGATTCATCCTGGTGCGTGCGCGATTTGGTGACTTTAATGTTGATGGTTTCAGATAATTTAGCGGCCAATGCTTTGTTGAAAACGTATGGGCTAACAACGGTGGAGCGATGGTTGGATCAGCAGTTTCCGGGTGCCAAATTAAACCGTTCCTTGATGCAGCCGCATACCGACAATGACAACTGGATCTCGGCTGCAGCAACGTGGCGTTTATTGCGATCCTTATTGACCCCACCGTGCCGACCAGCTGACGGTGACTGGTGTGCCCGTGCCCTGCGTCATCAACAGAATCGTACCAAGTTGCTGCTGGCACCAACCATGAAGAATTTTGTTGGCTGGACAGCGGGTAAAACTGGTGAACTGCCAAATTGTGAACATGATGCGGCTTGCTTTGCGGCTGAAGGGGAACAATTGTATGCAGTTGTTTTGACAACGTTTGATCATCAACGTGAAGCGGCCATGCGGTTTAATCAACAAGTTGGTGCGCTAATCGTGGATGACTTTCAGCAGCGCCGGAATCGACTACACTGAAAAATGAATTGAGTTGGCAGCGGCTTAAGCTCCGTCTGGACACAAGCGTCTTGTTCCATGACCTTGTGTGCAGGCGGGGTTTTATTTTTGCGAAAATTATTATAATATGATTAATAATTATTACGAAAAAATGAGGAAAATAAAGGAGTGCTGACAGCCTATGCAGGTAGCCCACGCAACCAGCCCGGTTCTGATTACAGATCGGGAATCCAATCTTCAAATTGGCAAAGATTTTACTAGCAACCTGATTGGCTCGTTGAGTGGCGGCATGTTTTCGTTTGGGATGGGGCTGATGTTGCTGAATCAAACGCACCTGGCGATCAGTTTCGGTTTATCAACAATTGTCGGGCCGCTGGTTAGTTTGCTTCTGTTTGTTCCTATGGGCAGCATTGTTGATCGTTATCCGCATCGAAGTATTTTAATCGTAAGCAATCTGGTGCGTTTGCTGGGACTAGGGCTGTTCGCGTGGGCGCTACCGGGATTTTCCGGCGTGCAAAAACTTGTTCCGGTTGTCCTTTTTGCCATTGTTGATTACATATGCAGCGATTTTAGCTCAACAGCCTATGCTGCTTCTGTCCATGAATTGGTTAATGAGCGGAAAATTCAAAAGTTAAGTTCACTAACATCCACGGCTGGCTCCATTTCCTCGATTTTTTCGCCGATGTTGGGCTTGGGACTTTACACGCTTGCCGGGTTTGAAGCCTTTATTTTCGTGGAAATGGTTTCGTCAACGGTCTCGTTTTTGATTATGCTGACGATGAAGTTTCATGTGACCAAGCGGCAGCCGACCGCGAAAAATGCTGCTGCCAGTCGGCCATTGGCAATGTTTAAACAAGGTATGGCTTATGTCAAAACGCGTCCATTGGTTAAGGGGGTCATCATGGTTGGCGTGGTTTTGAATTTTAGCTTCACCAGCGTCACGGTTGGCATGCCTTTTGTCATCACGAATACGCTGCATCTGGGCAGTGCACCGATCGGGTATCTGGAAACCGGTTCTGCTATCGGGATTTTGATTGGCAGTTTGTTTATGAGTACGATCAGCGGTGAAAAGCGGATTCGCCTTAAGATTCTCGGGCCGGTTTTAGCGGATTGTGTGCTTTTGATCGCATTAGGCGGCGTGTTTAATTTTGCCAAGACAGCCAGTGGCGTGACGATTCCCGGCACGATTCTGATGGTAGTACTAGGTTTTTTGATCGTGATTCCTAACATTGTCATTCAGGTGGAAATCCAAAAAACGGTCCCGACTTCTTTTTTGGGCCGGGTCAATACGACGTTGATGACGATCAATAATTCGGTGACCCCGGTGGCAACCTTCTTTTATACGTTCCTGTTTCAAAACATCGCGAAGAATTACCTCGTCTTTGTATACAGCGGGATTGTGGCGTTGCTTTACATGATTGCGATCACACCGCGAATCTTGCGGGTGTTCGTTCAGGAAGGCATTGAATAGTAGTGGAGAGTACTTTCGTGGAAAAGCGTTGGTGAGCGGAATAGCAGTCGTTCACCAACGCTTTTTGCATGGCTATCAGGCTGAATGTGGCCGCGGATGAAGCGTTAAATTGAAAAATTTCAAGCTGGAACGATACGTTTTACAGAATGCTTACATAATTAATACATCGCCTTGACACTGATCTTTACAAAGGCTTGGTAGTCTCAGTGTAAGGAGTTGATGAGGAATGAGTATTCGACTAGCAAATGTGTCAAAGGATTTTGGCAACACCAAAGTACTATCCGACATTTCCGTCGAGATTGAGCCTGGCGAGTTTTTTGTCATGGTTGGGCCATCTGGTTCCGGTAAAAGTACGCTGTTGCGGATGATTGCCGGTTTAACCAGTGTCACGGATGGACGGATTTATTTTAATGAACGCGATGTGACGGATTTGCCGCCAAAAGATCGCAAATTGGCGATGGTTTTCCAAAACTATGCGCTACTGCCATTCATGAACGTTGCCCAAAACGTCCGCTTCGGCTTGGAGAACCAGGATTTAACTGATGATGAAAAAAACAAGCGCGTGGATTGGGCGTTGGACTTGGTACACTTGACCGATTTGCGTGAGCGGAAACCAAAAGAGCTTTCTGGTGGGCAACAGCAGCGAGTGAGTCTGGCGCGTGCTTTGGCAACTAAGGCGCCGGTGGTTTTAATGGATGAGCCGTTGTCAAACCTTGATGCCCAGTTGCGAACCGAAATGCGTGAAGAAATTGCGCGGTTGCATCGTGAAATTGGCATGACCTTGATTTATGTTACCCACGATCAAGTCGAAGCGATGACCATGGGCGATCGGATTCTTGTGTTGGATGATGAAAAGATTCAGCAACTTGGCACCCCGCTGGACTTGTATAATCATCCTGCCAATGAATTTGTTGCCAAGTTTATCGGCAGCCCGGAAATGAATCTGCTGCCAATTACGGTTAGCGATGAAGGCGATCGCTTTAGCATTGGCGATACTTTCTGGACTGACAATGCGTTTGTCCTTCCGTTTGACTTGCCGGCTGGTTCCTATCATCTTGGCATTCGGCCGGAGAAGTTGGTACCGGTTTCGATTGCCAACCCGGATACCATTACAGCCAAGGTGAAGAGCTTGCAACAGCTTGGCAATGACACCTTGATTTTCTGCGACTTTGATGGCCAGTCATTGGTCAGTCGGGTTCCGGAACAGTTCACCGTAGCGGTTGGCGCTGAGCTTAATTTATTACTGCCGGCTAATGCCGATGAATGGCATCTCTTTAATATTGATGACGGTGAGCGGATTGCCGTGGCGCCAGTTAAGGAGGCGGCCGCTTATGGAGCTTAATAAGGAACTTAATAAATCGACTGCCAAATCGCAAGGCAAGCTTGCTGAAACGATTCGGGAAAATAATAAGCCGGCCTTTTGGTTTTTGATGCCGTCACTTCTGATCCTGACCTTATTTACTTTTTATCCCATGATCATGACGGTGTATAACAGTTTCTTTGCAACCAACATCCGCGGTGAATCGGCTAAATTCGTCGGACTGGGTAACTATCTTGATATCTTCAAGGATCCTTTATTCCTGCAGAGTTTGACGGGAACGCTAGTCTATGTCGTTGCCTTTGCTTTGGCGACCATTGTTCTTGGCGTTATTTTGGCACGTTTGGCAACGATGAAGTTACGCCGGATCAGTTGGTTCCAAACGGCATTTGCCGGTACGATGGGCACCAGTGCCGCCGCTGCTTCGATTCTCTGGCTGTTCTTATTCAATCCATCTGTCGGCCTCGCCAGTTTTGCCTTAAAAGCGATGGGCGTCACCAATGCCAATTTATTGGTTGATCCGACCGGTGCCATGATTGTCATCGTTTTAGCCAGTGTCTGGATGGCATTGGGCTTTGCCTTTTTGATTCTTCTGAGTGCGTTTCAAAGTGTGCCGCCAGAATACTATGAAGTTGCTGACATTGCTGGCTGGTCACAATTCAAGCAGACACTCAAGATTACGGTTCCGATGATTTCGCCAACCCTGTTCTTCTTGTTTGTGGTTGAAATCATTGATGGGTTCAAAATGTTTGCCCAGATTGACTTAATTACAGGCGGCGGTCCTAATAATGCCACGAATTTCCTAGCATATAAGATTTATCAAGATGCCTTTGCTTTCCACAACTTTGGAACGGCCAGTGCGGAATCCATTGTGCTAACCGTCATTATTGCCTTGGCCACTTGGGTTCAATTCCATTTCACAGAACGGAAGGTGTATTACGCATGACACATGTCAAACACGGAGCACGTTATCTTTTATTGACGGTGGTTGCAGTGATACTTTTATTCCCGATTCTGTTGGGGATTTGGGCATCGTTACTACCGACAAAAGATATTGCGGCAGGGAATTTCTTATCCACCAATATCTCGCTTAATAACTATTGGCAGGCATTTGTCACCACACCGATTATTCGCTACATGATTAACTCGTTTGTGACGGCCGGATTAATCACTATCGGCCAATTAGTTTTATGTACACTTGCTGCTTATGCCTTTGCGTTTATGAACTTCCGCTACAAAAAGCAGTTGTTCTTTGCCTTTTTGATCACCATGATGTTGCCATTTGAAGCCCAGATCATTCCTAATTTTCAGACGGTAAAAGCACTCGGCTGGCTGAACAATTATGCTGGCTTGACGATCCCGTTTTTCACCTCAGCCTTTGGGGTCTTCATGTTGCGTCAAGCCTTTTTACAGATTCCAACCGACTTGGTGGACTTTGGCAAGTATCTTGGCCTTAGCCGCTTGCAGTTTCTGTGGAAAATTGCGGTGCCGTATAGTCGCAGCATGTTGATTACCTTTTCCCTTTACACGTTTCTGACGCATTGGAACCAATACCTATGGCCGTTGATTACGACCTTCTCGGATGATTTCCGGCCAGTTCAAGTCGGCTTGAAGCAGTTACAGGCGGAAGATACGTTCGCCAACTGGGGGATGGTGATGGCCACGGCGATCATTGTGTTGTTACCAACCTTGGCATTGTTGCTCATTGGCCAGAAATTCTTCAAGCGTAATTTGAATGCAGGGGGGACGAAGGGTTGAAAACCACATATAAGAAGATTATTGCGATAGTCGCAGCGATTGTTGTTATTTTCGGACTTGGCTTTTTCTTCACCCACCAACAATCGGCCAGTGCTGCTGATAACAACGGGCGCACGACCATCACGTTTTGGCACTCGATGAATGGCCCGAATGAAAAGGTTCTGGAAGGCTTAGTCGATCAATTTAACAAGAGTCAGACCAAATACACGGTTAAGCCGATTTATGCCGGCAGTTATGAATTGTCGATTATGAAATATGCCAATACGGTCGGCAGTAATGTTTCGCCTGATTTGATTCAAAGTGACCAGGCCAACCAGTCTATGATGATCGGCTTGAATTCAACGGTACCGGTACAAAAGTTCATTGATCGTGACCATTATGATTTGAGTCAATTGTATCCAGGGGTGACAGCCGCTTATAAAATCAATGGTAAGTTAGCTTCCATGCCGTTTAACTCCTCTAGTTCGGTTATGTACTACAACCAGAGCCTATTTAAAAAGTATGGTATTCCTGATTTGCCACTGTCACCGACGTATAGCGACGTGACCAAGGCAGCGGTTGCGTTGACTCAAAAGAGTAAAGGTGCGGTCAAAGGGATGACGATGCAGATCTATGGCTGGCTGCCGGAAGAGTTGGTTGCCAATCAAAATTCACTTGTCGTCAACCACGATAACGGCCGCCAAGCGATGGCAACCAGCGCCACATTAAACTCGCCGGAAATGGTCAAAAGCATGAATTGGCTGCAAGACGTGATCAAACAAAACGCCTTCCAAAACTTTGGGACCGGATCAGCAGCTGGCAACAACCAAAGCGCGGCGTTTTTGGCGCAAAAGGTCGGCATCTTCATGCAAAGTTCCGCTATGTTAGGGCAGTTACAAACGAACGCCAAATTTAAGTACGGCGTGACCTTCACACCGCATCCGGATGGTACCAAAGCGAATGGTGTAGCGATTGGCGGCGCAAGTCTATGGATTACTAAGGACAAACCAACCGCTGTCCAAGAAGGGGCTTGGCAGTTTATGAAGTACCTAATGACGCCTAAGTCTCAAGCAACATGGCAACTCGGCACGGGCTACTTTGCGGTTAACCAAAAAGCTAACCAAGTGAAGAGTCTGGCTGATGCGATTAAGAAAAACCCTGCTTTAGCGGTTCCGATTGAACAACTGAACCAAGGTCATATCAATGCGGCCACAGCAGGTGCGTTCTTCAGCAATATCCAAGAAGAACGGCAAAATGTTGAATTGGCTATGCAACAGATTTATGGCGGTGCCGATGTTAAGAAGGCTTTAGATGAAGCGGAAGCCGATACGAATACGGCCATTTCAAAGACCAATTCCGTCAGTGGCAACCTGCTGGACTACAAGCGTTAAGTTGCCAGTTGCACCCATATTGCCCAACGACCGTAACCCGCGTATGATCAAGACAACGTTAGACATCATTATCGCAAAGGAGCTGGTCGTGATCATGCCAAAAGTCTATTTTCTCTGTACAGGGAATGCCTGTCGCAGTCAAATGGCAGAAGGTTTTGCCAAAAAATTGCTGGGGCGTCAGTGGCAGGTGAAAAGTGCCGGCATCGAAGCGCATGGCCTAAATTCACTGGCGGTTAAGGTCATGGCAGAAAAAGGCATCGATATTTCGCAACAGCAATCAAAAGTGCTCAACGAAGCCGAACTGCAGCAGGCTGATTTGATTGTGACACTTTGCGGGGATGCGCGGGATCGGTGCCCGGTGACGCCGCTAACCGTTCGCCGCTTGCATTGGCCGCTGGCGGATCCAGCAGCGGCGAGTGGTTCGCAAGAAGCGGTGTTGGCGGTTTTTCGCCAAGTCCGCGATCAGATTGAAGCTCATGTGCGGGCCTTGAAAGCAGATGCCTGATACAGCTTGGCGCAGACGGTTTTTGATCAGTAAAGTATGCGAAATGGAGGCTCATGATGACAGTAGCAATTTATGGACATCGCGGTTATCCGGCGCGTTTTCCGGAGAATAGTTTGCAAGGATTCGAATATGCCTGTGAGCATGGCATCGATGGCATTGAAACCGATGTGCAGATGAGTGCGGATGGGCATTTGGTGATCATGCATGATGAGCGCGTTGATCGCACAACAGATGGCACTGGCTGGATTGCGGATTTAACCCGGACGCAACTCAAAGGGATGCGGCTGGCCAATGGCGAACACATTCCATCGCTTCGGGAAGCATTGACGGTTTTAAGCCATTATGACGTGATGGTTAACATTGAGTTTAAAACCGGCAAGATCCGCTATCCGGGCATTGAGGCGCTGACGCAAGATTACGTTGAGCAGTTCAATATGCAGGATCGCGTCATCTACTCCTCATTCAATCACGACAGTATCAACGTCATTCATACCCTTGCGCCGAAAATGAAAACGGCGTGGTTAACGAGTCGGGTTCTAACCGGTGCCACCTTACCATCGTATTTGGAAGCCGTCCACATTGAACATTACAACAGCCACCTCAACAAAGCCCAGCGCGTCTGGACAGTTGATGATCCGCTGAAAATGAAACAACTGATGCGCGAACGTTACGTTACCGGGATCATTACCAATCGTTTTGAAGAAGCAATGGATATGCGCGACTTGGTGGCTAAGGAAGCCGAGACACCAGTTTAAGTACAGCGCAAGACTAAGTTTCATTCACGAAATTAAAAAACTGCTTTGGAAGCAATCTTGCTTTCGAAGCAGTTTTTGATTTTCATGATGGATCAAACCGAGACGCGCTTAATAACAAGTGCCTGCTTAATTTTGATGATGTTCATCAATCAGTTTCTGTTGCAAAGCGGCTAATTTCGGCGTGAGGTAAACCGGATAGAGGTCCGGGTTGACGAGCCGTTGTGTTGCTTCTGGCAGGTGGCTGAGTGCTGACCGCATATGTTTTTGAATGGTAAAAACATCAGTTGTGAGCGGCTCTTGTGCTTGAGGGAAGACCGGTTTTAATAACGGTTCGGCAGTGAAATCGCGTAAGGTGACTTGCGTTTGGGTAGCCAGCGGGTTGGCATTGACCGCGGCAATTTCTGCAGGCAGGTTTTCGTCAGCCAACGCAATGACATCCGCAAAAGCCGTTTGATCATCACGGTGATACAGGCGATAAACCTGTTTATGACTTGGTAAAGTGGTCTTTTCCCGACTGGCACTTACCTTGATTTTAGGAAGCCACTGGCCATTTACTTGCAATGCGGCCATTTTGTAAACACCGCTTAAAACCGGAGATGAGGCACTGGTGATTAACTTTTCGCCGATTCCAAAGTTGTCAATCGGTGCGCCTTCTTTGAGGAGGGACTGAATGACGGTTTCATCGAGCGCATTGGAAGCTGTGATTTTGGCATCGGGGAAACCGGCGTCATCGAGCATTTTCCGGGCTTGTTTCGCTAGCTGGGTGATGTCACCAGAGTCGATGCGGATACCAACTGGGTGATGGCCGCCTGTCTTGAGTTCCTTGAACACCGTAATCGCGTTGGGCACACCGGACTTGAGCACATCATAAGTATCGACCAGTAACGCACTGTTGTCAGGATAGACTTTAGCCCAAGCGCGAAAAGCAGAGAGCTCGTCAGGGAAAGCTTCAATCCAGCTATGGGCCATTGTTCCGGCAGCCGGGATGTTGAAGCGTTGTGCAGCCAAGACGTTGGAGGTGCTGGCACAGCCGCCAATCACAGCAGCACGCGCTCCATAAACCGAGGCATCCGGTCCTTGCGCGCGGCGGGCACCAAATTCCATAACTGGCCGTCCTTCAGCCGCGGCCGTGATGCGCCGGGCTTTGGTTGCAATGAGTGACTGGTGATTGACAATGTTGAGCAGCAGCGTTTCTAGTAGCTGGACCTGCATCAGCGGCCCTTGCACCGTTAACAACGGCTCACGTGGAAAGACGGGGGTGCCTTCTGGTAAAGCCGTCACTGTGCAAGCTAATTTCATCGTTTTTAAATAGTCTAAAAATGTATCCGAATAAAGTTTCAACGAACGCAAATATTGGATATCTGCATCCTCGAAGTGAAAGTCTCGTAACGCTTCAACAACTTGTTGCAACCCAGCGGCAATCACAAAACTGCCATGATCCGGGACATTGCGATAGAAAATATCGAAAACTGCCTGGTCTTCATGCGGTAAGGTCGCCCAATATCCATTGGCCATGGAAAATTCATAGAGATCCGTCAACATTGCTTGATTCATATTCATCTTTAAAAGCCTTCTTTATCAGTCCGTGGTTAATTAATCCGTTACTTCGGCACCCAAAACATGTGCAAAGTGGTCCAACGCCCAGTCCTGGCCAGCTGGCGTCAAGGCCGCAACTGCATTTTTATGGACGACCATTTGATAGTTGAGATTGTAAGCATCAACTGCCGTATGCAAAACGCAGATATCGGTGCAGACGCCGACTAAATGAACGGTGTCGATTTTGCGTTCACGCAGGCGCAGATCCAGCGGCGTTCCGGCAAACGCGGAGTAGCGGGTTTTATCAAACATGTTCACCCGTTCTTCATCTTTATGGGCCGCATACCAAGGCGCAAGCGAACCAAAGAACGCCCGCCCCCAAGTCCCGCGAACATTATGCGGCGGGAACAGTTTGCTTTCGGGATGATACGGATCGTGCGGTGTATGCACATCGGTTGGCAAGTAAACCCAGCCATCTTGTTGCAAAAATTCATCAGCCAAAGCGACAATGTGAGGCGCCAACACTTGCCCAGCCGCGCCACAGGTCAAAGCACCTTTATCGGCAACAAAGTCATTAGTATAGTCAATGATGAGCAGTGCTTCATTCGAATGAGCCATTCTTGAGGCTTCCTTTCTAATTAAAGTAAAACTTACTTAAACTCACGCAGTATAAAAGTACATTAGACTTTTATTTGCTGTCTACGATACGCGGGTTCAGGGTATTTTTCAACTAGGCAAGTTTAAACAATTTAGGCGGACGGCCACTGCGCGTGCGATCATGGGCAGTACCGACTTCAACAAAAAGATGCTGGTGCGTCTTTTTAAAGTTAGAGTTGTCAATGGCAGCCGCGGTCGTATTGAGAAAAGGCGCGTAAACTTCGCGTGCTTCTTTTAAGGTGAAGGTGTGGCCGAGCACTTGCAAAATACTGGGTTGATAATCAAGTTTATTGCGAATCCGACGAATAGCGACACCTAGAATCCGCGCGTGATCAAAAGCCAGATGCGCCACCTGTTGATCCAACTGAAACGTGAGCGTACCATTTTGTAACTGATAATCGTTGGCAGTGGCGCTAAAAGCAAACCACCGCGCATCGGTTGCACCATAACCCGGCCGTAACTTAGGCATTGTCGGCAGATACGTCATGTAAGTCAGCGCCAAAGCCCGCTCGCCAGGTGTGCGGGCTGGGTCCGTAAACGTGGCCAACTGCTCCGTGGATCCGCGATTGACATGCACGCCGATTTTATCGCGAATTAGCCTGATCGCCGCTGCATCGGCACTTTCACGCACACGCAAAGTCGTTTCCGGCAGGGCCCAGTAGCCGGCATAAGGATCATCCGCGCGATGAATCAATAAGATCTGCAACTGCCGGGTGGTACGCGAAAAGCTCCAGATAACGTTGGTAATGGTGATCAAAGGATGGGCAATAAATTCATCCGCCATAGCATCAATCTTCCTTTTTGTGGATAGGGTATGTACGGAGTTGATTATAGCAAAACGTGGTCGGGTTGGCTTGAGGTTGATGCACATAGGTTGGGGCGACGCTTCGTGCTAATCTCAATAAGTGATTTTCGATAGATAGATTTTGTTTGACGGCAAGCTTGATTGTCAGGTAGAATAAAGAAGGTGAAAAGAGGCCACCGGGGTGCGACCCGATGACCTCGACGCGAGTTAGAAAGACTGGTGGTAGAAGCTAGCCGTTACGGTTAGCTTCTTTTAGTATCTTGGTTGCCTTGGCGTAAACCAAGTACGCCTGGGCTAAAACCAAGATGGCCAACGCCATTTCTAGCGTAACCCAACCCTCCGATCTCTCCTCTTAGCATGGCGATCACCTCCGGAAGTTAGAATGGTGAGGGGTGCGTGCCTTGCTAAATCGCTGCCGCCAAGTTATGACGTTTACCGTCTTAACTTGGCGGTATTTTTAGTATATATGATCATTAAATACATTGAAATGATAACGGCGGTTCTTTTTAAAATGTTTTTTAATTGGTATTCATCATATTTTGGTGCTATCGAGTAGTACCATTTTATACCTTTAACTAAGGAACGCGAACTGAATCAGAGGCTACCAAGTTTCTGGTCTTTTGCGCTTATCTAAACTGGTCCGGTGGTCAACATTTTGTTGATGGTGTACTATGTGAATGAAATGAGTTCAGTTCTCATTCATATAAAATTAATAATTAAGCGCTACTAGTATAACTCTTGTTCTTAATTGTGCACCGGCAAAGCTTCGGGAAACTCGATTGCGTCAATATCTAGTTCACAGCCCTAACAATAATTTAGTTTATATTTTCTGAAAAATATTTCCAGAAAATAGATTTTCGCCACTTTTAGACAATATTTTGTGGTTGAAGTAAACAAATGAATGCGGTTACAATCCCCTTGAGTGGTACCGACCACGCGGAGGAGCCACAACAATTTTTAGGGGGAGTTTGTCGATGCACAATGGAATGAAGACAGTGAAGGATCGGCCTCGGGTGCCGCGTTCACTGTTATATAGCAGCGCAGTTTTATCATTGACTGCGACTGTCGTGTATGTCAGTAGTACGGTTCCGGTAACGGCAGCTAAGGGATCCGAACCGGCTACAAGTAGCGCGGTGAAGAAGGCCAGTACAAGCATGCTTAACATTGTGAATGTCACCAAACAAACGCATTATTTTGAAGTTACTTACTCCAACAACCTGAAGGCACGGGTGTTTATATTAGCGAACAATCAATTTCGCTTTTATGCTGATCCTTCAGGTAAATTTGCTGCGCC
Organism: Lacticaseibacillus rhamnosus; assembly: GCF_900636965.1. NCBI lineage: Bacteria > Bacillati > Bacillota > Bacilli > Lactobacillales > Lactobacillaceae > Lacticaseibacillus > Lacticaseibacillus rhamnosus. The sequence continues at coordinate 2,811,295 of NZ_LR134331.1, read as the reverse complement.
TGCCCAATCGGAAAAAGGGCTTAACGCAAAAATTTTTACCAAGGAAATTGATGCATCGGCAGCTAAGGTGTTTGCGGCTGCTACGCTTGATCATAACGGTGATGGGTGGACGATCAAGACCGATGCGATTGCCATTGGATTTAATCAAGCAAACGCAACACTGCAGGTTTCCAAAGGCTCAAAGGTGGTCATGGCCGAGAGTCAGCCGTTAGAAATTACCAACGATCATGCAACGCAAGTGTTAAAACGCGGCACTGACCAGTTTTTTGGCGGTGGCACGCAAAATGGTAATTTCACGTTAACAGGTAAAAATGTCAAGATTGAAAACACGGGTAATTGGGTCGATGGCGGGGTGGCGTCACCGAATCCATTTTATTGGTCAACCGCTGGCTATGGCGTGGTGCGGAACACGTTTAAACCGGGTAACTATGACTTTGGGGCTAGCGATGACGGCCAAGTAAAGACCACACACCAGGAAAATCGATTTGATGCGGTTTACTTTTTCGATGCGAAACCCTATGACCTATTGAAAGATTATTATGATTTAACGGGTGCACCGGCGATGATGCCGCGTTATGGCCTTTATGAAGCACACTTGAATGCCTATAACCGTGATACTTGGGTTCCGGTATCTGAAGGAACAAGCGGTGCGATTAAGTTTGAAGACGGCAAATATTATAAAGAATATCAGCCAGGGAAAATTCCGGCTGGCCAAAGCGGTATCAAAGAATCGTTGAACGGGGAGCTGAATAATTATCAATTTAGCGCCCGCGCCGTTATTGATCGGTATCAGAAAAATGATATGCCGCTGGGATGGTTTTTGCCAAACGATGGTTATGGTGCAGGCTATGGACAGACCGATACCTTAGCGGGCAACTTGCAAAATCTTAAGTCGTTTGCGGATTATGCGGATCAGCATGGCGTTGCAACCGGGCTGTGGACGCAACAAAACTTGTCGCCAGTTGATCCGGCCAATCCGAAACCGGATGATCGTGATTTTGCCAAGGAAGTTGCCATTGGCGTCAAAGCCCTGAAAACTGACGTGGCCTGGGTCGGGTCCGGGTATTCTTTTGGCTTAGATGGTTTGGCTAAAGCTGATGCGATGATGACGCAGGTCAAAGGCGATTCGTTGCGCCCGTTTGCGATTACGCTTGATGGCTGGGCCGGGACACAGCGGTATGCCGGCGTATGGACTGGTGATCAAACGGGTGGTCAGTGGGAGTATATTCGCTTTCATATTCCAACGTATATCGGGACCGGTTTATCCGGACAGCCATACGTAGGTTCCGATATGGACGGGATTTTTGGCGGCGGTAATCCGATCGTCAACACCCGCGATTTTCAGTGGAAAGCCTTCACGCCGATCCAGCTTAACATGGATGGCTGGGGCGCTAATCCCAAAACGCCATTCTCGTTTGATCAGCAAACAACGGCGATCAATCGTGCCTACAACAAGCAAAAGACTATGCTGATGCCTTACAACTATACGGCGTCTGCGCAAAGTGTCTTTGATGGCAAGCCAATGGTGCGCGGTCTGTTCCTTGATTATCCGAACATTCCCGAGGCGTATACCGATCTCGTCAAGTACGAATACCTCTGGGGCGATAACTTCCTTGTTGCCCCGATTTACCAAAACACGGCGGCTGATGAGAAGGGAAACGATGTGCGTAACGGCATTTACCTCCCTAACAAGCAGCAAGTTTGGGTCGATTATTACACCGGCAAGGAATATCGTGGCGGTCAGGTCTTAAACAACTTCGAAGCGCCGATTTGGAAGCTGCCGGTTTTCGTTAAAAAAGGCGCCGTGATTCCAACCACGCCCGCACACAATACGCCCAAAGCATTTGACCAAACCAAGCGGCAGTTTCAGATTTTCCCGGCGAGTGGCAAAAATGATTTTACCGTTTACGAAGATGACGGCATTTCGAAAAAGTATCTAAAAGGTGCGCATGCCCAAACCAAGGTTACCAGCGAATTGCAAAAGGATCAGTTAACCGTGAACGTTGATCCGCTGACAGGTGATTACAGCGGCTTAAATCCAGATCGAACCACTGAATTTGCCATTCGAACGAGTGGCAAGCCGGCCAAAGTTACGGCCAGTGTTGGCGGACAAACGGTTAAACTGACCGCCGTTGATAACCTTAAAGACTTTACTGCCGGCGAAAATGTTTATTTTGTTAATAAACAATATCATACGAATGATTTCTTGGATCAACTTGCAGATAAGTCGATTGACCAGAACTTTTTACAAGTTAAGCTGGAAAAAACCAATGTCAAAAGCAATGCGATTAAGCTCACCGTGGACGGTATCAATGCTACTGATGATCCAACGACTGAAGCATTACCCGAGAGCGATGAAGTAGCGGTGCCGACCGAGATTAAGCAAAATGATCAGACCACGACCGATACAACCGTGGGCATTGACTGGAAGCCGGTGAATGACGCGACAAGTTATGACGTCAAGGCAGATGGCGTTGTCTACCGCAATCTGACCAAGCCAGAATTTCTTTTGACGCCGGTGAAGAGCCAAACCAAGCATACATTCCAAGTACGCGCGGCAACGGCCAAAGCGGTTTCTAAGTGGAGTAACGAGCAGACTTTCAGTTCCAAAGATAATCCGCTGCGGCTTGCTGTCAAAATGAGCAATCCGCAAGTCACAGCGCCGATTACCGGTGTGCCTATCTGGCAAGGAAAAGACAACGCGGCCCATCTTTTTGATCAGGATCTGACTACGATGGCGCACAGCAACTGGTTCACCACGCCGCCTAAGCAATCAGCAACACCGATGACGATCACCGCAGAACTTGATGGCGTTTACGACTTGGATCATGTGACTTATGTTCCGCGTGAAGACGGCGGCAACGGTACTTTGTCAGCATTGAAAGTCGAAACCAGCCTTGATGGGATTCACTGGCATCAAGCGGGTGAAGGTAAAGGTTGGACGTGGGATGGCAAAGATAAGACGATTACTTTTGACAAAAATGAAAAAGCCCAATATGTCCGCTTTGTGATCCCTAAAGGCACAAGCCGCGGCGATTTTGTTTCAGGACGGGAATTGCTGCTGTTTAAACGGGATGGCTCAAGCAAAGCGGTGTTGGGTGATATTACCAATGACGGACGGGTGAATGAAGACGATCAAACGTCGCTTATGAACTACGCGGGCTTAACGGCCAACATTGACAGTGATTTCAACGGTTATGTTCAAAACGGCGACCTGAATCGCAATGGGGTCATTGACGCTTTTGACATCAACTATGTCATGACCAAGCTAGGCAAAACACCGGTGACGAAGCCGGATGAACAAGCACCAGCCGGAACCTTGGCGCTTGAAGCTGAAAAGCAAACGTATCTGCCTGGAGAAACGATCACCTTGAATCTGCTTGGCAAGGATCTAGCCAACGTTAACAGTCTCTTTGCCCGGGTACCGCTCACGAATCCGAATGTCGAGTTAGTCAAAGTCGAACCGACCCAAGCAACGGCCCAGATGGTTAACTTCAGCAAGACGCGAACGCACGGTGATAACAGTCGCGATCTCTATCTGATTTTTGCCAATGAAGGCCAGCAGAAGCGCTTGTCAGGCGACCAAAAGTTAGCGACCATCACGTTGCGAACGAAAACGCGCATGACAAAAGCGGCACTCAGCTTTGCGTTAAGTGATCCAATGTTAACCAATCAATGGGGTCCGGAAAGCTTGCCGCAAGCACCGGCACCGATCACCATTTTGCCAGCGGATACGAGCGCGCCGGATCAGGCTAAAGCACAATTAACCGCCTTAATTGATGGCGTTAACGCGCTCGATCCGAAGTTGTTCACCGCGGCTAGTTGGCAGGCAGTTACAGCTCAACGCGATAAAGCGAGCCAAGTTCTCAACGTTGATAACGTAACGGTTGATGCGCTCAATCAAGCTTATGCGGACCTGAAGCACGCTTTGGGAAAACTCGAGGCTGACCGCGGCGTGACTCAGGATCAGTTGAAAAAGTTAATCGAAGCGGCTGAAGCGTTAAAAGCTGACCAGTATACAGCAGAGAGCTTTGCAAAATTGACGGATGCTGTTGCTGCAGCCAAGCCAGTCTCTGCCGATGCAAATGCAACCCAAGCGCAAATTCAAGCGGCCATCCAAGCAATTAGCAATGCGTGGTTTGCACTGGAAGTGAAGCAGCAACCGCAAGTCACGACGCTGGAACAATGGGTCAAAGTAGCGGCCAATCTAAATGCTGCCGACTACACGCCAAACAGCTTTACCCAACTCACAACCGTTTTGGATGAAGCGAAAAAGGCACTAACGGATCCAACAACGTCTGCGGCGACACAGCAAAAGTTGGCCGATCAACTTCAAGGAGCCATTGACGCTTTGGTACCACGGGCCGATAAACAATCACTCGCTGCACTTGTCAAAGCGACAGAAAAACTGAAAGCTAGCGACTATACCGCAAGTTCCTATGCCAAACTGCAAACAGCTTTAAAACCGGCACGTTTGGTTCTGAGTGATCCCAATGCTGCTCAATCCGAAGTTGGAAAACAGGCCGATGCCTTAATGGCGGCAATGCTACAACTTGAAAAGCAACCGGACAAAACCGAGCTTGTCAGCCTGATCACCAAAGCAGCGGAGTTTAAAGCGAAGGCATACACTGATGCCAGTTTTGCCGACTTGAAAACAGCTTTGGCCCAAGCGCGGGCGGTTAACAAGGATTCAGAAGCATCGGTGGCCAAGGTTGAAGCCGCAGTTGCCAACCTTAAAGCCGCCATCAATCACCTGGTAAAGGCGGCACCAACGCCAGAGCCGGGTAAGGATCCTCACAATCCACCAGTGCCAACGCCGGGGCCAGGCAAAGATCCAAGTACACCATCAAATCCGGAACCAGGCATACCGCCAAAAGACAAGACGCCACAACAACATGCGGGGTTCAACGGCGAATCGGCAGACACGCACAAGTCAACTAAGAATCGCGATCAGATGCCGAATGCCGGTGATCGGGCTCAACCGGTGTTAGCTGTTCTCGGCGCAACTTTAATCGGACTGCTAGGTTACGTCAAATTGCGTCAACATCACAAGAATAACGATTAAGACGTTGCCATTTAGGCCAATAAAAGGTTGACACCGCAAATCACGGTGCCAGCCTTTTTCTTTGTGACTGTGGTTAGGAGTCGAAGCAGAAGCAGACAATCCGTGGTCACTTGCGATCTTAACGCTTATGCGTAGAAACGGACGAAGGCTCCAAGGGTTCTGATGCAAATGATATTATGATAATCTAATGATAGAAACAGATTTCCACGACCGTTATTTAAACGTTCCTGAATAATCGTAAAATGGTTTAAAACCTTGATATATCAAGTGTGCTAGCAAGTGTAGCTAGGATTTTCGTACAGGAGCCGTGTATGTTTAGGGGGGAGCAGAATGACCACTTCGGTTTTAGGCAATCACTTAAAGACGTTACGACTGACAAGACAGCTTACGCAAGCGCAAGTTGCCCACCAGCTTTTCGTTTCGCGAAAAACCGTTTCAACGTGGGAAACCGGCCGACATCAGCCAGATTTGCAAACGGTTTGTCAGCTAGCTGATTTTTACCAAATAACCGTTGACGAATTGCTGAGGCCAGTCCCATCCAAAGCCACCAAGAAAACCTCGGCGCGACCAGTCACTTTTCTGGGACCGGCGCTTGCGATCATGATTGTTGGCCGCTTGGGTTATGTTGCGCGACCGGAAATGTTATTGCTGACAGACTTTGTACTCGGCTTTTTGGGAGGTCTCTTACTAAGCTGGTGGCAGCAATGGTTAAAGCCGCAAGTCTTACATGGCCTATGCGTTTTTCTGGCAGCTGTGCTGTTCAGTCTGGCGTGGCAAAATCTATTCGCCATGGCGTTTGGGTTGCAACTTGTTTACATGGCAACTGCGATGACATTACTGCTTCCCTTAATCGGCGCTAGTTTGCAAAAACTGGGCCGTACTTTCAAAACCTTGAGATAAGGGGGCAATAGCTTTGAAACATAAGGGACTCTGGATCACGAATATCGTTTTGGCAATCGCTATCAGCGGTATCGGCATCACGATCTTGATGAGACGCGTGGATGGTGCCGGCCATGTTGAGACCGCGGCATCACGTTTAGCGGCATTAGCCGTGCTGGTCGTTTTCATTTTGATTATTGCAATTGTGGAAGGCATATACTTGTTGATCAGCAGACGCCACGGATGATTGTCAGAAGCATGAACTTAAAAAGATTGCCGGTCGTGTATCGGCAATCTTTTTAAGTTAAGCTTTCTTTGCTTTAAACCGGCATTAGCTGCAATTTTGCTACAATGATAGCAGGAGGCGAGGGCATGCCAAGCGAAGACTTGAACTTGTTATTGGGCCAACTGCAGGCTATTGCGCAGTCTGGTCGTTACTATACAAAAGATGTGTTTGATCGGGAACGTTACGATCAATTAGCGGCTATCACCAAGCAACTGATGCTGCAATTGAGCGATGCGACCCCTGAGCAAGCGCGTTTATTTGTGGATCAGGATACCGGTTATGTAACACCCAAGGTTGATGTGCGGGCAGTGACGTTTATCGAGGATCGCCTTTTGCTGGTGCAAGAGCGGGCAGGTGGCACTTGGTCGATTCCCGGCGGCTGGGCGGACTTGGGTTATAGTGCTGGTGAGATTGCGGTCAAAGAAACCCGCGAAGAAGCTGGCTTGACGGTCAAACCAACGCAACTGCTCGCGGTTTATTCGGTCCGGAAGCGTGACTATGCACCGCAAAGCACGCAGGATGTATACAAGTTTTTCATTGCCTGCCAGCCGGTGACGCAAACGTTAAAGACAGGCGTCGAAACCGAAAATGTCCGCACTTTCACCCGTGAGGAGGCGTTGGCGTTACCGTTGTCACTGCAGCGTAATTTACCGGCGGATATTGAGATGGCGTTTGCTGCCCATGCGGATGCGGGATGGATGACGCGGCTTGATTAGATGTTGTGAAGGGCGGGTAGTGCATAGCAAGGAATCATTAATAACCCCGAGATGAGAGTGTTCCCCGTGAAACATTTCGTATTTGCCCAGTTTCCGTGGAACATCACAGAGAAGCCTTGCAATTAGCTGAAAAAATACTATGATTTTGCTTAAACCTTTTCGAAAGCAGGGATGTCCATGCCAACGCCAGTTCATGAAGAAGTGATTCGTCCGATGACAGCTGCAGACGATGCACCAGTTGCCGCACTCATTCGGGAGTGTCTGAAAGCCGCCGATCTTGACCGCCCGGGTACCGTGTATTTTGATGCTGGACTGGATCACTTAAGTCAGTTTTATGCGGCAGAGCCAAAGCGGCATTACTTTGTGGCCACGCAAAATGGTCGCGTTCTCGGTGGGGTTGGCATTGCAGAGTATGACCCGACTCACGGTGTTGCTGAATTGCAAAAGTTCTATGTTCACGGTGATTTGCAAGGCCATGGCATTGGTAAGCGCCTGTTGCAGCATGCCTTGGATTACGCTCGGCAAGTCGGGTATCAGTCGGTTTATCTTGAAACTTACCATACGCTTAAAACTGCTGTTCATGTTTATCATGAGTTTGGTTTCACTGATTTACCGCGCCCACTTGTCAACGCGCAGCATCAGTTGATGGATCAGTTTTTAGTGAAGAAGCTTGCTTAGATCGAAAATAAAAATGGAACGTCTTTATTTGTGAGCCTGAGACGTTCCATTTTTTATGGTCGTATTTAGTTTAAAGCTTCATCCTCCAACGCCTTAGCCGCCAGCAAGTTCTCTTCTGCCATCATCGGCACGCGACCTAGTGGATCAAGCCCGACATTGAGCAGATAGTTAATGCCAAAATCGTTGAGGTGTTGTTTGTAGCGGAAGAGTGTGCGCGGGGTTTTCCAGTTCTGGTCGTGATAAGAAAAGCCCCATGAGTCATTGATGGTGCCAGCCGTTTCGTATAACCCCAGCGGTGACGGTTTGAAGCCGGTGATGTCGTTATAGTCGACATCGGTTTGGGTCATGGCAGCTTTGTCTTTGGGGATTTCGTTGTCGCCGAGTGAGACGAAATCATATTTGCCATTGCCTAAGCGCGAGTTGATGAGACATTTGGGCTGCAAGGCACGGACGGTATCATAAATGGTTTGGCTTTGGGCTTCGGATAGGGTCATCGGGACATCGAACCAGGCTGTGGCGATGTCACCATAGTTGGTCATGATTTCTTTGATTTGCGGGAGTATTTTTCGATTGAAGCAGCGGTCAAAATTCTTCTGTGTTTCGTCCGGGAAGTCCCAGCTGTTGTCCCAAGTGGTGCCGGCTGTTTCGAGGTCGTTTGATTTGTAGCCGCCGCCATCCGGTTCGTGCCAATCGAGGTCTTGAGAATAATAGAGCCCGAACTTGAGGCCTGCGTGATGACAGGCTTGGGCTAGTTCGGCAATCACATCGCGGTGGAACGGGGTGGCGTCGTATACGTTGTAGCGGTCAACTTGCGAGTGATACATCGCAAAGCCGTCGTGGTGTTTGGTGGTAACGACCAGATACTGCATGCCGCACTTTCTGGCAAGAGCCACGATCTGATCGGCATCAAAGTATAACGGGTTGAAGGCGGTGGCAAGTTTACCGTATTCGGCATTTGGTATTTGAAATTTGGACTGAATCCATTCTGCGTAGGCACTCGATGACTCACCGCGATATTCACCTGCCAGCAGCGAATATAATCCCCAGTGAATCATCATGCCGTATTTAGCGTGTTTAAACCAAGTAACATTGTCGTTCATAAGTAGCGCCTCCTAATCTTTGCGATCAAATGCTTAAGCGGTCTTTTTTAACGATCACCAAGTCGTAAACGGCTAACAGGATATAGAAAATGCCGCTCCACAAGATCATGGTTGCAGGGTCAGCATTGCCAATGATGCTGCCGAAGAATTGGAAGAAGTAAGGGGCGATGAGGAAGCCGATGTTGATGCCGATGATGATAATCGAAGTGGTGAAGTTCATCGACCCCTTAGGCGAATAGTGGACCATACGCGCGGTTAAGGCCGGATTGATGATTCCGTTGCAAAAACCAGCCGCCAGCACCAGTACCAACAAGGCCGGGATTGAATGGACAAACGGCACTGCCATCATCGCAAGGGCGGTCACAATATCGAAAATGGCCACGGTATACTTGCCGCACCATTTGGCAATTTTTTCAAACGCGATGCCGGAAATGATCGAGCACAGTACCAGAAAGCCGAAAATATGGGTGGCTGCGGCGGCGCTACCGACATGATTATCCACCATGTAGCTAGCGAGTTTTAGCGAAATGGCCGAGTAGAACAAGCAGACAAATAGGAAGACGATGGCCAGCTGAATGACGCCGCCGTTGGTTGTTGGCTTCACCTTGGCAGTTTCTTCGACTTCTTTACCGTTTTCCGAGACGATGTAGTCGTAGCGCTTAGGAACCAGAAACATCACTAAAATAATCGGCACCAATAAGAAAAGAAAGACTAAGTAAGTGGTGTGCCAGCTGATGTTGATCAAGAAGCCGGCGATGAAAAGCATGATGGCATCACCAATTGCGCCAACCGAATTACGCCACCCCAGCAGGCGATTCCGCGTCTCCTCAGGGAACAGATCCGTGATGTAAGACACACTGAGCGGCGTGAAAACCCCCATCCCCACGCCAAACATTGCCCGGGAAATTAAAATGGCAGGGTAGTTGAAAATAAACGCCGGGATGATGCCGAAGATCATGGAAATCGTCAGGCCGGCGATGACCGTATACTTTTTCCCGAGCAGATTAGAAACCAGGCCGCTAATCACTGTTCCAAGCAGGACGCCGCCAGTAGGGATGACGATTAGAAGTTCAACGTTGGCCCGCGAAACATCGGAAAAATATTTTTCCATCAGCGGGATAGTTCCGGAAACCGCGTTACTAACCGACATTAAGAATGAGATCGATAAGATGCCAAGCGCCAGAAGCGGCGAACGTTTGTCTTCGGGAACATGGGCAGATGACAGCATGATGACACTTCCTTTATTTAATTTTTGACGAGGTTGTGAGCAGACGCGTAAAAAGACCACTGACGAGTGAATTTAGCAGACCGGATTTTTCGCGATGATACATGGGAAAAAGGCGCTTCAAAAAATAAAACTTGTAGTATATACTATTCAGTGCATACTAAGCATAAACTGGTAGCACGTGAAAAACAAGCAAAAAATGGAAGGGCATACAATCGCAGCAGCGCGCGCAATCGTCGCAGCTGAATGAACGGCAAAAGTGGCCTTAAAGCAGCCGCTGCTTCATCCATGAACCATGACAAAATGAACGTAACGTCAACGAACCTACGAAAAGCGTTGTTAAAGAAAACGGAGGCTAAAACGAATGGCAAAATTTGAACAGGTCGCAGATGAACTAAGCCGCCGTGTGCGTGACGGGATGTACACTACCAGCCAGCGCTTACCATCTGAATATGATTTGGCTAAGGAGTTCGCAGTCAGCCGACTCACGGTGCGCAAGGCGATTGAACTACTAATTCGGCAGCAATTACTTGTGAAGTCACCGGGGAAAGGCACCTATGTCATGTCGTATACCGATAAAGTCGAAAGCGGCCGCATGGGGTTACAAGGCTTTACCGAAGCCGCGCGCGCATATGGCAAGAAGAGTCGTACCGAAGTGCTGAGTTTTGGCCCGCTGGATCCGATCCCGGAAGAAATTGCGCGCGTACTAGGACGGGATCAGCAGGCAAACAAAACCGTTGACCTGCTCGTGCGACGGCGGTTCTGGGATGAAGAACCGATGACCGTTGAGCATGTTGCAATTTGCCATGAATACATTGAAGGCTTGCAAGCACACGACTTTGAGGGCTCGCTTTTTGCCTTAATTGAAAAGCGGGTGCCGATTGCCTATTCGCATCAGGAAGTCGAAGCCGTGTTGATCGACCCGGACATGATCAAACTACTCCACGGGAAAAAAGGCGATCCGTTACTGCTCGTCCATTCCGTTACCTATACTGCCGATGCCAAGCCGATTCTTTACGACATTTCGTACTATCGCGCTGACAAATATTCGTTTAAGTCCACGTTAACGCGGGATCGGGTGTGAGTTTAAGGAAGTAAGTGCGAATGAAAAATGAAACGCTGGCAGCTTTATATGAGGCGCAACGGATGACTTTTATCCAAGCATTGCGTCACATGATGCAAATTAAAAGTGTTCGCGGGCCGCAACAAGCCGATGCGCCGTTTGGCCGGGGTCCGCGGATGGCTTTAACCACTGCGGTAGAACTGGGAAAGGCTTATGGGTTTAAAACCGGGATTGTTAATTCGGCAATGGCGTATATTCAGTGGGGTGACGATGACCAGCATTATATCGGCATCGTCGGTCACTTGGATGTGGTATACGCGGGCGAAACGGTGTGGTATTTTCCACCATACGACCTTTCGGAAAAGGCTGGCCGCTTATACGGGCGGGGAATTCTTGATAACAAAGGTCCAAGTATTGCCTGTTTATTTGCGATGAAGCTGCTCAAGGATGCCGGTTTTCAGCCTAAGCGGACGATTCGGTTGATTTTAGGCTCGGATGAAGAAAGCGGTTCGGCGGATGTCCCTTTGTATCTCGCCAAGGAAGCCCCGCCTGAGTTTGGTTTCACGCCAGACTGCAAATTTCCGGTTGTATACGGCGAACGCGGCATTGTGAATTTTAACCTGCGCACGCCCATCACCGATGATTCTCTCGACAAAGTAGCCACCATCACCGGCGACCAAGCAAGCGATCATGTGCCTGACCATCTGCAAGCAACGATCAACAACAAGCACTATACAGCCAGCGGCATTCGCGCGCCCAGCAATGCCCCAGAGTTAGGTAGAAATGCGATCACAACCTTAGCCAAGGAATTGCTAGACGAACATGCGATCCGCGGACAGTTTGCCAACTATTGCCGATGGTTGGTGCAAACGCTGGCGAACCAACACCACGGCGAAGGGCTAGGGATGGATTTTGCCGATGCCGCAAGTGGCCGATTGATTGTGACACCCTATCAGCTGCAAAAAGTCGGCTCGGTCATCAGTCTGCTTTTGGCGGTCCGCTATCCTGTGACTTATCAAGAGCATGACGTCACCCGCGCGCTGACTGCAGCCGCTTTTCCCCGCACTCAAATAACTGTGATTCGCAGCATGCCGGGGATCCTGCATGACAAAAACGATCCGCGGCTGGCAGCATTGACGCAAGCGTATGAACAGGTGACGGGGCGAGAGGGTCAACCGGTCACCACAACTGGGGCGACTTATGCACGTAAAATGCCAAACATTGTGGCATTCGGGCCTTCTTTTCCCGGTCAAAAAGGCATTGCGCATAACGCGGACGAGTGGATGGATGAGCACGATCTCAAGTTAAATATGATGATTGATATGAATGCGATGATTCGGTTAGGAGCGATGGACAAATGAACGAAACAACTTGGGGCGTGATTGCCACTTGGCGCATGGCCCACGATGGCGTGAAGAAAGCCAGCCAGCTGCTGCAAGCAAACGGCACAGCTGGGGATGCAGTGGAAGCATTGATCAAAACCGTTGAAGCATACCCTTATTACAAATCGGTCGGGTATGGCGGTTTGCCTAATGAAAATGGCGAAGTTGAAATGGATGCGGCCTTCATGGATGGCGACACTTTGGCCCAAGGCGCAGTTGCCGGCATTCATCAGGTGCTTCATGCAGTTTCGGTCGCCCGCGCGCTCAGCCATGATCATTACAACAGCTTTCTTGTCGGCCAAGGTGCCACCCAGTACGCCCAGTTAAATGGCTTCGAAATGCGAAATATGTTAACAGACCGAGCCAAAAAACGTTGGGAAAAGCGCCGGGCCGAACTCGCTGACGCCAAAATCAAACCTTACGATGGCCATGACACGGTGGGCGCTATTACGCTGGCACCAACAGGATCAATGGCCGCGGCGACCTCAACATCAGGCTTATTTATGAAACGCCCGGGTCGAGTTGGTGATTCGCCACTGTCCGGATCCGGTTTTTATGTTGACAGTGACATCGGGGGCGCCGCGGCAACCGGGTTAGGCGAAGATATCATGAAGGGCTGTCTGTCCTACGAAATCGTCCGCCGCATGGGTGAAGGCCGCACGCCGCAAGAAGCTTGCGATGAAGCGGTTTATCCGTTTATTGAAAAGTTAAAGCGCCGTTATGGTAAAGCAGGTGAATTTTCGCTCATCGCCTTAGACCGCGCCGGCAATTGGGGAGTCGCAACGAATGTGGAATTTACCTTCAGCGTCGCCACTGCCAGCCAGAAACCGGTGATCCTCATGGCAAATCCCGATCCGAATCAAACGACCACGATTACGCCAGTCACCCAAGCATGGCTGGATGCGTATGAAAAACGAATCAAGGCGCCGATTAAGTAGCAATCGCGCACTGTGGAAGAGAGGATTACCATGAAGCAGTACTTGGCAATTGACGTCGGCGGCACCTCGACCAAATATGCGTTAGTATCGGAGCAAGGCGAGCTCGCGGAGAAACATAAACAGCCGACTGCGCGCAACAGTCGGGCTGAATTTATGGCAGCCATGGCGGCGCTGATCCACCGATATCAAGGACAAATTGCTGGCGTCGGGTTGGCCTTGCCTGGCGTTGTGAATCAGCAGCAAGGCATCGTCAAAACCTGTGCTGCCCTCCCGTTTTTAGAAACAATGCCACTGGCTGCGCGACTTAAGGATGCTGCTCATTTAAACATACCGGTCGTGATCGGAAATGATGGCAATGCTGCTGCCCTAGCCGAACATTGGCAAGGCAAGCTCGCCGGCACCATCAACAGCGCCATGATCGTGCTGGGGACTGGGGTAGGAGCCGCACTGTTTTTAAACGGGACACTCTATACCGGCAGTCATGATGTCAGTGGCGAGCCGAGTTTTATGATTACCAACGGCCTCAACCCCATCACCCGCGCGCAAACTGCCGCCGGACTTTCAGCAGTCAAAACCGTCAACGCTATGGCTGCTGCCCAACACATTCGCGGCCACAATCTTGGCCCACGCGTCTTTAAAGCCCTCAAGCCCGACACACCCGCCGCTGCAATCCTAGCCACCTTCACTCAAGGCGTGGCGGCGATGATCTACAACATACAAACCGTTCTAGACCTGGAAAAGATCGTCATCGGCGGCGGGATTAGCGTCCAATCACGTGTCATCGACGAAATCCGGGCACGGGTTGCTACCTATCTGCAGGTAACGCCACTTGCAGCGAGGACGATTAAGCTTCCGGAGATTGTGGCGGCTAAGTATCGCAACGATGCGAATTTAGTTGGGGCGGTGGTGCCGCTGGTGGAACGTTAAAAAGCGTGAGGCATTGATTATGAAAAATTAGTTCATATGCAAAAGATTGGTTAATTTTTTCTCAGTTCACTTAATCCTGACGTGTTTCAAAAGAAAAAAACAGGCATCCTACCAGCCCAAAACACTGGTACAATGCCTGTTTTAATTTACAGATAAAACACATCCCAACCGAATCTACGCCTCAATGCGCTGCCATTCACTCATGGCACTTGCTTAAAATGCTCAACAGTAAGCTGAAACCCATGACGCTTGAGTACGGCAGCATAATCGGCAGGCAAAGGTTGATCAAAGCGGAAGCGAATGAGCGGCTTGATTTCACCGTTGTCTGCCCGGACGCCGAAAATATGGGCATCGCCGGGTTCGACTGGCAGACAGTCAATAACGGTTTGCTCCAGGTCACCGCGTTGTTTGGCTTGAATCAGCGCCGTTAAGAGCCGATCAAGATTTGTAATGGTGACGGGCTGCATACTCTCAACTCCTTCCTTTCCTATTCAACCTTAACCAAGATTGATTGGCTTAGACGCGCTTTTTACGTGATACGAATCCTGCCAAGCCGAGCATGCTTAGGATTGCAAGGCCAAGAACAGCCAGTGGACTTTGCGCTTCACCAGCTTGCGGCATGGTTTTGGCTGCGGCGGTTTGTTTGGTGTTCTTGCCAGTTGCAGCAGTAGTACCGGTTTTGTCTTGGCCCTTGGTGGTGTTTGTCAAATCAACGAATTTTGGTGTCGGATTGGTTTTGCCTTGCTCATCCGTTTTCGGAGTAGTGGTAGGCCCTTTAGGATTTTCCGTGCCAGTTTGATCGCCCGTGCCTGGTTTTGGCGTCGGCGTTGGCGTCTTCGGAGTTTCTGGTGTCGTTGGCGTTGTTGCCTTGGTCTTAATCACGTGGAAGATCTTGGTGACTTTATTGCCGACCATATCAACCGCGGTGATGGTGAAGTAATTGTCGCCGTCTGCTAATTGATAGGTTTGCGTGAAGGCGGCTGCACCATATGGGTTGGAAGTCGTTGACAGCGGATCAAGGTGGTTGTTGAACCCAGCTAGATTCTTCTGGTGCACGATGTTATCGCCGTTTGTGTAGAGGCGGTAGCCATTGATGTTGTCGTTAACGGTTCCGGAAACGGTGAAGGTGTCGCTGGTTGTGGTGATTTCGTAATTGCCTTTGTCATCAACCTGCAACGTATCAGCTTGCGGCATATTCAGCGTTGGGAAAATGGTGTCGAGGTAAATTTGCAGCTCGCCATACGCGGTTTGAGTCTTTTTGGACCCATCAGTGGCGGTCGAGGTCAGCCGATAGCCGATCGCTTGTTGTTCTGCGGCTTTGAATGGCACGGTAAAGCTGAACTTGCCGTCTGCACCAATCGTGACCGTCTTCGCAGGCTCGGTTGCACTGGTGACGGTTAACGTCTTGCCGGCTGGCTGATCAACATGACCGGTGATGGTTAATTGACCTGTTTTGGCATTGTAGATGTCAGCTACTTTATCGGCGCCGACCAAGGTGAAGGAATTGTCGTTGAATTTATCAAACGTCAGCCCTTCCGTTGGTTGTGCGTGGGTGGTGATTTGAGAAAAGGCACGACCACCCAATACCGGAGCGCCGCTGGTTGTTTTCACATTAGCCGCGGCTTTAGCGTTATCTTGCAGCGGTACCGCGACGTGAGGATCCTTCTGGCTGAAGTGGCCATATCCCGCGGTGCCATCTGTATCCAGGAAGACGACCATTTCATCTCCGTTAGCGCGGCCGGCTTGTTCATAGGTACCAAAATCAGCTGTTGGCGCGAGGACGGTACCCACAAAGTCGCCGTATGGAGCGGATGCGGTTAAGTTAAAGGTGACATTGCCGGTCTTCGTGTCAACTTTACCGGAGAAGACTTTACCAGTCATGGCGTCGGTGGCATAGACAATCCAATCAACGCCAGCTGGAACTTGAGCATAGGCCGTAAAGCTAGTTTGATCGGATACTGCTTGAACGAAGCCATCTGTACGCCAGTGGTTGTATGGGCCATCGCCAACTTTCCAGCTGAACTGCGGTGCCACATTGGCGGTTGTTGCTGTTGGCGTTGTTGCTTGGTGGGTACCGGTGACCGCCTGCAGCGTTTTGCTGGTTTTATTACCGGCGACATCGGTTAGCGTCAGAGTTAAACTGCCATCGCTGCTTTCAAGTGCAGCTTTTTGGGCTGCGGTGAGGTCAAAGCTCAAGGTACCATCGTTATTCTGGCCGTTGTTGTTCAGACTGACGCCATAAGCTTTGCCACCGATCTTCAACGCGATGTCACTGAACTTGGTGAAACCCGCACCTTGATCGTTGTAGTTAACGGTGACGCGACCGTTTTGATAACTCAGACCTGTCAAAGTCGGTGCAACCGTATCTACGGTGACCGGTAAATCAAAGTCCTGATTTTGCTGAGCGCCGGTGTTGTATTGTTCGGTCACCAGACGATAAGTATATTTGCCGTCTGGGGCAGTGACATATTTACCGGTTGCTTGGTCGTAAACTTTGCCATCCCAAGTGAAGGCATTTGGATCGAGACGCATATCCGTGCTCAGTCCTAAGTCAGAGTTGTAGCTATTCCCATTTTGCAGATAGGACTTGGTCGTGTTGTTTTCCTTATCCAACACGCGAACCACATGGCCTTGTGCATCTAGAATCTGGATGGTAACGGACTTGAGGTTCTGCTTGGAAAATACATATGGATAGACGGTGTCGCTGGCACCATCGCCATTGGGTGAAAATGAAACCTTTTTGTTGTCGACGTAGGTTGGAACCAGCGTCCAAGTATACTTGCCGGTTGTATCTGTGTTCACAAGGCTGCTGAGTGATGCTGAGTCGGTGACCCCTAGTGGTGTGTTGGCGCCATCAACCAAATAGCCGCCATTAAAAATGGACTCGCCGCTGTTGGCAGACGCATCAACTACCTGTTCTGTGGTGAGATCGCCATAGTAACCTAAGTACGGCACGCTGATTGTTTGCGAGGTATCGCCGGCCTTAAAGGTTAGGAAGCCTTCAACAAGCTGGTTAGCCGCGACAGTATTGTCGAGGGATAGCTTAAAGGTGACAGTCTTGGTTTCGCCAGCAGCAAGCGTGAAGTTGGCTGTGTCCGTATTCACAGTTGCACCGATGAGGGTCTTATCGTGGACGGTGTTGCCATTGCTGGTATCTTGAACTTGCGTGAGCGGACCGCCGTTGGTATCGACAACGTAATTTTGCGCGGTCTTACCATGGTTGGTCAGTGTCACGGTGAAGCTTGTGGTTTGACCAATTTTGCCTAGCGAAACCGAACCGGCGTCTTTGTTGCCTTCAGCGCTAACGGTTAGATCGCCGGCTTTGGAGACGTCGATTTGGCCAGCTCCTTGACGTCGAGGAGAGATGTAAGTATCAGGATAATTGATATCCTTCATTGGATCGGCGGCATTCATGAGCGCGAGTTTGACCGCTTTGACAAGGTCGGCTCCTTGCAGGTCAGGCCGAGTTGCTTTGATTTTTTGCATCACAAGCAAAGCCGCGCCGGCATTGTAAGGACCAGCCATGGAAGTTCCTGATTCAGTGGCATAGGTTTGGGTATTGGTCGTTGGATCGATCGCCGTGGAAATGACGTTATCACCAGGCGCGGAAATATCCGGTTTCAAGGTGTAGTCCGCCATTGGCCCCCATGATGAAAAGCCGTCCATTTCTGATTTGTCACCGGTTGCACTCTTTTCAGCTGCGACCGTCATTGCAGAAGCCGCTGCACCTGGATCGCCGATGGTTGAATCATTTTTTGGCGAGTAAGCCGTGGAGATATCATTGGACGTTTTGGAACCGATAATGCTGCCTGCGTTGGCATTGTTCCCAGCAGAAATGGAGACGAAAACACCGTGATCAGTGGCATACTGCACGGCTGCTTGTTCTTCGTCAGTGAGATCCTGCTCGGTAACGCCGATGCCTAGTGACATTTGAATGGCGTTGGCACCGAGCGTTACGGCATCGCGAATTGCGCGCGAAATATCATTAGCATTTTCATCCGCGAATTCATCGATGACCTGCATCGCAAGAATTTGTGCTTCAGGCGCCACCCCTTTTACGTAAGTGGTGGCTTTTTCATTGCCGGTTGCGCCGTCAGCGGTCGTACCGTTAGCCGCGATGATACCGGCAACGTGTTCGCCGTGGGTAGAGCCAGCCACCGTGGTCCCGGTGTTGACGCTGTCGTTATTGACGTAATCGTAAGCAAATGGAATCTTACTGTTGACGTACGACCCATAGCCTAATTTGGAAATGGCAGCTTCGGCTTTTTCTTTGGTGATGGCGGCGGTGCTGTCATCACTGAGGCGTAAGTCGTCGTGAGCCTGAACCCCTGAATCAATGACTGCGACAACCATTCCCTGGCCTTGATAGCCTTCATTCCATAAACCCTTAACGTTACCCTTAGTCAAAGTGTCTTGGTTGGCCGGTCCTGGATCGGTTGTGGTTGCGGCCGTAGATTGGGTCTTGGCGGCGTTCGTGGTTGCAGCATTGCTAGCCGGTGCGGCCGATTGCGTTGCAGCAGATGATGCCGTGGATGTTGCGCTTTTGGTTGTGGCGGTGTTAGCAGCTGGTTGCGTGTTGGCACCAGATGACGGCGTACCGGTTTGAACTTTAGTTGCTGCTGCCGGTTGCGCCTGGTTCGTTGTGCTTGCCTGTGATTGAGCCTTGGTAGCTGTCGATGGTGCGGCCTGCGACTGTGCGGTTACTTGCTTAGTCGTAGTGGTGGTTGTTGGTTGTGTCTCAGCTGTCTTATCCTTGGCATCAGCAGTGGTCGCTTGACTACTTGCCGTTGATGTCGCCGTCTGCGTCTGAGCTTGGTTGACAGGTTGCGTCGTTTTGTCTGCAGTCGGTGTCTTGGTATCAGCTGAAACCGACTGGGTGGCAGTACCGCCTAAAACAACTAAACTCGTCCCAAATGTGATAATGGCAGCCGTCATCCATCTAGATCCGGCCTTGTACATCTTATAGTGACGTTTCGCTTCGATCGTCGCATTCTTGTTCATAAACGCCCGTCCCCCTCTTAAATGGTATTAAGAAAAAATGAATCTGAAAATAAAACACCAAAATACCCAAAGAAATCACATTTTAGACAAAATAATCTCATTTCTTCTTAATAACCGCAAGCTTATAACCCCCTGCCGCCTGTGTCAAGCGCCAAATGAAAATTTCGGTCAGTGAAAACTTTTCCTGATAGTGGCGGCTAAAGTAGCGTTTTCTCGTTTGCATTTCATTGCTGCCAATCAGAACCAATGCGATAGGTAAATAAAAGTTAGGTATCCCAAAATAGTGAAGCGAAAATGAGTTGATATAACTGACGCATATTTTACTTGATCGGTAGATGGTTCCCTAGCAACCTGGGCGCTTTTGGGTGGTGGCGAAAGTAATGAAATCTTAAAGAATCGTCAAAATATTCAGAAACGGTTCGCGCCCTATTTTGCCGAATAATTTGTTTAATTTAAATTCAAATAGCGTTTAATAAATCTACTAGTAAAAGTGGATAAATTTATGCACGTAGGATGGCGGTACTGATTAGGCAATTTCCGTAGATAAAGTTTATAGATTAAATCAGGTTTAACTAAATTGTGATGTTTTTTACAGACATGGTCGCAAATTTTTCCAACGAGAATTCTGGATCGATTTTGAGGTCGGCAGTTATTTCAACATGTATTTTATGTATTTATCCAATATGAAATATGATTTGATTCATAAAAAGAAGCAGATCGTCTTTGCTAAGATGCATATAAAGTTCATAAAAGGTCATATAATCCGCAAAAGGTGCATATAGCGGTGTTGTAAGCGCAATCAATATTCCATAACATAAAAAGTGAAATCGGGAAACGAATTTAAGGAGGAACATCATGGCAGATAAGACGATCAATAACGTGACGCGTGAAGACTGGATTCTTAACACTTTTCCAGAATGGGGTACTTGGTTGAATGAAGAAATCGCGGATAAACAGGTCAAACCAGGGACTTTTTCAATGTGGTGGCTGGGATGTACCGGCATCTGGTTGAAGACGGCAGAAGCAACCAACATTTTAGTTGATATGTGGTGCGGCACTGGTAAGCGGTCACATGGTAGCGGGATGATGCGCAAAGGTCACCAGATGATGCGGATGAGCGGGGTACAGCAGATGCAGCCAAACCTGCGCAACCAGCCATTTGTGATTGACCCATTTGCCATTAAGAATGTGGACGCATTGTTTGTGAGTCATATTCATAGCGATCATCTCGACATCAACACGGCGGCAGCAGTTAATGCCAATTGCCCGGATGCAAAATTCTATGGGCCGGAAAAAGTTTGTGAAATTTGGCAAGGCTGGGGCGTTCCGGCTGAAAAGACGGTGGTTGTCAAACCGGGGGATGTTGTGACAATTGGCGAAACCAAGGTCAAAGTGCTTGAAAGTTTTGATCGGACCGCATTAGTGACCGAAGACGATCCGAATGTTCAGCTTGCGGGTAAACTGCCGCAAGATATGAACAAGATTGCCGTCAACTATCTGTTTGAAACCACGGGCGGAAATTTATACCACGCCGCAGATTCGCATTACTCCAACCTATTTGCCAAGCATGGTAACGAAAACAAAATTGACGTTGCGTTAGGGGCATACGGCGAAAATCCCCGTGGCATTACCGACAAAGTAACTTCAATTGACATTTTACGCATGGCTGAATCACTGAAGACAAAAGTCGTTATTCCGGTTCATTACGATATCTGGACAAACTTTATGGCTGACCCGAAGGAAATCGAAGCGCTATGGAAAATGCGGAAAGACCGGCTGCAATACAAGTTCAAGCCGTTTATCTGGCAAGTCGGCGGTGAATTCACTTTTCCGGATGACAAGGATCGGATGGAATTCATGTATGACCGCGGTTTCCACGATACATTCTCGGTACCAAACGATACGCCATTCCCGGCATTTCTATAAAACAGGTGAGGTGGGGATCAACAATGTTACTGAAAGACTTTTTGGGCAAGGATTTGGTCGATATTCGGCCCGAACCGGCAAAAGATTGGCAAGATGCCTTGCAACAAGCAGCCGGTAAACTGATTGAACATCAATACATTTTACCGGGTTATGTGGATGAAATTATCGGCAATGTTGAGAAAAACGGACCGTATATCGTGATTGTGCCTGGCGTTGCGATGCCGCATGCGATGGCAGAAAGTGAAAATGTTTTGGGGACGGCGATCGGGTTTGCCAAATTCCCGGCGCCAGTTGTTTTCGATCCGGCTGATCCGGAAAAACAGGCGCAATTGTTCTTTACCTTAGCAGCAAAGGATCCGGAGCAGCATTTGCAAAATATTGGAGATCTTTCCGACTTGTTAATGACGGAAGGATTGATTGACCAATTGTTGGCCGTCAATAGCGTTGATGATTTTAAGGCGATTGTTGACGCGGGGAGCTGAAGGGGAAAGGTAGCACATCATGCAGCAAATTCTAGATTTCTTAGTGAGCGTATGGGATTATTTTGCGGCAAATATTTTGACGCAACCTGCTTACATGATTGGGTTTATCGTCTTACTCGGGTACATCTTGGAACGTAAGCCATTATACGAATCCATCGCCGGCTTCCTTAAAGCGGTGATTGGCTACATGATCTTAATGGTTGGGTCTGGCGGCTTGGTCAACAGCTTCCGACCAATTCTGACCGGGTTAAAAGATCGGTTCAACTTAACGGCGACGGTGATTGACCCGTACTTCGGGCAAAACGCCGTGACAGAAGGGTTGGACAAGACATTTGGCCGAACTTTTGGCGATGTCATGTTGTTACTATTGTTTGCGTTTGTTTTCAATATTTTACTGGTACGGTTCCAGAAATGGACGAAACTGCGCGCGGTGTTTACGACAGGTAATGTGCAGGTGCAACAAGCAGCCACGGCGTTTTGGATTCTGCTGTTTTGTTTCCCGCAAATGGGCCGGATCGAAGTTTTACTCGTGATGGGCGTTGTCTTGGGACTTTACTGGGCGGTTGGTTCGAACATGACCGTGCGTTATACCCAGGATTTGACCGATGGCGGCGGGTTTGCGGTCGCGCATCAACAAATGTTCGGGATTGCCTTCGTATCGTGGCTGGCAGACAAGTTTAAGGCGCATGAAGTGAAGGCCAAGAAAAAGGCGCGGCGGCTGGAAGACATCGAACTTCCCGGCTTTCTCAAGATCTTTAATGAAAACATGGTTGCCACCGGGATCCTGATGCTATTTTTCTTCGGCATTATTATGTTGATTCTTGGCCGGGATTATTTTATCGGCGTGTTTACGGCTTCAAAAGGGGCTTCTGGTTTGGCGCCAAATGGCAGTTTCCTGTTTTATATCATGACCACATCGCTTGGATTTGCGGTTAACCTCACGATTCTGCAACTCGGGGTTCGGACCTTCGTTGGTGAACTGACGGAAAGCTTTACCGGCATTTCCGACCGGCTGTTGCCAGGTTCGGTTCCGGGGATTGACGTGGCTGCGACCTTCGCATTTGGCGAACCCAACGCCGTCACAATCGGGTTTTTGTTTGGGGCATTAGGCCAGTTTCTCGCAATCGGCGCCTTGCTCCTGTTCCATTCGCCAACGATTATCATTGCCGGCTTTATCCCGCTCTTCTTTGATAATGCAGCCTTTGGGGTCTTTGCTAACCGGCGAGCCGGGGCAAAGGCGGCGATGATCCTGCCATTCTTCAGCGGTCTGATCCAAGTCTTTGGCGCAGCGCTCATTGCCACCTGGATCGGGTTATCGAAGTTTGGCGGCTACCTCGGCATGTTCGACTGGGATACCGTATGGCCATTCTTCACGGTCTTGATGAAGATCTTGGGCATTGCCGGCATCGTGGTGGTTGTCTTTATCCTCGTCTTGATTCCCCAACTCGAATATCGGCATGATCCGAAAAACTACTTCTTAATGGTCACGGATTACGAGCAATATAAGGAAAATGTCGCAAAGAAAAAAGAAGCTCAGTAGTCTTTTCAACTCGGGTCTCGACGTAAAAAGTGAATGAGACCAAGCTAACGCAAAATATGGAGGAAAAATATCATGAAAATCTTAGTATCGTGTGCAAATGGTTCAGGGACCAGTCTGATGATGATGCGTAGTGTGCAGAAAGCCTTTAAGCGGTTGAATCTGCCAATTACCCAAATTGAACACACCAACTTGGCAGAAGGTAAAAGCACGGCTAAACAATATGACATGGTCTTCACCACCACAAACTTTGTCGATATGTTCAAAGATGCCAAGGAAAAAGGCGTTCAGGTGATTGGCGTTAAGAATGTGATGAGAGATAAAGAAGTTGAACAACGAGTGCGTGAAGATACGGATTTAGTGAAATAGTGAGCGCGAGCCGGCGCGGTTAGGGATCGGAGTGTAAGCGGCCTTGGACGTGATGGCCCGGGTTTGGCCATTGCGACCAAGGTCCTTACATGCAGATCCCTGCGCCGGGGAGCGCGTTATGACAGGCGCGAGTCGGCCGTGAGCTGGCGCCTTATCAATCATCAAATTAACAGAACAGTCATAGCAACATGGCAGACAAGGAGGAACGATTTTGGCTAAACCAAATTTACAGGTGGCTTTGGATAACAATACGTTGGAAAGTGCGTTAGGCGATATTCGCGCAGTTGGCAACATTGTCGACATTGTGGAAGCGGGCACCATTTTGATCTTGCAGGAAGGAACGATTGCGGTACGTGCGTTGCGGGCGTTGTTCCCGGATAAAGTGTTGATTGCCGATACGAAATGTGCCGATGCCGGATCGACTGTGGCCAAAAACATGGCGGATGCGGGTGCTGATTGGATGACGTGTATCTGTTCCGCAACAATTCCAACGATTCAGGCGGCCCAGAAGCAGGTTAAAGAAATTCAGATCGAATTATATGGCAACTGGACCAAAGAAGATGCTCAATCCTGGTTGGACATTGGCGTCACTCAGGCAATTTATCACCAAAGCCGCGACGCCTTGCTTTCCGGTGGCTCATGGGGTGAAAAGGATCTTGCTAAGGTGAAAATGTTGGTTGATATGGGCTTTCGGGTTTCCGTAACCGGTGGCTTGAGCGTGGACACGTTGAAGTTATTTGCAGGTGTCGATGTTTATACGTTCATTGCAGGCCGGGCGATCACTCAGGCACCTGATCCAGCCAAAGCGGCTACAGATTTCCAGAATGAAATTATTCGTATCTGGGGTAAGTAAGACGAACTGATTTTTATGATGACGCGTTCGTTAGCTTCTAAGCGCGGCGGTCTAGGTTTATGAGGTGATGATGGTGAAAAACTCGATGGTGAATGTTCAAGCACGGCGGGGGAAGATCCTAAAAGCGGTGGATCAAGGCGAGCCGGTGGTGGTAGAACAATTGGCCCGGCAGTTTGACGTTTCGATTACCACTTTGCGCCGCGACTTGAAAGCTTTGGCGGAAATGGGGCAGGTTCACTGGCATCACGGGCTGGTTGAAAAGGCTAACGTTGCAACGCCCGCCAATCATGCCTCGCGTTCCGGCATTGAACTGTTGAAGGATACGATTGCGGCTGCGGTCCCGAGCTATATTGTCAAAAACAGTACGTTATTCGTGAATTCCAGTTCGCTGTGCTGGCGGGCGATTAATCAATTGGCAACGATGCCTTTGACGATCATCACCAATAATATCCGAGCCACCGAATGTGTCCGCCATCCGGAAACTTCAATCATCCTGACCGGTGGCGAAATTCGCTACCCTAAAGAGTCGTTGGTGGGGACGGTTGCGGTTCAGATTCTTGAGACGATGCAGTCGGATTTCACGTTGATCGGCTGCGATGGTATCAGTGAAAAAGGCGGCGTCACGACTCAGAATATTTTTGAGGCTCAGGTGAATGCCACCATGATCAGGCGGACGAAACAGAAAGTGATTTGCGTGGCTGATTATCGCAAGGTCGGGGTTACCAGCAATTATCATGTTGCGGATTTGGCTGCGGTCGATGTGTTGATCACGGATAATTTTGCCAATGAAAAAGCAGTGCGTGACTTGCGCCGTCAAGGAATTGATGTTGTGCAGGTTGCTAATTAACTATTCAGAAACAGCAAGCTGGCGAAGGCCCTTAGCTTAGCCGATCCAGCCTAACAATTCGGTTGATCGGTCATGGACAAAAGGCGCCCGCCAGCTTTTTGTTGCCAAAAATAGGGGATGAGTGGGCGATATAGGCAGTTTGATGCTAACCGCGCCGGCTCGCGCTCACAAGGAGGGAACATTTGTGATTTCACTAGGAATTTACGAAAAAGCACTGCCCAGGACCGAATCTTGGGTTGAACGGTTGAAAATGGTTCGGGATTTGGGTTTCAACTTTTTGGAGTTATCGGTTGATGAAAGTGTCGAACGGTTGGCCCGGTTGGATTGGACGGCAGCGAAACGGGCGAAGGTGCGTGATGCTTGTTGGCAAACAGGGGTGCGGATCCATACATTGATGTTAAGCGGCCATCGTCGGTTTCCATTAGGCTCGGCAGACCCGGCGATCCGTGAAAAAAGTCTGACGATGTTATGTAAGGCGATTGATTTGGCTAGTGATCTGGGCGTTCGCAATGTTCAACTAGCCGGTTATGACGTTTACTATGAGCCGAAAACCTTAGCTTCACGAGAATATTTTATCGAGAACCTGAAGCGCGGTGTGGCCTATGCCGCGGCTAAAGAAGTGATGCTGGCAATTGAGACGATGGACGATCCGTTTTTGAATTCACTTTCCAAAATTAAGACGATTAAAGATGAGATTCCGAGTCCGTGGTTGCAAGCGTATCCGGATCTTGGCAACTTGTCAGCCTGGCCGGAAAACAATGTCGGTCGCGAGCTTGAACTGGGGATTGCAAACATCGTCTCGGTTCATTTGAAGGATACCCAAGCGGTGACGGCAAAAAGCAAAGGGCAATTCCGCGATGTCCCGTTTGGCGCTGGCGTGGTGGACTTTGCCGGTTGTCTGCGAACGCTAAAACGCCTTGATTACAGCGGCGCCTTTACGATCGAGATGTGGACGGAAAAGGCCGCTGATCCAATCCAAGAAGTGAAGCAGGCCAAGGACTTTTTCGATCCGCTGTTTGTGCAGGCTGGTTTTGTTCAGGAGCCGGTGGCAAAAACCAATGTCCCATCATGAAGCACCTGCTGACCTGCACACGAAAAAAGCCGCCAATTGCTTGCCGGCTTTAGACGATTCATTTAACTATAGGCGAATGGCAGTGGGGCTGATCTGGAAGTAATCGATTAAATAGTTAGCAACCCCGTCATCATCATTTGAGCCCACGGTAATGTCCGCAATTTGTTTGATTTCAGGAATCGCGTTACCCATGGCCACCCCGATGCCGGCATACTCCAGCATGTCTTTGTCATTTTCCTCATCGCCAAACGCGGCCAGTTGTTCGCGCGGGATGCGGTAAAAGTTGAGTGCGGCTTTTAAACCGTTCATCTTATTGACATTTGGCGGCAGGATTTCAAGCAGCGTGCGCCGGGATCGCGTGACGGTCAGCTGCTTGAGTGACTGGGCAGCGTCTGATGCGGCATCAATCATGGCAGGCTCGCCTGCAACCACGACTTTGAAAATCGGAAGCTTGGCCGGCACTTTACTGAACGTGGTATCGATAAACGGCATCTGCTTAGGAATCATCGTCTGATAGCTTGATTTACCAAATTCGGTGAGTGAATACACTTCATCTTCGGCAACAATATCGAGCTTAAACCCGTTTTCCTTAACGAGGTCATACACCGGCTTGATCTGTTCCTTGCTCAAGGTGTTTGCCTTAATGACGGTGTGATCACGAACTAGGCGAACCAAACCGCCGTTGAAGCAGACGCACACATCATCATTTTTGGTCACATGCAATTCGTCCAAGAAGGGCTTCAGCGTGGCAAAAGGGCGTCCCGAACAAAGAATAACGCGAATGCCTTTGCGATTCAGGTAACGAAGCACGTCGCGATTGGTGACACTGATTTCTTTATTGCTGTTCAGTAACGTGTTGTCCATATCAAGTGCAATGGCTTTGAGCATAAGTAAACTTCCTTTCCGACTTTACGTGGTTATGTCCCATTATATCAGAGTTTTTGTCTTTAAAACCGCTTTCATAGATTTTGCAAATGAAAACCTATCGTTACTTTTAAACGGTGGTGCCTAAAGCGACATGTTAAATCGGACCGCGCTGTATCACAGTAACGTGGTTGATGAATTGAGAAGGGGTGTTTTAACAATGTTAGAAAAATTGAAGCAAGAAGTTTATGCCGCTAATATGCAGTTACCAAAGTTGGATCTGGTTACCTTTACTTGGGGGAACGTCTCAGGAATTGACCGCGAGCAAGGCTTGTTTGTCATCAAGCCTTCCGGGGTCGATTACGAGGACTTAACACCTGATGACATGGTGGTGGTGAATCTTCAAGGCGAAGTTGTCGAAGGCCAGTTGAATCCTTCAAGCGACACGCCAACCCACACCGTTTTGTACAATGCCTTTCCTGACATTGGCGGAATTGTCCATACCCATTCACCGTGGGCCGTTGCATTTGCTTCGGCGCACATGGATATTCCGAATTTGAATACCACCGCGGCGGATACGTTTTATGGTGATGTGCCCATTTCGGAAGCCTTGACCCAACAAGAGATTGAAGAAGCTTACGAGGAAAATACAGGCAAGGTTATCGTCAAAACTTTCAAGGATCGCGGCATTGATCACAACGCGGTCCCCGCTGTTTTAGTCAGCCAGCATGGGCCATTCAGCTGGGGCGCGACTCCTGCAAAGGCGGTTTATAATGCCAAAGTTTTGGAAGTGATCGCCGAAATGGATTATCATGCATTGACTTTGACGCATCAGGATGTGCACTTGCCGCAGTATTTATTGGATAAACATTATTATCGGAAGCATGGGGCCAATGCGTATTACGGTCAGGACGGAGCAAAGTCGATGAGCCATGCGACAAAAGCGTGAGTGTTGGGTGAAGGCAATTTTGTTATATTATTCTGATAACCAAATATATAGATGGTAGACCCTGAACGACACAAAAAATGGATTCGCAACCGTTAAAAGTGGTGAATCCATTTTTTGCTGGCTATGAATCAGAGATATTGGATGGTGGACCGAAATAACGATGGTTGGCACTCAAAGATTGTGAATGAGCCGCAAACTTCAATATGATTGTTAACTGTAGTGAGTGCGGCAGGCGAAAATATTAATGTGGTTCTTTTCAATGCTGTAGATGATGCGATTTTCCTGATCAATCCGACGTGACCATTTTCCGGTTAGCGCATATCTAAGTGGCTCAGGTTTTCCGATGCCTTTATAAGGGTCACGGTCAATGGCTTGAATGAGTTGATTAATTCGTTTGATTGTCCGCTTGTCGTTTTGATCATGCCAATACATGTAGTCCGCCCAAGCATCATCGGTCCAGGTTTTAATCATGATCGAAGTCCGTTAACAACTCGTGCTGTTTAGCCTTTCCAGCGGCAATTTGGGCATCACCACGTTTGATTTTGGCCATCAGCTTGGGATTGCTGAGTAAATACAGGGTTTCTTCGATGGCGTCAAAATCGTGCTTGCTCATAACCACCACATTGTCATCATCATCTTTAGCGGTAACCAGTAGCGGTTCGGCGTCTTCGTTGACTTGACTCATATAATGCTTAAGGTTGCGGCGGAAATCACTATAATTCGTTGCTTCCATAACGGCACCTTACCTTTCGAAAATATTGTACAACATATTGTACGTATGAGCAACGATTGGGACGCGGCGGCAAGTGTCAACTTTTTCTCGGTTCCCCAGTTTACAATTCAAGTGCAACACCCTGACGACTAGACCATAAAGGCCATGAAGACCTATTCTTGTTAGTGCTAGCTAAACAAGAAAGCAGGAATCTTCATGACCCACTCTCAGACTAACACCCACAAGCATTACCAACAACTCAGTTTTAGCGACCGTGCTACAATTCAGGCCCTTCAGGCTGCTGGTGACACCGCGACCGTGATTGCACAGAAGCTTCATCGCAGTAAAGCGACAATCTCACGAGAAATCACGCGTGGATCTGTAACTCAGCTCGACTCGAAGCGTCACTCGCATCAAGTCTATCTTGCGGAAACTGCCCAAGCCATGCACGACCGTAAACGCGATAGAACCGGTCACTACGCCTTTCTTAAGACCGGCCGTGCGTTCTTCAAGGCTCTCGCCAGGGAGCTTACTCGTAAGCCGCGCGTACACAGCGTTGATAGCTTCGTACACTTCTATCGCGACCAGGGCAAGGCTTGCCCTTCAACGACAACTGTGTATCGCTACATCGACGCCGGGCTGCTTGAGCTAGACAACATGACACTTCCCAAGAAGCTCCGACGCCGCATCAAAGGCTATAAGAACGCCCACAAGCGCAAGAATAAGAAGATATACGGCGACTCAATCGAGTTGCGTCCTGCGGCCGTGAATGACCGCACAGGCGTGGGACATTGGGAAGGCGACTTGGTCAAAGGTATTCGCTTAGCTGATGAGCCAGCATTAATGACGCTCACAGAACGGTACAGCCGGACTGAGATCATCGTCAAGATTCCTGACTATCATGCGGGCACCTGCCTTAAAGCCTTGCAGGACACGATCGACGACTACGGGGCCAAGGAATTTGAGAGTATCACTTTTGACAATGGTTCCGAGTTTGCCAAGTTATCAGAGATTGTTGGAACCCAGATTTACTTCGCACATCCGTACTCGCCTTGGGAGCGTGGCACAAACGAGAACGCCAATGGACTGCTTAGGGAATTCTTCCCGAAAGGGAAGTCTCTCAGAGCAGTTACCCTGGTTGAAATTCAAGCAGTCCAATCCGCACTGAACCATCGTCCCAGACGTATTCTGAACTATCTTCGCCCATGCGATTACTACCGATGCATGGCGTAACAGCCTAGACCACTATCAAGAATTCGTTATCATCGTTGCACTTGACTTGAAAATTGAGGACTTTTTCTCGGTTCTACTCTAATTAAGTGATTTCCGATGCTCCGAGCTGGCTCCGCGGTGGCTGGGCTGGAACGTGGTGGGCACGACTTCGAACCCGCAAAGACCGCGGTTTCGAAGCTCGGCCTTGGTCTAAAGCGGAGAAGCCCACTCCGCTTAAGACCAATTTCACCACTGAGCCCGCCACCGCTCCGCCAGCTCTTGCTTTCTATCCTGATATTCGAACAAGGTGCCGCTTTGCACTGCTACGGGAATCGTGTAAACTAATGTGCTCGTGTTTGACACCCACATGCTCCGAGAGAAACTTTACACTAACGACGCGGCTGGTGTTGGTTTCAAGTTGCTCCATTGCTTAAACCATAACTATCACCAAAAAATAACGGCAGATGGATCTTTCGTAAGTTACGAAAGATCCATCTGCTTTTTTATAATCCTGAAACTAAACGACATGGTTCACGAATTTTCAGGGTTGATGGAAAATCACTGGATTAAGCCTAGTCGAAGAAAACGCTACCATAAAAACGAAAGATGAAAAGGAGCGATAGCATATGTCAGATTGGTTAGGCTTAGATGGTAAGACGATTGTTGTAACAGGTGGTTCATCAGGAATTGGGGCCGCGATTGTTAAAGAACTTATTCATAACGGTGCCAATGTAGTTAACGGCGATCTGAAGGAAGGCGACTTGAAAGATCCGAAGCTGACTTATGTTCATACCGATGTCACGGATCCGGAAGCGGTTGAAAATCTAGCTGTTACAGCCGAAAAAATAAACGGTGAAATCTGGGGCGTTGTCAACAATGCGGGTATCAATAAACCGCGGATTTTGGTTGACCCCAAAGACCCACATGGCAAGTATGAACTGAACGTGCCAACGTTTGAACAGATTTTCAGTGTTAATGTCAAAAGCGTGTTCTTGGTTTCTCAGGCAGTGGTGCGGCGAATGGTGAAGCAAGGCCACGGTGTCGTGGTCAATATGTCTTCTGAAGCCGGTTTGGAAGGCTCTGTTGGTCAAAGTGTTTATTCGGCAAGTAAAGGCGCGATTAACGGGTTTACGCGTTCATGGGCCAAAGAGCTGGGTAAATACAACATTCGCGTGGTCGGGGTTGCCCCGGGAATTATGGAAGCAACCGGCTTGCGAACACCAAGCTATGAAGAAGCCTTGGCGTACACGCGTGATACCACCGTTGAAGCCATTCGCGCCGGTTATCGTTCGACTTCGACTACGCCATTGGGTCGCAGTGGGAAACTCAGTGAAGTAGCGGATTTGGTGAACTACTTCTTATCGAATCGAGCAAGTTATATCACAGGCGTTACAACAAATGTGGCAGGAGGCAAGTCGCGCGGATAATCGGTAATTTGGAGGAGGTCACCTGATTGAATAGTTTGGATTATCGGCTTTTGCGTTATCTTTTGGCAAATGGTACCTCCAGCCTAGACGAATTGGCTGAAAGCGAGAATGTTTCGACACGCACGATGCAAAAATATATCCATGAACTAGGCGAGTCGTTGGGGGATGCAGCCGAAATTCGCATTAACAAAAGCGGGTACTTCCTGCATATTCTGAATTATCGAAAATTTTCACTGATTCAGTCAGGCGTGTTCAAGCAAAACATTGATAATAACGACAAGCAAAAACGGCAGGCGGAGATTCTGTTTCGGTTGATCAAAGAACGGAAATTTGTACCTATGGATGAGATTGCCGACCAGCTGACCGTGAGTCGCGGCACACTTCTAAAAGATTTAGACGCGTGTCGGCACTGGTTAAAAAATTACGATCTTGGCATTGAAAGTGCAACGAGTCGCGGCATTAAGCTGCAGGTAGGCTCAACGGTCGATTTAACGATGCTGATTTATAACCACTTATTCGACTATGTACAGGCAAGGCTTTTTGACGATAAGACTTTAGTCGCGGCGGTGATTAGCCGACTCAATGCGGCCAAGATCAAAACGAGTACCACCCAGATCTTCCAAAAGGTGATGCAAATTGTGGTTTTCCTGAAGCGTCATCACTATGAACTTAACGGCATCAGCAAGTATTACACGAACTTAATGGAAGATTCACCTTTGTTCATTAACATCATTGCGGACATTGAGGATCGGTGTCGGGTCAAGTTTAGTCAGGAAGAATATAACTTTTTGGCGTTTCCGTTTAACCTGTACGCAAATAAATTATTATCAGCAGAAAAGTTAGCCCGAAAGGTACAGGCAAATAAAGTCATTTTCGACCGAATTGCAGCTGACATTCGAACCTTGGTTGATGCCAAAATTGACTATGATCAGTTTTATCAAACGACGAAGTATCATTTGATTTTTCTGATCAATCGCGGCATTTTTCATATTTCGCCATCGGATTATTTAACCGATAAGATGCTTCAGCGGTTTCAGTTAGCGGCCGATATGGCGATGGTGATGATTGATAAGCTAGAAGAAATTTTAGGGATTCACATTGCGGATGTCGAGATTAATTATTTGACCGTTTACTTTGAAATGGCGCTGCAACATGCGGATCGGGCGCCGCTGGATCAGCCGCAAGTTGGATTCTTTTCAAGCATGGGGCAAAGCGTGTTGCAATATTTGCAAAGTCAATTGAACACCATGTTTGAATCGCAAGTCAGCATTCGGACTTTTCAGGATGAGACCGATATTCTTGCCCATCAGGATCAACTCATCATGGTTTTTACAGACCGGCCATTGGCATTCAGATTGAAAGTTCCCGTGGTCATGATTGGCGACATTTTTCGGGATCGGGTGCTTGAGACGAAGGTGCGCGCCTCGGCTGTGCAACATGAAATTGATGCTGGCCGTATTATCTGGCGGGCGCAAATCTATGACAATCAACCAGGGCAGTCGTATGAAGCTGTCTTGCGCGCGACGCTTCAGGCAGATTGCCAGGCAGGGTTGGTCGATACAGGCTTTATCGAGCGGCTCATTCAACATGAAGCCACCACCAAATTTGTGCTTGATAATGGCGCGGCGATTCCGCATGCAATTGCCGATATTGATCAGAATCGCTTGTTTCTGCATCTGAGCGTGTTGACACATGCCATCACGATTGGTGGCAAGTCCGTTAGCTATATTTTTGTCATCGGGATTCCGCGGACCTTAGGCAAAAAGGCGTTGGAAGATTTGTCCATGTTGTATGATTTGCTGTTTTTGCTGGCGGTGAATGAAACGGCGATGGCTAATCTTCAGAAAATTACAGACAGTCGCGATCCGTTAACCATTGTAACGGAGGGATTATGAATGAACATTTTGATACTAGGTATTTTCGTAGCTGCCGCCTTTTTATTGCAGGCGTTAATGGGTTATTTTCAAATTCGTAATTTTGCCCGCAATTATCATGCTGTTCGCCAGGAAGGCCGCGTCTTAATCGGCAAGAATCCACGGCGCTTTCGGCAAGGCAGTCTGATGTTGATTGGGTTGGATCACAATGATCGGATTCAGGAAATTCGGGTGATGAAAGGGTTGACCGTTTTTAGCCGGTTTCGCGAAGTCGCTCAATTTGATGGTGAGTTAGTCGCTGAAGTCGGCGCTGATTATACGGCCCTGCAGAAGCTGAGTCGGACCGAGCGTGAGTGTTTTCTGAATGCTTACCGTAATTATGTGAATTATAAAACGAATAATCTTAGTTTCGAAGATTTTGATACGAGCCGCGTCAGCATGTTTGCACTGCCGATTTTTAATGAGATCGGTCAGCGCATCAAAGCATTGCCTGATGCATTGGCGCATGTTTTTAGAAAAAATACGATCTAGGGGGATGCCATCATGCAATATATTTCTGACTTTGCCGCTGGCTTTATGAAGCTGTTTCAAACTGGCGGCAAGACGTTTATTAGTTGGATGACCAACATTGTGCCGGTTGTGCTGCTGTTGTTGGTACTGATGAATACGATTATTGCCTTTATCGGGGAAGAACGCATCGAACGGTTTGCCCAAAAAGCAAGTCGTAATGTGTTAATGCGTTATCTGGTTTTACCTTTTCTTGCGGCGTTCATGCTGGGCAATCCAATGTGTTTCACGTTGGCTCGCTTTCTGCCTGAATACTACAAGCCTAGTTATTATGCCGCCCAAGCCCAGTTTTGTCATACGAGTAATGGCGTCTTCCCGCATATCAATCCAGGTGAACTGTTTGTCTGGTTGGGGATTGCGCAAGGGGTGCAAAAACTCGGACTGAATCAAATGGATCTGGCTATTCGCTATATGTTAGTCGGGATTGTCATGAACTTTATCGGTGGCTGGATTACCGACTTCACAACTGCTTATGTTTCCAAGCAAACTGGCATTACTCTGAGCAAAACCGTTGATCTGTCTGCACGTAACGGACAAGAAGTTTAGCAGCGGTCATAGCGTGAAGTTGACGCGATTTTAAAATGAGGAGATTAGGATCATGGCTGAGAAAAAATGGCATAGCATTCAAGTCGTTAAAGGATCAGGCGGCTATGGCGGGCCGTTGACAATTACACCGACCGAACAGAAGCATAAGTTTATCTACGTGACAGGGGGTAACCGGCCAGCCATCGTGGACAAAATTGCGGAATTGACCGGGATGGAAGCCGTCGATGGATTTAAAACATCCATTCCCGAAGACGAAACGGCATTGGCGATCATTGACTGTGGCGGAACGCTGCGCTGCGGGATTTATCCGAAGAAAAACATCTTAACCATTAATGTGTTGCCCACCGGAAAATCCGGACCGCTGGCAAAATATATTGTGCCTAAATTGTATGTTTCCAATGTTGATGTGAATCAGATTACCGCATTGCCGGATGATGCTGTTCCGGATCAGGCGTTAAATGGCGTTCCATTTGACCAGCGCGGTGAAGCCGGCAAGCAGCATGCTGCCTTGGCAGAAGCAGGGGCAGCGGCAACAACGAATACAGAAGCGCAAACGGCAGCAACCGACGAGCAAGCTGCTGAAGCTCGCGAAGCCAAGTTTGACACGAACAAAACGATCACTGCCCAAATGAAAAAGCCTAACTTTATTGCCCGGATCGGAATTGGTGCCGGGAAGGTAATTGCAACTTTTAACCAAGCGGCAAAAGATTCTGTCCAGACCATGCTTAACACCGTAATTCCGTTTATGGCCTTTGTTGCGTTGCTAATCGGGATCATTCAAGGCTCGGGTTTAGGCAGTTGGTTTGCCAAACTCATGACGCCACTGGCTGGGAATGTTTTTGGCTTGATTGCGATTGGTTTTATCTGTTCCTTGCCATTCTTATCCCCGATTCTCGGACCGGGAGCGGTTATTGCCCAAGTCATTGGGACGCTGATCGGGGTTGAAATCGGCCGCGGCAACATTCAGCCGCAATATGCATTACCGGCACTGTTTGCCATTAATACGCAAAATGCGGCTGACTTCATTCCTGTTGGTTTAGGGCTTGAAGAAGCAGACTCAAAAACCGTTGAAGTCGGTGTGGTTTCAGTGTTGTATTCGCGATTCTTAAACGGGGTTCCCCGAGTCGTGGTCGCTTGGTTAGCAAGTTTTGGTTTGTATGCAAAATAAAGCAGGATTTTTAGAGAGGTGAGTGCGGTGTCGTCAGTAGCAGCAACAGTGAAATATGAAACCACCATTCTTGAAGTTGGTTCCGAAGCGCGCGGGTTTAAGGATATTAACATGGCGATTCTTTTTGGAGATGAGGCGCCTGACGCGTTGCGGTCATCCTGCTTCATTATCAAAGTGAATCAAATTCTTGAGCCGATTAAACCCGGCGATGTGATGATGTTTGGTGATCAGACTTATGCCATTACGGCGGTGGGCAACGAAGTCAATACGAACTTAGGCAATTTAGGTCACACCGCGATTGTTTTTGACGGTGCGACCACACCGGAACTGGCCGGATCACTGTACTTGGAGCAAAAGCCCTATCCGGATTTGGATGTCGGCACCGTCATTAAGGTTATGAAGGGGGAATAAGCGATGTTCATTGATACTGCCAATCTCAGCCAGATTAAGGAAATGTTGCAGTTTAACCAGTTTGAAGGCGTTACGACTAATCCTAAGTTGTTGCTTAAGGAAGGCCAGCCGCGTTTTGAACAGCTGACTAAGATTCGCGCCTTAAAGCCCGGCGTTTTATTCGTTCAGCTGGTGGGTGATACCAAGGACGAACTGTTGGCTGATTATCATGAATTGCGCCGCCGTTTTCCGGACACGGATGATACCCGAATGGCGTTTAAAGTGCCGCTGTTTGAACCGGGCTATCAGGCAATCTCTGCAATTAGGGATGAAAAGCCCGATGAATGTCTGCTGGGAACGGCCGTATATTCAACGCGCCAAGGCTTCATGGCTTGCGTTGTGGATTGCGACTATATCGCGCCATACGTGAATCGCATGGAGCAGCTCGACATTGATCCATATAAAATGATCGCCGAGACCCACAGCTTTTATCAAAGTACCGATACGCATATTAAGATCATGGGGGCAAGTTTCAAAAACGCCTCACAAGTCATGGCCGCGATCAAAGCCGGCGCCGCAAATGTGACGATCAGTTATGATATCTTCAAACAGCTGATGACAAACGCAGCTGCTAACGATGCGATTCGGGTGTTCAATGAAGAAGGACGCCAGCTTGATAAGACTGCGGGAGTTTGAGTGAAAAAGCACTAGCAAAATAGAGATGCCTCTTGTTGCCGAAAGTTGAGCAGCAGGAGGTTTTTTTGATGAACGTAAGCCGCTGTGATTAGTGACGATGAGGTGGGTTATGGCGTTTCTTGGATATGCCACCTAACTATTTATTATTTTATGTGAAGCATTCAAAAACTTGATGCGGTTTATAAATTCAAAATCAGATAACAGTTGTATTTGAGGGTGTGAGAAA
Source organism: Lacticaseibacillus rhamnosus (assembly GCF_900636965.1). Classification (NCBI taxonomy): domain Bacteria; kingdom Bacillati; phylum Bacillota; class Bacilli; order Lactobacillales; family Lactobacillaceae; genus Lacticaseibacillus; species Lacticaseibacillus rhamnosus. Next base: position 2,774,318 of record NZ_LR134331.1, on the reverse strand, counting down.
CATATTTTTGCATGATTAAGTTCTTAATAATGTGAAAAGTGTCTGAACCTGTCTGGGCGATTGTTCCATATCAATACAGGCATAGTCAGCGTTTACTTATCATTTTAATCCCTATACATAAGCATTTTTATAAGGGTGAAAGTTAGCGGCATGAATACAGTCTTCGTTATAATTGGAACAGACCATTTTGCCATTGTTTGCCCGATCACATGCGATTGCACGATTAATCGTGCAATGATTGCGTATTGTTTCTTTTTAGAAAGCGCTTTAAAGTGACGGTGGAGGTTGGAAATGGACGGTGTGAATGGCGTGCTGGCAGGCGTCTGGCATCGTTGTGGCAAGTGGTTTTACGAGGGGGTGAACACGTTGCAATTGAGTACTCGGCAGCGGCAAATTGTGTTGCAGTTACTGAATGCTGAAGGGGTGGTGACATCTAAGCAGTTGGCAGAAGCCGTGGCGGTCAGTATTCGCACCGTGAAGTATGACTTGGCAGATATTCGTGAATGGCTTGCATTGCACCATTCCAAACTCGAAAGCGCCCCACGAAAAGGCGTCTGGATTGAAGCAAGCGTTGAAGATCGCATGGCATTGCGCGAGAAAATCGATGAGCAGTTGGCGGATAACTATTTGGCCCCGAATGAACGGATTATCCGCATGATTCTGATTTTGGCGCAAACAGGTGACTATACGACCCAACAGCAGCTTCAAGCGCGGGTGAATGTCAGTCAAACGACCGTGAACAACGATTTAAAGAAACTGGCTGCCTTTTTGCATCAGGTGAATGTGAAGCTCACGAGTAAGAATTATTATGGCTACAAACTCACGGGGACGGAGCTGGATATTCGCCGGTTGCTGGAACGCATTATCGCTCAGCAGTTGAATCGTAAGACGTTGATGGCGGAGCTGGTGGATTGCCTCAATGCCTTGGTTGAACCGAAACGGGCGCTCGTTTTGACGAGTGAGCCGACCTTTGATCATGCGTTTAATACGATCCTGAAAGCGGCGATTCAACTGGGAAAACAGGATCAGAAAATGCCTGATCCCAGCGCTTTGATCACGACCATGATTCGGCTCGCAATCGGCATTGTGCGCCAAGGGATTAATCAGCCGGTGAATAGTTATCATCGGGTTGTGGAGCAAGGCGACAGTACCACGTTTACCGGTCAGTTGATTCTCAAAGCACTGGCGTTTTACAACCTGCCAGTTTGGGCCGACGATTTTGCTTATTACCTTGGAGCGGATGGTCAGAAGTTAACGGTGGCACAGAACGACAACTTTGTGGCTATGACGCACCGAATCATCTTGGCAGTTGGGGCGCTGGTTGATCACGATTTCAGTCACGACAGTCAACTTCAGGAAAATCTCTACCTGCACCTCAGCCAGTCGCTTGGCAAGGAGAATCAACTGCTTCAATACAGTCCGTTTACGCAGGACATCAAGCACGAATATCCGCAGTTGTTTGCAGCCATTGAAAAGACGGTGCATAAGGAGCTGGCCGCCTATCGCCCGATTTTGAACGATGCCTTTGTGGCCTTTATCGCCTTGCATTTCATGGTATCGCTCAATCGGGACAGCCAACTGAAAACGGTGCGGGTCGCTTATATTTGTGCCACCGGTATTGGGATCACCAATCTGATTCAACAGCGCGTGGCTTCGGCGATACCCAACATTGAATTGGTCGGATTTGCCTCCATTGATGATGCGCGGGCGCTGATTGCCCGCGAGCATCCTGAGCTGGTGATTAGCGTTTTCCCACTGAAGCATCTGGATGTGCAAGTCATTGAAGTCCAGCCCTTGCCAAACGCGACTGATATTGCCGCTATCCGGCGTGCGGTGGCCAAACGTTTGCAGGTGCCACTTGAACAACTCAAAGCAGAGCCGCCGGTAGTTCCGATTAAGCCTAAGCCTGATCTGGAAAAGCAGACACAACAAACAATTCTGACCATGTTCAGTCTTTATTCAGAACTCAAGCGCCAGTTGCCAACCAAGATTGACCCGTATTATGCCGATGCGTTCATGATGCACGTCTTTTTAGCTGCCCAGCGCATCATGTTTGGTAAGCAGTACCAAGGAAAACCTAATCATGACGATGCCAAATTAGCTGGCACCGTGGAACGAATTTTTACCGATCATGGCCTTGCCATCAATCGCGCGGAAGTCCATGCGATTCTTGAATATTTAAATTTAGGTCATGCTGTGTCTCAGAAGGGGGATGTCACCACTGGAAGCCGAAATTAAGCTACCTGTTGAAGTGCAAAAAATGATTGCCCAAAGCCAAGATCCACAGGCGGTTCAAGTGATTGTCAGTGACGTGATTCAGTTAGCCGAACAAGCGGAGATTCATTTTACCGCGGTTCAGTTGCAAGTGTTAACGAATCATCTGATTGAAATGATCAACCGCTCAAAGTCAGGCGAAAAGTTGCCGGCAGTCGATCCCCAAATGTTTGCGGAAGTCTCGAAAAAGTCGCTGGATTTAGCCGATCAAGTGGTTCGGCACATCGGTCATTTGGCGGATGCGGAGAAGTATGTGTTATCGATTCACTTTGAAGCGGCGCAGAACAAGATTTGAAGTGGAGATATTTTACGATTGCAATTATCTCGTGTTAACTGGCGAGGATTCTAACCGCGCCAGCTCACGCTCAGGAGGAAGATATCATGGTTAAAGTAGTTATCGCAGATCGGATGGGTAAAGGTCAAAACGTTGCTAAAGGAGTTGAAGCCGCTGGTGGTACTGCCGTTGTGGTGCCTGGTATGGGGGCGGATATGCGTTTGGGTCAGGTGATGGATAAAGAAAAAGCCGATATGGGCATTAGCTTCTGTGGTTCCGGCGGTGCGGGGGCGATTACTGCGCATACGCAATATGGATGGCCGGAACGTCATGGCATGCGCTCGATTCAAGAAGGTGTGACTGCCATCGAGGAAGGCACTAAAGTTCTCGGTTTTGGCTTTATGGATCAAGAAGCGTTGGGTAAAGCACTGGTCGAAGCGTGGAACAAGAAGTATCCCGAAGCGTAAGGAGTGCGGTTATAAATGACAGTCGTCAATGAAACCAAACATCAAGTCGTCACGGTATCTGGCAAAGGTGAAACCAAGCAGCAAGCCTTTGCAGCCGCTTTTAGCAATATCCAAAAAAAGCTGATTGGTGATACCGAAACTGCGATTTTGCGGATCGTTCCCGAAAAAGTCGAGCCGCTGAAACTGGTTAAGTCGAGTTATACGGAAAAGTTTCTGTTTTTCTTTTTTAAACGCACGCGTACCACTTATGCAGTGACACTGGCAGTGACGGTTGCAGTTACGGCGATTGACCTTGACGCTTTGGTTTTTGAAGACGTCGCGGCACCATCGCCGGATGCCATGTCATTGCCGAATCTAAAGAATATTTTGAAGGGTGTGAAATGAATTGCCAATTCTCACAATTTTATTCCAGTCCATCATTATTGGCGGATTGGTTGGTTTTGCGGCAGGGGTTGGGGCAGCACGGATGTTCACCGCGCCAAAGACACAAGCTTTGGGCGCGTTTCGAACACTGGGCGAAATGAACGCGGCAGAAGGCGATCCGGCTTCGCATTTTAGTTTCGGGTTGGGTTTCTTCTTTAATGCTTGGGCGTCAACGGTTGGGGCCGGCGCCTTTACGCAGGATATTACGCACCGTGTCATTCCGAACTGGGCGGCTGCTGGGTTACTGGTTAAAAATCGTAACGTTGAACAAACCATGCATAATCCTAAGAAAATGGGGATTGCCGGGGCGATTGCCGGCATCGTGGTCGTTGCTTTCTTGAATGTCACGTCCAGTTCGATTCCCGAATCGCTGCAAGTGACGGCGGTTAAAGTGCTTGTTCCGGCGGCGAATCAGTTGATTAACCTCGTGATGCCAATCTTATTCTGGTTGGCGGCAATTGATGCCGGTCGACGGTCAGGCCTGTTTGGAACCGTGTTTGGCGGTTTATCGGCGATGATTATGGGTAATGCGGTACCAGGGGTCGTTTTAGGCATTCTTGTCGGAAAAGGTGTTGATGAACTAGGATGGACTCGAATTACGAAATCAATTTTGGTTGCGGCCATTTTGCTTTTCGTCTTATCAGGGTTCTTCCGCGGATTCGATCTCAACTTGCTGAAGTCCTTTAACTTAAATGCACCTGACTGGTTGTCGAATATTCATAACACGTTAAGCGGAAAGTAGAGGTGGATTAACTGATGGCGGATAAACAAGCTACAGCAAATCAAGCGCCAATTGAAGAAGAATTGAGAGAAGCTGCGGATCGCGATTTCTGGCATGCAGATTGGGGCTTTGTCGCGATTGTTGCAATGATGTCGGCAGGCGTTTTTGCCGGAACATCCATGTATTTTAACTATGGCGTTGGGGCCTTCAATGAAGTGGCAATTGTGGCAATGCTGAAGGCTGGTATGACCGGTGGCTCGTATGGCGCAGCGGCGGCGTTTGGAGCGAGTTTCCTGTTTGCCCGGATTCTGGAAGGGTCACTTGTCGGCATTCTGGATCTTGGCGGTTCGATTTTGACAGGGGTCGGCATCGGCATTCCGGCGATCTTACTGTCGGTTGGCGCCAAGTCGCTGGTGTCAAACTTTGCCTTGGCGTTGTTGACTGGGGCGATTCTGGGCTTAATTATCGGGATGATCATTTTCCTGGTGCGGAAGTTCACGATTAACCAAAGCAATGCGACATTTGGTGCCGACGTTATGATGGGGGCCGGTAACCAAACTGGCCGCTTCCTTGGGCCGTTGATTATCCTCAGTGCCGTGACTGCCAGCATTCCGATTGGCATTGGCAGCACAGTCGGCGCAGCGTTGTTCTACGCTTGGAAAAAACCAATCCCAGGCGGTGCGATTATTGGCGCGATGATTATGGGATTCTTCTTCCCGGTGAAACTTTAAGAGCGTAAACTGGCGCGCTTAGAAATCGGAGCATAAGTGGCCTTAGACCGCCAATGACTGGTCTTTGGTCATTGGCGGTCTAAGGTCCTTATGTGCAGGTTTCTGCGCCAGTTTGCGCGTTTCGGAGAGTGGCGGGAGTGCAAGATTTTGGAGAGCCCGGTACACAGGAGTAACCATGTTCATGGTCAACTTTCCCCACTTGTTGACGCAATTCAGATTTCTCCAAGCGTTGCATCCAAAAATGGCTACAATCAAATCGAAAGGCAGGTAATCACTTGTGTTTGATGTCTTAATTAAGAACGGTAAAACAGAACGTGAACAGCCGATCGAGGTCGGCATTAATGGCGGCCGGATCGCTGCGGTAGCACCAAAGCTGGAAGGAGCAGGCGGTCATCAGGAAATTGACTTACACCAGCAATCCTACGTCACGGCTGGGTGGATTGACGATCATGTGCATTGCTATGAAAAGCTATCTCTGTACTATGACGATCCCGATGAAGATGGGTACAAGGCTGGCGTAACAACCGTGATCGATGCGGGATCAACCGGTGCGGACAATATTCGGAGTTTTTACGACATTACGCGCGCTAAAAAGACCAATGTTTACGCACTGATCAATATCGGTCGCACCGGTATTTTAGCGCAGGATGAGCTGGGTGACCTAGATAAAGTCAATAAGCAGGCGTTGTTTGATGCGGTTGCGGACTTACCTGATTTTATCGTCGGCATCAAGGCCCGCGAAAGCCATTCGGTGGTGATTGATAATGGCATCAAGCCACTATTGGCGGCAAGATCATATGCGGCTTTGCTCGGACATCTGCCGATTATGGTGCATGTCGGGGCCAATCCGCCTGAACTCAAAGATATTTTGCAAGCGATGGGTGCAGGAGATGTCCTGACGCATGCTTATAATGGCAAGCCGAATGGGATGATTGATGAAAACGGTGAGATCAAAGAATTCGTCTATGATGCATATGACCGTGGGGTTGTTTTCGATGTAGGCCACGGGACAGATTCGTTTAATTTTAAAACCATGCAGATTGCCCGCGATCATGGCCTTGATCCTAAGTCCTTGAGCACGGATATTTACCACCGCAATCGTGAAAATGGTCCTGTTTATGACATGGCGACGACGATGGAAAAGATGTTGCTGCTCGGCTATACCTTACCAGAAGTTATTCGGATGGTGACTTTTGCACCGGCGGACACCTTCCATCTTTTGAATAAAGGCCGGTTGCGACCAGGAAAAGATGCGGACGTGACCATTTTTAACCTAACAAAAGGTGATAAGGTATTAACGGATTCTAATGGCAACACAAAAACCGGCCAGCAACTCATCGCGCCAATTTACACAGTTGTTGGCGGGGCGGTTTACGATTTGGAGGAACAACACGCATGACAGATTATTACAGCACTTACGATTTGAAGCACGTGATCAACGCTAGCGGCAAAATGACCATTCTAGGCGTTTCCAAAGTTCCGGAGGCCGCGATTGAGGCACAGCAGTTTGGGGATACCCACTTTTTTGAAATGAAGGATTTGGTTGATAAAACTGGCGCGTACATTGCCAAAAAACTGGGAACTGAAGGCGCTGTGGTGGTGAACTCAGCGTCAGCCGGGATCGCTGAAGCCGTCGCCGGGATTATTGGTGAAGGTAGTAAGTATCATGTTTATCATCCGTTTTCTTCGCGGTATACCAAGCGTGAAATCATTTTGCCTAAGGGACAGAATGTTGATTACGGCACGCCGGAAGAAGTCATGATTGAACTCGGCGGCGGCCAGGTGGTTGAGGCCGGGTATGCCAATATGTGCACGCCGGAACATGTGGAGATGATGATTACAGCCAACACTGCGGCAATTTTCTATGTGAAAAGTCATCATGCGGTGCAAAAAAGCATGCTGACAATTCAGGAAGCCTTGGAGGTTGCTCATCGCCACGAACTTCCATTGATTCTCGATGCTGCGGCGGAAGAGGATTTGCACAAGTATGTCGAAATGGGCGTTGACGTGGTGCTGTTTTCTGGGGCCAAGGCGATTGAAGGCCCGGCATCTGGCTTGATTTTCGGCAAGGAACCATATATCGGTTGGACGAAACTGCAAGGACTTGGAATTGGCCGCGCCATGAAAATCGGCAAGGAAAATCTGCTCGGGTTTACCACCGCGCTTAGCCAGTATCTGGATCAGGGTCCAGAATCCGGTGACGCGATGAAGAAGCGGCTACACCCATTCGTGGCCGCTTTGAATGAGGTGCCACACCTGAACGTGAAGGAAGTCCAAGATGGCGCCGGCCGCCCGATTTTCCGGGCCGCGGTGACGGTAGAAGCCTCCAGTCCCAAGAATGCCAAGCAGGTTACGGCCGAACTAAAAGCAGGGGATCCGGCTATCTACACGCGCGAATATCGGGCCAATGAAGGGATCATCGAATTCGATATTCGTGCCGTTGATCAAGCGGAAATGGACCTGATCGTCAATCGTCTCAAAGAAATTCTCGCATAGAAAGGTTGTCTTCCATGAACTTAACCCCAAACTATTATAAAAATCGTGTCGCTCTAAATGTGCTCGCTGGTTCCGTCGACAATGCCAAAGACATCTATGAAGCTGCGGAAGGCCATGTGGTAGTCGGCGTTTTGACCAAGAACTACGCAACCGATGAAGCGGCGATTGAAGATATGAAAAAATATCAAGCCGTGACCGCTAATGGGTTATCGGTTGGCTTAGGCGCAGGCGACCCGAATCAAAGCGCCATGGTGAGTCGGGTTTCGCAAGTCTTGCAGCCCCAACACGTTAATCAAGTCTTCACCGGCGTTGGTACCAGTCGCGCACTTTTAGGCCAAAATGAGACCGTCATTAATGGCTTGGTCTCACCAACTGGCAAAGTCGGCATCGTTAATCTTGCCACTGGACCGAAAAGCAGCCAAAAACCGGCCGCAGAAGTTCCGGTTGAAACCGCCATTGCCCTATTGCAAGACATGGGCGGCACCAGCTTCAAGTTCTTCCCCATGGGCGGCTTGAAGCACGAAGCTGAATTCCGCGCAGTGGCCAAAGCCTGTGCCGCGGAAGGCTTTAACCTCGAACCTACTGGCGGCATCGACTTGGATAATTACGAAGCGATTCTCCAAATTGCCTTGGATGCCGGGGTTAAACAGGTCATCCCGCATATTTACAGCTCGATTATTGACAAGGCAACTGGCTTGACGCGACCGGAAGACGTGACCAAGCTGTGGGAGATGACCAAGCGTCTGGTGGATGCGAGTGAGTTGGTTGCGGCGGATTAGTGACAGAGGTTTACTTCTGACTGTGAGACTCTCTGACTGACGCATCAAGAAATACAATCCAAGCATTAAAAAACGCCTGAAATCATTGAGATTACGGGCGTTTTCATGTTTTGTATGGCATAATAAACAAGACAAGAAAGTGAATGACGGTTGGCAAATCCAACGTATTGTGAGGTGGTCGCCTATGCGCGATGATCAAAATCTATACGGAAGGAGGTGCCTAGTTGTCTGTTGCTGATGCGTTGATGCTGATGCTGGTCTTCGGTGATTTCGTATTATCGTTGATTGCGCTGATCATCACCATTATGCTGATAATACAAGACAATCAAAAAGACCGTCGCTAATCTTTTGGAGAAGATGACGGTCTTTTGATTAGTCAACTTAATGCCAACCGTCTTGAACGGTCTTGTCAGGGGAGTATCGGCAGCCACCGATGCTCCCTTTCGTGTTTTATTATAGCATGGTGCCATTGGAGGTAGCAATCCTAGACAATCAAAAAGACCGTCGCTAATCTTTTGGAGAAGATGACGGTCTTTTGATTGCAAATCTTATGTCAACCGTCTTGAACGGTCTTGTCAGGGGGAGTATCGGTCGCCACCGATGCTCCCTTTTGAGCATGGAGCTTTTGGAAATAGTACATAGTAGACAATCAAAAAGACTATCGCTAATCTTTTGACTGAAACAATGGTAGCATGCCGCAGATAGTCATCGCAATGTTTTTGCTTGGTGTATTTCTCGTTCGCAAAGAAACCGTTTACACGACTTTCTCTTTTCCTGTACAATAAAAAATAACACCCGTGAAGTTACGGGGTTTCAGTCAAATTCAGAAGGGGATGGCGATTAATGTTCGGGTTGTTCAAAAAAGAAAAGCGTGACGTTTTCACTGCACCGGTGACAGGCGAGCTAATGCTGTTGGAGGCGCTCAAAGATGGCGTTTTTCGGAAAAGATGATGGGCGATGGGTATGCAGTTGCGCCTGAAGAAGGGCTAGTTTATGCGCCAATTTCAGGCGTCATCAGCTCGGTTTTCCCGACGAAACATGCCATTGGAATTACATCCGCAGCAGGACTTGAAGTGTTGGTCCACATGGGATTGGATACGGTTGAGATGGACGGGGAACCGTTTGAGACTAAGATTGCGGCAGAGGATGAAGTTCAGGCGGGTGATGTTTTATCGCAAGTCGATATTGCTGCGATTAAAGCCTCAAATCGTGACCCGGCTGTGGTGGTTGTGTTTACAAATATGGAGAAGGTGAAAGCGTTCGATGCGATTAAAGCGGGGCCGGTTGCGCATGGCGATCAGGTTACGATATTGACGTATGCCGACTGAATATTTTCATTTGTGCAGGATTGGTTGACAAATCAGCATGACGAACAATGAAAGGATCGCTGACAATTGTGAAACTAGAAAAGCTGGTTGCGGGGAAGAGCTTGACGGAGACTGAGTTCACGGTTTTGCAGTATCTGGTAGCCAACATTGACCGTGTGTTAGATCTGGGTGTGCGCGGCGTGGCGAAAGCGAATTACACATCGGCCGCGACCGTCATGCGGTTAGCACACAAAATGGGTTATCGCGGTTTCGTAGAGATGCAGTATAAGTTGATGACGATGTTGCGCCATGGCGAGGCCGGCTCACAATCCGTTGAGGCTGCTGACGATCCGTTGCAATCAGCGGTGCTTGACCAAAATGATGTGACGACCATTCGCGCAGTGGCTCAACAAATCGCGGCGATTGAAAATCAATATTTGTACCTGTATGCGGCTGGTTTTTCAGGCGTAATTGGGCAGTATATGTTTAAAAAATTTCAGATTCTAGGTAAGCGGTGTTTCTTTTCAACTCCGGGGGATTCGGCTGCGTTGTTGGAGAATTATTTAGAGGATTTGGGATTGTTTATCGTTGTTTCAAAATCTGGCGAGACGCAGAGTGTGATTGATAAAGCGGCTTTAGTCAGCAGTCTGCCGGTTCCCGTCGTTGCTTTCACAGGCAACGCAGACAGCACTTTGGCTAAAATGGCTGATTGGACGCTTAAAGTCGCAGATGATTTCCCGCTGGATGAGGTAAATCAACGGGCATCGCTGTTTTACCCGCAGATGCTGGCCTTGTTTGAGCTGGTGATCGGCGAGGTGGAGAAACTGAATTAGCGGGTTCGGTGACAAAAGTGATGCATGACGCGGGAAGGCTGTATAAAAGTACGGCCTTTTTAGTTTCAAATATGATACACCCCAAGATCGGCTAACGCTTCTCGGAGCGAGCTGATGAACGTATCGCAGTCACCTGCATCTAAAGCGCTTAGTGCAGCGTGAATAAGCGCATGTCCCTTTTTCGATTCGCCGGTTTTTTCTAGCAGAATCCCTTTGTAGTACTTCAAAAGAATTCTTTCCAAGAGAAACGATTCCGGTAAGTCTTTTTGTTCTAAAAGGGCAACGGTTTTTAAAGCCGTCTGGATGCGATTGTGGCGGATCAAGACGGCGATGGTGTTGAGCAGGACATTGATACAGGTTTCGTATACCGTGATTAACCCAGTGTAAAGAGAGCATTTTTCTAACAGCGTCTGGGAAAAGATGACAATGGCGTCGATTGGCAACTGTGTCATAGTGTTGCCGTATAAGATCAACTCAAAGTTACCCCAGTCTTCACACTTGAATAGATAATCAGTGAGGACGTGTAGGTCGACTTTAGCGGATAAAGGTTGTTTTGCGGTTTCGGCGAGGATGCATGCGGCCATGATCCAATTGAGTTGATCGAAAAGTGATTGCGACTGTTGCCAGCGTTCGTATTGTTCATTGGCCAAACGCTTGAGCCCCGGCACGTTTTGAGCTAATGCGCACGCGGTAACTTTTTTCAGAAAGCGATTGGTATGAAGTGGCTTGAAGTGATTCATCACGATCATAAATTCATAAGGCGTGACGTAGATGGCATCCAGTAAATGAAAAAAGCGGGTCGTGGACAAATCAGAGGTGCCGTTTTCAAATTTTGAAATCATGCCTTTTGACACGACATCGTCTGCCAGTGAGCTCAGACTAATACCGCGCGCCTCACGTAAATATCTAAAAGTTGCGCCAAAGTTTTTCATAGTTAGTTACTCCCTGTTTCATTTTCGAAACACTATGATTCCTCCCCAGTTTAGCGACTAAAGTAAGCAGTATCAAGAAAACCTAGTTGTGGTGGTGTCGGGATAACGATGCTTGATAGGGGAGATAGACTATGAAGAACTTCTTAATGCAACAGCGTGGGCGGACATGTCTTAATATTGTCTGGATTATCGTTAATGTTTTGCTATATACTGGGACGTCGGTGCTATTAACATTTACCACCGATGCCGTTTTTTCCAAGAATCTGCTGGCACTGGTTGAATGGTCGGTGGTTAACTTGCTTGTCTGGATGACGTTTCTTGTCAGCAACTACTTTCAGACTGTTTTTCAGGAAAAGCTAACCCAGCGCATCTTGGTGGCGGTTCGCAGTACCATTTCGCGGAAAATCGCCGGTAAATCCTACGAACAATATCATCGGCAGACAACGGGAGAATATCTTTCAGAATACGTGAATGATGCCGGAAACATCGAGGTGAACGCGATCAAAAAGTTCTTTGCGTTGATTTCCAGCGCGGCTACCGTCCTCTTTGCGACCCTGGCACTTGCCGCCTACCACTTGCTGTTCCTGCCTGTCATCTTCGTGCTAGTCATCTTGATGTTAAAAGGACCTTCGTATTTAGAAAAATCGATGACCACTGCTACAAAACAGTTGTCAGATGGTAACGCTGCCTTTTCGAATCAACTAACCAATGTACTCAACGGGTTTGACGTATTTTCCAATGCAAATCAGCTGAGGCAATTGTGTCGGCTTGTGAAAAACGCAGCGCAAAAATATGGTCATACTAAAGTTGCTTACACGCAAACTAATACCCGAGTTTCAAATCTAATTGCCGCCTTGAGTATCTTTTGTCAGGTTATGGTGGATGTGGTCACCAGTGTACTGGCCATCTTAGGTGCGATTCCGCTTGGGGCTATTAGTTCAACTGGGAATATTGCTGCCAGCGTGTTCAACTCAATGTCGAGCCTAAGCAACGATGCCGTTCAGATTAAATCAACGCGGCCACTATTTGACAAGATTGCTGCGAGAGCGGTTAACAATGAAGCTGCCAGCGAGTCAATATCAGTCCCGACTTTTCAGCGCGCGCTAAAAATTGTGAATCTGAGTTACGCTATTGACGGCAAAAAGATTTTTGATCACCTGAATCTGATATTTAACCGCGGCGGCAAATACGCCATTGTTGGCCGCAGCGGGGTGGGTAAAAGTACCCTGCTCAAGATTTTGAATGGGCAAATTACGGATTATCACGGCCATGTTTATCTTGATCATCACGACATTCGAACACTAACCAGAGCACAGCTGACGGGAATCGGTCAGTACATTGATCAAAACGTATACTTATTTAACGACTCAGTTGAAAACAATACTGCACTTTGGCGAAAGAAAAAACATGCAGACAACTGGCTACAAAAAGCACTGAAGAAAGCACAAGTTGACTTTGTGAAATCACCCCACCAGCTGATCAAAGAAAACGGCGAAAACTTGTCAGGTGGACAAAAGCAGCGACTGGCATTGGCAAGATTCTTTTATGCACCAAAACCAATCGCTTTACTCGATGAAGGGACGTCTGCACTTGATCCAGAAACAGCCCAAGCCGTTACCAAAGCATTTCTTGATGATCCCGATACGACGCTGATTGAAGTGAGTCATCATCTTGATGCGAAGTTGCGCGCGGAGTATGACGGCGTGATTGAATTGGGGAAGTAGTGCTTGCAAACAAGTAATATTAAGGAATTATCAGACATTTAAAATGTAAAGAAAGCTGTACGCGAAAAAACGTATGGCTTTTTATCTGGCTTTCGTGAGCTGAATGGAACCTGTTCCAAGCGAGCGTAACGCGTTCCCAATGACTTTGAAAGGGTTTTCATACAACCAATACTTTGTTAAGTTTAAACCAACAACGATATCAGGTTACTAAATATACCTATCGGAGAGGTGAAAAGGGATGAAGCAAAAGGTCATGGATGGCTTACAGCGATTTTCAAAGGCAATGTTTGTGCCGGTGCTAATTCTACCGATTGCGGGTATTTTGATCGCGATCGGCAATATCTTTACGAATCAAAAATTGCTTGAAGTTGTCCCATTTATGAATAATCCAGTGACCAAGGGCTTTGGTTTGATTTTGTCGGGGTCATTGGTGTCAATTCTGACCAATCTTGGGGTGATTTTCTGTGTGGGGTTAGCGGTTGGTTTGGCGAAGAAGAAAAAAGCAGAGGCCGGATTCACGGCTTTGCTGACTTTCTTAGTTTTCATCAATGCCATGAATAAGTTTATGGAGCTGCGGGGAATTCTTTCCAAAGCTGAGAATCTTCAAGGAACCGGCCAGGCAGCGGTGCTTGGGGTTCAGATTCTGGATATGGGCGTTTTTCTGGGCATTATTCTCGGTATTACGGTTGGTTATATCCATAACAAATTTGTTGATACTGAATTCCACAGTGCATTTCAGATTTATGGTGGCAGTCGTTTTGTCTTTATTGTACTGATTCCGGTGACGGTTTTATTGGCAGTCGCACTGACCTATGTGTGGCCATTCATCCAAATGGGTATTTCCGGTTTGGGCCACGTAATTAATCAGACCGGTAACTTTGGGTTATTCCTTTATGGGTCACTGGAACGATTGCTGATTCCGACCGGCTTACACCACCTCATTTACACGCCATTTCTCTATACCTCGCTTGGTGGGGTTGAAGAAATCGGTGGTCACATTTTTGAAGGTGCCAGAAATATTTATTATGCGGAGATGGCCGATCCTGGTATTCACCTACTATCACGCTCGGTTATCTGGGATGCACGTGGTATTTCGAAAATGTTTGGTTTGATCGGCGCATGTTTAGCGATGTATCAAATGGCGAAACCGGAAAACAAGAATAAAGTCAAGGCAATCCTAATTCCTGCCGTTGTGACTTCTTTCTTAGCTGGTGTCACCGAACCAATCGAGTTTTCGTTCATGTTCATTGCCCCATTACTGTTTGTCGTTCATGCTGGGCTGAGCGGTTTGAGCATGGTCGTCTTGAACCTCCTTAACGTTCGGGCAATTGGACCAAATGGCTTCCTTGATTTTCTGCTGTATAACCTGCCACTGGGTATCGGAAAGACTCACTGGCCGATGTATATACTCGTCGGGATTGCCTTTTTCTTCATTTATTACTTTACGTTCAGGTTTTTGATTGGACGATTCAACTTGAAAACCATTGGGCGTGAGCAAGATACCGAAGAAACCAAACTTTATAGTAAAGCCGATTATCAGGCGAAGAAGCAAACGCCACCTGTACAAGTTCCCAAAGGTGCCCAAGATGTGCCAGTCGCGACCATTATTGAAGCACTTGGTGGAGCGGACAACTTTGAAAGTGTGACGAATTGTTATACCCGCTTGCGAACGGTTTTAAAAGATCCGGATCTGGTTGATGAAGCGACATTAAGGAATGTTACCGGCGCCAGTGGGGTGATCAAAAAAGGCAACAATGTCCATGTTGTCTATGGATTAGCAGTCACTAAAGTAAGAACCGCGGTGGATGCCGCATTAGGTTTCGACACAGCAGAAGTTGAATAGGAGTGTTTATGATGACCCAGACTAAGAAGTTTTCAATTGTGATTGCAGGCGGAGGCAGTACCTATACAGCAGGCATTGTCATGATGCTGCTGGAAAATGCGGATCGTTTTCCGTTACGGGCTTTGAAGCTGTACGACATTGATGAAGCCCGCCAAGCGATAATTGCCAAGGCGATTGCCATTGAATTAAAGGAAAAAGCACCTAATATCGAGTTTACTTGGACGACTGATCCCCAAACCGCCTTTACCGATGTTGACTTCTGTTTTGCACACATTCGCTCTGGTGGCTACAAGATGCGGGAACAGGATGAAAAGATTCCATTGAAGCATCACGTTGTCGGACAGGAAACCTGTGGCCCAGGTGGAATTGCCTATGGGATGCGCAGTATCGGCGACATCATTGAACTCATTGACTTTATGGAACGGTATTCACCGGATTGTTGGATGCTAAATTATTCCAATCCAGCATCGATTGTGGCCGAAGCGTGTCGCCGGCTGCGGCCAGATGCCAAAATTTTGAATATTTGCGATATGCCGGTTGGAACTCAGCGGCGGATGTCACAAATTGTTGGCTTACAACCAGAAGATTTAGAGGTGCGCTATTTTGGCATGAATCATTTTGGCTGGTGGACGAGTGTCAAGGATAAAGTCGGCCATGAATATTTACCACAGATTCGAGACTATGTAGCGCATCACGGTTATCTGACCCAAGTAGAAGTGGACACGCAGCACATGGATGCGAGTTGGCAGGCGACCCACAAAAAAGCTCAGGATCTGCTTGCGGTGGATCCTAACTATCTGCCAAATACGTACCTCAAGTATTATTTATACCCGGATTATGTTGTTGCCCATTCGGATCCTGAATACACGCGCGCTAATGAGGTTGAGGACGGTCGAGAAAAGCGTGTTTTCACGGCCGCACAAAAGATCATTGATGCGGGTACTAGCGAGGTCGGCGCGTTTCCAATCGACAGTCACGCCTCATTTATCGTGGATCTTGCCTGTGCAATTGCCTTTAATACACATGAACGCATGTTGCTCATTGTGGAAAATAATGGCGCAATCGCCAATATTGATGACGACATCATGGTGGAAGTGCCTTGTATCGTCGGAAAAGATGGTGCCGAACCGTTAACGCAAGGGAAAATTCCATTGTTTCAGCGCGGGATGATCCTCAATCAGGCGATGGTAGAGAAGCTGGTAGTGGACGGGTGGATTCATCATGATTATCAGGAACTCTGGCAGGCACTTACGCTATCGAAGACGTTGCCTAGTGCTCAAGTGGCAAAAGAAGTGCTGGATGATTTGATTGTGGCGAATCGAGAGTACTGGCCTGAACTGCGGCATGCTGATCATGAGGTTCATTTGATGAGTGAAAGTCCTGTAAGTGAAAGTTGATCTTGAGCCAAAGCGCTTTTGCTAGTGGCATGACGCGATCTGTGTAAGTACTGAATACGGTTATCAAACCATTAAGCTGTAAAAAAGCCATGCGTGAAAAAATGCATGGCTTTTTTCTTGGTTTACATGAGGTAAGAGTAGGCTATTTCAAGTGAATGCGCATGATCCTAGTCGTGGTGAAAAGAATTTTTTGCAGTGGGCGGAAAAGTTAACACTAAGCGTTATAATTACGCCTTCATATGCTTAGCGAGAACTCTTAAAAGGAGTGTCATATGCTGAGTTAAGGGGGGAAAGCATGTAATATCATTAACGTGCTAATAGTGACGGGCAAATTCGAAAGCCTTAAACTTGGTTTGAATTAGCGCTAGTCAACTCGATAAGGATATCTGGACAGACTTTTACGCTTTATCAAGTATGCGGGAAATTGTTTAGAAACTGGTTTCTCACCTGATATAGCAAGAAGGGTCTGCTGGACGAGATGAGAAACAAATGCCGGTTTGTCAAATGAGACAGTTGCGAGCGTTGGTGTTACTGTGCTGGATTGAATCGAATCTCCGAATCCAACAATCGAAACGTCTTCAGGAACACGAATACCCGCGCGTTGCAACATGGACATAACTTGTAATGCCATCCGATCATCGTGCACAACGATGGCAGTTGGTCGGAGTTCTTTATCTACATCAATAAAATGCATACGCACTCTTTCAATAACGGCTCGTAGTGACTCTGAGGATTGGTAAGTTTCCATATAAGAATTTAAAGCAACCTCAGGATGTTGCTGGTATGCACGGATAAAACCATTCATTCTTAAAACACTACGCATATCGTCTACCTGAAAGATTCCTAGTAAGCGTTTATGGCCCATTTGAATAACTTCACTTGTGACAGCCGCTTCACTGTCAGCATCCGTCAAAGAGAACAAAGGGGCAGATACTGAAGGATAGGAGGAAAATAAAAAGAATGTGAAAATCTTATTCACTTGCATTTCTCCTAATAGTTTTAAGCTTTGTGTGTTTACAGCACTTTGACTGGGTTCGATAAGTACAGCATCTGCATTTAGATCGTAAAAAGACCGTAGCGACTCATATTCCGATTGTGGTGAGTTATGAGTTTCAACCGTAAACAAAGTATAGCCTTTTTTAAAAAAAGCTGTGCTTATAGTATTTAAAAGACCGTTTTCTGTGAGATCACCAGCTGTGACTAAACCAACAGCATGCGAGAGTGTCTTTTTTTTGTACGCTTTATTTACAAAAGTACCGCCGCCTTGGACTTTATAAATGATACCTTGCTTTTGTAATTCCTCGGTTGCTTTGCGCACAGCATAACGACTGGCTCGATATTTGGCCATCAGGCTATTTTCAGTCGGTAACTGATCATCCACCAAGCCGCCTTCGCTGATGAGTGCTCGCAAATCATCTGCTATACGTTTTGAGTTGTTCATTATTTATTCGCTCATTTCTATCGAAAGGGAAATTCTCACCCTAAGATTAACGGAAAAAAAGGACTTGGTCAATGTTGGAGAAGGTGCAGAAAAACCTACCCCAAGATTCGTTCACAATTATTCGAACAAATTCCATAAATTTATTGACAAAGGTCTGATCGAAGATTACTATGAAAGCGAATTCAAAAACAAGGGAGGGCTATTATGGTCACAATTATTTTAACCAGTCATGGATCATACGCTCAAGGAATCTATGACACATTGGCATGTTTTTCAAAGGATTTAAATAATGTTCATACGCTTTGTCTGGGTGATGACAGTATTTATGACTTTAATGCCAAAGCAGAGTCATTGATAGCTTCAGTGACTGGGGATGTCTTAGTAATGGCTGATATGTTTCAAGGCACACCTTTCAAAACTTTTTATACACTTTTGCGAGACAGAAAAAACGCGAAGATTGTTGTCAATATAAGTTTTGTGGATGCTTTAACGGCGTTGTTAAATCACCAGAATGAATTGAGCTTCGTGGTTCAGCAAGTTCTTGACAATCCGGGAGTACAAGAAGTCTCGACTGGTGCGCTGATTCAAGATACCAGGCCGGACGACGAATAGGGGGAGAAGTTGTCATGCATGTAACAATCATTCAGTCAATCTTAGTTATTATATTTGGCTTCTTTATGAATTACGAACGCTGGGTTAGCGCAATTGGACTTTGGCAAGCATTACTTTGCGGTGTCATAACCGGACTTTTATGTGGGGATGTGACGACCGGACTGTATGTTGGCGGAACATTACAATTGATGACACTGGGAGTCAGCAGTTTTGGAGGCGCTTCCGTTCCTGATTATCCAGCTGCGGCAATTGTTGGAACATATCTTGCAATTGCAACGGGCATCGGTGGAAAAGTCGGGGTTACAATCGGCATCCCAGTAGCAATTGTGATGGTTCAACTAGATGTTTTGCTAAAAATGGTTAATGTTTATTTCCAACATCAAGCAGAAAAAGCGGTGGGAAATCGTAATTATAAGATGATAGGAATTTGGCAATGGATTGCTATTATCTTGACGATGTGTGAAACAGGGATCCCTATTCTCTTGACAGTTATTTTTGGTAGAGGGCTTGTTGTTACTGCGTTTCAATATGTTCCACAGTGGTTGCTTTCAGGACTTCAAGTTGCGGGTGGCTTATTGCCAGCAGTCGGGCTAGGTATCTTGTTACGGACGATGCCAGTAAAAAAACAGTGGCCAGCTTTGCTTATTGGGTTCTTACTAGTGGCATATATAAAGGTGTCTGTCCTAGGTGTAGGTTTGTTCGGCGTTGCAGCGGCATTTGTGTACTATAAATCAAAGCATCGAGTGACCACACACAATACAAAAGCACCAACGGCTTCAATTAAAGGTGGCAACGGAGAGGAGATTAGTGGTGATGAGTGATCAAAAGCAGAATTTAACAAATGCAGAAATGAGACAGGTTGAAAAGTTGCCTAGTAACATTAAACGTCGAGTGCTGACTCGCTTTGTTTTTGGTGGTGCAACGGGGTCATTAAACTATGAAAAAATGATGGCACTGGCATATTGCTACTCCGTACTTCCGGCAATGAAGTTTCTGTATCGTCAAAATCCAGATGGGTTGCAGAAGGCTTTGCAGACACAGTTGGCATTCTTCAATACAAATGGGATTATGGCACCTTTTGTAATTGGAGCCGATCTTGCAATTGAAGAAAGCCAAGGCGTTAATTCACTTCCGACAGTAACAGGGATCAAAACCAGTTTAATGGGGCCGCTCGCGGGAATAGGGGATACGCTATTACTTTCGACTCCAGGAGCTATTTTTGGTGGCATCGCGGCTTCCATGGCTGTTAAAGGAAATCCAGTTGGGGTTATTCTTTGGCTGGTTGTTATGGTTGCAATCAAGTGCTTGGTTATCCCGTTGTATAAGATGGGATATAATTCGGGCGCTAAACTTGTCACGACACTGCGAGACGAGTTAACTTCAATCACTGATGCAATTTCTGTGGTTGGGTTGATGGTAGTTGGTGCATTGATTCCAACGGTGATCAATGCAACAGTCAAAGCTAAGTATGTTGCTGGGAAATTAGTAGTGAATGGACAGCATGTGCTTGATTCGATTTTGCCGGGCATGATTCCAGTTCTATTGGTGTTACTGGTTTATTGGTTACTTGGTAAGAAGCGTATGACGCCAGTACGTATTATTCTTGTTGTGCTTGTTTTGTCGATTGCATTATCGGCAATAGGATTCTTATAGGTCGGTCGTAGAAAAAGGAGGTTCGCAAATATTGAATGATGTTGTTGATATTCGAGTTGACGATCGCTTGATTCATGGACAAGTAGCCGGACTTTGGACAAATCGACTAGCGGCTACCCGAATCATGGTCATTGATGACGAAGTTGCAAACGATAATGCTCAAAAAGAGTTGCTGAGAATGGTGGCCCCAGCGAGTGTGAATACGTCAATTATCACAGAGGAAAAAGCCTTTAATAATCTTTCAGCAAATAGGTATGCTGGTCAACGAGTTTTTGTATTAGTCAAGAGCCCACTTGTACTGAAACGACTATTTGATAGAGGATTGAAGATCCATACCATCAATTTAGGAAATGTGTCAAAACGAGACGATCGGAGGACAATACTTCCCGGAATTGCACTGAATGACAGGGAACGCGAGGCATTGTACAGTCTTATTAATCAAGGAGTTACGGTAACTGCCATCAAGACGCCAACGGATCCGCGTTTAATTGTTACCGAAAAAATGTTGAGGGGAAATGAATGACGAATTTTAAGACGCTTAAGCAATATACCTTCGGAGATACAATCTTACATTAGTGCCTGGTGATTTAGGCTGCGGTTTCTGGCCGAATTTCAGTCACTTTATAGTTGATTTGATAATGCAGGCCACCCTGTTCGACCACAATAGAAATTGGTACAGAAAAAAGCTTAAGGAGGAGGTCGATATTTGCCAATGCAATCGCGCTATCCACCGTTACCACCAAGGACTCAGCCGTTCTGGTGTTCACTAAGTCAAGCCCAAGTGAACCTTTCAAGAAGGCAAACTTGCGCTCAATGGCACCGCGACGGTTTTCCGCACTGACATCGGCTTTGCGCTGTTTCGGATCCACATGTTTGGGCTTTCGACCCAGCTTTGGCCCATTAAGTTTAATGCCTAGCTTCTTACACAGATTGATGTTATCTCGCGTGCGATAGAGAGTATCGACCAGCACCTCATCCGGATATTCACCCACTAGGTCAAAAGCATGGTCAAGCGTTACTTCAAGATCAGTGCTTTCGTTAAATGAATTGAAGTCGAAACGCTCTACATCAATCACGCCATCCAACATGGAACAGTCAATCTTGGCGCCAAACTCAACGGACTGCTTTGCCTTACCTCGCACGATTGGCCGGATATACGGCTGTTGAAGGCTAACGATGCGATTCTCGACATGGTGAGTGTGGTTCTCAAACATGAAGAGCTGCTGCTCATAGACTTGTTTAATCACTTCCAGACGCTGTGCTTGCCAATCAGTGAGCTGACCGCCTTGCGCAAGCAGTTCCGCCACATATCGCAGATCTCTTCGGATGTATTGTAGCTGAGCCTGAAGCTGTTTGCGGCGTTCCTTGTTTTGACGCCGCGGTTTCCTCGAAAAAGCGGTCCACTTACCTTTTGCTTCACGTCTGTACGTCCGCGGAATTTCCACACCTAACCCGTGGGCCAGATCTGTGACCATTTGTTCGAGATTCAAACGACTCTGGTTAAGCAGCGTTGTATCTTGGGGATACTTGATCTTGACCGGAACGGCAGTCGCATCACTAATCAAAACATGTGTCCCCTCAGGTAGATCGGCCTCCAACCGCTCGCGCGTGAAGTCATTAGTAATGTTGCGGATCAAATCTGAGATGGCTGAAAGCCGTTGGCGAAAGTGCACCAACGTTGTGTGTTCAAATGGCTTCTTAGCGCGATATTCGGGTAATCCGATGAAGTACTGATAGGCTGGTGTATCACGGATATCGTCGACAACTTGGCGGTCGGTCAGGCCTTTCTTCAACTGGATCAACGTTGCGCCATAAAGCAATCGAAATGGCTTCGCTGCTCGGCCGGTTTTTGAAGGGAACTGTAATTGGTATGCCTCTTCAAGTTTGGCCCATGGGATCAATTCTGCATATTGAACCCACTCGTTGTCCGGGCTGAGCGGTGTTCCCAGAGCGCTTCCAAAGGATTCAAGTGATAGTTGCGTTGCTTTTTGACGATAAACCATGATCAATTCCTCCGATAGGTCAGCGATAAGTGCAAGGGTAAATCCCAAAGCATAGGCATTTCGGGCAAATAAGGCTTACACTTATTATACACTTAACTATTGTCAAAGCCTATCATGAAAGTACTTTTATAGTTTTTCACCATCCACTACATTACTTGATTAACGATGCTCAAGTAGTTGAATGGATGGTCTACCCTAAAGATATGGCGAATCAAGTTGTGTTACGTCAGAACCAAAATAGCGGTTTTTCTCTCATTCAGGCGAAATTGGTCCAGGATCCGTACGACAAAAACTTCTCTAATGGATTAACTATGTTCAATTCGGCAACAAGTCGGAGCATACGCTTTGTAAAACAAGAGGAGCACTTTAGCAAGGACGAAGAAAAAATCACAACAATCTGTCGAGACAGTCACGGAAATACTTATCGACATGATGTGTCTTGGGTACCAGGATCAAAACGGCTAAAAGTAAGAGTGTCATTTACTAATACTTCAGGGCATGACCAGCAATTATCGTGGCTACCTTCAATAGTGCTAAGCAATATAAGTCCCTTCTATGAACAAGTCCCAACTGGTGTATTGGATCTTATCCGAATTCGCTCAAAGTGGGCGATGGAGGGGCGTCTGGACCAAAGACCTGTTGAATCATTCGAATTGGAGGAAAGTTGGAAGCCCTCTGGTTTGGCGCTAGTTCAAATTGCCCAATATGGAACAATGCCCGTTCGTCAATTTTTCCCATATTTGGGGTTAAAGGACAATAGATTTGATGTCACTTGGTTAATAATGCTAGAGGGAAAAGCTTCATGGCAGTTGAATGCCGCAAGACTTGATAATCGGTTAGTTCTTTTTGGAGGATTACCTGACGCTGATAACGGACATTGGTATAAAGATGTTGCAGTAGGAGAGACATACACAACACCTTTTGCCTATATTACTGTAGGACACGATGAATTACTTAAATGTAGTAGGAGATTACAAGCACCTGTGCAAGAGGATACGTTGCCAATCTTCTACAATGAATGGGGGACAACTTGGGGGCGGCCAAATGCCCATTTGATTAGTGAATCGTTGCCTCTGCTTAAGCAACATTCAATAGATGGTTATATCATTGACGCTGGCTGGTATAAGTCGAAAACATCGGATTGGGAGCAAAGTCACGGTGATTGGCAAGTTGACATGATGCGTTTTCCCGGCGGTTTTAAGCCAGTTGTGGAAGAGATTCATCAGCAGGGTATGGAGGCAGGATTATGGTTTGAAATGGAAACTGTCGGGCGTTTGAGTGAAAAATTTCAAGATACTGAGTCTTTGGTGCAAAGAAACGGGCATGTTGTAACAACATTGAAACGCCGCTTTTTGAACATGACAAATTCCAACGTACAGGCCTATCTCAACAGACATGTTTTGGAACTTCTACGTCAAAATGCGTTTGATTATTTAAAGATTGACTATAACGACAGTATGGGTGTAGCAACTGATGACGCGGAGTCTGGTGCAGAGGGACTAGAAAAAAACATTTCGGCAACGCTGAAGTTTATTGATAAGTTGCATCATGAAATACCCGGGCTTGTTATTGAGAATTGTTCTTCTGGTGGGCATCGTCTGACCCCAGCATTTATTGAGCGAACGGAACTATCCTCATTTTCGGATGCCCACGAAACACATAGCATTCCAATTATTGCTGCTAACGAGTGGCTTGTTATTCCAGCTTCCAAAAATTTGATTTGGTGCGTACTACATGCTGATGACACGCTTGAAGAAATGTATTTTCATCTAATTAGCACCTTTTTAGGACGCGTCTGCCTTTCAGGTGACATTCGGCATCTGTCAACAGATCAATGGCATGCGGTAGATCAAGCGTTGACATTTTATCGCGCTAATCAAAGATTGATTGCTCATGGACAACCATTCCGTTTTGGTTCATCAATATTAAGTTATCGTAATCCACAAGGGTATCAAGTTTGTGGTTTCACTGATAAAGAAACATTGGATGAAAGCGGGCGTCTCTTGCTAATAGTCTTTGGCTTTAATTTGTCAAACAGTGAAGATGTTGATTTGCGTTTATCGAGTCATGAGTGGCAGGTTCAAGACATCGTTGGGGCAAAGAAAATTGGACTGCAGAGCGACAAAACAAATTGGCACGGATCAATTCCGGCAAATTGTTATACAGCTAAAGCAATTACGTTTGTACGGAAAAGAGAAATTGAACATTTCCCAGCTTAACTTTTTTGTTAGTATATCTGCATGTTGTCTTTTATAAGACAGCATGTTTTTTATATGTGGTCGAGAAATAAAGCCATACTAAGCGAATGACGCAAATGAGAAAATAAAAGGATTTATTTTTCGAGGCATAGATCTCCTTGTAGCCACATCTGGCGGATACCAAGCTTTTTCGTTTGATTGCGCTTTCATATAACCGGTGATAAGCTCACAAAGGTTATTTCTTAAACAATGGTAGCTTGTAATTAGCCTTTGGGGTGTAGTTATACGAGGAGGAAGATGATGAAGCGTTGCCTATTTGGAGTTGGAGCGTTTGTTCTTGCATTAGGGATGGCGGTTGGTCTGAAGGTTCAAGCAGAAATTGACCCTGATACACGAGTTCCTAACACCGTTCAGCGTGGAAGTGTTCAAAGAACTCTTGGTCAATCTGACCAAAATGTTGACACAGGGACCAATAGAACAACGGCAGACGAGACCCAGTTCAGTTTAATGCGTTCACGATGGCGCAACCGTTTAATGGCAAGGAATCCAGACCTAAACAATCCGAATGTCAATGCGTATTTAATCGATTTAGCAGGCCAAAGCAAGACACTTTGGAATACGATGGATCGACGCCCTGATCGTAAGCGTTTGTGGGCCAAGAAGAGTTCGGATACGACATCAGCCGATTATACAACGACTTTTACTAATATAAAGTTGCTGACACTTGGTTACTACAATCCTAAGAGTGAGCAGTATCAAGACCCCGCCGTTTATCGAGCGATTCTTGATGCCATCGACTTTATGATCAACGTCAAGCAGTACAATGGAACCTTTTCAACTGGAAACTGGTGGGATTGGCAAATAGGAGCAGCTCAACAACTTGATGATACATTGATTTTGCTCTATGACGATTTACAGCAACAGGATCCTCAAAGATTGAGGAGGTTTGTTCAACCATTATTGGGTTATGCAAAAGATCCAAATATTCAGTGGCCAAAATATACGGCAACTGGGGCTAATTTGACCGATATTTCAATTTCTGTTCTTGCTAGCGGCTTATTGTTGGAAGATGATCATCGTGTCGCACTGGTTCAAGCCAATTTACCTAAAGCGATGGGACTTGTTACCGCTAAGGACGGTATTTATGCAGATGGCTCATTTATACAGCACACTTTTTTCCCGTACAATGGTAGTTATGGAAATGAGATGATCAAGGGGATTGCACGTATTTCGTCTACTCTTGTCGGAACACCATGGGCAATCAGTGAAGTTCAATTTGCTAATGTTTTTAATTTGATCGACAAAGGCTTTCTTCAACTAATGGTCAATGGGCGAATGCCGTCTATGGTCTCAGGCCGAAGTATTTCCCGCGCACCCGGCACAAATCCTGAGACTACAGAACTAGAGACAGGGAAGGAAACTTTAGCAAACTTAACCTTAATTGCTGAAGCCGCACCAGCGGGATTAAAACAAAAAATCTACCAAGCAGTGGCAACCTGGGTAGCGCAGGTGGGGGATTATTATAACTTCTTTAATAACCCTCGAGATTATGCGGCTTTAAATGGACTGAAGACAGCCCTGAGTCAAGCAACTGCACAAGAAAATGATCAAGATTCTTTGAATGTCTATGGCTCAATGGATCGTGTGATGCAGAAAACGTCAAAATACGCGGTTGGACTTGCTATGTATTCAAATCGAATTGCTAATTTCGAGTATGGTAACACTGAAAATGCTCATGCTTGGCATACGGCTGATGGGATGCTCTATTTGTATAATCGCGATTTCAATCAATTTGGTGAGGGCTACTGGACGACAGTTGATCCCTATCGATTACCTGGTACAACTGTTGACACGGCACCACTTGCAGACGGTGCCAAGTCTTCTTCTAGAAGTCCTCAGTCATGGGTCGGTGGTGCAACAGATGGGATCGTGGCAAGCGTAGGGATGGTGTTAGATAAGACAAATGAAGGTCAGAACTTAAAAGCAATGAAATCGTGGTTTTTGCTTAATGACCAAATTGTCAATCTTGGCGCGGGTATCTCTGGCACGACGAAAGCAGATATTGAAACAATCCTTGATCAACGCCAAATTGACCCACTGACAACTAAGATCACCATAGATGGACACACGTATGTAAATCAAGAAACGGCTAAAAATTGGGTGAATTTGAACACCAACGATCCGAGCAATAATGTCGGTTATATTATTGCAAAAGATAATGATCAAGTTGATATTAGTCGTGCAACAAGAACCGGTTCCTATAAGGACATCAATGGCTATTTTCCGTCTGACACTGTCTATCGTCATCATTATGTTACGTTAGCAGCTAAACATGGCTCCGCAGTTAAGGATGGCAAGTATGAATATGTGACCGTTCCAGGGGCAAGTGATTCAACAATTGCCGCCTTAGCTAAAAAACCAAAGTATCAAGTGTTGGCCAATACTAATGAAGTACAGGCGATTAAGACTCAAGACCAGATTATGGCAAATATTTGGAATAAGGCCAGTTTACTTGGTGGATTACTTGAGATTGATCAACCGGTTTCGCTTATCATAAAAGATCTCGGTGAGAATACTTACCAATTAACGGCTACCGATCCACGACAGTCTGATGACCCAATCAACTTCAATTTCAAATATCCTGTTCACATTCGCAAAAAGCAGGCAGATGGTTTTTCTGTCAATCAGGATTTGCTGACGCTTAAGACAAAAGGACTGGCCGGTGCTAGTCGTTCTGTGGTAGTTACGGTTGATGTTCCTACTGATAAGGCTGCTTTGGAGGGGTTAATCTCACATGCGGAAAATGTTAGGGCAATAGATTATACGCCTTCCAGTTATAAAAAGTTGATAACCGTGCTGGCAAGTGCAAAAGCAGTCTATGCGAATGCAGCAGCAAAACAAGTAGTTGTGGATCAAGCAAAGGCAGCGCTTGAGGATGCGTTAAAGAAATTAGTGAAAGTTGCTGATACTAGTGCACTTAAAACCGTCTTAGCCATCATTAATAAGCTTAAGGGTGAAGTATACACATCTGAGAGTTGGCAGAAGCTTCAGGATGCCTTGATATTTGGAAAAGTGACACTCAAGAATGTAGAGTCAACTCAAGAAACGGTTGATTATGCTACCAAATTGTTAGTTGAGGCGCAACGTGCTTTGATTAAAAAAGACGTTAACGAAGCAAGCAAACATGGCCAGACAACAAGACTAGGCAAGAATAGTGAAGATAGCCGTCACGATCCGGAAAAAATGCCAAACACCGGTGAGAAAGGCAACTTCATTTTCATCATAATCGGCTTTACCATTATCGTGCTGACTGGTATCGTAATGTTTGTATGCGAGAAAAGGGAGAACCAGACGAACTAGATGCAACGGGTAAATATAAGTGGTGAGTATAAAAGAATTGCAAAGCATCCGTTTATAAACTCGCAGTAGTGTCTGTTTTCTTTCGCTAATTAGCAGATTTATCGGAAAAATTGAAAACTTTAATTTGTTGTTTTCTTCACAAATCGCCATCTACACCACAATTCATATTATAATGAAGATAATAAAGCGAAAAGGATGGTTAACCATGGACCAGAATAAGTTGAAGCAAGAAGCCGCTCAACGGGCAGCAGAGTTTGTTGAAGACGGGATGACAATTGGCTTGGGAACGGGCTCGACGGTTTTTTATCTCGTTGAAGCCATTGCAAAGCGGATTAAAGAGGAGCATCTTAGTCTGAATGGTGTGGCCACAAGCATTCGGACGCGGAAACAGGCGGAGTCGTTGGGGATCCCGATGAAAGAACTGGACGGGGTTGACAAAATTGACCTCACCATTGACGGTGCCGATGAAGTCGACAAGCATTTTCAGGGTATTAAAGGCGGCGGGCGCTCACATCTGATCGAAAAAATTGTTGCGATTAATTCGGCACGTAATATTTGGATCGTGGACGAAACCAAACTGGTGGACACACTTGGAAAGTTTCCGTTGCCGCTAGAAGTGATTCCGTTTGGTAGTGGCAAGCTGTTACAGCGGTTGGCGGATGAAGGCCTGAAACCAGCTTATCGTTTGAATGAGGATGGCAGCAAAGCTTTGACGGATTCTAAGAATTACATTATCGATCTGCATCTTGGCCGGATCGAACACCCGCATTTGTTGGCAGAATGGCTCAATAAGCAGGTTGGGATTGTCGAGCACGGATTGTTCCTTGATCTGGTTAAAACGGTGGTTGTCGGAACAACGCATGGTCCGGAAATTTTGGATGCTCATCGTGGATAGAACTCAAAAACGGTATCCCCCCAAAGGTAGATACCGTTTTTTGCTACCCAATTTAACCTTTAAACGCTACTTATAAAACCTACTGCTGACGACTTTACGTAAGAAACTCCATCTTTTCAACGATTCACACCACTGCTGGTATTCATGATTGCATTGATGTCTTTGTCAGTGACGAGATTCAAATCACCACTAATAGTCAGCTTGAGGACGCTGGCGGATATAGCATAGTCGATCATTTTTTGCGGATTAAAATCTTCTATGAAACCATGAACAAGACCTGCGCCAAAAGCATCCCCAGAGGCGACACCCTCAAAAACATGCATGTTAAAAATTGGTCCCTGATATGCCGCGTCATTTTGAACGAGCAGTCCGGTCCATTGGCTCTTTTCAACTGAGTAGATGTTACGAACCACACTGGCAACTGTATGAACGTTTGGCCAGCGATTGATGACTTCGAACATGCCACGTTTAAAATCGTCAATCTGATCAATCCCAGTGGCCATGTTACCATCAAAAGCTTTAATTCCTAATGTTGCCTCAAAGTCTTCATCGTTGGCGATACAAACATTAATATAAGGCATGACCGTTTTGAAATAGGTTTGTGCTGTTTCGGCTGTCCACATTTTCCCACGGAAGTTCATGTCACAGACGACGGTTATCTTGTGATTGGCACAGTAGCGACATGCATCAAGAATGGCTTGTTGCAGTTCTGATCCGATTGCTGGTGTAATTCCGGAAAAATAAAAATAATCAACATCCTGAAGCAGAGATGGCCAGTCAAACTCAGATGCCTTGACAGTCGCAAAAGCACTTCCCGCGCGATCGTAAACGACATTTGTATTTCGGACACTAGTACCCTTTTCAAAGAAGTAAATTCCTAGACGATTACCGCCCCAAAGAATTTTGGTCGTATTGACGCCAAAGCTACGAATAGTATTCCGTGCAGTTGAACCTAATGGATTGTCAGGAAGCTTGGTCAGGTATTGCACTTGATCGCCAAGTAAAGAAAGCGATACAGCAGCATTAGCTTCTGCGCCACCATAGTTTGCCTCAAAATTGGATGCTTGAAAGATCCGTTGATGGTCAACTGGTTTGAGCCTAAGCATCGTTTCTCCAAAAGTTAGAACAGTTGGCATTTTTTCATCTCCTAGATTGTTTGATTTGATCAACTTTTTTGCGATATTTAAGAGCAGTTGCTGTGACTTGATCAAAGTTACCATGGGCAGCGGCTTCTACGAGATTTGAACCAGCACCCACAAGCGTAGCACCAGCACTAAACCAAGCTTCCATATTATCGAGAGAGACGCCGCCAGTTGGCATGATAGCAAGTGTTGGAAATGGGCCCTTCAAAGCTTGAATCATAGGCAGTCCAGCTACACTGCCTGGGAAGATTTTAACTAGGTCTACGCCGGCTTCGAGTGCCTGCTGAATTTCAGTTGGCGTGAAGACACCTGGTGTATAGGGGATAGCATAAAGATTACATATTTTTGCGACATCCGGGTTGAAACTTGGACTTACAATGAACTTTGCACCAGCAAGGATGGCTAAACGTGCAGTGACCGCATCAAGAACAGTACCTGCACCGATGACGATGCTTTTCTGAGAGTCGTACTTTTCGGTAAGTTCTTTGAGTGCCTTATCTGCATGAGGGATTGTGAATGTAAACTCAATTCCGGTAATACCTCCGGCGATAACAGCATCACAAGTTCTGATTGCAGCTTGCAGGTTTTCACCCCGGATAACGGCAACGCAGCCGGTGTTTATTAACCGGCTTAGAAAGGTGTATTTTTGCAAGGGGCCTCCTTCTTTTTTCTATAGGATAACAACGAAAGCTCCGAGATGGACAATATGCCGCCTCGGAGCTCGCGTAAATTGTCAGCTTTGTAATAGAGAGTCAAACAGTAAAGTGATGATCAGCTAACAAGGAAACCACCGTCAACAGGGATGATGGCACCATTAATGTAATTTGCGGCATCGCTTGCCAGAAAGACTGCAATCCCCATTAACTCATAGGGTTCACCCCAATGTCCCGCAGGAATACGACTAAGAATATCATCATTGCGGTTCTTATCGGCGCGCACAGGTGCTGTGTTTTCCGTCTTAATATAGCCGGGTGCAATAGCGTTAATCTGCACATTATAAGGACCCATTTCGGAAGCAAACGCCTTTGTTAAGCCGGCAACACCATGCTTACTTGCAGTATAAGAGGGAATATACTTACCGCCTTGGAACGAGAGCATGGAGCCAATATTGATGATTTTTCCTGACTTTTGTTGGGCGAATACTTTTGAAACTTCTAGAGACAAATGGTACACAGCGCTGAGATTAATCGCGATAACCTGATCCCAGTCTTTGTCTTTTGATTCTAATAATGGATTACGCCGGATCATACCCGCATTGTTGACCAAAATATCGATATGGCCCATCTGCTTTAGTGCTTCCTTAACGACTTTTTCAGCACTTCCTGGCTCAGTTAGATTAACCTCCATGAACGCAACCTTTTGACCACGTTTTTCGATTAACCGCCGTGTGTTATCCCATTCTGCTCGGCCAAAAGTTGGAATGAAAATATCCGCTCCGGCTTCTGCCATTGCAACAGCATAACCTTGACCTAATCCTGTATTTCCACCCGTAATAATTGCGACTTTACCATTAAGATTAAATTGGGTCATCTTAAAATGGTCCAGTTCTTCTTCATGTTGACGAATTTCCTCTTCAGTTTGGTGAATTTCACTCATTTTAAGCACTCCTTCAAAATTGATAACACTTGATTAGCGTAATTCATTCATTGCTACTTGATCCATGTCATCGTATGTTTGATTCTCCCCACACATTGCCCAAATGAAGGCATAGTTTGTGGTTCCAACCCCACAGTGAATGGACCAACTTGGGTTAACAACAGCTTGTTCGTTGAATAGCGTAATATGCCGTGTTTCATCCGGCTTGCCCAAAAAGTGAAAGACTCGCGTTTCTGGATCGGCAAAATTGAAATACATATATGTTTCCATGCGTCTTGCGTGCGTATGGGCCGGCATCGTATTCCAAGAAGAGCCGGGTTCTAATACGGTATATCCCATTTGTAATTGACAAGTATCCATTTGCGAAGCGTCAATATATTTGTAAATAGTTCTTTTATTGAGATGTTGCTGATCGCCCATTGGTTTCGCAAGTGCGGTAGCAAATGGCAGTTTTTTATTCGGATAGGTTTTATGTGCTGGCGTTGAAACTACGTAAAACTTCGCAGGATGGTCGCGGTCTTCCGAAGTAAAGACAACTTTTTGGGTTCCCATGCCAATGTAGTAACCATCTTGGTTGGACATGGCATCCTTCCGTCCGTCAATTGTAATTGCGCCAGCACCGCCAATATTGATGATCCCTAACTCGCGCCGTTGAAGGAAGAAATCCACACCTAATTCTGTTGATAATTTAATTTCAAGTGGTTCGTCTGTTGGCATGACACCTCCGAAAATCATTCGATCATTGTACGTATAAGTGAGTAGGATATCTCCGGGATTGAAGATCTTTTCCATCAGGAATTCGTGGCGCAACTTGGATGTGTCATAATGCTGAATATCTTCTGGACTATGTGCGTAACGTGTGACCATGCTAAAACTCAAAATGATCCCTCCAATATTTCTTATATAGAAACTTGATTTCCTTTATGCTACGACAACAATATAAAACGTTTTCAAGAAGAAGGCAAGCATCAAATTGAAAAAATTCAATTTGATGCTTGCCTTCTTGGCTTAATAAAAGGGCTGTTGAATTTGGCAGCCTTGTCGATAACTATTACCTGAGATAGTGTGGTGAAGGAAACCGAATGTGCAGTCAAATAACAGCGTTAATGGTTAAATAGCACTTTCGATTGCATGTTTTGTATCTAATAACATTCTGACAAAGGCGGAACGTCTTTCCTGAGGCATACGATATTTAGGAGCGCTAATACTAAACGCACCGTATAGTTGCCCATCACGAACAATTGACGCCCCGAGGCAGAAGACCTCCTCTTCGTTTTCTTCATTATCAACAGAAACGCCTAATTCTTTAATCGAGTTAAGGTCCTTTTGAAGCTTAGATGGTGTTGTGATCGTGTGGGGTGTCATTGGGACCATCTTAGTAGACTTGAAATAACTGTCTAAAGATTTGGACGAAAAGGTGGCAAGGATTGCTTTACCCATTGCTGAGGAATAAAGGTTCATGCTTCCACCGATCGTTGATTGTAGTTTAATGCTACGAGGGCTTTCTAGCTTTTCAACCAGGATGATCTTATTGTTTCGCTCAATACCTAGATTAATGGTCTCCTCGGTTTTGTCACGAAGGTCCTCCAAAAAAGGACGTGCAACATTGACAATGTTAAAAGTTGCTAGAGCTTTCTGCGCGTAAGGTATAAAGTGTGTTCCTAAAAAATAACGCTTAGAGTCGGTATCACGCCAGACAAAGCCAAGCGTTTCAAGTGTGCTCAGGATTTTTAAGGTTGTCGGTTTTGGCGAATGTAAACCACGACTGATATCAGATAAAGTTGGTGGATCATTTGCTGCCAACAGAAAGTCCAAGATTTCCTTGGCCTTGATTAAGACGGTTCCATATGGTTTAGACGCTTCTTTACCAGTATTCAAAGTAAAACCTCCGATTACAGTGATTTATTATTTAGAAATTTATAATCATTCTAAACGCTGCCTGTCCTAGAAAGCAATAACATATTTTTAATACCCAAGGAAAAAATATTGTGAATACGTTTACTTTTTCGTTGACAGCGGAAAGTGTGCACGCTAATATACAAGCGTAAGGTAAAGAAACAAAGTTTATTATAAAGAAACAGGAAAGGAGAAAACAGGGATATTGCTAATTTCATTGATCTCAGCTAAATCGCGAATCGACAGTGACTTGCGGTCTGACGAATCAGACGCTGAGCTGATTCTGGATCACTTATATGTGAAAGGAGATTATCTTGAGATTGCTTTTGAGCCGCAAACGTTACCTTGTTTCAGATGGATTCAGGTTGATGCGGCTTTGAGTCCTTCTCTGGTTTATTTTACACAAACTCCTTGGCGTTATCACATTCCGACAAATTATTTACGTGTGACAGAACCGGCTCATGAAAGCATCTTTCCAGAAATGGCTTTTGCCGGTCGTGAACATGTTATAAGAATTTGGCGACCTGATGTTGTTGATTTAAAGGGTGAACGCAACCTAGCGTTAAACTGTCATGATCAGGCAGCTGATATGGGCGCATTTCCTCATGCCAGTGCCAACATTGAAACGCGACATGATCCAACGTTTGCAGCTCGAAATGCCATTGATGGGTATCGGTTGAATCATCATCACGGAAAATTTCCCTATCAATCGTGGGGAATTAACCAAGACCCAAAGGCCAGTTTTGAAATTGACTTTGGGCGCAATGTCAATCTAGATCACGCAGTTATAACGCTCAGAGCTGATTTTCCACATGATAGTTACTGGAAACAAGGAACTATGACGTTTTCGGATGGTAGTCAAATGGTGATCCATTTCAGTAAGACGGATAATCAGCAAACCTTTACAATCAATAAATCAAATATCAGATCAATTCGACTTTCTGAGTTAGTCAAAGCAGAGGATGATTCGCCTTTTCCTGCACTAACCGAACTTGAAGTATATGGGAGCGAAACCTTTGAGGAGATGAAGCATTGAGAATAGAACCCTTAACAGATGCGCAGCGCTTTTTCAACGCTGGATTGGTGGATAAGCGCATGTTAACAACAGCTTTAGATAATGCAATTAAACATCTAGATTTAAACATAAAAGTAATGGGTGAAAATTTTCCTGAACCATCTACTATTCATAATCGTTATGCGCCAATGAAAAACATTGAATGGACAAGCGGTTTTTGGACGGGCATGTTATGGCTGGCATATGAATACACTGGCAGTAATCATTATCGAGAGCTGGCAGAAAAGAATGTCACTAGCTTTTCTAACCGAATTAATCAGAAGATAGCTGTTGATCATCATGATCTAGGGTTTTTGTACTCGCCTTCAGTCGTCAGCGCTTATCAATTAACAGGCAGTTCGGTCGCAAAAAGATCTGGCATTAAAGCAGCAGACCAATTATTGACTCGCTTCAATGAAAAAGGCGGCTTTATTCAAGCATGGGGGAAAAAGGGTGCTAAGGATGAAAACCGGCTGATTATTGATGCTCTACTCAATATTCCGCTTTTGTACTGGGCAACACGCGTTACTCGTGATGTTAAGTATCAACAGATTGGGGATCGACACTATCAAACGGCTTTAAAGACAGTGTTTCGATCAGATGGATCTACTTTTCATACTTATTTCTTCGATGACGACGGTAATCCGTTGCGCGGTGCGACTCGGCAAGGCTATTCAGATGATTCGGATTGGGCACGAGGCCAGGCCTGGGCAATTTATGGAACGGCGCTGCATTATTATGACACGCATGACAAGACTACTTTTGACGTTTTTAAGGCCGTTACAAACTTTTTTCTTAATCGTTTGCCGGCGGATCACGTACCATACTGGGACCTTATCTTTCAGGAGGGAAGTGATCAAAGTAGGGATTCATCTTCCGCGGCAATTGCTGTGTGTGGTATGCATGAAATGTTGAAATACATACCTGAGTCCGACCCGGACAAAAACGTTTATCGAATGGCAATGCATGCTCAGCTCAAATCTTTGATTCAAAACTATGCTGCACCATTAGACGGACAAACGGGAGAGCCTTTGCTGCTTCATGGTGTTTACTCTTGGCATTCCGGGCACGGTGTGGATGAAGGCAACCTCTGGGGCGATTACTTTTATATGGAAGCGTTGATCAGATTTTATAAAGACTGGCAATTATATTGGTAGGGGGAACTAAAGATGACAGAACCAAATATTAAGGCAGTAAGGCTTGACGAGCGACTCATTCACGGTCAAGGACGTCTCTGGATTTCTAATCTTGGCGTTAATTTAGTCATAGTTGCTAATGACGAGGTAGCTACTAGCCACATTCAGCAACAGTTAATGTCGTCGTTAATGCCGGAATCGGTCGGTATCCGTTTCTTTTCGCTCGAAGAAACGGCCAATAAAATTTTCAAAGCTTCACCGAGGCAAACGATTTTCATTATTGTTAAGACCGCTCAGGATGTTTTAACACTTGCAGAAAAAGGTGTGCCAATCACGGAACTAAATGTCGGCAATATTCATATGAAGGAAGGCAAAACGCGCCTTACGAATTTTATTTCTGTAGATGCTAGTGATCTTGAGGCTTTGAAGACACTACACATAAAATATCATGTCAATCTAAACACGCGTACAACGCCATTAGGTAACGATGTTGGGTCCGATTTTGATTTAAACGATTATGTAACTAAGCATTGAAGTCAATGAGAACTGAGGGGGAAAGAGCATGACCTATTCTATTTTGCAAGCGCTTTTGGTAGGCCTTTGGGCAGCGTTCTGCTTTGCTGGCCAACAATGGGGGATTTATACCAATCGTGCATTGTTCATATCATTCGGGATTGGTTTAATTTTGGGTGACTTACAGACGGCCGTTGTTTTTGGTGCAACCGCTGAATTAGCCTTTATGGGATTTGGTGTAGGACCTGGTGGCTCAACACCGCCTAATCCTTTGGGCCCTGGTGTTGTTGGAACTATCATGGCGATCTCGATTCAAGGCTTAAAACCAGCCGCTGCTTTATCACTTTCGTATCCGTTTGCAATTTTAATCCCATTCGTCATCACATTCATCTTTTCTGTCAATGCCAACAACCTTGCTTGGTCACGAAAGGCTATTGAAGAAGGCAAGTATCGCAAGTTTCACTTTCTTGCCAACACGACCTTGTTAGGGTTTATTCTGTTCGCTTTCTGTTTTGGCTTTGCTGCTACGTTAAGCACAAGTGCATTGAAGGTTTTTGTTCAAGCAATTCCTCAGTGGCTGATTAGTGGCTTGACTGTTGCAGGTGGTCTGCTTCCTGCCGTTGGATTTGCACTTATTATGAGCACGATGGTCAAGAAGGAATATATTCCGGCTTTAATCCTTGGTTACGTTTGTGTTGCTTACCTGAAGATGCCGGTAATCGGATTGGCATTTGCGGGTGCGGTTCTCGCCTTTAATAATTACTATAATGGACATCGCGCTAACAAAAACCAAGACCAAGGATCAAACACAAATAATGACAGTAACAACAGTGACGATGGGGGTATTGAAGATGGCATCTAGTCGAAAACCGGTTTTAACCAAAAAAGATTACTTAAATTCCATTCTCCGGTCCTATGTGTTACAAAACGCTCAAAATTACGGCACGATGCAGGGAACCGGAATGGCAAATAGCATTATGCCACAACTTCGGAAAATTTATAAAGATGATGACGCTGAGTTTAAACGAGTTACAACCTCAAATTTGGAATTTTATAACACAAATCCACAACCTTATCCATTTGTGACCAGTATTATGTTGGCTATGTATGATAGTGGCCAAGATGAAAATGATGTACGAGCGATTAAGTTCGCTTTAATGGGACCCTTGGCTGGTATTGGAGATGCACTTTCTCAGTTTGGATTAGCACCTTTGTTTAGTTCAATCTTTGCATCGCTGGCGCTTCAAGGCATGACATGGGCACCGATTCCGTTCATTCTGTGTTTGTTTGGTATCACTTTCGGAGTCCGGATGTTGATGGGCTATCTGGGATGGAAAGTAGGTACCAGCATTATTGATACCTTATCAGATCGGATGGCTGCCATTGCCGATGTTGCAAGCATGTTAGGGTTAACGGTTATTGCAGGCTTGTCAGTTTCTTTTGTAAAGGTTAACTTGGCTTGGCAATATACACAGGTTATTAAGGGAAAGACACAAGTAGTTGCAGTCCAGACAATTCTCGACAAGATTATGCCATTTATGTTGCCGATTGCGTTGACATACTTTGTTTATTGGTTGATTACAAAGAAAAAATGGACTATCTACAAGATTGTTATTCTGCTCTTTGTTGCAGGTGTCTTACTTTCGGTTCTGGGAATCTTAAAGTAGTTTATGCATTTTTCAGCCGTCAATTGTGGACGGCTGTTTTAGAAACGTTGGGTCTAGCCAAATGAAGATGGAGGATGTTGAACAAATGAATTATGCAATGGCAATTGTCGGGCACGGTCGGTACCCAGAGGGGGTTCTCTCGGCACTGAAATTATTGATTGGAACGACAGAGGGAATGACTGCCTTTAACCTAGACGAAAACACAACCCATGAACGATTTGAGCAATGCTTGAATGACTTCCTTAAAGAAAATAAGCACGCAATTATATTTGCAGATATGACTGGGGGTGCACCGCATCAGATTGTCTCCCGGCTAATCATTGAGAAAAATCAGCCACATCAATATATCATTTCAAGTGCGCCTTTAAATTTAATACTTGATCTATATGCAAAGAATATGAGTGGATTTGAGGATAATGCAATTGAGGAGACACTGCGGCACACTGTAGAACTCTCAAAGCAGCTGATTGAGATTTTGCCTGACAGAATGAAGACCAATTCCACGAAGGTACCGA
The DNA here is from genome assembly GCF_900636965.1 of Lacticaseibacillus rhamnosus. Taxonomy (NCBI): domain Bacteria; kingdom Bacillati; phylum Bacillota; class Bacilli; order Lactobacillales; family Lactobacillaceae; genus Lacticaseibacillus; species Lacticaseibacillus rhamnosus. The sequence continues at coordinate 2,736,436 of NZ_LR134331.1, read as the reverse complement.
TTCCGAATGCCGCCCCAGATGAAGGGGATGGTATTTGATGACTTTGTGGCAAATCGTTCTGGCAATATTAGTTGTCGTAGTCTTTCTGCTGTATCTCGTTGCAATTCCACTTGCTAAGCAGCGTGCCATGAAAAAACAGGCAGCAATTGTTGATCAAATGCATGCTAATTTAAAGTTAGGTGATCAGATTGTGCTTATTGATGGCATCGTGGGCACAATTAGGGGATTGGATCAAGAAAACGTGCGCGTTGAAATTGCTGTCAACACCATCATTAATGTTAAACGTATGGGGATTGCTGGCGTGACAAAGGAGGCCAAAACGGATGGCGAAAATGACTTGGACCACGTACATTCAACAGTTGCGTCAGCATCAACACCTCACTGATCATGCGCAAAAAAATGCTGATCGATTATTGAAGAATGTCTATTTATTTGATAACCCCTATGCAATGGAGCCTACGCAAATCAGCTATACGATGGATCCGATTCAGTGGCAGAAAACGCCCAATGGTGATCCGGAATGGCTTTATATGTTGAAACGACAAGAATATTTGCTTGATCTTTTAGAAGCTTTCTATGAAACCGGCGACATGGTATATCAGAAGAAAATGAAGGCGCTGCTCTTTAGCTGGATTGAAGAAAACTTGGCATTTCCTGATACTTGGCGGACGATCGACACAGGAATACGATTGTTGAACTGGACCCCCGTGATTGCCAATCTTCTGGAGAGTCAGTTACTGACTGCGAAGGAGCGGGTGAACGTTGAAAGCGCGGTGAATACTCAAGCCGCCTATTTAAAGCAAAACTATACAGAAAAGTTTGACATCAGTAACTGGGGGATCTTGATCACTACGGGTATTTTAACCTATGCTGCTCAATTTCCAAACGTGATTGAGTCAGATATTCTTCATTGGGCTCAAAAGCGGTTTGAAGTAGAACTGGATCTTCAAGTAGACGCCCAAGGCATGCAGTGGGAGCAGTCGCCATTATATTTGCTTGAAGTTTGGCGAAGTTCACTTGCTGTTATTGCGGCACAGCAGCGGGCAGACTTATCAGTGTCGCCAATCGTATTAGCCAAAACGAAAGCGATGCACAACATGATGGCGCAGTATATCAAACCGAACTTGAAGTTGTTGCAGCAAGGGGATACTGATGCAATTAGAATTGATAGTTTGTATCAAGCTTCAGTAGCAATCCTGAAACTGCCATCAGCATTGTCGAAACAACTTGATCCTGTGTTTGACTTTGGGTTGTTAGAGTTGGCTCATGAGCAATGGCAATTAACTACTAGTGAAGCAGTTTTACCTAAACAATTCGATGCACCAATTAGCGGTAATTACTTTTGGCGCTCCGGTTGGGATAAGCAAGCAGATTATTGGCACCTTTTCAATGGTAACTTAGGCAGCGGGCATGGTCATGCAGCACTGGGACATCTTGATTTAACGATCGGTGGTCAGGATGTACTTGTTGATCCGGGTCGATACACATACGTTGATGGAACCGAACGCCGTTATTTGAAAGGGGTTACCGCACATAACACAGTGATGTTGGATCACAAAGCGTTCAGCTTACCGAAGGATTCATGGAAGTACCAATACGTCTCCAATCCCATAGCTAATCAAAGTGTGAAATTTGCTAGAGGACAGGTAGTCAAGGCGGTTTTTCTCGACCAGTCCCAAGAGGATTCGGCCATAATCACACGTTTTCTCATCGGTTTGAGCGAAGAAAGGCTGTGGCTTGCTCTTGACTTAATCAGTTATCCAGGCCAACACTCCCTACAGCGATTTTGGCAAATATCCCCACACCTTGAAGTGGCAAGAAATGGTGATGGGTATATTTTGGGAGATAGTGCCCGTTTTACTACAACAGAAAGCCAGATTAGGCAAAGCAAACAACTTTTTTCGCCACGATATAACGAGCTTCAGCATTTGACGCGACTAGAAAGTGAGACCCTTTTTCAGGATTTCACAGCCCAAGTAGCTGTATTTTCAGCCGGAGATAAAGTCGTTAAGATTACGCCAGTCTCAGCCAAGCATTCTGGTGAAGTTGAGGAAGAAGTTCCACAAAAGTTGGCATTGGGCTTTCGACTGGATTTGGGTGAAAACCGTGACTACCTAATCACTTTACAACCCGAAAATACCATTCTAGGACGTAAACTTTACTGGTTTGATGGCACTGAGGCATACGGAAGTTTGAACATTTTTTCAAGACAGGGTCACAAAGTTATCGAACATTTTCAATTGTTATAGGGCTTGTGCCTATGGATAGATTTCGGTGGACTTGATAAGTGATCATAACTCATTCGACAGAGGAGGAAAGCACAACGAAAAAAGCAGTGAGTCTAAAACTTCTTGCACTTTGTCTCTTAATGATTTTGATAGTCGGTTGCCAAACGCAAAAGGTCAAAGCAGCAGATTTAAAGGTGGCTGACACGCCTGTCCCGACAAGAATCTATCAGATGTTTTTGCAGGATGAGAAGGCCACTACTGTGAATCGTTACATCAAACAGTATCATGCAAATTATGATAAGCATTTTTGGAAAACCAAGTATAACGGCAAAACGCCTCAACAAGCAGCCCAAAATGAAGCATTGAAAAAGATTAAGCGTTTTGTGATTGAAGATAAAGCTTTGGTGAAAGCAGGGCTTATAAAAAGACCGTTTGCGGAGTTTGAAAGATACCAAAAAGAAAATCAAGCTGGGGCAAATCTTTCAGGAATAGCTGCGGCACAAAAGCAACATCAGGGTTTGATGCTAAAGCTTGAATCACAGTATGTGCAATCACATCGAAAGTCGGTAACAATTAACCAGAAAAAAGATTTTTATGCCAAATATAAAGCGAAGTACTGGTCAGTTCCCGCAATCGTGCATTATGAAGTTTTGACGTTCGATCGGGCAAAAATTAAAGATATCAACCAATTTTCGGAGAAGGTTCAGCAAATTAATGGGGAACATATTGATCTGAAGAGTATTCAAAATGATTTTGAAGAAGCTGGATTCAAAGGTCAGTATAACCAAACTGACTCGCTACATGATGATAATCAATATTACGGCGTATATTCACGCTTGGCTTCGGATCATAGTAATGAGCTAGATGTAATTTTCCCAGTCTGGATTTCTGAAGAAAAGATGGGTCTTTTGCGAATTTTTTCAACAGAAGATGGTGGATTTCAACCATTTTCTGACGTGCAAGATGATGTTGTAACTAGGCTTTTGAACGATAAGTTGCGAAGAAAAATTTCAAAGACAGTGCAACAAGTCAAGATTCATATTGATCAAGCTGCCTTGTCGAAACAAGCGTTAGGCTGAACAGGAGGACGATGATGAAGTGTTGGAAGGGTACAAAGCTATTTCTGTTGATGATATTTGTCTGCGGCTTAGCCTTTATTCTTAATGACCATCCACAGCAGGTAGTAAATGCAACGGACATACGTACATTTTATGTTTCAAATACTGGCGATGATCATAGTGACGGGTTATCAGCTAACCATCCTTGGCGATCACTAGACAAAGTAGAAAGTTCGACCTTTCAGCCAGGAGATCGCATTTTATTCGATGCTAACAGCGTGTGGAATGGACAATTAATCTTGGATGGCGCTAAAAATGGTCAAGGAGCGACTGGAAATCCAATCACAATTGGAAGTTACAATCAAGGGAATACCGGCAAGAAAGCGATCATCAACGGGCTGGGGACGACAGCCGATAAAAGTTCGTATCATGAGCGTAAGTTGAGTAACCTTAACCTGATGACCGGTACAATTGAGCTTTGGAATGCTAATAATTGGACAATATCAAATCTGGAAGTGACAAATTCAGCTGGTAGCGGTAAGCGAGATGCTATGCGTATCGGTATTCTGGTTGCTTCGGATATCAGTACGGCATATCCACAGGGAAATGATAGTCAAACCATTCAGAAAAAGTTGGCAATTTTCAAAGCATCCCACCGAACAGGGATAACCGTGGATAATAATTACGTCCATGATGTTGAAGGTGCATATCAAAGTGATCCGGTTCCTGACAATACTGGCAAAATGGTTCCAGCCGGGAAAAACTCTGGGGGGATCATCATTGTCGGCAATACTGATGCAGTCGCAAAGAATAATGTTGTAACGGATGTTTCTAACGAAGGACTCCGCAATGATGCCAACGCCTCGGTACTTCCGGGGGGATGGGATCAATATTCATTTAAAGCCAGCGCAAAGATTAATTTCCACAACAATTATATTCGCAATAGTGCCGGGGACGGCATCGTTATTAGTTCCAGTGAAAATGGGACCGCTGAATACAATACGGTTCAAGCTGCAAACAGTATGCCAAACTCAAAAAATGAAGCAGGCGTAAGCAAAAATTTTGCCGGCTTGTGGTTTATGGGTGGAGAATATAATTTTGCTCAATATAACGAAGTGTTTGACATTCCAAACCATTACTTAGATGGAGCGGCGTTTGACTTTGATGGCTTTGCATCAAAGGGTGTCTATCAATATAATTACTCGCACGACAATTCTGGCGGCTTTACATTGTTCATGGGAGATCATCAAACCGATAATGTCTTTCGCTACAACTTAAGTGTGAATGATGTTAAGAATGTACCTTCGCCTGCTCTGAACCATCTTATCTTTGTCGTTTCCGGCAAAGCAGACGGGATTGATGGCTTCCCGTTATTTGCCAACAATACATTTATCGTTGGACAGGATGTTAAGAATTTAATGATATCAAATAACGGACAAACAGGGATTCGATTTGTAAACAATTTAGTCTATGCGCCAAGCGGCAATACGCCTAAATTTGTTGTAAATCAGGATGGCACTAAGCAGCCACTTTTTACAGAGGGACGCTTGGATCACAACCTCTTTTACCCGGAGGCTTTGATGGATAATAGTCACACTGGGGAAGTTGATGCATCAAATAATATCTTTTCTGATCCCCAGTTACCAAATGTAGGTTCCATGCCTAGTGGGGTGATTCAACATGGCGATGGCAGTTTTGATTTTAGTAAGTTAGCAGGATTTGTGCCATTGGCGGGATCCCCAGCAGCAGGGGCTGGTATTAATGTCGATGCGTTAATACCGAATGATGTGAAAGCTAAGTTTCCGATTACACATGATTTTGCTGGAAAGCCTATTAATACGAACCGACCAACTATTGGCGCCTTTGAAGCAGCTTCATCTGTTACGAACGTTGATAAGGGGGCGTTAGAACGATTGATTGCTCAGGCGCTTGATGTCAAGCGGACTAATCGCTATTTGTTGGCGGGGACAACAAAAAAGCACCTGTTTGATCAGGCGCTTAATACTGCACAACAGGTGTTCAATAATCCTTATGTAAATCAAAATCAGATTGATCATTCAGTTGCTGAGCTGCAAACGACTATGAAAGGTTTAGATGGGAAAGATGTAACAAAGCATGCGCCGACAGAAGTGGTGGTAAAGAAGCAGTCGGTTGCCGGTGATAAGCGAATAAAGAAGTCGGATGAAGAACAGAGATTGCCCAAGACTGGTGAACAAACAGCATCTTTTTTACCGTCTGTTAGTATCTTGGCAGTAATGGGAATTGTTTCAGGGAGCCTATACTCGCGATTTATTAAGACAAAATGACCGTATTGAATCCCCCGTAATGAACATTACCTAGTCTGTCAGGTTAACATTTACTTCACACAAGCAAAACCCCCGCAGCCTTCACACTGCGGGGGTTTATTTATGTATTGGTCAGCCGGTGGGAGGCCGGCTGACGATTTCTACTTTGGAGGAGTAAAAATGAAAAAGTTGGGTTGGGGTTTGTATAGGAATGAGTGGGTGGCTCATTTCTATGTTGCTAATACTACAGAGCAGATGTGACGAAATTGTGACGGTGATATGGTATTTGTGTTATTCATCCAAGGTGAAAACATGATGGCATGCTAAATAGGCTTCATCGTTGGCCTTCAGCTTGATCAGCCACTGGCGCCGATGATATCCATGACTGGTTTGGCATTTGTAGGGTGGCTGCGGATAGAACTGCGGCAACTATTTAGCGTTTCTCTTTTAATGATTTATGTTATGTAACGCAACAGCACTGTTGCATAAAGAACCCCCGGGGGAGAAGAAACGGGTAAAGCGCGGTTGAGAGGTCACCGATAACGGCCAGCAACTATTGCTAATTGGCGGTGAGGCTAGTGATAACCAGTAGCAAGTTGGCTGACGGCCGTTAAAAGAGAACCGAATCAACCGGTGCCATCACGATGATTATCTTGATGTGGCCGCATCGTTACGTAATGGCAAGTAGACGCGTTCTACATGAAGATAAATCGGTGAGGACGGGATTTTGACAACCCCCAAATGAGATTCGTTGCGTTTTTTAAAGATCAAAAGTGAACTCACTATCGCTCAATGATTAAATACGCTTTAGTTTCATAAGGCCGGAGCGTGTTTTCAGCATCGTCGTCATAGTTGCTGATGAGTAGTTTGGCTGAAGGTGACAGCTTTTTGGCGATATTGCGAGTCAACGTTTGGTCGGTGAAGTTGCTGATGACGAGCAGTTCTTGATTGGCGGCCTGGCGCTGGTACATGTACACATCAGGGTCGTCTGAGTCGAGTAAGGTGTAAGCGCCGTAAACAATCAGATCGGGGTATTGTTTACGCAGCCGAATGAGTTTTTGATAAAAGAAGAAGACCGAGTCGGAATCTGCTAGTGCAGCGGTTGCGTTAATGTCCGGGTAGTTTGGGTTCACGGCTAGCCAAGGGGTGCCTGCGGTGAAGCCGGCTTGCGGCGCAGTTGACCATTGCATCGGGGTTCGAGCGTTATCGCGGGAACGACGGTGAATTCTTTTTAACATATCCTCTGGCGCAAGAGCGTGTTGCTGTTCAACAAGTTCATGCCAAGCGTTTAGGGTGTCGAGATCGCGATAATCGTGAATGGATGGAAAGGCAACGTTGGTCATGCCAAGCTCTTCACCTTGATAGATGTAAGGCGTCCCTTCCAGAAAATGCAAGGTGGCGGCGAGCATTTTGGCAGAGCGAACCCGAAAAGCCTGGCGATCGTCTCCGAAACGCGAAACAGCGCGGGCTTGATCGTGATTATCCCAATACAAACTGTTCCAAGCCTTACCGTGTAGTGCAGTTTGCCAATCGGATAGGACGCGTTTTAGATCGATTAACTGGGGATGCTTGAGTGACCACTTGCCGAATTGTGGATCGTTATCAAGGCCAACATGTTTAAACTGGAAGACCATTTCAAGCTCGTGGCGATCGAAACCAGTATATTGAAGTGCCAAGGCGGGGGTAACGCCGGGTGCCTCGCCAACTGTCATAAGATCGTGCTTGGACAAAACTGCCTTGTTCATCGCGCGTAAGTACTCGTGCACGTGCGGACCATTGGCAATTAAGCCCAGCGAGTTGCCGTTTGGCTGTTCCAAAAGGTGTGGATCATCAGCAAAAACTTCAGGCTTTGAAATTAGATTGATAACATCCATTCGAAAACCATCAATCCCTTGATCACACCACCACGTCATCATGTCAAAAACGGCCTTGCGCACGGCGGGGTTTGTCCAATTCAGATCAGGCTGTTTGACCGCAAAAAGGTGCAGATAATACTGGCCGACTTCCGGTACATACGTCCAAGCGGAGCCGCCAAAATCCGCGCGCCAGTTAGTCGGTGCATGACCATCAACAGGATCGCGCCAAATATACCAGTCATGATGGGGATCCGTGCGACTTTGCATAGCCGCTTGGAACCAAGGATGTTCGTCAGAGGTATGGTTGACGACCAGATCCATCATCATCTTCAGACCGCGGGCGTGGGCTGCTTTTAACAGTTGTTGGAAATCGGTCATGGTACCAAACTCCGGCATGATTTGTTGATAATCCGCAATGTCGTATCCGTTGTCGGCGTTGGGTGATTTGTAAATCGGGTTGAGCCAGATAACATCAGCGCCGAGTTCTTTAATGTAATCCAAATGCTGGATGATACCTTGCAAATCACCGATACCATCGCCGTTACTATCTTGAAAACTGCGGGGGTAAACCTGATAAACCACTGCTTCTTGCCACCAACTTTTGTGCATGGGAAAAGAACCTCCTTGTGAGTGAGCATGGGCCTGAATCTGAGCATCGTGGTGAGAACCAGTGCACTGCAGCCAAGCTCCTAACACACTGATTTTTGCGCAGACAAACAGACGATGATCATTAGTTTCAGTATAAAGTTTCAAACCATATGTGCAGTAAAAATGCTGTAAAGGTTTAGTTGTTTTGCCAAGCGTACTGACGAGCCGAACTATAATGTTTAAAAAGCGCCATGTTATACTTTTTCTATGAGCTAACAAAGTCGATAAGGCAGCGTAACGCCAACAATTAAGTGAGGTTTTTAAACTTGAAACAGACTAGTGAAAGCAGACGGCGTCAACGACCACCTAAGAGAAAGTGGATGGCGCCGTTAGCAGTTTTGATCCTGGGGTTGGTCATTATCGGCGGCTATTTTTATATTGCCCAACAACAAACAAAGCGTGGACTGACTGAATCGCAACAAAGCGCGATCAAAAAGGTGACCTCAAAGCAGCATGCAAGTAAAAGCAGTGCGGTCAAGCCAAGTGATATGGGGGAAAGTCGGGGGCGCAGTTCTCAGTCAACAGCTGGTAGTCAAGATTATGTTGTTGATGTTGCCAAGCTTTTGCGGGAACGTTCAGGGGCGGTTTTTACACGACAAGGCGTGAATGCGCCGACTCGGATTGAGTTGCAAGCGGACCCGCAGACAGCAAATTATCGCCTGACCATTCAGTATCAACATGCGGATGCCGTCACGATGAAAGCGACCATCCGCAATGTTGCAACTAAAACAATCAAGGTCTTCAGTGCTGACGCTGCAGGCCAAACGCGGACCGTCAAATGCAACACCGAGATTAAAGTGGGATCGTTCACCGATGAAGGGAGCCATTCGCAAACCGCAGCGAACATGATTGGAGATAAGTTTTATCTGTTTTACAACGCACACGGCACCGTCTCATTGGTGACACCGAACTATGCGGGTAATGTGGAGACAAAGGCCGACGCGGCGATTATGAATGAGTATGTTCAGGCATCGGCTGCGGAGTGATGTTTTAATACGTTGGGAGTCACCATACTTTCAAGCCTCACATAATCAGTCATATTGAAAAAATGTTTTACTAACATCAGAAATCCGGATAAAACATACCATCCAAATTAATAACATATATTGTTATAAGTGTAAGAAATCTCTTAAAAAAACAACCGAATAATTTACCGACACAACTTCCTTTGGTACTTTGACCTAAGGAGCGCCAGGACTGAATACTAGAGATAATTCGCAGTCAAGTTGCTTATTTTCAAACTTGTTAAATAGCAATGAACAGTTTCTTTCAACTTGATCAAGGTGCTTTTTGAAAACAGAAAGGAAATGCTCGGGGTGAGAAGATTAACGATTGAAACAGAGGAGACACTTTATAAAGTTGGCTTTGTGAGTGCATTGGCGGTGGTTATTGCGCTTACGCTTTGGTGGACGGTGTACAGAGATGGTGGTGTCGCCTATTATGCAAAAGTACATGAACCACGCAGCCAATTTTCGGTGACAGTTCCGGTTAATCTGCGCCAAAAATGTTACGTTTATCGAGCGTTGGCGAAAGATGCTGCTGGGCGCGGGAAGCTACTTGAGTTTAAGACGGATGAGTATGATCCCGGCCCCTTCTCTGACGGACAAATACTGCGCCTGACTTATAATACGCGCTATGGTGTGACTCATTATGAGCGAGTTTCGATCAATGAGGTTCCGCTTAAAGCCAGAGATTAATAAAACAAGGAAGACTGAACACAATAAAGCACCAGGAAACTCAGCGTTGGAGTTCCTGGTGCTTTATTATTTTGTGCTTGAATTCAAACCACAGCTAGGGCCAAGGGAAAAGATCAATTACTTACCCGGTACATAGTCTTTATCAATAATCAAAACCGGTTTAATGGTCTTGCCAGAGCGGGAGTCAGCATTGGCTTCGTTGATCTGGTCGAATTGATAGAATTTTTCGGTTTTATCAAAGTCGAACATACCTTGCTTATAGAACTCAATTAGGCGCGGTACGTCAATTTGTGGGATGGAATCGCCCATGTTGACGCCGACGATCTTCTTGTCATTGACGCAGAGGTCGTTCCAGGTATCAACGTCAATATGATGTGGCGTAACCGCGATCGTTGCGGTGGTACCACCCTGAGCCAGCATCTGGATCGTATCTTCCATCACTGCCTTGACGCCGGTTGTGTCGACAGCCCAGTCAACCCCGAGGCCACCAGTCAATTTTTTAACTGCGGCAACCGGGTCTTCGGTTTTGCTATTAACGACATCGGTTGCGCCGAGTTCTTTGGCTAATTCGAGTCGGGAATCCACAATGTCAATCGCAATCACTTTGGTGCATCCGGAGATCTTGCCCGCCATCATTGCGGCTAATCCAACGGCGCCAGTACCGGTAACCGCAATCGTATCACCAGGCTTTGGCTTGAGCGTATTCAAAACGGTTCCGGAACCTGTGACATAGCCGCAGCCAAGCGGTCCAAGCTTGCGCAAATCAAGATCTTTGTCAACTTTAACCGCATTACGTTCACGAACGACCGTGGTAGTTGTGAAGGAGCTTTGGTCGAACATGTCTGCGACCGGCTTGCCATTTTCAGTGAAGTGCGCGGAGCCATCTGGCCGGGTACCGGACAAATTGTTATGGGCGTAATTAAGACACTGGGTCGGAATACCCTTCAAGCAGTTCTTGCAGTTGCCACAGGCATAAAAGCTTAAAACAACGTGATCGCCAGGTTTGAACTGGGTGACTTCCGGGCCGACTTTTTCAACAATCCCTGAACCTTCATGGCCTAGTACGATCGGGTAGCCGATAACGGCATCCCCGATACGTAAGGCTTCGTCGGAATGGCAAATACCACTGGCGACCATATGGACTTGAAGGTCGTCAGGACCCATCGGCGCTAGTTCAACATCGTCCCGAATTTTAAAATCAGCACCTTTTTCATCAACAACGGCTGCTTTGATTTTCATTGCAATCTCTCCTTCACTTGCTCATCATTTGATTACACGTTCATTGTTTCACAATAAAGAAAATTATCAAGCGCCGTTTACAAACATCTAAGGATATGTCCCAATGTTTAACTTGACTTTTTAGTTTCACGGTGAAAGCGCTTAATGCTTTTGCGGTGCAACGGCAAAGTGTGAAACAAAAACGAAACAGATTTACAGAATTGTTAACGGTGGGTTGGTGTGATCAGGAGAAATGTAACCCGTAGTGTGCAACCGATCATCTTTAGGCGTATTGCCGAATAGCGCGTGATATTTGTGGTAAAAGAAGCTTTTATTACTGATACCGACTTCAAGACAGATCTCGCTAATGGGCTTCTTGGTGTTCTGAATCAAGCGGCGCGCATTGATGAGTCGTTCTTGCGTCAGTGCTTCGGAAAAGGTCTTGCCAACTTCTTTTGAGAACAGATTACCAAGGTAGTTTTTGTTATAAGCGTATTTATTGGCTAAATCTTCAAGCGACAAGTCCCGATAATGTTCGTGGATATCGTTAAGCAATTTGACCGCAAGCTTTTGCGATGGCGAAGGATCCTTGATGGTTGGTTGATGCCCCCGAATCAGTTCCGCTATCAGAACCGTTAACTCGGACTGAATGATCGTATCCGAAAACGCGCGCGGGCGGAAATATTCTTCAATGATGCGCTCAAGTGTGATTTGAATGTCATGAAAACCATTGCGAAACAGAACATACCGCTGCTTGGTTTTTTGCTTACGTAAATGATTAATCATGAAATCATAAAGCACACTTTGCTGACTTTGAATCTGGTTGAGGAAATCGATAGAAATATTGCGATCGCGAAACAAAATGTTGATCAGCAAATCGTTGTCGCCTAACGCATCAATGGAATGCTCACTTCCAATATCCAGTAGCAGCACGTCGCCTTGTGACAGGTGGACGCGCTGACCGTTAACCGTTTCATCAGCGTGTCCTTGCAACATATAGTTCATCTCAAAGAACTGATGGGTGTGCAAAGGATAAGGGGCATATCGATTATGTTTGCTGACATAAATGGCGTGATTGCGGAAAAAATAATCGTTTAAAACCGGGACGTTAGCCGTTTTTGATTCCCGCAAGTCAATCGCGGTTGGCGGAATGTCATCGCTAAAAACATGATGCTCTTTCTGCTTTTTTTCGACATCAGTCAAACTTTGCAACTGCTTTAAAATTGCTAATTCCATGGCACCCTCCTGTGCTTATGTTCCGATCATAATATTTATCTGACATTGTGACCATAACATGTAAGCGGTTAAATGTGAACTGTAAACGGTGACAAAAAATGAAATGTGCAGGAGGTAACACAATGGCTTCAGAGAAAAGCTCGTTGAAATCCACCATTCGTGTTTCAATCACGAATTTTCTGGATTCAGGCAGTATTGTTGCCGGTGCTAGCGGCTTGACACTGTGGACGCAGCATTTTGGACTCAGCAGTTTTCAAGTCGGCTTATTAGGCGCCTTGTCAGCCAACGCATTTGGCGCAGCGCTTGGTGCTCTCATCGGTGGGCCACTGTCTGATAAGTTTGGTCGTAAGTTGATTTACACCTATGACATGTTGGTTTATATGGTGGGCACGATCCTGGTCATGTTTGCCCTTAACTTCCCAATGTTACTGGCAGGATTTCTCGTAACTGGCTTAGCAGTCGGCGCCGGTGTTCCTGCAAGTTGGACTTATATTTCCGAAACGTCACAAGATGACAATCGAGCAAAGAATATTGGTGTATCACAGTTTGCATGGTCATTGGGACCGGCAGTTATTTTCATTCTCGGGACCGTTCTTGCACCACTTGGTCTGTTTGGTAACCGGATATTGTTCGGATTGCTGACTGTGATTGCCTTCATTGCTTGGCTCTTGCAACGTGGACTTGGTGAATCAAAAGCATGGCAGGATCAAAAGGCGTTTGAAAAGAGCTCCGGTGAAAAGTCGCATCCTTATCGCACCTTGTTCTCGAATAAAACCTCACTTAAATGGCTATGCTTCCTAGTCGGTGTTTACATGTTCTGGAACTTGGTAGCCGGCGCGATGGGCTTCTTCATGCCATATGTTTATGAAACTGCTGGCGGTCTGTCCAATCAGGAAGCCAACTTACTGCAGGCCGTGCTTTGGGTCCTCACCGCCTTGGCAACATATTTTGGATTTGCCAAGTACGGCGACAAAGCGAACCATCGAATTTTCTTCTTCGTTGGCGCCGCAATGGCCGCAGCATCTTGGATCGTATTGACCTACGCCGGCATGGCTCAGTCATGGAGCTTATGGGCGTTCGTAGCATTGTGGGGAATTAGCGCAGGAATCGGTGCCCAAGCATGGTATGCATTATGGGCAACCGAACTCTTCCCGACCCAATTCCGCGCTGGCTCACAAGGCGTGATGTTCTTCCTGGTTCGTGCCAGTGCCGGTGTTTGGTCCATTATTTTCCCGGCAATTCTCAACAGCCTCGGCTTCACCGTTGCCGGAACTTTCATGATCGGACTGCTATTAGTATCACTTGTCATTGGCACGATCTGGACGCCTAAGACGCGTGGCAAGAGTCTTGAAGAAATCACCCGCGAACAATATGGGGACAAGTTCTTAACTGACGATGAAAAGAGCAAAGCCGACCGCGACACAGCAGCAAAAGACACCGGCAGCGAGCGCGTTTCACCGCAGTCAATTAATTAACCAAACGAATGGTGTTAAAGAGAGGTGCAGCATATGAAAGCATACGTAGCAGTTGATATCGGCGCATCAAGCGGGCGGCTCATGCTGGGTGCAATTGTCGATGGTCAACTGAAACTAACTGAAGTTCATCGATTCAAAAACGGCTTCAAAAACGAAGCAGGGCATGATCGGTGGCAAATCGACCATATCATTGATGAAATTTTCGCCGGCTTGGAAAAAGTCAAAAAGATGGGCTATACCGCAGTGGACTTAGGAATTGACACTTGGGCCGTTGACTATGTCCTTGTCGGTAATGATGGCAAGAAAATGCACGATCCTGTTAGCTATCGAGATGCACGCACGAATCAGGCAGTACGGCAACTGACATCTGAGCTTCCAAAATCCTACATTTATGAAAAAACCGGCATCCAATTCCAGGACTTCAACACACTTTATCAGCTTTACACTGAAGAGCGCGATGATCTTGCTAAAGCCGATAAGATTCTGATGATCCCAGACTACATTGGTTATGTCCTGACCGGCAATGCCGTCACCGAGGTAACCAACGCCTCAACCACGCAAATGCTCAATCTGCGGCAGGGACTTTTTGATAAAGATTTACTCAAAGAAGTCAATGTTGCGCAAGATCAGTTCCCGGCATTGGTTGAATCCGGAACGCCGCTTGGCAAGATCAGTCATAAATGGCATGTGAAATACGATATTCCGGAAACCGATGTCATTACCGTCGCCACGCATGACACTGCGAGTGCGGTTGTTGGTACGCCGGGATTCGGCAATCATTGGGCCTTCTTAAGTTCCGGTACCTGGTCGCTGCTAGGGGCGGAACTCAACACTCCGGAAAATGGTCAGGATGCCTTCAAGGAAAATTACACCAATGAATGGGGCGCTTATGGTACCTATCGCTTTTTGAAGAACATCATGGGCTTGTGGATTGTGCAATGTATCAAACGCGAGCTGAACGATCAGTATAGCTTCAAAGAGTTGGCGGAAATGGCTGACAAGGTAGCGCCATTCCGCGTCTTCATTGATATCAATGACAAGCGGTTTGAAAATCCCGCTAACATGATTAAAGAACTACAGGATTATGTGGCTGAAACCGGACAGGCCAAGCTGGAAACGCCAGGTGAACTGACGCGGGCAGTTTATGAAAATTTAGCTCTTTATTATGCCAACGAGATTCACAAGCTCAGCACCATTATTGCCGATCCAATTGATACGCTGAACATCGTAGGCGGAGGTTCGAATGTAACCTTAATGAACCAACTGACAGCTGATCTCGCAAATGTCAAAGTGGTCGCGGGTCCAAGCGAGGCCACAGCAATTGGTAATCTGCTCGTTCAGATGATTACGACCGGCGCTGTTAAAGATGTTGTCGCCGGGCGCAAGCTAATTAAGGCATCGTTTGATTTGAAGACTTATGAACCGGATTCATCCGCTTATCCGGATGTATTCGCTAAATATAAGGCATTTATGAAAACAGTCAAGGTTCAGACAGCTAAGGAGGCGGTTTAGTCGTGAAGCGTATTGGGCAAGTCATGTACGTTTATCCCGATAAATACGAGGAATATGAGAAACGGCATCGCGAACTGTGGCCAGAAATGAAAGCAGCCCTGAAGGAATATGGCGCCACTAATTATTCTATCTATCTCAACAAGGCCAATGGCGAATTGTTTGCCTATCTGGAAGTGCCAGATGTTGCTAAGTACAACGAAATTGCCAATACTGACATTTGCAAGAAGTGGTGGGCGTATATGGAGCCGCTTATGAAGACCAACCCGGATAATAGTCCGGTCGCAGATGATCTCCATGAAGTGTTCCACTTGGATTGAGTCGAAGTTTAAATGCGGTAACCAGTCACAATAGATGATTTTAAATAAAGGAGCGTTTTTCACATGGTTAAACCAGAAGAAGTCGATAAGGCATATGAAGTCGCAAAACAGCGTTACGCAGAAATCGGAGTTGATACCGATGCAGCCATGAAGGAATTGGAAAAAGTACCTTTGTCCGTTCATTGCTGGCAAGGCGATGACATTCATGGGTTCCTATTCCCTAACCAGGAACTAACCGGCGGCATTGGCGTTTCCGGTAATTATCCGGGGATTGCGCGCACACCGGATGAATTAGCCGGAGATATGCACGAAGCTTTAAGCCTGATTCCCGGCAAGCATCGGGTTCAGCTGCACGCCATCTATGCGGTAACGGATAAGAAGCGCGATCTTGATACACTTGAGCCAGAAGACTTTGATTACTGGATCGACTGGGCAAAGCAAGAAGGCGTTGGTCTCGACTTTAACGGCACTTTCTTCTCCCATCCAATGGTAAAGGATAACATGACGGTTTCATCACCCGATCCCAAAGTGCGTGACTTCTGGATCCGCCACGGCAAGATCAGTCGGGAAATTTCCAACTACATTGGCGAAAAGTTAGGCAGTCAGGTTGTTAATAACTTCTGGTTACCGGATGGCTTTAAGGATAACCCAATTGACAAAAAGACCCCACGGCTGCGCTTGCTCAAAGCCTTGGACGAAATCATCAAAGATCCGCTGCCAGAAAAGAACACTATCGAATCCTTCGAAGGCAAACTGTTTGGTACCGGAATCGAATCCTACACCACTGGTTCCCACGAGTTCTATCAAAACTATGCGATCAGTCGAAACAAGTTATGGACAATTGACGCCGGACACTTCCACCCAACTGAAGATGTTTCCGACAAGTTCAGCGCCTTCTTCCCATTTGGCAAAGGGCTGTTCATGCATGTTTCCCGTCCGGTTCGTTGGGACTCTGACCACGTTGTCATCATGGACGATGCGCTGATTCGGATTACCCGGTCACTGGTTCGGGACGGTTATCTTGATCGCACGCACATCGGCCTTGACTTCTTTGACGCCACCATCAATCGGGTCGCAGCTTGGGTCGTAGGTGCCCGGGCCACCCAAAAGAGCTTGCTGCAGGCAATGCTGGCACCGATTGACCAATTGAAGAAAGACGAACTCAATGCCGACTTCACCACCCGCTTAATTGAAACCGAAGAATTGAAGTCATTCCCATTCGGCGCTGTTTGGGACAAGTTCTGCCAGGATCACAACACCCCGGTCGGCTTCGACTGGATGAACAACATTCACCAGTATGAAAAAGACGTTCAATTCAAACGCGATGCCAAGTTGGTCCACTAATTCGTCAATTCTGAAAGGAAAACGCCTAATGGATAACAAGAAACAATTTTTGAATCCCGAATATACCCAGAGCTTTGTCGAGTCACCGTATGTGGCACAAATGCGCAAAGTCACCTGGAACCTTTATCAACATGGCTGGGACGAACGCAATGGCGGTAATGTCAGCTACCGGTTAACGGCTGCTGAAATTGCCCCTTATGGCGATGTGCATGAAGTCAAGCGCAACTTGCCAATTAAGTTCGATGCCAGTGAACTGGCTGGCCAGTATTTTCTGGTCACCGGAACCGGGCGCTACTTCAAAAATGTCAAGGATTTTCCGGCCCGCGACACGGGCTTAGTGCAAATTGCTAAAGACGGCCATAGTGTTGACCTACTATGGGGCTTCAATGATGGCGGACAACCGACCAGCGAATTTCCATCCCATCTGATGACCCACATTCAACGGCTAAAGCAGGATCCAAATCAGCGCGTGGTGATGCACTGCCATCCTACCAATCTGGTTGCCATGTCCTTTACGCTGCCGCTGGAAGAGAAGCTCTTTTCCCGCATTTTGTGGAAGATGCAGGCTGAATCCATTGTGGTCTTCCCCGAAGGCATCGGCGTCTTGCCATATATGACCCCAGGCACCAACGAAATCGGTCAGGCAACCGCCCAAAAAATGGCCGACTTCCGAATCGTCATGTGGCCGCAACACGGAATCTTCGGCGCTGGCGATTCCATTGATGAAACGTATGGCTTAATTGAAACTGTTGAAAAAGCGGCGACAATCTACACCGCTATTCAGGCTCAAGGCGGCCGCATCATCAACGAAATCACGGACGAAAATCTGGAACAACTGGCCAAACGGTTTGACTTAACGCCTAATCTAGCTTTTCTTCATGGCGATTCACTTATCAGTCAGGTAACGCTAAAAGTGTAACGTTATCTGTACATGGTAGGATACCTCCTAAACACACTCTAAAGAGCCCACTGATTGTTGAAGGCAATTGGTGGGCTTTTTGGGTTGTGGATGAAAGTTGGAGGAAAGGTGCTTGTTAAAAGTGGGCGGGTTGAGAAGTCACTCAGGTATCATCCGAGCAAGATGTGTCACTTGATAATGAAGATGATAGGTGCAAAAATTAACTTAGTATTGTTCAACAAGACAATAGCAGGGTTGCACGGTCCATAGCAATGTCGCTAACCGTTTGGAGGGACCTTTTATGAAAAAGAAACCATCAGTACTGGATCAATTACCGGAACTTATCGCAGATCCCGAGACAACCGGACCTGAATTAGAAATTTTGAAACATGCAGAAATTCGACGTCAAAGAGGCAATAATGAAGAAGGAATAGCCTTTGAAATTAGAACAAAGCTTCAACCTTTAGCAATTGGACAAAAATTGTCGCCTAAAGTAGTGGATTTTCTGACTGCAATTTCAGCGCGATACCTAGGGATGGGGAACCGCGGGAACATCATCTTTTAACGATAACAAATAGACGTTAGTAAGCCCAAGTTGGTTTTACTAGCGTCTATTTTGTTTACAGCTATCAGGTATGAATAAGACAGCGAGTTGTTTCAGTCAGCCAAATGATGATGCGCTTTCGGATAAGTGAGTTGAATATGATGATCATCAAACAAATTTCCGTATTCTGGCGCGGGTTGCGTATCAGTTATAATCTCACTGATTTGATCCATATTTGTGATACGAATGTAGTCACTTTGATTGAATTTGGTTGAATCGATGCCAAGAATGACGCATTTTGCAGCATCTATCATGGCTTCTTTAACGGCTGCTTGCTCTGGGTCAGCTACATAGATACCGTCAGCATCGATCGAGCCTATTGAAAGCAGGGCAAAGTCAGGACGAAAACTTTGAATTTCGTTTATCGTCGTTGCGCCCAAAGTTGAAGCAGTTCTTGGGGCCATTTTGCCACCAAGAATAATCGTTTCGACATTGTTTAATGAATTAAATTGCATCCCCATGTTTACGTTATTGGTAATGACGTGCAAGCCGACCTGTTCGTGTAGAAGCTCGGGCAGACTGAAAAAGGTAGAACTACCATCGATAAAGAAAGCTGCTTTGCTGGGAATCTTCGCGGCAATTTGGCGACTAATGACGCGTTTAAGACGTGCGTTTTCGTTACGTCTTTTTTCATACGTAAATTCCAGATTGTTTCCTTGCAGTAACTGCACCGTACCGTAGTGCCGCCGGATGATATTGCTGTTTTCAAGCTCGATAAGGTCACGTCTCAGAGTGGACTTACTGGTGAACATTTGCTTGCTTAGTTGCGCAATACTGATCTCTGGTGTTTCGCGTAGAATCTGAATGATTTCATTCAGACGCTCGAATTTTGCTGGACTTTGTGACATTATAAACGCTCCCTCAATTGAATTTTATTGAACCGATTTGAACAGGATGAGCGGCATTTTGTGAACACTTCTCAACCTTGATGAAACCTTACAAATACTATAGACACGCGCATGAAAGCGCTTTAGCATTGAAAATGAAATAAGTTAAAAGATTCAAAAAGGTTCAAAACTTTTGGTCTAAATATTCGATTGAGGTGAGCTAGTTATGGATTATAGCACAATGATTCACAAACAGCTGATTTTCTTAAATGAAAATCAGCCAGACCGTCAGCATTTATTTCGAGCGGTTGCAGAGAAGCTTCAAGCTGCCGGATATGTAAAGAAAACCTACGAGGCAGCTTTGAATCGCCGCGAAGACGAATTTCCAACCGGCATTGTCTTTCCTGAGATATCCGTCATGTTGCCGCATGCTGATCCTGAGCATGTCATTAAACCGTTTATGGCGATTGTAAAGAACGCTCAGCCGGTTCGGGTGCTGCAGATGGGCTACAACGAGCCGGAAGATGCGACTGCCATGTTTTTCTTGGGTATTACAGATTCGAGTCAGCAGGTAGGCCTCTTACAGATTTTCATGGATTTACTACAAAATCAGGATTTTGTCGCCAAGTTTAAAGCGACAAATGACCGTGATGCGATGTATCAACTTTTTGTCGATACATTTGAAGCACAAACCACAGGGAAATAATTAAAAAGGAGCGTAAAGATCATGGCAAAAATTGTTGTTGCATGTGGATCAGGCGTTGCATCAAGTGAAGCAACTGCCAGCCGAATTAAGGATTTTTTCGAAAGTCACAATGTTAAAGGCGTATCGGTTGATGCTACTGATTTTAAGCAGTTACCGGAAGTTCTGCATAATTACGATGTCTATGTTTGGATTGCAAAACCGAATCAACAATTAGAGGAACTAGCCAAGGAAAATAATATCGCGGTTGTAAATGGTATGCCAATTTTTATGAATATGAATCCGGAAAAGTCATATAAACAAATTATTCAGGCGCTAAAAAACATGCAGGCTGCCGGAAAGTAGTTGGGTAAACGGGGACGCTAGATGTGTCAGCGTGTGGCGGCTCGTGCTCACTTTTTGAGGAGGTAGAAAACTGTGACGATCTTAAAAGATGTCGTTAATTATATTTTGAATCTTGGGGGACCGGTGTTTGTTCCGTTAATCATGCTGATTCTAGGTCTGGTTGCCGGGTTGAAGTTTAAAAAATCGATTGTGGCAGCGTTGACTTTAGGGGTTGCCTTTTCGGGGATGACCTTGGTTGTTAACTACATGATGGATGCAATTTCACCGGCTGCCAAAGCTATGTCAAAGTTGTTCCACCTAAGTTTAAACGCGATTGATGCCGGCTGGACCGGTGTTGCGGCCATCACATGGTCATATAAATCGGCATTTCTGTTTTTCCCGTTATTATTAGCGATTAACTTTGTGATGTTGACGTTTAATTGGACGAAAACATTAAACGTGGATATGTGGAACGTTTGGAACAAGATTTTCACTTATGTCGTGGTGCTTTACTTCACGCATAATGCTTTCTTTGGATTCTTGGTTGCAGGGATTCAGATTGTGTTTGAGCTCAAGGCAGGTGATATGTGGCATCGACATATTGAGGATCTGACAGGTATGCCTGGGGTAACAGTGCCGCATTTTATTACTTTGTTTGCGGTGATTCTTCAACCGTTAAATAAGTTACTTGATTTCATCCCGATTATGAATAAACCGTTTGACGCGGATGCCTTACAAAAACGTATCGGTGTTTGGGGTGACAACACGGTGATGGGTGCGTTGATCGGGGTACTGTTAGGATTTGGCGCTGGTTATTCCGTCTCCGGTTCATTGAATCTGGCAATCAAAGCCGCGACTGCCATGACGTTGTTCCCGATGATTTCTAAACTGTTTATGACGGCACTGTCACCGATTGCCGATGCGATGAGTGGCTTTATGCAGAAACACTTCAAGGGTCGTGAAGTTTATATCGGACTTGATTGGCCAATACTTGCTGGCCGGAACGAATTATGGGTGACTGTTATTATCTTGGTTCCAATCATGCTCGTCTTCGCAATGATTTTGCCGCATAATACGGTTTTGCCTTTTGCCGGCATTATTAACCTATCGTTTGTGAATGCTGCGCTGTTGCTGACAGGGGCAAACTTATTGCGAATGATCACCTTGGGCATTATCACAACACCGATTTTCCTCTATGGTGCGACTTATTTTGCGCCGGTCATTACGAACCTGGCGAAGTCAACCGGAACCGTCAAAGTTCAAGCAGGACAACAGCTTTCGTGGTCAACTTTTGAGGGACCCGATTTCCGACTCTTCTTTGCTCAAGCATTTAATGGCAAGTGGTGGGCGATTGCTTTAGCAGTTTTATGGACGTTGGGGTTCATTTGGCTATACCGTGATCAGAATAAGATCAAATTACCAAGCCAACGTTACGGCACCTTGACGACGCCTGCTGTAGCAACGACAAGTTCAACGTCAACAGCAGATAGCGCTGATGCAGATGTCGATTTAGATAATCTTAGCGGGTTGGACTTCAGCGATGCAAAGGCTTCAAATGAAAGCAAACAGTCAGCTGCTAAAAATGATGACGATTTAGACGATCTTGACGGGTTGGATTTTAGTCAGACAAGTCATAAGAAGAAGGGTGATCAAGGTGAGTAAGACCTTAGCATCTTTTCTGGTTTTCATTGATACCATCGGCGTTTCAATTGCGTTGCTTGGCGGCAGTGTTGGGCTTTGCCTCCTGATGGGCCTCGTTACCATCGTATTGTATAGCAAAGTTAATCCCGTTTTGTTCGGTGATTATGACCGCAAGCGACGCGAACGAATTAACCAACGTCGTAAAGAGTTGTTGGCTCAACGTGTAAAAAATGGAGGATTTTCAAAATGACTGAACAGTATGTATTTGAAAATGAGCGTAAGGATTTGGCAGAAGTAGCGCGCGAAATGTTTGTGCGAAAGAATACGAATGTCGCTGGTGGCAATATCAGCGTTCGTATTACCGCGGATAAAGATATTGATTATGGCAGCATTCATATTAAGGCCGGCAAAGATTATCTTATTATGACACCTACCATGATGTCAGAAGCTTGGTATGCGAAGTTACAACCGACCCAAATTCTGGTGGTTGATCTTGAGACTGGCAAACAGATTGATGGGGTTGGCCGTTTGACCCGGGAAATCAATATGCATGAAGAGGCTTATCGCGCCAATGATAAGATCCGTTGCGTTTACCATTCACATGCCGAAGAATCAATGTTTTGGGCAACTGCTGGCCTTGATATGCCAAATGTTACCGAGGTCACTGAAGAAGTCGGACCGATTCGCGTATTACCCTATGCACCGGCTTGCTCAAAAGAACTTGCCGACACTGTCTATAATGGGCTCAAAGCGGTGGGCGATGCTGCAAAGGAACACATTTTCTTGTTAAATAGCCACGGCGTTTTGATTACGTCGGAAGATTTGCATCATGCAACCGAGATTCTTGAGACGGTTGAGTGGAATGCAAAAATTGCCTATCAGCAAACGGTCTTCATGAAGCTGGGGCTGCTCGATAGTTATCAGTCTTGCGGTAAAGCGAGTGATGGGATGTTGAAAGAACAGGTACAAGCCTGAAGCTAACAACTTGTTGGCATACCATGCGCTTACGATAACTGCTTGCGCTAAGGGATTGCAAAAGAACTGAGCAGAACTTAAAAATCAAAGTTTCGGTATGTAAGCGTTTTGTCAAAAAACTCTTGTTATGTGGTAATCCCCATCATTTATGCCAACCTAAAATGCCCACAAACATTGTGCTTGTGGGCATTTTTCGTTGCGTTCTTTTTGTGAAAGCGTTAAATTTTTTGCTTATTTACCTGTGGTTTCACCACGACGTCGCCGCAACCCAAAGAAAATCGCGACATCACCAACGAGGGTTAATAGCAGGAGGAAACCAAACGCATGTTGCGAACCGATGGCAGTGTTGTGAGCAGAGGTTGAACCGGCTTGAGCCAGCGCCATGATGAGTGAGACGACCGCAGTGCCAAGTGCACCGGCGAATTGTTGTAGGGTGTTGAAGATGGCATTGCCGTCAGTGGTTTGTTCTTGGTGTAACTGAGCTTGTCCGCTTGTCATAATGTTGCCCATTGAAAAACCGGTACCTAGCATGATGAAGGCATAGCCGATCAAGACGATGACCGGGGCTGCGGTTAAGGCTTCAAGGAGTAGCCAGACAATTCCGATGAGCTGTAAGCATAGTCCGATAAAGATAGGGCGTCCAGGACCTAATTTATCGTATAGTTTACCACTCATGGGTGCCATGCATGCGCCCAGTGCCGCCCCAGGTAATAGAAGTAGGCCGGCGGTTAGGGAGCTTGTGTGGTTAACGAGTTGCAAGTAGTTGGGTAAGACAAAGGCAAACCCGACATTGACGATTTGAATGATGAGGAAGGTCGTCATGTGCAGATCAAACGGAAGATTTTTGAATAACCGTAAATTAATTAGTGGTTCTTTAACATGTAGTGAGCGCATGGTGTAGGCGCCGAGGCTTAAAATTGCAATGACGGCAAAGATCAAGGCGCGTCCGGGTTGGTGCTCGATGCTATTAAGACCAAGAATCGCGGTCGCAAAGAAAATCGCAATGAATAACCAAGCTAAAAAGTCGAGGTGAAGATGGACCGTTTCAGAGACTTGCTGGATGGAAAATAGCCCCATAATCAAAGCGGCAATCATGACGAATAGCAGGAAAATAAAGATCAGATGCCAGTTAATGTCAACCAGCACGCCACCATAAGTCGGGCCTAAAGCCGGCGCAATGGCGGTGACCAACGTCCCGATGCCCATGAGAAAACCAATTTTTTCTAACGGCGCCTGTTCCAAAATGATGTTAAACATTAAGGGGAGTGCAATCCCCGTCCCGCAGCCTTGGATTAGCCGTCCCACGAGCAAGATTGCAAAACTGTTTGCAACGCTGCACAGTGCTAACCCAAGGATGAAGAAGGCACTGGCGGTAAGAAAAAGCTGTTTAGTCGTGAAGCGTCGTTTTAAGAACCCGGAAATCGGGACGATGATTGCAACGATCAACAAATAGCCGGTTGTCAGCCATTGAATGGTTCCCGTATCGACATTAAACTGCCGCATTAAGGTCGGAAAAGTGACATTCATGGCAGTTTCAATGAGTACCCCGCAAAACGCCATCAGACCAGTGGCGAGAATCGAAAGGTATAATTTAGGTGTTACTTTTCTTGTCATAAAGACCTCCATCGTGTATAGTTCTATATCGAACTATAGCTACTATAGCGGTCTTATTTTCTGAAATCAAGGCTTAATTTTAATGTAAACGCTGACCTGAGATTTCATTGAAACCGAAAGGGGATAGACATCGTGACAGTATCGCTGGGTATTTTGGTTAAAAAATTAAACAATGACCTGCAACGTTATGCTGATCGTGAAGCTAAGCAATTGGGTCTAACACAGGTGCAAATGAGCATCATCGATTTTTTGGCACGGCAAGGCACCAAGCGGCCGTTGTATCAGACGGATGTTGAACATGAATTCAACATCCAGAAATCTTCAGCAACGGCACTGTTACAACTGATGGAGCGCAAGGAATTGATTGTTCGTGTGCCCTCCAAGCAAGATGGGCGATATAAAGCGATTCAGCTAACGGAAAAATCCCAAAAGGTAGCGGCATATATTCGGCATTTCTTTGACCAAAATGATGCTTTTTTGCGCAACGCTTTGGGAGAAGATGCGGAAGTAGTCGTCAATGCGCTTGAAAAACTGCAAACAACGATGGCGGATAAATTAGCAGATCATTGAGGGAACATCTTTGAAGACACCAACTAACGGCCATTAACGAATTCCCGGATCTGGTTGAGCGATTAGGCAGGTGATTCATCGGGACCGTAATAGTGTGGTCTTGACGTTGCAAATGTTTGATGTTTTAGCCAAGTCATTAACTCAGGCGCTAGTTTATGGCTGAGATCTAATGCAGCCTGGATTTGTACTTTGCTGATGTGATCGATGTGCAACCCAGCTAAAATGGTGCAGCTTCCGGGCAGTAATGGTTGCAGCGCTTTGGCACTTGGAAGCGCAAGTAAATCATCTTTATGAAATCTGTTATCATGACTGGGGTAGCGGATTGTTTGAATGGGTTGATCTTTGGTTAACGTGAGAACATCGCCAATATGCGGGTGGTCGCCGCCAGTAATGGTAATAAGTAGATCACGTCCGATCACAGTAACGGTGGCGATGAGGGTGACGTCAGACTGTGTCACGGTTGTCGTGTAAGTCGGGACAGGGTAGTCAGACATTTTATAGCTTCCTTTCGGTGGTGAATAAGTTGAATTTTGAGGATTTAAAAATATTTGTAGCACTGTATGAGCTTAAGAGTTTTTCCAAAGCAGCGGTGGTTTTACATCTTAGTCAATCAGCCTTGTCTAAGCGTATTCAGCATATTGAGGCTATTCTGGGAAGTAAGTTGGTGGATACTAGCAATCATCGCCGCATGCTTGTCACGGAGGCTGGTGAACGGTTTTTCTTTCACGCCAGTAAGATCTTGCACCAAGTCGAGCTCATGAACACGGATTTAAATAGTTTGAAGTCCTTGAGCAACGGTGTTTTGACGATTGGTGCCGTTCCGATTCTTGGTCAGTTTGGCATCAGTCGATTAATAAACGATTTTGCCGCTCAATTTCCGAAGCTGGCACTGCATGTGGTCGAACAGGAAGGCATTAGCATCCTCAAGCAGCTTTTGACTGGTGATTTAGATATGGCATTGCTACGTGATACACAAGCAGAGGTCCTATCAACGCGGGAATATGTCAAACTTGATCTGGCTAAAGATGAGTTGCAAGTTATTCTCGCTAAGACTAATCCATTAGCGAAACGTCCATCGCTGTCTGCAAAAGATTTAGCCGCCACAACGATTGTCAGCTTGCTAAGCGGCTCTGGTGTCTTTGAGCCGATGCAGGCGTTCTTTGCGGATCGTCATATCGCACCCAAAATCATCTTTAGCAGTCCGCATATCGAGACACTTTTGGGGATGGTCGAAGGCAGCCGCCACGTTACCTTTTTGTTCCGTCAATCTTACCAGCCGTTTGCCAATTCGAACTTTGTTGCTAAGTCATTGACGCCGAATATTTGTAGTCATTTGCAACTGGTTTATCGACGCACTAGCAATCCGGCAATTCTTAAATTTGCTGACTACTTGAGCCAGCAAGTTACCGCCGAAAAAGGTTAATGGTAACCGTGATTGTAGAATCCCAAGACGATATTTCGACTGTTGTGTAGCAGTAAGGATTTTAACGATACAGCAGTAGCCCCTAAAGAAAAATCATTTAGGAGCTACTTTGCATTGATATTGACTTTTAACAAGGGTACCGCTGTTATAAAAGTCCAGTCAGCTGGAACCAAAAGACTTCTACCAGCGCAACAATAAACATGACGGCAGTTAGCGGAATACCTAACTTCATGACATCTTTTTGCGTATAACCACCGCCAGTTTCTGGATCGGAACCGACAAGGATAGCCAGGTTATGAAACGGCAAGATGTAGTGCAAATTAACCACTGAAAAGACGATTAATGAAATTGCCAACGGATTAACCCCAAGTGACGAGGTTGCCGCGATAATGGCAGGGATTGTAATACCCATGACGGCAATAACCGAACCCATGAACATGTGAATGATCATCGCAAAAACGGTAATGACCAGTGCCAGTAAGTAGAGATTATGTGGTAAGGCTGAAGGCAGGATCGTTTGGGCAATCCATTTATTCATGCCCGTAAAATCACCCACTTGGCCAATTGCAATTGCCGAAGTCAGGAAGACCAAAACGTTGACGGGAACACCTGACCATGATTTCGCCGTCAAGACCTCACCGATAACCGGCAGACTCATCAGCAAGGCGACAATCAAAGTTAACCAGCCAACGTCAATACCAGTGATGCCACTGGTTAACCATAAACCGATGGCAATGACAAGCCAGACGATCACTCGAATTTCTTTATGCGTCATTGCCCCTTGATCGGCCTGCTTGGCTTTCAGAACATCAAGGTCAATCGTGACTTTTTTGGTTGGTTTGAAGAGGAAAAGAAAGAGCAGCATCGTGATGATCGCGGCAATGATCATCGGAACCCCCATGTAAATAAAATATTGGACAAAGTTGACGCTTTTGCCAGAATCGGCAATTGCTAAGGGGTTGAGCGATGTATCCCCGGTTAGAAAAGCACCGGAAAGAGGACAGGAAGCGGCAAAAACGGCTAGTCCAAGTTTAGCCCGATCCTGTTGTGGCATTTTGGCGCTGGTTGCCACCACATCCATCACGGACATGATCAAGAAGGCACGGGGCCAGGGATGCGGAATCAGTAAAGCAAGGATGAAGGTTAAGGCAAAGATTGAGACGATAATACCGGTCCAACTGCGAACAAATTTGATAATGAAAGCATAGGCAATACGTTCACCTAGGCCAGATTCGCGGACAGCACCGGCAATTAAATAAGCGCCCATCACTAACCACATAATTGACTTGGTCCACGATCCCGCAAATACCTGTGTCGGGGTTGCAACATTCGTCAAGATCAGCAGCATCAGATAAATACCACCAATATAAGCCGGCTGTGCAATCTGGAATGCCCACCAAACAACGGTCATTAAACTCAAAGCAAGATCCATTTGCGCTTTTTCATTGATGCCGCTCAGTGGGGCCAGGTAAACAATGAGGCCCACCGCAATGCCGATGAGAAAACCGATACTCTGTTTATTGAGAACTTTTTTCATCTTAACGACGCTCCATTCCAGCGACTAGCGGTTTCGGTTTTAATATGCAAGGCGTCTAATAGTTTCATGGTGTGATGCTCAATTAAATCCTGGATGGTTTGGGGATGCTGATAGAAAGCTGGAATAGGCGGAATGATTTGAACGCCAATGTGGGCTAGTTTAGCGAGGTTATCCAGATGAATTGGACTAAGCGGTGTTTCCCGCGGCACAATAATCAATTGCCGCTGTTCTTTAATCGTGACATCGGCTGCTCGTCCAATGAGATTATCATCAAAGCCCATCGCAATGCCCGCAATGGTTTTCATGCTTGCCGGAACAATGACCATTGCATCGGTTAAAAAACTGCCGCTTGCAATGGTTGCCCCTTGGTTTTGAACAGGATAAACATAATCCGCCAAAGCTTCGAGTTCGCTTTGTTTCATGTCGGTCTCAAGTGACAGGTTTTGCTTTGCCCAAGCACTCATCACCAAATGAACTTCGACATCAGGCAGGCGATGTAAATGCTGGAGCAGGTTAACAGCGTAAATAGTTCCGGATGCCCCGGTAATCCCTACGATAATACGTTTCAATTCAATCACCTATTTCAAATATTTTTGCCAGTCGGAAACTTTTTTAAAGGCTGCTCGTTTGAATTGATCGCGCATATCAAATGGTACGGTACCATCAATGACCGTCTTCGAACTCATTCCGCGTACCCGAATAGACTTGGGATCATATTGCGGTCGTTCTGACGGATCAAGCGGATGGTTGCGCATGCCAGGTAATACCATGATGTCCTGATCACCTTGAAAACGCGTGTTCATTGTCCAGACGACATCATTCATGTCAAAAATATCGACATCATCATCGACCAGCCAAACAGTTTTTAGTTCTTTGAATGCCGAAAAAGCGAGTAATGCAGCTTGACGTTGAATCCCTTCATCAGCTGGATTATCTTTGTGAATTTGCATGATGGTCATGAGTTTGCCGCCACCAGCTGGGGGATTGTACACATTCTTGACCTTGCCGGGGATGGCACGATCAACAAGTTGTAAAATGCTGGCTTCGGTTGGAATGCCGGCCATGGAGACATGTTCTTCACTAGGTCCGATGACACTTTGCATAATGGGATGATCGCGCCGATGGGTTACAGCCGTCACTTTAATCACTTGCAAAGCCGGATTGGCATCACCGTCATAGCCGGGAAACTCTGGCATGGCTTTGCCGGTATGGGTATTGATATCTTCTTGGATACGCGTGTTAGGCATGATATAGCCTTCCAGTGTAAATTCTGAACGCGCAATGGCTTTTTCATTGACGGTCACAGCCTGAACCAGTTGCACGGGTTCTTGGCGAATGGCTCCGGCAACTCCTAGTTCATCGTAGCCAAGCGGCGTGGTAGGCGGTTCAAAAGTGGCACCAATGGTAATGGCCGGATCCAAGCCAATGTTGATGGTCACCGGCATCGGCTTATTGGCTTTTTCATATTCTTCAGCAAAATGACCAATGTGGCGACCACCGGGCATGATATAAATACCAAGCGTATCCTTATCTTCCAAAACCATGCGATGAATCGTCACATCAGTCATTGTTTTGGCCATATTGGAACCCAAAACTACGCCGCATGTGATGTATGGGCCGGCATCTTGTGGCGTATTGGTTGGTGCTGCAACGAGTTTTCTAATGTCAAAGTCCGGGTCACTAGCCTTGGCAACGACTTCATGCGCAGGCGCTGCTGATTCTTCGACTGTAACGGGTTGAATAGGATTTAAAACCGCTTTGTTCAAGAATCGACCAAGTGTGTGATAGTCTTGGTGAAACATCTTGCCAACCCGCTTGCGACTGGCCATTAAACCGATCAAAACCCTTGTCGTTGGGAAGCCGACAACGTTGTTAAACATCATTGCCGGACCTTCCTGTGTCGGACGTTCGACCGTCCCACCGGCACCGATGTAACGATAAACGCCAGCAAGCTCTGCATCGGGATCGACTTGCACCTCTGTTTCATGATATTGCTGCGGATCCTGTTTTAGTTCATCCAATACTTTTCTTAAGTCCCAAGGTGATGCTGTCATATTAATCACTCCTAAAGGCCGGAACAGCGAACCAGCCGAATTGATTTCAAAATCTAGGCTAGTCTGGGTTGGAAACCTTTTCAATTCGAGTTTTGAATGCTGTTATGCCTGAATGGAATAAGAAAAGGACAATGACATTTTTTAATAGTTGTGATCGTTAATGACAGCTGACTTGTAAATAGTCAATATATGTAACTCGAGGCTGGTCAAAATGAATGAGTTGACAATAGGGAAAAACTAAAAGCCGGCTTGATATATTTCGGCTCTCTCCTAAAAAGAAAAATAAAACCCGCATAGATAGCCATGCAGGTTTGCAAACAGTTATTGAGATGTGCAATGACTTACCGATAATGCTAAGCGCTCCAAGAATTAAGCCTAAAACGGTGAGTCACGTTCAGTTCATTTAAAAAACGCCTGAAATCATTGAGATAGCAGGCGTTTTGACGTTTTGTATGGCATCATGAACAAGACAAGAAAGTGAATGACGGTTGGCAAATCCAACGTATTGTGAGGTGGTCGCCTATGCGTGATGATCAAAATCTATACGGAAGGAGGTGCCTAGTTGTCTGTTGCTGATGCGTTGATGCTGATGCTGGTCTTCGGTGATTTCGTATTATCGTTGATTGCGCTGATCATCACCATTATGCTGATAATACAAGACAATCAAAAAGACCGTCGCTAATCTTTTGGCTAAGATGACGGTCTTTTTGATTAGTCAAATTTAATGCCAACCGTCTTGAACGGTCTTGTCAGGGGAGTATCGGTGGACGCCGATGCTCCCTTTCGTGTTTTATTATAGCATGGTGCCATTGAAGACGGCAATATTAAGCGATCAAACGGTAAGTGCTAAAAGGACGGGATTTTAATATTGAACTTAAGCGGTTGATTTTCAAATTGTACGAACCTTAACCTCATTCACCAGTTCCTGTATACTGAAGTGAAAGCGGACACAAAGCAGGAGGTAGACATGGCAGATAGTTACATCATGGCCATTGATGAAGGCACGACCAGTACGCGCGCGGTTATTTTGGATCATGCTGGCAAGATGGTGGGCGAGGCGCAAAAGGAGTTTACCCAGTATTTTCCTAAACCGGGCTGGGTGGAGCACGATGCGAATGAGATTTGGGAAGCGGTGTTGTCGACGATTGCGGATACCTTTATTTCGTCTGGGGTGCAGCCGCGGCAAATTGCAGGACTCGGGATTACGAATCAGCGTGAAACAACGGTGATTTGGGATAAGACAACGGGGCTGCCGATTTATCATGCGATTG
This sequence comes from Lacticaseibacillus rhamnosus, assembly GCF_900636965.1. Lineage (NCBI taxonomy): Bacteria > Bacillati > Bacillota > Bacilli > Lactobacillales > Lactobacillaceae > Lacticaseibacillus > Lacticaseibacillus rhamnosus. The sequence goes on along the minus strand of NZ_LR134331.1, from coordinate 2,705,121 downwards.
TGTGGCAGTCACGGCAGACCAATGCGTTGGCGGAAGCGTTGCGGCAGGCTGGTCATGGCAAAATGATTCATGAGAAGACCGGCTTGCTGATTGACGCCTATTTTTCCGCTACGAAGATTCGCTGGATTTTGGATCATGTTCCGGGAGCCCAAGAGCGCGCGGAAAATGGCGAGTTGCTGTTTGGCACGATTGATACGTGGCTGAGTTGGAAGTTATCAGGCGGCGCGATTCATGTGACGGACTACACGAATGCCAGTCGAACAATGTTATTCAACATTCATACGTTGGATTGGGATGACGAGATTTTGCAGTTGCTGCATATTCCGCGGGCCATGTTGCCTGAGGTGCGCAGTAATTCGGAAATTTACGGTACTGGCGCGGCTTATCATTTCTTCGGCAGCACGGTTCCGATTGCAGGGATGGCCGGTGACCAGCAAAGCGCCTTGTTTGGCCAGTTAGCGTTGGCGCCGGGGATGGTGAAGAATACATATGGTACTGGCTCGTTTATTGTGATGAATACAGGCGATAAGCCGAAAATGTCTGCTAATAACTTGTTGACGACGATTGCATATGGCGTGAACGGGCAGATTAATTATGCTCTGGAAGGCTCGGTGTTTGTCGCGGGCTCGGCGATTCAGTGGCTGCGCGATCAAATGGGGTTGGTGGCGCAATCGCCTGACACCCAGCAAGCAGCCGAGGCAGCCACTAGTGATGATGAGGTTTATGTGGTGCCTGCGTTTACAGGCTTAGGGGCACCGTATTGGGATGCCGAAGCACGCGGGGCAGTTTTTGGCTTGACCCGCGGGACCACTAAAGACGACTTTATTAAAGCGACGTTGCAGGCTTTGGCTTATCAAACGCGTGATGTGGTTGATACCATGTACAAGGACACGCAGATTGCCGTCCCAGCCTTACGCGTTGACGGTGGGGCAGCTCGCAATGATTACCTGATGCAGTTTCAGGCGGATATCCTGAATAAGCCTTTGGAACGAGCCGCCAATTTAGAGACGACCGCCATGGGTGCTGCCTTTTTAGCGGGGTTGGCAGTCGGCTTCTGGCAGGATACGGATGAACTTAAACAGATTTTCAAGATTGGTAAGCGGTTTGAACCTCGCATGACACCGGCGCGGCGGGAGAATTTATACGCCGGTTGGCAACAGGCTGTCGCCGCCACGCAGATGTTCAAGCACCGGCCGTTACCACGGACATCCACTGCCAATAACGAATAAGCAGAAAAAAGCAATCCCTCGTCGTATAGGCCAAAGGGATTGCTTTTTACATACCGAAGATTTAATTTTTCTGTCCCCGTTTTCGCACCACATAACTATCCAGCAAAATGCGGCTCATAACTTGTAACGGCAGACGCGAAGCCACCTCGTATTTGTCAAAATAGGCGGCTTTTGATTTATAGCCGACAAAAAGTTCATCCGCGTACTTGACGATTGAAGCTTGGGCGTTGGTCGTCAGGATGATTTGCGGAATGTCGCGGGCGGCAAGGGTTTTGGCAGCGGCGACGAGTTCCGGGGTTTCGCCGTTTAAGGTGATCGTGATGGCCACTGCATGCGGACTGATCTGACCGGCGATGGTTTGGATGATGTTGGGATCACTGAAGAATTCAGCATACTTGCCCAGCAACTGGAGCTTCAAAGTGACTTCCGAGGCGATTGATTCGGATAGGCCGCGCGCAAAAATGAGGATGATCTCGGCCTTGGCGAGTAGTTGAACCGAGTCCTCAATGACAGAAACTTTCAGATTATCAAGGGTGTTATAAACCTCAATTTGATTTTGCATAATCACTTTTTTAATTTGATCATCCACCTGATCGAGGATGCCGAATGGTTCAGTGTCGCCAATGCGTTTTAGCAAATCATGCCGAAATTCGGTGTAGCCGTTGAAGCCTTTTTTCTTCATCGTGCGCACAATGGTTGCCGGTGAGACGTTGGCCGCGACGCTTAACTGGGTGATGGATAAGTTGACGACGGTTTGTTGGTGATTCTCGATGTAATCCCAAAGATAAGCCTCTGTGGGACTGAGTGTAGCCATGAGGGTGGCCTCCTTGTTTAGTGGGGTTGATGCAGATGAAAAGCATTTTCGCTTAATCCGGAAAACGACTGAAAACAGAAAACTCTTTTCGGTTGAAAGCGGTTAACATGGTGATAAGTAAAAGAAACGACATGAAGGAGCGCTTAATGTGATTTATACCTTGACGTTAAATCCAGCAATTGATCTTTTTATTAAAACTCAGACCATGGCGCCGAATACGGTGAATCGAACGGACAGTTATGACATTCAGGCAAATGGTAAAGGCGTGAATGTGAGCTGCATCTTGAAGCGGCGCGGGGTTGATAACGTTGCGCTTGGGGTTGGCGGCGGCTTTACCCTTGATTACATTGCGGATTTTCTGACTGAGCAAGGCATTCGCAATCACTTTTACAAGGATGCCGGGTTCACGCGGATTAACGTGTTTACCCGCGTTGTCAGTGATCATAACGAGTATAAGTTAGTGAACCCCGGGCCGGAGATTAGCGCCGAAACATTAAAACAATTATACCAACAACTGACCACTCTTGGGGCTGACGATTGGCTTTGTGTTTCCGGGAGTTTTGCACGCGGCATTGAGCCGAGCTTTTTGTTGCAACTGGGAAAACTGAGCCGGGAAAATGGCTTTGCGTTGATTATCGACAGTTCGTATCCGGAAGCTGTTAAAGCCTTGGCCTATCAACCATTACTGGTGAAGCCGAATGATGCGGAGTTGATGAGTTGGTTTAACCAATCCGGAGAAGCCGACTTGGCGACGATGGTGAAGTTGGGCCACAAAGCGTTAGCGGCTGGGGCCCAAAATGTGTTGGTTTCACTCGGTGCGGCGGGAGCCTTGTTTATGAATCAGGATGTGACGCTGGTCGGAAACGCGCCAAAGATTGACGTGTTGAATACTGCCGGTGCCGGTGACACGATGCTGGGGACCTTTTTAGCGGGCCTTTATCAAAAGCAGGATCTAGCGGACACGCTGAAATTGGCGATTGCGGCGGGCAGTGATACGGCCCGGCGCGCATGGATTACGGATTTTACTGAGACGGATGAATTGTTGACGCAAATTGAGATTAAGAAACTGGAGGGTTAGCTGATGGCAAAGTATGATTTAATTGCTGCGACCGGTTGTGCGACGGGGATTGCCCATACTTATATGGCACAAGAGGCGTTAGAGCAAGCGGCTAAGAAAATGGGTTTGACCATTAAAGTCGAGACGCACGGTCAAACCGGTGTCGATGATCCACTGACGCAAGGAGAAATTGATGGGGCAAAAGGCGTTGTCATTGCTTCTGATATTGACGTTGACGCGGATCGTTTTGCCGGCAAGCCGCTGGTTAATGTGCCGGTTGCGGCCGGTATTCGCGAACCGGATAAACTGATTAAAGAGGCGTTGAGCAGCGCACCGGTTTATATGCCTAAAGGCGGTGCGGCCAAGGCTAGCGCGGATGAAAACGTTGAAACCAGTACAGCCGGAATTGGTAACAAGATTTACACCAGTTTAATGAACGGGGTTTCGCACATGCTGCCGCTGGTGGTTGCCGGTGGTGTATTGATCGCAATTTCATTTTTCTGGGGCATTTATTCGGCGGATCCTAAGAATGCTGAATACAATCAGTTCGCAGCCATGTTGAATTCGGTTGGTAGTGCAGCCATGGGACTCATGGTGCCAGTGCTGGCGGCCTATATCGGGGAAGCCGTAGCCAAACGTTCTGGCTTAATCGTCGGCATGGCGGTTGGGATGATTGCTTACAATGGCGGTCAAGGATCTGGCTTTCTTGGCGCGATTGTCGGTGGTTACATGGCCGGACTGGTCATTTTAATGTTGCAAAAAGTGTTCGCCTTCATGCCCGACAAGGAATTTCGGGGATTAAAAGCTATTTTTCTATATCCGGTACTGGGTGTCTTCATTGCCGGATCGATTATGTATCTCATCAATACCCCGATGAAAGCCTTGAATCTCGGTTTAATGGCGTGGTTAAAAGGGCTTGAAAGTTCCAGTCCGATTATTTTAGGCATTGTTGTCGGTGTCATGTGTGCGGCTGACTTTGGTGGACCAATTAATAAGGCGGCGTATCTCACTGGGACGGCATTGTTGGCTCAGGGCAATTATTTCTTCATGGCCGGCGTTTCAGCAGCCTGCATTGCGCCGCCACTGGCTACCACAATCTCGGTATTACTCAATCCCAAAGCCTACAATCGTGATGAACGCAGCGCTGGGTATGTCAATGCTTTGCTGGGTTCAACCCATATTACAGAAGGGGCGATTCCGTTCGCCGCGAAAAATCCGTTAATGAATATTCCGGCGTTCATGGTTGGCTCCGCGATTGCTGCCGTTTTAACGTATATGTCCCGGATTCAGGTTCCGGCGCCTCATGGTGGATTCATTGTTTTGCCACTGGTGAATAAGCCGGTTCTATGGGTTGCCTGGATTTTAGTCGGTGCAGCAGCATCAGGTGTGCTTTTGGCCATGATTGCCGGCCACTCTGCCAAAAAGCGCGGCGTCAAAAGCGGCGTGGTTGAAGCTGCGTTGGCAACGGAAGGGGCAGCAGATGACGTACCGGTTGCGCACGTGGCCGTTTCATCAGCTCGCAATCAACCGGCTCCAGATGCGGATCAATCCCAGCAAACTTTTGACCCTAGCGAGATTTTGAACAAAGAATACATTGAAGTCAATGTTCCTGCCAAAACGCGGGATGATGTGCTGCATTATTTGGCTAATATGGCAGTAAAAAACGACTTGGCAACTGATGCCGATGCCGTGTTCAACAAGTATGTGGCGCGTGAAAAAGAAGGCTCAACGGGGATGGAAAAAGGCATCGCCATCCCGCACGCACAAGACGCAACGATTAAACGTTCAGCGATGCTCGTGTTGCATTTGGCTCAGCCAGTCGAATGGAAAACATTTGATGGGAAGCCGGTTAATGCGGTGATTTCGTTCCTGATTCCGGAACATGATAGTGGCAGTCACTTGAAATATCTGTCGAGTACGGCGAAGTTACTGACGCATGAGGATTTTGTGAAGGCGTTTCAGGATGCGAAGACGCCGGATGCGTTGTATGAATTGTTTAAGCGGTAAGGTGTGAGTTTGTGGTAAAAAAGAAAGGCTTCCTGACGATGGTGTCGGGAGGCTTTTCTTTTTGGTGTTTCTTATGGATGAAACATTGCAGCAGGGACAGAAGTATTCTTTTTTGGGCAATTCGGTGGTTTTATTCTGCTTTCTATAACGCGCTCGCAGTCGCAGCAATCTGCGTGTAAGGACCTCAAGCCTAAATGGCCAAAGCCGGTGTTTATGGATGGAAAATTGCAGCAAGGACAGAAGTGTTTTTTTGGGGGCAATGTGGAGGTTTTATTTTGCTTTCTATAACGCGCTCGCAGTCGCAGCAATCTGCACATAAGGACCTTGAACCTAAATGGCCAAAGCCGGTGTTTATGGATGGAAAATTGCAGCAGGGACAGAAGTATTCTTTTTTGGGCAATTCGGTGGCTTTATTCTGCTTTCTATAACGCGCTCGCAGTCGCAGCAATCTGCACATAAGGACCTTGAACCTAAATGGCCAAAGACCAGCCATTTAGGTTCAAGGCCACTTATGCTCCGATTGCTAAGCGCTCCTGCTCGCGCTCACACAAAAACAGACCGCTGGGTGGGCGGTCTGTTTACTGTCTGATCGTTGGGGGACGATCGACGATTTCTACTTTGGAGGAGTAAAAATGAAAAAGTTGGGTTGGGGTTTAGGAATGAGTGGGTGGCTCATTTCTATGTTTCTTATACTACAGACAGGGTGTGAATGAATTGTGAAGGCAAATCCAACATTTTATTATGTCTTTATGGCGATTATGTTCACATTTTCCAAATCGGCTTGGAATTGCTTAAGAAGTTAGTTTGGCTGAACGTTACTTAACGAAACAAACGTTCTTCATGCAAATCCGAACATTTCGTGGTAAACTCTTCCCAACAGCTCAAGTGGCCTAAATTGGCCAAGATGATGGGGTGTTAATGTGAAGAAACAGCATATTGTGGCTCGGGTACGGCGCCCGGATGGTTTGGTTTTGGACTTTCGGCTACCCAAAGATATTACGCATGCAATCAAAGTAAGTCCGCAAACAGATTGGTTTGAGCGGTTACGCGGGGGATTGATTGTTGCACCTATGGCACCGTACGTGGGCAAGGGGAAGACGGCTTTCTTTATTGGTCGCATTGAGCGCGTCTATTATTCAAGCCGTCAGTTAAAACGCTTTACGCGCAGTCAGTTTTTGTTGCCTGATGTTTGGCGCGAACAGGATTTGCTAGAAAGTTTTACGTTTTTGCGGCACGATCACGCGTGGTTGAATCGCTTGTATATCAAAGATGATTTACGCTATTGGTATCACGATGCCAACTCGCATTTTTTGGCAAATGTTCGCGATTTGCACTGCAAGTTGGTGTATCATCGCTTTCAGAGTCGAAAACAACGACTGCTGCCGAACTTCTAAGATGGCAACAAAAAGTTCAGACAAAAAGCAGGCCATGGTGACCTGCTTTTTGTTGCGACTGACTTATGATAGAAAATATTGTCCGGTTAGAATGCCAATTAAGACTACTAGCCCAGGCAAAAGGTTGGAAATGCGGATTTTGGTGATGCCCATGAGATTCAGGCCGATACCGAGGATCATCAACCCGCCAATGGCACCAATTTCTCGAAGTGAGGTTGCCATCAACGTTTTGGGGATGAACTGGACAAGAAAGCTGGCTAACAAGGTGATGGTTCCTTGATATAAAATCACCGGGATGGCCGAAAATAAAACGCCGATGCCTAGCGAGGCGGTCATCATAATGGCCATGAAACCATCCATAACCGCCTTGGTATACAGGGTCGCATTATCACCGGACACGCCGGCTTGAATGGCCCCCAAAATGCTCATGGCACCGATGACGGCAATTAAAGTCGCGGTGACAAACCCTTCCGCAAAATGGCTGTTGTTGCGGGCGAAGCGTTCCTGCAGCTTAAGACCGAGGTGATTCATGCCGTCTTCAATATGCAACCATTCGCCCAGCAAGCCACCGAGACAGAGACTGATGATGATCACAATAAAGCTTTTGGTCTGCAACGCCATTTGAATGCCAAGCGCAAAGGTACCCAGACCCAAACTTTTCGTAATCGTGTCCTTTGCATTGGCGCTGATATTGTGCAGGATCAGCCCTAGTAAACTGCCGCCGATAATCGTTAAGCCATTAACGATTGAACCCATGAACATCATGTATTTTCCCTCACCTTTTCAAAATGCTGGTTGCTCTTAACCGAACTATCATAGCATGTTTTACGGCGATCAATAACGGCAGGTTTTTACCAATTGGTTGACTGGTTCAGGTAAAATAGAACTATAACCGTTTTAAAGTGCAGAAAAGGCGTTTCAATCACGGAAAAGACTTGCAAAAAACAAACGCGTGTTCGATAATGTAACTAGTGTATTTTGAGCGAAGTATGTACGACATTAAGGAGACAAGTATGGCGAAAAAAACGACCACAAAAGCTGATAATAAAAAGTCTGATGCCACAGATCGTGAAACCGAATTAGAAAAGGCGCTGCAAAAGATTACCAAGGCGTTCGGTGAAGGCGCGGTCATGAAGATGGGTGATCGACCGGAGTTGAAGATCGATGTGGTCTCAACCGGGATTCTGTCATTGGATCTCGCTCTTGGTGTCGGTGGCTTACCACGGGGCCGGATCGTTGAAATTTATGGACCTGAAAGTAGTGGGAAAACCACGATTGCGCTGCAGACGATTGCCGAATTACAAAAAACCGGTGGCAAGGCAGCTTATATTGACGCGGAAAATGCGATGGATCCAAAGTATGCTGCCGAGTTAGGCGTGAACATTGACGACCTTTTGCTTTCCCAACCAAATTCGGGTGAACAAGGATTGGAAATCGCCGAGATGCTGATCGAATCGGCAGCGGTTGATGTTGTCGTGATCGACTCCGTAGCCGCGCTGGTGCCAAAGGCTGAAATCGAGGGTGCAATTGGTGACAGTCACGTTGGCTTGCAAGCACGGCTGATGTCGCAGGCACTGCGAAAGATGGCCGGAACGATTAACAATACGAATACGTTGGTCATCTTCATTAACCAGTTACGTGAAAAAGTCGGCATTGTTTTTGGCAATCCGGAAGTCACCCCAGGCGGCCGGGCGCTGAAGTTTTACGCCTCTGTGCGCATTGAAGTACGCAAAGGCCAGCAGGTTAAAGATGGTAAGAATGTCGTTGGGTTTGCCAGCAAGCTCAAGGTGACCAAGAATAAGGTGGCACCGCCGTTTAAGACCGTTGAAACCACTATGTCGTTTGGGCACGGGATCGAGCACAATACTGACATGATCAACTTAGCGACTGATAAAGACAACGATCTGGACGTTATCACCAAATCAGGCTCATGGTACAACTATGGTAAGGAGCGCCTCGGCCAAGGTCTGGTCAATGCGTCTCATTATCTGGATGAGCATCCTGAAGTATCCAAGGAAATCGAAGCCAAGATCCGCGAGCAGTCCGCACCGAAGCCAAAAGAAGAGGACGAAAAGAAGGATACTGCTAAAGACGAGAAAACAACGGCTGACAAGAAGCCTGAAGAGAAACCAACAACTGACAAAAAGCCGGATGATAAGAAAGATGATCCATCCAGCTTCGGGGTTGACCGTTTAGTTTAAAATATGCGTAAACGTACTAGCCGCAACCAGACTTACACATGATGTGAGTCTGGTTGCGGCTTTTGCTTGATAGGAAAAGAGCCAAGCGATTGTTCACAAAAACTTTCATCACGGTTGCACCTATCACGGATCTTGAATTCGGGTGAACCAACAGAACAATAATACAGTCATGTCAACAAACGTTAATACACGCGCCTTTAATTGGTTATGCTTCGTTGGATTTTAGAATTTGATATTGCTTAAAGAATCTTTCCCGAGATACCACGCGTTGATTGGTTGCATCCAAGAAGTCACCTGAATCTCCGTATGCGTAAACACCCAGTGCATCAACGCCACCTCCAAGTGAACCGCTAGCAACGAACTTTAAATTCTTCTTGTTAGGTGGGGTTAACGCCCACATGAGAATACGAACCCGATTATCCAACCAATAAAGATAGTTTTGTGAGAATGCATCTTTTACCCAATCTGGCTGAGCGCCTGTTTTGGTGATTTCCCAAACATCAGCAGGTTGGCCTTTATACAATGTTTCCATGATCATTCCCCTCTCTTTGCAATTGAACGTTTATTAGTCTTTTTAAGTCAGTAAACGAGGCATAGAAAAATGGACTATAGAATCTACAGGTGCATAGTTGTCTGAAATTGGCTATAGCATATGCTGGAAAATTGTTCTCGTAAAGCATTTTGTCTTTGGAGTGTTTTAATTTTCAAAGTGACTGTTCAAGTGTCATGTTCGTCAAACAATCTTCAAAAAGCACAAGCATTATTGCTTGCCAAATCAAAAACGGCAATCTAAGATGATTGCAACCGCTCTCATGTATGCTGCATACCAAGGCACGGCCAGGGCAAGCTGTTTATTCGACACGATCAGTTCACAAATGAAGGGGTGAGCCAAAATGGAAAAGAAACAAGAACTCATTGCAAAGATGCTAGAACTGCAGCATCTTTTCGAGAAACAATCCGATGCGACATCGCAAGCTATTGTTGCAAGTATCAAACAGGCCATTGATAAGGTGGCGGATAAACGGATACAAGGAGTCAATATTGCCCCACAAGTCTTGCCAATCGGGTATTTCATTAGAGACGAAATGCGCGACCATCAGTATCAGCTCACTTTAGCGCAGCGGACGGTACTGTTTGACATGGAAGGCATGGCTGAGGCGATTGCTAATAAGTATTTCTCGGGAATACCATCGTTTTAAGCGTGAATGCTGATTTGGATGCAGGTGCCGTTGCTCCCCATAACGCGGTTGCTAGCCTAGAACCTTGTACAACCTCTCCAGGCGCAATAACCAAAGTGCCGGCCGTCATGCCCAAGGCCACTTACACTCCGATCCCTAACCGCGCCGGCTCGCGCTCATGATACAAAAACGCCCGTTGCGTATTGGCAGCGGGCGTTTTTGTGATGATTGGATGGGGGCCAATCATCTTATTTTTCTTTGGAGGAGAAAAATGAAAATTAGGTTGGGGTGTAGAGATGAGTGGGTGGCTCATTTCTATGTTTCCTATACTACTGACAAAGTGTGACGAAAGTGTGATGGTTACTTTGTCATTTTGTAAAAGTTTGAGTAGATTAAGACGAAGAAAACTAAGCTTGTTCGGCTACTAGGTGATGCTGCAACGCGGTTTTAAGTGCATCGCCTAATGCTTTGATACCAGTGTCGATCTGCTCAAGTGTCGGACCGGTGAAGTTTAGCCGTGCGCCGTTGACCTGAGCCGAAGTTGCATATAGGTTGGCGGAAGGCACATAGGAAATGTTGCTTTCCGGTAACAGATGTTGCTTCATGAAGGCACCCATGTCGAAGCCGGCTGGCATGGTGAGCCACAGGAAGAAGCCGCCATCAGGGTTGGTGAAGTGCGCTTCATCAGGAAGGTAACGATTCATCGCTGCGACCATGGCATTTTTCTTTTCGCGGTAACGATTCTGGATTTCGGTGATGTGGGCATCTAGGTCATTTTCCGCCATGTAGGCATCAATGCCGTGCATGGTCAGGTTGCTGGATTCCAAGTCGCTTCCGCCTTTTAACGCCAGTAATTCCTGCAAAAGGTCCGGTGCAGCAACGAGCCAGCCCATCCGTAAGCTTGGTGAGAGGATCTTGCTGAAGCTGCCGAGATAGACGACGCGGCCTTGCGTGTCAAATGACTTAATGGTCGGCAGCGGCTTACCATCATAGCGAAGATCGCGGTAGGGGTTGTCTTCGAGGATCATAACGTCATATTGGTTGGCGAGTCGAATCAAAGCCTTACGCTTAGCCACAGACATCACAACGCCGGTTGGATTTTGAAAATCGGGTACCGTATAGATGAACTTGACTTTGTGACTCATTAAAACGCGCTGTAAGGCATTAATGTCCATCCCATCGTCTTGCATCGGGATTTCATAATAAGTTGGCTGATAAGCATTAAAGGCGGCTAAGGCACCGAGATACGTTGGCGCTTCAACAACTAGGCCATCGCCTGAATCAAGCATGAGGCGCGCCACTAGATCGAGTCCTTGCTGAGCGCCTTGGGTCATCATGATGTTATCGGCACGAGTCGGAATGCCAGTTGCGCGCAGCCGAGCCGCAATCTTTTCGCGTAAAGGCAAGTAGCCTTGAGTGCTAGCGTATTGCAACAGTTCAGTATCGCCACTGTTAAAGCTGTGCTTAAATGCCTGATTCAGTTGTTGGGTCGGAAACAAACTCCGATCCGGGTAGCCGCCTGCAAACGAGATGACATTCGGGCCAGACGCGGCGAACAGATCTTCTAATCCGGAATTGCCGGTTTTTTGGGTACGTTTTGCGAATTTCATGATGAATCCCCTTTTGATATCGGGCGTGTAACCGAGCCTGATGCCGATCCACACGTTAATTGCGATACCGTTGTCGCGTTGGTAAAAGTTCAACCAACGTTTTCTTATTGACACTAGTGTAAAACGGCTCGTATGATTGAGTAAAGCTCAACTATTTCAGCTTAAGTTGAATTTTGTTCATGTTAAAATCAACGAACAGGCCTCAGCGTCCATTTGACAGGCATTGTGCGGCTCAAGTGACAACGCGTGTCACTTGGGCCAAGTATAAAAAAGGGAAAAGTGATAACATGGGTAATTTTTCTTATGAAGTCTTTAGTAAAGTGGTGGAACGTGGCACGTTAGCCCAAGCAGCGGCGGAATTAAATGTGACGCCGAGTGCGGTTAGCCATAGTATCAGTCAGCTGGAGACCGAGCTGGGGTTTCCACTTTTAATTCGGAATCGTACCGGCGTCACGTTGACGGAAGATGGGGCCCAGGTGCTGCCAATTATCCAAAGTATTCAGAACCTTGAAGAGCAACTGTCGCAAGTCGCCGATAACATCAATGGCGTCAATACCGGCAGAATTCGGATTGGCGCGTTTTCGTCGGTTTCGACTAACTGGCTGCCGACGATTATTCAACGGTTTAAGAAGCGCTATCCACACATTGAAATCAGTGTTATTCAAGGGACCTTCAACCGCATTGTGGAGGCGGTTCGACTAGGTACGGTTGACATGGGCTTTTCATCGCTGCCGGTTGGACCCGGGGTGGTGGTTGAGCCGTTGTTAAAAGATCCGATCTACTGCATCACACCAAAACGCTTCAAGCCTAAAAACGGCAAAACCGTGACGCAAGCCGATGTTGAGAAGCGGAATTTTATTTTGCAACAAATTGACTATGATCGTGATACCAAGAATGCGTTGGATCGTTATCATGTGTCGACCAACACGATCAACTATTCGATTGATGACCAAAGTATTCTATCCATGGTGGAATCAGGGCTGGGCTTGGGAATTTTGCCGAAGCTCGCGTTGCAGAAGCTGGTGGGGGATGTGAATGTGTATCCTTTTTCCGAACCGTTCGCGCGAACCTTGTGTTTGGTGATTAATCCGACCATCAAAAAATCACCTTCTGTCCAGCGGATGCAGCAGGTGATTCACACATTTTTGGCGGAAACTTATGGGGAAGCTTTTCTTGGCAATCAAGGGTAAAATGATCAGGTGCGATCATCCAGGCGGTCCATCGTTTGGTTCAGTGCCTCGTCAACGCGGTTGTTATTGCGGTTGGTTGCGTGGCCTTTGACTTTATGAAAGGTTACTTGATCGAAACGGTTCATTTGGTGGAGCAGTGCTTGCCATAATTCAGCATTTTTAACAGGTTTGCCGTGGTTGCGCCAACCGTTTTGCTGCCACTTGACCCACCAGCGTTGTTGCATGGTGTTGATCACATAGGCAGAATCGGAGTAAACGTCAATCGGAATATCGGTTCGTTTGATCGCCTTGAGCCCTTGAATCACCGCCATAATTTCCATATAATTATTGGTCCGACCGTAATCGCCCTCAGAGAGCATTTTTTCATGCTCACCGTAGATCAGTAATGCGGCCCACGCGCTTTTGTCGGTGGGCCGAACTGAGCCGCCTGCGTGATTGCCGGTGTTGCGATTACCGCCGTCAGTATATAGTACGATTGATTCAGCCATGATACCCTCGCTTTCTAACTATCTATTGTAGGGGAATGCGGTGGTAATGGCTATGTTTGTTTATTTAAAAAAAGATTGAAAAGAGGCTGCTGCATGGAACGTTATCTTATCGCATTGGATTTGGATGGTACGACACTCAACACTGAAGGTCAGCTGAGTGCTGGCACGATCGCGGTTTTGCGGGCGGCACAGGCAGCGGGACATTTGGTCGTGATCACGACTGGCCGGCCGGATGCGATTTCCGAACAGTTTTATGATACGTTACACTTACAGGGGCCGATGATTAATTTCAACGGCGCCTTGATTCATGTGCCGCATCAGCAGTGGCAATATGAAAAAGAAGTGACAATTCCGATTTCGGTTGCGTTATCGTTACGCCAACTCAGCCAACGCTTTACCTTTAAAGTGATGGTGGCAGAAGGTAAGCGACTATTGGTGGCTGACCGGCCTTATGCCAATATTCCCTTCTTGCCGGATCGCTTACACCCTGATGCTTTATTGGATGAGCATGGGTTGCGTCAGGCGCCGATTTCGGTCACCATGTTTATGGAAGCTAAGACGTTTGAGCCGGTTTCGCAACAAGTGGCGGCTTTGTATCCGCATTTGGCAGCCAAAACCTGGGGCGCTTGGAGTGGCGACTATACGGCGTTAGAAGTGACTAGCCGAAATACGAGCAAGTCACGGGCGTTGGCGTATGTCGCCCAGCGGTATGGCATTGATCAGGCACATATCATTGCGTTTGGCGATGATATGAATGACTTGGACATGCTGCAATTTGCCGGACATGGCGTGGCAATGAAAAATGCGCGTCCAGCCATTCTTGAAGCGGCAGACGCGCAGACACCAAGCGATAACGATCACGATGGGATGGCAGATTACTTAGCGGATTATTTAAAACTGGCTTAATGACGATGACTTGGAAATAAATGAAAATTAGGGGATTGCGATCATGACAACGCTATATCTTGTCCGTCATGGGCAAACAGAATTCAATGTGCAAAAACGGGTTCAAGGGATGGCTGACTCGGCCTTAACACCAAAAGGAATCGCGGATGCTAAGGCGCTGGGACGCGGCTTTCAACTGGCAGGGGTGCATTTTGATGCGGCGTTTGCGAGTGACTTGACGCGGGCTGTCGATACTGCACATTTTATTTTAAGTGGTTTGGGTGAACCGCTGCCGGTAACGCGACTCATGGGCTTGCGTGAAGAAAATTATGGCAAGTTCGAAGGGCAACTGGCAAATGACTTTTCGCTGGCGACGATGGGCATTGCCAACTTCCATGATGCTTTAGCCAATCGCGAAATTACGTTAGCGCAAACAGCCGATGCGGCATTTGCGGCTAATATGGATCAGCATCCAAACCCGGCAGAAACCAATCGAATGGTGCAGGAGCGGTTGGACCGAACGTTGCGGGCCATTGCCGTGGAAGCCGAGGCAAAGGGATGGGAACGCGTTTTGGTGGTGTCACACGGAACGGCAGCGTTAATGTGGTTGAACTATATCCACTACAACATTGATGGCCGCGAAATGCTGGATAATGCGAGTGTCACCAAGTTAATGTGGCTTAATGACCGCTTTCGGGTGACGGACTTCAACGATCTAAGTTTTCTGCATCATGGGCAAGAAGCGCTTGGTTAAACCGTACTTTGCGGCAATGTTTTCTGATCGCGCCAAAGCAATAGATCAATCAGAATCAACACCAGCGTAGCCCCAGCTAAGGCGTAGGTGCCGATAGCATGGGTCAGGATACCCGTGACCCCGGCACCAAGGGCAAAACTCAAGATGATCGTACCAACAGTGGCTGCGGATGCGCGGCCTTTTTGTTGTCCGCGAATAAAGCCGTCATACAGGCTCTGCGCGGCGGTGCGTAAATTACCGGTCATCATCAGTGACGTGAACGGACCACCTTTTAAGCGGCGGAACTCTTGTAGCTGGGCAGCCGCAATCACTGAAACGATAGCGCTGGCCAACAAATCCGGCAGCCACTTCCCCAGGAGGCTGACCACCAAAAGCCATACAATTTCGTAACGGAGGATCCATCGCTGTTCGGCAAGCAGTTGGGGGCGATGACTGGCGTGTAGCTGCAAGGCGCGTGCAGCCATGGTGCCAAACATAAAGGCGAGAATGGGTACTAGATAGCGAATTGCCGTGTGCCACTGTCCTTGGCCAAGATGGACGCCGAGCAAAATAACGTTACCGGTTTGTAAGCCCGCAAAGACTTCACCGTGCAACAAGTAGGTATACGCATCAAAACTGCCGGCAGCAGCAGTGAGCAAGGTGCCGATGAGCAGGCGTTCGTGAATGGGGTAAGTGGTGGTTTGCATGTTTATGGTCGCCTCGTTTGCTTACTATTTGATTTTATTCTACGCAAGTTTGACCAGCTGACAATGAAAGTGACTTTTAAGCTTAAACCGTTTTGAAGGTGATGTTTGAAATTAAGTTTGTTCTAAGCTGAAAACGGTTTGACCTTAAACAAAAAAAATCCCGGCGAGCATAGAATCTACTCGCCAGGAAAGCTTTGTTTGTTTTATGAGTTAATGACTAAGTAAATAATAACAACCAGTTTAGGCACGAGTCATGCGGCCTGAAGCTGGTTGAATGTGATCTGGGTCATTATTTTTTTCGGTCTTCTTCTGTTTCTGGTGGAAAGGCCAAGACAGTTCCGCCGCCAAGGTTTTTGGTCATAGCGTGGAAGTTTGCAACAATTTTAAAATTAAGCTCTGACGCGTTCTGACGGTCTTGATCAGCGTAGTCAGTGATCGTCAAGAGTGCCGAATTTTCGTAGACTTTTTCGATTTTACCGGTGAAAGGAGCTTCCATGTCTTCTTTAACCTGACAGACCACCGCGTCACCAAGATGTAATTTTTCTTTTTCCATAATGCCTCCAACCTTTCCTGAATTCCCAACATAAGTGGCATACTATAACAACTGTTGCTCAATATCAAGGTACAAAAGGCGGAAAGTTTCAAAAAGTTAAAAATATTTATATGTTTTTTGAACTTAGGTACTTGACTTTGATGCGTAAGGCACACCATAACGCGCCGGCTCGCGCTCTTAAACGCGTTCACAGTCGCAGAAATCTCCGTGTAAGGACCTCAGCCGCAATGGCCAAAGTCGGGCCATCACGTCTGAGGCCACTTACACTCCGATTTCTAAGCGCTCCTGTTCACGCTCTTAAACGCGCTCCCCGGCGCAGGGATCGGAATGTAAGGACCTTGGTCGCAATGGCCAAGCCCGGGCCATCACGCCCAAGGCCGCTTACATTCCGATCCCTAAGCGCGCCGGCTCGCGCTCTTCCACCAGTTTGCTTTCCAAAAGCAGGTAAAAAGTGGTTATAATGGAATAAAATAGAAAGGACGAAATTAGTCATGGCAACTAGCAACACAACGATTGATCAATTAAATGAAGCAGCACAAAAGACAGCGCTTGAGACTTTTGCTAAGTTTTACCTGAGTCGGTTCTTTGGTGACGGGCTCGATGTTTTTTCTCAACTAGATGAGCAAGGAGATTTGGCGGATATTAACCACTACCTTCTTGATAATCGCACGTTGACGCGTGAGGAGTTAACGAGTGGGTTACTGACACATCGTTCTGGCAACTTGTTGGATCTTTTGAAACAGGTCAATGTCACATTCAACGCTCAAGGGGCGCCGGAAACACCATGGGCTAAATGGTATGCCGATCAAATTGAAGGCTTGCCGCAAGGACTTTAATCAAGCGCATGAAGCTGGGTGTCATTAAGTAGCGCATTGTTTTCGGACGATTTTTAGATGGCAGGCAGATCAGGCTTAAATCAGCCATAGAGACGAATCCAGTTTCTATGGCTGATTTGGTATCATCAGCACTTTGATCTACAACGGCTAAACGGTAAGCAGCATGGTTTACAGACAAGAAAGGAACATTATGACGCAATATTTAATCGTCAGCGATATTGACGGGACATTGACTGCCAATCATCATGACGTGACCGAAAAGACAACGCAGGCAATTGCCAATGCAGTGACAGCCGGAGCAGCGTTTTACGTTGCGACTGGGCGCATGCATGCACTGGCAGAAGTGGTAGCCCATCAATTTCAACCTTATGCCAACATTATTGCGTCAAATGGTGCGGTTTATGACTTTTCCGGTGAGCGGGTCCATCATACGTTGGGTGCAGCGGCGTTGACTGCGGTTGAAGAAGTGGCAACCGATCTTGGACTCAATGCGTTGTATTTCAGCGATGACACGGTTTATTTCACCGGGACCTTGCCGCCAGCGATTGAAGCAGCAGCACGGCGGTTTGCACCGAGTTCAGTCGCGATCGAGGTGGTTGCTTTACCGTCAGCAGCGGCATTATTAACCCACGCCGCAACGATCACGAATGGCATTATTTTCGGACCGAGTGACTCACAGGCATTGGCAGCTGGCAAGACCGCATTAGAGGCACGCAACGTTTTGCATGTCTCTGCGTCTGAACACACGAATCTGGAATTGATTCCTAAGCACATTGACAAAGCCAATGCCGTGCGTGAATTACAGGCGAAAACCGGCATTGACGCTGCGCACACGATTGCTTTTGGCGATGGTTTGAACGACTTAGGGATGTTGCAAGCTGCCGGGATCAGTGTCGCAATGGGTAATGCTGTGCCTGAAGTGAAACGCGTTGCTCGGTATGTCACTGATACTAATGTGGATGACGGCGTGGCAAACTTTTTAACGGATTTCTTTGAGAAGTGAGCTTTTTCCGTAAAAAGTGGGGTTTCTGGTTGATTGTTAGCGAAACGTTTGCCACCATAGAGATGGTAAACGTTTTTATTTTGCGGTCGTTTGAGGAGGGCGTTAATGATGTATCATGCAGCAGCTGATCGTTATGAGAAAATGCCGGTTCGCCATGCCGGTAAGACAGGGTTGATGTTGCCGGTTATTTCGTTGGGATTGTGGCAGCATTATGGCAACTTGGATCCATTTGGCCCGCGACGCTCGGTGATTTTGGATGCGTTTGATCGTGGCGTTTTTCATTTTGATGTCGCTAATCATTATGGTAATGGTGATCGTGAACCGGGATTTGGCTCTAGTGAAAGGTTACTGGGGCAGATTCTGGCCACGGATTTAAAACCGTATCGAGACGAATTGGTGATTAGTACCAAGGTGGGTTATGAGATTCACCCTGGTCCGTACGGTGTCGGGACGTCGCGTAAAGCAGTTATTCAAGGCTTGAATGATTCACTCAAGCGCTTGCAGTTAGATTATGTCGATATTTACTATGCCCACCGATTTGACGATACCGTGGCCTTGGAAGAGACGGTTAATGCACTGGATCAAACGGTGCGTGACGGTAAGGCATTGTATATTGGCATTTCCAACTATGATACGAAGCAGACCAAAGAAGCAATTGCGATGTTTAAAGATCTGCACACGCCTTTTGTACTGAATCAATACAGTTACAACATGTTTAATCGCACCGCTGAAACGTCCGGCTTGATCGATGCATTAAAAGCTGATGGTGCCGGGTTGATTGCATACGGACCGTTATCAGAAGGCTTGTTATCAGATCGCTACCTAAAGGGAATTCCGGATACTTTCAAAATCCATCCAACCAACAAGGCCACTTTTGCTAAGGGCAAAGAGGCTGTGGTTAAGCAACTAAATGCGCTTAATGAAATTGCACATGATCGCGACCAGACCCTGAGTCAAATGGCCTTGGCGTGGTTGTTACGGGATCCGGTTGTCACAAGTGTGATCATTGGGACGACCTCAGTTGAACACCTTCAGGATAACCTTAAAGCAACGGAACATCTGACCTTTACTGCTGAAGAGATTCAACAAATTGATGATATTTTAAATGCTTAGTTGACGTTTGGCTGTAAAAGGCTAAGCATAAGCATTAAAAAAGGGCTTCGGAGTATTTTTTGACTCCGGAGCCGTTTTATTTTTGAGGGACAATACTTTACTGGTGCTCTCAATCCACATGAAAAGCAGCAAGATGCGCCGCCAAATATTTTGCCGTTTCTCCATGACCTTGTTTGGCAATGGCTTGCGGCGTGCCGGCTGCTATGACGTGTCCGCCTTCTGCACCGCCTTTTGGTCCGAGGTCCAAGACGTAATCAGCGTTGGCAATGACATCTAAGTCGTGCTCAATGGCAATGACGGTGGCGCCGGTTTGCAACAGTCGCTGGAACACCGCCACTAGGGTCTGAACATCAAGCGGATGCAGGCCGACAGAAGGCTCATCGAAGACAAAAAGCGTGTCTTTTTGCGAGCGTCCCATGTGGGCAACAAGTTTGAGCCGTTGCGCTTCACCACCGGATAACGTCGGCGTGCTTTCGCCAAGATGCAAATAGCCCAGACCCATATCGTGCAAGGTTTGTAAGGTGTGGACGATGGTCGGTTCGTCCTTGAAAACGGTGAGTGCTGTGTCCACATCGAGGTCAAGCAAATCCGCAATGCTCCGCTCGTGCCATTTGATTTTCAGCACTTCTGGATTGTAACGTCGGCCGTGGCAGGTGGGGCAGGTTTGTTGCATATCCGGTAGATACTGGATGTCCAGATTGATAACCCCGGTGCCGCCACAGGTTGGGCAGGCGCCGGCTTTGACATTGTAAGAAAAATGGCTGCTGGTATATTGTTTGTCCTTAGCAGCAGGTAAGCTGGCGAAAAGATGCCGCAAATGATCCAGGATATCGGTGTAGGTGGCAACCGTCGAGCGGACATTTTTGCCAACCGGCGTTGCATCAATGGCGACCACATGGCGAATGCCACCGGTTTTTAGATTGCGAACAAACGTGGGAGCAGGCTGATCTTTGGTTGCGGAAAGTGCCGGCACTAGCGCATCGAAAATCAAGGTGGACTTGCCCGCACCGGAGAACCCGGACACCACCGAGAAACAATTAATCGGAAATTGGACGTTCAGATGATGAAGATTAAACCGATTCGTGACCGTGAGCTGCAACTGCTTGGCCTTGGCAATGGCCGCACTGCCGGCTTGCGGACGGACGATTAAAGGCGTTTTGCCAGTTAAAAACGGTGCGATTAGCGAATTGGCATCGTGACTAATTTCAGCCGGGCTGCCTTGATCAAGAATCTGGCCACCGTCAGCTCCGGCACCGGGTCCGATTTCGATGATTTGATCGGCGGCATTGATGATGGCGGTGTTGTGATCGACGACGACTAACGAATTGCCTTGATCGACCAAACCATGCATGACTTCCAATAAACCGGCGACATTGGCAGCGTGCAAACCGATGGAAGGCTCATCAAGGACATAGAGAACGCCGGTTGTTTCGGTGCGCAAGGTGCGGCTAAGCTGAATACGTTGCAATTCGCCGGTTGAAAGCGAAGCAGCGGCCCGACTCAACGTGAGATAACTTAAGCCTAGATCCATGATCGGCTTGAGCAGTTGGGTCAGCTCTTTGATAATATCGTGCGCCAAGGCTTGCATGTTAGCTGGCAGCCACTGGTAAATTTTCGGAATAAAGTCAGTTAGCTGCGTGAGCGTCATGTCGCTGACTTGAGCGATATTTTGATCGACCAGATGCTGGGCTAACAGTTTGGGTGCGAATCGGCTGCCGTGGCAGGTCGGACAAACGCCGAATTCATAGAAGCGATTTAACCGTTCAATTGCCCGTTCGTTTTTGGTGGTGGCTAGCGAATCTTCAACGGCATTAAAAGCATTTTCATATTGGGCGTGATCCATGTGAAAAATCTTGCCGGTTTTGCTTGGAATGTTGATCGCGTACTTTTTACGCTGGCCGTGCCACACCTGTTCTTGCTGGTCTTCGGGTAAGTCTTGAAAAGGCGTGTCAATGTCAATACCGATTGCTTGAGCCACATAAGGCATGAAGTTACGTCCCGGAAGCCGCCATGATGCTACGGCGCCTTGGCGAATGGTCAAAGTTGGATCAGGGATGAGGCGATTGGCCGCGAGCGTCCGCGCCTGCCCCGTACCGCCACAGGTTGGGCAGGCACCGGTCGAGTTAAAAGCAAAATCTTCAGCCGCAAATGCCATAAAGTGGACACCGCATGTGGGACAGGTGATCATCCCCATGCCGCTTTCGCCATCATTAGGCAGATCCATCGCTTTGGCAATATCAAGTGTCGGCGGAACGCGGTGACCATTGGGACAAACAGGGGAGCCCAGACGCGAAAATATGAGGCGAATAACGTTGAGGGCTTCAGTTGCGGTGCCGACTGTTGAGCGAATTCCCGGAACAACAGGCCGCTGTCTGAGCGCAATGGCACTGGGAATATGTTTGACCGAATCTGCCGCAGCCGGGCTGGTTTGGCCTAAGCGTCGGCGAGTATAAGTGGACAGCGCACTCATGTAGCGGCGCATGCCTTCTGCGTACAGCACGCCCATTGCCAGCGAGCTTTTACCGGAACCGGATCGGCCGGTGATCGCAACGAGCTTATTTAAGGGAATATCGACGTTGAGATGTTTCAAATTATTCACATACGCGCCCCGAACACTGATATGATCTGGAATTGCCATTGCAACACGCTCCTTTGGCAGACAAAACGTTTCGGTGAGTCAGTTTGAAAAGGCTGATGAGTTTATTGTAACGCAGCTGAGAAAAGCATCAAATTTATCGGAATATGCCAAAAAGCCTTACGCGGTGATGCGTAAGGCGTATGCGATTTTACAAATATGGGTGACGAACTATTCTTTTACCGTGACGCCGGTTGCTTGGCTGAGCAGTTTGATGAGTTTGAGGTATTTCTTTTCACCTAACTCATTGTACAGACGCTCGAGATTGCCTAAATATTCCGGTCCCAAGTCTTCGACAGCCTTTTCGCCGGCTTCACTCAGCACGAGTTTGAAACTACGGCAGTCTTCGGGATCGGGTTGCTTGTCGAGCAGGCCGCGTTCGAGCAGTGGACCGCTTGCTTTGGTAATGGCAGCCTTGGTGACGTGCATTTCTTTGGCCAGATTCGTTGGTGTTCGAGGTGTCGAATCGGTCGCCATCCAAAAGAGCAGATTTTGTTGATTCAATGGAATGTCAGCCGTTGACACCGGTGAAAAAAGCCGATTAAATTGGTTGACCGACTGGCTGGCCGACAAATATTGCTTTTTCATCGTCATGTTCCCCCTTTTTTACATAACCTCTTTATACTTTAAGTATGAACTCTTGAGGTTAAGGGGCGCAACAATTAGGGCGGATAACTAGTTAAATTGTTCATGGCATCACATTAATTTTTGATGATTATCAGCTAAGGAGTGTTGAAACGTGATTGACTGGCAAATATTGACGGAATATGCGAAAAAAGTTTCATCGCAGGATCATAGCGGGCATGGCTTCGATCATATTGAACGGGTGGTGGCGAATGCAAAACAACTAGTAGCCAAAACAGCAGGCGTTGATGCAACGGTTGTCGTGGCTGCGGCAACCATGCATGATACTTATGACGATAAGTTGGTGGCAGATGTCGGCGCAGCAAAAGCAGCCGCCCAGCAAGCGATGGCCGCGGCCGGGTTGACGCAGGTGCAGATTCAGGCAGTGACAGAAATTATTGACCACATGTCGTTCAAAGCAAATTTAGGCAAGCATCAACCGTTATCAGTGGCAGGACAGTTGGTGCAAGATGCGGATCGGTTGGACGCGATTGGTGCGATCGGAATCGGGCGCGCGTTTATGTACGCCGGTGCGCATGGTGGTCGCATGCACGATCCGGCACTGGCACCAAGAACGACCCTGACCGCAAGCAGCTACCGGGGAAAAGACAGCACGGTTATCAATCACTTTTATGAAAAGCTGTTGAAGTTAAAGGATCAGCTCAATACATCGGCAGCCAAACAGCTTGCTGAGCATCGGCAGCAAGTGATGCTGTCATTTTTGGACGAATTTAAAGCAGAGTGGCAGGGGGAACGCTAATGGTGCGATTGTTTTTCCGAAAATGTAATGCTATTATTTGGGTATTCTAATCTTGCTCAGAAAAGACTCATAATTAAGTGAAAATTGGCTGCAACGCTTGGTGTTGGATGAAACATTGTCTGGCGATGAAGCGGTGTGCCTAATACGGACAGCATGGTGAAAACCATTATTTTCCAACTTTAAATGGGTGCTTTTAAAGGGAGGCATGGCCGTGACGTTTCGACAATATCTTTTCCGGCTTAAGTGGCGGTTTGGCGTGTTTATCCTGATGTATGGACTTGAAATTTCTGCGCTGACTGCTGTGTCAATTTTTACTGGGAATATGATTACTGCGTTGACCCAGTTTAAAGTAAATGCCTTTGTGACTGCTGCGATTGTGATGGTGGTAGCGACTATCTTTCAACTGGTGATGCAGACGCTGACCAATATTTATCAGGTGTCACTACAACGGCGGCTCAATAATGACATTCGTACCGAAATAACGAAGAGCATTGCTGCGATGCCGTTTGAACAGTACCATGCGCGGTCGGATGCGGTGTATACCTCGTGGATGACCAACGATGTCAATACGATTAATACCCAGGGACTGCGCAATGTTGGCTATCTCATTCAGGCGAGCTGGCAAGTTGTGCTTAGTATCTTTGTGCTATTGACCTATCAAGCATCGTTATTTGCCACCACCTTGGTTTGTGCAGTGCTATTGATCACGGTTCCGATGATTTATCGTAAAAAGCTAAGCGCTGCGGCGGCAAAATGGAGTCAGGAAAACGAGAAACTGACTAATCGAATTACGGATATTCTTGAAGGCTTCAATACCTTATTTATGGCGAATCGCCGTCACGTCATGGTGGATCGGGTGTTTCATGCATCGAATGCGGCCGGGCACGCACAAGTTGGGTATATTCAATTCAATATGGCCACGCAATTCTTGATTAATTTGGTGAATCTAGGCAGTCAACTTTTCCTGCTGATCCAAGCCGGATTGCTGGCATATAACCGCGTGATTCCGGTTGGGGCGGTTGTCACAATTCATTCAGTGGCCGGGACGACTTTTAGTGGCTTAACCTTGATGAGTTTTGCCCTGACCACGGTTAAATCAGTCGCACCGATTTTTGATAAGTTTGCCAAGGCGATTCCATCACCGCAAAAACCGAAAGAGCCAGTTAATGGTTTGGAAGAAGGCATTCATCTGCAGGATGTCACTTTCACCTATCCGCATCGCAAGGAGCCGGTACTTAAGGATGTGACGATGACGTTGACGGCAGGTAAGAAAATTGCCATTGTCGGACCATCCGGCCATGGGAAAACCACCTTGTTGCGACTGATTAGCGATGTGCTAGCCGATTATCAAGGGCAAATCACGTGGGACGCCCAAAACTATCAGAAGCTTGATCCGCGCTCTTTGCGGGATCAGATTACCTATATTGATCAGGCACCTTATATCTTCAACGACACCATTCGCTTTAACTTGACGCTGGGACAGCAGGTGGCTGATGATGTGTTGCAGCATGCGATTGAAGCTGCGCGGCTGACAACGTTTATGGCGCAACAGGAACAGGGACTTGATACGGTTTTGGAACATAATGGGGCAGACTTGTCAGGCGGTCAAAAACAGCGAATTGCCTTGGCGCGCGGCCTCATTCGCCAAAGCCACGTCATCATCAGTGATGAAGGCACGGCGGCACTTGATCCTAAGTCAGGACTCGCCATCGAAAAATTACTGGTATCGTTGCCCAAGACCACACTGATCATGGTGACCCATAACCTTCGTCCGGAGATTAAAGATCAGCTTGACCAGATTGTAACGGTTTGAACCCATTGACGTGGCTAACAGCTTGAAATTTGCAGTTGGAAAATGGCTTGGTGCGATATTTTTCCAAAAAGGGCTTGCGGGGAATGGCGATTTAGTGTACATTAATTAGGCAGTTGTTTTTAAACAACCAAGTCATTTGCCGTCTTAGCTCAGTCGGTAGAGCGCATCCATGGTAAGGATGAGGTCGTCGGTTCAAGCCCGATAGACGGCTGCAAATGAAATGCCTGACAGATAGTTATCTGGTCGGGCTTTTTTTATTATAAGTTGCTAGCAATGTTGTGACATCGTTATCCGTCAGTCCAAGTGACTGCCTACGAAAGGATCGTTTATTTTGCAAATCCTCCGTTCCATCATTCAAATTTTTGGCGTTATTGTCGGTTTCTTGTTCTACTCTCTGGCCGAACTTGCACTTGTTCGCAGCGAACTAACTTGGGGGATGGTCGGTGCGATCGCGGCGTTTATCATTGCATTTGGGGCATTGATTGCCGCCTTGATGGTTTGTTACCGGCGCTTATATCGCCAGCAATCGCCTTTAAAAGTTGCCCATCCCGTTGCGGTCGTCTTGCAAGGCATCGGCTTACTGCTTTTGATTCAGGTGACGAATTCACTCATTATGCAGTTAACCCATGCACCCCTGGCAGCAAATCAGAGTAATTTGATTAAGCTGGTTCACACGTATCCATGGGGAATTAAGTTGCTGGCG
Organism: Lacticaseibacillus rhamnosus; assembly: GCF_900636965.1. NCBI lineage: Bacteria > Bacillati > Bacillota > Bacilli > Lactobacillales > Lactobacillaceae > Lacticaseibacillus > Lacticaseibacillus rhamnosus. Next base: position 2,679,588 of record NZ_LR134331.1, on the reverse strand, counting down.
GTCGTCGGTGGTCCCATTGTCGAAGAATATTTATTCCGTGGTCTTTTGATGAATAGCTTTGGCTCATTGCAGAAACGTTCCTGGCAGTGGGTTAGCGTGTTGGTGAGTGCATTTGCATTTGGCTTTGCCCATGTGGCGGGGTCGCGCATTGACTACAATATTTTTATTTATGCCGCACTTGGCGCTGTCTTAGCCTGGACCTACCTGCGTACGCGGGACATGCGCTATTCAATCGGTTTGCACATACTGAATAATGCGACGATTTTATTGGTTTAAGCAGCGTGATCCTAACAACCAGCCATTGCCGCGTGAGCTTCCTTGGCTATGGGCAGATTCCGAATTGCTAAAAGCGTTAATGAATGTACAAAAGCCACCCATCATTGTTCTGCGATGGGTGGCTTTTATGCGTTCCGGTCGGTTTATTCAAATTGGCAGTTCAATTCAGTGTGTAGAAAATACTTTCCTTCTGCCGTCAGATAAAGCGCTCGTTTGGTGTTGGGATCACGTTCAACAAAAGCTTGCTTTGAAAATGCATCAAAAATGGCATTACCCAAGGCACCGCCGAGATGATGTTTTCGTTCGCTCCAGTCCAGACATTTAACGGTAAAGAGACGTTTCTTTTTTTGGACGGTTTCAAGATCAATATTCAAACCCTTTTCAAAGAAGTTCAGACCATCCGGCGTGACTTGATATGCTTGAGGTTCTTCGCTAATGAGGTGATCAGCCAAGAGTTGATCGGTAATCAAAACGCCTATTTTTCCCGCCATATGGTCGTAGCAAGAACGGAAAGTCCGCATTTTATCAACCTTAAGGGCTCTGGTTAAGGTATGGGTTGACGCTGATGGTGAAAGTGGACTGAATTGTTCGATGAGTGCGGCAACCTGATCACTCACTAAGAAGAAATAGTGAAAACGGCCGGATTTTTCCATTTTAACCCAACCGTTGTTAATGAAGTTCTGTAAGTGATAACTGGCGGTTTGAGGTTGAATGTTGGCTTCGCGGGCTATTTCTAGAAGTGTGTGACCGCGTTTATCCATGAGACTGTCTAAAACTAGCATTTTTGAGTGATTGGACAAAGCGACTGCAATCTTGGTGATGTTAGGTAATTCTTTTGCCATGAAACGAACCTCCTTATCGGCGAATAATAACCGCGCTTTAATTATTCCACATTTCGATGCGCATGGAAATGACTGCGCCCTAAAATTTAGAACAAGGGCGTTAGTTAAGCCTATGAAAAGCGATATTTGTTTCGCTAGTGGAGGTGTCCGGCTGTGAAAATTTTACAGGTTGAAAAAGTAGTTAAGCGTTATGGAAACTTTGAGGCAGTTAAAGGCATTTCACTGTCCTTGGATCGCGGGAAAACGTTAGCTGTCTTGGGACCTAATGGCGCTGGTAAATCGACAACTTTAAAAATGATTTATGCGACGACCGCCATTACTTCCGGGAAAATTTTTATCAACGGGATCGATATTGTTAAACAACCTCGATTAGCTAAAAGGACGATTGGGGTGGTTATGCAAGATGACTTACTGGACACAACGCTGACCGTTAAAGAAAATATGATCGCTCATGGTATCTTATTTGATTTAACGGTTAAAGTGGCTGCTGAAAAAGCCGAGCAATTGTTAAAGTTTGTTGGGTTGTCTCATTACCAAAATAAAGCAACAACCAGTCTGTCAGGAGGGATGCGTCGCCGCTTAGTCTTGGCGCGGGCGCTTATCAATGATCCTAAACTGATCATTCTAGATGAACCCACCACTGGGCTTGATATTCAATCAAGACATGTCTTTTGGCACCGAATCAATGATTTAAAAAAACGCGGCGTTTCCATTTTACTCACGTCGCATTATGTTGATGAAATCGAGGCGTTGGCGGACAACGTTATGATTGTTGATCATGGCGTTGCTTTAGCAGAAGCTCCTGTTAAAGAACTTCCGCTAAAGTATGGTTATGCCACGCTGGAAGAGGCTTACTTGAAAATGACAAATTTTGATGAGGGGCGGGAAGATATTGAACAAACTCAAGATTAAAGGCATCGGTCATGTGATCTATCGTGATTGGATGAGCTTCAAGAAGTTGTTTAAAATCTCTATTTTTCCTAATCTGTTTGATCCGATCCTGTATTTAGTAGCGATGGGTTTGGGTTTAGGCAGTTTTGTTGGCCAAGTAGACGGGATGCCTTACTTGAAGTTTATTACGTTAGGCTTGATTGCTGGGACGGCGATGAACGCATCCAACAATGAGAGCACGGTTAATGCCTATATCCAGATGCATTTAGACAAAACATATTATGAAATGAGCACCGGTCCGATCAGCCTGCCGGATATCATTGTCGGTCAAGCTATTTGGGCCGGTATCCGGAGCGTCATCTTCGGGACACTATTTATGCTAGTGGCGCTACTGATGGGAACCATTAGCAGTTTTTGGGCAATGTTAATTCCAATGGTTTTGTTTATTACGGGTACCCTGTTTGGATTCTTGGGACTGGCTTTCACACTGATGGCACCTAGCAGAGATTATCTGAACTATTACACGATGTTGGTTATTCAACCCATGTTTATGTTTTCCAACACGTTTTTCCCGTTGAGTCATGTGGCCAGCTGGTTGAAACAGGTTGGCTGGTTTTCGCCGTTAACCCATGCGGTGGGCCTAATTCGCGGATTAGCTGATGGTAATTTGAGTGGTCAATTGGCTAATCTGGTTTGGTTGTTCGTTGTATTGTTAATAATTGCGCTAATTCCAATCAACTTGGTCGAAAAAAAGCTTGTTTATTAAATTGATGGTCGTCCTGATGGCAAGTAACAAGTCGATAGGCGTTGGCATCAGCGAAAGGTTGATTTACCAACGCTTTTTTCTAGGGCTGATATTCGATTCATGAATATTAACGATGCAAAAGATTCATTTGGTTGATGTTAGCTGTTCTTGTTAGACTGGGGAGCATGTGATTGATTATGCGTTTGCTGGCGCAGGGATCGAAGTGTGGGGACCTTGGGTGCAATGGTCAAGGTGCGGCCATCACGCCCAAGGTCGTTTACACTCCGATCTCTAACCGCGCCAGCTCACGCTCATAACGCGCTCACCGGCGCAGAAATCTGCGTGTAAGGACCTCAGTCGCAATGGCCAAGTGCGGGCCATCACGCCTGAGGCCACTTACACTCCGACTTCTAAGCGCGCCGGTTCGCGCTCATAACGCGTTCGCTGGCGCAGGGATCTGCGTGTAAGGACCTTGGTCGCAATGGTCAAAGTGCGACCATCACGCCCAAGGCCACTTACACTCCGATCCCTAACCGCGCCAGCTCACGCTCAGGAGGATGTTATGCGTAATTTTTTAAAGCAGGTACCGTTACCCATGGCGGGGTTGACGTTGGGGTTGGCTTCGTTGGGGAATTTGTATAAATTAGCTGGTTGGCAGTTGGTTGGTGATTTGACTGGGATCGTAGCTGGGTTGTTGTTTGGATTGGTTTTGCTGAAGCTTTGTTTGACGCCGCTTCATGCTGCTGGTAGTTTGAAGGATCCGATTATTGCTTCGGTTTCGCCAACTTTTTCAATGACGCTGATGATCTTGTGCACTTACTTTGTTGCTTGGGGGATGCCGTTGCCGGTTGCGACGATTGTTTGGCTGATGGCGGTGGCGATTCACTTTGGGTTGATGATTTTCTTTGTTCTGCGGCATTTGATTTCACAACCGAAAGCATGGCGAATGATTTACCCGAGCTGGTTTGTCACGTTTGTTGGCTTGGGCGTGATTCCGGTGACCAGCAGTCAATTTGTACCGGCGCTAGGTCAGCCGCTTTTCTGGATGGCGTTGGTGATTTATGTTGCCTTGTTTCCGTTTGTGCTTCACCGGTTACGGCATGTGCCTTTGCCCGAAGCGACTCAACCATTATTAACCATTATGGCAGCCCCGGCCTCGTTGTGTCTGACCGGTTATCTGGCCAGTTTTGACCACCCTAACTTCTGGCTGGCAACAGGGATGCTGATTTTTGCGCAGAGTTTATATTTCATTACGTTGGTTAGTATTCGGCAGTATACGCGGTTGTCGTTTTACCCTAGTTTTGCGGCCTTCACGTTCCCCTTGGTCATTTCCGCCACCGCATTGACCAAATATATTGCGGCTTTTGCCCAGAATGGCACAGTGCATGATCTGATGAGTGTCCTGCAATGGGGTGAGTGGATCGCGGCAACGCTGATGCTAGTCTTTGTAACCGGTCATTATCTGCATTTTCTGCGGCGGATTCGAAAAGGGGTTAAGGCTGCTGCTCAAGACGCGCAGAAGGTTATTGAATAGTCGAAAAGGCGATGAGACAGCTTTTGTGACGTTTTTTCTGCCTTTAAACAGCATAAATCCAGCGCATCATTTTGTGGCTACCTTAGCCAGATCAATAATCTTATCCAGCATCGCTTGCTTATGCGGCCAGTGAGCACTCGGTTTCTGCAGCAGATAAAAATGTCGTTGAAACTTTTTCCCGATGGCTTGTTGCGGGGCTTCAGGCGGAGCGATGCGATCGGATAATAGCGCTTGACCCACGCCATTTTGGACCAAGGCCCGCAGCATAGCGTTGTTATTGACGGTCATCAGGTGTTTGGGTGTGATGCCGGTTGTTTGTAGGTAAGCAGTTGTGTAATAGCGCATGCCGGAACCTTCTTCGCGGGTGATCCAGGTACCGGTGGGCCAGCCCGAGACCGTGAGCTGGTCGGAACACAAGGTCGTTCTGGTAGCACCTTTAAGTGTCAATGGCTGTTCAATAAAGCCGAGATCAAGGCGCCGCGATTCCAGCTGATTCACAACCTGGAGGGAATTTAAGACGGCTACATCGAATTGTAGGTAGGGAAAAGCAGCCTTCAAATCGCGCGCTAAGCTAGGAAACAGCACGGCCGCGACACTTTGGGATATGCCGATATGTAAGGTGACCGTGGTTGTCGCCGTGGTGTTTTGCAGTGCCTGTTTGGTTTTGTCCCATTCGGCTAACATGTTGCCGCTAAAATCGTACAGAATATCAGCTGCGGCAGTTGGTACGGTGGCGCTGCGCTTGTTGCGTTCAAAAAGTGTGACATTGAGTTCGTGTTCAAGCTGCTGAATGTGGTGGGAGACGGTGGGCTGACTCGTAAAAAGATGCTCAGCCGCCAATGAAAAACTGCGAGTTTCATAGACAGCCATGAAGGTGCGTAATAAGTTAAACAATTAAATGGCCTCCGGAGTTTTTATTAAGTTTTTAAATTAAACGATGATGTTAATAAAATATCATAATAATCACGAATAAAACAAACGCCCTTGTCTTTTTGCGACAAGGGCGTTTGTGTGGCCTTAAACTCGAGCTTCCGAAGCATCGCCGGTTCGCCGATATAGATCGGTCGGCAATGCAGTAATTAATGGGCTTGGTGCATCCAACGTTACAAGTGTTAAGTGATGCAAGGCACGCGAGCAAAGGGTATAGAGAATATCGCGATCGGCTTCATTGCGGTAAGTGGTTGCGGAAATGTCCCAGCCCACAACCGCATCAAACTCAAGTCCTTTAGCCAGGTAAACCGGCAAGATGACACACCCATTTTTCAGACTGTGGTCGTTAGCAGACAGTAACGTGACCGGCGTATCGAGCTTGAGTGTGGCGTAAAGTTGTGCAGCGGTTTTGGCATCTTTGGTCAAAATGGCCACGGTACTGTCAACTGTCAGTAACCGCGTGACCGAACGCGATAAGGCAGCAGTGGCCTCCGCTGATGAAACGGTCAAAACCTCAGGCATATCTCCGGCGCGATTAAAGGCTTGAATGTGGTCGTGTTCTGGCAACAAGGCTTTGGCAAAGTTCGTAATCGGTTGGGTTGACCGGTAACTCTTGTTCAACGTAATCAAACGGATCTTATAACCGGCAAAAACGTCCTTGATTTCGTGGATGAAGTCGCTGGGCTGGTAATTACTGGTGAAGACATCTTGCTTGGCATCCCCGAGCAACGTTAATTTGGCCTTTGGAAAAGCATGTTTCAGATATAACAATTGCGCCATACTGAAATCTTGCATTTCATCAACGAACACATACTGAATCAAACTATTTTGGCCGCTGCCAGTGCTCAGGTCGCGCAGATAAAGCAAAGGAGCCGCGTCTTCTAAGCGTAAGTGATGGGCTTCAATGCCGTCGCTAAAGGCAGTGATCATCGTCTGCCAAATCGGCGCATTCACCGGGGCTGCTATCTGTGCCATGAATTGTTGATAATCCTGGAAGACGTCATAAAAATGATCATTGTACAGTGCGTCGTAAATTGGTGCGAAGGCTTTTGCAACAATGGCTTCGGAAACGAATTGTTGCTCGTCTTCTCCGGTTGCAAACTCGTGATCGGCTGTCAACGTCTCTAATTCGGTTTGGGATAAGTCAGAGACGCGCAGTTGAGCCCAGTCGTGCGTGGCTTCGTCGTGAATACGAGCGTTTAACTGTTTAATCAGTGCATTTTTGGTCGCCGTGAATTTGTCGATGGGTTTCATCAAGGTCGGTTGTGACTGATAAATATTGGCAATCGTGGTGGCAGAAAAGAAGACTTCACCATTGAATTCAACGTCAATGAAATGAGGAACACGATCCGGATCGTTGGCGTAATCGGCAATGGCTTGTAAGTAGCTAGGAGCTTCTTTAAAGCGGCGAATGGTTTCGGCTGCTTGCGGTAAACCGGCTGCATCGTGTTCGTACCGTTCAAATAAGGTTTCGACATGCAGGCCGGTAAAACGATTGGCGAGGAACTCGAACAAGGTGGCCTGACGCATATTCTTTTCACCTAGGCTTGGTAAAACCTGGGAAATGTAGTTGGCAAAAAGCCGGTTAGGAGAAAAGAGCACCATTTGGTCGGCATCCAAATCGCTGCGGCTGTGGTAAAGCAAGTAGGCAACCCGCTGGAGGACCGCACTGGTTTTGCCTGAGCCCGCGACGCCTTGAACGACTAGCAAGTCACTGGAGGTATCGCGAATGATGTCGTTTTGTTCGCGCTGAATGGTGGCGACGATGTTTTTCATATATTCGTCGGATTGGTCACCAAGCACCGATTGCAGAATCTCATCGCCTACTGTTTCGTTGGTATCAAACATGGTTTTGATGTGACCGTGTTCGATTTGAAATTGGCGCTTATTTTTCAATGTCGCGTGCTGCTCGCCAGCTGGGGTTTCATAGGTCACATCCCCCAGCGTGCCGTTATAATAGATGGAACTGATCGGGGCGCGCCAATCATAAACCAGAAAATCGCCATCTTCGTCAATGAAGGTCGCGGTGCCAATGTAAAGCGTATCCGGTTCGCCGTCTTCGTCAATGTCGATGCGGCCAAAATACGGGTTGTCTGCCAATAAAGTTAAGCGATCGCCTTCATGTTTAAGGATGGTTTCATTTTCAACCGCCCGTGCAACCATGACTTTTTGTTGCTGAACGGCGGCGTTGGTTTCCATTTGATCATCGACTTCAGTCACGTTGACTTTGGTGTTTTCGCCATATGCCCGTTCGATGCGACTGGTTTCACGGTGCGCCGCTTCGATTTGCTCATGGATGGCAGCCAACCTCGCTTTTAGTTTCGCAATGACCGCCGTGACCCGTGCCTGTTCTTCTGCTTTCGTTGCATTCTTCATAACCGGCGCTCCTCTCCGATTTAGTATGCGTGCGTTGATGTGACTAGGATCAAATCGATCGAATCCTGCACTAGCAAATGCATTATCGTGTTTAAAATAGTGTCGATAATCTTACGCCCGGTTGAGGGAAAAGTAAAGTGTACACGTTCTGGGCAAGCAAAGACAAATTTGTCTAGATGATTTCAACAGTAATATGAGACGCTTTGTTTGGAAATTAAGATAGAAAGCAAGAGCTGGCGGAGCGGTGGCGGGCTCAGTGGTGAAATTGGTCTTAAGCGGAGTGGGCTTCTCCGCTTTAGACCAAGGCCGAGCTTCGAAACCGCGGTTTTTGCGGGTTCGAAGTCGTGCCCACCACGTTCCAGCCCAGCCACCGCGGAGCCAGCTCGGAGTATCGGAGATCACTTAATTAGAATAGAGTTGAGAACAGGCTCTATCTAAAACGCAATGGCCAAAGCCCAGCCACCACGCTTAAGGCCACATACGTTCTGGTTTACGCCCATAACGCGCTCACCGGCGCAGAAGTCTGCGTGTAAGGACCTTAAGCGCAATGGCCAAAACCGGGCCATCACGCTTAAGGCCGCTTACACTCCGACTTCTAACCGCGCCGGTTCGCGCTCACTCTGCTTCATGTTGTTGCATCGGAAAACAAGGTGGTACACTTAAACATAATCACATCACACGGAGGTTCGAGATGGCTGATTTATGGCGGACGATTGCTGAGCGCCACGGTGAATTGCTAAGTGCACTGGGACAGCATATTGAAATATCACTGATTGCGCTTATTTTAGCGGTGGTAATTGCGATTCCGTTGGCGGTTTGGGTTCAGACACATGCCAAAGTCGCGGCAGTTTTGCTTCAGATTACCGGCGTGTTGCAGACGATTCCTTCATTGGCATTGCTGGGGTTATTGATTCCGTTTGTCGGGATTGGAACATTGCCGGCGATTATTGCGTTAGTGGTCTATGCGCTGCTGCCGATTTTTCAGAATACATATATCGGCCTGCGCGACATTGATCCTTCCTATGAAGAAGCGGCGGATGCATTCGGGATGAGTCGGTTGCGGAAACTATTTAAAGTCGAGTTGCCGATTGCGCTGCCGGTGATCTTGTCAGGCGTCCGGACGGCGATGGTGATGATCATTGGCACGGCGACTCTGGCAGCGTTGATTGGTGCAGGCGGGTTGGGAACCTTCATTCTTTTGGGCATTGACCGTAACGATGCCGCACTGACACTTATGGGTGCCCTTGCTGCGGCGTTATTGGCGATTGTCTTTTCGTGGTTATTGAACTTGATGCAAAAAATTAACTGGAAGCTGAGCGTCGGGGTTGTGGCGTTGGCGGTTTTCGGACTCGTCGGCACGCAGGTTTACAGCCGGGTGACTGCGCCGAAAGAAACGATCACCATTGCCGGTAAATTAGGCAGCGAACCGGATATTTTGATTCATATGTATAAGGAACTGATTCAAAAAGCCGATCCTGATGTTGGGGTCACATTGAAACCAAACTTTGGGCAAACGAGCTTCTTGTACAATGCTTTGCGAACCGATAAGATCAACTTGTACCCAGAATTTTCCGGAACGGTCTTGGCTAGTCTGACGAAACCCTCTGCAGCCCAACAGCAGCAGGTAGCGGCAGGCAAAAATAATTATCCATTAGCCAAAAAGTTGTTGGCCCGGCAAGGCTTCACTTATCTGAAACCAATGGCCTATAACAACACATACGCACTGGTGGTTAAAGCAAGTTTTGCCAAGCGTTATCAGTTGCAAACCATCAGTGATCTGGCAAAAATTGCACCATCAATTCGCGCTGGCTTTGACTTGGAATTTATTGACCGCCAAGATGGATATAAAGGCATTCAATCTCAATATGGCCTGCAATTTAAGGTGGATTCCATGGATGCCTCGTTGCGATATCAAGCATTAGATCGCGGGCAGATTAACCTGACTGATGGCTACACAACTGACGCGCAACTGCGACAGTATCATTTAGTGGCCTTGAAAGATGACAAAGGTCTGTTCCCGATTTACCGCGGGGCCCCACTCATGCGGGCCGCGTTTGCCAAGCAGCACCCACGACTGGTTGCGGCGTTAAACCGGTTAGCCAATCACATCACCGAAAAACAGATGCAGGCGATGAATTATGCCGTGAGTGTACAAAATCAAAAAGCGGCCACGGTCGCTCATCGCTATCTCGTGCAACACGGTTTGCTCAAGGAGGTGCGCTGATGGCATTGATCAGTCTGGAACACGTCACGAAGACTTATGATGACAAGCCGGTTGTCAACGATTTGAGTCTACAGGTCGATCAAGGGGAACTGTTCGTCCTGGTCGGCACATCCGGCAGTGGGAAAACCACCACGTTGAAAATGATCAATCGGCTGGTTGATCCAACGGCAGGAGTCATCAAATTTGCCGGTAAACCACTGATGGCATACAAGGTACGTGATTTGCGTTGGGATTTAGGCTATGTTTTACAGCAAATTGCATTATTTCCAACGATGACAGTTGCACAAAACATCGCGGTCATTCCGGAAATGAAAGGGTGGTCACGGCAAAAAATCCGCACGGCAACCGATGATTTATTGGCAATGGTTGACTTGCCGCCAGCCGAGTATCGTGATCGCATGCCCAGCGAGCTATCAGGTGGCCAGCAACAGCGGATTGGTATTTTGCGGGCTTTAGCATCGCGGCCGAAAGTGGTGTTGATGGATGAACCATTTTCCGCGCTTGATCCGATTTCACGGACCCAGCTTCAGGATATGTTGCTGCATTTGCATCGGGCAATGAAAACCACGGTTGTTTTTGTCACGCATGATATGGCTGAAGCGATGAAACTCGGCGACCGGATTGGCGTCATGCATAACGGTCGGCTCTTGCAGGTGGACACTCCGGAAGCAATTGCCACGCAGCCAGCCAATGATTTTGTTGCTGATCTTTTCAAAGGAGCGCAGGCAAATCAAGGGTTGCAGGTGACATTGAGTCAATTAGCACCATTTGCGGTTGAGCAATCAGCTGATCATGCAGTTGGCGGTAATTTAACGTTGGCCGAGGCGCTGCCGTTGTTGGACGCCCATGAAACATTGCGGGTCAAGAGTGACCATGGCGTTTTCGTGATTGATACGCATAGTGTGGTGGCGTATCTTGCAAGTGCATTTGTTGATCAGGACACAGAAACGAAAGGATGATCGAAATGGCGTATGATTATGACACGATTGTCATTGGTGGCGGTCCCGGTGGGTTGGCGGCTGCTTACGGACTTGCCGCCAAGCAAAGGGTGCTGGTGATTGAAAGTGATCTGTGGGGCGGTACCTGTCCCAATTACGGCTGTGATCCCAAGAAGATGCTTTATCGCGGAGTTGAAGTCAAAAATGCTGCTTTGCGGATGAACGGTTTTGGCATCAGCGGTACGGCTAAGATTGATTGGCCGTCACTCATGGCCTTTAAGCGCAGTTACACAACCGGTATTCCGGCCGGGACGCTAACCGGCCTGACACGGACTGGCATTAAAACCTTATACGGACGCGCCCAATTGCTCGGCCAACATATGGTTAAAGTCGGGTCGCAAAACGTGACCGGAGAACATATTGTCATTGCCACCGGTCATACGCCGCGTTTTCCGGATATCCCCGGTGCCAATTTGTTGAAAACCAGCCGTGATTTTCTGGACTTGGACGCATTACCGACTAGCATTGCGTTTATTGGTGCCGGTTATGTCAGTGTCGAGCTTGCTAACATTGACGCAGCGGCTGGGGCAGATGTGCATATCATTGGTCATTCCGATCGACTTTTACGTGCTTTCCCTAAAGTTGCCACAGAGGCATTGAAGCAGCTGTTGCTTAAAACCGGGATTCATTTTCACCCTAATGTTGAACTGACGAAAATCAGTCCACTGGGAACGATGACGCACTTGCATGCAGATGGGTTTGATCTCAACGTGGATATGGCAGTTACGGCGATGGGCCGAATTGCCAACGTTGCGGATTTAGGCTTGGCCAATGCTGGGATTAAATCCGACCTCCGCGGTATTCCCGTCGACGATCACTTGCGGACGGCGGTTGCCAACATTTATGCAATTGGGGATGTCAACTTAAAACCTCAACCGAAACTGACACCGGTTGCTGGCTTTGAAGGCCGCTATGTAGCCCAACAAATTCTTGGCAGTCAGGAACCGATTCATTACCCGGCGATTCCAACCATCGTCTTTGGCCCCACAGAGCTGGCTAAAGTCGGCGTGGCGCTTGAAGATGCCCTAGCCGCACCGGAGCAGTATCAGGTCACTCACAACGAGACAACCCATTGGTACACATACAATCGCATACAAGACCCGGATGCGCAGGTATGGACGATTGTCGATAAAAGCACCGGCAAACTTGCAGGCGCCGTTGTCCTCGCGAGTCTGGCGGAAGACCTCATCAATACTTTTGCCGCCGCAATTGATGCCGGGCAGGAACCTAGTGATCTCAACCGGATCTATGCTTATCCGAGTGCGCAAAGTGATTTGCAGTACTTGTTTTAATCTGCAGAAGTAGGTTTGAGGAATTCGAACGTTAAAACAAAAGGGATAGATTTAGCAATCAAGTTTGCTAGGTCTATCCTTTTTTGAGTGCTCGAGGCGGGGGCATCATTCATTGTTTCAAAATAGAAGCGTACTATTTCTTTTTTTCAAGAAATAGTACGCTTTTTGGCTTCCTTCATTTTAGTATAAATGAGCTTTAACGATTCCAGTGCCAAAGCGGAGCAATCGTAGGCCAGATGGGGCTCAGCCGTGGAAACAGCGTAGCGACCGGGCTTGGAGCGTGATGAGAGAAGTAATGTAGCGAAAGAAGGTGATGTGCGTTTGGCGGGATCCAGTCTTAGCTATATATAAGTCTTGAAACTAACTTTTATTCTTGCTGTGATCCATTCTAACGCTTGGCTACTAATAACGGTGAGATAATCTACTTGTAAAGGTTCGGCAATTGTTGCAGAATCATTATAGAAAGATTAAAAAGCGAAAATGCTCTTAATAATTAAAATAGGCACCAGCAATCAGTAGCAGTTAGACCGAACAATCTTAAGATGGGTCTCTGGAATAAGGTCAATGATGATGAGTATAGATGGGACTCCGCACATGATCATAGGGCTGTTTTTCTGTTGGCGACAGAACCGCTTCATTCTTATCAGCACAGTTTCACTTATTTTGCCTGCTGGAGAGGATCGTTGCTGGTTAGCTCTCTCTAGAAGCCCACAGGATAATAGCAAGAATGAGATACAAAAATAGTTACCCGATTAAAGCATTTAGTCTAAATTTACAATCTGAAGTTTTTCACTAAATGACGCATTTTGTGGTAAGAATTTTGAAAAGATCTAACCATTCCGTTATCCGAGGAATATCCCTATTCATTTAAGGAGAATGATATGAAGCGCATCAAGCAGATTATTTTTAGCGATTTCTTTGACACTTTAACAAATGGCGCCTTAGTTTTGTTTGCTTATTGGTACATTTATGATGTGACTCATAACCAGAACTACATTTCACTTCTGGGACTCATCTCGATGCTCGCGACTTTGTTTACTTTTATTGGGGGCTATTTTTCAGACCGAATGAACAGAATTGCATTACTGAAGATAGTTGTGCTCATTCGAATTCTAAATACTAGCTTTGGGCTTGTCATTTATTTACTGATGAATAATCCAATTCTTGGGGTGATGATGACGGTTGTGATCAACTCGGTACTTAACATTGTGTACAGTCCACTTACTGAGTCCATTGTGCCATCTATCGTGCATGACCGGGATGACTTGGTCACGGCTAATTCGTGGGTATCCATAACGAATCAACTCGCATCGGTGCTATCAGCTGGGCTGTCTGCGATCTTTATTTTCTTCGGGAATGTGGGTGCAGGATTGGTTCTGTCGTTGATCCTTTATAGCGTCTCCTATTTTCTTATTGGCCGTTTGAACAGTACACAAGCACCGGAAGCAAATCATGAGGCATCATCATCACTTTCAATTCAGACCAGTAACTTTTTTGAAGGAATCAAAATTATTCGTTCTAATACGTTAATTGCTGTCATTGTCCCGATAGCTTTAGTGACCAACTTCTGTTTCTGGACAGTTTGGCTTCTAATGCCTAAGCTGTCAATTGATATTTTTTCCGAGTTTAAGTATATGTATAATGCGGTTGATCTTGCGTTTACTGTAGGCTCGATTCTGGGAGCATTTCTGGTTAACGCCAAGCACTCAGACACAAAAATTTTTACTGCAAAAAGCTTCCCGTATTTTTTGTTTCTGCAAGGCTTCATGATATTATTGATTGGCTTTTTCAGTTTGTTGCAAAGGGGTATTTTTGGTGTGGTATTAGCTTGGCTCGGATATGGTATTTGTAATGCTACCGGCTCGATTTTATATTTTTCCACTGTCCAGCTTTCGGTACCGAACCAACATATTGGCATGGTGATCGGCGCTATTCTCACGATTTTTTCAGTTGCCAATCCGATTGCGGCGATTGCCAGTGCACCGTTGTCACACCTAGCCGCAACGCCATCCATTGTTTTGTGTTTGGGACTTGTGATGATGATCGCCGCAATACCGGTTTTTTCGAAAAAAGTAATATCAGATTTAATAAAGGTTGATGCGGATTAACTTTAATAATGCTAATGCTATTGTTAGTAAACCTCTCTTTGCGACATAAGCAACTTATCTTTTTCAGACGTAATTACCAATTTTATTATATTGCTATAAGGTTTTCTTTGCGTAAAAATCCCCGTCTGGTACACTAACCAGAGGAGGATGAACGCCATGAAAATAGTGCTTATCATTTGTATTGTGATTGCGATCGTTGCCGGATACCTTGCCAATAAGAAACGTCAGAAACAATGACAATATGGTTCATTTTCTTGTTGGCATTCGGTTGTCATTGACTTCTAGTAAAAACTTAGCTAACCTAAACCCATATTCACACAAACGATGAGTACCCTATCCAAATGGTCGCCAGAGAGTCGGCAGCGCTGAGAAGTCGATGGCCAGGGTAGGTGAAATTGGGTCGTTTGCGTTACGTTCGGTGGGTGCGCCTTAAGCCAAGAGCGGTCCGAAATTCGGACAAGTTAGGTGGTACCGCGCGCTTGCGTCCTATGTTGTCATGACATAGGACGCTTTTTTAAATTAAGGAGGAAACACGCATGGCAAAAAAAGTGATTTTGACGGGTGATCGGCCAACGGGACGGTTGCATATTGGGCATTATATTGGTTCTTTGAAGAATCGGGTTGAGCTCCAGAACTCAGGCGAATATGAGCCGTTTGTGATGATTGCCGATACCCAGGCATTAACCGATAATGCCAATGATCCAGAGAAGATTCGTCACTCGTTGTTGGAAGTGGCATTGGATTATCTGGCAGTCGGGATTGATCCGGATAAGACGACCATTTTGGTACAAAGCCAAATCCCGGCGCTTTTTGAGTTGACTGCTTATTATCTTGATTTAGTGACAGTCAATCGCTTGGAACGCAATCCGACAGTGAAGGCAGAGATTAAGCAAAAAGCGTTTGGCGACAGCGTTCCCGCGGGATTCTTTATTTATCCGGTGAGTCAGGCGGCAGATATTACCGCTTTTAAAGCTACCACGGTCCCGGTTGGCGATGATCAGGAACCGATGCTTGAACAAACACGTGAAATCGTGCGCACGTTCAATCGGACCTATCACAAAGATGTCTTAGTCGAACCAGAAGGCTACTTCCCGCCAAAAGGTCTGGGACGACTGCCGGGGATTGACGGTAACGCCAAAATGAGCAAGAGCCTGAACAATGGCATTTACCTAGCCGATGATGCTGATACTGTTCAAAAGAAGATTATGTCGATGTATACCGATCCAAATCACATTCATGTCAGCGATCCGGGTAAGGTGGAAGGCAATGTTGTCTTCACTTATTTGGATATTTTTGATCCGGACAAGGACCAGGTGGCTAAGTTGAAGGAGCAATATCAACATGGCGGCTTAGGTGATGTGAAGATCAAGCGCTACTTAATTGACGTGATGGAGGCGGTTCTTGAGCCAATTCGGACGCGGCGGGCCCACTATGCCGAAGATATGGGTGCAGTGGCCGAAATGCTTCAGCAAGGGTCGGCAAAAGCTAATGTTGTCGCGAATCAAACGCTGCAAGAAGTCCGTGATGCGATCGGCTTTAACTATTTTAAGTAGGTAATTACGTCTTAAGCCGGATGTCGAATGCAACCAACATGGTAAAATATAAAGGAAGTGGTAATTGATTACGATGCGAGTTAATAAGTTTATAACTGAAGACGACGATTAACAGTCTTATTAACGGCGCATGTACTAGAGGAGAATCCATGATGAAAACGAAACGATTAAGTCCAGTTGCAGTCACGAGCATTGTGCTTGGTGTCATTGTTGCAATCTGCCTGATTTTTGGCATTGGTACCTATAACTCGTTGGCCAAGCAGAACCAAGCAGTTGAAGCCCAGTGGAGCCAGGTTGAAAATGTGATGCAGCGGCGCGCCGATTTGGTGCCGAATCTGGTGAATGCGGTTAAAGGCCAGATGGGTCAGGAGCAAAAAGTCTTCGGCGATATTGCTGAAGCCCGGAAGTCTTATGCTAACGCCGACTCAACAACCAGCAAGGCTAAAGCCGATGATCAACTGAATAAGAGTGTTGGGACATTGATTAATGTGATCAAGGAGAA
The DNA here is from genome assembly GCF_900636965.1 of Lacticaseibacillus rhamnosus. Taxonomy (NCBI): domain Bacteria; kingdom Bacillati; phylum Bacillota; class Bacilli; order Lactobacillales; family Lactobacillaceae; genus Lacticaseibacillus; species Lacticaseibacillus rhamnosus. Next base: position 2,663,317 of record NZ_LR134331.1, on the reverse strand, counting down.
CTATCCTAACCTCCAAAGCAGTAATCAGGTCAACACGCTGATGACGCAGCTTGAAGGTAGTGAAAACCGGATCTCGGTTGAACGCAAGCGTTACATTGATCAGGTTCGGGATTATAACCAAAGCGTCGTTACCTTCCCGAAGAATATCTTTGCAAGCATGATGGGACTGGGCAAGAAGGACACCTTCAAAGCTACCCCATCAGCACAGACCGTCCCGAGTGTTGATTTTTCAAGCAATAGCTCCAGTTCTGGGAAGTAGGTGGCGCCATGCGCAGGCATTTAGCGTGGTTACTAGCCGCGCTGACGGGCTTGTTGTTGTTTACCGGTGCAGCTCATCCGGTAGCAGCGGCCGAGGATCTGCCGGCACGACCAACTGACCATTACTACCTGGACCAGGATCGTTACCTTGATCAGGAAACCGAACAACTGGTTGATCAAAAGAATCGTTATTATCAAAGCACCAAACAACAGCCGCAAATTGCGGTAGCTGCACTAAAGTCTACCCACGGCGATCCATTGTCGGATTATGCACCTGATCTTTTTCAGAAATGGGGGATCGGGAAAAAAGGTACCGACAACGGCGTGTTGATTCTATACGCTGACAATAATGGTAAGCAAAATCTGCGGATCGAAGTAGGGTACGGCCTTGAAGGTGACTTGCCAGACGCTTTGGCGGGACAAATCCTCAATACGAATCTAAAAGGAATTAAATCGGGTAATAAAGCCGAACTGAATCAGGCTTTGCGCAAGGTCTTCAATGCCGTTGCGACCGTTATTGATAAAAAGTATAAATTTCCTAAGGATCAAAACACGGTCTCGGATGAAACCATGAATCGCTACCAAAATGCGGACCGAAATCGCGGTGGCAGTTTGCTAGGAAAGATTGTTGTGATCTTTCTTGTCGTTGTGGTCGTAGCAGTCATCTTCGGCGGTCGCGGCGGCGGTGGCCGTGGCGGACGGCGCCGCGATGGTGATGGCGGCTTCTGGCTATGGCTCATCCTAGATGCTTTGTTCTCTGCAGGCCGAAGAGGCGGCGGAGGCGGATTCGGCGGCTTTGGCGGCGGTTCCGGCGGTGGCTCAAGCTGGGGCGGCGGCAGCTCCGGAGGCGGCGGTGCCGATGTTTGATTGCAAATATATTTCAATTGCCAGACAGTTATTCAGCTGTCTGGCTTTTTGTGATATCGTGGGGGGATTGTAATTTAGTGAGCGCGAACAGGGCCGCTTAGAAACCGGAGTGTAAGTGGCCTTAGGCGTGATGGCCGGTCTTTGGCCATTGCGCCTAAGGTCCTTACACGCAGGTTTCTGGCCCTGTGAGCGCGTTATGGACGTAAAGTGAATCCCGTGGCCTCAGGCGTGATGGGACCGGTCTTGGCCATTGCGCCTAAGGTCCTTACACGCAGATCCCTGCGCCGGGGAGCGTGTTATGGGCGTAAAGTGGTTCGTCGTGGCCTAAAGCGTGATGGCCCGGTCTTTAGCCATTGCGTTTTAGGTCCTTACACGCAGACTTCTGCGCCGGGGAAACACATTTGGGCGAAAAAAGCTCAAAAAGCCCAAAATACAAGCCGTTCCCGTACGTCATAACCCCATAAGTTTCGATGATGCCAACCCAACATACGCGCTGACATCATCACGCAACCAGGCATGAAAGAATCTTGGAGGATAGATTGATGCGCAATTTAACAATTGGCAAACCCTTGAAACTGATCATCTTATTTACGATCCCATTGTTAATAGGGAATCTTTTTCAACAGCTTTATAGTTTTATGGACGCGCTGATTGTCGGTCGTACGATTGGCAAAGCGGCTTTGGCTGCGGTTGGTGCAACTTCGAGTATCGTCTTTTTGATTATCGGCTTTGCGCAAGGCACGACAGCTGGACTGTCAATCTTGACAGCCCAAGCATATGGAGCACGTGATTATCGGCGGGTGCGGCGTAGTTTCGGGACGAGTGTCTGGATCACGCTAGGAATTTCCGTTATTTTGACAATCGGTGCCGTGACCATGACGCGGCCGTTATTAACCGTTATGCAGACGCCGCCGGATATTATGGATGACTCGATTGCCTTTGTGCGGGTGATTTATTTTGGCATTATTGCTTCGATGAGTTTCAACTTGCTGAGTAATATGTTGCGGGCATTGGGGGACTCACGAACACCGCTGTTTTTCCTGATCATTGCGACGATTATTAACATCGTGCTGGATTTCTGGTTTATTCTGGGTTTTCATTCCGGCGTGGCGGGTGCCGGTTATGCAACTGTCAGTGCGCAGGTGATTGCGGCGTTACTGTGTTGGATCTATATTCGCATGCGGATTCCGTTGTTGGTCATTAACCGCAGCGACTTGCGCTTTGATTGGCAGGATATTGTTAAACACTTAAAAGTCGGCTTGCCAATGGGGTTCCAAATGTCGATCATTGCAATCGGTGCTGTTATCTTGCAAGTGATGCTAAACACGCTTGGTACGAATGCGGTTGCTGCCTATACTGCGGCCGGTCGGATTGATCAGCTCGCGACACTACCTTCAGCTTCGTTTGGGGTAGCGATGGCAACGTTTGCCGCGCAGAATCTCGGTGCCAAGGCTTACGGTCGAATTCGCCGCGGCGTGTATCAAACTTTGTTGGTCAATGTTGGCTTATCGTTGGTGTTGGGTGCCTTGATCATTGTCTTTAGTAAACCATTAGTCAATTTGTTTCTCGGACCGAATCAGCCCGCCGTTACCGCTTTGGCCCAAACGTATTTCCACTACAATGCCAGCATGTATTGGCTGCTAGCCATCCTATTTACCGTCCGGAACCTGCTTCAAGGATTGGGACAGACGCTGGTGCCGACTGTGGCCGGATTTTTTGAATTAGGTATGCGGGCATTTGCGGCGATTTTCCTTGTAGTACCGTTTGGCTTTGCCGGGGCATCGGCGGCCAATCCCCTGGCATGGCTTGGCAGCGTGCTTGTATTGGTCAGCTCCTACATCCGCACCATGCGGCGGATTAGACAGCAAGAAGATACGAAAACAGGGGAAAAAGCGTAGAAGTAGCCATTATGGAAAAAGTGACATGATAGAATATAAAAATCAGTTCTTCCTAAGTCAGTGGGCTGCAGGAAGAACTGATTTTTTTGGCGATTAACCTTAGTAGGAAATTTTTCGTTAGTAGGTGTCCCAATCAGCTGTTAAAATGTTTGCCGTAAATTTCCAGATCGGCTTTTCCTTCTGGTAGATCGGCAATAGCTGGTAGATGGCCCCAGTGGTCGTAGTTAAATTTCTTAAATAAACGCCGACTGGCCGAGTTGTGGCCGAAAATTCTTGCGATGATCGTTGTCAATCCGCGAGCCGGTGCTTCTTGATCCACAAACGCCAAGGCCGAACTGCCGATATGGTGACCGCGGGCAGTGATGTCCAGATACAAGCTGATTTCCGCGGTTTGATCATACGCTGCCCGGTCACTGTAAGCGGAAAGCGTTAGCCAGCCGACATTGTGATGATCAACCTGAATCATCCATGCCGGAAAATGATCATTGTGCGCTGCAAACCAATCAGCTTTTTGGTCAACAGTTTGAGGTTGCAAATCTGCTGTTGCCTGGTGCGTAGGGATGGTCTCATTATAAATGGCAACAATCTTGGGCAGATCTGCGGTGGTGGCGGGAACAAATTCGATCATGCTGACGCCTCCTATGCATTAGAACGTGATTCGACCGGTAAATGTGGGCAAACTAGCGGTACCATTATGCTGCATGGCCTCCAGCTGCGGCTTTACGCGATCACGCAAATCGGTACTAAGTTTTAGCTCGGTCAATAAAGCCTTAGTGGTGGCGATTTCCCATTTGGCATCATCTAGATCCGGACATTCTATTAGCTTGCCAGCAGTGTAGGACCATGTGTTATCATGGGCAATCTGCGCTAAGGTATCAGGCGTGATTAAAGTGCGAATGTTGGCAACATCACTAGGTGCAATCGCATAAAGTAACCCTTGAATCATCGCGGCTTGTAAGTGACCAATTTGATTAAGCGCGGTGGGGTGAAGTGACCATTCGGCAAGATCGACATAATCGCCAATGGTGCGCAGGTTTTTCAAAAGCAAGGCAAACGCATTGGCCGATGCAAAGTACCATAAACTATGCGCCATCACAATGCGGTCAAAATGTTGATTGGCAACCGGACCGAGGCTGGCGGCGAGATTGGTATCAAAGTGTACCGTCAGCCGACTTGCTAACGGCCCGTTTAACAGATGATCCCACGCTTGTCCGAGTGTGAGCGGCGCACCGTAATCGCGCGAAGCAATGTCGATCCCGGTGACATGCCCGCTGGGACCCACTTGATCTGCCAAAACCGCACTTAAGTCACCTTGACCGCAGCCGATTTCCAAGATGTTTTCGCCTGGTTGAATTTGCCAAGCGTCTGCAATTGCAATTCGGTGGGCGGTTTGACGTCGCTGAATGTCACGGGCATCCGGAGTCGGACCAAGTGCCATTAAATCTGTAATATCATCGAGTCGATTCTTCATGCGAAACTCCCTTTATAGAAAGATTAAATGTGTCAATTTTTAGGTCATTTACGAGTTGGTGTCTGATAGCTGCCAATCAGAATGGCATTTAGGCTTAAGGCAGGTCGTTACCGGCCGCAAAATAAAGATCATACCATTCTTGACGGCTTAAGGTGATATCTGCTGCCTCGGCAATCGCCCGCAGACGCGCCGGTTTGGTGGTGCCGGCAATAACCTGCACATTCGCCGGAACGCGCAAAAGCCAAGCAGCCGCGATGGCATTAGGATTGGTGGTGTATTGATCGGCTAGTTTTTGAAGCAGCGCATTTAACTTAGGAAATTGGTCATTATTGATGAAGACCCCTTCAAAGAAACCGTATTGGAACGGACTCCAAGCCTGAATGGTCATATGATGTTGTTGACTATACGGCAAAAGGCCACCATCATGATCGATGGAACGTGTATCAGCCATGTTGGTATGCATGCCGGCATCAATCATGCCAGTATGCATAAGCGAAAATTGCAGCTGATTGATGATAAGGCGTTGCGGGACAGCTTGCTGCAACAAATCGATTTGAGCAGGATTAAAGTTGGAAACGCCGAACTGACGCACCTTGCCTTCATTTTGCAGCTGAAGAAACGCCTCAGCGACTTCTTCAGGTTCCATGAGCGGATCGGGACGGTGTAGCAGTAAACTATCAACATAATCCGTTCCCAGACGCTTTAGACTTTGGTCGACAGCCGTCACCAGATGCGTTTTGGAAAAGTCATAGCGGTGCATGCTTTTGCGATCATTGATAATCCCGACTTTGGTTTGAATCAAGACTTGATCACGGGTGAAGCTCGCTTTTTTCAGTGCGTCACTGAATAACTGTTCGGCCTTACCATTACTGTAAATATCGGCGTTATCAAAGAAGTTAATTCCGACATCGTAAGCAGCATCGAGCAATTCCGTTGCGCGCGGACGATCAAGATTCGGTAGGCGCATGACGCCAAGAGCGATGGCATAAGCGTTTAAGCCGGAGCGCCCGAGATTGATCATTTTCAATTGTGAGACTTCCTTTCAGAAAGGTTTCATGATGATTTAAGACTATCACAAAAATGATGGCGCTTGCGCAAAAGATTGGGTCGTTACAATCTTTTTACGCAAATACCAATAGTTGAGGTGATGACCCCAGCGGATGCGCGCAAAACACGGATTGCGGATTGATGGCTATCTGAGAAGAAATAAATATCGCTCATTATTTATAAAAGAAATGATGGGATCTTTGGTAAACTGAAACTGCTTGAGAAAACGGCTTTGAATAAGGCTTGTCTAAAAATTCTCACAGCGGATAATAGCCGTGCTATCATGGCATTAGAACATTAATGATCTTTGGAAAATTCAGAAGAAACGGATGGAGCGGACATGGCAAACAATATACAGGGGTTCGTGATGATTGGCGCACAGTCGATTCTTTTTAGTATCACGAATCTACGGACGCTTAAGGCAATCGAGCGCGGTAAATACCCAGTTGCTATTGGTGATGATTTTTATGCTGAACATGAAATTTTACCGGAAACCGTTGATACCATTGTGCAGGCCTTTGACGCTATTGATCAGATCTTTAAAGACTATGGCGTTGCAACCGTTAATGTTTATGCCAGTACGAGCTGGGCAGAAGCGGATAATGCCGAGTTTGTTCGGGATCAGCTATACACGCGTACTGGCTGGCTCATTAAAACCACTTCTTTGTCAGAAGAGGCATTTTTCCGTACCCAGGCGATTATGGTCAAGTTTCCCCAGTTTGAAACGATTACCCAAAAAGGAACCGTGCTTATTGATATCAGTTCCGGTTCAGTCGAGTTGACGACTTTTAGTCAAGGAACGTTTGGGTTTTCACGTAACCTGTCGCTGGGACCGTTGCGGGTGTATGAAATTATGAGTGATGTTCAGCGCTCGGTAACCAATTACGTTGAGGTTATGCGTGATTATATTGACAGTCGCTTACTGGATTTTATGCGCTTATTGCCACAAGGGGTTGAATATACCAATGTGATTTTAATGGGCAGCAGCTTGTCGATTTTTCAAAACCTGATTCCAGAAGGTAAGCGGCAAGTTGAAACTGATCGTCCCGGCTTTGATTTGCTTTATGATGAAGTGACAAAAGCCTCTGACCAATATCTGGCCGATACTTATGATTTAACGTCAAATCAAACGTCATTGGTTTTACCGACAGTCCTGTTGGTTTATCGGTTGATTGAAACGTTAAACAGTCAATCAATTTGGATTTCGGATTTAAAAGCGATTGATGGTTTGGAAGTGCACGCGGCCCATGCTGGTGGCTTCAAAAAGCTGGGGTTTGATCCAGATGAAGAAATTGTCATCAGCGCTAATAATTTGGCCAAACGTTATCGGGTTGATTGTGACCACATGCAGACAACCCGTACATTTGCCTTGCAATTATTTGATCGACTCAAGAAATTACATGGGATGGGCAAGCATGAACGGCTGCTGCTAGAGGTTGCGGCAACGGTTAGTGATATTGGTAGTTACATTGAAACGCACAAACACTATGCGCATTCGAATTACATCATTAAGGCTTCTGAAATTATGGGTCTAAATGCACTGGACGTCACCATGGTCGCTACCATCACGCGCTTTCACAGTTCGGTAACCCCCCAGTCGGATTTGAAGAACTTCCCGATCATGTCGACCGAGAATCGCTTAGTTGTCGCCAAACTATCAGCCATTTTACGGGTAGCAGACAGTTTAGATGCATCGCGGCAGCAAAAGATTCAACGAATGCGCGTTTCGCTGAAGCCAGACAAAGTGGTGTTGTCGACGAAGGCCAATGATGATATTGAACTTGAACGCTGGACCTTGGCGCGTAAAGGTGAATTTTTCTCCGAGGTTTTTGGAGTAGGACTTGAGCTGAAAGGACGAAACACGTTATGAAAAAGCTTGATTTTTCGAAGCCGCGGTATTTTAATAACCGCGAACTAAGCTGGTTGGCGTTTAACGATCGGGTGTTGGAAGAAGCCCGGGATAAAAATAATCCCTTACTCGAACGGGTTCGATTTTTAGGCATCACCCAAAGTAATTTGGATGAATTCTTCAATATTCGCGTTGCATCATTGAAAAAGATGGTGACGGTTAATTACGACAAGCCTGATGCTGCAGGGATGAAGCCTCAGGAACAGCTTGATGCCATTTCAAAAACTGCTCACGAAATGGTCGAAAAACAATACAACACACTGGTACGCTCGTTGATACCAAAATTGAATGCTGTCGATATTCAGTTGCTGCATGCCAAAGACTTAACCCAAAAGCAACAGGATTTTGTGTCGGATTATTTTCACTATGAGCTTTATCCGGTATTGACGCCAATGGGAGTGGATCCAACCCGGCCCTTTCCGTTTCTCAGTAACAACAGCCTGAATTTGGCAATCCGACTTGTGCGGCCGGACGATGATGACGATAAGTCACGGTCGTTTGCGATGGTGCAGGTTCCCGATGTGTTCCCACGGGTCTTGCGGCTTCCAGGCGGTGATAACGTATTTATTTTGCTGGAAGAGGTCATTCGCATGTTTGTGGGCGAACTCTTTGTAGGCGCCGATATCAAAGAAACGGCAACTTTCCGGGTGACGCGTGATATGGATATGGACGTGGCTGAAGAAGATGCCTCTGACTTGATGAAGGAGATTCAGTCACAACTTAAGAAGCGTCAACGTGGTAAAGTGATGCGGCTGGAGATTGAAGCAGGGATGGGTAAACACCTGCGCAAACGCCTGACCAAGGCCATGAACGTCAAGGAAGAAGATGTTTACGAAATTCACGGCCCGATTGATTTGAACTTTCTCAGTAAGTTGGTTAAGCAGGTGCATGGACATAAGGAACTACTCTTTAAGCCATTTACCCCGTATATCGATCCGGCATTTAAAGACACTTCGATTTTTGATGTGATTAAAGAACGTGATGTTTTCATGCAGCATCCGTATGACAGCTTTGAGCCAGTTGTTGACTTTATTCGGGAAGCTGCTCAGGATCCGCAAGTTTTAGCTGTAAAAATGACGCTTTATCGGGTGTCGAGCAAATCACCCATTATCCGTTACCTTAAAAAAGCGGCGGAAAATGGCAAACAAGTGACTGTACTGGTGGAATTAAAAGCACGATTTGATGAAGAGAATAATGTCCACTGGGCGCAAGAACTTGAACATGCCGGCTGTCACGTTATTTACGGGTTAGTCGGATTGAAAACCCATTGCAAGCTCGCGTTAGTGGTTCGGCGTGAAGAAGATGGCATTAAGCGCTATATGCATATGGCAACCGGTAATTACAACGATGTCACCGCCCGCCTTTATACTGACATGGGTTTGTTCACCTGCAATAACGAAATTGGCGAAGATGCGTCAAACATTTTCAATATGCTATCGGGATTTTCCGAACCGCCTTATTTCCACAAGTTAGTCATTGCGCCGCTTGGCATTCGTGATTATTTAATGGATCGGGTTGACGAAGAAATCGCGGCAGCTAAGGCCGGACGCAAAGCTTTGATCCAAATGAAAATGAACTCACTGTCTGATACCGCCATGATCGAGAAGCTTTACGAAGCCTCGCATGCCGGCGTCGAAATTCATTTACTGATTCGCGGCATTTGCAATTTGAAAGTCGGAATCCCCGGTGTTTCGGATAATATTACCGTTCATTCCATTGTCGGCCAGTTACTGGAACACAGCCGCATCTATTACTTTTATGCAGACGGGCAGGAAAATGTGTATCTGTCCTCGGCAGATCTGATGAATCGGAATTTAAGCCGGCGCGTTGAATTGCTGTTTCCGATTTTGCAAGATGATATTCGGGAACGGATCATCAAGATTTTCGATATTATGTGGCATGATAACGTCAAAACGCGTATTTTACAGCCAGACAGTACCTGGACCCGGGCACAATTGCGCGGTGTGACAAAACTCAACGCTCAGGCTTACTTCATTGAACACGCTGTGGCCATGGGTGAGGCGTTACGACGTGAAGAAATTGATCAGGCACCTGAGGACTTACACGCAACCCACACGTTTATCCCAATGACAGCACCAAAGGAGGATGATGATGCATGACGCACCACTTCGCAGTCATCGATCTAGGTAGCAACTCTGCACGAATGACAATCTGGTCAATTGAGCAGGAAGTCGTTAAGCCCGTCAAACGGCTAAAAGAAATGGTGCGCTTGTCAGAAGATATGGGATCCTCCCGTATTCTGCAACCTGCCGCCATGGCGCGGACGCTCAAGGCGCTGCAAGGGTTTAAAGCCGAACTGGATAAGTACGATGACATTGATCTAAAAGCCGTGGCAACTGCTGCCGTTCGTGAGGCCAAGAATCAAAAGGACTTTCTTAAACGGGTCAAAAACGAAGCCGGTTTAACGATTAGCGTCATTCCGGGTACGCGTGAGGCAGAATACGATTTTCTGGGTGTTATCAATACGTTGCCGATTCAAAACGCCTTGATTATGGATACTGGCGGTGCTTCGACGGAATTGATTCTGGTTCAAAATCGTAAGTTGCAACACCTGGTATCGATTCCATTCGGGTCGGTTAACTTATCTGAGCGGTTTTTGAATCCTGATGTAATTTCAGCCGCCGAATATTTTGCGCTAAGCACCTTTATTCAGCAAACTTTTAATAGTGTTTGGTGGTTACGGCGCGCGCAAAACCTGCCAATTATTGCGTTGGGCGGGAGTAATCGGACCTTGGCGAAGATCGAACGGCGTAAGGAAAAATTAGCCGATTTTGAAGCCATTCACGGTTACCGTATGCCGACACAGCAGGCCAATAATATTTTTAAAGAAATTCTCAGCTCCGACCTGGCAGCCCGCGAAGCCATTCCGGGATTGTCCAAATATCGGGCTGACATTATTGTCGGCGGACTCATGCCGGTTATTTCGATGATTCGGTACCTTGATTCTGATCGCTTAACCTTTTCACAGTTTGGGTTACGTGAAGGCGCACTTTACGATCACCTGAACACCCGAGCCGTGAATCAGCGGGAACATTAATTAATCATTGCTTAAACCGAATGCTGATTTGCTGACGAGCCGCAGCAAATCAGCGATAATAGTCGTAACAACTTAAAGGACGGTTTTGAGTTATGAAAAAACTGATTAAATGGCTGGGACTAGCTGCGGCTGGGCTGGCATTGATTACAGCGGTACCACAAATCGTGCGTGCTGATGATGCCTGGACCCAGCCGGTTGCAACGCTAGGGTCTTCGCTGACAACCGACCAGAAAAACGGAACGCTGAGCACATTACAAAACGCAGCGGGCGTCTCCAATGCCACACAGTTGACGGTCAATGGTGCCACCTTGGTGAAGTATCTCAATCCCTCTGGTAGCTCGTTTACGGAAAGTTCCGGCGTGTGGTCCAGTGCCTTAGTACAAAAGACAAATAATGGCGGTATTAATGTCACCATTGTGCCGTATAACGGAACGAATAACATTACCACGATTACGGCAGATCAATACCGTAACGCCGCATTGACGGCTGGGGTCAGCAATGCTAATTTATACATCACCAGTGCGGTCAAAATCGATGGCTCCGGTGCGTTGGCGGGGGTTTATGCAGCGTTTGCCCAAAATGGCGAGAACCTGAATAACCAACAAATTAATGCCGCTCAGCAGGAAGTCAATACGCTGAGTTCGATCACGCAGGCTAATAAAGGCAAAGATGGCTATACCGACAAACAGCTGAACAATGCAGTTGCCGGAGCCAAACAGCAAATGGCTTCGCAAAGTAACAATGGGCAGCAAACCCTGTCGCAGAACCAAATTGGCAATATCGTTGACAGTCAGCTGAAACAGAATAATCTGACCACGATTATTAATAACAATCAGCGGCAATTAATCATTAACTTGCTAGTGAATGTCCAAAAGGCCGGTTCCTTGAAGAATACCGATTTTAAAGCGCAGGCTGGCAAACTGGCAGATTCAATTCAAAATTCAGCTAAAGGCTTATTCGACAAGCTTAATAGTAGTTTGAATACGCAGGAAAATCGTAATTTCCTACAGAAAATCTGGGACGGCATCGTTAGCTTCTTTAGTGGCATTGTCCAGTGGGTTCGCAGCATGTTTTAGTCAAATCGGACAGCTGCGTGGGATTGGCCATTAAGAGAGGTGAGGTTTCATGATGTTACCAAGTATGCTGGCAAGTACACAGAGCGAAAACGGACACACGCTAACAGGTGCCATCACGATTGGCGCTATTGTTGCCGTCATTATTATCCTGTTCTTGGTTGTTAAACTCCTCGGTGCGATTTTGCGGCACCCGTTTATCAGCTTGGCGCTGTTTGCACTCGGCGGTTTTGCAATTTTTAAATTTGCCTTGGTCGGTATTATCGGCATTGGCCTGTTAGCCGCGGTCGGTGCCGGAGCATTGTGGATGAACACCGGCGATGGCAGTTGAAGGACTGGACTGTAAAGTTGCAAAGTTGAGCTAAATTCAAAAAGCCTGCTGAAACTGATCAGCAGGCTTTTTGAGTAACTTACTTTTTAGCAACCCCGCACTTAAACCCGTGATGGGAGGTCAACTTCTGCCTGGGCTAAAATATGACCTTTCATGGCATGGCGGGCTTCATTTAACCAGAAACCCGGTTGCAGTGGTAACTTAGTATCTAACGCGAAAACAATCAACGTGTAATCGTGATCCTTGTCAGGTGGTTGCGGGCCAACATAGCCTTCCCGGGTAAACGGATCCGTGTTACCCACCAAATGACCGGCCGTCGCATTTTTACCTTCAATCATCGGCACGAGGTTATGATGACTGGCACCAGCAGGAATCTTAGTGACCGATGCCGGAATATTGGCTGCGTTCCAGTGAATCCACGGCAGACCGCCAACCGGAACGGCATCATAGTCGAGGAACCAAAGGGCAAAACTGACGGTACCTGCAGGGGCATCTTCAATCGTAAACGGAAAACTCGTAATCGGGTAACCGTTTTTAACATCAGCACCGGTAGCATGTTTGCCATAACGATCATCAAGCTGGCCGTTAACAAGTGGTACGGATAGTTTCATTTGAATTTCCTCCTTTTTATCGCTACCTTAATGATAGTGGATCAAAAACATGAAAGCCAATCGTTACCGGAAAAATGACTGCTTAATTGGCTCAATATTCCGATCACGCAGGCAAAAGGAGAATTATTGGCATGCAAGAAAATGTTCAGGTATTACTTGACGAGGTTAAACAACACTATGATCATCCGTTAGAAGTGGTCATTCAAGGCGAGGCAAGTGGGGTCTTGACTCACGACCAGAGCCATCAGCGATTGAAAAAAGATGGTACGCTAGAGGTAGTGGTGACGGATACAACGAATGCGGATTACACACTGAGTCACGAATTACTTCACTTGTTGTATCAGATGAAAGGCTATTCGCAGTTGCAATTTCATTTGCTAAGCGGTGATCCTCAAGTCGATGATCAGCTTTACGCCACCAGTACCGCTTTGTATAATGCGGCGATGCATATGTTGGTGGTGGCATGGCAACGCGAACACGGGTTAATCACGGATGCAGTCGTGGCGCAAGTGTTAGCCGGATTCAAGCAAAATGTACCTGCTGAAGCTGACGATCAATTGGTCATCTACCGAATTTTATCGTTACTTGATCTGTTAGGCTTTTTAGATGGCAAGCTGCCCGCTGATTTGGCAGCTGCCTACCCGCAAGCATTGCCTTACGCTCAAGAACTTTTTCAGTTGATTAACGAGCAGAAACTCGATTCACCGTTTGGGTTGCGCCGTGCCATCGTGCATTTGTTTAGCCGCTTTGATGCCTTAATTGAGCAACTAGGCTATCAACCCACAAACGATCAGGAATTCGCTACGTTGTCACCGGTTTTATCCAAACGGCAATTGCGACTCACCTTGGATCAGGTTTACCTAATCAAGCACAGTGGCTACCGCGATCGGGACACTAAGCAGCCTGCTTATGTTGCCATGGGTCGAAGTGATGACCAAAATGCCTTCGTCTTGCCGCTGTCCGAGAACGCAACAACGCCAGAAGCCTTCCAGCAGCTGTATCAACAACCGCTGAATGACGTTCTGGCGCAGTACCAACTGGATTATACAATCCGTTAATGATGACCGAAATTAATAAAGAAGCCGTTAGTGACGGATTGAATACCAAGCATGACTACCTGGTAAAGAACAATGGCAAAGAAAACTAAAACAATGGCCATAATCAAATAACTAAAGAAGTGCGACCACCGAAAGGATTTCATGACAATCAAGACACCTTTCTATCAATCTTTATATAGAATAATATTACACCTTTCGACCGTAGAATGTTAAGAAATACAAAATTATTTTTGGCGGCTGAATGCGCTGTCATGGACTTGAAACGACTTGTCAAGGGGAAACGTTGACGGCAATTAAATAATACTGGTTGGGATGCTTGCTATATTGGTGATAGGAAGAGATAACGACGGAGGGATGGCTAATGTTTGATTTACAGACGGCAGTGACTCAGGCTAAGTATGTGACGTTTATGACCGGAGCAGGGGTGTCAACGGCTTCGGGGATTCCGGATTATCGCTCAAAGGGTGGCCTGTATGCTGATAAGGTTGATCCCGAGTACGCGCTTTCCATTGATAATCTGCAGGCACATCATGAAGATTTTCATGAATTCGTCGTGAACAACATGTATTACCCTGATGCCAAACCCAATGTGATTCATGAAAAAATGGCGGCGATTAGTAATCAAAAGGGCGCCATTGTCACGCAAAACGTTGATGGACTTGACCGCCAAGCAGGAGCCAAGCATGTGGTCGAGTTTCACGGTAATCTGTACCGCATTTATTGTCAGCAGTGTCACCAACATTTTGATTATCAGACTTATTTGAAAAGCGACGTGCACGCAGCAGATGGCGGTATTTTACGGCCGGATATTGTGTTATATGGCGAACCAATCAACCCGGATACGGTCAGTGCCGCCATTAACGCGATTGCGTCGGCTGACTTATTGATTGTCGTTGGCACCAGTTTTGTGGTTTATCCATTTGCTGGACTCATCGGTTATGCGCAACCGGACGCGACGATTGTGGCCGTTAATCGGGAGCAGATCGCCTTGCCTCAAGGTGGCCACATGGTATTGGGAGATGCCACCGATATTTTTGCCGATTTGCACGTCTGATCATTTACAAGGTGCACGAAAAGGGGAATGGCTTGTGAACAAAGGACGGCTAGAAGCATTTACCGATGCTGTGATTGCCATTATTTTGACGATTTTGGTGTTGGAATTAAATCCGCCCCACAGCGGTTCATTGGCTTCGCTTTGGGAACTTCGCGGCGTGTTTGGTATTTACCTGGTCTCGTTTTTAACGTTGATGGTGTACTGGAATAATCATCATCACCTTTTTCAGCTGGTTAAGCGCATTGATTGGCGGGTAATGTGGGCCAACTCGCTATTTATGTTAGCTATTTCAATGTTTCCTTTTGCCACCAGCTGGGTTGGCGAAGGGCATGTTGAAGCGTTTGGACCGGAATTGATCTATGGCTTTGTGGTTTTAATGGCCAATATTAGTTATCTATTGTTGGTAGAGACATTGCGGCGAGTTAATGGACCACACTCTGAATTGGCTGCTTTATACAATCGCCAGCATAACTGGAAAGCAATCGGTTCGATCATCATCGCATTTGTTGCCATGATTTTGGCTTTGCTTTGGCCACCGTTAACGATCATACTGGACTTGGTAATGTTACTCTTGTGGGCCATCCCGGATCAGCGGGTTGAACGGCATTTGCTACATGGCCCGAAAAACTAAACTTTGTGAAAAGGGGTTTTTATCTTGGCAAGAACCATTGGTATTATCGGTATTGGACATGTTGGGGTGACAACAGCATTTAATCTCGTTAGCAAGGGGATTGCGGATCGTCTGGTGCTAATTGACCAAAAGGCTGATTTAGCTGAAGGCGAAAGTTATGATTTGAAGGATGCACTTGGTGGATTGCCGACTTATACCGAGATTATCGTCAATGATTACGATGCTTTGAAAGATGCAGATGTTGTCATTTCCGCGGTTGGCAATATCGGTGCGATTTCAAACGGCGATCGAATTGGTGAAACCCAAACGTCAAAACAAGCATTAGACGATGTGGCACCAAAGTTGAAAGCGTCCGGATTCCATGGCGTTTTGCTGGATATCACCAATCCTTGTGATGCTGTCACCAGCTATTGGCAATATTTACTTGACCTACCAAAGTCCCAGATTATTGGCACTGGCACCTCGCTGGATACTTATCGGATGCGGCGCGCGGTTGCTGAATCGCTAAATGTGAATGTCGCCGATGTTCGCGGTTATAACATGGGTGAGCATGGCGAGTCACAATTTACGGCGTGGTCAACGGTGCGGGTTAACAACGAGCCAATCACGGATTATGCGCAAGTAGATTATGATCAATTAGCTGATGCGGCGCGGGCTGGCGGCTGGAAGATTTATCAGGCCAAACATTATACCAGCTACGGCATTGCCACCATTGCAACCGAAATGACGCAGGCGATCATCAGTGATGCCAAGCGGATTTTTCCGTGCGCTAACTATGATCCTGAATTCGGTATCGCCATCGGTCATCCGGCGACGATTGGCAAGCTCGGTGTTGTTAACACGCCTAAGTTGAAGCTTACCGATGAAGAGCGCGCTAAGTATGTTCATTCCGCGGGCATCATTAAAGCTACAGTGGAAAAGATGAAGTAAGATTAATCCAGTAGCATTGATGTCATGCATAAAAAGACGCCAAATTGTGACCGGTATTCTCTAACGTTTTACTCCAACGTTGAGGGTGCTGATCAAATCGGCGCCTTTTTACTAGAGTTAATTTGAATGTTACGCCTTAATAAGGAGTTTTTCGGGTATGGTTAAAAAATATACGTTGGTGACTGTTGAAACGCCAAGTGGTTGGTTGTTAATCAACCGGACGAATCCACCGTATCGCGGGATGTGGAATACGTTGGGTGGTAAGTTCCTGCCTGATGAAACACCTGCTGTTTGTGCAGCACGGGAGTTACAGGAGGAAAGCCACATTATCATCCCTGCTCATGAGTTAACGGGCGTTGGGCGCGTTTTTTGGCATGTTGATGGCCAATTACGGGGTGAGCTTTACGCCTTTTTCGGGAAAACCGATGAGCCGTTTTTAGGACCGCAAGCGACGCGGGAAGGTATTTTAGCGACTTTTTCCAAAACGTGGCTGCTGGCGGATAATCCCGGGTTGGTGCCGGATCTGCAGCCGTTGCTGAAATATGCGTTGAATGGCGAAAAACATGATTATGCTTCCTACTTTAACGGCGACACGCTTCAGGCATTTCGAATTGCAGATGGTGAGTTCCATGATTAGGGTCGGATTAACCAGCGTGGCCGATCACCCTAGCTTGGCGGCCAATGGTAAGCGCAGTACGTTTGCTGATTACGCCCAGTATTTTCCGGTCATTGAACTGGATACCACGTTTTATGGGTTGAAAACCGCTGATCTAGTGCGACGGTGGCAGGCGCAGGTGCCGGCGGGCTTTCAGTTTATCGTTAAAGCAAGCAAATTGATGACGAAACATGCCGCAACGCAAGACTTGGTGGCCGAATTTTCGCGCTTCAACGACATGGTGGCGCCGTTGACTGCCACGCATCAATTACAAGCGGTTTTGTGCCAGTTCCCACCATACTTTGGCGTAACGGCGGAAAATGTCCGATATTTACAAAATATGAACCAATGGCTGCCTGATCTGCCGGTGGCTATTGAGTTTCGTCATCCTAGTTGGTACTTACCGGCGTATCGTGCCGCAACGATTGACTTGCTCAAAGCTGCTGGCGACATTCATGTGGTGGTCGATGAGGCGCAGACCGTGAGCGGTTCAGTCCCATTGGTGCCAATTGCCACGAACCCTGAACTGACAATTTTACGGTTACATGGGCGCAACCAGGCTTGGGGGCAAAGCGGTGCTAAGACAACGGAACGAACCAATTATCGGTACAGTCAAGCCGAGTTAGAGGCGTTTGCCTTAATCGTGAAGCATTTGAAAAGCAAAAATGTGACGGTTATCTTCAATAACAATGGCGGACATGACGCGGCAGCAAACGCTCAGCAGTTGATTGATATGTTAGGACTGGATTTTCCCGGGTTGGCGCCGCGGCAGTTGGATTTGTTTTAGCGTTTTAATGGTTTTTTTAGACAATTTTCATATTTTGTCTGACAGTATTGCCGATGCGTAGTAAAATCGCAGTAAGTACGTTAGGTTGCGTGCGTGCGATTTTTGGCAACGATAACGTAACGTGTTTGCTAGCGTAGAAGACCGTTTGTTCGTGCTCACCATAACGCGCTCCCCGGCACAGAAGTCGGAGTGTAAGGACCTTAAGCGCAATGGCCAAGAGCGGGCCATCACGCTTAAGGCCGCTTACACTCCGGTTTCTAACCGCGCCGGCTCGCGCTCACTTTCTTGAAAGGTCGAATGTTTGGATGGTTGTGAAGATTAAAGAAGGATACATGCCGTTTCATGAATATAAAACCTACTATCGCATTGTCGGTGAACCTAGTGCCGATAAAGCGCCGTTGTTGATTCATGGTGGCCCGGGTTCGTCGCATAATTATTTTGAGCTCATGGATGACTATGCCGAAACCGGTCGGCAGTTGATTATGTATGATCAGGTTGGCTGTGGTAAGTCATCGCTCCCGGAAGATCCGGGGGTTTATGTGAAGGAAACTTGGGCCGAAGAGCTTGTTGCTTTGCGTAAGTTCCTGCACTTGGATGAGTTACATATGCTCGGTCAGTCATGGGGCGGGATGTTGGAGATGTATTATCTGACTAGCTTTGACCCGCAAGGCATTAAAAGTGTCATGATTGATGGCTCACCGGCTTCAATTAAGTTGTGGGTTCAAGAGCAACATCGGCTAATCAAGTATCTTAGTTACGAAGACCGAGCGGCAATTGCTGAAGCGGAGCGCACCGGTGATTTTACCAACGTGAAGTATCTAGCCGCAAATGATCGCTACATGGAAAAATATTGCTGGGATGATCCAGATGAAAATTCGCCTGAACCATTACGTCGACCAACGAATGGGAAACGCGCTAGTCTGATTGCGGAAGGGCCAAATGAATTTACGGAAAATGGTACCATCAGTGATTTTGATGTGACCGACCAGTTGCACAAAATCCATGTGCCTGTTTTGGTGACGAGCGGAACGGATGATCTGTGCACGCCTTTGATTGCCAAAAGCGTGGTAGACCATATTCCCGGTGCAAAGTGGCACTTGTTCGCTAATAGTCGGCATTTGGCGCTGCTAGATCAACATGATGAGTTCATTCATGTTCTGGATCAATGGTTGGCGGCAAATGATTGACTGCTTGGGGCGTATGGATTTTGGCTTGAGAAGAGTAGCTGGATAAAGGTGGAACGGGCCATCGTGTCTGAGATCGCTTGTGCTCCAGCTTATGCCCATAACCGCGCTCACAGGGCCAGAAACCGGAGTGTAAGGACCTCAGGCGCAATGGTCAAAGCCCGACCATCACGCCTGAGGCCGCTTACACTCCGGTTTCAAAGCGGCCCTGTTCACGCTCACCATAACGCGCTCACCGGCGCAGAAGTCTGCGTGTAAGGACCTCGAACGCGATGGCCAAGCCCGGCCATCACGCTTAAGGCCGCTTATGTTCCAGCTTATGCCCATAACGCGCTCACCGGCGCAGAAGTCTGCGTGTAAGGACCTCAAACGCAATGGCCAAAACCGGGCCATCACGTTTGAGGCCACTTACACTCCGACTTCTAAGCGCGCCGGTTCACGCTCACTTCGATTTCTAAGCGTTCCTGCTCACACTCTGTTATACTAGACTCATTCTGAATTAATGTACGGGAGGCACTTGCATGGCAAGCAAACCAACTTTTTATGTGACGACACCGATTTATTATCCATCTGGCAAACTACATATCGGCAATGCGTATACGACCATTGCGGCAGATGTATTGGCACGATATAAGCGGTTGATGGGTTATGATGTTTTCTTCCTGACCGGGACAGATGAGCATGGCCTCAAGATTGAGCAAAAAGCCGACAAGCTAGGGGTCACACCGCAAGCTTATGTTGACGGGATGGCAGCACAGATCAAGCAACTGTGGAAAATGCTTGAGATCACGAATGATAAGTTTATTCGGACAACGGATAAGGAACATGTCGAGGCAGTTCAGGAAATCGTTGAACGGCTAATTAAGCAAGGCGATGTTTATCTGGGCGAATACACTGGCTGGTATTCAGTCGAGGATGAAGAATACTTTACCGAGTCGCAGCTGTCTGAAGTTTATCGTGATAAAGATGGCAAAGTCATTGGCGGCAAGGCTCCATCTGGCCACGAAGTTCAACTGGTTCATGAACCAAGCTACTTCTTTAAGATGAGCAAGTACACGGATCGTTTGCTGAAGTATTATGATGAGCATCCTGATTTTGTGCAGCCGGCATCGCGTAAGACGGAAATGATTAACAATTTCATCAAGCCTGGTCTAGAAGATCTGGCAATGAGCCGCACCAGTTTTAATTGGGGCGTTCAGATCCCGTCTGATCCTAAACACGTGGTTTACGTCTGGGTCGATGCGCTGTTGAACTATATTACCGCGCTGGGCTATGGCAGCAACGATCACGCCTTATTTGATAAATACTGGCCGGCTAATGTTCAGTTAATCGGGAAGGAAATTGTTCGCTTCCACATCATTTACTGGCCGATTATTTTGATGGCCTTGGATTTGCCATTACCGAAAAAGATTTACGCACATGGCTGGCTGGTCATGAAAGACGGCAAAATGAGCAAGTCAAAAGGCAATGCCATTTATCCGGACATGATTGTGGAACGTTACGGACTGGATGCGCTGCGTTACTACCTGATGCGCGCGATTCCATTTGGTAACGATGGCATTTTCACACCTGAAGACTTCATTGATCGGATTAATTATGATTTGGCGAACGATCTGGGCAACTTGTTGAATCGGACAATTGCCATGATTAACAAGTATGAAGGCGGAATTTTACCTGCCTTCAAGCCGGATGTTACCCCATTTGATCAGGACCTTGGCGATGTTGCGCAGGCAGCGTTGGCGCAATATCACAAGCTTATGGATGAATTACGGTTCTCAGACGCGTTGGATCAGGTCTGGAAGATCGTTTCCCGCGCCAATAAGTATATTGATGAAACCGAACCATGGAAACTCGCCAAAGACCCAGCCAAGAAAGACCAGCTTGATTCGGTCATGGCACACTTGGCTGAAAGTTTGCGCCTGATCGCTTTACTCATTCAGCCAGTGATGACCCATGCACCGGTTCAAATCTTCGGTCAACTTGGCTTAGATCACGAAAACGAAGATCACAAAGTCGTGAAGTGGGGAGCCTTGCCTGCTGGGGCCAAAGTCGTCGAACAAGGCACACCGATCTTCCCGCGGCTTGATGCTGAAGAAGAAGTAGCGTATATCAAGAGCAAGATGACGCCTGGCACGGCTAAAGCAGCTGTCGATGAAAAGACCCGCAAGCCGGAAATCGACTTCAAGCAATTCGATAAGAGCGAAATCCGAGTGGCAGAAATCTTAAACGTTGAACCGGTTAAGGGCGCTGACAAGCTGTTGAAGTTTACCCTTGACGCTGGTGATGAAGGTACGCGCCAGATTCTGTCCGGTATTCGTGAATTTTATCCGGATTACCAAAAGCTGAAAGGCAAAAAGGTCATGGCTGTGGTCAACCTCAAGCCACGCAAACTTAAAGGCGAAATGTCCGAGGGGATGCTGTTATCAGCCGAAAGTTTGGACGGCAAGAAGATCACATTGCTGGAAGTCTCAGAAAACCTGGAAAATGGCAGTTTGGTTGGTTAATTGAACGCTATAATAAAAGGGCACTTCAAAATGAAGTGCCCTTTTTATGCGTTTATGGTTACATTGTTCGATTCAAGTGTACCTGAAGGATGATATTGAGAATTGGGATCATAATAGTGCTTAGTGCAAGAAGAACTATGGCAACGCTTGATACGTCCAATGCTGCCATGACAAACAAGGCGGCGATGTTCAAAAGGACAATCCACTTAATAGAGAGAACGGCTGCTTTGCCGATAATCATTTGATTGCGCTCATCGTTCATCTCATTAGCAAGCCTCTTATCAGAAAGCGATCCATGTTGCAGCTTTTGGATTCGCTGAGTTTCGGTTCGCTGCTGAGTTGCAAAAATAGCATAGCTGACAAGGACCGCAACTGTTACCAAAAGAACCTTTTCGATACTTTCTGGAACAATGGCTTTGCTATACCGGTATAACATGGCAAAGCCAAAAGCGCCAAACCACGCTAACCAACTCGTTAAAGGCATAACGTGCAAAATTCTTTTCATGACGGTTACCTCCTTGGTAAAACAAACAGTGATTGATCATTCAGGATGGGTTATAGCAACTTCGAATCCGCACTTTCATCGATAAAAATGCGTTCGATGGGTAGGTTAAATACATGTGAAAGCTTAAATGCGAGTCCGAGTGAGGGGTTATATCTGCCGTTTTCGAGAGAACTAACGGTTTGGCGCGAAACTTCTAAGCGATCGGCTAAGTCTTGTTGCGTTAAGTGATGTTGATTGCGCAATGTTTCGATCCGATTTTCCAAAAGCTACACCTCGCTTTGTAAAGCTTACTTTACATCATGTAATATAATCTCTTTTGACTAAAATGTCAAGCAAACTTTACATTAGAATTTTAAAAATAATAAAAGGCACACCATGCCAAGATTCTTCATAGTGTGCCTTCTGGGAGACGTCAGAATAAGTTGTCTAATCCGCCACTGCAGTTGTTGTCGTTGCCACTTTTTTACGAGCCGCTTTGATGCGATCTTCGGTGTAGTATTGCGCCTGCGCATTGAATAAATCGCGATAAATACCGGGTTCTGCCATGAGGCTGTTGTGAGTACCGTCCTGAACAATCTTGCCGTGATCGAGTACAACAATTCGTTGCGAAAAACGGGTTGAGCTCATTCGGTGGGAGACGTAGATGGCAGTTTTACCCTCGATGAGCTCATCAAAGCGCTGGTAAATTTCATATTCCGAGATGGGATCGAGTGCTGCGGTTGGCTCGTCAAGAATCATGATCGGGGCGTCCTTGTACCACGCCCGTGCAATGGCAATCTTCTGGGCTTCACCGCCGGAAACGGTCACGCCGTCATCACTCAGCGCCGTCGTAATCGGCGTATCGATGGTTTTAGGCATACGCTTAACCCGGTCGGCTACATCGGCTACTTTCAGGGCTTTCCAGACCCGTTCACGATCGGGGTGAGCAGTAGCGGCAACATTTTCGGCAATGCTATAGGCAAAAAGCCGGAAATCCTGAAAAACCACACCCAAAAGACTGCGATATTCGTTTTCATCGTATTTTTGAATGTCGATATCGTTTAAGGTGATGATGCCTTCAGTGGGTTTAAATAGCCGCACGAGTAGTTTGATCAGCGTTGTTTTCCCACTGCCATTGCGACCGACTAAGGCAAGCCGTTCGCCGATGTTCAGTGTCAGATTCACGTGGCGCAAGGCCCATTGATCGCTGCCTGGATATTTGAAGCTGACATCATGAAACTGGATAGCGAATTCGTTGTCGTTGCGTTTTTCAACTGGCAGTGTGCCAGACTGATCATGGTCCGGCAAGTTGAGAAAATCAACGTAGAATTGCAAATAGTCAATCATGTTGACATACATGGCAACTTGCTGGAGAAATTGATAAGCGACTGTCATGAGTTGCTGAAAATACCCAACGGCAATCATGACGCTGCCAATGGCGAGAACCCCCATTAAGGCTTTGGCTCCGACAAGGATGTACAAACCGATGACGGATAAGGCAATAGCAACATTGGGCCAATGACCGAACTTAGCAATTTTCCAGTAGCCACTCTGAAGCTGATTCATAAAGCGGTGATTGCTGTCACGTTCATTCTTCATGACAAGCGCGGATGCCTGATAAAGCCTAATGACTTGATGATTGTCCATATTTTGCGTGAAGTTTGAAAAATAGGTGAATTGGCGGTTACTTGGCAGAATTTTTCTGATGAGTTGTTGCTGGATCTGATTACTGTGATGAACGCTCCAACTCCCCACGATGATTGGGAAAAGAAGTAACGCGATGATCAAAAGCGGATAACGGGCATCATTGAACCAAGTAGCTGCATGATTGGTTGCCTGCGTGAGGTTGATTAAAGTGGCGACCGCAAAACCGATGGCAATCACTAGCGAGAAGAAGTCTTGAAGGCCATCTTTCATAAGTGATGTGATCCCGCCACTAAAAGCCTTACCTTCTACGGCACCGGCGTATTGATTACGCATATTCGGATCTTGAAGCGTTGTATAGCTCACGGTGAGCAGCTTTTCAGTGGTGGCGCGATCAAGTCGTCGATTTACGCCGGTCTCATGGTCTTCAGCCAGTTTGGCAAACCAATTACTGGCAAGTTGCAACAGATATCTGGCAAGCAAAAAGCCACCAATGAGGAGAATGACTTGCCGAAAAGTTGCATGTTGCTGCAATTGATTCAAGACCACCCCTAAGAAGGCGATGTTTAAATAGGGGATACCGACAGTTGTCAAAGCGCGGAGAAATTCAATCGGGATGGCTAATTTATCGAGCTGGTGGATGATGCGAACCACTCGCAGTGCCCGGTTTGCGGTTTGCTTTGAAGGTTTTGGTTCAGAATGATTAGAAGTTGCCATTAGCCGTTACCTCCTTTGCAGCTGGTTGGTAATACTTGCTTTGAATCTGATACATGTGGGCATAGTGGCCGGCCTTAGCCATCAACTGTTCATGAGTGCCGGACTCAAGTACCTGTCCGTGGTCCATGAATAAAATGCGATCGCAAAAGCGGGTTGAAGCCAGTCGATGCGAGATGAACAGGGAGGTTTTACCGGCCGCTAGTTGGGCGTAATCCTGATAGATTTCATTTTCGGCAATGGCATCCAAGGCGGCAGGTGGCTCATCTAAAATGAGCACTGGTGCGTCTTTATATAATGCCCGAGCCAGCATCAACTTCTGCGCCTGACCACCGGATAATTCAACGCCATCATCGCTGGTGTATCGCGTCATGGGGGTGGCGGCTTTTTGCGGTAAGGTTGCTACGAGTGCGTCTAAGTTTGCGGCTTTCAATGCGCTCATGACGCGGGTTGCGTCTGAGTGGTTGGTCATTGCTACGTTATCGGCTAAACTCTGAGCCAGCACAATGGTTTCCTGAAAAACCGGTGCGAACAAAGCAAACCGAGCTGCTAGCGGTATTAGCTTCGCATCCAAACCGTTAATGGTAATGGTGCCTTCAGTGGGATGCAGCAGTCCCATCATCAGCCGGGCCAACGTTGACTTGCCGGCTCCGTTGATCCCGACAATGGCCAACTTTTGACCGGCTGTGAGTGTGAAGCTGACATCGTTAAGACTGGCACTTTTTGCTTCCGGATAGCGGTAAGTCACATGCGAAAACGTGATGGTGACAGGACGCTTGGCTAATTGAGCTTGCTCCGCTTTTGTCAGTGTCCGTGCCGGCGTTTGCGGTTGTAGTGCCATAAATTCGCGTACCTCTTGTAAGTCGATGCTGGCATTTTGCAAGCCGTTAAAATCAGTGAGTAATTGATCCAGCAAGGTGATGAAACTATTGGTCATGCCAAACATCAAGGTGAATTGGGCGATGGAAAGACGCCCGCGAAGAATCGCCGCAATTAAGGTGCCATAAACAATTGCGTCCCGCACCAAGCCGGCCAGTTGCCCCGCCTGTTCGCCTAAGAAGCGTCGGAGCGAGTTGCGGCGTTGCCAGGTATCTTGCAACGTCAACAGGCGATCGAGATGGTGATGGTACCAGTCGGCCATGCCGAACATGCGGATATCTTTTCCATTTTCCAAAGCATAGGCATTGCGGGTAATGTAATCTTGTTGGCGTCCCAACTTGTTCCACCTGACGTTATTTTGTTGATACCATTGCCGATACCAGCTCATACCGGCGTAACTAATTGCCGCACTGATTAAAACCAGTGCGAAAACCCACGGAACCGCAAACGACAGTGTCGCTAGAAAGACGATCAAGGTAGTCAGGTCAACCAAAGTGCCACGACCGTAAATGTAGATGGCTTCGGCTCCCGCTAACGTGTAACTCAATCCTTTTTTAAAAGCAGTGTGGGCTAGTTCTTGGAGTGTGCCGCTACTAATTTGATCGTAATCAAGATCCCACTGCTTTTGGTGGAAGTCCATTCCAATGTCACTTCGAACTGCAGAACTTGCAACACCGTCATGGGTCATAATCAGATACGCTATTTCACTGGTCAGTGCCAATCCTAGTCCGGTTAACACTGCCAGCCGGGCGAATTCGCCTAAGGTAGCATGATTGGTAATGGCACCGACCAACAGTGCAGGTGTAAAAACGCCCAGCAAAGCCGCAGCTGCCTTGTCAAGAGCCAAGCCACTTGCCGTCCATGCCAAAGCAGGTTTGGATTTGCGTAAATTGGCAAAGTACCAGCGAAGGTTATTCCATAGGCTATATTTTTTCATCGCATTCACCTCGTTGACTTTAACCTACCAAAAAACCGACTCGCTGACGCAAATTATGCGTGAGTGGTCGGTTTGGCTGCGTGAATGGGAATGGCAATTTCGGTCACAAAAACCGAAGCTTCATACTGACGATTGATCATGCCGTCATATTTTGCCACTAATTTATTGACCCGGCGAATGCCCAATCCTCGTTTATCGCTTTTGGTTGAGGCATATTGATAGTCAATGACTTGATCGGCCGGCCGGGTGTTGGTGACCGAGATGTAAAATTGCTGTTTAACGATGCCGATGTAAAGCCGTAGCTGACGTTTTTCGTGGGGTGGCTGTTCACTGATTGCTTCAATGGCGTTATCGAGTAAGTTTCCTAAGATCACAACAAGGTCAACATCCTTGATCAGTGGGGTGTTGCCGACAATGACTTTTTCGTTTACCGGAATGTGCAGTCGTTCGGCCAACGTCAATTTAGCATTTACGATGGCGTCAAGCATGGCGTTACCGGAATGCACGAGTGGATCAACCGCATCAAGCTTGTCTTCCAGTTCATTTAGATATTGGCGCGCGGCAGCAGTATCTTGATTGTCTAAGTAGGCTTTTAAAGCTTGGAGGTGGTCGTGATAATCATGCCGCCAGCCGCGCATATTCGCATAAAGTTCTTGTACTTCTTCTGAATATTGAGCCATCATTTTATCAAGACTGCGGGCAAACACCGCATCCTGGTCGTTGAGAAATTGGCGAATCAAGATGAACTCCAAACTGCCTGCTAACACAGTGATGGTAAAAAGCAAGCCGCGGACAACCGGAAGCGGCCATAACCACCAACTGCTCAACGATACGATGACAATGATGAGGTTTAACCAGCGCACCGGCCAGTTTTGCTGGCGCCGAAAAATCCACCATAACTGCGACATGCAACCTACTACTAGCAACCCAAAGGCGACCAGCCAGAACCAACTAATTGCTGTCATGGGTCAACCCCCGAAAATGCTTGAAGAATGCCTGTTTAACTAGCGGTGCCTGCTGGCGGGAAACGGGATAAGTGGTGCCATCTGCCATCACAACGGTTCGTTTATCCAGCTGCGAGAGGAAATTCAGGTTAATGACGATGGAGCGGTAAATCTGAATAAAGTTGTCATCTAAGCGCGGTAAAAAGTCTTTTAACTGTCCGTTTACCAGATAGTGATTTTTTTGCGTATGGACTTGAAGCCGGTGATCCGTGACTTCGATGGCGCTGATGTCATACATTGGCACGCGTACTAGACCGGCAGCGGTTTGCAATGCCAAGAGTTTTGGCTGCGTCTGGCCAGCTACCTTTTCAATTAGGTGCTTGAGTTTTGCTACCGTAAGCGGCTTGAGGATGTAGTCAATCGCGTTCACGTCGTAACCATCGAACACGAATTCATCATAGTTACTGACAAAAGCGATGGCGGTTTCGGGATCATGTTGGCGGATTTTTTTGGCAAGCGCCATGCCGTCCATGCCAGATCCCAACTTAATATCAAGCAACAGCAGATCGGCTGGTTTTTCTGCAAACAAGAACTGCTCGGCATTTGAATAAGCCGCCACCTGCAATGGCTGTGACGGTTGCGCTAACTGCCGAATGAGCTTGACCGTTGCTTCTCTAGTCGCTGCTTGATCATCAATGACTGCAATGTGCATGAACCCTTCATTCCTTTCACCGCTTTGGTGCTATTGTACCGCAACTATTTTGCAGCCGCTTAGTGATGGTGTTTGTACAAAAAGTGTGCACAAAAAAGCCGTCTGCATAAACTTCAGGCGGCATCAAAAGATTGTTTAGTGCAATTCAACTTTCAAGGCAAGCTGTTTATTGGCACCTGCAGAGAGTGTGGTGTTGCCAAGCTTGGTGTACCAATCGGATGGTTCGCCGGCTTGGTCAGGTAACCCGTCAAACGGTTCAACCGCAATAAACGGAGCCTTTTTATGTTCAGGACTCCAGATAGTGAGATAAGGGAAGTCATTGATATCAAGCGTGAGACTGTGCTTGTGATGCGGGGAGGATAAGGTTGCTTTGCTGATTTCACTGTTAGCAAGAATCACTAACCCACCGTCTAACAGATCATGTGTGAGTGGCAATTTATTGCCTTCTGCGCCTGCAATATCTTCAACGTCACCATTGCGAAACGGTACCGGCCCGATACCAAAGCGCTGCAACGGGCTATTCAACGGTTCAACCGTCAGATCGTAGTCGTCAAAGCTGCCATCCGCCTTCAGTGCAACGTTGAAGGCTGGGTGGAACCCTAACGCAAACGGCATCGAATTGCTGTCATCATTTGTCACGGTGTAATGAATGCTCAGACCATCTTCGGTTAGCATATAAGTAACGGCTAAAGTATATTTAAACGGGAACTTTTTCAAGGTTTCTGAATTTTGGTGCTGGGTGAACGTCGCCGCTGAGTCGCTATGATCGCTGACCTCAAAATCATAGTCACGAGCAAAACCATGTTGGCCCATCGGAAATGTTTTGGCACCTAGCCGATATTGGTCTTCGTTAGATTTACCAATGGCCGGGAACAGAATCGGTGCGTGGCGATTCCAAAAAGTCTTGTCGCCGTTCCAGATATAATCATAGTTATCGGTTTTGTTGACGAGTGACTGCAGTTCAGCACCGCGTTCGGCAATGCTGGCTTTAAATTGTTGATTCTCAATTGTGATCAAGCTTAACAACCTCCTAAAATAAGAAAACGCATTCATCTATCAGTCTACCACTGTGCCAGTCTGCTGCAATGGTTGTCGGTGATTTATCTTTGCGTTGGCCCTTACTCGCCATAACGCGTTCACCGGCGCAGAAACCTGCGTGTAAGGACCTTGGTTGCAATGGTCAAAGCCCGACCATCACGGCTAAGGCCACTTACACTCCGGTTTCTAAACGGGCTGGCTCACGCTCACCATATAAAAAACCAGCCGCATCTGTGGCTGGTTTTTAAACGATTAATTAGTTAAAAAGAATTAGCCTTCAACCTTGTCTGTCCAAGGAGTAGCAGTATCAGCCAAAACCTTGTTCAAACGATCAATGTTAGCTTTACCTTCCGTTTGCAGCCACTTCTTGCCGGCAGCTTCGCCTTCAGCAGCAAATGGCTTAACGCCTGGCTTCCAGGTTGCCCGGCCGCAAAGCACACCGTTAAAGGTTGAACCGGCTTCCTTAGCGAATTTGAGTTCTTCAAGGAACAGTTCGTTGGAAACACCAGCGGACAGGAAGATGAATGGCAAATCGGTTGCATCGGATTGAGCCTTATAGTACTTAGCAGCTTCTTCCTTGCTGTAAACCGGTGTTACGCCTTCATCGGTGTAGCCTTCAACAAACTTTTGATCAACCGGAACTTCAAGCTTCAAAACAGAAACGTTGTATTGCGGCTTGCTGAATTCCTTAGTGATCTTGATAACTTTTTCAGGCTTTGCTTTTGCCCATGCAGCGGTGCCGGTTTCGTTGGTCTTGCCATCGTAGGAAACTAATTCCAAGAACAGTGGCAAATCATTAGCCTTAGCTTCAGCACCAACCCGTTCAACAAACGCATATTTACGATCGTTGATACTATCAGGTTCGTCAGGGTCAATGTACAGCAAGAACTTGACTGCATCGCCGCCTTCGTTCTTGATGCGCAAAGCACTTTGGTTATCAATCAAATCTGGGAAACGGCCAGGTTCAGTCGCATCGTAGCCGGTCTTTTCATAGGAAAGCAAGAGGCCGGACTTAGGATCGCGAACCTTGGCAGCTGGCAGGCCATATTCTGGATCAAGCAGAATCGCGCTGGCGTATTTGGTTAATTCTTCAGAAACAGCTTTCTTGAAATCAACAATCGTGGTTTCGTCAGCTGGCTTGTTAGCTGCAGCTGCAAGCATCTTCTTCAGGGAACCGCGTTGGTCAATGGCTAAAGCCGAGATGACGTTGTTGTCATTGGACAATTGCTTCAAATGCTCTAACTGACCAGCAGTAAGTTTAACAGACATGTAAAAATACCTCCTAGGTAATCCTTAAATGTTCAGTACACGATTAGTATAGAACAAAATGACAATAATAGACATTTTTCGCCGATCATTTTCATGAAACTCAAAGAAAGTCAGTCAATAATAGAAGCTTTAGTCCCAAAACCACCTGCGAGCTGCTTGGCTTGGCGTGCTATACTCTAACCATATTGAGTTTATGTAAAGATAGGTGAAATGCTTGGCTGAGTTTAGTACAACCCCATTAGTTTACTTTTTAGAGACGCCAACCCAAGAAAGTTTTTTTGATGAGATTAGTCGCAAACTGGTTGCCCGCAATGTGATGCAGACAGAGGGAAAAGCGGCACTGATTGCCCGGGAGCAGACATTTCCTTCCGGTATGCAATTGAATCAGATTGCCAGTGGTTTGCCTAATATTGCGATACCACATTTAGAAGGCTCATTGGTGCAGACGGGCTGCTTAGTGGTGGTACATTTTGAAATCCCGGTTGCCTTCAAAGACTTGGCCGATGTGAGTCGGATTTTACCGGTTAGCTGGGCCTTTATGTTGTTCAATCCCGAGCTTAAACAACAACCGTTACGAATGGCACAGTTAATTCGAACTTTGACCCAGTCGCCGGTTGCCAAACTACAACGGCTTTTTGCGGCCAGAAAACCGACCCAAGTTGAGCAGTTGTTGCCACAATTACTGGCAGCAACGGAAAAGGAGTAAGCGTTGATGGACATTTTTGATTCCCATACCCACTTGAATGACACGCCTTATCATGGCAAGGAAGCAAGCTATATTGAAGCGGCGCGGCAGCTAGGCGTGAAGAAAATGGCGATTGTCGGCTCGGATACGACGTTGAACGCCGGCGCGCTGCAATTAGCCCATCAATATGCCAACTTATATGCAATTGTCGGTTGGCATCCGGAATCAAGCAAGGACTATGATGCCGCTAAAGAAGCCGTATTGCTGGAACAATTAGCTGATCCTAAAGTGGTGGCGTTAGGCGAAATCGGGTTGGACTATCACTGGAATACTTCGCCGCGTGAAATTCAACGGCGGGTATTCCGGCGCCAACTGGAACTGGCGCGCTCGCTGCATATACCGGTGTCCATCCACAGCCGCGATGCTTTTGAAGATACCTATACGCTTCTAAAAACGGCGCATGTTGAGGAATTTGGCGCGATTATGCACAGTTTCACCGGTGAAGCAGACTGGGCACGGCGGTTTTTGGACTTAGGGATGTATATTTCCTATTCCGGCATCGTCAGTTTCAAAAATGCTCCGGAAGAACATGCCAGCGCCAAGATAATCCCCAGTGACCGCTTGTTGGTTGAAACCGATGCCCCATATTTAACGCCAACGCCTTACCGTGGCCGCCAGAATCAGCCGGGCTATACGCGCTATGTGGTGGAGGCTTTAGCCAAACTACGCGAAACCACCCCAGAAACGATTGCTAAACAGACATGGGATAATGCCCACCGAATTTTCAAGTTAAAGGAAGACGCATGACAACGATTAAACAAATTGTGGTTGTAGAAGGCCGCGATGATACTAAGCGATTAAAAGAAACTTTTGGCAGGATCGATACCATCGAAACTCGCGGTAGTGCCATTGATGAAGCAACATTGGCGCGGATTCGGCAAGCCCAAGCAAAACGGGGCGTGATCGTCTTAACTGATCCTGACTTTCCTGGTGAAAAGATTCGCAAAACCATTTCGCGTGCCGTACCAGGTGTTACCCATGCATTTTTACCGCGGGCGGAAGGCGTGCCGGATCATAAAGGGTCGCTTGGGGTTGAGCATGCTTCTCCAGCGGCGTTGCGGGCTGCACTCCAGCACTTGTTTACTGAAGTGCCCGATGCTCCGCAAGTGATCAGTCAGCAGGATTTATTGGCAGCGCATTTGATCGGTGGAACCGGTGCTCGCGAGCGTCGGGAACAGCTAGGCGAACAGCTGCACATCGGTTATACAAATGGCAAACAGCTTTTACGGCGGCTGACTGAATTTCAAATCAGTCGCGCAGATTTTCTAGCCGCAGTTGCCCAGTTGAACGAAGGAGCGAATAACCATGCATGAAAAAGTGGCACAACCAGCCGTAACCAATGCCATTTTGAAGCGGCATGGCTTTCATATGCGTAAGGGGTTAGGGCAGAACTTTTTGACCGACCCGCAGATTTTGCAAAAAATTGTAGCAGCAGCTGATGTCTCCGAGCAAGATGATGTGATTGAAATCGGTCCCGGAATTGGTGCACTGACGCAGTTTCTGGCTGATCAGGCGCATCAGGTGGTGGCATTGGAAATTGACGATCGTCTGCTGCCGATTCTCGCGGAGACGCTTGCAGATTATCCTAATACAACCGTGGTCAACGAAGATGTTTTAAAAACGAATTTGACCGAGCTGGTAGCGACACATTTTGATGGGAACCACACGCTAAAAGTTGTTGCTAATTTGCCTTATTACATTACGACGCCGATTTTACTGCACTTGTTGCGGGCACATTTACCACTGCACAGCATGACCGTGATGATGCAAAAAGAAGTGGCAGCGCGATTAAGTGCGACCCCTGGATCGAAGGATTATGGCAGTTTAAGTATTGCCGTGCAACTGGTGGCAGATGTGGCGACAGCTTTTACCGTCAGCCGGCATGCGTTTGTTCCGGCACCAAATGTGGATTCGGCCATTGTTACGTTGACCCAGCGCCCAGAACCCTTGGCAGCGGTAAAAAATCCAGACAGTTTTGACCGGCTTGTCCGTGGGGCGTTTGCGTCTCGGCGTAAAACGCTTTGGAATAATCTGGTGGCTTTGTTTGGTAAACCGAATAAGGCCGCTATTCGTACGGCGCTCTCGGTGGCGGAGATTGCACCGGAGACGCGGGCAGAACAGTTGGCGATTACGGATTTTGCACGGTTGGATGAGGCGTTGCGGGGTGAAGGCTTGGGTATTGCGGGATAGCGGGTTGTCACGTTTGAGGTCATCCGTTCTCCTTTATGTCCATAACGCGCTCCCCGGCGCAGGAGTCTGCGTGTAAGGACCTTGGGCGCAATGACCAAGCCCGGGTCATCACGCCCAAGGCCACGCGTTCTCCTTTACGTCCATAACGCGCTCCCCGGCGCAGGGATCTGCGTGTAAGGACCTCAGGCGCAATGGCCAAGAGCGGGCCATCACGCCTGAGGCCACGTATTCTCCTTTATGCCCATAACGCGCTCCCCGGCGCAGAAGCCTGCACATAAGGGCCTTGGGCGCAATGGCCAAAACCCGGCCATCACGCCCAAGGCCACCCGTTCTCCTTTAGGCCCATAACGCGCTCCCCAGCGCAGGGATCTGCGTGTAAGGACCTCAGGCGCAATGGCCAAGCCCGGGCCATCACGCCTGAGGCCACTTACACTCCGATCCCTAACCGCGCCGGCTCGCGCTTACTTCCTATAAAAATCTTGCCGAAATAAGAAACACATGGTATAATTGCAAATTTCTTGCATTCATGTTATGATATATTGCAAGAGGTGAAGTGCATGCCAATCACACTAGCAAGCATCAAACGGAAGCTCGATGGGAAAATCGGTGAGAATTTAACGGTCGTTGCACAAGCAGGACGCAAGAAGGTTACTCGGCGTCGGGGGACCTTGAAGGAAACTTATCCGGCTATTTTTGTGGTCGATCTCGACCAGAATGAAAATGCGTTCGAGCGTGTCTCTTATAGTTACGCGGATCTTCTGACTAAGTCAATCAAGATCACCTTCGAAGGCGAAGAAAAAGCGTCATAATTTCAGATACTAACCGACGATTAAATCGTTTACTTTGAGCAGGCCTCGATGTCATTGGCATCGAGGCCTTTTGCTATCTTCTTGAAAGACTGATCTGTACAAGGTGACGAATTTTTGACACGCGGCAATGAAAATCCGGACGCAAAACAGTATACTGAAAATAATAACGATACGGTTGATGCATGCATCGGCGTTTGCAGTGTGCTGATCTACCTGCAAATACATGCATCGCCAGAGACTGGTGGTTAGATGGAACTGATCGAGAAAGCACCGGCCAAGATTAATCTAAGTTTGGATGCTTTGTATCGTCATGCTGACGGCGAACATGAGTGGCAGATGGTGATGACATCAGTTGATTTGGCTGATTACGTGAGCATCAAGCCTAGCCATAGCATTCAGGTTTCCACAGATAGCGGTTTTTTACCTGAAGATCCGCGAAATCTGGCCTATAAAGCGGCATTGGCGCTCCAACGCCATGCCAATATCCGCCAAGGTGCGCGGATTCATATTGAAAAACACATTCCCGTCGCTGCAGGTTTGGGCGGTGGTTCGAGTGACGCAGCCGCCGTTTTGCGTGGCTTGAATTCACTATGGCAGTTAGGTTATAGTCGCTCGCAGCTGGCTCGCATCGGCTTACAGGTTGATAGCGATGTGCCTTACTGCGTTTACTCGGAGACGGCCTTGGTTACCGGACGCGGTGATGTGGTCACCCCATTGGGAAGTTTACCGAACTTTTGGGTTGTTTTGGCTAAGCCGCGGGTGTCAGTGTCAACGCCAAGTATTCTTAATGCAATTGACTATCAGGCCGGCCTTTTGCACCCCAATACACCTGAAGTCGTTGCCGGGGTTCAAAACCATGATTTCAACCAAATGATTAGCGGAATGGGGAATAGTTTAGAGGCCATTACGGCAAGTCGTTATCCTGAAATGACCGCATTGAAACAGCGGTTAAAAAAGTACGGCGCAGAAATCGCTCAAATGTCAGGTAGCGGTCCAACTGTGTTTGGTCTTTGTCAGAAGCATTCTCGGGCGATGCGGGTTTACAACAGCATGAAGGGATTTTGTCGTGAGGTTTATCTGTTGCGGCCATTTTGCCTGTCAACGAATAGTCATCGGCTAAGGGGTTGATTTTTAGGTAGCACTAAACCATGATGGAAAAGGAAACTGAGGAGCTGATGATAAGATGGAACAAGTTCAGCCAAACAAAGCCTTTTTCTGGGGTATTCTGCTTAATTTGATTTACATTATTGCCGAGGTTGCGTTTGGAATCGGGATTGGCTCGGTTGCGTTGGTCGCCGATGCCATTCATAATATGAGCGACGTCCTAGGCTTGGGCTTAGCGTGGTTTGCGGAGTGGCTTTCCAATCGGCACCCGACTGTCCAGCGTACATACGGGTATAAGAGTTCGTCGATTTTAGCGGCGTTAGCAAATGCGGCATTTTTACTGGTGGCGATGGGTGCGATTATTGTCGAGGCGATTACCCGATTGTCACAAAATGCCCCGGTTGAAGGCGGCTGGATGATGGTCGTCGCTGGTGCCGGGATTTTGGTCAATGGCGCAACTGCAATTCTTTTTCATAGCGGCTCGCAACATGATTTGAACATTCGTGGTGCGTTTATGCACATGGCTGCCGATGCTGGCGTGTCGCTGGGAGTTGTTTTAGCCGGGGGATTAATCCTGCTGACTGGCTGGGAATGGCTTGATCCGGTCATGTCCATTTTAGTTGCAATTGTGGTTTTGATCGGGACTTGGGATTTATTGCGGGATGCCGTTAATTTAGCAATGGCCGCGGTGCCTAAGGAAATCGATCCAGTGGCGGTTAAAACATTGGTTAACGCCTATCCAACCGTTGCATCTTGCCATGACCTGCACATCTGGGCGCTGAGTACAACTGATGTCGCGTTGACGGTACATGTGGTGCGAACAACTGCTGAAGGCAATGACGCCTTCTTGGACGCACTGAGTTTATCGTTGCGAGAAAGCTTTGACATTGCCCACACCACGATTCAAGTTGAATATGGGCCGTATTTACCGGATAACAAAATGGAGAATCCTTACTGATAGCTGGTAAAAGCGCATCAATATAAAAAGTTGCTGCAGAGGCAAAAAGATTCGCTTCTGCAGCAACTTTTTATTTTCGGAGGACAAGGCCGCTAACGTAATTGCTTTTGATCATTATAAAAGCGGGGGTAACTGCGATAGACCGCGATAAAACTACCAAGGCTGGTGGCGCCTAGCAGCATGAAGGTTACCATGATCTGATACATAATGGCTTTGGTAGGATCGATACCGGCAAAAATCAAGCCGGACATCATTCCCGGTAAACTAACGAGCCCAACAGTTTTAGCCGAATCAATCGTTGGCGCCATGCCAGTTTTGATAGCATTGACGATGAGCGTCTGACTGGCTTGTTTGAGGTTGGCGCCCAATGCAAGACGTTCAAGTACTTGTGGTCGTAAGTCTTTAAATTCGGTGTTGAGGCTGCGGTAGGCTAAACCGATCGCGACCATGACGTTGCTGGCAATCATCCCACTGATCGGAACAATCTGTGCCGGAATAAACCGAATGGCCTTTACCGACACTAACATGAGCAGCGTTAACCCAGTTGCAGTGGTGACGGCTAACAGGCTGGTGACAAACGCAGCAGGAATGGTGCCGGCACGTTTTTTGGCATTCCAGGCAGCGTTGAAAATGATGATGGCTACCATGGCTAAAGTCAGCCAAACGGCATCCGCTTTAATAATATAGGTCAAAACAAACCCGACAACCGTTAGCTGGATGACCGCGCGTAGAACCCCTACGATCAGATCCTTGGTCATGCCCAGATCTTCTTTGAGGTTAATGACCAATGCAATCACAACTAGCGCTAAAGCCAACAAAAGTGCTAACGGCGAAACGATTAACTGACTATTCATACCTTGGCAACCTCCTCAAATTGACCGGCAACCAGCGTCATGAGATTCTTGGCGGTCTGCAGTTCACCTTCATCATGCGTCACACGAATCAACGTGATGCCTTTTTCATTTTGGCGATTCAGAAGTTCATGAATAATCGTTTTAGTATCCGGGTCGAGTCCGGTTGTGACCTCGTCTAAAAGCAGCACTTTAGGCGGGAAGAAAAGATGCCGCAACAAAGCGACTCGTTGGCGTTCACCACCGGATAAGTTTTGCGTTGGCGCATCGAGCATACTTTTAGCCAAATCGACACTTTCAAGCGCGGCTTCGGCTTGTTCGCGTGGCATTTCAGTGTTGCGAATCATAAATGGAAACCGCAGATCGTCAGCAACCGTGGCGCCAAATAATGCCGGTTGCTGGGCGCAGTAAGAAACTTCACGCCGATAAGCGATCGGATCGTAGTCGGCTTGGGCTTTACCGTTGTATAGAATGGTTCCGTTAGTTGGCGTCAATAAAGTCGCCAACAATCGCAACAAGGTGCTTTTACCAGAACCCGAATGGCCCGCAATGGTCAGATCAATCCCCCAAGGAATATCCAGATTGATGTCGTTTAAAATAGCTGTTTGCGTTGGTGCAAAGGTCATATGATGTAATTCAAAACAGTTCATGATGATTTCTCCACCCCTCTTTGTAACCATTCTAATATAGAAATAAATACAAGGCTACTGAGACGACTTAAAAATTATCTGAGTGAACTAGGGACAAATGCGAACGTTCGGTGAGAATTTGTCGTAAAAGGGTCGAAATTTTCGTTAAAAGCATTTATACTGGATAAGATTATCCCACAATGTTAATACAGAGCTAAATATTCGGAGTTAGGAGCGGAATAATGAAAGTTAGACGCAGCGATCGATTAATCGACATGACAAGGTACTTGTTGGAACGGCCTCACACACTGATACCGTTGACTTTTTTCTCAAAACGCTATGAAAGTGCCAAGTCATCTATTAGTGAGGATTTGGCTATCGTACGCCGGACTTTTGCCCAGCGACAAACCGGCATCCTTGAAACTGTGCCCGGTGCCGCTGGTGGGGTTCGTTATATCCCAATCATGGGTGAAGATGAGGCGGAAAATTTCATTGCGGCCATGGCCAAGCGACTTTCCGAGACTGATCGACTGTTGCCAGGCGGTTATGTGTATCTCTCGGACTTACTTGGTACACCGAGTGTTTTACGTCAAATCGGGCGGCTGATTGCGACCCAGTATCGCGAAGCCAATGTGGATGCGGTCATGACGGTAGCCACTAAAGGCATTCCGATTGCGCAAAGTGTTAGCCAATATCTGAATGTGCCGTTTGTTATTGTGCGCCGCGACTCCAAGATCACGGAAGGTTCGACGGTTTCGGTTAATTACGTTTCCGGATCCTCGGCTCGGATTGAAAAAATGGAGTTGAGTAAGCGCAGTCTGCCGGCTAATTCGCGGGTCTTGATTGTCGATGATTTCATGAAAGGCGGCGGCACCGTTAACGGCATGAAGGCGTTGATCGATGAGTTTAACGCAAAAATGGTCGGAATTACGGTTTTTGCTGAGGGCAAGTTTGACGGCGATCGCATGGTGAACGATTACACTTCGCTTATTCGCGTTGACAAAGTGGATACAAAGGCAAATACGCTGCATGCCACAGCCGGTAATTTTCTTAGCCAGAATCGGCAGTTGCTTGAGGTGAGTCATCAATGAGTGCTTACCTTGGACCGGTTAGAACAGCAGTAGTCACATTTCCGTTTTTAGCGCTGCTGCTTGCGCTACCGTTTCTGGTGGTTGTTTATCGGCGTTACGGTGCGTTTAGCTGGTGGCGGGCGATTGTCATTTATTCGTTTGTATTTTACCTGCTGTCGGCTTATTTTCTGATCATTCTGCCATTGCCGGCTCGTGAGGCTGTCGCACAGTTTACTGGGGCGAAGTATAATCTGACGCCGCTAATGGCACTGCGGTATTTCATTCATACGACCGTCTTTGTGCCGAGCAATCCTCACACCTGGCTGGCCGCGCTCAAGCAGTCCAGTTTCATTCAACCTTTCTTTAATATCGTTTTAACGATCCCATTTGGCTTTTATTTGCGGTACTACTTTAAACGCAGCGTACCGCAGATCATTGTGATGAGTTTTGGGTTGAGTTTATTCTTCGAGCTGACACAGCTGTCCGGATTATATGGCTTTTATCCGCGGCCTTATCGACTATTTGATGTGGACGATTTGATTCTTAACACGACAGGTGGTTTGGTTGGCGGGGTGCTGGCGCCGATTCTGATGCGGGCGTTGCCATCCCGCGATACCATTGACGCCAAAAGCCAGGCTCGTGGTGCGCGGGTGACTTTTGCCCGACGATTAGCCGCTTTTTTAGTCGATTTTGTCTTATTCAGCCAAGTTATCGGACTTATGATCAAATTCCTATTTCATTTGTTAGGGTTGGATCAATTGCCGGACTTTTTGAGTGAAGATGTTTTGCCGCTATTTTTTGTCTTCGTCATTTGGCCTGCCTTTAACAACGGCCAGACACTTGGAAAAGGATTGGTGCGCATTAAAATTGTGCGTACTGATGGTCAAGCTGTCGGATTTTGGCGGCTTTTATTGCGCGAAGGACTGCTATATGGCTTGGCGTTTTCCAGCTTGGTAGGGTTGAACAATTTCTTTATTGCGTATTTTGCTAAGTTTCAACGAACTCAGATTAATCTGGCTGCGTTAGGATTCTTTGCAGTTTTGGTCTTTCTGTTCATGATTAATTTTGTTTGGGAAGTGGGCTCACGGCATTTTCGCTTCTTCTATGATGCGTGGGCTGATACGACTCAAGTTAGTACGTTTGAAGTGCCAGCGGAGGTTAAGCAGCAGGTTGACGATGCGAAATCGGATGTGGATGAAAAGCATGACAGGTTGAATGAATAGTATTTGGAAAACAGGCTTGGGATGTCGACGGGCCTGTTTTTTGTTTTGGTTGGGTTTTAGGAGAGGGTAGGGTTTTGTGTGTAAGGATCTGGCGCGATGGTCAAAGCTCGGGCCATCACGTTTTAGGACGTACATCCACCTTTACGCCCATAACGCGCTCCCCGGCGCAGAAGTCTGCGTGTAAGGACCTAAAACGCAATGGCCAAGAGCGGGCCATCACGTTTTAGGCCGCTTACACTCCGACTTCTAACCGCGCCGGTTCGCGCTCAGTTGTTGTCAGTATCGGCTGGCTGGGCTATTATGAAATAAGATAATTAGGAATGGAGTATTCATATGTCAAAGAAATTCACCATCATTCTCGCGGCCGGTAAGGGGACGCGGATGAAATCGAAGTATTATAAGGTTTTGCAACCGGTCTGTGGTAAGAGCATGGTCGAGCATGTGGTGAGCCAGGTGGAAGCCATTCATCCTGACGCTATCGTGACCATTGTTGGCCATGGTGCCGAAGAAGTTGAAAAGACACTTGGAAAGCGGACTGA
The DNA here is from genome assembly GCF_900636965.1 of Lacticaseibacillus rhamnosus. Lineage (NCBI taxonomy): Bacteria > Bacillati > Bacillota > Bacilli > Lactobacillales > Lactobacillaceae > Lacticaseibacillus > Lacticaseibacillus rhamnosus. The sequence continues at coordinate 2,623,252 of NZ_LR134331.1, read as the reverse complement.
ATTCGTGTTGCAGGCGGAACAGTTGGGCACCGGTCACGCGGTATTACAAGCAGAGCCATTGTTGGGGCAAAAGGAAGGCTCCACGCTGATTATGAGCGGGGATACGCCTTTGTTTACGGCTAAGACTCTCAATGATCTGTTTGCTTATCATGAAGCTAAAGGCGCCAATGCAACCATTTTGACTGCCAATGCCCCGGATCCTACTGGCTATGGTCGGATTATTCGCGATACTGACGGTAATGTCATTAAAAATGTGGAACAAAAAGACGCTACTCCGGAAGAAGCATTGATTTCCGAGATCAACACCGGGGTTTATGTTTTTGATAATCAGGCGTTATTCAAAGCGCTGCACCAGGTTAAGAACAACAATGCACAAGGCGAGTATTATTTGCCGGATGTCTTAGGCATTTTACGGGCAGCGGGTGAAAAGGTTGCTGCTTATCAAATGCCGGATTACACCGAATCTCTGGGCGTTAACGATCGGGTTGCATTGGCACAAGCGACCCGGCTCATGCAGCAGCGCATTAACGAGCAGCATATGCGTAATGGCGTCACGCTGATTGATCCGGCAACGACTTACATTGATACGGATGTGAAAATCGGTGCCGACACCGTGATTGAACCAGGCGTCTATTTGAAAGGTAAAACCATGATTGGTGAAGATTGCCACATTGGTACCCATTCAGAACTACTGGATGCCACGCTGGAAGATGATGTTACCGTGACAAGTTCCACCATCGAACACGCGGTGATGCACGCACACAGTGATATCGGCCCCAACTCACATTTGCGGCCAGATGCAGACATTGGCGAATACGTTCATCTTGGTAACTTTGTAGAGATTAAAAAAGCCAAGATCGGTGCACGCACCAAAGTCGGTCACTTGACGTATGTCGGTAATGCAACCTTGGGCAGCGATATTAATGTGGGTTGCGGCGTTGTGTTTGTTAACTATGATGGCGTTCAAAAATGGAATAGTACGATTGGCGACCATGCCTTTATCGGTTCTAACTCTAACATCGTGGCCCCAGTTGAAGTGGCGGATCATAGTTTCATTGCGGCGGGTTCGACGATTACAAAAGATGTACCGTTTCACGCAATGGCGATTGCCCGTGCGCGTCAAACGACCAAAGAAGATTACTGGAAACGACTGCCGCTCGCGAACGATCCAGATTGGAATTAGGTTATAATTCGTTTTATATGCTTGCTTTTTTTCGTCAATCCGCTAAGATTTTTGTGGAACAATTATTCGCAGCCTATAATATTTCGTGGAGGAACATATGTCTGAGCAATACGGTGACCCGAGATTAAAGATTTTTGCCTTGAATTCGAACAAACCACTGGCAGAGAAGATTGCTGCCGAGGTTGGTGTGCAACTGGGAAAGTCGTCAGTGAAGCGGTTTAGCGATGGTGAAATTCAAATCAACATCGAAGAAAGTATTCGTGGCGATGATGTGTATCTGATTCAGTCCACGTCCAGTCCGGTTAACGACAATCTGATGGAACTATTGATTATGATTGATGCTTTACGGCGGGCCTCGGCACATACGATTAATGTCGTGATGCCGTATTATGGCTATGCACGTCAGGATCGCAAAGCGCGGTCACGGGAACCGATTACTGCTAAACTGGTTGCCAACATGCTTGAACGTGCCGGTGCAACCCGGGTCTTAGCGCTTGATTTACATGCTGCCCAGATTCAGGGCTTCTTCGACATTCCGGTTGACCATCTTGTCGGTGCACCATTGTTAGCCGACTACTTCTTACGCAACCATTATGACGGCGCTGATACGGTTGTGGTTTCGCCTGATCACGGCGGCGTGACCCGGGCGCGTAAATTAGCAGAATTTCTCAAGGCGCCGATTGCAATTATCGACAAGCGGCGGCCACGGCCAAACGTTGCTGAAGTTATGAACATCGTCGGCAATGTTACCGGTAAACAATGTATCATTATTGACGACATGATCGACACCGCGGGCACCATCACCCTTGCAGCCCAAGCGCTGAAAGATGCCGGTGCAACCGAAGTCTTGGTCGCAGCCACCCACGCAATTTTCTCCGGCCCGGCAGTTGAACGGTTGACCCACTCGGCCATCGAAAAGGTGGTCGTAACGGACTCCATTAACTTGCCAGCTGATAAACACATGGATAAGTTAGATGTTGTTTCTGTTGGCCCATTAATGGGACGCGCAATCATGCGGATTCAGGAAAACCGCTCCGTGACTCCATTATTCGAAAATCGATTCACCAAGTAACATCAAGTTTGCGCACCTTCACTGTAAGGTGTGCTTTTTTGATGGCTCAGGTGTGGCGCGGGGACTTAGCAACGTGATGACAAGGAGAAAAATGGTATGGAAATGGGACTCGCGCATGATCAGTTTCTGTTGGTGCAAGCAGGAACTAAAACAATAGAAATTCGCCTCAATGACCAAAAGCGCCCACAGCTAGAGGTTGGTGATCAAATTGTGTTCGAGGATCTCGCCACTCAGCAACAAGTTACCAAGAAAGTCACTCAGCTTGAAAAGTTCGGAACCTTTTCCCAGCTTTATCAGCAATATCAGGGTACCGCCGTGGGAAGTGCACCAACCGATTCCGTGGCTAAAATGGTCGCTGACACCTATCGCATTTATACGCCGCAACAAGAGAAAAAACATGGCGTTTTGGCAATTCATTTGGGCTAACCCTATACAAAAGTGATCGTTCGGCTTATGATATCAGCATTCAGATAGGACCCGGTAGCTTGATTAGGTGATGTGTGGGGTGGCTGGTATGCACAAACGACTGAGACTCATTGCAGCGTATGGCTTGTTAATGCTTTTCTTTCACCTTAAGAAAACAAGTGGGTTCGATTTCACGCCCACAATCGGTGATGGTTATTTATTGATCAGCTGGCTGGTCTTGGCACCGCGCTACCTTGATCAAATTGACCACAGCGCCCAACGATTTGCTTCTACTGGCCGTTCAACCAAAGATTATGTAGCTGACATGGAAAAGAATATGAATCTTTATCAAGACTTTATTTACGCGACGACACCGGTAATGGCAACAATCCTAGAAAGCGGCGGTATTGACACTATTGGCGTTGTGATTGTCAAATTTGTGTTTCAGGTATTGCTAGTCTTGACGGCACCCATACTATGGACTCTGGCGCTTGGCTTCAGACAACTTCAGCAAGCATGGCACAGGATCCACTTGCGACAGTGACCGTAAAGAATGCTATGCGGACGGTTTCTGAGTTGTTTTCGCAGCAGGTTATTGAAGGTTCATAAATGATGGGAATAAACAGAAATGGCTCAAGGATAACGCTGCTGCGTCTTCCTTGAGCCATTTGATTTTTATTGACTTTTTTAATCAATTAAACCTGCGAATGGTCGTTCTTCTCCTTTAATAAATCGCGAATCTCCGTGAGCAATTCCGCTTGGGTAGGCCCGGCAGCTTTGGTCGGCTTGGCGGGCAAGAAACGATTGACACTGCGAACGATCATGAAAACAACAAAGGCGATAATCAAAAAGTTAATCACATCGTTAAGAAAATTGCCGTATGTAAATTTGGCGCCTAATAACGTAACGGATAAACCGCTAAGATCGGTTTTACCGGCAAAGATTGATAAAATCGGGTTAATCAGGTTCTTAGTCAAGGAGGTAACCAGACCGGTAAAGGCACTACCGATAATCACCCCGACAGCTAAGTCCAAAACGTTGCCCCGCATGATGAATTGACGGAATTCTTTTAACATCAACATAACCCCCTCGTATAGTTAGTGTACCGAAATTGCCACCTACTCTGCACGTTAAGCGCTCAACCCAGTTGCCAGGCCCGGATGAATTGCCCTAACGCGATCAGAACAATCACGCCGAAAGCCACGGCATGCCGGCGCTTGTACAAAACCACCAAGGCTAGGTATTCACGAATAACCGCATTAGGCAGAAAATAAAAGGATGTATTACCGCCGACGCCATTAGCAGCAATACCCGCCATCCGCGCGAAAATGCCCGCTCGAAGCAAGTGATAGTTGTTGGTAAAGAAGCTGGCTTTATAAGGAGCTTCTCCAATCTCTTGGATGATCAACCGTTTTGAAAACCGCATATTTTCAAGGGTGGTAGTTGACTGATCTTCAAGTAAGGTATCGGCCTCGGGAATCCCTTTTCCCAAAGCGTAACGCTGCATGGCGAGTGCTTCGGAAATAGCCTCATCTGCGCCTTTACCCCCGGAAAAAATAATTTTTGGAGCGGGGCGGCCTTTTTTTAATTGCTTGTGATAAAACTTAATGGCCGTATCAATGCGACTGGCAAGTAACGGTGACACTTGATCGCCATGCAGTAGTCCGGCGCCAAGCACGATGAGAAAAGTTCGATTATGCGGTTGTGGCCGGAGATTGTACAGGATTAACGCGGTCAAGAAGTTATAAAGCGTTAATAAGACATATAACCCGCCTAAGCCAAAGAAGACTGCCAAGGCGACGTATAAAGGTTCGGGAATAAAACGGCGGCCAAACGAAGCAGCAATTTCCAACAACAACAGTCCGATGGCAATATAAAGCGTCAACATGTTACTTAACGAATGGCCTTCACGCCGCCACACAAGGATAGCATTCCATAGCAGCCAAAATAAGTGCAAGGCAAACAGCAAGAACACAATTAAGACCGTAATCACAAAAAGCGTTCCGGTTACAGCAATAAGTAGTAGGTTACCGGATTTTAGAATCGCGGCTGCCAAAGCGATCAAAAATACCACGGCGAATAAGTTGAACAGCCAGCCGTTAAGCAAACGCCGCGGTTCAATGGTGAAGCTGATAGCAAAAATAATTCCCAGCAAAAGGGGGATGGTAAAGACAAATAACGTTTCCTGAGCTGACATCGAAAAGTCTCCTTGTGTAGAGGTTAGAAATTGATTAGGGTATAATGTGATTAAAAGCGGAGGGATGCAATATGATTGATCCTGTGTTTGGTCGAAAAGATCCAAAGTTAGATTATCACACCCGAATTGGCGCGTATGGCGTCATTCCGGATCATAGCGGCGCGCGGTTGCTGATTTTGCAAGCGCCGAACCATGCATTATTCTTACCGGGAGGCGGCGTTGAAAAAGGCGAAACCCCCGAAGAAACGCTGGCACGGGAGTTGTTGGAAGAATTTGGGGCAACCGTGCATGTGACCAAAAAGCTCGGCAAATCGTCTGAGTATTTTTATTCCCATCATCGTCAAACCGCCTATTACCATCCGGCGACGTTTTTTGCCTGTGATGAACTGGCTTTTGTACAGGATCCACTTGAAACCTTCAATACATTGATGCTCATGCCGATCGATCTGGCCTTGGCCGAATTGAAACGGCCAACACATCGCTGGGCCGTGGCTAAGTGGCTCGCCCAGCAACCCAAACAGTGAAGCCCACCTTGCTAATCCGTTAAGTGTGGATCAATCACACCACCGTTGAGCAGATAACGTTGGAACTTTTCATAGATAGGTGAAAAGAGGCTGCTATCTTCAGAGGCGAGCATTTCTTTTGGAAAATAAAACCGTTTATCGCCTGTTGCCCGACCACTCAGCGCAGCAACCAATGGTGATAAGGTTGACAGTTCCTCTAAAGTGCCGTCTTTTTGCATGATTTCGATTTGGGTTTTCGGGTTCGCTGAGGCAGGATCATATTGATCATATGGCAAGTCGAAACTATCATTTTCAGCGGTGTAATATTGCGGATCAAACCCGGCTTGAGCCACCAACGCGCGTAGTTTTGGAAGCAGCGCGGCCGTTTGATCGGTAAATGTCACTGATTTCAGTGGGCGGCGATTCAAGAAGCGATCCGCAAAGTCGCTTAAGATACTGTCGGGATAATCTAACCAGTACGTAAAGTAGGTGTTGAGCACGCCGTCATCTAACTTGAGGTAGTCGGTTAAGCTAAAGGATTGCTCGAAAAAAGGCACCAGTAAGCGTGGTGAAAACCCGGGTTCAAACTGTCCGGACTCATACAGAAACTTAGCCCGTTTTAGTAGGTGGAAGAGAATGACCTCCATGCCGCGGGATACGGGGTGAAAATAGACTTGTTGATACATCTGAAAGCGGCTGACAACATAATCTTCTACCGCATGCATCCCGTTGGCTTCATAAGCGATACCATCAGAATAAGGTCGCATCACCCGCAAGATTCGAGAAAGATCAAAAAGCCCGTATTTGGTGCCGGTATAGTAGGCATCATGCAGCAAGTAATCCATTCGGTCGGCGTCAATTTGACTGGAAATCATCTGGACGACTTGCGGATTGGGATAAGTATGGTTGATCACTGAAGCCACCTGCTCGGGAAATTCCGCACTCACACCACGCAGGATACGGTTGACATTGGTATGCGGATCCGTGAGAATAGCGCGGGTAATTGCCTCATGATCTGTCCCGAAAATATGCTCAAACGTATGTGAGTAGGCGCCGTGGCCAATATCATGCAACAGTGCAGCACACAGGACAACCGGACGTTCAGCGTCATTCCAAAGGCCATCACCAGGCGTTTGACTGGGATAGTTAATGACAAAGTTGTCGCACATCTCCCGCGCAATTTCATAAACCCCAAGTGAGTGGGCAAAGCGCGTATGCTCAGCTCCTTGAAAGACATAATCCGAGACCCCTAGTTGTTTGATTCGCCGCAACCGCTGAAACTCCGGGGTATTGATTAAATCAAGAATCACGCGGTGTTGGACGTGAACATAATTATGAACCGGATCGCGAAAAACTTTTTCCCGTGGTAATTTTTCAAATTGCATGATGTTCTCCCATCTTTTTTAAGTTGCGATTGCGTGTACGTAAATCGGCGGTGGCTGCAGCGAGCGCTTGATGGTAAGCAGGATCGCGCAATATTGCCGGCATCGAGTTCATGTCGGCTGCGATGCCGTAAGTTGCTAAGGCATTCAATATGGCAAGAATCGCCTCATTACGCGTCAGTGGCCGATCAAGTAAATCGCTAAGGGTGGTCATCGTTTCTGAACGGATAAGCGGAAAAGTGAAATGGGGACTGGCGCTGGCATGTCCAGCCCGATAAAATCGACGTAGTAAATCGCAGCGAGCATTTTGATCACCGAAAATGCTGCAATAAAGCATCACGACCACCCCGGCCTGATTCCGGCGCTGGGCCATGCCGGCGAATTTTTGGCCGCCGACACTCAAATCGTATTTGCCGGGACAATAGGAATGCGTGATTTCACTGGTGGCAATTTTCAGCGCTGGAAATGCTGTCCGAAATAGTGACGTCATAAGCTCATAAGCAGTATCGATGGTCAGGCGCGTTTCATTGGGTAAAAAAAGCGAGACATTCAAAACGCCGCTGTCGGCAATCACCGCTAGCCCACCGGAATTGCGGACAAAGACGCCATATTGTTCGCTGCTCAGGACTGGCAGCCCATGCCCCAATTGTGGTAACTTTAAATCTTGCATACCGAGAATGACGGTTTGTTCAGCCGTCCAGAAATGCAGCATCAGCGGTGGATGGAGCTCGGGATGGGCTAATAACGCATTGGTGTGGGCAAAGCTGAGCAGCGCCTCATCTTTGGTGAAGTCTTGCTGGAAGATGGCTGCTTGCTGACCAGCCAGCGACGTTAGGTCCATTGTGCGCCTTCTTTCATAATAATAGATTACCTATATTATAGCGAAGGTGACCGAACACGTCAGGCACAAAGCCATTTTCATTGGGATAAAGGTGTTTGGGGGTGCGGAAGTCTGGCGTGTAGAGTTCTTGGGCGCGTGTTCTCTTTTATGCCTATAACGCGCTCCCCGGCGCAGGGATCTGCGCCTTAGGCCACTTACACTCCGATCCCTAACCGTGCCGGCTCGCGCTCACTTTCTAAACGCGTTCGCCAGCCCAGAAACCTGCGCATAAGGACCTTGGGCGCAATGGCCAAAGCCCGGCCATCACGCCCAAGGCCACTTATGCTCCGGTTTCTAACCGGGCTGGCTCACGCTCTGTACTCGACCCTCTTGACCTGTGAGCGTACAATACTCTATAGAAAGGATTGACATTATGGATCTTTCACAAGGAGTGCCGATTCAGATTCACCTTGAAACGTTTGTGACGCAAGGTGATGATCAGGAGACACATGTTTTTGATGAACCTGGAACGTTGGTACAGATGGGGAACGCACTTTATATTCGCTATCAGGAAGTGGACGAGGATGCAGGAACGAGCATGCCGGTCACGATGAAACTGCGCGAAGACGGTGATATTCAACTTTCGCGTGGCAGCAGTAATGGCGATACCCAGTTGAAACTGTTTTTTGCGGATGAAAAACGGGTTTTGACCCGCTATCGGACGCCATACGGTATTATTCCGGTTGAAACGGTGACACCTCGGATTGATGTGCGAATGACCACGGAACCGGTTGCGGGTGAAATTTATGTTGAGTATGAGCTTTTTGCCAATCGCCAACATTTAGGAAATTATCGGTTGCGATTGCAATTTAAGGCCTGAGCGGGTATGATAGAAAACAGACTGTAAAGACTGTGGAAAGGGCGTGTATCGGTTGAAACTCAAAGCATTTGCCAATGCCGATAAATCAGAATTATCAATGATCGAAGTAGCCCATGAGATCCTCGAAGAAAAAGGGGATACCATGGCGTTCGTTGATCTGGCCAATGAGATCCAGAATTATCTCGGTAAGAGTGACGAAGAGATTCGTGAACGTTTGCCGCAATTCTATACGGATCTCAATGTGGATGGCAGCTTCATTTCTTTAGGCGATAACGTTTGGGGCCTGCGCGCTTGGTATCCATACGATTCCGTTGATGAAGAAGTTAACCATCCGGAAGACGAAGAAGAAGTGCCGCGTCGCAAGAAACGTAAGAAAGTTAATGCGTTCTTGGCGGATGTTGCCGATGACGATGACGTGATCGATTACAACGACGATGATCCTGAAGATGAAGATCTCGACGCTGATAGCGATGACGATGATTTCGATGATGATGACAGCACTGGCTTTCATGATAAGATCGGCAAGGCCGGCGATAGTGACGATGACAGCGATGATGATCCTGATGATGGACTTCCCGATGGCATTGAAGGTCAGCTAGCTGAATTTGGCGACAATGACAGCGATGACGATGACGACACCGATGACATCACAGCTGACTTCTCCGGCGATGACGATGATGACAGCGATAATGATGACGATGAAGACGACAACGATAAACATTAATGGCTTAACGGTCACACTTTTTTAAGGTGTGGCTTTTTTGTTTTCACGAGCTTGACATTTTTTCTGAAAAGCTGATACTGCCATCATAGTGTAATGACTCACGCTTTTCATGATGCGTTTCCCAGCGCAGAAATTTGCGTGTGAGGGCCTCAGCCACAATGATCCAAGCTGATGGCTCGCTTACACTTCGATTCTAAGTACGCTGGCACACACTCAGGAGGCTATTTATGATTTCAGAGGATCTTAAAACCCGTCTGGATACGTTTATCGATGCTATTCTTGCTATTATTATTACGATCATGGTTTTGGAATTGCCGGCGGAGAGTTGGCAAAATCATACACATATCAGCGCGTTTTTTCTAGCGGTTGGCATTTATGCAGTTAGTTTCTGTTTTGTAGCAAATATTTGGTATCAGCAAGCAACTTTGTTTAGTCAGGTCAAACAGATCCCGCGGCGAATTGTCATCTGGGAATTTATTTTAGTTTTCCTACTTTCGCTGGTACCGGCATTGACGCGCTTGATGTCTGGTGACGTTGAAGTGCTTTCGGTGGTTATTTATGGTGCACTGTATCTTTTAGTGATTACCGTTTTTCGCATTATTTCACGAACAATTGTGCATCAGCAAGCTAGTAATAAGGCTGAAATGCAACAAATCTACACGAGCATTTACGGCGCCCACAACTTGGAAAATTTCTTGATGATTGCCGCAATTATGGTACTGGCGGTATTTTTACCTAAAGCTGCTTATATTTTGTACATTGCCATTCCAATCCGCTCATTTTTTACAATCGACAGCGATGCCCGCGAACTCACCGGTATGCAGCAGATGGCGACAACAGGGCAGCGGAATTACTTGAAGATGAATCGAGATCAGCAGATGCGATTCCGGCGGCTTGTAGGTGAATACATTCGCGATTTGCGCAGTGCTCATGGCGACCAAGCGGCAAACAAGGCTGCTTGGGAAAAGTTTAGCCGTACTGCGCAACAGGAATTGAAAATCGATCCGGCAATGCTTGATCAGTGGTTTACGACATTTCGGCAAAGTAAAAATAAAGATTATCGTAATAAGACGCCTAGACGACCAGATTCAAGGCGTTCATGAGCAGCATTAGAAAATTTTCAAAACCGTTGACGTAAAAAATATAATTGGTATATCTTGAAACAATTATTTATTTAATCTTTGGATAGGCGAAGTTTTGGGTATTGTTAAAACGAATAAAAGAATGTTGGCGATACCGGCTTGTCGGGGCAAGCTGTACATTCAGCGGGATGCTTATTGAGTGTTATCCCTGACGTTGGAACCAGTTTCTAGGATCGTTAACGTTCAGTCACCATGATTGCGGAGATTTTTTATGACATATTTTGATAAGATTGTCAATTTTATTGCGAAAACATGTCAGGTTTCAGATCTTCTAGAAAAAGAAGAGAATGATGACTTTGTTTTCTTTAAGGTTAGGGGCCTTTCATCCTACAACAACCTTATGCACGCGCTAAATTTTCTTTCAGCAATGGCCGGTTTCCTTGAACAGCTAAGTCTGCCGCTGCAAATTCAGGTTACACAAATACCACTTTCCGGGAATGAATCTAAGGTTGACGTCATCGTCACAAAGCTGCTCAAATCTGAGTATCATCATGCCGTTCAAAAGCTTGAGAAGGCTGTCAATCAAACTAATAAAAATGCAAACGGTGGAAAACGATTCGGTTTCTAAGATTGTTTTTAATTAGCCGCTATTAGTTGGAGGAACGCTATGACATATTTTGATAGAGCCATCAATAACTTTGCTAAAGCTTCTAAAGTAGATAACCTTCTAGAAAAAGAAGAAATTGAAACCTTTGTCATTTATTTCATTAACAATCTTTCATCTTATGACAACCTCATGCATGCACTCCAGTTTCTTGCGGCACTATCCGATTTTTTTGAACAATCAAATCTGCCGTTGCGGATTCAGGTCATGGAAATACCGCTTTCAGATAATGAATCTAAGGTTGATTACATTACCATCAGGCTACTCATTACTGAATATAACCATGCTGTCCGCAAGATGGAGGAAGCCGTTAACCAAAACGATAGAAATGCAAATCAGGGGGAATGACTTAATACCATACCTTTAGGCATCAAAAAAGCAGCGATATTCGCTGCTTTTTTGTGATCATCATTGACCTAGTACGTGCTTGTTGCTTTTACCTGAACGTTTAAAGCGGCCAACGTCCTTGTTTCAACATCGTGCTCAAATTGGCGTCTTCAAGCAGTGACTTATCTGTGATCACACGCTTGAGTACCTTGGCAATGAAGCCGGTGTACTTGTGGCTCTTGCCGATTTGGGCGATGCCGTCTTGACTGCCAAGCGATGCCACAGTGCCCTTAGATTTGTAAACAAAGTCCGTTAACGGTTGACCGTTTAGTGCTGCGGCGACATTCTTGCCGGCGTGATCGCCTTCTTGGGAGGAGATTTGCGCCGTGGTTGGATAAGGTCGGCCAGCGTCTGTCATCACTGCCGATACATCCCCGATGATGAAGACTTCAGGATGGTCGGTTAGATTCAGGTGATTGGAAACAACTACGCGATTGCGGCGTTGGTTGAAGCCGGAATCGGCGATCACATCGCTGCCTGAAACACCGACTGTCCAGATGATCGTGTTGCCTTCGACCTTCTTTTCCTGATCGCCGTCAGCATAAACAACGGCATTGGGTTCGATTTTGGTAATCTTGGAACCGGTCATCATCGTAACGCCATGGCTCTTTAGATAATCCATTGCATAATTTGCTAACTTTTCATCGAACATCGGCAAAATACGCGTTGCCATTTCCATGGAGATGATTTTGACAGGTGGCGTATCATACTTTTTGGCTAATGCCGGCAGACTATGTGTCAATTCGCCTAATAATTCAACCCCGGTGAACCCTGCGCCTGCGACAATAACCGTTAAGTCTTTGGGATCTTGTGACTGCTTGTAATTGGCGACACGCAGTTCAATTGTCTTGGCAATCGTTTCGGCGGAGGTCACATTGTCCAGTGGCAAGGCGTTTTCTGCGGCGCCAGGTAGCCCAAAGTCTTCAGAGCGGAAGCCGAGCGCGATAATGAGATAGTCGTAACGCAGCGGCGCATGATTTTCCAGTATCACTAGCTTGCTCGACACGTCAACCTTGCTGACCTTTGACTGGATAAACTGAACATCTTTGGGAAGAACCTGCTGGATATTAAATGTAATTTTCGTTGCAGGCACGGTACCTGCTGCTACTTCATGAAGCTGTGTGCGCTCTTCATGATTGGCGTTTTGGTCAACCACTGTGAGCGTCGTTCCTTTTGGCGCGAGCTTACTCAAAGTTTTAACGGCCCGAATGCCCGCATATCCGGCACCTAAAATGACAACATCTGCCATTGATTTACCAATTCCTCATTTACAAAATTGTTTTTACATGCGTTCAATTGACCACAACCTTATTGTAACAATCTTATTGCTATTCACAAATGTTAGGCTCATATATTTTAGGAAATTGAGTGAAAAAGTGAGCGTGTTTTTACCAAGCTTCAGGCGAGATGATGGACATGGGCCTCAGGAGACTGATAAAATTCACTGATGGAGCATCGTTGACCTGACGTATCCTTTTATTCAGTTAGGTTTGAGTTTTTCGTTCATGGTTTTGATACTTACTTTTTTTCATTAATGCTTGACGGATCTCGTACAATTGGTTAATATACATTTTGGGCGCTTTACAGAAGTGTAAAGCCAATACGGTTCAAGCTCCCTGTTCGTATGAATAGGGAGCTTGTTTTTGTTTTTCCCGATTAATTTAAAAAGGAGACTGGCTATGACCAAGTATATTTTTGTTACCGGTGGGGTCGTATCGTCATTAGGTAAAGGGATTGTTGCTGCATCCCTGGGTCGTTTGTTAAAGAATCGCGGTTTGAAGATTACGATTCAAAAATTTGATCCATATATCAACGTTGACCCAGGCACCATGAACCCTTATCAGCATGGTGAAGTGTTTGTCACCGATGATGGTGCTGAGACTGACCTCGACCTTGGCCATTATGAGCGGTTTATTGATATTAACCTGAACAAGTACAGCAATGTCACAACCGGGAAAATTTATTCTGAAGTCCTGCAACGCGAACGCCGCGGTGAATATCTCGGCGCAACGGTTCAGGTCATCCCCCACATCACCAACATGATCAAGGAAAAAGTTATGCGCGCTGCCAAGCATAGCGATTCCGATGTCATTATCACCGAAATCGGCGGTACTGTCGGGGACATTGAATCCTTGCCATTTCTTGAAGCAATTCGCCAAATGAAACGTGATGTTGGCTCGGAAAATGTTTTCTATATCCACGCAAGCTTGGTACCATACTTGCGCGCGGCAGATGAAATGAAAACCAAGCCGACTCAGCATAGCGTCAAAGAATTGCGCAGTATCGGGATTCAGCCCAACATGCTAGTCGTACGAACCGAAAAACCGATTACAGAAGAGATGAAGAAGAAAATTGCGTTGTTCACTGATGTGCCGGAAAATGCCGTCATTGAATCACGCGATGCCAAGACCCTTTATTCAATTCCGTTAGCCTTACAAGCCCAAAAGATGGATCAGATTGTTGTTGACCACTTTGGCTTCGATGTTCCGCCAGCCGATATGACTGATTGGACTAAGCTTGAGCACAAGGTTCAACATCTCACGCATCAAACTAAGATTGCCTTGGTTGGTAAGTATGTTGCGTTGAAAGATGCCTATATCTCTGTTGCCGAAGCACTTAAGCATGCTGGTTACTACTGGGATTCCGATATCGACTTGCAAATGTTTCAGGCTGAAGACGTTAATGATGACAATGTAGAAAGTCTGTTACAAGGTTTTGATGGCATTTTGGTTCCCGGTGGTTTTGGCGATCGCGGATTAGAAGGCAAGATCGCGGCCATTCGTTATGCACGGGAGAATGATATTCCATTCTTGGGCATCTGCTTGGGTATGCAAATGGCTTCGATTGAGTTTGCACGTAATGTCTTAGGACTCAAAGATGCTGGAACAACCGAGACACATCCTGATGTCAAGGATCCGGTCATTGATTTAATGCGTGATCAGGTCGGCGTGAAGAATCTTGGCGGAACACTGCGGCTTGGCCTTTATCCATGTGTCTTAAAGCCGGGATCCGTCGCAGCAAAGGCTTATGACAATGCTCATGAAATCGAGAAACGTCATCGTCATCGTTATGAGTTCAACACCAAGTACCGTAAGCCAATGGAGGAGAAAGGCTTGGTCTTTTCAGGGGTTAGCCCGGACGACCGTTTGATGGAAATCATTGAGTATCCGAAGAATAAGTTCTTCGTTGCCTCACAGTACCATCCAGAGTTCCAATCACGGCCAAACAAGCCAGAAGGACTGTTCAAAGCCTTCATCCAATCAGCTGGCGATTTTAAAAATTAGTATTTTTGCGTTTGAAAACTGCCTTGAGGTTAAGTCCTTGAGGCTGTTTTTGTATTTGGGAGAAGGATTGCGCGAGTCGTCACGGTTGAGGGGGCCGAGGGGGCTTATCTTATGTTCTGGTTTACGTCCATAACGCGCTCACCGGCGCAGGGATCTGCGTGTAAGGACCTCGAACGCAATGGCCAAACCCTGGCCATCACGTCTGAGGCCGCTTATGTTCTGGCTGACGTCCATAACGCGCTCAGCGGCGCAGAAGTCTGCGTGTAAGGACCTTAAAGCGCAATGGCCAAGAGCGGGTCATCACGTCTGAGGCGGCTTATGTTCTGGTTTACGCCCATAATGCGCTCACAGTCGCAGAAATCTACACATAAGGACCCCCAGACGCAATGGCGAAACCCGGGCCATCACGTCTGGGGCCACTTATGTTCTGGCTTACGTCCATAACGCGCTCACCGGCGCAGAAGTCTGCGTGTAAGGACCTTAAGCGCAATGGCCAAAGCTCGGCCATCACGCTTAAGGCCACTTATCTGGTTTACGCCCATAACGCGCTCGCCAGCCCAGAAACCTGCACATAAGGACCTTGGGCGCAATGGCCAAAGCCCGGCCAGCCATCACGTCTGAGGCCACTTATGTTCTGGCTTACGCCCATAACGCGCTCACCGGCGCAGGGATCGGAGTGTAAGGACCTCGAACGCAATGGTCAAACCCGGGCTATCACGTCCGAGGCCGCTTACACTCCGATCCCTAAGCGCGCCGGTTCGCGCTCACTAACTTTTAGTCCTTGTTTTTTGCGTGCTGATTCATTAAAATTGTATATTGAGTGCATGGCGAATGGGTCATGGCTTGCCTACCAGTGTTCGTGATTGATATTTGAAGCATAAAATGCAGGTCAGCTTCAGCCTACTTGAAATGAACGACCTTAAGTGAGGATTTAATTCAAATGGAAAAAATGCTGATCCACGGCGGAAAGAAATTATCCGGTGAAGTTGTGATCGGCGGTGCAAAGAACAGCACGGTTGCTTTGATTCCGGCTGCAATTTTGTCGCGCACCCCGGTGACGCTTGATTCAGTGCCGCATATTCAGGATGTCTATAATTTGATGGCGATTCTGAGTGATATGAATGTTAAATCGGATTTTACCGAAAATGTTCTGACGATTGATCCAACCGAAATCAATGATGTGCCGCTGCCAAACGGTAAGATTAAGAGTCTGCGCGCCTCCTATTATTTTATGGGCGCGTTATTAGGGCGCTTTGGCAAAGCAATTGTTGGGCTGCCTGGTGGCGATGATATCGGTCCGCGGCCTATTGATCAGCATATTAAGGGATTTGAAGCGTTGGGTGCTTCAGTGAGCAATGAACACGGGGCGATGGCAATTAAGGCGCCGGCTGAAGGCTTACATGGTGCCCGTATTTTTCTGGATATGGTTTCAGTTGGCGCCACCATCAATGTCATTTTGGCGGCGGTGACAGCAAAGGGACGAACGGTCATCGAAAGCGCTGCTAAAGAGCCGGAGATTATCGACTTAGCAACCTACCTGAACAATATGGGTGGCAAAGTTCGCGGTGCCGGCACGGACGTTATTCGCATTGATGGGGTGCCAACGCTCGAGGCGCATAATTCGCATACGATCATTCCCGACCGAATTGAAGCAGGCACCTACCTAGCCATGGCGGCTGCAGTAGGCGAAGGCGTTAAAGTTAAGAACATCATTTCCGAACACTTAGATGCATTTTTGGCTAAGTTGGAAGAAATGGGTGTGGTGATGGATGTGGGCGAGGATAGCATTTTCGTCTATCCATCCGGCGACTTGAAAATGGTCCAAATTAAAACAATGCCGTATCCGGGATTCGCAACGGATTTACAACAACCGATTACGCCACTTATGTTAAAAGCGCATGGTGAAGGCTTGATTATCGACACCATTTATCCCAAACGAGTTCGGCATATACCGGAATTGTTACGTATGGGCGCTGACATTACGATTGAAAATGACGTGATTATTTTGCACCACTGCGATCATCTTCAAGGGACCGAAGTTGCGGCCGAGGAAATTCGGGCCGGTGCGTGTCTCATGATTGCCGGGCTAATGGCTGAAGGCACCACCACGATTACGAAGGTCGACAATATCTTGCGCGGCTATGACCGGGTTGTGATGAAATTACGTGGTTTAGGTGCAGATGTTGAATTAGTAGATTGAGATTGCGTTTGCTGTTTGCGCGTGATAGACTGTTAGAGTTGTAGTCAGAGTATCTCTAGATCAGGCAATGATTTAGGGCAAAAGGAGTAATTGATTATGAAGCAAGGCATCCATCCAGATTATCATCTAGTTGTATTTATGGACTCAGCAACTGGTTTCAAATTTATTTCGGGTTCAACCAAAACTTCAAAAGAAACTATTAAGTGGGAAGATGGCAAAGAATATCCGCTAGTTCGGGTTGAAATTTCATCTGATTCACATCCCTTCTACACCGGCAAGCAGAAGTTCACGCAGGCTGATGGTCGGGTTGATCGTTTCAACAAGAAGTACGGCTTCGACAAGAAATAAGCAAAAAAGCAGCCTTTTGAGGTTGCTTTTTTGTTAGCTTCAACTTATATAAGCATAAGCCGTTTTATTTATTAAACATATTTCTTGTTGAAAATGGAATTACATATCATTAAGGAATTGATATACTTAAATCAATAAGGCAGAGGTATTTTAGCCTTAAGCTTACACATTAACTTACACTCCCAAAAAAGTTCCCCCAAACTTTTCCACCTTTAATGGTGGTTTTTTTGTGTTCTCAAAGTCTTGAGCGTGGGCATTATATTTTTAATATAAAATATTTATGGGTTCCCTAAATCGGCCGTTAAAATGTGAATTCTGTCGAGAGGTATATTTTGCTTCGATAAAGTTTTTTGCGGCTAAACTGAAGGTTACGTGATTAACAAAACCGAGGATAACAAAAAAACAGCCTTTCAGCTGCTTTTCTTACGCTAAGACTTATTGGGCTTGCGGGATAACTTGGTTGATTAAGTTTTCAATTTCGGGGCCTGACAGAATCTGTTGTTCTAATTTGAGATTTTGAACAACCTTACCATCATGGATGATAATGAGATACGAATCCTTGTACCCGTCGTTTAGATAAATAAACGTGATATCAGATACAATCGTCACTTGTGCAGAAGCGGCGCCGCCCATAATTGGATCGGCGCTGGCGTCACTGTAAAAACTGATGGTACGCTCTGGATCGGGGTCGTTCAACAAGGTGAGCTCAAATTCGAGCTTGGTCGCAGTGTGATCAGTGTCAAAATTTGCATCATGCGTCAGATCATTGACATAATAAGGAAAGTTAAACGCTTTGGCGACTTCTTTGACGACGGACTGGCTCATGGCAATAAGTTGATCTTCGGGTAACGTTTTGATTGGCATGGAATCACCTCCTAAAGCTGAGTCTACACCAAGCGCTTACAAAAGCATATTAATTGCACTGATGCCAGAAAATGGCGGGCTTCGTTTCTCGAGTTTGCTCCTGAGCCAAAACCCACGACTTAAATGGCGCACTCCCGACCCCCATATTGATGGAAGTGGGAGCCGGAAACAGACATAAACAAAAAGCGCGGGTTGCTTCTGCGTGTGCCAGGAGTAACCAAGCTGGTTCACAATCACAAAGAAAAGAGGAAAATGATGACTAAACGATCGAATTTTTTGTATTGGTTAAACATCGGTGGCGATATGCTTTACTTACTGATTGTCGGCGGGCTTTATCTTAGTGGTCATTCTTTGTTTCATGGTCAGATGATGCTACTTGCTCAGGTGGCATCAGGCATCTTAATTGTTAGTTTGCCGCGTTTGATGGAGCACTGGTGGCATTTTCGTTTTCCGCCGAGTTTGATTTACTTATTTGAAATTTTTATCCTCTTGAGTGTTTTACTGGGTACAGGATTGCAATGCTATAGCGTACCGTACTGGGATAAGTTTGAGCATTTATTCAGTGCGGCGATGCTTGCTGGGCTTGGCTTTGCTATTTTTACAGCGTTGACGCCGGCAAAACGGTTGGCCGCGACAAGTCCATTGCTGATGGCTTTATTTGCCCTCGCGTTTGGAACAACCATCGGGGTATTGTGGGAGTTTTATGAGTTTACATTTGATGGATTATTGGGTATGAACATGCAGCGATATATGGCTGCTGGTGGTGAACTATTACGTGGTCGGGCTGCGCTCATGGATACGATGGGTGATTTATTGATGGACTTTCTGGGTTCATTAGGGTTGGCGTTGGTTGGCTATTTTGGCATTAAACGTGACTTAAGCTGGTTGAAGACGTTTGCTTTTCAACCGCATCAAACTCGTCATAAATGAGTTGCCTGGTGCTACTTAATGCAGTAAATGTTGCAGGTTCATGGTGACATTGGGCGTAAGCAAGTTGGGCTGATAGCGCACGAGAAAACGGTACTCTTCTGCAGCAGCTTGGCGTTTAGCCGGATCATCGCTGGCGGCTAGCCACATTAACCATTGGCCGAGTGTTTCGCCAGACATAAATTCGCGGGCGTGATCAAATAAGGCCGGCCAATCTGAAGCCGTTGCCATCACGGCCATGTGACCGAAAATCTGTGGGTCGACCGGTAGCTCAGGTAGCTGAATCGGGTGCGGTTGCAGGCGTTTGAGAAACGTATCAAAGTCCGGCGCAACCGTCAGCCATTGGTCGACTTCGGTGTCAATGTAACGTATTCGGCGAACCTCATGATGCAAATCAAAGCCGAAGTATTGGTGAGCAGTGTGGGCAAAAGGCAAAAAGTCTGATGGCAGGTCGTCTGAGGTGATTGCCGGACCGGGTGTTGCCAGTGCATGAAGGCCGACGCCGGTCAAACCATCGCTTGTCGGCTCCGATGTCGACAACCACCAATTTTTAGGGAAAATCCCATTTTGAATGATTGAAAAATAAGTCGAAGGTATGAGGTCGGTTTCTGGAATTGTTGGTAAATTAGGTTGTGGGATCTTTTTTGGCCATGGTAGCATGTTGCAACCTCCTCTTTTCTTGTTAGCGCCAGTACCTAGGCGATGGGTGCGCTTTTTAGCGTGTTTTCATAGCTGCAGAGAGGGCCGGTGCCTAACCGTGCAGTTTGTCGATGTCACGTGCGCTTTAAATTCATCATACTGCATGAATGAAGAGCCGCGAAAGTCGTATAATAGTGGTGGGAGTATTAAGGGGTTTTAACCATGCGGAATGCACTGATTTATGTTCACCATGAACCATTAGCCCATTTGTTTTTGACTTATGGGATTTCGGCGAGTGATTTGCTGAATAGCCAGCAAAAACTGCCGGAACATTTGCTCCTGTTGCCACCTGTCAATGAACAGGAACAGATTGATCCGCACACTTGGTTTAATATTATCAATGGCAAGGATCAAGTGCGGGATTTTTTGCGTAGTAAGGAAGGGCAAACCCGCTGCTGGTTGGATTATTCGCGTTCGCGGTTTTTGCAGGAACTGACCCCTAATGAGATCGCAGAACTGCTATACTTAGGTCATGCGAAAACGCATCTGAACTCACCGTTTTACTATAAATTGCAAAATGAGCTGGTTTATTTGCCGATGCGTAATGGCACGGTCAATATGTATTTACGGCATGAAAGCTTATTTGAGGCCTTTTTAGCTGCGGCGATCAATAAATACTTACGACGAATTGCCAATGAACAGCCATTTTGGTTGCGGCTGCGACAACAACACTTTTCACATTTGTCGCACGGTGCCTATACGCAGCTGCTACCTTTACTTGAAGATGGTGTGGTATTTGATTTCCGTCACGTTCAGTTTTCGCGTGAACGGATCACGATTCCGTTGCTGGCGCTGCATGAGCGGTTTATTCCGGATGGTATTTTTCCGGATGAGACGGCCCGTAAACTCGGTAAGCTAGTTTTAATGCGGCAAAAGAATCAATGGTTGCTAGATCCCGATAGAAATCAAGAAAAAACCGAGCGCTAAAGAAACTGCCTGTTGTGGGGCAGTTTCGTGTTTTTAGGCAGGAAGAACCTGTTGTAATTGCAAATTGTTCCGTGATTTTGATTGAAAAATGTTTGTCATCTTGTTGAAAAACGAGGTGAAGTTGAAGAATTGGAGTCGAGTTAATGATGAAAATGACATTGGCAGAGATCGCACGTGTCGTAAAAGCCCAGCCACTCTCTGAAACAGTCGGTTCGCAAGTGGCAACCGGGGTGGCATTTGATTCGCGGCGATTGAAGCCGGGAATGTTATTTGTCCCATTGCATGGCGAGCGTGACGGGCACGAGTTTATTCCAGCGGCGGCTGCTGCGGGGGCAGTCGCAACTTTTGTGGCAGAGGACCATCTGCCAATGACGACTAAACTGCCAACATTGGTGGTCCCGGATCCGCTGGCAGCCATGCAGAAGTTAGCCCAGTATTATTTGCTAATGAAAGTGAACCCTAAAGTCGTTGCCATCACCGGCAGCAATGGGAAGACCACGACAAAAGACATGACTGCGGCGATTTTGGCAACGCAATACCATGTTGTGAAGACGCCGGATAATTACAATAATGAAATCGGTGTCCCAATGACGATTCTCAGTATGGAGCCCAATACCGAAGTGCTGGTGCTTGAGATGGGGATGGATCGGCCCGGCCAATTACATGCATTGTCATCGTTGGCCGAACCGGATGTGGCAGTGATTACCATGATTGGCGAGGCCCATATTGAATTTTTCAAGACGCGCGCTAAGATTGCAGATGCCAAGATGGAAATTACGGATGGCTTGAAAGAGGATGGCACCTTTATTTTTAACGGTGACGAACCGTTATTGGTGAGCCGCGCTAAGCAAGTCACCCAATCACAAGAAACATTTGGTTTACATCCGGAAAATACGCTTTTTGCCCATTCGATTAGCGGCCATCGCAATCATACCGAATTTACCGTCGAACAGTGGCCGGAATTGACCTTTTCAATTCCTATTATGGGTGAATACAATGTGGTCAATGCTTTGGCTGCGTTGCTAGTAGGTCGGCGTTTCCATGTCAAACCGGAAGCCATGCAAAAAGCACTGGCGCATTTTCAGGTGACGGCTAATCGCACACAATGGTTAATTGGCGATGTCGGCGAGCAGATTCTGAGCGATGTTTACAATGCCAACCCAACCGCGATGAAAGCAGTCATCCATGATTTTAGCGAATTTCAGACGGCAGGACGCCACATTGCTGTTTTAGGTGACATGCTTGAACTTGGCGATCAAAGCCGGGCGTTGCATGCGGGACTAGCCGATGCACTTGATCCGCACGAAATTCAGGAGGTTTACTTATACGGTTCGGAAATGCAGGCACTTGCCGAAGCGTTAACGACAAAGTATCCGCAAGATCAAGTACACTATTACCCGCTGGATGCCAAAAGTACCATGATTCGCGATTTGCAAAACGATGTCGGGCACGATGACATGGTGTTGCTAAAAGCGAGCCATGGTCTGCATCTGGAAACTGTTTTGGCTGCGCTGGTCGCAGGCGGACATGCGTGAATCGGACTTTGAACAAGATATTGAGGGGCATCAGTAAGTTTAATTTTCTTGAAAATACTAAAAGCTTTTACTACTTTTAATAGATGAAAGTGGGCATTACCTGTGCCTGGTTAACATATCTCGCAATCGCCGTCCTTGTTTTTCGATAGTGGACGTGCTACTATTGTTGGGATATGTTTTTTTGTCATTTACTGAAAATGCACGTGACGCCCGCGGATTTCTTGAAAACACGCTTGGGTAAACGCGTGCAAGAATTCTCAAGGAGGAACTCATTTGAAGTTTAAAGAACTAGGTTTGGATCATGATCTCTTAAAGGCAATCGCCCAGTCAGGTTTTGAGGAAGCGACGCCGATTCAAGCGGAGACGATCCCACTGGTTCTGGAAGGCAAAGATGTGATCGGTCAAGCCCAGACCGGTACCGGGAAAACGGCAGCATTTGGCTTGCCAATTCTGCAACACATCGATAAAGCCGACCGGAGTATCCAAGCATTGGTCATTTCCCCAACTCGGGAATTGGCGATTCAGACCCAAGAAGAGCTTTACCGTTTAGGCCGCGACAAGAAGATCAAGGTTCAGGCTGTCTATGGCGGCGCTGATATTCGCCGCCAGATTCGTCAGCTTGCTGACCATCCGCAAATTGTGGTTGGGACACCTGGTCGGATTCTTGATCATATTGGTCGTCATACCTTAAAGCTGGAACACCTTGATACCTTGGTGTTGGATGAAGCCGATGAAATGCTCGATATGGGCTTCATTGACGATATTGAAAAGATTGTTGAACAAATGCCGACTGAGCGTCAAACTCTACTGTTCTCCGCGACGATGCCGGCAGCGATCATGCGTTTAACCAACAAGTTCATGAAAGAACCTGTGATTGTCAAGATTAAGGCTAAGGAACTGACAGCAGATACCGTTGAGCAATATTATGTTCGGGCCAAGGACTATGAAAAGTTCGATGTCATGACACGACTATTTGACGTTCAGGATCCGGACTTGGCGCTGATTTTTGGACGGACCAAGCGTCGTGTTGACGAACTGACACGGGGATTAAAGGCGCGCGGATATCGGGCTGAAGGTATTCACGGCGATTTAACCCAGCAAAAGCGAATGAGCGTTTTGCGGCAGTTCAAGAGCGGCCAATTAGATTTTCTGGTTGCAACTGATGTCGCTGCTCGTGGGTTGGACATTTCTGGTGTCACCCATGTTTACAACTATGATATCCCGCAAGATCCGGATTCCTATGTTCACCGTATCGGTCGGACGGGACGCGCCGGACATAAAGGGGTATCCGTTACCTTTGTCACGCCAAATGAAATTGAATATCTGCACACCATTGAGGATCTCACCAAGAAGCGGATGTTACCGATGAAGCCGCCGACAGCTGAAGAAGCATTAATGGGCCAGATCTCCAGCGGCTTGGCAACCATCAAGGAACAAGTTGAAGCTAACGATACCGAAAAGTATGAAGCAATGGCTGAAACCTTGTTGGAAAACTACACCCCGTTGCAGCTGGTTTCGGCGTATCTCAAGGCAGTCAGCCCTGACGATGCGAGTGCCGTTCCGGTTAAAATTACACCAGAACGTCCATTACCACGTCGCGGCCGCAACAATCACGGCCATGGTAACAATCGTGGCGGTTATAAAGGCGGCTACAAAGGCAAGCGGCGCGATGGCGGCTATCAAGGTAATCGCGATGGCAAGCGCAGTTATGACAAGAAGCGCAACTTTGGCGACAAACGTAAAAACGTTAAGCGTAATTTCAAAATCCGTACGGGTGAATAATCACCAGTACGTTAATAGACCGGTCATTCATGCGAATCAATGACCAGCGCTGAAAAACGATCCTGGTGATGCAAGTCTGCATCTTCCGGGATCGTTTTTTCGTGCTCACTAGGCGGTTGTTTGGTGAAATGTTAAAATAGCGGTATCACAGATTTTTGGGAGGCGGCCATGATTTATGGTATTGGAGTTGATGTGACGGACTTGGCGCGGATTCAAGCGGCTCAAGAGAAGAACCATGGATTTGCTGCTAAGATTTTGACGCCGAAAGAATTGGCGAATTATCAACAACTCGATGGTCGGCGGGCGGTGGAGTATTTATCCGGTCGCTTTTCGGCTAAGGAGTCCTACTCAAAAGCTTTTGGGACAGGGCTGGGTAAAGTTGCCTTGCAAGATGTGGAAGTTTTGAATAACGAACTCGGCAAGCCAATTGTGACGAAACATCCCTTTCCCGGAAAGGCATTTGTTTCCATTTCCCATAGTGAGACTTTGGTGTTTACCGAGGTAATATTAGAAAAAGAAGGTCCTGAACGTGACGATCGGTAACTTGCGACCAGCAACGGTTTTGATTGATGAAACGGCAATTTTGCATAATGTTCAACATGAGGTAGCGCGCTTGAAGAAGCAGACGCAACTGTTTGCTGTGGTGAAGGCGGATGCGTATGGACACGGTATGTTGCGGGTGGCGCATGTGGCTAAAGCGGCCGGTGCCAGCGGTTTTTGTGTGGCGTTGCTTGATGAGGCATTGGATTTACGAGCGGCTAACTATACAGAGCCAGTGCTGGTGTTGGGAATCGTTCCGAGTCAGTATGCTGCCATTGCGGCTGCGCAGATGGTTTCGTTACCGCTCAGTAGTGTTGACTGGCTCAAGCAGGCCTTGCCAGTTTTAGAGGCGCAACCGGAGTTACCACCATTGCGGCTGCATATCGCTTTAGATACCGGTATGGGGCGGATTGGTTTTACGGATGATCAGACACTTTTGGATGCCGTTGCCTTCATTCAAGCGCATCCCAAGGCGTTCACAATTGAAGGGATCTTCACGCATTTTGCTACGGCTGATGATCCTGATGATGCTTACTTCAAACAGCAAGTTGCCAAATTCAACCATATGGTGGCTTTGTTACCGCACCGGCCACGCTATGTCCATGTGTCAAATTCGGCAACAAGTCTTTGGCATGCAGCATGTAACGGCAATATGGTTCGTTATGGTGTGGCAATTTACGGTTTGAATCCATCAGGTGATGTGATTCCGACCACACCGTTTCCGCTTGAGCCGGCTTTGTCACTGGAGAGCGAATTAACTTTTTGCAAGCAAGTTCATGCCGGCGATGGGATTTCTTATGGGGTGACGTATCGCGCTACAGGTGATGAGTTTATCGGGACGGTGCCAGTCGGTTATGCAGATGGCTGGCTGCGGCGGTTACAGGGCTTTCACGTCTTAGTTGATGGTCATCCGTGTGAAATCGTCGGGCGAATTTGCATGGATCAGTTCATGATTCGCTTGCCAAAAGCTTATCCGGCAGGTACCAAAGTTGTGTTAATCGGGCAAAGTGGCGATCAGGAGATTACGCTTCTGGACGTTGCTAAGTATAGCCACACCATTCATTATGAAATTGCCAGCAATTTAACATCGCGGTTGAAACGTCAAAGTATCAACCCGATTGCGCGTTAATATCGGTTTTAAGTAACTGGCTTAGATGAATCGATTTTTTTGACAGGTAGCCCATCAGCTGATTTTGTGCTAAAGTATCACCATGAACTTGGGAAGTTGGAGGAAGTTGTCATGAAGAAGGAAACGTCAGTAACGGTCGCGCTTGATAGTGCTATCAAAGCGCGTTTGGATGCCTATTGCGAGTTGAATGATATGGGTGTTCAGGATGTCATTACTGAAGCAGTGGCGAAGTTTTTGCAGTCACAAGCACCTGAGATCAATCAATTGATTTCTGGCTATGTGGCAATGGGACAAATCAATACGGAAATCAGCCATGCTTTCTCCGCCTGCGAAAGTGAGGCATACGCCCATATTCGATAAGCAGCAAGGGGGCCAAAGCATGGATGTAACAGTCAAACGCGGGGATGTATTTTTCGCCGATTTATCGCCGGTTGTCGGGTCGGAACAAGGCGGCAACCGGCCCGTACTTATTATTCAAAACAATGTTGGTAACCATTATAGCCCCACTGTTATCGTGGCTGCCATTACCTCCAAAATCCAAAAACCCAAAATGCCCACCCATGTCGGTTTGCGCGCCAAGCAAGACGGGGTTGAGCGTAATTCAGTCATTTTGCTTGAACAGATTCGTACAATTGATAAGCAACGGTTACAGGCACGCGTTACCGCTCTTTCAAGTGCCAAAATGGCAGCGGTGGATCGGGCACTGGCGATATCGGTCGGACTCGTCAGCTTGCCTAAGCCGAAAACATATAATAAAAACTAAGCAAACGCCTCGATGAAAAAGAGGCGCTTTTTTGATGAGCGTGAGCCAGCCCGGTTAGAAGCCGGAGTGTAAGTGGCCTTGGGCGTGATGGCCGGGCTTTGGCCATTGCGCCCAAGGTCCTTACACGCAGGCTTCTGGGCTGGCGAACGCGTTATGGGCGTAAACCAGAACATAAGTGGCCTTGGGCGTGATGGCCGGGCTTTGGCCATTGCGCCCAAGGTCCTTATACGCAGGCTTCTGGGCTGGCGAACGCGTTATGGGCGTAAACCAGAACATAAGTGGCCTCAGGCACAATGGCCGGTCTTTGGCCATTGCGCCCAAGGTCCCTACACGCAGGCTTCTGGGCTGGCGAACGCGTTATGGGCGTAAACCAGAACATAAGCGGCCTCAGACGTATGGCCGGGCTTTGGCCATTGCAACCAAGGTCCTCACACGCAGATCCTTGCACCAGGGAGCGTGTTATGGAGAATAAGTAATACATAACCAAGCTTAAGTAAGGGAGCGGTAAACGGCATGAAGCAAACAAAAATGGGTATTCGCGGTTGGGTTTTAAATGCTTTGGTGGCGGCTATTTATATTGTTTTATCGTTAGGACCGGCCAGCCTTAATCTTGCCAGCGGGGCGATTCAGTTTCGACTCTCGGAAAGCTTGAATCATTTAGTGGTCTTTGATCGTCGCTACTTGATCGGCGTGGTTTCTGGCGTCGTCATTTTTAACGCGATTTTTTCGCCATTAGGCTGGCTGGATGTTGTCTTTGGTGGCGGTCAGAGCCTAATTGGGTTATCGGTGGTAGCTTGGTTGGCGCCTAAGCTAAAGCAATTATGGCAACGTTTTGCGTTGAATATTGCGGTCATGACCCTGACGATGGCGTTGATTGCAGTTGAGATTATTTGGACCGGTCACTTGAAGTTTGCCACCATGTTTTTGCCAACATATGGATCTCTGATGCTGTCTGAGTTCATTGTCATGACTCTTTCTGCCCCAGTGATGCTGGCACTTGATCGGATTGTTCATTTTCGGACGGCCATGGCGCAAAAATAGGGATGGTGCCTAAGTTCTTTCGTGATACAGGGTTTATTTGGAATCTTGAAGACTTATTTGAAGTTATAAGCGTGTCATGGTACAGCGGATAAACGGTTCTAAAGCAGCAAGTTGCCTGCTTGGAGCCGTTTTTTTGTGGTTATGACGGCAATTTAATTTGTGCATGACAAAACAAATATGCGCAATCATCACGCGTGTTCGGTCAAAAAAATCTTGTCAATGAGACATGATTAGAATAATATGAGAACAATAACGCTGATAAGGACCGGACGTTAATGAATAAGGCGGAGATTCTATGAAAAGATTAAAAGATGATACCAATCTAATGTATTTGCCTGAATATGAGCATGCGGCTTGTGGCATGGGTTTTATTGCCCAAGTTGATGGTCATGCCAGTCATGAAATCGTGGAAAAGGCATTGACTATGTTACAGCGGATGAATCATCGTGGGGGTACTGGCGCGGAACCTGATACCGGTGACGGTGCCGGAATCCTGATGGCAATGCCGGATGCGTTTTTTCGCGATGAAATGACGCAAGCAGGATTGACACTGCCGGCTAAGGGTGACTATGCGGTTGCCCAATTGTTCTTACCCCATGATGAAGCCAAAAAGGCCGCCATGCTGCAGGCTGTGGTTGATCAAATTGACGACGCGGGCTTTCCGATACTTCGGACCCGTAATGTGCCGTTTATTTATGAAAATTGCGGCCCGGCTGCGCAACAAGCAATGCCGGGTTTTGTTCAGATTGTGGTGCAACGTCCGGCTGACACAAAGGCCGGGCGTGAATTTGAGGATCATTTATATGCGTTACGCCGCCAGTTGGAAAAGACCTTTGATCGGCAATCAATGTACATTTGTTCTTTTTCCAGTCGCACGCTAGTCTATAAAGGCATGTTGCATGCGTATCAAGTCAGTCTTTTTTATCCGGATTTGCATCGACCACAAATGCAAAGTGCTATCTGCCTGATTCATTCGCGTTTTTCGACCAATACGTTTCCCAGCTGGGATCGGGCACAACCGTTTCGTTTTCTGGCGCATAACGGTGAGATTAATACGCTTAAGGGCGCCGAAAATTGGATGACAAGCCACGGCATCGAAATTTATGACGAAACCGATTCCGACTCTGCTAAGCTGGAAAACTGCATGGAATACTTATATCGACACGGCCGTTCAATTCCACAATCATTGCTGATGATGGTACCGGAAGCCTGGGGTGCGGGTACCGAAATGTCGGATGAACAGCGCGCGTTTGACGAATATAATGCGACGTTTATGGCACCGTGGGATGGTCCCGCTGCTTTATGTTTCACCGATGGCATTCAAGTCGGCGCATTTCTTGACCGTAACGGATTGCGTCCATCGCGGTATACCTTGACCAACCAACGCCAACTGGTCGTCGCATCAGAATCCGGGGTCGTGGATATTGATCCCGGCGATATTGTTGAAAAGGGGATTCTGGCACCTGCAGAAATGCTGCTGCTTGATACAAGTACAGGACGGATTTTCAAAACCGATGAGCTAAAACGGCATTGTGCAGAAGGCTATCCATACCAACAATGGATCAATGCTAATCGGCTCACACTTGATCAATTGCCAGAGGTTCAGCCTAAAGAAGACATTGCACCTGATCAGCTCAAAAAACTATGGTTGCGGCACGGGTATACGCATGAAGTCATTCAGACAGCGTTGATCCCGATGGCTGAAAACGGCGGCGAACCTGTCTTGGCGATGGGGTTTGATTCGCCACTAGCAGTTTTAAGTAACCACCCGCAATCACTCTTCACCTACTTCAAACAATCTTTTGCGCAGGTGACTAACCCACCGATTGATCCATTGCGGGAAAAAGTAGTCATTGGAACATTTGGTTTTCTTGGCCGCGATGGCGATTGCACGCGCGATACTGCGGACAATTGTCACAAACTCAAAATTGATAGCCCTATTCTGGATGATCAAGCATACGCCAAAGTACTTAGTTTGGATTTGCCGCTTTTGAAGGTCGCTAAGTTATCTTTAGCCTACGATTTGACAGACCGACCTGATCGCCTGGCACATGTGCTCAAAGAATTGTTTACCCAAGCAGAAAATGCGATTGATAACGGGGCGACGATTCTAATCTTGACTGACCGGCCAGTTGCCGATAACCAGCTGACGATTCCGGTTCTTTTAGCCGTGTCGGGATTGCACAATTATCTGGTACGCCAAGGCAAAGGGACAGCGGCATCGCTAGTGGTGGATACGGCCGAAGCTTGCGAAATTCATCATTTTGCCTGCTTGGTCGGGTATGGTGCGGCGGCCATTCATCCTTATGGCGCATTTGCCACCTTGCGTGAGCGCGGCTATGACCAGCAGCTGCCGTCATTTTGTGCTGCTGCCACCAAAGGCATTATTAAGATTATGAGTCGGATGGGGATTTCGACGACTGCCGGCTATCAAGGAGCCCAGCTGTTTGAAGCGGTTGGACTGGCGGATGATGTCGTTGCCCAATACTTTACGGGCACCCCAAGCCGAATCGGCGGGATTAACCTGAATCAGTTGGAAAATGAGTACTATCAGAAGTATCAACTGGCTTTCAGTCATCATGCCATTGATGATTTACCTTCAGGCGGCAGCTTCCAATTCAAGGCGGATGGAGAAGCGCATCTTTATAACCCTAAGAGCATTTACCAGTTCCAAAAAGCGGTCAGAAGCGGTGACTATCAGGCCTATCAGCAGTATGCAGCCGAAGTAGAACAGGAAGCCAAAACAACTCCGGTCACCTTGCGTTCGATGTGGACGATCGTGCCAAGCGGCCAACAAGCGGTTCCTTTGAGTGAGGTCGAACCGGTCAGTGCCATTGTGAAACGCTTCAAGGCCGGGGCGATGAGTTTTGGTGCCCTTTCAGAAGAAGCGCATGAAACCATTGCGATTGCGATGAACCGGCTGGGCGCCCGAAGCAACTCGGGTGAAGGCGGTGAAAATCGCAATCGGTTCCATGTCGGGGCAGATGGCGTCAACCGCAACAGTAAGATCAAACAGGTTTCCACGGCACGATTTGGCGTCAATACCGAGTATCTGATGAGTGCCGAAGAAATTCAGATTAAAATGGCGCAAGGGGCTAAACCCGGTGAAGGTGGGCAACTACCTGCTGGCAAGGCATATCCGTGGGTGGCGAGCATCCGGGGTTCGATTGCCGGTGTTCAGCTGATTTCACCACCGCCGCATCATGATATTTACTCGATTGAAGATTTGGCCCAGTTGATTTACGATCTCAAACAAGTCAATCCTTATGCCAAGATCAACGTTAAGCTTGTGTCCTCGACCGGAGTTGGCACGATTGCCGCCGGAGTGGTGAAAGCCGGCGCGGATACGGTCGTCATCTCAGGTTATGACGGCGGAACCGGCGCCGCTCCTCGAAACTCCACGCGTGACTGTGGCTTGCCGTGGGAAATGGGATTGGCAGACGCCCACCAGACGCTGGCATTAAATCGATTGCGGCAGCGAACGACTTTGGAAGTTGACGGTAAACTCTTAACCGGGCGCGACATTGCGGTTGCGATCATGTTAGGTGCCGAAGAGTTCAGTTTTGGCACCCTGACCATGGTAGCGCTGGGATGCGTGATGATGCGAAAATGCAATCTCAACACCTGTCCGGTCGGCATCGCCACCCAGAATCCGGAATTGCGCAAACTCTACGCCGGACGCCCGGAAAACGTCATGCATATGATGCAATTTTTAGCCGAAGATCTGCGCGAACAAATGGCGGCTTTGGGTTATCGCACCGTAGATCAAATGGTTGGACACGGAGAACACCTAAAACCTCGCTATGTGCCATATGGCAAGGCAAAGACATTGAATTATGACCGAATGTTAGGCAAGACGGTTCCGATTGCGCGTAAAAAAGCCAATCCATTTAAGCCGAAATATGACTGGCCGGATTTGGATCGGTTTGCTGAAACCAGTCTTAAACAGCAAAATGCCACCTCGATTGATTTACCGATTAATAATGTGGATCGGGCGGTTGGAACGCGCCTAGGCGGATGGATTGCCGCGCATTTTGGCAATAATGGGTTGAAACCGGGGCAGCTGCAGTTTAACTATCACGGTACGGCAGGCCAGAGTTTTGGGGCGTTTATTACGCAAGGATTAGCCATCAAACTGGTCGGGGAAGCTAATGACTATGTGGGTAAAGGGCTTTCTGGCGGCCGGTTGATTGTGGCGGCACCAGAACAGGCGCGAGAACTTTATACGCATTCACCGATCGTCGGCAATGTTGCATGCTTTGGTGCAACAGGCGGTGAGGCTTACTTTAACGGGCGGGCCGGTGAACGTTTCTGTGTCCGTAATTCCGGGGCACAAGTGGTCGTTGAAGGCGTCGGCAATAACGGCTGCGAATATATGACCGGTGGGGTTGCCGTCATTCTAGGGCGCACAGGGCGCAATTTTGCGGCCGGGATGACCGGTGGCGTTGCGTATGTTTACGACTGGACACATGACTTTGCCAAAAATTGCAGCCAGGAGCTCGTGGACTTGTACCGGCTAGATGAAGCAGGCGATGATAGTGTGCTGCTGGATTTATTGAAAAAGCATGTGCAATATACACAATCCGAGACGGCCGAAATGATTTTGACACACTGGGAAACCGAGAAAACAAAGTTCGTGAAAGTTTATCCGCGTGATTATCATAAGATGCGCGATCTCATTCAAAAGTTTACCAAGCCCGAGTTGTCTGAAGAACAGGTCATTGAGCAGGCTTTTGACACGGCGATGGGCAATGGACACTAGCCGATGATTTTGATAAAAGCACGACTAAAGAAGTACCTACGAATGATATGAGGAGGGCAACGTGATGGCAGATCCCAAAGGCTTTTTGAAGTATCAGCGCAAAGATAATCCCATGCGTCCAATTATGCAGCGGGTCAAGGATTTTGATGCGTTGGAACTGGACGTCAGCATGGAGGAACGACGTAAACAGGCAGCGCGGTGTATGAATTGTGGCATTCCATTTTGTCATCATGGCGTCTTTTATGGTGGCGGTCGCGCGGTCAGCGGGTGTCCCAATGACAATCTGATTCCCGAATGGAACGATCTGGTTTACCGTGCAGAAGACAAGCGCGCGTTTGAACGGTTGAGTCGCTCCAACATGTTACCGGATATGACAGGACGCGTTTGTCCGGCACCCTGTGAAGTTTCCTGCGTTCAAGCACTTAACGGTCCCGGCGTTACCATTCGTAACAATGAAAAGTACATCATCGAGCAGGCGTTCAAAAATGGCTGGGTTGTTGCATCCGGAAATCCGCTGCAACGTACCGGGAAAAAAGTGGCGGTCATTGGTAGTGGTCCGGCTGGCATTTCCGCGGCGTGGCGGCTTAATCAATTAGGCCATTCCGTGACAATATTTGAACGGGATGATCGCTTCGGTGGCTTTTTGATGTATGGCATTCCCAACATGAAGCTGCCAAAGATCGTTGTTCAGCGGCGTATCGAAACACTGAAGCAAGTCGGGATTGAATTAGTTGCCAATACGGAAGTCGGTAAAGATATTTCCGCAGATGAACTCAAGCAGCAATTCGACCGGGTTATTGTTTGCACAGGTGCTCGCCAGGCTCGTGAGTTACCAGTCCCGGGGCGCGAGTTAGGCGGTATTGTTCAGGCAGTTGATTTTCTCAAGACAGCAACTCAGACAGTCCTCAAAGATGGTACCCAAGCGAATACCCAATTGAAAGGTAAACGCGTCTTGGTTCTCGGTGGCGGGGACACGGGCAATGATTGTATTGCAACCGCGATTCGCCAAGGTTGTGCCGGTGTGACGCAACTTGAAATTACCCCGGCGTTACCACCCAAGCGTACTGCTGGCAATCAGTGGCCAGAGTGGCCCATGACGTTAAAAGCCGGTTATGGCCAGAAGGAGGCAAAAGCGCTCTTTGGCGGCGATGTGACCACCTATGCCGCTACGGTGACTGCTTTCTTTGGCGAGCATGGTCAAGTGAGTGAAGCCGAGATTAGCCAAGTCGATCATTTTAAACCGATTGCGGGAACAGAGAAGAAAGTCAAAGTTGATCTGGTAGTGCTGGCCATGGGCTTTACCGGTCCGGAAGCCGATGTTTTTGATGCATTTGGGATTACTGCCAAGAATACTAACTTCACAACCAATGATACCCAGGTTTATGTTGCTGGTGATTGTCGCCGCGGCCCCAGCTTGGTTATTTGGGGGATTCACGAAGGCCGCATGTGTGCGGAAAAAGTCGATGCATCCTTGCAAACATTGGCAAGTGAAGCGTTATAGGTTGGCGGTTTAGCCTTTGAAAAAAGTCCCCTGTGGCAACGAATAAGTTGCTACAGGGGACTTTTTTGATAGGCATCTGTTAATGAATTGAAACCGGCGTTCCTGTTGGGATATGTTCATAAATCCATTTGGCATCAGAAATACTCAGCCGCACGCACCCGTGTGATCCCGGCTTTTTACCCAACTTTGCTGCTTCGGATTGAATGTAGTTACCGTTGACATCTGTCGGTACGGAATGAAAAAGATAGGTACCATGTAAGTAAAAACTGGTGTAATAATGTGCACCCATTTGCTCGTTAGGATTAAAGAATTCATAACCGCGCTCATCCTGAATGGTAAAGTCACCGTGCGGGGTTGTGTCGTCAATGCCCGTGGATGCATACATTGTATAAAGCGTTTTGCTGCCATCTTTAATAAATACCCGCTGCTTTTTCAAGTTTACATGCAAAGAGAGGTTGGGATGCTTGGAGACGTCAGGATAAGGCCGACTTTCGGAAGGTGCTTTCCAGTCAATCTTCTTAGGCGTAACCCGAGTAATTTCAGCAGCGGTGTAACTCGGCGTGTGGTTAGTCTTGGCGAGTTTTGTGACCGATGCATAGCTTGACGCTGTCGAAGCTGACTCTTTAGCATGTTGTCCGGTAAAGACTGCGATCAAACACACCGTTATGAAGACAGCAATGAAAAGCAGGCGATTCCGGTACTTTGGTTTCAGATGATGTGAATGAAGGTAATGCATCATCGCGGCAAGATGATGCATCAGTTCGGTTATTCGTTTCACATGTAGCATCCTTTCTATTCGCACTTGATGCATTTGCAGCAATAAAAATAAAACAACTTCACTGTTCACTGTATTATAAAGGATCGCCAAAGTCCAAACCAGTGCACGATTCCAGCACCTTTGCTCGTATCATCATGGCATTTTTCAACCATCACAAAAGCCCGACAGTCAATGCTGCCGAGCTTTTTGTAAGCGTGAGTCGGCTAGTCGGAAACGAACGGCTAAGTGGCCTTAATGGTTGTGTCCGAGGTTCTTACACGCTTGTTTTGTACTGATGGCGCACGTGATTGGGCAGATTAAAGCTCTTCGTCTACTCGAAGCGGCTGACCGGATTGGAGATCATCAATTTCGACAACCCGGAAGCTCTTCTTCTCTAGTCGAGATACAATTTCATTTAATGTATTTTCATCTGTACCGGCCGGCAAGGTGAAAAGCGTCCGCCGCACAAACTCGTCACGCTTAGCATCCAACGTGATACAACCGGAAATCGAAACGTAGCGAGCAAGGATTTTACTCATTTTTGCCAGGTCTCCACGTTCACCAGTTGACATGACCGTCAAAACGTAAGAGCCGACATCGACATTCCAAGCTTCTGACAGCATCCCAAGCAGTTTAGCGTGAGTCAAAATACCATAGAAGTTGGCATTTTCATCTAAAACAGCAATGTACGGCAGATCCTTGATGTTAAAGAAGACCTTAAAGAATGGCGCATTGACCGGAATGGTTTTGGTTGCATTCTTCAGCAGATAAGTAACCGGCAAACTCATATCGCCGCCTTGAGATTTATGGCGATAGATATGCATCTTGTAAATATTGCCGCGGAAGATCGTGCCGCTCTCATCTAGGATCGGCACACACCGAAAGCCGGAGTCTTCAAGGATCTTCAGCGCTTCTTCAAGGGTAACCGTTTCCTTGACAGTGGTCAGGAATTCCTTTTTTAATACTAACGACTTAATTAACATGCGCTTTCCTCCATCAAACAACTATCACTTTATTAAAATGTTCTAATCTTGCTTTATGATACCATAGTTCGCTGGCGGTGTAACGTTTTTCTGGGGTGTTCATGCGGAAGAAGACTGTCAGCGACCTGATAGCTATGTTTGATGAGTGCCGGTCAATAACTCTGACTTTCAAAAGAGCAGGGGTCGTTTCTGGCATGTCACCAGATAATGATCGCGTTGGGTTTTCGATGCATGACTGATGTTGCCGAAGTTATACCACTTGGCTTTCTGAATGCCCAATTGTTTCAGCGTTTTATTGATGAAGATTTTCTGAATGCTGTTTCCAGATGTGGTACGGAACCAAAATGTTGGTGATGTAGAAGTGGTGAAAACATAGGCTCGTTTTAAATTAGTCAAGCAGCCGCGGACGCCAGTTTTGGTGACAGTATGCGTTAAACCGTCGCCTTCCTTCATCACTTTATCAATGAAACCTTTGAGCATGCCAGGGACGCTGTTCCACCAAATTGGCGTGACGAAAATGATCCCTTGAGCTGTTTTTAATTGATCAAGATAATGTTTAACAAGCGGATCATGTGTTTGCCCTTGATGGAACAAGCGCAACTCTTCAATATCGTAAAAAGGTTGAAAGTGATCGCCGTATAGGTCGATGAGTTGATAATGAAGACCATGATCGGTGAGGTTTTTTTCTAAGTGCGTTAACACAGCATGATTAAAGCTGTGGGTGTAAGGGTGACAATACACGATCAAAATTAATTTAGTGGCCATATTCCTTGTGACGCCTCCTGGATGATGACATGCGATCTGCTTTTTTGCTGATTGCCAGCGAGACTAGTTGATGGATGACACGACATCATCAACAAGATCGCTAAACTTTTCGTGTTTACGATCCAACTCAAGTTTGACAATGACTAAACCATTGATGACAAGGGTGACTACTAACATGACAACCAAGTCGTGGGTCATTTGACCGCCTATTGAAATTGCTTCGCGCATGGCGTGGATGCCATAGGTCATGGGCAAGAATGGGCTAGAGATACGGGTGAAAACATTGGCTGTTTCCAACGGATAGACGCCGGTCGAAGCACCTAGTTGAAGAATCAATAAAATGGTGACCAGGTATTTGCCGAAAGCACCAAGAATGGTATTTAGGCCAAAAACACAGGTTATGAAGGTGATAGCCGTGACCAACATTGCTAAACAAGTGTTGCCAATGGATAACGGTTTTAGTCCTAGGCTCATGACAACGATGGCCTGACAGCCTACTTGAATCCCAATTAGAACTAACAGCAGACTATATTTGCTCCACCACCATGCAATTGCTTTGGTTGGTTTTGTTTTTGGTGAGTACATGTCGTACATAAAACTAAGCGAGATGCAGCCGACATAAAGGCCGATTGCAATCGCGAATGGTGCCATGCCGACGCCGTTAGTAGGTGTATGGGAAATGTCAACACGGGTTAAAGTGACAGGGGCGGATAATAAGTGAATATTCTTGGAGGCGACGGCTAGTCTGGGCTGCGTTTTAAGTGATTGGGTTAAGGCACTTTGAACCTTTGCCGTACCAGCTGTTAGCGAGGTCGCAGCGTTAGATAGTGCAATGTTCGATGAGGTTAGCTGCGTTGCCAACGGTTGGGCTGTACTCGGAAGGTTGTTACTGAGTGCGGTGATCGCCGTTTTCTGTTGCGACAGACCAGTGGATAAGGCTTGACTGCCGGCATTAAGTGCATCAATGGCAGTTAGTAATTTTGCGTTGCCTTGGGTTCCAGAAACGACCCCTGCCGTTAGATTTTTAAAGTAAATAGCGGAAATCTGTTGGTTGAGCTTGGCTTGAATAGCAGTGGCCGTGCCCTTTGCTATTTGTGAGGCAAAGAAATCTGTTCCTGGATTCACTTTGTACGTGATATTCATGGCCGTGGGATGTTGCGTTAAAAGTGATCGGGAGTCTTTTGAAAAATGATTTGGAATTTCAATGACAAGATAATAGTCGCCATTTTTCAAACCGCGGTCAGCTTCTTGTTTTGAAGTGACGTGATAATGCATTGAATCTGACTTGAGCACCCCTTTGACAAGATCTTTTCCGGCGTTAACCGCTTGACCGTTGTCGGTTATACCAGTGTCGTTATTGACAATTGCGGCAGGTAAATCCTTCGTGTGCTCGTAGGTGTTCCACATTGAAGAGAGATAGACACCTGAATAGATTGCCGGAATAAGAGTAATGAAGAAAAGAACAACGATCACCATTGGTCGTTTTAAGACAGATAACCATTCTGATTTAATCATGTTGCGCCTCCATATTTTTTTCGTTTATATTAACGGGATTAATATAAAAGGATATTAACGCGCCCTCATTTATATGTCAAGAATTAATATTGTTTCCGTTAATATTAACGTGGTAAGATATAGACAACATCATTGGAGGTTTTAGCATGAATAATGAGCAGATTATCCTTGGCTTGCTATATAAACATTCGAGAACAGGGTACGAATTGAACGAAGTCTTTAAAAATATTTTCAGTCATTTTTATGACGCTTCTTTTGGTATGATTTATCCAACCTTGCGACGTCTAGAGAAGAATGGCCTTGTTTCCAAAAAAATGGTCGTCCAAAGTGGGCGACCAAATAAAAATCAATATGCCATTACTGAAGAAGGTAAAAAGGTTTTTGAAGACTCGCTTGATGCGTCAGTTGTTCCGGATACCCGTCATTCAGATTTCTTGATGCGACTCTACTTTGGTGAATACGAATCGGATACAGCCTTACAAGCGATGATTCAACAGCAAATTGGGTGGTTAGGAATGCAAATTGACAAATTACAGTTGCGGCTAAAAGAATGGCCAAACATGACTAAAACCCAGCATCTTTCTTTTTCGGTTGGCATTGCCGAGTATGAGGCGCAGATCAAGACGTTAAAAGCATATTTACAGACAGACGAGCCAAAGGGAAACGACTCAGAGCACCGCTAGTCTTCGAGGTGACAGCTGTAATTCTGATTGGATAAACATGTACGTCCAATCATGGCCAAAAAAAGACTTGATTCCGTAGTAGTTTGGAATCAAGCCATTTCTTGTACCTTCATTTTATCAGGTACGTCTTAATACACGATCACAGGCGTGCCTTCGTCAACTGCGGCATACAACTTTGCCATGAAGTCTGGCGGGTTGTTGACACATCCATGCGATCCGTGTTCCTTGTACCAGTCGCCGCCGTACTTAGGCTGCCACGGACTATCGTGGAGGCCGACCCCGGTGTAATCAATTGGCATCCAGTACGAAACAGGACTGGCGTAGTCGCTGCCATCGTCGTTTTTTCCACGTAGCGTTGCGTTACGCTGTTTGGACCAGACATAGAAGACGCCGGATGGGGTGTCTTGACCTGGCTTACCGGTGACAATGTCGGAGTCCATGACGACTTTACCATCTTTAATATACCATTCATGTTGTTTTTCTTTGGATACTTCAACGTACGTGTTGCCAATGTCGCCGTCTGTTGAGTAACCGGAACCGTTGTGGACAATTTCTTTATTGAGATCCTGTCCGGCTTTGACACTGGCAACAATCATGGCGGTTGTGGCGCTAACATTAATGCTCCAGCCATAGGTGCCAGCAGGAACACTCACTGTTCCTTGTTGTTGCGAGTTGAATTGACGCGTTTTTTTGATGGTGCTGTACTGTTGCGATAAGGCAGAAACGTAATTGGTAACGGCCTGACTTGAAACCGTTGCCTTGCCATTATCGTTTATGATCCAACTCATCACGGTTGCTTGCGGAACGGTCACCGTTTTGGTCTGAATCTGCAATGAAACATTAGTCCCTGCCAGCTTGTTCATGTCGCGTTCGGTTGTTTGCAAGCTGCTACTAGACGCGGTAACAGTCGGCTTCTTGTACGCAGCGGCCAGATTAACGGTTTGCTGATGATTATCAAGGACATTCGTTACCGTTGTTGCAAGCTTATCCGCATCGATTTGGGTACCGTTGACTTCTTTTTGAATCTTATATTTAGTGCCATCCGCGACTAGTTTTGCATTTTCCGGCCCCTGACGCCCTTGATTAAGCTTGTCAGCAGTCGTCTGAGCAAACTTGGTTAAGGCCGTCTTATTAATTGACGGGTCTTCCTCGGCATGGGCTTTTTGGCCCGCAAAAATGGAAGTTGTCCATTGCCAAGGATTTTGCTTATTCAGCACTTGAGTAAGTCCTTGATTGAAGTCTTGACTGATACCCAAAGCACTGCCTTTGACTTTCAAGACTTTTTTATCATCTTCAACAAAGGTATATTGGCGTTCACTAAATTGTTGGATGAGTTTCTTATTTGCCGCGCTAACGGTTTGATCGGAAACATCAACGCCCAGAACTTCTGTATTGGGCAAAAAATGATCGCGGTAGTGCATACTTCGGAAGATATAGAATCCGCCTAGAAGAATGACTACGGCGCCGAGCGCGAGGAGCCACCATTTTTTCTTATTCACTGATTGCTGCCTCCTGCTTCTTGTTTGTTCCTGTTTCGTAACAAGCACTTCCTTAAAAATGACGTTATTTTTACTTATTATAAGATACCAACGCCGGAAATAAAAGCAACGCCTCTCGAACGGTGGTGAAGGAACTGCGGTATCATACCACTTACAGTTAATGAACGGTAAACTTA
Source organism: Lacticaseibacillus rhamnosus (assembly GCF_900636965.1). Classification (NCBI taxonomy): domain Bacteria; kingdom Bacillati; phylum Bacillota; class Bacilli; order Lactobacillales; family Lactobacillaceae; genus Lacticaseibacillus; species Lacticaseibacillus rhamnosus. Next base: position 2,583,273 of record NZ_LR134331.1, on the reverse strand, counting down.
AAAAAACATTATGAAACGAAGCGCAAGCCAATGACTTTGAAAAGCACAGACTGGTGATGATATGGGAATTGAGTCGGCCATCTTCGGTATTGGTTGACGCCACCTGCATCGGTTGTGGTGGCGTAAACGAAATCAACCCCAGAGACGTTTTTCATCTCTGGGGTTGATCCACTTTGATACTCACTGATTAAATCACGGTTGACGCCGGTTTAAAATCAGTTATGGTGAAGATTACTGACGTGTTTCGATGTCGTTCTTAGCAAACGCATCGGTCAGAACTTTCTTCAATTGTGAAGCCGACTTCTGCATGGATTCTTCTTCGTGGTCGGTCAATGGGATTTCCAGAATGTTCTGGATACCATTGCGGTTGATCACAGCAGGTGTACCAATGTAGATGTCGTTCAAGCCGTATTGGCCGTCCATGTAAACGGACAATGGGAGTACCGCATTTTCATCGTTAAGAATTGCTTTGGAAATCCGTGCCAAAGCAGTTGCGATACCGTAGAAGGTTGCACCCTTGAGTTTGATGATTTCGTAAGCAGCGTCACGAACGTCTTCAAACATCTTAACGAGTTTGTCTTCTTTGATTTCTGGATGTGCTTTAACCCATTCAGCGATGGTAACGCCACCAATGTTAGCGTGGGACCATACAGGAAATTCTGTGTCGCCGTGTTCACCCATGATATATGCGTGGACGGAACGAGCATCAACGTTAACCATTTCAGCAATGGATTGACGGAAACGAGCGGTGTCCAGAGAAGTACCTGAACCAACAACCCGGTTCTTCGGGAATCCGGAAAGCTTCCAAGTAGCATAAGTCAAGATATCAACTGGGTTAGCAGCAACCAAGAAGATACCGTTAAAGCCAGAATCCACGATAGGGTCAACAATGGACTTCAAAATCTTCAAGTTCTTGTTAACCAGATCCAAGCGAGTTTCGCCAGGCTTTTGAGGAGCACCAGCAGTGATAACAACCAGATCAGCATCCTTGGCATCGCTGTATTCAGCAGAATAAATCTTCTTAGGACTGGTGAATGGGAGCGCGTTACTTAAATCAATTGCGTCACCTTTCGTCTTGTCCTTGAAAATGTCAACGATCCCGATTTCTTGAGCGATACCTTGCAAAACCATTGCATAGGCATAGCTTGAACCAACGGCGCCATCACCAACGAGAATAACTTTTTGGTGATCCTTATCCGTAATACTTGCCACGGTGATATCATCCTTTCTTATGTGCATGCAAACTGCATTTCATTGTGAGTATAACACATTATCAAATCACTGAAACAAAATTGACTGACTTTTTCATGATTTTGTCATTGTTAAAAAGCGGGGCTGAGCCTTACAATGCCAAGGCTTGTGAATCCTGAGACAAGCTGGCTTTCAGGAACGTAAACGCTTGCAACATCTATTTTCACGAATTAACAAAACTTAACAGTTCGCAGAAAGGGAGACATACAGTCAGTCAGCCGGCATGTGTTATACTACTTACTAATAGAAAACAGTGCGCGGACATGCAGCATTTAACATTCGGCGAAGCAACACCAAGCAGCTAACTTCTTTATCTGGGTTAGGCGTTTGGTGTTCTTCGCTTGGCTTGGTTAAGTGTCAGCATCACCGGTAAACCAAGCAGGATTGCATGAATTTAAGCTCGATACGATGAGGAGATAATATGAAAATGATTGTGGGTCTGGGAAATCCCGGACGTCAATATGCAGGCACGAAGCACAATATGGGATTCATGGTGGTTGATGGCTTGGCACAGCGAATGGGGCTCACCCTTAACAAGCTTGAATTCGATGCTGCCACAGCAACGACACGTGTTCATGATGAAAAAGTTTTCCTGGTTAAACCACAGACCTATATGAACGCGTCGGGACGCGCAGTGCGGCAGTTAATGATGTATTACCAGATTAGGTTAGACGAAATTCTAGTGGTACACGATGATATGGATCTGACATTGGGCAAGTTACGATTGCGCCAGCGAGGATCAGCCGGCGGTCACAACGGTATCAAGGACATTATCAGCGCTACGGGAAGTGACGAATTCTATCGGTTAAAGATCGGCATTCAGCACCCGCAGCGGCAGCGAGTTGTGGACTGGGTGTTGACCCCATTTGCCAAAACCGATCAACCAGTGATTGATGCTGCTATCACTAAAGCGGATGATGCATTGGAAGATTGGCTAAACGGCATGCCATTTGCCCAGTTGATGAATAAGTTTAATTAAAACTTGCCCCTCGCTGGCTGATGAAGCTTGGGGTAATGGGTAAACTTGAAGAATATGAAAGAAGCAGGTGGAGCGATGAATTTAATCGACATGGTGCAGGCAGATCCGGAACTGTCGGCATTATGGCCTAAGCTCGAGACAGGCCGCCATTTGGTGACAGGACTATCAGGTTCGGCCAAGACGGTCTTTTTTGGCGCACTCTTGCAGCAGCAAAAAAAGCAGCTGCTGATTGTCGAAAATAATCGGTTTCATGCAGACGAGTTGGCAGCAGATTTGAGTAGTTTATTAGGCGATGCGCTTGTTTATGATTTTCCGGTTGAAGATGTATTGGCGGCTGAAGTGGCGGTCAGTTCACCGGAAACCCGCAACGACCGGATCAACGCACTGACCTTTATTCAAAGCGGCCAACCGGGCATTATTGTTACCAGCCTGGCAGGATATAAGCGAATTTTACCCGCACCGGCTGCATGGGCGGCAAGTGAGTTGGTTGTTGATATGGATTCAGAGCTTGATCCGCAAACGGTCGCCAAGCAGCTTGTGGCGATGGGTTATCGGCGTGATTCATTAGTGAGTGCGCCCGGCCAATTTGCCATTCGCGGTGGGATTATCGATATTTATCCATTAAATCAGGATGATCCGATTCGCATTGAGTTGTTTGATACGGAAATCGACTCGATTCGCAGCTTCGACATTGCTACCCAGCGCAGTTTGAAAAAGCTTGATCAGATTGTCATTGCACCGGCTACTGACATGATCGCTTCCGATCAGGTGCTGACCGATGCCGGTGCGCGAATCGGTAAGCAGGCAACAGCTTACAAAGCGAAAGTCAAGGATGCAGCGGCAAAGCAAGCGATTACCGATGGCTTGTTGACGACCAGCCAGCAGTTACAAGCATTAGAACGGCCAGAAAACCTGGCATTGTATGCGCCGGAGCTGTATCCGGAACATCACCGCATTACTGATTATCTTGCCGGTGATGCGCTGGTAGCGTTTGATGATTACAGTCGCCTGTTGGATAGTGATACGAATTTGGTGCAGGATACGGCTGAATGGTATTCACAGCTGCAAGAGGAAGGCCGTTTGTTGCCTAAAACACCTAATCCTACGATCCAAGCGCTTAATCAGCGTGATCGGCATCCGCGGCTTTACTTGAGCCTTTTCCAAAAAGGAATGGGTCAGTTGCGGTTGGATAGCTTGACTAACGTGCCGAGTCGCAATGTTCAACAATTCTTTAGTCAGATGCCATTGCTCAAAACCGAAACGGATCGGTGGGTGAAACAAAAGCAGACCGTGGTTTTCCTGGTTTCCGATAAGAACCGTTTGGATAAGCTGAGTGCTACTTTACATGATTTTGAGATTAGTAATGTGGTGACCGAACCTAATCAGCTGCTTTCAGGAAAAGTTCAGTTAACCGATGGCAGTCTGAAGAACGGCTTTGAATTGCCGGATTTGAAGCTGGTAGTGGTGACAGAACACGAGCTGTTCAATGCTCGGCAGCGGCGGCGGGCTCGCCATCAGACGTTGGCAAATACGGAACGCCTCCGCAGCTATAATGAATTAAAGCCTGGCGATTATGTTGTTCATGTCAACCACGGGATTGGGCAATATACCGGCATGGAGACGCTTGAAGTTGACGGTGTCCATCGCGATTACATCACCATCGTTTATCGCAACAATGACAAACTGTTTATTCCGGTTGACCAATTAAATCTGGTTCAGAAATATGTTTCTGCAGATGGCAAAACGCCTAACGTCAATAAGCTTGGCGGTACCGAGTGGCAAAAGACCAAACGCAAAGTGGCGGCTCGAATCGAAGACATTGCCGACGAGCTGATTGACTTGTACGCAAAACGGGAAGCGGAAAAAGGTTATGCTTTCGGGCCGGATGATGATCTGCAGCAAAAATTTGAAGATGAGTTTCCTTATCCCGAGACGCCTGATCAACTGCGATCGGCAAAAGAAATTAAGCGGGATATGGAGAAACCCAAACCCATGGATCGCTTGCTTGTCGGGGATGTGGGCTTTGGCAAAACCGAAGTCGCGTTACGGGCAGCATTTAAAGCAGTTGACTATGGTAAGCAGGTCGCAATTTTAGTACCGACTACCATCTTGGCGCAGCAACATTTTGACACCATGAAGGATCGATTTGCCGATTTTCCGGTTAAAATCGGCTTGTTATCGCGCTTCCAGACACCGCATCAAAATAAAATGACGATTAAAGGACTCAAAAACGGCACGATTGACATTGTTGTCGGCACCCATCGACTGCTTTCTAAAGATGTGGCATTTCGTGACCTCGGTTTGTTGGTGATTGATGAAGAGCAGCGTTTTGGGGTGAAGCACAAGGAACGGATTAAGCAACTGAAAAGCAATGTGGATGTGTTAACGCTGACGGCAACGCCAATTCCACGTACGCTAAACATGTCGATGCTTGGCGTGCGGGACTTAAGTGTCATTGAGACGCCACCGACAAATCGCTATCCGATTCAGACCTTTGTGATGGAGCAAAACCCCGGGGTCATTCGGGAAGCCATCGAACGCGAAATGGAACGCGGTGGTCAAGTCTTTTACCTGCATAATCGGGTGGAGGATATGGAGCGAACCGTGAGTCAATTGGAAGAGCTAGTGCCTGACGCTAGCATCGGGTATGCCCACGGTCAGATGACGGAAACCCAGCTGGAAAATGTCATCTATGATTTTCTGCATGGCGCGTATGACGTATTAGTGACCACGACCATTATTGAAACCGGGGTCGATATGCCGAACGCCAATACGCTGATTATTGAAAATGCGGATCATTATGGATTGTCCCAGTTGTATCAGTTACGCGGACGTATCGGGCGTTCCAGCCGTGTTGCTTACGCTTATTTCATGTATCAACCGATGAAGGTACTTAATGAAGTGGCCGAAAAACGGCTGCAGGCGATTAAGGATTTCACGGAATTAGGTAGCGGCTTTAAGATTGCGATGCGTGATTTGTCGATTCGCGGTGCGGGGAACTTGTTAGGCAAACAACAGCATGGATTTATTGATTCGGTTGGGTATGACTTGTACACGCAGATGTTACAAGAGGCGGTTAACAAACGCCGCGGACTTAAAACCGTTCAAAAAACCGATGCGGAAATCGACTTGGGTCTGGAAGCATACCTGCCAACGGATTATGTTGCCGACTCGCGCCAGAAAATTGAACTGTACAAACGGATTCGTGAAGCAGACAGTGATGAAGCCGAAACCGAGATTAGTGAAGATTTGATTGATCGATTCGGCGATTATCCACAGCCGGTGACGAATCTTTTGGCAATCGCACATCTGAAACGTTTCGCTGATTTGGCTTGGGTGGATCACGTCCAGAAAAACGACCAGAAAATGACGGTGGTGTTAACCCCGCAAGCGACTGCTAAAGCACAAGGCGAACCGATCTTCAAGGCGTTGGCGGCTACGACTTTGAAAGCACAAGTAGCAATTGCCGATGGAAAGCTGACGGTAACGCTCGCTGTGCCAGCAACCATGAAAGAAGACGAGTGGCTAGGGCAACTAACTGCTTTCATGAAGGGATTGCTGGCGGTTGTGAATCCGCAGCCGGGAAAAAAGCCTGCCGCCTAATAAGATGAACTGCTGGATATCGATGTGCGCTGCGTTATTTTGGCACAGCGATGCAGCGATGTTGATAGGAGATCACCATGCATAATCAACAAATGAAACATTTGATGCGCGGTGCGTGGATCTTGAGTCTTAGTTCCTTGATTGCAAAGATTCTAAGCGCCGTTTATCGCGTTCCTTTCCAGAATATGGTTGGCGACACTGGGTTTTACGCCTATCAGCAAATTTATCCGATTTATGGACTGGGCATGACGTTTGCGTTGTCAGGGTTTCCGGTTTATATCTCCAAGCTGGTTGCAGAAGCTGACAGTCTCGAAGCCAAACGAACAGTGGCCCATCAAAGTCGGGTCATTTTGACTTGGATTTCGTGGGCGTTATTTTTGGGACTCGAATTTTTTGGGGCCGCAATTGCGCAGGCGATGGCGGATCCGGAATTGTTGCCGTTAATCCAAATGGTGGCCTTTATGTTCTTAACCATGCCGCTACTGGCAACTGGCCGCGGTTATTTTCAAGGCACTTTTGATATGGTAAAAACCGCAACGAGTCAAGTGGTTGAACAGCTTGTCCGGGTGGCGGTGATTCTGCTAGCGGCTTGGTGGTTTCTGCAATATCACTGGAGCGTTTATCAAATGGGCGCTGTTGCCATGAGTGGGGCATTTTTTGGCGGGGCCGCCGCTGCTTTGACTTTATGGCGGCCTTATCGGCAAGTTTTTGGTCAGCAGCAGTATCAATTTCCCGGGCTTCACGCATACGGCCGCTTAATTAGTCGGTTTATCCGTGAAGGTGGGGCGATTACGCTTTATGCGGCTTTGTTGATCTTGCTACAGCTGATTGACAGCTTCACGGTGACGAAAGGTTTGACTGGTTCAGGGATTGCAATGGCAACTGCCAAGAGCTTAAAAGGGGTTTATGATCGCGGCCAGCCACTGGTCCAATTGGGTTTGGTGGTGGCAGCGTCTTTGTCTACAACGTTGCTACCCAGTCTGACTCAGGCGCGGCAATTACGACAGCGCCGCCAGTTCATTCAGCGCGGAGCCGAATTAGTCCATTTCAACTTAGCCTTTGCGCTGGCGGCGGCTTCGGGACTGATTGTCTTGATGCCGGCGATTAATCTATTATTGTTTGGCGATACGGCTGGCACTTATGCCTTGCAGTTATATGCACTTGCCATTGCCGTTGTTGCCATGATCAACGCGTATAATGCGATTTTGCAAAGCCTTGATCGGTATACAGGGATCAGTGTGGCCTTATTACTCGGCATTGTGGTGAAGGCGCTGAGCAATGAACCACTGGTGATGCGCTTTGGAACAGCAGGAGCAAGCGGGGCGACAATTTTGGCCTTGGGTGTGATCCTGTGCTTGATTTATTATGCAGTTCCTGAGACGATCAAAGGCAGAAGTGCACTGCGGCTGTTTGTACCCAAGCTTGTTGCCGTGACCGGGATTATGACGGTTATTGTGCATGTTACGGTGGGATGGATTCCGCTGAGCTCAAGAACTGTGGCAGTCGGTGTCACGTTGCTTGGCGTTGTCATCGGCGTCGTGGTCTTCTTGATTGCCGGAACATGGCTGCGATTGTTGACGTTACGCGAGATGCTAGATCTGCCAGGCGGGAAAAAGTATTTACGATTGTTACGACGAATAAAAGCGAGGTAAAAAGACATGCGATTGGATAAGTTCCTTAAAGTCTCACGAATCATTAAACGGCGCACCGTTGCCAAGGAAATTGCGGATAAGGGCCGGATCACGATCAACGGTAAAGTTGCCAAGTCGAGTACCGATGTTGGAGTTGGCGACACGCTGGTGATTAATTTCGGTAACAAAACATTGACCGTACGTGCGGACGATTTAGTTGAAACAACGAAAAAGAACGAAGCGGCCGATATGTACACGGTTTTGAAAGAAGATTATAAAGAAACATTTTAATGCCGATTTATTGAACAGCAGCCCCTCTGATTTGTTATACTTGATTTACTGAAGTAGTGATACACGGCTGGTGAAAACGAGGGTGCAGACAGATGGCGAAAAATAATATCAGTCAATTAAATAATGCATATACACGTGAACACAGGCAAAAGTCGACACGTGTGCCTAAGTCGCGGGCACACGCGGTACATATGAAACGAATTCGTAATTTGCTAATTGTGATGGTTGCTATTTTGGGCTTAGGCGGCGTCAGTTTAATGCGCACGCAAATGACACTGGGGGAAACAAATCAGGCGGTTGCCAAAGCCAAGTCTAATTTGAATAAATTAAAGGCGAACAAAGCCGCCCTTAAAGTTCAGGTTGACCAATTGCATAATGACGATTACACGGCCAAGCTGATTCGTGAAAAATACCTCTATTCGAAACCGGGAGAGATTATTTTTAATTTGCCGGATAAAGCAAACAAAGTGCCGGACTTAAACGTTACCCAATGACGCGATAAACGGGTTGCAATAAACGCAAGTGCCGGTCGTTTTTTATATTCGCGTCCCTGCAGTCATTTGGCTACTTTAGAGTTGTTGGTTTGAGATTCAGTGGTATTCTTGATGAGGTGGCAAGCATTGGCGGGGAGCACAGACGCTGAAATGTTTTCTTCATGGCGAATTGCCTTTGACGACTGCATTCAGTTGCTTTGGCTAGGCTAATACGTCGTGCTTGCGTGTCTTTTCACTCATGCTATACTTATAGATACATTTAATTAGGAGGACTTCTTTTTTTATGGCAGTTGAAGTTGGTACGAAAGTGGCTGGTAAAGTCACCGGGATCACGAAATTCGGTGCATTCGTTGAGTTAGGCGATGGCAAGACCGGATTGGTGCACATTAGCGAAGTCTCTGACGCTTATGTCAAAGATATTCATGATGTGCTGCATGTTGGCGAACCGGTGACGGTTAAAGTCCTTTCGATCCAAGATGGTAAGATTGGCCTGTCTATCCGGAAAGCAGTTGACAAACCGCAACAACGTGAAAATGATCATTATCACGAAAACAGACACGCACCCGCGCCACATGCTGGCAATAACCGCTTCCAAGGCGGCGCACGCAATAGTGGCAATCGATTCGGCCACAAAGCCCAACCGGTAAAAGGCGATTTTGATGCGATGATGTCCGGCTATTTGAAAGAAAGCGAAGATCGCCTAAGTGTTCTTCGCCGCAACACCGAAGGCAAACGCGGCGGCCGAGGCGGTCGGCGTAGTTAAAAAAATCAGGTCTGGGACAAACGGTTATTTGTTCTGGGCCTATTTTGTTGCCAAGCCGATTTGATGGTGGTTATGCGATCAATATGCTTGGCCGAGTATGCTAAGCGGAGGAGCAGACACATGAGTCCAAAGCTTTTTGAACAGTTTGAGTTTACGCCGCATACCCGGGTGTTAGTGGCTGTTTCCGGAGGCGTGGATTCGATGGTCTTGTTGGACCTGGCAGTTCGAGCACCGAATCTGGATGTCGTTGTCGCAACGTTTGATCATCGTTTGCGGCCAGAAAGCCGACAGGAGCAAGCATTTGTGGCGGCTGCAGCAGCGCGTTATCATGTTCCGGTTGTGACTGGAACATGGCAGCGATCGGCCGCCACTGCGGTAAGTGAAGCTGCGGCGCGACAGGCACGCTACGACTTCTTGAATGCGAGTGCCGATTCTCAGGCAGCCACGGTGATCATGACAGCGCATCACGCGGATGATCAACTTGAAACGGTCCTGTTTCGGTTAGGACGCTCCGGTGATCCGGCCGCCCTTGTAGGAATTCGTCCGGATCAACCGTGGCGTAAAAAGCGTTTGGTGCGTCCGCTGCTGAATTTTAGTAAAGATGATATTCGAGCTTATGCAGGCAGGCACGGTCTGGATTTTTGCGACGATCCATCCAATGCCGATACGCGTTATGCCCGCAATCAGTTGCGCCATCAAGTGATTCCGGCATTTAAAAAGCAAAATCCCGAGTTGTTGCGGCATGTCCAAAGATTTACAACGGAACAGTCTGGCCTGGTTGCACTGGCTCAAATGCAACTGACTGAATGGCAGCAGCGGTTGCGGATTAATTCGGTGACAATTGATTGGCGCGCGGCAGCAAATCAGCCGCGCACGATCCAGCTGATGCTGCTGGCAACCTTGCTACGCCAATGGCAGCCGAGAGTTAACCACGGACTGCTCATGCCGATCCTGAAAAGCCTGAATGATACTCGCGAACGACGATTTGATCTTGGCGCTGGCGTGACGATTGCGGTTCAAGCGGCCAAAATTGTGAAGTTGGTGCCAAAACCAAAACTAGCGCCGGCAACATTTTCTCGTATTGGCCAAAAATGCCAAACTGCTCGCGGTACATTTCAGCTACGAACAAAAGTGGCTGGTGACCAAGGTATTCCGGTACGTGTGCGCTTGCCGATTACATTAAGGACCCGCCAGGCCGGTGATATTGTTTACCTGCCTAATGGCGTGAAGCAGAAGCTGCGGCGATTTTTTATCAATGCAAAGGTTCCGGCCCGAACACGCGATCAATTACTGGTATTAGCGCAAGGTCATCAGATTTTTTGGATTGAAGGTCAGCCTTTAGAACGATTGTCGCTCCCTGCTCAAACTGATATACTCCATGTTGTACTGGTGAAATTGCCAGATGTTGACAGAAGTGAGGATAAATGATGAATCCCGATATTTTAAAGGTTTTGTATTCTCAAGACGATATTCACGCCATCACGACAAGACTTGGCGCGGAACTTAAGCGTGATTACGCGGGGAAGAATCCGTTAGTGGTGTGCATTTTAAAAGGTGCCATCATGTTCATGACTGATCTTGTTCGCGAAATTGATGATTATATGGAACTCGATTTTATGGACGTGTCAAGTTATGGTGATGCGACTGAATCTAGCGGTGAGGTCAAGATTATTAAAGATCTTGATGCCAGCGTGAAGGATCGCGATGTCTTAATCGTTGAGGATATCGTTGATACAGGACGCACCTTGAAGTACTTAACCGATATTTTTAAAACCCGCAAAGCAAAATCGGTCCGCATTTGTGCGCTGATGGACAAACCTGAAGGACGGGTTGTTGATGTTCAGGCAGACTATGTGGGAACCACAGTGCCAAACGAATTTGTGGTTGGGTATGGCTTGGATTATGCCGAACGTTATCGTAACTTACCTTATATTGGGGTATTAAAGCCAGAAGTCTATGCGGCAAAATCTTAATCTAAGCGCCGTGTTTGTGGTAGTATATAAGGAACTAATTGAATGTTGCCGGAGGTTCTAAATGAAGAAAAAACAAAACGGCCTGTTCAGTAGCACGCTGACGTATATCATCATTTTTGTGCTGCTGGTCACCGGTTTTGCGTATTATATGCGCGATAATGGGACAACATCGTCCCAAGAAATTGAAACAAGCACCTTTATGTCCGAATTAAAAAAGGACAATGTCAAAAGCTATTCGCTCCAGCCATCTGGTGGCGTTTATAAGGTCAGCGGTGAATACAAGAAGGCTGAAAAGTCTTCCGGTACGAACAACTCTCTGAGCTTTTTTGGCAATCAGTCAACCAAAGTTACCAAATTCTCGACTTATATTCCGACGAATGATGCAACTTTGAGTCAGATCCAAAAAATGACCAATGCCAACAATGTCAAGACCAATACGCAGGAGGAATCGCAGTCCGGTGTTTGGTTTAGCTTGTTGATTACAGTTGTACCGATTGTCATCATGATGATCTTCTTCTATATGATGATGAATCAGGCAGGTCAAGGCGGCGGCTCCGGTCGCGTGATGAGTTTTGGCAAGTCGCGGGCTAAACAAGCCGATAAAAATGCCAATAAAGTTCGCTTCTCTGATGTTGCCGGTGCAGAAGAAGAAAAGCAGGAACTGGTTGAAGTGGTTGAGTTCCTGAAAGATCCGCGTAAATTCTCGGCATTGGGTGCCCGTATTCCAGCCGGGGTTTTGCTTGAGGGTCCTCCTGGTACTGGTAAAACCTTACTAGCCAAGGCGGTTGCTGGTGAAGCCGGCGTACCGTTCTTCTCGATTTCCGGTTCTGACTTTGTCGAGATGTTCGTTGGTGTCGGGGCTTCGCGTGTTCGTGATCTTTTTGATCAGGCTAAAAAAGCAGCTCCTTCAATCATCTTCATTGATGAAATTGATGCGGTCGGTCGTCAGCGTGGCGCTGGTATGGGCGGCGGTCACGATGAACGTGAACAGACATTAAACCAGTTGCTGGTAGAAATGGATGGGTTCACGGGTAATGAAGGCGTGATTGTCATTGCTGCAACGAACCGTTCCGATGTTCTTGATCCGGCTTTGCTGCGTCCAGGTCGTTTTGACCGGAAGATTTTGGTTGGCCGACCAGATGTTAAAGGCCGTGAAGCCATTTTGAAGGTTCATGCAAAGAACAAACCGCTGGCACCAAATGTCGATTTGAAGGAAATTGCCCGTCAGACTCCTGGTTTTGTCGGGGCTGACTTGGAAAACCTGTTGAATGAAGCGGCGTTGGTTGCAGCGCGGCGAAGTAAGAAGCAGATTGATGCAGCTGATGTGGATGAAGCTGAAGATCGTGTCATTGCTGGGCCGGCGAAGAAAGACCGCGTCATCAGCCCGAAAGAACGGACGATGGTTGCGTATCACGAGGCTGGGCACGCCATTGTCGGTTTAGTCTTAAGCGATTCACGAACGGTGCGCAAAGTTACCATCATTCCGCGTGGTCGTGCTGGCGGATATGCAATTATGCTGCCAAAAGACGATCAATTCCTGCTAACCAAGAAGGAATTGACCGAACAAATTGTTGGTTTACTTGGTGGTCGCACAGCTGAAGAAATTATTTTCGGCGTTGAATCCACTGGAGCTTCCAATGACTTTGAACAGGCAACGCAAATTGCACGCAGTATGGTCACACAGTATGGGATGTCTGATCGGCTTGGAACCGTTCAGCTTGAGACTGAAGGGCAGCCGTTCTTGGGTGCTCAGTATGGCCAAACACCGCCATACTCAGAAACAACCGCAACGGCAATTGATGATGAAGTGCGGCGGATTATTGACGAGGCCCACAAACAGGCCTACGAAATTATCCAAGCCCATCGTGACCAGCACAAGTTGATTGCCGAAGCATTGCTTAAGTACGAAACCTTGAATGAAAAAGAAATTCTCAGCTTGTTCAATGACGGCAAGATGCCAGAACGCGATCAAGACGAATTTCCAAGTGAAAAGGCCGCAACTTTTGAGCAATCCAAAGCAGCCTTGGAACACAAGGATAAAGAAAAGCAAGCAGACGAAGAAGCACATGCTAAGTCTGAGGGTCAGTCGAATGCTGATCAAACAGACCAAGATGCGCATGATGACAATACGACGGACAGTGTGGAAAAGCCAGACGACACAACACCTGGCAGTAACCCGTCCGATGACGATCATCAGAATCCGCAAGCCTAAGTATAAAAACACTGCCAAATGTTGGTGGTGTTTTTTTATTAAGCGCGAACCGGCGCGGTTAGGGATCGGAGTGTAAGCGGCCTCGGACGTGATGGCCCGGTCTTGGCCATCGCGTTCGAGGTCCTTACACGCAGATCCCTGCGCCGGTGAGCGCGTTATGGGCATAAGCCAGAACATAAGTGGCCATAAATGTGATGATCGGACTTTGACCATCGCCATCAAGGTTTTGACATGTGGGTTTCTGCGCCGGCTTTTCAATAACGGCAATTTTTGGTAGAATAGCCACGTTTAACTTTCAGAAAAGAGGATCAATCCAACATGAGTGACTACATCGCGAGTGCATTGTCGCGCAACGCCCATTTTCGAATTTTCGCAGTCGACGCCACGCAAACGGTAAGCGAAGCACAACGACGCCATGACACCTGGAGTGCGGCTTCGGCTGCGCTGGGCAGAACTTTAATTGCCACAGCGTTATTAGCCGCATCGGGATTAAAAAACACGAATGACTTGCTGACTGTGCGTATCAAAGGGGATGGCCCGGTTGGCTCGATCGTCACAGATGGTACGCAACTCGGAACCGTTCGCGGGTATGTTCAGGAGCCGCACGTGAATCTTCCCCTCAATCTCGTCGGTAAAATCGATGTGGCAAAAGCAGTCGGCAAACACGGCATGCTTGCGGTGACGAAAGATATCGGAATCGGCGAGCCGTTTACGGGACAGGTACCACTGGTTTCAGGTGAGCTAGCAGAAGATTTTACGTATTATTTAGCTAAGTCTGAGCAGATTCCCGCGGCAGTCGGACTCTCTGTATTTGTCAATGCCGATAACACGATTAAGGTTGCTGGCGGTTTCATGCTAGAGGCGTTGCCCGGTGCGACCGATGCCGAATTGTCAGAACTGGAAGCAAACGTCAAAACACTACCGCTTGTATCGGAGTTATTAAAAAGTGGCCTGACTCCCGAGCAGATTATCCAACGTGTTGCAGGCAAAGAGCCCGTTCGCTTCCTGGATACCCAAGCATTGCGGTTTGCATGTAATTGTTCCAAGAAACATTTTGGCGATATTATGGCCACTTTGCCGCGGAAACAATTGCAGGAAATGATTGATGAAGACGGCGGTGCCGAGACGACCTGTAAGTTCTGCGGTAATCAATATCATTACAGTGTGGCCGATCTTGAAGCTTTGTTGGCCCGGCATGAATAGTTGCAGTATTTGCTTATTTTAAGTAAAGTTAACAACGCGAAAGCAAGAAAGAGGTGGCTTGTATGTGGCACATTGCCGATGTTGAGATCCCAAACCGACTCGTTGTTGCACCCATGGCTGGTGTGACGAATGCGGCTTTTCGGGTGACAGCCAAAGAATTCGGTGCTGGTTTGGTCGTTTGTGAAATGATTAGTGACCGCGGCATCATGTACAAAAATAAAAAGACGTTAAGTATGCTGTTTGTTGATCCGCGTGAACATCCGATTTCCATTCAGATTTTTGGTGGCACCAAGGAAACGTTGGTGAATGCAGCTAAGTTTGTCGATCAAAACACGGCTGCAGACATCATTGACATCAATATGGGCTGCCCTGTACCGAAAGTTACCAAAACCGATGCGGGGGCACACTGGCTTTTAGATCCGGAGAAAGTTTACGAAATGGTGGCTGCTGTGACCGATGCGGTTTCAAAGCCGGTCACGGTTAAGATGCGCACGGGTTGGGATGAAGACCACATTTATGCGGTTCAAAATGCATTGGCAGCTGAACGCGGTGGCGCTGCCGCATTAGCCATGCATGGGCGGACACGCAAGCAGCTATATTCTGGACATGCTGACTGGAACATCTTAAAAGAAGTCAAACAACACCTGAGCATTCCATTTATCGGGAATGGTGACGTGCGAACCCCACAAGATGCCAAACGGATGCTTGATGAGGTTGGCGCCGATGCAGTCATGGTGGGCCGCGCAGCATTAGGAAATCCGTGGGTCTTGAAGCAGATGGCAGCTTATCTTGATCATGGCGAGCTGATTCCGGAACCAACACCGCGCGAAAAAATCGCCACTGCCAAGTTACAGTTACAACGGTTGGTTGACCTGCACGGAGAACACCAGGCCGTTCGTGAATTCCGGATGCAAGCAGCCTATTATTTAAAAGGCATTCCACGCTCGGCAAAGACCAAAGCAGCCGTTAATATGGTTGATACGCAAGCAGAAGTCAATCATATTTTTGATGACTTTGTGGCGCAAACTGAAGCGCGCGCCCGTCAGCGTCAAGGCAGCCATTAAGCCATAAAACCTTTGATGATAAAAGGCGTTCAAGGATGATTGATTGACAATTAATCATGGCGAACGTCTTTTAATGCGTAGAAGGTTGCTTTTTAGCGGTAAAATTGTCATCATCAAAGAGTGGTATAAATTGAAACGGAGGAACTTGTGTTGGCTAAGGATAACGGACAGCAACCAGAAATGAACGATCAAATGATTGCGCGGCGGGAAAAGATGGATGCCTTGCGAGAAGCAGGAATTGATCCATTCGGTCACCGGTTTGACCGCACGCACTCTGCAGCAAAGGTACGTGAAGAATTTGGCGAAGACGACAAGGAAACGCTACTCGAAGAAAAGCCGGAAGTGACGATTGCTGGACGCATGATGTCCAAACGCGGTAAAGGTAAAGTCGGGTTCGCTGACATCCGTGATCGCAGCGGTAAAATGCAGATCTATGTTCGTAAAGACGTGGTTGGCGATGAAAACTACATGATCTTTAAGAAGGCAGATTTGGGCGATATTTTGGGTATTAGCGGCGAAGTCATGAAAACCGACTCGGGTGAGCTGACTGTCAAAGCCAATCACGTGACGCATCTAGCCAAAGCATTACGCCCATTGCCGGATAAGTGGCATGGCTTAACCGATGTCGAGCAGAAGTACCGCAAGCGATATTTGGACCTTATTTCGAATCCTGACAGTTTTGATCGGTTTGTTAAACGCACCAAAATCGTGAGTGCTGTTCGTGAATACTTGGATAACCACGGATTTCTTGAAGTCGAGACTCCGGTTTTGCATAATCAGGCCGGTGGTGCGAATGCGCGGCCATTCATCACGCACCATAATGCGTTGGATATCGATCTTTATTTGCGCATTGCATTGGAATTGCACTTGAAGCGGTTGATCGTTGGTGGCATGGAGCGTGTTTATGAAATCGGCCGCGTTTTCCGCAACGAAGGCATCGACACGAAACATAATCCGGAGTTTACGGAGCTAGAAACCTACGCCGCTTATTGGGATCTATCCGATGTCATGGTCGAAACCGAGGGCATCTTTAGATTTGCCGCCCACAAAGTCCTTGATTCCGGGAAACTAACTTATCAAGGGATGGACATTGACTTAGATGCACCATTTGCCCGTATCAACATGTTAGACGCTATCAAGGATAAAACCGGCGTTGACTTCTGGCCGGAAATGACTGTAGATGAAGCGCGTAAGTTAGCTGATGACCATGAAGTTCACTACGAACCTTATTGGAAGGTCGGGCATATTATCAGTGCCTTCTTTGATCAGTTTGTTGAATCAACGCTTATTCAACCGACCTTCATTACCGGCCATCCAATCGAAGTTTCCCCGTTAGCTAAGAAGAATCCAAAAGATACACGATTTGTTGAGCGTTTTGAACTTTTTGTCGGTGGCGGTGAGTACGCCAATGCCTTCACCGAATTAAACGATCCGATTGATCAGCGTCAGCGTTTTGAAGCGCAAGCAGCTGAAAAAACGGCAGGCAATGAAGAGGCACAAGGTATTGATGACGATTATGTTGAAGCGTTGGAATATGGCATGCCGCCAACAGGTGGACTCGGAATCGGCATTGATCGCTTAGTTATGCTGTTAACCGATGCACCGTCAATTCGCGATGTTCTTTTGTTCCCAACATTGCGCCCGTAGTTATGTGATAATGTCGCCATTTTGGGCGGCATTTTTATTTTCCGAAAGTTCCAACACTTTTGTGGTGCTCTCACGATCATTTTACGAATGATATAAGGTATTCGATAAAAAATATCCGGATACCTTTTTTTAATTGAAAAAGTTGTTGACGATAGCGCAAACCGTTGGTATGATAAAAAGCGTCGTAAATGAGCAACGCTGATGTGCAACAAAACATCAAAAAAAGTTATTGACAAGCGTTGATCGCTTGTGATAATATGTCAAAGTTGTCTTTTGACAAGGTAGTCCTTTGAAAACTGAACAAAGTTTCGTTTAAATGTGCAGGGTCCTTGATACTTCGGTATCGAGGCAAAAAGTAACATTTGCGAAGTCAATTCGCTAGAACAACAAATCGAGCTATTCAAACAGCTCATATTTATATGAGAGTTTGATCCTGGCTCAGGATGAACGCTGGCGGCGTGCCTAATACATGCAAGTCGAACGAGTTCTGATTATTGAAGGGTGCTTGCATCTTGATTTAATTTTGAACGAGTGGCGGACGGGTGAGTAACACGTGGGTAACCTGCCCTTAAGTGGGGGATAACATTTGGAAACAGATGCTAATACCGCATAAATCCAAGAACCGCATGGTTCTTGGCTGAAAGATGGCGTAAGCTATCGCTTTTGGATGGACCCGCGGCGTATTAGCTAGTTGGTGAGGTAACGGCTCACCAAGGCAATGATACGTAGCCGAACTGAGAGGTTGATCGGCCACATTGGGACTGAGACACGGCCCAAACTCCTACGGGAGGCAGCAGTAGGGAATCTTCCACAATGGACGCAAGTCTGATGGAGCAACGCCGCGTGAGTGAAGAAGGCTTTCGGGTCGTAAAACTCTGTTGTTGGAGAAGAATGGTCGGCAGAGTAACTGTTGTCGGCGTGACGGTATCCAACCAGAAAGCCACGGCTAACTACGTGCCAGCAGCCGCGGTAATACGTAGGTGGCAAGCGTTATCCGGATTTATTGGGCGTAAAGCGAGCGCAGGCGGTTTTTTAAGTCTGATGTGAAAGCCCTCGGCTTAACCGAGGAAGTGCATCGGAAACTGGGAAACTTGAGTGCAGAAGAGGACAGTGGAACTCCATGTGTAGCGGTGAAATGCGTAGATATATGGAAGAACACCAGTGGCGAAGGCGGCTGTCTGGTCTGTAACTGACGCTGAGGCTCGAAAGCATGGGTAGCGAACAGGATTAGATACCCTGGTAGTCCATGCCGTAAACGATGAATGCTAGGTGTTGGAGGGTTTCCGCCCTTCAGTGCCGCAGCTAACGCATTAAGCATTCCGCCTGGGGAGTACGACCGCAAGGTTGAAACTCAAAGGAATTGACGGGGGCCCGCACAAGCGGTGGAGCATGTGGTTTAATTCGAAGCAACGCGAAGAACCTTACCAGGTCTTGACATCTTTTGATCACCTGAGAGATCAGGTTTCCCCTTCGGGGGCAAAATGACAGGTGGTGCATGGTTGTCGTCAGCTCGTGTCGTGAGATGTTGGGTTAAGTCCCGCAACGAGCGCAACCCTTATGACTAGTTGCCAGCATTTAGTTGGGCACTCTAGTAAGACTGCCGGTGACAAACCGGAGGAAGGTGGGGATGACGTCAAATCATCATGCCCCTTATGACCTGGGCTACACACGTGCTACAATGGATGGTACAACGAGTTGCGAGACCGCGAGGTCAAGCTAATCTCTTAAAGCCATTCTCAGTTCGGACTGTAGGCTGCAACTCGCCTACACGAAGTCGGAATCGCTAGTAATCGCGGATCAGCACGCCGCGGTGAATACGTTCCCGGGCCTTGTACACACCGCCCGTCACACCATGAGAGTTTGTAACACCCGAAGCCGGTGGCGTAACCCTTTTAGGGAGCGAGCCGTCTAAGGTGGGACAAATGATTAGGGTGAAGTCGTAACAAGGTAGCCGTAGGAGAACCTGCGGCTGGATCACCTCCTTTCTAAGGAAACAGACTGAAAGTCTGACGGAAACCTGCACACACGAAACTTTGTTTAGTTTTGAGGGGATTACCCTTTCTACACGCCTATCGGGCCTATAGCTCAGTTGGTTAGAGCGCACGCTTGATAAGCGTGAGGTCGATGGTTCAAGTCCATCTAGGCCCATCAAGCGTTCGCTTGTTAATTAAACAACCCTTATGGGGGATTAGCTCAGCTGGGAGAGCGCCTGCTTTGCAAGCAGGAGGTCATCGGTTCGATCCCGTTATCCTCCATTGGCCGTCAGGCCGATCGTTGACGTTAGTTGGCGATTCTTTGTTCTTTGAAAACTGGATATCATTGTTGTAAATGTTTTAAATTGCCGAGAACACAGCGTATTTGTATGAGTTTCTAATAATAGAAATTCGCATCGCATAACCGCTGACGTAAGTCAGTACAGGTTAAGTTACAAAGGGCGCACGGTGGATGCCTTGGCACTAGGAGCCGATGAAGGACGGAACTAATACCGATATGCTTCGGGGAGCTATAAGTAAGCTTTGATCCGGAGATTTCCGAATGGGGGAACCCAGTACACATCAGTGTATTGCCTGCAAGTGAATACATAGCTTGTTGGCGGCAGACGCGGGGAACTGAAACATCTCAGTACCCGCAGGAAGAGAAAGAAAACTCGATTCCCATAGTAGCGGCGAGCGAAGTGGGAAGAGCCCAAACCGAGAAGCTTGCTTCTCGGGGTTGTAGGACTGGACATTGGAGTTACCAAAGTTCGACGTAGTCGAAGTCAGCTGGAAAGCTGCGCCATAGAAGGTGAAAGCCCTGTAAACGAAACGGCGGACTCTCCGTCCAGGATCCTGAGTACGGCGGAACACGTGAAATTCCGTCGGAATCCGGGAGGACCATCTCCCAAGGCTAAATACTCCCTAGTGACCGATAGTGAACCAGTACCGTGAGGGAAAGGTGAAAAGCACCCCGGAAGGGGAGTGAAACAGTTCCTGAAACCGTGTGCCTACAATTAGTCAAAGCCCGTTAACGGGTAATGGCGTGCCTTTTGTAGAATGAACCGGCGAGTTACGTTTGCCTGCGAGGTTAAGATGAAAAGTCGGAGCCGGAGCGAAAGCGAGTCTGAACAGGGCGCTTCAGTAGGTAGATGTAGACCCGAAACCAAGTGACCTACCCATGACCAGGTTGAAGGTGTGGTGAAACACACTGGAGGACCGAACCCATGTATGTTGAAAAATGCTGGGATGAGTTGTGGGTAGCGGTGAAATTCCAAACGAACTTGGAGATAGCTGGTTCTCTCCGAAATAGCTTTAGGGTTAGCCTCGGAAGATGGATCATGGAGGTAGAGCACTGTTTGAACTAGGGGCCCGTCAAGGGTTACTGAATTCAGATAAACTCCGAATACCATTGATCTTACTCCGGGAGTCAGACAGTGAGCGATAAGGTCCATTGTCGAAAGGGGAACAGCCCAGATCACCAGTTAAGGTCCCTAAATTTATGCTAAGTGGAAAAGGATGTGGCGTTGCACAGACAACTAGGATGTTGGCTCAGAAGCAGCCACCATTTAAAGAGTGCGTAATAGCTCACTAGTCGAGTGGCACTGCGCCGAAAATATACCGGGGCTAAGCATAATACCGAAACTGTGGGTGCACCCGTCAGGGTGCGCGGTAGGAGAGCGTTCTAAGGGCGTTGAAGGTCGATCGTGAGGACGGCTGGAGCGCTTAGAAGTGAGAATGCCGGCATGAGTAGCGAAAGATCAGTGAGAATCTGATCCACCGTATGACTAAGGTTTCCTGGGGAAGGCTCGTCCTCCCAGGGTTAGTCGGGATCTAAGGCGAGGCCGCAAGGCGTAGTCGATGACAAGCAGGTTGAGATTCCTGCACTAGTTTATTTTGTTTAAGCGATGGAGGGACGCAGGAGGCTAAGGAAAGCGCACGGCTGGAAAAGTGCGTCCAAGCAGTAAGTCCGGTAGCGAGTGAAATGCTTGCCGCCTTAAGGACAAGCTGTGATGGGGAGCGAAATTAAAGTAGCGAAGTTCCTGATGTCACACTGCCAAGAAAAGCTTCTAGTGAGAAATAAACTACCCGTACCGCAAACCGACACAGGTAGTCGAGGAGAGTATCCTCAGGTGAGCGAGCGAACTCTCGTTAAGGAACTCGGCAAAATGACCCCGTAACTTCGGAAGAAGGGGTGCTGACCGCAAGGTCAGCCGCAGTGAATAGGCCCAAACAACTGTTTATCAAAAACACAGGTCTCTGCTAAATCGTAAGATGATGTATAGGGGCTGACGCCTGCCCGGTGCTGGAAGGTTAAGAGGATGAGTTAGCGCAAGCGAAGCCCAGAATTGAAGCCCCAGTAAACGGCGGCCGTAACTATAACGGTCCTAAGGTAGCGAAATTCCTTGTCGGGTAAGTTCCGACCCGCACGAAAGGCGTAATGATTTGGGCACTGTCTCAACGAGAGACTCGGTGAAATTATAGTACCCGTGAAGATGCGGGTTACCCGCGACAGGACGGAAAGACCCCATGGAGCTTTACTGTAGCTTGATATTGAGTGTTGGTACCGCTTGTACAGGATAGGTAGGAGCCGTAGAGATCGGAACGCTAGTTTCGATGGAGGCATTGGTGGGATACTACCCTAGCTGTATGAACACTCTAACCCGCGCCACTAATCGTGGCGGGAGACAGTGTCAGGTAGGCAGTTTGACTGGGGCGGTCGCCTCCTAAAATGTAACGGAGGCGCCCAAAGGTTCCCTCAGAATGGTTGGAAATCATTCGCAGAGTGTAAAGGTAGAAGGGAGCTTGACTGCGAGACTGACAAGTCGAGCAGGGACGAAAGTCGGGCTTAGTGATCCGGTGGTTCCGTATGGAAGGGCCATCGCTCAACGGATAAAAGCTACCCTGGGGATAACAGGCTTATCTCCCCCAAGAGTCCACATCGACGGGGAGGTTTGGCACCTCGATGTCGGCTCATCGCATCCTGGGGCTGTAGTCGGTCCCAAGGGTTGGGCTGTTCGCCCATTAAAGCGGTACGCGAGCTGGGTTCAGAACGTCGTGAGACAGTTCGGTCCCTATCCGTCGCGGGCGCAGGAAATTTGAGAGGAGCTGTCCTTAGTACGAGAGGACCGGGATGGACGTTCCGCTGGTGTACCAGTTGTGCCGCCAGGCGCATCGCTGGGTAGCTATGAACGGAAGGGATAAACGCTGAAAGCATCTAAGTGTGAAGCCCCCCTCGAGATGAGATTTCCCATTCCTATATGGAAGTAAGACCCCTGAAAGATGATCAGGTAGATAGGCTGGAAGTGGAAGTGCAGCGATGCATGGAGCGGACCAGTACTAATCGGTCGAGGACTTAACCAAGTAAAGCGCAAACTGGCGTAACGCCAGCGCGCGTTTCGATGAAATACGTTAAGTTCCGGTAAAAACAACAACAATGATAGCCAGTTTTGAGAGCGCAAAGTTCTCATAAGTGTGGTGGCGATAGCAAGAAGGATACACCTGTTCCCATGCCGAACACAGAAGTTAAGCTTCTTCACGCCGAGAGTAGTTGGTGGGAGACTGCCTGCGAGGGTAGGAAGCTGCCACGCTTACATATGGAGGATTAGCTCAGTTGGGAGAGCGTCTGCCTTACAAGCAGAGGGTCACAGGTTCGAGCCCTGTATCCTCCATTGAGCCGTTAGCTCAGTTGGTAGAGCAACTGACTTTTAATCAGTGGGTCGACAGTTCGAGCCTGTCACGGCTCATTTAACCCACCTTTTGCGGGTGTGGCGGAACTGGCAGACGCGCTAGATTTAGGTTCTAGTGGTTTTTGACCGTGGGGGTTCGAGTCCCTTCACCCGCATTGTATCTTACATGATTTGCTCGGGCTCTAAAGGCTGCTCCTCGGTCACAATTGAATAGCTTTGATATGCGGAAGTAGTTCAGTGGTAGAACATCACCTTGCCATGGTGGGGGTCGCGGGTTCGAATCCCGTCTTCCGCTTTTCACTTTATGCCGGGGTGGCGGAATTGGCAGACGCACAGGACTTAAAATCCTGCGGTCAGTGATGACCGTACCGGTTCGATCCCGGTCCTCGGCATTTTGTTGAAGCACCCATAGCGCAATTGGATAGAGTGTCTGACTACGAATCAGAAGGTTGTAGGTTCGACTCCTACTGGGTGCATCATTGGTCGCTATGAAGCTGTGGCGCTGATCAAATTTCATATTCGGTATGCGGAAGTAGTTCAGTGGTAGAACATCACCTTGCCATGGTGGGGGTCGCGGGTTCGAATCCCGTCTTCCGCTTTACCGGGAAGTAGCTCAGCTTGGTAGAGCACTACGTTCGGGACGTAGGGGTCGCAAGTTCGAATCTTGTCTTCCCGATTCTTGGATCACGACAATCGTGGTCCTTTTTTCGTTCTCCAAAAAACATTGGTCATGGTGGCTGCCTGCGTGTAGGTGACCGTAAACTCAGCGCCTATAACGTGTACAGCCACTCACATTCTGAATTCTAACCGGTACTGTTTTCGTTTACCTCAAAGCATATATTTGTATAAATACATTGATGCCAGTATAATGTGTAATAGTCAAGATTGGTCAAAGTCAAAAAGGATTGAATGGCATGCAGCGCGAAAATATTTCGGATATTATTGAGACATACTTAAAAACGATACTGGCACAGGAAGCGGCTGTTGAGATTCGGCGAGCGGAAATTGCACGGCGCTTTAATTGTGTTCCTTCGCAAATTAATTATGTTATCAAGACGCGTTTTACACCGGCACGTGGGTACATTGTTGAAAGTAAGCGTGGCGGCGGTGGCTACATTCGGATCGTGAAGGTCAAATTGACAGATGATCAGGATCTCATTCAAATCATGCGCCAGCACATTCCTAGTCGCTTGCGGTTACGCGATGCACGGGATTTGCTGCAGGAACTGTTTGATAATGGGCTTATTTCCCAACAGTCCGGCAATTTAATGCTAGCCGTGATCAATCATGAGACTTTGGGAATTCTTGATCAAGAAACAGAAGAACACTTACGATCGCGTTTGTTTCTTGCATTTTTGGATCGTTTGCGGTATGAAAGATAAAACAGTTTATAATTGGCTTTTTAAAAAAGGAGCGTGCTTATGGACAACTTATTTACCCCTAGTGCTAAAAATGTGTTGCTTTTAGCCCAGGAACAAGCGAAGTACTTCCATCATCATGCTGTTGGCACGGAACACTTGCTTATGGCTTTGGTTATGGAAAAGGATGGTATCGCTGGTAAGACGCTGCGTCAGTTAGGGGTCACAGAAAATGATGTCCATGACGAGATCGAGCGCTTCACAGGATATGGAACTGTTGATGCCGCCAGTCAAGCTAGCGATAGTTATTTGCCATACTCACCAAAAGGCAAGGAAATTCTGGCATTTGCCGGGGACGAAGCAAAACGCTTAGGGGCGTTAAAAATCGGCACCGAGCATATTCTGCTGGGACTATTGCGAGAAGACGATATTTTAGCTGCGCGGATTTTACAAAACTTAGGGCTCAGTCTCTCGAAGACGCGTCAGATGGTCTTCAAGAAAATGGGCATTGCGGATACGGCGGCAAAGCGGCGGCCAATGGCACGTGGCGGCGCTCGCCAAGACGGTCAGGGGACACCAACGCTTGATGGCCTCGCCCGTGATCTAACCCAGATGGCGCGCGAAAATCGGATGGATCCGGTGGTTGGTCGCGACAAAGAAGTTCGGCGCTTGATTCAAATCTTGGCTCGGCGCACTAAGAACAACCCGGTCTTGATTGGTGAACCCGGTGTCGGCAAAACGGCCATTGCAGAAGGCTTCGCTGAAAAAATTGTGGCTGGAAAAGTGCCGGATGATATGCTGAACAAACGCTTGATGATGCTTGACATGGGTTCGTTGGTTGCAGGCACTAAGTATCGTGGTGAGTTTGAAGATCGGCTGAAGAAAATTATTGATGAGATTTATAAAGATGGCAATGTCATTTTATTCATCGATGAATTGCACACATTGATCGGTGCTGGCGGTGCTGAAGGGGCAATTGACGCTTCAAATATCCTGAAACCGGCATTGGCACGTGGCGAGCTTCAGCTAATCGGCGCCACGACTTTAGATGAATATCAAAAGTACATTGAAAAAGATGCGGCCTTGGAGCGGCGGTTTGCAACAATTCAAGTTGACGAACCGACTGAGGAAGAAGCCGAACAGATTCTGAAAGGTTTGCGTCCGCGTTACGAAGCACACCATGGCGTTACGATTACCGATGAAGCGCTGCATGAAGCGGTTGTGTTGTCGTCACGTTACATTACAACGCGTTTTCTTCCGGATAAGGCTATTGACTTGGTCGATGAAAGTGCGGCTAAAGTTCGCCTTGATAAAGCTAACGTGGAGACCAAAGCTGATAAACTTCAGGATGAATTAGCTAAACTGGTTGCCGACAAAGAAGATGCAATTGATCATCAAGACTTCGAAACGGCTGCTACAATCCGGACTAAAGAAGCGGGCGTCAAGGCTAAACTTGCCGATACGCCTGAACCGGTGAATGAAAGTGGTGTTCGTACCGATATCAAGGTCACGGGCGCAGACGTTGCCGAAGTTGTATCGCAATGGACCGGCGTGCCGGTCACGCAACTGCAGAAAAAGGAATCTGAACGGTTGGTTAATCTCGAGAAGATTCTGCATCAGCGAGTTGTTGGCCAGGATGAAGCCGTTTCAGCAGTTGCACGGGCAATTCGGCGTGCTCGTTCCGGGTTGAAGGATCCGACCAGACCGATTGGCTCCTTCATGTTCTTGGGACCAACCGGCGTCGGCAAAACCGAATTAGCTAAAGCGTTGGCAGAAGCGATGTTTGGTTCCGAGGACGCCATGATTCGGGTCGATATGTCCGAGTATATGGAGAAATTCAGTACGAGCCGGTTAATCGGCGCAGCGCCAGGCTATGTCGGTTATGACGAAGGCGGTCAATTGACGGAAAAGGTTCGCAACAAGCCATATTCGGTCGTTTTACTCGATGAAGTTGAAAAGGCGCATCCTGATGTCTTCAACATTTTGTTACAAGTCTTGGATGATGGCTATTTAACCGATGCTAAGGGTCGGCGGGTCGATTTTCGGAATACCATTTTGATTATGACCAGCAATATCGGAGCAACTGCCATTCGCGATGATAAGACAGTTGGATTTGGTGCAAAAGATCCAACAGCCGACTTCAATGCCATGAAGAGTCGGATGTTGGCTGAACTGAAAAAGAGCTTCCGTCCAGAATTTCTTAATCGAATTGACGAAACTGTTGTCTTCCATAGCTTGAACAAGGCTGAGTTGCATGAGATCGTCAAGATTATGACCAAAACCGTGCTTAGTCGTATCAAAGATCAAGGAATTGACGTTAAAATTACGCCAGCCGGGATTGATGCGATTGCCGCGGCTGGGTTTGATCCTGAATATGGTGCGCGCCCGATCCGCCGTGCCTTGCAAACGGATGTTGAAGACCAACTCAGTGAGCTATTGCTGACGGGTCAGGCTAAAACCGGTGATTTGATTCAAATCGGCGCTAAAAAAGGCAAGCTGACGTTTACAGTCAAGGAAAACAAAGGTAAGCATAAAGAAAACGGCGCTTCTAAAGAACCTGTCAAGGCATGATCAATAGCAGGCTCAAATATGTCAGGTTCCACTAATAACGCTTAAAAAGATCGGTCTTAGAGGTGAAGCATTATCTCTGGGACCGATTTATTTTGCCAAAACAGTCAGTGATGGCGGGACGCGATTTTGATGCTATCTGGCCTTGCATTACTTTGACGATCGACACCTTGCATTACTTTGACAAGCAGGTGCTTGACATTGTTACTCCGCACGCGTATTATTAAATAAATCGCATTTCGGTTTGGACAGGCTGTCAGGACGATCTATTGTCCGTTCTGACTAATGAAAAAAGCAAAAACAGCAGGCTGGTTGAAGGTCGATCTGTTTTTGGTTTTTTTTTGCTCAAAATGTCTGCGGGATGGTCAATGTCATGTAAATTTAACAATATTTACATTATTTTTACAATCATCAAGCCGGAAAATCTTACAAGGGGTGAATAATTTGGCAGGACACTTAGTGAATTATGGTAAGCACCGGACACGCCGGTCTTATGCCCGGATCAAGGAAGTTTTGGATCTTCCTAATCTGATCGAGATCCAAACGAATTCTTACCAATGGTTCCTCGATGAAGGTCTTAAAGAAATGTTCGACGATATTATGCCGATCGATGACTTTCAGGGGAAACTGTCACTGGAATTTGTCGGCTATCAACTGCTGGAACCGAAATATACTGTCGAGGAAGCACGCCAACACGATGCGAACTACTCCGCACCATTGCATGTAACCTTACGTTTGACGAATCATGAAACTGGCGAAATCAAGAGCCAGGACGTCTTTTTTGGTGATTTTCCATTAATGACGAAACAAGGAACGTTCATTATCAACGGGGCAGAACGGGTTATCGTTTCCCAGCTGGTTCGTTCTCCTGGCGTTTACTTCCATAGTGAAACAGATAAGAATTCACGGGTGACGTATGGCACGACTGTCATTCCTAACCGTGGGGCATGGTTGGAATATGAAACCGATGCGAAGGACATTGCGTATGTCCGGATTGATCGCACGCGGAAGATTCCTCTGACCGAATTGGTTCGCGCATTGGGCTTTGGCTCCGATCAAGACATTATTAATATGTTCGGGGATAACGATTCGTTGATGCTCACGCTTGAAAAAGATGTGCATAAGAATACGGATGATTCCCGTACTGATGAAGCCTTGAAGGATATTTATGAACGTCTACGTCCAGGCGAACCTAAGACTGCTGATTCATCGCGGTCACTTTTGTATGCCCGCTTCTTTGACCCGAAGCGTTATGACTTAGCCTCTGTTGGGCGTTACAAGGTGAACAAGAAGCTGAGCCTGAAGACCCGGCTATTGAATCAGGTTTTAGCGGAAACACTGGCTGATCCGGATACAGGTGAAGTCCTTGCCCAAAAAGGGACCAAAGTGGATCGCCAAGTGATGGATAAGCTGGCACCGTACTTGGATCGGGATGATTTCAAGACGGTCACTTATCAACCTTCTGATCAAGGTGTGATGACCGATCCGATTGAGCTGCAGAGTATTAAAGTTTACTCACAGGTGACCCCGGATAAAGAAATTAATTTGATTGGCAATGGGCATATTGGCAAGAAAGTTAAGCATATTTTGCCAGCTGACGTTTTGGCATCGATGAACTACTTCCTGAACTTGCAGGAGGGCCTTGGCACGGTTGATGATATTGACCACTTGGGTAATCGTCGTATTCGTTCCGTTGGTGAATTATTGCAAAATCAGTTCCGGATCGGGCTTTCGCGGATGGAACGGGTTGTTCGCGAACGGATGTCGATTCAGGACACCGCAACCGTTACACCGCAGCAATTGATCAATATTCGGCCAGTTGTCGCTTCAATTAAGGAATTCTTTGGTAGTTCCCAGTTGTCACAGTTCATGGATCAGACCAATCCGTTGGGCGAATTAACCCATAAACGGCGTCTGTCTGCCCTTGGACCTGGTGGCTTGACTCGTGATCGTGCGGGTTATGAAGTTCGAGATGTTCATTACACCCATTATGGCCGGATGTGTCCGATTGAAACCCCTGAAGGCCCGAACATCGGGCTGATTAACAGCTTGGCTTCATACGCGGTCGTTAACCCATACGGCTTCATTGAAACGCCATATCGACGGGTTTCATGGGATACGCATAAGGTTACCGACAAGATCGATTACCTGACAGCTGACGAAGAAGATAACTACATTGTTGCGCAGGCAAACTCGCCACTAAACGATGATGGGTCCTTCGTTGATGACACGGTTTTGGCCCGGCATAAAGATAACAATATTGAAATTTCACCAGACAAAGTCGACTACATGGACGTTTCGCCTAAGCAGGTTGTCGCAGTCGCAACCGCCTGCATTCCATTCTTGGAAAACGACGACTCTAATCGTGCGTTGATGGGTGCTAACATGCAGCGTCAGGCGGTACCTTTGATCAACCCGCATGCCCCGCTTGTCGGGACCGGGATGGAGTACAAAGCCGCCCATGACTCTGGAACCGCGGTTTTGGCTAACAATGCCGGTACGGTTGAATATGTCGATGCTAAGCAAATCCGGGTACGTCGTGAAGACGGTGCCTTGGACACTTACAAATTGATGAAATTCAAGCGTAGTAACGCCGGTAAGAACTACAACCAACGTCCGATTGTTACGATCGGTGACCATGTCGATGTCGATGAAATCATTGCTGATGGACCAGCCATGCAAAATGGTGAATTGGCATTGGGGCAAAACCCAATCATCGCCTTCATGACTTGGAACATGTACAACTACGAAGATGCGATTGTGCTGTCTGAACGGTTGGTTAAAGATGATGTTTACACGTCAATCCATATTGAAGAATATGAATCAGAAGCACGTGACACCAAACTTGGACCTGAAGAAGTCACGCGTGAGATTCCAAACGTTGGTGAAGAAGCCCTCAAGGATCTCGATGAATTCGGGGTTGTCCGTGTCGGTGCCGAAGTTCGGGATGGCGACATTCTGGTTGGTAAAGTAACGCCTAAGGGAGTCACGGAATTATCTGCCGAAGAACGCCTGCTGCACGCAATTTTTGGTGAAAAAGCACGTGAAGTTCGCGACACATCGCTGCGGGTTCCGCATGGTGGCGGCGGTATTATTCAGGACGTCAAAATCTTCACCCGTGAAGCTGGAGATGAATTATCTCCTGGCGTCAACATGATGGTACGGGTTTACATCACGCAGAAGCGGAAAATTCAAGTTGGTGACAAGATGGCCGGTCGTCATGGGAACAAAGGGACGGTTTCCGTCGTTGTGCCTGAAGAAGACATGCCATACTTGCCAGATGGTACCCCAGTCGATATTTGCTTGTCGCCAATGGGTGTGCCAAGTCGTATGAACATCGGGCAGGTGCTGGAATTGCATCTGGGCATGGCTGCTCGTAACTTAGGCATTCATGTTGCAACGCCAGTCTTTGACGGTGCCAACGATAAAGACTTGTGGGCAACCGTTAAAGAAGCCGGCATGCCATCTGATGGGAAGTCAGTCTTATATGATGGCCGTACCGGAGAACCATTTGAAAACCGGGTATCTGTCGGTGTCATGTATTACATGAAGCTATCTCACATGGTTGATGATAAGATCCATGCGCGTTCAATTGGACCTTACAGCTTAGTTACCCAGCAGCCTCTTGGTGGTAAAGCTCAGTTTGGTGGCCAGCGGTTTGGTGAAATGGAAGTCTGGGCCCTTGAAGCTTATGGTGCAGCGTATACCTTACAGGAAATCTTGACTTATAAGTCCGATGACGTTGTTGGCCGAGTTAAGACCTACGAAGCCATCGTTAAAGGCGATCCAATTCCAAAGCCTGGCGTACCGGAATCATTCCGTGTGCTTGTCAAGGAATTGCAAGCGCTGGGACTTGATATGAAGGTTCTAGGTGCTGATAAGCAGGAAATCGAATTGCGCGACATGGACGATGACGAAGACGATGTTGTTTCTGTCGATGCATTAGCGAAGTTCGCAGCTCAGCAAGAAGAAAAGAAGGCACACGAAGCCGCAACCCAAGCAAGTGACGGTCAGTCTGCCGACAATAGTACCGACGATAAGAAATAGGAGGTTAGCCCTTTGATTGATGTCAATAAGTTTGAAAGTATGCAAATCGGCTTAGCCTCGCCGGACAAGATCCGCAGCTGGTCTTATGGGGAAGTCAAAAAGCCCGAAACGATCAACTATCGGACCCTAAAGCCTGAGCGGGACGGCTTATTCGATGAACGTATCTTCGGACCGACCAAAGACTGGGAATGTGCCTGTGGTAAGTACAAGCGAATCCGCTATAAGGGAATCGTTTGTGATCGCTGCGGCGTTGAAGTCACCCGGTCCAAGGTTCGGCGCGAACGGATGGGTCATATCGAATTAGCTGCACCGGTGACGCACATCTGGTACTTCAAGGGAATTCCTAGCCGGATGGGTCTGGTACTCGACATGTCGCCACGTTCACTTGAAGAAATCATCTATTTTGCTTCCTATGTTGTGATTGATCCAGGCGATACGCCAATGGAGAAAAAGCAGCTGCTAACCGAACGCGAATATCGCGAAAAGCGGGAAGAATATGGACAGACCTTCAATGCCAAAATGGGTGCTGAAGCCATCAAGGAATTGTTGCAGGATGTTGATCTCGAAAAAGAAGTCGCTGAATTAAAAGAAGACCTGAAATCAGCTCAGGGTCAAAAACGGACCCGTGCGATTCGCCGTCTGGACATTTTGGATGCGTTCAAGGAGTCCGGTAATGATCCGGCATGGATGGTTATGGACACGATTCCTGTTATTCCACCGGATTTGCGGCCAATGGTTCAGCTTGAAGGAGGCCGGTTTGCGACCTCTGATCTAAACGACTTGTATCGCCGGGTCATCAACCGTAACAACCGTCTGAAGCGTCTGCTTGATCTCAATGCACCAAGTATTATCGTGCAAAACGAAAAGCGCATGCTGCAGGAAGCCGTCGATGCCTTGATCGATAACGGTCGGCGCGGACGTCCGGTTACCGGACCTGGTAACCGCCCGCTGAAGTCCTTGTCCCACATGTTGAAAGGGAAGCAAGGCCGATTCCGTCAAAACCTGTTAGGTAAGCGTGTCGATTACTCTGGCCGTTCGGTTATTGATGTTGGCCCATGGTTGAAGTTTTATCAGTGTGGTGTTCCGCGTGAAATGGCCTTGGAACTCTTTAAGCCATTTGTCATGCGCGAACTGGTTAAGCGCGATATGGCAAGCAATATTAAAAATGCTCGCCGGAAGATTGATCGCCAAGATGATGATGTCTGGGATGTCCTCGAAGATGTGATTAAGGAACGGCCAGTCCTTTTGAACCGTGCGCCTACTTTGCATCGACTGGGTATTCAGGCATTTGAACCTGTCTTGGTTGATGGTAAGTCCATTCGCTTGCACCCACTGGTCTGCGAAGCTTATAACGCTGACTTTGATGGTGACCAGATGGCGATTCACGTACCGCTATCTGATGAAGCAATGGCAGAAGCGCGCATGCTGATGCTGGCAGCGCACCACATTTTGGCACCTAAAGACGGCAAGCCAATCGTTACCCCTTCTCAAGACGTTGTGTTAGGTAACTACTACCTGACCATGGAGCAGAAGGGCCGCGAAGGCGAAGGCATGATCTTCAAGGATACCAATGAAGTGTTGATGGCGTTGCAAAATGGCTATGTTCATCTGCACAGTCGTGTCGGGATTGCGGCGAACTCCTTTACGGACAAACCGTTTACTGATGAGCAGAAACAAAAGATTATGGTGACGAGTGTCGGCAAGGCGATCTTTAACGAGATCATGCCAAAAGACTTCCCGTATTTGAACGAACCGACTCAGGACAACATCGTCAATGGTGTGCCGGATAAATACTTCATAGACAAAGGTGAAGACATCCATGCTTATCTTGAAGATGCACCTTTGATCGATCCATTCAAGAAAGGATTCCTGTCTGACATCATTGCCCAAGTCTTCAAGGTTTATAAAGTTCAGCGGACCAGTGACTTGCTGGATGACATGAAGACACTCGGCTATACTCAGTCAACGAATTCCGGTTTGACGGTTGGGATTGCCGACATTACGAACTTGAAGGAAAAGCCAGAGATTGTGGCGGCAGCCCATAAGAAGGTTGCAACGGTTTCTAAGCAGTTCCGTCGTGGTTTAATTACTGACGATGAACGGCATGACCGGGTCATTCAGATCTGGAACGACGCTAAAGATGAAATTCAGCAAAAACTGGTTGATTCTTTTGACCCGAACAACCCAATTTCCATGATGTCCGATTCCGGTGCTCGTGGTAACATCTCAAACTTTACTCAGCTTGCCGGTATGCGTGGTCTGATGGCTGCGCCTAACGGAGGGATGATGGAAGTTCCTGTTATCTCGAACTTCCGTGAAGGTCTAACCGTTATGGAAATGTTCATGTCAACTCACGGTGCACGTAAAGGGATGACCGATACGGCGCTGAAGACGGCTGACTCAGGTTACCTGACCCGTCGTTTGGTTGATGTTGCCCAAGACGTCATTGTTCGCGAAGAAGACTGCGGTACTGATCGTGGGTTGGTTGTTCGTGCAATTCGTGAAGGTAACGAAATGATTGAACCGCTGTATGATCGTTTGGTTGGCCGGTTCACGATGAAAGACGTTCTTGATCCAAAGACTGGCGATGTGCTGGTTAAACGCAATACGCTTATGGATGAAGACATGGCTCAGAAGATTGTGGATGCTGGTGTTGAAGCCGTTACCATTCGTTCGGTCTTTACCTGCAACACGAAGCATGGTGTTTGCCAGAAGTGCTATGGTCGTAACATGGCAACCGGCGAACAGGTTGAAGTCGGTGAAGCTGTCGGGACCGTGGCGGCACAGTCAATCGGTGAACCAGGTACCCAGCTGACCATGCGTAACTTCCATACCGGTGGTGTTGCTGGTGGCGAAGATATCACGCAAGGGCTGCCTCGTGTTCAGGAAATCTTTGAAGCACGGAACCCTAAAGGTGAAGCGGTTATCACTGAAGTTACTGGTGAAGTAACGGCAATTGATGAAAACCCAGCCGAGCATACGCGTGAAATTACCGTCAAAGGTGACACCGATACCCGGACTTACAGCGTGCCATATGCTTCTAGTGTGGCCGTTGCAGAAGGAGATCACATTAACCGTGGCGAACGCTTAACTGGTGGTTCAATTGATCCTAAGCAATTGATCAAGGTGCGCGATGTGATGGCAACCGAAAACTACCTGCTTTCTGAAGTTCAGAAAGTTTACCGTATGCAAGGGGTTGACATCGGTGATAAGCACGTCGAAGTAATGGTACGGCAAATGTTACGTAAGATCCGCGTCATGGATCCGGGCGACACGAATATTCTGCCAGGCACCTTGCTCGACATTGCGGACTTCAAGGAAAAGAACACGCAAGCAATCATCAGTGGCGGGATCCCGGCAACGGGTCGTCCGGTCTTGCTGGGGATTACCAAGGCTTCTCTGGAAACTAACAGCTTCTTATCAGCTGCTTCCTTCCAAGAAACCACGCGTGTCTTAACCGATGCATCCATTCGCGGCAAGAACGATCCACTGGTTGGTCTGAAAGAAAATGTCATCATCGGGAAGATCATTCCGGCTGGTACCGGGATGGCCACCTATCGTCACGAGGAACCTAAGAGTGTCGGTACAGTTTCCGACAGTGTTTATTCGATTTCAGACATCGAAAAGCAGATGAAGGAAAAAGACAACCAGCAAAGCGACACTGATAAACAGTAATCGCCTTGTCGGTGGTCAAACTGAAGCATCTGGCCACAAAAGAAGCGGCGTAAGTATCTTGAAAAAGATACTTGCGCCGCTTTTTTATATGCACGCGAGCTGGAACGGTCACGAGCTGCTTACATACCAATCTCTGTGCCAAGGCATACGTTTTGACTTGTACACAAATGACCACGATCAAAAAATGCCAAGGCAATTAGCTGCCAAACTAAAGCAACCGTAACCGATCGCTATATGACTAATCATCGGTAACGTCTCTAAACGGGTAATGAACCAGTGACCGCCAGCGCTGATACAAGCAATTAACGTGATGACCAAGGCAGCTTCTAATTGCAGAACGCCACCTAATAATGCAATCAGTAAAACATCAGCACTGCCTAAACCGTGCGACATCAGTGCTAACCCGCCAACCATGGAACCTAACATCATTAAATTAAACAAATTGCAGGGAAAAACCACAATGATACCAAACCACCAGCCACAAAAATTGATGAGTGAAACGCTGCGTTCATGCCAATCAGCAATGCTAAACATAAGCAAACCGATACTGAGGAAAAAAGGTAACCAGGTCGTACTGCTTATCCCTAAAAGAATCGCCAAAACACAATGAACTGACTGATTAATGCTAGTTAAACGCTTTGTTACGCTGATCACGGTTAGTAAAAATAAAGTTAGAATCAAAGCCACCACCTCACTTCATAGAATAAATTTCGCTAAAAAATGGATGGCGCTTGATAACGATGCAATATGATCGATTTAGCAATATCGACAACGCTTTCGTAACAAAAAGTAAGTAAAATGACAAATGTATTTCTCTTAAAACCTGCATTTTTAAAAACTTTTCAGGCTAAATCGTGGGAGAAAAAAGGCCACGGTTAACCAAAATATTATTTTGGGAAAATATATATTTGATGAGTATTTCATATAAACGCTTCAATATTATAAAAAGTGTTATACAATAATGGTGAGCTTAAGGTTAATTAATACATGCATAATTTATAACTTAATGGCCTCATGGGGAAGGGCCAGACAAATCTTCTAGGAGGAGGAAGAGGAAAATCATGGAGGAGCTAGGTGTCAAGAAAACATGGCACTTCATGTTTAAGGTTGGGGTTTATTTTACCGTGATCCTAGGCATGATCGTGCAACTGCTTTCACCAGCACTGACCCTTGCAGCCGAGAACCCGACACAAGCAGTGACTGGTGCACTCACGATTAAGAACCAAGATGAACAAGGCTCACCGTTAAATGGGGCTAAGTATGAGATTCGCAATGAATCCCATCAAGTTGTGGCAACTAGCAGTATCAGTCAAGACGGGCAAGCAACCATCTCGAACTTGCCAGTCGGAAACTATCTGCCACGGAAACACAGTCTGTCGCAGGTTATACAGCCATTGAACAGACGAAAAACTTTAGCGTCGCAGCTTCTGAGCAAACCACGTTACTGTTTAAGAGCCGTGCATCTGCCACGATTGCCAGTAACAGTGAGCGTTCAGCTTCGTCGTCAGCAAAGGCGGCAACTCCGGGCACTCATGCAAGCGCAGCAGCAGAGACAAACGATGATGTTAAATTGCCCAATATTTTCACTAATGTTGTTTTAAAAGACGGCAATGGGCAACCATTAGGTACAGAGATTGAGCAGCAGAGTACAGTCAAGCTGGAGATGACATTTATAATACCGGAAACAAGTACGCCGTTTCCAGCAGGCGCTTCATTTACAACGACGCTGCCAAAAAACCAGATTGACTTTGCCCAAGATGGTAGCGGTGTGTTTGATGGGGACGTAGCTGAATACAGTTTTGACCACACCACTGCTCAGTTGACCATCAAACTATTGAAGGCTGTTAGCTTTGGCTCTTGGAAGGTGAACATCACCACCAACTTTAAGCAGCTCACAGCCAATGACTCACTGGACCAGACACTGGTATTTCACACGAAAGATCACGATACCAAGATCCCAATCAGCTTCAAATCGAATGCGGAGCCTGTGGAGGTAGCTGACCCTAAGGCAACACCGCAAAGTTTCAACCCGACTGGTATTGAAGGTAGTGCTAAGTTTAATTTAAATGGCGCTGAAACTAGTAAGACCGATCCGACTAAATGGGACAGTGATCCAGCTAAGCGATCTAAAAACGCGGACATGGAACTGACCTTGACCGCACAAGGCAGCGGTGAAACCTATCCGAAATCACTGACTTTTAGTGATAGCGATTTGGCGAAAATTAAGGTTTCATCTGCACCCGTGAATGTGTTAGGTGACTTTACCGAAGCCACAAAATCGCTGGTAGCAGGGCGAGATTATCACGCGGTCTTATCCGATGACAAACGTACCGTTAAGATTTATTTGACAGGCGGATTTAAAAAGTCCACTGGCTATCAAGTAGATTACACGGCAAGTATTGATCGTTCTTTGGACGATACCGGTAAAATGGGCAGCGCGTTAGTTGAAGGGTATCGTTTTCTGACCGGTTCGCAAACAAATAACGGGTATGGTTACAAGAGCGCCACGATGCGTAATTCAGGCGTGGCGATCACCAAATCCGGCGATATTACCAACAACTTTCGGGCAATGAACTGGCAGATTGATTGGGACTTTAGCATGGACACGATGAAGGCTGGAGCTACTTTAACCGATCGTTTTGGTAAACAGGTGAATGGAACCGATGATCATGGTCAGCCCAAGATTGAAAAAGACGATAATCAGTCGCTTGATACCCAATCTTTGAAAGTCTTTCAGGTTACGTTCGACCAAAATGCAAATCCCACTGTTTCGAAAGATGATATTGCAAAATATTTCAAATTAACGGATAAAGGTAACGGTGAGTTTACTTTAACTTATCTGGGTGGCGGCGACTTACCTGACAATGCATCATTTCGAATTCAATATCAAACGAAGCTAAAAAATACACCGGAAAACGGCAGTGACATATCCAATATTGTCAATGATCAAAGAAATCATTACACACATGCCACTTATCCCGTTAGATTGCCAAGCGCAATCCAAAAAGTTAGTGGCAAGATTGATGCATATCTTGGGCAAATGACATGGCGGATTAATGCTAATCGAACGTTCCGTAATATGCGCGATGGAAAGATATTTGATTTATTCCCGGATGGGGTCGACAAACTAGATACTGATCCGACTGCCGCCAATATCAATACTATCTCTGGGGAGTATGTGACTAAAGATGATGACGATGGTGCAAATGACGGTATTTTAGTTTACGCACAGGATCCAGATGGGAATCGAACCTTACTGAAACCGGAAACCGACTATACCATGAGTACTAACGATGGCGATGTTCAGACTGCTGTCAAACAATACAACGATAAAGACAAGATCGGTCAAATCGATGCTAATGGTCAAGAAAAGGGAATTCGTGGATTTGTCGTGACACTCAAAGGCAAGTATGCCGAAACCGATTCTCAAATCGTCATTTATACGCATACAAAGCTGGATATGCTGAAGTTGGGGCAAGTTGGTCACGATAACGATGCTTTAGCTAAAGCGCTCAACAATCGCGCCTTTTTCTTCTTTGACCTACCACCAGGTGATGATGAAGTCGCAAGTGGAGGTGGGAGTTCAACACCAACGCCACAAAAAGGTTCCTTCAGCGGTGCCTTGAAGAATTCCTGGAGTGATGCACCAGACACGCAGTATTGGGGTGTGTTGGTCAATCAGCTAGGCCTTAAATATGGTCATTTGCATTTGACTGACATTTTGCCGCGATTCGATGGGGTTAATTACGAGCTAATTCCTGACTCCATCAAGTTTTATGAAGTCACGGGACCAGATGGCGTTGATCCATCAAATACCGGTGATCCAACGACTTCCGGTGATGTAAAAGAAATCAAAACCAATCCATACTACGGCACTAGTGGCTGGGTATCCACCGCATTAACAGCTGATGATGCTAAACAGCAAAGCTTATTGCCGACCAATCCACCTGATACGTGGCTTAAGAACAATAAAGATCTAACCCAACAATTGGATTTCGATTTTCCCAATATCGACACCGGTCGTGTTTGGGTTGTTTTCAAGACAAAACGTGCTAATCAATGGAACTATAACGATCCTAACTTTACGAACCAAGCAACCGTGACAGACACTAAGACGACAACGACGATTCCAACGTTTAATCCGTCTGCCTCTAAATCGGCGCAGAGTTACTGGACGCCGATTAATAAAACAGTTAGCGAAGATGCCAAGCAGAAGAATGTGCTTAATTGGCATGTTCAACTGGAGAATATTCAAGATAAATACCGACCAATGGTGAATCCAATCATTACGGACACCTTGGAACCCTACGGAAGCGGCGCAGAAATCAATGCCACCAGTTTTAAAGTGACGCTACAAGTCGGTTCAGCAGATGAAGTCACTTTAGATAAAGGAAAAGATTATGACCTTGCCTTGGACGGTAATAACTTCACGGTCACCTTCCATCGAACTTTTGGTAATTTGACACAAACCGATGGCAATCCGTTAAATAACTATCGGGTCAATGTTTATTATGCAACGAGTAGTAAGAATTCAGGAACTGTTGGCAACACAAGTGCGGTTGCGTGGGATGGAAGTCAAACGACTAAAAAACCAAGTGACGGTGTACCTGAAAATGCCAGAATTGCCACTACGAATGGTTTCCTACCTTCATGGGATTCCGGCATCAGTGGTGAAACCATTACCCAACT
The DNA here is from genome assembly GCF_900636965.1 of Lacticaseibacillus rhamnosus. NCBI lineage: Bacteria > Bacillati > Bacillota > Bacilli > Lactobacillales > Lactobacillaceae > Lacticaseibacillus > Lacticaseibacillus rhamnosus. Next base: position 2,544,163 of record NZ_LR134331.1, on the reverse strand, counting down.
GGCCAATTTAGTGGTCGAAAAGAAAGATAGCGTTAGCGGCGCACCAATCCCTGGCGTTAAATTCCGCGTCAGTGATGGTACCCACACGTTTGAAGCGACAACTAAATTAGATGCGAATAGCCAAAATTCAACCGCCACTTTCCAAGGCTTACCACTTGGTGATTACACGCTGACAGAACTTAATACGCCAGCAGGTTACAAACCAATGGCACCACAAAAGATTAGATTGAATACCACGTCTGACAGTGGCACCGCGATCCAGACGCAAGAAGTTGAAAATCAACCTTATCAAATCATTTTGACCAAGTATGATAACCGTGCTGAAGGCCAGTCAGAAGCCAACCGCAAACAATATCAGCTTGCCAATGCCACTTACGATTTGATTGATACGGACACCCAGAAGAAATTACTGACAGACTTGAAGACTAACGATGATGGTCAGATCACGGTCGGCACGGCGACAAGTTTTTCAGGTAATTACACGAATGATGACTTTAAGCCAGATTTGAAGGCCGGCCAATATGTGCTTGAAGGGCTTAAGCCGGGGCATTATAAGTTGATTGAACGCGAAGCACCGGAACATTATCGCGGTGATGCCCATGATCAGGCCAATGTCACCAGCGGACCGGATAAGCAACTTTGGATCGACAGTCTTAATGCCGGCAGTGTCACGACAGCCATTAGCGATGAAACGCCAACAGCAACGGTTGCGGCCTACGATCAAAAGAAACCGGGACAGTTGGACCTCAAGAAGCAGGCAGAAACGATTAAGGATGATCACTTCCCAGATCGTCAGCCGATGACAGGGGCAGCGTTTAAGCTTTATCGCTATGGGGATGATGGCAAGCTTGACTATGATAAGTCGTGGCAAGCCACTGTTACCAATTCCGATGGCACCGTTTCGTTTAACGCCAATGATTTATATGAAGGCAAGTATCAATTAATTGAAACCAAAGCACCAGCTGGCTATGTCATTCCAACTGATTTGGCTAAAGGTGTGGACGTTGAGATCACAGGTGACCAAACGCTGAAGTTCCCAACCATTGAGGAACCAGTTTTCCGACGCGCTGTCACTTTGAACAAGACTGATGGTGATTTTGGTAATCCAATTGCTGGGATCACCTATGCCCTTTATCGTGAAAATGGAACCGAGCTTGCTAAAGACCTAGTCACCAACGAAAAGGGCCAAGTCAACTTGCCGTTTAATTTACCGGCAGGCTCGTATTACTTTAAAGAAACTAAGACATTGCCACCATATCGGCCAAATACTGATAAGCATTCATTTACCGTAAAACAAACCGATCAAACACAGACGGCAGCAGCCTTAGCGACTGAGAACAAGCAAAAGCCGATCACTGTCGATGTCACAAACTATCAGGTCAAGACGATTAATGTCAAAAAGGTTGATAGCCAGTATAAGGATCACATGCTGGCCGGAGCAACTTTCCGGTTGACTAACAGTGCCGGCTACAGTCGTGACATCACAACTGGTAAAGACGGCTTGGCTTCATTTGGCGACCTGCTGCTGGGTCATTATTCATTGACTGAAGTAAAAGCACCAGCAGGTTATAAACTCGATACAACCGTTTATCCAATCACTTTGGCTTCTGGTGAAACCCCAAGCGCAATTACGGTGACCAAGGAAATCGCGGATGATCCGTATCAGGTGGCTTTGACCAAGTATGATAATCGCGCTGATAAGTCTGATGATGCAGCAACGCTTAAGAAATACTTGTTGCCGGGTGCCACATATAAACTTGTGGACACCGTGAAGAACAAGACTTTGAAAGCTGGCATGAAGACTAACAGTGACGGCCAGCTGAAGTTTGGCGCGGCAAGCAGTTTTGACACGCCACTCAAAGCTGGTGAGTATGCGGTTGAGGGCTTACAATCTGATCGTGCTTATCGCTTAGTTGAAACTGAAGCACCAAAGCACTATCGCGGGGATGCCAGCGATCAAGCAAACTTGACAACCGGTGCTGAACGTCAGCGCTGGGAAGCAAGCTTACGGGCTGGAAGTGTCAATTTCACAATTAAGACGGATCAGACGCAGCTAAAGGTAACGGCGACCAACCAGAAGAAACCTGGACAGCTAGCCATCAAGAAGCAGGCGGAAACGATCAAAGATGACAAATTCCCTGATCGACAGCCGATGACCGGTGCTGAGTTTAAGCTTTACCGGTACGATGAGGATGGCACTCTTGATCGGGACAAGACTTGGACGACTACCATCACCAATAACGATGGCACCGTCACTTTTAACGATGCCGATCTGTACGAAGGCAAGTACCAGTTAGTTGAAACCAAAGCACCAACTGGCTATGTCATTCCTGATGACTTGGCTAAGGGTATAGATGTGACGATCACTGGTGACCAGACACTCACATTGCCAACGATTGAGGAACCAGTTTTCCGGCGCTCAATCGCCTTGAACAAGACTGACGGGAATTTTGGCAATCCAATTGCTGGGATCACTTATGCCCTTTATCGTGAAGACGGTACTGAATTAGCCAAAGACTTAGTCACAAACGAAAAAGGCCAAGTCAACTTGCCGTTCAACTTACCGGCAGGCTCGTATTACTTTAAGGAAACTAAGACGTTACCGCCATATCGGCCAAACACTGACAAACATCCGTTTACCATTAAACAAACGGATCTAACGCAAACGGCTGCGGATTTGGCAACACAAAACAAGCAGAAGCCGATAACAGTCGGCGTCACGAACTATCAGATCAAAACGTTGAACGTGCAGAAAGTCGATCGCACCTATTCAGATCATGTATTGGCAGGAGCGGTCTTCCGCCTCACTAACAGCACAGGCTACAGTCGCGATGTCACCACCGATGAAAAAGGGATTGCCTCATATGGCGACCTACTGTTGGGCAATTACTCACTAACTGAAATTAAAGCGCCAAGTGGTTATCGGTTAGATCCAACAGTACATGCGATTACGTTATCTTCAGCGATTACACCAACGCCGATCACGGTGAATAAGCAAATTGCTGATGATCCTTATCAGGTCACCTTGACCAAGTACGATAACCGCGTCAAGAAGACGGATGATGCAGCGACGCTTAAGAAATACTTGTTGCCGAATGCTACGTATAAATTGGTGGACACTGTAACCAACAAGACTTTGAAGGCTGACTTGAAGACCAATGATGACGGCCAGTTGAAGTTTGGAGCAGCAAGCAGTTTTGACACCCCACTTAAGGCAGGCGAATACACCATTGACGGCCTGAAGCCTGACCGGGCCTATCGCCTAGTTGAAACCGAAGCGCCGAAGCATTACGAAGGCGATGCGACTGATCAGAAGGAACACACCAGCGGCGCTCAGAAGGATGCTTGGGAAAAGAGCCTGGCTGCTGGGAGCGTTGACTTTACGATCAAGGCTGATGAAACCCAAGTGAAGTTAACTGCAACCAACCAGAAGAAGCCGGGTCAACTAGCCATTAAGAAACAGGCTGAAACGATCAAGGATGACAAGTTCCCTGACCGTCAGCCGATGACAGGAGCTGAGTTTAAGCTTTATCGTTATCAAGAAGATGGCAAGCTTGATCAAAGTCGTTCATGGCATACTGTTATCACGAATAACGACGGAACGGTTACTTTCAAGGATTTGGATCTGTATGAAGGCAAGTACCAGTTAGTTGAAACCAAAGCACCAACCGGCTATGTCATTCCCGATGACTTGGCTAAAGGCGTGGATGTTGAGATTACTGGCGATCAAACACTGAAGTTCCCAACGATTGAGGAATCCGTTTTCCGGCGCTCAATCGCCTTGAACAAGACTGACGGTAATTTTGGGAACCCAATTGCTGGGATCACTTATGCCCTTTATCGTGAAGATGGAACCGAGCTTGCTAAAGACTTGGTTACAGACGAAAAAGGCCAAGTCAACTTGCCGTTTAATTTACCAGCAGGCTCGTACTACTTTAAGGAAACCAAGACATTACGGCCATATCGACCAAATACGGATAAGCATCCGTTTACCGTTAAGCAAACGGATCTAACCCAGACGGCTAATGCCTTAGCAGCCGAGAACAAGCAGAAGCCGATTGCGGTCAGCGTCACGAACTATCAGATCAAGACGTTGAACGTTCAGAAAGTTGATCGTCAGTACACCGACCATACGCTGGCAGGGGCTATTTTCCGCCTCACCAATAGCACTGGCTACAGTCGCGATATCACAACTGATGAAAAAGGAATTGCCTCATTTGGCGATCTATTGTTGGGTAGTTACTCGCTAACTGAAGTCAAAGCGCCAAGTGGTTATCGACTAGATCCAACGGTACATGCAATCACACTATCCTCAGCGATCACGCCAACGCCAATTACGGTCAATAAGCAAATCGTTGATGATCCGTATCAGGTAACTTTGACCAAGTACGATAATCGTGTCAAGAAGACGGATAATGCAGCGACACTTAAGAAGTATCTATTACCAGGTGCCACGTATAAACTAGTGGACACTGTGACGAACAAGACTTTGAAGGCCGACATGAAGACTAACGATGACGGTCAGCTGAAGTTTGGAGCGGCAAGCAGTTTTGACACCCCACTCAAAGCTGGCGAATACACCGTTGAAGGCCTAAAAGCCGACAACACCTATCGTCTGGTTGAAACTGAAGCGCCGAAGCATTATGAAGGTGATGCGACTGATCAGACCAAGCATACTAGTGGCGCTCAGAAGGATGCTTGGGAGAAGAGTTTAGCTGCCGGAAATGTTGACTTCACGATCAAAGGTAGTCAAACCCAAGTGAAGTTAACTGCAACGAACCAAAAGAAACCCGGACAACTAGCCATCAAGAAACAGGCGGAAACAATCAAAGATGACAAATTCCCTGATCGACAGCCGATGACCGGTGCTGAGTTTAAGCTTTACCGGTACGATGAGGATGGCACTCTTGATCGGGACAAGACTTGGACAACTACCATCACCAGTAACGATGGTACCGTCACTTTTAACGATGCCGATCTGTACGAAGGCAAGTACCAGTTAGTTGAAACCAAAGCACCAACTGGCTATGTCATTCCTGATGACTTGGCTAAGGGTATAGATGTGACGATCACTGGTGACCAGACACTCACATTGCCAACGATCACAGAGCCACTTTATCGGCGTACTGCCCAACTAGCTAAAACGGATGGTGACTTTGGCAATCCAATTGCGGGAATCACGTATGCACTTTACAAGGATGACGGTACCGAGCTTGCCAAGGATCTAGTGACAAATAAGGATGGCCAAGTTACGTTACCATTTGATCTGCCAGCCGGACAGTATTACTTCCAAGAGACTGGAACCTTGCCGCCATATCGGCCAAACACTGACAAACATCCGTTTACCGTTAAACAAACGGATCTAACGCAAACAGCAGCTGATTTGGCAGCACAAAATAAGCAGAAGCCGATAACGGTCGGCGTCACAAACTATCAGATCAAAACATTGAACGTTCAGAAAGTTGACCGTCAGTACACGAATCATACGCTGGCAGGAGCTACTTTCCGCCTCACTAACAGCACAGGCTACAGTCGCGACGTCACCACCGATGAAAAAGGGATTGCCTCATTTGGCGATCTACTGTTGGGCACTTACTCGCTAACTGAAGTCAAAGCGCCAAGTGGCTATCGACTAGATCCAACGGTACATGCAATTACGCTGTCTTCAGCGATCACGCCAACACCGATTACGGTCAATAAGCAAATCGCTGACGATCCTTATCAGGTTACCTTGACGAAGTACGACAACCGCGTCAAGAAGACGGATGACGCAGCAACACTCAAGAAGTATCTGTTGCCAGGTGCCACGTATAAACTAGTGGACACTGTAACCAACAAGACCTTGAAGGCTGACATGAAGACCAATGATGACGGCCAGTTGAAGTTTGGAACAGCAAGCAGCTTTGAAACCCCACTCAAGGCAGGCGAATACACCATTGAAGACCTGAAGTCTGACCGGGCTTATCGTCTAGTTGAAACTGAAGCGCCGAAGCATTACGAAGGCGATGCGACTGATCAGAAGGAACACACCAGTGGCGCTCGGAAAGAAGCTTGGGAAAAGAGCTTGGCTGCTGGGAACGTTGACTTTACGATCAAGGCTGACGAAGCCCAAGTGAAGTTAACCGCAACGAACCAGGAGAAGGCAGGTCAGGTTGTCATCACGAAGAAAGCGGACACTACTGGTGATCAACGCTTCCCTGGTAAGATGACAATGATCGGTGCTAAGTTTACGCTGTATCGTTATCGTGAAGATGGTACGGTCGATCATAGTAAGTCTTGGCATGCAACGATTACCAACCAAAACGGAATCGTAACGCTCAGTGATCATGATCTATATGAAGGTAAGTACCAACTGCTTGAAACCCAAGCTCCACGCGGTTATGTCATTCCAGACAACTTGGCCAAAGGAATCGATGTGAACGTCAAGGGCGATCAAAAGATTAGCCTTGACCCAATCATTGAACCTGAATTCACTCGATCCGTTCAGTTGCAAAAGACGGATGGTAATTTTGACAAGCAACTTGGCGGGGTTACCTTTAATCTCTATGGCAGTGACGATCGGGTCCTGGCTAAGGATTTGGTAACGGATCGCAATGGCCAAATCAAGTTGCCATTTAATTTACCGATTGGAACGTACTACTTTGAAGAAACGAAGACCTTACCGAAATATGAACTCAACACCGATAAGATCACCTTTAAAGTCGAACAAACTGATTTGACACAAACGGCCGCTGCATTGGCCAAACTCAATCAACAACAGCCGATCAAGGTCCAGGTGGCAAATTATCAAGTCAATACATTGGTCGTCAAAAAGGTAGATGCGGCGAATACCGATCATGCATTAGCCGGTGCGGTTTTCCGGTTGACCAATGATCAGGGTTATCGTCAGGAAATCACGACCGATGCTAACGGTTTGGCGTCCTTCAACCATCTGAAACTGGGAAGGTACTGGTTAACTGAAATCAAGGCGCCTGCTGGGTACAGCATTAACCCTGATTATGCGCAACCAGTTGCTGTAGAAGTCAAAGCAGGCGACACGATGCAATTAGTCATTGCGGATAAACGGCACACGTTGCCAAGCACTGACGGAACTGGTGGAGCTGGAACTGGATCGGGATCTGAAGCCGGATCTGAAGCTGCCGGTTCTGGAAGCCATGGTAATAACGTTCGTCATGAACAGCCATCACGCCGATTGCTCTTTGGCAGCTTTGGCGATCGTGATACTGTCACCTTAGTTCTATTAGGTATTTTGATTCTGACCATTGCCGGCAGCACCGTGATTTTACGTCGGCGCAAACGTTTATAATCATTAAGTTGGTCGTTACGTTTGGTTAGAGATTCGAAAAAGTTCTGTGAAGCTGCCTTTCGGGGTTGCTTTACAGAACTTTTTTGCTATGGTTGAAGTTAGTCGGTTATTTAGAAATATAACCGTGAAAAGGTTGTCGTTCATACGCTTTTGTTAAAAGTTCACCATTTCAAATGTCAAGTGAATGTTCTATTGTTTTCCTTGACACCAGCGCGCATAGGATAGTACACTATCAAAGGTGCTTTTTTCCAGTTTATTCGGGTTGTCCGGACGTGCTGACTGGGTTAAGAGCCGTCGCCGTTCGGTTGGCCGTTTTTTTATCACAAAAAATGAACCGCCTGGATGTGTGGACTTAAAAAAGATGCAATATAAGGAAGGAGAAGCTTAATGCCTACTATTAATCAATTAGTTCGCCAAGGTCGTAAATCCAAATCAACCAAGTCAGACTCTCCTGCGTTGAACTTCGGTTACAACAGCAAGAAGAAGAGCCTTACCAGTAATCCAGCACCGCAAAAACGTGGGGTTGCTACTCGTGTCGGTACCATGACACCTAAGAAACCTAACTCAGCTTTGCGGAAATATGCTCGTGTTCGTCTGTCCAACTTGATCGAAGTGACAGCTTATATTCCGGGTATTGGCCATAACTTGCAAGAACATAGTGTTGTCTTGATCCGTGGCGGCCGTGTTAAGGACTTGCCAGGGGTTCGTTATCACATCGTTCGTGGTGCGCTTGATACCGCTGGTGTTGACGGCCGGATGCAAGGTCGCTCGAAGTACGGTGCAAAACGTCCTAAGAAGAAGTAAGCAAAATCAGTGCGGATTAGCCGCATGATGATGACAACAAATTTTTAGATCCGCTTTGTGCGGTATAGACAGAATATGCGTCAGCCTAAAAGAAACTCAGGAATCGCTTTGGGTTGCTAGCCGAGCCGGTTTGTGAGCAGCTTGGGCAGACGAATACTTTTAAGAGGAGGCAAAATGCATGCCACGTAAAGGCAGTGTCGCAAAACGTGATGTTTTACCTGATCCAGTTTACAATTCAAAGCTGGTTACCCGTTTAATCAACCACTTGATGATTGATGGTAAGCGCGGGAAGGCATCCACTATTTTATATGATGCATTTGATATGATTAAGAAACAAACCGGGAACGAACCGTTAGACGTTTTTGAAGAAGCAATGAAGAACGTTATGCCGGTCTTGGAAGTTAAAGCTCGCCGTATCGGTGGTTCTAACTACCAGGTGCCGATTGAAGTTCGTCCGGATCGCCGGACCACCTTGGGCTTGCGTTGGATTGTTCAGTATTCGCGTCAACGCGGTGAACACACAATGGACGAACGCTTGGCTAAGGAAATCATGGACGCCGCTAACAACACCGGCGCCGCAGTGAAGAAGCGTGAAGATACCCACAAGATGGCTGATGCTAACCGGGCATTTGCACATTATCGTTGGTAAGATGGTTTGGCTATTATATCCGCGGTTTGGTATATAGTAGCCATTCTTTGTATAAAGCCAGTTGAATCAAGAGAGGAGCAATACGCCACATGGCCAACAAACGTGAATTTCCGTTAGACCGTACCCGTAATATCGGGATCATGGCTCACATCGATGCCGGTAAAACGACCACGACTGAACGGATTTTGTATTATACCGGTAAAATTCATAAAATCGGTGAAACTCATGAAGGAGCTTCACAGATGGACTGGATGCCACAGGAACAGGAACGTGGGATCACCATCACCAGTGCTGCTACCACGGCTTTCTGGAAGGATCACCGGGTCAACATCATTGACACCCCCGGACACGTTGACTTCACGATTGAAGTTGAACGTTCCTTGCGTGTGTTAGATGGTGCGATCACCGTTTTGGATGCCCAATCCGGTGTTGAGCCGCAGACTGAAAACGTTTGGCGTCAAGCGACAACATACGGGGTTCCGCGGTTAGTTTTCGTTAACAAGATGGATAAGATTGGTGCGGATTTTGACTATTCATTGTCAACTTTGCATGATCGGTTGCAGGCAAATGCCCATGCCGTTCAGTTGCCAATCGGTGCCGAAGATAAGTTCGAAGGGGTCATTGACCTGATCGAAATGAAGGCCGACTTGTACGATGAAGATGAACTCGGGACGAAGTGGGATACGGTTGACATTCCTGATGAATATAAGGAAGCTGCCGAAAAAGCCCACAACGAACTTGTCGAAGCCGTTGCTGACGTTGACGATGGCATCATGGACAAGTATCTTGAAGGCGAAGAGATTTCCAATGCTGAATTAAAGGCTGCTATTCGTAAAGCAACCATTAACTTGGAATTCTATCCGGTTTTGGCTGGTTCAGCTTTCAAGAACAAGGGTGTTCAGATGCTGTTGGACGCGGTTATTGATTACCTGCCGTCACCATTGGATGTTCGTCCGTATCATGCAACCGATCCTGATACAGGCGATGCCGTTGAGCTGACCGCTGGTGATGACAAGCCGTTTGCTGCTTTGGCCTTCAAAGTTGCGACTGATCCATTTGTTGGCCGTTTGACCTACATTCGGGTATACAGCGGCACACTGGAAGCTGGTTCCTATGTGTTGAACGCAACAAAAGACAACCGTGAACGTGTCGGCCGTCTGTTGCAGATGCATAGTAATCACCGTGAAGAAATTCCGGAAGTCTTTTCCGGCGATATCGCTGCTGCTATCGGTTTGAAGAATACCACCACAGGGGATTCTTTGACGGATGTTAACCACCCATTGATTCTTGAATCATTGGATGTTCCGGATCCGGTTATCCAGGTTTCCATCGAGCCTGACTCTAAAGAAGACCAAGACAAGCTGGATATCGGTTTGCAGAAGCTCTCTGAAGAAGATCCGACATTCAAGGCTGAGACCAACCCTGAAACTGGTGAAACACTAATTGCCGGCATGGGTGAATTGCATTTGGATATCATGGTTGATCGTCTGAAGCGTGAATTCAAAGTGGCTGCTAAAGTTGGTGAACCACAAGTTGCCTATCGTGAGACCTTTACTAAAGAAGCGTCTGCACAAGGTAAGTTTGTTCGTCAGTCCGGTGGTAAAGGTCAATATGGTGATGTTTGGATCGAGTTCACACCAAACGAAGAAGGCAAGGGCTTTGAATTTGAAAATGCCATTGTCGGTGGGGTTGTTCCGCGTGAATATATCCCAGCTGTTGAACAAGGTCTGAAAGAAGCCATGGCAAACGGTGTCTTGGCTGGCTATCCATTAATTGATGTGAAGGCCAAACTATATGATGGTTCTTACCATGAAGTCGATTCTTCTGAAGCTGCCTTTAAAGTGGCTGCTTCCATGGCGTTACGTAATGCCTCGAAGAATGCTGGCGCCGTGATCCTTGAACCGATCATGCACGTTGAAGTCGTTGCGCCTGAAGAATACCTTGGCGATGTTATGGGCCAGATCACGGCACGTCGCGGTCGCGTTGAAGGTATGGAAGCGCGCGGTAATGCGCAATTGGTTAACTCAATGGTTCCGCTGGCCGAAATGTTTGGCTATGCAACCACCTTGCGTAGTGCAACCCAAGGCCGTGGTACTTTCACCATGACCTTTGACCACTACGAAGCTGTACCAAAGAGTATCCAAGAAGAAATTATCAAGAAAAATGGCGGCGGTGTTGCTACGAAAGACTAGTCTTTCGTGATCACCGACGACAAAAACGGTGTTGCCTGTTCAAGGCAGCACCGTTTTTTATTGAGCGTGAGCGTGAACCGGCGCGCTTAGGGATCGGAGTGTAAGTGGCCTTGGGCGTGATGGTCGGTCTTTGACCATTGCGCCCAAGGTCCTTACACGCAGATCCCTGCGCCGGCGAACGCGTTATGGGCATGAGCTAGAACATAAGCGGCCTTAACCGTGATGGTCGGTATTTGACCATTGCGCCCAAGATCCTTATACGCAGATCCCTGCGCCGGCGAACGCGTTATAGAAAGTGAGTGTGATTTCGCCCGATCTCTAGGCTGGTCAGTACATTATGAGCGTGGAAGACTTCTTGAGATGATTGACGGCACGTTTTTTGAACGCGTATGATACTGTTATTATTAGGTGACGTTAGGAAGTGGCGCAACGTGTCAAGCCAGGAACGAATTGTAACGATTATGCTGCGACTCATGCGAGGAGAGGTATTAAACAAACAAACCTTAATGCACGAGTTTAATAAAGATGAGTCTTCCATTCGGCGTGATATTAGTGTCATTAAACGGATGTTCGATGACGTGATGGATGAGCCGGATGTATTTGTCGCAAGTACCACGGGTGATTATCGCTTCAAGTCAACTGTACTATCAACTGGCCACAGTCCCTTAAATGACGGGCAGTTATTAGCAATGACGCTGATTTTGACCGCAAGTCGGGGCTTGGCAACTTCCGAGATGAAAACGCTACTTCACCAGTTGCTGCCTGAAGGGCCGGAGCATCGAAGCCTAAGCGATGTGGTACGAAATCCGATCTTCGAGTATAAAGGGGTACCAAAAGTAGCACTCACAGCACGGTTGGCACGTTTGAGTCAGGCGATTTTGAAGCATGAGACCATTAGCTTCGATCATACTTATCATGGCGTAACCCGTCATTTTGATCGGCGCCTACCAACTGGATTATATTTTGGCGACTTATTTTTTTATCTCATTATTGATGGTAGTGACGAGCAGCCTGATGATCCGGACAATGGTCAGTTTGTGCGCTTTCGGCTTGATGATATGAGCCATATTACTTACCATGGACGTCAACCGCAACATGCCTATGAAGCACGTTTTCGCGGCGGCCGGTTACAAAAACACACATGGTATCCATACTTAGGCAAGCCAATTAATCTGGAAATCCTGTATGGCTATGACCCGCGTTTTGTCCTTGATCGTTTTCCGGATGCCATCGTTCATGATGAAAAAGTCGATGAGCAGCCAACGTCCAAGAATCCTTACGCGCAAAAGTTCTACCACATCACCATTCCGGTTAATGATGGCTTTGGCATTCGTATGTGGTTGCTAGGACAGGCAGGGTTAGTCAAAGTGCTTGCGCCAAAGTATATTCGTGATTATGTCATTCGCGGTTTAGAAGAAGGTTTGGCACATTATCGGCATGAAGAAAGGAATCGTTTGCGCTAGGAAGTTCACATAACGCCTTAAGAGCATACTTTTAAACACACTGTCTATTGAAACAGATGGTGTTTTTTTAATCGGCGGTTTGGAAAGAAGGCAAGCTAACCAGCAACATTTTTGATTTATGTGGGTAACTGTCACAGGTAATTCGTGGCAATTTAGGCTTGAAAATGCGGGCATGAAAAGGTACCGTTAAGTTGTAAATAATAATCATTCTAAAAATGGAGGGAATATTATGAGCTTTATTGGACAGCATTTACCGGACTTTTCATTGACCGCCTATCAAAATGGGGATTTTCACACGGTGACAAATAAGGATTTGCAAGGTAAGTGGGCAGTAATCTGTTTCTACCCAGCTGACTTTTCATTTGTTTGTCCCACAGAACTAGGCGATTTGCAGGATCACTACGATCGTTTTAAAGCTGCAGGAGCCGAAATCTATTCCGCTTCTGAGGATACCGAATTTGTGCATATGGCATGGGCAGAGACGAGTCCGACGATCAAGAAAATTCAGTATCCGATGCTTGCCGATCCGGCTGGTAAACTGGCAACGGCGCTGGATGTTCGGGATGAAGCGAGTGGTCAAGCGTTCCGCGGCACCTTCATTATTGACCCGGATGGCGTGATTCAAGCTTATGTCGTTAACAACTTCGGCATCGGTCGTAACGCTGACGAAATTTTGCGGACGCTTCAGGCAGCACAATTTGTTGCCGCTCACGGTGATCAGGTTTGCCCAGCGAACTGGCAGCCTGGCGAGAAAACCTTGAAGCCGGGTGCTGACTTGGTTGGCAAACTTTAATTAAAGGGAATTATCTAATTGTGAATGCTCCGGTCAGGATATATTCACGCAAAAAGGAATCGCAACGGTCAGCTGCGATTCCTTTTTGCGTGAAGTCATATAACCCGAGCTAAAGAACAAGAATACATCAGAGCCTGGATCAGTAGCTAAGGCAAAACAAGATCGCCACAGTCAAAAGTGCTGATCGATATCAATATCCTGTTCTCCGCGCGAGTGTTTGAAATCGCCACTAACAAAGGAGAAGACCGTCAAAACGCCTGCTAAAACGAGAATTGCCAATGTCAAAAGCAAGGTTTCGGTACCACGATCGTGTAAGACCAACAGCTGCCGTAAAATGGCCGTCATCGAAATGAGAATGAGATAACGAATCGGAATATGGTGCCCCTCTTCAATGTAGCGAATCAGCATAATGACAAATTCAAACAGCATAAAGAAACTCGTGACTTCCTGAATGACCTTGCCGAATAGGTCAGCCGATAACGGTCGAAGGATTAAACTCCCAATGTCGATAATGTAGCGTAACATGAAGATGACGACAACAATAGCGAGCAGACCGAGCAAAAGATCCAAGGCTACGTTGATAAACTTTTTATAGTGATCGAATTTCATGGCATGCTCCTTAATCAAATCGAATACTGGATTTAATTTGAATGTAGCACATACAGCTGATCAGTAAAACAAGTTTGCTTTTCTCAGCATCAAGCGCACAAACTTTTTTGTGCAAATCGAAAGAAAACCTTGTAATGGCGGGGGAGTTTTTGTATACTATCAAGAGTGCTGTTTCTCAAAGGGGATAACTATGCACTTGGTTCCAGAGATGAACCAGAGTAGCGTGGATGTGAGAGGTTGCGACACGCCCGGCCGCTTTGCCACGGTGGCGAGTTGGTAATTTTCACGGAGCTAGTCTACTAACTGATAATAGACGAAGGAGGTCACACAATGGCAAAACAAAAGATTCGGATCCGGCTTAAGGCTTATGAACACCGGATTCTCGATCAATCCGCAGACAAGATCGTTGACACTGCAAAGCGTACAGGCGCAACAATTTCAGGTCCGATCCCTCTGCCAACGGAACGTACAATTTACACGGTTTTACGTTCCCCACATAAGTACAAGGATTCACGTGAACAATTCGAAATGCGGACGCACAAACGTCTGATTGATATTGTTAACCCAACACCGAAGACAGTTGATGCTTTAATGAAGCTCGATTTGCCAAGCGGCGTCGATATCGAAATTAAATTATAATTCTTAGAAAATAGGAGGTGTACCCATGGCACGTAAAGGAATCTTAGGCAAAAAAGTTGGCATGACGCAGGTCTTCACCGATAACGGCGAACTTGTTCCCGTTACTGTAATTGACGTAACACCCAACGTTGTAATGCAAGTCAAGACCGTTGAATCTGATGGTTACGAAGCAGTTCAGTTGGGCTACGGCGATATGCGTGAAGTCTTGACGAATAAGCCAAGCGTCGGTCACGCCAAAAAGGCTGACACGACCCCTAAGCGCTTCGTTCGCGAAATCCGCGATGTAGCGCTTAGTGATTATGAAGTCGGCAGCGAAGTTAAAGCTGACGAATTCGCAGCAGGCGACATTGTGGACGTCACCGGTACTTCCAAAGGTCATGGTTATCAAGGTAATATCAAGAAAGATGGTCAGTCCCGCGGCCCTATGGCACACGGTTCTCGCTACCATCGTCGTCCAGGTTCACTTGGAGCTATCATCAACAAAGTCTTCAAGGGTAAGAAACTTCCTGGCCGGATGGGTAACCATACCCGCACCATGCAAAACCTGCAAGTCGTTGCCGCCGATACAGAACACAATGTCCTGTTGATCAAAGGCAATGTCCCAGGTGCTAACAAGTCCTTTGTTACAATCCGTTCTGCTGTTAAAGCAGCTAAATAATACGAAGGGAGGACAATAACTAATGGCTAACGTTACTTTATATAAGCAAGACGGCTCAGAAAACGGCACGGTTGAACTCAACGATGCAATCTGGGCAGTCGAACCAAATGAAAACGTCGTGTTTGACGCAGTTGTGATGCAACGCGCTTCCCTTCGTCAGGGTACTCACGCCGTTAAAAACCGTTCCGCTGTTTCAGGCGGCGGTCGTAAGCCTTGGCGCCAAAAGGGTACCGGTCGTGCCCGCCAAGGTTCAATCCGCAGTCCACAATGGCGCGGCGGTGGGATCGTCTTTGGCCCGACACCACGCAGCTATGCTTACAAGCTGCCTAAGAAGGTTCGGCGCTTGGCGATTAAATCCGTACTTTCACAAAAAGTTCTCGATGGCGATCTGGTCGTTGTTGATGGCTTGAGCTTTGATGCTCCAAAGACCAAGGCATTTTTAAATGTCTTGGACGGACTCAAAGTCAACGATAAGGCACTGGTTGTGCTTGAAGATGGCAATGATGTTGCTGCCAAAGCTGCACGTAACCTGCCGAATGTGAAAGTTGTTCCTGCAGAGGGTATCAACGTCTTGGACGCTGTTAACTACAAGAAATTGATCTTAACCCAATCTGCGCTCCAAAAGATTGAGGAGGTGCTTGCATAATGGAAGCACGCGATATCATTTTACGTCCGATCGTCACCGAGCAATCGATGGCTGAAATGGACAACCGTAAATACACATTCGAAGTTGCAATTCATGCAACAAAGCCCCAAGTTCGCAAAGCAGTTGAAGAAATCTTCGGCGTGAAGGTTGTTAATGTCAACATTGCAAACGTTCGCGGCAAGAAGAAGCGCCAAGGTCGTTACGAAGGCATGACGCGTCGTCGTCGTAAGGCCTTGGTTGCCTTGAGCGCCGATTCAAAAGAAATCAAGATCTTCGCTGATGAAGATAACGATAACAAGTAACAAAAATTTGTTATAGGAGGTTAAACACGTGGCGATTATTAAGTACAAACCAACAAGCAATGGCCGGCGCAACATGTCCGGCTCAGACTTTGCTGAAATCACCAAGACAAAGCCTGAAAAGACTTTGCTGGTCAGCCAAAGCCATACAGCAGGGCGCAATGCTCACGGACACATCACAGTGCGTCATCGTGGCGGTGGTCACAAACAGTTTTATCGTGTGATCGACTTCAAGCGCAATAAAGACAATATGGCCGCAACGGTTAAAGCAATCGAATACGATCCAAATCGGACCGCTAACATTGCATTATTGCATTATGAAGATGGGGTTAAGTCCTACATCTTGGCACCAAAGGGACTTAAGGTTGGCGATAAGGTTTACTCCGGTGACGATGTTGACATCAAAGTCGGCAACACATTGAAGTTAAAGAATATCCCAGCTGGTACCACCATCCATAACATTGAACTTAAACCTGGCAAAGGCGCACAACTAGCACGTTCTGCCGGCGTTTCCGCTCAGTTACTGGGTAAGGATAATGATAAGTACGTTACCATCAAACTTGCTTCCGGCGAAGTTCGCTTGGTATTAGCCGAGAACCGTGCGACTATCGGTGCGGTTGGTAACGAACAACACGAATTGATTAGCATTGGTAAAGCTGGCCGTAAGCGCTGGTTGGGCTTCCGTCCGACTGTTCGTGGGTCAGTTATGAACCCTAACGATCACCCGCATGGTGGTGGTGAAGGTAAAGCACCAATCGGTCGTCCGTCACCATTATCACCTTGGGGCAAGAAGACCTTGGGTAAGAAGACCCGGGATCACAAGGCTAAATCCGAGAAATTCATCGTTCGTCACCGCAAGACGAAGTAAACACATTGAAGTGTTACATCGATTAAAGGAGGTCACACAATGGGTCGCAGTCTTAAAAAAGGACCTTTTGCCGACGCTCATCTCCTGAAGAAGATTGAAGCGCAGGCAGATAACGACAAGAAGACCGTTATTCGTACATGGTCGCGTCGTTCTACTATTTTTCCAAGTTTCATTGGCTACACCATCGCCGTTTACGATGGTCGCAAGCATGTCCCGGTTTTCGTGAGTGAAGACATGGTTGGTCACAAGTTAGGCGAATTTGTTCCTACGCGTACCTTCCGCGGTCACAACACCGATGACAAGAAGACAACAGCACGCTAGAAAGGAGCACAACATTCATGGCTGATCAAATTACGTCTGCAACGGCAACGGCCAAGACGGTTCGGATTGCTGCTCGCAAAGCGCGCTTGGTAATCGACTTGATTCGTGGTCGCGATGTTGCTGAAGCACTGGCGATTCTTGAGTTCACACCTCGTTCCGGTTCTCCGATCATCGAAAAGGTACTCAAGTCTGCTATTGCTAATGCAGAACATAACTATGACTTAGATGCACAAAACCTTTATGTAAGCAAAGCTTATGTCAACGAAGGCCCGACCCTCAAACGGTTCCGTCCTCGTGCTAAGGGGAGCGCATCACCGATCAATAAACGGACAAGCCACGTTACCGTGGTTGTATCCGAAAAAGAAGCATAAGGAGGGATAACGCGTGGGTCAAAAGATTAATCCAACCGGTTTCCGTGTCGGTGTCATCCGTGACTGGGATGCCAAGTGGTATGCAGACAAAGACTTTGCTGACTACTTGCATGAAGACATTGAAATCCGAAACTTCATCAATAAGAAGCTGCAAGATGCTTCAGTATCACGTATTGAAATTGAACGTGCTGCAAAGCGCGTCAACATTTCCGTTCATACTGCTAAACCGGGTATGGTTATCGGTAAAGGCGGTTCTGAAGTTGAAAACTTGCGCAAGCAGCTCAATAAGCTGACTGGTCGCCAAGTTCACATCAATATTGTAGAAATCAAAAAACCTGATTTGGATGCCAAGCTTGTCGGCGAAAACATCGCGCGTCAGCTTGAACAACGGATCGCATTCCGTCGTGCAATGCGTCAAGCAATGCAACGTACCATGCGTGCCGGTGCTAAGGGAATCAAAACCCAAGCTTCCGGTCGTTTAAACGGTGCTGACATTGCACGTCGTGAACATTACAATGAAGGTTTAGTTCCGCTGCATACCTTGCGTGCCGATATCGACTATGCATGGGAAGAAGCAGCAACGACTTATGGCCGGATCGGGATCAAAACCTGGATCAATCGTGGTGAAATTTTACCTGAAAAGCCACAGCAAAATAATGCGAAAGGAGGGAAATAATCAATGTTAGTACCTAAGCGTGTCAAGCATCGTCGTGAATTCCGTGGGAAGATGCGCGGTGCAGCCAAGGGCGGCAAGAACGTTGACTTCGGCGAATATGGTTTGGAAGCATTGGAATCCCATTGGATCACCAACCGCCAGATCGAAGCAGCGCGTGTTGCAATGACCCGTTATATGAAGCGTGGTGGGAAAGTATGGATCCGCATTTTCCCTCACAAGTCCTACACCAGTAAAGGTGTCGGCGTCCGGATGGGTAATGGTAAAGGTGCACCAACTGGATGGGTTGCAGTCGTTAAACGTGAAAAGATCATGTTTGAAGTCGGCGGCGTGTCCGAGGCAGTCGCAAAGGAAGCTTTGCGTTTAGCATCCAACAAACTCCCAATCCGCACCAAGATCGTTTCACGCGAGGAAGTAGGTGGGCAATCAAATGAAGGCTAAAGAAATTACTGCATTAACCACTGCTGAGATGCTCGACAAAGAGAAGCAATATAAAGAAGAACTGTTCAACTTGCGCTTCCAACAGGCGACTGGCCAATTGGAAAACACCGCTCGCTTGAAGCAAGTTCGGAAAAACATTGCACGGATCAAAACGGTCCTTCGGCAACAGGAACTCAATAAATAATCGGAAAGGAGACATTTACCTTGGCAGAACGTAATTCTCGTAAAGTTTATCAAGGCCGCGTGGTCTCGGATAAAATGGACAAGACCATCACCGTGGAAGTCAGCACATATAAAACACACCCTGTTTATGGCAAACGGGTTAAGTATTCCAAGAAGTTTTATGCGCATGACGAAGACAATAGCGCTAAAGTTGGCGATATTGTCCAAATCGCGGAAACTCGTCCTTTATCACGCAATAAGCGTTTCCGTTTATTGAATATTGTCGAAAAGGCAGTTATCATCTAATCATTTTTAGAGTGAAAGGAGGACCAAATCCGTGATTCAGCAAGAAAGTCGTCTTAAAGTAGCAGATAACTCAGGCGCGCGCGAAATCCTTGTCATTAAGGTACTTGGTGGTTCATACCGCAAGACCGGTAATATCGGGGACGTTGTTGTCGCAACTGTAAAACAAGCAACACCAGGTGGCGTTGTCAAGAAGGCTGATGTTGTTAAAGCTGTGATTGTTCGTACCAAGTCAGGCGCTCGCCGTGCTGACGGTTCCTACATCAAGTTCGATGAGAACGCAGCTGTCATCATCAATGCTGACAAGAGCCCACGTGGGACTCGTATCTTTGGACCTGTGGCACGTGAATTGCGTGACGGCGATTTCATGAAGATCGTCTCCTTAGCGCCCGAAGTGCTTTAATCATTCTGACCAAATAGGAGGTGCGATACATGAAGTTCAAAACTGGTGACAAAGTGCGGGTCATGCGCGGCAAAGATGCCGGCAAAGAAGGCCAGATCACGAAAGTCCTCAAGAGCGCTGACAAAGTCGTTGTTGAAGGCATCAACATGATCAAGAAGCACCAGAAGCCGAACAATACGAATCCGCAAGGCGGTATCATCGACAAAGAAGCACCTATTCACGTTTCAAACGTGATGCTTCTGGATCCTGAAACCAACAAGCCGACTCGCATCGGTTCTGAAGTTAAAGATGGCAATAAAGTGCGGATTGCTAAGAAGTCTGGCACCGCAATCGATAAATAATAGGGAAGGAGGACAAACTTTTTCATGGAGAATCGTCTTGAAGAACGTTATAGCAAAGAAATCGCCCCTGCATTGGTAAGCAAGTTCAACTATAAGAGCACCATGCAGGCACCTAAGATTGAAAAGATCGTTTTGAACATGGGTGTTGGTGATGCAACTCAGAATGCTAAGTTATTGGATGAAGCGGTAGAAGAATTGACGCTAATCTCTGGCCAGCATCCGCTGATCACCAAGGCCAAGAAGAGTATTGCCGGTTTCCGCTTACGTGAAGGTATGCCAATCGGCGCCAAGGTAACATTGCGCGGCGAACGCATGTATGATTTCTTAGATAAGCTGATCAATGTTTCCCTGCCGCGTGTTCGTGACTTCCACGGTATTTCCCCAAAGTCCTTCGATGGCCGCGGGAACTATACATTGGGTGTTAGAGAACAACTGATCTTCCCAGAAATCGATTACGATAAGGTTAATCGGGTTCGTGGGTTGGATGTTGTGATTGTTACAACGGCAAATACTGATGAAGAGGCACTCGAGTTGCTCACGCAAGTCGGGATGCCATTCGCCAAATAAGGGAGGTCCGCTACTTGGCTAAGAAGTCAATGATCGCTAAAAACAAACGGCCTGCAAAATTTGCAGTCCAGGAATATACGCGGTGCCAACGGTGTGGCCGTCCGCATTCCGTATATCGTAAATTCAAACTCTGCCGGATTTGCCTTCGTGAGTTAGCACATGCCGGCCAAATTCCAGGCATGCGCAAAGCTAGCTGGTAATCACTAGACAAAGGAGGTTAAATCAATGGTCTTGACCGATCCAATCGCAGATTACTTGACCCGGATCCGTAACGCTAATATGGTGCGTCACGAATCCTTGGTCGTACCTGCATCAAAGATGAAGAAAGACATTTCTGAGATTCTTAAACGTGAAGGGTTCATCCGTGACTACGAAGTTATCGATGATGACAAGCAAGGCGTGATCCGCATTTTCTTGAAGTATGGTAAGAACAATGAACGGGTTATTTCCGGCTTGAAGCGGATTTCCAAACCGGGTTTGCGCTCATACGTTAAGAGTGATGCTGTTCCTAAGGTTTTAAACGGTTTAGGGATTGCAATTATCTCAACTTCCGAAGGTGTTATCACCGATAAGGAAGCTCGTGCCAAAAACGTTGGCGGCGAAGTACTCGCTTACGTTTGGTAATTCATAACATCAAAAAGGAGGTGCCGATAAGTGAGTCGTATTGGTTATAAAGTCATCAAAGTCCCAGCCGGTGTTACTGTTACCAAAGATGGTGACAATATTACGGTTAAGGGCCCTAAAGGCGAATTGACCCGTCATTTTGCCCCGGAAATCGAATTACATCAGGAAGGCGACGAAATTAATTTCACCCGTCCCGATGATTCCTACAAGGCCATCCATGGTACGATGCGTGCCAACTTAAACAACATGGTCGTTGGGGTTACCGAAGGCTATAAGAAAGAAATGAAGCTGGTTGGTGTTGGATACCGTGCGCAGAAGCAAGGCGAAAAACTTGTTTTGAACGTCGGTTACTCACATCCAGTTGAAATGACCGCGCCAAAAGGTGTTACTGTTGAAGTCCCAAGCACCACTCAGATCATCATCAGTGGGATCTCAAAACAGGTTGTTGGTCAATTCGCAGCCGTTGTTCGTTCCGTCCGTGCACCTGAACCTTATAAGGGTAAAGGTATTCGTTATGTTGACGAACATGTCCGTCGTAAGGAAGGTAAGACTGGTAAGTAGTCGTAACCTTCAACAAATTTAACAAGAGGTGAACATTGTGATTTCAAAGCCAGATAAGAATAAGACTCGGCAACGGCGTCACGCCCGCGTACGAGGCAAGATTTCTGGTACGAGCGAGCGCCCACGCTTGAACGTTTTCCGTTCCAATAAAAACATCTACGCGCAATTAATTGATGACGTAGCGGGTGTGACGCTAGCAAGTGCCTCCACTCTTGATAAGGACATTAAAGATCCTGAAAACAAGACTGACGCGGCTGCTCAGGTTGGTGCATTAATCGCCAAGCGTGCAGTTGCAGATGGTCATAAAGTTGTGGTCTTTGACCGTGGTGGTTATCTGTACCATGGTCGCGTTGCCGCTTTAGCTGAAGCAGCACGTGAAAATGGCCTCGAATTCTAGAAAAAAGGAGGATAACCAACACATGGCATCATTTATCGATCCAAACCAATTGGACTTAGAAGACCAGGTCGTTGCCATCAACCGGGTTACAAAGGTTGTTAAAGGTGGTCGCCGTCTACGGTTTGCAGCAATTGCAATCGTTGGCGATAAGAACGGTCACGTCGGCTTCGCAACCGGCAAAGCCCAAGAAGTACCTGAAGCAATCCGTAAAGCTGTTGACGCAGCTAAGAAGAGCCTCATTGAAGTGCCAATTGTCGGCACCACGATTCCTCATGAAGTAATCGGCCACTTCGGCGCTGGTGAAGTTTTACTGAAGCCTGCTGAAGAAGGTTCTGGGGTTGCTGCTGGTGGCGCTATCCGTTCCGTTATGGAACTTGCCGGAATTGCTGATATCACCAGCAAATCCCTTGGCCGTAACACGCCAATCAATATGATTCGGGCAACAATGGATGGACTTACACAGTTGCGCACCCGCGAACAAGTTGCTGAATTACGCGGCGTTTCTGCGTCATCGCTTGAAGACTAGGAGGTAAACACATGGCTCAATTGAAGATTACTTTGACCCGTAGTGCTGCCCACCGTCTTCCTAAGCAACGTAAAATTGTGAAGGAATTAGGCTTAAATCGGGTGAACAGCTCGGTGATTAAACCAGACAACGCAGCCACTCGTGGTGCGATTTTCCAGATTTCACACTTGGTTTCGGTTGAAGAAATCAAAGATTAATACATTATTTCGACAAGGAGGTGCCCAAGAGTATGCAATTGCACGAATTAAAGCCGAGTGTCGGCTCCCGTCATGCCCGCAAGCGTCTGGGCCGTGGTACTTCTAGCGGTCAAGGTAAGACAGCTGGTAAAGGGACAAAAGGTCAATTGGCACGACAAGGCGGCAAGACGCGTCTTGGCTTCGAAGGTGGCCAGATGCCATTATTCCGCCGGATGCCAAAGCGCGGTTTCAACAACATTAACCGCAAAGAATATGCAATCGTTAACCTTTCCGATCTTAATCGCTTCGATGACGGCGCTGAAGTTACACCAGCAGCCTTGATCGATGCCGGTATTGTTAAGAACGAAAAGAACGGTGTTAAGTTGCTGGCAGACGGTAAACTTGAGAAAAAATTGACCATTAAGGTTGCAAAAGCTTCAACCGCAGCAAAAGCTGCCGTTGAAGCAGCTGGCGGTTCGATTGAGGTGATCTAATGCTGAGGACCCTAAAAAACGCGCTCAAGGTCAAAGACATCCGTAACAAGATCCTCTTCACTTTAGCGGTTTTATTGGTCTATCGATTAGGTACACTGATTGCGGTTCCCGGTGTTAATGCCAAGGCGCTGCAGTCAATCGGCTCGACAGGCTTGATCTCACTGCTGGATACTGTCAGTGGTGGCGGATTGGCACAATACTCCATCTTTTCGATGGGGGTTTCGCCGTATATTACGGCACAAATTGTGGTTCAGCTGCTGCAGATGGATATCGTTCCGAAATTTGTCGAGTGGAGCAAGCAA
The DNA here is from genome assembly GCF_900636965.1 of Lacticaseibacillus rhamnosus. Taxonomy (NCBI): domain Bacteria; kingdom Bacillati; phylum Bacillota; class Bacilli; order Lactobacillales; family Lactobacillaceae; genus Lacticaseibacillus; species Lacticaseibacillus rhamnosus. Next base: position 2,520,575 of record NZ_LR134331.1, on the reverse strand, counting down.
GGGGAAGTCGGTCGGCGTAAGCTGAATCAAGTTACTCGTTATCTGACCATCGCTTTTGGGTTCTTTCAGGCAATTGGGATTACGGCCGGCTTTCAAACGTTAAGTTCGATGGGCTTGGTTAAAAATCCGTCCGTTAGTACCTATATCACAATCGGTATCATCCTTACCGGCGGCACAATGTTGCTAACGTGGATGGGTGAACAGATTACTGATAAAGGCCTTGGTAACGGGGTTTCGCTGTTGATCTTCTCCGGGATTGTGGCACGCCTGCCTTCAGGTCTCCAAGAGTTATATCGAGATAACGTTCAGGTATACTCTGGTTCTGAAATCTGGAAAGGAATTGCATTTTTAGCAGCTTTGGCAGTCATCGTGATCCTGGTTATCACGTTTGTCACCTGGGTGCAGCAAGCTAATTATAAAATTCCAATTCAGTACACTCGGCGCGTTACCAGCGCGGGCAGCAACAGTTACCTACCGCTTAAAGTTAACGTTGCCGGTGTTATCCCGGTTATTTTTGCGAGTTCCTTTATTGTGACGCCGCAAACAATTTTAATGGCTTTTCAGAAGAATCATGGGACTGACGGATGGTATCAAGTCATGACTAATATCTTCAATATGCAAAAGCCAGCCGGAACTGCGATCTATACGCTTTTGATTATTCTGTTCACGTTCTTCTATGCGTTCGTTCAGGTTAATCCCGAGAAGGTCGCAGAAAACTTAACCAAACAAGGCAGCTATATTCCCGGTGTTTGGCCGGGTAAGGAAACCGAGAATTATATCTCACGGCTACTCATGCGCTTATCAACAGTGGGTGCTTTGTTCCTTGGTTTGGTTGCCTTACTGCCACAACTGGCTGCCAACATTTGGGGGCTGCCGCAATCAATCGGACTTGGTGGTACGAGCCTGTTGATTGTTGTCATGACCGCTATTGAATTGGTTCGCCAATTGGACGGCTTACTCATGAAGCGTGAGTACGTCGGATTTATTCGCGGCGATTTGGTTAAGAACGATAAGAAGTAAACGATATCAGAAGTCAGCCATTTTCAAAGGTTGACGCGTTAAAAGCAGCGTACAAACTGGCAAGTAGTTTCAGCGTTAAATTGTTTAGAAGCTGTTCACAGCAGTTTTAAATACATGCCAGCGCGTACAATTAGAGGAGGATGCAACGTGAATCTCATTTTAATGGGACTTCCCGGTGCAGGGAAAGGCACGCAGGCAGAACGGATTGAGGATACTTATCCGATAGCACATATTTCCACCGGAGATATGTTCCGAGCCGCGATGGCTGCTGGCACAGCATTAGGTAAGGAAGCAAAAGGCTTTATTGATAAAGGTCAACTGGTACCCGACTCGGTTACCAATGGCATTGTCAAGGAACGCCTTGCTGAGTCCGATACCGATGCGGGCTACATGCTTGACGGCTTTCCGCGCACCATCCAACAAGCAGAGGCACTCGAAACGATCACAGCTGATCTTAAGAAGCCGTTAGATGCTGTTATCAATATTGATGTTGCGCCTGCAAAGTTAGTTGACCGCTTGTCTGGTCGGTTTATCTGTAAGACATGTGGTGCAACTTATCACAAAATCTACAACCCGCCAAAGGTTGCCGGCACATGTGATCGCTGTGGCGGCCACGAATTCTTCCAACGCGAAGATGATAAGCCGGAAACCGTTAAAAACCGTCTTAAAGTAAACATCGAGATGAATACGCCATTATTAGACTTCTACCAAAAGAAGGGGTTGCTCCACACTGTTAATGGTGATCAAGACATCGATAAGGTGTTTGCAGATATTAAGACGATTTTGGCTGCTGTGGCAAAGTAAGTGCTTGGACGATTGCACGCCCCTCATGACTGTTTTCAAAGTCGAAGAATTATGGTACAATATCGCGGTATGCGGTGAGTGCCAATCGGCCTCACCCTTTTCGCGCGTTAATAGAACCAATAATTTTTAGGAGGAAACACTTCGTGGCAAAAGACGATGTAATTGAGATCCAAGGCACCGTGACGGATACCCTACCCAACGCGATGTTCAAAGTCAAGCTTGAAAATGGTGCCGAGATCCTCGCCCATGTTTCCGGTAAAATTCGGATGCACTACATTCGCATTTTACCAGGTGACAAGGTGACGGTTGAACTTTCACCTTATGATTTGACCAAGGGCCGGATCACATACCGTTTCAAGTAGTTGCCAACTCAAGGAGGCTAAATTCTCATGAAAGTACGTCCATCTGTTAAAAAGATGTGCGAGCACTGCAAAGTGGTCCGTCGTAAGGGTCGGGTCATGATTATCTGCTCTGCAAACCCAAAGCATAAGCAACGCCAGGGATAATATAAATTAAAAAATAGGAGGTGTCATTGTACATGGCTCGTATCGCAGGTGTCGACTTACCACGTGGTAAGCAAATTGTCATTGCCTTAACTTATATCTATGGTGTCGGCAAGACAACCGCTCAAAAGGTTCTCAAGACTGCCGGTGTTCCGGAAGATGTTCGTCAAGATGACCTGACCCCAGAACAAGAAGACAAGATTCGTGCAGCTTTGGACTCATACAAAGTTGAAGGCGATCTCCGTCGTGAAGTGAACTTGAACATCAAGCGATTGATGGAAATCGGTTCATATCGCGGCATCCGTCATCGTCGTGGCTTGCCGGTTCGTGGACAAAATACCAAGAACAATGCTCGTACCCGTAAAGGGAAAAAAGCAACGATGGCAGGTAAGAAAAAATAATTAAAGGAGGTCATTGATCGATGGCAGGTAGAAAAACTACGCGGAAGCGCCGTGTCCGCAAAAACGTTGAATCTGGCGTGGCTCATATCCACTCAACCTTCAACAACACCTTAGTAATGATCACGGACCCTCGCGGCAATGCGATCGCTTGGTCCTCTGCTGGTGCACTCGGGTTTAAAGGTAGTCGTAAGTCAACACCGTTTGCTGCGCAGATGGCTGCTGAAGCTGCGGCGAAGGAATCAATGGAACATGGCATGAAGTCGGTTGAAGTTGCGGTTAAGGGCCCAGGCTCTGGTCGTGAAGCTGCAATCCGTTCACTTCAGGCAACAGGTCTTGAAGTTACTGCGATCCGTGATGTTACACCGGTTCCGCATAACGGTTCTCGTCCTCCAAAGCGTCGTCGTGTTTAATTGTTACCCTTCGACCGTTATGGCGGTCAGGCAGACAAATCTTCACTTCTCGTTTTGAAAGGGGTACAAACTAGATGATCGAATTCGAAAAGCCGAACATTACCAAAGTTGACGAAAGCACCAACTATGGCAAGTTTGTGGTTGAACCGTTGGAACGCGGCTACGGTACTACGTTAGGTAACTCGTTGCGGCGGATCCTTCTTTCTTCATTACCGGGCGCAGCTGTCAGCAGCATTCAAATTGATGGGGTACTTCATGAGTTCTCCACAATTGATGGTGTATTGGAAGATGTGACTCAGATCATTTTGAATATCAAGAAATTGGCACTCAAGATGAACACTGATGAAGATAAGAACATCGAAATTGATGTCAACGGTCCGGCTAAGGTAACTGCTGCTGATATCGTCGCTGATCCTGATGTTGAGGTCTTAAATCCTGAACAGTATATCTGTACTGTTGCAGACGGCGGGCACTTCCATGTACGTATGACCGTTAAAAAGGGTCGCGGGTATGTGGCAGCTGACCAGAATAAGTCTGATGACATGCCAATCGGTGTTTTGCCGATCGACTCGATTTTCACCCCGATCAGCCGGGTTAACTATCAAGTTGAAAGCACCCGTGTTGGCCGTCGGAATGATTTCGACAAGTTAACGCTGGATGTTTGGACTAATGGCTCAATCTCGCCACGTGAGGCCATCAGCTTAGCAGCGAAGATCCTGACTGAACACCTGGATATTTTCGTCAATTTGACGGATGAAGCTAAGAACGCTGAAATCATGGTTGAAAAAGAAGAAACGCACAAGGAAAAAATGCTTGAGATGACCATCGAAGAGCTTGACTTGTCGGTTCGTTCCTACAACTGCTTGAAGCGTGCCGGGATTAATACGGTCCAGGAGTTAACCAACAAAACAGAAGCCGATATGATGAAAGTTCGTAACTTAGGCCGCAAGTCACTTGAAGAAGTTAAAAACAAGTTGGCAGATCTTGGCTTAGGATTGCGTAAAGAAGACTAATTTCGAAAAGGAGGCCAATCCATGAGTTACCGTAAATTAGGGCGGACCAGCTCACAGCGTAAGGCAATGCTACGCGATTTGACAACGGATCTGCTGATCAACGAACGAATCGTTACAACCGAAGCCCGCGCTAAGGAAGTTCGTTCAACTGCTGAAAAAATGATCACCTTGGGCAAGCGTGGCGATTTACATGCACGCCGCCAAGCAGCAGCTTATGTGCGCAACGAAATTGCGAGTGTCGAAGAACAAGAAGACAGTGTGATTGTGAAGTCCGCTTTACAAAAACTGTTCAGTGACTTGGCACCAAAATACGCAGATCGCAAAGGCGGCTATACCCGCATTTTGAAGACTGCGCCACGTCGCGGTGACGGTGCACCAATGGTTATCATTGAGCTCGTCTAAATTCAGTTAAAAGGGCTGGCCCTCGAGGTCAACCAACTTTGATCATTTGATCGATGGAGCGTTACGATGATGGCAGGTATAATCCTGCTTAGTCTAGCTTGAGAGCACCGGGCAACCGGTGTCTCCATCATTAAATGATTTTTTTGTGCAATCGCAAACTATTGCGATCAGCAGTCGGCATGTAAGCGACCATGGACGTGATACCCGTTTTGACCATGGTGTTCATGGCTCTTACATGTGGATTGCTGGGCTGGTGAGCGCGTTATGATGAAGTATGAACCAGCGCCTCGAAAGCAAGCGTAACCAAGCTTGTTGCCGTAATTAAATCTATCAACTAAAAAGAATTCTCTTCGCCGACACGCGGAAGAGAATTCTTTTTAAATACTGGGGTCGAGTTAAAAAAGCATTAGCCTTAAAACAAAGCCAGCCATGACGCGCGGTAAATTGGTCCTCAATTCGCCAAACTTTCTAGCTCCATCGCACTACTAATCCGATTTTTCCTGTATACTGCGACATAATGGAGGTCATGCTAATATGCGTACTTGGTTTCATTATCGAACGCCGCTGCAACTTGGCTTATTGTTGGTTAGCGGCTGGACAATCCTTTCAATCCTCTTTGTCGTTTTGATACTCGCATTTACGCCTGCAAGTACGAGTATAGGTGGGCTGTTTATTCCCACTGTTTATCGGTTGGACAATGGGGCGGTGGCCATTGACTGGTCTTCGTATCTGTGGCTTTTTGCGGCTTTATGTGGCTACTTAATGGGGGCACGCTTTAGACGAAGCAAGACACCATTTTCTTTAATGAAGGCCTATACACCGCTTATTGTTTTATGGTTCCTCGTGGTGGTTTTGGCGCAGTGGTACCCGCTTGCCAATCTGATGTATCCCCACTCATTGGATGGGTTTTTGTTACAGGTGATTCTTAACTTTAGCTGGGTGATGCCTGCCGGTAGTATTTCGCTACTTGTGGGTTTATCGGCAAAAGGTGGACGCGTAGCCCTCATGTTTTGGCTCATTTTCCTTATCCAAAGTCAATTCTATCGGCAATTGGTTGTCAATGGCCAGAGTCGGTTTGGGATTGTGATGTCTCATGTTGGAATGGTGCAAGTACAGGCATGGCTTCTAGGGCTGATTGCGTTGATTTTTACGGTCTTTTTCGGGTTTCTTTGTACCGATCCGGATATTACGAAAAGATGATTGAATTGGCTAATTAGTCCCGGCGGTCACTGAAACGACTAGCGGTACATCTCGTATTTGAAGTAGGGATCGTCCAACAATTCGGTAAAATATGGTATCATTGTTCGGTATACAAAGCGTAGGAAGAAGGGGCATTGTGGGCAACGTCATTCATGTTCAACACTTGAATTACACTTATCCGGAAGCAAAACGTCAAGCACTGACAGATGTGTCGTTTGATGTGGCTAAAGGTGAGTGGCTGGCAATTATCGGCCATAATGGTAGCGGTAAGAGTACGCTGGCGAAAAATTTAAATGGACTGCTGGCGCCAGAATCGGGCACGGTTGAAGTTGCCGGGATGACGCTTAGCGAAGAAACCGTGTGGGATATTCGCGCCAAGGTTGGGATTGTTTTCCAGAATCCGGACAATCAGTTTGTGGGTGCGACGGTTGCCGATGATGTGGCATTCGGACTGGAAAATCGCGGTGTCCCACGAGATGACATGATTCGCCGGGTGGATGAAGCCCTCAAACGCGTTGGCATGACGGCTTTTGCTGACCGGGAGCCGGCGCGGTTGTCTGGCGGCCAGAAGCAACGGGTGGCGATTGCCGGCATTATTGCCCAGCGCCCGGAGATTATTATTCTGGATGAATCAACATCAATGCTAGATCCGGCCGGTCGCCAGGAAGTGTTGGGTGTGATTCGTGAACTCAAAGATGAATTGGGGCTCACCGTTTTGTCAATTACCCATGATATTGATGAAGCGGCATCTGCGCATCGGATTATTTTACTTAATGACGGGAAGATTAACGAAATCGGAACGCCTAGCGAGATCTTTGCACATGGGACAGACCTATTGCGCTTAGGGCTTGATGTGCCGTATTCCGAGCGGTTAAAAGACGCCTTGATTCAGCGCGGTGTCACAATGCCAGAAGCATATTTGGACAATGAAAGGTTGGTAGACTACCTGTGGACATTACATTCGACCATGTGAGCTTTACGTATCAGGCAGGTACGCCTTTCGCTGGTGACGGGATCAAAGATGTTTCCGGAACCATCCATGATGGCAGTTATACGGCGATTATCGGCCACACCGGTTCGGGTAAGTCGACCATTTTGCAACACTTGAATGCATTACTAAAGCCGACTTCCGGAACTGTCACGATTGGCGATAAGGTCATCACTAATGAAACGAGTAATAAGAATCTGAAACCGTTGCGGCAAAAAGTTGGTATGGTTTTTCAGTTTGCCGAGAATCAACTGTTTGAACAAACCGTGGCTAAGGACATTGCTTTTGGACCGCAAAACTTTGGTGTGAGCGAGCAGGATGCTTTAGCGTTGGCGGATAAAATGATTACGATGGTCGGTCTGCCGCATGATGTATTAGAAAAGTCGCCATTTGATCTGTCTGGCGGGCAAATGCGAAGAGTGGCCATTGCCGGTGTGTTGGCCATGCAACCGGAAGTTTTGGTGCTGGATGAGCCGACAGCCGGTCTGGATCCGGCTGGGCGGCACGAAATGATGCAAATGTTTGAACGCCTGCATCGTGAAGAAGGGCAGACAATTGTGCTCGTGACCCACCAGATGGACGATGTGGCGGATTATGCCGACACGGTTTGGGTGATGGCAAAGGGACATTTGATCAAAACCGGAACGCCGCGGGAGATCTTTGCCGACTCGGCTTGGTTGAAGGCGAATCAGCTAGGGTTACCTAAAACCGCTCAAATGGCACAACAATTGACTGCAAAAGGGTTTCACTTTGATCCGCAGCCGTTAACCGAAGCCGAGTTGGCGGATCAATTGCTGCCACAGATCGGAGGTGGCCAGCGTGGATAAACTATTACTTGGACGCTATATTCCCGGCCATTCATGGATTCACGAGCTTGACCCTCGCACCAAGTTGATGGCGAGTTTCTATTATATCGGGATTGTTTTTCTAGCCAACAACTGGCAAACGTATTTAATGATGTTTGTGGCGACTTTGTTCATGATTTGGCTGTCCGGTATTAAACTTGGCTTCTTCTTGCGAGGCGTCCGGCCGTTAATCTGGCTGATCTTGTTTACCGTCGCTTTGCAGGTATTGTTTGTTCGTGGCGGTACGGTTTATTGGCATTGGGGTTGGTTATGGATCACGAAGCTAGGGCTGATTAATGGGGCCTTTATTTTCGTTCGTTTTGTGCTCATCATCTTTATGTCAACCTTGCTGACGCTAACAACCCAGCCGCTTTCACTGGCTGATGCGGTCGAGAGTCTGTTAAAACCGTTACGGGTTATTCACGTGCCGGTGACCGAGCTGGCCTTGGTTTTGCAAATTGCCTTGCGATTCGTGCCGACATTGATGGATCAAACCACTAAAATTATGAATGCCCAACGAGCGCGTGGCGTTGACTTTGGTGAAGGTAATATTTTTCAGCAAATGAAAGCTGTTGTTCCGCTACTGATCCCGTTGTTTGTTTCTAGCTTCACCACCGCTGACGAGTTAGCAACAGCGATGGAAGCCCGTGGGTATCAAGGCGGCGACAATCGAACCAAGTATCGGATCTTACGTTATCATCAGCGTGACTGGATTGCTGCGGGCGGTATGCTTGTTTTAACCGGACTTTTGCTGTTACTGCGCGCGTATTAGAAAGGAACCACTGTATTGACGCATTATAAAGTGACACTGGCTTACGATGGCACCAACTTTGCCGGCTATCAAGTTCAGCCCAAGCAGCGAACGGTTCAAGGTGTTCTGCAAAAAGCTCTGACGAAAATGGCAAAAGGGCAACCGGTGCATGTTGATGGCTCAGGCCGGACAGATTCAGGCGTGCACGCGCTAGGACAGGTCATTAGTTTTGATTACCCGGGAAATATTCCGGCTGAGTCGATGTTGCGGGCAATGAATTCACTGATGCCACTGGATATTGAAATCCTAAAAGCTGAAATTGTCGCGGCGGATTTTCATGCGCGCTATTCAGCGAAGGGAAAGCGATATCGGTATCGGGTGGCGCGTGGCTATTATACGAATCCGTTTAATCGCCTTTACACAGGACACTATCCTTATAAGTTGGATGTCAAGCGGATTGAGGTTGCGTTGAAAGATCTAGTTGGTACGCATGACTTCACGAGTTTTGCAGCTAGTGGCGGTGTGATTAAAGATAAGGTCCGGACGATTTATGAGGCAACGGTTGAAGAAGATCCGGCTACCAATGAATTGATTTTTGAGTTTTATGGTAATGGCTTTTTGTACAACATGGTGCGGATTTTGGTGGCGACGGCTTTGGAGATTGGCAACGGCCGGCGCGATGTTCATGATTTTCAACGGCTTTTTGAAGTTAAGGATAGGCAGCAGGCAAGAGGCACGGCCCCTGCTTCGGGATTGTACTTGAAGGAAGTTTATTATTGACCCTCACACACAAACTTTTTTATTGGCTTTGTGGTATTTCCCTGATCTTTTGCATTTTGAAGTACCGAGTTGACAAACTATGCAACCAAAAGAGGCTCTAAGGACTGGTAGGTCAGTCTTTAGAGCCTCTTTGCAAATGAATTCATCCTGCTGAAATTGACAGCTGGTTAGTCACGCCAAAATGCTTAAACAGCGCACACGAAATGAAATCTTGGTGCGTTAACGCGTGTAATGGCGAATGATGGCGTTCAAAGTTTTGGAAGCACCTTTTTTACCTGTGCCGTCTTCATAGTACTTGGTGAAACGCGGATCGGAGACGTACATGGCTGCCAGACCGCGGTGAGCTTTTTCGGAATATTGTTCAGATGGCCAGGTGAGTTGGAGAAACTGTTTGTGCAGTTTGAAAAGATGCTTGGCGGCGGCGGTGTTGTAATCGGTCGTACCAACGAGTGGCTTTAGTTCCTCAAGAATCTTCTGTTGCAGTGCGGTCAGTTGTGCGACTTGTGCTTGGGACATTTTGCGAAACTTCTCATTGCTGGCTTCGACGACATCTTCTCCGTATTGGTCGCGGACTTCTTTACCAAAATGTTCTTCATTGTGCTGAATGGCTTGTTGCTTAAAAGCAGCAAATTTTTCGTTGTCTGTCATGGTGTTAACCCCTTTTTCTAAAGTTTGATCCAAGGTTTGAAGTAGTAAGCTAAGTTGGTCGCGTTTGGCGGTGATGCGTTGCCGTTGCCGGATGAGCGTGGCGGTTAATTGGTCGGTTGGACCGTCAAGCAGTTGTTTGATTTGGCTGAGTGGCATTTCGAAAAGTTGTAAGAAGCGGATGACCTGCAGGCGATTGACCTCAGCTTGCGTGTATTGGCGGTAGTCGTTGTTGGGATTGCGGGTTGGCTTTAGTAAGCCGATTTTGTCGTAGTAGCGTAGTGTGCGGATGGTCACACCAGCTAAGTCAGCGAGTTGCTTGGTTGAGTATGTCATTGACTGGCCTCCCTTGGATCAATTATAACTTTAAACGGTGACGTGGGGTTAGGGTCAAGGGGGGAAGGTGGATAGTGAGTTTGAGGTTTTGTGGTTTTGAGGTTGGTGGGTTGCGGAGGACATGCTATTAGGGGCAATTAGCATGTCTTGCCGTACTTTCTATAACGCGCTCGCAGTCGCAGAAGTCTGCGTGTAAGGACCTTAAGCGCAATGGCCAAGTGCGGGCCATCACGCTTAAGGCCGCTTACACTCCGACTTCTAAGCGCTCCTGCTCGCGCTCACCCAAAAAGAACCGCGTCCCTTTTTGTGGGGGCGCGGTTCATGATGTTTAGTTTTGTGATCTTACTTCTTGAGAACCTTTTCTGCTAGGGCTTTGACCTCATCGTCGGACATGTCTAGGACTGGTTTCATTTCTTCTTCAGTCTTGATGGTATCACGGCTGTTCTTTTCCATGTAATAATCCCACAGCGCATCACGGACAGGTGCTTCGCTGTTGCTCCAGTCAAATACCTTGTTCATTGGTTCATCGAGAAACAATGTCTTTTCAGGATCTACTGTTGCCATAATGATTACCTCCATGATATAAACTCATTTTTGATACAAATTCATTATAAGCCTTTTGCTGGGCGATGATGCAAATTTTTAGCACTGTTTTTAAAAGAGTGCTAATTCGGCCTATCTGATAGCGCTTAGATGCTGCTGCTATGCGGAATAGCGGCAAGCTTAAAATATTAAAAAAAGATTAAATCTACGCTGGATTCGGTGTGACTTTTTTGGCCGCTCTGTCTCTGAGTTGCTTGAGCTGACCATCGCGCATTTCATATAGCGTATCCACGTCATCCAGCAAACGCGTGTCGTGGGTGATCATGATGACACCGCGCTTGGTTTTGTGGGCAATATCAGCCAGAAGTGCCACGACTTGCAGTGCCCGTTTGGTGTCGAGGCTGGCGGTCGGTTCATCGGCTAAGATAATCTTCGGGTCGTTGTATAACGCACGGGCAATTGCAACCCGCTGTTTTTCGCCACCGGATAAAGCGGACGGATAATTGGTGGTCAGGTCGCTGATACCGAGTAGGTTAAAGAGCTCGGTCATGGAGCGTTTGTGTTGGCGATGATGATTGAAACGGTCTACTAAGGCTAGCTGATCTTTAACGGTCAAAAAAGGAATTAGGTTGCTGGCTTGTAAGATAAAGCCAAACGTATTAAACCGCAGATCGGTCCGCTGACGTTCATTAAAATGCGTGGTGTCCTGACTGTTAATCACAATCTGACCGTCGCTGGGTTGCTGGAGATTGCCGATAATCGTTAACAAAGTTGTTTTACCTGAACCGGATGGCCCGATGACGGCGGCAAATTCACCGGCATGCAGCGTAAAGTCGGTGGGGTGCAAGGCGACTACCGCCGTATGGCCACTGCCGTAAACTTTGCTGACTTGCTTGAGTTGAACTAGTGTGGTCATGTTACTCGCCTCCAATCGCAGCTAAAGGATCAATGTGCAAAATCCGGCGTAGTGAGAATAACCCGCCAACCAGGGACATTAAAATTAAGGCGGCAGCGATCGCGATAAAAAGCGGCGGATTAGCATAAAATGGCATGGCTTTTGGTAAAATAAATTGCGTTAATCCCAACAGTCCGGCACCGATAGCAACGCCGGTGACCGCAAGCATCAGGATTTGCCAGAACAAAGCAGCAATAATTGCCCGCGTGCGAATGCCTTGTGCCCGCATGACCCCGTACATGGCAATTTTTTGAATGGTTAAAATGTACATGAAGATGCCAATGATTAAGAGCATAATGCCAATCATTGCTCCGATCATTAAGGCAAAAGTCGAAGTTTCAGCTGTATAGCCGGGGATGTTTTCGACTAAGGTTGCTTTGGAAATGGATTGGGTCTTGGTCGGGACATTTTTAAACGGCTTTGTACTGATCACCGCGGAGGCCTGTTTAACTTGGCGCTGTCCGAACTTTAGCTGCCGAAAAGTGCCTAAAGTTGTGTAAAATACAGGTACCGTGTAAAAGCGCCGGTCATGCGTCAACCCGACAATCCGATACGTTTGACTGCTGCCGTTTAAAGTGATGCGATCACCTTGGTGCAAACCATAAATGGTCACACTGTCATCCGCGAGCACCTCGTTGTGATGGATTGGCAGGCGTCCGCTTGTGACAGTCGGCTTCAGCTTGCCGTTGAGGTTGATGCCAAAGACGTTACTATTGACTTTCTTATTATTCGCGGTACTTTCCGCTACAACCGCAACTTGACCGAGGACGGCGGTGTGCTTGGTGCTGACTTTGGTGATTTGATCCGCGCTCAATGTCGAACTCAGGAGATTCTTGTTGGCATATTTTGACAGGAGAACGTAATTACCCGGCAATGCGTCAATGGCGGTGCGATTGTTACGCGCTAAACCTGTAGCCAAACCGGTTAGAAAAAAGACCAGATAGGCAATTAAAACAAAGGTCGCCATGACGAGCAGATAGCGGGCTTTGTTGTGAATAATCTCTTTATACGCAAGGAACATCACGATCACCTCCATATTTGATTTTGCACAATCAGTATATCACTTGTTTATCAGTTGATAAATGAAAAGGGCTTGGAAAAATGACACAACGAAATGACCAGAAGAAAGCGACCGTGCAGCGGATCTTAACCGCCGCTCAGGTATTATTTATGAATCACGGTTACACAGCGGTGACCACCCGAATGATCGCTGAAGCGGCTGACGTTCGCCAACCGCTGCTGTATCACTATTTTAAAACCAAAGAGGCCTTGTATCTTGCTGTTGTCATGGCGGTAAGTGAAGACATGGCAAGTAAAATTGCCCATGAACAAATAGATGCCCAAAATTTTGGCAAAAAAGTCAAGCGCCTCGGACATTTACTCACCGATGACAACATGATGAACTTGCAACTCGTCTTACATGATGTCGGGAATTTAAGTTCTAAGGCGCAGGCGGATGTTTTTCAGGCATGGCAAGTCGGCTTGTTGTCGCCGTTAGATCGGTTTTTTAGCACCTTTGACGAACAGCTGGCGCCGACATATCGCGTTCGTGACGTGACCCTCTATTTTTTAACCGTTTTAGCCGCTTATCTGCAACCAACTGTAGGTACCGGTCGCGGGAACACTTTTCAAAATCAATTGTCGCTTGATCGCGCTTTGCAGATGTTTTGTACCGGTGTTTTGCGGCCCGAAGCCAATGGGGAAGGATACGAGGATTGAAGCATCGAGTGGGCTGTTGCAGACACGGTACTAATGGAAGCAGTAAAATTAAAGCACCGTTTTTAAGAAGTATTTGATGTACGCAAGCGCATTTGGGACAAGCAACATCTTGAAGTTAAAAGAACGCGAACTGCGAGTGCAACTTTATAGTAGGATACTGAATTTTACATTGACTTGAGCGCTAATCGTTGGTATTCTAGTAGCTGGTATTGTTTGCCCCACGATAAGCCCCGGAAACTTAACGTGTTCAAACAAGCACAGAATTATGGAGGAAACAAATCGTGCGTACAACATTTTTGGCTAAGCCAGGTGAAATCGAACGTAAATGGTATGTGATCGACGCAACGGATATCGCGTTGGGCCGTTTATCATCTGTCGTTGCTTCGATCTTGCGTGGTAAGAACAAGCCGCAATTCACCCCAAACGTTGATACAGGTGACAATGTGATCGTTATCAACGCTTCTAAGTTAAAGTTGACTGGCAAAAAAGCCTCAGACAAGATTTACTATCGTCACAGTCAGCATCCAGGTGGTTTGAAACATGAAATCGCTGGGGATCTCTTGCGGGACAACCCGGCTCGTCTGGTTGAATACTCTGTTAAGAAGATGCTCCCGACCAAGAACACTCTTGGTCATCAGCAATTCTTGAAGCTTCATGTCTATGCTGGGGAGGAACACCCACATTTGGCACAGAAGCCAGAAGTACTCGACATTTCAAACTTAATCTAAGGAGGCAATTACTGTGGCACAAGTACAATACGCAGGTACAGGTCGTCGCAAGAACTCCGTTGCCCGGGTCCGTTTGGTTCCTGGTACCGGCAAGATCACGATGAACGGTAAAGACGTTCGCGACTACCTTCCATATGAAAACCTGATCACCGATTTAAGCCAACCATTTGGCATCACTGAAACTACAGGCAGCTATGACGTGCTTGTTAACGTTAATGGCGGCGGTTTCTCTGGCCAAGCTGGCGCAACTCGTCACGGCATTGCCCGTGCCTTGTTGACCGTTGATCCTGACTTCCGCGGCCCGCTTAAGAAGGCCGGCATGCTGACCCGTGACCCTCGTATGAAGGAACGGAAGAAGTATGGCTTGAAGAAAGCTCGTAAGGCTAGTCAGTTCTCCAAGCGTTAATTCGCCGAGAGCGACCGGCAAAACGGTGCATGTTATATGCATCAACTTTGGAACCACCTGGACAGTTATCTGTTCGGGTGGTTTTTTTGCTGTCCAAAATACGTTTCATTTTTAGGAGATTTGGAAACTTTCGCGGTTTACTTGCAAATTTATCATTTTGATCCAGCGCCTAGCAATTGAAGAGCAAAATTAACGATTGATAAATTTTAGCTTAACCCTTATGATGAAAAGCATGTGTTTGTTCAAAGAAATTTCACGGTGTCCTTTTAGTGATAGGCGTCTGAAGTCAGCGTGATTGATCGCGAACAATGACGACAATTCAATCTGGCGAGGTCATTAAAATGATAAGTGCATTACATACAAATACCATCGAATATTCGGACAGCGAGGAATTGCATTATGATTAAGCGAATGCAAAACGCGCTCCCTTTGCTTCTTGGATACGGCTTTTCCTTACTGGGCGACATGGTCTATATCTACGGGATGAACTGGTTCTTAGTTGAGCAAACGCATCAAACAGAACTTTTGGGATTGATTAACGGTATCAGCGGCATGGTCCTTATCGCTGCCAATGTTTTTGCTGGCCCGATTGTTGACTCGTTTAACCGCAAACATATGATGATTTTTGCTGATCTGTTAAGCGGCCTGACCTGTTTCATGTGCGCCTTTTTGCTTCGCGATGTTGTGGCAGGCAAACTGCTATTGATTCTGACGAGTTCGGTGCTTAACGTTTCGTTGGCATTTAATTCGCCGTCAGCAAAAGCCGTTGTGCCTAATGTCATTCATGAAAGCCAAATCGAGCCTTTTAATTCGGTTCAAAATACGTTGTCAAGTACGATCAAAGTGGTTGGCCCGTTGGTTGGCGCATTGTTATTGAAGCTTCACAGTAACATTAATGGCTTTATTTTAATCAATGGGGTTTCGTTTGTTTTGTCCGCTTTATTAATCTCAACCATCCGGTATACCGAAAAAAACAATCATAAAGAAAAATTGCAGATCTTGCCCAAATTAAAGTCTGGCATGGCGTATGTACGAAAGAAAGAAACGATCTTGGGGTTGCTGATATTAATTGCCACGATTAATTTTTTCGCTGAAGCTTACACGCTTTCACTACCATATTTGGTCAAGGTTTCGTTAGATTTAAATGGTGATTGGTATAGCGCAGTGATCAGTATCGAGGCGATTGGCGGCATTGCCGGAGGCTTGTTGTTGGCACTGTTTAACCAAAAAAGTGGGAAGAATGGTTACTACATAGATGTACTTTTGCTTGCGTTGTCCATTCTCATTCCCGGGATCTTTAGAGTTTATCCTGCGTTACTTTTTGCCGCGTTTATCAATGGCTTCTTTGGTACGAGATTCAATGCCAAGGTATTCACCGCGCTACAGATAATCACCGAGAATGATTATCTGGGTCGCGTTTTTTCAATCTTGTTTATTTTTAGTGCGCTTTTGATCCCACCAGCTGACTTTTTATTTGGCCGTGTGATTCCAATCTTGGGGTGGAATGCCTTGATCCTTAGTGCGATTGGGCTGGCGTTGTCGTCATTGCTTATTTGGATGCGATTTATTCGAAAGCTAGACTAGTGATGTCGAGACTGTTTTTGGTACAAAAGGACGACATGCTTTACGGCGGTGTTATTTTGGGTGTAAATTATGATTTAATCATTTATCGAATGGTATATGTATGTGAAAATTTGCTCCAAAACTTGTACAAAGCAATCCTGTTGTTGGCGCTTATTTTTACTGCGAATGGTGACTTTTGCTTTTAACAAACGTGAACCTTGGGTGATATCAGGGGGTGGCCGTTATGGGACAAGCCGGCAACTGGCGCTATGTACTTGCTAAATTTATTGGCAAATATCGCTTCAAGTTCGGAGCCTTATTGGGCGGGCTGTGTTTGGTCGAAATCGTTTATGTGGTCGGTATTTCATTGCTGCCGCCGCTCGCAGTCATTTTGTTACAAACCAAGCAGTTGAATGTCGGGTTGACGATATTAGTTATCTTTATTTCTGGTGTTATTGTCTATGGTATCAGAATTTTGGATCTATTCTTGCAGCAGCGCCTGTCAATATTGACGTTTGATTTCCGTTTTGATTATGTACCGGTGTTTTCGGAGCATATTTTCGGCTGGGATCAGCGCTTGATTGATTCGGTGGCGGGAAAAACGGTCATCGATCAGGCGTATGAAGCTATCTATAATGGGGCTAATGTTGGTATCGGGGCGGTTGTCGATCAGACTATTATTTTGGTGCGCACGGGTTGTCAGATTGCGGTGTTACTGGTGATGATGGGGACACTGAGTTTTTGGCCGGCTGCAGTGGTTTTTGGACTTAATGTCTTGCAGTACCTGTTTCAGCGGTTGAGTAATCAGTGGTATTTCAAGCATAAAGAAAGCCAGAATCGTATCACTAGTTATCAAAATTATTTTGTTCGAACGTTGATGAAGCGTTCGACCGGCAAAGATATTCGCTTGTTTGCGATGCTTGGGGTTTTCCACCAGCACTTTAGCGATTTAATTCAGCGCTTAGTGGCATGGCAGCGACATTATGCCAATATCACGTTAATGGTGAATCTCGGTCAGCGTATCGTGAATGTCGGCGGCCTAGCGCTGTCATTACTGATTTTGCTGGCAACCCGTAATATTTCTGTTGCCAGTCTGCTGTTTTTCATCACGGCGATTCAAACGCTTAATTCTAACTTTGGTCAACTCAGAGATGCGTATGCGGCGGTAGGGAAAAATCTGGTATTTGTCGATAACTTTCGAAAATTTATGGCATTTCCCTATCGCCACCACCAACGAAAAAATACCGATCATTTTAGCGGCTCTGGCGCAATCAACGTGACGCATGTGGATTATCAAGTCAACAAGACGCCTATTTTGCACGATGCCAATCTTTCCATTGCCCCAGGTGAGTTAATCGCAATCGTAGGGGAAAATGGTGCCGGCAAGTCGACACTCATCAAATTGCTTTGCGGACTTTACGTGCCAACAGCCGGATCGGTTGTCATGGATGGCCAAGCAATTTCGGACTGGACGCCTGCCGCTATTCAGCGTCGGGTGGCCGTTGAGTTTCAAGATGACGTGATACTTCACTTCACCATTGCAGAAAACGTTGCTTGCACCACACCTGAAAAGATCGACTTGGGTCGGGTTAAAACGGTGCTTGATGAAGTGGGGTTAGGTACTTTTGTCGCTGGGCTTCCTCAAGGCGTGCAGACTTTTATCGGTAACGAATTGGCGGATGATGGGATTCAATTGTCAGGCGGGCAAAAAGAGAAACTGTTATTTGCCCGTGTACTGTATCGTCAAGCCGACTTCAATATTCTTGATGAACCGACAGCCGCGCTTGATCCTTTGAGTGAGAAACAATTTTACGATTTAATCGATGAAAAACTCGTCAATAAAACCACGATTATTGTCGCTCATCGGCTTGGTGCGCTTGCGGTTCGGAATGTCAAAATCTTTGTGATGAAAGACGGAACCGTGGTGGCAGCGGGAACGCATCATTGGCTTCTGGAAAATTCTGCTGATTATCGCGCTTTATGGGAAGCACAGCGTTCAATGTACGTTGGAGGTGGCGATCATGAAACAGCTTAAAGACCAGCTCCAAGAAGCCTTGGCAACAGGACGCTTGATTGCTCGGTTTGGGAAAAGCCTTTTTGTGCTGGCAGTATTCACGAGCACACTGAACGCCATTGCGCCGCTTCTGATTATTCTGGGTAATACCCAAATCATTAATGCTATTTTGGCAGGTCATCTAGAAACGGTACCGACACTTATTGGCTATTTTTATGGGATGGCTGGCGGGGCTTACCTGATGGCTGTATGCATTCAGCGCTATTTGGAAGTCAAAACGCTTCAGGCCAATGAGCAGCTAAAACTGGCAATGTATGAAGCTTGGGAGCAGGTTGATTTTCAAACACTTGAGACTCAGCGCTATTTTGCCAAGATGATGAAAAGTGAGGCGTCATTTCGTTACTCAGGCGGGATTCCGGTTTTCTTTAGCCAATTACAAAACCTGATTCAAGGGGTTGTGACCGTGATTGTCGGTTTAGGCTTGATTAGTTGGCTGGTGGTTGCCGGGACGACACGCAGTCAAGAGATTACCGCGGTAGTTTTAGTGACGGTTCTTACATTATTTTTGGGCGAAGCATTGCTCATTCACGTCTATCAATCTCTGACGCGCACAAGTTTTAAGTTGTTCAAGGATTTGATGGGCTTGGAAAGAAAAATGAACTATTTTCTGATGAATGTCGTCAACGCCTATGAAGGACTTAAGTCTATTAAGATGTGGGGGTTAGGTACGCCGATTCAACAACGCTATCGAGCAACGTGGACTGAGGAAAAGACTGCCAATCATAAGCTGGTAGTTAACGACAGTGGTTCGCAAATGATCACTGCTTTAATGGCGGCGTTTGCGACGATGGCTTTGTTTCTATTAATTGTGTTTAAAATTTATCGCGGCTTGTTGCCGGTGGGGCAGCTTAATACCTTATTTGGCAGCGTGGTTCAAATGACCAGTGCTGCTAGTTTGATCGTAGCGACTTGGCAACGATTCCTGCGCTTTGAGAATCAGATGGGGTACGTCAATGAGATCTTGACCACTAACGGCCAAACAACAACGCCAACAAGTGAGACCCCGCCAGTTCAGCGTCAAAATACCATTGTTTTTGATCATGTTTCGTTTGCCTACCCGGATGGCGAGGAGGTCTTGCATGATATCTCCTTTACCCTCGACTTAACCGGTGTGACTGCGTTGATTGGTGTAAATGGCAGTGGCAAGACCACCTTAGTCAAATTGTTGCTGGGACTTTATCAACCGACTGCCGGGAAAATCTTATTTAACGGTCATGATATTGCTGAAATATCAGCGGCTGCTTACTTAGGACTATTCAAAGTAGTATTCCAAGACTATGCCATTTTTGATTTTACAATTGCTGAAAATATTACTGCCAGCACTCAACCAGATACGGATCGGCTCGCACAGGTGATGGCAGCCAATGGGATTGACAGTTTGGTGGCGCACTTGCCAAAACAAGCCGCCACTGAAATCGGAAGTTATCAGCAAGACAACTTTCAACCCAGCGGCGGGCAACGCCAACAGCTTGCAGTGGCTAGAGCACAGTACAAGCGAGGCATTTATCAAATCCTTGATGAACCTTCCGCGGCGATGGACCCGTTAAAAGAGTTGGCTTTATTTACAAAAATCAAACGGCTGTCTAAGGAAACCCCGTCACTATTCATTACGCATCGTATCGGCGCGGTGACATTAGCCAATCAAATTATTTTATTAAAAGCTGGACGAATTGACGATATCGGAACGCGAGAAGAGCTTCTTCAACGTTCGGCCTATTTCCGCGAATTATGGCAGAGCCAAGCTGAATTGTATGGTGATGTGCATGTGCTGCGAGATAGATAAGGCGCTAACATTTGACGTTGATTAATGGCTTTTCTTTCCGCTTTGTGATACGTGTAATACATGGTATACCTCAAGGGGCAGAAGGAGGCGATTATGATGGATGTGAAAGTTGTAAAACGTGGAAACTCGTTAGCTTTATCACTTCCGAGCAGTGCGGGTTTCAAACGAGGCGAGGCGTTTTTGCTGATTTCAGATGAAAAAGGTGGTTATCTGTTGATCCCAAAGGTAAAAAATCCCTATACCAAAGCAAAACCATTATCATTCCATCAAGAAGAAGCTTGGCCGGATTTTGACTATGAGGATATTGAATAATGACATATAAGGCTAAGCAAGGTGATGTGGTGTGGCTTGATTTTGATCCGTCCGAGGGTCATGAAATTAGAAAAAGATGCCCAGCTGTTGTTTTAAGCAGTAACGCATACAATCGTGCAACCGGATTTGTGATTGTCGCACCAATTACCTCAACAATTCGGACACTACCTGGTTATGTTGATATTGTATCCAATAAAATTCGTGGTCAGGTTGTCACTTCGCAGGTTTATTCTCTGGATGTCACTGAACAAGGCAACCGAAAAATCGATTTTATTGAAAGAATGAACATTGAAGATTTTTATACAGTCGCTCAATTCACCAAAATGAATTTTGATTTTAAATTTTAGTTTTCGTTACAGTGACTGTGACCGTACAAAGTCCATCAACATCAAATATGTTTGAATTGTCAGTAAATGGCTATCAGGTGAATGGATTGACTTTTCCTAATACTCGAATTAGCATAGGGTTAATTCAAAATCGTTAAAGACGCAAGGAAGAGTAACAGTGATTTCGGTCCGCAGAGAATCCGGCTGGTGGAAAAGGATGACTGCAAACACTGTGAAGATGAGCTTTGCCATGTCACTAGCTTGTTAACGCAGACTAGTCGGTCGGAGCCGTTAACTTTCCGGACCTCGAAAGATCATGAATTTCGGCGTCGTTGAGGCATTGCTTGTGAAGGTAATGTAAATTTGGGTGGTACCGCGCTGCAGCATTCGTCCCTTGGCAAAACAGGGATGGATGCTGTTTTTTGAGTGAGCGCGAGCCAGCCCGGTTAGAAACCGGAGTGTAAGCGGCCTCAGTTGCAATGGCCGGTCTTTGGCCATTGCGACTGAGGTCCTTACACGCAGGTTTCTGGGCTGGCGAGCGCGTTAATGTGAGCGCGAGCCGGCGCGTTTAGAAGTCGGAGTGTAAGTGGCCTCAGGCGTGATGGCCGGTCTTTGGCCATTGCGCCTGAGGTCCTTACACGCAGGTTTCTGGGCTGGCGAGCGCGTTATGGGAGTAAGCCGGAACATAAGCGGCCTCAGTCACAATGGCCGAGCTTTAGCCATTGCAACTAAGGCCCTTACACGCAAATTTCTGCACCAGGAATCGCGTTATAGAACGCAAAGTCGCCCCCAAAACCAACCGAAAAACAGAACTCCCTCCCGCCTAAAAAAGCAGCCAGCACACCCCCAGAAAGTGAGGAATAGCCATGAACTTCATCATCGATCCCAAAGTACTAGCACTAGGCGTCAAAATCCGCGGCGTTGAGCTAACCGGCATCGACAATCACCACTACCCGCAAGCTCTAAAACAAGCCATTTCCACAGAGATTGCAACGGTTTTGGAAACATTGAATCGCGATCAGATTAAGCAGGATCCGATTATTCAGGGCTTTTGGGACTTGCATCGCGCTGTTCATCTGCCTAAGCGCAACAACACCCCGGCGCCAGCAACATTATTGAAGCTAATTTTGAAACGCGGGGAGCTTGTACCCATTAATCCAGTGGTTGACTTATACAACCTCATTTCGATTCAAAGTCACCTTGCACTTGGCGCCCACGATATTGAACACATTGATGGCAATGTCAATTTACGGCTGACTGATGGCACCGAGCGCTTCGTTCCCATCGGTGCAGACGACCAGCCGGAACCGGTTAAAGCAGGCGAGTATGCTTATGTTGATGACAGCAACGAAATCATTTGCCACTTAGAAACCCGGCAAGTGGAAAAAACGAAAGTGACGCCTGAAACCACCCATCTTTATTACATCGCCCAAGGAAATGAAAACACAAGCCAAGCGTTGGTTGACCAAACGGCCCAACGCGTGATTGACTTAACAACCAAATATTTAGGTGGTCAAGGCAAACTGCTTAATTGATCTTGCTGAGGAAATTTGCTTCACCGGCTTCTTTTTAAATGACGCCAATTGTTATCAATGGCCCATTTTTCTTTTTAAAAATACATCTGATCCACGGGAATGCTCGCTTTTAACTGTTATTGACAGTGAAGCGGGCGTTTTTTCATGCCGTTTTCGTCACGAACTCTTCAAACTTGCTTAAGTCAGCTTTAAGTTACCGCTACTAGTATGAACATCATCAACTTAAGGGAGATGGCGCTGATGCAAGAAGTCACGACACTGACGCAGGAGCCGAAAAAACGGGTTAAACCGTCTGTGAATTGGTTAAAGATCCTGCCTTGGCTGGTACCGCTCGCGTTCCTGATGAGCTGGCAGGCGGCGGTCAGTTTTAACTGGGTGACGAGTTCCTTGATTCCCGCACCGTCAACGGTCATTCAAGACGGAATCTCGCTGTGGCAAAGCGGTGAATTGCCAAAGAATATTGCCATTAGTCTTTATCGAGCCACGGCTGGGTTTGCGATTGGCGGTAGTGTCGGCTTCGCACTCGGCCTGATCAACGGGTTAGTCAAACCGATTCGTGCTTTGCTTGATAGTCCGATTCAAATGTTGCGGAATATCCCGCACCTTTCCTTAATTCCGCTCATGATTATCTTAATGGGCATTGGCGAACCGGCCAAGATTGCGTTGGTTGCCATCGGGGTTATGTTCCCGATGTATATCAACACGTATCAAGGCATTGTCGGCGCAGATCCGGAGTTATTGGAAATGGGCCGTGCTTATGGCTTATCCCGACGCGCATTGTTCACCCGCGTTGTTTTCCCGGGTGCCTTAGCCAATATTCTTATGGGCGTGCGGTATGCGCTAGGGGTGATGTGGACAACCTTGATTGTTGCCGAAACGATCTCCGCCACATCCGGCTTAGGCTACATGGCCACCAATGCACAGGAACTTATGCGGATGGATACCGTGTTACTTTGCATTTTGATTTACGCCTTACTGGGCAAGCTCTCCGATATGATCGCAAAAAGCTTGGAGCGCCTATTCCTCGGTTGGCGGCAAGGAGGGACTGAAAATGACTAACCCAATCGTCAAACTTCAACATATTGAAAAAGTCTATGGTGATAAAACCGTTCTTCATGACATTCAACTCAATCTTTATCCCGGCGAATTTTTAGCACTAGTCGGGATGAGTGGCGGCGGTAAAAGTACGATTCTGCGCTTAATCGCCGGACTTGAAGCCCCGACTGCTGGCAAACTGACGCGCGCAAACGACTTGGTAATGCGCGTGATGTTCCAAAATGATCGGCTTTTACCATGGTTAACCAATCTCGATAATGTTTCGTTCAAAAATCATGATCCGGCAGTGGTTAAGGAGGCTAAGTCACTGTTAAAAGCAGTCGGTTTGGCCGATAAAAGTGATGGCTATCCGGCACAACTGTCTGGTGGTCAAAAACAACGCTTGGCATTAGCACGAGCATTGTTGGCCAAGCCCCAACTGCTCTTGCTTGATGAACCGCTGGGCGCCTTGGATGCATTGACCCGTCAACGGATGCAAGATCTCATCTTACACATTTTCACTACCCAAAAGCTGAGTACGATGTTGATCACGCATGATGTTAATGAAGCGGCGCGGATGGCAGATCGGATTATCGTGGTTAAAGATGGTCAGTTGGTCGCTGAAACAGCGGGTGCTCGTGGTGAGTCACCAGAAGTTATTGCCCAAACGGCAGCGCGGGTATTGAAGGCCATTTTAGCAGAGCCGGTGACCGTATGAAACAGGTACAGGCAACAGCGAATGCTACGACGGCAAAGCCAACTAAGCATCGCTACCTTTATGAGATTGACTTAATGCGATTGATCTTCATTGCCGGCGTTTTGTTGAACCACACCACCACGGCATTTCAACATCAAATGTCTTCTGGTTTTGCCAGCACGGCTTTGCTCGCCACCCACCTCATGATTCACTTCACACGCATGGGCTTCATGTTCATGACGGGGCTGGTGCTGACGATGGTCTACTACTCCCGGCAACGTAACTGGCCGCGGTTCTTCAAAAAACGCTTCACAACAGTTGGCGTTCCCTATGTCTTGTGGAACACAATCTTAATGATCAGCGCCGTGCTACTGGGTATTGGCGGGTTCACCGTTGCCAACTTCTGGCCGGATTATCTCAGTGCCTTATTGCATGGTGATCAATTTTATCTGTATTACGTCTTGGTAACCTTACAACTGTATCTGTTATTTCCGGCGATGCTTTGGCTATTCAAAAGAACGGAGAAGCATCACGGCGCCTTGTTGCTAGCTAGTTTTACTTTGCAGTTACTCATCGTCGCAGGTATCAAGTACGGCCTGCCGCATGTCGACACGAGCCACTGGTTATGGTGGTTTAGAGCATATGGCGTCAATGTTGTGACCTACCAATTCTTCTTCATTGCCGGTGGTTTATTCAGCCTACACGCCCAAGCGGTTAAAACCTGGTTAATGTCCCATCAGCGCCTGATCGGCTGGAGCACCTTGTTTCTCAGCTTAGGAACAGTTGGTCTTTATGGCTTCAACAAACAGATTCTTGGACTGACTCACAGTGCTGCGGTTTCACCTCATCAGCCGTATATGTTGGTATATGACGTGGTGATGATTGCCTTTGTTGCCATCCTTGGTCAAAAGTATGCCAGCTGGCACGCCAAACAGCCAACGCACTGGATTGCTCGTTTGGTTGGTCATGGCGCACAAGTTTCGTTTGGTGTCTATCTTTGCCAAACCATTGCCATCACGCTATTAGGTGGTGTCTTGGGACTGGTTCATCTTAGTAATCTCATGTTAATGCTGCTGTTGCCGCTGGGTTATCTCAGCATTCTCGGCATTTCCTTTGCCATCGCTTGGTTTTGTTACAAAGTTTCCCCGTTTGGATGGCTCATTGGTCGTCCGCAGTCATTGTTGTTAGCTACGAAAGGAGTCCTGAATCATGAGCAAACTCACCGATCAGTTATCTCAGAATCTCATCAATCATCGTGATTACCCGTTAGTCAAATCCGTTGAGGCCAATACTTGGTACACCGGACGCGATTTGGAAGAAGATGTTGCCGCGTTACGTGATCAGTTTGCTGAGCAGAAAATTGGCGCAGGTGACCAAGTCTTAATTGCTTTACCGAATTCGCCGGTCTTTTTACCGCTTAATCAGGCGCTCTGGGAAATTGGGGCTGTTGCTCATCCGATTGCTGCCAAAACCCCGCTACCGGAATTGTTGGCAGAATGGGAAACCTACCACTATCAAGCCGTCATCACATTGCCAGCAGTGGGTAAATCCTTAGAAGCCCCGTTAGTTCCATGGGAGAAAGTGCAACTGCATACCATTTCCGAGTTGGCAATCCTGACCGATGCGAGTCAGTTGGCTTATCGGATTAATGCCCCTCAAGCACGACCACAAGAGGACGACTTGGCATTAATCCTCAACACTTCCGGGACCACGGGCAAACCTAAACGAGTCGGCTTGACGCACCGGATGTTATTAAATGCTGCGCTTCATGATGCCAAGAGTCACGAACTATCGCCGGATGATACCGCGATGGTGGTCATGCCGATGTTTCATATTAATGCCCAGGTCATCTCGGTACTTGCTACTAGGTTGTCAGGCGGTAAGCTGGTGATTGCGCCGAAGTTTTCCGCCTCGGGATTCTGGCCGACGATTGAAACCAATCATGTCACGTGGGTCTCGGTGGTTCCGACGATCATTTCAATCTTGCTGATGAATCAACAGGCGTTAGCGGCTTATCACAGCAACATTCATTTACGCTTTGTCCGCAGCTCGTCCTTTGCATTACCAGAAGATAAACTGGTCGCCTTTCAGTCGCATTTTCACACTCAGGTTCTGGAAGGCTACGGCATGACTGAGACGGCTAGTCAAAGTACGCTTAATCCGATTCATGCCCCGAAAATCGGTTCAGCCGGTAAGCCGGTGGGGACTGAGTTGCGAATCAAATTAGCGGATGGCACCTTTACCAAAAAGCCATTTGTTGAAGGCGAAATCGTTCTGCGTGGCGATCACGTTATTCATGATTATCTTGAGCCACACCCGGAATCTTTTGAAAATGGCTGGTTTCTAACCGGCGACCTCGGATATCTGGATCAGGATGGGTATCTGTTTGTCAAAGGCCGACGCAAAGAAATGATTAACCGCGGTGGTGAAAAAGTGGCCCCAGCCAAAGTCGAAAATGTTCTAAACGAACTGGACTGGGTTGCCCAAGTGGCGGTTATCGGCTTACCGGATAATTTATATGGTGAAGCGGTCACAGCCGTTGTCATTCGCCAAGATGCCACGGAAGACCCGCAAAAGGCCAAGCTTGATTTACTCAATTTTGCCCGTCGACATTTAGCCGCTTATGAATGCCCAACCGAAGTCGTTTTTGTCAAAGCTTTTCCGGTGAATGCTACTGGTAAGGTGCTGCGGCCGAAACTCCGCAAACAATTAATGCAAGGCGGGAAGCTATATGAAGCGTAAGTTACGACTGGTTTTATTGTTAGTGGGCTTAGTTGCTTGGCTGAGCGTGGCGGTTTACGGTTATACTCAAACCACCACGGCATCGAGCAACCTTGAGACCGTCACGATTGGCTATCAAAAAGCCGATCCTGTCGACATTGCCCGGCAGCGCGGCGAATTAGCCAAAAAGTTGAAAGCTAAAGGCTATCAGGTTGAGTTCAAGGAGTTCTCTGACGGGGCAGCCTTGATGACGGCACTTAAAAGCGGTGCCATCGACTATGCGCGGGTCGGGGATACGCCGCCTGTAACTGCCAAAGCAACTGGCACGGACATTGCACTAATTGCCGCTGGGGCCACCAAAGAATATGGTAGTGGTATTTTGGTTGGTAAAAATAGCGGCATCACCAGTCTTGAGCAATTAAAGGGCAAGACCATTGCGTATCAAAAAGGCACTGCCGCCCAGTACCTTATCATCCAGGCGCTCAAGAAAGCCGGACTCAGCACCAGTGATGTGAAACTGGTGAACATGGATCAAAGTTCGGCCTCGGTTGCATTTGCTAAAGGTAGCGTCGATGCATGGGTTACCTGGGATCCATATACGTCAACGGCCCAAGTCAATCAAGGTGCTAAGCTGTTGACCAACGGCACCGGCTTGACCAAGAACCGTGATTTCCTGATTTCAACCCAGAGCTATGCCAAGACCCATACATCATTAAGTAAGTTACTGACGACTGAACTAAATGACGATATGACTTGGGCCAATAGCCATCATACGCAACTCATTGCGATGCTCAGTAAAACCCTGAATCTCTCCGATGAAGTGATTAAAAAGATGGTAGAACGGCGCACCTATTCCATGACGCTGATTAGTGCCAACAGTAGCATTGTGGCAGAAGAAAACGCCATTGCCGATGTGTTTTATCAGGATGGGGTTATCACGACGAAGGTTGATATGAAGACAACTTTGGTCAGCGATTCCAATTAAAACCAGCTAGATGATTCAGTCGGCAACAACCATAACGCGTTCACCAGCTCAGGGATCTGCGTGTAAGGACGCTTACACTCCGACTTCTAATCGCGCCGGCTCGCTCTCACCACACAAAAAACCAGCTCGACAGTCAATTGCTGCCTAGCTGGTTTTTGTTTAATGTAAAATTGACAAAAGTCGTGAAAACTTAAGATTGGTAGACACTAAGCTTGATATTGAATCTGATAGCGACCCATGGGGATGGTTAAGGTGTCGTGGTCATGTTCGATCGAAGCGGTCCAGTCTTTTCCGTACTGGTCGTGAACGACAATGGCCTGGGCATCATCAGGTAATTCAACTTGTGCGGTGGTATTCATTGGCACGGTTACGTCAAGCATCTGGTGTGTTGGCTCGTGACGATAATGCAGGGTGATAAGTCCCTTGACTGATGGCGTCGTGAGATCTAAGTGCTTCAAATTGCCAGGGCGAACTTTGACTCTGAAGGTTGTAAATCCAGGCGCGAGCGGCACGATGCCAAAGACCCCTTGAACAATCGTTAAGCCGGGAGTGGCGCCCCACGGATGGGATAAGGTGAGATTTGGCTTGTACGCATTACTCCAAGCTTCCGGGGCAATGGTTGCTTTTAAGCTGTCTAAAATCGCCGCAAATGACTTATGATCCTTGTGGTTGTCAGGGTCGGTCAACAGCGTGATGGCGTCGGCTGCGTGACCGGCTTCAAAGAGTCCTTTGAGCATGAAGTAGATAAAGTAGATACTACCGACAAAATGACCATTATTGGCGACAAAATGACTTAACCGATCGGCCATATTCTGATCAGTATAAACGCCATAGCAAAGCGCGTAAGCAGACGCGTGATGTGATGTATGGCGATTGACAGATAGATCCGCGGTTAACGAATCGAAGAACCGGCCTGTTTGCGGGTCATATAATTTATCAATCAGATTCGTCTTAATGATTTCCGCTCGTTTTTGGTAACGGTCAGCGTCATCAGGATGATGAAGGACGCGCGCAATTTTGGCCATCGTCGCGTAAGCACCATGGAAAATCGCGTTAAATGGCGTATTGTAAGTACCTTCCACAAAGCCGTCACGTTCGGAAATCGGCCAGTCCACCAGCCCATCGTTGGTGACCAAGCCGACTGCAGCGTCAAAATTGTCGACACCTTGGCTGTTCTTCAGCGAACCAGTGAAACTTTGCGAAGCGCCGTCAAAACTTTCTGCGGACTTACCGCGATTTAGCTTGTACTGCAAGTCAGTGTAACGAGTCTGCAGTAAATCATCATCACCGGTATAGAGATAATCAAGCCAAGCCATTTCAATTGCGAACAGTTTGTAATCTTCGGGCCAGGTTGGATTGTCAATTAAATAATCCAGAGAATGCCTAGCCAGTGAGTAGTTTGAGGAGACACTATAACTCGTATTGGCATTGACAAGGAGATCGCCTTCATACGGCCGGCGTTCGCGTGCTTGTGAGTCGACAAAAACATCCTGATTCGTCGCCTTGATCGTATACTTCGACAACTCGTACTCACGATTTAACAACTCACTGTCACTATCAAACTGGCTCTCATTATCCGGAAATGCTTGTTGCAGGGCCCAACCATTAATGGCATCAAGCGGCAAATCACCTTCAAATCCTAACAGTTCAACATAGCGGAAGTTTTTCATTTGTAAAGTGGTGAATTGATTCTGTCCTTTTACAAGCGTCCAGTTTTCGATGTAATCAGGTCCGCACGCCATCTCATGCCGGACGTGGCCGTCTTCATTTAGTTGTTCACCCATCATCACGGTGACACGCTGATCGAAGGCACTGAACAGATTGACCTTTAGCCCGCCAATGATCTCTTTTCCCAAGTCCAACAGATAGTTTTGATC
Source organism: Lacticaseibacillus rhamnosus (assembly GCF_900636965.1). Lineage (NCBI taxonomy): Bacteria > Bacillati > Bacillota > Bacilli > Lactobacillales > Lactobacillaceae > Lacticaseibacillus > Lacticaseibacillus rhamnosus. The sequence continues at coordinate 2,491,218 of NZ_LR134331.1, read as the reverse complement.
GGAAAAAGTGAGCACCCGTTTATTGCGATCATGCACTTCCACGCGTTCGGTATTTTCGCTTCGAAATGGCACCAGCACTTCATTGTCGGCAATCATTTGGTGAGGATTCTGCCATGCAAGCGGCCAATTATGATCGTCAAATGCGCTGCTGGTCCAGTTCTGAGGATAGTAACGCATGTCGATATTTTCACTGACCATACCGAAATATTGGGTTCTGATCTTAACGCCATAATCGCCAAAGGCACTGCTGCCATCTAATGCGCGCCAGGTGTTGTCAGTGGTCGTGGCAACTTCTTTCGTTCCGTCATGTTTATACAGGATCAGCTGGCACCAGAATGCCTGCCTATCTGAACTTGCAGTGGCCAAGGCTGCAACGGTATTCGCCCCGTCTTGCAAAAAATCGGTAGCTTCATAAACGTTATAGTAAATAGCTGTTTTTTCTGTTCCATGATCGTGTTCCTGTTGGCGAGCCGAGCCAACCCCCAGACAATGACCATTGAGATAAAGATCGAAACTTTGAGCAAAAACCGGTTCATTACCCCGGGCCACCGCAACAATGACGGCAGTATCAACCTCGCTCAGATTGATTTTGAGTTGAGGGCTGCGCAAAAAGACAACCTGACCGATGTGTGCCAGCTCTTGGGCCGTTTTGGGTTGAGGTTGGCGCCAGATGCCATGCTTAACCGGTAGCGACGGATCGGCACAGATCAGTTTGGCAGGCTGGGAGAAGTCACTGATATTTCCGGCGTTGTCTTTGATGCGCACTTGCCAATAATACAATTGACCAGCAACGAGTTGATCGGATAACTTTGCAGCCGTCACCGCGGTATTATTCGAACTCGTTACCCAACCACTATCGTACAAATATTTATGATCCTGACGATCCTGAAGGCGCTGAAAGACCGTAAGCTGATACGCGCTTTGCGATGCTCCGGTGCGATTGCTGTGGTTCCACCAGCTGAAATGCGGTTGCGTTTGGACGTTATAAGCAAAATGTTGCAAGTTAACGCGCAGATGATCCGGCGCGAGTAACGATGGTGTTATATTTGGCATGTCTAATTAGCTCCTTTTTAAGTAAAACGCTCTTTTTTTTAGCGTACTTTTTAAAAATTGAAAATGCAATATGGTATTTAAGCGTTTACTAAAAGTCGCTTTTAATATGAAGTTATGAAATGCGTGATATCAGTTATTGCTTAAAATCTTGCCTTTTCATAGATGGAGATTTGTCCCAAACTTGCTAGATTGATGTCCCTAAAAATCATTTTGCTAATAAAGATGCGTTAAAAGTACTACTGAATCGATCAGATGGACGTCACGAAATCCTGAATATACAAAGAAAAAGCGTCATCGTTTGCAAAACTGGTCTAGATATTATTTTTCATTTGCTGTAAATTTCACAAAAATCTACAACAGCATATACAACGATCAAGAACACAAATAGGTGATTCCGATTTGTATAATGGTATTGATAAGCGACGAGAACATGAAGAGGGTTAAAAGGCCAAAACTAATTCTGATTCTGTAGATATGTCCTTATTTTGGGACATATCATTAGCAATCGCGCTGATTTTACTAAAATAGTCAAATTTAGATAGCGATTTTACGAAAGTGGTGTTAACCTCATTTTTGTAAACGTTTACGAAAAGAACCGAATCACTATTTGTTGCTAATTAAATGGGAGGTTTTCATCGTGAAGAGAAAAGTCAGGTGGCGTAATGTTATTGGTTACGGTGCCGCAGATTTATTTGGTAATGGGGCCCTAACCGTTGCCTCCACATGGATGTTGTTTTTCTACACATCCTTTGGCGGATTATCTCCAGTGCTTGGAGGTACGATCCTTGCGATTGCACGTGTGGCTGATTCCTTTATTAGTCCTTTGATGGGTTACTTAACGGATCACTTCGGTGCAACTAAATTAGGACGGAAGTTTGGTCGCAGAAGATTCTTCCTGCTAATTTCCATTCCGCTGATGTTTATCTATGTCATTATCTGGATTTCACATATGGGCTTCTGGTTTTATCTTTTCACATACCTGCTCATGGAAGCTTTCACAGCGTTGGTTATGATTCCATACGAGACGCTGGCCGCTGAAATGACAGATGATTATGATATGAAGTCACGTTTATCCAGTTCGCGGATGCTTTGGTCAGCTTTAGCAACCTTCCTTGCTTCATGGCTGCCAGGTCGCGTCTTTGCCATTATGGGTAAAAATAATCCAAACGCATTCTTAACCATCGGGATCATTCTTGCTATCGTCTTCATTCTTGCCATTGGCTTGACGTACTTCTCAACCTTTGAACGTGAGACAGATGGAACGCCGGAAGAACGTAAAGCTATTATTGAAGAAAGCAGTCATAAAGGCGAAAATCCTTTAGTATCGCTTTGGAACATGATTAAGGATATGGGTTCGGTCTTCCGGATTAAATCCTTTGCACTTCACTTAGTTATTTATCTGAGTTCATTTACAGCACGTGATATTGTCGGGGCAACCTATGTGTTTTACATTGTCTATGCCATGCAGAGCAATCCGACTGAAGCTTCCAATATTTTGACGTTTGGTTCCATTATCGGGATCCCATGTAACTTGGTATGGCCAAAGATCATGAGCAAACTTGGACCTTCCAAGTTATTGCGGATTATGTATGCAATGATGTTCTTCACGGTTGCTTGCTACGCCGGTTTGTACTATGGCCAAGCAGCTGCGACTAGCTGGGGCATCATGACCTTATATGCACTTCAGGTAACTTGGGGCATTTCAAACTCCGGTACCGGCTATGTGCCATGGACTGTTTACACGTTCATTCCTGATGTGGACGAAATGGTCACCAAGCAACGGCGCGAAGGTATCTTTGCCGGTATTATGACCTTTGCTCGGAAGACAACTTCCGCGCTGGCACCATTTTTAACCGGGATTGTTTTATCAGCATTTGGATTCAATGAAGGCGCCAAGACGCAAAGTGCCGCTGCGATAAACGGTTTAATCATCTGGATGTTAGTTGGTACAACGTTAATGCTGTTACTCGCGTTTGTTACTTCCTACTTCTTTAAGTTGGATCGTGAAAATCACAAGATCCTTCGTGATGAAATCGATCGCTTGAAGGCAGGCGGCAAGATGGCGGATGTTGATCCCGCCGTCAAAGCAAAAGTTGAAGATCTGACTGGCTTTGGTTACGACCAACTCTGGGGGCACAATAATATTGTGTGACCAAGCGATCGCTCGACTTGGTAGACTAACCATGGTGACAACATCAAATAATGCTGCTAACGTCATTTCTCCAAAATAGCGTTTTTAAGTCATGTCGATAGTGACAACACTCCCATGTTTTCTTAGTTTCGACTGAATGACTTTCCCGTGATAAGCGGGTACCATTTTAAAGCCGAAAGTCAGTGCGCGTTCACTGACTTCGACTGAAATTAAAAAGTCCGGACTGTTTGTTGCAGCGCGGGCTTTTTACTGTGGCAAGTATTTTGGGTTGGCAGTCGGTCAGCTGGGTATAAGCTAATCTGCGTCATGTTTGTCTACAGTGGAAAATCAATCACTTTCCGGCGCTGTTTTCCCATGCAATTATTTGATATAATTTCAATGAATTAAATGGCGATGGTGTTCGCCTATACGTAAGTTGATGACACCTACCTTGTAATTAACGGGGTAGGTGTCTTTTTTTGGACACATGTACGGCAACGCGCGGATGAAGAAAGGAGCAATCTATGCAACAACGGGAACAAGTAAGGCTTAGTTGGGTGCTGGCAGTATTTGTCGGTGGTTTTTTCGGCGGGGTCATGCGATATGGCCTTAGTTCAGTCACGATGGACGGTCAAACCATGGTGGGTACGACAATTGTGAACTTATTGGGCAGTTTTCTGCTGGCGTTTACGACTTATGGGCTAGACATGAGATTTGACTTGCCAGAGTGGCTGTTGTTAGGCATTGGAACAGGGGTAATCGGTGGGTTTACGACCTTTTCGACGCTTATGCTGGACTTTGTTAATTTGGTGGCAACGCATGCGGTCTATGCGTTCGTGTTGCTAAGCTTAAATCTTATCGGCGGACTGCTGGCAGCAGCTGGCGGATTCTTTGTTGCAAAATGGCTACCACGAAAGGATAAAAGCTCATGGTAATTTTGGTCGGAATTGGTGCTGGTGTGGGAGCTGTTTGTCGGTATTTGCTGACGGTGTTAGGGCGGATGCTGTGGCCCGGAAAACCGGTTGCCACAATGATGATTAATGTGCTTGGGGCATTTTTGGCGGGATTTTTAGCTGGCTTGCCCGCGTTTTCTGCTTTTCGGGTGTTGTTGCTGACTGGATTTTGCGGTGGCTTTACAACTTTTTCAACGTTTATGGCAGACGCGTTTATTTTGATTCGTAATCGGCAGTGGCGCGTGTTTGTTGGGTATTTTTTGGGGAGTGTGTTGCTGGGGGTGGTGGCGATGGTAGCGGGGTTAAGGGTTTCATTACTTATATGAAACTATCAAAAAGGTTGTAAAATACTTTGCTTGACGAGTCATCTCAAGAAGCGCCGTATTGCATAGGCATAATACTCCTAATTCAAAAATATAATAAGTTTTGTACCAAGCTTTAGCAGATACAATATTGATGCTATTGGAGGAGTAAATATGTTTATATAACCGCTTCAAAGAACATGTCGTCAATGACAAGAAGAAAATGTACAAGCGCGGTAGTCAATGGGTTGTTGCTTCAGCGTTTGTCGTACTTTTTGGCAGGACAACTTTAGGCGTTGCCAATGTAACGCTTTCTAAAAATGGAAATGCAAGTCAAAAGGCACCTGTAGCCCTGCAAAGTCAGCAAAATGAATCGCGGGCATCAAAAGTAGCAACTCCTCAGTCAGTGCAGGGGCAACCGCAACAGGAAGAGCTGATAATACGGTAGCTAGCTCGGCAGCAGTGCAGAATACGGCCAAAGCGGGTTCAAGTTCAGCGGCTGCTACATAAGCTGCTGCAAGTGCGGGCAGCTCAGCATCTTCCAGCGCTTCGAGTTCGTCAGCCTCAAGTATAGGCAGTTCTGCTTCCTCAAGCGCGTCCAGCTCATCGGCCTCAAGTACAGGCAGTTCAGCATCTTCTAGTGCCTCAAGTTCATCAGCCTCAAGTGCAGGTGCCACAGCATCATCAAGCACTTCCGGCTCCTCAACTTCAAGTGCTGCCGTGGCACCACTAGGAACCACTCAGTCAACCAATCCACAACCTATGAGTCGGATGGTCCAGAAGAATGGCAAGCACGCTTATCCAGCTACAGGTGAAGGGCAAACGGGTCTTCTTTTAGCCGAAGCCGGTGCCGCTATCATCGCTGCTCTTGGGTTCGCTGGCGTTCGTAAAGCGCGTCATGCAAAGTAATTGATATTAGCCTGCTAAACATGTGGGATGATTAGCAGGCGAGACAATTATGATGAAAAAATGGCTTTTATACTCTCGCTTGTGAGAGTGCTATTGCAAGGTTTTGGTAGTTAGAGATAAGGGTAGACACATCGGAGAAATCGGCGCAGCATGAGCAGACCGAAAGCCGATATTATTTCAGGTTTATGGTCTTCAAAAAGGTGCTGGATTCTTTCATATAGGTCAGTCGTAAGGAAACCAGGAATCAACGGATCGTGGGGGTCTCGTTATTCCTTTCATCCAAATGTGAGGCAGACTGGCGATGAAAAAACACCTAGACAGAGGGTTCAATCGCTGTGGGAGTGGTTGCTCAGCGTCTAGTCGCCATTTAAAATATAAAAAAGGTCACAGCACTAAGTTTATCGATGGCCTTAAGTAGTCAGTTTGCATTTTTATTAGCGAGCTGGCTATTTTTTGGAAAAATAACGTCAAGAATGATGGAAGGCTCGCCCAAATTTATAGTGAAGAAGAAAGGTCAGAAAAATTGCTGGGTACTTTGCAGTATGATGATCGGATTATCTTAGGGAAGACAGTTGGTTTCTGGACACATAAAAAGCCGCCTCACCTGCAGATGAGACGGCTTTTGGTATAGTAACCATCAATCAAAATCTTGCATTTGTTTTTGGTTGGAGGCTACTGAGGTTTGTATAGAACAAGTCCTCCTGCAAGCGTGCTTGTTCTTCTTCGTGGGGATCGCGTGGTGCGGCGATCAAGTGCTCAACGCGTTTAAAAGTATGTTTGAACAATGACATTTAAAACATCTCCCCTTTGGTTGCTCCTGTTTACAACTCTATTGTAGTTCAACCGGTCAAAAATTCAATTGGTATAAGGGGTATGAAAACGAATTCATTTCAAAAAGTTTACGAAAATGTTTCATATGTCACATGGCTTCACAAACTATCATGTTTTAAACGCATGCTACTCGTAGGTTTTGCGGTCAAGAAGGTTACTTAGTGTCCGTCTGATTTTGGATTTTTTCCAGTTGTCGATATTGATCAGTCATCCAAGTGCGGTAGTTTTTTCCTTTAGGCAGTGTCTCGGTGACGTTCAGAACAGGTACCTTGTTTTCCTTGGCTAGCTTAATGAAACTATCGATGGTTTTTGAACTGGCTTGGCTATTGTTGACGAAGAAGGCGATTTTCTTTTCTTTGATGTCGGTTTCAATCGCATGGATATCTTTGGCGCTGTAATCAGTACCTTCTTCAGTTGCCTGGGCAAAATGACGGTTGTTGACTTTGTAGCCCAGATAATTGAGGGCATAGCCGAAGACGGGTTCGGACACATCGACTTTTTGACCATGAGCATTTTGCTTGAGCTTGGTAATTAAGGCATTGAGGGAGTTAAGCGAGGCGATGTATTTCTTGGCATTGGCTTTAAAAATCGCCTTTTTTGCCGGCTTTTCTTTGGCAAATTTGCTGGCTAACGCATTGGCAAGTTTAGGCATGGTGCGTGGATCATACCAGATGTGTTCATTATCGCCTTCATGTTTAGCCATCAGATCATCAGCAACGCGTAAATACTGTTTGGATTTGTTTTCCGACTTGATCAGCTTATCCATCCAGCCATCATAACCGATGCCGTTAGCGATGATTAAATCAGCTGTGGCCACTTGTTTGCCGACTTGGGTGGTTGGTTCATAGTCATGCGGATCAATGGCAGGATTGTCGATAATGGACGTGACTTGTACTTGCTTGCCGCCAACCGCTTTGGCAACTTCGCCATAAAAATCAACGGTTGCGACGACTTGGATCTTTTCATGATTTCCTGATGATTTGGTATTCGTATTGCATGCGGTAACAACTGTTGTTAGTAGTAGCAGACTGATGACTGTTAATAACCGTTTTAACATAACTGAATCTCCTCGTTTAACCGTAATGATGACGCGTTTAAGCGTAGCGTACTGGCGATATTGACGCAAGCTAAAAGATGCCATATTGATGACTAATCGTAGGAAACGCTAATCTGGCATAATATATCCATTTGTATAAGATTGAAAAATATTGAAAACATGATGCCGGTAGTTCTGGGACTATTTTTGATGGTCATGAAGTCATGGTGAACTTTTTATCCAAAAGCATCTGCAATCATATTTGTCATTTGCGGTGACTTGTTTGACGCTGTATCACGCCTGTGGTTGAATGAACTTAATGAAGAATGGTTGTGAACAGTTTGATCGAGGGGGAATTGTGTTGCGAAAATGGCTATTGATCACCGTAATCTGTTTGACAATGGTCGGGGCCACCGGTTGTCAGTCCAAGGCGTCTAAATCGTCACAGGATGCGGGGTCAACGATGATTAAAACAAATCACTATACCAAAAACGACCTGCAAAAGCGGTACACGCGCATTTCTGATATTGTCATGAAAACGATGACAAAAGTATCGTTGCAAAGTGATAGTAAGGAAATTAGCAAGACAGCCAAAAAAGGGCTTGGGCAATTGGATGATATTCGCCTCGAATTAGCAAACAATAAAACAGAGGACGGTTTAACCAAAGCCTTGACTGATTACAATAAGCTTGGCAGCGAGCTCTTAACCAGCGCAATAAATAATGATGCGAAAACTTATCAGGCTAACGGTCAAGGCTTCTTCAAACAGGCCGTGAGTGTCGGTGAAAAGTATTTTGGCGATCAAATTCCCCAATCAATTCGCAATTTTGCCAACAATCAACAAGCTGTCACAACTGAAAGTAGTAAATAGCGTCGAACTGCCAAAACGGTTTGACTAGTAAAAAAATTTCATCCTCATGTGCCGGTGATGCTTTTTGTAGAGCGGTCACGCTAATGAAGATGAAATTTTTTTGTGGTGGAAAAACTTCACGCTAAGATTAATAGAAGGAAGGTTTATCGCCTTGCGTATGCGGCTGGTCAACGCCAAGCGATTCACCGATGTGTTGATGCGGATGATTGATTAAGTTAACAACCAGATCAGCAATACTACTTCGGGAGACTTCTGTGCCTTTGAAGGGTTCCCCTTTTTGCGTGAGTTCATAACTTACAATGGCTTTATTGGATAGCCAAGCAGGGCGAATAATGGTGTAGGCTAAGTCGGAATTTTCGATGACTTTAGCCGCTGCAGCATAGGTTTCAAGGTAACCGCCGTCTAACATCTTATGGTTCCAGCGACCAAATGCACCTGGCACTTCATCGTAAATACCAAGTGTTGAAATCCAAATTAAGCGTTTGATGTGATTGGCATCCATCGCTTTGACGACCGACTTGGCTTGATCCTCAATCCCTGAGTTCCCTAAGTTGGCGTAAACAAGATCACTACCGCTCATTGCTTTTGTCAGTTTGTCCGTATCAGTGACATCACCGTCGTAAACCGTTTCTCGTTGGCGGTCAACATCAGTGATGCGCTTGGCATGGCGTAAAAACAAGTTGAGATGATGCTGAGTTTCTTTTAGCAAGCGGTGGCGCACCAAGGTCGCAATTTGGCCGTGTGCTCCTAGAATCATCACATTTGCCATACTCATCTTCCTTTCTTGTGCCGGCTCTAGTGTAACACTTCCGATTTAAAACGCCTGGGGCCACTTACACTCCGGTCTCTAACCGCGCCGGGTCGCGCTCACTAAAAAAAGTCCGCAATTTGCGGACTTTTCCTGACCAGACTGTTCGATGCTTTTGACTCGAACTTATGGTTTGTTGGGTCATCAATGCTAAACCATTGATGGATTTTTTCGGTACAGGGTGAGTGATACCGAAGTAAAGGGAAGTGTAACAAACCCTTGTGGTCAGACGAGTTTGATTACTTACTGCTTGTTGTTGCTTGATTTTGGATCTTTTCGAGTTGTTGGTATTGGCTCATCATCCATGTGCGATAGTTTTTGCCTTTAGGAAGTGTTTCGGTGACATTCAAAACTGGCACGTTATTTTGCTTGGCAAGTTTAACAAGGCGTGAAACTGTTTTAGATGTCGCTTGAATGTTGTTAACGAAAAAGGCGATTTTCTTTTCCTTGATGTCGGTTTCAATACCATGAATATCCTTGGCGCTGTAATCGGTACCTTCTTCGGTTGAGTTAGAAAAGTGGGCGTCGTTGATCTTGTAGCCTAGGTAATCTAAGGCATAACCGAAGACTGGTTCCGAGACGTCAACAAGTTGACCGTTTGCGTTTGATTTGAGTTTATTAACAAGTGCATTGAGGTCATCTAATGAAGCGATGTATTTCTTTGCGTTGGCTTTGAACTTGGCTTTATTGGCCGGGTCTTTTTTGGCAAATTTATCCGCCAGCGCATTTGCCAGTTTTGGCATTGTCCGCGGATCATACCAGATATGTTCGTTGTCGCCTTCCTTTTTGTTCATCAGATCATCGGCAACTCTTAAGTAGCTTTTCGATTTGTTTTCCGATTTAACGACTTTGTCCATCCAGCCGTCATAGCCGATGCCACTGGCAATGACGAAATCGGATGTTGCAACTGCTTTGCCGACTTTGGTGGTTGGCTCATAATCATGCGGATCAACAGCCGGATTGTTAATCACCGACTGCACCGCGACCTTATCACCGCCAACTGCTTTGGCAACCTCACCATAAAAATCGACGCTAGCCACTACCTGAATTTTATCGTTGCTAGCGCTGGATTGCTTTGCGGCACCATTATTGCCACACGCGACTGCAAAAACTGCTAAGAGTGCGACACTGATACCTGCAAGTAATCGCTTCATCATAAATACCCGCTTCCTTCCAAAACGTAATCATTACGATTTAAACTCTAAAGCAAAAAAACCGGCTTGACAAGTCTTTTTTTGAATTGGGTCAAAGAAGCGTTCGTCCTGAAAAAGTTATTGACAGTCAAAACAGCTGCATGATACGGTTAAATTCGTCATTAAGCGTAATGATTACGATTTAAAGGGAGAGGGAAATTTTGGAAAAAACGGATTTAGCAAGTGCGCGGCGCCGGATGAAGAGTCCCAACATTAAAACGCGCAAACGAGCATTAAAAATTCTACACGATACGAAGCGCAAGCAGCAAAAATCCAGATAAGCGTTCGTATACGCCTATTGTCGGTGTCGGAAAATAGGTTGGTTAATGAGATGGCTCGTCACATTTTATAGAAAGAGGAAGCTTATGGCCAAAAAGTCAAAAATTGCCAAGGCAAAACGGCAAGAGAAGTTAGTTCAACAATATGCAGCAAAACGCGCAGAACTGAAAGCAAAAGGCGATTATATCGGACTCAGCAAGTTGCCACGTGACTCCAGCCCAGTACGATTACATCATCGCGACGCTTTAGATGGTCGTCCGCACGCGTATATGCGTAAATTTGGCATCTCGCGACTTAATTTTCGCGAGTTGGCACACAAAGGCCAGATTCCCGGTGTTCGTAAAGCCAGTTGGTAATACGTACGCAGAAAAAATAACAACCGGCCTTTTAAAAAGTTGCGACTGATTTGTAACTTAAATAACGGGAAGATAAACAAAGGCCTATGAGTAATTAATGAAATTACTCATAGGTCTTTTTATAGTCTCAAATAAGTTCCAATAACTGCATGCGATTACATTTTTGATTTATCGGGATTTATAACTATGACTTGAGACGGACACGATAAAGCGTTGGTGGCCAAAATGTACCGCGTATAAAAATTTTAAGTATGCCTTAAAAAACACTTGCCAGTCTCTCTTCTTTTCTGTAAGCTTAGGGTGAAAGCGAATTAGGTCACCCTAAAATTGGAGGTTCTTATGTTAACAGTCAAGAACCTGACCGTTGCCTACGCTGACACACCGGTGTTTGCTGATGTTGCCGTTCATTTTAACGCAGGTAAGATCACCGGGATCATTGGGCCTAACGGAGCAGGTAAATCGACCTTGATCAAAGCTATTCTAGGTTTGATCAAGGTTCAATCAGGGAAGGTCGACTTTTCCGGCCACACCCTCAAGGAAGTGCAACAAGCGATTGCTTATGTCGAGCAGCGCAAGGATTTGGATCTGACTTTTCCAATTAACGTGTTAGATCTTGTGCTGACTGGCACCTATGGACGTCTGGGGTTGTTGAAGAGCCCCGGTAAAAAAGAGCGTCAGGCGGCACTTGAAGCGCTGGAACAAGTCGGGTTGGCGGATTTCACCAAACGCCAGATCAGTCAGCTATCAGGCGGCCAGCTACAGCGCGTGTTTGTGGCGCGTGCCATTGTGCAGCAGGCTGACATCATGATCCTGGACGAGCCATTTGTCGGTATTGACATGAAGAGCGAGCAGGAAATCATGGCCATTTTGAATCAGTGGCGCGATGCCGGAAAAACACTGATTGTCGTTCATCACGATTTAAATAAAGTTTCAAATTATTTTGATGAACTTGTGGTGATGAACCACGGCATTATTGCTGAAGGACCGGTCGAAGAAGTGTATACGGCTCAAAATATCGAACGGGCATTTTCGGCCGATCTTTCCAACGTGCTGTTTGCAACCAAGGAAGGGGCGAGCGTATGAGTTCATTAGCTGAATTTTTCACCGCGTTAGGAAAATATGATTTCCTCCAAAGTGCGTTAATTACTGCCATCATGGTAGGGATCATGTCCGGTTTGATTGGTAGCTTCATTATTTTGCGCGGCATGTCGTTGATGGGGGATGCAATTTCCCATGCGGTGCTTCCGGGCGTTGCCGTTGCTTATATGCTGGGTGTCAACGTCATGATTGGGGCTTCGGTGTTTGGCATTATCGCCGCGCTGTTGATCGGTTTTGTTGCGGCAAATAGTAAGATCAAAACCGATACCTCCATCGGCGTGGTGTTCAGTGCGTTTTATGCGCTCGGATTCATTTTGATTTCGATGGCAGAAAGCGCTACGAACTTGCATCATATTCTGTTTGGTAATATTTTGGCGGTCAGCGATAGTGATATTATGACCACCGCGGTTGTGTTAGGGATTGTCATTTTATTCGTGGTGTTGTTCTATAAGGAATTGTTGATCACATCGTTTGATAATACCTTTGCTAAAACTTATGGGTTGAATACCACTGCGATTCATTACGCGTTGATGCTGGTTTTAACCTTGGTAACTGTTTCGGCCTTGCAGACGGTGGGGATCATTTTGGTCGTTGCTATGCTGATCACGCCTGCTGCCACTGCTTTCTTATGGACGGATCGGCTTGAAACCATGCTCGTGATGGCAGCAAGCGTCGGGGTCATTTCGTCTATCACCGGGTTGTATTTCAGCTTCACCTTTAACTGGGCATCCGGTCCGGCAATTGTGCTCGTAGCGGCGGTATTGTTCGCCATCTCGTTCGTCTTTTCACCAAAACAGGCATTCTTTAGTTTCAGTAAGCGTCAGCGGACCAAAACAGCCGCGACGACTCAAACCGCGGAGGAAGTTATTCGATGAAGAAGATTTTAATTACGGTGGGCGCCTTAATTGTGATGATTGGCGGTGTCTTTTGGTTCATCAACAGTCGGAGCACGGCTCAAAAAGATTCAGCAAGCACGAATCAAACGTTGCGGGTGGTCACAACCAATTCGATTTTGGAGGATATGGTTCAAAATGTCGGCGGCGAGCGGATCAAGCTGTACAGTATTGTTAAACGCGGCACGGATCCGCATGAGTATGAACCGCGCCCAACCGATGTGGCGGCAACCAGTGAAGCCGATGTTGTGTTTCATAATGGTTTGAACCTTGAAACCGGTGGGAATGGCTGGTTTAAGAAGTTGGTTAAGACGTCGCACAAGGAATTTGATAAGGATGTTTTCGCTGCAAGTAAAGGCGTGACCGCCCAACACTTAACAACGAACACCAAGGAACAGGATCCGCATGCTTGGCTAGACTTAGCTAACGGCATCCAGTATGTTAAGACGATTACCAAGGTGCTTAAACAAAAAGATGCCAAAAACGCTGCTTATTACCAGAAGAATAGCGATCGTTACGTTGCCAAGTTGCAAAAACTACATGAAACCGCGCTGTCACGCTTCCTCGATATTCCGGAAAAGCAACGCGTGTTAGTGACGTCAGAAGGGGCCTTTAAGTACTTTTCCAAGGCTTATCATGTGACCCCGGCATACATTTGGGAAATCAACACCGAATCTCAAGGAACACCAGAACAAATGCAGACGGTTCTAGCTAAGATTCGTGCATCCGAAGTGAAACATCTATTCGTGGAAACCTCGGTCTCACCGAAGTCCATGAATAAAGTGGCCAAAGAGACCGGGTTGTCGATTTACTCGAAGATTTTCACGGACTCGCTGGCGGCTAAGGGTACTCAAGGCGATACGTATTATACGATGATGAAATGGAACCTTGATAAGATTCACGATGGATTGGCAGGTTAGCTTTAAGGATCAGTATGAAAAAGAAACAAGGTATATCCTGATACACATTGAAGTGTAAAGGAATATACCTTGTTTTTTTCTCGAAAATGAGTCATTGACCGTGTTGCTTACCTCGGGCGACATGATCTGCGTGGGCGAGCATGGCATCAATGACCGCAATAATGTGGGGGTCATCGAGTTGATAATAATTAGCTTTGCCGACACGTTTTGCACTAACGAGTTGGTGCTTGCGTAAGAGCGCTAACTGGTGGGAGACAACGGATTGCTCAACGCCCAATAATTCACTAAGCTTGCTGACGTTGAGCACTTGTTGTTCGAGTAATTTCAGCATCTGCAATCGAGTCGGATTACTGAGCAGTTTGAAAATACGCTCAGCTTCGGCAAGCTTGGCCGATTCAACCAACCTTAGCGTCGTAGCAGTCATTAACGGGTTCCTCTTTTCCATTGATGAACGAATAACAATCAAAGTGATACAAATGACCTTAAAGCAAGACGTCTTTTCATTCAAGGCGCTTTGCTCTAAGGTCATTTTTCCGGAAAGATTTATTCCTCGTTTTCGCTGTGGCTCAAGCCGGTTTGCAGTGCTTCCCAGCCTTCACTGGCAACAAAATAAACTAAAATCAACGCTGCAACCGAATCGGCCCACCACCAATTAAATAGCCAAGTTAACAAGCTACCGATCAAAACAGTAGCCGCCATGTAGGCACAGGTGATATTGCACATGCCGTCTTCGATAAGTGCTGGAGAATTAAGCTTGTGACCAAGATGACGTTTTCTAAGTGTCAAAAATGGCATCACAATAATAGACGCGATGGCAATGCCGATACCGCTCATACTACTTTCAGCGGCTGCGTGCGTCACAAGATTGAAACCTGAAACCCCGATGACGTATAAGCTCAGCAGCAACAGCACACAGCCGACCACAAGACTTGAGCGTTGTTCTGCACGGGCGACCGCCGAAGCACTTGCACCGTTACTTTCTTTTTTCAGTCGCCAGATTAAAGTGGCACCGGAAATAATTTCCAGAAAACTATCCAGCCCAAACGCAATTAACAGAATTGACCCTGCTTGAAATCCTGACCAGAAGCCGATCAAAAATTCAAACGCCATCCAGCCAGTAGAAAAATATTCAACTCGAATGGCGGTTGTCATATCAGCGTTTTTGGCGATGACAAATGGTTTCATCTTGCTGCCTCACTCTTTATTTATTTGCTAACATATGATATTGCAAACATATGTTAATGTCAACATAAAATAAAGGTGAGGTAGCCAGACAATCAGCATCAAGTCTGCTTAAAGATCAATGCTGCGTGGCATGGTGATGCGTTTCATGGTCAGCTTGATACGCATTTACCAATCCCGAGATTGCATCAAGTGACATGATAATGCCCATCAGCCACATGGCAGCCATGTTATGCATGGTGGCAATTAATACCAGTAACACAACATTCAGTGCCAACATCAACCAGCCCATGGATTTTGACATCATTTTCATCTTCCTCCCTTCTTTTTACGAAGCACCTACTTTAGATTAATTCCAAATTACGTTTATGGCAACCCTAAAAAGTGCTAGAATTTGAAGCGAGGGGGGAACGATGATGAAAACCTATACCGACTATTTCTTTGATGAGCCGGCGTTTGACTTGCATGATGGCGGTTATGTGCCACTTGAAGTAAGCGATGCGCCAGCCAAACCCTTAAATGTGCCGCCGTTGCTAAAACCTGATAAAGAAACGGCAACCGATGTGTATTACACCGTCACGGCACAAGCAGGGGAGACACAGTTGCTTCCCGGCGCAAAGACAAAAACATGGGGTTATAATGCTAGCTTGCTTGGGCAAACGATTGTCTATCGCCGCGGCCAGCATGTTCATGTGACACTGAAAAACACCTTGCCTGAACTGACAACTTTCCATTGGCATGGCGCTAATGTAAGTGGCCCTTATGTGGATGGTGGGTGCCATGCGCCGGTTTATCCGGGCGAAAGTAAGCAAATTGATTTCACCTTGGATCAACCGGCGGCAACATTGTGGCTGCATGCCCACCCGTGTCCTTCAACTGCCGAACAGGTCTGGCATGGCTTGGCGGCAATGGTCATTGTTAAGGATCAGCATGAAGAAAGCTTGCCATTACCACGCAATTACGGAGTTGACGACATTCCGGTGATTTTGCAGGATCGCCGGTTTCATGAGCAGAATCAGTGGAATTATCGGGCTGATTATGATCCGGATGGCGTTGCTGGTCCGACCGCGATGATTAATGGCACCATTAATCCTTATTTCGATGTGACCACCCAGAAAGTTCGGTTACGGTTTTTAGATGGCGCTAATCGCCGGGAGTGGCGGCTGCATTTTTCCGATGATTTGCCGTTTACCCAAATCGGCGGTGATGGTTCGTTGTTGCCGGAACCGGTGGCCTTGACGCATTTGATGCTGACGTGTGCTGAACGGGCAGAAGTCATTGTCGATTTTGGTCAGTATCATGAAGGCGATGTGGTCACGCTTTACACCG
Organism: Lacticaseibacillus rhamnosus; assembly: GCF_900636965.1. NCBI lineage: Bacteria > Bacillati > Bacillota > Bacilli > Lactobacillales > Lactobacillaceae > Lacticaseibacillus > Lacticaseibacillus rhamnosus. Next base: position 2,475,074 of record NZ_LR134331.1, on the reverse strand, counting down.
ATAATGTGCCTTTGTTGAAGTTTCGGATTCATACTTTCAAGCCGGATCACACGCAATTGCCGGACAAGCTCTTTACGGTGAAAGCACCTGCAGTTGATCCTGCTTTGCCAGTTCGCCATGTGGTGATGCAAGGAATGGATGAAAGTGTCGCGATTGACGGTAAAAAGTTTGCCATGCAGCGAATTGATGCGACTCAACCGATTGGCAAAGCTCAGTATTGGGATGTTACCAACAGTAATGCTGCGCCCGGGATGGTTCATCCGTTTCATGTGCACGGCACGCAATTTTTGATTTTGTCCCGTAACGGGCATGCGCCATATCCAAACGAGCACGGATTTAAGGATACGGTTGGTGTTAATCCGGGTGAAACAGTTCGGTTGTTAGTGCGCTTTGATTTGCCAGGGGTTTACATGTATCACTGTCATATTATTGAACATGAAGACGGTGGTATGATGGCGCAAATCGAAACGTTTGATCCGACAAAACCTAAACAGGAATACAAATTGATGGACATGGATACATTGATGACAGCCTTAGCGAAGGAACGTGGGGTCAAACCATCTGAATTATGGATGGGCGGTATGCAGTCGTATGAAAAAATGGGTATGAAAATGTGAGGCACCAAAAATCAAATAGAAATCGATGATGTTATGAATGGTACAACGATTAAACATCGCGGCGCTTTTGTCGCAACTTTGCTGACAGGAACGTTTTCGATGTCAATTTCGCAATCTTCTTTGAGTACGGCCTATCCGGCTTTTATGAAGGCATTTGGTTTGGGCGCGGATACGGTCGCGTGGCTGACGACGGGATTTATGCTGGTCATGACGCTGATGATTCCGGTGAGTCCGTGGCTGTTGCATAATGTCCCGTTTCAGCGGCTTTTTCAGGCAATTGAGCTGATTTTTGCAGTTGGGACGGCTTTATGTATCTGGGCGCCAAGCTTTGCGGTTTTGATGATTGGTCGGTTACTTGAGGCGGTTGCCGTCGGGATTATTTTCCCTAGTTTCCAGACAGTGCTGCTGACGATTACGCCGCACAGTGAACGCGGTAAAGTGATGGGAACAGCCGGCTTGGTAATGGGATCGGCGCTGGCGGTGGGCCCGATTATTTCAGGGGTCTTGTTGACGTGGTTTCCATGGCAAGCGTTATTCCTATTCTTCCTAATTGTTTCAGTGCTTGTACTGGCAGTTTCGACTGTCACGATTGCCTCGGTGATGCCGCTGGAACAGACCCGGTTAGACTGGGTTTCGTTTATCTTGTCGGCGAGCTTTCCGATTTTGCTATATGCCTTAAGTGCGTGGTCAAAACAAGGCCTGCGCGTTGGGGTGATTAGTTTGTTGATCGTCGGAGTCTTGGCAGGCGGTATCTTTGTGATTCGGCAGTTGAATCGCCAACCACCGATGCTGCAAATGCGGGTTTTTGCAACTGGCATGTTTACCAAGGCAGTCTTCTTAACCGGTATTTCTTACATCGGCTTGATTGTTACGACGATTCTGATGCCGTTGTATTTTCAAACCTTGCTAGGACTTTCGCCGTTAGTTTCCGGCCTGTCACTTGTGCCAGCAGCCGTCTTACTGAGTTTACTTAATCCGGTTAGTGGACGCTTGCTTGATCGCTTTGGTCCGCGGCTGGTCGCGATGATCGGGATGGTTCTGATCACAGGCGGTTTTGGTTTACTGGCGATTTTTGCTCGTCATCTGCCGTTGCTAGGTGCGATTGTGTTAGCGATGGCAACAGAAGCAGGGAATGCCTTTGTGATGATGCCTTCTGTGACGGCTGGCGCGAATGCCTTGCCAAATGAACTGGTGGCCGATGGAACCGCGGTTACCACAACGGCCCGACAGTTATTTGGCTCAGCCGGCGTGATGTTTGCGACAGTATTGTTGGACAACATGCAGGTGACGTTAAATAGCCACGCTGGCGGCTTTGCAGTTACCTTTGCTGTCTTTGCCGGCGTGGGCTTAGTTGGGCTATTGCTGGCCTTGACATTGCCAAAAGCGGTTGAACAAAAGCATTAAAAGAACGGGTCATTGGGTGAAAACGTCACAACAATGGCTCGCTTTTTTATGTATTTTGCAAGTAATTCTCATAGAAGAACCGAAAAGAATTGCAGGCTGTCGTTTGATCAGATTATTCATCATTACCCAAAAATAAATAGTGTCAACAGTGTAACGGCAGGGGTTTTAGTAATTCCAGCGACACCAAAACGCCGCCTATCTTTTCTTCGGATAGGCGGCGTTTTGCTGCAACTAAGCTGCTTGACTGGATGACTTAGCCGCAACTGATCGGGAGAGGAGCAGCATCGCGACTAGGAAAGGAGGTAACGCGGTTGCTCAGTCAACGAAAATCAGTTCAATTTCGGAATCAGCCGGTTTGACATTGACTGACAAATGACGGTTGAGGTCGGCAACCAGTTTGCGTGCAAAAGCCATTTTCTCATCGAAATCAGTCATATGTGAGGTGAAAGGAACACTTTGATAATCGTAATTTTCACCGATGAATCCGGGGTCGGTGACATAACGCAAATTATTTTGGTCATGACGACTGCCCGGTTTTAAGACGGCATCCAAGTACTGATACAAGATTGCCGGCTCGTAGTTCAGCGGTTTCTCAAGGGTGGTGGTAATCTTATAGCCATTTGCTTCGCCGGCAAATTCTTCATTAATTTGGACTTGTGTGAGACCTTGATACAATTTCAAAACGATCAGCTCCTCTTCTTTTCACTTCCAGTATACCAGTTGTCGGCTTATTTAAAAGAGAAATTTTAGGATTGCCTGAAATATTTTAAGGCGAAAGAATCGGCACAGCATCACGGAACATTAATTCAGAGATCGCCTTCGAAAGCCCAAAAAGCCCGATAAACTGGTGGATGATGAACCAGTTTATCGGACTTTTTGTATACGCATAAGGTTTGTTAGGGAAACCTTACTTATAGTCTTACCATTGTTAATGCCAAAAGAAAAGAAAAAGTTTAGGCTGTCCAAACATTATTTACTGATTTTTGTGGTGGATTGAAACGCATCGTGGCCGTGAAGCCGTTGCCAGCGCAGGCGGATGATTTTGTCGATTTCAGTCACGATCAAAATCACAGAACCGGCTAGAACAGCAATGCCCCATTCACGCCACGACATCGAAGCAGTTTGGAAGATTTCCTGCATAAAAGGTACATAGGTCAGGAAACATTGCAGTGCAAGCATGATGCCGATAATCGCAAACGCCATGGGATTACTAAAGAGATTTTTTGAAAGTGCCAGTGTGTTTGTACGGATGTTAAAGAGATAGAAGATTTTTCCTAAGACAATCATGTTCACCATCATGGTGCTTGCGGTGACGCGGTCTGTTAAGTGGTTGGCTGTCAACCAATCGAACGCCCACAACCCGATACCGGCGATCATCATGGCTACATAAGCAATTTGAAAGACATCATGTTTGTGCATCATTGACGCATTTTTCTTACGTGGTGGGCGCTCCATCGTGCCGGCTTCGGCAGGTTCGAAGATGAAGGCGAATTGAATGGTGATGGCGCTGACCATGTTAATCCACAACAGCTGACTGGCACGTAATGGCATCGCTTGTTGGGTCAGGATGGTGAATACGATCACCAGTCCTTCGGCAAAAGAGGTCGGTAATAGGAACAAAATGCTTTTTTTGATGTTTTGGTAAATGCGGCGTCCTTGAGCGATGGCCGTTTCCATGCGGGCAAAGCGGTCATCGGTCAGCACCATGTCGGCTGCATCTTTGGCAACATCGGTCCCGGATTGACCCATGGCAACTCCGACGTCGGACTTTTTAAGTGCTGGTGCATCATTGACGCCATCGCCGACCATGGCGGTGACGTTGCCGGCATCTTGTAAGACAGAGACAATCGTCAGTTTGTCTTTTGGTGTGGTCCGGGCAAAGACGTCGGCATTGAGGATCATCTGGCGTTGCTTTTCTTCCGGCAGTGCTGCTAGTTGCGTGCCGGTGACGGCTGTAGGCGAATCGGCCATGCCTAGCTTTTTGGCGATGGCAAGAGCCGTCTCGGGGTGATCGCCGGTGATCATTTTGACTTTGACACCGGCGCGCCGCATTTGCTTGATCGCCGAAATCACTGACTCGCGTGGCGGATCAATAATCGCGGTGAGTCCTAGAAAATCGAGCCCTTGCTTTAATAATGCTGGCGTGATTTCGCTAGTGTCATCCGGAACGATTTTCTGGGCAACGGCAATGACGCGTTGCCCTTCCGTACTGAACTGACTCGTTAACATTAAATAGTGGGACTGATCAAAGTCGGGATGAGCCGCCGCAACAAGCGGTAACAACTTATCCGGAGAACCTTTTACAAACAGACAGGTGTGGCCATCCGCGCATTTTGCTAATTTGGCCATGTAACGATTGTTGGAATCAAATGGCATCAAGTCGCGTTCGGTGTTAGCGGGTTCGTCCTTGAAGGCTTTGTAGTAGGCAGTGAGGAAAGCACCATCAGTAGGTTCACCGTTGATGACATAGCGGCCGTCTTCTTGGTGCAATTCAGTGTCATTGGCTTCAAATCCAGCGGTTAGCAAAGCGGTTAAATCCGGATGGTTAGCCGGTTCGATGGTTTTTCCGGCAAGGGTGAACTGCCCTTTAGGGGTGTAGCCTGAGCCGCTTACCTGATAAGTGGCCTGAGGGGTGATGACGGTGGTAATGGTCATCTCGTTTTTGGTTAGCGTACCGGTTTTGTCGGTACAGATAACATCGACTGAGCCTAAAGTTTCCGCAGCTGGCAAGGTTTTGACAATGACGTGTTGTTTCTTTGCCATATTGGAAACACCCATTGCCAAGATAACGGATGTGGTGGCTGGCAGACCTTCTGGCATTGAGCCAACGACCATGGTGACGATGGCAAGGGCTAAGACAGGCAGACTGTATTTACCGATGATCATGCCGAAGATAAATAGTAAGACCGCTGCTGCGATAATGGCGTACGAAATTCCTTTACCGATACCGTCAATTTCGCGCATCATCGGCGAGCGGCCTTTACGTACGTCCGAAACCGCCTGGGAAATCTTACCGAACTCAGTATCGTGGCCGGTTGCAACCACGATGCCAATACCACTTCCGCCTGCAACCGCTGTCGAGGCAAACGCCATATTGCTTTGATCGGCAAGTGGTGTGTCTGCTGGCAGGATATCAGTCGTTTTGATGACCGAATTTGCTTCCCCGGTCAGGACAGCTTCTTGAATCGTTAAGTTGTCAATATCAACGAGGCGTAAATCGGAGGGAACATTATCGCCGGCCTCCAGAAAAACAACATCGCCGACAACCAAATCGGCACTGGGAATATCAAGACGCTCACCGTCACGATAAACAGTTGCTTCAGGGGCCAGCATTTTTTTGATTTTTTCAAGTGAATCGCTGGCGTTGCTTTCCTGATAGTATCCAATAATCGCATTGACGATAATCACTAAAACAATAACCGAGGTATCAGTGACATCGCCAATGACGGTGGTTAGGATTGCGGCAATGATCAGGATATAAATGATTAAATTGTTGAACTGCCGCAGAAAGATCAGCCACTTTGGCGTTGGATGCGATTCGATGGCATTCGGGCCATTGGCTTCTAAGCGTTTAGCGGCCTCTGTTTTAGAGAGACCGTGGTCAAGGGACGGGACCTGCAACATTTGCTGCAGATCCTTGATACTGTGCGCTGTTGCTGGCGGTTGCGAGTCGGGAACTTCTTCCATAAGTGATTCCTCATTTCGTGATATAAATTTTTTGGTACTATCTTTATCATATGGTATGCCTAAACCGGTTGCAATCAATTTGCGATTTCAATTTAATGCGAGCTAAAAAAGCGTTTATCTTTTATATCGGGATTATGATGACCTAATGCTTTGAAACGGTTTTCTGAAAGCAATCGGCTGTAAGCGTGATTAGCTATTGCCGTGAATCGGGCACTGCTTAGGCATTTTGAAACAATGGACACTTTACAAATTAGTCACTGAAAATACAATTAATTTTCATAAAATAGTTGACGATATCAGCTTCAAGGCATATCCTAAGAAAGGATTAAGTTAGGGAGACCTAAAAGGCCTTGTTCCCCAGGGACTTAACTTTTTTCAAGATGAAAGGGGAGACATATTGTGAGTGATGATCACAAGAAGAAACATTCCATGAAGCTCATTCAATACGCGAACGGGCCGTCATTGGAAGAAATTAACGGTACAGTTGAGGTGCCACACGGGAAAGGCTTTTGGCGAACGCTATTTGCTTATTCCGGACCAGGAGCATTGGTTGCCGTTGGTTACATGGATCCAGGGAATTGGTCCACGTCCATCACCGGTGGTCAAAACTTCCAGTACTTACTGATTTCCGTTATTCTAATGTCAAGTTTGATTGCGATGCTGTTGCAGTACATGGCAGCTAAACTTGGCATTGTGAGTCAAATGGATCTTGCCCAAGCGATTCGTGCAAGAACGTCGAAGAAGCTTGGGATTGTCTTGTGGATTTTGACTGAGTTAGCGATTATGGCGACTGATATTGCCGAAGTTATCGGTGCCGCTATTGCGCTTTATCTTCTGTTCCATATTCCACTTGTTATTGCGGTGCTGGTCACGGTCCTCGATGTTCTGGTATTACTGTTGTTGACCAAGATTGGGTTCCGAAAAATCGAAGCTATTGTTGTTGCTCTTATTCTTGTCATTTTACTGGTCTTCGTTTATCAAGTTGCTTTGTCGGATCCTAATATGGGGGCTTTGCTTAAAGGCTTCATTCCAACTGGCGAAACATTTGCAAGTTCACCGTCAGTCAACGGTATGAGTCCAATTCAAGGGGCTTTGGGAATCATCGGGGCGACGGTTATGCCACATAACCTGTATCTGCATAGTGCGATTTCTCAAACTCGTAAAATTGATCATAAAGATCCGGAAGATGTTGCTCAAGCCGTTAAGTTTTCAGCATGGGACTCCAACATTCAGTTGACTTTTGCCTTTGTTGTTAACTGCTTGCTACTCGTTATGGGGGTTGCGGTCTTCAAGAGCGGTGCAGTTAAAGATCCTTCCTTCTTCGGTTTGTTCCAGGCATTGTCTGATTCTTCCACACTGAGTAACGGTGTTTTGATTGCGGTTGCCAAGTCCGGTATTTTATCCATCCTATTTGCGGTTGCGTTGTTGGCATCAGGTCAAAACTCAACCATTACAGGTACGTTAACAGGGCAGGTTATCATGGAAGGCTTCATTCATATGAAGATGCCGCTGTGGGCGCGGCGCTTGGTTACTCGTGTTATCTCCGTTATCCCGGTTATCGTCTGCGTTATGTTGACTGCTCGGGAAACGCCGATTCAGCAACATGAGGCGCTCAATACATTAATGAACAACTCACAGGTCTTCTTGGCCTTCGCGTTGCCATTCTCAATGTTACCGCTGCTAATGTTTACGAATAGTAAGGTTGAAATGGGCGATCGGTTCAAGAACACTGGCTGGGTTAAAGTGCTCGGTTGGGTTTCCGTTATCGGTTTAACTTATCTGAACCTGAAAGGTCTGCCAGATTCAATCGCCGGATTCTTCGGTGATAATCCAACGGCCGCACAAACCAACATTGCTAATATGATCGCTTACGTTCTGATTGCAGCTGTTTTGGCCCTCTTGGCATGGACAATTTGGGATCTGTATAAAGGTAATAAGCGTTATGAAGCTCATCTTGAAGCTGTAGCCGATGAAGAAGAGGCGAAAGCAAATGATGACGTACAATAGTCTTGTCGCGTCTTTGGTGATGAGTTGCGATGGGATCGAGGAGTCAGAAGGCTACGATCCGTGGTTATTCGCAATTCTTGGATTGGAAAATGAGCAATCTAAGGTACGCCAAAACAAGTAAGATAATTGTTGGCCATTGTTGTATATGTTAAAAAAGCCGCTTTGATCAGCTCAACATGATCAAGGCGACTTTTTTGTAAGCGCGAGCCGGCGCGGTTAGGGATCGGAGTGTAAGTGGCCTTGGGCGTGATGGCCGGTCTTTGGCCATTGCGCTTAAGGTCCTTACACGCAGACTTCTGCGCCGGGGAGCGCGTTATGGGCGTAAGCCAGAACATAAGCGGCCTTAAGCGTGATGGCCCAGGTTTGGCCATTGCGCCTGAGGTCCTTACACGCAGATCCCTGCGCCGGGGAGCGCGTTATGGGCATAAGCCAGAACATAAGTGGCCTTAAGCGTGATGGCCCGCACTTGGCCATTGCGCTTAAGGTCCTTACACGCAGACTTCTGCGCCGGGGAGTGCGTTATGGGCATAAGCCAGAACATAAGCGGCCTTAAGCGTGATGGCTGGGCTTTGGCCATTGCGCTTAAGGTCCTTACACGCAGACTTCTGCTCCAGCAAACGCGTGACGGTCATCAGCGATGAAAGTGGGGATGAGATGGCACATTTAAGTGAGGTTATGACTCAAGCTGTACCAACTGAAACAGCGACCGGATTATCGCAGCATGCGACTGATTTGCTGATCGGACTCATGTATGCGGATCGGCTGGATTCTGAGAGTAACACCAAGAAGCGGAAAATATTTCGTGGTGGTCGACCATTTTTTGAGCGCTATGGACAAATTGCAGGGGTAGAGCATCGGGGTAAATTGAAAAAAGCACGGCGGGAGCTTGAACTGAATGGCGCCTTGGATTGTGCGCAACCAGGGGATAAGTCCTATCAATTAACGCAGACGCCATGGCAGATTTTTAAACAGTTCAACGGGATGATGGCCTCCCCGGTTCAAGTGAGTCGAACCTATGATGTTAAATCCTTTAGCGAGCTATTAAAGCGCAGCAGTCTTGCCCATAAAAACTTTCCATTGAATACGGAAGGGGCAGTTATGCTGCAAACTGATACTTTTGGCAGTGAACAACCCTTGATGTATGCTGTTTCGCCAGCAACTTATCACCGGTTGACCAAAGCCGAAGCAAGGATGAAAACAACGGTACCAGACACCCGTCAGCGACTGGTTAACGTTCAGGCTTGGTCAATTGATCCGGCATTGATTAGCGGCTGGCTGCACGCTGGCCTACCCACCCCGCAAGCCGATCCGATTCACCAATATTTAGCGGCTTTATCATCTTCATCGCTTCAATTTCAAAAAGAAGCGGCACGGCTGGTTGCGGCAATGCTTTACTGAACTTTGATCTCAAGACTGCATCGACAAGGTGTAGCGTTTGGGGTATCGGCCTTAGCGATCATTAGGTGCTAAGGCTGTTTTTTTATGCTTTTGGTTTGCTTGGCAGTGCGATCGTGTAAAATAGGACTATCATTAACAAGCAATCGCAGCACATGTGATTAAGATGGAGGTAGCGATGACGACGAATACACGGATTGAATCAGATACTTTGGGACCGGTTGAAATTCCGGAAACGGCTTTATGGGGACCGCAGACTGAACGCAGCCGTCATAATTTTCAAGCCGGACCGCTTATGCCGTTGCCGCTCATCAAAGCGCTGCTGCAAATCAAAAAAGCGGCGGCGCGGGCGAATGTGGCAGCTGATATTTTGCCTGCTCCCAAAGGCCAACTGATCACGCGGGCTGTAGACACGTTATTGGCTTTGCCTGATGAAAAATTACAAGCTGATTTTCCGCTGCATGTTTACCAAACAGGATCCGGCACCCAAACAAACATGAATGTGAATGAGGTTGTCAGTCATCAGGCAGCCAAACTCAATCCTGACTTACCCATTTTACCTAATGACGATGTTAACCATAGTCAAAGTTCAAACGATACATTTCCGACCGCGATGAACATTACGGCCGCGATTGCTGTCAATCACTTGCTGGCTGCTGTTGATGGCTTGATCGCGGCATTGCAAACGAAAGCCAAGCAATATGACCATACCGTTAAAATTGGGCGGACACATTTGCAGGATGCCACACCGTTAACTTTTGGCCAGGAAGTCAGCGGTTGGATTGCGATGTTAGCGCACGATCGAACGGCGATTGAACAATTGCAACCGGCACTTTTTCGCTTGGCCATTGGCGGTACGGCGGTTGGTACCGGATTAAACGCAGCGCCAAACTTTGGGCGGATTGTGGCCGGGCGTTTGAGTGATGTCTATCACTTGCCACTGACCGCCCAAACAAATAAATTTGCGGCATTGGCAGCCCATTCTGAAATCAGCAATGTTCACGGGGGTATTAAGACATTAGCCGCCGATCTGTTGAAAATTGCCAATGATATTCGGTTTCTGGCAAGTGGTCCACGAGCAGGTTACGGTGAATTGCGGATTCCAGCCAATGAACCGGGAAGCTCGATCATGCCTGGGAAGGTGAACCCAACGCAAGCAGAGGCACTTACCATGGCAACTGTACGGGTGATGGGCAATGATACCACCATCACCGTTGCCGCCTCCCAAGGTAACTTTGAGCTGAATGTCTATAAACCAGTGATCATCAGTACGTTTCTTGAATCGACGACGTTACTGACACAGACGATTACCAGCTTCACGCAAAAACTGGTGGCAGATTTGACCGTCAATGCCCCGCGCATGCAGGCACTCGTTGCGCATTCCTTAATGACGGTGACTGCCCTTACGCCGCATATCGGCTATGAAAAAAGTGCTGCCATCGCTCAGCTAGCTGAACGCACGGGAACGGATCTCAAGGATGCGGCAATTCAAACCGGTTACGTGACTGAGGCGGAGTTTGATGCTTGGGTTGACCCGGCTAAAATGACTGGAATTTAAAGCCAGACACCACTGGTCAATAGCGAAAGTCACGATTGGAGCGAGCGACATGAAAAATCAAAAAATGGGATTCTTCGGGTTTTTGATCATCATCTTTATCATTGCCATGTTGGTACAATATTGGTATATCTTTGTCGCAGTCCTTGTCCTTGGCGGTGCGGCTTATTTGTACTACTATCGGCGCCAACAAGCCATTGCAGCCCAGGCAGCCAAAACGGCTCAAGCCCAAGCAGCGGAGCAGGCGACTATTGCCAGGCTAAAAGCATACAAAGATCTGTTAGATACCGGAGCCATCACGCAGGAAGATTACAATCACAAAAAAGCCGAGCTGTTACGGCTCGACTCACATGAAGAACTTAAATTTTAAAACGGTGGCCAATAACTTAAGGGTTTAATGTTCGTCATTGGTTGCGGTAGTTAACGGAACGCCTTTAGCACCGCCGGAAATACTTTCGATAAAATCGAGGAAAGTTGGCGCAATTCCCAACTCGTCAAGGTCTTCAGGGGCGATCTGATAGCGGATCGCCTTTTCGTCGTGGGCAAGAATTTTTTGCACCCAATGTGGCTCGCGAATCATTTCATGGCCGATAGCAACCAGATCAAATGCTGCCGCGGCTTTTTCGGCCTCTTCAGGGGTCTTAATGCCGCCAACCACAATGATCGGCAAGGCGCCGGCGACATGATCGCGAATAACGTCATTGATGATGGCAGGATTATCCGGATCACGCAATGATGTCCGCCATACGTCAGACTGGGAGACGTGCAGGTAGTCGATTTTGGTGGCTTTTAAAGCATCAATGAGCGCTAATGTGTCGTCTAAAGTGATGCCGGGCTGTTCTAACTCTTCCGGTGAAATACGGTAGCCCAACAGGAAGGGGCGATCGGCAGTTTCGGCAATGACTTTTTCCGCTTCATGCACCACGGCTAAGGGGAAACGCATCCGCTTGTCTCGTGTGCCGCCCCATTCGTCGGTTCGCCGGTTAGAATGCGGGGAGTAGAATTGCTGAATCAGATAGGTGTTAGCGCCGTGCAGCTCCACGCCGTCAAAACCGGCTTCGATTGCCCGGCGCACTGCCTGACCGAAATCGTGAATGGTTGCTTTAATTTCTTCAGTTGTGAGGGCTCGCGGCGTTTCATAACCAGAACGAGGCGCGGCAACCGCACTGGCACTGACGGGTTGCTGCCCGCGCAAAATCTTGCTATTGCTCATACGACCAGCACTAAAAATCTGCAAAACCGCTTTAGAGCCGCCTGTTTTCATCGCAGTTGCCAGACGACTTAGGCCGGGAATGAACCGATCATCGGCCACACTTAACTCGCCTTCAAACCCCTTCCCAAGCGGATTAACATTGGCGGTTCCGGTAATGAAAAGGCCAACGCCTCCAGCGCGCTTTTGATAATATTCAATTTCGTCTTGCGTGACCGTACCATCTTCAAAAGAAAGCCGAGTCGTCATCGGCGGAATGACAATGCGGTTCTTCAGGGTGATGGGCTGATTTTTGAATGTAAAAGGTTTTAGAAAAGTATAATCAGACATATAAACTCCTTTGAAAAGATTCAACGCGTTTAACGCTGCTGAGTGACCGGACGCAACAGCACTTCGTTAACCGCTACATTGTCTGGTTGATCAATGGCGTACAAAACCGCGTTGGCGACATCGGTAGCGGTGAGTCCGTTATTTTTCTCATCGGCTTCTACTGCTGCGCGGCGCTTCGGATCACTGATGGTACTGAACAACTCAGTATTCACAGCGCCCGGGGAAATCATGGTTGTTTTAATGTGGTTGGCTGCCTGTTCCTGACGCAAACCGTCCATAATTGCCTGAATTGCCCATTTAGTGCCGGAATAGACAGCAGTTCCGGGATGCACGATATGACCGGCCACAGAATCAGTCGTAATGATTTGGCCACTGTGCCGTTCAATCATATGCGGTAAAACGGCGGCGATACCATAAAGGACGCCCTTGATATTCACATCAACCATCCGTTCCCACTCATTAACTTTCAACTCAGCCATTTCTGAAAGCGGCATAAGACCGGCATTATTGAACAAAACGTCAACGTGTCCAAATGTCTTAATGGCTAAGTCGACTAGGGATTTGACTTGGTCTTGATTCGTGACGTCGGTTGCTTGGTAACGAATCTGATCGTTTCCAAAAGGTTCCGCCAACTTGGCAAGGCGATCCTCACGCCGCGCGCCAATCACTAACTTTGCACCGGCTTGCGCCAATACCTGCGTGGTTGCAGCGCCAATACCGCTTGATGCGCCGGTAATCACGACGACTTTATCTTTAACAGTCATTTTGAACCCTCCTGATAGTTTCTGCTAATTAAAAATAAGTGTTATCACCTTTAAATTAACGCGCTCAAAAGCAGCTGACAAGTCGTTTTATTGAAATTCTCATATTATCTTGACCTTAAGTGGGCTTTAGGGGATAGAATTGAGGTGGCATTGGAGTGTGGGCGCTGGGGGTTGTGGCCGGCGCACACTCACCATAACGCGCTCCCCGGCGCAGAAGTCTGCGTGTTAGGACCTTAGTCGCAATGGCCAAAGCCCGGCCATCACGCCTGAGGCCACTTACACTCCGACTTCTAAGCGCGCCGGCTCGCGCTCACGCTATAACGCGTTCGCCAGCGCAGGGGCCTGCGTGTAAGGACCTTGGTCGCAATGGCCAAAGCCCGGCCATCACGCCCAAGGCCGCTTACACTCCGGCCCCTAAGCGCGCTGGCTCACGCTCACTAAGAAAGGAGTTTTGCTGTCATGAAACAAGTGCAATTAGGTGGTTCTAATTGGAAAGCTTCCAGTGTTGCATTGGGAATTATGCGGATGAATGTTTTGTCTCCGGAAAAAGCGGCTTCGGTTTTGGATAGCGCCTATGACGATGGGATTGATTTCATCGATTCGGCGGATATTTATGGTAAAGGTAAGTCGGAAGAGGTTTTTGGCGAGGCTTTGAAGCAAGCTAAAGTTAACCGTGACCAGTTGTATATTCAGTCTAAAATCGGGATTGTGGTAGATCCAAAACGTTCACACGGCAGCTTGGTTTTCGGCAAACGGTATGACTTTTCCAAAGAACACCTATTGTCAGCGGTTGATAGCATTCTGCAGCGCTTGCAAATCGACTATCTGGATTCGGTTTTACTGCATCGTCCGGATCCATTGATGGAAGTTGATGATGTGGCGGCTGCTTTTGATGAATTGCAGCAAAGCGGTAAGGTGCGGCATTTTGGGGTTTCTAACTTCAATCCTGAACAAATTGCGCTGTTGCAAGAGAACCTGCATCAACAACTTTTGATTGATCAAGTTCAGTTCTCCGTGGCCCACACTGGCATGGTTGATGCGGGCATGCATACCAACATGGCCGATGACCGGTCTGTTGATCATGATGGGAGCTTGCTGCCATATCTGCAACGCAAACATATGACCCTGCAGGCATGGTCGCCGTTCCAGTACGGGATGTTTGAAGGTACCTTCATTGACAGTCCCAAGTTCAAAGCATTAAATGACGAGCTGCAAAAAGTTGCCGATCATTATCACACGAATAAAAATGCGATCGCTGTTGCGTGGTTACTGCGGCATCCGGTGGGCGTTCAGGTTATTCTCGGTTCAATGAATCCTGAACACATCAAAGAAAGTGCAGAAGGTGCCGATATTACCTTGACGCGGCAGGAATGGTATGACATTTACTTCGCGGCTGGCAACGATTTGCCGTAATGGTCAAGACAGAGGGGCACTTCCTGTAGGCGCCCTTTTTGGTTGCGTTCCTAATTCAGGTGGCAATAGATGGCGCTTGATTTTTGACTCGTTCAGGTGCATACTCTGGAAAAATTCCTTGATGCAACTGTACAATGGTAGCAGGGTCTATCGTTTTAGGAGGCACTGTCATGTCAGACAAGAAACAAGCGTTATTCGAAATGTTGAGTAAAGCCTATAGCAGTCCGGCCGTGAAAGCTGATGCCAAATTAAAGCAAATAATCGAATCCAACGCGAAACAACTGGAAGATGCAGAGGACAAAACAGCTTATGTCGCAGTCGTGACCCAGCTATCGCATGATATTTCCAAGTATTATCTCATTCATCACACGATTCCAGCCGAGATGATCGCCGTTTTCAATGCGATCAAGGCGGATGTGCCAGCAGATCAAGTCAATGCCAAGCGTTATCGCGATCAGGCGCTGGCTGCTGGGCTGATTGCTATTCCGATTGTCTGGGGTGGCGGGCATTAATTAGCCGCATGGGATATGAGCTTGTTCGATGCTGATGAACTGTGTCATTTCGGCCTTTTTACGACTATGCTGAAATACGCGCTTCCGATTAGTCGTGGTTAATGCGCCACGGCTTTTTCTATGCGCTTTGGACCGGGCGATTCATGTCCGCAATAACGTTAATCGGCGAAAAGGCTACGTTTATCGAAAGTTTGACCTGAAGCTTGATAAATTTGGTATATTGCAGTTAGCAATTCAAGAAAACGCTATCTTAATGCAAACACTTATCGACCAGACATGGAGGATCACTCATGAATATGGTGCAACGAAATCAGATTCTGTTTATTTTGACCGGATTAAACCTGAGTCTGAAACAAGCGGCTAGTGGTGGCCTGATGGAGACAGAAGCACAGGAAGTTGTAGATGAGGCCTTAGATATTTTAAAGCGGCCTAATGTGCTCAAGAATCGAGCCGCAGATTACGCCTTGTCGCGACTATACGCACGGTTTACGCGATTAATCGGCTTGCAAGGAATGAAACTTTCAGCGGAGGCCAATCAGTGGTGGCAGGCGGTAAAAGACTTTATGGAAAATGACATTCATGGCGAATTGAGTCAGGTAGGCGGGCCGCACTTTATTATTTAGACAGTTGTTGCCCAAGCCATGGTCTGATTCCAGTAACCGGCCCGAAAAGAATTCGCTTGTAGCCGCGTGTTTCCATAGAATTAAGGAACACGTGGTTTTTTTGCTTAAAAAAGATTTGCCATATTAGTATAAACGGAATATACTAAGTGAACCATAGAAAGGGGCATCTCATATGAGCAAAGAAGAAGACAAGGAATTAATCAATGATGGCCTGGCTGACGACACCGTCATTGAGGAAACAGATGCGGCAATCACCCAATCGCAGCGCATGTCAGCGACTCAAATCATTATTTTAGGGCTGGCACTGATTGGGGCTTTTCTAGGTGTGCTTGACACATCGATTGTTTACACGGGTACCGTTAAAATGGCGGCACAATTGCATTTGAATGCTGGCGCGTTGTCTTGGGTGCAGGTGGCCTATGCGCTAACTTATGCTGGGCTGATGCTAGTAGGCGGTAAATTAGGCGATATTTACGGACGCAAACCATTATTCATTGCGAGTTTAGCTATTTTCGGAGTTGGCAGTCTGGCAGTCGGGGCAGCTACCAATGCGCTTGTCATGATTAGCTTTCGCGCTGTTCAAGGCGTGGGCGCGGCCATTCTTGCACCGAACTGTTTGGCTTTGTTAACAGACACCTTTCAAGGAAAAGCACGACAGCGGGCAATCGGCTACTATGCTTCCGTCATTGGAGCCGGTGCAGCGGTTGGTTTAGTCATTGGCGGCTTCTTTGCAACGTTTGCGTCATGGCGGGTCGGTTTCTACATGAATGGTCCGATCGCATTAATCATGGTTGGTATTGCGGCAAGATATTTACCTAGTGCAAAACGCCAAACCGGAAAGATTGACTGGATTGGTACGATCTTGTCAGTATTAGCGATGACTTCAATCTCATATGGGTTAGATGGCAGTCCATGGCCAATCCCCACGTTGCTGATTTCAGCAGTTCTTTGGGTTGCATTCATTGCTAGTCAAGGTCGCGTTGCCCACCCGACAATGCCACTGGAAATCTTTACGGATAGGGAACGGATGGCTTCTTATGTCAGTTCTCTGTTGTTTAGTGCCGCTGCAATCGGCTTTTGGTTCTACACACCTCAGTTTATGCAAGGCGTCTTAGGATTAACGCCATTTATGACTGCATTAGGCATGGTGCCAATGGCCATCTTACTCTTCATTGTGGCAGTCAAGGCCCGGACCTTCGTTGATCGGTGGCGTAATTCAAAGGTCATGATCTTCGGATTTGTCACGGTGCTACTTTCATTGGCTGAACTGGCAGTGGCATCACGGTTTGCCAATTACTGGTTTTTGTTACTTGGGACACTCGGATTTGCGGTAGGATTCGCGCTGGCATTTGCCACACTCGCTACTTCAGGTTTGGCTAGAATTCGGCCGGAAATTTCGGGAGCTGCATCAGGCGTCTACAACACCGCCCGACAATTTGGCGGCGCTTTAGGACTGGCAATCTTTGCGGCGTCAACTAGCAGCTTAACTAAGATTGCGGATGTATTCGGACAGGCAATGTTGATTGGCGTCGGCATGACCATTGTTGGCCTGATACTTGTCGTCACGCTCATTATTCCGGCAGAAAAAGCCGCCAAGTAACGGTATCATTGGTATAATAGAATATACACAATCGTTTAATGGGAGGTATATTCGATGGCTTTTTCAGTCGCATTTTCGCAAGCACTTGAAATCACGGCCTACGTCAACGCAAAGTCCCAAGCACAACATGAAGACTATTTATCGATTCAAAAGATTTCCGAAATGCTAAACATTCCGGTTCCTAGCATTAAAAAAATTTCGTCCACACTTAAAAAAAGTGGTATTTTAACGTCGAAAACCGGTCTCAATGGCGGTTTGCGATTAGCCAAAACGCCACAAACGATTACAGTTTATGAGATCTTAACGGCAATTGAAGGGACGGCGCCGTTATTTAAGCTTCATCAGGAAATCGATCCGGCCGCGTTTGTCAACGGCGAGCGCGTCACGAGTTGGTTAACAGCAAGCACCAACGTTCTAAACCGAGCCGAAGATGCTATGGTGCAAGTGCTAAAGCAGACGAGCATTGCTGATTTGGCTGAAGCCGCAGAAGCGTAAAAATCGAAATCTAACTTTTCATCGCCTCATTCAAGACTAACGTTGGCGCGTTGGTATTGGATGAGGCGATTTTGCTTACGGCATTTTCAGGATCGTGCAACTGTGGGGCAGTCAGTAAATAGTCAGCAAGTGCGCCTCCATTGGCAAACCTTTTCGGAAATGGGGACGATTAACGCGTTGTCAAGTTTCAAAATACAACGATTATCGGCGAAAACCCGACGTTTAAAAGTTAATGATCCGTAACATGCGCAGCCTCGGTATATTGTGGGTAGCGATATCGAAGCTGCGTTGCATTGAAACGTGCGAGTGAAGGTGGATAAATGGAAAGAAAACGTCATTTGCTATTGTCGCCAGGATTTTGCGTTTTATATATCTTGCTTTTGGTTGTGCTAATCAGCCAGCTGCTTTTAATTCCAGCAGTTTACACGCTGAAATTGGACTTCTGGGCTGGGAATATCTTATTTAAAGCCATCATTTTACTGGTGATGATCGCACTTAATTGGCTGTTACTGAAACAAGTTATCGTCTTAAAAGTGACACTTAGTCGACCACGATTGAAGCCAGTTATCATTTGGGGACTGCTCTTTATACTTATCGCTTGGTTCACGGTTACAAATCGAACACCGATTGACGTCTTGCAAGCAGCTGTGATTGGTACTATTGCCGCTGTTCCCGAAGAGTATTTGTTTCGTGGCGTCATGCTTGGCGGGTTGATTCGGGCGTTTTATGTTGCCCATCATCGCCATGCCAAATACCAACTCTTATTTTGCATAGGGTTAAGCAGTCTTGTTTTTTCATTGGCTCACCTGAGTAATTTGCCTGCTCAAGGGCTTGTGATAACAATTGCCCAAGTGATCCAGGCATTTGGCATGGGGGCTATTTTTGCAGCACTTTATATTCGTTACGGATCGTTGCTTATGCCAATATTGATCCACTTTTTGATTGATTTTGTTATCACTTTGGTTAGTGGACCGTATCCGAAAGAAGCGCCTAGTGATCCCAACGCTATAACGATGACGATTGTTCACGCATTCCTTATTGCCGGGATTTACCTGGCGATTGCACTGCGACTTTTTCGCCGTGGCCAAAACAATGAAAAGTTTCTGGCACGATTGTCGCATTCGTAAACTGGCTGTATGTATCAATTATGATAGAACGAGTTTAAGGAGAAAAACGATGTCTACGCGACTGACTAAACTAGTCGATTATGGGTTGATAATCGCTACCATTATTTTTGCCATTTATACGGTCACATCGGCAATTGGGTGGACCAATCATGGGAGTTTTGTGACGCCAATGTTGATTTTGATGACGTTGTTAATGCTGTTAAGCGAGCGGGAGGAAAAGCAGAAGAGCGCGTGAATCAAAAAAGATTTTGGCGCTGCTTATTAACATTTATTGTCGGTTATATGTGTGCAGTTTGTCATCATTTCCCCGGCGAATGGATGCACATGCTGGCCGCGAGCCTAATCGCCTTTCTAAGTTGGCTTAAGACTGGATGCTCACAGTGGCGAAAAAGACATGGGTAAAAGTAAATACAGTTGCAGTTGCTTGAGTTTTGAAGAGAAGGCGGCAATATCAAATAATCGCCGGGTTTTTAACGATAAACGTCAAAATTAGGTTTTTTACGACGATTTTCTTGCAAAAATCGACGTTAAAAAATTCATTCCCACAAACCTGGCTGTCTACTTTATATTGATGGGGAAGAAGGGAAGTCCTTCTAACAAAGGGAAAGGAGGAAAATGGGATGACCATGCGAACAGGACTAGCTTTGAAGGAAATCTCGGGAAAAATGCTTGAATTGACGAGCGGTGGGAATGTTCCTTTATCCAATTGCAGTGTGGATCCACCAAACGAACGCCATCCGCCAGCTTACGAATCGGCATTTAAGTATAAACTGCCGATTGTTCATCCAATTAAGGTGGCGACTTAAGTGATAATTTAGGCTGATAGATAGATTGAAAGGCTCATAAAGGAAAAAGGAGGAAGAACATGGATCATTTAAAAACTTTAAACACGGCTGATTTGGCAAGTATTTCTGGTGGCGATAATGGTAATCTGTGGACCTTTATCGGGAAGGCCATTGGTTCAACCGCGCGTTCTTGGGCTGAAGGCGCCATGTTTGCGCCAGCCATTGGTCCTGCCAAAGAGATTGTTGACAAACTTAACGGCAATTAGTATCCGGGATGAATAGGCACTCGAACGGGCAAACGTATGAATAAGATAAATCTTTTAATGTTAGCTACGTTTATCTTGGTATATCTATTAGGTGTTTTGGTATATACGTGCTGTAAAAAAGATGGTCACTATCGCGTTTGGAATGATAAATATCTCGACAGTGAGCATCAGATAGCCTTTAAACGTGCTTATATTTTGAATGCCATCTGGTTTATTACCTACGCTTAAACTTTGAGTGTTCCGTTCAATGCCTAAGCTGTACGCTGTAATGCTGCCGTACAAACCAAGTAGCAGAATTTCGATGGTGAAGGTCAAGTGACTTTAATCCAGGCATGCCGCTGATGACTCCATGGTTGTATTTGCAAAAAGTTGTGCGGTAGATGAGCATTTTATCGCCACAATATCCATAACAAAGACTTTTGGATCAACTGGCGAGTAGTTTCTTACAAATACAAGGAGGTAATTTTAATGACTAAGTTGAATGAAGCTGAATTGAGTAAGATTTCCGGCGGTATCGGACCGCTCGCAATCCCTGTCGCTGCTATTCTTGGATTCCTGGCAACAGATGCGTGGAGCCATGCTGATGAGCTGGTGGCGGGAGTCAAGCAAGGATGGGAACGATCGTAATAACGGTGCGTTAATTCTTAAGCGTTGTCGCCGTTGTAAAAGTATCTCTGCCCAGAACAAGCCTTTTATCTGTGGGCGAGCATGTTCTTTCTGTCATTGCTACGGCAGATCTGGCAATGCACGGCGCCAAACGTGTTACAAGTGAAGGTGCACTAGCGCAACTTTTTTGGAGTGAAAGATGAAGAAATTGAAATGGTTTTCTGGTGGGAATGAACGGGCTGAACAAGCGATACAGCTTATCGATGAACTGCTTCGCGACTTCGATGACAGTTCTTCCCATAGTGATCGCTTACGGACAGTGCTAAGGAACAATAGAGAGGCCTTAATTTACAAGCAAGCAGCGGTTCCATTTATTTTAAGCCGCATGAATCTAGAAATCTCTAATGCCCTGTTGCAAAACAATATCTTGTTAACCAAGCAACAATCTGACAAATTCGAGCAGCTTTCTTCGCTGGCGAATATCAGATATGGGTACTAGAGGCCACTCCTAAAACGGTGAGTGCGCTTGATTATGGTTAGGCTCACTGATTCATTTGGTGCAGATCAAACTCCGATTGCGATGCTGGTTGGTATGGGCCTGTTGTCAATGGATGATGCCTAAAAGGTTGTCCATTTTATAACGGCGACGTAGGCAAACTAGTTTCGAATATAACGGTCTAACTTAAAAAGACAGAGCCAAAACTGATCGGTCGATAAATGATTTAGTGATGAGCAAAGCGAAGGTACGATGACGATTCTTAAAACTATGCGCACATAGCTTAATGAAGCTTCTTTCTGGATTATCGTTTGTATCTGTTTCGGCGGGTTTTCGCTCAGTGATGTCTTAAACAAGCTGATTGTCGATTGCTTGGGTTTTGATTTTTTCATCGTCCGGGCGTTCATAGAGATGCTTTCAATCTTCATTGTTTTGATTCTTTTCTCTAAATTAAGTGTCACATCTTCAAAGGTTAAAGACCGTAAACGCTCTAAATAACAAATTTTCTTTGTTTGATTTCAAAGTATTGGTAAGGTGGCAGTGTTATTGTCAGTGGGAAGCCTGTCATCTCAAGGAGACAGCAACTATTGTGACACAGCCATCTGCCAGGCTATAATAATGCAATATCGGCTGTTCATGACGGCAAATGAGATTTTAGGTGACACTACTGATATTTGGGAACTGTTTTTAGTGTCAGAATCTTGTTACACTATGTTCGATCAGCCAAAAAACGCAAAAGTCTCCTGATTTGTATTGAAACAAAAATACAAATCAGGAGATCTTGCGCGTGAGTATGGCAGAACTGATGCTAAATAAGATGAGCTTTCAAAACCCACGATTGTTTTTTCTTCCTGACAGTAAAAGGCCTTTCGGAAACAATATTAAATAGGTAAAATGGCTTCATTTTTGTGACTTCTTACTTGTATGATGACCTTAGCAGAACGTATAGTATCTCCGAACCTGTGCTCGCTAATTTGCCGCTTCAATGTAAATTTAAAGGAAGACTCAAGGAGCTTTGCTTATGACAGTTGTGATATATTCTATACTTTTGATTCTGGCATTTTTCTTCACATTCGTATTTGTAACTGCGATCGGCTGGCAGATGATAGACCTCTTAAGACATCGGCTTCATCCGCGAACATCTTTTTGGGAGAAATATTCCCAATTGACGCAGTTGGCCATTAGTATATTGCCTTTTTCTTAGAAGGCGGGAGAACATAAAGAACAGGTTACTAATGGATTACTGAAAGAAGTAAAAATAAGTCTGCTCGTAAACGAGGTGAGCGTAATCGATCAATTTGCAAGATTATCATTCCAACAGAAAGTGTCGTTGCTTGTTGCCATTGGGGTTTTAATAATGGCGTTTTGGTACTTTTCACCGGGAATTTTAAAGGGGATTTATGACGCTGGTTATCAAACGGGTCAGTCGATAGCACGTTGGTTGAAGTAGAGCTGATGAAGGGTAGCACTGTGAATCTTTATTACGCAACATGGCTTATCTTTTTGGCAACTTTGTTTGTTTTCAAAGATCGCAAATTTGTTAAAAGAATGATTTCCGCGATTTTAGATGATGGAAGTTTAGTATTTGGTATCAGAACTGTCATATGGTTGGCTCTTTTAGGGCTTTTCTTTGTCACAAATCACACTGATTGGCCTTCAGCAGTCCTTATACTGCTCATCGTTAGTGCAGTAATTTTAATTGATTGGCATAAAACCTTTCAGGAGGAATAGTATTTCCAACCTGTATAAACCAACCAAATAACGCATCCTTGATATTGAGGATGCGTTATTTGTGCGTTCAGCTGTGTTGATTAACAGAAATCTAGGATGATTGCCCAGTCACACTCTTCTTAAGATAAAGCTCGTGTGCCTGTTAAGATGTTGCGCAACTCGCCCATTCTCCGAATACTGACCTCAAGTTTATCTTGATTGTCCATATAAACGAATCGGTTTGTGATGTCCAGACGCATAACATGTGCGGGATTAATCAGGATACTCTTATGGCATCGACACAAGTTGGTATATTTGGTTGCCAGTTCCTTAAGGTTGCCAGGAAAGGTTGTAATTTCATTTTCTGCATGAAGCTCCAGTGTCCCTGAGACGCCGGGAGCAGTTTGAATATAGATGAGCTCATCCATTTCAAGTGAAAAAATGCTGGAGTTGATGCTGTAGCTAAACAATCTGGGAGATGCGACCTGACGCGCCTTTAAACGTTTTATTGCATAAAGAATGTTATTTCGAATTTTCTTTTCTGTCTTCGAAGGTGAGTTCTTGTTGATCATGTCCAACGGTGCGATTTTGTGCTCTAAAATCCTTAAAGCTTCATCTACATGGCTGGTGATGAAGAGGATATCGACATAATATGACTTTCTCCGAATGGCTGTGGCTACATCTACGCCGCTTGTCGCTGAATCTCCCAGCTCGATATCAAGGAGGAAGATACTATCATTGATGGCTGACCAATCGACAGCTGCAAGCAGTTCAGTTGCTGACGTTGTTGCCAGCCGGATCTTGGCGGGTAGTTCTTCAATCAGAAGGTACTGCTGCACAGTTTCTTGGATAAAGGTTAGATAGTCAGGGTTGTCTTCGAGAATATAAATGTTTAGGATTGTTTTGTTTTTAGGCATGGGCTTTTCCTCCTATAAATAGCGTGATCTTTAATTGATCATTGTTGATAATTGCTTTACGCATGCTGATATTGGGATTTTGTTGGATTAGGTCATTGATAATGGACATGCCTTGCCCGTGGCCTGAGCCCTTTGTTGTAAATCCTTTTTGGTTAAGTCGAGTTAAATCAAAGCCGTCAGGAATCGGGTTTGCAACAACAATTTCTAAGTGATCGCGGGCGGGTAATAAGAGAACTCTGAAAGACTTAAGTTTAAGTGTGGCAGTTTCGTCAATAGCATTATCAATTAAAATGCCCAAGATTCTGATAATTGCAAATCCGACATCACTTTCCAGGGATCGGACTGTATCTTTGGTATGCATGTACATTGTTATGCCACGGTTTGCAGATTCGGACCATTTGAGATACAGCAAACTCCTGAGCGGATCACTTTCGATCAAAGCTAAGGCATCTTTGCCTATCTCAGCTTTTTGAAGTGCATCCTGTGCTTGAGTGACAATCGTTCGAACGTCTGATGAGTGGTGTGGTGATGATTTCTGCAAGCTAAGCTGTAACGTTGCAAGTAAGTTTTTGTAATCATGAAGAATCCTACTGGTATTGATACGTTGCTGCTCAAGGGCTGAATAGTACGCGCGTTTTGAAGCTTCCGCGTGCTTGATAACTAACAACTCCAAAGAATACTGATATGATTTTACGATGAAGAATAACGAGAATACATTGATAACCATAAAAAGAATTAAGGTTAACAAAATAAGAAGTGTTAGGATATCGGTGATTTCAAGAAATGAAAAAGCAAACTCTAAACAGTAAAGCGAAACGCAGGTCACTATTAAATAAATAACTGCCGGTCTCCAAATAGCTATTTTTTTTTGGATTTGTTCACGGATAGAATTAATGAATAGCTTCTTTTTCATTAACACCTGAGACATGACAATTGCAAATATGACATCAATGATCAGCTTGATGCTATTTGAGATAGTGGATGATTGGACAGATAGAAACAGAAATACGATTTTAGTGACTAGTAATTGAAGGTTAATAACAATTAAGTTAAGTTCTAGAAATAAGAAAACCCAGAAGATATCAAAACGCTGATATTTTTTTGAAATATTTGTTGCATATAAAATACCAAATGTTATTTCACCAACTGATGAAAGAAATGTGGAGAGCGTTCCTGCGGCGAGTGACCATAAGAAAATATGCCTGAGTTTGAAGTCGTTAAAGTAAATATACGAAAGGAAAGTAAGATCAATCAAAAAGATCGGTAAGTGAAACAAGAAGTAATACAAGTCTGTAGAAATAATCATGCTATAATCTTTACCTTTCTGTTTGTAGGCGGTTAACTTCCTAAAAATTGCCAAGGTGCTCGAAAATCTGCGTTAAATGGCGAAAAAGCTACGTTTATTTTTTGCCTAACCAAAATTTTTAAAGATCTGGTACGATCACTTTGAACGAAAGACAAAACGAAGGGAGAAAAAGGTAATGAAAAAATTTAAAGATGAGGAAATGCCAATGATGACAGATCTTGAACTTTCAAGTTTTGTTGGCGGAATGCTCCGAGATGAAGGTTTTACGTTTAACAAGTTTAAGAACTGGCTAACGAGTATCTTTGGCTAGTTTTCTTACGTGTGGGAGAAGAACACTCGTAAAAGAGGTTACAAATAATCTCGTATTGCGAGCTACACAATATAAAAATTATTAAATTTGCATATATTTATAATTTTTATATTAATATAACTGCTATGGCCCTCGATAAAATGCATGATAGCACAATTTACCTAGTCAATATAGTGCTTTTACTTATTTTTTGTTCTGGAGAGGCTGATGTCAATTGGCAATTCAATTTTTAAAGTGGAGATAATTACATGTTTAAACACACCCCCAAACTAGGCCAGATCACCTACTACAAACGCTTCTACACCGCACAAGTTGACGAGCGTGACTGTGGTGTGGCTGCGTTAAACATGCTGCTTAAATACAATGGGTCGGACTATTCGTTAGCCCACCTGCGCGAGTTAGCGAAGACAAATCAGGATGGCACGACGGCTTTGGGAATCGTTCGGGCCGCTGAAGCACTAGCGTTTGAGACAAAACCGGTACAGGCGGATATGCAGTTGTTTGATCTTGAGGATGTGCCTTATCCGTTTATTGCCCATGTGCTGAAGCGCGGTGAATTGCTTCATTACTATGTTGTTTTTAAAGCAACG
Source organism: Lacticaseibacillus rhamnosus (assembly GCF_900636965.1). Lineage (NCBI taxonomy): Bacteria > Bacillati > Bacillota > Bacilli > Lactobacillales > Lactobacillaceae > Lacticaseibacillus > Lacticaseibacillus rhamnosus. Next base: position 2,449,349 of record NZ_LR134331.1, on the reverse strand, counting down.
CGCACGAGTATTCTGATTGGCGATCCTGACCCGTCAGTGCGCATGACCTGGCTTTCGCGAGAGGTGTTTGAAAAAGAATGGTCGGGTGTGGCCATCTTTATTGCACCGGCGCCGCAGTATCAGCCGCGTAAGGAGGACAAAGGCAGTTTGTTTGCGTTTGTACCCATGCTGGCTAAGCAAAAAGGTATTATCGCGAACATTATTCTGGCCGCGGTATTGATTACGGTCATTAGTATCGTTGGGTCGTATTTTTTGCAGTCTATTATTGATACGTATATAGTGCCTGGTGATTTAGGCTGCGGTTTCTGGCCGAATTTCAGTCACTTTATAGTTGATTTGATAATGCAGGCCACCCTGTTCGACCACAATAGAAATTGGTACAGAAAAAAGCTTAAGGAGGAGGTCGATATTTGCCAATGCAATCGCGCTATCCACCGTTACCACCAAGGACTCAGCCGTTCTGGTGTTCACTAAGTCAAGCCCAAGTGAACCTTTCAAGAAGGCAAACTTGCGCTCAATGGCACCGCGACGGTTTTCCGCACTGACATCGGCTTTGCGCTGTTTCGGATCCACATGTTTGGGCTTTCGACCCAGCTTTGGCCCATTAAGTTTAATGCCTAGCTTCTTACACAGATTGATGTTATCTCGCGTGCGATAGAGAGTATCGACCAGCACCTCATCCGGATATTCACCCACTAGGTCAAAAGCATGGTCAAGCGTTACTTCAAGATCAGTGCTTTCGTTAAATGAATTGAAGTCGAAACGCTCTACATCAATCACGCCATCCAACATGGAACAGTCAATCTTGGCGCCAAACTCAACGGACTGCTTTGCCTTACCTCGCACGATTGGCCGGATATACGGCTGTTGAAGGCTAACGATGCGATTCTCGACATGGTGAGTGTGGTTCTCAAACATGAAGAGCTGCTGCTCATAGACTTGTTTAATCACTTCCAGACGCTGTGCTTGCCAATCAGTGAGCTGACCGCCTTGCGCAAGCAGTTCCGCCACATATCGCAGATCTCTTCGGATGTATTGTAGCTGAGCCTGAAGCTGTTTGCGGCGTTCCTTGTTTTGACGCCGCGGTTTCCTCGAAAAAGCGGTCCACTTACCTTTTGCTTCACGTCTGTACGTCCGCGGAATTTCCACACCTAACCCGTGGGCCAGATCTGTGACCATTTGTTCGAGATTCAAACGACTCTGGTTAAGCAGCGTTGTATCTTGGGGATACTTGATCTTGACCGGAACGGCAGTCGCATCACTAATCAAAACATGTGTCCCCTCAGGTAGATCGGCCTCCAACCGCTCGCGCGTGAAGTCATTAGTAATGTTGCGGATCAAATCTGAGATGGCTGAAAGCCGTTGGCGAAAGTGCACCAACGTTGTGTGTTCAAATGGCTTCTTAGCGCGATATTCGGGTAATCCGATGAAGTACTGATAGGCTGGTGTATCACGGATATCGTCGACAACTTGGCGGTCGGTCAGGCCTTTCTTCAACTGGATCAACGTTGCGCCATAAAGCAATCGAAATGGCTTCGCTGCTCGGCCGGTTTTTGAAGGGAACTGTAATTGGTATGCCTCTTCAAGTTTGGCCCATGGGATCAATTCTGCATATTGAACCCACTCGTTGTCCGGGCTGAGCGGTGTTCCCAGAGCGCTTCCAAAGGATTCAAGTGATAGTTGCGTTGCTTTTTGACGATAAACCATGATCAATTCCTCCGATAGGTCAGCGATAAGTGCAAGGGTAAATCCCAAAGCATAGGCATTTCGGGCAAATAAGGCTTACACTTATTATACACTTAACTATTGTCAAAGCCTATCATGAAAGTACTTTTATAGTTTTTCACCATCCACTATATACCGAATGCCATGCGGACGACGATGGGGATGATTGCTAGTGGCCTTTTGGTGGCTTACTTGCTGCAAGCTGTGTTGACTTATGGCCAGAATTTTTTGATGGCGGTGTTGGGGCAGCGGCTTGCGATTGATGTCATTTTAGGGTATGTGCGCCACTTATATGAATTGCCGATGTCGTTTTTTTCAACTCGGCGGACCGGAGAGATTGTGTCGCGGTTTGCGGATGCCAATAAAATTATTGACGCGCTGGCGAATACGATTATGACGTTGTTTTTGGATGTCTGGATTGTCCTAATATTAGGCATTGTTCTAGGGATCCAAAATGGGACTTTGTTTTTAGTGTCATTGATTGCCGTGCCGTGTTATTTGGTGATTGTTTTTGCATTTCAGCGGCCGTTTGATCGGTTGAACCAAGAGACGATGGAAAGTAACGCAATCTTGAGTTCATCGATTATTGAAGATTTGAATGGCATTGAAACCATCAAGTCCTTGACCGGCGAACGAGTTAGCTATGAACGGGTTGATCGGGAATTTCTAACCTATTTGAAGAGGTCGTTTAGTTACACCAAGGCAGATCAGTTACAGCAAGCGATTAAAGGCCTGTTGAAGCTGGCGTTGAACGTTGTGGTGTTGTGGATTGGGGCAAGTTTGGTGATTGCCAATCGAATGAGTTTGGGGCAGATGCTGACCTTTAATGCGCTGCTGTCATACTTTACGAATCCGCTTGAAAGCATCATCAACCTACAGCCAAAGTTACAAATGGCGCGGGTTGCTAACAATCGCCTGAATGAAGTTTATCTGGTCGAATCGGAATTCAAAGAACAGCGGCACTTGACGGAGCGGCATTTAATCGAAGGTCCGATACGCGTTCGGGATGTCTCGTTTAAATATGGTTTTGGCCAAGATGTGTTAAAAAACATCAACCTTGAAGTGCCGGAAAATGCTAAATATACCATTGTCGGTATGAGCGGTTCTGGTAAGTCGACATTAGCAAAATTATTAGTTGGCTTTTACCCGGTTGATGCCGATAAAGGAACCATTACGTTTAATGGCATTCCGGTCAAAGACATTAACCTGACAACATTACGGCAATATATTGAATATGTACCTCAGGATCCGTTTATTTTTTCGGGCACGGTGTTGGAGAATTTGACGTTAGGTAGCCGTTCGGATGTTTCGGAACAAGATTTGACGCAGGCGTGTTTGGCTGCGGAAATTGCCGCAGACATCGCAAACTTACCGCAGCAGTGGCAGACCAAATTGTCAGAAAGCGGCAGCATTTTATCAGGCGGTCAGAAGCAGCGGCTGGCGATTGCACGGGCCTTGTTGTCACCGGCAAAAGTACTGATTTTTGACGAATCGACCAGCAGTCTGGATACCATTACAGAGCGAAAAATTGTCGATCGCTTGCTGGCAATGACGGATCGGACCATTATTTTTGTTGCCCATCGCTTAACTATTGCGGCTAAAACCGAACAAATTGTGGTGATGGATCATGGCAAAATTGTGGAACAAGGTGACCATGCAACGTTGTTAGCCCAAGACGGTTATTACGCGCGCCTGGTTCATGAGTGAGGTGAGCTTTAGATGATGGATCCCAAAAAACTTGCAACGACCGAATATTACCAGCACCGCTTTCGCAATTTTTCAACGATGATTATTATGCCTAGTACGATTCTTTTCTTAGGCTTGCTATTGTTTCTGATCTTTGCTCGGCGCGAGGTAACTGTGCTGACAGCTGCCGAAATTGAACCGGTAAAGGCAGCCGTGACAGTTCAGGCGACGGCCGCCAATCGGATCGTCTCGAACCGCATGAAAGAAGGCAAGCGCGTGAAGAAAGGCGAGACCTTACTTGTTTACCACGATGTCGCCAATCCAACACAAATCAAATTACTCAAGCAGCAACTGGCAACGCTAAAAGAGCAACAGCAGCAATTGGATGTTTTGAAACAAAGTGTTACCGAAAACAAAGATCTTTTTTCAAAGGCAGACCGATTCGGCTATCAACAACAGGTGCAAGATTATCTGAGTCAACGGCGAGTGCTGACACTGACAGCAGAGGCTGAGCAGGCAACCCAAACCGTCGCTAGTGAAAAAAACAAAGAGATTGATCGGTTACTAAGCGCCAGTATCCAAACGAGCCAAGCAAAAATGGCCGCTATCTCCGAGGCAAAAGCGGCGATTCAGGCGAACAAACCCTTGGCCAGTCGCCACGCCTATCACTACCTTTATCAACAATATGAAAGTGAGATAAAAAATACCGACGCGGAGGCACAGGCGAACCTTAAACGCCAGTACCTTGCTCAATTACAGACACAGTTGGATGAGGAACAAACCAATTTGACGTCTTTAGAGCAGCAACGGGCCGGTCAAAAACAAGCAGATGTATCGGCTCAAAAAGCGGGAGAGACTCAGGCTAATCTAACCGCATTACAAAGTCGGTTGCAGCAAACAGCCGTTGCGGAACAGACGAAGGTTCAGCAACAGGTCCAAGCAGACGAGGCTAAGTTAGCTACCTTGAATGATGAAACTCAAAACTATCATGTCAAAGCAAGTGCCAGTGGCGTTTTGCATTTAGAAACTGCCTTGGCAGGGAATCAATACGTCCCTTCAGGAAGCGTGTTGGCACGAATTCTGCCGGATTTAACGGAACAAACGGTTGCTGACATAAAATTAGGCGTTTCGCCGACAGAGATCATGAGCATCAAGCGTGGGCAGAAAGTACGCCTGCGAATTGCTGAGAATGTGCCGACCCCTACCATATTAGATGGCCGGGTTTATGCGATTGACGTCGCCCCAACACGCGATCCGAAAGTTGGTAACTTCTTTACGGTCAAGGCGCGGGTGAAATTATCTAAATCGCAGCGGCAGTCCCTTTATTATGGATTAGCCGGCCAAGCATCTGTTATCACCGGCACAAAGACTTATTGGGATTACTTTGCAGATAAGATGTTTAACCATCGATAAATCGGTATTTACCGCTTTTGTCGTTTAGTAGCGAAAAGGCGATGCCCATTATTTAAGAAAATGACCATAAAAAACGATACGGATCAAGTTAATCAAATGAAAGGCGGTGATCGGCGTATGGATTACGAGGAAGAATTAGAAACAAAAGGCTATATCGACTGCCTGTTGCATGAATTACATGAACAACCGCAGCTCATCCGCCAAACGAATATTGAAGAAGTTGTGGAAAGAACCAAGGAAGAGATTATCCGCGATGGTTTCCATGGCTATGAATTACGACGGCATGTTTTTCGGATGATACTAAGAATTGATTTTATCCTCACGACTGAAAGTGTACGGTTGAGTCAAGAAGGACGAGATGCGATTGATGAGCTACGAAGGATCGCCAATGGACAGAAGAAGGAAGATCCCCGTCGCTTTTTGCGAATCCGGCATTTTCTGGCGCAGCGATTCCAACATCATATGCAATAAGTTGAGACCGAGAAATGATTGCTAGTTTGTGCGTGCTTGTCATGAATAAGGCGGTCAAATCCGTTAGTTTCAAAAAGTCAAAAATACACCCTGTTATGAATTGTGCTAGAATAGTGAATGTTTATTTTCAATTTTTTTGGAAAAGACAATCCCTATAAGAAGAAGGATTAGCACGAGTTATGAAGGCAAAAGATAACCAAGCGGATCGGGGAGACCAACCGCTTTCAGAAAAACATCATATGCAGATTCCGTGGTATGACGTGATTGTCAGCGAAGAGCGGCAAGCGGATCATGCCACCCTTGAAGAGCGCGCGTCACTCGTCGGCCGAGTCGGGATCATGTTGCTGGCGTGTGGTACCGGGGCGTGGCGCGTGCGTGAGGCGATGAACACCGTTGCTCGAGCATTGCGGATGTCATGTTCAGCAGATATTGGCCTAATTTCCTTATCGTATACCTGCTTTAGCAATAACCATGCCTATTCTGAGGTGCTTTCACTGCCAAAAAGCGGTGTGAATACTGATAAGTTGGATGCGTTGGAACGTTTTGTGCGTCATTTTGACAAAGAGTATGCGACTCAAACCGTCCGGGATATTCACCATCGACTTGATCAAATTCAAAAAATGTCTGGCAATTACGATCCGTTGCGCGCCGGATTGGCAGCAGCCTTGGCGTGTTGCGCTTTCGTCTTTTTGTTAGGCGGCGGTCCTATCGAAATGGTTTGTTGTTTTGTTGGTGCAGGGATCGGTAATTGGCTGCGTGAAATCATGATTCGGCGTAACTGGACACTGCTGGCTTGTATCGGTGTCAGTGTGGCGGTTGCCTGTTTGGTTTATTTTATCGCTTTTCGCGGATTGGAAATGGGACTGGGCATTGCAGCGCGGCATGAAGCGGGGTATATCGGCGCCATGTTGTTTGTGATTCCGGGCTTCCCGTTTATCACCAGTATGCTGGATATTTCGAAGCAGGATATGCGCTCGGGAATGGAACGACTACTGTATGCGTTGATGATTACCATTGTGGCTTCGCTGGTTGGTTGGCTGGTCGCGATGGTTGTCCATTTACGCCCGGAAAACTTTGTCGACTTAGGCTTGAGTCCGGTCCTTCTTTTGATTTATCGCCTCATTGCCAGCTTTTGTGGGGTCTTCGGATTCTCGGTGATGTTTAACAGCCCCCGCCGAATGGCAATCCAGGCCGGGTTGATTGGGGCAGTGGCGAATACGTTGCGGCTTGAATTGGTGGATCTCAATACGATTCCCCCTGCTGCGGCGGCATTTATCGGCGCACTGGTGGCTGGGCTGATTGCATCGGCGATTAATCGCGTTGATGGCTATCCGCGGATTTCGCTAACAGTGCCATCAATCGTCATCATGGTGCCTGGCTTGTATATTTACCGGGCAGTTTACAATATTGGATTGAATAATATTGGCGTCGGTGCCGAATGGATGACGCGTGCCGCACTTATCATTATGTTTTTACCGCTGGGCTTGTTTACCGCTCGCTTGATTATGGATTCTCGCTGGCGGCAAAGTGATTAATTAATATGACTTTTTAGCAACACAAATAACCCCACTTCAAATCGGAGTGGGGTTTTGTGATGGTTATGACTTGAATCGTCAACTGGAAGTGTGGGTGCTTTTTGGTGAACTCGTTAGTTGTTATGTAGCAACAGCGCTGTTGCAGAAGAAAGCTGCCGGCAGCAACGAGTTAACGCAAGCATCAAACCAACTTGGCAAGCGTGATCGTCATCACACTCAGATGGCTTGTACAGTCAGCTTACACTTAGATAAATCGGTGAGGGGGTTCATTTGACAACCGCTCACTGATTATTAGTTGACTACCACTCGTAACCAACCGGATTCTTGATCATGCGCTCGTAAACATCTTTAACGACTGCCATCTGATCAGGGGTTAAGGCAGGCATTTCGGCTGCGTCGGTGTTACGTTCGATCTGGGTCGGGTTGCTGGCACCGGGAATGACCGCTGAAACGGCATCGTACATTAGAATAAACCGTAGTGCCGTTGCGGCCAGATTGTCAGATCCTAACCGCTCTTTTAGTTCGCGGGCTGCTTTGACGCCGGTTAAATAGTCAACGCCGGAGAAAGTTTCGCCTTTGCTGAAGTGTTCGCCATGGCGGTTGTTGGCGCGCTGATCTGTGGGGGCAAATTGGGTCTTTTCATCGAACTTTCCGGTCAGGAGGCCGCTTGCCAAGGGTACCCGCGCGAGAATGCCGACATTGTGTTGTTTAGCCAGCGGGAAGAAGGTGTCGGCCGGGCGCAGGCGGAACATATTGAAAATCACTTCAACAACCGCAGTGTCATAGTCGAGCGCTTTAATGCCTTCTTCGGCCCGTTCAATGCTGACGCCATAATGCCGAATCTTACCGGCTTTTTGCAAGGCATCCAGTGTAAAGAAAGTTTCAGGCTGATAGTAGACTTGCATGGGCGGGCAGTGTAACAAGACAACATCAAGACTGTCTAAGCCCATATTCTGGCGCGATTCGTCAACATAACGGCGAATATGATCCGGATCAAAATGCTCGGCGGTCAATGGCTCTTCTTTGCGGCCAATCTTAGTGGTGAAATGCACATCGGGATGCTCTTTAACGAATGCTCCTACCATCTTTTCGCTTTCACCGCCTTGATAGCCATCAGCGGTATCAAAGAAGTTAACGCCACGATCATAGGCTTCGTCCAAGGTTTCGCGGGCGACATTTGCATCGAATGGCGCACCCCATTTGCCCCCTAGTTGCCAGGTGCCAAGCGAAACTTCACTAATTTTGTAGCCGGTTTTGCCCAATAAACGATATTTCAATTGAAAGATCCTTTCATAAGTGACATGATAAGCTGCAAATAGAAAATTGATCTTTGGCTCCCGGTTCACGGATATTAGGATGAGCACAAGATCGGTATACTGCATGAATAGTCTAGCACAGCACAAAAAGCGTGTCAGTGTTCGGACGACTCGTGTTAGTTACTTTCTACGTTGATAATAATGACTGAGTTGAGTATATACCAGCTAGTAGAAGGATGGATGAGGTGAAGAGATGAGTAAGAAAACCCAACAATTATTTCAGGCGATTGATATAGCTTATAACGATCCAGAAATGGCGAAACATCCAGAAATTCGGCAACAGCTTTTAGAGGCGGCCAAAGACCTAAACCGTGATGTCCCTTATCAAATGGTGGCCCTCAAACTCAGACGGACCATTTCCCGGTATGTGTTACTCAATCACTTACAGTCACCTGCCGCGTTAAGCCAATTGTACACAACGATTGGGGCAACCGGCGATCGTTATTTTGGGGAAGCAACGTTCTTTGGTCAGCTGTTTAGATAAAGCAACGCGTCAACGGCATCTTTGGCGTCATACTTCAGGTGGCTCGAAACGAAAAAACGACGATGCAACGGCCCCCACGATTCCGATGATGCCAAAGATGACCGTTATCTGAGAGACGGGGAGGGAAAGTCCGAGTGCGGCTATCAGCCAGATGCCGGTCCATGCTAGATACACAAGGGCAGCATACCGAAACCACAGCGCCATCCCTAGATTGAAGGCACCTAAGACGAGGCTGAATCCCAGAAGTGATGGCCGAGAGATAGCCAAGTCTAGCAGACCGTGTGAAAAATAATCGATCAGCGCAGGCGCAAAGAAGATGGCGACTAGAGCTGCGAGCCAAGTTAAAACAGTTTTACGTGCTATCTTGTTAAAGAAGATGCCACGTCCGTAAGAAATAGGAATCATAATAAAGACATTCGCGCCGGCTAATGCAATGTTGCCGGCCGTAAGCTGACGATCTTGGCTGATAAACATGAGAAAAATACTTTCAATCAACAGGAACATGATCAACGGCCAGAAGATGGCGAAATGATAACTCACCGAAGCGCGCGGTAGTTCTTTTAAAATGTTATCTGCAGCAGTTTGGGGATCGTCGCTGAAGAAACTGGAAACGCGATGACCAGCTTGGTAGGCATCAATGAGCGTTGTCAGCAGATCGCTGATGGCATGTTCAACTGCGTAAGGGTCTTTGGACAAAGCACCGCGTAAATATTGAACAACCGTTTCCGTGTAGTTATGATCGAGACCGTGGATTTGCTTAAGCAGTTGGTCATTAGCGGCACGCAGTTTCATTAACTTTTTCATGGCGAATGCTTCTCCTGTGTATGGTTTGTGATCAATCGCGGCCTTAGGCGATTAATCCGGAGCGGGGTTCGGGATGATAGAACAATAAGAGTGCTGCGAGGACAACGCCGGCGATGGCAATGCCGACCGTGAATGCTGAAATTGGCAAAAGTAGTCCGGCAAGTGCCAGTAGCCAAATCGTTGACCAACCTAAAAATAGTTTAGCGATTTGCCGAAAACTCAAAGCCACCGCCAAGTTGAGCACGGCACAACTGCCGCAAATGATGGTGAGGGTCGTATGCGAAAAGGCAAATTCAGAATGACTGACGGTTAAGTAACCCAGTATTAAAGGGACGATAACAAGAAGGGTGACAACCAGCAGCAGACCAAAGATTGTTTTGGCCGAGAGCTTATTGAATGAGGCGCCGCGTGCAAATGGCAACCCTAAAAAGGCGAAGACAACAGTAAGCGGCGCAATGGTATTACTTAAAGATAACTGATTGTCTTGACTGACTAACATCGTAAAAATACTGGAGGAAAAAAGAAACATGAGGATCGGCCAGTATTGATCAAACAAGTACCACCAAGAGACGCGTGGCAACTCGGCTAAGATGTTATCCGCTGCTGTTTGGGGATCGTCACTGAAGAAGCTGGCAACGCGATGGCCGGCCTGTTGCGCATCGATTAGGGTTGCAAGTAAGTCACTAATGGCGTGTTCAATGGCGTATGGATCCTTGAACAAAGCACCGCGTAAATATTGGATAACAGTTTCCGTGTAAGTGTAATCAGTGCCGTGAATATTTTTCAGCAGTTGGTCATTTGCCGTTCGCAGCCGATTTAATTTTTTCATGATTCGGTACCTCCTTGGTTAAGCTGTGCCATTGCTTGGGCAAGTTGTTGCCACTGTTGCTGAAAGTCAGCCAAAGCGTCTTGACCGGCATCAGTGAGGTGATAATATTTGCGATCGGGGCCATTGCCGGTAGGACGGCGAACGCCAACGATGAGCTTGTTTTTTTGTAGTTTAAGCAATAACGGGTAGATGGTGCCTTCCGGGATGTTGCCAAAGCCCAATGTGCCCAGTTTTTCATGCAAGCCGTAGCCGTAAATGTCACCTTGCTGAATGATCCGTAAAATGGCGCCTTCGAGGATGCCCTTGAGCATTTGGGATGAAGGTTGCATGCACTGGCCTCCTTTTGATACCTTGTTAAGCATAGTATACCCAGCAGCCTGTACCTTGTAAAGCAAGTTATCAGATTTTAAAAAAGCCAGCGCAAATGGCTGACTTAGCGGGATGATGAGTCAAAAGAGCTTACGGCTGTTCTTTTAGTTCGGCAAAACCAAAGATGGCAAAGATAATGCTGAACGCCTCAGTTAGTGGTTTTATGAGCAGACCTATATAAAAGCCGATTAAAGAAACAACAGATCGGTTTGATGCTGCTCTGGCGGTGTTTAATGACGCTGCACCATCGAAACTCAAGACGAGTAAAACTGTGCTTAATCCAACAGCTAACAGAATTAATAGCAGTCGGTGTGCCGTACCTTTGATCCAAGTATGGTAATCAGGATAATGCGTTGCCATCACGACTAAATTAATTAATAGTGCCAAAAATAGCCATCCAATAGTCTTAGAATTGCTCGATGTGATCTGTACTGCCCAAATGGCCAAAATCAGTAAGATATTCAAAAAGTATGTAATTTGGAAGTACTTTTGGTAACGCTGTGCTTGTTTGCTGATGGTCTCATAATGTTGCACGATATCTTGATCCTCCCTAAGTAATTGATCCAACGAAATTTGATATAAATCACTGATACTAACCAAGGTGCTAATATCAGGAAAACTACGCCCATTCTCCCAGCTGGAAATGGTTTTGGCTGAAACATGTAATTGCGTACCAACCTGCATCTGGGTTAAATGATGTTGCTGGCGAGCCTGTTTCAGTTTGTCACTAAATTGCATTTTCTCTTCACCACCTGTTCTCATTGTTAAAGCAGATCTAAAAAGGTACAAGGATTTTTTACTCAGGAAGACTCTAAGATTCGTAGAGTTGTTGATATGACGGGATTCTGGGCGGATGCTAGTTTGTCTTTTTGTGGGCCGCGAACTGACGGCATGTAGGTTAGTTTGAACTTTTTGTCACAGTAGTGCAAAAAACTCGAAGTGAGTTCGGCAGGTTTTTGCCGTTCTCGCTTCGAGTTAAAAGAGACATTTTGAAGTTTATTGCTAACAAGCCCAAGTTGACATGGAAATTTTTAATGCGTTTTTACCAGCGATCCTGCCATCGCTCCGAGCAAACAGCGGAACGATTTGCCTAGCTGCTGGCGATGATGCTTGTCTAATTCGTGAAAGGCATGTAGATAGTGGCGCCAGTGGTTTTTGGTTTTGGCTAAATCGTCTAAGGTGATGGCGTTGCCGCTTCGAAGCATGGTGTATAAGGCGTCAACGGTGATGGCGGTCGCTTTGGTGTCCAAACCCGCCAACCATAGCGCAAAAGTTTTCTGAAAATAGCGCGATATCCAAGTGGTCGTTGGCAGCCGGGCGAAAGTATGGTCAGCGATATTCCAGGTGAGGACGTCATGCTGGCCGAAAAGTTTGACGTGACTTTTAACAACTTCAAAGTTAGTTGCCGGATCGAGACTGACCCCAATGAGTGAACTTTGGGGAACGAGTTTGGTGACGCGATCACGGTGGTTGGGATCGAGTGGGACGCCACTTGGCCCATCGAAGCTGTATACATGCGCGATTTGATCAGCAAGCGGTTGCGGCAAGTTGTCAAAAGCGTAAATGGCGAGACTGCCGCCTTTAGAATGTCCGGTCAGATAGTAGGTGCCGGGATGGCGGCTAATTTGCCGGGTCAAGTAGCTCAGAGCACGGCGCTGGGCAGGAATGGTGGGCATGAAGCTCATGTTAAGATCTTCCTTCCAGCCGACTAACTTGTTGGTGGTTCCGCGAAAACTCACGCAGTAAACATGCGGCGCCAAGGTGAAGGTGATGGCACCAAAATCTTCTTCATTACGGTGACTGCAGGTCTCAAGCCAATTGGTCCAAGTCACCCGCGCAAACCGTGCACTTTGCCGCATCGCTTGTAACATTGCTTGATGCGTCGGAATTGCCCAAGTCGTTAAAGTTGCCTTGTTCAGTCGGCTGCTATCATTCAGATCAGCAAAACGCGCGTAAGGTTGGCCGATGAGGTAGTTAAAATTCAAATAACCCAGTTGTGCAAAAAGACCGGCATCCAACTCAGTTAATCGTGTCTGTTGAAAAGGCGCTAAATTGAGGCGTTGCGGGTAATCAGCAATTGAAGGCATGGCAATACTCCTAGTTCTTGAATAACATTTTTAGTCACTATCCTAAGTGTAACCGGTTTACGTGAATAACGTATGTAATTTGCATTGACTTTGGTTTTTTTAAGGTTATTTTTAAAGTTGTTATAGTTAACTAACTAAGCTGCGTATGGTCACTAGCTTTGATCATGCTATATTGATGACGGAGGTGTCGACATGCCAGATCTAGCTCAGTCAACATTCATTTTGCCGCAAGACGCGACATTGACCATCGCACAAGCAGCATTGAAGCAAAAAATTCATAATTTTATCATGGCTAATTATCAAGCCGACAAAACGCATTTGCTCATCGTTTCAGGCGATGCCGGTTCCGGGAAAAGCGTGGTGTTAGACGCGGCCTTTGCACAACTGCAACAAGCCGCGCGTGCAGGAGTCGGACCGCTGGCAGGCACTGATAATAAACTGCTTGTGAACCATAATGAAATGTTGAAGATTTACAAAGAAATAGCCGGTGCCAAGTCCTATTTTCGCAAAAAGGACTTTATGAAGCCGACACCTTTTATTAATGCCTATCGAAAAGCCGGCAAGCGTGCCGATATTGTTTTTATTGACGAAGGACACTTGTTGCTGACAGCGCCAGACCCGTACAACAATTTTCGGGATGCTAATCAATTGACTGACATTTTACAATTGGCGCGATTGGTTGTGCTGGTGTTTGATTTTCATCAACTAGTTAAACTTAAAAGCTTTTGGACGCAGGCTTTGCTGAAGCGAATCACCAGCGGCTATTCGGTGGCGCATTTTCAACTAACTGAACAAATGCGGGTGGGGGATGCTGCGGTCAATAATTGGATTGATCAGTTTGTTCGCGGGCGCATCACCCCGCTGCCGCATCCGGAGAAGTTTGATTTTCGGGTTTTCGCCGATGGTCAGCCAATGTATCGCCTAATCCAGCAACGTGATGCGGAAGTTGGGTTGTCACGATTGATTGCAACAGCTGATTATCCGTTTACGGTGCTGGATAAGAAGACCTGGTATGTCACGGCTGGTTCATTGCGGCTGCCGTGGGATAAAATTAATTTTACCGATCGGCCATGGGCACAACGACCGGAGACCTTACATGAAGTTGGCTCGATTTACACGATTCAAGGGTTCGATTTGAATTATGCCGGGGTTATTTTAGGGCCGAGTCTTGGCTACAATGCAGAGAAGGATCGTTTGACCGTCAACCTTAGCCAATATCAGGACAAAGAAGCATTCAAAAAACGCCCTGATTTAGCGGATACGCAAGCCGCTAAAATTGCGATTGTCATGAATGCTATTAATATTTTGCTGAAACGGGCTAAGTATGGCTTGTATTTATATGCTGCAGATCCGGCGTTACGGCAGCGACTACTTCAAGCGCATGATTTAGGAAGAGAATAAAGTCGCTTCGGAGAGATATGTAACTGCTTAAATACTGAATGAAACCGTTGGCGCCATCGCTAGGAGAACGTGGAAAAGGCTATAAAAATAATTATTAAACTAATTGAGCAATTAAAGACTTTACGTTATTCTAAAGGTGGTTCAAATCTCAAAATAGGAGTGGTTGACATGGCTGAAAAGTATACAGCAGAAATTGTGCCATTGAATGCAGAGAAGATCGGTACTAAGGCCCATGGTACTGCCGAGTTCACTGTTGACGGGGCGCAGTTGCGTATTCATATTGAGATGTTTGATACACCTGCAAACGTCCAGCATTGGGAACACTTCCATGGTTTTCCGGATGGCAAGCCGGCTGAAATAGCCACCGCGGCCCAAGATGCTAATGGTGACGGCTTTGTTGATTTACCTGAAACGGAACCGGTTTCCGGTACAACGATGGTCCCGTTTGATGCCGAGCCTGCTAAAATGCACGTACCCAATGACAGCTATCCAGTAGCCGATGCTGACGGGCACTATGCTTATGACAAGCTCGTGGATTTAAAAGAGCTGCAGAAGGCGTTCAAGGCAGCATTTGGTAGTGAAGATTTGCAATTGGATAAACGGGTTGTTTACATTCATGGGGTTCCGGACAGTTTGGAACTTCCAGATACGGTTAAAGGAACCGTCATGAACTATGATGCACACGTAACATTGCCAATTGCCGTGGGTAAAATTGTCCGCGCTTAGTAGCAAAATATAATTTAATAACGTAGGTTGTTCCCGATCTGTCTGAGCGTTTCCAGCTTAGTCAGATCGGGATTTTTTGTGGTGTAAATTCCAATCCCTAGCAATTACTGAATGGTCGTTCATATATTCGCTAATAATTATCATTTAAGAAGTAATATACCGGAGAAAACTTTATTTATAAAATAACAATTATTATAGTTCCGTTTACGCAGTTCATCTTGTTACGCTTAATTCAGCAACAAGTGAAAAACGTAACATGAAAGGAGGCACCCGATTGCCTAGGAAATGGATTCATATGCTGATGATACTGCTGATGCTGGTCACGCAAATTGGCAGTACCGCGGTCCCGGTAGCTGAAAGCGCTCAGACTAATCCGAAGCACGATGTCCGGGATGCGTCAGTGCAGCCGAGCACTCGTTCTGCCGCATCCGAAGCTGCTGAGTTTGATTTGGAAGCAGCGGCTAGTGCGCCATCAACCAGCGCGGCCGCCAAGCAAGCGACTACAAAAGATCGGCAGCACATCCAGCTAGAAGCAGGAAAATCCTGGCATGGCGATGGTCACACGTTAACTTACAACTTTGACGTTCAACGGTCTGAAATTCAGGTTAAGTTGATTTTAGCCAAGCCACAGGATCAAACGGGGCAGCAAGTCGTCAAGTTCGCTAATGCCCAAGGATTCACGTCCCAGCCTGCACATACTAACGGTGAAATAACGCGCCGGCTTGCAGAGAAAACGGCAGAAAAAGGTGAGTACCTTTTAACCAAAAAGCTGCCAGATACGAAGCAGCAAGCAGCTAGTGTGAAACTCAGTCTGGATGGATTTAATGACGCTGCTCAGGTATTAGCGCTTGATGTCGACTTGCAGCTGCCTGCGCGTCTGGTTAACGATGATGTGCAGGAACCGGCTGCACTCAGCAAAGATGCGCACAGTCTGATTTTACCGCCGTCTGCACTTGGGACGATTAAAATTCACGCAACCAAAGCTGATGGCGCCGCACTATCGGATGAAGAGGCGCAAATTTATCGCAAACAGAGTAGTAGTACTCGTTCAAAATACGGATCACGTTGGGCGATGGAGAATGGCGTTTCATCAGATTATGTGTCGCGTTCTGATGCCACCGCCATTATTTTTAAAGATGCGGTTCAAAATTCCAATGGCCCCTCTAACCTGCTAGATGCCAAGATCAAAGTGGATATTGATCATGTCGGCTCAGCAAGCGATCTTGATGGGAACCGCTTTGAGATTGGTGCTTATGTTGAACTAACAGGTATTCGCGTCCGTCCAGTCGAATGGAGGGATACTCCTCAGGACGTCGGCATCGACTTTTCCAACAACTTCTTTTCCGGGATGTCATTTGCCAATGTTTTGTACTATGACTGGCGCGTGATTTTTTATGACAAGGCAACTAGACAGCGGTTGAACTTTATCCCGCAAAGTGAGGCCAATCAAAATTCGACCCTGACGTTTACCTCGTTGAATCCTGGTGAGTTTGTCTGGACGGAGCAGGCGGGGATGACGCCCACTTATGACGATCGGTTTATCACGGATTGGCAATTTGAGGAAGGAACCTGGATCACCTCAGATAAAGCGACATTTGAAACCCAAAAACTGGGCGCTCGCGGAGATGAACAGCGCGGCTATACCTCACAGACCTGGGGAAACTGGGTCGATCCAATTGATCACGAGAATATGACGGAATGGGAAGATCGACTAGGTGCGCCAACATTTGGGCGTGGTGCCGTTGCGTTTACTTTAAACGGTACCAGCCACACCTTTAGACGCGGCACTTATTCCAACGGCGGCGGCACTTGGGTTGCCAATGGGAGTGGACAAATCGAGTTGATTGACCCAAATGTCACCAACAACAAAAGCGTGAGCGCAAATGCCGAAGCCGGTGGCGGGGCCGAGGAAGATAAGACCGGCACCATCTGGACCGCAAATGATTTAGACGATCAGGTGGTCAATCAGCATTACAACGGCGAGCCATTTTACTACTACATTAACCAGGAAGTCTACAGTATGGGCGATTACGTGGTGAAGCCGACCAAAATTGTTGTGACGGACCTGCTACCGGAGCATGTCGAGTTGATTCCGGACAATAACAACAGTCCCCCAACTTATCAAAAAGCGTTCCAGCTCTTTAATGCAACTGATCCGGATGCGGTTAGCCAAGATCGGAAAATGGCGCTGACTGAGGACGTGTCGGATTTTGTCGTGACGCAAGAAGGCGATCGGCAGCGAATCACGCTGACAATCGGACGTGAGGATGTGCAGAAAATTCATTTTCATAGCGGCTTTTTCTCGCTTCGATTGAAGGTGCGGCCAACAAAGGATCCGGACACACTGACAAAACGGCTTACGCTGGTCAATCAAGCGACCGTTAAATTTTTCGACACTGAGGAACGTTACAGCAAGGAAACCAACGCGGTGCAGGTTCATCTTGATCCGGCAGGCAGGTTTCCAGCTGAATTTACCAAGAAAAACCAGTATGGCGCAGTGGTGCCGGGTAGTCGGTTTGTCTTGAAGCAAGGAGACACTCAACTGCAAACAGCAACTGCCGATTCGCAGGGGAAAGTCTCATTTGGAACGCTAAAACCCGGCGACTATCAGGTAAGCGAAATCGCCGCTGCCGGTCACGAGTTACAGACCGAATTTGATTTAAAAGTGGCAGCTGACGGTACTGTGACAGTCGGCCGCAACGGCGAGATTTGGCCAGACACCACGGTGATCAACCAACTGAAACCCACCGAACTTGAGTTGATCAAAATTGAAAAAGGTAAAAACAAACTCGCCAATGCAAGTTTTGCCTTATACCGCGGCAATCAAACCACCCCTGTTGCACAAGGAACGACCGATGAAAATGGCCAGCTGCGATTCACACATCAGTTGACCCCGGGAACTTATCGCTTAACGGAAACCAAAGCGCCTGCCGGATTTGATCGGCTGAACGGATCGTTTACCTTCAAGATTAACGCGCATGGCACAATGGTAGATCTTGCGTATAGTGGCAGCGATTTGAGCAGTGATGAGTATGGGTTTGAATTTATCCCTGATGCAGGGGACAAGTT
Organism: Lacticaseibacillus rhamnosus; assembly: GCF_900636965.1. NCBI lineage: Bacteria > Bacillati > Bacillota > Bacilli > Lactobacillales > Lactobacillaceae > Lacticaseibacillus > Lacticaseibacillus rhamnosus. The sequence goes on along the minus strand of NZ_LR134331.1, from coordinate 2,431,434 downwards.
GAATCGGATTCGCTTCACACTGACGAACCATTCGTTGGAAACACTCCTACCAAAAACCGGGGGTAGCGGTATCTTACTGTTTGTCATGGTCGCAATCAGTGCGTGTGGCGGCGGCTGGCTGCTTTACCTGTATTTGAAGCGAAAGGAGGCCCATTAAGATGCGACGATTTTATTGGTGGCTTGCCCCGTTGCTTCTATTGATTGGTATCGTGCTTGGCAACACACCACAATGGGTTCACGCGGCTGATCAAACTGCCGAGATTGTGATCCATAAGCGAATTTATCGGGATATTCGCCAACCGGAAGACGTTTGGTATGAAAATGACGGTCATCGGATTGACCCGAATAACCCGGATAAAGATGGCTACAAATTATTAAGCAAAACCAGCGGGCTGAATGGCGCTAACTTTGAGGTCTATGATGCCAGCTCCTTATTGAAACCGAATATGACCCCTGAAGCAATTCGGGCTTTAGTTGATCGTTATCAGAATATGACGCGTAAGCAAGCACTGAAATTTGCCCGGGCCAACCTGAAATTAGCCGGTCAAGGGAACAAAGGCATCGGCCTGATGAATACAAAAACCGATCCAACACTCGGTGAAGATGGGATCAGCCGAATAACCGTTTCTGTCGATCAACAGGCACCGACTAAAGCTTATCTGATGATCGAGGTGGCACCGGATCCTTCAACCGAACTCAATGTGGACTTAGAGCGCAAAAGTTCGCCGATGTTAGTTGTTTTTCCCGTCACAGATCCTATCAGTGACAACCCGCTCCGGACTGTTCATCTGTATCCGAAAAATGTCGGTTATGTCCGCGATCCGTATTTCTTCAAGTTCGGCGTGCACCCTGATGGTACGAGTAAACGGTTAGCCGGTGCGATCTTTGCTATTTACCGAATTGAGAATGGTAAGAAGCTTTATCTCGATATGTCGCCAGTAACCGACTTGCGCAACAAATGGGTGAGCACTACTGATCCGTTGCATGATGACCGCGTGAACAAATTTGTTTCCGATCAAGATGGGCTAGTCAATACAGGCGAACGCTTTTTACCCGCCGGAGAATATTTCTTTGAAGAATTGCAAGGCGTTCCCGGCTATGAAGTGGATGCTAAAAGCCGCGCGATCAAAATCGAGATTCCTGATTCATGGGAAGACGAAGAGGGCAACCGGCGCTTTGTGTTAATTGACGGCCAGCCGATGCAGGAAAACTTTGGCGGGGTGGTGACACCGGAAATGATCAGTAGCGGCTACCCACGAGTTTATAACTATGCCGATAAGCAGGCGCCGACAACCGGTGATCAAACCGCGGGGCCATCAACGACCCAGCTTGGCAATCACGGGCAGGATACGAACGGCACCGGAACGCATCCGTCTAAGCGTCAATCCGGTTATTTACCGGCTATGTCCGATTGGCGCAATTTACGCTTTGTCCTTTTAGGGAGTCTGTTACTACTACTGGCCACTTACTTCTTCATTAAAAATAAGAAAGCGAGGCACCACGCATGCAAGTAACGTTTAAAAAGATCGGGCACAGTCTCTTGGCAGCACTGATGCTCATGAGCTTCCTTCTGCCGCTGCTCAGTGCCGGCAAAACCGTACATGCCGCGACAACAACTGTGGATTTCACGCTGCACAAAATCGAACAAACCAGTGACGAACAGATTCAAAATACCGGGCACGACCTTGGACTGACCGGACGCAAACCGGTGCAAGGCGCCCAATTTAAAATTTTCAACGTGACGGATGCTTTTTACCAATTATTGGAAAATCATGATAAGACAACCGCTGCGAGCATGATATCGCAAAACCTGGGTCAATATGTGAATCTCCAGGATCCTAATGCCGCAGCTGTCACGACTGATGCAGACGGCTTGGCGGCATTCAAAGGATTAGCCGCCAAAACCAATGGCCGGCATAGCGTGTACGCATTTCACGAAGCCGTGACCCCGCAACCGTATCAAAAAGCAGCAGATATGATCGTGAGTCTGCCAGTGCGGCATGATGACGGGACAGATCTGACCAACATTCATCTTTATCCTAAAGACAGTCTTGTTACCAAAAATCTGACGGAAATCAATGAACAAGCGGTGGCAACAAAAGATCTCCATGATGTCGCGGTTGGCGATGTGCTCACGTATCAGGTTCAGTTCCAGATTCCGCATGATATTGGCGCGCTGGCTGATCACAGTCAAGACACTTTTAAGTACAACCAATTTAAAGTGCTGGATTATATGACCAAGGAAGGCCTTACTTTTAAGGCATTGACGGCAATCACGGTTGACGGTCAGGACATTTTAAAGGCATTAACCGGAAAAATGGCCTTCATGACTTCCAATGATGCAGCTTGGCAACACACACACAACTATCCATTCGGGTTTGAACTGGACTTTCTAGGCGGGGTCGATCCCGATGCGGTACGAAACCTGTTGACCCAATATGCCGGCAAACGCGTGACCGTTGCCTACACCGGAATCGTCAATGAGAAAATGGTCCCAGACCAAAAAGTCAGTAACACGGCTGAAGTGAGCTTTGATCCTAACAGCAAGATTACCGTCGATGGTCCGGAAATCCAGACTGGCGGGATTCGGTTCTTCAAACACGAAGCCGGATCTTCCAAGAGTTTGGCCAACGCGACTTTCATCTTACAGCGAATGAACGGCAATGTGCGCGAATATGCAGTTCTTGAAGGCGTTAACGGTATGGTCGGAACCTACCAACCGACCAAGATTACCTGGACAACGAATCAAGACGCGGCAACGAAACTCAAGACCAGTGGAGCCGAGACAGCCAACTTAACCATTCAAGGGCTGTTGCCAGGGCGATATACCTTGGTTGAAACCGCGGCACCAGAAGGCTATGAAATTCTCGATCCGACAACAGATTTTGAAGTCATTGCCGGTACTTGGGGTACGAAAACGATTCGCATCGCCAACACGCCGGTGAATCAATTATTGCCAATGACAGGCGGAATCGGACTCTTCGCCTTCCTGATGATCGGGGCCATCTTAATGGGTGGCGGTCACCTAATGAAGAAAAAGACCAGCAAGAAAGTCTAATAGCCTATGACAAAAAAAGCGTCGGGGACAAGCCGATTGTTACGCTGGTTCGTCATCTTACTTTTCACTGCGGGGGCCGCGTGTTTCTGCTATCCGTTCGCGGCAACGGCGATTAATGAATTGCTACTAACCAGTCGCCGAGCAGCAGCACAGCAAGAAGCCAAGCAAAATGCCGCTGTCCAAGATGAGCAACGGGCAGAGGAGAACCGTGCACTTGCCCAGACTGGTTTGCGCCCGGGACAGGATCCGTTTCAAAGCAGGCAAAAGTTTAACCAAGCCTATGTGAAACGGCATCTGATCGGGCGAGTGGTTATCCCGAAATTAGCGGTGGACCTGCCCCTTTTTGACACCACCAACAACACGTTGTTAGATCAAGGGGCAGTGGTGTTACCAGGTACTAGCTATCCGCGGGGAGGCAAGAACACGCATACAGTTGTTTCGGCACACGGCGGCTTACCCACTAAACGCTTTTTCACCGATCTAAACAAGTTGAAACGGGGGCAGAAGTTCTTCCTCCAAGTCAACGGCAAAAAGATGGCGTATCAGGTCTTTCGGATCAAAACCGTGCGGCCGGATGAAACCCAGAGCCTACGCATTGAACCGGGACGCGATTTGGCCACGTTAATGACCTGTACCCCGTATATGATCAACTCCCACCGCATACTAGTGACCGGCAAACGGGTACCTTATACCGAATCACTTGAGCACGCCGCCGAGTCTGCTGATCACTGGCGCTTGTGGTTAAGTATCGCGGTTGTCGTCGGAGTGCTGGGACTGGCATTGCTGAGTTTCTATCTGGCTCGGCGCTATCTTCGCCGGCCGCGGGCGTAATCAGAAAAGAGAATGTTAGAAATAAGGAAGTTCGCCGTTGTGCAGGGATAGTTCTGTGGACGGCGGGCTTTTTTGTGTTTCGAGCAAGGGGGATGTATCGGGTTGGCAGAGCTTGCAAACAACTAAGAGTTGCTAACTATCCGGTTGCAAATTGTCTTGGTGAAGGGGTGATAAACGTACATAAAAAGGCAAGCAATGAGCTCAGATATATGAATGTAGGTACGACATTGTTGAAAACATTTATGAGCATTATGTGCCTAAGCTTAATCAGTGCAACCCGGTCGAATGTAAACGTCGTGAAAATGCAAATAATCGTCAATCTTAAAAAATAACTAACGGTTTTTAAGCGATTTGCGACGTTAATTTTTTATTGGGCAAATGAGCGAGTTCATCTGCTATCTTGATGTGGGAGGAAGTCAACAGGTTTAACGAATAACGCTTTTGGTGGATTGATTTTTGGCCCATAAGAAATCTTGGTTGAATCTACAAAATCCTATTGCCTTAATTGAAGTCTAAACAAAATCCGGAGTGTGCAGGGGCTGCTTAACTTGTGCCTCCGGATTTTTGATATCGTAAGTTTTGTGGAGAGGGTAAGATGAGAAAAAGACTGGTTATTTTGGGATCAATTTTGTTAAGTTTTGTCGGCTTGTATGCTTTGTTAACTAGTTATCAATCGGCGACAACAACAACGGCAAAAGCGACAGCAAAAGAATATAAAGTTGTCAGGCAAAAGGATTTGGTGTTAAGCGGCGTTGTTAGAGCAGAGGAAATCAAGGTCTTGGACTCGACAAGCCCCGAAAATGTGAAGATCAAAAATGGGGAGCATATTACAAAAGGACAAGTGATTTACCAAACAGGGTATACTACGCCAATTTCTGGCACATTTATCGTTAAGGAAGATGGCTCATATGCTGTTGCAAGTGACGCGAAGTATATCGATGCCTCCGTAACCGAGCTAGACCGCCACTTAATTTTGCAAGGTATGCAGGTAAAAGTGGCCAACATTGATGGGTCTAAAAAGTATGATTGTGTCGTAAAAAAAGTTGACGTTTTACCGTCAAGTGAAGAAAGCATCACCAAGTATCGACTTCAGGTACCCATTCAAGGAGTTAATGTTGGCGTACACATGGATATCAATATTCCTTATAGCAGCGTCTTGATCCCTGGAAAATTCGAAGATAAGGGGCAAATCCTCATCAAGAAATCCAATTCCAAAGCCTTCAAAAAGCGAAAGATCAATATCATAAGAACGATGGGACTAAAATATGCTTCAATCGCGGAGGTGCCGGTTGGATCCGTTTTGAAGGAGGTCGCAAAATGATTTCACTTCAGAATATCAATAAGACATATTTTTTGAAGAAAAAAGGTCGAGGACAACAAGTACTTCGAAATATCAATCTGGACGTTGATGACGGTGAATTTTTAGCCATAGTTGGTCCGTCCGGTTCCGGTAAATCGACACTGCTACGAATTATTGGCATGTTGGATAATGAATACACCGGCACTTATCAATTTAACAAACAAATCATCGGCGATCTGAGTGACGATATTGTTTCCGAAATTCGTAATCATCGGGTTGGTTTTATTTTCCAAAACTTTGAACTGCTTGCCAGATATACTGTTGGCGAAAATATCAAGCTGCCTTTACTTTATGGAAAAGATCGCGATGATCCAGATAATCACGTTTTAGAACTTCTGGAGATGGTTGGACTCCAGGATAAAATTGACGAGTATCCAGCTAGTCTATCCGGTGGGCAGCAGCAAAGAGTGGCAATAGCGCGATCACTCATTTTGAACCCTAGCCTTATCATAGCCGATGAGCCAACAGGAGCTTTGGATACCACCATGTCCAAAAAAATATTGCAGATACTGTTAAAAGTCAGTGGCCAGGGAAGAACTGTTATTATGGTCACCCATTCACCAGAAGCTGCCAGTTTTGCCAGTCGTCAAGTCAAGATTGTTGACGGTGTACTGACGGAAATATGAGGGTAGAAATGTGAAAATCAAGTTTTTACTGAAGGAACTAGTAAATTCCTTATGTGCAAATAAACGGCAAACTTTATTGACAATGGGATCGCTGATGATTGGAATCATGAGCATATTGCTTGTGCTCGGTCTGGGAAATGGCGTTCAGGATTCAATATCTAGGCAGATTGCTGATGTGACTGGAGGAGAAAAAGGGTTCATCGTCAGCTTCATTTCAAAGCAAGATGGTTATGGATTCACGGAAAAAGATCAAGAACGACTGGAAGGGCTTACTTCTGTCAAAAAGGTCTCGTTGAAGAACGATGCTACGGTCAACGATGCCATTTTGAAATTTAATGGTACTGGTAAGCACGAGCAAATCACGTATGATCAGATTTCAGAAAAAACTCTAAGTACAACTAAGGATATTTCATTAATTGCGGGGCGAAAATTAACATCTTTGACTAAAAATGGCGTGAGAACAATTGCCATAAAAAAGGAGCTAGCCAGTAAGCTCATGCACGCTGGAAATATACTCGGAAAACAAGTTAGCGTAAACGGAACAAATTATGATATCGCATCGATTTATGAAGGCGTTGTGGAGACTCCAGATGTTTTGATGTCGCGACAAGCGTATTTAATGACTAGAGGATTGAAAGATCAGTCAAACCGGATTAAGGTCACTTATCGCTCCAGTAGATTAAGGACTGAAAGGGCGGTTATGAATTATTTGAACAAATACGGTGACAACAGTTCGATGGGAAGATATCAGCTATTGAATGTGCAACAAATAGTCAGTCAGTTAAATAGAAATACTTCTTTGGCTACAGATTTGATTGCAGGGGTTGCCGGTATATCGCTAATCGTTGCGGGGTTTGGCATCATGGGTTCAACGTATTCTTCTATTGCCGAACGAAAAAATGAAATCGGCCTTCGACGTGCTTTTGGAGCCAAGCGAAAAGATATCAGAAACCAATTCATGGCGGAAGGGTTGCTTATGACGATCACCGCATCCATTATCTCTGTTGTATTAGTTAAAGCCGCTAGTTTAATGTTGGGGCGATCGTTGGGCATCCCCATTATCATTACTTGGAATAACATGTTAGTAGCGGTGCTAATACCCAATATTATCGGGATGATTTTCACCTTTTTTCCGGCTATGTCAGCTTCAAAAAAGAATGTGTTAGATCTATTGAGGTAACGAGCTATTAATTTTACCAAAGTAGAAAATTCAATAGTATCCGTGGCAACCGTTGGCGTAATGTAAATTCTTTAATGATTGGGAAGATGCAGAATTGAATAAAAATTGTACTTTGATTTATTTACGGATTTTCATTTAGGTTGATGGCGCGGGTTGCAATGAGAGCTATTTGTCGGATAAAAAAATAGGATCTAGGATGAGCTCTTAAAACTGAAAGGAGGGCAAGGTAAGCGATTATTAAGCTATTAACCTTGCTGTAAATGAAATGAGAAAAAGTGATTGGTTTATATTGGCATTGACTTTGATCGAGATGCTGGCCACATTCTTACTGCGCGATTCGCTAAGTTTAGTGATGCTGGTTTTTTTAGTCATCTTAATCCCCTTAGTCCTAATGGCCTTTTTGGGAGGACGTGTGTTATTTCATTACAACGACAAGTTTTCATTTTTTAACACTTTTGTAGTTGCAGCAACAAGCACTATTATTAGTCTTCCATTTTCTATGATATTTCCTTGGCAGGCGGTAATTGAAGAAGGCTCTATAATTAGGGTTAATCCAAATATAAGTGCCATCACCTCAACGTTAATTATCCAGTATTTACTAGTTTCAGTTGTATTTCTCTTTTGTAGTCTATTAAACAAAAATAAATGAGACCAGTCTATTGATTGCGAGAAAGATCTAAGTTGTCCATTGTCTTGGATGGGTTCGATTTGATCGTAAACCGGTGCCTTTTAATGGATACATTTGAGGAACAGGAATACTTATCGCTCGTGATTATGAACGCTGTGCATAAGCTTCCGCCAATTATCAGGTAGTACGCCGATTAGTTGGCGGATTTTTGGTTGGCTACAGAATAAAAATGGTTTAATGACTATAAATGCTTAGTTGATTGTATTTCTTTAAAGCTTTTGCAAAACTAATTGTCTCCATTTTAATAACATGTGTATTGTTAGCAGTCATCTTAGTTGAAATGATAAACTTATTGTGACGATATTTAAAAAGTAATATTTGGAGGCATGGGGATGCGGGTAAAACAACTGATTATGAAGATTCTGATTGCGAGTCTTGCGATGACAGCAGTAGTGGGACTGCCAAGAGGTCAGGTTAAGCCAAAAACGATGTCGCTTTCAGCTCGGCAAACAATTCAAACACACGCGGCACAGAAGACCATCGCATTATTTCAACAAATGGCCGTCTTTCCGGATGGCAGCCAACGCCCACTTGCTGGCGGCGTTTTTGCTTTTTACCGTTTTGACATACGGGGACGGAAGCAATATCGCATGAAAAATGGGCAGTGGCGGCTTATTGGCAATCCGCTGACAACTAAGGGCGTTTATCTTGCGCAAGCCGATCATTTGGGTGTGGTTGGCGTAACGGGAAAGCTGACAAATGGGCATTTTTACAGTGAACGGCTGCGTCTGCCAGAAAGATACGCAGTCAAATTGCCGCTGCCGGTTAAAGTTCACGTCAATCAGGGACATGTTACTGTTAACGGTCAACCGGTGGGCCAAAATAGAGCATTGCCGCGAATCTATGCCTTACGGGTGGCGGTGGAGAGGCAATAAGGTATTTGTTGAGCGGAATTTACGAGGGGAAGCAGTGCAACGCATTTTTGATCGCTAAATATATCAGAAATTGAAAAAACGTTCTGATTCCTTACAGGCGTTCTATTTTTCTCACTGTTTGTTTTGATGAATGAGTCCGGGTTCTTATTTTCGTTATATATCAAACGTTATGTAATCTGTATTTGGCAAAAATTCCGTGCATGCTTTTTGACACAAAATGCGAATCATGTATAATCTGCATCAACAAAGGCTTAGATAGCATTTTATAAAACAATTGATAAACGCGGAGCAAAGCCGTATTCGAGAAGCGTATCTTTTTTAAGCTAACAATTGATGCGGTCTTGAAGTCTGGGGACACGATGATGCTATAGCGGCTGTTAGAAAGCGTGCAACGATAATTGTTCAAGAACTGTGGTGGTCACGCGGCAAGGTAAGCACCGCGTAGGCAGCTTGGAATAGGCATCATTGTAGCTTCTTTGGAAAGCTATTTGGTTAACCAGTAGAAAGAATGACATCTATTCAAATTACGGGTTCAACAAAGACTAAATATTGAAAGAAGTTGAAGCGACATGAAACAACACCGTAACTTCGCAACCGCTCTTGCAGGAGCAATGAGTGTGGGATTTATCCTTGCCAAGTTATCGAACATTCCTTTTAAGTGGTGGATTTACGTTGGCGGTGTCTGTGGCTCCTTCCTCGGAGAATGGTTGTTCGTCACACGCAAAGCAAAGCGTAAACATAAGCACGCTGCTTAAAGTTAAGAGTCAGTAATTAAACATCGGCTTGTCATACCAATTAAAATGCGTAGACAACTTAACCTTGACGAAACGAGAGAGCTCTTTGTAAAAATTGTTGATGATGCCATTGTTCTCCGCGCATTGCCAACATCTGATGAATGGGCAGACTTGTTTAAAAATACACCCTGTATAGATGTTACCAGAACCGAATAACCCGCTTGACTTTTCCCGACACCCCGCATACAATCACTTCATCAAGTCATAGTAGCGGCTCACAGAGATCAGGACGTTTGCTGAAAGTTCTGAATGGCTCGCGAATCCAAGCTTGAACTGAAGATTGACGAAATTAAATAGTAAAAAAGCGCAAAGCACGGCTTTGAACGAGAATGGTACCGCCTTAACGGGTGTCTCGATCAAGGCGGTGCTTTTTTAATATTCTGGTAATCGGCGGTAAGTGGAGGTAGCGATGGTGAAGCGGATGCTGCATTGTAAACGGTTAGTTGTCAAAATAGGGACGAGTAGTTTGATTCATCAAAATGGCAAGGTTAATTTGCAGACCATAGATCGGCTGGCGTATACGTTGGCGGCTTTGACGAATCAAGGCTATGAGCTGGTTTTAGTCACGTCTGGTGCGATTGGGGTGGGCATGGCCAAGCTTGGTGTGACGGTGCGGCCTGCCGAAATTGCTCAGCAGCAGGCGTTGGCGGCGATTGGTCAATCAGAGTTAATGACGTTGTATACGCAAAGGTTTAGCGATTATGGCGCTAAAATTGGCCAGTTGTTGTTAACACATGACGTTTTTGATTATCCGCAAACTCGGCAGCATGTTTTGGATACCATCGATGCTTTGCTGAAGCGGCAGGTGATTCCAATCATTAATGAAAATGATAGCGTCGCGGTTGATGAATTGGATCATCGTACGACTTTTGGCGACAATGACCAACTTTCCGCCTTGGTCGCGAAGCAAATCGGAGCAGACTTACTGGTGGTGCTTTCCGATATTGACGGGCTTTATGATCGCGATCCTAATCGCCATGCAAACGCCGCCTTGATCCCGGAAATCACTCATGTGTCCGCTAAAATTTTGGCTGGTGCAGGGGGCAGTTCAACCCGGTTTGGAACCGGGGGAATGGTGACGAAGCTTAAGGCGGCGCAAGTGATGATGCGAGCAGGGAAGCACATGGTTTTAACGAGTGGGCGTGACCCACGCATTATTTTGCGAGTCGTTGCCGGCGAGTCAGTGGGGACATGGTTCGGGGCAGAACTTGAGCCTGTGCCATCTGAAGTTCACGCGGCTAACTGATGTTTAACGAGGTTGCTGAACGAACAGTCTTTAAAAAATGAACGGTTGCGCCTGTCAGGGTACAAGGAGGACGATTAAAAATGGATGTCACCACGATTGATCTGGAACAAATGGGCCGAGCAGCAAAGGCCGCGGCGACTGTCTTGAGCCAGTTGACGACCGCACAGAAAAATGCCGGGTTGTTGGCCATGGCTACGGCTCTTGAAACGCATACGGAAACAATTTTGGAAGCTAATCATGAAGATCTAAAAGCGGCAGCAAGCTTGCCGGCTAAGTTCACGGATCGACTGGTGCTGACCGCCGAGCGAATTGCTGACATGGCAGCAGGGGTTCGCCAAGTTGCCGCCTTACCTGATCCAACCGCCCAGACGGATAAGGCCTGGGTGAATCACGCAGGACTGAATATTGCGCAAAAACGGGTACCTTTAGGGGTGGTCGGGATGATTTATGAGGCTCGGCCAAATGTAACCGTTGATGCTGCTGCGTTAACTTTTAAAAGTGGCAATGCGGTCATTCTCCGTGGCGGTAAAGAGGCGCTGCACAGCAATTTGGCCTTGGCGACTGTTTTACAGGCTGCATTGACCGCACAAGGATTGCCAAAAGACGCGATTCAATTAATCACGGACCCGAAGCGAGAAGTCGCGAATCAGATGATGCACCTGAATGGCTATATTGATGTACTGATTCCGCGTGGTGGCCGGGGGTTAATTAAAGCAGTCGTTGAACAGGCCACCGTACCGGTCATTGAAACCGGGGCGGGCAATTGTCACATTTATGTTGATGCGCATGCGCAAGCCCAGATGGCAATCGACATTGTTGTCAACGCCAAAGTTCAGCGGCCGTCTGTTTGCAATGCGGCCGAGAAACTTTTAATCCACGCTGATGTTGCAAACGAGCAGCTGCCTTTAATTGCTGCGGCACTGCAAGCGCATGGTGTCGAATTGCGCGGTGATGAACGGGCGCGGGCAATTGTGCCGAACATGCAGGTCGCCACGGAAGAAGACTGGGATACCGAATATAACGACTTAATTATGGCGGTCAAGGTGGTGGATTCCGAGGAAGAAGCGATTGCGCATATCAACGCACACAACACGAAGCACAGCGAGGCCATCATTACAGATAACTACCAAAATAGTCAGCAATTCCTCCAACAGGTAGATGCGGCTGTTGTCTATGTGAATGCCTCAACTCGGTTTACAGACGGCTTCGAGTTTGGTTTCGGCGCGGAGATCGGTATTAGTACGCAAAAATTACACGCACGCGGACCAATGGGGTTAGCGGCGTTGACGACGATTAAGTATCAGGTGCTGGGTAACGGACAGGTACGCGAAGGTTAGTTCAAAAATTAGCGAAAACGCAGGCAAGCACAGTGTCTTTTCAACGTGCTTGCCTGCGTTTTTTGGTGTTACCGCGATACCCACTTTTTTATCGTAGACTGGTGAAAACCGAAGATGACCATCGTTAACATGAGGGCTAACACGCCACATGCAGGAAATCCCCATAAACCGCCAGCAGCATCCATGACACTGCCGGCGTATAGACTGCCAATCGGGGTTGATCCTTGATTGAGCAAAACGTAAACACTCATAATCCGCCCGCGCAGTTGATTGGGAATGCCAAATTGAAACGAGGCGTTGGACTGGTTCAGGAAAACCATGTTACAAAAGCCGATGAGAACCATGAGCAGCATGGCAAGCCAGTAGACATGAATGAACAGCATGGACGACTGAATCAAGGCCGTGCCAACTGCTACGGCCAAATAAAGATCCCGGCGCAGGCCGAAGCTGGCAAGATAACTCATGAGAAAAGCTGCTACCAGTGAGCCGACACCAGTAGCAGACAAAAGGCTAGCATAACCTTGAGCGCCGCGGTGCAAAACCTCCTCGGCATAGATCGGGATGATGACGTTATTGTTGAAGTTTAATGTACAGATGACCAGCATCAATTCAGCACTGAGTTTCACGTCTGCATGATGCAAGATATAACTTAACCCTTCCCGAATATCTAATAAGATGTGGCGTGAACGATGACTGGCAATAGGATGATCTTGGTGAATCATTAACAAACCGGCAATAATCGCCACATAACTAAGCGTATCAATCAGAAAACACGGTGCCACGCCCAGCGTCACCATTAAGATACCTGCCAGTGACGGACCGGCAATTTTAGCCAAATTGAAAATGGATGAGTTTAGCGAAATGCCATTAATTAAATCTTTTTTGCCTACAAGTTCAATAACATATGATTGCCGCGTTGGCGTATCGAAACTCTGAAGGATGCCATAGCCCAAGGCAATCGCGAGAATCTGCCAATACTGGACGATCTTCAAATAGGTGATCAACGTCATCGTAGCACCCAACAGTAAAAAGCCGAATTGGGTAAACAAAAGAATTTGTCGCTTGGGGTAGCGATCAATCAATGTTCCGGCGACCAAAGTCAGCGCCATGATCGGAACAAACTGTGCCGCCGCTAGCAAACCAACTAGAAAAGCGGATTTTGTCATTTGATAGACAAGCCAGGTTTGCGTTGTTCGCTGAATCCAGGTTCCCATAACGGAAATACATTGGCCCGTCCAAAATCGACGAAAGTTCTTTGAACGCAGCGAAGAAAAGGTTGCTGCGAAAACGTGTCGGTTCATTTGATCATCACCTTGCCTTGAGACTTAAATGCTTCTTAAGCGTTAGTCTTTCTTAGAATGATGTCAATAGAAATATTAATGACTAGGAATTCTTAAAATCATAGAAAGTATAAATGGCGTTTGGGTTGGCGCAATTTTTAGTCTGGAGACAGGGAACGAACGAGCTTGCAGGAGTGGGCATTATGAACAAAATATTAGAAAATTTGTATAATTGATCGTTTATGTTGACGATAAAATATTCACCTTGATAATCTAATATCAACCCAGCAGGAGCAGGTGGAATATTGGTTGTGCTGGGTTGCGCTTTCCGAGACGCGTTCACAGGGCGAGAAACCTGTGTGTAAGGACCTTGGTGCAATGGTCAAACTCGGGCCATTACGCTTAAGACCACTTACACTCCGGTTTCTAAGCAGCCCTGCTCACGCTCCATAACGCGTTCGCAGGGCCAGAAACCTGCGTGTAAGGACCTCAGTCGCAATGGCCAAACCCGGGCCATCACGCCTGAGGCCACTTACACTCCGGTTTCTAAGCGGCCCTGCTCACGCTCACTATACAAGGAGGTTTTGGTGATGAAACATGCAAAATCAGGAATGACTGTTTTGTGCCAGGCTAATGGCAATATGGAATATGATTTTATTGTCCGGATCGAGAAATGTTATGAGAATTCAGCTTTGGTGACGATTTTGGATTATGACCCCCGAGATAAGTTTAATGTTCAGGACTTGGTGGGCCGGACGGTGATTGCGTTTAAGCGGATGAAGCAGAGTAACCGTGACCGGCTTGAGTCTGACTTTGATCAGCCAATGCAAAGAGATGTTGGCTAACATATCAATGGTAAGTGTTGAAACGGTGAGAAAGCTTTAGCGTTGATATGCCGGGAATGAACGTTAGTCTGGGAAGTTCTGATACCTTTTTTTGCTCGTGTGGTTGAAACGGGACCAATAAGGGTGTATAAATGCTTCTTGTGATACAAAAACAAGTGCCAAGTCATGGTACAATTAGTAAAGGTGGTTAAGAGGAATCATGTTATTTGCAGCACATCTTCGTGATTATGAAGTCGTTGGTCAATATACGGATAAGTGGGGACACCGGCACGATTCTTCGCGGGTCTGTCACCAGATGACCAAGAAAGAAGCGCGTGATGCGATGCAGCGGTATTTGTTGCAACATTACAGTGATTCGGTTGACCTGAATGCACCGATTAAGGTTAAAGTCCAGGTCGCCAAGTAAGCTCTTAACTATTGATGAAAATGGCGTTGGCAACAGCGCAAAGATAGTGCGTCTATCCCAGTCGAAATGCAGTGCGTCACGATTCCGTTTCAATAATTGTCATAACGCGCCTTCATTTTCCGATGATGACGGCTCGTGTTACGATGGTGACGGGAATGTGGCGGAAGATGCGTTGAAGGAGGTTTTTGTGTGTCACAAGAAATCGTTGTAGGCGATAAGGTCTCGGTACGAAAGACCAAAGATGTGCCATTGAGCTTCAAAGGCACGGTCGAAAAGCTTTATGCCAATGCAGCCATGTTGACGATTGACAGTTTTTCACCCGAAGATGCGTCAATGGTTGAAGATATGAAGAATAAGACAGTTGTGAACTACAAGCATATTAAAAAAGGCGGCAAAGCGGTTATTCCGCCAGCGCCTGAGGAAAAACGTCCCGGTGCACGGCACTAAAGGCGCATCATTAGTCATTAAAAGAAGGACCCTTGAATGCCGAACATTTCGGTGTTTAGGGGTCCTTTTGTATGAACTGCAGTATCCATATTGGCATCCGCAAATGAGATGACATGATATTGGGTGGTTGAAAATGTTGATTAGCGACATGATGGACAAGAGTACATAAGTATCTTTGACGATGTATTGACTCTTTTAGTTAATTGTTCGCATGCGCTAATGTTTGAGTGATAACCGCAATATATAACCTGAATTTATCATCAGTTTTTTGATAATCAAGCCCCGTTTGCGATTTAATCTCCTTTAAACGATATCTAATAGTATTTGGATGCGTGAACATTTGCTGGCTTGTTTTTTTGATTGACTCATTATTCTGAAAAAACAGCTTCAATGTTTTGAATAGATCTTGGTTTTTTAAAACTTCTTTCAATCGTTGTGTTGTTAGTTCTAAAGAAGCTGATTCTTGTATACCTTCAATAAGTGACCAAACAGCTACATCATTAAATTTTGTAACGGTATTTTTGTAGTTGAAAATTTGAGCCATTTTGATACTAAATACAGCCTCCTGATAGCATTTGTGAAGTTCTCTAGCTGGGTGAAGGGTTGAGATTCCAATATACAGCGCCTGATTTGAGATCTTTACTTGAGATGACAGTTGTAAGTGATGCAACAAAGAAACGTCCGATTCAAGTTTTGAGCCTGTAAATAATATCATAGTCGCACCGTCTGAATTCTCAAGAACAAAATAGCTCGAAAGTATTCGATTAGTAATAAAACTGCTAAAGATGGCGTGGAGTTGCCGACTTAGTGTAAATAAATCATGAATTCGATGATTAAGATTTGTCTGAGATGTGAGAGTGATTTGAATAACACAAGCATTTTGCTTATATAAATCAATACTTTTTACGCTTGAAATGTAGTCAAAATCACTATCGCGTGGTTTGTCTGTTCTTAGGAGATGTTCAAGGTCTAGTTCAGCCAAACGATTAACTTGACGGTCTTTAAAAAGCATCATATTAACGTCATTCATCAATTCTAAATATGTGATGTTTGATGACATTTTAAAAATTGGAAGAACATCCTCTTCTAAAAGAATATTTGAAAATTTTTGTGATGAAATTGGGGAAGTAACACATTTAATAATCAAGCAGCAAGCCTGGCTGATTTTTAGTTGAGATAAGAGTTCCTGTAACTGATTCTGCTCGGTTGGCAAAGTGTGCGATCCTGAAAGCACAATTTCGCCACCCCGTAGCCACTGCCGAACATTTGTGTTATCCATAATCGTAATTGCGCTAACAACGTGACCGGAAAGATTTGCTGAATTAACAGGCTTGAGTCGGCGAGATTGCGTTTTTAAAACTGATTCGAGATAAATCATGATTGAGGACCCCCTTTTTTGTGATGAAGGACAAATTAAAAAAATCGTTTTTGTAGTATACCACAAAAGCAAACGTTTACATATGTGATAGGCTTCAACTATTAAATAGTTTGGAGGAGGTTCTTCTGATGGAACAAAGCGCGAGAAGTTTTAGCCGCGAACAGCGCAAGGCTCTATTTGTCAGTGGTAGCGGATTGTTTTCTCAATCAGCAAGCACAATGCTTTTGTCATTTGTCCTAGCAAGTATGATGACAAGCTTTCATGTCAATGGGGCTGCTGGTGGTTTTATCTCAACAATAACCAATATTGGGATGTTGGCAGGTGGGCTGATATTTGGACCTATGGCAGATCGAAATGGTCGTATGAAGATTTTTGCGGTAACCACTATTATTTACGCGAGTGCAACAGGGCTGATGGCAATAGCAAAAAATATTCAAATGGTATATCTATTTAGATTTCTAGTGGGCGTGGGCGGAGGTGGTGTTTATGGCGCCATTATGTCAATGGTTGCTGATGTTTTCAGAAACGATCAACGTGGTCGAATTACTTCTTATGTAACAATATTAGGCCAAATTGGCAGTATTATTGCGGCATTAGCTGCCGCAATTATTATTCCGATTTTGGGATGGCGAGGTCTTTTTGTTTTTGGTGCTCTACCGATTCTTTTGGGATTCTATGTTTACTTCAAGATGCCTGAATCGAAACAGTGGTTAGAGTCAAAAAATGAGCTAATAAATCAAAGAAATTCGAAGATAACCCTGCTAGATTTATTTCGAGACGGTCGAGCCAGTAATACAATTAAATTGATCATTATGGCGACTGTACAAATAGCGGGATATTTTGGTCTGATGAATTGGCTTCCGTCGATCTTACAACAAAAATCGGGTTTGTCTGTTTCTGGATCGTCTATATGGATGATTGCTACAATTTTGGGTATGTCGCTTGGCATGCTTGTCTTTGGACAAATTATGGATAGAATTGGCAGTAAAGTTGCCTATTCTTTTTTCTTGATTGCCTCGGCCATTTCGGTTTTCATGTATAGTTTTGCGGACACACAGATTACATTATTGGTTGGTGGAGCAATAGTGGGATTTTTTGCTAACGGAATGAATGCGGGGTACGGTGCTATCGTCGCCAATCTTTATGAAACAAGAATTCGTGCCTCAGCAAACAATCTGATCTTCAATGTGGGTCGGGCAATAGGCGGATTTTCATCAGTGATCATAGGCTTTTTATTGGATCACTCGTCTTTGGTTATAACCATGAGCTTCTTATCGGTTCTTTATATTATCTCATTATTAACAGTTTTGACATTGAAGGTAAAGAAGGGTGATTCTTATGAGTAGTGAGCATTTAGCACATATCCAAAAAGGGGATCTTGGTGAAGTAACTTTAATTGTTGGTGATCCTGATAGGGTTGCGTTGATTTCTAAAGATTGGGAGTCTAAACGAAAAATAGAAGATAGTCGAGAATTCGTCCTGGTAGTTGGTATGTTTCGGGGCCATCATGTTTCTGTCTGTTCGACGGGGATGGGAGTTGGATCGACTGAGATTTGTGTTGTAGAACTTATCGAGAACGGTGCGAAACAAATTATTCGATGTGGTGGCTGTGGAGCATGGCGAGATGATATTAACCCCGGTGATATCATTATTAATCGTGCAATGGCGCGAACATCAGGATTAATGGGCGATTATGTTCCCGATAGTTATCCGGCCGTAGCTGATCCGCTTTTAGTAAACAAGATTTATACAGGAGCGGTAAAAAATGGGTTTAGGGTTTATACCGGTATAGGGTTAACAACTGAGACGTATTTTTTTGGCCAATACCGGCAACCGGACATCTCGGAGACAGCTCTCAAAGTTGATGGGGCAAAAATGAAGTTCTGGCAAGACCGTGGCATTATCAATGCTGAAATGGAGTCTGCGGTTTTGTTTTTGCTGGGCTCTCTTTACAATATTCCCGTGGCAAACTGTTTGGTTGTCCACCTTAGTCGTGCAACATATAAGTGGGAAAAGCCCGAAGACTATAATCGTATTCATCAAAGATCTGCCGAGTCAGTTCTAGAATCAGTTTTAGGGTAAAGATAAGCTGTAGGGAGGAATGATAAGATGCAAGAAGCCGAGTCATATCGGAAAAAGATATTAGTATCTTCTATGCTGGGATTAGGACTTGAAGGTATGGATATCTTGCTGCTGTCATTTGCATTAAGCTCAATTATCAATGAATTTCATATTTCATCTGCTGCGGGCGGAGTTTTACCGTCAGTCACGAACATTGGAATGTTGGTTGGCGGTGTGATTTTTGGGTACTGGGCGGACAAGAAAGGCAGGATTAAAATTTTCACCTATACTATTTTTATTTTTGCTATTGCAACGCTGTTGATGGCGTTTGCACGCAGCATAGGGGAAATATATATATTGAGGTTTGTGGTCGGTTTAGGTGCTGGTGGTGAGTATGGTATTGGGATGGCTTTGGTTGCAGAGGCATTTCCAAAAGAACGAAGAGGGCAGATGTCTTCTTGGATTACAGTCGGTGGTCAAATGGGAACGCTGATTGCTGCATTGATTGCGGCAACAGTGATCCCTTTAGCTGGCTGGCGTGCAGCGTTTATTTTTGGGGTTATTCCAGTTTTTTTGGCTTACTTTGTGCGCCGACATCTTCCCGAAACTAAAAGTTGGCAGCTAGCACATAAATCAGGTGCAGAAAAATCCGACCATCCTCGAATTAGTCTGCTATTCAATCAACCCAAGATCGCATTGATTACTGTAGGATTAACAATTATGTCAGCAATTCAGGTTGCAGGCTACTATGGACTGATGAACTGGTTACCATCGTTACTTGAAAAGCAGCAAGGTCTGTCTGTCTCCGGGTCGTCTTTGTGGATGATTTCGACTATTATCGGTATGTCACTAGGGATGTTGTCGTTTGGTAAATTGTTTGATAAATTTGGCTCTCGATTGACCTATTCTGTCTTTTTAATCATGTCTGGCATGTCGGTAACTCTCTATGCGTTCGTACACAGTGCTTTTCTGATGTTAATTATCGGCGCGATTGTTGGCTTTTTTGCTAACGGTATGAATGCAGGCTACGGTGCGCTCATCAGCAGCTTTTACCCAACAGAAATACGGAGCTTAGCAAATAATGCAATATTTAATACCGGTCGTGCGATTGGTGGACTGTCGCCAATTTTAATTGGCTATATTATCGATGAGAAGGGCTTTTCAGTGGCGTTGTTGGTTTTAGGATCCTTTTACTTAATATCATTAGTCATAGTTAATCTAATCCCCAACCCAGTAAAACGGAGAAACTCTGATAGTCAAGGGCGTGTTGTTGAATGAAAAGATTTGAGCGAATCATTACAATTGTATTGGACTCAGTTGGCATTGGTGAAGCTCCGGATGCTAAAAGCTTCAACGACCAAGGGGCAGACACGCTCGGGCATCTTTGTTCTTATTGGAATGGAAAACTAGCAATACCTCAACTGGAAGATTTGGGAATAGGTCGGATTCTGCGAGCAACACCGCTAAAGGGAATTAAAGCAAAGAGCGGTACATCTAGCGCAGTTGGAAAGATGAGAGAAGTTTCTGCTGGGAAAGACAGTTTAGACGGACATTGGGAAATGATGGGTGTTCCTGTTGATTCTGCTTTAGACACTTTCCCGAACGGCTTTCCACAACGGTTAGTTGAACAAATAGAACAATTCTCAAATCGACGGGTCATTTTAAATCAGGTTTATTCTGGAACTCGGGCAATTGAAGATTACGGTGAAGAACAAATCGCAGAGGGCGCTCTGATCGTTTACACATCAGGTGATTCAGTTCTGCAAGTGGCCGCATGTGAAACCGTGGTCCCAGTTGAAGAGCTATATCGCATTTGTCGATTTATTCGATTTACTCTGGATGATAGCGGGTGGCAAATCGGTAGAGTTATTGCACGACCATTTATAAGAATGGACTCCGGGAGTTTTCGTCGTACAGCAAATCGTCGCGATTATACTATAGTACCAGGCCACGAAACGGTGTTAGACATACTAAGCACGAATAATATTTCTGTTTGTGGTATTGGTAAGGTTAACGATATTTTCTCGGGTCGAGGCATTGATCGTAAAATTCACACAACAAGTAATCAGGATGGGCTATACCAAGTTATTAATATTCTCGAAGACAAGAAGTATAGGTTTATTTTTGCTAACCTCGTTGATTTTGATTCACAGTATGGGCATCGGCGTGATCCAAGAGGTTATGGTAAAGAATTAGAACGGGTAGATCATTTACTTCAAAGCGTGATAGCAAAAATATCTGAATCTGATCTATTACTTATAACGGCTGATCATGGAAATGACCCAACATTTTGTGGGCACGACCACACGCGTGAGTATGTGCCGCTGATTGCTTATTCTCCAAACCTTACTAATGGAGATCTTGGGATAAGAGAGACCTTCAGTGACCTTGGAGCAACTGTTCTTGAAAACTTTAATTTAAAATCAAAGCAAAATATTGGCGCAAGCTTTCTTAGCAAATTATAGTTGTGTGATCACCTGATTAGAGATCATAAATCATAAAATTAATTGTATTTATATGAGCTTATTGCTGGTGATACGAACCGTCAACTTGGTATCCTTAAGTTAAGCAAAAATAAGGAGGCATGATCGTATGGCAGATTTTGATGCAACTAAGGATAAGGTCAGCGGCAAGGTAAAAGAAGGCGCAGGCAAACTTACCGGCGATGAATCAACCGAAGCAAAAGGCAAGGCTGAACAGATGGTCGGCAATGCTAAGGAAAAGCTCAGTGATGCCAAGGACAAAATCGCGGAGAAGTTCAATGACGTGGTTGACAAGTCCAAGGAGAAGAAAGAACGCTAAACCGCCAATGGTGATTCGGTGTTTGGCTAACAAAGGAGGGCCTCGTTTTGCAGGTTCTCCTTTTTGCTTACAAAAAATTAGCAAAATGCCTTTACTTACTATTTATAAGTGCTACACTTATAAGTGTTCTAATAAGTAAGCAATTCAGGAGGCTTTTGACACATGACAGTTGTTAATGGTTACGAACAAAGCGATGCAGAGAAGAAATTGGATATTTTGAACTTGCCGTCATTAGAAGGTGAAGCCAAGAAGATTATTCCAACAGGTGGATTTGGCTATATCGTTGGCGGATCCGAAGATGAATGGACGCTTGCCGAGAATACCAAGGCATTTAACCACGCACAGATTGTTCCCAAGGCCTTGTCGAACATTGATTCTCCAGACTTGTCGACCAACTTTTTGGGCATTGATCTGAAGACGCCGGTTATGATGGCGCCAACTGCGGCTCAGGGATTGGCCCACAGCCAAGGTGAAAAGGATACCGCTCGCGGCTTGGCAGCAGTCGGTGGTTTGATGGCGCAGAGCACGTATAGCTCAACCTCAATCGCGGATACTGCTGCGGCCGGCAACGGAGCACCGCAATTGTTCCAGCTGTACATGAGCAAGGATTGGGACTTCAATAAGAGCTTGCTTGACGAAGCTAAAAAGGCTGGCGTCAAGGGGATTATTCTGACCGTTGATGCCACTGTTGATGGTTATCGAGAAGAAGATATTATCAACAACTTCCAATTCCCGATTCCAATGCCGAACCTGGAAAAGTATTCTGAAGGCGATGGCAAGGGTAAAGGCATCGGCGAAATTTATGCTTCTGCTGCTCAAAAGATTAATGAAGATGACGTTCGCCGGATTGCTGAATATACCGACTTGCCGGTTATTGTTAAAGGTATTCAGTCTCCTGAAGACGCATTGCGGGCAATTGGCGCCGGTGCTGCGGCAATCTATGTTTCTAACCATGGTGGCCGTCAGTTAAACGGTGGCCCAGCATCATTTGATGTTTTGCCTGCCATTGCCAAGGCCGTTAACAAGCAGGTTCCGATCATCTTTGACTCCGGCATTCGTCGTGGCAGTCATGTCTTCAAAGCATTGGCAGCCGGTGCAGATTTGGTTGCGTTTGGCCGCCCGGTTATCTATGGCTTGGCTTTAGGTGGTGCACAAGGTGTTCAAAGCGTGTTCGAACAGATTGATCACGAGTTGGAAATTATCATGCAGCTGGCCGGCACCAAGACGATTGAAGATGTTAAGCATGCACCGTTAACCCACTTTAACTACGCTGACTAAGTTGCAGCATTGATGAATTAAACTCGGTGTTTGTTGTACAGACACATGATTCGACCGAAAAAAGAATCCCTGTCAGTTTTTAAGGCTGAAGGGATTCTTTTTTGATACATAGATTCTGTACATCAGCATGACCGTATTGACATCAAGAAACTACGATATGTATGAATCGATAGGATTTTGATGACGTGGGTTAGAGGCTGATGTCCTAAATGTGCTGATCCATTTTGATACCCGTAACAGGATTGCTACAGGCCAATCTGGCTCAGCGTGTACATGGCATTGCGGAACTCGTCGCGGCGATTTGCCCGTTTTTCAACATCGCTTGGCAGTTCGGTCATATCAATGCGAACAACGGCACGCCGCAACAGGCTGACCATTGTTTTGTCATTCATTTTGATGTAAAGGTGGTCGGCATCAAAACGTTCAACCGCGTCCTCCCAAACCCGAGCATTTTCGTGATCGCTTTGGACGTTGCGCTTGATGAGTGACTTGCCATCGACAGTGTTGAATGTGACATCATAAGTTGTCATGTGGAGCTCCCCTTTCATTTAACCAAGTTTATTATACATCGCGTCATTGGGATGGAGAATAAATTGCCAAAGATAAAGCGTATTGGCTAATAGATAAGCGGTGAGTCCGAACATGAAGGGTAATGGCATAATGGTTGTCATGAAGCTAAAAATACCAAAAATCAACACGGAAAAACCAAGGTAAAACCAGCGCTTGAAGCCGATGTCAATGTGCTTGACAGGGTAGGCGCTAAGATATCCGATTAAGCTAAAATAATAAACTGCCAACGTCACCGTGATGGCAAGCGCAAACCATTGAGGATCAAGCAGCCCGGCCAGCCACGAGTGAATGAACGTACTGAGACTGAGAATGGCCGCCAGTAATGGAAGTTGTAAATAGATAACAGCCAAGCCCGCGGTTTTTTGCCGGCGATCGAGACCGTTGTCATAAACAAGTTGGTAGGCAATAAACAATAAGATGACTACCAAGAAGAAAAGACCTGCTTGCAAAGATAGACCAGCATAAATGGTTTCCGCCACACCAATGATCGATTCGCCAAATATCAGTAAAACCAATAGAGAATAACGGGTGCTGAGATTGCCTAAGTCGGCTGGCGTGGCTTTGAGTACGTTCCGCAATAGCAATGGCATCAATCCAGCGGCTAAAACACCGCCAAAGAAGACCGCAAATGAAAGGGTGTATGGCTTTATAAATAGCGAAATTAAAATCACAAAACTGCAAGCTGCCAGCGTGATGCCAAATGTTTTGGCGAGTTGCGAGTGTTTTCGCCGCCAAAGCAGACCGTATTGGCTCGCAAGACTCAAGAAGAGAATCGCAGCACTTAATTGAAATGGCCACTTAGTTTTAGCAAAATCAGGGTTAATCGCGGTGCTTAAGACAATCACCCAAAACATGTTGAACAACGTAAACAGGTTGTGGGTCACTTCATGATGTGAAAAACGATCGATTAAGACTGTCTGAAAAGTCCAGATGGTCCAGAAAACCAGCAGCATCAATAGAAATTCAACCAGTACTTGTGGCGCGATCATCCCATGCACCGGCACTGCCAGAGTCTGCGCCATTCGCCCAACGGCATAGGCAAAAATCAAATCATAGAAAAGCTCGACCATGGTGACAGATTGATGCGACTTGGCCATGAGCATCCTTCTTTCTATAAGCTAAGGCAGTGTGCCTTGCTTAGTTCAATAATAGTAGCCTATCATTTTCACGCCTTGGCAGCAAAAAAGACCTGCCGAGCAGACTACCCTAAACCCGTTGAGATTGTTATACTAGTTGGGTTAAGGAGGCCGTGATGTGGTCAAATTAGTCCTTTTAAGACATGGCGAAAGCATTGCTAATCAACAAAATACTTATACTGGCTGGTCCGATGTCGGATTAACGGCGCAAGGGAAAGCTCAAGCAGCAGCTGCCGGCAAAAAGATTGCGGCGACCGGGATCTTATTTGAGCATGTGCATACCAGCGTGTTATCGCGGGCCATTATGACTGCCTACATCGTTCAGGACGCAATCGGCCAGAATTACCTGCCGATCACTAAAAGTTGGCGTCTGAACGAACGGCATTATGGCGCCTTACGCGGAATTAACAAAGATCTGACCCGGAAACTTTTTGGCCCGGATCAAGTTGCCAGCTGGCGGCGAAGCTTTTATGCGCATCCGCCGTTGTTGGCACATCCCAGTCGTTCACGGCGCTATCACGCGTACCCGGCGACGATTATTCCGCGCGGTGAAAGTCTTGCCGATGCGAGTGAGCGCCTGTTGCCGTATTGGAGTGCCGAACTGGCGCCGCGGTTGATGGCCGGCAAGAATCAGCTTATCGTGGCGCACGGCTCAACGTTACGGGCATTAGTCAAGTACATGGAAGCTATTAGCGATGCTGGTATTAACAAAGTTGAAATTGGCAATGCCCAACCTATCGTCTACACGCTTGATCAGCATTTAACCATTCTCAATAAACAAACACTGTGAAGACTTTCCGGCAAGGTAGTTTAGCTACATGCCGGATTTATTTTACCAAGATTTGGGATTAAGTTGTGATTAACGATTAAATATCACGTCATATTTCCCTGAAAATGTTATACTGTTGATTAGCAATCATGAGGAGGAGCGCTTACGCAACTTACTAAACGTCAACAAAAAATTGTTCAGTTACTAAAAGCAAAAAGTCCGATGACTGGGGAAATGCTGGCGACGCAATTAAAGATTAGTTTGGCCACGATTCGCGCTGACTTACGCTTGCTGACAACGGTTGGAATTTTAGATGCCCGGCCTAAAGTTGGATATGCCTACCAAGGAGCGAGTGTTTTATCAGTCGATAACGATGCGCTGTTTAATACCCCGATTGCCAAAATATTATTGCCGCCGACTGAAATTAAGCTGACAACCTCGATGGAAGAAGCGGTAACCAAGCTGTTCTTGGCGGATGTCGGCTCCTTATACGTGTTAGATGATGATGGCGCCTTGGTCGGCCTCATCTCGCGAAAGGACTTATTGCGCGCCAGCTTTACAGATCGTGACACCACTTTACCGGCCAGCATTGTCATGACGCGGATGCCCAATGTCGTGACGGTGACGGCGGATACGACCATTATGGCGGCCAGCAAGTTGTTGTTGAAACACAATGTCGATTCACTCCCTGTGATCCAAAAACATGGGGACACTCATGTGATTGGCAAGATCACTAAAAACCGGATCTTTAAATACTTAATTGAAACACTTGCACCATGAGGCTGGGCTTTCATTTGCAGCTTCAAATTAAAGGTGTCCTATTTCTCGATTTTGGCGAGAAATAGGACACCTTTTTACATTCCTTATAGGCAAGTTTCTTGTTGTGACATGGGTTGTTATATTAACCGCGCATCGCCGCACTTGCAAAAAGATTTTTGTGTATTATATAGCGTTATGAAATTGAACTTTTTCCGAATTAGACCAATTTCTAAGTGTAAACGCTTGCATTTTCGCGGGCTAAATAATACATTATATAGCGAACATATATAACGTCATATTTAGCGAAGGGAAGGCTTTATCATGAAACAAATCTATGCGTTTGCGGAAGGTAATATGGAGATGCGGGCATTATTGGGTGGCAAAGGTGCCAATCTGGCCGAAATGACCAATCTTGGCCTGCCGGTGCCTCCGGGTTTTACGCTCACAACTGCTGCGTGCCACGATTATCAACAGCATCACGGGCTTTCAGAAGCGTTGTTAACCGAGCTGGATCAACACATACAGGCGTTAGAAAAAGCGACCGGGAAACGATTCGATGATCCGGTTGCGCCATTACTGGTGTCGGTTCGTTCCGGTGCACCGATTTCAATGCCAGGCATGATGGATACCATTTTGAACATCGGCTTAAATGATCAAACCGTTCAGGCACTCGCCCGGGAAACTGCCGATCCCCGGTTTGCGTATGACAGTTATCGCCGCTTACTGGCGATGTTTGGTAACGTGGTTTACGGCTTGTCGGAAAAAGGATTCGATGACATTTTAACCACCGTGAAACGCCAAAATGGGTATGACTCTGACTTGGCGTTGACAACCGCTGACCTGCAGCAAATCATTCTGGCATTTAAGCAGCTTTATATTGAAGCAGGCAAGTCATTTCCACAATCGCCCAAAGCGCAAATGCTGGCGGCAGTGACGGCAGTATTTGAATCATGGAATAATCGGCGGGCAGTCGTTTATCGACGCGAAAATCGCATTCCCGAAGACTTGGGAACCGCGGTGAACGTTCAGACGATGGTTTTTGGTAATGCTGGCGCTGATTCCGGAACCGGCGTGGCCTTCACCCGTGATCCGGCGACTGGGGAACGCGCGCTGTTTGGCGAATATCTTTTGAATGCCCAAGGTGAAGATGTGGTGTCAGGAGTGCGGACGCCTCAGTCAGTCGCGGTTTTACACGATCAAATGCCTGAAGTTTATAATCAGCTGGCAGCGATCGCGACCACGTTGGAGCAGCATTATCGCGACATGCAGGATCTTGAATTCACGATTGAACATGGCCAACTTTATCTCCTACAAGCGCGTAATGGTAAACGGACACCGGCGGCCGCTGTTAAAATTGCGATAGATTTGGTTAACGAAGGCTTGATTGATCGCCAGACCGCGTTGTTGCGTATTGAACCGCAATCATTGAGTGACATGTTGCATCCGGAGTTTGATCCGCAGGCGTTGCAGGCACATACGATTTTGGCTACCGGTTTACCGGCATCACCAGGGGCGGCAACTGGGGAGGTTTATTTTACGGCGGCAGAAGCCAAAGCGGCTCATGAAGCGGGCCATCAAGTGATTTTGATGCGTCAAGACACTTCGCCGGAAGACATTGAAGGGATGATTGTCAGTCAGGCCATTGTGACTGCGCGCGGCGGGATGACGTCACATGCAGCTGTGGTCGCGCGCGGCATGGGGGCAACCGGTGTCGTGGGGATGCATGCCTTAACCGTTGATGAACATGCCAAAACCGCGACTGTTGGCGATACGGTGCTGCATGAAGGCGATTGGGTATCCGTTGATGGGACAACCGGCAATTTGTATCGCGGCCAAATCCCGACCACTGCTGCCTTGGTCAAGGATAGTCTGGCGACACTGTTAGCATGGGCAAAGGAAGCCAGCCGCATGGGCGTGTTTACGAATGCCGACACACCTAAGGATCTGCAGCAGGCCTTGGCTTTTGGCGCTGATGGCATCGGCTTGACGCGCACCGAGCACATGTTTTTCCAACCAGAACGATTGTTACAAATGCGTCGGTTGATTCTCGCAAAAGATGCAGCCGGACGCAAGGCACCCTTGGCCGCATTAGAGAAAATGCAGGAGCAGGACTTTTACGAGCTATATCGCTTGGCAGCTGGTAAAACCGTCACGATTCGTCTGCTTGATCCACCGCTGCATGAATTTTTGCCACATGACCAGCGTGAAATCGGGCAAGTCGCGCATGAGCTGGGGTTGGAGCAAAATCAGTTACGCGAACGGATGGCAGCCTTGAAAGAAGTCAATCCGATGCTAGGCCATCGCGGGGATCGCCTAGCCGTGACCTATCCGGATATTTACGCCATGCAAGTGCGGGCGCTGATGCATGCGGTATTCCGGTTAGCCGACGAAGGGATGCAGGTGACACCGCACATCATGATTCCTTTGACCAATTCGGAAACCGAGTTGCGTTGGGTGCGGCAATTGGTTGTTCGGCAAATTGAACAGCTGGCCGCCGCAAAAGGGATGCAGGTGAGCTATGAAGTTGGTACCATGATCGAAACCCCGCGCGCTTGCGTCTCCGCGGACAAAATTGCTCACGCCGCCGACTTCTTCAGTTTCGGGACGAACGATCTTACCCAGTTAACTTTTGGCTATTCGCGTGACGATGTGGGATCCTTCTTACCCGCATATCTGGAGCAGAAAATTCTTCCGAATGATCCTTTCCAAACAGTTGATACAGAAGGCGTAGGCGCATTGATGGCCATGGCGATTACAAACGGTCGTCAAACAAATCCGCAACTGCCGATCGGAGTCTGCGGCGAAGTTGGCGGCGATCCGGATTCAGTGGCGTTCTTTGATCAAATTGGCATCAGCTACGTCTCCTGCTCGCCTTACCGGGTGCCGGTTGCCCGACTCGCAGCGGCTCAAGCAGCCTTGCGCGCCATGAAAAAAGTTAAAGCCGGTGCCTAGATTGCAGACGGACAGATTTGGTGTGAGCCGTCAAGCAGTGTGAGGCTGTATTTTCAACAATACCTGTACTTAAAAAGTGTCCCAAAAAGTCAGCAGTCGATGAAGACATGCATGACTTTTGGGACACTTTTTTCTGTGAGCGCGAGCCGGCGCCGGGGAGCGCATTATGTGTGCGCCACCGCCTAAGCTAGTGAATGTGTTGTGATCTGACTAAAATAGCTAGTCGTCTTCATCCTCGGCTTGGGCATCAACTTGCGAACGACTTAGGCGGGTTAACTTGGTGATCGGAATCTTACCAAGTACAAGCGGGACGGTTTCGTCCAAGGTGTCAGCATATTCCAAACCGAACCATTGAGCAGGTGTAACTGTCACGCGCTGAAGCCATAGCCGCGCCTGGATAATCGTCTTCTGAAAACCTTTGATCTGAGTTTGCGGTGACAATTCTTCATGCAGCAAGACAAACGTCCAATCACCAACCTGTCGATCCGGAATGGTGGTGTATTTTTGCGGTTGGGTTGGCAATTCACCTTCGCGCATCATGTCATTCACAATCTGGCGGAGGAAAACATTGACCTGCTGCTCCATCCGAAAGCCTAGATACAGCTGCACGTTGACCATATAATCAGTGCCATACGTATCAGTTGTATATTGTGCCGTGTATGGTTCATCCGTGACGTTAACGGTGACAAACCAGTAGACACGGGCGCGCTTTGGTCGTTTATCCAAAATGGAGTACAGGATTTCTTTTTTAATGTAGTGATCATCGGCAATCTGCGTCATATAAACCAAGTTGGTGGTGTAGGTTGGATATTCCGGATCACTGCGAAGTTCGGATAGCTGCTTTTTATACGCAAACAGTGAGGCCATTTCAGCGCGGTAGGTGTTATCATCGCGAATCCGGCCGCCGTATTGCCAAACGTACATAATGGCCAGAATGACAAACGCGATCATGGCCGTGACATAGCCGCCATGGAGAAACTTGACGGCGCTGGAAATGAAGAAGACGGTTTCGATCGCGCTAAAGAAGATCAAGGTACCCAAGGCGATCAAGGTTGGGGCGTGGCGAGCGCGCAGATATTGATAAAGCAACAAGGTCGTCATTAACATCGTGATGGTAATGGCTAGACCGTAAGCGCCTTCCATTTCGGCACTGGTTTTGAAGTAAGCAATAATAGCCAAGCAGGCGAGCCACAAAATCGTGTTCACCATGGGGATGTAGAGCTGTCCTTTAAGCCGTGTCGGATAGACAATGTGCAGCCGCGGCAAAAAGCGCAGTTTAATTGCTTCAGAAACCAGCGTGTAAGAACCGGAGATCAACGCCTGCGAGGCAATAATCGCAGCCAATGTCGCTAGAATAATTGCGCCTAGGCGAATGCTTTCCGGTAACATTTGGAAGAATGGGTTGAAATCGCTAATCTGATTATAAGCACTCACATTAGCATGGCGATCAAGCCAGACTGCCTGACCAAAATAATTCAACACTAAGCATAGGTTAACGTATGGCCAGCTGACGTAAATATTGCCACGTCCCACATGGCCCATATCCGAATACAACGCTTCCGCCCCAGTCGTTGCCAGGAAAATACTCCCTAGAATAAAGAGACCCATTTTGTTATCCGGACTGACCAGCAAACGCAATGCATAGTAAGGGTTCAAAGCACGCAACATGGACCAGTCTTTTGATAAAGCAATAAAGCCGGCAACGCCTAAGAAGGTAAACCACACAAACATGATCGGCCCAAACGCCTTGCCAATGAGGTCAGTCCCAAAACGCTGGATGAAGAACAGGAAGGTAATGATCAAAATCGTGACCCAAATAACCTGTTGTTGATTGTCGATCAAAATGTTGCCGTTAATATGGACCCCTTTTAAACCTTCAATTGCGGTTGTGACCGTCACGGCTGGCGTCAACATCCCGTCAGCTAATAACGCCGCACCGCCAATCATCGCTGGCAGTACAAGCCACCGCGCCCGCTGCCGAACCAAGGTGTAAAGTGCAAAGATACCACCTTCACCGTTGTTATCCGCTCGCAACGCAATGAGAACATATTTGAGGGTCGTGATAATCAGCAACGTCCAGAAGATCAGCGAAACCGACCCGACTAGAAAATCGGTATCGAAATGTCCCATCCCGCCATTTCCAGCGATAATTGACTTCATAACGTAAAGTGGTGATGTCCCGATATCGCCATAGACAACACCAAGGGTTACGAGTAAAGCCGCCGCGGTAATCTTATGCCGCAGTTTTTTATTAGCAGTCAAGCCTGACGCCATATTTGTGCCTCCTGAAAAGTAATAACGTCATTGTAGCAGAACCGAGTGTCATTGTAAGGGAAGGCTCTTAATTTATTTTGCCCAATATCTTGCATCCAGAAAAACTTTCATAAAAAGCTGCTGTTCAAGCGACTTTGAGTGGCCTTGGTGATTAATCGGCATCATAAAATTCATTGAAGTAAGTTTCAAGATCCAGTGGTGCTAATTTAAACACAATGTGATGCGCAGCCAGTCCTAGCAGCAACTGGTTAAAATGTTCGCCGGGGAGGTTGTTAATTGGCAATACCAACATGCCATTGGGATAGTGCTGCCAAGGCATGCGCGGTAACCGGTTGGCTTCTTCGGCTGCCACTTGAATATACAAAGGTTGTTGTTCATGCTGATCAATCGTTTTGATGATTTTGCCATCGCGCATGAAGTAGATGAAATCAGCATATCCTTGCAGATTATTCAATAGATGCGACACTGTAATAATCAATTTGCCTTCTGCCCGCAATCCGCGCAGAATCTGCGACATGCGCGCAACGTTGATCGTGTCCAAACCGTTCATGAATTCATCTAATAGCATAATCGGGGTGTTGGCCGCCATCACCATGCCAAAGCAAAGACGCTGCTTCATGCCCATTGAATAAGTTCGCACCGGCTGATTGACATAATCCTGCATGTCGAGTGCGCTGATAATTTGCTTAACACTTTTCGTTTGGTTATGCCAAAGTCGGGCGTAATATGCCAGGTGCGCCTTGCCCGATAAGTCAGGATAAAGATCATCTTGAACCGGGAAAAGGCACATTTGCCGATGCATGGCGAGGGTATGCTTTTGGCTGCCGTATGTTTGTCCATCTAATACCACTTTGCCGGATTGTGGTTTGAGATCATTAAGAATCAATCGCAGCAAGGTTGTTTTACCAGTACCATTGGGCGCCACAATGCCGACAATTGAGCCGCTCGTCATCGTTAGGCTGATATCATGAATGACATTGGGTTTATTTTTGAAACCCAAAACGAGATTTTGTAATTGTAATTCCATCATGGGGCCTCCTTTATTTAACGATTGCTGCCCGGCGTCGATGCGTGATGATGAATAGGATCACTTCAAGCACGATAATCACACTGCCGACCACAATCAAAGCAGCGAGCGGACTCATGCGGCTGGTATCATAGCGAAAGTTTTGCAACCTGCTGACAATCGCCGCCGGATTCATGTACCCGGGCAGGTAGTACGCGGTTTGCGGAACCGAAAAAGCCAGGCCATGCATGAAGTAGAGTGGTTCGCCGAATAGCAAGAGTGCACTGAGTACCAGTCCAACCAGTTCGTTGTGGAAAAGTAACTGACACAGTAGATTTAACCGAATAAAGAGCCACATCAGTAGGATTGTCAAGCCGAGGATGATGGGGAGAGCAATGCTGAGCGCGATCGGATCAACGGTAACTGTCATCCCATCTTTGGCAAAGTAGGCGATCGCAGTTGTTAGCGATCCTAGTCCGTGAGTAGGGATGACGAAGCCGGCAACAACAAGCGCTGATAGCAGAAGTACACCGGCTAAGGCTGTTAGCACGGTCAAGGTTTTGGTGTTGATGGCATGCCAGGGACTTAGAGGCGATGACCGAACGATGCTGCGATGGCGTTGTTCGCTCGTCAGCAAATCATTAGCAAATAAGATCGTGATCAGCAGTAGCGCAGTGAGCCACCCGCCTAACGCGCCACGGAAAAGCGTCTGCCAGAAAGTTTGCTGATGAACCGCAGTCATGTCGGGATCGCGCTGATCGGCTAAAGTCATCAGCGAGCGCGTCAGGGTGATATTGGCAAAAGCAGCATCGGCATCAGGGTATTGCCGATTTTCAAAATAATATGTTAGCGGATAGTGGAATGGGCTACTTTGAGCCTCAGGATTGGCGGCATTTTTTCGTACAAAAGCCAGATAATCCAAAGTTGCCTGCACATAGGCCTGCGAATGCTGCTGCTTTTGCGCCGTTAACATGCGGTTTTCAATTTTGACGAGTTGACGGGTGACAGGGACCCACATCGCTGTATGCGGTCCATGTGGCTCATTGATAAATGCCACATTTTTATCGCGATCACGTGTCAACACCGTACTTGTCGGAAGTTCAGGTGGCACCTGATTTGGCGGAAAAAAGACGAACTGGCAAATCAAGGCAACGAGTGCGATGCCAATGACAGCCAAGTTTTTACGATTGGTAAGCAGTTGATGGAGTTGAAATCGGAAATATCGCATCATGCTGCCTCCTTTCTGGCCCGATAACCAAAGAGTCCCAGATTAAGCACCGACCAGATGAATAAAGCGCCTGTACCGATCCAAATACTGGCTAAGGGCTGATTCAGTCGATCAATTAATGTTCCACGCATCATTGCGGCAACGTCGAGATAGGAGAATGGCAGAAACCACACAAACCGGAAAAGCTGCGGCAGTATAAGCGGCAATAAAGCAGTGGCGGTCACAATAAAGGTCGTGAGGTAAGCATTGGTTATCCACGTGTTAATCAGCATACTAAAGCTAATGATCCAAATGCCGGCCAGTAATGTGAGAGCCATGAAAATGAGTAAATATTCCCACAATGGCAGTAATGTTTGTCCCATGATGGCCATGGGGTAGTCGAAGTCACCAAAGCCTTTTAATAGCGCAGGTAAGCCGACTGCAGCCGCGCCACCCGCAACAAGGATCAATATGTAAAAACCAATTAAAGTGAGCAAGCGACTGCTACCCGCAACGCCGACAGATAAAGGACGCGCGCTAATCAGCGTTTGGTGGCGTCGTCGTTCAACCCAGCTATCACAGGCTAGCAGCACGGCAGCCGCGCCGGTTAACCAGCTGAGATAAGGCAGGATGGTGACGAGATACGCCACGCTAGTGGAAACCGCTGTGACGGCAGGTTTTTGCTGCTTTTTTAACGTAGTAAGCGCTAGAACGTCACCTTTAAGTTGGTGCAGCGGCGGCAGCGGCATGGTGTTAAGTGCTTTATAATGCCGTTGCCGCATTTCAAGTTGAGCAGTGCGCAAACTAAGCAGCCCGTTACGGGTCGTATCGGGTTGATCAAGCTGGATGCCCAAGTCAATAACACCAGTCGCCGAATTTTGGTCATCTAGATTCGCCAATAGCGGTTTTTGCGTCTTGCTCAGTGTGTCCAAGTTATATTCTGCATAGTTAGCCACGGCGGCATTGGCAGTGGCCTCGGAAGTCTGTTGAATATCAAGGCGGTGCGTCCAGACTAGTGCGAAGAATGCGATGATGAATGCCGCAAAGAACAACCCCAATAAGGCAATGTTTTTGCGTGAATGAATGATTTGGCGCCAATCAAAAGCTAATTGTGTCCCCATGGCCCGATCTCCTCATTTGATTTAATCCAGTTGCAACCAGAATACCACAATTTTATCAGACTCAAAGACTTCTGCGCTGGAAAACGCGTTATGAGCGTTAAGTCACTCAGTCAGCCGCATTGGTTTGAATCGCTTACGGCGGTATACAAAAAGCCTCGTAACTTTAGATCAAAATTACGAGACTTTTCCAGTTATCTTAGTGTTTTCAGATCAAGCTTATCT
Organism: Lacticaseibacillus rhamnosus; assembly: GCF_900636965.1. Taxonomy (NCBI): domain Bacteria; kingdom Bacillati; phylum Bacillota; class Bacilli; order Lactobacillales; family Lactobacillaceae; genus Lacticaseibacillus; species Lacticaseibacillus rhamnosus. Next base: position 2,396,926 of record NZ_LR134331.1, on the reverse strand, counting down.
TGATGCCAAAGCACCCATTGGATCCCAAGGTGCAAGAACGGTTGGCTTGTCGTATTCGTTCTTGATGACATCCTGTAGTTCAGCTGGGAGATACTTCTTGGAAATAACAACTTGGTAGACGAATTGGTCAAACCACGCATCACTTGCGACAAAGTAGCCTTTTTCGCCGACTTTTTCACCCCAAGAGTTTTCAACTTTCCACTTGGTTGGCTTGCCGTCTACAAGATCAACGCCGGTCAAGACCATTGCGTGAGTCATCAAGCTTTCGCCATAGTCAAGGCGTTCAGCTTTAGTCATGGTGAAGTCGGTGTTGAACAGGTCATCTTTCTTGTAAATGTTGGTGTCCAAAATGCCAAGTTGACGATCGGAGCTTTGACCAACATCGGAACCGAACCAAACTGATTCGCCGGCCTTGAGTTGCTTGATTGCCAAGTCTTTGAAGGTATCAATGTCAAGATTCAAGTGGCGAACTTCACGACCACCTACGACATTGCCCAGCATTTCAACGGTGTAAAGGTGCTTGTAAGGCTTGTCAGCGGTTGGGGCGTTGATGATACTTTGATAGTCATCGAGATTCCAGCCGACATACTTCTTGAAGAAGGTTTGCGGCGTCAATTCGCGATCAATGTGATAATTCTTATCATCATCGCGGTATTCAAAGTCAAATTTGGTTGGCGGGTTGCCTAACGTGTATGCCAAGATGCGATAGTCTTCAGCCAGCATTTTTTGCTTGGCTGCTTCAATGTCGGCATCGCTAGCTTTGTCAGCAACTAACTTACGTAGGGTGACGGCGTCTTTACGCAGTTTCAAGTTGAGCAAGCCGTTTAATTCGTTACTCTTGCTAGAACTGTAGGTTTCAGGCATTACTGACTTCGGCACAATACCATACTTTTCGATTAAGGCTGACAGCATATCCCATTGGCCGCCATCTTGTTGCGGGGTAGCCAAAAGAAAGGCAACTTTACGGCTGTCGAGTGGTTGATCGGCGGTTTTTAAGACATTTTCATAAAAATAGTTGGACTTTTCAAACTTGTCCCAGAAGAAGGTGTAGTTTTGGGACAGTTCAAAATCCTTGATCTTAAATTGTGCCTGAATGCCATGACGCATAGTATTCAAGGCGGCGAACATCCAGCAACGACCGCTTTGCTTTTGGTTTGACACAGCACCGGTATCAAGTTCAATTGAGAACGTTGGTGTCATGGCAACTTTGCTGTCCGTATTCTCGGCGGTTGCATTAATACCATTGTTCATGACCGCTTTTTGTAAGGCGTTGGCGCCAGGTGTGGCTTGAAGATCCTGTTTGAACTGATCCAAATCGCCTGAAGTAATTTCTGCAGACATTAAATAAACACTCCTTTTTATGTGCATGAGCTGAGTCACCATGCGGCTGGTAATGAAAATCATGGTCGTTCGAAAAGGCGGCGAAGATTTCGTCATAAGCCGACACCGTTTTGTGACTCACTTAGTTTAGCATATCAGTTAATCTTAATTTAGAAAATCCCATACAGGCAAGTTGATCGGCTCGGTTTGAAGGAGCGCTTGTTCCGCGTCAGTTAAAAGATCCTTGCGAACCACGACTTCATAAACGTACTGGTCAAACCAGCTGGCATCGGCCACAAAATAACCATCGTGGCCATTTTCCTTGCCCCATGAATTTTCGACTTTCCATTTGGTGACCGTGCCATCAACGACATCGGCGCCGGTTAGGGTCATGGCGTGGGACATTTCTGCTTCGGTGGTCACGATACGGTCGGTTTTGTTCACATGGAAATCGACACCAAACAAATCACTGTAATTGAACAATCCGCCTTTAAGCGTGCCGGATTTCCGATCCATGTCGGCTAGTACATCATTGCCAAACCAGACAGCTTCACCTGCTTGCAGTTGCGCTAATGCCAGCTGCTTCAAGCGTTCCGGAGGGAGATTTAAAATTGTCAGCGGATGGCCTTCAACAACTGTGTTGGCTGAATTGATGGTATACAATTGCTGATACTTTTTGGTTGGTTCGGGATCGCCGGCAATCACCACGTAATCGTCGAAATGCCATTTGACGTACTTTTTGAAGAATGACTGCGGGGTCAAGTTAGTATCGCGATGGTATTGCTTCTTGTCATCACGGTACTCGAAATCAAACGTTGTCGGCGGATTGCCAAAGGTGTAAGCCAAAATGCGATAAACAACACTGAGAAATTCGCGTTTTTGCTTGGCGATGGCTTCTTCGCTGGCGTTATCTTGCTTGAGGGTCCGCAACACCTTGGCATCTTTACGTAACTTCTCGTTCAACACACTGTTGAGTTCAGCGGTTTTGTCGCTGTTATAAGTTTCCGGCATGACCGACTTAGGCACCAACCCGTACTTTTCAATTAAGGCGGCCGCTTGATCGTAGTGGCCACCATCTTCATCTGGACCGCTTAAGTAAGTGGCGACTTCTCGGTCATCCAGGGGTTTGTCCGCGGTTGCCAGAATATTTTCATAAAATAAATTGGCTTTTTCCAAGCGATCAAAGAAGGCATTGTAGTTTTGTGAGAATTCGAAATCCTTGATGCCAAATTCATCCGCAATCCCGTGGCGGACTGTATTCAATGTCGCAAAGAGCCAGCACCGACCGCTTTTCTTCTGGTTGGCAACGCTGCCGGTGTCCAGATCAATTGAGAAAACCGGCTTCATATCTTCGCCGTCCATGGTTTCACGGCTTGCGGCTTGTGGCCCGACATTTTGGACAGCTCGGCCAAGTGCACCCGATGCCGGATGCTGATCAAGCTGATCTTGAAAGGCTTTAATTTGATCAAATGTAATTTCTGACATAACGTCCTCCTTTTCAAATTGCATTAAAGAAACCTTACCCCAATTTAATTTAGATTTAAAGATGAAACTGGAAAGCTTTTGGGTAAAAGTTGGCGTTTTATTAAAAAAGGAGCCAAGACTATAAAGGCATCAAAAAAGCTGCCAAGGTTCGGCAGCTTTTGCGGAGGATTTTTACTGATCTTTAACTGGTCGCAAAACGTCTGCATATTCCGGATGATTATGGAATGCATGCACGGCATAGGAACATAGCGGCTCGATGGTTTTGCCTTCTTTGCGCGCTGCTGCAACTACGGCTTCGATGAGCTGAGCGGCAATGCCTTGACCGCGAAGGCTTTCATCGACAAAGGTGTGATCCACTGCCCACGCCTGACCGTCATCGATTGATTGGAAAGTGACTTCCGCCATCAGTCGGCCGTCCCAATCCGTATTAAAAATTCGTCCTGGTTCACGTTGAAATTCCATAGCAGCCTCCTTGGCAAATTGAATGATGGTCATCCTATTAAGAATCAAGGCGCGTAACTGGCACAGTTCGTCTGATGACCCATCCGTCGTTAACCCAATTCATGAATGACTTTTATAAGCCAAATTTATCAGGAAAACGGTATAATTACAAGAAGGGAAGCCCTTACACCGTGGCCTTCGATTGTCTCCGCGTGGTATGATACTTTGGACGTGTTGGCGTGCTTTCTGGCGCACAAGCTGGTTTGCGCTCGTCATAACGCGTTCACCAGCCCAGAAACCTGCGTGTAAGGACCTCGAACGCAATGGCCAAACCCGGGCCATCACGCTCGAGGCCGCTTACACTCCGGTTTCTAAGCGGGCTGGTTCACGCTCACTTTCTATAACGCGCTCCCCGGCGCAGAAGTCTGCGTGTAAGGACCACAGCCGCAATGGCCAAAGCCCGGCCATCACGTCTGTGGCCACTTACACTCCGACTTCTAAACGCGCCGGCTCGCGCTCACCATAACGCGTTCGCCAGCCCAGAAACCTGCGTGTAAGGACCTTGGTCGCAATGGCCAAAGAGCGGCCATCACGCCCAAGGCCACTTACACTCCGGTTTCTAACCGGGCTGGTTCACGCTCACACTTTTTTTGGAGGCTATTTTCATGAAGACCCGCGGATTTGAAATTGTTTCAAAGTATCAAGATGACAACTTAACCTTGCCGACCCGCCAGACTAAGCAGGCGGCTGGGTATGATTTTTATGCGCGCGAAGATTTTCTGTTGCGGAGTATTTGGCGTTATGACTTCATTCGGCTTTTTCGGTTGATTAAAAATGAGCACCCGCTGACGAATAAGGACTTTGAACGGGCGAAGAAGATTTTAAAGCCTTACTTGGTTCCCACTGGCATTAAAGCCTATATGCAGCCTAATGAAGTGTTGATTTTGGCCAATCGTTCCAGCAGTCCGCTTAAGCACGGCCTGACGCTGCCCAACGGTATTGGGGTCATTGATGCCGACTACTATAACAATCCGGCAAATGAAGGCGAAATCTATATTCAGCTCCTGAATTTCTTCCCGCGGGATGTGATGATCAAAAAAGGTGATCGCATCGGTCAGGGTATTTTTATGCCATTTCTATTGGCAGACGGTGACCAAGGCGGCTTGGCGCAACGACAAAGCGGTTTTGGCTCAACCGATCACTAGCAGATATTGAAGGGATAGTATGGCGAAAGCAAAAACACAATATGTATGTCAAAATTGCGGTTATATTTCGGCGACTTATTTAGGCCGTTGTCCAAACTGCGGCGGGTGGAATACGCTCGTCGAAGAAACCGTTAGTTCCACTAAATCGGCGCCGCGACAAACGCGCACCGGTAGCAAGGTTAAGCCCACACGCATGGATGAGGTCACGGTGACCAAAGAAACCCGGGTTAAAACAGGCTTGGCCGAGTTGAATCGCGTGCTTGGTGGCGGTGTGGTTCCGGGCTCGTTGGTTCTGATTGGCGGCGATCCCGGGATTGGCAAATCAACCTTGCTGCTGCAGGTGTCTGGCCAACTAGCTAGCACAGGCGGTACGGTGTTGTATGTTTCAGGTGAAGAAAGCGCCAGCCAGATTAAAATGCGGGCAGGGCGGTTAGGGGTTGCCAACTCTGGCATGTATTTATATCCCGAAACCGACATGCCCAGCATCGAAAACGTGATTGACCAGATGCAACCGGATTATGTGGTGATTGACTCGGTTCAAACCATGAATGTACCGGACATGAATTCGGCAGTCGGCTCGGTTGCCCAGATTCGGGAAGTCACCGCCGAATTGATGCGCATTGCCAAGTCAAAAGGCGTGACGATTTTTATCGTTGGCCACGTGACGAAGGAAGGCGCCATTGCCGGGCCCAAGATTCTTGAGCATATGGTGGACACCGTGCTTTATTTTGAAGGCGATATGCATCATACTTATCGCATTTTAAGGTCGGTCAAGAATCGGTTCGGCTCTACTAACGAAATCGGCATTTTTGAAATGCATCAAAATGGCTTACAGGAAGTCGCCAATCCCTCGGAAATTTTCTTAGAAGAGCGACTGGCCGGCGCGACAGGATCAGCGGTGGTGGTTTCGATGGAGGGTACCCGTCCGATTCTGGTTGAAATTCAAGCGCTTATCAGTCCGACCATGTATGGCAATGCCAAACGTACGAGCAGCGGCTTGGATCACAACCGCGTCAGCCTGATTATGGCCGTGCTGGAAAAACGTGCCAATTTGATGTTGCAAAATCAGGACGCTTACTTGAAAGCAACGGGGGGCGTTAAGCTGGATGAGCCGGCGATTGACTTGGCAATGGCAGTGGCAATTGCCTCGTCATACCGCGACAAGGAAATCCCGCCGACTGATTGTTTTGTCGGTGAAATTGGCTTAACCGGTGAAGTGCGGCGGGTGAATCGCATTGAAGACCGGGTGAAAGAGGCGGCTAAGTTAGGGTTTAAACGAATTTTTGTGCCGCGAAATAACCTGCAAGGCTGGCGTGCACCTAAAGATATTCAGGTTATTGGCGTCACAAGCATTGCCGAAGCGCTGCATAAGGTTTTTAATTAAACTTAGAAAGGAGGTATATCATGAAGAAACGAATTATTTATTTGATCTTTGGTCTCATTGGGATCGGCGTCGGCATGGGCGCATTACCATCACTTTGGGATCTTATTGGTTGGAGCGCCAATCACTTCTTAAATAACTTGCTCATTGACGGCTTAATCGGTGCCATTATCTTCTTGCTCTTGGCGAGTCTCAGTGTGAACTGGATTCTTAAGCGCTTGAAGGTATTGGAAAAAACGTTAAACACTAAATCGCCAAGCTATCTACTGTTTGGCAGTTTGTCGACGATTATCGGGTTGATCCTGGCCGCTATTATTTCCATTCCGTTTTATGGCTTCATCGCGCCGCTGAATATCTTCCTACCACTCATCATCATGCTATTATTCGGTTACTTGGGTTTTCGGGTGGGTACGACACGCAGCGAAGAATGGCGCCGGCTTCTGAGCTTTCGCAACCGGCGGAATACGGAAACGGAAAATGATCAGGTGCTCGAGCGCAAAGTTGGCGATCATTTTCGCAAATACAAATTGCTAGACACCAGTGTGATTATCGATGGCCGGGTTCAAGCCATTGCCAAAACCGGCTTCATCGAAGGAACCATGTTAGTACCGAATTTTGTCTTGCATGAACTGCAACTGATCTCGGACTCGGCTGACTCAATGAAAAGAATGCGCGGCCGCCGCGGCTTAGACATTCTAAATGCCATGCAAAAAGACAAGGACATTCATATTGAGATGTACGAAGGCGATTTTGACGATATGACCGAAGTCGACAGCAAGCTGCTTAAACTGGCAAAACTACTGGATGGGATTGTCATGACCAATGACTTTAATCTCAACAAAGTCGCCCAATTTCAAAATGTCCCGGTTCTCAACATCAACGCCTTGGCAAACGCACTCAAACCAGACGTCATCCCCGGCGAAAACATGACCGTGACCGTGATTAAATCCGGCTCCGAACGACAGCAAGGTGTTGCTTACTTAGACGACGGCACCATGGTCGTGGTGGAAGACGGTAAATTCTACATGAACAAACCGCTGGAAGTAATTGTCACCAGTGCTTTACAAACAGCGGCAGGACGCATGATCTTTGCCAAGCCGGCTCATCAGCAAAAGGCTATTCGCGACAAGGAAAGGTAATTGGATTAAGAAAAAATAAAAGGGCAGTTTCGGTATTTCTCTAGAAAGCGGGGGAATACCGGAACTGTCCTTTTTTGTTGGCTTATATTGATTAAGTATGGTCACTTACAGGTTCGTGAAATTGAAATTCTGATTTCCAGCGACGCCCGAATGCGGGACTGATTTTGAAAATTACTTTTACGAGCTCTGATAATTCATCGGCCGTTTCGGTACTGTTGGTGAGCTTGTATTGGCATACTGTCTTAAGAAGCCTTAATTGCAAACGGATAAAGAAGAGGTTGTCTGGCAACTGCTGATCTTGAAGATGATTAAGAGTTTGAATTGCCTTCTTATATTCTTGTCGGTAGAATAGCGCGACAGCAGTATTATAAAACGACTGGAAAAAGAGATTGATGTAATCTCGCCGTTGACGGAACGAGAAATGAATGGTTAAAAATTTAGTGTACAACTGATCAAAGTCCTGGGGTTGTAGAAAAGAGACACAGTCACCATAAAGACTGTACTCTAGTTCGTACCAAACATCTCTTGCCATTAAATAGTCGTTAACAAACTTTGAATCTGCCTGTGTCAGTAAAGTATGAGTGTCTCGCGTATCAATCAAAACTGCAGAAACGATTATTTCGCGCAATTTGTAGAGCCTGATTCCTGATTGTTGAAAGTAGTTAGTAAATTGCTTGCGGAAGTGTGTTAGACCATCAACGTCTTGTTCAAGAGCAAGCTTCATCAGATGTTTATCAAAAGCCCTTTGCGAAAGTGTTACGGGAGAACTTTTGCTACTTTGTTTTGAACTAAGGATTTCGAAAAACTCCGTAGCATCCATGCCAAGCTTTTGAAGCAACAGCATCAACTTCTCTGCGGAAATCTCGGAGTGCCCATTTTCAAATTTTGAGACAGTACTGATGCTCAGATCACCGGCGACATCGGTCAAGGTAAGACCGCGTTCAAGGCGAATTTCTTTGAATAATTGGCCTGTAGTATGGATCGGCATAGACTGTCACCTCATTTTTCTTAAAGTCGAAACTCACTCGATTATATCGTTAATTTTTTTCTTTCGTCAAAAGTTGCGGCTTTTTAACTGATCTGTGATAACTTTACCTCAACTCCTGTCGAAAAGTTTGTGAGGTTAAGTATGCTAAAAGTCGAACAGTTAGATAAATGGTTTGGACGACACCAAGTTTTACATAAAATTTCGTTTGAAATAAAACCCGGACATATTTTGGGCTTGATTGGGGCAAATGGTGCCGGTAAAACAACGATTATGAAAGCAATCTTGGGCATTTCGTCATTTGCTGGCCACATCAGCTTGAATGATGCGCCAATATCCATGAATGAACATAAGCCTTTGGTAAACGTAGGCGCGTTGATTGAATATCCCGGTCTTTATCCTTATCTGACCGGGCGCGAGCAGTTGACACTTTTTGCAAACGGTACAAATCGAAAGGCAAAAGTCGATGCCATTGTCGCAGCCCTTCAACTGGAACAATTTGTGGACGTCAAAGCCAAAAAATATTCATTGGGGATGCGTCAAAAGCTAGGCATTGCGCTAGCCTTCCTTAATCAGCCGGAATTGGTGATTTTGGATGAACCGATGAATGGCTTAGATCCGGAAGCAACCATGACACTGCGCAAATTAATTTTGCAACAAAAGGCGCAAGGGGTCAGTTTCTTGATTTCCAGTCATATCTTAAGTGAGCTGCAGAAAATCGTGGATGATGTGGTTATTATTAAACAGGGTCATATCGTCGCCAACGCCACCACGGAAGCCATATTGGCCGCCAATCAACGTTTCTTGTTAATTCAAACCGATCACGATCATGTTGCTCAGCGTACCTTGAAACAGCACGGCTATGAAGTTCAGCAAACGGCATCTGCTCTAAAGGTGAAGTTGGATTCGGCTACTTCAATCAATGCGTTACTCAAAATCTTGTGGGACCACCAACTGAAAATCAATCGAATCACGGAGACACAAGGTGATTTAGAAAGTTCATTGTTGGCGGTTCTGGAAGACCAGAACATTGATTCGGAGGTGCTTTAAAGTGATAACTTTACTTAAGCAAGAGATCTACAAACTCATGAAACGTCCCTCACTTGTAGTTTTTATTATTTTACTTTTTTGCTTTCAATTAGCAGTTGCCCTGATTGCTATGAAGTATCCAAATTTATTAAATATTAAGGCCACTTTCGTCAGTAATTTTTTTGCACCAGTGTTAATCGTGTTTTATATGATCGCAGTGGGGAGTACGCAACTCTCTTCGGAAATCCAGTATGGGACATTGAAAACATTGCTGTATCGGCAATATTCATTTGCGCAAATTTTGCTGAGTAAGTGGCTGGCTTTATTGATTGGTGTCATTTTGTTGTACGTCAGTAGCGCATGCATGAGTGTCATCATCAAAATTTTAGTGCTCAACAATCAGTTTGCCTTAAATGCACACGTTTGGCAGCTATGGTCACTGAATATCGTTGCCACGTTTTTGACCTTATTGTTCTTGTTATGCTTTGTCGAACTTATCGCTACATTGTTTGAAAACTCAACACCAGCGATTATTGTCGGCATCAGCGCCTATTTTGTCATTTCCATCTTTAACCAGTTAATGTTCATGATGATTGATCAACACCCATGGCTAAAATGGAATCCCGTCAACATGCTGAATTTAGGAGAACAAATTGGCAATCAACAGCTGTCTAGGATGACCCAATTAACACTTGGTCAAATCACTGTCGGGTATGTCGTTTATATTGGTTGCTTCTTACTCGCCGGTTTGTTCATTTTTAAAAAACGGAATTCAAATTAATTATCAGAACAACGGTATCAAAAAGCAGTGTCAACCATCTAGAAGCATGAATCAACGCTGAATGCCATATCAGTGTGTATTCAAAAAGAAAATTGGAACTCCGATATTTTATTGATAAAGTTTATGAAACGCTGACGTAGCGGCTTTATTGGCATGCTAAGGTGTAGCTGATAACTCTTTAAAAACTAATTAATGCTACAATACAAGTGAATGTATGAGCAGCTGTTTTTGTTGTTTTCAGTTGAAAAAGTTTTCGGCTGGATCACGAAAGAGGGGCAAGACCATTGCGTTTATTTGGAGAAGAGAAGACTCGTTATAGATTATATAAGTCAGGAAAGCTATGGCTGGTAGCTTTAATTGGTGTCTTTGCGTTGGCTATCGGGCATCAACCTAATCAAGTTAAGGCGAGCTCAATGGCGACTAGGACAGCCACATTGGCCGTGCAACCGGCAACGCTTGGGCAAGAATTGAATTTAAATAATCAGCAAACAATGAACGCTGATTCGCCAACGAGCAGCAATGAAGTTGTGGTGAAGTGTGTTGATGATGCTGGGAACACGCTTGTTAAAGACATGATTCTTCAAGGTGAAGTTGGAAAAGTGTACACAATTAAACCAGCGACGATTGCCAATTATCAATATACAAAGTTGGCTAATGGCAGTGCGCCAATTAACGGAACCTTTAGTAAAGGCACTTTGACAGTTACCTTGGTTTATACAAAAGTCCCTGTAGCTCAAAGAACGGTGAATGTGAAGTATGTTGATGAACATGGCAATGAAATCGCACCAGCCACAACCCTGATAGGGACAGTCGGTGGTTCGTATACTGCCGTGCCAGCGAACGTCAAAAATTATGAATATGCGCATCTGGCTGCAAACAGTGCGCCTGAAAAAGGAAGCTTTACTGCTAATCCGCAGACGGTGACTTTTGTTTATACAGAAAAACCGGCAGCGCAAGGAAGCGTGACGGAAAGATTTGTGGATGAGGCTGGCAAGCGCATCGCCCCTGATAAGACGCTGACGGGTCAAGTTGGTGATTTATATGAAGCCCGGCCCATTGAGATTAGCGACTATGCCTTTTCCCGTGTGGCCCAAGGCAGTGCGCCGGCTGGTAATGCCTTTATCAACGGCAATGTGATCGTTACCTTTGTTTACAAGCAGGTGCCAGCCACACAAGGATCGGTCACGGTTCGTTATGTTGACGAAAATGGTAACGAATTAGCACCTAACAAAGTGTTGACAGGTCAGAGTGGATCGGCTTATACGACCGGTCCGATCACGATTAACGGTTACCGGTATGTGCGCCTGGCAGCTGATAGTGCTGCAGCATCAGGAACTTTTCCTAAAGATACCGGATTGGTTGTCAGCTTTGTCTATACGAAACCGGCTATTCCAGTTACGCCAACAACGCCGGAAACATCAACGGTACCATCAACCAGCAGCCAGTCTGCCACAACTGAAGTCATAACGCCAAGTGCTCAGCGACGGTTACCTAATACTAACGAAAAGCACGAGTACGGTATTGCAGCAGTGGGTTTAGCGTTGTTATCACTTATGGGCCTTGGTTCGACGCAGCTGTTTCGTAAGGCGAAGCGCCAGTGATGGTTGAAAGTAAATCTAAATCAGCTACATGGAGATTAAGCAAAATCGGTTCTCAGTATTTGAGGACCGATTTTTTTGGTGGCGAAAAGTTGACAAATTGAAATGAAAAAACGACTTTACATATTCTAAAATTCGGCCATGAGAATATCAGCCTGGTCAACAAGCAAAAAGAAACAACTGGTTAGGATTCATAATTGATTGGCAAACGTAAAAAGAACACGATCACAAAAATTGCTGCCTCAGTTACTAAGCAAAAGATTAAGTTATAAAATTAAAGAAATATTTGATAATGGCATTAGTATTAAGTAAATCGTTGACGAATCACATGAAGACAGGTACAAACAAATTATCCTGACAAGCTAGTTCTGTTTCAGTAAATAGTTGTCTATGCGGCGAGAATGTCAGGACGATGTAACAATGCTATGTTTTTTCCGGACAGAACCCGGACCTTTTTGCAGAACCAGTCGAAACACGTCAAACGTGAAACAGAGGTACGCCTATGCCACCCATCATTAAACATGTTCTGAAAAAACGGACGGCTTCCTTCATCGCATTAATTTTACTGGCAGTGGCCGGAACCAGTTTAATCACTGGCGGGACTTATCTAGAAGGTAAATTGTTAGATAGCCTTGTGTACAGTCACGATCGCACCTTATTTGTCACCTTATTGCTAATCATTCTAGGAATCGGGCTGTCGCGGCTGATCGTTTCCTATTTTCAGAATCGTATTCAGATCCTGACGCGACGGCGAACAATCCTAGCGATGAATCGCAGTATTTTGGCGTGCTTGTTTACTAAGAAGACCCTCGCAATCCTGACCTGGAGTCCGACTACCTTGAGTTCCTGCATAAACGATGACGTCAACGAAATTGTCGGCTTCTTTGCGGATACTATGGTACGGCTCATTGGCATTATCGTTTCAACAGTGACCATTGCTCTTTATGTCATGAAAGCAGATGCTAAAATTTTTGGCATGATGGCAATCTTTGTCCCGATTTATTTTGTGATTTACGTTGTCTTCCACCAGAAAATCTACGCGATCAGCTTGCGAGTTAAGAACAAGCAAAACGAATACTTCACGGCGCGCAATGATTTTATCGGTCGTTATATTGAAATTAAAGGTGCTGGTAGTTTTCAGAACGAAGCAAAGCGCTTGAACCGGGTTGAAGCAGGGCTATTCCAGACTTATATCAAAGATTTCTGGATTCGGTTTACGATGTCGGCTTCGCAAATCAGTATTCAGTTGATCTTTCAAACCTGTTTCTTCTTAGTCGGCGGATTTGCAGTGCTCAATGGACAGATTACCATTGGCTTTTTCTCGATTATTTTGCAATATTTCAGTCAATTGTTAAATTCGGTTGACCAGCTGCTGACGGTAGCAATGGGCACGGAAGCATACCGGGCTTCGCTTGCACGCATGCGACAAATTCTAAGCATTGCGCCTGATGAAAAAGGGACCGGACAAGTGAATGGGATTCACTCCATTGAGGTAAAAGGATTCAATGTCAGAAGGTTTTCCCAGCAGCCAAGTAACGATGAGATGTTTTATGCCAAGAACATGAATGTTTCATTTCGGACGCCCGGACTTTATGTTATTTCCGGCGACAATGGGATTGGGAAAACGACTTTTGTTCGAACCATTACCGGAATTTACCAACCTGAAATGACGGGCGATGTGCTGATAAATGGGCTTAATGCGGCGCAAGTCGACTTGACAAAAGTGCGGCGCGAGCAAATTGGGTTTTTATTTCAAGATGTACCTAGCCCGCATCTGACAGTTGGCGAATACTTAGCCGATGACTGTCGCAATGTGGCGGCATTTTTAAATGAAGAACCGAAGCATTTTACTCAGGTGTTCCATTCGCCTAATTTCAACATATTCAATTTACTAGATAAAAAAGTCGATATTCTTTCAAGTGGCGAGTTGCAACTGGTTCGACTTCTAAAGGCCTTGAGCAAGGAACACGCCACGACCTATGTTTTAGATGAACCTACCGCGAATATTTACCCGGAAATCAAAGCGGATGTGATTCACTTGCTGCAGGAGCTGGCAAAAACGCGGTTGGTGATTGCGATTACGCATGATGATCAACTCGCACAAATTGGTACGCCGATTTTAATGCGGTAAAAAAGGCGTCGTTTAGGGTACTTATAATAAAAAAAGTCGAGCGGCGGCAATTTAGCCAAAATTCGTTGACCTTTTTTTGCACGAGTGTTATACATGATGTAGAACAAGTGTAACGGGAAGAAGGCGGGTTTGTGCGTTTGACAATTGATTTGGCTTCTAAAGTACCGCTTTATCAACAAATTCGCGATGCTATTGTGAATGGTATCGCGACTGGCACGCTCGCAAATGGAACCGTGTTGCCTTCTATTCGCGCACTGGGAAATGAGCTGGGTGTCAACTTGCACACAGTGAACAAAGCCTATCAAGCGTTGCAACAAGAAGGCTTCGTAGTCATACAACGAGGACGCGGTGCGGTGGTCCAATCACGCGGCGCCCCTGAACAAGCTGTCGAGAATGTTTTGCGGCCAGCACTTGAAAAAGTCGTTGCCGAAGCAGTGGCGCGGAACCTTGACCGTAGCACGGTGCATAAAATGATTGATCAGCTGTACGACCAATTAACGGGGAGTGAAGATAGATGAAAGCAGAAATTTTGATCCTTGTCATAACCTGGCTTGTGCTTGTTGCCATTCAGGCGATGCTGCCATGGCTGTCGCGCCGCAATGTTCTCTTCGGCGTTGTTTACGCACGCACATCAATTTGGCAACGTCCTGAAGCAGTGACATTGCGACGGCGTTATCTAGTTGCTTCGTCGTTAGGCGCAGTGGTGATTGCCGTTTTGGCAGGCGGGGCCGTGGCTATTTGGGCATTGTCGTCAGTGACCCTTGCCTGGATTCAAATTGCCGCTACTTTAGCGACAGTGAGCCTTAATGGTGTATTAATCATTGCTGGTCACCGGAAAAGTAAACAATTGATGCAGCAATTACATGCAGATCAGGCGTTGACTAACCATCAAGTGACAATTGACTTGGCAAACCTAAAGCCGCAAACACTGGTCCCGGCCGCAGCGGGTCTGGTTCTGTTGCCACAATGCTTGCTGGCTATTTTTCTGGGTTTCCGCCAGCCTTCCGCAGATACCATCGTGCTTTTAATGGCGTTGGGCATCGAAACGCTGATCTTATTAACCGCTTTTTATTTGACCCGTCGAGCACGTGGTACGGTTCGTGGTAATCCGGATGCCGAACCGCGATCCGGGCGCGTGCGTAACGCTATTTTGTACTATCTGCTTTTAATTGGCTTCCTCTCACAAAGCCTGCTGGTCTTACAGCTGATGTTACCGGCAATGTCTAGCGACTGGCAGTGGCTTAACGTGATTCTCACCGCGACCCTGACGCTGGTCTCGGTTATGTTACTGCCCATGGCTTATATTGCTGGCACGCGTAAACTGGATGCAAAAGGCAAGGTACTGAACGACAATCAGCATTGGATCGGTGGTGTTTTTTACTACAATCCCGGCGACCCAGCCATTTTTGTCGAGAAGCGCATCGGCATTGGGTTTACATTGAATATGGCTCGGCCGATCAGTTGGGTCTTAATGGGACTAACACTGGTATTGATCCTTGGTATTGTGCTCTTAGCATTCTGGTTTGATTGAGAGGTAAAAGCGAATGGAAAAAGTTGTGAATAATCAAATGGTCAGCCAATCAGCCGTGACCATGATGTTGATTCAAATGCTCATCTGCTTAGCGTTGCCGATTGGGCTGGCAGTTTGGGTTATTAAGCGGCGAAGTCATCCCAAAAAAGGGGCGACTAAAATCTTCTTCATCGGGATGGGAATCTTCTTCCTATTTGCGGGTGTACTAGAAGGCCCGTTTCGTGGAATTGCCCGGCAGTTTCAGCACACACCTTGGGCTTATGCACTTTATGGCGCGCTTTTGGCCGGTGTCTTTGAAGAAGTTGGCCGGTTTTTGGGCTTCAAGTTTATCCAAAAGCGTATTCCCGATAAAATTAACGATCCTGAGACGCCATTCCTGTATGGCTTAGGACATGGCGGCTTGGAGATGATTCTGGTTGGGAGTATGACAGTGCTCAGTAACTATCTTTTTGCCATGTTGATCAATAGCGGATCAATTGAGAAGGTATTAAGCCAAACGCCTGCCAGCTCGCGGTCCGCTATCACCGCGGTAGTGAAACAGTTAACGGGTATGAGTGCGTGGACAGTTTCGCTGTCGTTGCTGGAACGGATCATGGCATTAGCCGTACAGATTGCCCTTTCCGTTGTGGTTTGGTTGCTTATCGTTAAACGGAAGCAATGGTTCTGGCTATTGGTTCCGATCGGGTTACATGCTTTCATCGACTTTCCCGCGGCACTGACACAAGTGGGTGCGTTGAGTGTGACCGTTGAAGAATTCCTGCTGGTTGGCCAGTCACTTTTGATCGTGGGACTTGTTTACTGGCTATGGCAACGGACGATGCGCAACCGACAAGTTAGCGACTAAAGCCGAGCAGGTTCAGCGAGTGCTGTAATTGGCTTCAATCTGATAAGCTGACGTCTGATAAGGAAGGGTCTGGTCGTTCTTGACGATTTGTTAACATCCAAGGTATAATAATGGCGTTGAAAAGAGGCCATCAGGTGGTGCCCTGATGACCTCGACGCAGTTCACAGATGACTTTGGGTAAAAGCTAGCCTCTACGGTTAGCTTTTTTGATTATCGCGTAAGCTTTGGCCATTCTGGTAACCAGTATGGCAAGCGCGACGATAATCGACGCCACGTCCAATGCGGCGAAACCCTTTCGTCTCCTGATTTTGGCATGGCTATCACCTCCGCGTTCAAAGAATGTTGAGGGGTGTGTGCCATCCAATCCGCTAAACAAAGAACAAGGGTAATTAAGCCTTGTTCTGAGCCTGATAACAGTCTAAAGATTTTTGCGTTGACGGTCAACGAATTAGCTAATTAAGTAGGTGCCAATTGCACCCGGACCCGTCCATCGTTTGCCCTTCTGTGGTACACTATCAGTGCATGTTTACAGAAAATGGAGGCTAAGACATTGGCAGATCGACCAATTCGGGTGCGTTATGCACCAAGTCCGACTGGGCATTTGCATATTGGCAATGCACGGACGGCGCTGTTCAATTATTTATTCGCACGGCACAACAAAGGGACGTTGGTGCTGCGGATTGAAGACACCGATACGAAACGCAACGTTGCAGACGGTGAAAAGAGTCAGATGGACAACCTTCACTGGCTTGGTATTGATTGGGATGAAGGCCCTGATAAAGGTGGCGACTTTGGCCCATACCGTCAGTCTGAACGTAAAGACATTTATGACAAGTTGATCAAGCAGCTTGTGGATAAGGGCTTTGCTTACGAATCATATCGGACCGAAGAGGAACTGAAAGCCGATCGCGAAGCCCAAAAGGCCCGTCACGAAATGCCACATTACGAGTACGAATATGAAGGCATGAGTGAAGCAGAAAAGGCGGATGCAATTGCTGCAGCCAAGGCCAAGGGATTACAGCCAGTCATTCGGTTCCACATTCCGACTGATAAAACTTATGAGTGGAACGATATCGTTAAAGGCAAAATTTCAATTGATGCCAACACGCTTGGCGGCGATTTTGTCATTCAAAAACGTGATGGCATGCCGACGTATAACTTTGCGGTGGTTGTCGATGACCATTTGATGGAAATTAGTCATGTGCTGCGCGGGGATGACCACATTGCCAACACGCCAAAGCAATTAGCGATTTATGATGCGTTCGGCTGGGAACCACCGATCTTCGGCCATATGACCTTGATTATCAATGGTGCAACCGGTAAGAAGTTGTCCAAACGCGATGAAACGGTTTTGCAATTCATCGAACAATATCGTGAATTAGGCTACCTGCCAGACGCAATGTTCAACTTTATCACCCTGTTAGGATGGTCTCCGGTTGGCGAAGACGAAATCTTTACCAAGAAGGAATTCATCAAGCAGTTTGATCCTAAGCGTTTGTCCAAGAGTCCGGCACGGTTTGATCAAAAGAAACTGGAATGGGTCAATAACCAGTACATCAAGGCTAAGCAAAAGACCAATCCAAATGAGTTAATGAGCCTGTCATTGGCTAACCTAATTGAAGATGGCAAGATTCAAAGCGATCCGGATCCCAAGACGATTGAATGGGCTCGGCAGCTGATCAGCCTTTACACTGATCAAATGAGTTATACAGCTCAGATTAGTAAATTGGCGGATATTTTCTTTGATAAGGCCACTGATTTGACTGATGATGAGCGCAAGGAACTGGCAGATGATAACGCTAAGCCAGTGATCGAAGCTTTTGCCAAAAAGATTCGGGCACTCGACACGTTTGATGCTTATTCCATTGGGCACATCGTCAACGAGGTCAAGCAGGAGACGCAAGTTAAAGGACGCAAGCTTTACATGCCAATCCGAATTGCCGCAACATTACGGATGCATGGCCCACAACTAGCCGAAACCATCGAATTAATGGGACGCGATCAAGTCTTGAAGAATGTTGAGATTGTCACGTCACAACTTTAAGCAAATTTAAAACCCGCGCGCATACGTTTGCCGCGGGTTTTTGTGTGAGCGCGAGCCGGCGCGTTATAGAAAAAACATTTTTTCACCCGTTACTTGGACGGTGAATCCAACTCTTGACGACTCAGCACAACGTTAATCGGTGATTTTCCGACGTTTATTTGGGAAAACCCACAAGTGCATCTCGATAGGGTAAAATAAAAGTTGTTGGGACGGGTAAGCGGTAACATCATCTGAGGTGAAGCGAAAATGAAACGTAAACGCAGTATGTCCAAAGTCGGCTATTTTTTGGCGGGCATTGTGACAGGGTTGGTTACGACAGGGCTTTTTCGTCTGTTAAGTGGGTGGCTCTTTTCGTGATGAACGGAAAGGCGATGGATACTGCGGCATGACCGAGTTGTGAGAACGAGACGGACTTGATCGGGTGCGTTTCGAACAAGCTGGGTGATGTTGATTTTTTGGGGTAGGTTTCAGGTGACAGGCAGGGGGACAGCGTCGGATTCGGCAGCTGACACCCGGCCTGTTTTTTATAAGGTTAGGTTGATGGCATGGCGAAGGGTTATCGCGTGCGTTTTCAGCAGTTAACCGAGTATTATTTTATTTATAGTCTAATGATGCGATAGGAGTGAATGTTGATGTTGCCTTCCCGCCAACCCCCATCCCCGGAAAATTCGGTTACCACTTCCTCAAAATATCCTGCCTTTGCGTTGCGCTATATTCCCGGTTCTGCCGCAGCCGGTTGTTTTGCTGGAAAGGCTGGGCTAATGCTGACCGGTCAACGGATGCTGAAACTATTGGTGCCGACTTTTTATTACATTTTGCCACGATTTAGCCGGTTTGACGGATTTGATCATCATTTCTGCTTGCTGGGGCAGCCTGAAGTCGCGGTTTTGACCGGTTTTGATACTCATGGTCGGCATGTGGTGCGCGTTGCTTATCCGCAAATCGCAGAGCCCTTGCAAATAGCGCCCGGGCAAGTTTTCAATGCACTGCGGTTTCGGCATGAGCCGGATGCCTGCGCCGACACGGATGTCTTGACCATTTGTGTGGCCTCACAAACGAAAGTGACGGGTGTTGGCTATCCGCGGCGACCATTGCAGACGAAAAGAATGGCCCGAGATTTAACGTGGTTGGGAGAAGCGGTGATTACCGTCCATCCTAAACTGTCGTATCGCAATCTTGACGATACCAATCGCCTAGCTTAATTTATCTTGGTTTGCCCCTGAGACTAAATCCTGACCTTCTTTTGTGAATTGAGTCATAATAAAAGCGAAATAGTCGTATCAGTAACATTTCATGATTGACGGTCAGGACAGGGGGTTAGATCATGGCGATTTTTACAGCTTACGATCATGCAGAGATTTTAACCGCATTGCAGGATGCCGCGCCGCATGCGGAGATTCACACAGATGATAAAGTTGCCCGCGAACATAGCGCTAATGGCAATGCCCAACAGGAGATAGCCGGGCACATTTTGGCATACATTGCAGTGGGGGACGTGCCTGATATTCAGGGCGTTTTAAAGGTGGCACGGCAATATCATATTCCGGTCGTGCCTCAAGGAGCTGACACTAGCACGGTGATTGGTGCTGACGGACTGGACGGGAGCATCATTTTGTCCACGGCGCGAATGAAGCGGATTAAAGAGATTAGCAAAGGCGACTTATTGGCCGTTGTGGAACCTGGCGTCATCAATGGCGATCTGGATCAAGCCGCCCGAAAACAAGGCCTATTTTATGCGCCTGACCCGGGATCCAAGCCGATTTCAAGCATTGGCGGGAATGTTGCAACGAATGCAGGTGGCATGAGCACGGTGAAATATGGCACTACCAGTGACAACGTGCTAGGACTAAAAGTGGTGCTGGCAGATGGACGTGAAATCAAGCTTGGCGGGCGTACTTATAAGCATGCCTTCAGTTATGATTTAACCCATCTTTTTGTCGGCTCTGAAGGAACGCTGGGGATCATCACGGAAATTACCGTCAAGTTAAATCCGATTCCGGTTGGCACTCCGGTTGTCGGCGTGGCGTATTTTGACAATATGACCGCTTTAGCCAAAGGGGTCGAGGATTTGCGGCTGTCCGGTATTTATCCGGTGACACTGGAGGCGCTGGATGGGTTAACGGTGGCAGCACTAGATCGTTATGAAGGCACGCATTATGCAGAAGGCGCCGAAGCTATGCTCATTTTCCGCCTGGATACTGGTGGTGAGGCAAGCTTGAAAATTGCCGAGAAAATATTAACCGCTGACCACGCTAAAAACATTCAGGTGACCAGTGATCCCGCTGAATCAGCCGCGATCATCAAACTGCGCCAAGACATGTTGCCTGCTGTGTTTGCAAACGGTCAGCACATCATGGAAGACATGGCCGTGCCACTTTCCAAGCTTCCGGAAATGATGGACTATATTGCGGCGGTCGCCAAAGAGTTAAACGTTGAAATCTACACCGCCGGACACGCAGGCGATGGCAATGTTCACCCAACCGTCATTTGGCCAGCCGATCAAGTTGAACCGCCAAAAGAAGCCCTGCAGGCAATTCGCTTGATGTTTCGCAAAGCTCTTGCACTAGGCGGAACAATTTCCGGCGAACATGCCGTGGGGATGAGCAAGAATCAATGGAACAATGAAGAGCTTGGATTTGCCGTTGACGAGCTTCAACATCGCATCAAAGACTTGTTTGATCCGTTAAACATTTTGAATCCAAAGCGGAAGATTGATTAAATGCAGCCGCGCCGGTTGATCATATCCGGACGCCGTTTTTTGATGAAAAACTGTGAAACAACGCGTCACGTTCCTTTATAAACGCTGCTGTTTCCTGTAAAATGCAGGTAAGACGCTACAGGAAGGATATGAGCCGATGTTAACGCTATATAATACGATGTCGCGACAAAAAGAGCCGTTTAAACCCTTGCATCCCGGAGAAATCCGAATGTATGTCTGCGGCCCGACTGTCTATAATTACATCCACATCGGTAACGCGCGCAGTGCCATTGCGTTCGATACAATCCGCCGTTATTTTGAATATCGCGGATTTAAGGTCACCTATGTTTCGAATTTCACTGATGTCGATGATAAAATTATCACCGCTGCACACAAAACCGGAGAAGCCCCCCTTGATCTGGCACAACGATTTATTGATGCGTTCATGGAGGATACCACTGCGCTTGGCATCGAACCGGCGACGGCGCATCCGCGTGCCAGTCAGATGATCCCGGATATTGTCGATTTCGTCCAGGATTTAATTGCAAAAGGCTATGCATATGCGGTTGATGGGGATGTTTACTATCGCGCCCGTAAATTCAAACATTACGGCGAGTTATCCCATCAAAATGTTGATGAACTCGAAGAAGGTGCCAGTCAGCATATCACACAAGAAGAGCTGGACAAGAAAGAAGATCCAATCGATTTTGCCTTGTGGAAAGCTGCTAAACCCGGTGAAATCAGTTGGGACTCACCATGGGGTAAAGGGCGGCCAGGTTGGCACATCGAATGCTCGGTTATGAGTACCCAACTCCTTGGGGATACATTTGATATTCACGGCGGCGGTCAGGATCTTGAATTTCCGCACCATGAAAACGAAATTGCCCAAAGTGAGGCCAAAACCGGCAAGCAGTTTGTGCGTTATTGGATGCACAACGGGTTTGTGACCATTGGCGAAGATGACCAGAAAATGAGCAAGTCGCTGGGTAATTTTATTACGGTCCATGATATTCTCAAAACGGTCGATCCCCAGGTTTTACGTTTCTTCATGGCGGGGACGCAATATCGGATGCCGATTCGGTATTCAGAGGCGAATTTAAAGAATGCTGCTAATAGCTTAAATCGTTTGAAAATTGCCCGGGAAAACTTGGTCTATCGCCGTGCCAATGCTGCTGACGGCGTTGATGCACAGATCACTGCTGAGCTTAAAACCTTAAAAGACCGTTTCATTGCTGCAATGGACGATGATGTGAACGTGCAAAATGGCCTGACTGTGCTATTTGATCTTGCCAAATTGTTGAATGAATATGCCAATGAAGATACCGTCAAACAGGAAAGTGTCAATGATCTCCTGAATCAGTATGACGCTTGGCTGCAGATTTTCGGGGTTGTTTTCACCGACCCGACCAATCTGGATGCGGATATTGACGCCTTGGTGAAGGCTCGGGATGCGGCGCGCGCGGCGAAGGATTTTGCCAAGAGTGATGAGATTCGCGATCAGCTGGCAGCACAAGGGATTATTTTGGAAGACACTCCTCAAGGGACACGGTGGCGCAGAAAATGACATTTGATCCAAAACAATTGAACGGGATTGCACTGGCCTATCTAGGCGATGCAGTTTATGAAGTCTATATTCGGGAACACTTACTCAAACGCGGGCTGGTGCGCCCGGCAGCCTTGCAACGAGCAGCCAAGGATTTTGTTTCCGCCAAGGCACAAGCGGCGTTGATTGCCGGGATGCAGACGGCGGATTTGTTAAGTGCCGAAGAGACAGAAGTTTTCAAGCATGGGCGCAATGCCAAAAGTTACACCCATGCCAAACATACGGATGTGGTCACGTATCGCATCTCGACAGGATTTGAAGCACTGTTTGGTTACTTGCATCTTGAAGGCCGCGATAATCGCGTTGCCGAGCTAGCCGCATGGTGTATCCAATACGTTGAAGAAGGGAAGACGGGTCATGGCAAAACAGCCGCAAGCACCAAATAATGAACACGAGCCAGATGAATTCGTCTTCGGGCGCCATGCAGTTGAAGCCGCACTCAAGGCGGGAACCGCAGCCACCATCAACAAGCTGTTTGTCCAGACCGATCTAAAAAGCGAACCGATTCAGCATCTTGTCGGCATGGCGCAAAAGAAGAAGATCTTAGTCGCCACGGCTCCAAAGCAAAAACTTGATCTCATGAGTGACCACGGCAATCATCAAGGGGTTCTCTTGGCGATGACGCCATATGCTTACGCAACATTGGACGATCTGTTTAAGCACGCGGCAGATAAAGGGGAAGATCCGTTCTTCTTATTGCTGGATAACTTGGAAGATCCGCACAATCTCGGCTCGATTTTGCGAACGGCTGATGCGAGCGGGGTGCATGGCATTATTATCCCAAAGCATCGGGCAGTCGGTTTGACCAGTGCCGTGGCCAAAGTCAGCACTGGGGCGATCGAATATGTGCCGGTTGCGCGGGTCACGAACCTAGCGCAAACCATCAAAATCTTGAAAGATCGCGGCATGTGGATTTTTGGCACCGCCATGGACGGGCAGGATTATCGCCAGTGGGACGCAAAAGGCAGCACGGCGTTAGTCATCGGCAATGAAGGCAAAGGTATTTCGCCGGGAATTGCCAAATTGATGGATGCCACCATTGCCATTCCCATGGTCGGTCACGTGCAGAGCCTTAACGCGAGTGTTGCGGCGGGCATCTTGATGTATCAAGCTTTTGCCAGTCGCCATGAGGGTAAGTAAATGCGCGAACATATTATGATTGTGGATGGCTATAACGTCATCGGTAACTGGCCTGAACTCGCCAAGTTGAAAGCAGAAGATCATTTCGATGTCGCCCGTGATCGCTTACTGGATATTCTGGCTGAATACCGCAGTCATGAAAATGCGAAAATGATTGTGGTTTTCGATGCCATGTATGTTCCGGGAATCGGTAAAAGTTACGCCAAGTGGGACTTGCAAGTGGTTTTCACGAAAGAAGACGAAACTGCCGACAGCTATATCGAACGACTCGCTCAGGAGATGAACTCGCCGCTGGTGCAGCTGGTCGTGGTCACCAGTGATCAAGCAGAGCAGTGGACGGTCTTTTCCCGTGGTGCCTTACGCATCAGTTCGCGCGACTTTCTCAAGGAAGTGCAACGCTCGGAACGTGAATTCAACCATGATACGTCCAGTTACGCGGCGCATCTAGCTCGCCGTAATAGCCCATGGAATAATGATCAACTCTTCTTGCTCGATAAAATGCGGCGCCACTTGGAACGTCGACCGAAACCAAAAGAATAAGTTTTCAGATGTGACTTCATTTAAAAAGTCCGGTTACGCAGCGGGTCATTGTCAATATTGGCTAATGACCGTCGCACGATGATCGGACTTTTTTTGCGTCTCTGAGCAATTTATTGGCACATCCTCGTATGAATATCTGTGTGAAAGCTTGCCACCCGCCAGAAAAAAGGCTATGATACGATTATCGACTTACAAAAAGTAAGTATTATCGTTTGGGAGGCATTTTTGATGGTAGACATTGAGCATTTACAGTTTGGGCTGGAGACGTTTGGTGACATTGTGGCGAATGAAGATGGCAGTTTACAAACGGCTGCGGCCTCGATTCGACAGATTGTGCGTGAAGGTCAACTGGCTGACGAATTAGGCATTCAGGTTTTCGGAGTGGGCGAACATCATCGCCCGGATTATAGCGTTTCAAGTCCGGAAACGGTTTTGGCAGCAATTTCGACAGTTACCAAGCAAATTAAGCTTGCCACGGCGGTCACGGTGCTCAGTTCCGATGATCCGGTTCGGGTTTATGAGCGCTTTGCAACTTTAGATGCTTTGTCTAACGGGCGCGCGCAAGTAATGTTGGGCCGCGGATCATTCACCGAATCCTTTCCGTTATTTGGCTACGATTTGACCGACTATGACGACTTGTTCAACGAAAAACTTGGCTTGTACGATGCCTTGCGCAATGAAAAAGCGGTAACCTGGTCAGGAAAATTCCGCGCTGCTTTGAAGAATCAGGAAGTTTATCCCAAAACAGAAAACGGCAAACTGGAGACATACATTGGTATCGGCGGCTCACCGGAATCTGTCATTCGGGCGGTTAACTTCAGCTATAAAGTGATCATCGCGATTATTGGCGGTCAGGCGAGTCGGTTTAAGCCATATATTCAGCTGTACCATGCTGCCGCAAAGGAGCTCGGCAAACCCGAATTCCCAATCGCCGTCCACTCTCATGGCTTTATTGCCGATGACGAAGATGAAGCAATTGAAGTCGCCTTTAAGAATATCAAAGCCAATTTTGACCGCATTGGCTTAACTCGCGGCTGGGCACCGATGAGTCGCGAACAATTCGATGGTGAAACCAAAGTGGGCTCCTTCTATGTCGGCAATCCGGAAACCGTGGCGCGGCGCATGGCAGAAACAATTGATCTGCTGGATTTGGGCCGCTTTGACCTTGTTTACGGCGCCGGTAACCAAACTGCGGCTCAGCGTGAACGCATGATTGAGTTGTATGGCACGAAAGTCATCCCGCGGGTTAAAGAAATTCTAGCAGAAAAGGCGGCGGTGAAATAATGGCGATTCAACGTATAGGCATTCTTGGTGCTGGTAAAGTCGGCATCGTTCTCGCTGGTTTAGCCTTAGATGCCGGTTATACTGTCCGGATTTCCGGCTCAGGCGCAGTCAAAAAAATCGCCTTAACCATCAAAACCCTCGTCCCCGACGCGATTGCTTCCGAAAATGCCGAGGTGGTGGCTAACAGTGACTTGATCATTTTAGCAATCCCGTTAAGCCGGTATAAAAATATTGATGCAGACTTACTCAAAGGTCATTTAGTCATTGATGCGATGAATTACTGGTGGGAAACAGACGGTATTCGTGAAGAAGTGTTAGATCCAACGACCACCTCGAGTGAACAGGTTCAAGCCTATTTTAAAGGTGCCAAAATTGTCAAAACCTTCAACCATATGGGCTATCATAACCTGCAAGAAGAAGCGCGGCCTAAAGGGAATCCAAAACGCAAGGCGCTGTTTGTGACCGGTGATGATCCCGCTGCTGTTGATCAAGTAGCTGCCTTTGTTGATCGAATGGGCTTTGACACGGTTGTTCATAACCGATTAGCAGACGGCATTATGACCGAACCGGGAAGTCCGTTGTTCGGCGCTAGTCTGCGGTATGCCGAGCTTAAGGATATTATCGAACATTTTGATCAAACAGATTTCGGCAAACAAATCGCTGCAAAAGTTCACACTCATTGATGCGGGTTTAATAAGCCAAGGTACCCAGTTTTTTTGAAGGCTGAGGTGCTTTGGCTTTTTTGGTAAGCGCGAGCCGGCGCGGTTAGGGATCGGAGTGTAAGTGGCCTCAGGCGTGATGGCCCGGTCTTGGCCATTGCGCCTGAGGTCCTTACATGCAGATCCCTGCGCCGGGGAGCGCGTTATAGGAGTAAAGGAAGGCCCTTACATGTAGGGACCTGCGTCGGGGAGCGCGTTATGGCGGATGTGATGCACGATTAATTTGAGCTCTTACTTGATGGCGGCCTCATTTTAATGTAATGTAAAGCTCATCATGTACTAATCAATGGATAAAGAGAATAGAAGGTATGAACTAGTAAAGAAATAGCTGGTTTTTGCTGGGCTCATATTTTATCAATATACTCAAAATATGTGGACCTATTGATTTGGTATGTTAAAGCAACTCACAGAATTTTACTTTGAGTAAAGTTTTGACCAGAGAAAGCAAAAACGGGTGAACAGAGAGGCATCTAAGATGAAACAGTTAAGCGCCTTTTTTCAAAAGCAAGTGATGCTGAATCAGAAAAACCTGGTAGGCGAACTTTTTATGGTTTTTCTAGTGATTGGCTTGTTTTGGGTTGCTAAATTTCAGCAGATTGCCGATTTAAAGATTGAGACATTTAGGATTCAGCAGTCGGTGCAATCGAGTTATTTACGCTATGATGCCCAAAGCTATTCGAAAACCAGCAAACAAGGAAAAATGGTGCAGGCGTTGAATGAGCAACTTTCAGGAACCGGCAAGATTGATAGTGGCTTACTCGTCCATGATGCCAGCATGATTCTTAATGGGCAGGTTGAATTGGCTCAGGCGCAACTTAAAAGTTATTCCCTTGATTTTGCCGGTGCTAGCGGACTATTAATCCCAACCAAAGAAGCCGTGACGGGGAAGCTCGCGGTTGCCAGAAAGTTACAACAAGTTCAAGGTTCGCCGCGGGTTGCCATCAAGACTGCCAGTGACTATGGCGCCTTATTATTTCAGGCCATCGCTGTGTGCGCACCCTTTTTAATCGCCTATTTAGTCGGAGATTCATGGTTAGTAGAACTTGAGCACCAAAGTGTTTTGAGGAACATGCCGGTTCATTTTCTTGGTAAAATGGCGGCCCACGTCAAAGCAAACTTTCAATTAAGTATCGGACTGTTCTTTGTTCTGCCGGTTGTGGGATTAATACTTTTAGGAATCGTTATCGGTTTCGGGGACTGGAACTATCCAACCGCTTTTACCTTGATAAACAAAATCACCACGGTTCCCAGTTGGCTTGCCGGCTTACTGATTGCGGTCTATGCAGTTGTGCTCACAGTATTGATGTCGGTTGTAGCCATTTGGTTGAATCGACTGATCGGAAGTTTCTATGCGACACTCCTCGCTTTGGTTGTCGTGTTAACCATCGTGACATTCAGTCCATCGTTGCCAGCAGTCTTCTATTTAACACCGCTACCTTATTTAAGCATTGCTAATGTGTATTCAGGCCATTTTCTAATAAACGATCATCTGCCCATTGGTTGGGTGACAGGTTTGGGGATGATGTTAATCTGGCTGATGGGTATTTTATTCGTGATTTCAAGGTGGGGGCGTGCAAAAAATGAGTCGTAATCGTTCATACATAGCCTTTCAAATCAAACAAAATCTCCTCAGTAAGAAAAATTGGGGCGCGTGCTTAATTTTTTTGCTATGGAGTTTTTGGTTCTGCTATCAGTACTTACCTGCAAATGGCACCTTGGAAAACTTTTCACGCCAGGAGGTGACCGCTAAGTACCAGAAAAATGCGAAATTCATGAAATCCTTCAATCCGGCATTTCCTAACTATCCGACCATTGCCAACGCTGGTACCTATGTCCCTCAGTTTATGAAAGATGAACGCGCGCAGTTGAAAGCGGCTGGGCAAGGCAAATACAATCAGGTGGCAGCATCAATGGCTGATGAATTAGCGCTTACCGATCGCCTAGTGCTACAAGGGCAACCGTGGCTTAGTTATCCGCTGCAATATTACAGTGATCCGACTGTGGTCCGCGATGCAGGTTCAGGCAATCAGAACCGTAATGGCCATTATTGGAATTTAGAGGCGCGGACTCGGTTGCGTCAATATGCACATATGCCAAACAATAGTGTCACGGCAGCGATGATTAATCAACAAACAGCCTTACAGCAGCTGCAACGCGCGTTATTTTATGGACTGGCGTTGTCGTTATTGCTTGTGACGGCGATGATCAGTACAGATTTAGTGACAAGAGATCGCAAGAAACAATCGATTTTGAAAAACTTCCCGTTAACAACTTGGGCCATGCTCAATGACAAGTCTCTGTCAGCGTTACTGATGAGTGGCGGCTTGTTACTTGGCTTTTTGGCCATCTTATTACCGTTTAACATGATCAAGTTCGGCCTCGGTAGTTTGTCCCTACCGATACCGGTGTATGAAGGGCTTACTTTCAGCACGATTTCACTTGGCCAGTTTATGATGGAAGCCTTTATTCTTTTACTGTTAAGCGTATGGATGATCATTCGTCTGCAGGTTGTCTTACAGGTAATTTTAAAAAGTGAGTTTGCCAGTTTGGCGGTGACAATCCTGTTGATAGTTAGCGAAAGTCTTTATTTTCTACCCGGCTTAGTCGCCATTAATCACAACTCGTTATACTTGTTGCCGAGTTACTTCAATATCGGCCGGTTGGTGGTGGGCTTTCAAAACTTCAGGTATGAGACGACCCAAATGACCTTCGTGTTCGGGTTGATCATGATTCTGAGTGTGATAGTCGTACTTGAAGTTGTTATATTTTGCCTGACTCACAAACGGCACCCGAAAAAGAGAGAGGTGGCATCATGCTAAAGCTAAATGATATCGGATTGTCTTTTGCCAACAAAAAGCATGTCTTAGATGACGTCACGCTCACTTTGAATCAGAAAGAAATTGTCGGACTTGTGGCTCCGAATGGCACAGGTAAAACCACGCTTTTGAATGTCATCATGAATAATCTAAAGCCTGACCGTGGCTATGTAGAGGTGGACGGGCTGCGCTACGAAAGCAATCAAGCGATTAAGGCGATTTATCAAAAAATTTGCGCATTCCCTTTAGAAAGCGAGCTTTTTGGTGAGTTAACTGGCTATGAACATTTGAAATTGTACCGAAACATGTGGCAGAGTCAGATCACGCTCGATGCCTTAATCGATGGCTTGAAAATGCGCAGTTATATCACCCAAAAAGTCAGCACCTATTCGCTCGGGATGAAACAGCGCCTATGTTTTGCAATGGTCGTGGCTTCGGATACGCCGATTATGTTACTGGATGAAGCCATGAACGGCCTTGATCCGGAAAATATTGCGCTGATCTCGGGTCAAATTCAGCAACTGCGAGAAGATGGCAAGCTCGTCATCATGGTCTCGCATTTACTGGACAACCTGCAAAGTCTGGCCGATCGCATTCTTTTTCTGCGAGCAGGCAAGATTGTCAAACAAATCAATATGCATGAGAGCCAGCCAAACTTTTTGAAAATGCGGCAGACATCCCAGCTGTTAACCGATGTTAGTGCGGATGCGATATTAGATACTGATCGTGATCGGGTGCTTATTGATTTGACAAAACTGGATAAGGGAACACGTGAGAAGCTTGTTTTAGGACTTGTGACTCATGACGTGCCATATAGTGTTGCGCCGCTTTCGTTGGCTGATGAGTTTAGGCTGATATTTCAAAAAGCGTGAGTGTGATTTACGATCATAAAGATTTGTTGAATGTGAAACGGATAATTGTGTCAAGCCGGCTTGGATTCGGTCTTGTTAAAGATTAAAAATGCGAGTCAATTAGTCTAGTTGAGTTTGACAAAGGGCAGAGGCATAGATTAATCTAGAAAAATTATGACATTTCTTGAAGGTTTACATCGAGTGCTAATCGTGTTAACGCTTGCCATGGCCGGTTATATAGGGTACGTACGGCTGGTTCCTGATAAAAAGTTCAGTTTGAAACGATTTGTCCTGGTCGGCGTACTGTCTTTGTTGCTTATTTGGGCAACTTGGTATGTTGGAACCTTAGTGAATCAATGAGATTTAGCGCTATACATTTTTTGACTTTGTTTGGGATGTGCAGCCTTGAATAAATGAAATTAACAAAGCAGCAAGTTCGCCCCGTCTGTGCTAAGACGGGTGGACTTGCTGCTTTTTGCAAACTATTTAATCCTAGGCTGACATCAAATATTCCACCTTAGAATATTAGGTTAATCGTTCTCTTCTTCCATGGGGACCCAGCACTTCTTCAGGTGATGTTATTTAAGATTGCCTCGGGATCTAAATTCAGAGACTTCATCCACGCCATATTCGTCTTATATAACTTCGGGTCAATGATCTCTGTGGCCATCAGTAAGGTAGCTAGTTTCTTTTTGGCTTCCTGATCTTGGCACTTTAAAATCGGCACAGCTAGCCGGATGAATGCCACATGATGCCGCAGATACAGGGCTGTATTTTTGACAGGAAAGTCGGCAACTATATCTAGCATTGATAAGGCACGGTCATAATCGGCATCTTTTAAGTACCTCGCGGAAATATTATAAAAAGTACCAACAAAAGCTTGATCGTACCGAGATAGGTGAAATTCTTGATATTTGTTGACCATATGGCGAAGTAAACGGTCATTGACGCAATTGGAGAGCGAGTGACACAAATTGGCGTATACCAGATACTCAAAGTGGAACCAACGCCCTTCTGTTAACAAAAATTGCTGGATGCACTCTTCATCCTCAGCCGAGAAAATCGGGCTTTGTTCCTTAACTTTAGCAATACAAGACATAACGATTAGCTTGAGCATATACTGTGGTGTTTCAGATCGTTTAATTCCATGATAATCGGTCAAGAGCATTTGCAAGCCCGCTAAATCCAGACTTTCATATAAGGTATTGAGCTCTGTAAAAAAGCGACGCAATTGACTATGCGTTTGATCAATTAACTCAAAGAATTCCTGGGGTTCTGTCATTGTTGGCTTCAAGATCTCCATCAGGCTAAAAAGACGGATGTTGGCATCTTTAGTCTCAAAGAAAGAAACTGAAGTCTTGTGTAAGGGTCCTTGTACATCGGAGATTTTAAGATGACGACGTTCACGAATTTGGCGAAATAAGTTACCACAAGTAAATTGATCAGCAAACATTTCTTCACCTCTCATGTAGAAAATACTCGACCTTTGAATTTTTTTAGCTGAAGTTTGATTAAATTATCAGTGTAGATGTCGGAGGAGGTTGGAGGAGAAAGGGGGGAATCCGTGTGCCGGATTTAACAGAGATCCTGAATGACACTTATCCGGTGGGTGATGACGTTATTATTGTTCCTGGATAAATTATGGCGGATGTTGACAAAAAAAGCGAGTAACTCGCTTAACAAATGGGGGGATTCACATGGAATTTCAGTCGAAGTGGAAAAGAACACCTAAATTTCTTGCATTGCTAGCGATATTCACAACGACATTGTTTGTTAGTCTAATGCTAACCGGAGCCAAACCGGTCAATGCAGCAACTAAAGCAGACGAGATTACTGTAAACTCGGCAACGCCAAAAGAGCAAGCCGTCGCCAAGGAACTAGAAAAGATGTTTGTAGATGGCGATATTGAAAATCTTAACATTGATTATCTCATTGCCAAATATGGAAAAGATGAAATTCAGGCTACAGAAAGGTTTATCGGTATCTCTGAGAATGAATCTCGTATTTTTCCAACGGAGCATCGAATTGTTCAACGCGATCTAGCCGATATTGGAAATTGCATGCTGGGAAAACTCGGTGAGGAAATCCGAAGCATGGTCAATGTCAATACTATCGTGGCTTATATTGACAAAAAGCTCTGGTTGGAAGCAGCAAAGGCTATCGTTGCTAAAGTAGCAGCTCAGGGTATTAAACGTAATGCAGCTGTTATGGCAACCGTATTGGCATGGTATGCCGTACAATGCGGTCTGGGGTGGTAAACGTTAAGAATAAAGCCAAGACATATCTTGGAGGATTTTTACTATGGTTGGCGTTGATGCTCTTTAATATTGGTTATGATCTTCTTTTTCTGGGTGAGCTTTATTGGACGCAATATTTTAAATTAACTGGTTATCTAATGATTGCTGTACTCATAGGGAGCGTTTATTTTAAAGATAGGTCAGAGTAGTGAAGGCTTCCATACGATATTAACAGGATATTTTCTCCAGATATGCGATAAATCAACTAATAGCATCATCCTTAACAATTTAATAGGAGTGTTTGAAGTACAGAAAGTCCCAATTTTATGGGACTTTTTTTGCTTGTAAACAGTCTCTATGCCATCCAGTTACAATGTATATCAGTGTACTGAATTTTTTAAATGTTGGGCTAACTAAAATCCTAACAAAAGCAGAAAAGTATGCACAGCAAACCTCCCTCGCTTAAATATAGAAATTATGCCGATAATTCTCAACAAACGGCATGTCCATTGCCAGCGCCTGCTTGAATTCCCTTTGCAGATCATAAGAAATTCGGCGAAACTGCGGATTGATTGCGCCGTCGTCAGTCACTTCCAGTAAGAGATACTCAGCGCGCCACTCTTGATACCGGCGAGTTGGCTTGTCAAAAGGCAAACCGACTGAGCCAAGGTTCAAAACAAGGCGTTCATCGGCTTTGGCATAATCAAAGGCATCAGCGGTTTGGATCGGCATGCTTAAGTCGACATAACGCATTGTGGGATGGTGAATGTGGGCATAGATGGCCAAGTCAAGGGTACTACGGGGTCCACTGAATAATGCCGATAATGCGGAACCTTCAGCACGGACTGAGAGCGTATCCCCGCTGTTATTGGCGGGAAGATGGTGTGAGAGCCCAATTTGCACCCCATTGACCGTCACTTCTTGGTGAAGCGGCCAGCTGGCAAGGGTGGCGCAAATCTTGGCCGGATCATGCAGGTGGTTCAAAATATAAGCTTCAATTTTCTTTTGCGTGGTAGATAGACGATCTTTACCTGACCATGTGGTGACCAAGAAATCTTCCCAGTTGCCCCGGATTTTGATCGTCGGGTTGATGGTTTGTAATTCTTCCCACAATGGCTGAACGTCTGGTCCGGGCCCAAAAAGATCACCTAAGAACCAGTAAGCTCCAGAGCCATGTTGAATCGCATCTGCATACACGGCTTCTAACGCTGCTAAGTTGCCATGGATATCTGAAAAGACGGCAATGGTTGTCATGTCACTCACACTTTCCTGGGTTGAGAATGGTTGAAGGCTCTATGGATAACTATGCTTTGTGGAACGCAAAAAAACAACCAGCAGATGAGCTGATTGTTCCTTCAATTCAGCAATGTACATTGCATGGGGTCGATTTAAGGGGAATGCTAATTACTTAACAACAAATGATGCTCCCCAGGTAGCGCTGTTATTACCATCATCGAAAGTTGTGTTGTATTGAAGCTGCAAGCCTTTCTTTTTAGAAATAGCCGAATTGATCGCCTCTCTAAAGTTGTTGAACTGGGTGTTTGTTCGAATCAATGCGGCCGTTGCCAGAAGCCCTGCGTATTGATTTATAGCGCCAAAAGCTGCCGCAAAAGCTAGTCTAGCATTTGCCTGGGTGTTTGAAGCCGCTTTAACTGCAGCCATTTGTGAGGCTGAATAGTAAACATAAACCGTATCATTACCCAATCCATATAGGGTGATACCGCGCTTTGCAGGAGTGGGGTATGAAGCAGCCTGGACGACAACGGGTTCTTCATGATTAACGGCTTGGTAAACAAATGATCCAGAAGTGGTGATGCCAACAGCAATAGCCAGAACCAAGGGAAAGACGATATGACTGACAATTATCTTGCCGGAATTAATGACTTTAGCTTTATTTTCCATAACGGTTACCCACTATTCAAAAATAGACTTCTGACTTCTACGACTTGAAATTGTGAACCTATAGTAAGCTGATTTCGTTGCCATTGCAAGCGGATTCATCGAATGAGACTGTTACATTAGTTTGGTTATTTAGCTGATTTTCCGCAGATGAAAGTTCGACTTTAAATAACGAGTTCTAACAATTGTGAAAGTAAAAAAGTCTTGGGATTGTCTCATGAAGCGAAGAGATTTTTCCATCAAAATGGGCTACATATCGACAAGACGCCGTAAAGACCATGGGCAGATAAACAGATCAAAAATGAAAAGTTAATGGTCATTAATCGAGAGTAAGAAAAATCGAACCTGATAGCGATCTAGGAGTTAGAGGATTTGTTGTACATCTGCATTAACAAAAAAACAACCAGCTCAATTTCTGCTGGTTGCTTAAGATCCGGTTAATACGAATTAAGATTTGCGCTTCAAAAGGCTCTCCGTCAAACGGATTAAATCGTCTCGTGCAGCGCCGGCAGGCAACTTCTGCAAACCGGCAGTCGCCAGTTCAGTACGTTGTTGCGCCATAGTGTAGGCCTGCTTGACACCTTCATACTTGATGACAAGATCGCGCAGTTGAATCATCTCGGTATCGCTAATGTGTTCTTTTTTCGCTAACAGCGGCAAAAAGGCTTGGCGATCGCGCTGCATGGCCAAAATGAGTGGTGCTGAGTAGACGCCGCTGCGCACATCTTCGTAAACCGGTTTGCCCAAAGTTTCGCCATCGCTAGTGTAATCGAGAATGTCGTCTAGCAATTGGAAGGCGATGCCAATGTTCATGCCGATTTTTTCGGCCGTTTTGGCAAAGTTCGTTGTTCCGCCGCTTTCGTAGGCACCGACAAAACAGCTTAACGCAAAGAGCTGGCCGGTTTTTCCGGAAACCTGCTTGAGATAGTCATTAATGGTGATTTGGGTTTGGTAGCGTGTGGCCATCTGATCCAGTTCGCCTTTTAAGATTTTCTCCATGCTGCCGCTGTCTTGTTGAATGCTGCGGAGGCTTGAGGCGTAATGTGCCAACAGCTTGAAGCAGACAACAAAGAGATAATCGCCAGCATAAACTGCTGTGTCCGGGCCGAATTGTTTTTGAATCGTCACCTGATTGCGGCGGGTTGGAGATTTATCGATAATGTCGTCGTGGATCAAAGTGGCGGTATGAAGCGTCTCAATGGCGGCCGCCAGTGCAATCATTTTCTCGCGATCCGTGTCTTGAAACCGGGAGAAAAGCAGACAGTACGCCGGCCGTAACAATTTGCCACCGCCATTAATCATTTCCATGATCGCCTTGGCCACAGGTGTATTGTTGGTTGTGATCTGTTTTTCAATCAACGTTAGCGCTGAAGCAAGCTCCGGCGCCAACGTCGGGTATTCATGCCACATGGGATGAATTTTCATGTGTAGCTCCTTTTTTACGACGCTTGGTGCGATCATAGCGGAGTCGTCGTAAGATATCGATGTGTTCAAAAAGAAAATTAGCAGCAATCCCAACCGCAATGCCCGCCAGAATGCCCATAAACGCGAGAATCGGTAAATAGAGCATGACGGTCCAGCTTTGGGCGATGAAGGATGCCATCAAGAGCTGGCCGACATTATGCAAAATGCCACCTGCTGCAGAAATACCGATCATACTGACACGTTTTTCACCTAATTGTTTAATGAGTAACATGCCAAACCACGATAAAACCGCACCAGCACCACTGTAAAGAAAGGTTGACAAGGTGCCGCCAAGTAGTGTGGTGAGCAGCAGTCGCAAGCACATCAGAATAAAGCTGTCGGGAATTGACATCGTGAACAATGAAATGATCGTGATTAAATTGGCCAGGCCCAATTTGGCACCAGGCGCAAAGGCAAAGGGAAACGGGATCATACGCTCGAGTAGGCCGATAATGACGCCTTGAGCGCAGAGTAAGGCAATATAGATATACTGCCGGGTACGGTCGGCTTTATAAACACTCATTCGGTCACCATACCTCCCGTGTTGCTATCGCCTTTATTTGACTTAATCGCAATGAGTAGCTTATGCGGCAGGCAGACAATTGTTTGACCGGGTTTCGTAATCCGACCGCGGCGAACGCAGACCTGATCCTGACAGTTAGCTTCCGTAATCGCGATTCCCGCGCCTTTGACTTCAATCTTATTCCAGTCACCGTCTTTATCACGATAGGTGAAGTGGCTGGTCCCAGTATGACCGGTTAGTCGCTTGCGATAAACTTCATGGCCGTCATGGGTCACCACGGCTGTTAATACCTGTTGCGAGGCGGTTGCTTGCTGCTGATTCTCATGAATGCCGAAAATAAGATACGGAATGAACGCTGCGATAAACAGGCCGCCAACAATGATCCAGTCAAATGGGCGAATCATCTTAAGATAACGTTTAAAGGTATTTGGCCGTTTCATTGTGAGCCTCCAATCTAGTGAAATTGAATCGCGTTCAAGTTCATGACTTCAAAACGATGATGTGAACACGAAGGACGGGGAGCAGTCGTGGCCGATAAAAGAGACCGCAGCAGCTTCCCGCTCTTGAAAAAAGACTCTAGGTAAGTCCACCCAGAGCCTTTTGTGTAGACAATTATTTGAGTGCATCGGTACCGTAAAGAGATCGCGGTGTTCCATAGCGCCATTTGCCAAAGACTTTCTGGAGATAAGGGACAACCCATTTATCGAGCCCAAATGCGCGGCCGGAACCGTTCATGCAGGCAAAGGCCATCGGGATCATCCAAATGTTAACCCAGTAGAACATACCACTGAGGCAGAAGACGCCGACAAAAGCGATCGTAGCAGCAGAGGTCAACCAGGTGAATAAACCGGCAACAAGCGCAAGCCCAATCAGAATTTCCATAATCGTCATGGCCTTTTGCATGAAGAAGGCAACTTGCTGATTAGGAATCAAGGTCTTGGTAATGCTGTAGTACCAGTTTGGCATCTTGTCAAAGACCATCATCGGATCATTACCATACTGATATGAAAGGGAGAAGACGGTCTTGGTTGCTTTGGCAGCACCGGCAGCGGCCCCGGAAGCAGCACTGGTTGCATCAGCGCCAGCAGCAGAGGCACCACTGGTAGCAGCCGGTTGTAACCAGCTAAATGGCAACCGGAGCTTGTCAATGAACCATGACTCTTTACCTTGAATCTTCGGCCAGCAATCAATCAACCACATAGCGCCTAATGTGAGACGGGCAGGCAGTGTCCATAAAACATTGCCTTGACGGGAAAGATGTCCGCGGAACATGTTGCGGCCATTGCGGGTCCGGAAAAATTCGTGCATGAAGTACTCGAATAAATAATAACCGGAATAGATCTGAACGAAGTAGAGCATGTTGACTAAATGTTTCATCAACATCGCAAAGAAACCGGAAAGGTGCAGCCAGCCCATGATATTGGCAACACCATATTTTGAACCCAAGCTGACCATAAATCCGGAATAGTTGGCTTTATATTCAACCTGTTCCTTATTTTCCAACTTGGCTTCAATGTTCGTCAACGCGGTGTGGGCAGTTGCCTCAGCGCCTTGAACGATTTGCGGCTGGCCCTTGCCGGTGCCGTCTTGATCAACTAACGATACATCGCCGACAACATAGATGCTTGGATCGTCTTGCGATTCCATGTTGTTTTTGACTAAGATTCGGCCGGCACGTCCTTGTTTCAAGCCGAAATCTTTCGCTTGGTCAGTTGCTTTAACCCCGGCCGTCCAGACTAAGGTACATGTTGGGAACGTGGAGCCGTCTTTTAGATCAACGTGATCTGCGTGAACGCCGACAACGCCGGTATTCTTCATGACCTTGATGCCGCGTTTTTCCATGTAACGTTCGGCTTTGTTCGCGTCTGAACGATCTAGCATATTCATGATCGTTGGCGCCATTTCCATCAAGCTAAATTGAATTTCGTTCGGATCTAGCTTGTACTGTTTGGCTAAGGTATCGCGCCAGTCACGTAATTCACCAATCGTTTCGGTACCAGTGAAGCCAGAACCGACAATGACGATAGACAAAAGGGCTTTGCGTTTAGCCGGATCGTGCTCTTCGGAACCGCGCCGAACAACGTCTTCAATGTGGCGCTTTAGCCGAATCGCGTCTTCCCACTTACCCAAGGTGAAACCGTGTTCGGCAACGCCAGGCGTCCCAAAGTCGTTCGGTTGTGATCCAATTCCCAAGATCACATAATCATAAGGGAAGCGTCCGTTTTCAGTGACAACTTCCTTCTTGTCGCGGTCAATCCCAGTCACATTATCGGTGACCAGCTTGACATTCTTACGTCGATTGAACAACCGCTGTAAATCGTATTGGATTGCGTCTTCTGGGACACGATCCG
The DNA here is from genome assembly GCF_900636965.1 of Lacticaseibacillus rhamnosus. Taxonomy (NCBI): domain Bacteria; kingdom Bacillati; phylum Bacillota; class Bacilli; order Lactobacillales; family Lactobacillaceae; genus Lacticaseibacillus; species Lacticaseibacillus rhamnosus. Next base: position 2,358,887 of record NZ_LR134331.1, on the reverse strand, counting down.
CGGCGATTTCGTGCAGTTCGGTGACATAAGTGAAGTACGAGTGGCGATCGATCAGCGTGATCGTCACGTCTTTGTTACGTTTGTAGTGCTTGGCCAGGTGCTTTGTCGCATAGACCCCGGCAAACCCCGCGCCAACCACGACGATATTGGTTTTCGCCATGCATAACACTCCTTACCATTTGCTTTACCCATACTCTTACAAAGTATGTATCTAAGCCATTATAGCCTTTAAAATTACGTAATGTCTAACGTTCGCGCTCTCTTTTTCTAAAGCCGTACATTTTTGTGTAAAATGACACAAAAATACGCTTCGTAAAGGACGATTAAAAAATGAGAAAGCGCTTATAATACCCGTGTTTGGTTGATTTTTTTGATTTGACTAGCTAAACTAAATATGTGATTGAAAACACAATATCGCAGTTATGAACTGCAAAAGGGGTAAATGTCATGAAGTTAAGTAAAGTTGTGACGGGGACAGCCGTTGTTGCACTGTCCACTTTGGTTTTAAGTGCATGCAGCAGTAGTTCAAGCAGCAAAAATTCATCCAGCAGCAAGGCTTCCAGCAGTAAAGTGGTCAAGAAGTCATCAACCCAAAAGCAGGTTGCAGGTGGCCCGTTGAAGGATGGTACTTACAAGCTGAATGAAACCGGCTATGACCATGGCTATAAGGTTGAAATGGCGATGACGGTCAAAGACGGGAAGATTACTTCTACTAAGTATGATTACGTTGATAAGAATGGCAAATCCAAGACCAAAGACGCCAGCTATGAAAAGGCCATGAAGGCTAAGGTCAAGGTTGGACCAAAGGAATACATTCCTGAATTAAACAAGTCCTTTAAGAAGAATGGAACCAATGTCGGCGCTATCGATGTTATTTCCGGTGCGACCGATTCCAGTATGACCTTTAAGAATTACGCCCAACAATTAGTTCAGGCGGCTCAGGCTGGGGACACCAAGCCAATTGAAGTCAATAACACTGGCAAGATGAAAGATGGTACTTACACGCTTGAAGAAAAGAACTACTTCAACGGCTATCGGGTAACCTTCTCCATCACGGTTAAAGACGGTAAGATTACCGAAAGCAACTACGACAACGTCAATAAAGACGGTAAGTCCAAGACTCAGGATACGAAATACGAAGCTAACATGAAGAAAGTGAACAAGGTTGGCCCGAAGGAATACATCCCAGAACTGAACAAGTCACTGGTTGCTAAGCAGTCACCAGCCAAGGTTGATGTGGTTTCCGGTGCAACCCACAGTTCCGATACCTTCATCTTGTATGCTGATCAGTTAGTTAACGCTGCTCAAAATGGTAATACCAACAAGATCGAAGTCGACAATATTGTTTACAAGTAATGGCGTGATCTTGAAAAGAAGTTAATGTGCGTTATTAGCGCGGGTTAACTAAGCAAGAACTTGTTTGGAATAATTTTTCTGAGCGAGTTCTTTTCTTATGCTCATAATGCCCGGTATAATGGTGCTGTAACCGTTTTAGTCAGTAAACGATGTGGCACTTGGCTAGTGTGTCGGCTTGCTTTCGGTTCAAGATGCTCACCGGTGCATAAAGCGTTCGCCAGCGCAGAGATCTGCGTGTAAGGGCCTTGGACGCAATGGCCAAAGCCCGGCCATCACGTCCAAGGCCACTTACACTCCGATCTCTAAGCGCGCTGGCTCACGCTCAGCTCACTATAACGCGCTCCCCGGCGCAGAAACCTGCACATAAGGACCTTGGACGCAATGACCAAAGCCCGGTCATCACGTCCAAGGCCACTTATGCTCCGGTTTCTAAGCGCGCCGGCTCGCGCTCACACTTTTTGGAGGTGATTAACAGCAGACAAATATATGTAACAATGTAGCGTAACATGGTATGTTATGAGCACGATAATTAAGTGGAAGATGCTCATATGCTCAGACCAAACGAAATGGCTAAATGTCTCGGTGCAACTGCAACAGTGGGATAAGTCTGGAAAGCTCAAAGCTCGCAGAACACCACCTAATTGATGTTATTATACCGAGCATCAATACTTGGCTTATATCGGTCATGCTGATGAATTAAAGAAACATCGACGAGTTGCGTGCGTTTTGGCTATGATTGGTTTGAGCGCCAAACCCCAAAGATTCAACCACACAGCTTGTGGGGTTGAATCATCCTGGTCTATCACCTCAGGGAGAGCTAACTGAAGACTTAATTAGTATGATTCACGTATTTTCGCGTCGGTTATCCGGCTTACGTCAATACAAGGAAAGCTTGAAGACGATCCATTTTTGAAGTAAGTCCTTTAGTTAACTTGAAGGGAGGTGAACACTTTTGATTAAAACGCATAAGATCAAACTTTATCCCAATGCAACGATGCGTAAAGAATTAGAAAAATTGTTTGATTATCGCCGTTTCGTTTGGAACCAAGGGCTGGAAATCTGGAATGACATGTATGACGCCTCTTTAGTCATGATGGATAAGTCGATACGGCCTAATGAGCGAAAAGTTCGTGATGAACTGGTTGCGAACAAAGCAGATTGGCAGTTTGAACGATCGGCGCGCGTTTTACAGCTTGCCGTGAATGATTTAAGTAAGGCGTGGGCAAACTATTTGAATCCTAAAATGCCCAACCATGACAAGCCTAAGTGGAAGTCGAAAAAGCGCTCACGTAAAACTTTTAGAACGGATCGTGCCCAGATAGTTAATGGCAAGCTCCGTTTGGACAAACCACATGGCACAAGGGTATGGTATGACATCAAAATGGCTGAACAGCCACGATGGCAAGGTGAAATCAAGCAGGTTTGCATCGTTCAAGACGCAGATGGCTACTATGCATCGTTGTCTATTGAAGCCACAGTCATGGTTGAAAAACGAACCATTCGCCGGGTTACTGCCGTTGACGTCAATGTGGGCAAGTTCGACTACAAAACCCCATCAGGTTATGCCATTCAGCCAACACTACCCGCTTCTCTACCAGCACTTTACGCTCGTATCACTCACTATCAAAAACAATTAGCACGTAAGCGAGCAACAAATCCAAAGCACTTTAATTCAGCGACCTATCGCGCAACGAGAACCAAGTTGAAGCGAAACTATCAACGCGTTGAACGGATACAAATGGACTTGTTAAACAAATTTACGACCAAGCTAGTTGTTGATCACGATCTAATTGGGATAGAAGACTTGGATAATCAGCACATGCGCATGAATCATCGTCTCGCCAAAAAGCTGCATCGTTCAATGTTTGGCAAATTCAAAATCATGATGCAATACAAAGCGGATTGGAACGGCAGTACTTTAATTCTTGCCGATCCAATGTTTCCGAGTACGCAACGGTGTTCAAAATGTGGTTATATCAAAACCGGTGAAGAGAAACTTACTTTGCACGGTAATGCCAAATACCACACTGGACATGATGATTACATTTGCTACCAATGCGGTGCTAGGATGCGACGTGATGAGAATGCAGTTGATAACCTGATCGATTATGCAAAATCAAAAGTACCGGGGTAGGCTATACCCTTAAAGTTCAAGAGGCGGTCACTGTCATGATGAATTATTTCAGAGTGGGAATACCGCTGTTAACGGGACTAAATGAAATGCTGAATGTCAATCAAGAAAGGAAATATATAGAACCTTTATTGGTGTCAAAGAGACATTCTTCCACATTTTATATAGCAGGTTGTACATGAAAAAGCGATTGATTGTCGTTATCCTGATGCTTTTGGCACTGGTGGCGACGGGCTGTTCGAGTCAGTCGACAGCTAAACGGGAATTGGTTTCGGGCGATCCTTATTCGGATACTCAGTTTCTGATGGGGACGGTTGTTATGATTAAGATTTATGACAAGGGGAAGCAGGGAGCACTAGATGCTGCTTTTGCCCGTGTTCAGCAGTTGGCCGATGAACTGACGGTTAACCAGAAGGGCTCCGAAGTCGATGCTGTCAATAAGAATGCGGGGGTGAAACCCGTACATGTCACTCCGAGTGTTTATCGGGTGATTGAAGCTGCCAAGCATTATAGTGAAAATTCGAACGGTTCGTTTGACTTGGCAATTGGGCCGATTACGAGTTTGTGGCATATTGGTTTTGCCGATGCGCGCAAACCGGCGCAAAGTGAAATTGATGCCAAGCTGCCATTGGTTCACTATCAAGATGTTGCTCTCAATAAGAAACAACAGACGGTATATCTTAAGAAAAAGGGCATGGCAATTGATCTAGGTGGTATTGCTAAAGGCTTTATTACCGATGAAGTCGTGAAAACGTTGAAGAAACAGCATGTAACGACTGCTATTATTGACTTAGGCGGCAATATTTTTGTCATGGGCAAAAGTCCTAAAAGCACTAAAAAAGACTGGAGTGTCGGTATTCAGGATCCTAAGAAGCCTCGTGGGACGGCCATCGGGACCTTACCTGCCAGCAATAAAACCATCGTGACCTCGGGTATCTATGAACGCTATCTTAAAGTTGATGGTAAGGTTTATATGCACCTGATGAATCCCAAAACCGGCTATCCATTTGATAATGAATTAATGGGTGTTTCGATTATTACCAAAAAGAGTGTGGATGGGGATGCTTTGTCAACAGCGACTTTTGATAAGGGGCTATTTGATGGGATGGCCTATATTGAAAAGTTGAATTATGCTGATGCTATTTTTGTTACCAAAGATAAAAAAGTTTACGTGAGCTCGGGGTTGAAAGATAAGTTTAAGTTGTTGAAGGACTCGGGGTATACGCTGGCGAAGTTAAAGTAAGTTGGTTAAGGGTTCACAATAAAGGCTTGACCGACTTTTAACCGCGCTGGCTCGCGCTCACAATAACGCGTTCACCGGCGCAGAAGTCTGCGTGTAAGGACCACGAACGCAATGGCCAAGAGCGGGCCATCACGTTCGAGGCCACTTACACTCCGACTTCTAAGCGCGCCGGTTCACGCTCACGATAACGCGCTCCCCAGCGCAGGGCTTGCGTGTAAGGACCTTGGTCGCAATGACCAAGCGCGGGTCATCACGCCCAAGGCCACTTACACTCCAGCCCCTAACCGCGCTGGCTCGCGCTCACTACAAAAGGGGAGAGTAGATGTCGTTACCGATATTTTTAGAACTGGTTGAAATTCGCACCAAACTGGCAAGTGTTTTGCCATTTGCGATTGGCACTTTGTTTGCAGTGACTTATTTTCACGCCTTTGATTGGCTCAATACGCTTTTATTTTTTACTGCAATGTTGATTTTCGATATGATGACAACTGCGCTTAATAATTTGATGGATTATCAAAAAGCCAAAGATGCTCATTATCAGCAGGAAGTGAATGTCATTGGTCGGGCTCAGCTTGATCCGGGAATGGTTGCCAAGTTGATTCTGGTAATGCTTGTGGTCGCTTCGTTGCTGGGCGTTGTGTTGGTCGTGCGGACGGATTGGCTGTTGCTGTTAATGGGGATGGCTTGTTTTGCCATTGGTATTTTGTATACTTGGGGGCCATTACCGCTTTCTCGTTTGCCGCTTGGTGAAATTTTTTCCGGGATCGTCATGGGATTAGGCATTCCGGTTATTGCAACCTATGTCAATATTGCCCCGGGACGCTTGCTTGCCTTGGATTTTGGGTGGCCAACAGTTGTTTTACGTGGTGACTTTATCGCCATCGTTGCATTAGGATTAGCCTGCATTACCCCGATGGCAACCATTGCCAATATTATGCTGGCTAATAATATGTCTGATATTGAAGAAGATCAGCGCAATCATCGCCACACGTTGCCGATGTATCTGGGCAAATGGTGGTCGCCACGGGTATACGCGTTGTTAGCTTATGCCGGCTTCTTAGCGGTGATCTTGGGCGTCATTTTTGGCGCGCTACCGATATGGACATTGGTGGTGGAGTTAGCCTGGCCGTTGGTGATTCGCAATGTGCATCGGTTCATTCGTGATCCCAGCAAACAGCGAACGTTTCATACCGCGGTGATCAACCTGGTTTTGGAAAACGGTTTGCTGGTTGTGGGTTTGGGAATGGGGGTGGTGCTATGACCCAGTCTTATCATCGGCTGACGTGGCCGCTATTTTTAGAATTTATTCGGTTACCGGCTAAGGCTGCCAGTATGTTGCCGCTGGTGTTGGGAATCAGTTACGCTGCTTGGGCATTTCATCAGTTTTCTTGGATCAATAGTCTCATATACGCTGCGGCTCAATTGGCTATTGCCTTATTTGTGACAGGATTCAACAATGTTCAGGATTATTTTAAGGCCAAAGATCGCAGTTATCAGCAGTCGCAAAATATTATCGGCCGCGAGCATTTGTCACCTTGGGGCATGTTGGCACTTACCATCTTTATTTTGCTCATCAGCGTGGTTTTAGGCATTATTCTTGTCATGCGCACCAACCTGAGCTTGTTAGTGATTGGCGCGGTCGGGGTCGGTGTGGCCATTTTATATACATTCGGGCCGGTTCCTCTATCACGATTGCCGCTGGGAGAGGTGTTGGCCGGGTTTGTGGAAGGTTATGGGACTTTCGTGATCGCGGTGTTTATCAATATGACACTACCGGGACCGCTTGACTTAACGCTTGACCGCCGCACGTTTACATTTGCACTTAATCTGGGCTGGCTGTTACAACTGTTGATCGCTGTTTTACCGGTGATCATTTTGAATGCTGCTGTCATGTTTGCCGATAACATTGCTGATATGGCGCAGGATATCAAAAATCAGCGCTTTACATTGCCATATTACCTTGGCCGAACCCGAGCTTTACGTTGGTACCGGTTGATACCCTTCTGTACCTTTGTTGCGTTACTGCTAGGTGTTTTGACCCGCAGTTTGCCATGGTGGAGTTTACTCGTTATGTTGACTTGGCCGGTGGTGAAGAAAAACACGCGGCGGTACACTAAAGCACCAAGCAAAGACAAAACTTTTATTTTTACGATTCAATCTTTAATGATCGTTGGCGGTGCTTTACTGTTGACCTTGTGGCTTGGTATTTTCTTCTGAGGGTGTGAGTTCAAAATATCAGACTCGATCATGGTAGTTGGTAGCAGTGCGATGGGTCCACCTTGTTAGAATATTAAGATAGAAAGCAAGAGCTGGCGGAGCGGTGGCGGGCTCAGTCGTGCCCACCACTCTAGCTGCGCGGTCGCCAGCCCTCGCCACCGCGGAGCCAGCTCGGAGTAACGGAAATCACTTAATTAGAGTAGAACCGAGAAAAAGTTGACACTTACCGGCGCGAACCTCTGCTTGCTATCTGTTTGTAATCTTGGTAAGATATTGGACGTGACTGGAGGGAACAAGATGTCAGTAAAGAAAGTTGCTTTAGCTTGTTCGGTTTGTGGGCAACGGAATTATTTTGTTCCCGAAAACCCAAAACGAACAGAACGGTTAACGTTAAAAAAGTTTTGTAAACATTGTGGCCGCGTGACGGTCCATCAAGAAACCAAGTAATAATGGAAGGAGCGCAATGATGAAATTTATCAAAAGTGTTTTCGCGGAAATGAAAGCTGTCACTTGGCCAACTGCCCAGCAGACGCGGCGTGATACGTTTACCGTCATCATGACTTCCATTATTTTTGCGATCTATTTTGCGGGTGTGGACTGGGTTATCAATGCAGTCTTCCAAGCCTTCTTATATTAAGACCTGACAAACTGCTTTATTTTTGCTATACTATGAGCAACGCAAAACCGCCTTCGATGACGGTTTTTTATTTTGACTCAAAACACTAAAAGGAGAACATTATGGCTGAAACAGTTACATCAGCAGAGAAACGTTGGTATGTCTTGCACACTTATTCTGGTTACGAAAATAAGGTGAAGACAAACCTTGAACAACGGACCAGCAGTATGAATATGGATGATTATATTTTCCGGGTAGTTGTTCCGGAAGAAGAAGAACACGAGCAAAAGAACGGCAAAGAGAAGATCGAAATGAAGAAGACCTTCCCGGGTTATGTGTTAGTCGAAATGGTCATGACGGATCAATCATGGTTCGTAGTGCGGAACACGCCTGGCGTTACCGGTTTCGTGGGTTCCCATGGTGCAGGTTCAAAGCCGGCGCCATTGTTGCCTGAAGAAGTTGCAAGTGTCTTGCATTCAATGGGCATGAGCACACGGCATCAGGATGTTGAGTTTGATGTGGGCGAACCCGTTACGATTATTGATGGGGCCTTTACCGGGATGCATGGTAAAGTAACCGCTGTCGATAAAGACAAGATGAAGCTCAAAGTCGTGACCGAAATGTTTGACCGCGAAGTCACTGCTGAACTGGATTTTGATCAAGTCGACAAACTGTAGGCAAGGCTCATGAGCAGCTGGTTTTGGCTCGTGATTGCAGTTGGCACTGTTGTGATTGCGGGCGGTTTAGCAGACTTTATATTACTGGGTCGTCCCGGATATGCGCCGGTGCCATTAGTCATGGATGCAACGCCGACTTTGTTCATCCCCGGCCATTTAGGTACGCGGTATTCATTCGGCCATATGTTGTGGCGTATGCAGCGTCGTTATGGCTTGAGTAAAGATGTTGTCGCGATTGTTGCCCCTGATGGCAGGGTGCGTTTGCGTGGTCGGTTGAACTTGAATCATCATGCTGCGGTGCAAGTGCTATTCACCGATAAAACCGTGCGCCCAGCTGCGCAATTACGGGGACTAAATCACGTGATTACGGCTTTACAGGCGCAACAAGCTTTCAGTCAGCTTAATCTGATTGGACACTCAATGGGCGGCGTGACGGCAGTGTTGTATTTATTAAGCAAACCAGCTGTGCCAGTCGCCAACCTAGTCACTATTGCTGCGCCTATGAATGACTTAGAAGTTGCTCAGCGCTCACCGATTCTAAACTGGTCGTTGACGCGTCAGGGACCGGAACACACAGCCCCAATTTATCAGCAATTTCAGCGCACCATTGACAATCTTCCTTCTGATTTGCGATGGCTGAACATTGCCGGAGACTTGATGCTTGGAGGTCGCCATGACGGCGAGGTTGCGATTAACAGCAGTTTTGCGGTGCGTTATCTGGTGAAGGATCGGATCAAGGACTATACGGAGGTCGTCATTCGCGGACCGCGGGCAGCCCACAGTTTGCTCCATGAGAATCGCCTCGTTGATCATGATATTGTTGAATATTTATGGCAGCAGCAACGCGATTTTTAGCTATTGTCAGAAGATATCGGTTGCGCGATAAGCAACGGCACATTATTTTTGGCATTGCTTAGGAACCTTGACCATGATGGCCAAGGTTCCTTATGTTTTACCCGCAAGTTGCTGTCACCGGAAATAAGGCATTGGCGACAATAAAGTTGCCGCAATGCTTGCTAGGAGGAAAATATGGCCCAAGTCTATCTTGCCGCTCCTTTTTTTGATCCCGCGCAGACAAAGCGGTTGAATCAGGTATTAGCGGCTTTAAATGAAAATGAGTCCGTTAGCGGTATTTTTTCACCACGCGATGATACTAACAAAGCAGGTTTGACGGAAAATTCACCAGCTTGGCAGCGACAGGTTTTTGGTGAAGATATTCGCGGCTTGCACCAAGCAACGGTGATGGTCGCGATTTTGGATTATATTGGCGAAGACCCTGATCCGGGAACCGCCTTTGAGATCGGCTATGCGTATGCGCACCACATGCCAATTGTGGCGCTACAACTGACGGACATGAAAATGAACCTGATGCTCGCCGGCTCCATTACCTGTTTTGTAACAGATATTGCCGAGCTGAAAACACTGGATTTAGATCATGTGCTCGTTCGTCCTTATGTGGGACCGGTGTTTTAGTGAGCGTGAACAGGGCCGCTTAGAAACCGGAGTGTAAGTGGCCTTGTCGGGCTTTGACCATTGCGACCAAGATCCTTACACGCAGGTTTCTGCATCGGAGCGCGTTATGATGATAACTGAAAACTTGCTAGCGTGATGTAACGCTGGCTTTTTTAATGTCATCCTGAATTTTTTAAAAGCCCGCCATTATCTGTTTGACCGGTCATCGTCAGCATTAACGAATTGTTATTGATTAATCTATATCTTGATATTGAATTCGTTTGGCTATACCATATCTTGTATACGGGAGGGACGGATATGCAAGTTATGATGAAACCGATCACCTTGGCGCCTGAATTCATTGCCGAGGTTAAGAAAGAAATTAAGCCGCACTGGGGGGAGCTTGGCTGGGTAACCTACAAGCGGACCTATGCGCGGTGGCTGCCGAATGAAGAGCGAACCGAGAATTGGGATGAAACCGTCAAGCGCGTTGTTGAAGGCAATATTAACCTTGATCCGCGTTTACATACTGCGGATCCGGATCCTAAAGTAGTAACGGCCTTGCAAAAAGAGGCGCGCAATCTTTTCAAACTTATTTATGGGTTGGCAGGCACGCCATCTGGCCGTAACCTTTGGATTTCCGGAACGGATTATCAAAAGCGTAATGGCGATGCATTGAATAATTGCTGGTTTATTGCGATTCGTCCCCAACCATATGGCGATTCACATATTGTGCCAACCGATTTTTCTGCTGATCAGCCTGCTGTTTCGATGCCATATTCTTTCATGTTTGATGAATTGATGAAAGGCGGCGGTGTTGGTTTTTCCGTCACCAAAGACAATATCGCCAAGTTGCCACCAGTAGCCAGTGCGGTTGATTTGACGATTGTCATTGATCGGCGCAGCGCCAGTTATGAAGCTTCACTTAAGATGGGCGCGGTTGATCGACAAGCATGGGAACAAGCCCATGCAACCGAACGCAACGATCGGTATGTTTTGCCGGATACGCGCGAAGGCTGGGTTTTGGCCAATGCCAAGGTGATTGATCACCATTTTGCCGCAACTAATCCTAGTGGCCAAACGAAATTGGTATTAGACATTACCAATATTCGACCAAAAGGCGCGCGCATTCATGGTTTTGGCGGTACGGCTTCAGGGCCCATGCCGTTAGTTGAAATGTTGCAGGATATCAATAACGTGCTTAATGCGCGAGTTGGCAAGCATTTGACAGCGGTTGATGCAACCGATATTGGCAATCTGATTGGTAAAACCGTTGTCGCAGGTAATGTTCGCCGCTCTGCCGAAATGTCGTTAGGATCTGCTGATGATGATGCGTTTATCACCATGAAGCAGGATCAAAAGCAACTGTATCATCATCGTTGGGCATCGAATAACAGTGTTGCGATTGATACCCAGTTTGAAGCCTACGCACCGATTGCGACGGCGATTGCCAAAAATGGCGAACCAGGTATTGTCAATCTCGACTTGTCCCGGCACTATGGACGCATTGTCGATGGCGAAAATGCCGCCAATGATCCGGATGTCGAAGGGACAAATCCTTGCGGCGAAATTTCTTTGGCCAACGGTGAGCCCTGCAATTTATTTGAAGTATTCCCGGTTGTGGCCGTGCAGCAAGGTTGGAAGCTAAAACAAGCCTTCACGTTGGCGGCGCGTTATGCTAAACGGGTCACCTTTAGCAACTACGACTGGCAGGTTTCACGCGATATTATCAAGAAGAACCGGCGAATCGGCATTTCGATGTCCGGTATTCAAGACTGGTTCCTGGATGATTTCGGTCATCGGGTTGTTTCCGGATTTGAACCGGTTGTTGATCCGCATACGGGAAAAATGGTCGAGAAACCGATTTACGATCCTGAGATTAAACAAGCGGTTGATGGACTTTATCGTACGGTGGTCAACGCAGATAAAGCTTATTCTGAAGCCTTGGGATGCGAACCGTCGCGCAAGCACACAACCGTTAAACCATCCGGAACTGTGGCTAAATTGGCGGGTGTTTCCGAAGGCATGCATTTCCATTATGCCGGTTATTTGATTCAACGGATTCGGTTCCAGGCCAATGATCCGCTATTGCCGGCACTGAAGGCATGTGGCTATCACATTGAACCGGATGTTTACACTAAAAATACGATGGTCGTTGAATTTCCGATTCGTGCAGCGCATGCGGATGATCCGGCATTTGCTTCGGCAGGCACGGTTTCGATTGCCGAACAAATTGCCACCCAAGCGTTCTTGCAAACATACTGGTCTGATAATGCGGTGAGTTGCACCGTGACCTTCCAGCCTGAAGAAGCTGACCAGATTGCTGACTTATTATCACAATATCGGCATGTCATCAAGTCCACGTCAATGCTGCCATACGTTGGCGCAGGCTTTAAACAAGCACCAAAAGAACCAATTGACGTCCAGACTTACAAGCAGAAATGCCAACAGATTCACGGTTCGGTTGCAGCGGTTTTTGCGGCTCAAAATGCCGATCATGATCAAAAAGATCTCGGATTAGTGGATCAAACCGATTGTGCTGGCGGTGCTTGCCCGATTAAATAAACGATATGGAGGATGTAGGTTCATGTTAAAGAAAGTTTTACGGTCACTGGTTGTCTTCTTCACTGCGATGTTGGTTCTTACCGGGTGCAGCAGCAGTGCTAGCAGTACGGCCAAAAGCAGCAGCAAACCCAATCAGATTGTGGTCACGTATCAACTGAAGGAAAACGGTAAGGCATTTGCGAATAAGAAAATCACGCAACCTAAAAAATCTGTTGTTATGACCGGTTTGAAGAAGGGCTGGAAAGTCAAGGCTTCCAAGGGCTTCATCACTGAGATCGCTGGCAAGAAGCAAAATGTTGCCAAGAAAACATACTGGCTGTACACCATCAATGGCAAGATGGCTAAAAAAGGTGCCTCGCAGCAACCGGTTAAGAACCATGATAAAGTTGTGTTTGACTTGAGTGTGACTAAATGAAGCTGCCAGTAGCAGCCAAAAAGCCATCGCCTGTCCGGGCGGTGGCTTTGCTTGGTTTATTAACCGCCTTGTGTACGGTTTTGCGCATTATTAAAGTACCGATTCCTAATGTTCAGCCCGTCACGGATATTTTGATGGTGACAACGCTGCTACTGGGATTTCGGTGGGGCATTGCTTTGACCATGAGTACCTTGGTGGTTTCAAATCTGATTTTAGGATTTGGCTTGTGGACGTTGCCGCAGATTGTTGCTTATGCGATGTGCCTAGTCGTGGTTCAAGTTAGCGTAACGTTGATACCGCTGATTCGGCTCACACTTTGGATTCAGATTGGGATAGCCGGTCTGCTTGGCTACTTATACGGGTTCATCGTTAGTTTAGGAATGGCCGTCATTGGCAGTTTGAATGGTCTTGGCTTTTGGGCTTATTATTTAAGTGGTTTATTGTTTGATACTTATCACGTCATTGGAAATCTCGTGTTTTATCCGATTGTGGTGCTGGTTTTGCAACAGGGATTGAAACGCTTTTCTCATCAGGGTTGAAGACAGGAGGCAGTCATGAAGCTATACACAAAAGTCGGGGATCACGGTGCGACCAAACAGATTAACGGTAAGAAGGTGCCAAAATACGATCCGCAGATTGTGGCACTAGGCGATCTTGATGAACTCGATTCGTGGCTCGGCTATGTTGCTGCTCAAGCGCAGGCAACGCCAGGATTTGCCTGGCTTACAGAAGCGTTGCAAGCACGGCAGCGGGAATTATATGAGCTGCTGGCGGATATTGCGGTTCCGCGGCACCAAACGATCACAGAAGCACATGTGAAGGCACTAGAAGATGCGATTGATCAAATGATGGCCGCCGTTCCCCATATCACAGCGTTTGTTTTGCCAGGCGGACATCCGCTAGCAGCCGCGTTACAATACGGCAGAGCAGTGGCCCGGCGCGCAGAACGGTCATTGGATCAATTAGCTGCTAAAGATGACACTTTGAGCGCCGTCACATTGCAATATAGCAACCGGCTATCTGACTATCTTTTTGCGTTGGCACGCTACGTCAACTTCAAAGCAGGCGTTGCTGAGGTGAAAAGTAAGTAAACAAGGTTAGTGTGATCGTTAGTTTGAAAGACCCGCAAGTAAAAAGCCTTGATCCGAAAAATTGGACCAAGGCTTTTTGCATACTGTGATAGTGGAACGCATTTTTAACTAAAAGCTATTCTGTCGCTTACGAAGGCTGGCTTGCGGCTGGCGATCTTATTCCGCTACAGGCAACATTTTCAAAAGATGGTGTTGTTCAAACCAATAGCCGATCCGTAGAAGTTGATCTTCACGACCCTTGGCGGCGGTAAATTGGATCCCTAGTGGCAGGCCTTCATCTGAAATAGCGGTCGGCAAGCTGATGGCTGGGGCGCCGGTTAAGTTCGCTTGTTGCGTGAATGGTGAATAGGTGAGACTGGGTTCGAATAAATCCCAGATCAGCGTTTGTTGTTCGCTTGGGTCAAGCTCGGCTGCGTGGTGCATTTTTTTAATGATCGCTGGTGATTGTAACGCGGCATCAATGCGCGGGGCGGTTTTGGCGGTGGTCGGGGTTAACAGCAAGTCGTAACTTTCGTGAAACCGACTGTAAGCTTCAGCGGCTCGATCCCAGATGGCTAACGACCGGCTGTAATCAGCGGCGGTGGTGTGCAACCCTGCTTGATAGATGGCCCAAGTGATTAACTCAATATCGTTAGGCGTAACCGTCCGACCGGTTTGATCGGTGTAGGCTTGGAACATGGCAGCCGTTTCGCCACCATTCATCAGATAATAAGCCTGCATGAGTGCCACACCGTCCACATCCGGAGCAGCTTCGGTCACGGTATGCCCTGCAGCGCGCAACGCATCGACAGCTTTTTCGACGGCAGTTATGGCGGTGCTGCTGACCGGTGTGCCCACGGGAGATTGCGTTGTGTAAGCAATTCTTAACGGTCGCGTGTCGTTGACTTGATCAAGCCGCAGTGGTGGGGCGATAAACGGTGCGGCTAATTGAGTAGTGGCTAAACCGCGTAAGAGCGCTTCGGTATCTGCCATTGTCCGGGTCAAGGCAAAATTAATGGAGGCACCTTGCCAGCCGCGCCATTCACCGGGACCGGTGGGAACACGACCACGCGTTGGTTTTAACCCGATCAATCCAGAAAATGAAGCGGGGATGCGGATAGAGCCGCCACCGTCAGAACCGGCTGCGAGCGGGCTAATTCCTGCGGCAACCAACGCTGCAGCACCACCGGAAGAGCCACCCGGTGAGTAGGCCAGATTCCAAGGATTACGCGCCGGTCCGTAAAGTGCAGCATCGGTAATGTTTTTAAATCCGAATTCCGGCACATTACTTTGACCGACAATGATGAAACCCAGTCTTTGCAAGGCCTGAACAAAGTTATTCGTACGGGTTGCCTTGGCATCTTTAAAAAGACGGCTGCCGCCTGTTTCCGGAGCGCCGGCGAGGCTTTGACCGAGTCCCTTCAAAAACAAAGGAACCCCGAAAAAAGGCTGACCAGTATCCGTGAGTGCCGCGGCTTCATGCTTTGCCGCATCAAACCTCGTCCACGTTACCGCATTCAGTTGCGGATTGCGCGTGGTTAATTTTTTTGCAGTCATGTCAATCAAGTCACCACTCGTCACGGCACCTGCACGAACAGCCGCGGCTTGAGCTAATGCTGAAGAAATCATGTTTAGCCTCCAAAAAGATAGTGAGCGCGAGCCG
The DNA here is from genome assembly GCF_900636965.1 of Lacticaseibacillus rhamnosus. Taxonomy (NCBI): domain Bacteria; kingdom Bacillati; phylum Bacillota; class Bacilli; order Lactobacillales; family Lactobacillaceae; genus Lacticaseibacillus; species Lacticaseibacillus rhamnosus. The sequence goes on along the minus strand of NZ_LR134331.1, from coordinate 2,343,482 downwards.
GCGCGGTTAGAAGTCGGAGTGTAAGCGGCCTTGGGCGTGATGGCCGGGCTTTGGCCATTGCGACCAAGGTCCTTACACGCAGACTTCTGCGCTGGTGAGCGCGTTATAGAAAGTGAGCGTGAACCAGCCCGGTTAGAAACCGGAGTGTAAGCGGCCTCGGGCGTGATGGCCGGGCTTTGGCCATTGCGACCAAGGTCCTTACACGCAGGTTTCTGGGCTGGTGAGCGCGTTATGGTCGAAGCGCGAGCCGGCGCGGTTAGACCTCATGCCAACAAGCGCCTTTTGTTTCCCTGACAGCAGTTATTTTTAGTTACCTTTGACAACCATCTTACCGTCAAGTTAAGCTTTGAGTAAAGTTAATTGTTTTAGCCCGTTATATTTTTTCGGCTAAGGCATGAAAACGAGGGAGTGATGAAACAATGGCAGTTTATGGATAATAGCGACGCGGCACCCACGCAGACATGAGTGCAATCATTAAGTGGAAGGTGCTCATGTGGTCAAAACAAACTCAATGGCGAAATGTATTGATGAGCTGTTAATAAGCAACATAGGCTCTGAAACCTTGCCAAGTATGATGAAACCAGTAAGTGTCTCGCGGATGCTTGCTAGAGACGACATGCATACGTCAAATTTATGAGGAGGAACGATATAAAGCTTTAATTCGTGTCATAGCGGCATGCTTCCACAGTTTATATAACAAATAATGATGTTCAATAAAACCATATCGAGGCGCGATGCTTCGACTCAGGAGAAAACTGCTGCACTGACACGGTACAGCCAGCAAGAACCACAAGCCATTTTTGCAGCTTTGAAGACGCAAGAAGCGGGTTTGTCTTCACAAGAGGCAGCAGAACGGCTTGAACAGGACGGCCCCAACACGGTTGTTACCCAACATCCGCGCCCGTGGTATTTAATTTTATTCGCTGCATTCAACGAACCCTTTGTCTGGGTATTGCTATTGTTGTGTGCAGTCTCAACCATGACTGCGGATTATGACGGCGCCAGAATGATGGGCTTGATGATTATCTTATCGGTGTCCATTCATTTTTGGCAGGAATATCGTTCTCAAAAGGAAAGTCATGCATTGGCGGCCTTGATTGCCAATACCACGGCGATCACGCGTGCCGGTGAAACCAAAGAGCACCCCATGGATGAAGTGGTGCCTGGTGACATTGTTCAGCTGGCGACCGGTGATATGATCCCGGCTGATGCCTATTTAGTTGCGACTCATGATTTATTTGTCAATCAGTCGTCGTTTACTGGTGAAGCGATGCCGGTAGAGAAGAAAGCAGGCGCGGCGAATTTAAGCGATAAACAAAGCTTGTTTGATGCTCCTAATCTCGTTTTTATGGGAACTGATGTAATTTCCGGATCGGGGACGGCCGTTATTCTAAAAACGGGAGACGCGACTTATTTTGGCGACATGGCGAGTCAAATTAGCGATAAGCCGGCGCCGACCAGTTTTGAGCAAGGGATGCGCGCCATTAGCCGGGTTTTAATTAGCATGATGTTGGTGCTGGTGCCGGTGGTCTTTGTCATTAACGGTATTACCAAGCACGATTGGTCCCAGGCATTCTTTTTTGCCATCGCGGTGGCGGTCGGACTGACACCGGAAATGCTGCCGATGATTGTCAACAGTAACCTGGCAAAAGGGGCGTTGGCGATGTCGAAGCGGAAAGTCATTGTGAAACGACTGCACGCCATTCAAAATCTTGGCGCAATTGATACGCTTTTCACGGATAAAACCGGGACCATCACTGAGGACCGGGTCGTTGTGATGCGCTATGTTGATGCTACGGGCGAAACCGATCCGGCAGTGTTGCGGATGGCATATATGAATGCTAATTATCAAACCGGGTGGCACAACTTGATGGATACTGCAGTGGTGGATTATGCCCGTGAGCATCAGCATCTTTTAACCGATTTACCAAGCGGGCTGACCAAAATTGATGAGATTCCGTTTGATTTTGAACGCCGCCGACTGACGGTTGTCGTTGCTAACGACGCGCATCAGTGGATGATCACAAAAGGCGCCTTCGAAGAAATGCTGGCGGTTTGTGACCGAGTGCAACTCAATGGTGATGTACTGCCGCTGACACCTGAGCGGATCCGAAAACTTGAGCAAACTAACGCGGCCATGAGTGGTCAAGGTATGCGCATGATTGTCGTGGCATATCGTCAAGACGTCCATCAACAGGAAATTTATACGCCAGCGGATGAACAGCATATGGTTTTGGCTGGTTTTCTGGGTTTCCTTGATCCGGCCAAACCCGATGCAAAAGAAGCAATTGGGTTGTTAGGCGCGCATGGTGTCCGGGTTAAGGTTCTGACCGGCGATAACGCCATTATTACGCAGCATGTTGCTGAGGAAGTAGGAATTGCCAATCAGCTTGTTGCAACCGGCAATGACGTTGATGCCATGGATGATAGCGCGTTGCGACAGGCAGTTGAGACCACGGATTTGTTTGTGAAACTAAGTCCGATGCAAAAAGCCAGAATCATTAAAACCATGCGTGCGGCCGGTCACACAGTCGGATACATGGGTGATGGCATCAATGATACTGCTGCGTTGCGTGAAGCGGATGTCAGCATCAGCGTGGATACAGCTGCCGATATTACCAAAGATGCAAGCGGCATTATTTTGTTGGAAAAAAGCTTATTGGTGTTGGAAGATGGGATTCTAGAAGGTCGTCGCGTTTATGCCAACGCTATGAAATACATTAAAATGACCATTGCATCTAATTTCGGTAATGCTTTTTCGGTGTTAGTGGCGAGTATCTTTTTACCTTTCCTACCGATGCTGGCCATTCAATTACTGGTTCAAAATCTGATTTATGATACCTCGCAAATGACGATTCCATGGGACAATGTGGATGAAGCAACCTTAGCGCAACCGACACCGTGGCGAGCCAAGGGATTATTGCGCTACACATTGACTTTTGGACCGCTAAGTTCGATTTTTGATATCACGACTTTCCTATTTTTATGGTTCGGGCTTGGCGTTGGGACGCATGCTGCCAGTGTGCCGGCTCAGCACCTATTTCAGGCGGGGTGGTTTGTGGTTGGTCTATTTACCCAATCACTGGTGGTTCATGTCTTACGCACCCGCCAAACGCCATTTTGGCGGTCACCAGCCTCAGCTATTGTCATCTTGTCAACCATGATGGCTTTGTTAGTTGGCCTTTTCATAATTCTATCGCCATTCCATCAGGCATTTGATTTCGGTATTTTACCAGTCACTTACTGGCCTGGAGCTGCTGTCATTATTCTTATCTATTTGATATTGGTTGAAACTGTTAAAAGAATTTACCTAAAGCGCGGACGACCGTGGTTATGAAGTTTTTTGGGAACAGATAAAACGCAGGGATGTGCCGGTTCTTCTTGCCTTTTATCGTCTAACATGGTAATCTATTCGAGTATGTTTTCAGCATACGCGTGGGAGGCCAAAAATTCTGGCCATCATAACCACATCACGGACTTAAGGAGGTATGTCTCGTGGCTAAAAAAGTAGCAAACATTGTCAAACTCCAAATTCCTGCTGGGAAAGCAACCCCAGCTCCTCCGGTTGGCCCTGCACTTGGGCAAGCCGGTATCAACATTATGGGGTTCACCAAGGATTTCAATGCACGGACAGCTGATCAGGCTGGCATGATTATCCCTGTTGTCATCACGGTTTATGAAGATCGTTCGTTTGATTTCGTAACCAAGACCCCGCCGGCTGCTATTCTACTGAAGAAAGCTGCTGGTGTTGAACATGGTTCCGGCGAACCGAACACGAAGAAGGTTGCTAAGGTAACCAAAGCTCAGGTTAAGGAAATCGCCGAAACAAAGATGCAAGACCTTAACGCTGCCGATGTTGAAGCGGCAATGCGCATGGTTGAAGGAACAGCTCGCTCCATGGGCTTCGAAGTCGAAGACTAGGCCGCACTGTTCGGATTCTCAGTGAAAACTGAGGCAATCAGGTGGAAGGGAGTAAAATGCTCCCAGTGACCACATTTGCAAGGAGGAAAACCCAGAATGGCTAAAAAAGGTAAAAAGTATTTAGAGGCTGCTAAGGCCGTTGATGCGACCAAGCAGTATACCCCTGAAGAAGCAGTTAATCTGCTTAAGAAAATCGACTTTGCAAAGTTCGACGAAACCGTTGAAGTTGCATATCGATTGAATGTTGATCCAAAGCAGGCTGACCAGCAGATCCGTGGCGCTGTTGTGCTACCAAACGGAACTGGTAAAACGTCGAAGGTTATTGTTTTTGCCCAAGGCGATCAGGCTAAGGCTGCTGAAGATGCAGGTGCTGATATTGTTGGCGCCGAAGATCTTGTGCAAAAGATCCAGGACGGCTGGTTGGACTTTGATGTTGCCGTTGCAACACCACCAATGATGGCCCAAGTTGGACGTTTAGGCCGGATTCTTGGACCGAAAGGCTTGATGCCAAACCCGAAGACCGGTACCGTTACGATGGACACGGCCAAGGCTGTTAATGACATCAAGGCTGGTCAAGTTGCTTATCGTGTTGACAAGGCTGGTATCATCCATGCCCCAATCGGTAAGAAGAGCTTCGATGCTGACAAGCTGCTTGAAAACTTCAAAGCAATGAATGATATTGTGCTGAAGGCTCGTCCAGCAAGCACCAAAGGTATTTACATCAAGAGTTTGACGTTGACCTCAACGATGGCACCTGGCATCAAGGTTAACCCAACAGACTTCTAAAACATTCATTGAATATTTTAAGACTCGCTATGATTAGCGGGTCTTTTTCTTTTGCGGTAAATTAAGTCTGAACCGTCAAGTTACGAAAAGAGGTCTTACTATGGAATCATTCACGATCCGGTCGCTTCAACCCAATGATGAGGATGCATTTAATGAGTTTCGGCGCGATGTTTTAAATTTCGATCAGCAAAATCCTCACAGTCAAAATATTGTTCGCGAATTGACGCCTGCAACCGACTTTACGACAAGGTTGGCAGTACTAACCGCCGATCAGAATCCCGAAAAACCCGAGTTAGTGCCGCAGTTTGCTTTTTTCATGTTTAACTCGGAAAACGTCATCTTGGGGCGGGTTCGCTGCCGGACTGAAATGACACCGATGCTAGCCAGAACCGGCGGGCACATCGGCTATTATGTGGCTCCGTCTCAGCGCGGCCACGGTTATGCGAAAAACTTGCTCAAATTTGCGTTAGGTTATTATCAGCAACGCCAGGAACCTTATGTCATTGTGACAGCAAAAGCGGCTAATTGGGCAAGCCGCAAGACGATTGAGGCCAGTGGCGGCGTTTTACAGGAAATCTTGCCCGAACAAAACACTGAATCGCTTGCCATTTACCATATTCAGTTAGCTGCTGCAACGGGTATTTGAGCCCGACGACTTGTTGATAGCGGATTATTCGGTGCTTGTTGATACGATAATTTGCCAGGCAATCTGTCGTCGAGGGTTCATCCGCTGTCTTGGAATTTATCCGGTTGGCATCTACCCTCTGAATAAGCTATGATTAAGTAAGGACACGAAGGGAGCGTTTACAAAAATGGCTTATCAAACCGTTGATCCGAACACGAACACGTTGGAGAAAACTTATGCGAACACAACACCGGCACAAATTAGTGAGATGTTGACGGCGGGGCATGCTTTTTACAAGCAGCAGCGTAATCTTGACCCTGCAACGCGTAGTGCAACATTACATGCGGTTGCTGCTTATTTCCGCGACAATGCCGATGAAATGGCGGCAATTATTACCAAAGAAATGGGCAAGCGGACCGAAGAAGCGTTAGGCGAAGTTGAACTTTGCGCTGAAATTGCGGATATGTACGCTGATCGGGCTCCGGCATTGCTGCAGCCGCAACCGCTTAACAGTACTGCAGGGGCTGCGGTGGTCAATCACGTTGCCAGTGGTATTGTGTTTGGCGTTGAACCGTGGAACTTCCCTTACTACCAGTTAATGCGTGTTTTCGCACCAAACTTTATGGTGGGGAATGCGGTGATCATTAAACCTGCCAGCAATGTTCCGGCTAGCGGCCTTGAATTTGAAAAAGCAGTTCTGGCTGGCGGCGCTGACAAAGGTGCTTTCCAAATCGCACTTATCGGGCATGATGATACCGAGACCTTTATTAAAGATCCGCGCGTTGCCGGTGTCTGCTTGACGGGTTCAGAAGGTGCGGGTTCGCATGTGGCGGCGTTGGCAGGTAAGTATTTGAAGAAGTCGCTGATGGAATTAGGCGGTATGGATGCTTTTCTGGTCTTGGACGGGGCTGATCTTGAGCACGTGATTCCAGAAGCCATTAAAACTCGCCTCATGAATTGCGGACAGGTTTGCACCAGCTCCAAACGGTTTATTGTGTTAGATAAATACTACGATGACTTTGTTGCCGGCTTGAAGAAAGGTTTTGAAAACGTCAAAATTGGCGATCCGAGTGATCCATCAGTCAATGTGGGTCCATTGAACAGTCAAAAGGCAAAAGATAAGCTGCAAGGTCAGGTTGATACTGCCATTGAACACGGAGCCAAAGTTGTTTACGGCAATACACCGGTTGATTTGCCTGGTGCCTTCTTCCGGCCGACTATTTTAACGGATATTGACAAGGACAATCCGGCGTATCGGACAGAATTATTCGGCCCGGTCGCCTGCGTTTATAAGGTGCATAGCGAAGAAGAAGCGATTGCGTTGGCCAATGATGTTCCTTATGGCCTTGGCGGAGCAGTCTTTGCCGGTGATACCAATCATGCGGCAGAAGTCGCTGCCCAGATTGAAACCGGGATGGTCGGTGCCAATCAGAGTCAAAGCTACAATGCTGAGTTGCCATTTGGCGGGGTCAAGAACTCCGGCTATGGTCGTGAACTGGGAGATTTAGGCCTGTATACGTTTGTCAATGAGCAAACGGTGACCCGGGCGCTGCGTCAGTGATCTAGCCCACACGAGTTTCAAGTGAAAAACCGCCTTTGTATCATAACGAAACTTTGAAAAGACTTTGTTGCGCATTTGCCGTGATAAAGTCTTTTTTAATGGCCAGAAGCATGAGTCAATAACTGGAATTTGGTGCGAAAAAATTTGTAGACCAAGGAACAGCTTATGGTGGCATGCTTTTTTGGTGATGATCTGGTTTTTGAAAAATAATTTTCGAAAAAAATTTTTAACCTGTGGATGGCTGATATGGCGCTGATTATAACGGGGGATGGTGCAATATGCTCGAGAAAAATTCAAAAGTGGAATCGATTTCATTGTATTTATATATTAACAAATTTTTTAATGCTAGTATTGTATAAGTAGTCAGAAATTAGTGTAGGGTATGAGTTAAATTCTAGCCAGTGACGGTTCTGAGTGGCCGACGTGTTAGCGCCTATATTGGATAGATAATGCTTCCGGGAGACAAGGTTAATTAATAGTCAGAGTTCGTTTCATAACTAACACAATTTTTCTCGATAAGTTTATTTTTGAGTCTAGGAGTGATTGCTAGTGAACTATTTCATCAATTTCGGTATGCCTGCCAGCAAATCGGGTATTGAGCATGCGCAGATAAAGCGCAAGCGCCTATTTGATAAGCATGGTGAACCTTACGTATTTCTTCTACGGGATTGGGAACGGGATCTACATACTAACACTGCCAATGCAGGAATTACGGATGATCACCTCGTTAACATGTTTGATTACTATCAGCACGCCTGCCATGTTGACGTGGTCCGGTTGTTACCGGAGCAGGTAGATCTGGGACTTAAAGATCTTCAATATTCCGATGATTACGAGCACAATCGTATGTTGGTTTCACGAGCTGATGGGCGATTGGCTGCGCGGATCAACTATGTTCGCGGCACTAGACAGGTGGTTTCTGTCGAATTGTTTGACGGAGTTGAGAATCTATACCAAGTTGAATTTTATGATGTTCGCGGATTTAAATCATTGGTTCAGTGGTATACCCCAGACAATAAGGTTGGCAACGAGGAATGGCTAACGGTGGATGGCCGTCCGGTAATCAGAGCATTTAACAAGAAAAATGAAGATGGCAAGCTTAAGCAGACTGGGTGGATTCTGACAGATCGCAAAGGTAAAATTTTTCAGTTTGACACGATTGATGCGTTTTTTGAACATTTTATTAATGACATGAATGAAACTGGCCAGAATGTCTTTATCCTTGATCGGTCTTTATTGGCGGATGAAGCGCTTATTCATCTAGAGAAACCCGCTTACACGATTATGCACCTACATAATTCACATGCTGGCGATGCGCAACGGCCAATGGATTCGATTATGAATAACAATTATGAATTTGCATTAGTTAATGGTGCGAAGTATTCAGCATTTGTTTCTGCAACTAAAAAGCAGGCAGCCGATGTTCAAAGACGCTTCCCTTACATCAAAAAGTCCTTCCATGTTCCTGTTGGCGTGGTATCGGATGACGTGCTTCACCGCCAGCGAATTCTGTCGGAAAATCGAATATTCGGCAAAGTCATCGCGGTTGCTAGGATTGCACCGGAAAAAAATCTGAATGATCTGGTTCGAGCCATTGCCATCGTCCACAAACAAATACCGCAAGTGACGCTGGATTTGTATGGTTACCCGGATGCAACGAATCATTATGCTGAAAAACGAAAAATCGAAAAAACAATCCAAGAACTTTCATTGGAAGGGGTTGTGGCTTTTAAAGGCTACACGGAAAATCTGGAAAGTGCGTATGATACTGCCCAGATTTTTGGCTTAACTTCTATCATGGAAGGTTTTGATCTCTCATTACTGGAGGCGATTTCGCATGGTGTTGTCGGCGTGACCTATGACGTTAACTACGGTCCAAACGAAATCGTGCAAGACGGCATCAATGGGTATGTCACTCCGTATGGCGATATTCATGCCTTAGCGGAGAAGATTCAGTTATTGCTATCCGATCGTGACAAGATGCAGCAGATGAGTACGAATGCATACGAATCTGCTAACAGATATTCTGAAGAAAATGTTTGGAAGAAATGGCACAACGTTTTAATGGATGCACAAAAGAGTGAGGGGAAGGTGACGAAATGATTTACATGGTTGGTGAAAATGTTTTTACATTTAATTCCGGCACTGAGTTCTCGCAGCTGCAACGCCTGAAAGCCTTCAATCAAAATGGCATTGAATCTAAACTGCTACTCCGGAACTATAATCGCTTCTTGTATCGGGATGCCGAGCGTGCAGGAGTTAACAAAGATGCATATATCAACATGTACGATTACTTTCAGGGTGTTGTCGGGGTTGAGCGTAAAGAACAAAAGTTACGCTTACTGGAATCGATTCCCCTGACGAAATATCATGTCGTTGGGATTGACAATAATACGACAACTATCGATCTGTTAGGTCGAACGCTTGCAAAGATTACTGTCATGCCAGAGACGGTCGGATTAGTTGGAAGTATTGATTATTATGATCGCTTTGATCACAAAGAGTTAACCGAATTCTGGGATTGGCGCGGGTTTAAGTCTATGGAACAAAATTATAATCCCGATGGAACCGTGGCTGCACAGAAGTTTTTGGATCAGAAAGGCCATGTGGTTTTGGAGATTATCCACATGAATAAAAATGGTCAGCTTGCACCGACAATGTGGAAGTTGGTTCATTATCAAGGACATGATTATGTATTTGATTCCGAAGATGACCTTTTCCGTTTTTTCCTGAATGAAATTAGTAAAGGCAATCCGGGGATCATGATTTCAGATCGCAGAACGCTCGATGCTGCCGTCAAGCAAGTTAATCATGCAACTGCTAAGCTCGCTTTTATTCATGAAGGTGACCTGTTCTTGAAAGGAGAAGGGAAGAAGCGCGTACCTAATGTCATTTATAACGAGGTACTAAGCGAGCAGCATCCGTTTAGTACCGTTATTTTTCCTACGCATGATCAAGTTAAAGCGATTGAGACTCAATATCCGTACTTAACCATTGAGGCTGCCCCGGATACTTATGCACAGACGCCGAAAGCTAAGAAAATACAACCCGATCATCCACGATTGGCGTATATCGGGCGTCTTTTTCCAGATAAACAGATTACGGATTTGGTTGATGCGTTTGAACGTGTACACCGAGAACGCCCGGATGCTGAACTGTTCCTCAAAGGTTATTTTTCAGACGAGGCCTATCGCCGGGAGATCCGCGATAGAATCCACAAGAAAAAACTTGATGATGCGATTCATCTGGTTGCCTATAGCAATGACAATCAGGATATTTTGAACAAGACGACGCTGTTTGTTTCTGCGGCGAAGTCAGAAGCTTTCGGTATGAATAGTCTTGAGGCAATGTCGTATGGCATACCAGTGATTGCATACGGATGTCACTTCTTGAAGCATAACCTGTTAGTGAACAGACAAAACGGGGTGGCGGTTGCTAATATGACGCCTAGCGAGTTAGGCAAGGCGATTTTGGTCGTGTTACAAGATAATCGGCTTTATCACAAATTACAAGCTGGTGCTTTAAATACTGCAAAACAACATTCAGAAGCTGATTTCATCGGTGCATGGAAGTCAGTATTATCAGCGTTCTTTTGAGATGACTCCCGGTTCGCTTTTGCTTGCAAGTACTCAGGAAAGGGGATGATCGCACCACGAGAAACTATTTAAACAGTTCTAAGCCGGATTTTTAAATACAAGTAAAAAATCAAGTGGGTTGCTCATTATTTATTGAGAGGATCTTGGGTATGAAAAAGATAAATAGAGCAAATGTTTTGGTGGAGAAAAAGCGTTTCAAGATGTTTAAGGCAAAGAAGAAATGGTTAATTGCTCCATTATTCTTCATCGGCATCGGTTTGGGAACCGCCTATCAGACGAATTTGGTTAAAGCTGATGCTCAAGCGCCCAACAGTTCAGAGTTTATCGAAGCGCCTTCATCGGGAGCCAGTAGTGGTCAAAATGGAACAAATAGCCTAAAATCAGCAAGTGCAAGTGTAGCTACAGCCAGCAGCAGTGCGAGCGATGGTCAAGCCAAAGCGAGCACGGCAAATGTGGCAACGACCACTAATAGTAAAATTGGCGGCAGTCAAAGTAGTGCCAACGCGGCCAGTGCGTCTCAAAGTAGTGCTAGCGTTGAAAGTAGTGGCCAGATCAAAAGCACTAGTTCAGCCAGTGCTGGCAGTAACGGCGAAAAAGCGACCAGCGCTCTAAGCAGTAGTGCAGTTAATGCCAGCGATGGTCGTGCGAGTCAGGGTGTTGGCGGCACGTCAAGTGGTAGTTCAGATACTACGAGTCAGGCAAATGAAGGCAACAGCGCCGCCAGTGTAACAAGTGCAAGCGCCAATAGTGCCTCTGCAACAAATACATCTGAAGGTCAAACTCCAGTTAATGAAGCGGTATCAAACGATGCTTCTAGCGCCGATGTCAGCACCGCGTCAGAGTTTGATGCAGCCATGGCCGATTCAACGGTAAGTGTCATCAACGTACAGTCCGACTTTGTTATGGATGTTAGTGGTGATCGCCAATCGTATGCTTATCGGCCAAACTTAGTTATTAATGGCAATAACCACACAATTGATTTTCAAAAGAAGTATTTCGAAGCTGATCCTACAAGTAGTCAGAATGAATCGTTTACCATCAACGATTTAAATATGTACGGTTACAGTTGGTGGGGCCCGGTTACTATCAAGGGTAGTAAGCCGAAAGACGGCATCGATCATTCGGTAGTGTTCAATAATGTCACATACACAGGTGCACAACTGATGTATGGCATTTATACAAAAGCCTTTATTAAGGGGAATACAAAGATTCAGTCAGTGGGCAGTTATGTTTCCCCGCTGGACGGATCAACCCAGACAACCCAAGGCTTAGGCAACCAGCAAAACTTTCAAATTAGTTATTTAGAGGTTTTGCCTGGCGCTACTTACACGGGGACAACTACTGGTGGGACTAACGTTGAAGTATATGATGGCGGTTCATTTATTGTTGACAAGGGAGCAACCGTTAACTTACAACGCACGGATGCAAGCAAATCGAATGAACGTGGTACGAATGCATTGATTGATACACAGGGAGGTAATGTTGAGTTTAAGGATGGATCAACCGTTATCCTTAATAAAAATGCACTTGTGAAAGATGGCTTTGCACCAATCTATATTGAAGACGGTGGTAATCTAACCGTTGATAAGAATGCAACGGTATCCATTACCGGTGCAACTGGAAACATTCCGGTAAGAATTGACGGTACCGGAACTGTCAACCTCAACGAAGGATCGCACATGACGATCACTCAAAATGGTGCGCCTAAACTTGGCTATGGCTTTATCAATATTAAAGGTACCGGAGGCTTCTTCGTTGCAAGTGGCAGCACTTTGGATCTTAATGTAACGGGTACAGGGACAAAGAGTGTCAATGCAATTAATGTAGCAAATGACGGTCAACTGAGTTTTGCACAGGATGCTACGGCCAACTTAACCATTGACGGTGGCACGGGCGAAGCGCATTTGTTGAAAGTCGGTGACGATGCCAACATTAACATCTATATGCCGAAATCCGTTCTTTTTAAGATTACCGATAACGATGACGCAGACAGCAGTTTATTTAAAGTCAGTGGTACCGGTACGCTAACAGGTCAATATGTGAAAATCATTCCGGATGACGGGAATGCCTATGGTCCATATAAGTCCGCTATCTATACACTAAAAGGGAATGGCTCTTCTTCAGATACCGCTACGGTTGAAGGTGAGACAGCAGAAGATGAACAATCCGGGAAAGCACTTGCCGACACGTTTGCGACTGATAAAAGCCTGGAGTTCGTCAGTGCCAGTGATAATTTTATTAAGGTAAATCCAGTTACTGATGAAACCACAACGCTTACAGGTAAAACCACTGCCGGAGCCTATGTAACGATTTCAGGTTTAAAGGGGATTCCAGAAGGCAGCTTAACTGCGAATTCCTATGATAGTACAAAATATTTGGTACAGGCGGACAAGGGCGGTAATTGGAGTTACGAACTGCCGACTGGGGTTTCGTTACCTGCCAATGCTTCATTTGAAGTTATTTCGAGTGCTGGATTCATTGTGAAAACAGCGACGGTAGTGATCAACGATGCCGAAACGCCAAAGCAGGCATCCAGTGCAGCTGGCAGCTTAATCAACGCCAATAGTGCTGCTGATGTCACAGCTTCACAGGCAAAGGCTACAAGTGCTGCTGCTAGTGATGCGGCGAGTTATGCAAGTGAAGCGCAATCGATTGCTGGCAGTCATGCTGATAATATGGAAGTCAAGTCTCTTGCCAGTGATGCTGAGAAGCAATCGCAAATTGCTTTGGCAGCTAGCAAGTCTGCTGCGGCTAGTTCCAGTGCGGCAGCGTCCGCAGCAATCGTGGCAAGTAGCGCGGCTAGTGAAGCGTCATCTGCAGCTGCTGCCGTAAGTAACGCTGATGCATCAGCAAACTCTGCAGCCGCTGCTTATGATTCCTACGCTTCTGAGGCCAGTGCCGCTTCTGCTGCTAATGATAGTTCGGGATATGCCACTGCATCATCTGCAGCAAGTTCCGCTGCGGCTGCCATGAGCGCAGCGTTATCGACAGCGCAAGTTGCTGCCAAGGTTGCAGTGAGTGATGCAGCAGCAGCGGGTAGTGCAGCTGCTGTTGCTAGTGCAGCTCAAAGCGACTCCAAGAATAACCAAGCGACTGCAGCTACAGCAAGAAGTCAAGCACTTGATGATTTGAATAAGATCAAGTCTCTAACTGATTACGCAAGTGGCGCAAGTTCCAGTGCCAGCGAAGCGGGTCAAGCATCAACCGCAACATCTGCGTATGCTAGTGCTGCAAGTTCGAGTGCCAGTGAAGCCGGTTCATATGCTCATCAGGCAGGTTCCAGCGCCAGTGACGCTGCCGGTCAGTCCGGCAGTGCAGCCCAACATGCCAGCACCGCTGCGAGTGCGGCATCCAGCTATCCGAAGGATAGTGGGATTCAGTCACTAGCCAGTTAGGCTGCAAGCGAGGCAGCAAAGGCAAGCAGTAACGCGAGTGCCGCAACCAGCGCCGCGGCCGTTGGTTCCAGTGCTGCCAGTGATGCAAGTGAACAGGCGAAGACGGCTGCAAGTGCCGATGTGGTGGCAAGCAGTGCAGCCAGCACGGCCAACAGTAATGCGAGTGCCGCAGCCAGTGCGACCAAGGCTGGTGATAGCAAAGCCGCAGCAGGATTCTCGAGTGCGGCGAGTGCCGCAGCAAGCAGTGCCAAGCGTGCAGAAGCAGTTGCCAGCGGAGCGGCGAGTGCCGCGGCATCCGATGACTCGGTAGCTTCTAGCGCCGCCAGTGCGGCTGCAGGCTTTGACAAAGCTGCCAGCGCTGCGGAAGGCGCAGCTTCAAGTGCCGCGAGCGCGGCTGCTAGTTCAGCGGCAGCTCAAGGCACACGAGGTGGCGCAAGTTCCAGTGCCAGCGAAGCGGGTCGAGCATCAACCGCAACATCTGCGTATGCTAGTGCTGCAAGTTCGAGTGCCAGTGAAGCCGGTTCATATGCTCATCAGGCAGGTTCCAGCGCCAGTGACGCTGCCGGTCAGTCCGGCAGTGCAGCCCAACATGCCAGCACCGCTGCGAGTGCGGCATCCAGCTATCCGAAGGATAGTGGGATTCAGTCACTAGCCAGTCAGGCTGCAAGCGAGGCAGCAAAGGCAAGCAGTAACGCGAGTGCTGCAGCCAGTGCCGCTGAGGTTGGTTCCAGTGCTGCCAGTGATGCAAGTGAACAGGCGAAGACGGCTGCAAGTGCCGATGTGGTGGCAAGCAGTGCGGCCAGCACGGCTAACAGTAACGCGAGTGCCGCAGCCAGTGCGACCAAGGCTGGTGATAGCAAAGCCGCAGCAGGATTCTCGAGTGCGGCGAGTGCCGCAGCAAGCAGTGCCAAGGGTGCAGAAGCAGTTGCCAGCGAAGCGGCGAGTGCCGCGGCATCCGATGACTCGGTAGCTTCCAGTGCCGCCAGTGCGGCTGCAGGCTTTGACAAAGTTGCCAGCGCTGCGGAAGGCGCAGCTTCAAGTGCCGCGAGCGCGGCTGCTAGTTCAGCGGCAGCTCAAGGCACACGAGGTGGCGCAAGTTCCAGTGCCAGCGAAGCGGGTCGAGCATCAACCGCAACATCTGCGTATGCTAGTGCTGCAAGTTCGAGTGCCAGTGAAGCCGGTTCATATGCTCATCAGGCAGGCTCCAGCGCCAGTGACGCTGCCGGTCAGTCCGGCAGTGCAGCCCAACATGCCAGCACCGCTGCGAGTGCGGCATCCAGCTATCCGAAGGATAGTGGGATTCAGTCACTAGCCAGTCAGGCTGCAAGCGAGGCAGCAAAGGCAAGCAGTAACGCGAGTGCCGCAACCAGTGCTGCTGCGGTTGGTTCCAGTGCTGCCAGTGATGCAAGTGAACAGGCGAAGACGGCTGCAAGTGCCGATGTGGTGGCAAGCAGTGCGGCCAGCACGGCCAACAGTAACGCGAGTGCCGCAGCCAGTGCGACCAAGGCTGGTGATAGCAAAGCCGCAGCAGGATTCTCGAGTGCGGCGAGTGCCGCAGCAAGCAGTGCCAAGCGTGCAGAAGCAGTTGCCAGCGGAGCGGCGAGTGCCGCGGCATCCGATGACTCGGTAGCTTCTAGTGCCGCCAGTGCGGCTGCAGGCTTTGACAAAGCTGCCAGCGCTGCGGAAGGCGCAGCTTCAAGTGCCGCGAGCGCGGCTGCTAGTTCAGCGGCAGCTCAAGGCACACGAGGTGGCGCAAGCTCCAGTGCCAGCGAAGCGGGTCAAGCATCGACCGCAACATCTGCGTATGCTAGTGCTGCAAGTTCGAGTGCCAGTGAAGCCGGTTCATATGCTCATCAGGCAGGCTCCAGCGCCAGTGACGCTGCCGGTCAGTCCGGCAGTGCAGCCCAACATGCCAGCACCGCTGCGAGTGCGGCATCCAGCTATCCGAAGGATAGTGGGATTCAGTCACTAGCCAGTCAGGCTGCAAGCGAGGCAGCAAAGGCAAGCAGTAACGCGAGTGCCGCAACCAGCGCCGCGGCCGTTGGTTCCAGTGCTGCCAGTGATGCAAGTGAACAGGCGAAGACGGCTGCAAGTGCCGATGTGGTGGCAAGCAGTGCGGCCAGCACGGCCAACAGTAATGCGAGTGCCGCAGCCAGTGCGACCAAGGCTGGTGATAGCAAAGCCGCAGCAGGATTCTCGAGTGCGGCGAGTGCCGCAGCAAGCAGTGCCAAGGGTGCAGAAGCAGTTGCCAGCGAAGCGGCGAGTGCCGCGGCATCCGATGACTCGGTAGCTTCCAGTGCCGCCAGTGCGGCTGCAGGCTTTGACAAAGTTGCCAGCGCTGCGGAAGGCGCAGCTTCAAGTGCCGCGAGCGCGGCTGCTAGTTCAGCGGCAGCTCAAGGCACACGAGGTGGCGCAAGTTCCAGTGCCAGCGAAGCGGGTCGAGCATCAACCGCAACATCTGCGTATGCTAGTGCTGCAAGTTCGAGTGCCAGTGAAGCCGGTTCATATGCTCATCAGGCAGGCTCCAGCGCCAGTGACGCTGCCGGTCAGTCCGGCAGTGCAGCCCAACATGCCAGCACCGCTGCGAGTGCGGCATCCAGCTATCCGAAGGATAGTGGGATTCAGTCACTAGCCAGTCAGGCTGCAAGCGAGGCAGCAAAGGCAAGCAGTAACGCGAGTGCCGCAACCAGTGCTGCTGCGGTTGGTTCCAGTGCTGCCAGTGATGCAAGTGAACAGGCGAAGACGGCTGCAAGTGCCGATGTGGTGGCAAGCAGTGCGGCCAGCACGGCCAACAGTAACGCGAGTGCCGCAGCCAGTGCGACCAAGGCTGGTGATAGCAAAGCCGCAGCAGGATTCTCGAGTGCGGCGAGTGCCGCAGCAAGCAGTGCCAAGCGTGCAGAAGCAGTTGCCAGCGGAGCGGCGAGTGCCGCGGCATCCGATGACTCGGTAGCTTCTAGTGCCGCCAGTGCGGCTGCAGGCTTTGACAAAGCTGCCAGCGCTGCGGAAGGCGCAGCTTCAAGTGCCGCGAGCGCGGCTGCTAGTTCAGCGGCAGCTCAAGGCACACGAGGTGGCGCAAGCTCCAGTGCCAGCGAAGCGGGTCAAGCATCGACCGCAACATCTGCGTATGCTAGTGCTGCAAGTTCGAGTGCCAGTGAAGCCGGTTCATATGCTCATCAGGCAGGCTCCAGCGCCAGTGACGCTGCCGGTCAGTCCGGCAGTGCAGCCCAACATGCCAGCACCGCTGCGAGTGCGGCATCCAGCTATCCGAAGGATAGTGGGATTCAGTCACTAGCCAGTCAGGCTGCAAGCGAGGCAGCAAAGGCAAGCAGTAACGCGAGTGCCGCAACCAGTGCCGCTGCGGTTGGTTCCAGTGCTGCCAGTGATGCAAGTGAACAGGCGAAGACGGCTGCAAGTGCCGATGTGGTGGCAAGCAGTGCGGCCAGCACGGCCAACAGTAATGCGAGTGCCGCAGCCAGTGCGACCAAGGCGGGTGATAGCAAAGCCGCAGCAGGATTCTCGAGTGCGGCGAGTGCCGCAGCAAGCAGTGCCAAGCGTGCAGAAGCAGTTGCCAGCGGAGCGGCGAGTGCCGCGGCATCCGATGACTCGGTAGCTTCCAGTGCCGCCAGTGCGGCTGCAGGCTTTGACAAAGTTGCCAGCGCTGCGGAAGGCGCAGCTTCAAGTGCCGCGAGCGCGGCTGCTAGTTCAGCGGCAGCTCAAGGCACACGAAGTGGCGCAAGTTCCAGTGCCAGCGAAGCGGGTCGAGCATCGACCGCAACGTCTGCGTATGCTAGTGCTGCAAGTTCGAGTGCCAGTGAAGCCGGTTCATATGCTCATCAGGCAGGCTCCAGCGCCAGTGAAGCGACTGGCCATGCAAGTAGTGCTACAAGTCAAGCAAGTGCCGCATCCAGTGCTGCGTCCAGGTACCCAAGTGATAGTGGGGTCCAGTCAGATGTAAGTATTGCGTCCAGTGCAGCAAGTACTGCATCCAGTGCCGCTAGTGCCGCACAAAGTGAGGCTTCGACGGCATCGTCGGCTGCAAGTCATGCTAGTGAACAAGCAAGTATTGCTTCCAGTGAGGATGTTGTATCAAGCAGTGCTGCGAGTGTCGCGTCCAGCGCGGCCAGTGCCGCATCCAGTGCTGCAAAGGCTGGTAACAGTAGTGCTGCGGGTATATACTCTCATGCAGCAAGTGCAGCTGCAAGCAGTGCTAAGAGCGCTGAAAGCCAAGCAAGCAGTGCCGCCAGTGCTGCTGCTTCTGATGATTCGGTAGCTTCTAGCGCTGCCAGTGCCGCTTTGTCTGACGATGCTAAGGCAAGTAGCGCCGCCGATGTAGCATCCAGCGCGACAACTGCTGCCATTAGTTCCGCCACATCCTTGGCTGATCAGAGTGCCGCAGGGTCAACCGCTGGCTCCCATATTTTGCCAAGTACTGGTGGAGAGACGACAGGTAGTATGCCATCGGGTCAGACGCCAACGCAGACGAAGCCAACACAAACGAAGCCAACACAAACGAAGCCAACACAAACGAAGCCAACACAAGCCGGTCAAACAATCCAGATAGGTTCATTACCGCAAACGGATCATGCAGGGAGGCATATGCTACCGCAGACCGGTGATGATGCTGAAAGCGGTACTTCTGTTTTGGGTTTGCTGATTGTTAGTCTGATGGGATTGTTTGGTCTTGCGGGAACCAGACATCAGAAGGAAAATAAGCCATCAAAGTAATATTGGATCACTAATGTCGCCCATACACTGGTGATAAACCAAAATCTGATGGAAATAGCTAGTGGTGTAAGAGATGATTATTCTCTTGCACCACTTTTTTGTTAAGCACGTTTTTTTATGGATTCTGTGTGACAAATGTTTGAAATTGATGTGGTTAAATTGGTTTTGCGGGTAATCTAGCCACTCTAAAAAAAATCCATGACCACAAAATAAAGGCGTACTATTTTTAGTACGCCTTTATTTATGATTATTATAATCTGTCTCTAAATAACTATCCTGATGACTAAGTGAAAAACCATCTTAGTATACTCTACCGTTTTCCTATAAAGAAATTGAGCTTTCAAGGACAGCTACTGTTTCGCTGTTGAAGTTTCAATGGTGTCAGCTAACTTAACGCCCATAGTTTCTTTACCAAGGAAAATAATCGCAATAATGGCAATGAGGATAGACGCCGTGAAGATTCCGAAAATACCCGTGACGGACCAGTTAGCGCCTAGCAGGTGACCGACTAATAACGGACCGACAATGCCACCGATTCGGCCGATACCTGCAGCCATGCCAGAGCCGCTGCTACGAACAATGGTTGGGTATTGTTCTGGCGAATAGGCATACAACGCGCCCCACGCACCGAGGTTAAAGAAGGAAAGTAGCATGCCGGCAGTCAAAAGCATCGGTAAGCTGGCTGCCATGCCAAAGCCTAGCGCGCTACCAGCAGTGCCGAGAAGAAAAAGGCTTAAAACAGTTTTTCGACCCCATTTTTCGATCAACCAGGCAGCCACAAAGTAACCCGGTAACTGTGCAAGGGTCATGATTAACACATAACCGAAGCTATTGATGAGGCTGAACCCTTTGAGCACCATCACACTTGGCAACCACAGGAACATGCCATAATAAGAAAAGACTACCATGAACCAGACAATCCATAACATGAGTGTTGAACGAACATATGGTGGCCGCCAGAGGGTTGTCAGGGTTTTGATTAACCCCGGCCGCGCCACTTTTTTGAACGCGCGCGATTCATGGATGCCTTCACGGAAGTAAAATGCGTACAACCCGGCTAATCCAGTGGCAAAAATGGCGACTCGCCAGCCCCAGATTGGCATGACAAAGTATGAAATGATCGCTGCCAGTAGCCACCCCGCAGCCCAGAAACTTTCAAGCAAGACGACGCTGCGCCCGCGCTTTTCAACCGGGACGCTTTCGGAAACCAACGTCGAAGCAACAGGTAGTTCACCGCCAAGACCAGCGCCAATAATAAACCTTAGTACAAGAAAAATACCATAACCCGTGGCAAAAGCAGATATGCCACTGCCAATCGAAAAGACTAATAATGTAAGGATGAGAATGGCTTTACGCCCGAAGCGATCTGCCATCATACCAAACAAGATGGCGCCAACTGCCATTCCGATTGAACTAACACTTCCGATCCAACCCATTTCAACCGTACTCAACTGCCATTCTTTATGTAAAGCGGCAATCACAAAACTCAGCATGCCGACATCCATAGCATCAAACAGCCAGGCAATGCCGATTCCGATAATTAACCGCGTATGGCTAGGTGCTTTCTTTGACATCGTTATCCCCCTTGAGAAATCCAACATTAATTAGGTGTCTTGACACCCCAAAACATGTTACTTATTTCACCAAAAAAAGGCGGGTCTGTCAATGAAAATTTTCATAGTAAGCACGTCTGAGGTAAAGAAGGGATCGTGGCGTTAACAAAAAGTAGCGAGTGAAAAGCCAAATAATTTTCAAAGCTTGGAGGATTCAAGGAAAAAGCAATCGTGAGGCGAAGAAAGCCTAATGCCCAAATACTGCCGACAATACCTTGAGGGATGTACATGATCACGGCAAAAATCAATCCGCTGACCAGGATTTTTCCGGATCCGATCCGATCGCCCAACTGCCCCAAGCGTGGTGCAGCCATCAGATTTGAAATACCTGGTAATGCGGCAATAATACCAGCGACAACTGTGATCGGCCCGACGTTATGCATTAATTCCTTGACATAAAGACTGATGATTGGGTAAATAGACATGTTTCCGAGCTGAATGATGGCAGTTGAAATCAACAACACCATGATGGCCTTGGGATTGCCGACTTGAGTGAGCAATCCGGGACGCTTTTGCTTGTTCAGCAAGCGCGGATCAGGCGTATAGTGTTCATGCACCATGGTTAAGCTGAGCACAAAGACAATCATGAGTAAGGCTCCGGTAATAATGAAAGTCAGCCGAATTGAAAATGTCTGGGCCAAAAACCCGCCTAGAATCGGTCCGATCAGATTACCGGAAACATAGCCGGTTGTCAGAATTCCAATGGCAGTTCCGCTTTTTGCTTTCGGCGTTTCGGTGGCAATCAAAGCGCTGGCATTAGGAATGTAACCAGCTGCTAATCCCTGTAAAAAGCGTAATGCAATGAGCGCATAAACATTATGCACAAACCCGCACGCACCAATAATGATGGCCATGCCGAAACTGGAGCGCAGCAGCATCAGTTTACGGCCGCGACGATCCGCCAGTCGGCCCCAAAGTGGACTGACAATCGCAACTACCATAAAGGTGACCCCAAACGTAATACCGGAGTAGATACTGAGTTGGCCTTTGGTAAAATCGCCGAGCTGGTCGACATAGAGTGAGATAAACGGCGAAACCTCACTAAAACCCATGCCGGCGATGAAGGTGCCAAGCCACAAGACAGCTAAATTTTGCTGCCATGGCTCGAGACTTTTAAGTTTACTTGGCAAGATCGCCAACTTCCTTTCAAAAAATTAGTTACCTAACTAATATAACGCAATCTGTGGGTGCTTACAATTCAACGTGTCAGTTTACGATTGTTGAAGTCTCGGCATTCGCACAAAATATATTTTTGCAGAAACACTTTGACATCAACCTCCGACCATGGTATTCTACTCGTTGTGATTAGTCACTCTGCCTAAGACTCAGGGGGCGCAAGCCTTAATCATCCTGCCGAGGTGGTATCGGAAACAGTAGATACCTCTATGTCTTGGTAGACATGGAGTTTTTTTATTGCTAAAAACTTCAACCAAACTAATGGAGGTGAAAAACATGAGTGAACAAGCTATCGCAAAAAAAGCTGAACTCGTTAAGACGATTTCTGAACAATTCAAGAATGCTACCAGTGCTGTCGTTGTCGACTATCTGGGCTTAACAGTTGAGCAAGTAACCGCATTACGTAAGGAACTGCGCGAGGCTGGTGTCAAGATGGAAGTCTTGAAGAACACCTACCTGCGTCGGGCCGCTGATGCCAACGGTTACGAAGCATTGGATGATGTTTTCAAGGGCCCTACAGCCGTTGCCTTCTCCAATGACGATCCTGTTGCCCCTGCCCGTATCATGGCCAAGTACGCTGACCAATTTGATGCATTGAAGATCAAGGGTGGCATCATCGAAAACAAGGTTGCTTCATTGGACACCATTATGGAAATGTCCAAGATGCCAGATCGCGAAGGTCTGCTGTCGCAACTTGCTTCTGTCTTGCAGGCACCTGTCCGCGACTTTGCATTGGTTGTCAAGGCAATTGCAGAATCCAAAGACGAAGAACCTGCTGCATAATTTTACGTTACAAACTATTTAAAAAACGGAGGAAACAAACATGGCTTTAGATGTAGATGGCATCATTGCACAACTTAAAGATGCTTCCATTTTGGAACTAAACGACTTAGTTAAGTCGATCGAAGATGAATTCGGTGTTAAAGCAGCTGCTCCTGTTGCTGCCGGTGCTGCTGCTGGTGGCGATGCTGCTGCTACCAAGGATTCCTATGACGTTGAATTGACCGAAGCTGGCCAAGAAAAGGTTAAGGTTATCAAGGCAGTTCGTGAAATCACTGGCCAAGGTCTGAAGGATGCTAAGGGTCTCGTTGATGCCGCTCCTAAGGTTATCAAGGAAGGCTTGTCCGAAGACGACGCTAACAAGATCAAGGAACAGCTTGAAGAAGTCGGCGCAACCGTAACCCTCAAATAATCTAGTTTCATTTTCAAACAAAAGCACCTCGCTTAATCGTGGTAATACCGCAAAAGGCGAGGTGCTTTTTTGTATAAATTTTAAAAGACTGCCGAAGATAACAACTCAAGCTCACGATGCCGTCATTGATTTAAATAACAACATCAATGACAAAGTTGTTATTAAATAGGAAGAAATTCATGGCATGTGAGCAAACTAAGGACTAATTGGCTGCGACGCTTTGTTTATAGCTGTCAAGCGCATCCGCTAGATCTTTATCTTTGATGGTGACGTGTTGATCTTTCAGTACCTGACTAATGACACGTTGCATCACACTTGAATTACGCGACCATTTTGAATAGACACTAGCAGTTAAGGCTTTCTTACTGTCTGAAAATGTCCCTTTAGCCGGGTGCTTGATCATTTTAATGACCTCATACCCATTTGTGACTTTAACCGGTGATTGTGTATACTCGCCATTTTTAAGCTTGTACGCGGCGTCTTTAAAGGTCGAATCAAGACTTTTACTGTTCGATTCAAAGCTTACTTTGCCACCTTTATCCTTGGTTGAGGTATCGATTGAATAAGTTTTTGCCAACGTCGTGAAGTCTTTGCCAGCTGCTAAATCACTGATGACTTGTTTAGCTGTACTTTCATCGCTAGTTAGAATATGCTGAACGGTCACTTTGGGTTGGTAGGTTTTCCAAGCGGCTTTAAGTTGACTGTTGGTGACTTTCTTTAACTTTTTTAGTGCCACTTCGCTTAAGAGGTTGGTTCGAATGCTTTGGCGAAAACTGCTCTTACTAAAGCCGTTTTGACTCAAAAAAGAAGTGAAGTTTTCACCATATTCATTTTTATAGCTGTTATAAGTATTGTCCACTGATTTGGCGCTGACGGATTTTCCATACGCTTTGTTGAGTGCGCGATAGATAAGCAGGTTAGCGAGAACGGTTTTGGTGGTCGGGGATTGTTTGAGCTCTTTATAAAAACTGGCTTGTGTGACCTGACCACCGGAGTATGTAGCGACCGTTGTACTATCGGCTTGTTTGGATTGGCAGCCGCTTAATAGCATGATTGAAGATGCCATCATTGCGGCTAAGAATGGAACGCGCAGTTTTTTCTTCATGAAATCAATCTCCTTTAACAGATTGCGGAATAGATCGTGGCTACATTCTAACGTTGGATATTAAAAAACTCAACATATTCCTCATAATCACATAATTTAAACATTTTTCCGCCTTAGCATACCTGAATTGCCCAGTATCACAGTCATGAGAGCTTTTTTACAAATAAGAAAATTAATAAAAGATTAAAAATTATGTTGAAACTCCTGAGTGTCTGTATATAATCTTAACTATATCAAGCCAAGGTTTGAATAGTTTTGAAATTACTGGGAATCGGAGGGTATAGGATGCAAACAAAAAGGAAAGGGCTATCAATTCTCTTAGCCAGCACAGTTGCATTAGGAGCACTTTCTGTTTTGCCAATTGGTGAAGTTCAAGCTAAAGCGGCAATCTCGCAGCAAACTAAAGGAACAAATTTAGCGGAAGCCAAGACTGCCTCAGCTGGACGAACTGCCAAAGACACGACCAGTGCGGTGACCAATCAAGCCATTGCGACCCAATTAGCCGCAAAAGGCATTGATTACAACAAGTTAAATAAAGTTCAGCAACAGGATACTTATGTCGATGTTATTGTGCAGATGAGCGCGGCACCGGCTTCCGAAAATGGCACGCTCAAACCCGATTACTCCAGTACTGCCGAAATTCAGCAGGCAACAAATCAGGTCATCGCGGCTCAAGCCAGTGTTAAATCAGCCGTTGAACAAGTGACGCATCAGACAGCTGGAGAAAGCTATGGTTACGTTGTTAATGGCTTTACAACCAAAGTCAAAGTCGCTGATATTCCGCGGTTGAAACAAATCCCCGGCGTTAAAACCGTTACTTTAGCCAAGGTTTATTACCCAACCGATGCTAAGGCCAATTCAATGGCAAATGTGCAGGCGGTTTGGTCTAATTACAAGTATAAAGGGGAAGGCACGGTTGTCTCGGTCATTGATACTGGGATTGACCCCAACCATAAGGACATGCGGCTTAGTGATACTAAAAAGGCCAAATTGACCCGAACAGATGTTGAAAAATTCACCAGTACTGCTAAACACGGGCGTTATTTCACGGCTAAGGTTCCGTATGGCTTTAATTACGCAGATAACAATGACACGATTACCGACGACACGGTTGATGAACAGCATGGGATGCATGTTTCCGGGATCATCGGGGCTAACGGTACAGGTGATGATCCAACCAAGTCAGTTGTCGGTGTAGCGCCAGAATCACAATTATTAGCGATGAAGGTGTTTACCAATTCAGATACATCGGCGACGACTGGTTCGTCAACGCTTGTTTCTGCGATTGAAGATTCGGCCAAACTGGGCGCGGATGTTTTGAATATGTCCCTTGGGTCTGTTTCCGGCAATCAAACACTGGAAGATCCTGAAATTGCAGCCGTTCAAAACGCCAATGAATCCGGGACCGCAGCGGTTATTTCAGCAGGAAATTCGGGTACATCCGGGTCAGGTACAGAAGGGGTCAACAAAGATTATTATGGCCTGCAGGATAATGAGACGGTTGGCACACCGGGGACATCACGCGGGGCAACGACTGTCGCATCGGCCGAAAATACAGATGTCATCAACCAAGCCGTTACGATTACTGACGGCAGCGGGTTAAAACTCGGGCCTGAAACCGTACAGCTTTCAAGCAATGACTTTGTTGACAGTTTTGATCAGAAGAAATTCTACGTTGTCAAAGACGCAAGCGGTAAGTTAAGTACAGGTGATGCTGGCGACTATACGGCGGATGCCAAAGGGAAAATTGCAATTGTCAAACGTGGCAGTCTGACTTTCACTGACAAGCAGAAATATGCCGAGGCCGCTGGTGCAGCAGGCTTAATCATTGTTAATAATGATGGCACATCCACACCTTTGACTTCGATTTCTCTAACGGCTACTTTTCCTACTTTTGGTCTTTCCAATACGACTGGCCAAAAACTGGTTGACTGGGTAACTGCGCATCCAAATGACAGTCTGGGCGTAAAAATTGCCTTGGCGTTGTTGCCAAATCAAAATTATAAAGCAGATCGGATGTCAAGTTTCACTTCATATGGCCCTGTATCTGATCTTTCCTTTAAGCCTGATATTACAGCGCCGGGTGGTAATATTTGGTCAACGCAAAACAACAATGGTTATACGAATATGTCGGGGACCTCAATGGCATCTCCATTTATCGCCGGCTCCCAGGCACTTCTAAAACAAGCGCTAAATAATAAAGACAATGAGTTCTATGCCGACTATAAGCAACTTAAAGGCACAGCATTAACCGATTTCCTCAAAACAGTTGAAATGAATACTGCAAAACCGATTAATGATATTAACTATAATAATGTCATCGTCTCTCCACGCCGACAGGGAGCAGGGTTGGTGGATGTCAAAGCCGCGATTGATGCTTTGGAGAAGAATCCATCAACGGTTGTTTCGGAAAACGGCTATCCTGCTGTTGAATTGAAAGATTTCACGAGCACTACCAAAACGTTTAAGTTGACGTTTACCAACCGCACCAAGCATCAGCTGACGTATCAAATGACTAGCAATGAAGACACCAATGCGGTTTATACTTCGGCTACCGATCCGAATTCAGGCGTTCTCTATGACAAGAAAATTACTGATGCGGCAGTCAAGCCGGATACCGATATTGTGGTACCGGCTGGAAAATCCGTGAAGGTACCGTTCACGCTTTCACTGCCTAAGACTTTTGATCAGCAACAGTTTGTTGAAGGATTCTTGAACTTCAAGGGAAATGATGGCTCGAATCTCAACTTGCCATATATGGGCTTCTTTGGTGATTGGAATGACGGGAAGATCGTGGATAGCCTGAATGGCGTGACTTACGATCCAACTGGTGGCAATTATGGGACTGTTCCGGTGCTCACCAATAAGAAAACCGGCAGTCAGTATTACGGTGGCTTAGTCACGGATGCAAGTGGCAAGCAAACGGTTGATGATAAAGCAGTGGCCTTTTCGAGCGATAAGAACGCGCTTTATAATGACATCAGCATGCAATACTACCTGTTACGCAATATTAGCGATGTGCAAGTCGATGTGCTGGATAATCACGGTAACAAAGTAACAACGCTCAGCAGTACGACTAACCAGACTAAGACTTATTATGATTCAACTGGTCGCAACTATACTTACTATCGCGCACCGGCTTGGGATGGTACGTATTATGATCAACGAGATGGCAATATCAAAACAGCCGCTGATGGCAACTACACGTACCGTATTTCGGGTGTTCCTGAAGGCGGCGACAAGCGGCAGACATACGATGTAGCATTCACGCTGGACTCTAAGGCGCCAACGGTTCGTCATGTCGCTTTAACGTCTAGACAGGAAAAAGGCAAAACCACTTACTATCTCACCGCTGAAGCAAAAGACGATCGAAGCGGTTTGGATGCCACTAAGAGTGCAAAAACATCGGTTAATCAAGTCACCAATCTTGATGGCACCTTTACGACGACAGGGACAACTGCTGATGGCTACACAAAACTCGAAACGCCACTGACGGATAAGCAGGCACAAGCCTTGGGTCAAGGCGATAATAATGTTGAACTTTATTTGACCGATAACGCCTCAAACGCCACGGATCAATCAGCTTCCGCACAAAAGCCCGGATCAACTGCTTATGATCTGATTATTAATGGTGGTGGTTTACCAGATAAAATCACGAGTCAAACGGCTAACTATCAAGCAGGGAAGCAAGGTGGCACTTACACCTTTACCGGGACGTATCCGGCTGCTGTTTATGGTACCTATACCGATGCGCAAGGAAAGCAGCATGATTTGACGACCACTTATGACGCTGATGCCAATAGTTTCAAAGCCACTATGGCACTTGACGCCAGCGACTATGCGACGAAGGTTGATCTTTATACTGACCAAGCACATACCCAGTTAGTTAAACATTTTGATACGAATGTCCGGTTGGCGGCACCTACTTTTAGTGACTTGCGGGTTAATGATAATCAAGATCAAACGTCCGAAAGTACCGTTAAAGTAACCGGAACAGCTAGTGCCGACACTGAGAAGGTAACGGTTACTAACGGTGGCACGACAACACCGGTTACTTTGGATGCCAAACATCACTTTAGTGGCGATGTACCCGTTAACTATGGGGATAATACCATTACGGTGACGGCAGAAGATGAAGATGGCAATACCGTTACCAAGCAGCAGAAGGTAAACTCAACTTATGATGCCGATGTCCTAAAAAATGCGGTGACCTTCGACCAAGGCGTCACTTTCGGGGCAAATCAACTGAAAGTTAAAGATGCTAAGTACTATGACCCTAAGACCGGGATTGCAACGATTACCGGTAAAGTCAAGCATCCGACGACGACTTTGCAAGTAGATGGTAAACAAGTACCGATTAATGATGATCTAACCTTTAGTTTTAAGTTGAATCTGGGGACAGCCGGTCAGAAACCGTTTGGCGTTGTAATTGGTGATACCACGCAAGATAAAACGGTTCAAGACAGCTTGACCTTTATTTTAGATGCTATTGCCCCGACACTGTCACTCGATAGCTCGACGGACAAACCTGTCTATACGAATGATCCGAATTTCCGTATCACCGGAACAGCGACAGATAACGTTAATTATTTGGAACTGGCAATTAACGGTAGTCAGGTTGCCAGTCAATATGAGGACATTAACTTAAACAGCGGGCAGCCGGGTCATATGGCAATTGATCAGACGGTGAAACTATTAGAGGGCAAGAATGTCTTAACCGTTGCGGCAACAGATAGCGGCAGTAACGTCACAACTAAAAAGATTACGGTTTATTATGAGCCTAAGAAGACACTCGCAGCGCCAACAATTACGCCAAATACGACTGATCCAGCTAAAGAAGTGACGTTGACAGCCAAGGCAGCAGCAGGTGAGACCGTTCAATACAGTACTGATGGCGGCAAGACTTACCAAGATTTACCGACAACGGGACTGAGTGTATCGGCAAACGCGGACTTTAAATTTAAGGCTGTTGATCTATACGGTAATGAATCGCCGGCAGTAGATTACGCGGTTAAGAATATTAAGACGGATGATCCGGCGCAGTTACAAAAGGCCACAACAACGCTGCAGGATTTGCTTACTCAAGCAAAGGCAAAAGCAGCGAGCGCTCAGTATACTGACGCCACAACTGATGCTCTGAATACCGCTATCGGATCGGCGCAGACTGCTTTAGCTAAAGCTGATGCCACAATTGAAACACTCACAACGGCAACAACGCAGCTGACCACCGCAGTGAATCAGTTGGTTGATAAGCTGCCAGCAGACCAACAAGCTGCACTACTAAACAAGATACAATCTGCCAAAGAGGCGTTTGGAACTGATTTAGGTGGCCAAACCGATCCAAGCACCGGTAAAACGCTAAATGCCGAACTGGACGCTGTCGCTGCGCAAACGACAGCAGGAACTAGTACCGCCGATCAAATTGAAACCAACTTCAATAAGGTATTAGATGCTGCATTGAATCAATTGGCAAAAACAATTAAAGCGGCAACGCCTGTCAAAGTTGGTAATGCCAAAGATACCACTACCGGTAAAACCTGGTACGGTGATGTTGATGCTGTCATTGCTGCAGGTACAGCAGCTAAAGCGGATACTGAAAAGATTGCACAATTGCAAGGTTTGTTTGGTTTGAAGACTAAAATTGCCGCAGCGGTTGAGGCAGCTGCCAAGACACCACAGCAACCTGGAGGCGGATCCGGAAGTGGTTCTGACACTGGCAAAGGGTCTGGCACCGGAAGCGGCTCTGAAGCAGGTAAAGGTTCCGGCACCGGAAGTGGTTCCGAAGCAGGTAAAGGGTCTGGCAGCGGAAGTGGCTCTGAAGCAGGTAAAGGTTCCGGCACCGGAAGCGGTTCTGAAGCAGGTAAAGGTTCCGGCACTGGAAGTGGTTCCGAAGCAGGTAAAGGATCTGACACCGGAAGCGGTTCAGATGCCGGTAAAGGCTCTGGCACTGACAAGGGAAATCAACCAAAAGACACACCATCAACCAATCCTAAGGGCGGCGACGACAAGAAACAGACGCAAGAAACGCCGGCACAACCAACAGGGACCGAAAACGCCAATAGTAATGGTGCAAACAGTCAAGCGTCCACTAAAGATACGCTGCCAAGTACAAATGAATCGCCACGGCCCGCACTTGCTTTCTTAGGAGCTTTAGTCATGGGTGGGCTAGGTCTTCTTGGCATCAAGCGTAAACGCAAGCAAAGCTAATCACTATCTTTAAAACGATTCGTTACAAGTATCGACTACCGGTCAAGCGTTGTAACGCTCGGTTATGAATCTATGGTTTAAAAAATCCGACATACAGATATGGTGTGTAAACGCCATGCTGAATGCCGGTTTTTATTTTGGTTAAATTTTGGTTAAAATAGACAAAAATCAATCACGAAGAATTAAATCGGACTGAATTACGGTCTGAGCAACTTCTGCACGCAAGGCCAGTTTTAAAGCTGCGGCACCAATGGCGGTTACATGATGATCAATCGTGCTCATGTTTAGTAGCCGACTGGAAAGTTGATTTTCCTGACCCATTAATGGCGGAATAGGGAGATGCTGATCAACAAAATATTGCCGCAATCCTGCCGTAATATCGTCACCATTACCCAAAATAAAATCAGGCTGTTTCGCCGCAAGCATCTTTCCAGCGCGATAACCATCTTGAAAAGTACGCATTTGATAAACCACCAAAGATTGCTCGGGACGGTGACCAAAAACATCGACATAACTATTAATCGTGAGTTTGCTTGTGGCACTTTGCGCATAAGGTCGACTGAGCAAGAGACCGATTCTAGTGTGGCCTTGCCGCTTCATCCAGTTAAATGCAGCTTGATAAGCGGGAGTGCGATCAGCGTAAGCAGCGGCAAGTTTAACCTGGCCCGGATCTTCGCAAACAACAATCGGACCATATCTTTGGTAACTGGCAATAGTGCTTAAACCAAGTCCGTGGGATGTGAAGATCAGTCCATCATAGGCTTGTCTGCGCAATGCTTCCAGATAAGTGCGCTCAAGTTCCTGATCGTAACGCGAGGGTAAAATAACGGCGTGGTAGTTGCCGATCATAGCGGCGTTTAAGATTCCCGTTACCAATTGTTCAAAATAGGGATGATCGGTATGAGGTAAAATGACACCGATTGTCCGGGTCTTACCGGCGCTTAGATTCTGGGCCATCGTGCTCGGCACATAATCAAGCTGTTTCATAACAGTCAGAATTCTAGCGCGGGCAGCAGCCGAAACATAACGATGGCCATTAATCACGCGCGAGACCGTTGCGGTTGAGTAACCAGATAGGCGTGCAATGTCGTGAATATTCGCCATGAAAGCACCTCCACACACAGTATACCAGTCGATTCACCCAGTCGAAAAAGCCGATATGGCATGCAGCGCGTTTAACGTGCACGCATATCGGCTTGGATACGCGACTGCGGGCTTTAAGCAATAGCAGCAGTTGCCATTTGAGTTACAGCCTCTAAATCTTGATGATCGCGGCTGTTTGTTGCAATCGCATCAAGCCAATCATGGATGGTTTGATCATCAGTTGAGACTGGCACTAGCAGCACGACTGCACCGCTAATTTGCTGTCCAGCCGCCCACGGTAATTGGGAGCCAAAGTCGAATCCGATCACCATTGGCGCGGATAGCTTGCTAACGTGCCCGTAAGTCAAAACAATCCGATCACTGAGCAATTGTGTCTCCTCTGCGGCGCTTGCTAACAGTGAACTGAGAACTTCTTGATAATCAAAGTCATAGTCAGTGGTCAGCTTTAACGCAATCGCCTTCAAAGCCCCAATTTGTGTAGGGTGATAAACGGGAAGTTCAGAGTAAAAATGTGTTTGCATTAACATGAAAATGACCTGCTATATAAAACGTGGAAGAATGTCTCTTTGACACCAATAAAGGTTCTATATATTTCCTTTCTTGATTGACATTCAGCATTTCATTTAGTCCCGTTAACAGCGGTATTCCCACTCTGAAATAATTCATCATGACAGTGACCGCCTCTTGAACTTTAAGGGTATAGCCTACCCCGGTACTTTTGATTTTGCATAATCGATCAGGTTATCAACTGCATTCTCATCACGTCGCATCCTAGCACCGCATTGGTAGCAAATGTAATCATCATGTCCAGTGTGGTATTTGGCATTACCGTGCAAAGTAAGTTTCTCTTCACCGGTTTTGATATAACCACATTTTGAACACCGTTGCGTACTCGGAAACATTGGATCGGCAAGAATTAAAGTACTGCCGTTCCAATCCGCTTTGTATTGCATCATGATTTTGAATTTGCCAAACATTGAACGATGCAGCTTTTTGGCGAGACGATGATTCATGCGCATGTGCTGATTATCCAAGTCTTCTATCCCAATTAGATCGTGATCAACAACTAGCTTGGTCGTAAATTTGTTTAACAAGTCCATTTGTATCCGTTCAACGCGTTGATAGTTTCGCTTCAACTTGGTTCTCGTTGCGCGATAGGTCGCTGAATTAAAGTGCTTTGGATTTGTTGTTCGCTTACGTGCTAATTGTTTTTGATAGTGAGTGATACGAGCGTAAAGTGCTGGTAGAGAAGCGGGTAGTGTTGGCTGAATGGCATAACCTGATGGGGTTTTGTAGTCGAACTTGCTCACATTGACGTCAACGGCAGTAACCCGGCGAATGGTTCGTTTTTCAACCATGACTGTGGCTTCAATAGACAACGATGCATAGTAGCCATCTGCGTCTTGAACGATGCAAACCTGCTTGATTTCACCTTGCCATCGTGGCTGTTCAGCCATTTTGATGTCATATCATACCCTTGTGCCGTGTGGTTTGTCCAAACGGAGCTTGCCATTAACTATCTGGGCACGATCCGTTCTAAAAGTTTTACGTGAGCGCTTTTTCGACTTCCATTTAGGCTTTTCATGATTTGGCATTTTAGGATTGAAGTAGTTTGCCCACGCCTTACTTAAATCATTCACAGCAAGCTGTAAGACGCGTGCTGATCGTTCAAATTGCCAATCTGCTTTGTTCATAACCAGTTCATCACGAACTTTTCGCTCATTAGGCCGTATCGACTTATCCATCATGACTAAAGAAGCATCATACATGTCATTCCAGACCTCAAGCCCTTGGTTCCAAACGAAGCGTCGATAATCAAACAGTTTTTCTAGTTCTTTACGCATGGTTGCATTGGGATATAGCTTGATCTTATGTGTTTTAATCAAAAGTGTTCACCTCCCTTCAAGTTAACTAAAGGACTTACTTCAAAGACGGATCGTCTTCAATCTTTTTCTTGTATTTACGTAAGCCGGATAACCGACACGAAAATAAGTGAATGATACTAATTAAGTCTTCAGTTAGCTCTTCTTGAGGTGATAGATTAGGATGATTCAATCCCACAAGCTGCGGGTTGAATTTTTGGGGTTAGGCGCTCAAACCAATCATAGCCAAAACATACGCAACTGGTCGATGTTTCTTTGACTCATCAGCATGACCAATACAGGCTAGGTGTTGATCTTCTGTGTCATAACATCGATTAGTCGGTGCTATGTGGGCTTTGAACTTTCTAGACTTATCCCACTTCTGCAGTGACACCGAGGCGTTTAGCCATTTTGTCTGGTTTGAGCATATGAGCATCTTCCACTTAATTATCGTGCTCATAACATACCATATTACGCTACATTGTTATATATATTTATCTGCTGTTAATCACCTCCTAATGAAAGTGAGCGTGAGCAGGAGCGCTTAGCAATCGGAGTGTAAGTGGCCTCAGGCGTGATGGCCGGGCTTTGGCCATTGCGTTCGAGGTCCTTACACGCAGACTGCTGCGCTGGGGAGCGCGTGATGATAAGCGCAACCAAATTTCGTTAACCTGTCTCTCTAGCAACCAATAAAACCATTTCCTAACTGCAAACACAGTGTAATTTGTGTAACGCGTTACAGGTCAAGTGCTTTCACACTAAAATTTTCACTTTTTTATATGGACCGCGAAAACCGGCGCGCTTAGGGAGCGGAGTGTCAGCGGCCTTGGGCGTGATGATCGCTCTTTGCCCCTCGTGACCAAGGTCCTTACATGTAGATCCCTGTGTCAGTGAACGCGTTAAGGTCCTGCAAACTTACAGTGTCTTACAAAAAAGTCAGAATGAGTGCGGACGGGTCGTGTTTTCCATATAATGGATGGGAGTACAAACACGGAGGGCGCAAAATAATGAAGAGACTTTTTCGAAAAGTCGGAACGTTTTTTAAAAAACATCTCACAACGTTAAAGGTGCTATTTGTGCTGGCAGTCCTTGTGTTTGTGATTTTCGAGGTTGGCCGTATTAGTCAAGATCTCAGCGGCGAACAAATGCGGGCGAGCCTAGCCACGCAAAGTCCCGGTTCACTGATCATTTTGCTAATCGTGGGCTTGATTGCTGTGACGCCGATGCTGACGTATGATTTTGTTATTACCGAATTACTGCCGGGCGACTATCCACGCCGATATGTTATTAAGTCCGGTTGGATTGTTAATACATTTACGAATATTGCCGGTTTTGGTGGCTTGCTGGGAGCCAGTTTGCGGGCCAATTTCTATCATGAAAAGGCAACGCAGAAGCAGGTTTTATTTGCTATTTCTAAGATCGCTATGTTCCTGTTGGCAGGCTTGTCGCTGTGGTCAATGATTGGGATTGTGATTATCTTTGTTTTCGGGATTGGCGCTGAATTTTCCAATTATTGGATTTGGCTAGTTGGGGGCGCAGCGTATTTTCCATTGTTGATGTTCATTTCCCATGTGCGCGACAGTGAGTTCTTCGCGGATATGCCATTAAAGCGGCAGTTGCGCTTAACATTAGGCTCGTTTCTGGAGTGGGGTGGGTGTGCAGCTTTCTTCCTGCTCATTGGTTATTTTCTTGAGGTCCGGATTCCGTTGATGTCAGTGTTGCCGCTATTTATGGTAGCCAATGTGATCGGGGTTATTTCAATGGTGCCAGGTGGGCTGGGTTCATTTGATGTGTTCATGATCTTTGAACTCGGACAGTTGGGACTGGATAGCAATGTTGCTGTTGTGTGGCTGTTGTTTTATCGATTGTTTTACTATGTGATTCCATTTCTGATTGGTGCCGGTCTGTTTGCTCAAGATGCAGGGAAACGTCTGAATGCCTATCTTGAAGGCTTGCCGGTTCAGCTGATTCGTAAAGTTGCGTTCGGTTTTTTGGTTATTTTCCTGTACTTTTCCGGGATCATGTTGCTGTTGCGCGGAGTAGCACCGGACTTGGCGTTTCGGAATACGCTTTATCAACGACTATATCCGTATACATTCCTATTCTTGGATCGGGTGACGAATGTGGTTGTGGCATTCCTGATTCTGGGGTTTGGGCGTGGTATTGCCAGTCGTGTCAAACGCGCTTATTGGCCGACTGTCATCGTCTTGATCGTCGCCATGATTGCGTCATTGCGCGAGGACAATCACCTGCGTTTTATCGTCTTTTTGGTATTGGTTGTCCTGGCCTTGATTTTGACGCGGCGGGAACTGACTCGTGAACGGCTGGCCTTATCGTGGGGCAATAAGCTGATTGATGGGGCGGTTTTTGGCCTGACATTCATCTTTTATGCATTCGCCGCGTTTTATAATGCCCCGGCGATTCACCATCGTCATGTGCCGGACGTCTTCTTATTCCCGTCCGAGCGCATGTTTTTCACGACTTTAATCGGGGTCATGCTGGCGGCGTTAACAGTGTACTTAATCTTCCGTTACTTGTCGGCGCCTTCCAAACCATTGGCGGATCCCTATGATGAGGAGCGCTTAAAGGCAGTGGTTGAAAAATATGGCGGCAATGAAGTCAGTCATTTGGCTTTGATGCGTGATAAGTCGCTGCACTTTTACCAAGTAGACGGTGAGGATCGAGTTTTCTTCTTATTCAAAAAGAAAGCTGACAAACTGATTATCATGGGCGAACCGATCGGGGATGAAACCCAAATGGCTGCGGCAATTGGTGATTTCATGAAAAAGGCCGATAAGCAGGATCTATCACTGGTGTTTTATGAAATCAATGAAAGCCTAACGATGAAGCTGCACGAGTTTGGTTTTGATTTTATGAAGTTTGGTGAAGAAGGTTATGTGGATGTCACGACCTTTACCTTGGCGGGATCAAAACGCAAAGGCGAACGCGCATTAATGCATAAATTCGAACGGGAAGGGTATACGGTTGAATTACTGCAGCCACCGTTTGACGATGCGTTAATGCAGGAACTCAAAGCGGTATCCGATTCGTGGTTGGCTGGGCGCAGCGAAAAAGGATTTAGTCTCGGCTTTTTCGATCGCCATTATCTTAATCAGGCACCGATTGCGGTTGTTCGCGGCCCGGAAGGTAAGATCGTTGCGTTTGCTTCTGATATGCCAAGTGGTAATCAGGAAGTTACCAGTATTGACTTGATGCGTTCAAGTGCTGATGCGCCGTCAGGAATTATGGATGAGGTGTTTATCAACCTGTTCCAATTAGCCAAGCAGCGCGGTTTTAAGTATTTCAATATGGGCATGGCGCCACTTGCCAATGTGGGAACGTCTGACTATTCTTTCATCGAAGAAAAGATTGCCCATTTGGTTTATGAATATGGCTATCGATTCTATGGTTTCCAAGGATTACGCTCATATAAAAACAAATACGTAACAGAGTGGGTTCCTAAATATGTCGCTTATCGTAAGCGGACATCCTTACTGTTCACGTTGTTGCAGATTATGATGGTGGTTAATCAAAAAGTGACCATTGCATCGCCTGTTAAGTGGTGGCCTAAGCGTTTGGCTTGGGTAAGCCGTCTTGGCCAGGGAATTGACAAATAAGCAGTCGGTGGTAGATGCGGGCTAGTGAGGTACGCATGCTTGCAGACAAAGTGTAAAATAGTCGTTAAAGTAAATCTAAACGCGATTGTTTGCTCGGATCTACCTGTGCCGAGTTGCACGCATGCTCATGTTCAAGGAGGTTTTTATGCAGCATTATTATACGAACGATCCTGATCTTGCCCACGATGAACGCACTTTTGATTTCGAACTTGGCGGTCATCGTTTGCGTTTCACCACGGACAACGGCGTTTTTTCAAAGCATACCGTGGATTTCGGCAGTCGCGTACTGATTGCAGCGGTCTTGGCCGAAACCTTGCCTGATGGGCCGATTCTTGATGTTGGCGCTGGCTATGGGCCAATCGGGTTGGCACTGGCAAAGCATTTTCCGAACCGGCAAGTGACGATGAGTGATGTCAATGAACGGGCACTTGCCTTGGCAAAGCAAAACGCGGCTGATAATGGCATCACCAATGTTTCGATCATCGAAAGTTCTATGTACGACAGCATTGATGATCAGTTTGCGGTCGTCGTGACCAATCCGCCGATTCGTGCCGGTAAAGCCATTGTTTCCGGCATTCTTTCCGGAGCAGCCGCGCATCTTTTGCCAGGCGGCCAGCTGTATGCGGTCATTCAAAAAAAGCAAGGTGCGCCTTCTGCATTAAAGTTAATGAAAGCCACTTATGCCAACGCGGAAGTTATTAAGAAAGAGCACGGTTATTACATTCTCAAAGCGAGTAAATAACAGTTTTAATACGTGACGTGGTACACTCATACTAGGATAGAAAGGAGCAGATTTAGATGGCAAATTCGAAGTACCTAGCAGCAGGTGCGGTTGCCGCTGCTGTCATTGCAACCGGCGCATTTGTTTGTGCCAAGAATTTAACGGAATATTTTGAACGCAGGCATCAGCGGAAACAGGTTGAAGGCTTCGTCAAGAAGATTTTTGGTGACAATGAGCGGGTTCAAAGCATTTTGGACAAATTAAGCGATGATGACGTGGCCAATCTGCTCCGGGTCAGTGATAAGTTGCGCAGCCTCAAAGACAGCGCCAGTGAGTATGCCGGATCAGCACGCGAACAAGGGCTGGCCGCATTTGATCGCTTGAAAGCAGCATTGAGTCGTTGAGCGTTTGAAACAGTTTTAAAGAATCAAGCATCTAAAAAGAACCGGCCATGGGAAAATTTCCTTGTGGGCGGTTCTTTTAAATGGTTACAATAAGAAGAACCGGTATGAGGCGAGTTTGGCGGTATATGAACCCGCTGGAGGCTTGTGCTGATAATCACACTAAAATGGAGGCCGCTTTTTCACGATGGCAATGACGGATTCGGAAATCAATCAATATATGATCGCGGCACTGGTCGAAGCAAAAAAAGCAGCGGCTATCGGCGAGGTGCCAATTGGAGCCGTCGTTGTGCATGACCAGCAAATCATAGGTCGTGGGTATAACTTGCGCGAGACGACGCAGGATGCAACCCAGCATGCGGAAATATTGGCGATTCAGGCAGCCTGCCGTCAACTTGGCACCTGGCGTTTAGAAGATTGCAGTTTGTTTGTCACATTAGAACCTTGTCCTATGTGCGCAGGGGCAATGATTAATGCA
Organism: Lacticaseibacillus rhamnosus; assembly: GCF_900636965.1. Lineage (NCBI taxonomy): Bacteria > Bacillati > Bacillota > Bacilli > Lactobacillales > Lactobacillaceae > Lacticaseibacillus > Lacticaseibacillus rhamnosus. Next base: position 2,305,397 of record NZ_LR134331.1, on the reverse strand, counting down.
AGAATTGCTACCTGTTATTTTGGTGCGACTGATCCGAAAGCAGGGGTAGCGGGTACTTTTTATAATTTGCTGGAAGATACCCGATTCAATCACCAAGTTGCTGTTGTTCCCGGGATTCAAGCCACTGCAAGTGCTGCCTTATTGCAAGATTTTTTCCGTGCGATCCGGGCAAAACGAAAAGCGGCCAAACAGGCTGGTCAAACGGATCAAAATCAGGTATAATGGTTTTTGCCGCAAGGCCTTAAGGCAATGATGGCTTTCCGAATTGTGTCAGGTCCGGAAGGAAGCAGCACTAAGGTAGGTTCGTCATGTGCCTTTTGTTATTGAGAAATTGACCGGTCGCTTTGTTATAAAGCGGCCGTTTTTGTTGTCAGAATACAAGGCATCTTCTGGCTTGGCTATGGTAAACTAGAACGAGGCTTTATGCTAAACGATTGAAATGTTAAGCCATTCATGAGGGGGCGAAAAGGTGAGTTATCAAGCGTTGTATCGGGTCTGGCGCCCGCAGCAATTTAAGGATGTTATTGGGCAGGATGCGATTACCAAGACGCTGAAGAATGCGTTGATCACCGGACAAACGAGTCACGCCTATCTTTTTACTGGCCCCAGGGGAACCGGGAAAACATCGGTCGCAAAAATTTTGGCCAAAGCGTTAAATTGTCTACACCTTGAAGATGGTGAGCCGGACAATACTTGTGAAATTTGTCAGGCGATTAACGATGGCAGTCTGACCGATGTGATTGAAATCGATGCTGCATCCAATAATGGCGTCGATGAAATTCGGGACATTCGCGACAAGGCCAAGTATGCGCCGACACGAGCACGCGTTAAGGTGTATATCATTGACGAAGTACACATGTTATCAACCGGTGCGTTCAATGCGTTATTAAAAACGTTAGAAGAACCGCCAGCACATGTGGTTTTCATTCTCGCAACCACCGAGCCGCATAAAATTCCGGCAACGATTATTTCGCGGACGCAGCGGTTTGATTTTCGCCGGATTACGCCAGAAGATATTGTGAAGCGGATGCGCTTTATCCTTGATGACAAGCAGATCACCTATGATGATGCAGCACTCAAGGTCATTGCCAAAGCAGCTGAAGGCGGCATGCGTGATGCCTTGTCAATCCTGGATCAAGTGTTGAGTTTTGGCGATAATCACGTGACGACTGAGGATGCGCTTGATGTCACCGGTGGCGTCACCACAGCCGTTTTAGGCAAATATCTGGCGGCGGTGTTGGCTAAGGATCATGCGCAGGCTTTGAAAATGGTCGAGGACTTGCTGGCAGCCGGTAAAGATGCCGGTCGCCTCATTGAAGACCTGATTGAGTATCTGCGTGATTTATTGGTCAATCAACAAGCACCTGCGTTATTAGGCGAGTTAGAAAAAAGCCTGCTAGACGATCAATTCAAGATTTTGAGTGAAAACTTCAAACCGGCGCAGATTTACCATATGATTGACGTGTTAAATACGACGCAGCAACAATTGCGGATGACCAATCACCCGGAAATTTATCTGGAAGTTGCCACGGTTCGGCTAAGCGAGACCGCTAAACCGGTTGTCGAAGCTGCGCCTGAGCCCGCCGTGACGCCGCAACTTGAGCAGCTATCGGCCAAAGTCAAACAGTTGAGCGATCAACTTAAGCGGGTAGAAGCAAATGGTGGTACGATTGCACCGCCACCGCGTACCCGCCGAGTCAAAAAACAAAAAGCCAATCATGTTAATCGTAAGGCAATTTATCCGATTCTCGGCGCGGCAACCAAGCAGGATTTAACCAATTTAAAAGATGTCTGGCCTGACCTTTTGGGAATGCTGAGTATTACCAAACGTGCGATGATGAAAGTCAGTGAGCCGGTAGCAGCCAGTCCGGATGGCGTGATTGTCAGCTTCGACTATGATATTTTAGTTGAACGGGCCATGAACGATGCGGCCTTAATGACAGAACTGGAAACCGGATTGCAGAAGTTGACCGGCAAGCAGCCCAAGATTGTTTTGGTACAAAGCGATGTCTGGCCGACCATTCGCAAGGAATATATTCAGGAACTCAAGGCACCGGCAGCTAAGGCAGAAACGAAAGAGACTAAGCCACAGACGCCCCCGGTTGTCAGTAAACTGACTGAACTTTTTGGCAAAGATGCACCTAATGTGACAATCAAAAATGACTAGTAAAGGATGATCAAATATGCGTGGAATGGGTAATATGCAAAGTATGATGCGGCAGATGCAGAAAATGCAAAAAGAGATGCAGGCCGCGCAAAAAGAACTATACGCGACAGAATTCGAAGGTAAATCTGCTTCTGACATGGTGACCGTTAAATTCAGCGGTGAGAAAGTCATGAAAGATATTCAGATTAAACCGGAAGCAATTGATCCGGATGATCCGGATATGTTGCAGGATCTGATCATTGAAGCAGTCAATCAGGCAATGGCCGACATTGACAAGCAAACGCAGGATAAACTTGGCAAGTATACACGCGGACTTCCGATGTAACCCACCATCAAGCGGATTCTGTAAGCGAAGACGCCGCGGTTAATGGCGGTTAGTCGAATCATGTAGATGATAAAGCTGTTCGTCATTTAGCACGATAGCGATCACGATTTTAGCAAGAGGGGTTACTATGCAATATCCGGAACCGATCAGTAAGTTAATTGATAGTTATATGCGCTTACCCGGCATTGGCGCTAAAACAGCTACTAGACTGGCTTTTTATACCATTGATATGAACAAAGACGATGTTACGGCATTTGCTAAAAGTCTGGTCGCGGCTAAAGAAGATCTGCATTATTGTTCGATCTGCGGCAATATTACCGATGAAGATCCGTGTGCAATTTGTCGTGACAAAAATCGCGATCAAAGCACCATCTTGGTCGTCGAACAGCCCAAAGACGTCATGAGTATTGATCGGGCTCAAGACTACCATGGCCTTTATCATGTGTTGCATGGGGTGCTATCGCCAATCGAGGGTCGCGGCCCGGAAGACCTTAACATTGAAAGCCTTTTGAAGCGGCTGAAAAAGAATACCGCCGTCAAGGAAGTCATTATTGCGACCAATGCAACGCCAGAAGGGGAAGCAACAGCCCAATACCTTGCGCGCCTTATCAAGCCGGCTGGGATTAAAGTGACGCGTTTAGCTCATGGCCTTTCGGTTGGCAGCGATATTGAGTATGCCGATGAAATGACCTTAATGAAGGCGGTTGAAGGAAGGACTGAGCTGTAATGTTCGGACGCAAGCAGATCAAGGTCAAAGAAGAAAAAGACGAAGAACTCATGATGCTTGTTTATCGAGTTCGTGATCAGATGGCGGCACAACGGAAGCTCGTGGCAACTTTCCGTGAGGTTGATGACCAGACAAAATCACAAGTCGCGCTGCAAGCAGCTTTATTCGATTTTCTCTATCGTGAGGCGCGCACCCGCAAGATCAAGGGTGAAATTGTAGCCAAAGTTGCGGCTGAACAAATTGCGGAGTTCCGGGATCAGTAACAGTCAGCTGCTCGAACCGGTTTCCTTTTGGTCGGGACAAGTGCTTCGCGGTGATGTTAGAAGCACGCGATATTTCACATTAACGGTAAATGGTGATGATCTCTTTTTCAGATCTAAGCATTTACCGTTTTTATGTCGCTGTAAGTCTTGGTGCATGACTTTTATGAAACGGATTTAAAGATAAGTTTTTAATTGTGAAACATTTCAAGTAAAATGGACTTAATTCCAAAAAAGGAGCGGCATATCGTGACAGGCACTTTTATCACCTTCGAAGGTCCCGATGGCGCAGGGAAAACCAGCGTCTTGAATACATTAATTCCTAAATTAAAGGCGTGTTCGGTTACTTCTGTGCATCTTACCCGTGAACCCGGGGGCGCGAAAATTTCCGAGATGATTCGGGATGTGATTCTTGATCCCAAGAATACGGCCATGGATGCACGCACGGAAGCATTGCTATACGCAGCGTCACGGCGCCAGCACTTGGTTGAAGTGATTCAGCCGGCGCTTGCTCACGGGGACATCGTTGTTTGTGATCGATTCGTCGACAGTTCCGTTGCTTATCAAGGTGGCGGCCGGCAAATCGGTACGCAAGCGGTGTTACAAATGAACCAATTTGCGACCGCGGGGCTGGAACCGGATTTGACCGTTTATTTGGATGTGCCTGTACAGGTGGGCTTGGATCGGATCATGGCTCATCAAGGCGAACGTCAATATGATCGCCTTGATCAGGAAAGTCTGGCCTTTCACGAGCGGGTTCATGCTGCGTACATGAAACTGGTTGCCGATAATCCTAAGCGAATCGTCACCGTTGATGCGACTCAGCCACTTGCGGCGGTTGTCACTGCGGCGTTTATGACGATTACAGAGCGGTTCCCGGAGTTATTTGCGAAGTAAGGAATGGAATGCGCTAGGTCGTGTGCGACAATGCTAACTAGCGCAGGGAGGATATTATGAAGCTGATTCTTGCAATTGTTCAAGACAAAGATAGTAACCTGTTAAGCAGCCAATTTATTGATGCTAATATTCAAGCGACCAAGTTATCGACGACTGGTGGATTTTTAAAAGCCGGCAACACCACTTTTATTATCGGTGTCGCTGACGAACGGGTTGATGAAGTGCTTAAGATTATTAAAGAGACTTCCCAGACGCGGCAACAATTTATGACGCCGCCAGTTAATCTTGATGCGACATCAGATAGTTCGATTGCGTATCCGGTTGAGGTTCAAGTCGGTGGGGCTACCGTCTTCGTGCTGCCGATTGAAGCCTTTCATCGCTTCTAATGGCTGATTTTCTGATTAACACGCTGCAGCCTAAGCTTGTTGCCCAATTTGCCCGCGTCATTGATCGGCACCAATTGGCCCAGTCCTATTTGTTTGTGGGGCCAAAAGGAGCAGGGAAGTTAGCGCTGGCTGAGTGGATTGCGCTGCGCCTATTTTGCCAGCATGTCCAAGACGGTGCTCCTTGTGGCGAGTGTCCTGAGTGCGAGCGCATCTTAAACCATAATCATCCGGATGTGATGATGCTCAAAACCAGTACGCAAAGTATCAAGGTGGATGACATTCGCAACTTGAAACAGGAAATGAGCAAAACCGGGGTTGAAGGCAATCAGCGCGTGTTTATTGTGGAAGATGCTGATAAAATGACGGCAGGAGCGGCCAATTCACTGCTAAAATTTTTTGAAGAACCGGTTCCGGGGATGACGGTGATTTTAACGGCGACGGCTAAGAATCAGTTATTGCCGACAATTTTATCGCGGGCACAGGTGATTACTTTTCAGAGTCCGGATCGTAACGCTGTGATTACCAAGCTGGAAGAAGGCGGAGCCAATTCGCAGCTGGCGCGAGTGGCAGGGCGCTTAACCGGTAATGTCAGTGAAGCGCAGGAACTATTGGCGTCTGATGATTTTCAGGATCGGGTTAATCGGGTTTTTCAGTTATTAGACCGATTAGCTGATCATGATCCGGAAAGTTTCGTGCGCGTGCAAACCCAGTTACTGCCGGTTGCCAAAGATGCCGAGGCACAGCGACAAGTCTTGGCATTGATCGGACTGGCTTATGCGGATGCCTTAAATCGTCATTTTCAAGTGAATGCCCCGCAGCAGCTGGACATTCCTGCAATTGGCATTTTGGCTAAGTTATCAAGCCGCCAGTTAACCGCTTCCTTACAAGCTATTTTGACAGCACAGGTGCGGTTAACGCAGAATGTGACGTTTCAATCGGCAACAGAACAGTTAATGCTTAAACTCTTAGAAGGGTGATCTTGTGGAAAAGAAAGAACTGTACGATGGTTTCCTAGTCCTTGAGAAACACGCCCAGCAGATGCTCAAGGAAATTGCGGCGATGAAAGATGATATGGCGGAGACGCTTGAACGCAATGCGGAACTTGAAATCGAGAATAAGCATCTGCGTCAACACTTGGCTGAACTGGAAAAAGACGACAACAAAACCAGTGACGGCGGCGTTGAACTATCAAAGTCAAAGCAAAACCTAGAAAGCCTCTATAATGAAGGCTTCCATGTTTGCCCAATGTTTTATGGCCAGCGCCGGGTCAATGACGAGCCATGTGCGTTTTGTCTTGATATTATTTATGGGGAGAATTGATTTGGAGCAGCAACGAAGCTTTGGTACCCATACAACCGGTACGTTATATTTAGTCCCGACGCCGATTGGCAATTTAGCTGACATGACGATTCGCGCAGTTGAGCTTTTGAAAACGGTTGATCTTATTGCGGCTGAAGATACCCGGCATACCCAGATGTTGTTGAACCATTTTGAGATTGCTACCAAAACGATTTCATTCCATGAGCATAATACCCAAATGCGCATTCCCGAACTGCTCGCAAAGCTGCAAAACGGTGTCACCATTGCACAAGTGAGTGATGCTGGCATGCCGTCTATTTCGGACCCCGGTAAAGAATTGGTACACGCGGCGATTGAAGCCGGCATACCGGTTGTTCCACTGCCGGGTGCTAATGCGGCCACTACCGCATTGATTGCGTCAGGGTTGCCACCGCAGCCATTTTTATTTTACGGCTTTTTACCGCGCAAAACGGGAGAAAAGCAGCGCGTGTTAGAAAAGCTGTCAAGCGAACCGGCGACCTTGCTATTCTATGAAAGTCCCCATCGAGTAGGCAAAACGCTTGCGGCGATGGTAGCGGTGTTTGGCGATCGGCAGGCGGCTTTGGCGCGGGAGTTGACTAAAAAGTTTGAAACCTTTATTCGCGGATCGTTAACGGAATTACAAACCTATGCAGCTAACGAATTAAAAGGCGAATTTGTCATCATGGTAGCCGGCGCGACGGACAAACCGGCTGTTAACAGTCAATTGCCGCTTAAAGAACAGGTGGCAGCGATTGTGGCAACCGGTGCCAAGCCCAATGCTGCGATCAAGCTGGTTGCCAAGCAAAATGGCGTGGCTAAGCAAGTGGTTTATGATGCTTATCATGAATTGGATAAGTAAACGAATATATTTTTAGAATCTGAGGACTGAGACAAAACCGAGCTTGAAAGAGAAGGGGTTTTCATGGGAGCAGTTTATGAAGAAGATTATCGAATTCCGGGTTTTCTAGGAGATCGATTTGGTCGCGCCGGATTGGCCAACATGATGAATGTCATGTTGGAAGTGTCGGAACGCCAATTGGAGCAGTTGCATGCCGGCATTGATGCGATCAGTGAGTTTCATGCCGGGTGGGTGATCACCCAGTATCACATGGATATCCACCGTATGCCAAAGATTGAAGAACGGTTACGTGTCGGCACGGAAGCCACCACTTACAATAAGTATTTTACTTACCGCGATTACTGGATCGATGATGCGCAAGGCAATCGGTTGGTTTCAGTGAGCAGCAATTGGGTGATTATGGATTTGCGCACCCGTAAAATTGTCGATGTGATCCCTGAACTGGTTGAACGTGTCGGAGCCGTTTCAAATCGTAAAATCAATCGGTTCCCACGGTTTAAAAAGGTGACCGATCCGGATGGTGAAGAAGCTTTTCATGTTCGTTATTTTGACATTGATAGCAATGGTCATGTGAATAACGCTCATTATCTGGAATGGATGGAAAACAGCCTAGGGTATGACTTCTTGAGCACGCATACTTTACGGGGCGCAGATATTCGATATGAACGTGAAGTAGCATATGGCACCACGCCAACCGCGCAATTTCAACATGATCCTGATGATCCAATGCGCACCTTGCATCGGGTTGTAACCAATGACCAGGTGAATGCCGAGGCACAGATGATCTGGGATGACTTCAGTGCTTAAACATCGCAGGGAAAAGTTTTTGTTTGGGAATAAAAAGCAGTTCTAAGCAATTTTCATCACTTAGGACTGCTTTTTTAATTGCCCAAACTTAACTCACAGCATTATCCACAAAGTCAGCCAATGCTTGGCCGCGTTTGCCGTCGCTTAGGCCCACTTGCAGCTTAATGCGTGCCTTTTGTCCATTGAGACCTTGGCAGAAGATGATGCCCATTTTTTTAAGCTGAACCCCGCCGCCTTCGTAATTGTAAACGGCCTGGGCGACGCCATTGAAACAACGGGAAACTAGCACAATCGGAACGTGACGGTCTAACAGGCGCTGAATGGCTGGCAGTGTTGTGGGAGGAAGATTACCGGCACCAAGCGCTTCGATGGCAAGGCCGTTGATATTATCCGGTAAGGCATCAAATAAAGTGCCGTCCATTCCGGCATAAGCCTTGATTAAGAAAACCCGATCAACAAGATGATCAATCGCACAGACTTCTTGATTGATTAATTCCTGGAAGAAGCGCACACCATCTTTAGTCACCAATCCCACTGGCCCAAATGTCGGGGTGCGGAAGGTGGCGACGTTGGTGGTGTGGGTTTTGGTCACGAAACGGGCGGTGTGGATCTCATCGTTCATGACCACTAAAGTCCCTTTGTTCCGCGATTCATCGCTGGCAGCTGTTTTAATCGCACTTTGGAGGTTTTCCAGGCCATCACTGCCAATTTCGTTACTCGATCGCATGGCACCTGTCACAACAACGGGCATTGCCGAATCAAGGGTGAGATCAAGGAAATAGGCTGTTTCTTCCAGTGTGTCCGTACCGTGTGTGACAACCACACCATCTGCCCCTTCCTTTTCGGCGCGGCGGATACGCTTAACCAAGGTCAGCATCCGTTCAGGCGTCATATGCGGTGAAGGTAAGTTAAAAATTTCTTCATTTGTCAGTTCAACACCGGCAGGAACAAAGCTGTCGGCACCAAGTAAGGGGTTATGCTGACTTGGCATAATATCGCCATCTCGAGTTTCGGTCATGGAGATGGTGCCCCCAGTATGTAAAACAAGAATGTGTTTGGTCACGATTGGATCTTCCTTTCACACGTTATCGAGATTCATTATACGGCTTTTTTTCCAGGCGTGACTGTTAAAATGGTCACGTGTCAAAACCACTGGTAAGCGGTTTTGAAATGCTGCTAAATAAGTCTGGACTTTTTTCCGTTTGGCTGTAAATACTGTGGCGCAGCTGATGATGAGCGATGCCACGGGTGTTTGAAAAGTGATTAATAAAATAAAAGATTAAAAAAACACTTCGATAGTGAAGTGTTAAGGGAATCCCTACATGAGGGAATGAGAGCAACCAGAAAGATGTGATTACGAGTCAATATTTTAGCAAAAGAGTCTGGCAGCATCGTTGGTATCACGCTAGAAAATACCGTGAAAGTTGTGAGATAAATTTCACCACGGCTTTTTTGAACGGCAATGCGAACATTTAAGGGGTTCCCTTTAGATAATTTTCGGTGTACGATAAGACTCGTTACAAAAATCTAGGAGTAGGAACCTGCGCGTTAAGTGCTGCCGGAACGGAATGTGAACGGCAGACGAAGACAGATGTCGCGGTGCAGGTTCCGCATTCGCCTGATGTTTAGGCGTCTCCGCAAAAAAGGAGATTGCAGCTAATGCAAGTTTTATCGTTTAGTAGTCCCAAGCTTTCCACTCGAAACATTGTGTATCTCGCCATGATGATGGCTATGCAGATTGTTTTGAGCCGTTTTTCTTTTGGCACCCCGTGGTTGAAGATTAGTCCTGCTTTTTTTGCCACTATCTTAATGGGGTATTATTTCGGACCATGGATGGCAGCAGCCGCAGCAGCATTGAATGATCAGCTGTCGATCATGATCTTTAATCCTGGCGCTAACTTTCCTGGGTTTACGCTTAGTGCAGCAATTGCAGCCATGATTTACGGGATGTTCTTCCACGGTAAGAAGGTTTCGGTTATTCGGACATTGCTTGGGGTTGGCTTAGTGTTGTTGATTAGTAATATTATTTTGACGACACTGTGGCTAAACATGATGGGCACGCCATGGCAAGGTATTATCTGGCCGCGCACGATTAAAAACGTGGTCATGTTGCCAATTCAAACGGCGCTGTCCTACGCAACGCTAAAAAGTGTTGAACGGATTCGGCCACATCTTTAATTGACATTGTTGATTGTTGAAACCGGCTAAAAACAGCACTGATTTTCTGGCCATGATTAGATGGCAGAAGGTCGGTGCTTTTTTGATGTTGAGCAGGTGGTTGAGCGGTTGACTGGTCAGTGGGGCCGTTAATTGTTAGAATAGACAATCAAAGGTTTAGGCGGGGGATTTACTCGGCGCAGAAAGCTGGGTGTAAGGACCTTGGTCGCAATGGCCAAAGCCCGGCCATCACGCCTGAGGCCACAAGTCCGCCTTTACGCCCATAACGCGCTCCCCGGCGCAGAAACCTGCGTGTAAGGACCTGAGTCGCAATGGCCAGGAGCGGGCCATCACGTCTCAGGCCGCTTACACTCCGGTTTCTAAACGCGCCGGCTCGCGCTCAGCTCACCATAACGCGTTCGCAGTCGCAGCAATCTGCGTGTAAGGACCTTGGTCGCAATGGCCAAAGTTCGGCCATCACGCCCAAGGCCGCTTACACTCCGATTGCTAAGCGCTCCTGCTCACGCTCACCATACAGAAAGGGTGCCGGTTATGTATCTTTTGTTGATAGGTTTGACTGCACTGGCTTTGGCTGGAGTCGGTTTATGGGCCTTGCAGTTGGAACGGCAGATTGTGGCGATGCAATTGACAACGCATAAAATGATGTATCCGAATCAGGTGCGTAGCGGGCGGAAGACTTATATTCGTAACTTGTATCGCGAAGATGCGAGTGCGCGTCTGGTTCGCCGAGTTGGGTTGATTGGTAGTTGGATCAGCGGGCTGGCGTTTGCCGTGGCACTTGGAAACCAATTTTATACCGAGTTGCGCCATTTGCCGTTTATTAGCCGTCTTTATGTGATGGCTACGAATTATTTGACGACGCGTGATCTGGCATTGTGGGTCGTGATGATCAGTGTTATAGTTGCCGGCTTGGCCTGGATTTGGTTGGCGAAGTGGTTACACGATCGCTTGTTAGCGGAGAATGAAGCCACTGGAATTCAAAGTGCAACCGACTTGTATTGGACTCCAGAAGGCGTGATTCATCAACGTCTGTGGCTTAAGATCTTGTTACAGGTGCTGCTTATTGTCGGTGGCGTGCTTCTTTTGCTGGCGGCTTTAAACGGTGCTTTGCCTGATCCTGGTCAAGCGTGGATTTAATGTTGATTTAATCTAACCCTGCTACTCTTTCAAAAAGTGATGGTTTTGCGGTCAATTGGTTGCTCAATCATAGCACTAAAAGTACGCACCTATATTCTAAGCTCTGCATATACATGCTCACGCTTCGAGGCTATTTGTGATAAACTATTGCCATGATTGTATCGCCGGAGGGAGGTTTAAATATGCGATTATTAGCACTTGATACCTCAAATGAGGCGATGTCGGTTGCAGTGTTGGATAATGATCGATTATTGGCGCAAACAACGATTAATCACAAGCGAACGCACAGCGAACAATTGCTGCCGACCATTGACGAACTGGTTGCTGCAAGTGGCTTACAACCTGAAGATTTAGATAAGATTATCGTTGCTGATGGTCCGGGATCCTATACCGGTATTCGAATTGCGGTCACCACTGGGAAAACACTGGCATATACCCTAAACATTGCGTTGGTTGGTGTTTCCAGCTTGGCCGTTTTAGCGTCAAACATCAGTGCCACTAAAGCGATGATTGTGCCGATTATGAATGCGCGCCGGAATAATGTGTTCACGGGGGTTTATCAGTGGGACAAAGGTAAACTGCTGAATGTGGTGACGGATCGACATGTTCCATTGACGCTGCTGCTCACGGAGTTATCGACCTTGCACCAGCCAGTCATTTTTGTTGGCGTAGATGCTGGCATGTTTCGGAGTCAGATTATTGAGGCACTTGGCGGATTGGCACATTTTGCCCCGGATTGGCTGAATTTGCCCCAAGCATTGCGACTAGGACAGCTTGGCAAAGACTTGCCACCGGTTTCGGTTTATGACTTTGTACCGCGCTATTTACGCTTAACAGAAGCCGAAAACAACTGGCTTAAGGCGCATCCCGGCAAAGGACATGATGTTTATGTTGAGAAAGTTTAGGTCGTGGTTTGAACGCACGACGCCTGATGAATTGCAATTTAAACCGCGGACGATCAATGTTCGCAATAAAGAATATCTGTTGCGCCGAATGACGGAAGCGGACGTTGACGCAGCGCTGGCCATCGAGCGTCGAATTTATCATGATACGCCGTGGGATCGTTATGCTTTCTTCTCTGAACTGCGCAAGGTACGGCATTCGTTGTACCTCGCCGTTGAAGATGCCGGTCAGATGGTGGCGTTAATTGGTACATGGTTTACCATGAACGAGGCGCACGTGACGAATATTGCCGTTGATCCAGCTTACCAGCATATGGGGCTGGGTCGCTTTTTAATGCAATTCATGATTGGCCGTGCAATTGATTACGGCAGTCAAAAGATCACACTCGAGGTTAGAACCAATAACGAGATTGCCAAACGGTTATACCACTCGTTAGGTTTTCAAGATGGAAGAATTAAAAAAGGCTATTATGTCAGCAACCATGATGATGCGCTGGATATGTATCGGGAATTGCCGTAATTTCGGCGATCATCGTGATTGTAGAGGAGAATAATGTGGCAGCAAGAGAATTAATTTTAGCATTCGAAAGCAGCTGCGATGAAACCAGCGTGGCCGTTGTCGAAAATGGGACCAAAATCCTATCGAACATTATCGCCACGCAAATCAAGAGTCATCAGCGGTTTGGCGGCGTTGTACCGGAAGTTGCCAGTCGTCACCATGTGGAACAGATTACGTTGGTGACCGATGCGGCGTTAAAAGAAGCAGGTGTGACTTATACTGACCTGACCGCAGTTGCCGTGACGTATGGACCCGGACTGGTAGGTGCCTTGTTGATCGGGGTAACGGCTGCCAAAACCATTGCGTATGCCCATCACTTACCGCTTATTCCGGTCAATCATATGGCAGGCCATATTTATGCAGCTAGATTTGTTAAGCCATTGGTCTATCCATTGTTGGCATTAGCGGTTTCCGGCGGGCACACGGAACTGGTCTATATGCGCGCTGCCGGTGAATTTGAAATCATCGGTGATACCCGTGATGATGCGGCCGGTGAAGCGTATGACAAAGTCGGCCGGATATTGGGTATCCCTTACCCCGCCGGAAAAGAAGTCGATCGCTTGGCCCATCTTGGTCATGATACCTTTCATTTTCCGCGAGCCATGGATAAAGAAGACAATCTCGATTTTAGCTTCAGTGGTTTGAAGTCAGCTGTCATTAATACGGTGCATCATGCCGATCAAATTGGGGAAACACTCAGCCGTGAAGATCTGGCTGCGAGTTTTCAAGCGGCAGTGGTGGACGTGTTGGTTCACAAAACCCAAAAAGCGCTGACCGAATATCCGGTTAAACAGCTCGTGATTGCCGGGGGCGTTGCCGCTAATCAAGGGCTGAAAGAAGCGATGAATGAGACCTTGGCCGTTCATTTTCCCGATGTCGATGTCATTGTGCCGCCATTGCGCCTGACCGGTGACAATGGTGCCATGATTGGGGCTGCAGCTCATATTGAACTGGCAAAACGGCATCTCGCTTCTGAAGATTTAAATGCCGATCCCGGCCTGAGTTTTGCCCATGCGTAAGTAATCGTCACCCGCGACAGCAATTTTATTGACGTTGTCTAACTGTTTTGGTTAGACTTAACTTATTGATAAGGTTGTTAACGAAAGGATGATTCCCATGGCTCAAAAAACGATCATGTTAGTTTGCTCCGCTGGTATGTCAACCTCAATGCTGGTACAACGAATGAAAAAAGCGGCGGCTGCAGATGGTATTGACGTCGATGTTTTTGCAACTGCAGCTGCCGATGCGGACAACAAGCTCGCCTCAGAGCCAGTTTCGGTCCTCATGCTCGGCCCGCAAGTCCGGTTTATGGAAAGCCAGTTTAAAGCCAAGGCTGACGAGAAAAAGATTCCAATGGCGGTAATCGACATGAAAGCCTATGGGATGATGGATGGCGAAAAAGTTTTACGCCAGGCATTGGGACTACTCGATCAAAAGGTTTAAACATCCCACCAATTAGCGTGCAAAAAAAGAACTGGTTCTAACAGCAGCATTTGTTGTTGGAACCAGTTCTTTTATATTCTTGTCATCTGACAGTCAACGGCAAACTTTTATCAAAACGAAAAGGGTTAGGTAGACTCATTTTGCATCGTTTCAAGTTGAATGCTTTTTTCTTCCCATGCATCCTCGGTCGTTTTGGTTTCCTGTTGAACCGCATCAAGTTTGGTTTGCAATTTTTGCATTTTAACATAATCGGTTAAAACATCTGGCGCGGTCATTTGCTTTTGAATGGCGGTTGCTTGTTGTTCCAATGTTTGCAATTTGGTTTCCAGATCCGCGACTTCACGCTGCAATTTGCGTGCTGCTCGAGCATCTTCTTTGGACTGCTGATAAGAAGTGGCACCGGTCGTTTCCGATTTGGTCATTGGGGACTCAGCCGCTGCTGCTTCGGCCTGGGCTTTGGTTTCGGCCAGCTTTTCCTGGTAGTAGTCCCAGTTGCCAAGATACGTGGTACTGCCGGTAGGGGCGATGGCGATAACGTTGGTTGCTAGTTCATTGATGAAGTAACGGTCATGGGAAACAAACAAGACCGTACCGTTGAAGTCTTTTAATGACTGCTCAAGCACTTCTTTGCTGTTAATATCCAAGTGGTTCGTCGGTTCATCCAGAACGAGAAAATTATCGTGTTTCAGCGCTAACTTGGTTAATTCCAGCCGCGCTTTTTGCCCGCCGGATAACGCGCTCACTGGTTTTTGAATATCATCGGCACCGAATAAGAAGGCAGCAAGGACAGCGCGTACATCCTTTTCCGGCATCATCGGATGATCATCCCAGATCTCGTCAATGACGGTATTTTTGGGATTGAGTTGTTGAATTTCCTGATCGTAATAACCAACATCGACATTGGCGCCAAACTTGGCAGTGCCGGCTAAGAACGGTATTTTTCCCAAGATGCTCTTAAGTAAAGTTGATTTGCCGACCCCATTCGGACCGATAATGGCGATGCGATCGTATTTGTTAACCTGAAAATCGATGGGACCTGCCATTGGATGATCGGCTTCATAACCGACTGTTGCCTGATTAACCTTGAGGACCTCATTACCGCTTGGTCGATTAGGCGTGAAATTAAAATGGACGGTTTTATCATCGCCGGTCGGTTTTTCCAGCACGTCCATTTTTTCCAATTGTTTTCGGCGTGCCTGTGCCTGTTTGGTGGTGCTGGCGCGGACAATGTTTTTATCGACAAAATCCTGTAGTTTGGCGATTTCTTCTTGTTGCTTGTTATAGGCTTTCCACGCTTGGGCCTGGCGTTCGGCTTTTTGCTTGAGATAGCCGCTGTAGTTGGTTTTGTAATGGGTTGCGTGGTGATGATCCAGTTCATAGATTTCCGTGACAACGTGGTCAAGAAAATATTGATCATGACTGACCGTTAAGATCGCACCGGGGTATGTTTTGAGATAACCTTCAAGCCAGCTCAGCGTTTCGATGTCGAGATGATTCGTAGGCTCGTCAAGGATAATCAAGTCATGTTTTTCCAGCAGCAGTTTGGCCAATGCTAGCCGTGAGCGTTCACCACCGGACAAAGTACCCACGGGTTTATCATAGGTGTCTTCACCGAACTGAAAGCCGTGTAGAACCGAACGGATTTCGGCCTCGTAGCCATAACCGTTTTGTTCATTAAAGTCATGCTGCAGTTGATCGTATTGTTTCATAGTGGCCGCAAAAGCAGCTTGATCGGCAATCAGTTTAGGATCGCCAAGTTTGGCCTCTAAATCATGGATTTGACGCGCCATCGCTTGAAGCGGAGCAAAGACGGTCAGCATTTCTTTGAAAATCGTTTTGTCGGAATCAAGCCCGGAGTTTTGAGCTAAATACCCAATTGATAGATTCTTCATGGTGGTGACCTGACCGGCGTCCGGGGGAGCAATACCGGTCAGGATTTCCAGCAGCGTTGTTTTGCCAATGCCATTGGGACCAACAAGGCCGATGCGGGCGCCGTCTTGGATCTCCAGGTTCACGTTGGCAAATAATTCATTGCCGTTGAAGCTGCGGCCAACTTGTTGTGCCTGCAAAATGATCACAGGAATACCTTCTTTCACAATTAATCGTTAAGACCTAATATAACATAGTTTCGTTCATGGGCGCGCATTCCCCGCCGATACATTTAGCTGGCAAAATCTGCTTGTGAAGATGTATCCGCTTGCGTTCAGGCCATAAACCAGCTAATATAAGCAGAAGATACTATGTTGGACAGTTCACATGTTCTGCATGGGAATACTTCTACAGGAGGCTTGCTTACATGGCGGAAACGATCATCCCCAAAGCAACGGCGAAACGCCTACCCGTGTACTACCGATACTTGAATTTCTTGGCTAATTCCGGGACAACCAAGATCAGTTCAACTGAACTGTCGGACGCGGTAAAGGTTGACTCGGCGACGATTCGACGTGATTTTTCCTATTTCGGTGCACTCGGCAAACGCGGTTATGGTTATGATGTGAAGGATTTGCTCAATTTCTTCAAAAAGATTCTGAATCAGGATCGACTTACCAATGTCGGTTTAGTCGGGGTCGGCAACCTGGGGCATGCGTTGTTGAATTATAATTTTCGACAGGCAAACAACATCCGGATCAGCGCCGGTTTTGACATTAATCCTAAGCTCGCTGGAACGATTCAAAGCGGCGTTCCGATTTACCCGATGGATGAAATGATTAAACAGATTAAAGATCAGCAAATTGAAATTGTGATCTTGACGGTGCCAATTGATGCTGCTCAGCACATTACCGATGATTTGGTTAAAGCAGGTATCAAAGGGATCATGAATTTTACCCCGATTCGGATTTCGGTACCGAGTTATGTTCGCGTGCAGAATGTGGATTTAGCCACCGAGTTGCAAACATTGATTTACTTCCTGGAACATTATGGGCCAACGCTCAACGAACCAGAAGCCTGAATAAGACCATAATGGCGTCGTTTACCTTTAGCAGGCAAGCGGCGTTTTTATATTGCACTTTTTAGTGTACTGCGTATAATAGTACACATAATACGAAAGGAGGCGCGGTCATGGCGACTGAGTCTTATGCTCACTTGGCTTACTATGAACGACTGGTGCTCCAAATTAAAGCCAGAGTCGTTCAAGGCATCATGCAGCCAGGTGACAAATTACCGTCCGTACGGGAAATGGCGAAGCAAGAACAGCTAAATCCTAACACGGTCGCGAAGGCGTACAAGCAGCTTGAAGCTGACGGGGTTATCTTTGTTGAACCGGGACGTGGCTCGTTTATTGCCGAACCGTTGAAACATGCCAACGCAGCAGCAGTGGCAACCTTTCGCCCTAAATTTGATGCGTTGGTGGTTGAGGCACAGAGTCTCGGTATCAGTCTTGCCACGCTGCATACCTGGCTAAATGAAAAGGAGGAACCTGCATGAGTCTCACCATCACGAATTTGCAAAAAAAGATTGATCAGCGACCGGTGCTAGAAGACGTTACATTTTCGTTAGAGCGCGGCCAGGTCGTCGGTCTAGTCGGTCCCAACGGTATTGGCAAAACCACCATTTTTCGCACCATCACCCATCAGTATATTGCGGATGGCGGAACGGTGAAGGTTGACGATCATGATTTGGCAACCGAACCGGCCCAGCGAGAAGCTATTTTTTATTTGGATCAACAGCATTTGTTTTTCCGCAAATATTCACTGGTTAAAATTGCCGCCAACTACGCATTGCTGTATACCGACTTTGACCAAGCCGCGTTTCTGCACTTGATTGAAAAGTTTGGCCTAAATGGAACCGCCCGTTTCCAGAGCCTATCTAAAGGTTATCAGGCACTGGTGATGGTCGCGTTGGCTTTAGCGAGTCAGGCACCTTATGTTTTCTTGGATGAACCATTCGATGGCTTGGATGTTTTGATTCGGGAAAAAATCGTCAATCTGGTTGTGGATGCGGTTGCAGATGGCCAGCGTACGTTTCTGATTGCCTCACATAATCTGATTGAGTTGGACGGCTTATCCGATCGGGTTTTGTTTGTTAAAGGTGGGCGCATCAGTCGCGATTTGACCCTTGAAGATGTTCGGCAGCAAGCGGTGAAGTTACAGTTGGTGTTTAAAACCAATAAAATTCCGGCAGTAGTCAAGCAGTATGGCCGAATCCTGAATATTCGCGGGCGGGTGATTGAGGCGGTTTTCCCGGATTTCAATCAGGAGATTCAAGCAAAGTTGGCAGCAGAACAGCCAGTCCTCAATGAGAATTTACCGTTATCGCTGTCAGATTTGTTCAAAGTCGAATTTCGACCACATCATTCGGGGGTGAAATAATGTATGACCATCAATTATTGAAGCTGGTTCAATCACGGCATAAAGTTTTGCTGCGGGTGGTACTTGTATTTGTTGTTTTACTGGCATTTCTCAATCTCGGCGGAACGATACAGGGCTACCAAAATCGTCAGGAGTACATGATGAGTCCTAGAGATTTTGCGATTATGAAAAAGCAGTCCGCAAAGAATCACGATACAACGTTTGCCAAGATGTCTTATAGCCAATATCAAGAAGAACAAAAGTATTTAATCGCTCCGCAAGATAAGCACAAACTTTACTCGCCTTCTTTCATTGCGTATAGCATGACAATTGTTTCGTATGCTATTCCTTTGCTTGTCGGAATGGCGATGGCAGGGGTTGATCAGGCCAGTGGTCTCAATGCGGCACTGTTTACGAGCCGGTTTCGGCGCCGACAAATGTTTTCGGTTCGCTATGGCTATGGCCTTGCGTATTTATTAGGGGCAACAACAGTCGGTATTGGGATCACGCTTTTAGGCTTTTATGCCGCCGTACCTGCGATGTATGTCGGTCTCAGCGGGGCTAATATTGTGGGTGCATTATTACTCAATCTCGCCGTCAACAGTTTTATGTTTACAGTCGGCATTGGGGTTGGCACGATCTTTGCCTCGCCATTTTGGATGGGCGTTTTTGGCTTGTTTGGTACGTGGTTTGGCATGAGCGCAATAGAACGGTTTATAAATTCGATTAGATTTTACGGCCCAGTCAAAAAGAGCTTTTGGCACACGCTGATTCCCAGTGGCAACCAACTTTTTTGGGTACTATTTATCGGGGCGATACTGGCGAGTGTCGGCGGTTATTTCCTGATAAGGTGGTTGTTTGATCGGATTTCCCTAGAACATTCAGGCGATGTCCTATTGTTGCCGAAGCTGCGATGGTTAATTCTCGCATACGCACTCGTGGTGATTCCGTATACGTTTGATGATTGGATCTTACAAAATCGCTTAATATCATATGTTGTCTCAATTGGCATGGTGATTGGGCTAGGCGTATGGTGGCAGCGGCGAGAACATGTAGGATCGCAAACATCATTGAAAACCAAAACAGTTTGAAGCTAGCTTTAAGTCATGAAGTTTATGCAAACATACCTTTATGGCGTAAAAAAGTCGGCTCCAGCGCTGCATTTTCATGCACGTCGGAGCCGACTTTTTTGTGGGTCCTGATTGATTTTGATGATTGTTTGGCCAGACAGTTAACTAGTTAACTGCCATTAACGATCATAAGGGGTATAAATAATGTAGTTTTGATCCGTTGTGGCTTCAAAGTCAAATTGCGAGTTCTTCGCGTTTTGTTTGGTTTCTTCATTGCTAATCGTTTCGGTTTGTAAGCCGAGAGCTGTACGGAGTTTATTTGAGACTCGCTGCATTTCCGCATCGGAGGCAATCTGATAGGCGCCGTCCCCGACCCAGGCATTGACGCCCTGCAAATGATCGGTTGAGATGGTCTTGGCGGCATCACGATAATTCAAGAAGATACTTTGCATATCTGCGAAACTCATATTAGTGGCGATGTTCTTGGAAACCGTGTCCATAAGTTTGGTGAAATTACCGAGTGATCCCACTGATATGGCTTTTTTCAAAATAGCTTTGATCACTTGTTGCTGGCGTTTTTGGCGCCCGTAATCGCCTTCTGGGTCTGAATGACGCATTCGGGAATAAGCGAGGGCCATATTGCCGTTTAGGTGCATGTTGCCTTTAGTGAATTTCTGGTTGCCGGTATACGGGTCTTGGAATGAAAATGGGACGTTAACGTCAATCCCGCCGACTGCATTGACTACCTTTTCAAGTGCGCCCATGTTAATGGTTAAGTAGTAAGAAATCGGGACATTGACCAGCTTGGAGACAGTATTGATGGCCATGTCCGAACCGCCGACGTTATAAGCGGCATTGATTTTTTGCATATTGAATTCTTTGGTACCAATCAGTTCAGCAGCGGTATCCCGCGGAATGCTGACCATGGTGGTTTTTTTAGTCTTGGGATTAATGACGGCAACAATCATCGTATCCGAGTTGCCTTTTTCAATCCGTCCGTCTGCCCCCGTGTCAACCCCCAGTAGCAAAACAGCAAATGGTTTCTTTTGGGCAATATCCGTGCTGACGTGTTTGGTGGCATGGTATGTATTGTCAATCGCATATTTTGCCTGACTGTATAAGCGCAACGCATAAGCTCCGACTGTAAACAGGCCGACGACAAGGATTAAACCGATGAGTCTTCCCCAGTGAAATCGGCGGGGTTTTTGACGCTGACGGTGATTTGAGCGGGTCTCCATAATTTAACTCCTTCGTAAAAGCATTATTTTCCATTATAGGAGATTGTGGTGATGGGTGCGATTAATATTCGGTTACGTTTATAGGGCATGGGCAATGTAATAAAGCCAAACCATCCATAAGGCACCGACATGGGCGATGATCGGTGTGCTGATGGCGCCGGTGTGGCGATAATCGTAAGCAAGTACCAACCCGACCAGAGTTGCACTAAGCCAGTGGCCACCGGGTTGGGTCACGGCAAATAGGAGGCTGGCGATGAGCGCGCCGCCAAAGATACCGGTGACATTGACGAGATTACCGAACAGAACTTTACGAAAAGCCAACTCTTCCAAGATCGGCAATGCTAAGCCAATGGTCAAAAAGTACCAAGGATTAGTCGTCATACTGGAAAGCTGTTGATGAATTTGGCTGCTGGTTTGCGGCATTTTGAATAAAATGGTTTCAAGCCACGAACCAACCAGTTGCGCTGCCAAAACACCGGCAATGCCCATTACGCCCCAGAAGACGCGTTGCTGCGGGGCAAGAACGCCAGGTGCTTCAATCGCGTTGGCAATCACTAAGTTACGCTCGCTCAAAATCGCGATAATGAGTGCGACCATACTGATTAAGGTAACAATACCAAGGCTAAGGCGCCCAACCGGCAATATCTGAAAAATAAGGAGGTTAGCGATGAAGGCAACCAAGTAGGCGCCAATAATAGAAAAAGCATGTTTTTGAAGTGACATAAACGACTCCTTTTAAAAAATGTCTGAAATTAGTATAACATTCCGGAGTTTGGGGGTTGCATTCACCCGCAAAACTCGTTATAGTTACTTTTGTAGTTAGCACTTAGACGCAACGAGTGCTAAATCAAAAAATGTAATGTGGAGGGATTGCCTTGTTAAAACCATTAGGAGATCGCGTGATTGTCGAGGTCGTTGAAGAAGAGGAACAAACCGTTGGCGGCATCGTTTTAGCCAACAATGCAAAACAGAAACCGCAAACCGGCAAAGTTGTTGCTGTAGGTGAAGGCGCTTTGACACCGGAAGGCAAGCGTCTGCCAATGGCCGTTAAAGTTGGCGATACTGTATTATACGACAAATACGCCGGCTCTGAAGTGAAGTATGAAGGTCAAGACTACCTCGTACTGCACGAAAAAGACATTATGGCAATTGCGTAAAAAATAATCGATCAATTTTGAGGTGAATAAAAACAATGGCAAAAGAAATTAAATTCTCTGAGGATGCACGTGCCGCAATGCTGCGTGGCGTGGATCAGTTAGCAAACACAGTTAAGACAACGTTAGGACCAAAAGGCCGCAATGTTGTTTTGGACAAGAGCTATGGTGCACCGGAAATCACCAATGATGGTGTCACGATCGCAAAGTCAATTGACTTGGAAGATCACTATGAAAATATGGGTGCTAAGTTAGTCGCAGAAGTTGCTTCCAAGACTAATGATATTGCCGGTGATGGTACGACCACCGCAACGGTTTTGGCACAAAGCATTATTCGTGAAGGCATGAAGAACGTCACTGCCGGTGCTAACCCAGTCGGCATTCGGACCGGGATCGAAAAGGCAACCAAGGCTGCAGTTGACGAATTGCACAAGATCAGCCACAAGGTTAACGGCAAGAAGGAAATTGCCCAAGTTGCTTCCGTTTCCTCTTCTAATGAAGAAGTCGGCAACCTGATTGCTGACGCGATGGAAAAAGTTGGCCATGATGGTGTGATTACCATTGAAGAAAGCAAAGGGATTGATACTGAACTCTCTGTTGTTGAAGGGATGCAGTTTGATCGCGGCTATCTGAGCCAGTACATGGTTACCGACAACGACAAGATGGAAGCTGATCTGGATGATCCATATATCCTGATTACCGACAAGAAGATCTCCAATATTCAAGATATTCTGCCACTCTTGCAAGAAATCGTGCAACAAGGCAAGGCACTGTTGATCATTGCTGACGATGTTGCCGGTGAAGCACTGCCGACCTTGGTTCTGAACAAGATTCGAGGCACCTTCAATGTTGTTGCCGTTAAAGCACCTGGCTTTGGCGATCGGCGCAAGGCTCAACTTGAAGATATTGCGACCTTGACAGGTGGTACTGTCATCAGCTCCGATCTTGGCTTGGATTTGAAGGATACCAAGATTGAACAATTAGGCCGTGCAGGCAAGGTTACGGTTACCAAGGACGACACCACCATTGTTGATGGCGCTGGTTCCAAGGATGCTATTGCTGAACGGGTTAACATCATCAAGAAGCAGATTGCTGATACGACCAGCGACTTCGACCGTGAAAAACTGCAAGAACGCTTGGCTAAGTTAGCTGGCGGGGTTGCTGTTGTCAAGGTTGGTGCCGCAACGGAAACCGAACTGAAAGAACGTAAGTATCGGATCGAAGACGCTTTGAACGCGACCCGTGCTGCGGTTGAAGAAGGCTATGTTGCTGGTGGTGGTACTGCCTTGGTAGACGTATTGCCTGCTGTTGCTGCTTTGAAAGAAGACGGCGATGTTCAGACCGGGATCAACATTGTTCAACGTGCACTGGAAGAACCAGTTCGCCAGATTGCCGAAAACGCCGGCAAGGAAGGCTCTGTCATTGTTGAAAAGCTGAAGAAAGAAAAGCAAGGCATCGGCTATAACGCTGCAACCGGCGAATGGGAAGACATGGCTAAGTCAGGTATTATCGACCCAACCAAGGTTACCCGCTCTGCATTGCAAAACGCTGCCTCAGTTGCAGCACTGTTGCTGACAACAGAAGCAGTTGTGGCTGACAAGCCTGAACCAAAAGATAACAACGCTGCCGCTGCCGGCGCAAACCCAGCAGCTGGCATGGGCGGTATGATGTAATTTCGCCTCGGCGTTTAAGGCTGCAACAAAACACCAGTCCCCAACCGGGCTGGTGTTTTGTTGTACATAAGGAACAGATTCGGTTAATTCTGACGATCATTGAGGCGTGAAACAAGATGACCATGATTAACAAATAAAGATGGCAACTGAGCGGCATTAAGCGCAATAATAGGCATTGACCGGCTTTCCTTGGTAAAATAAAATAAATAAGTCATCTTGGTTATCATTTTAAAGTTGCCAGGATAGCGACAGTCAAGCAATGCGTGGGGTCCGTTTAATGAATTTCTCGCGCTCACATTAGCAAAGGGAGCGGTTGATATGAAACTAGTTCAAAATCCGATTCGACTTAACGCCAGCCTGCATAAAATGCTACCGAATACCATGCGTTATCTCTATAGTCGCAAGCCGGTTAAATACTTTGAGCTTTACACACTTGGTTCAGTACATGTTTATTATGTCGAAGGCTTTGACCAGATTGACATTGTGCTGACGCATGATAAACGGACAATCAAAGATACCGAGATTGATTTTGTCTTGGAAAAGTTATTGCCGGATACGCCAAAAGATGAATTGAAAATCGATCATGCTGCCAAAAGCGAGATTGAACATGAAGTCCATCGCAAGCTAAAGGTTCATGATGTTGTGATAGTCGAGAAGGCTTAATTGCCAGCGGTTACTTTTTCGGTCAGACGAAAGAGTGATCGCTTTTCTTTTGGTTTGCGCGAGTTCGTAAAATGGCGGTGTTGTTGCCAATCAATATAGGTTAAGATGAAAGAGGGTAGGCGCTGGGCAATTTTTAGCGTAGACTGGTGCATGTTTACTTTTTAAAATTTCAATTAAGGTTAATAGGAGTTTAAAATGATGCATTTGAAGCGGCTGTTTATTGGACGGCCATTGAAATCTTCCGAAGAAGGCGGACAACAGCTAAACATCTTCAAAGCGTTGGCGATGCTGTCGTCAGATGCTTTGTCAAGTGTGGCATATGGTACTGAGCAGATTGTCTTGGTTTTGACAACCTTGTCAGCTGCAGCAATCTGGTATTCATTGCCAATTGCGGCGTTTGTGTTGATTCTCCTGATCTCGCTGACACTTTCTTACCGGCAAATTATCCATGCTTATCCAAGTGGCGGCGGAGCTTATGTCGTTGCGAGCGAAAATCTGGGCAAGAATGCCGGTTTGACGGCGGGCGCTTCACTTCTGATTGATTACATGCTGACGGTTTCGGTTTCCGTTTCGGCGGGGGCTGAGGCGATTACCAGTGCGATCCCAGCGCTTTATGGTCATCAAGTTGCCATCTCGCTTGTCATTATCTTTATTTTAATGGGCATGAATCTTCGCGGAATGAGTGAATCCGCTAATTTCCTGATGATTCCGGTGTACCTCTTCGTTTTGGTTATGACCGCGATGATTATCTGGGGGTTGTACCAAGTTGTGACCGGGGCCATTCCTTATAAGGCAACATCGATGGTCGGTGCCGCAATTCCCGGCGTTTCCATGGCGTTAATCTTCCGCGCCTTTTCCAGTGGTTCCAGTTCACTGACCGGGGTTGAAGCGATCAGCAATGCGGTGCCATTTTTTAAGTTGCCAAAAGAAAAAAATGCGGCGAAAACATTGGCCATTATGGCGGCTATTTTGGGCTTCTTCTTTGCCGGCATCACATTTTTAAACTACTGGTATGGTTTGGTGCCAATGGCGAAAGTGACGGTATTGTCGCAGGTGGCCAAAGAAACATTTGGCGGTACTGGAATCATGTACTATGTCGTTCAGTTTGCGACGGCGCTGATTTTGGCGGTCGCTGCGAATACGGGTTTTTCTGCATTTCCAGTGCTGGCCTTTAATTTAGCCAAAGATAAGTTCATGCCGCATATGTACCTGGATCGTGGGGATCGATTGGGTTATTCCAATGGGATCCTGACACTGGCGCTGGGGTCAGCGGCGTTGATCACGATTTTCCAAGGGTCCACGGAGCGATTAATTCCGTTGTATGCTGTCGGGGTGTTCATCCCGTTTACGCTGTCGCAAACCGGCATGATCATTCATTGGTTCCGCAATCGTGGTAAAGGCTGGATAGGCAAGACGGTCGCCAACTTCTCCGGAGCCTTAATTTCCTTTGCCATTTTAGTCATTCTCTTTGCTTATCGTTTGTTTGACATTTGGCCGTTTTTCATCGTCATGCCGCTTGCCATCTTCTTGTTCTACAAGATTCGTGATCACTATGACAAAGTAGCGGCGCAGTTACGGTTGCCGGCCGACGTTGAAGAGCATGACTATGACGGTAGCACCGTTATCGTCCTTGTCGGCAATGTGACGCGGGTTACCCGAGCAGCGTTGAATTATGCCCAGTCGATTGGCGATTATGTCATCGCGATGCATGTGTCGATGGATGAGAATCCTAACAAGGAAAAGGAAACCCAAAGCGAGTTTCGGGCAGACTTTCCGGATGTTCGGTTTGTAGACATCCATTCGTCATATCGCTCGATTGAAGCGCCTACGATTCGGTTTGTGGACATCGTAGCTCGCAATGCAGCTAAGCGTAATTTCACGACCACGGTGCTCATTCCACAGTTTGTCCCGCGCAAAAAGTGGCAGAATATTCTCCACAACCAAACCAATTTCCGCTTACGGGCTGCTTTTGCTAGCCGGGAAAATGTGATTATTGCGACGTACAGTTATCATTTGAAGAAATAAGTTTCAGTAAGCTGCCGGCTGGATTGTGTAAGTGTCAACTTTTTCACGGTTCTACTCTAATTAAGTGATTTCCGATACTCCGAGCTGGCTACGCGGTGGCTGGGCTGGAACGTGGTGGGCACGACTTTGAACCCGCAAATTGCGCGGTTTCAAAGCTCGGCCTTGGTCTAAAGCGGAGAAGACCACTCCGCTTAAGACCAATTTCACCACTGAGCCCGCCACCGCTCCGCCAGCTCTTGCTTTCTATGCTAATATTCGTCACACTGCTGTTGGAATCGTCTAAATTGATGCGGCCTTTGTTTGACATACACATGCACCAAGAGAGATTTTACACTAGCTCCTAAAAACCGGCCAGATTCAAACAATCCAGGGCTGTGGGATTGACGGAACTGGTAAAATATGAATAATAGAACGTCAGAGAAAGTCAAAGGATAAAGGGTGAATTTTGTGCCGCAAAAAACCAGCGATACGCCGATGATGCAACAATATAATGCGATTAAAGCGCAGTATCCGGATGCATTTTTATTTTATCGGATTGGTGATTTCTATGAGCTGTTTAATGATGATGCGATCAAGGGGGCGCAGTTACTTGAGCTGACCTTGACGGCGCGGAATAAAAGCGCGGATGATCCGATTCCAATGGCAGGGGTGCCGCATCATGCCGTGCAAAGCTATGTCGATATTTTGATCGATCATGGCTATAAGGTAGCAATCTGTGAGCAGATGGAAGATCCAAAAAAAGCGGTCGGTATGGTTAAGCGTGCGGTCATTCAATTAATCACGCCCGGCACGAATGTCGATATTAAGGCCGGTGCGGCGAAGACCAATAACTATATCACAGCAGTTTTGCCGCACGCAGCCGGGTACGCATTTGCTTACGGGGATGTTTCCACTGGCGAACTGAAAGTCACGGACCTGAAAAGTAAGTTCGCCTTACAAAATGAATTAAGCGCGCTGGCCACCAAAGAGATTGTAGTGCCAGAAGACCTGAACGATGAAGATGCCGCGATGCTTAAAAAAGGGGAGCGGCTGTTATCAGTCCAGCAAGACACGAAGCCGACCAGTGAAGGCAGTTATGTTTCCCAAGATTTAACCGATCCTGCCGAAGCTGCGGTGGTGCAGATGCTGATGGCGTATTTGTTGAACACCCAAAAGCGCAGTCTGGCACATATTCAAAAGGCTGTTGCCTATCAACCGTCCGCGTATTTGGAAATGGATCAGGATGCCCGCAGCAATCTTGATATCCTACAAAATAGTCGTACCGGACGCAAAGGTGATACGCTGTTGTCATTATTGGATGCGACCAAAACCGCAATGGGCGGGCGCTTATTGAAGCAGTGGCTGGAGCGGCCATTGTTGGACATTGATGCCATCAGTGTGCGCCAAAATCAGGTGCAGGATTTGCTGGAACACTTTTTTGAGCGGAGTGAGCTGCAAGAGCGGTTGACAAAGGTGTATGATCTTGAGCGGTTAGCAGGACGGGTGGCCTTTGGAACCGTTAACGGGCGCGATTTGATTCAGTTGCAAACCTCGCTGGATCAAGTCCCGGCGATTCAGGATGTTTTGAGCAAGCTTGACGATGGCAGTTTTAAAGAACTTCGCGGTAAGATAGACCCGGTTAGTGACGTGGCAGGACTCATTCGGCGGTCAATCGAGCCGGAGCCACCGATTTCCGTGACAGATGGCGGCTTAATTCTGCGCGGTTACAATGAAAAGCTAGATGCTTACCGCGATGCCATGAAAAATTCGAAGCAGTGGATTGCGGAACTTGAAGCTTCAGAGCGGAAAGCGACGGGCATTCACAATCTTAGAATCCGTTACAATAAGGTCTTCGGCTACTTTATTGAAGTGACCAAGTCAAACCTGGATAAGGTGCCAGAGGGTCGGTATGAACGCAAACAAACGCTGACTAACGCCGAGCGCTTTATTACGCCGGAACTTAAAGAAAAAGAAACGCTGATTTTAGAGGCGCAGGAAAGTTCAACTGCGCTTGAGTATGACCTTTTCCAGGATATTCGGGAAAAAGTTAAGGCTCAGATTAAACGGCTGCAGCATTTAGCCGCTCAAATTTCGGCGTTAGATGTGCTGCAAAGTTTTGCGACCGTTGCCGAAAATAACCATTATGTGCGGCCAACGATGCATGCCGGGACCCATGACATTAACGTCAAAGGCGGCCGACATCCGGTAGTTGAACATGTTTTGGGGCAGGACAGTTATATTCCTAACGATGTCATCATGGATCGGGATACGGATATGCTGCTGATCACGGGCCCAAATATGTCCGGGAAAAGCACCTATATGCGACAGCTGGCATTGATTGTCATCATGGCTCAAGCAGGATCGTTTGTCCCGGCTGACACGGCAGATTTGCCTATTTTTGATCAAATCTTCACCCGCATTGGCGCTGCCGATGACTTAGCAAATGGCGAAAGTACCTTTATGGTCGAGATGTTGGAAGCAAATGCGGCCTTGAGTCATGCAACCGCATCGAGTTTGATCCTGTTTGACGAAATCGGTCGCGGCACGGCAACGTATGATGGGATGGCATTGGCTCAGGCGATTATCGAATATTTGCACGATCATGTCCATGCCAAGACACTTTTCTCAACGCATTATCACGAATTGACCAGTTTATCGGATTCATTGGCAAAGCTGAAAAATGTCCATGTCGGGGCAGTTGAAGAACACGGCAATCTGGTGTTTCTGCATAAGATGATGCCGGGTCCGGCTGATAAAAGTTACGGGATTCACGTTGCCAAATTAGCCGGTTTGCCAGCTGACTTATTGAGCCGTGCGGATACTATTTTGAAACAACTCGAAGCGGCAACTCCGGAAAAAACCGTCCCGGCAGCTACCAGCCAAGTCGAGGACCAGCAGTTATCGTTGTTTGAGGAACCTAAACCTGCACCCAAGAATAGTCCGATTTTAGCCAAACTTGCTAAGTTCGATTTGATGGATGCAACGCCGATGGATGCGATGAATTTGATTTTTGACCTGCAAAAGCATTTAAAGAAGAAGTGATTTTATGCCAAAAATTCACCAACTATCTGCCACTTTAAGTAACCAAATTGCTGCTGGGGAAGTTATTGAACGGCCGGCCAGCGTGGTGAAAGAATTGGTGGAAAATAGTATTGACGCCCAAGCCACCCAAATTGACGTGAAGGTGTCAGCGGCCGGTTTACAAACCATTCATGTTAGCGACAACGGAATCGGCATTGACCCTGACGATGTGGCGACAGCTTTCTTGCGCCATGCGACGAGTAAAATTTTGACCACGCGTGATCTGTTTAATGTTCATTCACTGGGATTTCGCGGGGAGGCGCTGGCAAGTATTGCGGCGGTTGCCGATGTGACGCTAACGACCGCTACCGATGCCGGGATTGGCGCTAAAATTCATGTCAAAGGCGGACAGGTAGAAAGTCAAACGACAGCGGCGCATCGTCGCGGAACCGATGTCGAAGTGAGCGATCTGTTTTTTAACACTCCAGCACGGCTGAAGTACATGAAGTCGCAACAGACCGAACTTGGCAAGATTGTTGATATTGTCAGTCGGCTGGCATTAGCTAACCCTAAGATTGCGTTTACGGTCAGCCATGACGGCAATATGATGGTGCGGACAGCCGGTCAAGGTGATCTACGCCAGACATTGGCGGGCATTTACGGTTTGCCGGTTGCTCGGTCAATGGTCGACTTTCAAGCCGAGGATCTTGATTTTAAGGTGAGTGGTTTGACCAGTTTGCCTGAAACCACGCGGGCGTCGCGTAATTATCTGAGCTTGGTCGTCAATGGCCGCTATATCAAGAACTTTCAGTTGACGAAAGCCGTGATTGCCGGTTATGGCTCCAAACTCATGGTCGGGCGCTATCCTATGGGCGTGATTTCGATTCAGATGGATGCCGCTTTGGTGGATGTCAACGTGCACCCAACCAAAGCCGAGGTGCGGTTAAGTAAAGAAGATCAGCTCAGCCACTTGCTCAGTGAGGCCATTCGTGCGCGCTTAGCCAAGGAAAACCTGATTCCCGATGCCATGGATAATTTGCCCAAACGCGAGCGTTATGATCTTGATCAACTGGAACTGACCCTTAATAAAATCAGTCCTAAGACGACAGCAGTGTCGCATCAAGGTACTGAAGTGCGCGAAAACGCCGACACTAACACTGAAAATACGCCGACTTCTCAACCAGCAGCGCAGGCAGAAGCAGCAGTCGATTTAACCATCAACGACTTAGATGATCGGCCAATTTTTGATGAGCCACAGCGCTTGGCTGCTTGGGATCAGCGTTATCAAACGTTAGACGCCAATGTTGCGCCTGCCTTGGTGGAGGATACCGCAGCTTCGGATTTGAAGCGATCGGAGCCGACTGAACGTTTTCCCGATTTAACCTACCTTGCCCAAGTTCACGGGACATATCTGCTGGCGGAATCTGGGGACGGCTTGTATATTTTGGATCAACATGCGGCCCAAGAACGGGTTAATTATGAGTTTTATCGCCAGGCAATTGGTGAAGTCAGCAACGATCAGCAACATTTACTGGTTCCCATCGTGCTGGATTATTCCGCGGCTGATGCGATCAATATCCGCACGCATCGGGATGTGTTGGAAGCGGTCGGCTTGTATCTAGAGGATTTTGGCCAAAATAGTTTCGTGGTCGAGCATCATCCGACGTGGTTCAAAGCCGGTCAGGAAGAAGACACGATCAAAGAAATGGTTGATTGGGTTTTACGTGACGGCAAGATCTCCGTTGCGGCTTTTCGGGAGAAGACGGCGATCATGATGAGTTGTAAGCGCGCCATCAAAGCCAATCATCATTTAGACGATCAGCAGGCACGGGCGTTATTGCAGAAACTGCCGCAATGCGAAAATCCATTCAATTGTCCGCATGGTCGGCCGGTTCTGGTCCACTTTTCCAACACCGATCTGGAGAAAATGTTCAAGCGGATTCAAGACAGTCATGAAAGTGGGGAGATGCAGGCATGATTATTCTGGCGAGTTATTCACCACGGCGCCAAGCATTACTCAAGCGTATTATTCCTGCATTCGAAAGCCATCCTGCAGCAGTTAACGAACGGGCGTTGCCGATTTTGCCACCACCGGAGTATGTCCAGAGTCTGGCCAAAGCCAAAGGAGAATCGTTAGTACCGAGTTATCCGGGGGCAACAATTATTGCGGCCGATACGATGGTGGCTTTTCAAGGAAAATTACTGGGTAAGCCGCATAGTCGTGCAGAAGCCAAGCAAATGACTACTGCACTCGGCGGCCAAACCCATCAAGTCTATACGGGCTTGTGGGTGCGTCTGGACAATGGCACGATTCGGCAGCAAGTCGTGGCCACAGATGTCACTTTTTGGCCGCTTGATGAAGCCGAAGTTGAGTCGTATTTACAAGAAGACGC
The DNA here is from genome assembly GCF_900636965.1 of Lacticaseibacillus rhamnosus. NCBI lineage: Bacteria > Bacillati > Bacillota > Bacilli > Lactobacillales > Lactobacillaceae > Lacticaseibacillus > Lacticaseibacillus rhamnosus. The sequence goes on along the minus strand of NZ_LR134331.1, from coordinate 2,273,925 downwards.
CTATCAAGACAAGGCGGGTGCTTATGGCATTCAAGACGCCGGAGCTTTACTGGTTAAGGCGATCAATGGTGATTTTTACAACGTCATGGGTTTGCCGATCAGTACGTTGTATCGAATGTTGTTGGCGTAAGGCGTTTGCGCTTTTATTCAACCGTATGGAAATTCAGAGGTTATAAAAAGCCGCCCTTAGAGAAATCTAGGGACGGCTTTTTACGGATATAGATACTTTAAAAACTTACAACCTGCCAATTACTCGGTAAAGTGAACGTGTAAATCTTGCCAATGGTTTTGCCTTGTTCACCGGATCCGGCGAACATAATAGCGGTGAAAATATTGGTGTACTCGAGTTTCTGCGCGGTCACGGCAACTTGCGGAATCGTACCGTGTGTCAGTTTGGTTTTGACGGTAGTACTTGGCTTAACAGTATGAATCGTTGCATCACCCGAAATACGATATTGATAAGCCATGTGTTTCTTAGCCGTGCCGATGGGGTGGCTTTGAATTTGTAACTGGTCATTCATGGGTGCTAGCGGTTGCAATTCAGTGGTTTCGTCAATCGTAAAGCCGATGTGATACAAATCATTCAAACTCAAAAGTACAACCGGTATCATAATTAGCAAGGCGCTCACAGCGATTGCCAAGGGTCGACGCCGGTTGGGCTTCATCAATACCATCGTCCAAAAGAAGGCAACGGCGCCAATAATCAACAGCAGAATAATCATGATGGGTGCCTCCGATCCATGGCATCGTTATTCAAGAAGAAACTCAGAACTAACCCTAAAGCGGCCATGACCAGCGAAACTGCAAAAGCAGCACGATATCCGGCAAGAGTTGCTTGATGCATCGCGTTGGTGTAGTCAATCGGATCCAGGACTTTCCCGCTAGCCGAGGGCGTGGCGCCTTTTGTGACGACGGATAAAACCGAAACCAAGATGGCGGTGCCGATTGAAGCCGCGACTTGCCGAATCGTATTGTTAACCGCAGTGCCGTGGTTGATGAGATGGGTTGGCAGTGCATTCATACCGGCAGTGGTGACGGGCATCGTTACCATGGTGATACCAAACATCCGCACCGTATAAATGGCCGTGATGTAAATTAGCGGTGTTGTTGCGGTGACAGTCATCAATGGCAGCGTACCGGCAACTAAGAGAAATAACCCAGCTACGGCCAAACGCTTAGCTCCGATTTTGTCAAAAATCCGGCCAGTAATCGGACTCATGATCCCCATCATAATGGCGCCGGGGAAAAGGATCATTCCAGAGTGAAAAGCACTTTCGCCGCGAATCGTTTGAATGTACATCGGCAGTACCATTTCCACGCCAACCATGGACATGAAAGCAACAGCGGTCAAAATGACACTCAAAGTAAAGGTTTTCGATTTAAAAACCCGTAACTCCAACAGCGGGGTTTTGAGATGCAACTGCCGCCAGCAAAAAAGGGCCACAAAAACGATCCCAATCGCCAGACTGATGAGTACCTGCGAATCTGTCCAGCCAGCGTCACCAACCGTTGAAAAGCCATACAATAATCCACCAAAACCTAACGTTGAGGCAATAATGGACGGCACATCAATTTTGGGATGCGAAGTAGGCAGCACCTGACGCATGCTGTAAATCGCCAAAAGAACAACGCCGGCAGCGATGGGCATAATGACCGCAAACAATGCACGCCAGGTGTGATGCAGCAGAATCCAACCGGAAAGCGTCGGGCCAATTGCCGGCGCCAACCCGATCACAATGCCGGCCAACCCCATGGCACTACCGCGTTTTTCAGGCGGGAAAATGGTGAACATGACGGTCTGGAAAGTTGGCATCGACATCCCAACGCCGATTGCCTGAATGAGTCGCCCGAGCAGCAACATTTGAAAATCATTGGCGAGCCAACAAAGCAGCGATCCCAAAAAGAAAATCGTCATGGCGGTTAAATAAAGATGTTTAACGTTGAACTTATCCAGCAGCCAAGCCGAAACAGGAATCATTATCCCCATAATCAGCATGAAGCCGGTCGTCAACCATTGAACCGCGCTGGCGCTAATGTGAAAATCCGCCATTAAGGTCGGGTAGGCAGTCGTCAGAATCGTTTGAGTCAAAAAAGTCGTAAAGGTCCCGATCAGTAGCGTAATGACAAGCAGCAAACGATTGTAAGGATGACCATTAACATCAGTTGTTGTCAACAATATCGTGTCCTTTCTAAAAACATTATAATCTAGTCTAGCACGTAATCTGACAATTTTGGGTAAATGGCCTTCACAAAATCTTTAAAAAGCGATCAAAGAAATACCCCACTCACCTTGTTAGGCTAAAAGTAAGTTAGTCGAACGAAAGGGGCGTTTAAAAACGTGAAAGTCCGATCATCGCATCAGCGAATTGAATGGATTGATGTTGCCAAGGGCCTCGGAATCATTGCGGTTGTGCTGGGACATTTCTATCCGCGCAACACAACCTTTTATGAAAGTCTGTATTGGTGGCACATGCCGTTGTTTTTCATGATTGGCGGTTTTTTTGTTAAGCCGACAACGCTGCCAACCTTAAAAGCTTTTCTAGCGCGACGTTTTTGGCCATTATTGAAACAGTACTTTGGTTACGGCGTCGGTTTAATCTTGTTGAACTTTATCATTGAACAGCGCACCCCGGCGTTTACCGTTGATTATTTGCGACGGTTAATTTATGGTGGGACCGAATTGAATGGCTACTTGTCAGTTTTCTGGTTTGTGACGGTATATGCGTTCAGCAGCTTGCTGTTTAGCTTATTGCGCGGGTATTTGCCAAAAGTCTGGCACGAAGCAATTTTAATGGCCGGATTGTTCTGGTTAGGGTTTAGTTACCCTAACGCTGAAAATGTTTTGGGATTTCCGATTCCCGGCAATCTTGATTTAGTATTGGTTGCATTGCCTTACATGTTTGTGGGCTGGTGGTTATTTCATTACGCTCGCCATATTGTCACGCAACCATGGTTTATGCTAGTTGCGCTTGGTGTTTTTGCCGGTTTATTTGTTGCCCAGTCGCGCGGTCAAATCGACTTCTTGCTTTACATGAAGTCGCACCATCTAACGGATCCATTACTTGCTAGCTTTGTGCCGGTTATTATCTGCGGCGGTTTATTTGCCGGTGCGAAAACATTAACCGGAACCGTGCTTGGAGACTGGCTAGATCGCATTGGTCGTAGTACACTACCCATAATGTATGGGCACAAGGCGGTCGGCTATGTGCTGGAAAAGTTGGGCGATCCGAATTTACTTGTTTTAGTTGCTGCTGGTGTGACGATTCCTCTTTTCCTTGCTTACGCGGGCCGCTATGTGCGCGAACGCTGGCAAGGTGGAGGATTATATGCGTTTAATTAAACGAATACTGCTAGTTGTGGCGGTTCTGATCATTGGCTTGGCCCCAAGCGGTCAATTAGTCGAAGCCGATACGACGCCGACTATATTTGTTCATGGTTATCGGGGGACCGCGTTTTCCACTAACCAACTTATAGAATCGGCGGAGGCTGCCGGGGTGGCCAAACGAAGCATGGTCGTGACCGTCAGTCCAAATGGCCAATTAAATGTGCAAGGAGACTTGCATGCCACAGCTGCACCCATTATTCAGGTGATTTTTCAAAACAATACGGCTGGCGAAGAAGTCGATAGTCAGTGGCTGGCCAAAATTCTAACTATGTTGCATCAGCGCTATGGCGTTACCCGGCTAAATGCGGTTGGCCATAGTATGGGCGCTTATGCCGTGATTGCCGCCGCGATGGCACAAACACCGGTAGAACTGGAAAAGGTAGTTGTGATTGCCGGCCCATACGATGGTTTACTGGGATGGAATGACAAACCCCATGAACTGCAATTGGCAGCTGATGGGCGGCCCAGTTTAATTCGACCCGAGTACGCGCGACTTTTGCAAAGACGTGAACACTTCCGGGCTAAATCGGTTTTGAATATTTATGGTAATGTTCAAGACGGCAGTGACACAGATACGGTCGTAAGCGTTAATTCGGCTTTGAGTCTAGGCTATTTGTTGCGAGGGCTAACGAAGTATCAAACGTTAGCAGTGACCGGACCGCATGCCCAACACAGTCGCTTGCATGAACACAATGTCGCCGTTGACCGCGCGATGTTGCAGTTTATCTGGGGAAAGTAGCACAGGATGAAGCGTTAGGCAGTGGCGTGGAAGTAGCAGGCACTGAAATCGTTAAAGTTGACGCTACTAATACGAAAGAGTCAAAAAGCGTACCATTTCTTGCAAAAGTCGAGAAATGGTACGCTATTATTTTGAAACGATGAATGATGGGCCTTGATTGTTTTAATAAGGCCGCATATTTTTGTCTTGAGCTAAAAACTTCACCAACAAAAGCAGATGACGTGACAACATTAGTCTTGATGCTGGCTCTTGGCTTCTTTAACCTCTTCGGCAACGGTTTGCTTAACCGGCTTTGGGTCTTCAGTCACATCAAACCAGTTGGCAAAACCGCGGGAGAAATCGGCAACCGTAAAGTTAAAGTGATCGATTTTGACCTTGTCATGTAACTTTAGATCCGGATGTGTTTCCATGATGAAGCCGGCTATGGTAATGATTTCGGAGTCGGTGAACGCTTTAATGTCGGTGTGGAAATAGCGCTCAAAGTCCCAAAGTGTGGTCTTGCCGCTGACTCGGAAAACTTTAGGATTGTCGGTTTTGCGAATATATTCATCAGACACATCGTCAATTTCATCTTTAACAGTGCCGAAAAGTTCTTCATAAATATCTTTATCTGTCACAATGCCGCTGGTGCCGCCGTATTCATCCACAACGACAACGATGGGCGTTTGCTTCTTGATCATCTGGGCTAAGATGTTATGAATCGGCGTTACTTCCGGTACATTAATGATGGAGCGCAAGAGTTTGGAAACTTTGACGGACGGATCCACCTGACCTTGTTTAACCAGATCATAGATGTAGACATAGCCTAAAATTTTGTCCTTATCGCCATTTGCAACGACGGGGAAGCGACTATAGCCTTGGGTTAAATAATCACGTAAGGCTTCTTTAACGGTGGTATTAATATCAATCACAAACAGGCTGGTGCGATCAACCATGATATCTTTGGCGGTCTTGTCGTTTAACTCGAATGCCCGCTGCATGTAGATGACATCGTTTTGTTCCATATCGCCTGATGTTACGGCGTTTTTACTAAGACTCAAAATTTCGGCTTGCGAAAAAGCCTCGTTACCTTCATCAGCCGGCTTCATGCCCATCATTTTGACAATGCCGGTCGCACTGACATTCAGTAACCAGACGAAGGGGAAGAACAAAATGTGGAAATAATGCAAAGGGGTGACAACTAACATTAACGTTTTAATTGGATAGTCAATCGAAATGTTTTTTGGCACGATTTCGGTAAGCACCACTTCCAAATAAGTTAAAATAATGACCCCTAAAACTGCACCTACCGCATGTAAACTACCATTAGGCAAGCTTAAATGCGTCAACCCGAACAAATCGACCAGCAGGAATTCAACGGTGGTTTCACCAATCCACCCTAAAATAATACCTGCCAGCGAAACGCCGACTTGGGTTGTGGACAAATATTCATTCAAGTTGTGCACCATTCGCAAGGCGCGCTCGATTTTCGCTTTGCGGCCTGTGCCTTTGTCAATCATATCTTCCAAGGCACTCGGACGACTTTGAACCAATGCAAATTCACAGGCGACAAAAAATGCCGCGAAGAAAAAGGTGACGAGCATCACCAATAAATTGGGGACGATTTGGCCACTTTCCATGTATTCCATTCCTCATTTCATGTTACTTACAAACTTAATTTTAACATTGAATTGGCCGGATGAACGATAATTCATGAGTTGATTGCTTCTATGTTATGCTGAGATCGGTCAGAAATTACTTTGGGGTAGTTGCGGCGGCTTGATTAGATGGCAGCATTTGATATAAAGCGTCTGTCAGCGTGGTTATCTGCGCGTAAGAATCTGTGTTGTCATGTCAAACCGTGAGTGGCCACACCATAAAGCGCGTATACACCGAGTGCTGATCGCGTTTGACCACGTTTATTTTGAATAGGAGCAAGATTAAGATGGAACAGGTTAAGATGTATTGGGAAACGATGAAAGTTTTTAAAGCGAATCCAGAAATGCCAAAGACGGAACTGATCAGCCAACCATTACCGCAAACGCCGGCACAAGGTTCTACTGCGCCGCAAATTGCTATTCGGAATGTGGATGTTTTCCAGCTTATGAGTGAGTTGACAGGCAAGATTGGGGTGATGAATTTTGCCAGTCCGATTCATCCAGGCGGTGGTGTGATGTTTGGCGCCCGAGCCCAAGAGGAATCGATTGCCAAAGGAACTTTCCTGGTGCCCGCCTTGAAGCAACATATGGCCGATTACTATGATGTCAATTGTCAGCAGGCCAATCGCGGGCTCTTTAGTTCCAAACTGATTTATGCTGAACATGTGCGCCAGGTGTTTGACGATCAAGGCCGGCGATTACCGAATAAATATGTTGATATCGTCACAGTAGCTGCTCCTGATCGTCGGGTAGATCCGCAATTAGATGACGAAACCGCCATGCATGATATTGCGTTTAAGGTTCTCCAAACGTTACGTGCTTTTAAAATGCATGCGGTTGATCAGATCATTTTGGGAGCTTTTGGTACCGGCGTTTTTGGGAATCCCGTCAAACCGGTTGCCAAGATTTTTCGCGACACGTTGTTGATGCCTGAATTCGCCGGTGCTTTTAAACGGGTTTATTTTGCTATTTATAATCCCGGGATGACGACAATAAAGGCGTTTGCCGCGGTGCTAAAAGGTGAAGATGAACAATAAAGGAGAGCTGATGGGCGGATGAAGCTTACAGTCATGCAACATGCAAATGCCGAAGATCTTGGGGTGATTAAAGAATGGGCCGCAGATCAGGGGATTGAAACAGTCACCTATCGACCGGACCAAGGCGATCCAATTGCCCAGTTAAATCCAGCTGATATTGATGGGTTGATTGTGCTTGGCGGGCCGATGAGTGTGAATGATGATCTCGATTGGCTTGCTGCTGAACGGATTTTGATTCGCAGTCTGAACAAACTTAACCGGCCTGTTTTAGGTATCTGCCTTGGAGCACAGCAAATTACCAAAGCGTTCGGCGCCAATGTGTATCGCATGCCGAAACCTGAGGAAGGCATCGGGACAGTAAAAGGAACGGATGGGACGTTATTGAATGTTTTCCATTGGCACGGCGAAGCGATGAGTCGATTACCCGGCAGTCAGATACTGTATGAAAATGAGCACGCACTGCAAGGCTTTGCTTATCATGAGCGGATTGTGGGCTTGCAATTTCATTTGGAAGTCACGCCTGCAATGATTACAGCGATTGGCGCGGTAGCTGATAAACCGCAAGCGCCGGTCAACGAAGCACTGCTAGAGCCGGGACATCAGGTTTTGACGGCTATTTTAGAACGGCTGTTTAAATGATCGACAATGATGAAGCATGTTTCCGAGCTGTAAACAAATACGAAACCAGGTAGCTATGTAGCGGTTAAATGGTGACCTGCTTGCGGATTGAAGGCTGGATACCACTGACTAAATGAGGGTGATTGTGCCGACTGTTATGTTAAAGCTGTAATCTAATGTAATCTTTTGTCATAGAACTTAACCTAAACGCAACACGCCGAATACATGTTCGTAATACTCACTGACTATACTAAGCGACAGTTAGTTAAGTCACCACACAAATTCAGGAGGAACTCGAACATGAAAAAGCTCTTAAGTACAGTATTATTCTCAGCCGTTGCTTTATCTGCCGTTGCCTTGTCAAAACCAGGTCACGTTAACGCGGCAACGAAAGATACTGACACCACCGTCAGCGCACCAGCCAGTGATAAGACTGAAGCTGATGTCACTTATAATGGCGGTGCAACAACCGTTTGGACCTCACCGACTGTGGGACAGCAAGTTAAGCGTTATGTAGCAACCGGTGAACATCTTAAATTTATTAATAGTAAAAAAGTTTACGCAGAAATCTGGTACGAAACATCTGACCATGGTTGGGTTCCAGAACGTTATTTGAGCATCAACACCTTGCAGCAATTATCATCATTGACCAAGAAGGCTGATGCCACTGCTGTGCCAACTCAGACAACCTCGACTGCGGAACAGGTTGCGCAAACATCCACAGATAATAATCAGGCTGCATCCGATGCTGCTGCTCAAAGTGCTGCAGCTTCTAATGCGGCTGCCTCAAGCGCCGCTGCATCAAGCGCTGCAGCTTCCAGCGTTGCGGCATCCAACGCTGCTGCTTCCAGCGCGGCTCAGGCTGCGGCTCAACAGCAGGCGCAACAACAAGCTCAGCAACAGGCTGCGGCTCAACAACAGGCACAACAGCAAGCCGCTGCTCAGCAACAAGCACAGCAGCAGGCAGCTGCATCTCAGGCTGCCGTTCAACAACAGCAAGCACCAGCAACCCAGACGACCCAAACATCAACTAATAAGGGCACTTTTAAAATTAGTTTCTATGACCCGTCTGTTTTAGGTAGCAACATGGGTTACGAAGGTGTGGCTGCAAACCTGAGCGTCTTCCCTAAAGGTACTAAGCTGCGAATCACCATGTCTAACGGACAAGTGTTAGAACGAACCGTTAATGATACTGGCTCATTTGCATATAGCAACCCGCGCCAGCTTGACGTCGCAATGCAGGGTAAGGACATTCCATCAGCCGGAGTGCTTTCTGCAACCGTTGAAGTGATCAACTAAGCATCGGCAAACTTTAATCAGTTAAAATCAGTTTAAAAAGCACGCGTCAATTCCCTAGCATTAGGAATTGCTAACGCGTGCTTTTTACGTGGTTGATTTTAGAGAGATAAGCTTAATGTACCCGTGAACTCAGTAGTAGATAAAGTTGTGCGGTTTCAGCCAGCCGTTTGTCGGTAACCTGGTACCAACGATTAATGATCAATTGTGAGCTGATCAGTTCTTCGACCGCTAACTGATCACCGGTTGGTTGTTTTGGCGGTGCAACGGCAGCCACTAACTGTCCTTTGGCATTCAGCAGGGCACTAAGAACCTGAGTGATCGCTTTTAATTCCGCTGGCGATTGGTCGAATGCGCCAACAATCAAATCGTAGGGACCCGTCAGCAATTTCAACCACCGATCGGGCATGATTCGGTATCGGAGCCGATCAGAACTCGCAGCTGCACGCGCATTTTGAATGGCTTCGGTATCGGTGTCAATCCCAAGAACAGCTGTCGCACCGTGGTTCAAAGCATAACGGCAAAACCAGCCATCGCCACAATGAATGACAAGGACGCGCAAGTCAGTCAACGGTGGCATTTTCTTGATGAGTGCCTGCCAAATCGGTTGATGATCGCCTGATTCAACTGGCAGGTTGGGGTTATCTTGCATATTAGGATATGGCGTTTCCATAGGTTCACAACCTTTCACGTTCATTATAGAGGAAAAAGATGAACGATGTGTGACGAGATAGCGGGTAGGAGGGATCACGATGCTACCTCAAAATTCAAGGCAAGTACGGCACCTGTCAGCACCTTGTCTAAGAGGAATCTGAAAAAATGCCGGAAATTCAAACAAAAGTATTGCATTCCTCTAAGAAACATGAGAATATACTATACATACTTATTGCCCAGTAGTTCAGTGGTAGAATGCTTGACTGTTAATCAAAGGGTCGCTGGTTCGAATCCAGCCTGGGCAGGCCTTAATCGCGGATGACGATAATATCCGCGATTTTTTATTTGAGCACGAGCCGACTTCTGCGCCGGGTACCGCGTCATGTTGTGTTTGCGCTGACGCAATTAAGCGATGGTTCTTGAGTGAGATGGCACGATGGTTCGTCAGTTTAAATTAACCAGATTAAAAAGAACACTAAAGAGACAGGCCATGAACGAATTCTTTGATCAATTGTAAACAAAACATGGTATGCTTAATGAAATACAAAAGCAGGAAGGGTGGCGTCATGCATACAAAGACGTTGACACGGATGGGGTTATTGTTAGCTGTATTAATCGGGTTGGCATTTGCCCCACCAATTACCGTTGGATTCTTGGGTGTACCAATCGTTTTACAGAATATGGGTGTCATGTTGGTCGCCATGTTATTGCCGACGCGTCCGGCAACCATTACGATCGGCATGTTACTGGCGTTGGCTGCGTTAGGATTGCCAGTGTTGACTGGAGGACGCGGTGGCATTGCTGTCTTTATGGGCCCGACAGCCGGCTTTATGTATGGCTGGTTGCTGACGCCGCTAGCGTACGCGGGCATCACGCATTTCCTGAAACGGGATTTCTGGCTCACAAAAGCAATCGGCATGACATTTGGCGGCGTTTTGCTGACAGAACTTTTGGGCGCATTATGGCTAACGGCCACGACCAGTATCGGATTTGTGCCTGCCATTTTAAGCGTTCTGATTTATATTCCAGGCGACTTGCTTAAAATGGCACTGACCGTGTTAGTTGTTCAGCAACTGACCGCTGTTATTCCGGCGTTGCGCCAGAACTGAATTTGGTCATCAATCAATTAAACAATTAAAAAATACCGCAACCTGATCGGCGTTTCATGTGATCGGCTTGCGGTATTTTTAGAGTTATTCTTGACAATGGGCGAATGCCAATCAAAACGGGAAGAATGACTGGTCGATATGACGTCATTAATCGACAAACAAAAGCTCAAACGTATGGTCTTGGGTATTAATATTGACGGCAACGTGGCGGTTAAGATCGCTGACCAGATTTCGGGCAAATGCCATCTTGGCCTCAAAATCTTTCAATTTAGCGGTAAAAGGCACCGAATTGAAGTCAAAATTCTCACCAATGAAGGCGGCATCTGTGACATATTTAAGGTTGTTTTGATCGTGCCGACTACCTGGTTTCAAAACAGCGTCTAAGTAATGATAGAGTTCTGATGGCGCGTAATGCAGCGGCTTAACTAGATCGGTTGTGATCTTGAAGTCTGGCGCATCATCGGCCATTTCTTCATTGACCTGTACTTGGGTAAGTCCTTGATATAATTTCAAAATAGGCACCTCTCATCTTTATTTTCTATTATAGCATGCTCAACGTTGCGCGATTCGCTCAAGTGCTTTTTGAAATTCTGCCTGCGCCAAAGCAGTGGTTTCTTTTGCTTGCGCTTTCTCCAGGAATGTTGTCAATTCAGCATTTGGGGTTGCGGCAAGCTCGCTTACAGCCCATGCGGCAGTCGCGCGAATCATGGGGCGGGGATCGGTATCGATCACCTCAAGCAAATGAGGGACGGCACTGCGATCGTGGAGATTGACAAGAGCAATGATCGCATTACGTTGCAAGGGCTTTTTTCCCCGCCAGGCACCGGCAAGCTTCCCGAATCGGTTTTTGAATCCTTTATTGCTTAGCGTCAGCATCGGGATCAATTCCGGCATGACAGTATCCGGGTCAGGCTCCATTTCAGGATGAACGTGAAAATCTTTGCCTTTGTTGAACGGGCACACTTGCTGACAAATATCACAGCCGTATAAAACATTGCGAATCATTGGCCGAAATTCCGGGTCCATAAACCCTTTTGTCTGTGTCTGGTAAGATAAGCAGCGTTGTCCGTTCATTCGACCGTCGCCGAGTAAAGCATGCGGTGGACAAAAGTCGATACAGCGGGTGCATGTGCCGCATTGACATGACATGGGTTCATCAGGGGCAAATTTAATATTGGTTATGATTTCGCCTAAATAGACATAGGAACCGAACTCGGGTGTAATTAATAAACCATTTTTACCGATAAAACCCAGCCCTGCTCGTTGGGCAACTGCCACATCAATTAGTTCGCCGGTATCGACCATGGGTTTAAAGCGGATATCAGTCTGTGACTTGGCGGTTTTTTTAATAAAGCGAATGAGTGCTGCCATTTTCCGGTCGAGAACCGTGTGATAATCAATTCCCCAGCTGGCACGAGCAAAGCGCCCACGTTTGGGACCGGTTCGTGGTGGTCGGTCGTGAATTTTCGAGGGATAAGCCAGCGCAATGGCGATAATACTTTGCGGTTGGTCGAAAATTTTATCCGGATAGAGCCGCTCGTCCAGATTCTGGTGTTCAAAGCCAGTTGTGTGGCCGGCAGCTTTTTGTGCCAAAAGGCTTGGTTTTAATGCAGCAAAGTTATCGGCTGTCGTAAACCCGATTTTGTCAATACCCAGATCTTTGGCGTGCTGCTTAATCGTAGCTTTAAGATCCATGAGCGCCACCCCTAACAATGGTGTTTGCCATTATTTTAGCTAAATGACCTGACGAACGCAAAAAATCGCAATGCTGTAAATTCCTACGTCGGTGAACGCATTATGATACAGTCATTTTAATAGACAAAAAGCGCCATGCGGCTAGGCCGAACAGCGCTTTTACATTACGCACTTCCCTGATTTAACTTCGGAAAGTGCAGGATAATGGGCAGGAGGTGAATATCGCTTTTCACGACGATGTTAAAGTACCGCTAAAATGTGAACAGAATATGACGATTTTGGCGCTAATTACTGAAGATAAAGTTCGCGTAAATCACGCTTTTCGGCGTCGGTTAATTGCAAGGCTTCCTTCAGGTAATTGTGCATGTTGCCATATTCAGCATCAATGGTGGCTAAGGCGCTATCAAGAAATGCACCGGAGACCGTGCCGAGATCGCGAATGTTGGCAAGCAAAGCATCAGTTGCACCGCGTTTGCGAGCGGCAGCAAGATTTTTCTCGACCATTGGCTGAATAAGATCGTTGGTTGCCAGATAGTCTTGGCGAATGGTGTGGCCGTCAACGCCTAATGCTGACAGCAAATAAACGGCGCCCATGCCGGTGCGATCTTTACCAGCCGTGCAATGAAATAAAACAGCACCGTCATTTTCCTGATGACTTAAAAGGATATCAAAGAACTGCCGATAAGCTTTTTGCGCGGAAGGCATTTTGACAATATCGGCATAAGTTTTGACCATATTTTCAAAGCCAGCGTGGGGATCGCGTGAAAAACTTTTTTGTAGAGCATCGGCTTGTTCGCTGCTTTTGGTTTCATCTGTTGGGAAAACCGGGACGAAATGATAAGTCGTGTTTTCGGGATAACGATCAGGTTCGGCTGCTTGTTCTTCCGGAGACCGAAAATCGACATCGGTTGTCAGGCCATAGTCTGCCAGATATTGCAAGTCGTCATCTGACAGTTCACTTAATCTGGCAGAGCGAATAATTTTACGTGATTTAATCACTTGACCTGATTTCGTCTTGTACCCACCAAGATCGCGAAAGTTGAGGCCGTTTTTGATATTAAGAACAAATGGTTCCAAATTTAATTCCTCCATCGTGAAAACGTTTGACTTTAGTATACGCGAAATGGATGGTGACCAGCAACGGCTGAATAGTTTTTCGTGACGATCTCGCGTTTATCGGCGTAGGGATCGGAGTGTAAGGACCTTAAGTGCAATGGCCAAGACCGGGCCATCACGCTTAAGGCCGCTTACACTCCGACTTCTAAGCGCGCCGGCTCGCGCTTACTTTCCATAACGCGCTCCCCGGCGCAGGGATCTACGTGTAAGGACCTTGGTCGCAATGGCCAAAGCCCGGCCATCACGCCCAAGGCCACTTACACTCCGATCCCTAAGCGCGCCGGCTCGCGCTCACTTTCCATAACGCGCTCCCCGGCGCAGAAGTCTGCGTGTAAGGACCTTAGCCGCAATGGCCAAAGACCGGCCATCACGGCTAAGGCCGCTTACACTCCGACTTCTAACCGCGCCGGCTCGCGCTCACAAAAAAAGAGCCGTTTTCAGACGACTCCTTCATCACTTCGAACAACTATTCAGGCTGTGAAATAATAAGACCAGCAATGAATGCTGCGACGAGTGACTTGGTTCCTGAAGAAAGCGGCGAGCCGTTGTAGGTCAAAACGGAATTGTTTCCGATGAGATCTTCAATGCGGATCGTTGAGCCTTCTGCAGCTGCTTTTTCCTGTTCTTGCTGTTTCGCATACTTATCAGGGTATGCAACACCGAGCAATTCCAGTGGGTCGGTTTGATAGTATTCTGCAAGTTTACGAATACTGCGTTCACTTGGAATTGTTTGATCATTTTCCCACTTGGTAAAGCTTGCCGGGGAAGTATGGGTTGCCTTTGCAACTTCTACAATTGATTCGCCACGACTTTTACGGATTTGTCGTAAAACACTGCCAACACCATTTGTAATCATTAATTTCACCACGCTTCTTTTCATTTTGAACGCCAAATTTTTAAAAATTAAGAATTCAGCTTACTCACTTTAATATAGCATCATTACGCATTAAATCAATCATAAAACCGCAAAAGTAAAGCATATTTTAATAAATAATGATAGCCATTCTGCAAGTTGTATGTTAATGCTTCAAGGATGTTACTGGCATATATTTTACATGGTGTGAAGATAGATTACCATGTAAAAGTGCAAATTTATTTCTTGTATTCGTTTCCTCACCGTTCTATGCTTAAGTTAATTAGAAAGTTAGGATGTGAGCGGAATGGATCAAGAATATGATCGCTTGCTGGTACCTGTAGACGGATCGAAGGAAGCTGAATTAGCTTTCAACAAGGCAGTTAAAGTTGCATTGGCCAATCAAGCACATTTGGATGTGTTAAATGTGCTTGATACCAAACAATTTATCGGCAGTTACGGCGGCATGATCTCAGGTGATGCAGTTTATCAGCTGACACAGGACGCACAGGAATATTTAGAGAACTTGAAGGATCAGGCAAAGCAAACCGGCCTGACAGATGTGGACATCCATATCCGGTTTGGGAACCCTAAGACAGTTATCGCAACCGACTTTCCTCACGACCATCACAACGACTTGATCGTGATCGGCGCAACCGGTTTGAATGCAGTTGAGCGCGTATTAGTCGGTTCGGTGACAGAATACGTTAACCGCACGGCTCCGTGTGATGTTCTGATTGTCAAAACAAAATAAGCGTTTTATCGATGAAGAGTCGGCAGCGAAGGTTGCGGACTCTTTTTTGGTAAGCGCGAGCCGGCGCGTTTAGAAGTCGGAGTGTAAGCGGCCTCAGGCGTGATGGCCGGGCTTTGGCCATTGCGACTGAGGTCCTTACACGCAGACTTCTGCGCCGGGGAGCGCGTTATGGGCGTAAGCCAGAACATAAGGGCCATCTAGCCTAAAATGGCCGGGCTTTGCCCATTTAGGTTAGAGGTCCTTACACGCAGATTGCTGCGACTGCGAGCGCGTTATAGATAACAGAGAATAACGCCGCCACTTGCCGAAAATAGAATTCCTCCAAGCCACCACAGCCTCAAACGCAACATAACCATCTTCCGAAGTACGTTAACTGGCATTCTCGTAACTGACGGCGTAATGTATCGTTAACAACGATAAAGACTTGGAGGAATCCTAAAATGACAAATGCACATGATCGCGCTGAGCAGGTCAAAACAGAGGCGGCATTGCGGAAGTATCAGGCGCGTAAGCAATACACGGACTGGTTGGCCAAAATGTCACCGGAATTACGTGCTTATCATGACCATGAGTGGGGTGTTCCGGTTCATGATGACCAAAAGCTATTCGAGTTACTATCGTTAGAAATTTTTCAGGCTGGTCTGAACTGGGAATTGGTACTGCATAAGCGAGCCGCTTTTAACGATGCGTTTCATCAGTTTGATATCAAAAAAGTGGCTGCGATGGATGAGCCGGACATCGATGCCTTATTACAACGCACCGACATTATTCGCAACCGGATGAAACTTGAAGCAACGGTCACGAATGCACGGGCTATTTTGCGAATTCAAGCGGCGTATGGCAGCTTGAATGACTATTTATGGGCATTTGTGGATGGCAAACCACTTGTCAATCGACCTAAATCTTTGGCCGAGATCCCAACCAGAAGCGCATTATCGGTGAAAATTGCTAAGGATTTGAAAAAGAACGGGTTTGCCTTCGTTGGCCCGGTAATCGTGTATAATTATTTGCAAGGCGCAGGATTAATTGATGATCATGTTGTGATGCAAGACTGATCCAATCAGCGCAAAAAGGGGCAAGAGCGTTGAAACGCATCCGCTTATGGGGGATTTTTCTGGCTATCCTTGGTTCAAGTTTATGGGGAATATCCGGTCCAGTGAGTGAAGCTTTATTTGATGAAGGCATTAAAGTTTCCTGGCTGATTAGCTCTAAAATGATCATTGCTGGCGTTGTTTTGATGACGTTAGCTGTTTGGAAAGATCGCGCTGCCATTATGTCACCGTGGCGCAATCGGCGTGATGCGATACAGCTGATTTTGTTTGTGTTGTTTGGCATGATCGGGATGCAATATATTTACTTTAAAGCAGTTGCAGTGGCTAACGCAGCGACTGCGACAATTTTGCAATATCTATCACCGGTTATCGTTTTGGTTTTTTTGGCGTTACGATTACGTGAAAAACCACGCCGAATTGATTTATTCACAATTGCCATGGCGATGCTTGGTACCATGCTAGTGGTGACAAAGGGACGGTTAACACATTTGGCTATTTCGCCGTCTGCTTTTTTCTGGGGGGTGATGGCCGCTTTAGCCGCAGCAGCGTATACATTATTGCCGGCGGGATTACTGAAGCGGCATTCGCCTATTGTCGTGACAGCTTGGGCTCAATTACTGGGTGGCTTATTAGTTGATATTTTCGATCCTTTCTGGAAACAAATTCCGCACTTGGATCAAGCAGGGTGGGCCGGTTACTGGTTTATCGTCATCTTTGGGACGATTGTTGCTTATTCGGTCTATTTGGCCAGCTTACAGTTTATTTCGCCGACAGCCGCGACCTTGTTAGACGCGTTTGAGCCGCTGGGGGCAACCTTGGTGTCGGTCATTTTTTTGCATATGCATCTAGGTGTGGCTGAGATACTGGGTGGGATGATCATTATTTTAACCGTGGCGATGATGGCACTCATGACCCCACGCGGACCTAAGCTTGAGGATCGTTCCGACTAAGTGGCTAATGCGCAACCTGTTTTTAGGCAAAAAAAGAAGGACAAATGAACGAACCCTTGATAGCGCTTGGCTCGCAAAAAATTCATTTGTCCTTTTCTTTGTTTGTTTCTCAGGTGGAAGCTTGAACCTATGCTCGTCAAATCAAAGCGTGTCGCAAATTGCGAGGCAGCATGTCCCAACAAAATCAAGCTTAACTTGCGTGTTTAACGAGAAGGTTGGGAAGTGCTTGTTGGTGCTGGTTGCGGCGTAATGCGAGAATGTAGCCGTTTTTGACGCGCAGACGATAGGTGACAAATAACTGCAGTTGGATTGGACGCCCCAAATAGTCAATAATCGGATATGGTGTCTGATTCGTCGGCATGATGCTCATCCCCTTAACATCATTATAGAACCAAAAAGTGTCACAAGTTTATAACAATCATGCACATCAAACCCGATGTCCATGCTATACTGGCGTAAGAATCTGCGATGAATATGGAGGCACAACATGGATCAGTTTAGTATCAGTAATTTAGCAGACTGGCTTGAGGCCCATAATGATGAGCTCATGGCTAAGACCACCCAGCTGGATCCCACGAAGGTTTTTGCCATTGTGGATTATTTAAAGGTACTTAAGAAACCGGCTGAAAAATACTTGCACATGAAACAGGCTGATTATTACACCACTGAATCGGATCACAAACTCAATCTGCCCGATGATCAGGCACCGTTAACGGCGGCACATGATCGGATTATGGTGAATCACGTTGATGGTTCGATTAAAGATGATCATTTAAACTTTACATATAACCATGAACCGGTTTTTGACGGTGGTTATGCACCTCAACGCGATCTCAACATTGTGAAGTATGGGCTTGAAGTGATCGGTGCGGTTGCAACCAGCGGGCACATTAAAACTGTCAGTGCCGCATTGTCACCTGATGCAGTTTTGACGCTTATTTTAGCTGCCAATGCTTTTGCCACGCATCAAGCATAAATTTTATACTGGCGATGCTAACCAGTCATGATCGGTGAGTTCATGATATTTTTTAGAAACCGGAACCCAAAGATGGGCTTTTAGGATAGCGCTGATGCTCTGCCAAAAAGCAGGGTCATCGCGCTGTTTTTGGTTAGTTTGAATCGTGATTGACGCGCCGGTTTCAGTGATGGCGGTGATATTAGGGTAAACAATTTGCTGTAATTGGGTTGCGATGAAATCTGTCTGGTTAATCAACATAAGAATCATCCTTTCATTTGTTGATAGAACCAGCATAGCTTGTCCATGTGGCTTTATCGCGAATCAGTCGGGATGAATTTGGGGATAAATAATGATAAACGTGTGGTTTTTTCCCTAAGCAAAGGTTAAGGACGTTAAGAAAAATGAAGCCTCGATAACACTTGCAGCTCGAAACGCAATAATGCTGATGGAGTGTGGACTTAAGCGTGTGAGTTTACAGGTAAGGTGCGTAATCTTGTTTTAAGCGCATACGTAATGTTTGCTTGGTGGTTTCGGGGATGAAAGCTGCATTGACGGCATTGAGGTTAAAAGTTAGAAAGTCAGCGGCGGTGGTATCAAAATATGCTTGATACCGTTCATACTCGTGGGTCAGGGTGGTGTTGGAGACAGTACGATTATCCGTATTAATCGTGATGGCGGCCCCGGCTTTTTTGAGGGCTTGATAAGGAAATTCTGCCAGTGACCGTGCGGCTTTGGTTTGCAAGTTGCTGGTGAGGCAGAGTTCGATCGTTGTATGGGTTTTCACGATTGTCTGAATCAGTTCAGGTCGGTCAAAACAAGCGGTGGCGTGGCCGATTCGCGGAATACCCAAGCGGATCGCCTCGGCAATATTTTGCGGGCAGTGGCATTCACCAGCGTGGAAAGTTAACGGGACGCCAAGTCGTTGCGCAGTTTCAATGGCAGGTGCACAAACTTTAGTCGGATAGTCAGCTTCGTTACCGGCAAAATCGCCGCCAACCAAGGTATCACCGACTAAAGGAGCATTGGCGGTAAACATGGCTGCATTGTCTGCGTTTGGCAATTGGCGCATGCCGCAAACTAAGACCTTGGCAATAATATCGAATTGGGCCATAGCCTGATGTAAGCCCGTGATAACCGCCTCGGTGGCTTGACTCAATGTTAAATCGCCAGCAGTCGAAAGTACCGGGGCAAATCGGATTTCGATATAGCGGACATTTTCGCGGGCAGCTTGGGCGACAACATCAAAGGCCGCCATCTGCAGCGCCTCCTTGGTTTGCAAAAGGGGTGCGATAAAGTCGAATGTTTTTAGGTAATCAGCCAGATTTTCAGAATTTTCCGGAGCCTGGACCAGCTTGCGTAAGGCGTTATCATCGGCAGGCAACGGTTGATTGATTTTTTGGGCTAGTTGACGAATGCAATTTAAGGACAGAGACCCGTCCAGATGGCAATGCAGTTCCGTTTTACCCAGCGTATGTAAGGTAGCAAAATCCATGATGTTCTCCTTTGAATGAATAGATTGATTTGAGTTTAACATAGGTAGCAAGTAGGGCGTTACAATAGTCATAACAACCGAGTGAAGGGTGATAAAAAATGCGCATGGTCGACTTGATTACAAAGAAACGCGATCACGGGGAATTGACCGATGATGAATTAACCTGGATGATTCAGCAGTATACCGCGGAAAAGATCCCGGATTACCAAATGAGTGCGTTTTTGATGGCAGTCTATTTTAACGGCATGAGTGCGGCTGAACGCGATCACTTTGCGTTTGCAATGCTGCATTCCGGTGACGTCCTTGATTTAAGCGATATTCCCGGCATCAAGGTTGACAAGCACAGTACTGGGGGCGTGGGTGATAAAATCAGTATTCCGCTGGCACCTTTAGTAGCTTCTCTGGGTGTTCCCGTACCCATGATTTCAGGCCGTGGCCTTGGCCATACCGGCGGAACACTGGATAAGCTAGAAAGTATTCCGGGCTTTAATGTTAACGAAACTGAAGCCCAATTCAAACACCAAGTGCAAACACTCCATCAAGCCATTGTGAGTGCCAGTCGCGATGTTGCCCCAGCGGATCGGCGAATCTATGCATTGCGTGATGTGACCGGGACAGTGGAATCGATACCATTAATTGCGGGCTCGATTATGAGTAAGAAACTGGCGAGTGGGACCGATGCCTTGGTTTTCGATGTCAAAGTTGGCAATGGTGCGTTTATGAAGACTTCAGAAGATGCGCGTGCTTTAGCTAAAGCCTTGGTTAGCATCAGTCAGGCTGCCGGCGTCAAAAGTGTTGCTTTGCTAACTGATATGAATCAACCGCTGGGCATTACAATCGGTAACAGCTTGGAAATCGCCGAATCAATCGCTATTTTAAAAAATCGCGGGCCACGGGATGTCCACGACTTAACGGTTGCATTAGCCGCACAGATGTTGGTCTTAGGCAAAAAAGCACCAAGTCTGGAAATTGCCACCGGGTTAGCAGAAGATGCCTTGCGTGATGGCCGAGCTTTGAACGCGTTTAAACAGCTCATTCAAGCTCAAGGCGGTGATCCGGCGGTGGTTGATGATCCGCGGAAGTTACCGCAAGCAGCATATCGAATTCCGGTTAAAGCCGAGCAAAGCGGTATTGTCACTGCGATTGATACGAATGCCCTAGGCGTGGCGGCAATGCAACTGGGCGGCGGCCGCGCTCAAAAAGGAGACACGTTGGACTTGGCAGTCGGCTTAGTTCTACACAAAAAACTGGGAACGCCGGTGACTAAAGGCGATACGCTGGTCATGCTGCACGCTAACGATCAACATGTGGATGCGATTGTAGAGTTGGTGCGCCAAGCTTACCATATCGGCACAACCGCTCCAAAAAAGTTGCCGTTAATTCATGAAGTGATTCGACCGTAAACGTTTTTTCACAAATAGATGCGATTGTTTTCTCTACTGTGAAAAGATAGGAAATCGACTTTCCGGAAAGCGGTTGCGATTATTGACGTCGGAGAATATCATAACAATCTTGTGAAATGAAATATCCTAAGAAGCATGATTTCCATCTGGTTTTTTGGGTTTTTGGTTTTTAAAAAATAAATATCGGGGTATACTTAGATTGTAATCAATCTATTAAAGGAGGAGAAACATATGCTAATGGCAATGGACGTATTATCGCTAGCTCGTTTTCAGTTTGCGATGACGACCGTTTTCCATTTCTTTTTCGTACCGTTTTCAATTGGTATGGGTCTTGTGGCTGCCATCATGGAAACGATGTATGTACGCAAAAAGGATGAGACATATAAAAAAATGGCCAAGTTCTGGGGCAAGATTTTCTTGCTGAGCTTTGCTGTCGGGGTCGTTACCGGTATTATTCAGGAATTTCAATTTGGCATGAATTGGTCGAATTATTCACGATTCATGGGGGACATTTTCGGAGTGCCACTGGCGATTGAAGCCTTGTTGGCATTCTTCATGGAATCGACTTTCATCGGGTTGTGGATGTTTACCTGGGACCGCTTCAAGCCAGCTGTACATGCTATCTTTATTTGGATGACTTGGTTGGGCACCACGTTATCAGCAATTTGGATTCTTTCCGCAAATGCTTTCATGCAACATCCCACCGGTTTTGCGATCAGTCAAACAACTGGTCGGGTCAAATTGGTTGACTTTGGTGCGGTGATCACCAATCCGCAACTGTGGGTTGAATTTCCACACGTCATCTTTGGTGCCTTTACCACAGCCGGTTTTGCGGTTGCGGGCATGGCAGCTTGGCGGTTGCTTAAAAAAGATCATGTTGATTTTTACAAGAAGTCGCTTAAAGTCGGCTTGGTTGTCGGGACCATTGCTTCTGCCTGTGCGATTGGCTTTGGTGACTTGCAGACTCAGTTCATCATTAA
Source organism: Lacticaseibacillus rhamnosus (assembly GCF_900636965.1). Lineage (NCBI taxonomy): Bacteria > Bacillati > Bacillota > Bacilli > Lactobacillales > Lactobacillaceae > Lacticaseibacillus > Lacticaseibacillus rhamnosus. The sequence continues at coordinate 2,252,197 of NZ_LR134331.1, read as the reverse complement.
GGATCAACCGATGAAGTTTGCGGCAACTGAAGGGATTTACAAAGACACCAGTGATCCGGCACCTTGGACGTTGGTTGAGTTAATCAACACCAAAGATCACACAACTAGCGGCAACATTGAAGTGCCATATTTACTGAGCTTATTGTCCTATCATAAGATGAACGGTTCAGTTAAAGGCATGGAGACTGCTAATAAAGAGCTTGAAGCCAAGTATGGCAAAGATAAGAATTATTATGTACCGGTTAAGACCCTGTTTTGGAGCTTTCGGGTCATGGCTGGTGGCGGCGTTTTGCTCTTCTTGCTGGGTGTCTTAGGCCTGTGGTTCAGTCGTAAGAAGAAGGATACGTTGCTAGATCAGCGGTGGTTATTGTATATTCTCGGCTTTGCTCTGTGGCTGCCGTTTATCATTAATACCGCTGGCTGGTTCATTACCGAATTAGGTCGTTATCCGTGGGTTGTTTACGGATTGTACACGATTGCCGATGCGGTTTCGCCAACCACGACGGCCGGTCAATTGCTGTTCACCAACATCTGCTACTTCTTGATCTTTACCTTATTAGGTGGCGTGATGATTTACTATTCACATCGCGTTTTGAAGAATGGACCAGATGGCGATTTGAACACCGATTATGGGGTCAACAGCGATCCGTTTGCTAAGGAGGCGTTCGCAAAATGAGCTGGTTACAGATTTTATGGTTCTTTTTATTGTTCGTCCTGTTCAGTGGGTTCTTCGTCCTTGAAGGGTTTGACTTTGGAGTCGGGATGTCAACTAAGCTCCTGGCCCACAATAGCGATGAAGAAGATCAGTTGGTAGCAACCATTGGCCCACACTGGGATGGTAATGAAGTGTGGCTCATCACGGCTGGCGGTGCGATGTTTGCTTCCTATCCGATGTGGTATGCAAGCCTGTTCTCCGGCTTTTATATCATGTTCTTCCTTGTTTTGTTTGGTCTGATTGTTCGCGGGGTTTCCTTTGAATTTGCCGCACATGCTGAGACCAAAACCGGGCGCAACATTTGGCGTTGGGCGTTGGCGTGTGGCAGTTTGATTCCGCCGTTTATTTTGGGCATGATTTTCACCGCGATTATTCAACCGCTGCCGATTACCAAAAATGGGGATGTGTTTCCGACGTTGGGCAATCAGATTAATCTATTGACGATTGTCGGCGGCGTTGCAGTGACCCTGATGATGTTGATGCATGGGCTGAACTTCATTCGCTTGAAGACCACAGGCGACTTGCGGAAGCGAGCACGTGACTGGAATAGCAAGTTGTATTATCTGCTTTATGCCGGCGAAGTTGTTTTCGCTGTCTTACTATTCTTCATGACCGATTTCTTCAAGGAACGCCCGATTAGCACGTTGCTGATTCTGGTTATCATCGTTGGTTCAACGGTCGCAGCCCATATCGGGGTTTTAAAAGATAATGAAGTCTTGTCATTCATTGGCAGCGCCCTTGGTTTGGTCGGCGTTGTCGGCGTCATCTTCAACGGTTTATTCCCGCGGGTGATGATTGGTCAAAATGCGGCCATGTCGATTCTCGCTAAGGATGCCAGTGCCAGCCCATTGACGCTGACCATTATGACCATTGTGGCAGTTATTCTTTTGCCAATTGCCTTGGCCTACTTCATTTGGAGCTATGTTGTCTTCCACAAACGCATTCAAGCCAAAGGGGCGGTTAGCGAATGATCGATAAGACGCTGTTGCGCCTTTCGGGAATGCGAAAAACAATGACAATGCTTGCCGGGTTTGCACTCGTGCAAGCTTTTGTTATTTTACTCCAAGGAAAATATCTCGCTGAAGGGATTGTTCATTCTTGGAATCGTCAAAGTTTAGCTGGTTTATGGCTGCCGCTTGGCTTTTTTGCCGCGGCTTTTACGGTCCGCCAGTTGATCGTGTGGGTACGAAACCGTATCGCCGCCAAGTTTGCGATGAAAAGTGCTGCCTGGCTGCAAGCGCAGTTGTTGCGACATCTTTTTGCGCTTGGTCCGGCAGCGGTTGCTAAAGAAGGTACTGGTAATTTAGTCACGATGGCACTTGACGGCATTCCCGAAGCTGAAAATTATATCGAACTTATTTTAAATAAGATCTTGAATATGAGCATTATTCCGTGGATTTTGGTGGCTTATATTTGGTATGAAAACTGGTTGACCGGATTCACGTTGCTGATTATGTTTCCAATCATTATCTTGTTCATGGTCATCCTTGGCTTGGCGGCGCGTGATAAGTCGGAAAGTCAGTACGCCGGATTTCAAAAGATGAGCAATCATTTTATTGATTCACTGCGGGGGTTAAAAACACTGCAACTGATGGGTATCAGTCGCGAGTATGCCAACAACGTCTATGAAGTCTCTGAAGATTATCGCAAGCAGACGATGGGCGTTTTGCGAATCGCCATGCTTTCCACCTTTGCGTTAGATTTTTTTACCACTTTATCAATCGCAGTCGTGGCGGTTTTTCTGGGCATTAAGCTAATGGATGGCACGATTCCGTTGTACCCCGCGATGGTAGCATTGATTTTGGCACCTGAATATTTTATGCCGATTCGTGATTTCGGAACGGATTACCATGCCACTTTGAACGGTAAGAATGCCATGACGGCGATCTGGAAGGTGATTGACCAGCCGCTGCCAACGGATACGCATGTGCTACCAGCGTTTAAGGGATGGCAGCCGCAAGATACACTCAGCATGCAGCATCTTGATTTTACTTATGCTGACAAGCGAGCGGGCATTCAGGATGCTAATTTAACCTTTACTGGACCGGAAAAAGTTGCCATTATTGGCGCGAGTGGATCAGGAAAATCAACGTTACTGAATTTAATTGGCGGATTTTTACAGCCGCAAGCTGCCGATATCACGTTGCGCGGGACCAAAATTCCCCATATGACGCAAACGGCCTGGCAGGATCACCTGAGTTATATTCCGCAAGATCCTTATCTGTTTGCGGATACGATTGCGGCTAATATTCGGTTTTATCGGCCGGATGCTTCTGATCAGGCAGTGCGGGATGCCGCAGAATCGGCTGGTTTGACGACTTGGATCAATTCGTTGCCAGATGGTTATGCAACGCGAATCGGTGAAGGCGGCCGCGGCATTTCCGGTGGTCAGGCGCAGCGAATTGCCCTTGCCCGGACTTTAATCGACACAAATCGTTCTATTTGGCTTTTCGATGAACCGACCGCACATCTGGATATTGAAACCGAAGCGGCGTTAAAAGAAACCTTAGTTCCACTTTTTGCTAATCGACTGGTTATCTTTGCCACGCACCGGTTGCACTGGTTGAACCAAATGGACCGGGTTATCGTGGTTGACGGGGGCAAGATTGTTGCGGAAGGAACCCCGACTGAATTAGCCGCCCACTCTAAGCCGTATCAGGCGTTGGTCCATGAAATGCGAGGTGAATTCAATGCATTGGTTGAAAAATGAACATTGGGTCCGGCCTGATCTCAAGCGCTATCGGTGGCTGTTGTTTTGGTCATTGATTCTGGGCATTATGACCTTTGTCTTTGCCGGTGCGCTGATGTTCACCTCCGGATTTCTAATTGATAAAAGTGCGACCAAGCCACTGTTTGCTGCGATTTACGTCACAGTGGTGCTGACCCGGGCATTCGGGGTTGGCCGGCCAGTCTTTCAATATGCTGAACGCCTGACCAGTCATAATTGGGTGTTGCGGATCACCAGTCACATGCGGCGAAAATTATATAAAGTCCTGGAAACCGATGCGGCATTTGTCTCCGAACATCATCAGACGGGCGATATTCTCGGCTTATTGGCGGACGATATCGGACATATCCAAAACCTCTATCTGCGAATGATTTTTCCCACAGTTGTCGGAGCCGGTCTAACGGTCATTGCAACGCTATTATTGGGCTGGTTTAACTGGGGCTTTGCCTTGTGGATATTGCTGCTGTTGCTCTTCCAGATTTTGATTCTTCCATGGTGGGGTTTGGTCGTTGAACGTTTTCGTAAAGCGGAGCAGAAACAGTTGAATCATGATGCCTATGTGTCGTTAACCGATTCGGTGCTGGGCTTGTCTGATTGGGTGATTACCCACCGCGATCAAGATTTCATGAAGCAAAGTCTGGCAGCACCCAAAAAACTTGCTGTCTCTACCGCTAAGTCCAAGCGATTTCAGTGGGGGCGTGATTTTATCGGCCAGCTTTTGTTTGCTTTAATCGCCGTTAGTATGTTGATTTGGACCAATTTGGAATGGACCGGCAATCAGTCAATGGCTAATTGGGTTGGCGCGTTTGTCTTGGTTGTCTTCCCGCTAGACCAGGCGTTTTCCGGAATCGCCCAAGGGGTTGGTGAATGGCCGACTTATCGGGATGCCATCCGTCACCTCAATGATTTACACCCGGTTACGCGCGAGTTGCCACAACAACAGCCAGTACCGACTACCTTTAATAAAATCGAATTAAATGATGTCAGCTTTCGGTATACACCGTCTGATCCTGAATTGATCACAAACATTGATTTGACGATCCAGGCAGGAGAAAAAATTGCCATTCTTGGCCCCAGCGGGATGGGGAAAACCACGCTCTTGCAATTGGTGCTAGGTGATTTAACCCCGACAAATGGCCACGTACTCATTGACGGACAAGATGTACTCGACTACCAGAATCACCGCACGAATTTGTTTGCGGTCCTTGATCAAAGCCCCTTTCTTTTCAATACATCGATTGTGAATAACGTGCGTTTGGGAAATGAAGATGCCAGCGATGAAACCGTTGCGGCGGCGTTAAAAGCGGTCAAATTGGATCAACTGGTTGCTCAGTTGCCCAACGGTATGAACAGCAGTGTTGAAGAAGCAGGCTTTGGCTTTTCCGGTGGGGAGCGGCAGCGTCTGTCACTAGCACGGATATTATTGCAGGATGCCCCGATTGTTTTGCTAGACGAGCCGACTGTCGGATTAGATCCGATCACAGAACAAGCCTTGTTGAATACTATGTTCACGGTTTTAAAAGGTAAAACGATTCTATGGGTAACCCATCATCTGCAGGGAGTTAGCCAAACTGATCGTGTCATTTTCCTGGAAGATGGTCGATTGACGATGAATGACTCGCCACAACATTTGGCTGAACAGAATAAACGGTATCAAAATCTTTATGCGTTGGATGCAGGGTTGAGGTAGTGCTGGAGTTGTGGCATGCCACGGTTTGTGCATTTGAAAAGCAGCTTAGACACTATTTTTAGGATAGTGGCTAAGTTGTTTTTTATTGGCTTGTTGAAGACGATGCAGAACCTCTCCGCATGTTTAATTTTAAAAATAGCACACGGTGTATAAGTACAGTAGCCTAAAAGACTTTTGCTTCGAAATGTGTGTACTAACACAGCCGCCTTGTGCTAAAATTCATCATATAAATGTAAGCGATTTCATACAAGGAGGTACAACATGGAAAAAGTTGCGATCATCGGGGCAACGCTTTTACTTAGTATTGGGTTAGTAGCGTGTGGCGGTGGGTCTGGGTCCAGTTCAAGTAAGAGCAGCAGTACCACTAGCCAAACCAGCAACGCCAAAGTCAAGATTAAAACGGGTGCGGATGCGAATGCCAAAGTTCCAGCTGCTGGTACTTTGGTGATGCGGCAATTGTATGCGGCACCGCATGGTAAGCAGTCTTTTGCGGCGGTGAATGTCACGCTGAATGGTGATACCATCGTGTCCGCTAGAATCAATGAGTTCCAGTATGTCAAAAAGAGTTCGGATTGGACTGGGGTGCCAAATTCCAATAAAGACTTTGGAAAAAATTATCCGTCCGGTCAGATTTTGATTGCTAAGGCGGAAAATAGCAAACCATACTCAGCGTTGATGAAAAAGGAAGCAAAGGCAACTCACACGTGGGAAGAAAACGAAACGGCGATTACGAATTTTGTTAAGGGTAAGAAGATTAGTGATCTAAAAGCGGCTGTGGCTGAAGTGAAGGGTACTAAGAAGGTTAGCGATGTTGTTTCCGGTGCGACTTTTGCTGACACAGCCGGTTATCTGCAAGCGATTTACGATGCGGCAACGACCGGAATGGTTGCGGAAGGAATTCAAACGACTGATCCGAATCTCACGGAAGGTCAGGTTCTGGCGGCGCCGCATGGGACTCAGTCGTTTGGCATCGTGACAGTTGCCATGCAAGGCGATAAAATTGCTAACGTTTTCTTGGATGAGTTCCAATATATGCCAGCCAAGGACTTCGGTGCGGTTCCTAATTCGAATACCGATTTTGGTAAGGGCATTAAGGCCGGCACGGTTTTGGCTTCGAAGCGGGCAAACTCTGATGCTTATTCGGCCATTATGAAGTCAAAAGGCAAAGCGACAAAGACCTGGCAGGAAAATTCAACGGCTATTGATGAATTTGCTAAAGGGAAGACCGTTGCCGAACTTGAAACAGCAGTTAGTGACTTAAAAGGTAAGAAGAAAGCCAGTGACGTTGTGTCTGGCGCTACTTTCACCGACACGGCAGGTTACTTAGCGGCAATTATCAAGGCGGCAAAGGCTGCAAAATAGTCGTGTTCTGAAAATGATTGTGCCGTGAGAATAACGAAGAAAGCTGCGAATGGAAGTTCGTGGCTTTTTAGTTGGCCTGAATAACTTGGCTAATCCTGATGGGCGGCGCTGACAGGCAGTGGGTCGTACTTAGGACTTGATAACGTGTAAGATAAATGTTGAAGGCTTTAAACCGAGGTGAAAAGAATGCGCTGGCTTAAACGCTATGTACGACCGCTGGATTATGTCATTGTTGTCTTGCTATTTATCGCCTGTTTTATTCCGGCGGGGATTTTTTCGCTGACCGAAGCCAATGTGAATACGAGTCAAAAGGTGGCGGTAATTTCAGTTAATGGTCAGGTCAAACGGCGAATTAAGCTGGGAGCGCACACCCGCCATCAGCAGTTCACGCTTTATCCGGCAAAAGGTCAGTACAATATCATTGAAGTTGATGGTGAACGTATTCGGGACAAAGAAGATAATTCGCCTGACCAGATTGCGGTGCATACTGGCTGGATTAGTCGCATTGGCCAGCAGAGTATTTGCTTGCCGCATAAGTTGCTCATAGAGATTAAGCCGGCTCAGGGAAATCATGGTTCCAATGGCGATGCAGGCGGACTGGTTCATCCATAATACAAACTGGTGGCGGCCGATCAGTGTGCGCTGAATCGGCTTTTTTGAAAATGGATAGACTACTGACAGATCAGTTTTGACGGCTTGCACTAAAAATTGCTGCAGTACTGATGACTTCCCGTGGTAAACTGTAACAACAATCTGTCATTGTGCTGAGGGCCAGCGGTAGGTTGAAACGCTGCATATTCAAAGTGAGAAAAGAGGCAAGCCTTTGTTTGGATTACTGAAATACGGACGTGATCAGCGTTGGGCTGGGGTGATTGAAGCGCTTTTTGATTGGTTGCCAACCTTACTACCGATCTTGATTGCGCTTAATTTGGGTACTGGGCATCAGGTTACGGCGCTCGTGACAACACTGGTGTTAATGGCGGTGTGGTTGGGTTACGTGGTGGGTTATGAACGGCACCACCGCCACGCATGGGCCATGAGTGCGAAACGGGAGCTGCGGGATCGCTATTTTACTGCGCTTTACCGACGCAATGATGCCGTTGCAACCACTGCTGCGGATCATGCGGTGATTCAGCGCGACTTGGGTGGTCTCAATAATTTAGATATGTTTTACAGCACGCTATTTCCAACCATTTTGCAGGCGGGCATGACGTTTTTGGTTTTAATTGGGCTTTCGTTTTGGTACCGCTCGTGGTTGGCACTTTTACCATTTGGCTGTGTGTTTTTAATTGGGCTGGCCATGATGTTTTTAGGCAAGCGGATGTCGGCGCAGAACAAGGCTCATCTCAGTGGGTTTTTGAAAATGGGCGGCCGGTTCATGGATGATTTACGCGGGATGACCACCTTAGTGATGTATGATGCCGCAGATCGTTATGCCCAGAAGTTTGCCGATGATAGCGAGTTTTTTCGGCAGGCAACAATGAATCTTTTGAAAACGCAATTGCAGACCTTGTTTGTGATTAACGGCTTTGTTTATTTGACGGTTTTTGCTGGCGGCTTCATCACGGCAGTTCAGCTGGTGGCCGGTCAATTACCGGTGGCAGGCGCGTTTGCCACTTGGTTTACATTGGCGATGATGATGGTAAATGCTCGGCAACTCGGTTATTTTGTCCATGTGGTGAAATCAAATGGCCCATCATTGGCAGCCATTTTGGCCACGATCGCCAAGGCTAAAGCGGCGCCGGACACCGTCAAAATCACGGATAATCGCCCGCTTAGCCAAATTACTTTGGATCAGGTTAGCATTGGATATGCCGCAGATGCGCCGCTGGTAACGGGGATTAATGCCACCCTGGTTCCGGGTAAGCTTTACGGTTTGGCTGGCGAAAATGGAACCGGCAAAAGTACGTTAATCCAAGCGATTTTGGGACGATTGAAACCTTTATCCGGCGCCATTATGGCTGACCAGACTGCGGTTTCGGCTCTAAGCAATGTGCAACAAGCGGCCGTGTTCGGCTATGTCACTGCCAACGAATATCTTTTTTCCGGCACGATTCAGGAGAACTTATTGTTAGGCAATCGCTTCGGTGATCAATGGCAAGCCAGACTCGCATCGTTGGGATTGATGCAGTTTGTGCCATCGCTGGAAAAAGGTTACGCGACCCAAGTAGGCGAAAACGGACGGCTGCTTTCACCTGGGCAGCGACAACAGTTGGCGTTTGCCCGGATGTTGCTGGCGGACAAGACGGTTTACTTATTAGACGAAATAACATCGAGTATTGATGAAGCCAATGCGGCGATTATCCTTCAGGCGGTTAAGAAGTTGAGTCGCCATAAGATTGTTTTGTTCATTTCCCATGATCTCAAGGCAATGACGCAGGCTGATGAAGTCTGGTTCATTCATGACCATCAGCTGACGGTTGCCAATCATCAGAGGCTGTATCAAAAACAGCCTGCATATCGGCAACTGGTAGACAACCCGGAGATGATGGAAAACGAGGTGAATTCCAATGATTAGAGGCCTGTTACGCTATACGCATCATCTGACCGGCGCTATTTTTATTAGTTTTCTAATTGGTATGGTGGCTGAATTAGCTAAAGTCGTGGTGTTGGTTTTAGCTGCTATGATGCTTTTTGATCCGCAAAACGCTGGACAATTGCTGTTACCTGGATTGATCGCCATTATTTTATTAGGCTTAGGCAGCTTTGGCGAGCAGTATTCCGGACATTATGTTGCGTTTCACGTGTTGGCAGACTTACGTGGAGCGGTTTATCGCCAATTGGTCAAACTGGCACCGGCTAAACTAGATACGCAAGCTAGTGGTAAGTTGCTTAAGCTAATTGGCAGTGATATTGAAGCCATGGAAATTTTTTACGCGCATACCTTGGTTCCGGTTGCGATCGGGTTGGTATACGGGCTCTTGGTAGTTGGCATTTATAGTCAGCTAAATTGGCTGGCTGCAATCATCGCACTGATTAGTTATGTTGCTGTCGGGATGGTGGTGCCATATGCGCGTCATCGGCAACTGACAGCCAAAACCCAGGCAGCCGATCGTTTGAAAGCTGCCAATCAGCAATATTTACTGGAATCAGTGCGCGGCATGGCGGTAGTGCGGCAATTAGGGATCGCCAAGCAACGCATGACAAAAGGCAATGAAGGTTTTGATCAGGAAGCAGCGGCTTTTCAGCAGGCGCAGTTTAGCCAATTGTTGAAAAATGTGGCGGCAACGGTCGTCATTGTTGGTGGTTGGCTACTGATGATTTGGCTCAGTGGCTGGCAGCAACCTACTGCCATTCAGCAAGCCTTGCTAGCAATCTTTCCACTTACTTTTGGGCCGCTGCTGGCGTTAAACAATCTGCCGGGCTCGTTGCTAAATGGTCTTGCGGCTGCGCGGAATTTATTTAACTTATTACAGGAACAACCGCTAAATGCTGCATCGCCAAACGCAAACCGCGTTGTGACTGCCATTAATCGAATTCAAGTGGATCAGGTCAGCTTTAGTTATCCAACTCGGCCGGAAGCGGTATTAAAAGACGTCACGGTGACTTTGAATGCCGGTGAAATCGTTGGTTTTGTTGGCGCGAGCGGATCAGGTAAAAGTACCTTGGCCAAGCTGATCATGGGTTGGTATCCGGTTAGTCACGGGCAGATTTTGATTGACGGTAACGATTTGGCGACCATCAAGCCGACTGCATTACGCAATCAAATGAATTATCTGCCGCAGACGCCGGTATTCTTTTCCGAGTCGGTGCGGGATAATCTCACACTGCATGACCCAGCCATCACGGATCAGCAGATTTGGACAGTTCTCGATCAGGTTAAGCTCCGGGCGCGACTGGAGCAAATGAGTCACGGCTTGGATACCGTGGTTGCGGCTAGTCACGTGCCATTTTCAAGCGGCGAGCAGCAACGACTCGAGTTGGCGCGGGCGTTGTTGCACCCAAGCAGTGTGTTGGTTCTCGATGAGCCGACAAGCAACTTGGACACCGAAAATGAACGGTTGATTTTAGAGACGATTAAAACTTACTATCATGGCATTGTGATTCTAATCTCGCACCGGCCTGAATCAGCAGCGTTTGCGGATCGGGTTTATCGGTTTTCCGAGCATCAGGTGGTCTTAGTAACTGAATAGTTAGCCTTCTGAAAAAAAGTGCGGTGAAAATTGAAGCCAAGTCGTTTACGTTGTCATTTTCTCGAAAAATTGTTAGCCTGAATCTGGATGCGGATTGAACCGTGATCTGACCGCCTTGGGGGAGGGCTAGCTATGATCATTGATGCGATTCTTAATAACAATGCCGTTGTCGTGCGGCGTGATAAGCGCGATATCATTGTCGTCGAACGCGGTATTGGGTTTCATGCTAAAAAAGGTGACCAGTTAACGCTGCAGGATTCGATGAAAATTTATGTGCCTGAAGATCACGCCAAACTAAAGATTGCGATGGCGACGATTGCCAGCTTGCCCGATGAATATTTAACGATTGCCGCGCGGATTATTCAGGAAGCTGAAGTTCAGTTACACACAAAATTCAACAGTTATTTGTTAATCGAGTTAGCCGATCATATACATTTTGCCGTGACGCGCTTGCATGAACAGCTTATTCTGCATAACAAATTACTGTGGGAGATCCAGATTGCCTATGAGCCGGCTTTTCGCATGGGTGAATGGGCGTTGACGGAAATTGCTAATCAGATCGGGGAACAGCTTCCTGAAGATGAGGCGGGTTTTATTGCGTTGAAATTTGTCAGCAACGATTTGAGCCAGCAACATCCCGTTAACTCGGTGGCGTTCACGCAAATGCTGGCTAACATTACCAAAATTATTTTCTATCAACTCGGACTGAACATGAACGCTAAGACGCCAGAGTATCAACGCTTGGTCATTCATCTAAAGTTCTTTCTTCAACGCGTTTATGCAACTTCAACGGCGAAAACACCGGTATCACCCGAACCATATGATCAGGCCTTGCTGGCACATCTGCAACAAGACTATACGCAGGCATACCGGTGCATGGAAGATGTGGTTAAGTTTATGCAGCAAAAATTACCCGGACCGATTTCAAAAAACGAACAAATTTATCTAACCCTCCACATCGCCCGTTTAGCCAAGAGTCAGGGGCAAAGTTTAAAAAGTAGTTGACGAACGCTAATCCATCAGATAAGATGATGATGTTGAAAGCGAATACATTTTAATTGGGCTTGTAACTATTGAATTAGGCAAAACCAGAAAGATACGACTTGTGTGCACCACAAGTCATGTCTTTCTGGCTTTTTTTTATGTGAGCGCGAGCCAGCGCGGTTAGGGGCCGGAGTGTAAGCGGCCTCAGACGTGATGGTCGGTCTTTGGCCATTGCGACTGAGGTCCTTACACGCAGACTTCTGCGCCGGGGAGCGCGTTAAAGCCGGCGTCAGCAGCGGGTGCAACTGCAGGTGCTGAGCGTAAACTAAAGGAGGCAGTTTGAAATGGGCGAAACAGCATTAGCCAAACAGTTGTTGAAACTGGTTGGCGGTAAGCAAAATATCAATCAGGTCTGGCATTGTGCCACCCGTTTGCGTTTTACGTTAAAGGATCAAGACAAGGTACCCAAAGAAAAAGTTGAAGCCTTAGACGGCGTTATCACCGTCGTGGAGGCTAGTGGACAGTTTCAGGTGGTCATTGGCAACAATGTCAGTGATGTTTATCAGGAAGTTGTAAAACTGGAACCATCGTTGAGTGATGGCACAGAAGGACCAGCAACCGTGACCCATGAAAAAATGACCTTTAAGCGCGCTTTCAACGGCTTGCTAACCTTTATTTCCGGCGTTTTTACCCCATTCTTGGGTGCAATGGCCGGTGCTGGGATCCTGAAGGGCCTGTTATCGCTAGCGGTGGTGCTTGGTTGGCTGACGACGAAAAGCGGGGCCTATCAGATTTGGTGGGCCGCGGCGGATGGCATTTTCTATTTTCTGCCGTTAGCCTTGGCATTTACGGCTGCCAAACAGTTGAAAGTCAATCAATTTGTTGCGATGGCGATTGCGGCGGCGATGGTTTATCCCAACATCGTGGCGTTGGTTGGCAAGCCGAGTATCGACTTTTTCGGCATTCCGGTGGTGGCTGCCAACTATACGGCAACCGTGCTGCCAATTTTGCTGGTGGTCGTGGTGCAGAAGTTTTTGGAGCCATTTTTCAACAGGATCTGGCATGAATCTGTGCGGAACATTTTGGCGCCGCTGTGTCTGTTAGTCGTGATTGTTCCGTTAACCATGCTGGTGGTCGGTCCGGTTAGTTCGATTCTCAGTAATGGCTTGGCAACTGCGATTGTGTCACTGAATAAGAGTGTGCCGGTCTTGGCAGGGATGATTCTTGGCGGATTCTGGCAGGTGTTTGTGATTTTCGGCGTTCATTGGGCTTTGGTTCCGGTGATGATGAACAACATTGCGCTGTATGGCACCGATCCGATGATGCCGATTCTTCTACCTGCTGTGTTGGCACAAGCGGGAGCAGCGTTTGCCGTGTTCCTCAAGGCGCGGGATGCCAAGATGAAAAGTCTGGCGGGCTCCAGTACGATCACCGCACTTTTCGGGATCACGGAGCCGACGATTTATGGGATCACGTTAAAACTGAAAAAGCCATTCTACTGTGCCTGTGTTGCTGGTGCAGTTGGCGGCATTATCGTCGCCATGTCCGGTGCTGGCGCTAATGTGGCCTCACTGGCAAGCATTTTGTCATTACCGACTTATTTAGGCAAAGGGTTTGGCGTTTCGGTGATTGGCGATGTAGTTGCCTTTGTGCTGGGCGTTGGCTTGACGCTCGCATTTGGCGGCATTAATGCACCGGCTAAAAATCAAGCTGCGGCTGAGGTGGTTGCTGATCACGCCGAAACTTTGGCCGCGCCGGTAAAAGGAACATTGGTCACCCTCAGTGACGTTCCTGATGAAGTGTTTGCTTCGGGTACCATGGGTCAAGGGATTGCGATTGAACCAGAAGAAAATGTCGTCAAGTCCCCGGTTGCCGGTACCGTGAGCCTAGTTTATCCAACAGGGCACGCAATCGGCATCACATCTGACAAAGGGGCCGAGATTCTGATCCATATTGGGATTGACACGGTGAACTTAAAAGGCAAGCACTTCAAAGCTTTAATTGAACAAGGCCAAAAAGTTACCGTTGGGACGCCACTGGTTGAATTTGACTACCAAGCGATTCAAGCGGCCGGATATGCGCCGACTGTGATGATGATTGTGACGAATTCTGATCAGTATCAAGTTGAGACCCGATCAGATGGTGCGACCGACGACGATGCATTAATGACACTGGCATAGAAAAGGTGGTATTTGACGATGAATAACTTGAAATTTCCAAAACAGTTTATGTGGGGTGGGGCAACCGCGGCCAATCAGCTAGAAGGTGCTTATCACGAGGATGGCAAGGGTTTATCAATTGCCGACGTGTTGCCTCAAGGAAAAGACCGGTTTGCGATTGTGAACCAACCGGACTTTGACTGGACGATTGATGAAAGCAAGTATCGCTATCCGAATCATTTGGGCATTGATCATTACCACCATTTTAAAGAAGATATTAAGCTATTTAGTGAGATGGGCTTCAAATGTTACCGCTTTTCCATTGCCTGGTCGCGGATTTTTCCAGAAGGTGATGAGCAGCAACCAAACCAAGCCGGCTTAGCTTTTTACGATGCGTTGATTGCGGAGTGCTTAAAGTATGGCATCGAACCGATCGTGACGATTTCTCATTATGAGATGCCGCTTCACTTGGTAACCAAGTATGGCGGGTGGAAAAATAAAGCGTTGATCACTTTCTACAAGCGGTTTGCGGAGACTGTGTTGACGCGATATTTTAAACAGGTTAAGTATTGGATGACCTTTAACGAAATTAATAGTGCGTTTTCTTTTCCTGTCATGAGTCAAGGCTTGGTCGCCAGTAACGGGGCTGATGATAAACGCAACATTTTCCAAGCGTGGCATAATCAGTTTGTCGCCAGTGCTTGGACAGTTAAAATTGGTCATGAATTGGATCCGCAGCTGCAAATCGGGTGCATGTTGCTGTATGCGACCACGTATAGCTATGATGCCAATCCTGTCAACCAACTTGCAACTTTGCAACAGAATCAGGCGTTTAACTTTTTCTGCGGCGATGTGCAAGTGCGCGGTGAATATCCGGCATACACTGATGCCATGATGGATGAGTACGGCGTTAAGTTCCAGGATCTTGAATTTTCCGCAGCTGAATTGGCGCTGTTGAAGCATTACCCGGTTGATTATATCGGGTTTAGCTACTACATGTCAGCGGTGATTGAAACTACGCAGGAGCATCATGCAGAAGTTGGCGGTAATTTGCTGAGTGGTCTGAAAAATCCGTTCCTGAAGGCGAGTGAATGGGGCTGGCAAATTGATCCAATCGGTCTGCGTATTGCCTTAAACCAACTTTACGATCGTTATCGCAAGCCACTGTTCATTGTTGAAAATGGTTTAGGCGCCATTGATCGGCCTGATGAAAAGGGTGAAGTTCAGGATGATTACCGGATTGATTACTTGCGGCAGCACATCGAGCAAATGGGTGCGGCGATTCATGATGGCGTTGATTTGATGGGTTACACACCATGGGGCTGCATCGACTTGGTGAGTGCCTCGTCGGGACAGATGTCAAAACGCTATGGCTTCATTTACGTTGATCTTGATGATGATGGGGAAGGGACGTTGGCGCGCAGTAAGAAAAAGTCATTTGATTGGTATCGGCGCGTCATTGCTTCAAATGGCGCGGATCTGGCTTAAATCTTGGCGCGCATGGATTAGCTAGTTGAAATTCACACGAAAAAGGACACCACTCGAATCCATCCGAATATTCGGTGGAATCAAGTGGTGTTTTTGGATGCATGAAGGTGGTGGCGACTGAGCTTGACGTTGGTTGTGTCATTTGGGTGATGCAAAATCGCCATTCACATCTACTTTTTGTTTCTGGCGCAAAATTTTAAAAAGTAAGTGATCGAAGCCGCTTGGTTTGTGACGAATTTAGGAAGAATTTGTTATGCTTGATGAGTCAGGATCAATGCCATTAACGTGTCGCGATAAACTGGTTCCTAATAAGTCGTGATTAAATGTGGCAAATGGTGCACATTTTTCCGGTTGAAGCAGCGGCGCCGTGGTATAAGATTCGGTAAGGTTAGAGCAAAGCGGTTGTGTGAAGTGTGAATCCAGCAAGCTGAATTCCTGGATTGATGAAAGGAAGACGGATATGTATCGAGATCTGAATGGTAAGGTTGCAGTCGTGACCGGTGGCTCCAAAGGTATTGGCGCGGGCATTGCAGAACGGTTTGGCAAAGAGCATATGGCCGTTGTGATTAATTATTTAGGTGATCACGAAGGCGCGCGAAAAACAGCCGATACAGTGATCAAAAATGGCGGTCAGGCAGTCAGTATTCATGCGGATGTTTCGACAGAAGCGGGGATAGCGAGTTTGGTTAAAACTGCCGAGTCTGAATTTGGCCGCCTTGATGTCTGGGTCAATAATGCAGGTATGGAAATTAAAGCACCGACGCATGAAGTGTCCCTGGATGACTGGAATAAAGTTATTGCGATTAATCAAACCGGGGTCTTTTTAGGCGCCCGGGCTGCTTTGAATTATTTTCTCGACCATCACCAGCCAGGCAATATTATTAACATCTCATCGGTCCATGAACAGATTCCCTGGCCAACGTTTGCCAGCTATACTGCAGCTAAAGGGGCGGTTAAGCTTTTCACGGAGACGATTGCGATGGAATACGCTAACCGCGGAATTCGGGTCAACGCTATCGGTCCCGGTGCCATTGAGACGCCGATTAATGCGGAAAAGTTTGCTGATAAGGCGCAGTATGACCAAACAGTCGCTATGATTCCCCAAGGACGACTAGGTAAACCGGAAGATGTTGCCGCCGGAGCAGCCTGGCTGGCATCGACAGAGTCAAGTTACGTCACTGGCACGACCCTATTTATTGACGGTGGGATGACATTATATCCTGCGTTTAAAGACGGACAGGGCTGATCAATGTTGCGAAGATGCAAAAAAGTCGCCATCTCGATTATGAAATGGCGACTTTTTGTTTACGGGTTAGAATTCGCGTTTTTTATACAGCACGGTGCTTAACCACCAAGAGAAGATGAAAGCTGAAATAAAGATTGCCACAATTACTCCGAACCAAGGCTTGAGGGCATCTAAGTCTACTTGGAAGCTTCTTTCAAGAAAGACGGCAATTAAGAGAATGGCAAGTGGAAAATAAGCAGCAAGAGGCGCGCGCTTAAACCCCAAGCCAATCATGAGTGGAAACGATAAGATAATTTGAAAGAGCATGAGCGCAGTACCAAAACAAAGCATCCACCCGAAAGCTTGTGAATCACGGATTGGATTAACGCGAGCCATCCAACCCAGACCAATGATAAGCATGCTGCACGCGTCAATTAAGCCCACTGTCATCAAACCGAACAGATAATGGCCGGCGACAATGGTAGTACGGCGGACCGGTAACATGGTGTAAAGATTCTCCATTCCTTGGCGATCAACACCGACAAAAGGCATCATCAATAAGCCAATGCTAAGACCCGTAATGCCGCCTGCAAGCGGGGTTGCTAAGTCACCGTTCAAGAAAGGGAGAAGCAACAAAACGATACTGATCAAAGTACCAAACCAAAAATACTTCTTACTATTAGTATGAAATACAGCCAGGTCCAAGCCAACAAGTTTGACCAAATCACGCATGTGCACGCCTCCCCTTGCCAAAAGCAATCATCAAGGTTTCCAAATCAACTGTTTCCTGAACAATACTGTCAGGCAGTTGATCGGCTTGATCGGCAGGCCAAATACCGGAGAATCCGACGCGGCTTTGTTGCAATCCGATAATCGTTGCTTGAATGCCCGGGGTTAACTCATTTGGGCCACCTTTAATCATAATATACCGATCAAGCAGGTCACTTAATGGCCCAGTGAAGGTTACTTTCCCTGTTAGCAAGTAAGTGACATAATCGGCCACTTTAGCCAATTCGATAATACTGTGGGTTGAAATCAAAACGCTATGTTGATCGTCGCTGATAAAATCCTGCAAAATGGCAATGAGTTCGTCACGGGCAATCGGATCCAAGCCAGACGTGGGTTCATCTAAGATTAAGAGCTGCGGATGATGGGCTAAAGCCGCGGCCAGTTGCAACTTGATTTTGGTACCCATTGATAAATCACGATATTTGGTTTTTTCAGGAATCGCAAAATCGTGACATAACTGTTTAAAATAAACCGCATCCCAACTAGGGAAAAAAGGACCGACAAACCGATTCACCGCGGTTGATTGCCATGAGTCTGGATAAACCATTCCATCCAGAACAACACCAAGCTGATCCCGAACCTGTTTTCGAGCTGCAACGGTGGTTTGACCCAGTAAACTGATATCACCACTGTCAGGTTGAAGCATGTCGAGAATCGCTTTGATCGTTGTTGTTTTGCCTGCGCCATTTGGACCGATGAAACCCATAATATAACCGGCAGGCAGGTGAAAACTGACGTCAGCCAAGTGAAAATCCTCATAGTGTTTGTTGAGGTGCGAAACTGTGAGTAAATCAGTTGTCATGATCGGCTTCTCCTTCTGCTTGCAGTAATGTATCTAACATAGTGTGCAACTCGGCGGGGGTGATTTTGGCCATTTTAGCCGTGTCGATTGCTTGATTCAGGGACGCTTCAATGTCGCGCAGTGCGTTTTCCCGGACCAAAGAGCTATCTTGGCCGAGAACATAGGCGCCTTTACCCTGAACGTTGGTAATGAATCCGGCTGCTTCAAGTTCGTGATAGGCGCGGGTCGTTGTGATCACGCTGATACGTAAATCTTTAGCAAGACTGCGGATAGACGGCAGTTGTTCATTCGCCTTTAACTGACCGGCGAGGATCGCGGTTTTCACCTGGTCTTCGATTTGTTCATAAATCGGTTTGCCCGATTGATTTGAGATGACGATCCGCATGGTTAACCTCATTTCGTGTCATGATTTGACCGGATGACGCTTGCGGGCGGTACGTTGTAATTGTAACGAACGCTTGAACGCTTTGAAAATACCGCCATCAGAATAGCTTAACACATTCGTCTGATAAAGCTTGACCGTTAGCCAGGTGAACGCGATTAAAAAGATCACATTAATGCCGAATGCTGACCAGCCGGCCGCAGCACTGACTTGGCCTGCTCCCAGTCGTACGGGCATCATCATGGTTGATAAAAATGGCACATAACTGGCGATATTAAGAATAGGCGAGGCGCCATTGGCAACAATGATAGCGCCAAAGTAGCCAACCATTCCCAGCATCACAATCGGTGTGGTAGCCTGGCCGATCTGTTCCTGATTCGCAACCAGCGAACCAGTTAAGGCGGCCAAAACGGTATAGGTCAAGGTGCCGACAAAGAAGAACGCAATACTAAACAGAATCATGTTTGGACTCACACTACTCAGGTCAAGATGGCCGATAAGCGTTGACAGGGGATTTTGCGGTAGCTGGCGTAAGGCGACGAGACTGGCTAATCCGACCACGCCATAAATAATGATTTGTGTTGCCATCAACGCCAGAATGCCAAGCAGTTTGCCAAAGAACTGAGCTTGCGGCGTAATCGCAGTTAAAATCGATTCTTCTATCCGTGACCCTTTTTCTGTCCCAATTTCCTGCGCCATCATTGAAGCATAACCGATGACAAAGGTGTAAATCAAAATATCGACGATGAAACCCGCAACCGATCCGGACGCTTGGGATTTGGCAGAACGGGTGACAAGCTTGCCATCATCTACTTTGACACTGGTAGTGGCCAAGGCGGGAGTCGCAAAAAGTTGCTGCAGTTGGGTGGTCGATAGCTGTAGTTGACTGGCAACTTTTTTGGTGTGGGCTTGAGCCAGCACACCTTGTAGTTGGGTGCGATTGATGCTTTGCCCATCTGTTCGCTGAATGAGACTTGCCTGTTGGGTCGGCTGACCGGTGACTGTCAAAACTGCATCAAGTTTTTCGGCCGCCAATGCTCGTTTAGCTGCAGCCGTGGTGGCGTAATGCGTATAATGCTGATCGTTGTCGCTGCTGCTTTTAAACGTTTGAACCAATGCCGGGCTGTCCGAAACCACGCCGATTCGGGTTGTTTGGTTGGTTTGATTCATCAACCAGAAAACCGCGCCAAAAATAGCGGCTAATACTAACGGACCCAGGACAATCCATAACCAGGTTTTACTTTTAAGATTCTTGATGAAGACTTGGCGAAAAATGACATCCATTTTTTCCATGATTAGGCCTCTACTTTCATGCGGAAGATTTCGTCTAAGGATGGTGCTTGTTGACTAAACTCGGGAATGTAGCCTTGGTGTGTGGCAGCGGCGAAAATATCATGGCCAACTTGCGGATCGGTCAGTTTGACTAAGAAGCCGCGGGAACGTGGCGTCACCGTGATCACGCCGGGGAAAGCCTGTAGCTCCTGTTGGGTTAAGGGGGATTGAACGTAGAGTCGGGTTTGACCAAACTGTTCGCGAATTTCGTCAAGCTTGCCGGATAAGACAACGGCACCGTTTTTTAGCATGACCAACCGATCGGAAATGGCTTCAACGTTGCGCATGTCGTGGCTCGAATAGATAATTGCGCTGCCTTGATCACGCAACCGGCGAATCCCGACTTCTAGCAGATGGGCATTAACCGGATCCAGACCGGAAAAGGGTTCATCCAAAATAATAAATTGGGGTGTATGAATCATCGCGGCAATCAGTTGAACTTTTTGCTGATTACCTTTTGACAGATCTTTGACGAGATCAGTGGGCTTGCCTTTGACTTGAAATTGGTCAAGCCATTGATCAAGGACTGCCATGACCGCTGGACGTTTCATACCGTGAAGTTCAGCGAAGAAACAAATTTGATCCGCGATGGTCATTTTAGGATACAAACCGCGTTCTTCAGGTAAATACCCGATTGTCTCGCGACTCAGTTTGGCCAATGGTTGCTGGTTCCAAGTAACCGTGCCTTGATCCGGTTGCAGCAAGTTCAGTAACATGCGGAAGGTCGTGGTCTTTCCGGCACCATTTTGACCGATAAGTCCGAGAATTTCTCCGGGTCGAACCGCAAAAGAAACATCGTGAACGGCGGTGGTATTTCCAAAACGCTTGGTAAGGTTGGTGACGTTGAGCATAGCGAACATCTCCTTTGTGTGTTTATACTGTATATGTAATATATGCACAGTATAAACAGCGACTATTGGAATTGCAAGCAGCATTTTGGAAATTTGATGACGATTTGTCAGCTGCGGCGATTTACGTGGGTTGAGCGGCTATCATTTGTGTGAATATAAGGCAACTTTTTTGAACCCAAAAACGCCAGAAGTCAGGCAGCATTTGCTGTAATGACTTCTGGCGCATTCAAAAAGCAGTGATTCAAATGTTAAGGCAGGTTGAAGATCAAAATCGGATTCATTCCGCTTGTTGGGCAACTTGGCTTAATGACATAACATCCCGGACAATCATTAATTCCTCGTTTGTCGGGATAACGAGGGTCTTGACACGTGCATCGGCTGCCGTAATATCGCCGGCGTTATCGTGAATCTGTAAATTGCGCTCAGGATCAATCCGGGCGCCCAGATAGCCAAGCGATTGCATGATGCGGGCGCGAATATTACTACTGTGCTCGCCGATGCCGGCTGTGAAGACAAGCACGTCAACGCCATTCATTAAGGCCGCGTAAGCACCGATATATTTGATGATTCGGTTGACGAAAATATCCAGCGCTAGTTTTGCGCGCGGATGCGTCGGGGCGGCGGCTTCAAGATCACGAACATCGTGGCTGATGCCGGAGATCCCGCGCAATCCGGATTCGGTGTTTAAAATGTCAATCATTTGATCAACATCGGTTATGTCTAACTTCTTCATGAGGTAGGCAATCAATGAAACGTCCACATCACCGGCGCGGGTTCCCATTGTCACGCCGGATACAGGGGTGAACCCCATTGACGTATCCACGGATTTACCATTTTGGATCGCCGTGATGCTGGAGCCGGCGCCAAGATGCATGACAATCATACGCATGGATTCAAGCGGTTTGCCTAGCATTTTGGCTGCGTGAGCACTGACATACCGAACGCTGGTGCCATGTGCGCCATATTTACGAACGCCATATTTTTGATAATATTCATAAGGAATGCTGTAAAGATAATTGACCGGTTTCATAGTCTGATGAAAGGCAGTATCAAAAACCGCCACTTCAAGCGCCCAAGGCATCATCTTACGGAAAATGTCGATGCAATCGGCTTCGACGGGATTGTGCAGTGGCGCGTAATCCCGCAGCGCTCGAATTTGTGCCAACACCCGATTGTCAATGACGATAGGTGCGGAAAATAGTTCTCCACCTGCAACAACGCGATGACCGATGCCGGTAATTTCATCGAGGCGGTTCACCAGACCTAAAGATTGCAAGTGACTGAGCAAATTGCTGACAGCTTCCCGATAATTGCGAATCGGAGTGGTACTTTCATAAACCTGATCAGTACCATACTTGATTTTAACCGTCGACTGACGCAGGATATCAGTTGCGCCTTCTGCTACTTGTCTTTCGCTGGGCATGTCAAACAACTTCCATTTAAGTGAGGAGCTGCCGGCATTGATAGAGAGGATTTTTACCATGTTTGATCACTCTTTCACTATTGCTATATCTGTATCATACCACTTAAAAAGCACAATGTTTGTGAAACATTGTGCTAATTGTTAATTTTTAAAAATTAAATGAATTATTATTTTGGCATGATTTCTTGAAATATGCAATGTTGGCGGCGATTCTTTAACAATTTTTGCACTGACAGACAACCAAAATTGAAGCTGGGATCGCTAAAGAAATCACAAATTAGTTAATGCGTTCGCTGCAAGAGCTGCTGCGTGAGCTTGGTCAAGGCTGCTTTGGTAGGCGATGAAGGCAGTGGGTTCAAAGCTGCAATTGCTCGGTGTGTATAGGTGAAAGCAAGCTGATGTGCCTGTGGAAGACCGTGTTTACGAACAATCGCAGCGATTTCATCAGCATTGGCGGCGATTTGTTCGGCTGTTTTCGTTAAAGGCGTCAACTGGTCAGGCACAGTTTGATAGGCGTAGATGAGCGGCAAGGTGACAATGCCATTATTTAAATCCTCAAGCGCCGGTTTATTCAATGTTTTGGCAGTTTGGGTATAATCAAGTAAATCATCAATCATTTGAAAGGCCATGCCGAGCTGCCGGCCAAATCGGTAAGCGGCCTTTTTCTGGGTGGCAGAAAGGTGACCGATCGTTGCGCCTGTATAAGTCGCCAGCGCAAACAAAGCGGCTGTTTTACCGCTGATGGCACTTAAATAAGCATTGACGGTTGGAATGAGCGGTGCGCTGGGGCCGTTTTGATCCACTTCACCCATAAAGATGCGCTTCATGATGCGGGCGTTGGTTCTTAAATCAACGGTTTCGGGATCCTGTTCGCTAAGCAACTGAAAATAGATGGCAAACAGGAAATCACCGGCATAGATGGCTTCACGATTTCCGGACTCGGCAGAAACCGTGGTCATGCCGCGACGAATATCGGCATGATCCAGCACATCATCGTGAACCAGTGTGGCTAGGTGTAGTGCTTCAATCGCAGCACCAGCCGTCACAAGCTCAGCGTTGTCAGGTTCGCCAAAACGCGCTAGCATAAGCATAAGCCCGCTTCGTAACATCTTGCCGCCTGCATTGATTTGTTGCTGAATCAACGTATGCACTTGTGGTTCGCGTAAAGTCGCGACCTGTTCCAGCCGCTGCTGAATCTGTTCGAGTTGGTGATAGACCATGGGGAATCGGTGCCACAGGGGATGAATCATGCATTTTCTCTCTTTCCTAAAGACATATTTACTCTACTGTACCTGATTCTTAAAAGTCAATTGTTGGAGGTTGTTATGTCAATATCTGTATTTCTTGAATTAGTTGAGGTTAAGGCGAAAACAGCATCGGTTTTCCCCTTTTTGTTGGGGACGTTGTTTGCCTGGTACCATTATCATACGTTACATATTCCGGAATTGTTGGTTTTCTTTGTTGCCATGCTTTTGTTTAACATGGCGGTTGATGCGAATGACAACTATCAAGATTATCGCCGTTCGGAAAAGACAGAAGCTCTACATTTTCGCGAAAAGACCAATATCATCGGCGTCAATCATCTGAATCCAAGTATGATTGGCTGGATGGTGGTGGCAATGATGGTCACCAGCGCAGTGCTTGGCTTGTGGATGGTAAGCCGTACCGGATGGCCATTGTTGGTCATGGGACTGTTTAGCTTTGCGGTAGGCTATGGCTATGCAGGTGGTCCGCGGCCGATTTCTGCCACACCGTATGGAGAATTCTTCTCGGGATTTACGATGGGGTTTGTCATTTTTCTGATCGCGGTTTATGTCAACGTCTTTAACGTGGTCGACTTTTCGTGGTCATTAATTGCGTCGGTTTATCTGGCAAGTGGGTTGGCACAATGCGCAATTTCGGCGTTGTTACTGGCCAACAACATTGCTGATCAGGATGAAGATGAGACGCTTAAACGGCGCACGATTGTCCATTATCTCGGACGTCAGCGCAGCATTGTTTTCTTTTATAGTCTGTATACGGCAGGATTCTTGATGCTGATTGTTTCGGTATTACTCGGCCTGTTGCCAAAATTGACGCTGCTGACATTGATCACCGTGCCGCTGGTCGTCAAAAATGCGCGTGGGTTTGCTGCTAATCCGGTTAAAAAGCTGACGTTTCCGAACGCCATCAAAAATCTATTCGTCACCACTTTAGCGCAGGTAGTCTTTTTGGCGCTTGGGGTGTGGCTCAATTTCTAAGCGGTAAAGCGTACGTGTGAGGAGGTTAAGCAGGCCATGACAATTCGGCCTTTTGTTAAAAAAGATTTGGGCCATTTTATTGATGCGGTGACACCATTATTGTCGCCTTCAGCCTTGAATTTCGCCTTGATTACCGATACTCATGACAAAGCCAAATTCTCATCGACTTATTATGGCCCGACTGGATTTTGGCATGTCCGTGAGCAGCAGTGGTTGAGTACCCGGATGCCACTTGACTTGCGGGTTCATCTTGGCGACTTGGTTGATGGCTCGGAATTGCCATGGCTAACCAAAATGCGCTTGCGCAATATCATGGTTGATTATCGGCGGGGTGCGGTGCCATTTCTGGTTACTAAAGGCAATCACGATGACAATGATAAATTCGCCGAAAAGCGGCCCGGTCACAAAGGCAGCTTCTTGCCGGATGTTAATCGTCAGCTGATATTTGCGACAGATGCCGCGCAGCCTGATATTGCGGTTTCGCATGAAGGCTTATTGGTACGGGACTATCCGGGATTACGCGTGATCGTATTAAATACGGCTGATGTACCGTTACATGCCGGACATAAAATTTACGATGTCAAGAAGACTTTAGCGGTTTCGTTTGCGCAGTTACGCGACTTTGCTTTAGCGTTAAAAGGCGCGTTGAATCGTGATGTGTTAATCATGAGTCACGCGCCGGCAATGAATCAAAAAGGCCAACCAGCCTTAAGGTTTAACGGTCGGGCCGTCCATGAGTTGTTGCGGGCTTTTAATTTGCATGCCAGTGGGGTGTTGAATACAGGTAAAACGCCTGAATTTGGCGGACAGTTAAGGTTTGATTTCACCCAAAACACGGGCCGGATCATTGCGTATCTCGCCGGACACTATCACTTGGAAGCGGACTATCAGGTGAATGGTATTCATTACAGCCTACAAAATACCAGTGCACTGATGGGTCGCCATCACGGATTGACGACTAAATTTAATCGCCGGTTTGATCGACATTTTGGTACTCCTAGCGAATATGCCGGATATGTTGTCAGTGTTGACATTGATCGTCGGCGTTTAAGTCTCTATGGCTATGGCGCAGCAAGTCGGGTTCGACGGTTTGCTTTTTGACGGTTTAAAAATTTTTTTGTAAAAAAGCAGGTCATAGGGCTTGCCAAGATAGCGCTTACATGATACACTTTATTTGAAGTTAAGGAAGAACATCAAGGTCGATGCAGGAACCAAGAATCACGATCCTTCGTTCAGTAACAAGCAAACGAACTGGCTCGAAAGTGTGTGTCGCAAAGCACGAGTAAAACGAATAGAGCGTTGGTGCAGTAAGTATCTGCGCCACCTATCGTCAGATTCATGTTCCATGAGATCTAAAGATGAACACACATGGAGGTATGAGGCTAATAACAAGACTCAGTAATCCAAGCGGGACAATGAGCTTCCCATAGATGTTCAATCGGGTGTGTCATAGAACCACCAAACAACGCCAAGTTATCTGGCAACATCATTTCAACACTCGTCGTTCCGTACAAGTGAATAAGATTTTTGTAGAGGTGTCGCAGTATTAGGTTTATTGAAGAGGGTTTTACAATTAGTACCAGTCAATGTAACAATATGACTGCATCGGTCAAATCCTTAACTTAGGAGATCCAAGTTCGACTGTAGGAACTTGGATCTCTATTTTTTTGCCGTTTTTGGGGGATTTTAGTGGTGGGATTCGGTGATGGTGCCGACTTTGAGGGGGGCAGTGTGAGTGTGGTCGGGCTGCGGCTGAAACGCGTTCACTGGCGCAGGAGTCGGTTCACGCTCTGTTCTGAAACGCGTTCGCCAGCCCAGAAACCTGCACATAAGGACCTTGAGCGCAATGGCCAAGCCCGGGCCATCACGCTCAAGGACACTTATGCTCCGGTTTCTAACCGGGCTGGCTCACGCTCTGTTCTGAAACGCGTTCACTGGCGCAGCGATCTGCGTGTAAGGACCTCAACCCTAAATGGCCAAAGCCCAGCCATTTAGGGTTGAGGCCACTTACACTCCGATCGCTAACCGCGCCAGTTCACGCTCTTTGATTGACTTGCGTTGTCAAATCTTTATACTGAAACAAGTAATGATCGTCATTCACGCGAAAAGGGGTTAACTGTATGTGCGGAATCATCGCGTTTGCGGACAAGACAATTTTGAACAAGAAACCAGTTATTAATAACATGATGGATATGATTAAACACCGGGGGCCGAATTCGAGTGGCGAATATATCAATGATGATGTTGCGCTTGGATTTCGTCGGTTGTCGATCATTGATTTAAAGGGTGGTTCGCAGCCGATTCTGAACGAAGACGGTACTGTTGCGATTATCTTTAATGGGGAAATCTATAATTTTCAAAGTATTCGCAAAGATTTGATTGCTGCCGGACATGTGTTTAAGACCCATTCCGACACCGAGGTGCTGCTTCATGGTTACGAAGAGTATGGCATTGAAGAACTGTTGAAAAAGATTCGCGGCATGTTTGCTTTCCTGATTTGGGATGACAACAAGAAAGAAATGTTTGGTGCCCGCGACTTCTTTGGGATTAAGCCGATGTATTATTACCACGATGGCGATACGTTCATCGTTGGTAGTGAAATCAAGGCCTTTTTGAAGCATCCTAAGTTTAAGAAACAACTGAATAAAGAAGCGCTCAAACCGTATTTGACTTTCCAGTACTCCGCGTTGGACGAAACTTTCTTCAAAGGCGTTTATCGCATTCCGGAAGGTCATTACTTCACGTTGAAGGATAATGAACTCACGATTAAGAAGTATTGGGATATGGATTTCAAGGCTAATAATCTGAGTTTTGAAGATACGGTTGCTGCCATTGACAAGAGTGTGTCCGAATCAGTTGATGCCCACCGAATTTCCGATGTTGAAGTCGGATCGCTGCTTTCTTCAGGGGTGGATTCATCTTACATTACCGCGCTGTTGCGGCCAGAGCACACCTTCTCCATCGGTTTTGACAACAAGAAGTATCATGAAGGGGTCGCCGCGAAGGAACTCAGCGATAAATTGGGCTTAGATAACACCAGTGATATCGTGACGGAAAAAGAGGCGTTGGATAACTTCCCGTTGATTCAATATCATTTGGACGAACCGGATTCCAACCCTTCCTGCGTGCCGTTATACTTCCTGACAAGACTGGCTCACAAAGATGTGACGGTTATTTTGTCTGGTGAAGGGGCCGACGAACTTTTTGCCGGGTATGCTAACTATGGTTTTCACACCCGCAGCCATGCGATTCGGGTCTTCGCGGACGGCTTGCGCAAGTTACCGCGCGGCGTGAAGTACCGCATTGCCCATGGGTTGAAGAAGATGCCGAACTTCCACGGACGGCTGCATCTGTATGAATCCACGGCCCCGGCGGAAGAGTTCTTCATTGGTGAGGCCTTAGTTTTCCATGAAGGCCAGGCCGATGAGATTTTGCAGCCGGAATTCCGCCAGAGTAAGAGTGTTCGTGATATCGTAACGGAATCGTACAAAAAGGTGCGCCATTACGATGATGAAGTCAAGAAGATGCAGTACCTTGATATTCACCAGTTCATGCCTAAGGATATTTTGCTGAAGGCCGACAAGCTGTCGATGGCCAACTCCATGGAGCTGCGGGTGCCGTTTTTGGATAAGGAAGTTGCCAAAGTGGCGGCTGGTATTCCAACCAAATATCTGATCAACTCACACAATTCTAAGTACGCCTTGCGTGAAGCTGCCAACCGTCACCTGCCAGAAGAATGGGCGAGTCGCGAAAAACTCGGCTTCCCGGTTCCGGTCAAACAGTGGCTTGAAGATGAGCCTTTTTATAAAAAGGTTCGCGAAACATTTGAGCAAGACTGGGTTAAAGAGTTCTTTGATCAAGACGCGATTTTGGATATTCTCGATAAGACTTACCGCAAAGAGCGCAATGATCGCCGCAAAGTTTGGACGATTTATACCTTCTTAGTTTGGTATAAGGTTTATTTCATTGATGATGAGATTCCGCATTATGTGGCGGATTCAAACAAAGAAAAGCTCGAAGCCTAATCGATTTTGAACCTAAACAAGCACAAGCTGCAGCCAGAACTCATTCTGTCTGTGGCTTGTGCTTTTTAAGTGTTAGTCACTTCTCTGCGCTGGCAAGTGTGGTGGGAGCTCATCATCTAGACATATTTTTGGGTAAGTTGGGTTTGACCTGAATGCAACAGTACAGCACTGGAAAGTCACTTTGGAGGACTTGCTCGGCACTTTTGCAGATGCGGTAGGATTTGGCGAGGCTATCACCGGCTGGGAGCACGATTTCGGCTTCGACAATAATATTGCTGCCAGCATACCGACCATCAACGAAGCTGACCGCGAGTATCCCACTAACAGTTTGCAGCTTGTCCACAAGTTGGGTGCGGAGGGCAGGATTGAACCCGTTGGAGAGCTTTTCAGCGCTGGTGCTGAGAATTCGGCTGCCGTTCCAGATCAAGAATAGCCCGATCAAAACAGCTGCCAGTGGATCAATCCAGTGGATGTGCCAATAGGAAGCACCGAGAATGGCGATCATGGTGCCAGTTGAAGTCAAAGCGTCGCCGAGAAAATCTTTGGCCGATGCCGCGAGTGAACTGCTTTGTGTATGTTGGCCAATGAGGTGGTTGAACCAACAAAGGATTAACATTGACACCGCTGAAATGGCAGCCATAATAGCGGCTTGGCCTTTGAGTGGCGCAGCGGCGTGTCCGGATAGTAAGGCCAAAGTTGCGCCCAGTCCTTCCCAGATGGTGATCAGGCCGATAAGAAACATACCCAAGCCGGCAAGAAAAACGGCAAGATTCTCAAATTGCCAGTGACCTTCAAGATGAAATGTATCAGAAGGGCGGGTGGCAAACGATAGTCCGACAATCAAAGCAGAGACGGTGACAATGCCAGTCAAATTATTTTGACCATCGGCGGTTAAAGCAACGGCATGATCCTTCGCGCCGAACCATAGCTCAATGGCGGCAATCACAGTGTAGACGATGAGATTCACAACCAGCATACGCCGGGCCTGACGAATCTTCTCATGACCGTGTTGTTCAATTAAGGCTGAGATACTGAGCGAATTGTTGCTTTTTAACATCGCAAACACCTTCTTTAGTGAGCGTGAGCCAGCCCGGTTAGAAATCGGAGTGTAAGTGGCCTTGGGCGTGATGGCCGGGCTTTGGCCATTGCGCCCAAGGCCCTTACACGCAGATTTCTGGGCTGGCGAACGCGTTATGGTAAGCGCGAGCCAGCGTGGTTAGAGACCGGAGTGTAAGTGGCCTTGGGCGTGATGGCCCGGTTTTGGCCATTGCGTTCGAGGTCCTTACACGCAGGCCTTTGCGCCGGGGAGCGCGTTAAGCATCTTCAGTAGCATCAATTTCGATGAAGCTTTGATGCAAGCCGATCTGAAAACGGAAGAGCATAAGAAGATTGAATAGACCGATTAAGCCGATCATGATCGCCATGTCGGTGCCAATCGCTTGATGAGTTGCAATTAAGCTTCTTAAAGCGTCAATGAGATAGGTCATCGGCAGCCATTCATTGATCGCTTTTGCAAAGCCATTGACCAAATAAGTAGGGTATAACCCACCTGAGCCAGCTAGCTGAAGGACCAAGACGATTGAAACCAGCCATGTTCCGAAACCGCCAAGCAGCAGGCGGAGACAGAAAATCAAGGACAGGAACAACCAAGATCCGAGAAGAATGGCAATGAAGAACAGACCATGATCGCTGACGTGCAAATGATTACCAGCTAATAAGGAAATATCAAGCAATCCTGCCTGTAATAAGCCAACTGTGCCAATCACCGAAGCTTTGCTGGCCCACCAACTTAGTGCGTACCGTGGTTTACGATGCGGTAGGAAGCCTTCGTACATGGTGCCCAGCGCGATTCCGCCGACATAGAGGCCGATAGCGATGGCAAAAGGCGCCATGCCGGTTCCGTTGTTGGGGATCTTGGCGACATCCGACGTGACTTCACGCACAGGCGCGGCTAAAGCAGCAGCGTTATTCGCCCCAGTTTGGATACTTGCCAGCTTCTGACTGCCGATTGTCAATTGGTTGGCTAAAGTTTGGCTGCCGTTTTGTAACTGTTGCGAGCCAGCTGCGAGTGCGGTGGCGGCAGTTGTTAATTGGGTGACGCCGGTATTGAGGGAAGCCACTGCTTGATTCGTCTGTCCCTGACTTTTGGTTGCTTGCTGAAGCCCGGTTGCGAGGCGGTTTAGTCCAGTGCTAAGTTGTGCGGTGCCGGTTGTGAGTTGTTGAGCGCCGGTGGTCAACGTTTGGCCGCCGGTAGCCGCCTTGGTCATGCCGGTATCGGCCTGATGTAGTGCCGTTAGCACAATGCCAGCATATAATTTGGTAACTTGACTCGCCACTTTTGATTTGATGGCAGTCGCAGCGCCTGTGGTCATTTTAGAGACAATGAAGTTCTGACCGGAATTGAACCGAAAGTAAAGCGGCATGGTTTCTGGGGTGGTCGTTAGTAGGGTGGTTGCCTTTTTGGAAAAGTTACGCGGGATGGTCAACACCATGTAATAGGTGCCCCGGTGCAGCCGGTTGGTCGCAGTGGAAGCAGAAACATGATGAAAATCCAGCGCGGTTGATTTGGTCAAATTGGCGGTTAACTGCTGGCCAATCGCAATCTTTTTTCCGTGGTAAGTAACAGGCCGATCATGATCAACGATGGCGACCGGTAACTGATCCATCTTGCCATAGGTATCCCACATGGACGAAAGATAGATAAAACAATAGATGGCTGGGATGAGCGCAATTGCCACCAGGACAACGACCATCATTTTGTGCTGCATGAGATAACGCCATTCACTTCTTAGCATGGTAAGACCGCCTTTCAAATTGACACTCTGTTCATTCACGATCATAGTGGCCTTAAGGCGGTCAGACAAGAAACAATCTGAGCCATCTGTTCAGTCTCTGAACGCACTTTTAACCGGCAGCATGCGGGAAAAGTGCTGATGATCGCCGCTTAAACGGGTGAACAGTTTGGCACGATTTGTCAATTGCTTCGGGGTAAAATTTGTTGTTCAATGAGAATGGTAATTAACAGTATGTTCATGGAGGTTGACGCGATGGCTAGTAGTACGAAAATGCTTGAAACAGAAATGAAAATTCAGCAGGCGTTTATGACGCTGATGCATCAGGAAGGGTTTGGCAAGTTAAGCGTGCAACAATTAGCCAAGTTGGCCGGCATCAGTCGTGGCACCTTTTATCTGCACTATTTCGATAAGTATGATTTATTGGCGCATTATGAAGATGAAATGATCGGACATGTGAAAAGCATTTTTGCCCATTTTCCCAAACCGCTTCAAGCTAAACGCGCAGCAAACCCGTTACCCGAGCGTGATGCTTTCTTTCAGTTGTTCAAGTATTTGTATCGCCAACGGGATCTGGCCGTTTTACTGTTGAATGAAAATCAAACGCAACTAACCGCGAAAGTGAAGCAATTGGTTGTTGAGTTGTTGCGGCAAGGCGGTAGTGAGTTAGTTGCTGATGATCGTGATGTGCCCAGCGATTATGCTCAGGAGATTG
Organism: Lacticaseibacillus rhamnosus; assembly: GCF_900636965.1. NCBI lineage: Bacteria > Bacillati > Bacillota > Bacilli > Lactobacillales > Lactobacillaceae > Lacticaseibacillus > Lacticaseibacillus rhamnosus. Next base: position 2,220,362 of record NZ_LR134331.1, on the reverse strand, counting down.
TCAGTCAAGGGGTTGTGGATTTAATTGTTTACTGGCTCAATCAAACGCCGGTTCGCTCACCGGAATCGGTTTACAGCATCTTTCGCACCACACGCCACCTAACGCCTGAACAGTTAACAGCTCGGATATAAAGAGGACGCAAAAAACCGCCGCAAAATAGCGACGGTTAATCAAGCGTAGCGGTTTGGCACTATTTGTGTAGAAACTGATGAAACGCGGTCATGACAGCCTCAGGCGCATCGATCATCAGATTATGACCGGCGTTTGGGATTACGGTTGTGGTCATGTGTGCGCCTTTATGGGCAAAGACCACTTGATCCTGATAGCCAACTTCATTGTCATTTTCACCTAACACAAGCGTAACTGGTGACTTAATCAGGCTGCTTAAGCGTGATTCAATCGACAGACGATAAGCATGGCGGTTCTTCATGGCAACCCAGAAATCGCGGTTAAAAGTTTTAAGCCCTAGCAGGATAAGTTCCTGATATTGTCGCCAGGTTGAAGGATTGATAACAACATTCATGTGTAGATAGTCGGTAAAATCCGGTGACTGACTGGTTACTGACGCACTAATAAGATGCTTTAGTGGCGCAACCGTACGTGCTGTTTTCTCCGCGAGTACAACCGGAGCGGTTAAAAAAGCACCGGAAAACTCGTTAGGAAATCGCGCAAGCAGGCCTAATGCTAGATAGCCACCGTAAGAATGGCCGACAAGATAACATGGCCCTTCGCTGGTCGCCTGAATGAAAGCATGAACCTGTGCCAACACATCATCAGCAGATTGCAATGCTGACGTGGCCGGTGAATTTCCCATTCCCGGTAAATCCGGATAGAGGCGGGCAAAATGCCGCTCTTCGCTGGTAAAACGTGGCTCATAAAAAGCTGCCATGCTGTGTCCGTCTAACCCCATGCCATGTAAAAAGTAGATGGTTTTCCCAACCCCAATTTTGTTGTAGTGAAGGCCTATTTTAGTTGGCATCGTATAGAGCTCCTTAGTGATCAGTTATCATTGCTGGGGATGAATGGTTGAATCAAATTAGCCAGTGCCTCGATGTTCCGAGTCTGGATATAGACGGTCCCGGAACCAGTGAACCGATTGACTAAACCTTCACCGGTAGTAAAACCGATGACACCACTAGCCGGCTGGATGCTGTAATCCAGCTGGCTGTCCCAAGCGACAACATGACTGTTATCCACGACATATTCATGGCTGCCATCAAGTTCGATCGGAATGATGTCACCATAAGCCGAAACCAGCATGGTGCCAGTGCCCGCTGTTTCCATGATGAAGAATCCGCCAGTGCCGCCAAATAAAGCACCACCGACTTTTTGACTGGCCATGTGATAACTAACGGAAGTGTCCATTGCCAAAAACGCACCGGTATTCAGGCGATATTGATGATTGGCATCGAGCGTCAATTCTTTGATAACGCCGGGGTTGCCGGGCGCAATCGCCAATTCAGCGTTAGCCGCCTTACCAGTTGCCGTTGTGATAAAAAAGCTCTCGCCACTGGTTATGGAGCGTCCAATCGCACTCATTAGGCCGCCGAGTCCGCGTTTGCCATTGCTATTCATGTGGCCGCTTAGTTCAACCAAGCCATTGTGATAGATCATGGAGCCAGATTCGATCTGGATCGTTTCATCTTGTTGTAGCGCAATCTGCACAACCGGAAACGTATTGTTGGCCGAGATGGTATAGTTCATCATTAAAGCCCCTTTCTTGATTGTCTTCATTGTAGCGTATTCCATTGCCAAAATGCGTTCATTTTCCTCTGAAAAAGTGAGTTAGTAACTTGCCGGTGACGTGATGGCGACCCATTGTAGTGAACCTAAATGGCAAATTCGTCCCGCAAAAAAATCAGTTCAGTTCCGGTTGACAAACCGTCCGTTAACCAGTAGTCTTTAACTAATCTATTTCTTAGGAGGTTCTCATCATGATGACAAAGCTGACTCAAGGTAGCCAATCATTTTATTTCTGGTTTTTCAGACGCGATCTGTGAGACCAGTTACCTTTGAGTGAGCGGTCACACAGATCAAGCAATTGACTGTGTGGCTGGAATCAGGAGAATCATTCCCATTTCGTGCCCCGCGGTCAATCGATGACTGCGGGGCTTTTATTTTAGTTTCAACTTACTGGATGTAAAAAGATGGAGGGATTTACATGGCATTAGTCGATCGTATGAATCACGAGGTTCGGCAACTCAAACCGAGCGATATTTTACAATTCAATGCAGAAATTAGCGGTATTGAAGGGATTGTTAAGCTGACATTAGGTGAACCGGATTTTCCGACGCCGGAGCATGTCAAGGCGGCGGGCATCCAATCAATCGAAAATGATGAGAGCCATTATACCCAGAGCAAAGGCTTGCCGGGATTACGAGCTGCGGCAAGCCATTATCTGGCAACGAAATATAAAACCTCCTATGATCCGGAGACGCAGATTTTGATCACAGCTGGGGCCACTGGCGGTATTTATTCGAGTTTAACGGCTATGTTGAACAAAGGCGATACCGTGATTATCCCAACTCCGATTTTTCCTTTATACATCCCAATCGTGTTATTAAACGGAGCAAAACCAATATTTATCGACACTTCGGCGGATGGGTTCATTCTTAAGCCAGAGAAATTACAACAGGCGATTGAAGCCAATCGGGACACGGTTAAAGCGGTGATTCTTAACTACCCGACTAATCCAACTGGGGTGACTTATAATCGCGCGGATCTGAGCGCATTAGCCAACGTCATCAAGCAGTATGAAATTTTTGTCTTAAGCGATGAGATTTACTCAGAATTGACCTACAGTGGGACGCATGTTTCGATGGGCGAGATACTCCCTGATCAAGCAATTGTCCTTAACGGGGTTTCAAAATCCCACGCAATGACCGGCTGGCGCGTTGGGATCACAGCAGGTCCGGCTGCGATTATTCAACAAATCGGCAAGGTTAGCGAGTTTACGATTACCAGCGTCACCACCAATGCCCAGCGCGCGGCTGAAGAGGCGTTAAAAAATGGTATGGAAGATAGTCAGCCGATGAAGCAAGCCTATCGAAAACGGCGTGATTTTCTGATGAAGGCCTTACCGGAAGCCGGCTTGGAAGTTCCTCATCCGGATGGCGCATTTTATATTTTTGCTAAGTTGCCAGACCGGTTCCATGACAGCTGGAAGTTTGTTTATGCGTTGGCACGTGAAGCAAAGGTTGCCGTGATTCCCGGTGCCAGTTTTGGGCCAGGCGGTGAAGGTTATGTGCGGATTTCGTATGCGGCCTCGATGGCGGATTTGAAACTGGCGGCTGAGCGCATTAAGCAGTTTATGGCAACGCATTAGGTAGGCAGGTTTGCAGTTGGACGATAACGCGCTCAAAGGAGAATGATGATGAAGAAAATTTTAATGTATAGTGTTCGACCAGACGAACAACCAGCGATTGATGACTGGGTTGCTGCTAATGATATTCAAGTTGATACCAATACCGTTGCCTTCAATGCTGATACGGTTGATCTGGCTAAGGGCTACGATGGGGTTGTCATTCAACAGCATGGCGCCATTCCAGAACCGCTTGTTTATCAGAAGTTGAAGTCATTCGGGATGAAGCAGTTGACTTTGCGGATTACCGGCTATGACATTGTTAATCTCGATGCTGCGGCTGCCAATGGATTGGCCGTGACCAATGTGCCCGCATACTCGCCGCGATCGGTTGCGGAACTGGTTTTGGCTCATGCCATGCGATTGATTCGCCATTTGGGTGAGGCTACGGCGCGCGAAGCCAAAGATGATTATAGCTGGGGTGGTCTGGAAGCGCAGGAAGTTCATCAATTAACGATTGGCATCATTGGCGCTGGCAAAATCGGCAGTACCGTCGCCCGCATTTTTCGCGCCTTAGGATCTACCGTCATCGTGGCTGATCCGGTAACGCGACCTGAATTGGCGGATACGGTTCGTTATGTCGATCTTGACACCTTGCTGGCCACTGCCGATATCGTCACCGTGCACACACCGCTGGACGACATCACCACCCATATGCTTGATGCTGCCGCCTTCAAAAAGATGAAAAAGACGGCTTACTTGATCAATGCAGCCCGCGGACCGATTGTCGATACGGCTGCTTTGATTGAGGCGCTGCAACGTGGTGAGATTGCCGGCGCTGCTTTGGACACAATTGAAGGTGAAGCCGGTATTTTTGGGGTTGATCGCAGCCAATCCGGCGTGGACAATACCAATCTTGAAACTTTAAAGGCTTTGCCGAACGTTGAGATTTCTCCGCATATCGGTTTTTATACGGATGCAGCCGTGAAAAACATGATCGATATTTCATTGGATGACGTCAAAACTATTTTAGCCGGTGGGCATTCACCGCACCAAGTTAATTAAACGGAGGAAGACGATGAAACAAGATGTAAAAACCGTGACGATGAACATTTTAAACGGTTTATCAGTGGGGATTATTGTTGCCTTGGTTCCTGGAGCGATCTTAAATGCGCTCGTCAAGTTGCTTTTACCTAGCTTTCCACAGTTGGCCGTTGTCACGTATATGACGACCGCCGCGATGACCTTGTTACCGGCGTTATCGGCTGTGTGCGTGGGGATGCTGGCGAAGTTTACGCCGATTCAAACAAGTTCGCTGGCACTGGCTGCCATTATTGGTGCCGGTAATTATCATCTGACCAAAACCGGCTTGAGTGTTGCCGGAACCGGGGATGTGATTAATTTGGCGATCACCCTCGCCATTGGCTATTTAGTCATTCTATTGTTGGGCAATGCGCTCAAGGCGTACACGATTCTTCTGATTCCATCGTTAGTATTGCTGATTGCAGGTGGGGTGGGGATGCTCACTCTCAAGCCGGTTTCCGGAATCACGAAGTATATTGGCGTTGTTGTCCATGATATTACCGAATTGCAGCCGATTGCGATGGGCGTTTTGATGGGGATCATCTTTGCCATTTTGATTGTGACGCCGATCAGTACAGTGGGGATTGCGACGGCTATTATGTTGAACGGCATCGGTGCCGGATCTGCTAACCTTGGCATTGTCGGGGCAAGTTTTGCGCTGGCGGCTTATGGCTGGAAAGCGAATCCGCTTGGGACCTCGCTGGCACATTTTCTGGGCTCGCCGAAGATGCAAATGGCCAACATTTTGTCTAAACCGAAACTCTTCTTACCCATGGCGCTTAATGCCGGCATTCTTGGTGGTATCGGTGCTGCATTGCACATTCAAGGAACGCCTGCCAGTGCCGGATTTGGCTTTTCTGGTTTAGTCGGGCCACTCGCTGCACTCGATGCAATGAAGGCGGTGACGGTGGGAAATGTGCTTGAATTGACGATCATTTTCTTCATCTTGCCGATTGGACTGGCTTATCTTAGCAATTTGCTATTTACCAAAACACTGCACTATCAGGTGTCGGAAGACTATGCCTTGCATTACGACTAATGGCAGGTCGAAAAGCATTCACGCAATATACGTGATTTTTGAAGCTTTAGTCGGTGGCAAACAAAGAGTAACTTCTTCATGCCACCGGGACTACATAGAGACGGGGTGTTGGCCCCGCAGTCAACATGCAAAGCACCACTAAATATTTTTCTTATTGGTATAGGCGTATAACCGTTTACATGATAAAATGAGGAAGATTTTAGTCCCTTTGAAAGCGAGGCGAGTGTCGTGTTGGCATGGTGGGCACAGCAAGAACTGTGGTTACAGGTGATCGTCGGAGTGGTGGCGCTATTGGTCATTGGCGGTCTTTTATGGATGTTGTTATCACTGGTATTGTTACCATTATTGGCGTTATTGCAACGGCTACTGTCGCCGGTTGAGAACACCACATCAATGAGCGATCGGGATTACTTACTCGGTACGCTGACGTTAGATGTGGCGCATCATCACACTGGCGAAGTCATGGTAACCGGTGGTGGACGCGCCCGCCAGACATATCCGGCCAAGTTGTGGTCGGATAAAAGCCAGCCGCTAGATCAGGGCACAAAAGTCGTGATCATTGAACTCAAACAAGGTATTGCCTATGTTGATGCCTTGGCTACTCACAACCCTAAGGAGGGAACTGATGGAAATTTTAACTGATTATATGCCGTGGATTATTGCGGCCGTTTTATTGATCTTGCTCTTTATTTTTCTGGCCACCCATCGTAAGACCGCTTTGCCTAACGAAGTGCTGATTATTTCCGGTGCCTTGATTTCCGGCAAGCACAGTTTTCGCGATGTCAATGGCAATCGTGTCAAATTGATTACCAACGGCGGGTCTTTTATTTTACCGATTTTGCAGCGCTGGGACGTTTTAAGTCTAAATACGCGGACCATTGAAGTCGCAACGCCTGAAGTCTACACGCAACAAGGGGTTCCGATTATCGTCAACGGGACGGTTATTTTAAAAATAGGCTCCAGTCAGGAAGAAGTCGCAACCGCTGCGGAACAATTTTTAGGCAAAAATGACGAGCAGATTAATTCGGAAGCCACCGAAATTCTGGAAGGCCATTTACGGGCAATTTTGGGCACATTAACGGTTGAGGATACCTATCAGAATCGTGATGCCTTTGCCGAAAAGGTCCAGGATGTGGCGAGTTCCGATTTAGCCAAAATGGGTTTACAGATTATTTCGTTCACGATCAAAGATATTGCCGACAAGAACGGCTATCTGGACTCACTGGGTAAGAAGCAGATTGCGGAAGTTAAGAAGAACGCCGCTGTAGCCGAAGCAGCCGCCAATCGTGACACCCGAATTCAACAGGCGCAAGCAGATCAGGAAGCAAAGCAGCAGGAAATCGAACGTCAGACCCAAATTGCTGACGCCGAACGGGAACAGCAGGTCAAGATGGCTGACTTCAAAAAGCAGCAAGAAATTGCTCAGGCGCAAGCTGATCAGGCCGCGATTGTTGAACAGATGAAGGCCAAGCAGGTTCAAAAAGAAAAAGACATTGAATTAGCCCAAAAGAACGCCGAATTGCAGGAACAGGAACTGAATGCAACCGTGCGTAAACAAGCGGATGCGGACTTGTATAAAGCCCAGCGTGCCGCCGAAGCCCAAAAAGCAACCCAGATTGCGGCCGCTGAAGCATCGGCAAAAGAGGTTGAATTGGATGCCGAAGCCAAAGCAAATGCAACCAAGGCGATTGGGGAAGCAGAAGCTGGCAAGACCAAGGCGATCGGGCTTGCACAAGCGGAAGCGATTGCTAAACAAGCGGAAGCAGCACGGCAACTTGATGAATCCGGCCGCTTCAAGATGACGATTGAAGCAATGCCGAAGATTATTGAGGCTGCTATGAGTCCGTATGCAAATGTTGATTCGATCAAGCTTTATGGCGATGGCGACCTGACGAATCAAACCAGCGGCAGTTTGGTCAAGCAACTAGACATGTTGCAAGAAGTTGCCGGCATCGACATTCGCGGGATGTTAAATGGCGCACTGATGCATCAGGCTGGCAATCAACCGGTTGTCGATGCGATCAAGCACCACGAGCAACCATCAGCCAAGGCACCTGACACCAAGCAACCAGCACCGGCGCCAAATAGTGATCAACCGGCCACTACCGAGCAAGCGGCATCAAGTACACCATCGCGCATGGCCGAGAAGCAAAAGTAGTCATGAGTGAAATTCAGAATGATTGCTTTTAATTAAAAAAGTGGCTCCGTTTGCGATTGTTCTAAAATCGCAACGGAGCCACTTTTTGGTTGATGTCTAAAGAAATTAATACACGGCGGGATACACTAAGCAATGCCTTCAATGTATGGCGCCGGGCGGTGAAAATTTTGATGAATACTACTATAAATCACGCGGATGGCTTTGTCGTAGTCTTTATCATTTACGCCAATTAACAAATTGATATCGTCATTGGTCTGGCTGACAAGCTGGACATTGAGCAGGTTGTCGTCTAGATAGGCGAGGACCTTGCCGGCAATTGCCGGTCGTTGCCGTAACTTTCGGGAAACCATCGCAATGAGTGCAACATTCTCGGTGACCTCAAGTTTATCAGGCTGACACGCTGCTTTAATTGCTGCCGTGAGTTCGTGAACGGAAACCTGATGGCGTGGTTCGCGAATTAACAGACTAAAACTGTCAATGCCAGTGGGGAGATAATCAACGACCAAATGATGATCAGCAATGACGTCCAGTGCATGCTGAATGATATCGAGATGTAATGCCAGTTGATATTGCCGAATCGTCACCACCAGATAATGCTTGCGACCGGCAATCCCGGTAATGATCCGCATATCATTTGCCGGGTCATCATCTTGGATAATCAATGTGCCCGGATCTTCCGGGGCATTCGTATTAAGAATGCGAGTTGGAATGCCACTTTCTCGCACTGGCTGGACAGCCTCTTCCTGAAAAACACTGAAGCCCATATAGGTCAATTCGCGCAATTCATCATAACTCATCACATCAATACTATCGGCATCTTGAATAATTCGCGGATCGGCCATTTTGATTCCGGAAACATCGGTCCAATTTTCGTAAAGATCGGCTTGAGCCAGCCGCGCCAACCACGCACCGGAAATGTCAGACCCGCCGCGCGCCATGAGTTGTACGTGACCGGCAGCATTTTGCCCGTAGAATCCGGGAACAACTATCCCATGATGACGCGGTAGCCGCCGATAAGCCGCTAATGTTTTGGCTTCATCGATTGCCCCATTTTGATCAAAAAAGAGGAGATCAGCAGCATCAACGAAGGTATAGCCCAAATAGGCAGCCATCAGGTGGGCGGTTAAAAACTCACCACGCGAAACCAGATAATCGCGCGAGTAATGAGTGGCGATGTGATGACGAATCGTATTCATGAGTTTTATGAGTGGCACATGCAAATGTAGAGCCTGATTGATAGCTTCCAGTCGGGCTGTCACTTGAGCAAAAAGCGGGGTGACATCACGACCGGCTTCGAGTCCATCCGCAATCAGATAAAGGGTATCGGTCAACTTGCGGGTTGCATCGCCATATTTACCGGCTGCACTGATGACAACGATTTGGCGCTGCGGGTCTTGGTTGATAATGGCTTTGACTTTTTGAAACTGCCCGGCGTCGGCAACCGAACTGCCGCCGAATTTAACGACTTTCATTCGATTACCCCCTGATCAACTTGTTCTTTGACGTTACGGGTGGTCAGTTCACTATCGCCAATGGCTGCCATGAAGGCATGAGCATCAATTGCCAAAACGCCACGCATGAGCCGATGCATTTCACCAGTCGGGATTTGTTTGATTAAAAGATGATCCTGAACGACTTCGGTGTCCTTATCGTTAAACATGGCAAACGTGAGCGGATCGGCGCGCAGCAAGTAATCAGCAGTATTCAGATCTGCATCGAATTGTAAGTTCTGATTAAAGTGCCGCGTCAGATGCGGGGCATTTTCCAGAATGTCGAATAGATCCTGAACAATGGCATTAGCAGTCGGATATTTACCGGCGCCTTGACCATAAAACTGCAAATCGCCAATGGTCTGGCCGTGCAGTCGGATCAGGTTGAAGTTTTCAAACGTGTTGGCCGCCAAAGCAGTCGCCGGATAAAGACGCGGTTCAACGACCATACTATAATGGTTACCAACTCGTCTGCTCTTGCCAATTAGGCGTAAAACCTGGTGACGACTGGCGAAAAAGTCAATATCGGCTTTGGTGACATTACGAATGCCAAATTTAGGAACATCACGCGGCGGAACCATATCGTAAGCCAGTGCGGCGGAAATTTTCAGCTTGTTAACCACATCGTCACCATCAATATCCGCACTGGGATCGGCTTCGGCATAGCCCATGTCTTTAGCTGCCAACAAAACCGGGTCAAAATCGAGATGCGCCCGTTGCATTTGATCCAAAATATAATTACTCGTACCATTAAAGATGCCTTCGATGGTATCGATTTGGTCAATGCGAGCAGCGCGTTCCAAATTGCGAATCCAGGGAATGCCACCACCAGTAGTGGCTTCAAAATAAAAGCGAACGTGATGCTGAGCCGCCGTTGTGATGAATTCAGGCAGGTGTTGCGCAACGACAGCTTTATTGGCGGTCACCACATGTTTGCCGTGCTGCAGTGCACGTAGGATATAATCATAAGCAGGATGCAAGCCGCCAATAGCCTCAACGACAACATCGATAGTCGGGTCGGCAAGGATAGCATCGAAATTTGTTGTCATCTCAGGCATCGTAGCTGGGTGGGTTGGGCGAATGAAAATAGCAGTGACCCGCATTCGGCGATCACCATTTTCAACGATGTCATAAACGCCGCTACCGACAGTACCAAAACCTAAGATGGCAATATTCATTTTCTTCAGCTCCTTGTATATAAAATATAGACACTTGTTTTTCTAATGCGAACAGATTATCATATCCTTATTGCAAAAACAAGTCGGATCAGATAGGAGTCGTTCACATGCGATACACAAGTACACGGGATCAGCGCGTTAGCAAGACTGGACAACAAGCGATCAAGCAAGGCATCTCCGAAGAAGGCGGGTTATTTGTTTTACCGCATTTGACGGATTACCGCTTGAATCTTCAAAATTTATTAGGTAAAGATTATGAAACGATTGCTCAGAATGTTCTCACGACCCTGTTGCCTGATTTTAACACTGCTGCGCTGAAAAAGGCGATCCAATTTGCATATCATAAAAATTTTTCTGATCGCCGGCTGACGCCTGTTCGGTCTGTGGGTGATTTTCATGTTTTAGAGCTATTTCATGGCCCAACCAGCGCCTTTAAAGACTTGGGGTTGCAACTACTACCCCAATTGATGCGCCTGGCACTGGATCCGGAAGATCGCATCATGATCTTAGCCGCAACCAGTGGCGATACCGGGACTGCAGCGTTGCAGGGCTTCAAAAATGTCGCCCAAACCGGGATTACCGTCTTTTATCCTGATCATGGGGTTAGTCCGATTCAGGAGCGGCAAATGTTAACGACAACCGGCAATAACACACGGGTTTTCCCAATTGGCGGTAATTTTGATCAAGCGCAGAGTGCCGTTAAAGATCTCTTTACCGACACCGGTTTTGCGGCGCGTTTGCAGGCGGAACAAGTAACGCTTTCGGCCGCCAATTCGATTAATATCGGGCGCTTGATTCCCCAGGTGGTTTATTATTTTTCCGCCTACTTGCAACTGGTTGAATCAGGTGCCATTGAGCTGGGTCAAAAGGTTAACTTCACCGTTCCGACTGGCAACTTTGGGGATGTCCTAGCTGGTTTCTACGCGAAGTTATTGGGTTTGCCGATTCATCAATTAATTGCCGCGGCCAACGCCAACCATGAACTGGCGGACTTTCTTGAAACCGGTATTTATGATCGCAATCGCCCGTTCCTAAAGACGGTTGCGCCAAGTATGGATATTCAGATTTCCAGTAACTTGGAACGGCTACTCTACTATAAGAGTGGTGAAGATAGCAGATATGTGGCTAAGTTAATGGAAGAATTGGCCACAACCGGCCGCTATCAGGTACGGCCCGATGTTTTGGCAGCGATTCAGGCTGATTTTGCTGGCGGTTTTGCCGCAGATGCGCAGATTGCAGCTTCAATTGCTGCGGTTTGGAAGCAAAACGGCTATTTGTTGGATCCTCACACGGCTGTCGGCTACCATGTGATGCAGCAATATCGGGAGACAACCGGCGATCCGACGCCTAATGTGTTACTCGCAACGGCTAGTCCATACAAATTTCCACGTGCAGTTGCTCAAGCCCTTGACTTGCCGGTGACAGGTGACGACTTTGCCGTGATGACCCAGTTACAACAAATGAGTGGTGTTCCGATTCCTGCTAATTTAGCGCGCTTGGCAACTTTGACTGCCCAACCTAAACACGTGGTGGCGCCGGACAAAATGGGTCAGGCGATCATTGCAGCCGCAAAGGAGGTTTTTAACGATGATCAGCGTGTCCGTTCCGGCAACAAGCGCTAATTTAGGCGTTGGTTATGACGTTTTAGGATTAGCCCTTGATCTCAAAGCTCGGTTCACCTTCGAAGCGAGCACCCAAAAGCTTGAGATTGTTGGGGATGATCCTGACTTTGCCAATGAACAGAACTTGATTTATCAAGCGTTTGCGACATTTGCCAAGGCGGTTGATCAACCAGTGCCAAATTTAAGGATTACGGTCGATTCGAATATTCCTAGTTCTCGGGGCTTGGGGAGTTCGGCTACGTGTGTTGTTGGCGGAATTGCTGCGGCGAATGAGTGGTTTCATGCCGGCTGGGATCGGACTCAGCTTTTGAAGCTTGCAGCGAAAATGGAGGGACATCCGGACAATGCTGCCCCTGCAATTTTTGGTCAGCTGTGTGCAACTATTTTGGCAGATACAGAGCCCATTGTGCGCCAGTATCCGGTCAGCTCACAGTTGCAGTTAGTGACATTCATTCCCGACTATGCTGTGAGCACGGCAGAAGCACGAAAAATCCTTCCTACAACGATGACTTACGCAGATGCTGCTTATCAGATGGGGCGGTGCGTTTTAATGACGCGCGCGTTGGCCGATGGTGATTTGCCGCTTTTACATCAAGTGGCCCATGATCGGATGCAGGAACCTTATCGTGCCACATTGATTCCGGACTATCAGGCTGTCCGTCAATTGGTAACCGCAGCCAATGGCGTTCTGTTGATCTCGGGTTCAGGATCGACCCTGCTTGCAATTGTGGAAGGAGCAACGGCTGCTCGCCAGCTGCAAGCAGCCGCCAGCCAACAATGGCCGGCATGGCGCGTGCAGGTCGTCCAGCCGAGTATAGAAGGGGTGCGGGTTTCAGAAAGCTGAACAATATCAAAAAACGCCAAGCCCTGACACTTGGCGTTTTTGCATCTAAATCTTGAAAAACTGTTATCCTATTAGTATCTTCATGAATGCAGATTGCCAGTATGGTATAATTCTGGGGCGACGAGCTGAAGGCAATATTCATTTTGACCAACCGCTCAGGGAAAGTTATTAGTGCAGTTTGGACCCGCTGAGACAACTTGCCACTGCACTTTCAATGAAAATTTCATGGTACCCGGCATTCTTTTGCCCGCACCTAATCGAACGAGGAGATTATCATTCAGATGAAAGATACACCCAGTTTTACCCCCATCCTGCTTGGCAGTGATATGAACGTGTATGGTATGGCGCGTTCGTTCCACGAGATGATCGGCGGGGCGATTGATGTCTATGCGCGTGAACAGCTGGCACCGACACGCTTTTCACGAATCGTAAATGTCCATCTGATTAAGCAATTTGATTCTGACCCGACTTTTATCGAAAAAATGCGTGAAGTTGCGCATCTGCACGCGGCGTCGGCTGGGCGTCTGCTGCTAATTGCATGCGGTGATACATACGCACAATTGGTGTCCAAACATAAAGATGAATTAAGTCAGTGGTTTATCTGCCCATATGTCGACTATGATCTTTTAAAACGCCTTAACAGTAAGGAAAGCTTTTACCAGGTTTGTGAAGAATACCATCTTCCTTACCCAGCCACTAAGATCGTGACCAAGTCGATGTATGAAAGCAACGCCACAATTACGGCGCCATTTGAATTTCCTGTGGCGCTGAAACCGACCGATTCGGTGGAATGGTTGAATATCCACTTTGAAGGGCGTAAGAAGGCCTTCACGATTCACTCCCAAGTCGAATTGACCAACACCATTGCCAAGATTTATGACAATGGGTATACATCTGACTTAATTCTTCAAGACTTTGTACCGGGTGATGACAGCAATATGCGGACGTTGAATTGTTATGTCGACCAGTATCATCATGTCAAAATGATGTGTCTTGGGCATCCGCTACTTGAAGATCCCACTCCAGCGTCTATCGGGAATTATGTGGCGATTATGCCAGCTTTTGATCATACATTGTATGATCAAATCAAAGAATTTCTCGAAGCCATCAAGTTTACCGGTTTTGCTAACTTTGATATGAAGTACGATCACCGCGACAACACGTTTAAGTTATTTGAGATTAATATTCGTCAGGGACGCAGCAGCTTTTTCGTGACCCTGAATGGCTATAATCTTGCCAGCTGGCCTGTGCGCGATTATATCACCGGTGATCTCAAAGATGCTCCGACTGTTTATGGCAATTCCGATCGCAGCAAGTACAAATTATGGCTTGGGGTGCCTGAACGGGTCTTCAAGCAATACTCTGCCGACAACGAGGCCAAGCGGGAAGCGTTGAAGTTGATCAAAGAAAAGCGTTATGGGACGACTGTCTTTTACAAACCCGATATGACGCTTAAACGCTGGCTATTATTGAAATATATGTTTCATAATTATGTTGGCCGCTTTAAGCAGTATTTTGCGGAAAACAAAGGCGATGTGTGATAAAATAAACATGTTAGGGACACCTAAACTTGCAAGGGGGCATTTCTTTTGGTTACTGAAAATGATTTAACGATTGAATCCGTGCATTATAATCGGCTGTTATTGGCGGTTGATGATGATGATGACGACTCCTCGCGCAAGGCATTGAACTACGCCTGCACGGTTGCCAAGATTTATGATATTCCGCTGGGGATTGTATCGGTACTTGAAACCGGCGATCTGAATATTTTCCAGTCATTGACACCTGATGATGTTGAAGCAGCACGGGAAAAAATGGCGAAGAACCTGAATACTTATGTTGAAAAAGCCCGTGCGTTCGGCGTACAGAAGGCCCAGCCGATTATTGCTGAAGGTCGCCCGGCAGCAGCACTGCTTGACGAGGTTATTCCAGCGTTCAAGCCGGACTTGGTTATCATGGGTTCACACGTACGTCGTGGCCGTCTGCGACTGGGCCACGTTGCAAGCGAAGTAGCCCGCGATGCAGCGGTATCCGTTATTATTGTCCGCTAATTGTCAGTGCTATGATTCAAATAAGCAGCCGTGAGATTTGATAAAGTCTACGGCTGCTATTTTTGTGTAAGCGCGAGCCGGCGCGGTTAGAAGTCGGAGTGTAAGTGGCCTTAAGCGTGATGGCCCGGGCTTGGCCATTGCGCTTAAGGTCCTTACACGCAGACTTCTGCGCCGGGGAGCGCGTTATGGGCGTAAACCAGAACATAAGTGGCCATTGCAACCAAGGTCCTTACACGCAAATCCCTGCGCCAGCAAACACGTTATGAGCATAAGTCAGCGCGGTTAATAAGCACTATGCTACCTGTTCAAGCAAAATCGAAATGAGGAGCGTTTATGCAGTATCAAAATGTCAGTGTCGGGCAACTGATCCGGCGCGTGAGTCGGTTTACGGTTGAAATTGCGATTGATGGCGTGACGACATCGGTACATATGAACAACACTGGCCGGAATAAGGAAATTCTAGTGCCAGGTTCGCTTGCCAGTGTCCGGTATGTGGATCATCCCAACCGGAAGACGCACTATGATCTGCTTGCGGTAAAGCGGCAGAATCGTTGGATTAATATAGACAGCTTAGCCCCCAACCACGTTGCCAGAGAATGCTTGGAGGCTGGCACCATGAAATTGCCCGGATTATCCTTGCCTTATGCGGTTCGTCCCGAGACCACCTGGCGCGATTCCCGGCTTGATTTTGCGGGAACTGCGGCTGATGGCAAAAAATGGTTTGTTGAAACTAAAGGCGTCACATTAGCCAACCAAACATTGGCGGCGTTTCCCGATGCACCCACCACACGAGCGCTGAAGCATGTGCACACGCTGACAATGGCACAAGCGGAAGGCTATCAGGCATTTTTGGTTTTTATTGTGCAGTTACCCAATATTCAGCAAATGACGATTTATCGTGAACGGTTTCCAGAGCTTGTCACCGCAATCACAATTGCCAAGCAAAACGGTGTGCGCGTCTTGGCTTATGACACGATGACGGGTCCGGATTTTATTACTTTGGGCCAGCCGATCCTGTTTGACGAGCATCTGCCATTTACGGAAATGAACTTGGCGAGTTTGTGAAATATGAGAATTCGGTCATGATATTTTCATATTGACTTGACAACGATTACGATGCACGATTAGCGGGTCATCAATCGTCCCTAGCCCTCAATCCCATGCCGATGAGGGCTTTTTTGTTATGGTTAAAATTTTCAGCAAGTGAAAACACCAGCGAGGCTTGAAAATGAAAATGAGATTCCGTGATTTGAATCACACACAAATGACTCGTACAATGGTTAGCATTGTTTCAATTCGATGACAACTGTTTCTGAAACAGAGCAAAATCGCTACATCAGGTCATGAGCGATTTTAAAAAGTACCGGGCACCAAAACGAGATCTTAATTCGTTAAAGTGCCTGAGAGGAGTGAGCAAATGCAACACAAGATTGAAAATGATGCTGAAACAAAAATCGAAGTGAGTGGTTTAACCAAGATTTTTGGCAAACGAATCAATCGCGCCAAAGAAATGTTAAAGCAAGGGAAAACCAAGGCTGAGATTCTAAAAGCTACGGGCGCAACCGTGGGTGTTGATCAAGCTGATTTCACTATTAAAAAAGGGGAAATCTTCGTTATCATGGGGCTTTCTGGTTCGGGTAAATCAACCACACTGCGAATGCTGAATCGGTTAATTGAACCGACTGCCGGACAAGTTCTGATTGATGGTGATGATATTGCCAAGTTGGACAAGCAACACCTGCGTGAAGTGCGGCGGCAAAAGCTGAGCATGGTATTTCAAGGCTTCGCGCTATTGCCTAACCGAACTGTTTTACAAAACGCAGCGTTTGGCTTGGAAATTCAGGGGATGGATAAATCCGAACGTGAAGCTAAAGCCAACAAAGCGCTTGATTTAGTGGGATTAGACGGGTTTGCCGATCAATTTCCTGATCAATTATCTGGCGGGATGCAACAACGTGTCGGCTTGGCGCGCGCGTTGGCCAGTGATGCCGAGATTCTCTTAATGGACGAGGCCTTTTCTGCGCTTGATCCGTTAAATCGGCGTGATATGCAAGACGAATTGTTGGATCTGCAAGAAGAAATGCACAAGACGATTGTTTTCATTTCCCATGATCTGAATGAAGCGTTGCGGATTGGCGATCACATCATGATTATGAAAGACGGCGAGATCGTTCAAATCGGGACACCAGAAGAGATTCTGAGTCAACCAGCAGATGATTACGTTGAGAAGTTCATTGAAGGTGTGGATCGAAGTCAGGTTTATACCGCAGCTAATGTTATGATTCGCGCTAACACCGTGAATATCGACAAGGATGGTCCGCGTTTGGCAGCACGGCGGATGCGTGACAACGAGATTTCCAGCTTGTATGTTGTCAACACCAAGCGACAATTAGTAGGAATCTTGGATGCCGATGATGTTCGTGCGGCCATTGATAGCGGGAAAAAGGACTTAACCACGATTGTTAAGACCGACGTACCGACAACAAAAATGGATACGCCGTTAGCTGACCTGCTGGATGCTGTGTCGACTACTTCAGTTCCGTATGCTGTCATCGATGATCAGAAACGACTTTGCGGGATTATTATTCGTGGTGCCGTTCTTGGCGCACTTTCAGGACAGGAGGTCAATGTCAATGTTTAATCTTTTAGTCACCATCCCAACGTTACCATTAGCACATTGGATTGATTCCTTCGTGGACTGGCTCACTCAATTTGCCGGGTTCTTCGGTGTGCTGACGAACTTTATCGGAACGATTGTCAATGCCTTTCAAGCGATCTTTGATTTCATTCCGATTTGGCTGTTTATCATTTTGATTATGGCGCTGACCTGGTACCTTAAGCGAGGGCAGAAGTATCGCAGTTTGCTGATTTTTGAATTAGTGGGGCTGTTGTTAATCTGGAACCTGGGATTTTGGCGCGATATGACGCAGACGCTGACCTTGGTTCTGACCGCAAGCTTGTTGGCAATTGTCATCGGCATTCCATTGGGTATCTGGGCTGCTGAAAGTAAAACCGTTTCGGCGATTGTTAAGCCGTTGATGGACTTTATGCAGACCATGCCAGCCTTTGTTTATTTGATTCCCGCCGTGGCATTCTTTGGCATCGGGATGGTACCTGGCGTTGTTGCGTCAGTCATTTTCGCGATGCCGCCGACTGTTCGGATGACGCAATTGGGAATTGAACAGGTACCAGCCGACTTGAATGAGGCAGCCGTTGCATTTGGTGCTACGAGTTGGCAGCAGCTGATCAAAGTGCAGCTGCCCTTTGCTCGCGGCACCATTATGGCTGGCATTAACCAAAGTATGATGTTGGCTTTATCCATGGTCGTAATTGCATCCATGATTGGGGCAATGGGCCTAGGTACCAAGGTTTACTTTGCTGTGGGTCGTAACGACGCTGGCGGCGGGTTTGTTGCCGGTTTGGCGATTGTTATTCTGGCAATCATTCTGGATCGGATTACCCAAAGTCTCAATCGCACGCGCTAGGAGGTGGCTGTTTGACTTTTTATAAAAAAATCATTGCGGCACTGGCGATGGTAGCCACGGTTGGCTTTTTGACCGCATGCAGCAGTACCCAACCTAAGTACGATGCCAAAAAGCCTTTAGGGCCGCAAATTAACTACACGATTACCGGAATCGATGCAGGTGCCGGCATCATGAGCAGTACCGACAAGGCCTTAAAAGCATACGGATTGGAACAAAAAAATTGGCAGTTGCAACCAAGCTCAACCGCGGCGATGACCAGTACGCTGCAAAAGGCGATTGCCGATAAGCGGCCCATTGTGGTGACCGGCTGGACGCCTCACTGGATGTTCACCAAGTTTCCGTTGAAATTTTTGAAGGATCCTAAGAATGTCTATGGTAAAGCCGAACAGATTCATACGATTGTGCGTAAAGGGCTTAAGCAAGATGCTCCGCAAGCCTACCAGGTGCTTGATCAATTTCACTGGACGCCCAAAGAAATTTCTAGTGTGATGTTGGCGGTGAACAATGGCCAGGATCCTGCTGCAGCTGCAAAAGCATACGTGAAGAAACATCCGGAGCAAATTGCTCAATGGACTAAGGGTGTTAGTCATGTTAGCGGTAGTCCTAAATTAACCCTGACCTATATTGCCTGGGATTCGGAAATTGCCTCCACAAACGTTGTGGCGACCGTTTTGCGGCAAGTGGGTTATAAAGTGACGATTCGCGCGATGGAACCGCAGCCGGTTTGGGCATCAGTTGCGACTAAAGCAGCAGATGCACAGGTATCGGCGTGGTTGCCAAATACTGCTGCTAAGTTATACGCCGATTATAAGAACCAGGTTGTTGATCTTGGTGTGAATATGGATGGCGCTCGGGTCGGTTTGGCCGTTCCAAAGTATATGAAGAATATTAATAGCATTGAAGATTTGAAGTAACCATTGTCAAAACGCTGAGGGTACGGTTCGTCATGAAGACGGATCATATCCTTGGCGTTTTTACATAGGCAGATGATTTGCTTTCTCATCTTTTCGTGCCTAGTATAACCGCGGAAGCAGCTTTAATAACACGCCAAAACTGGCAGGTTCAGATTGCCGGTTTTTAAATAAAAGGGGGACTTATGATGGCTGAGACGATTAAAGCCGGGGTTGCAGCGCTACAAACTTTGGAGAGTTGGGGCGTCACGCACATTTACGGCATCCCCGGTGGTACATTTAATAACATGATGTACGCGTTGGATGAGGAAAAGTCACGCATCAAGTATATTCATGTACGCCATGAAGAAGTCGGGGCTTTGGCAGCGGTCGCCGATGGAAAATTGACAGGTCGTATTGGGGTGGCATTCGGGTCAGCCGGTCCCGGAGCAACACATCTTTTCCAAGGGGCTTATGATGCCAAAATGGATAAAGTGCCTACTTTGTTCTTAGTGGGCCAAGTGGAACAACGGTTTATGAATGCTGATTTCTTTCAGGAATTAGATGAAGATCCAATGTTTCAGGATGCGGCTGTCTATGCACGTACCGTCACCACAGCGCAGAGTTTACCGCATGTCATTGATGAAGCGATTCGGCGGGCATATGCTGCTCATGGTGCGGCGATTGTGGTGATTCCTAACGACTTGGCTGCCGAGTTGATTCCGGCGAATGGGTATTACAGTGCCGCGGCGACCCATGCCACCCCGATTTTAGCGGCTGGCACCGATGAACAGGTGGATCAGGCATTAAGATTGATTCGTACCGCGTCTCGTCCGGTGATGTATGTCGGTCAAGGCGTTCGCGGGGCAGCAGATACGGTGATGACGCTAGCCAAAAAGTTACAAATGCCGGTGATTACCACAGCGCTGGGCAAGCCGATTATTCCGTACGCCTTTGAAGCACTCTTGGGTTCGGCTGCACGAGTCGCATCGAAACCGGCCAATGAAGCATTGCGGGTGGCCGATTTGATCATGTTTGTCGGCTCGAATTATCCATTTGCGGAAGTCATGTTTTCGCCTAAAGCCAAGTTTATTCAAATCGAAGCTGATCCCAAAACCTTAGGCAAGCGGCATCACACAGATGTGGCAATCTTAGCGGATGCACCCGCAACTTTGAAGAAAATGATTGCCCGCAGTGATGAGGCTCCTAGCAGCGGCTGGTATCAGGCTAATGTCGATAACGTCAAAAATTGGCACCAATATAATGACGCCATGATGCAACGAACCACTGGTGATATGCGCTTTGAGCCGGTATTCGGCCAGATCAACCGCATTGCGACCGATGATGCAATTTTTGCGATTGATGTCGGGGATGTCACCCAAAATGCTGTGCGCTTGCTGAAAGTGAATGGTCGGCAAGCGTGGACAACCAGCGGACTGTTCGCCACGATGGGAGCAGGATTGCCGGCAGCCTTAGCCGGACAGTTGAGTTTTCCTCAGCGCCAAGTGTTCAATCTTGCTGGTGATGGTGCCGCGGCGATGGTCATGCAGGATCTGGATACAGAAGTGCGGTACCACCTGCCGATTATCAATGTTGTCTTTTCCAATAATGCATTGGGTTATATTGAAGATGAGCAAGAGGATGACGGACACGAATGGTTTGGCGTCGATATGCCAGCGATT
The DNA here is from genome assembly GCF_900636965.1 of Lacticaseibacillus rhamnosus. NCBI lineage: Bacteria > Bacillati > Bacillota > Bacilli > Lactobacillales > Lactobacillaceae > Lacticaseibacillus > Lacticaseibacillus rhamnosus. The sequence goes on along the minus strand of NZ_LR134331.1, from coordinate 2,199,539 downwards.
GATTTTGCAACGGTTGCTAAGGGTATGGGCATGACCGGTTTGACCGTCACCAAGGTTTCGGAACTCGCGGCTGCGTTTGATGAAGCCGAAGCCAATCGCATTGCTGGCAAGCCAACACTGATTGATGCCAAAATTACGAATGAGCGGCCAATCCCGGTCGAGCATCTGCAGTTAGATCCGGATCGTTTCGATGCCGCTACAATTACTGCCTTCAAGAAACGTTATTATGCTGATAATTTGGTGCCGTTTAGTTCGTTTCTAGCGGCGCATCATGTTTCGGTGGGTTGAATTTGGTTGATGAAAACGCAAACGTGCCCCAAAAGCGGTTTTTACTTTTGGGGCACGTTTTAGTTAACAATCTAGAACTCGATAAGCATAGCTACCGTTTGCGGACAAAGATCAGTTTTGAGAACAGGTAGTTAGCGACGACAATGATAATTTGATCCAGAATTTTGACCAGGATCTCGTTGCCGTGAAGCCAGTCCACGCCGACAATCATAATGAAGTTATCCAGCAACAGTGAAACGCCACGGAGGATTAGAAAACTGGTTAGCTCGAACCAGAACTTCTTTTTGCTTGAATAGTCACTGTGGAAGACGACACTTTTGTTGGCGAAGAATGCAAAAATGACACTGACAATGTTAGCGGTCGTGTTGGTTAAGACCAAGCCAATATCAAAATAGCGCATCACAAAAAAGGTGACGAAATTGATCAAGGTGGTCAGCCCGCCGATAAATAAGTAGTTGATGATCATTTCGTAGCGTTTATATAGATGAATCAGCGTTTTCAAAGGTTAAATCTCTCCTAGCTTCGAGTTTGATGCAATGCAGTTCTTGGTTGTGAGCGAATGATGTCAGTATACCATGCAAGCTGAGTGGTAGTGAGATGCTTTTTATAAGGTTCATGCGAGAGTGACATTAACGATAACCCCTTGTCAGTGTGCAGCTAAAAAAGCGACTGAGCTGTTGACTTGCGTTTATCCGCCTAATTGACTTACAATTTGTTAGCGAAAGGCTGAGACTTGGGTATCATGGGCCTGCTTGAATCTCAGTGGGTTTCAAGGTATGCTCTTTGCAAGGAGGATAACGATGACGAAATCAGGTAAACAACAGTCCCCACGTAAGCATCGCTGGCTATGGCGGACGATTTTTGCGCTCGGTGTCCTTCTGGGCTTAGCGCTGGTTTTCAACGAACCGATTAAGCTGTTTGTCGTTGATCATTTAAGCCAATGGACGATGGGGCAGATTGATCGCAATACAGTTGATAAGAACGAAAAAAGAAGTGCCACGTTTGATTTTAAAGGTGTTAAAGCGCTTGATATCAACACGGTCGGGAATGCCGCGTTGACCCGTAATCTGCATCCGATTGGTAAGATTGCCATTACCAGCGTTCATCTGAAGTTGCCGATTCTCAAGGGGCTGTCAAATGATAACCTGAGCGCCGGCGCCGGGACGATGAAGGCTGATCAGAAGATGGGCGAAGGCAATTATGCGTTAGCCGGCCACTACATGACCAACCAAGGGATTCTTTTTTCGCCTTTGAAAAATGTCCAAACTGGCGATACAGTCGCGATTACGAATATGAAGAAAGTTTACACTTACAAAGTGACCACGAAACAGATTGTTAACGAAACTCAGGTGCAATGGATCGATGATGTGGCAGGCAAAAAACTGATTACCTTAGTCACATGTGCGTCACCGACAGAAGGCGAAGTGGATCGGATCATTGTTCAAGGAGAACTTCAGTCGGTCAAGAAAGCAAATCAAAAGAACCTGAAAATTTTCTTATAATTTGAACAAGTGCTGGCGAATGCTTGCACTTTTTTTCTTTTTGCGGCACGCTAAGATTTAACTAGCGAAAAATGGATGGTGGGGAAGACGATGTCAGCGTACGAAAAATTTATCAACAATGTGCCAGTCCGACGTACAGTGGTTTTATTCTCGGTTTTTTTGGTTTTGTGGTTTGCCCGTAGCATTATGAGCGACATTTTGTTGACCTTTATTTTTGCGTTTCTAGTCAGTCGCTTAGTGCACGCGGTTCAACGCCACGTTCATGTTCGGCCGTTTGTGATCGTTGTACCTGTTTACATATTGGTGATTTTAGGGTTGATCTATGCAGCGGTCCATTATGTTCCAGCCATTATTCACCAAACGATCACGCTGTTTAATTCGGTACAGGATTTTTATAACAGCGATGCCTTTGCCAACAATCAGGTGATGCAGTGGGTTTTGCAGAGTACCAAGAGCCTGAACCTCACCGAACAACTTAAGACTGGCCTGTCAACGGTTCTTGAATATGCCGGTAACATTGGTGCGATGGGCTTGACGTTGGTGTTGTCGTTTATTTTGAGTTTCTTCTTTACCATCGAGTTGGATAGCTTACCGGCATTTGGGCAACTGTTTTTGGATTCACCGTTTGGCTGGTATTTTAAAGACCTGCGTTATTTTGCCTTGAAATTCATCAATACGTTCGGGGTTGTTATGGAAGCCCAGATCTTTATCGCGGTGGTTAACACGGTGATTACGACGATTACGCTGTTGTTTATGAAAATGCCGAATATTCCGAGTCTGGCGATTATGGTTTTTCTGTTATCACTCATTCCGGTTGCCGGGGCGATTATTTCACTCATTCCGTTGACGATCATCGGGTATACGGTTGGCGGCTGGCAAGATGTCATCACCATTTTGATCATGATTGCGGCGATTCATGTGTTGGAAGCATATGTCTTGAATCCTAAGTTCATGAGCAGCCGCACGCAATTGCCTGTCTTCTTCACCTTTGTCGTGTTGCTGGTGGCAGAGCGGCTCTTTGGGACTTGGGGCTTGATCGTTGGCATTCCGATCTTCACCTTTTTCCTGGATGTTTTAGGGGTCAAAAAGATTGCCGGAACCAAAGCACATCATTCGACTTATGACACTGTCCCGCAGCCAAAGGAGCATCATGAAAATGACGCGTAAACGCCGGTGGCTGATCATTTTGGCGGTGTTAGGTGTTTTGGTCGTCGTTGGTGGCGTGACGATGCGCTGGATCCAGCATCAGCGTCAAGTCAGTAAGATTACGGCACGACCTGTTCCTCAAGCACAGTTGCGGCGGCATGTTCGTAAACTGATTGATGCGACCGACTTTAGAGGCAGTGTTGCCTTGATCAAAAAGGGCCGGATTGTTTATACAGGCGGTGTCGGTGAAGCAGATCATACGCGCAAATTAGCGAATAATGGGACGACGATGTTTCCGCTGGCCTCGGTAGAAAAGTATTTAACGGCGCTCGTCATTGGGCGACTGATTGCCGATCACCGGCTGTCATTGACTACTAAGCTAGCCAAGTTTTATCCCGACATTGATCATAGTCGCGACATTACCATTCGGCAGCTGCTGGATCATCGCTCAGGCATTCAGATGGATGAACTTACACCGGAGCAAATACTGACATCAGAAAAAACCGCGCTCGACTGGAATTTGAATCAACTAGGATCCACCGGCGACCATAGCTTTATTTATACTAATGCCAATTATGCGTTATTAGCGGGGATTATTCGCAAAGTCACAAAGAAGCCTTTCGCTGCGGCACTAGACCAAACGATTTTGGCACCGTTAAAACTCACACACACCCGTAACTTCGATGCGTTATCGGCGAAAATGCCAGTGGCGCAAGGTTATCTGAGCGAAGATGATCAATCGTACCAGCCGGATGATTTAAGCCAGGCGCTTTTGTCGAGTTTACTTGGCAGTGGGAGTGTCTACATGAGCGTGACCGACTTGGCCAAGGTGATCATTGCAGCGGAAACCGGGAAGATTATTCCTAAAAAAGTCTATCGTCAGTTAATTGCGGCACATTATGCAGATGGTAATCAGTATGCCAGCGGGGTAGCGTGGTTGGACGATCAGCGTTTATTGCAAGGCATGTACAACGACAATCCGGAAAGTTTCAGTACCCTTGCTTATTTTCGTGCTAATGCGACCAGTGGCGTTGTGTTGTTTGGTAATCATACGATGACAACCGACACGGTGACGCTGGCGCAGAACTTAGAAGCATTGGTGGAATAACCAGGCAGGAACATGAAAACCGGTCTTAATGACAGAAGATAAATGTCATTAGGACCGGTTTTGTGTTGAACGGCAATTGCTTGTTTTTTAGCGCGAGTGCCTTATGCGCCTGACTGATGGCACAAGCATTCCAAGTGGCTAATACGCGATTGATCCAGCTGTATTAGTAATTAAACGAGCGGCCAAAATCGTTGAGTCCTTGATAAAGGCTGCCCATGATGCTGGCAAGACCAAACATGGTAATCACCATGAAGACAATGGCTAGTAGCACACTGACGATGAGAAGGGCGTAAATCTTGTCGAAATGATTAGTTGACTGAGCCGTAAATAGCATATAAGGCCCGGCTAAGAAAAAGAGGCTAAGACTGATGGTCAATAATAACGAAATTAACATTGCCGAACCAACGTTGATGAGACCCAATATCTGCATTAACAGGGTAAAGACGGAGAAGAACACCATCCAATTACAGTGGAACGCATAATCTGTCGTAAAGTCGAGAAAACGCCGCCGCCGATCACCTAATATGCCGCGAACGCCCAGATAATAAATGGCAATCACGCCAATCGCCAGAATCGCAACTAAGACCAGCAACTTCAAAAATGTACTCATGACAGAACTGGCAAGGCTGCCGGGTAAGGATGAAAAAGCCGAGCCGGCGCGCAAAGCAATCGTCAAGGCCAGACTAACGATGGTAATCGCCAGACTGGTCAGTCCAAAATAACTATGATAAGTGCGCTCAATGCTGGCCGGATGCTTAATACTATCGACTAAATACCGCCAGTAACTGCCCGCATACTGCTTGGTAGCCTCAACGGTTGGATTAGGCTGTGGCGTTGGCTGAGGGGCCTGACTGGTTGGAGCATCGGTAGCAGTGTTGTCGGTAGTCGGCGCAGTTTGCGTTGCGGCCGCTGAGCTTTCCGAACTTTGGGCAGCTTGTGAATCGGCGGCCGTATCAGCTTGGGTGGTGTGAGTGGAAATCGGTTTAGCGGTTTCCGGTGCTGCTCCAGATTTTGCGTCTGCCGTTGGTGCGGTTGCTACGGGTGATTGGCTAGTCGCACTAACGGTATCGGCTTTTCCATCGGTTGTGTCAGGAGTTGCGGGAGCTTGCGGCTGTGTGGCGGCCACCCCCGCCAGATTTGCACCGCATTTTGTACAGAAGTTAGCAGTGGGTGCGTTATGTGCCCCACAATTTGGACATAATTTAAACATGATATTCCCTCCAAAGTTAAACCCAGTTCCATTTTCAAAAACAATCGTCACTTAATCATAACAAAAGACAGACACAATACTGACTAAAATGACGGGAAATTTCTTACCGCCGATGAAATAAACGATAAAGACCTCCTGCAACTAAGGCAAACGTACCGCCAAGTAAGATCAGATCCATGATGCCATGAACCAACGATAAAAAGCCGTTTTCATTTACTGCCAGTTGCATCGCCGGTAAGTTGATATAAATCAAAAAATAAATGACACTGATCAACCATATACCACCAATTGTGAGCCAAATTTTTTTCACGAGAACCTCCAAATTACTGAGCATAAAAGTCATAAGGGACGTCAATCCGAATCGCATCGGTACCCTGTACTGACAAGCGTGCGTGTCGATCACATCGTACCGTGTGTCGTAACTGGTGCACCAGTTACAAACGTTGTTAAACCTTTTCTTTTTGCTATGTTTCCAATATACCAGAGAAAGCGGGTGCGAACTTACTGAAAATGGTGTAACATGAGATTCTGTAAACAGGCAGAAGACTGTCAAATCATAAAAGCGAGGTATTCTCTGATATGGCGAAATTAGTATTGATCCGTCACGGACAAAGTGAATGGAACCTGTCCAACCAGTTCACTGGCTGGGTAGATGTTGATCTGAGTGAAAAGGGTGTCGAAGAAGCAAAGCATGCCGGTGAATTAATTAAGCAGGCTGGTCTTGAATTCGACCAAGCTTACACCTCAGTTTTGACCCGTGCGATCAAGACCCTGCACTACGTCTTGGAAGAATCCGGCCAATTGTGGATTCCAGAAATGAAAACCTGGCGCCTAAACGAACGTCACTATGGCGCATTGCAAGGTTTGAACAAGAAGGAAACGGCTGACAAATACGGTGCCGATCAAGTTCACATCTGGCGCCGTTCGTACGACGTTTTGCCACCATTGTTGAAGGCAACTGACGAAGGCTCTGCTGCTAAGGATCGTCGTTATGCCGACCTTGATCCGCGGATCATTCCTGGCGGCGAAAACCTGAAAGTGACGCTGGAACGGGTTATCCCATTCTGGGAAGACCACATCGCACCAGATCTGTTGGACGGCAAGAATGTTGTTATTGCCGCACATGGTAACTCTCTGCGTGCTTTGACCAAGTACATCGAAAACATTTCCGATGCTGACATCATGAACTTGGAAATGGCAACTGGCGAACCGGTTGTTTATGACTTTGATGAAAAGTTGAACGTTAACAGCAAGACCAAGTTGGACTAATGATTCGCTAACTCATTTGCATAATTGAAAAGACGACCATCCCTTGAGCGTTGATAAGACGCTTGAGGGTGATGGTCGTTTTTGTATGGTGTTGCTTAGAATTTTTTATAGAAAATCGGGTCAGCTTTTGGCTCCAGCAACTGTGTGCGAAATTTTGATCTGGGTGATGAGTCGCTTGCACTTGCCAAGCATCTATTGAATAATCAATGTAATGAAGTCAAGAAAAGAGGCAGCCAAGTGGCAAATTATATAAAAGACATCCGCAGCAAGGTCGGGCATATGCCGATTTTTCTAAATGCAGTTGCGGGTGCTGTCGTCAATGACCAAAGACAAATATTACTGCAACAGCGCACTGATGCAGGCAATTGGAGTTTACCCGGTGGCATGATGGAGTATGGCGAGACGTTTGTCGAGACGCTGAAACGGGAAATGAAGGAAGATGCAGGCTTGCTGGTTGAGCCTATCAAGCCGTTACACACTTTTGAGCAGGGCTTTACCACGTATCCAAATGGCGATCAGGCCCAGATTATCTGCCGACTATATCTGGTAAAGCCGGTGGGTGGCGGTTTGGAGCAAGCTGATCCGAATGAGACATTGGCTTTGAAGTATTTTGACTTCGATCAGTTGCCACCATTATTCAATATGCAATCGCGCGACATGATTGCGTGCGTTCGCGCTTATTTGGATGGGGAACAGCAACATTAAAAAGCTAGCAATTCGATAAAGTAAAGTCCGCCCAGGGATGATAGGGGCGGGCTTTTTGCTAGCACTTGGAATCGGGACGGCAATGAAGAGCATTACCACATTGGGTTGGAACTTGTGGTCGACAGTCTCAGGGGTTGTTTTGAGGCGGGCACTCAAAACACTTGATGATTTTATGTTAGTTTTAATTGACGCTAACTAAATAAGTGATTATACTAATGTAAGTTAGTTGAACGTAAACAAAACTAACTTTCAAAAATCTCGTATTCAAAAGGAGCAAAAAAGTATGACACAAACTTCAGAAGCATTATTAAAAGTATTCGGGCAATTACTCCAAAAGCGGCCATTTATGGGGGCCATCGCCAGCAGCCTGCGTTTTGGTGATCAGCAGCGGCAACCTAATCAATTGCGTTTGTTGCGCTTACTCGATCAGCGCGGTGAGCTAACGAACTCGGATTTAGTTGAAGCTTTAGACATTCGCCCTAGCTCGGTTTCGGCTTTGGTGCAGAAACTAGAAGAACTGGGCCTGATTAACCGCCATGAATCGGAAACCGATAAACGGGTTCAACTCATTGCTTTGACTGACGATGGGCGCAAATTCATTGAAACCACCGGAAAGCTGAAAACCGATTTACCGGATCAAATTTTTAGCGGTTTGACTGACGATGAACAAGCCGAGTTGTTGAAGTTAATTGAAAAATTAACGGCGGATTTGGCTAATCGCGATGATCTCAGCTGGCCAGAAGGAAAACAGTTTGACGATATGCGGGCGTGGGCGGAGCGCTTTCATCACGGGCATCATGGTCCCCGCCGCGGCTACCCTGGCAGCTTTGGGGCAGGTGGTCCCCATGGCTTCGACCGCCATTTTTAAGCGGTTGTCGTGAAGATGGCGCTTCCGCTTGAAAAGCTTAAAAGTAGCGGATGCACTGACTTAATCTAGAATAAGCGAGCAACTTAAAAGGAATTGTCCGGTGGGCGATTCCTTTTTGTTTCGGAACGATCATAAGTAAGTGAGGGTGGAAGCAACCAATGTTCATTTTCACAAAAATTCAGCGGCAAGATGACTGCTGACTATGCCATTCATGGTTTGCAAAATCGCTTGCTTTTCGTTAAAAAGTTGGCAGAAACTTTACTATTTTGGCGGAAGCAGGCAAGATGGATTTAAACAACAAAAATGGGAGGGAAACCGATTTGGCTGGAAAGATGCGGTACTGTCCAAATTGCGGTTTTAAAATACCGGCAGGCGTTAAGTACTGTCCAAATTGCGGCACGGATTTGGTGCGTTTTGATGCCCAAATTGCGGCACAAACAGCGGCACAATCCACGCAAAGCCGACCGACTAAACAAGCGGAGCCGCAAGATTCGATTGCTGACCAGGAGCCAACAGTTGGTGAGCGCTCTCGGCGACGTCAAAGTCAGACGCCGGCCGGTAAGAAAAGCCTAGACTTAACTGACGACAGCTTTCAGCATTTTCTTGATTGGCTGGCTGTTCACATTGTGTATACGTTAATTGGCGTCATGGTGTTATTTTGTGTCTTTAGCTTTTCGGTCTTGATCGGTTGGGTGCTTGCAGTTGCCAGTGCGGTGGCGGTTTATGTCGTGGCGAACCGGCGACCGGTGGCACGTTACCAGCCGCGGAATCGTAGCGATCAGTCCGATGATGATGATATTTGGACGATGCCTTCATCTGGACAGGCTAGTCAGGTGCCTCCGTATTCGACGCCTATTCGTCAGCCAAACTTTTCACCTAATTCCCAAAGTGGCGGTTCGTCGCGTTGGTGGCTGCAATTTGCTGGAAAATCGCATCGGCGCGGTAGCTTGATCTGGCTGGTTTATTTAGCGGCCGCGTTTCTTGCCCTAATTGCCGCTTATGCTTGGCCTTTTGGAGCGAGCGGGGTTGGTACGACAACGGTGGGCGGCAGTTTGTATGACTTGGTTCGCAGTGCCAGTACATTGGCCGAAACGACGGCTGCTACCACTGGGACAGTGGGTGCGGCAAAGGTTAATCTGCCTTATGTAGCGCTAGCGTTGGCAGGTGTGGGGCCAGCTTTAGGATTAGTGTTTGGGCTTTTCCGGGCGCGCGGCATGATGCGACTTGGCGGGATGTTAGGATTATTAGGGTATGCGGCTTTATATGTTGCCTATGCACCATTAATGAGTAGCGGAACAAATCAAATTCAAGGGTTGCTCAATCCTGGCATTGGCTATGTTGTGGGGATAGTTGCTGCATTAGTGATGGTCGTCACGGCACGGCTTTTGCGGCGTGATTGACGCGTTTCGCAACTGAACGTTTGTTGCGATAAAATAAAATATGTTCTGTATTGGTGCTGAGTGTTGTACGATAAAGAAGTCCTTCACAAGAGGCAGTTATGGGGTAAGGGTTTGAAACCGAAACAAAGGAACGTATTGGCTTGGGTTAAGGTGCACGACTATGCAACGGCGTAAGCGAATCTCTGGTATTTTAATCACTGCTTTGATGATCGCGGTCGTATTTTTGATCTGGTGGGTTCCATCTTTGGCACCTTCAAAATCGGGTCAATCTTCAACGTCAGCGCCACGACAGGTGACATCGGCGTCTGCTTCAAAAATTGTTAACCGCAGCACTATCAGCACATCAACTTCATCTGAGTCGAGTGTCACGTCACCACAAGCGGCTAGCAGTCTCAACGAGTCAAGTTTCTTTTCGCCGACGCTGAATCGTTCTTGGCGCTATTTTACGTATCTTCCGGCTGGCTATACCTCATCGCGCCAGTATCCGCTTATCTTGATGCTGCACGGGATGGATGGTGATGCAACCAATCTGGTGAAATTGGTTGATTCAAAAACCATGTTAGATCAAGCGGTGACAGCCACTAAGCATCCCGCAGTCGTGGTTTTCATTGATGGTGGCAATAGTTTTTACGTTGATTCGCCAGCAGAAAAGATGCAGACAGCGATCGTTCAGGATTTGCTGCCGCATTTGCAGCAACAAGTTGCCGTATTGCCCCAGGCGGATGCCCATGCGGTTGGTGGCGTGTCGATGGGCGGTTATGGCGCACTGCATCTGGCGCTAGCGGTTCCGACAGCATTTCGCACGGTTGCAGCATTGTCACCGGCTGTCTGGCAACAAGTTCCTGAAGCTGCGCGGCCACGGATGCCAGCATTTTTGCGTGCCGGACAATGGAATCAGGCACAGTGGGAAGCAGATGCGCCGGCTAAAATGTTAACAGGTGACCGCACTGTCGGGTTGCACGTTTTTCTTGCTTCCGGTCAGGCGGATACAACGGTGCCATTTCAGGATGTTAGCCGGTTTGCCGATCAACTCACGACTGCCGGGGTAAATCCGACCACGCACTGGAGCGCTGCTGGGGCGCACGGCTTTACTTATTGGCAACAGATCCTACCTGAAGCTTATCAATGGATGTTGCGACAGCTGCCGGTTCCTGAAAAATAAGTGAGTAGCGTATACAGCTTGCGATCGTCAGTGCTAGCTTGGCGTTCAATTGTTGGTATGACAGGGTAGTAAGATACCAAATATCAAAAACGGAGGAAGTAGAAATGGAATTTTGTCCACATTGCGGCGTTCAGGTTAGCGCTGACGAAGCATATTGTCACAATTGCGGTTTCAATCTTAAGGCATATCGATTAGAAAATCAGAATGCTGCGTTAGCCCATCAGCAGGAAAATGTTGGCGGTCAGACGAGTCCGGCATCGGCGTCAGGACCACAATCAGGCAGCGTGCCACCGGTGACCCGTCGCCGCCAAACCAGTGGCGGATCCCCCAACCACCCGAAACGACCATGGCTAATTGTGACGCTGGTATTACTCGCTGCGGTTGTCATTGTGGGCGGTGTCTTATATTTTCAGAACCGCAGTCAGCAGACGCAAGAAGCCGCCTCGAGTTCGGCCAGTGCGTCAGCAGCAAGCGCCTCCTCAGTTTCGATCGCCTCAGCCTCGGCATCCGAATCGCAGGCAGCAGCATCTAGCTCACTGGCAGCGTCTCAAGAAGCCGCCAGTGAATCACTCGCTAATGCCAGCGAGTCACGTGCAGAAAAAGAAGAGACCAACAGCAGTAGCAGCGATCTAAGTAACCGCGATGTTGCCAAAATGGCCGCCGATCTGGACGATTTTGATCTCGACGATTACCGCGTGGAAGTCACATCGCCGGCAGTTAACATGAAAGAAGTCGATGTTTACGACAAAGATAGTGGCGAACTGTACAATAAATACCGCTACGATGAGATTCATGACCAAATGAGCAAATACGATGATGATTCAGGCAAATGGGAGCTTATTAAAGACAGCGATGATTAATTGCGCCAAGAAGACAAGGGCGTCTGCATACAATGAAATTATGGCAGGCGTCTTTTTGAATGTCCTTCAATTGTAACGCGGTTTGCTACTGGGATTCAGAGAAAAGACGCTAACGAAACTGTTGTGTTTGCAAGTCAAACGTGTATGCTAATGGGTATGGAGGTTCGACATGCAAACCGAAACAAACATTTCCGGCTTGATTTATCAGCTGGCTAAATTACAGAAATATTTTCTCAATCAACATCTCGGCACGCTCAACTTAAATAGCGATCAGGCTAAGGTATTGACTTTTGTCGCTGCACATCCTGGTACGAATCAGCGCCAGATTAGCGTGGATCTAAGTCGTGGTCCGGCGAGTGTTTCTAACCTGATCAAGCGGCTAATTCAACAAGGTCTGCTAGAAAAACGGATGGCACCGCACAGTGACCGCGAGCGGCAACTTTTTTTGACGGCTGATGGACAAGCGGCGGCTGCGGAAGTCCATGAGTTGTTTCAGGTGTTGGAGAAAGCTTTCGCCACCAATGTTAAAGATCCTGAAGCACTTACCGCCACCTTGGAACGATTGTTAACCGCTTTGCAATGAACTTGATGGTCCGTGCAAACCCCAGCTTATTCGTCTTTACATACAGAGGTAAGGGTTCTGAAAAATTCTGTGTTCAACCCAATTTCATGACGGGCGGATGGCTAAAGTAACATTTAGATTAAAATAACGAAAACATTCAAGATTCTCTTGGCGCCTGAGAAGAAACATGCTACACTATGCACAAATTACAGCAAGCAGAAAGGTGTCCCTTATCATTGATTGGCGCAACGAACGAAGCGTTGTTCGCTTTACTATTTCCAAAAGATTTTCCAACCCTGTTAGTCGCTAAACAGGCCCGACGCATGCTATGTATCCGCGCCAGCCATGGCAACCAAGAGGCAGCACGTCTACTGCGAGTCCGCTCAACCCCGATTCGCGTTGTTTATGCCGTCAAAGTTAGTCATTAGTTTCAGAGCAGCATCCTAAGCCCGATGATGATTATCGGGCTTTTTTGGTGTGAACGCGAGCCGGCGCGGTTGGCAATCGGAGTGTACGAGGGCTTTGCAGCTGAGGTCTTTACACGCCAACTTCTGCGCCGATGAACGCGTTATAGAACGCAAGAAAAATTACCAAATCGCCCAAAACAAAAAACGCAAGAAAAAACCGCAAGCAGCTAATCTTCTTGAACTAGGACCAGATTTAATGACAACTGAAGAACATTTCCAAAGTACCGGCGTTTTAAAAAACGCTCGTTGTTTAAAGCGGTACATTCCGTTAAACTTAAGAAGAAGTGTTATTAAGCAGCCAATATTCTTTGTTGAGAATATTTTTAGATCGGAGTTATCATGTATCGTTACTTTATTCAACCGCAACTTAATAAAGCCAATCAAAGTCTCATTGGATATGAACTTTTGATGAAGCAACATACGTCTCGTGGTTGGCAGCCACCTGTGTCTTTTTCAGCACTGCCGGCACCGGTGATTGCTGATACACTGCGGCAAACAGCGCAAAAATTGGTTTTGAAAATCGGATCGGTTTCCGTCAATCTGAATCGGATGCAGATGCTCAATCACCAGATTCAAACGGCCTTGATTGATGTGCAAAATGAGTTGCGTCCGGTGCGTCTGGTTGTGGAACTAACGGAAGAGCCGGAGGAAGCCCCGATTGCCTGGGCGCAACTTGAGCCGATGATCCAGCGGTTTGTCGAACGCGGGATTGAAATCAGCCTTGATGATGTGGCTACCGGCGAAAATAAATTGTCGCATATCCGACCACTTTTGCCTTATGCGAGTGAGATGAAGTTCGCTTTACAAAATGATGCCAAGTTGACGTTGAGCGATGCACGTATGCAGCAACGTGTACGGTTTTGGCGTGATCTTGCGGCTGAGTACCACATGCGCTTCATTCTTGAGGGGATTGAAAGTGCTGCTGATGATCGGCTTGTTGATGCACTGGGGATTGATTTGCGGCAGGGCTATTTTTATGGGAAGCCGCAACTTTTGAAGTTACAGGCTTCTGATCCAACAAATTGAGGAGATCTGACAGCGTTGAGTAAATGGGGGGGATTTTGACGCTATGAAAATTGTTTTGGTTGGCTGTACGCATGCAGGAGTTGCCGCTGCAATGCAGATTTTAAAAGAACATCCAGAAAGCGATGTTGTCATTTATGAACGTGAAGACAATGTCTCATTTCTTTCATGCGGGATTGCACTTTATCTTGCTGGGACGGTCAAGCGGCTTGAGGATATGTTTTATGCGACTCCGGCAAGTTTGCGCAAAGCAGGGGCAACGGTACATATTCAGCATGATGTCTTAAAAATTGACGTTCATGCGAAACAATTGACCATTCAGAATCTGCTGACTAACGAGGTGTTCAAGGATACCTACGACAAATTGTTGGTCACGACCGGTTCCTATGTCGTCGTTCCGCCGGTTTACGGGGTTAGTGAAGAGCGGGTGTTGATGTGCAAGAATTACCAGCAGGCGCAGGCAATTTACGCAACCGCAAGTCAACATGCACACATTGCGATTGTCGGTGGTGGCTATATTGGGGTGGAACTAGCCGAAAGTTACACGAACACAGGTCATCAGGTGACGTTGCTACAAGGTAATGATCAATTGCTTAATCACTATATTGATCCGGCGATGTCCAAACGAGTGGTCAGACTGCTTGAGGCACACGGGACTAAAGTGTTGCTAAACGAACGGGTTCAGGCTTTTCATAGCGGTGCTTCCACTGCGGATCCGATCACGATTGAAACAGCGATGAACACTTATCAAGTAGATTTAGCGATTGTTTGTACCGGATTTATGGCTAATACAGAACTGTTACGCGGGCAAATTGAGATGGATCGGCATGGCGCGATTATGACCAATGATTACTTGCAGACTTCTGATCCTGATGTTTACGCGGCAGGCGATGCATGTACCGTGAAGTTTAATCCGACTGGAGAACAGGTTTATATTCCGTTAGCGACGAATGCGGTTCGGCAAGGGATGATCGCGGGTCGCAACCTTTTTGGGAACTTGCAACGTTATCCGGGGACGCAAGGGACAACTGCGATGCCGCTATTTAATCACCACTTGGCCTCAACCGGCTTGACGCTTAAAAACGCCTTGGAAAAAGGGATCACCGCCGCGGCAGTTACTTACGAGGACACGTATCGGCCTAAATTCATGCCCACAGCTGATCGGGTCATGATCAGACTCGTGTATGCGCGTGATACGCGACGCATTCTTGGCGCGCAATTATTAAGTCGCTACGATATCACCCAGTCAGCCAATACCGTATCGGTTGCCATTGCAAATCGGAATACGATCGATGACTTGGCGTTTGTCGATATGTTCTTTCAGCCAAACTATGACCAGCCTTTTCATTATCTGAATTTGGTCGCGCAACAGGCAATTGAACAAGAAGCAACCGCGGATCAAGCATCAAACAATAGGTGAATGGAATGAACGTTGAAACACTTTTGCCGATTTTGGCGTCAACTTTGCGTGATATTTTTGTTATTCTCGGCGTCATTTTGATCTTTCAGATGATTGTCCTGGCTTATTTAAAACGCCATCATCTCCACGGCGGTAAGGTGATCTATACCAAGGGACGGTTGAATCAGCTGGGAACGGTTTACTTTGGCGTGTTACTGGTTTTCTTTCAAATAGAGTTACTGACCGGCAAACCTACCTGGATTATTGTGAATGAACGATTAATGTTGTTTTTTTATGTCATGGCTTATTTGGGGGCTCGCAGTTTGGTGGTCACTGCCGGTGCCGGTGGCTTGACACAGTTGGTTTTGATCGGATTTAACACGACAATCTGGCAGGACTTGAGCGTAATAAGCATTGAAGCAGTCGTTGCTTATGCCTTTGTAGTGTTGGGGCGACGCATGCAATTGTCTTTTATGCAGGCCAGTTTCGCGCTAACAGTTTGCGTTGGGCTGTGTTGGCAGGTTGTAGTGTTTCTCAATGCAGCCTTATTGGCAAATGGCACGGGCGCAATGGCTTTGGTCTATGCTGGCGACTTTTTGATCACAAATACCGTGCTAAGTTATGTTCTGGATTTTTTTGACCGCAATAATGATGACACAACGCGCATTCAGTACGCGGCAAGTACGGATCGGCTAACGCAAGTGGAGAACTATGCCAGTTTTGAGCGGCAGTTGGCGAAAGCATTTAAGGATTTTCGTTTTCAACAAACACCTGTTGCCATGATTGCTTTTGATATTGATCATTTCAAACAGATGAATGATACGTATGGCCATTTGGCAGGAAATGAAATTTTGGCGCAAGTTGGTCGGCTATTGTTGGACGAGACCAGAAAGACGCCGGATGTTCAATGTTTTCGCGTGGGTGGTGAAGAATTTAATTTGCTGTTGCGGCATCAAAGCTTCGAGCGGGCCGTGGCTTTTGCCAATAGCTTGCAAGCGAGGATCCACCACTATCCCTTCATGGTTGCGGGCAACGTCTTACACATCACAGTATCGATGGGATTGGCGCAATTGAAGGCGGCTGATCTCAATCCGGATGCCTTTTATGATCGCACGGATCAGATGCTTTATTACTCGAAATTTCAAGGCCGCGCAAAGTTGACCACAGAGCAGGATGAAGCCCTCGTGAATCTTTCGGCAGAGGATAGTTATTCGCATTAAATGACAGCCAATGCCTGGTGAAACAAGGCATTCATTTTTTCTGATGTTGTTATTAGAAATATTAGTTGTTTTGTAAGCCGAAATCAGTATAATAATATATTAGTTGGTCTATACCGTCAGGGGTTTAGCATGTCTAAGCAGGGCAATAAAGCATGATAAAAAAGACGGTTAGTTGATCAGAACAAATCGAGTGGGGAAAAGTAAAATTGTTTGCAAAAATGTCAGTTTGGGGATGGCAACGGTTGCTGGCGGTTTTGGCAGCCGGCCTTTTTTTGGCTGGGTGTCAGCAAGTGCAACCTGAAAAAACAACAAAACAAGTGGCACCGGTCACTAGATCGGTGCCTATTCGTGCGCCTAAAAATAAAGCGTTTGAGGCGCAATATACCGCGCTGCTTCGATTCTTAAAGAAAGAAATGGTCCAAAAAGACGGGGTCTATACGAATTATCGTAACGACCAGCAAACCGGAACTAAGGCGTCTGGCCATGCTTATTTAAGCGAATCTTCCGGACTATGGCTGCAGCATCTAGCGTTAACCCGGCAAAATGCGGCGTTTTCGGCTTTTTATCATCGTACGAAGCGTCTTTTTTGGCAGGGACACCAGTTTAGCTATCGTTACCAACCAACGACGCGAACCTTGTATCCGGTAAATGCCCCGGTTGATGACTTCCGGATTATGCGCAGCTTGTTGCAGATGCCGCAGTCCAAGTGGCAACAAACTGCCCGCGGGCTTTACGCCAAGTTTCAAGTGACCAATTTACGCGCAAACCAGTTAACCGATTATGTTGACGCGTCCACGGGTAAGCGCGCGAAAACCCTGACTTTGTGCTATGTGGATTTGGCAACGCTTAAGCAGTTAGGCAGCAAAGCAGTTTATCAGAAAGCCTTGCTGCAGGTACAAAATGGACATCTGTCAAGTGCTGCCTTACCGTTATTTGCCACACGCCTAAACTTGACTGATCAAAGTTACACCAAAAGTGCAACCATCAATATTGTCGAAAGTTTACTAACGGCATTGCATCTTAGTGAAGTTCAGGCGTTATCGGATGCTACTTGGCAGTGGGTGCGCCAACAGGTGAGAGCGGGTCAGTTGATGAATCGTTACACGGCGACCGGACAAGCAGCTAGCGAGGATCAATCTGCTGCTGCTTACGCTTTGGCGGCCTTGTTGGCGATGCAACAGCACGATCAGGCAACCGCCAAAAACGCACTGCAGCATGCGTTGGCGTTTCAGATGCAGACTGACTCACCGTTAAATGGCGGGCTGGGTGATGCGGCGAGTCAAACGGTGTATTCATTTGACAACTTAATGACATTGGTTGCCTTGGATACCTATTGCGAAGGACAGGTGACATCATGAAGCGGCGTTTGCAAGCGGCAGGCGCTGTTTTTAGCCGTCACTGCTCTCCGGCGCTTTTGGCAGTCATTCTACTGATAGCTGTCTGCGGCTGGTACTTGTTTGGGCCGATCTTGCACGGGTATGCCGATAACGGTGAATTTGCTAGGGTGCTCTCTCATAACCAATTGTTGCCGCGATTGGGCGCATCTCATCATGGAGCGCGTTATTTAGATGTTACCTATAGCATCCGGCAATTTTACAACGATACCCGTTTGCCGGCATGGTCGAGTCAAAACTTGCTCATTCAAGTTGCGCTTTGGATCGATCAACTTTTAATCAGTCGAACCGTTTTTCATTTACGGGTTTTGGGAATGCTGGCGTTTGGCTTGTACTTAGGTGGTGTGTATTTGGTTGTTGCCGGATTGACTCGGCAACAACGAAAAGGCCGCCATTATCTCATTGCGATACTGGCAGTTTGGCTATTGGGTGATACCAGCCTGACGCTGTACTTCAATTCTTTTTATTCACAATCCGTGATGCTGATTGCTGTCACTTATTTGTTTGGCAGTTTGCTGCTATTGGCCAGAAAACCAGCGCATGCGTGGCGTTATTTGCTGATTGTTGCAAGCGCTGGGGCCATTTTGATCACAGCCGATATGCAGACTGCTTGGTTAGTGGGACCGGTATTGTTAGCTACCGTGGGGTTATGGTGGCACCGTACTCGGGCATTTAAATGGTGTTTGCTGCTCGTGAGTTTTGCGTTGGTACTTTTGAGTGGCTTGACAATCCGGCAGACGCCAGCCGAGCTAAAGGCGGTCAGTTTGTATCAAAGCATGACCCGCGGTGTGTTGCTAAACGCCACTGATCCGGGCAAAACGTTGGCCAGTGTCGGTCTTGAACCGCAATACGCATTGTTGGCGGGCACTCAGTTTTACCAGGATAAGTTGCCAGTTAACACGCGTCATCGCGTTGTACAGCGTGAGTTTGTGCGCCAGTTGCGATATAGCAAGGTACTGCGGCTCTATGCCGGTTATCCCGATCAGCTCGTTCGGATGCTCCAGCTTGCGAGCGGGGATGTGTACCTGACACAGATGGCGGCCGTGGGCGACTTTCCTGTTACGACGAAAGGGCTACCGAAACAGCAAAGTCGGTATTTTACGAGTTGCAGTTTGGTCATGCGGGCATTTTTCCCCAAACAGTTTCAGTTCTTTCTATTACTTGCCAGCATTCTAATTGGCCTTTACGGTTATCGGGTTTATCAAGGCGGGCGCCGGGGTATTCGGGCATGGATTGTTTGCGGCTGGCTCGTGATCGGATTTGAAGGGCTTGTGGTAATCGCAATGCTCGTGGCTGTTATTTTGAATGGTGATGCTGATTTGGCCCGTCATTTGGTCTTAACCGCCGTTAGTCAGAATCTGGTCTTGCTTTTAGGGCTTAGCGACTTCATGACGCGCCATGAGGACCAAGCGGTGGATGCGCTGGCTAGTGCCAAGGAGGTGTCGCCATGAAGCGTTTGTTCAGCTGTTTGTTGATCATCATTGGCTTGGTAGCCGGCAATCATGTCTGTCAGGAGCAACCTGTTGCTGCTGCCACCCGACCGGCAGTGCTATTGGTCTATGACAGCCAACACTCAGAAACCGCACAAGATCAACCTGTTGCTGATATGACCAGATTATTGCTTGGTTTAGGACAGTCGGTGACCCAAGTTGCGCTTAGCCAGTACCATGCCGGTGAGCTCAATAGGAAATACACAGCGGTGATGAGAATGGTGAATTGGCAAGCAAGTCCGCAAAATAGTGCTGCATTTGACCATGATTGGGCGCAGTTTACGGGGAAAAAGATCCATATCGGCGCGCGATTACCGCAGGATTTTATACGGACATTCGGTGCTGGTGAGCAAGTGACGCATTTGCAGTTGCAATTGCAGGATGAGACAACCAACGTCAGGCAATTACTGCCGTTTACCGCGACAACTTGGACTTTGTATCCGGCAGTTGCTGATGCAGTGGGTCGTCTGCAAGTGCAAGGAACATCGCAGACATACGGCTATGGTTTGATGACCGAAGACAAAGCTTATTTACCTTTCTTTGATCAGAACGGTTTGACCGGTTTGTTAGCCCAGCGGTTGTTAGCTCGGTTTTTAACGGGGCAGGCACAAAAATTGGCACCGGCACTTCTGATAACCGGAGTGACGCCGACAACGAGTCCTAAACAGTTACGGCAGGTGACGACGTTTTTACGCCAACAAGGGATTTCCTTTGCGCTTAGTGCCACATTAACCGCGAAACATGTACGTTTACCGGAGCATGCTGCTTACTTGGCAGCTTTAGCCAATAGCATGCAAGCTGGCGGTCAGTTAATCTGGCAGTGGCCACAGCTCAGCCAGACGATACCTGCTGATGCTAAAGCTGTGCAGCGATTGTATCTGGCACAAGTGAAACAGGCAATACAAAACGGGCTTTACCCCAGTGGCATCAGTGGTGACATCCGTACTGCACTGACGCCTAAATTACAGGCGCTTTATCGTCAAACGAACACCCAGTGGTTACTGCCGAGTATGCCCACCGCTGATGCATCGGCGCATACCGTACCGCAAACTGCGAATACGACTGAACGTGCTTTTTGGGTGATGCCGCTGCGGCGTTGGCAAACGATTGAAGGGGCGAATGATAGTGGCATCACATCTGCAGCACCGCTAGCACTGCAGATGGCACTACCAACGACAGCAAAAGCGTTGGCGCAATTCAAACAGGATCTCCGTGCTTATCACGGCACTTGGTTTGACTTTAGTTCGGATGCATTCACCAATCGGCTTGTAGCAGGCAACGTGACGGTAACCAGTCAATTCGGCCAATATTGGCGAAACGGCAAACCCGTCACGGTCGCTAGCGGGGACAACCCCCACCAGAAACGGCCACAGGCAAAGCGTATCAGTACCCGTCTGAACGGATTCTTCAATTGGCAAGAACGGTTTTTGCTGATTTTCATGCTGATCATGTTGGTGATCCTTGCCGTGTTGCTGAGAAAAGGCAGTAAGCTTTATCGCGATAAATTTCGACGTTAGGTAGAGCGATTGAAGGAATTCGTCATAAAAACTGAAGGAGGCTGCAATTGAGTGCTTTAGATTGGATCATGCTATTTGCCATCGGGGCGATTTGGCTGATCCTCATGGTGAACGTCATTTTGGTTGTCGCGGGCTATTTTGAGTATATGAAGATGACGCAACAACCAGAACCGTCTTTGCCGCCCACACCGCCAATGGTTTCCGTTATGGTGCCAGCGCACAATGAAGGCGTGGTGATTGTCAAAACCGTTGAATCCTTGTTGCGATTTGATTATCCCCAGGATCGTTATGAAATCATTGTGATTAATGATAATTCTTCTGATAATTCCGCGGCGTTACTTCGCGATTTGCAACATCGGTATCCAGATCGGCAGTTGCATGTGATCAACACAGATGCCGTGACAGGCGGTAAGGGAAAGTCTAACGCGTTGAATATTGGGCTGACCAAGGCACAGGGGTCGGTGTTAGCCATTTATGATGCCGATAACACGCCAGAATTCGGTGCTTTGCGAATTTTGGTGAGTGAACTGATGGCGGACGATGGATTAGGCGCGGTGATTGGTAAGTTTCGTACGCGCAACAAGCAGGCGACATGGTTAACTCGTTTCATCAACATTGAGACCTTGTCGTTTCAGTGGATGGCTCAGGCTGGTCGGCAACATTTGTTTGGCTTATGCACGATCCCCGGCACCAATTATGTCGTTCGCCGCAGCCTGATTGACAAAATCGGCGGTTGGGATGTCAAGGCACTAGCCGAGGACACGGAGATCAGTTTTCATGTCTATATGAACGGCGCCCGGATCAAATTTCAACCCAAAGCCGTGACCTGGGAACAGGAACCACAGACACTCGATGTGTGGTTTCATCAGCGGACACGGTGGGTCAAAGGTAATATTTACGTTATTTTAAAAAATAGCGCCTTACTTTTTCAAAAACGCGGTCGACCGATCCGGTTTGACCTCATTTACTTTCTCTCGATTTATTTTCTGCTCATGACGTCGCTTGTTCTGTCCGATGCGGTTTTTATTCTGTCAACTGCCGGCTGGGCGCATGTTGGACTGAAGGGTTTCTCCACCGGTCTGTGGCTGCTGGCGATCTTGTTATTCATCGTTAGTACCTTCATTACGATCTCCACAGAAAAAGGCGAAATGACAGTCGGTAATGTCGGGATCATCGGGTTAATGTATATCACTTACAGTCAGTTATGGCTGGCAGTCGCACTTTATGGAATGGTGGCGTATATTCGTGAACAACTTTTTCATCAACAGGCTCACTGGTATAAGACAAAACGGTATCAATAAATGGTTCTTATACTTGCTAGCCGTCCTGTGTTTTTTCTTTGTCAAGCCGTTGCCGGTGCAAGCAGCAACGCAAACTTTTACCGAACCGTTTCAAAATGTCGCGACTAGTCAGTCTGGTCAAGGCATTCGAACGGACATGTATTTTGTCAAAATGGGATATTGGCAAGTCGAAACAGCCAAACTTAATCTGAACTTTCAGGTGAGTCAGTTGGCAGATCGGACCCTATCTGATTTGACGGTGGCCATTAATGGGGTTAAATTTGCCTCTTTTCGACCGGATAACACGAGTGGGTTACAAACTCACAGTATTGATGTTCCGGTGAATTTAATTCAAGGCAGTAATCAACTAACCGTCCAAGGCCAAGTGCTAACGACGGATCAGGGGACAGTCGAAAAGACCCAGACGCCTGCTAACTGGTTAACGGTTTATCCACAAAGTAATTTGAATTTTACCTATACGCTAGATGAGCCTGAGCCGGCGATTAAGTCGTTTTATCAGCATTTTAGTGGTCAAGATACTATAGCCAAAGGACAGGCGGGCATTGCCGTTCCGAAAGCGCCGAGCAACTCGGAATTAGCTGCCGCTACATACGCTTTGGCGGGTTATGCACGGGTTTTGAGCAATGCGGAAGAAGCAATTGCGATTGCCCCAAGTGATAGTGAGACCTTAGCTAATCGTCCTTACCAAATGGTGGTAGCTCGTTACGACCATTTGCCAAGCGCAGTTAAGCAGCAGATCCAAACTCGTGATCTGAATCGCGGGGCTGTCCTGCAGACAGTTTATACAAACGGTCGCTACCAATTGATAGTTACTGCCAAAACGGACACGTTACTTGTGAAAGCGGCACGATTTGTGGCCAATCAGGAACTGATGCAGGAAACTAAAGCAACGAAAAAAATCATCACGGCAAAAACCCAGACTTTTTCTAGTTCGCTTCAGGATTTCGGGAACCATTACGCGCTGAGCCCAACGGATACAACCCTTACTGGTAGCGGACATCAGCAGGCAGTCTTTTTCGTGAAGCTGCCAATGGATCGCACCAATGCTGATGGCAGCCAAATTAAATTGAATTTGCGGTATGCCAAGAATCTCGATTTTTCCCGGTCATTAGTGACGGCTTCTGTGGACGATCGACCTATTGGGAGTTGGCGATTGACGCAAGCGGGTGCTAATGGCAAAACAATTACGTTAACCGTGCCCAAGAACATGCCGCTTGCAAATGCGGTGACAATCCGCATCGCCGTCGATTTGGCGTTACCGGGCACGACCACGACGACCAATGACCAGACGCCATGGGCTACGATTGGTGAAGCCTCGGAATTTCGGGTTAAGTCAAAGCCACAAACCAGTCAGCTTTTTCGAAACTACCCGACGATGTTCCTCAAGCAAGGGGCGTTCGATCATGTAGCGGTGGTTCGCCCGGCCCAAATGACGAACACAGATTTTAAAACGTTGACGAATATTGTGAACTTGCTTGGCAGTTTTGCTAAACGGAATACTGGCACCATCACCTATTATGATCAAGCGCCAAGTGAAGCAGTCTTAGCTGCCAACAATGTCATTGCTTTTGGCAGTCCCAAAGCCACGCGATTGGTTCAAACGTTAAACCCCAAGCTTTATTTTCGCTACAATGGTAATTTTACGCGGCTAGTGGCCAACGAAAAGCTCAGTATTGAAAGTGCTTATGGCAAAACGCTAGGTACGGCGCAATTGCTGCGCTCGCCGTATAATGCTGCCAAAACCATGCTAGTTGTGACTGGAGCCACGGCTGACGCCACCTTTTTAGGGTCGACGCAAATGGTAACCCAGCCACAAATTAAGGCATATCGTGGTGACTTGATTGCAGTGGATCCGGATAATCAGCATTACGACTATCGCTTTAAAAAACAAGCGATAACCAGTACCGGATCATCCGTTACCAAACAGTTGCTTCAGAAACGGACGCTGGTCATTTTCTTAACGGTTGCTGCGGTGATGCTGGTATTGTTGCTGGCAGCACTGATTTTCTTGTTACGAAAGTATGGCACACGGGCACAGGAGAAGGGGATAACGAATGAAAAGCAAAACCGCTGAGCTTGGTCTGCGGACCGATTTGAACTTGCTAGCATTCCTGTTTCTGACAGCAGTTACTGCGGTGTTCATGGCATTGACATCTGATCAGGTCTTGCTTAACACTGTCTATCTTGGTATCAGTATTTTTCTTTTATTGGCAACCTACTTTTGGGGATTGACGGCGGGGCTAGTATTGAATCTACTGTTCATTTTTGCACAGGGCACATGGATGGTGTATACCGACCTTTTAGCCGGACACCCAGCACCGCTAGCGTTGATTTTTTGGTTGATCATGCCGGTTTTGTTCAGTGTCTCCTTTTACGGTCTGGTTCAAAAAACACTGACGTTGCAACATCGGAATCAGGAGTTGATCAATCGGGTTCAGCAATTCGGCAGTTTTGACGAACGAACTCGGTTGCGAACGTTGGTGGCTTATCAACAAGATGGCGCCGTCTACATGGATACTTCCCGCCGTTATCACTTACCGGTTAGCACCATTGCCTTAAAATTGCGCTACGAAGGTGAGTTGCGCCGGCTAATGACAACAGCGCAGTTTAATGAGCTGATTCAAATTGTTTCACAGGCGCTTACAGCTTCAACGCGGACGAATGACATGGTTTATTTGATTGATCGGACCCATCCGACTTGGGCTGTGTTGCTATACACTGATCGCGCAGGGGCCACCATTGCGGCTAAGCGTATTCGCAGCCAGTTTGCCAAATCGCTGGCCGCGCAACCCGGTATGCCGGATGTGGCTGTTACGTTGCAACTCGGCATTGCCGATATGCGCGATGATGGGATCAAGACGCCGGCAGATCTGATTCATCAAGCAGAAAAAGCAACGGAATATGATGTTTGATCTGTCATTGATAGCTTATGGATATTAACGCCGGTTATAACAGGGAGTTTTTTGCCTGCACTTTTTTCACAAGTATTAGTTGTGAAGAAGGTGCTTTTTTTGGTGGGCTCGAGCCTGTGCGGTTAGCAATCGGAGTGTAAGCGGCCTGCCGAGGTTTGGCCACTGCGCTTAAGGTCTTTAAGCGCAGATTGCTGGGCTGACGAACACGTTATAGGAAGTAAGATCAAACTTGCAAATCGTCCAGAGTAGAAAGTCGTATTCTGTGTTCACAACTCATAACTGATATAAATACCCTGTCTTTGCGTCACGACTACGCATTTTCAAAGTCATCATTGAATAACAGTTGTATAAACCCATTTTTCGATAAAACATTGCTTGACACGCGTGAGAATGAGTTACATACTCATGTTGTTAGCTGGCTAACAATATGAGGAGGATGGCTTTTGAATTTTGACTTTACTGATCGCCCGGATGAACATCGGCTTGACCTAATGCGCAAAGTTTATCCCGATGTTGACACTCAATCAGTCTTGACTTTTCTGAATTTTCGCACTTGCTTCAGAGCGGTTGCCAATGACTATCAACAGGTTCTAGATCAATTTGGGTTGTCGGAATCACGCTTTTTGATCTTAATGTTCCTGTACCATCAACAACCGCAAGCTTTAAGTATTACTGTCTTAGCTGAAAAGCTCGGGGCAACTAAAGCAACCACGAGTAAATTAGTTCGAGGCATGGTCGCAAGTGGCTTGGTTGAGAAGACGACGACCGCAGCTGATAAACGCGCTTCTTTAATTCGGATGACAACAGAAGGGGCGACGTTACTTGACCGGTTTTTACCGGTGAATTATCAAACGGTTAATCGGCTCTTTGCCAACCTAACCCATGATGAACAAATACAACTCAACCGATTACTCGATAAATTACTGCTCGGGACCAAGTACCCCATATACCCTCAGAAAGGGGCACATCATGATGGAACAAGCTAAAATTGATTTTTTAAGAACCTACTTAAGTCTTTACATTGATCACTTCACAGTTCTTCATGCGTTACAGGCTGGTGACCAAACATATGAAGTTCTGGATGTTCGTAATGCACCGACGCAAGCCAAAAAGGTACAAATCAAAGGTGCCCGCGCCATGCCGGCAAAAGATCTTGTCACTAAATTGGACCAACTCGACCAGCAAAAAACCTATGTGGTGTATGACTGGACTAGCGGCACTACTTTGGGCAAACAAGCCTTGTTGATCTTGCTTTCGCATGGGTTTAAGGCATTTGAGTTGGCAGGTGCGTTGGAAGGATGGCAAGGGATGAACCTACCAGTTGAACCAGCACATTAAGAATGACTCAGTGGCAATATTAACGGCGTAACAGTCATCGGACTTTGTTGCACCATTGAATCAAGTACGGCAAGGGGAGGTGTCACTCATTCCTTTTGCCGTATTTTTGGATTTCGAACAACATAAGAATGCAAAAATCGGCATTTCGATTACAAATCAGGGTCATTGTTTCTTTGCAGTATGGTTCGCATGAATTTGGCTTGGTGTATTGGCTATCTTGAAATTAAGCCGAGGACAGTATGCCATGTTCGGCCCGAATCCGGTTTCTTTTTTAATGCCAACAACGGTACAATTAAGTTGACATTATATGATAGGAGATGGCACTGTGAAAAATTTCCGATTTCAAAACGCCACCGATATTCGCTTTGGTACCGGCCGGCTTGATACTGAGTTACATGATGCCGTGAGTCGCTTTGGTTCACGTGTTCTTTTCGTTTATGGCGGTCATTCCATCAAAAAGTCCGGCTTGTATGATACCGTTAAGGGGCTTTTAGCAGACTTAGACGTTACCGAACTGGCTGGTATTGAGCCCAACCCTAAAATTGCCTCGATTCGTGAAGGTCAACAGTTGGCAAAGCAACACGATATTGACGTGGTGCTTGCAGTTGGCGGCGGTTCGGTGATTGACGCTGCTAAAGTCATTGCCAGTGCCAAATTCTATGACGGTGACCCGTGGGACTTGGTGAAGGATCGCGGGATAACGCGGCACAAGTTGCAGCAGGTACCGGTTGTTGATATTTTAACGTTGGCGGCAACAGGTAGTGAAATGAACAGCGGCTCCGTGATTTCTAATCCGGCAACCCATGAAAAGTTGGGTACCACTGGCCCGAATACCCCCGCCATTTCGTTTCTTGACCCGAGCTTGACCTATACTGTCCCAGTACGGCAAACGGCGGCTGGTTCAATGGACATCCTTAGTCATTTGATCGAACAATATTTTGATCGTTCGAAAAATAATGACGCCAGCAAAGGGATGATGGAAGGTCTAATGCGTACTGTTATTAAGTGGGCACCTATCGCCGTTAAAGAGCCGCATAATCCGGATGCCCGCGCCAACTTGATGTGGAGTGCGACCATGGCATTGAATGGTCTTGTGAGCGTGGCCAACGAAAATGGTTGGACGGTTCACAGTTTGGAGCATGAGCTATCAGCCTACTATGACATTACGCATGGCGTTGGCCTCGGCATTTTAACACCGCGCTGGATGGAGTTTATTTTGACCAAAGATCCGACCACCGCGGAAATGTTTGCGCGATTCGGACGGCATGTTTGGGACCTTGAAGGAGACGAAACATACGCGGTTGCCCAAGCAGCAATCGACGCAACGTTTGACTGGATTCAGCATTTAGGCTTCCCGATGACCTTACCGGAAGTCGGAATTGCCGATGAAGCGCATTTTGACGCGATGGCAACAGCGGCTGTGGCCAATGCCAGTCTGGAAACCCGCGCGTATGTGCCATTATCTGAAGAAGACGTCAAAGCGATTTATCAAGCGTCCATGACGAATGGCCTGACAGCTTAGTTAAGTCGCTAATTGAGGGATAGGATTAAAAAGGAGGAATTGATTGGTGACGCAACCCATTCTTGAACATGATTCGGTTGCTTTTCAGGCGGCGCGTAATGCGGAGAATCAACTTTGGCTTGATTTTCACTTAAAACCGAAAACGCGATGGCTTAAAATCGCACCCACGGAGTCAGCAGAAGCAAATTTGCGTGTCCGCGTCTTAGAATTTGGTCACGGGGATCCGGTACTCATGATCCCTGGCAATACCGGCGATCCGTATGAATTAGCGCCATTGTTGCCGCAATTAGCTGGTTATCATCTATTTGTGCTCGCACTACCAGGCAGTGGGTTAAGTGACGGCTTTGATTACGAACAGGTCAAGGTGCATGACTTTGCGGTTGAATTGATCGGCCAAGTCATGGATCAGCTTGATTTGAAAACAGTGCCGATCATTGCCCACTCGCTGGCCGCACACTGGGCAACCTGGTTTGCACTGCCTTATCCGGAACGAGTGGATCAGCTCATTTTGCTAGGCAATCCGGGCCGGATGCTGATGACCAGTACACCGGCACCGTTAAAACCGGCCTTAAATCCGGTCTTGAGTCGCTGGTTTATGAAACGCCAGATCCCGAAATCAGCCAAGCGCGCCTGGGGACCGCTTCATCGCATGGGGACAGATCCGGCCGCCGTGAGCGCACTGCCGCAAAGCTTTGCTGATTGTGTTCATGCGTTTACACATTTACCGCATTATCAATTAACCAGCTTGTCGTTATTACGCAGCATGTATCGGTCAAAAGAATCCAACGTCTTGCCGGAACGGTATTTACGGCAGCTAACGGTACCCATGAGTTTAATCTGGGGAACCAACGACCCATTTGCCAACCCTGAATTGGGTCAGGAGATCGCCGCTGTCGTCCAGCATGGTGAATTAACAACGATCAACGGTGCGGGCCATGAACCGTGGATAGATGACCCGGAAAAAGTCGGAACCATTGTGCGGCTGAAACTAAAAGACAGTGAACTACGCGCTGCCGTCAGCCGCCATTAGCGGTAAAAAGACTTAACCGAACTTAAATCGAAAAAGCGGCTATCCCAAGGCGGATGGCCGTTTTTATGTGAGCGCGAGCCAGCGCGGTTAGAAGTCGGAGTGTAAGCGGCCTTAAGCGCGATGGCCCGGTCTTTGGCCATTGCGCTTAAGGTCCTTACACGCAGACTTCTGCGCTGGGGAGCGCGTTATAGAAAGTGAGCAAAAACGGCGCAGTTAGAAATCCACGTATCAGGTAGTGTTTTCCAAACGACTACCATCGTTCCAACAACACAGCACCAGATATTATCATCTTCAAGTTGAAACCGATTTGCCGTCATGATCAGCCAACTGTCATTCACCAAATTAGTTGTGGGTGGCTCGTCAATCGATCGTTCGCAGATAAAATTTAATAAATAAATTTTCTGCATATTTTATCAGTTTATGGCAACCCTTAAATCCCTTAACAATATTATCTGAGACCGCATTCATTCAGGAATATCAATATTCTCACAAATGAATAATGACGAAAAAGGTTTGACAATCAAAACAGTTCTGCATATGCTTTGAACATCCAATTAATCTGGTTGGACAAAAACCGGCAACCAGTGATGACGGTTCAACGCGAAAATATCGCACAACTGCTTTTAGACATTTTCGCGACTGTCACCATCTGAGGCCGCGGTTAAAGAGGAGGCGAGGCTATGACAACTTTGGATACCTCAACCATCCAAACGCTAATCCCAAATCGTTACCCGCTCTTTTACATTGATCGGGTGACCGAATTAGTACCGGATGAATCGATTGTCGCAGAGAAATACGTGAGCGTGGCAGAAGATCATCTGGTTGCGTATCTACCCGGTGAGTTAACCATGCCGCCAACGCTGATTATTGAAACGCTAGCGCAGGCAGCATCGATTTTGATTCTGAAGTCACCGAAGTTTGCCGGCAAAACTGCTTATCTGGCAAGTATCGGCAAAACAGAATTCCTTAAACCCGTTCCAACTGGCAGTGTGCTGACACTGGCAGTCAAGATGGGTAAGGTTCGGGCGAATATGGGGGTGGTCACAACGACCGCCAGTATCGGTGAAGAGCTTGTCTGCCACGCAGAATTGCATTTTGTGGTAGAAGCAAATGCTTAGTCCACTTGACAGGCTTTTTTTTTCAACTGATACTTTGAGTATCAAATCAGTTGTACACGGAGGCACACCAATGTCCCAAAAGCCAAGCGTCAAGCGGATAAACGATAAGCTCATTCGCGTTTATTCGGATATTTTACGAATGGAAGAAGAGGAACTACGTAAAAGTCAGTTCCGGGATTTAGGCATTAAAGAAATGCATACCATTGATGCGATTGGTATTCATGCGACCCCTAGCTCTAGTGATGTTGCCAAGAAGCTGCATGTGACCCAAGGCACTTTAAGCTTCGCCATTAACAATCTGGCGCGCAAAGGCTATGTTGAACGGTTGCATCTAGAGTCGGATAAACGGGTTGTGAACCTGCGACTCAGCCGCAAGGGACGACTCATGTATCGGGCGCATCTTGCTTTTCACCAAAAAATGGTTGCCAGTTTTGTTAAGGGATTTACCGAACCGCAAATCGAGCTAATCGAACGCGCGCTAGATAATCTCAATGAATTTATTGACGAATATCGTCATTAGAAAGAAGGCCCCGTCTTGGAGATTCTGGCCAGTGCTTACTCGGTGCCAGCCACGCGCATTGAAAACGAGCAGTTACGAGAATTTATGGACACATCGGATGAATGGATCAGAGAACGCACGGGGATTCAAACCCGGCATGTGGTCACTGACCAGCGTAACTTTGATTTAGCCTATGATGTCGCCCAACAATTGTTAGAAAAATCGACGGTCACCGCCGATCAGCTCGATTTCATCATCGTGGCGACCATGAGCCCGGACTACGCCACCCCGGCCGAGGCTAATCGCCTGCAAGCAGCTTTAAATGCGAATCACGCATTTGCGTTTAATCTCAATGTTGCTTGCGCCGGTTTTGAATATGCGCTGCATGTCGCTGATCGGCTGATGACCAGTCCCACCGTTCATCAAGGACTGGTGATCGGGAGTGAAGTCCTTTCCCGGTTAGTTGATTGGCATGATCGGCGCACAGCAGTTTTGTTCGCTGATGGAGCTGGCGGCGTTTTGGTTAGTGATCAAGGCGCCCCGGTTCAAGCAGTTGATTTAAAGAGTTTCGGTGATACCGAGATGGTGTTGTTGGCTGGGGAGCAAGCAAATCAAAGCCCCTTTGCCGATGCACAAGCGCAACCGTCGCCATATTTCAAAATGAATGGGCGCGCGGTTTACCAGTTTGCCATTAGCGAAGTACCTCGCTCGATCAATCGGGCTTTGGAACAAGCTAATCTGACAACAGATGACATTGACTGGTTTTTGCTTCATCAAGCGAATGCGCGCATTGTTCAATCAGTGAATAAAAAGTTGAAAGTCGCGGAAGCAAAATTTCCGATCAATATTGATGAGTATGGTAACACCAGCGCAGCCAGCGTCCCGATTCTGTTGGCACAGTTGGCAGAAAGCGGTCAGTTAAAACGCGGCCAGAAAATAGTGCTTAGCGGTTTTGGCGGCGGCTTGTCTGTTGGCTCACTTATCATGACTTACTAACTAACGGTTACAATTGACAGACCAATGAAACGGTCAAAACTTAACACTCAAAGGAGAACATATAAACATGACTAACGAAGAAGTATTGCCTAAGGTACAAAGTATTATTGCTGACCAATTGGACAAGAAGCCGGAAGAAGTAACCTTGACGACGAACTTCAAGAACGATCTGGATGCAGATAGCTTGGATATTTTCGAAATCATCAACGAAATCGAAGACGAATTCGACGTTAAGATCGATACTGACGAAAGCATTGAAACGGTTTCAGATCTGGTTACGTTTATCACTGAAAAGGCTGAAGCTTAAGACACTGGAGAGGAGTGGGCCAATGAGTCCATTAATGGAACGTTTAGGCGTTAAATATCCGCTTTTTCAAGGCGGCATGGCGTGGGTCGCTGACGGCAAATTAGCTGCGTCGGTTTCTGAAGCTGGCGGTCTTGGTATCATTGGCTCCGGTCATGCACCTGCTTCATGGGTTAAGGAACAGATCGAAGTTGCAAAATCAATGACCGACAAGGCATTCGGTGTCAACGTGATGTTACTATCACCGTTTGTCGAACAGGTCATTGATGTGATTGTCGATGCCAAAGTTGCCTTGGTAACAACCGGCGCCGGCGATCCTAGCCGCTATCTGGAACGGCTCCAGCAAAACGGCACCGTGGTCATGCCGGTTGTGCCGTCAGTTGCGATGGCTAAGCGCATGGCTCGTGACGGCGTTGATGGTGTGATCGCTGAAGGCATGGAATCCGGTGGTCATATCGGTAGTATCACCACGATGGCCCTAGTGCCGCAAGTGGTTGATGCCGTTGATATTCCGGTCGTTGCAGCTGGCGGTATTGGCGATGGTCGCGGTGTTGCGGCTGCGCTTAGTTTAGGTGCAGTTGGTGTCCAAATGGGGACCCGCTTTTTAACCTCAACCTCAAGCCGCATTCATCAAAACTACAAAGACGCTGTGATTAAAGCAAAAGACGTTGATACCCTTGTTACCGGTATGTATGTCGGTCATGCAGCCCGCGTCTTGAAGAACCCGATGAGCCGCAATTATCTCAAACTGGAAAAAGAAATTGCGCTTTCTGGCACCACTGATTTTACAGCGGTGGAAGAATTAGGTAATGGTAGTTTGCGTAAAGCCGTTCTAGAAGGCGATCGCGACCATGGAT
Organism: Lacticaseibacillus rhamnosus; assembly: GCF_900636965.1. NCBI lineage: Bacteria > Bacillati > Bacillota > Bacilli > Lactobacillales > Lactobacillaceae > Lacticaseibacillus > Lacticaseibacillus rhamnosus. Next base: position 2,167,072 of record NZ_LR134331.1, on the reverse strand, counting down.
CCTTTATGGCAGGCGAAATTGCCGGATTAGTGAAACGCGAAGAAAGCAGCAAGGATATTGTTGAAGAAGTCATGCAGCAGGCAAAAGAAATTGTCGCCGGCTCGAAAATGGCGGCTTTGCTCACTAGTCAGGTTGACGTGCAAGCGTAACCCAAACGCAGGCAAGGAGGTACCACTTTTTGCAATTTGCTTATGTGTTTAACGGCCAAGGTGCCGAGGTCCCCGGAATGGGGATTGATTTTTACCAGAATACTTTGATATTCAAAGAGATTATTGATCGTGCCGATGCCGTTTTGGACTTTGACTTGCCAGAGTTTTTGGCTAACGGTGATTTTGCGGCCCATCCGGATTACCTACAGCCGGCCTTAGTTGCTTATAGTGTGGCCATGCATGAGGTTGCCTCAGCAGAGTTGCCGCCGGAAGCTGCTTTAGCCGGCTTGAGTCTGGGCGAATATAGCGCATTAATCGCAGGTGGCGGGTTGAGCTTAGAATCAGGACTTGAGCTCGTTGCAGCCCGTGGTAAAGCGATGGCCGACGCGTGTCAAGAACAACCAGGCGGCATGCTGGCGGTGATGAGCGGCGATGAGTCCATCATCAAAACAGCTTGTCAGCAGGCAGAACATGTTTGGCCAGCTAATTACAATGGTCCGAAGCAAACGGTTTTGGCAGGGACACATGATGACTTGGCAACGGTTGAAAAGTGGCTGACAGACCAAGGTGTCCGCGCCATTCCTTTGCAAGTTGCCGGGGGCTTTCATAGTCCGTTAATGGCAAGTGCACAACCACCATTACAAGCAGCACTGGCAGCGGCTCATGTCTTTGAACCAGTGATTCCGGTCATTAGTACGACGGCACTTAAGCCATTTTCGGCTAGCAACATCCGACCGGTATTAGCGGCGCAAGTAGCCGAACCGACGAAGTTTGCTACCGTGATCGCACAACTGAAAGCACAAGGCGTTGATACGATTGTTGAATTAGGTCCGAAACCGGTGCTTAGTAAAATGATTAAACGCATTGACCGCAAGATGACAACCTACCTGATTCGTGATGCAGCAAGTCTCAATGAGGTAGCCGATTTGAATAACGGAGTGAAGGCAGATTGAAACTAACTGATAAAACCGCGATCATCACCGGTGCCTCACGAGGTATCGGTGAAGCGATTGCCAGAAATTTTGCTCAAGCAGGGGCCAACTTGGTCTTGAATGCGCGGCATGAATTTCCGGAAACTTTGATCAAAGAATTAGAAGACTATGGCCACGGTGTTGTGACCGTGCTGGGCAGTGTGGATGATCCCACAACCGGTGATCAATTGGTCGCCGCTGCCTTGGACCAGTTTGGCAGCGTGGATGTGTTGGTTAATAATGCCGGCATTACCGACGATATGTTGGCGATGCGCATGAAACCCGATTCTTTTGCCAAGGTCGTTCAGGTTAACTTGGATGGAACCTTTTATGTTACCCAACCGGCCTTCAAGAAAATGCTAAAGGCGCGCGCTGGCGTCATCATCAATCTGGCCAGTGTGGTCGGTTTGACCGGTAATATCGGCCAAGCCAATTATGCGGCAAGTAAAGCAGGCATCATCGGGCTAACTAAGACGCTGGCTCGTGAAGGGGCTATGCGTGGCGTGCGCGTTAATGCCATTGCCCCAGGGATGATCGCCACCGATATGACCGCCGCTTTGAGCCAATCCAGTCAGGACCAGATTCTAGCGGAGATTCCGTTGAAGCGGTTCGGACAACCTGAAGAAATTGCCCACACGGCCCGTTTTCTGGTCGAAAATGCCTACATAACCGGTCAGACAGTGACTGTCGCCGGCGGATTAGGTTAAGTACATGAACGGAGGAATGACATTGCAACGAGTAGTCGTAACCGGAATGGGTACTGTGAATCCGCTGGGCCATTCAGTCGCCGAAACTGTGGCGACGATGGACGCTGGCAAGGTCGGCATCCAGCCAATCACCAAGTTTGATGCTGAAAAAACCGGAATCACAGTCGCTGGTGAAGTCAAAGATTTCAAACCCGAAGAACGGATGAGCAAACGCCTAAGTAAACGGATGGATCTGTTTACCCAATATGGTCTCTATAGCGCCATTGAAGCATATGAACAATCCGGTCTAACTGAAGATGCGGTCGATTCAGATCGAGTGGGCGTTATTTTCGGTTCCGGGATTGGTGGTTTGACAACCATTCAGGAACAAGTGACGAAGATGTATGTAAAAGGCCCGGATCGCGTGAGTCCGCTGTTCGTGCCGGAAGCCATCAGTAACATGGTTGCAGGGACAATTTCCCATTACTTTGGTACGCATGGTCCCAGCTATGTTGTCGTAACGGCATGTGCTTCAGCTACGAATGCGATTGGCGAAGCAGCGATGCGGATTCAAGCCGGTAAAGCCGATGTTGTGATTACAGGCGGCGCCGAAGCTTCAGTTAACGAAATCGGAATTGCCGGTTTTGCTGCGCTTTCCGCATTGTCCAAAAATACCGATCCAACCAAGGCCAGCCTGCCATTTGCGGCTGACCGGAATGGTTTCGTTTTGGGCGAAGGCGGCGGTGCATTGATTCTCGAAAGCCTAGAGCATGCACAAAAACGCGGCGCCAAGATTTTAGGTGAAGTGGTTGGCTATGGTGCTACCAGTGATGCCTATCATATGACGGCGCCTGATCCAAGTGGCTCTCAGGCGGCACGTGCGATGCAGTTGGCCGTTGAAGAAGCCGGCATTAAGCCAAGTGAAGTCGGCTACATTAATGCCCATGGGACAGCAACCAAAGCCAATGACGCGATGGAAAGTAAAGCCATCCATGATCTTTTCGGCGACGATGTGTTGGTTAGCTCAACCAAGGCACTGACAGGACATCTGCTAGGTGCTGCTGGGGCCATCGAAGCGATCATGACGCTAAGTGCCTTACAAAGCGGCCGGTTGCCAATGAATGTGGTGGATGCGGCTCAAGACGAGGATTGCCCGGTCACGCTGGTTAATCGCGACAATCGTGATACATCAGTCGATTATGCATTGAGTAACTCCTTTGGCTTTGGCGGTCATAATGCCGTTTTGGCCTTCAAAAGGTGGTGAGTGTCATGGACACCAAAATGATCGAAGTTTTGATCAAACAGTTGGAGCAAAGTTCGCTGCACGAGCTGGAACTGACACTTGGTAACGACTCGCTACATTTGGTCAAAGCAAGCCCTGCTGCCGCGTCTGCACCTGTGACCCCGGCTCCGGAAAATACGGCAGCGACACCTGTCACGCCGGTACCGGACAAGCCACAAGCGGATGAAGGCACAGCGGTCAAAGCGCCACTGGTCGGAATCGTTTATCTGGCTCCTAAACCAGGCGCTGATCCGTACTTTCAAGTCGGCGATCACGTAAAAAAAGGTGACGTTGTCTGCATCATCGAATCCATGAAAATGATGAATGAGATTAAAAGTACTGTTAGCGGCACGGTTAAGGCGGTTAAAGTCGATAACGAAAGCTTAGTTGAATACGACCAGCCGTTGCTCATCGTACAAGAAGACAAAGCGTAAACCGAGTCGCATTCCGGCTCCATAAACACGTTTTAGGAGGATAGCATTCATGCTCGAAACCAAAAAGACACTTGAAGCACAAGAAATTCAGGCGATTTTGCCACATCGGTATCCCATGTTGATGATTGACCGGGTACTGGATCTCAAACCCGGCGAATCTGTGGTTGCACAAAAGAACGTTTCTATCAATGAACAGATTTTTCAAGGGCATTTTCCCGGTAACCCGATTTTCCCGGGCGTTTTGCAGATCGAAGCGATGGCGCAAGCAGGGGCAATTGCTTTGCTTTCGATGCCGGACTTTAAAGGTAAAACAGCTTATCTCGGCGGCATTAAGAAAGCCAAGTTCCGTCACATGGTACGCCCCGGCGATGTTTTGCGCATCGAAGTCACTTTAGAGAAATTGATCGACAATGCCGGCTTAGGAAAAGGCAAGGTTTACGTCGGCGAAGATATGGCTTGCAGTGCCGAACTTGTCTTTGCAATTGGCTAAATCGACCCGATTCAGACTCGTGTAAGGAAGTGGAACTGTGTTCAAAAAAGTACTCGTTGCCAACCGTGGCGAGATTGCGGTCCGCATCATTCAAACGTTGCGGGAAATGGGCATCACCTCGGTGGCGGTGTTTTCGAACGCCGATCGCCACAGCCTACATGTCTTGCTGGCGGATGAAGCGATTTGTATCGGTGGTCCGCGGGCAACCGATTCTTATCTGAATATGCGCAATGTCGTGAGTGCCGCCATTTTAAGCGGTGCGGAGGCGGTGCACCCGGGTTTTGGTTTCTTGTCCGAAAATGCCGAATTTGCCAAGTTGGTGACTGATGCCGGGTTAGCCTTCATCGGGCCCAAGCCGACTGCCATTGAGCAAATGGGTGATAAAGCCGTTGCCCGTCAAACGATGATTGATATTGGTGTGCCGGTGATCCCTGGCAGCCGGCCGCTTCAGGATGTCGATACAGCATTGGCGGCTGCACAGGCGATTGGCTATCCGCTGATGCTTAAAGCCAGTGCTGGCGGTGGCGGTAAAGGTATTCGTAAATTGGCGACTGCCGATGACCTGACAGCCGAATTTGCCGGGGCGCAGGCAGAAGCCCAAGCCGCATTCGGTGATCCCACGATGTACCTGGAAAAGGTGATTGTCCCGGCTAAGCACGTTGAGGTTCAGGTGTTGCGCGATCAGCAAGGACACGTGAGCGTTTTTCCCGAGCGTGATTGCAGCCTGCAACGTCACAGTCAGAAAATGATCGAAGAAAGTCCCTGCCCGGTGTTAACGTCACCGGAGCGGGCTAAGCTGTTGCATTTAGCCGAAACAATTGCTGACGGCGTTGATTACCTCAATGCCGGAACGATTGAATTCCTAATGGATCAGCAGCATCATTTTTATTTCATGGAGATGAATACGCGGATTCAGGTTGAACATCCGATCACGGAAATGGTGACCGGCGTGGATTTGGTTCAGGCACAATTGCGCATTGCGGCAGGCGAAGACGTGGAACTGACCACGCCGGAACCATCCGGCGTTGCCATTGAATGCCGACTCAATGCCGAAGATCCGGATCATCAGTTTATGCCCGATGTCGGGACGCTGGAACAATTACGCTTTCCGACTGGCGGACTGGGTTTGCGCGTCGATACCGGCGTGGCGCCAGGCGATAAAATCAGCCCGTACTATGATGCGATGATTGCCAAGATTATCGTTCATGGCCAAACGCGTCAGTCGGCCTTGGCTAAAATGCACCGAGCCCTGACAGAGTTAGACGTTCAAGGGGTCAAAACCAACCGCGACTTTGCACTGGCACTTTTCCAGGCACCCAAGGTATTGGCTGGAGAAGCTGATACGGCTTATCTCAACCGTGACTTTTTGCCACAATGGCAGGATGAAAGGAAGGATGCTGCATGTTCCAACCACAACTAACCCAAGAAGCACTTGCTCGTGAGGCGGCTTTGCCTGAAAACTTATGGATTCAATGTCCATACTGCAAGCAAGGCAGTTATCGTGAAAGTCTCGGCGATGCTCAGGTTTGTCCGCATTGCCATTATGGATTCCGCATCACGGCCAAAAAACGGTTAGCACTGGTAGCGACAGATGCAACGGAATGGGATGCGGATTTAACCACGACCGACCCGCTGGATTTTCCGGGTTATGAGAAGAAACTAGCCGCGGGACATCAGGCGTCTGGTTTAAAAGACAGCGTTTGGACCGGTCAGGCGAAAATCGGCGGACAGGTATGCGGTCTCGGTATTATGGATCCTAAGTTTATGATGGGTTCACTCGGAACCGTGACTGGTGAACGGATCACACGTTTGTTTGAAAAAGCAACCGAAGCAAATCTGCCAGTCGTTCTATACTGCGCAAGCGGGGGTGCACGGATGCAAGAAGGCATTCATTCACTGATGCAAATGGCTAAGGTCAGTGCGGCTGTGAAGAATCACAGCAATGCCGGCTTATTGTTCATCAGCGTGCTCACCGATCCAACCATGGGCGGCGTCACAGCCAGCTTTGCCATGCAAGGCGATATCACACTAGCAGAACCCCACAGCCTCATCGGATTCGCCGGCCGCCGCGTCATCGAACAAACCATCAACCAAAAGCTCCCGCAAAACTTCCAACGCGCCGAAACCGTCCTCCAAAGCGGCTTCATCGACGCCATCGTGAAGAGAAGCGAACAAGCGGATTATATCGGGGAACTGTTACAAATGCACAGAGCGTGAACAGGCCCGCTTAGAAACCGGAGCGTAAGTGGCCCTGAGCCCTAAATGGCCGGTCTTTGGCCATTTAGGCTCAGGGTCCTCACGTGCAGGTTTCTGGGCCTGTGAACGCGTTTCAGCATCGGAGAATGTCCCCAACCGAAACAAAAGTGACTTTCCCGAGCCAGCCGGTCTTTGGCCATTTAGGCTAGAGGCCCATACACGCAGATTTCTGTAACTGTGAACGCATTTCAGCATCGGAAAACATCCCCACCAGCACCAACACGAAGCAAGGAGGTACCCTGGCATGCCCAAAAAAGAAACATCCGCCTACGCCACCGTTCAAGCGGCGCGCGCCCCACGTCCCTATACCACCCGCGAACTCATCAACGGCTTAGTCACCAATTTTCATGAATTACATGGTGATCGGTCCAGTCATGATGATCCGGCTGTCATTGGCGGCATCGGTTGGTTGGATGACCAAGCGGTAACTGTGATTGCGACCGATAAAGGCAATGACTTGACAGAACGGTTGCAGACCCATTTTGGCAGTCCGGAGCCTTGGGGTTATCGCAAGGCGTTGCGGCTTATGAAACAGGCGGCGAAGTTTCATCGTCCGATTGTCACGCTGATTAATACCCCTGGTGCCTATCCAGGTAAAGAAGCAGAGGCAAATGGGCAAGGGGCAGCGATTGCAGACTTGCTCGTCACGTGCGCCGATTTGCCAACGCCGATTTTAGCGATATTGGTTGGCGAAGGCGGATCAGGCGGGGCACTGGCGCTGGCGTTTGGTGATGAAGTCTGGATGACAGATAAAAGCATGTACAGCATCTTGTCACCAGAAGGCTTTGCGGCGATTTTGTGGAAAGATTCCAGCCGCGCCAAAGAAGCGGCTGAAGTCATGCAACTGACCCCGCGGGATTTGTTGGCTAAAAAAGTCTGTGATCGGATAATTACGGATACCGGTACCGACTTCCCCAGCGCACTCAAAGCCGAGGTTAAGCCAAAGTTGGCGACCCTTATGGCATTGGATCCGCAGACACTGGTTACCCAGCGTCAAGCCCGCTTCCGAAAATTTTAATGAAAGCGGCAACACACCGTCCATTTCATTGGCGGTGTTTTTTCTTTGGTCAAAAAGCTTTATAATTACGGTTGTAACTTTTCAAAACGGAGGTCATCATGCTCGAAAAAAAGTTTTATCATACCATGTTCAGTCACTCTTTCAATATTCCGGTCCGTGTTGAGTATTGGGACCACACGGAAGAAACATATGGAACAGGCGAGCCGACGATCACGATTAAAATGAAAAAAGCGATCCCAGTGCGTTTGCTGCTAAAGAATGCTTCGCTTGCATTAGGTGAGGCCTACATGCGTGGTGACATTGAGGTTCTTGGTGGTAAGCGGCCGTTGCAGCAATTAATTGCGGCGGCCTATGCCAACGCGGACAGTTTTATGCGTAACAACAAACTCATGCGCGTGTTGCCTAAGCAAAGCCACACCGAGCGCAAGTCCAAGCAGGATATTCATTCACACTATGACTTGGGTAATGACTTTTACAAGCTATGGCTGGATCCAACGCTGACGTATTCCTGTGCTTATTTTGAGAACTGGGATGACGATCTGGAAACGGCACAATTAAATAAAATCGATCACATTTTACGCAAACTGAATCCGCAGCCGGGTCGGACGTTATTGGATATCGGCTGTGGGTGGGGGACGCTTATGTTACGGGCGGCCAAGACCTACCATTTGCATGTGGTTGGTATCACCTTAAGTAAGGAACAGTTTAAGCTGGTTTCTGACCGGATTGAAGCGGAACACCTGAATGACGTGGCGGAAATTCTATATATGGATTACCGCGAATTAGATCGCGAACCGTTTGACTACATTACCTCTGTCGGTATGTTTGAACATGTCGGTAAGGAAAATCTAGAAGAGTACTTTAAAGATGTTGCCAAGCTGCTAAAAGATGATGGTGTGGCGTTGATTCATGGGATTACACGGCAGCAAGGCGGGGCCGTGAATGCCTGGATTAATAAGTACATTTTCCCGGATGGCTATGTGCCTGGGATGGCGGAAAATCTGACCCATATTATTGATGCCGGTATGCAGTTGGACGACTTGGAGCCATTACGCCGCCATTATCAGCGGACGCTTGAAATTTGGGATACGAATTTCAATAATCACCGTAATCCGATTCAGCAAAAGTTCGGTTATGAATTTACGCGCATGTGGGATGTTTACCTGCAAGCCGCCGCTGCGAGTTTTGAGGCCGGTAACATTGATGTCATGCAGTATCTGATTAGTAAGGGTCCGTCTGGTAAGGACTTGCCAGCTACCCGTGATTATATGTACGAATAGTGCCGGAAATTTAGTTAACGGTTTATGACACGACAGCTTTGAAAAGGTACCTTCAGGGGTGCTTTTCTTTTATGGAGGAGTATTCAACTTGACGAATATATTAGTGATCGGAGCGACCGGCAATATTGGACTGCCGCTGATTCAAGCTTTAACCAAACGTGCAGACGTGCAACTTTTTGCTGCTGTACATTCGCCGGCTCATGCGCGTGCAACTTTACGGGACTTGCCGGTTCAATTACGCAAATTTGATTTTCTTGACGCCGCAACTTTTGACCCGGCATTGGCGGCCATTGACAAGGTCTTCTTCGTGCGCCCGCCGCAATTAGCAAAACCCAAAACGGACATGTATCCATTTCTTGATGCCTTGGTGCGCCATGGGATTAAGCAGGTGGTTTTCGTCTCGTTACTGGGCGTTGAACACAATCCAATGACCCCGCATCATAAGATTGAAAAACGCATTGAAGCACTTGGGTTGCCATACACATTTATTCGGCCAAGCTTTTTCATGCAAAATCTCAATACCACGCATCGCCATGACATTGTGGCCCACCATGATCTATTTGTGCCGGCTGGACGCGCTCGGACGAGTTTCATTGATACGCGCGACATCGGTGCCGTGGCAGCAACTGTCCTGTGTGATCCGCAATATATTGGCCAAAAGCTGGCGATCACCGGCGATCAGGCGCTCACGTATGCCGAGGTCGCTAAAATCATGACGGCAGTGTTAGGCGTCCAGATAACGTATAGTCGGCCAAGTCTACTGCGTTTTCGCCACACCATGATTGCGCGCGGCTTGCCGAAGAATTATGTGAATGTGATGGTCATGCTGTATCTGATCACGCAAATGGGGAATGCCAAAGAAGTGACCACAACGTTGCCAAAAGTGCTTGGGCGACCGGCAATCACGTTTTCGCAATATGTCCACGATTATCGGCGCGACTTTTTACCGGAAAAGTAATCTTGGCTGCCAAACGCAAGGTCATGAGACACGGCGGAAAACCTTGTTAACACAAAGAGCGATTTGCCGTCACAGAATGTTCAAAGTTCGTCGGTAGTATTAACAACATAGAAATGAGCCACCCACTCATTCCTAAACCCCAACCCAACTTTTTCATTTCTACTCCTCCAAAATAATGATTGCCAATTGGTACCCTCCGATTGGTAAAACTGAGACCCGCAGCTGATGGCCGCGGGTTTTGTGTTGGATTTTAAGCTGAATAAAGTTGGACAGCTCACTTTTAAACTGGGCGAATTTAAAAAGCGGTGCGGTTCATGGTGATTTTTAATCGTACCCGTGGCATAATGGGTCGTTCGTGCGTAATCAATGATTAAGCAGCCCGGATCATCGGATTGTTTGCGCTTCCATTGACAATGCCGCGAACTCAGATAAGATAAGGGTATTATTTCAAACACAAGGTGGTAAGTACATGACGGACTCAATTGAGAATATGGCTAAGCGGTATCAGCCTTATTCGACGTGGACACCAGAGTATGTGGCGAGCTTGAAAGCTGAGGTTGCTGCAAGTCAGTGGCGAACTAAGACGCATATTCAACCGGACACGGGCTTGATCAATGATCCCTGCAGTCTGAATTTCTTTAATGGCAAGTGGCACCTATATTACCAGCAGTTTCCATTTGGTCCGGTTCATGGTTTAAAGTCGTGGGCGCATGTCGTATCCAAAGACTTATTTAACTGGCGGCGGGTCCCGGGTGATTTATTGCCGGATAACGAACTTGATGCGCAAGGTGCTTACACCGGTTCGGCATTAGTGACGCATGGTACGTTGCGAATCATGTACACCGGTAATGTGCGGGATGAGCAGTGGCATCGACAGTCCACGCAATTAGGGGCGGTTCTGGGCGCAGATAGTCGTTTATATAAAGATCCGAAGCCATTGATTGCTAATCCGCCTGCTGGCTACACCCAAGAGTTCCGGGATCCATTTCTATTTAATTATCAAGATAAAACCTATGTCTTAATCGGTGGTCAGCGGGCCGATCACACCGGCGCCATCCTACTATATGAAAAGCAGCCGGATAAGACCTGGCGCTTTGTGGCCCCGTTAAGTATCCCGGACGAGTTTTGCGGTTACATGGTGGAATGTCCAAACATTGCCTTTATTAATGGCAAAGTCGTCTTAGTGTACTGCCCACAAGGCTTGGATCAAGACTTTTTCGAATACGAAAATGTTTATCCTAATATTGCACTTGTGGCCGACAGCTTTGATCCGGAGACTGGCACACTGACCCATCAGCGCCTGCAAAATATCGATAAAGGGTTTGACTTTTACGCAACCCGGCTTGCCAATACCGAAAAAGATGGCACTTTAGCAATTTCCTGGCTAGGCTTACCCGACACGAATTACCCAACGGATGCAGACGGGTGGGAAGGCGTCTTGAGTTACGTGCGCCAGCTGGATTTACGCGATGGTCATGTTTGCCTAAAGCCGCATCCCAACATAGAACAGCTTCGGGAAACTGCTGCTGAGGCCTTACCAGTTGTCAGCCACAATACGGATCAATGGTCAGTCAAAGCGTTGAGCGGTGCGTTCGAACTGAGCATGACGTTAGCTGCCGGCCAAAAAGCCACCGTCCATGTTCCGGATGGCGATCACGATCAACTGTTGATCAATCTTGACTCAGATAGTGGACAAGGGATGGTTCAGCGCGAGAACCGTAATAATGGCGGCAGCTTGCGTCAATTTGGTTTCCCAGCAGGCAAAACGGTCACGATTCGGTTATTTGTGGACGTCTCCGTTTTCGAGTTATTCATTGACGGTGGTTATCGGGTGGTTTCCGGGCGCTTCTTTGGAGACACATGCCCCACTGCCGCACGTGTGAATCCACCTGCTGCGGTTAGCAACGTGCAGGCGTGGAATCTGCGGAAGGGTAATGGCGGGCTATAGGCGGCTTTTGAAACTGAATGAAGCGATGTTAGTAGAAAGCACATCTGATATCAACCATGTCGCCACCATTTAAACAACTTATTTGCGCCAATAAATAAAAAAGCATCAGCCAAATGTCATTCGTGCAGACATTGGCTGATGCTTTTTTGCCAATCAACTGCAGTCATCTGTGCACCGAGGCATTTCATTTGCAGAAGTAATCGAATTTTTTCAACTGTGCCTTGACAATTTTTGAAAGCGCTGTATACTCACAGTATGAAATCGATTCCATAAACAGGAGGTGCGCCATTCATGGCAACGATTAGCGAAATTGCTGCGGCAGCCGGCGTGGGTGTGACGACGGTATCGCGGTACTTGAATCATCATCCGTATATTTCCGCTGATAAGAAGGCGCGGATCGAAGCTGCGATCAAGACGCTGGGTTATACGCCTAGCGCAGCCGCTACCTCCTTGCGCGCCCAGGCAACCGGAAATATTGGCGTTTTGGTCTCGCGAGTCACGAACCCGTTTTTTGCCGGTTTGTTTGATGCCATTGAGCGAACACTGCACGCCCACGGTTACCAAGTCATGATTTCGCAAACTTACGATGATCCGGATGCCGAGGGGCGGTTTTTGAACCAGCTGAAAAGTCGCGAACTCGATGGTGTCATCTTAGCGTCAGTTGAAGCACCGGCGCGGGTGGCGGCAGTGGCTAAAGCCTTTCCTGGGCGAGTGGTCGTGGTCAATGCGGATGTGCAGATTCCCAATGCTAAGTCCTTGGTGTTACCGCACTATCAGGCAACCCGCGATGCATTGGATTACCTATTTGCGCAAGGTCATCGGCATTTTGCTTATATGACCGGTGGCGCGATCAAAAGTGCCCGCCACGGTCAAAGTCGAACCCAAGCTTTCTTTGATTTTATGCAAGCGCGCGGGTTGCCAGTCGAACCTGCCTGGCTGTTTGAGCAGGTGCATTCTGCAACAGAAGGCCAAACGCTCGGACGCCAAATCGCCGCGCTGGCTCCGGCAAAGCGTCCGGATGCTATTTTTACGAACTCAGATGAAGTGGCAGTTGGCGTCGTGGACAGTTTAGTCGCCGCTAACATTGCCGTTCCAGATGACATGGCGGTGATGGGTTATGACGACCAGCCATTTGCACCGTTTGCCCGCGTGCCGCTGACGACCGTCCATCAGCCTGTTGCCGAAATGGCGCAGGTGGCAACGGACTTACTATTAGCCGGACTTGGCCGCGGTGAACCGGCTGCGACCTTAGAACCGTTAACCTTGACGTTAAAAATCAGGCAAAGCGCCTGAGTTTTATTTTTGGCAAATATGGAATCGATACCACATTTCAGAAAAGGGAGTTACGCATGCTTAACGAAACCAGCCGCACATGGTGGCAACAAGAAATTTTCTATCAAATTTATCCGGCATCCTTTAAAGATAGCAACAATGACGGCATTGGCGACTTGCCAGGGATTACCAGTGAGTTGCCGAAGCTCAAGGCCTTAGGAGTGACGGCGATTTGGTTGTCACCGGTTTATCGAAGCCCGATGGTGGATAATGGCTATGACATCTCCGACTATCAGGCAATTGACCCGCGCTTTGGCACCATGGCTGATTTTGACGCGTTGATGGCCGCTGCTAAAGAACTAGGGATTAAAGTGGTGATGGATCTGGTGGTGAACCACACTTCGGATCAGCATCCGTGGTTTCAAGCCGCGTTGAAAGATCCGACTTCACCCTATCGCCAGTATTATATTTTCCGCAAAGGTCATGACGGACAGCCGCCGAATAACTGGCGCTCTAATTTCGGTGCTGGCTCGGCGTGGACGGCGGTTCCCGGTGAAGCCGACATGTATTACCTGCACGTCTTTTCCCCGCAGCAGCCGGATTTGAACTGGGAGAATCCCAAGCTGCGGCAGGCGATTTACCAGATGATTAACTGGTGGTTGGCAAAAGGCTTGGCGGGCTTCCGGGTTGATGCGATCACTTTCATCAAAAAGGATCAGGATTTTGCAGCGATTACGCCAGATGGCAACGATGGTCTAGGAAAAGTGAAGCGGAAGGCAGAGAATCGGCCCGGCCTGGCGCGCTTCCTTAAAGAACTGAACGCTGCTACCTTTAAACCTGCCAATGCCGTAACAATCGGTGAGGCTTCCGGGGTTGCCTATGATGAACTAGGCGACTTCATCGGTCCAAACGGCTACTTTTCCATGATCTTTGATTTCCATTATGCCGATATTGATGTAGCTTCCGGTTCGGAGTGGTTCAAGCAGACGCAGTGGACGCCGAAAATGCTGGGCGATGCGATTGCAAAAAGTCAGCTGGCCATTCAACGCGTCGGCTGGGGGGCTAATTTTCTTGAAAATCACGATCAGCCGCGGAGTTTGAGTAAGTACATTCGCGAACCGGCGTACCGCAATGCCACCGGCGCCAAAGCATTGGCATTATTGTATTTCTGCTTGCGCGGGTGCCCGTTTATCTATCAAGGTCAGGAGTTGGGAATGGTAAATGCGGTTCGCAGCAGCATTGATCAATTTAACGATTTGTCGGCGCATGATAATTATCGGCGGGCGTTAGCGGAAGGTTATTCGGAAGCGGACGCCTTGGCATGTGTCAATCGCCGCTCGCGTGATAATGCCCGCACACCGTATCCCTGGAACGACGAGGCAAACGGCGGGTTCAGCGATCACCAGCCGTGGCTACCGGTGGCCCAACAAGCACCCGGCGTCAACTGGCAGGATGAACAGGCCGATCCCGACTCGGTCTGGCACTTTTACCAAAAGCTGTGCCAGTTGCGTAATGATTCGCCGTTGCGGTCGGATCTGATTGACGGTGATTTTGCGCCGCTTACGGTGGCAGACGAACACGTCATCGCGTACGCCCGCGGGAAACATTTGCGGATCTATGTCAATCTCAGTGCTACACCGGCGACTATCGACTTACCGGATGGCCAAATCTGGCTGAACAATTATCCGGATGCAGCACCAACGTTGAAACCCTACCAAGCGATTCTCATTGAGGTGAATTAAGATGGCAAAAAATTATGAACAAGAAGCAAAAGCAATTTTGAAGTTGGTTGGCGTCAATAATGTTGATTCCGTGACCCATTGCCAAACCCGGCTGCGTTTTGTTGTGAAGGATCGCAAGGCGATTGACGATAAGGCGTTGGAGCAGCTGCCAGAAGTCAAAGGTGTTTTCTATGGTTCCGGTCAGTATCAGGTGATTATTGGTACCGGCGTTGTCAATGATGTGTACGCGGCAATTGCCAAGCTGGGGACCGTGAATGCGATTTATGGCAAGGACGATGCGGACACCACCGCAGCGGCAGGCGACGAACATAAGACTTGGGTGCAGCGCTTAATGGCCATGCTGTCCGGCATTTTCATTCCGATCATCCCCGTCATTGCGGCTACCGGACTGTTCTTAGGATTGAAAAGTGCGGCGACCAACGCTCAGGTGTTAAAGCTTTTTGGCGCTGTGCCTAGTGACATTCCCGCCAGTCTCACCTCGGTCATTTCAGTGCTGACCGACACCGTGTTTGCCTTTTTGCCGGCGTTGATTGTGTGGTCGACATTTCGCTACTTTAAAGGGACGCCGATTATCGGCATTGTGATTGGCCTCATGTTAGTTTCGCCGATTTTGCCTAATGCCTACTCAGTTGCAGACGGCAGTGCCAAGGCAATCATGCTGTTCGGCTGGTTGCCAGTGGTTGGCAGTCAGGGTTCAGTATTAACGGCTTTGGTCGCTGGGTTTATCGGCGCCAAACTGGAGCTGTTCTTCCGCCGTCACATGCCGAATGTTTTGGAGCAAATCCTGACGCCATTTCTAACGATGCTAGTCACGTTTGCCATTATGATTTTAGGCGTCGGCCCGCTTGTCCATGCGATTGAAAATGGAATGCTAGTTGGCGTGCAGGCGGTGATTCACTTACCATTTGGCATTGGCGGCTTTCTGATCGGGGCAGCTTATCCGCTGATGGTGCTCATCGGGATCCATCAAACCATGATTGCCATCGAAACTTCGCTGCTGGCGTCCACCGGCTTGAATCCGTTGATTACGTTAGAAGCGATGTATGGCTTTGCAAACTTAGGTGTGGCGTTGGCAATTTTCCTCCGCGCGCGTTCCGGTAAAGCTAAGGCAACTTCAATGGGGGCATTCACCTCACAACTCTTTGGGGTTTCAGAGCCAACTTTATTTGGGGTTTTGATTCGCTATAATTTTCGGCCATTGATTGTCACCGTGTTAACTTCCGGACTTGGCGCGGCGGTCTTGAGCATTCTCAATGTTTCCGCCAACTCTTATGGGCTTGCCGTGGTTCCGTCATATCTAATGTATATTTACAACGGCCACGCCTTGCTGTGGTACACCATCGTTTCACTGGGGACGATTGTCGTTGCGTTTGTTGCCACCAACGCTTTTGCCATTCCTAAAGAAGTCTTGGCGCCCGATCGTGATGTGGAGACGGCAAATGCGGTGATTTCGTCAACCGTGAGTGACAACAAGGTCTATGCACCGGTCAGCGGCGAAACGCTTGCTTTGAATAAGGTAAGCGATCCGGTATTTGCTTCCGGCATGATGGGCGACGGCTTAGCGATTAAGCCAGAAAATGCCGGCGTCAACAAAATCTACGCGCCACAATCCGGCACCTTATCGGTTGTTGCCGACACGGGTCATGCATACGGCTTGACCAGCGATGACGGTATGGAAATTCTGGTGCACTTAGGGATTGATACCGTTAATTTACACGGTGCGCCGTTCACGGTTGCCGTCAAGGCCGGTCAACACGTCAAAAAAGGCGACTTGCTGGGAACCATGGATCGCGCAGCCATTGAAAAGGCTGGCCTTGATCCGACAACGATGGTGCTAATCACCAACAGCAAAGCCTACGCCCGGATCGAACCGGTTGCCGACACCACGGTTGAAGCCGGCGCCGATCTGTTGGCAGTGCAGCGTGAAGACGTTAAAGTCGAATCGGTTTCACCGGCGTCCTTGTAAAAGATGCTGAAATAAGCCTTAATCCTATCGCCCTAGTTATTGTGACTGGGGATGGGATTAAGGCTTTTTTGATCCCGTTAGTTTAGGAGTGCCGAAAAAACGTGAAAGCGTGTAGGATGAAGGACGTACAAATCCAAAGCTTCATCCCGACACTTTCTGCTTTTTGTCCAATTGCGTGACCAAACACCTGTGATATAATCAGAAAATATCTCAATCTAGGACTCGGAGGACGTTATGCGTAACATTGGCAAATTAGTGGCGCTGGACTGGAAACGAATTTTCAAAAGTCCTTTAGCCTTCTTACTCATCGCAGCGCTGGTCGTCATTCCCAGCCTTTACTGCTGGTTCAATGTCTGGGCGCTGTGGGATCCTTACAGCAACACGCAGGATTTAAAAGTAGCCGTGTATTCGGCGGATCAACCCGCCACTTTTCGCAACCAGAAAGTGGCAGTCGGCGATGAGCTGACGGATCAACTGAAAGATAATAAACAACTCGGCTGGCGCTTTGTCGACTCCAAACAAGCCGTCCAAAAAGGCGTTAGAAGCGGTAAGTACTACGCCGGGGTGGTGGTGCCAAAGCATTTTTCAAAAGACTTGCTGAGCTTCGTTGATGGCAAAATTCACAAACCGAAACTCGATTATTACGTCAACGAAAAAATCAACGCGGTGGCGCCTAAAATCACCAGCACCGGCGCGACCACGCTGCAAAACAAAATTTCGGATGAATTTATCTCAACGGCAGCCAAGACATTGGTGAAAGCCTTCAATAAAGCGGGCATCAAGCTAGATCAAAACCTGCCGATGATTCGCCGCTTCACCAGCTTGGTTACCAATACAAACGATCAGCTGCCAACGATCGAAAAGTATTTGGCGGAAGTCGACCAGTTACAGGCTAAAATGCCAGCGATTCGCGCTAAACTGCAAACCGCTAACGAAATGGCAGGGTATCTGCCCGAGATCAATCAAATGGCTCAAAAGCTGACGGGGGCAAATGGCTATCTGCCCATGGTCCAAGATGCCGGTGAGCTCGCCACGAATGTTAAGGGCAAGCTACCCGAAGTTCGGCAGGCAGGGGCCCAGCTGAATACGGTGGTCACCAATTTCGATCAGCTCGAATCCGGTGTCACCAAAGCGGTTCAGGTAACGGATCAAGGCATCACGGTGGTTAACCAAGTCGATGGCACGCTGCCGGCTTTAACTGATTTTGGCAAAAATGCCCAAGCGGCGGTGGCAACGACCAAAGATGACGTGATTCCCAAAATCAATACGGCCTTGGGTGTGGTGCAAAATGCAACCGACGCCGGCTTAACACTGATTGCGGCTGCCAACACCAGCTTGAGCGCTGACTTAACAACGTTGCAACAACAACTGCAACAATTAGACAGCAGCAAAGACACCGCGGCACTGAAGCAAGCGATGGCGCAACGGCTGACAGCATTGGCCAATCGTCAAGGTAAGGTTGCCGCCAATGCCACCAGCTTGGCAGACACGTTGACCCGGGTGCAGACAACTCTTAATCAGTTAACCGGCAAGGATGATCATGTGCTTGACGGGGCCATTGCTAAGCTCAAAGAAGTTGCCGCGACAGCCACTGCGGTTCAACGCGACGCCGAAGCTTTGGCTAAGGATGTACCTAACCTAAGTACGAGTGAATTGCAGCAGCGGCTCGGCGTTTTAGCAAACACCGCCAATCAATTCGCCGACGCGGCCAATACGCTCAAAGCCCTCGATCTCGGCACCAGCGTCAAGCAGGTTTTGAATGATTTTAAGGCGGCTCTCAACGATGCCAACACCACGCTGGATACGATTAACCAGCAGATCCTGCCATCCATACCGTCACTGCTCAGCGGCACGAAGGATCTGTTGACGCAGGCTCACAACTTTTTGGTCAAAGCGAAAAAGCAGCTGCCGGCACTCAAACAGGAACTTACCGATGCCAACACGCTGCTTAACGGTCACATGGATCTCATCACCAGCGGCATCACAACCGTCGCGGACTTGTACCAAAATGATTTCCCCAGCCTCAAAACCAAGCTGACAAAAGCCACCGACTTCATCAATCAAGATCTCCCTGGCGTCGAATCCGACCTCACCAACACCTTGGCCTTGGCGAACGAAAAAATGCCGCAACTCCAAAGCGGTTTGGATGACGCCCAGAAATTCGTGAAAGACGACTGGCCGACGCTAAAAGAAGCAATTCAAAAAGGCGCCGCGGCCATTAAAAAAGGCGAAAAGTCCGTCGATTTATCCCAGTTAATCAAACTGTTACGCCGCGACGCCACCAAAGAGGCTGGCTTCTTAGCCAAACCGGTTGAACTCAAACAACAAAGCTTCTATCACATTCCGACATACGGTTCGCAAAGTGCGCCATTTTACCTGGCACTCTGTATCTGGGTCGGGGCACTGCTGCTGGGCGCAATCCTGATTACCGAGTATCGACTGCCGCCAACGCTCAGCGACGCCACCGTCAAACAAATGTACACGGCGCGTTGGCTGACGTTTGCCGTCCTGGGGATGCTGCAAGGTCTCATCGCTGCACTCGGCAACTTATTCTTGATCGGCACGTACGTCGTCAACAAGCCGCTTTACCTGCTATTTGCCATGATGCTCAGTCTGGTCTTCGTCTCCATTCTCTACGCTTTAATCTCGCTATTCGGCAATATCGGCAAAGGCATCGGCATCATCATCTTAGTCCTTTCCATCTCCGGTGCAGGCGGGAACTTCCCTGTCGTCTTATCCGGCAAGTTCTTCCAGATGATCAACCCATGGCTGCCATTTACCTACGCCGTCAACCTCCTGCGTGAAACAGTCGGCGGCATCTACTGGCCAAATCTCTGGGTCGATGTCGCGGCACTCCTCGCATTCGGCATCATCTTCTTCCTGCTAGGACTCTTTCTGAAAGCGCCAATTCACCCGTGGATTGAGCGGATGAATGAGAAGACGCGCGAGTCGAAAATCATCGAGTAGTTCGTGCGGGTGGCAAAAGTAAAGATTGTTCAATTGAAACAGGCAATGTTGCTGGTGATCAGCCAGTAGCATTGTCTGTTTGCGTGTGGAAAAAGATATTGAAGGGCGCAGTGTTCAAAAATAGACAGGCAGTAGGCGCGGGCATGGCAGCAAGAGCGCTATACTTTGATATTGATTGGTGTGAAGTTAGGTTCATGAAAGGGCTGGCGATCGATCGAAGGGAAACCACGCGTGCAGCAGCGATGAGCCCTACACGCTGATGATGTTCAGATTTAAGGGGACAAGCAACACATAGCGTTCAGATTTTTAGGCAAAAAAAGTGACGCCCCTTTGTGAGTACGCCACTTTTCGATTCAGTCGCTGATTATTCTGCTTTTTCCTTCTTCGTGGTCACCGTCACAACGAAGGTAGACTCATCTTTTTGATACAGGCGATGAATGTTCTGTAGTAGCAACATGATCCACGACATGGCGAGGGCAAAGGCAATCATCTCAAACGCCGTCAGCGAAAGGTAGTGGACAAATTGGAACAAGATCGCGGCGAAAATGATGATGCCGCCGATGATGTAACTGGTGCTGAGAAATTCGCGTGAGACCCCCGGCAGCAGCCAACGCACGGCGATAATCATCCCGATGAGGAAATAATTCAGAAACCACGCGCTTTGAGTGTGAAGGACATGCCAGATGCCGCGGTTATTCGGAAACAGCCCAACGCCCAGTAACGCTACGGCCGCCACGGTTAACATAATCCGCATCGTAATCAGTCGCCAATCCGTTTTCCGATGCGCCATCAACGGCACAAACAAATAGTCCACCAGCGCAATCCACAGCAACGCCGACACCGCAATCGTCAAGTTAAACTGCCACGCATTCAGCGCCTTGCTCGTGCCCAAGAAGCTGACATTATGCTGCCACCACTGCCGCGAACTGTTCGTCACAATCGCCCCGACAACGCCACCAACGAATGTCGACAAAAACAAAGTCGTAATGAAAGACGTCGAAATCGACAATGCCGAATAAATCATTAGGTAGTTCACAATACTGATAAACAGCAAAAACAACCCCGTCGCCGTATAAATATCAAAACTGACACCTTCAAACATGTAGCCAATCGCCCAAAAGAACACCGACGCCACAAACGCTAGAATAATCGCAAACGCCAGCAACAGCGTCGGAAAAATCCGCCAATACCGCCGCCGATGATCACGGCCATGAATCCGCCGATGATTCTGAACATACGTTACCGCAAACGTCCCCATGCCACTTAATTCACCCAGCACAATCACCATCTGCGCAATCGAATTCTTCCCCGTCATCGGCACCTGCAAAATCTGAAAATAAATAAAGTAAGCCAGAAAAAACAGCCCCGCCAAAACCGTTGGAATCAGGAAAAATCGCAACGAAATCGTCTGCGTCCCCGTATCCGTCCGCTTCGGCCGAATCACTGCCTCTTTATCCTTCAACGTCACCTCAACCTGCTCGCCATCTTTAATATCAAGATCTTCCATAATGGCATCCGGAATGACGACTTGATGTGCTTCTTTAGTCAATTTCTTCTACACGCTCCAACTTGTTTGATGTGTTTTGTTCAGAAACTTACTGTAGCACATTTTGGGGTGGGGTGTGATGGGGAGATGTCGGCGGGATGACAGGGTATGTGATTTTTTTGAAGGATGGCCAGTCAGCGTTTAGTTGACTCGACCATCTTTTTTCTGTTTGAGCTGTTAGTTAAATTACTTGTTGTGCTAGGTGACGTCAACGAAGATTATGCTGAAATCGTTTTGATTGTTGCACGAAAGCGACATTATGACAGATAATAGATGAAGATAATATTAACGCTGGAATGAAGCGATAAAGGTTTGCTAGTTGTGTACTGTTAATAAAGTATGCAGCTGTGGAGGAAGACATGGGGATAGAAAGAAACGAGCTTGCGTTTGAAAGTAAGCTCATTGATCATTTGCAGCATATTGGCGGAACTAAGCAGTGGCAGTATTTACCAGATATAAAAGATGGAGAAGATCTGTGGCAGAATTTCAAAGTAATTCTTGAGCGGAATAACGCTGACCAGTTACAAAAGCCGCTGTCGGTTGCAGAATTTAATCAGGTCCAGGCTAAAATTAGAAACTTACGCTCTCCGTATGAAGCAGGACAATTTCTATACGGTCTAAACGGGACTTCGCAGATTGAAGTTGATCGCGATGATGGTAAACACGTTTTCTTAACCGTCTTTGATCAAGCTGAAGTTGGCGCTGGTAATACGGTTTATCAAATTGTTAATCAGATTCGGCGCCCACCTGTTCAAGCAGGTCGACCAGCTCGCCGGTTTGACGTTACCCTTTTGATTAACGGTTTACCGATTATTCAGATTGAAGAAAAGGCTGACAGTCATGACCCCAAAGAAGCCTTAAATCAAATGCATCAGTATATCCATGAACGACAGTACACGGATATCTTTAGTACGCTCCAGATATTGGTCTCCATGACGCCGCATGATATTCGGTACATGGCCAACACAACAGATGATATGTTTAACCTTGATTTTGCCTTTCGTTGGCAGAGAGAGTCTGATAATAGGCCAATTCGTGATTGGCGCGAGTTTTCCAATCTTATGTTGTCTATTCCGATGGCACACCAGATGGCGACTAATTATATTATCCTCGATGGCACTAAAAATCGGAAAATGATCAAGGTTATGCGTCCATATCAGGTCTATGCCACCATTCGCGTTATTAACAAAATCAGACGGCAACAATTCGGACTTGATCCTAAGGAAGTCGGCTATATTTGGCATACCACTGGATCGGGAAAGACAATAAGTTCATTTAAGGCGGCGTGGCTCGCTTCACGTCTACCAAATGTTGACAAGGTTGTCTTTTTGGTTGATCGAATTGCATTGACCAACCAGACTGTCGACGAATATCGTGCCTATGATCCTGATAGCGATCCCGATGGCAAAAATGGGGTCGTAGCAGATACGGCCAATAAGACCGTTTTGAAGCAAAAATTGAAGACAAAACGGTCTGGCATCATTGTGACTTCTATTCAGAAATTGGATGGATTAGCACGAAATAACTTTAAATTTGATAAAAATGTTGTTTTCATTGTGGATGAGGCGCATCGGTCAACAGCCGGCGAAATGATTCAGCACATTAAAGCCGCATTTCCTAAATCGGCGTGGGTCGGCTATACGGGCACGCCTAATTTTGATGCAACAAAAGGCCCAACAACTTACGAAATTTTTGGAGAAGTCTTGCATGCATATACGATTCGAGATGCAATTGCAGACCACAATGTTCTTGGATTTAAAGTTGACTTTGAAACCACATTGACCGATTCAGCTCTGAGAGAATCGTATTTGCCGAAATACTTTGCTTGGCGATATCCTGAGTGGCCAAAAGAAAAAATTGAAAATAGAATTAACAACATGACGGCAGATGATATGGATGATGCCGTTCTACCATCTGTTTACGATGGCAACCAAGATCATATCCGCTTAGTCGTGAAAGACGTGCTAGATAATTGGCAGAAACGTTCTAACAATTATGCTTACAACGCGCTATTTACTACCCACGTTGGCGGTCAACAATCATCAATTAAAAATGCTGTGAGTTTTTACGAAGAGTTCAAGCGACAGAATGCTAAACGAAAGCGTCCATTACGAATTGGCATTACTTTTAGCATGGACACAACGAATAGTAGTACCCAGCAAGGAACTAATGACGGTTTACTTGAAGCGATTAATGATTATAATGCTGCTTTTGGCGAGCACTTTGATCTAACAAACGTAAGAGGGTACTCAGAGGCTGTTGTGACACGTTTAAATAAAACGGTAGATGATAAACGTTACTTTGATTTGGTCATTGTCGTTGATCAGCTTCTAACTGGGTTTAACGCCCCAGAACTAAATTGTCTATATGTCGATCGTACTCTCAAAGGGGCGAATCTGATCCAAGCTTATTCCCGGACTAACCGCGTGCAGAATTTTCAGACAAAACCGTTTGGCCGGATCGTGAACTACCGCTGGCCAAATCAGTCAGAAAAGTTGATGAAGGAAGCTATTCAGGTATATGCCAATCGTGATTCTGCAAACGTGCAGCTCACAGTGGGCCCGGATGATACATCTGGCGTGATTGAAAAAAGTTACAACGATCTCAAAGATGAAATGAAAAAGATTGTCAAAGAGGCGGCCAGTTTAACTGGAAACTTTACAATGACACCGCCGAGTGAAAGCGCCCAAGAGCATTTATATAATCTGCTGCATGATTACAATCTCACCATGGCAAAACTTAAGCAGGATGACAAATATGACATTGATCACCCTGAAACACTTTTAAGTCAAATTGGACTGACACCCGATCAAGAAATTCAACTGACAACTGTTATTGCTGGTGACTTGAAAGCTAATATTGCCGAAAAACGAAATATTGATATCAGTGATCTAACGCTGCAAATGGAACACGTGAAGGATATTCGCGTTACGTATGATTATATTTCCGAACTGCTGGCTGAACTTGCAAATAAAGTGCATGACAATGATCAAGAAGGTAGTACTGCCACGCGAACACAAATTCAACAGGCTACCGAGCAGATGGATGATGAACGCTATGCAACAAACATTCGTAGCCTAGCAGATGCCTTGGTCAACGGGGAAACCAAGGCGGAACAATATCCAGTCAAAGCTAATGATGTGAAGAGCATGATTACCAACCATATTAACCAGACAAAGCGGTTGATAATTCGTGACTTTAAGCAATGGTGGGGTGTTTCTGATATTCCGTCAGACCGCTTGATTAATCAAATTGTGGAAGAACATACACTCGGCGAAGATGATTTAAATGCCACCGGAGCCTTGAACTCGATTCTCAAAGAGGGTCAAGCAACGTATAAGACTGATGCAAAAGATGAAAAAGTGCGTCAATTGTCGCCGATAAAATTTAGAAACAAATTCCGTCAAGCCTTTGCAGAATTTGCTGATCAATACAAGAAACAGTTTTAGAGAGGAATATAACTCATGGCAGAAAAGAATATTGCACAGGAAATCACTTCCCAGTTGTGGGCAATGGCTAACGAACTCCGAGGCAACATGGATGCAAGCGAATTCCGGAACTACATCCTAGGATTCATGTTTTATCGTTATTTAAGTGAGCATCAAGAACGTTATTTGCAGGAAACAAACCTATTTGAACCTGAAGCGGGTCAGACTTGGAACGATGC
Organism: Lacticaseibacillus rhamnosus; assembly: GCF_900636965.1. Classification (NCBI taxonomy): domain Bacteria; kingdom Bacillati; phylum Bacillota; class Bacilli; order Lactobacillales; family Lactobacillaceae; genus Lacticaseibacillus; species Lacticaseibacillus rhamnosus. The sequence goes on along the minus strand of NZ_LR134331.1, from coordinate 2,142,440 downwards.
TTTTCGCGAAGTAGCTAGTGATCCGGAATCACGAAAAGAATACCTTGAAGACATCTCAAGCGAATTAGGTTATGCGATTGCACCTGAGCAGACATGGGCGTCACTTGTTCAAAAGGTGAATGACGACAAAATCGTTCCATCCGATTACCAAGATCTATTTGATGACTTTAATAAGAACGCTGCGCTCAATCCGAATTCTGAAGCGGACTTCCGCGGAATCTTCGCTGATATTAATCTCGGTGATTCGCGTCTCGGCAGTTCAACCACAGCGCGAGCAAAGGCTTTAAACGGGGTTGTCCGCTTAGTTGACCAATTTGAATATAACGATAAGCAAGGTCGAGATATCCTTGGCGATGTGTATGAATACTTAATCGCCCAATTTGCTGGGAACTCTGGTAAGAAGGCTGGCGAATTCTATACGCCGCATCAGGTTTCTAAAGTGTTGGCCAAATTAGTTGCGCTGGGTGTTCAAAAAGATCAGGAAATCTTTACCGTCTATGACCCTACGATGGGCTCTGGATCTTTGTTGCTGACGGTGAGAGATGAACTGCCCGCAACTGTAAAAGCTGTTATGTTCCATGGACAAGAATTAAATACGACCACTTTTAACTTAGCCCGAATGAACCTAATGATGCATAACGTGCCATATACAAACATGAGCCTCAGAAATGCCGATACATTGGAGGATGATTGGCCTGACGGTGTTGTGGGAGGGGTCGACTCGCCCCGCAGCTTTGATGCAGTAGTTGCAAACCCACCATATTCCATTCATTGGGATAATAGCGAAAACAAGTTGAAGGACCCCCGATTTAAGCCTTTTGGCGCGCTGGCACCGAAAAGTAAGGCTGACTTTGCTTTTGTTGAGCATGGACTTTACCATTTGAATGATACTGGCACCATGGCCATTGTCCTTCCTCATGGTGTTTTGTTTAGGGGTGCAGCTGAGGGAAAGATTCGCAAGGCCATTATTGAGAAGAACTATTTAGATGCTGTGATTGGTATGCCTGCAGGGCTCTTTTTCTCAACAGGGATCCCAACTGTTGTTTTGGTCTTCAAAAAGAACCGAACCAACCGAGATATCTTTTTCATTGATGCTAGCAACAACTTTGAAAAAGGTAAAAACCAGAACATCTTGCGCGATAGTGATATTGACAAGATCATTGAGGCGTATTCCAAACGTGAAGATGTTGACAAATATGCGCACAAAGCTGAGCTCGATGAGATTGTAGAGAACGAATATAATCTCAATATCCCTCGCTATGTAGATACAACCGAACCTGAGAAACCAATAGATGTTGTTCAGGTAGTAGCGGATATCAAGGAGACTGACAAGAAGATCGCCAAGTTATCTAGTGAATTAGCTAAGGACATTGATGATTTGGTGGCAAATAATGATGAAGCAGCGAAACAGCTTGCTGCTTTGAAGGAGCTGTTTAAAAATGAGTAAGGGTACCAGAAACGTTCCTGCATTAAGGTTTAAGGGGTTTTCGGACGCTTGGGAAAAGCGTAAGTTGATTGATCAATTGTCCTTGCTAAAAGATGGAACTCATGGCACACATAAAGACGGTAACTTTGCGTTTCTATTAAGTGCGAAAAACGTAATTCAGGATTCTATAGTTTTCGATGATTCTGACAGAAAGATTTCTGAAGATGATTTTAATGATATTTATGCCAATTATCATATAAAGAAAAATGATGTTCTTCTTACAATTGTCGGGACAATAGGCAGAGTCGCGCTTTTCCCGAGGCTGACTGTTCCGGTGGCTTTCCAGCGCAGTGTGGCTATTTTGCGAACAAAGCCGACACTTTTTCCATACTTTCTTGCTTTGGAGTTACAAACGCCAACAATTCAATCTAAAATCAAGGCCAGAGCTAATATGTCAGCGCAAGCAGGAATATACTTGGGTGATTTAAAGAAAGTTGTTATATCTATTCCAAAATCAGAAGAACAAATTGAAATAGCCATGTCCTTAAACCGATTAACAAACCTTATCGCTGCAACTCAAGGTAAACTTGATAACCTTGAGAAGATCAAAAGGGCGCTATTAAAGCATCTCTTTGACCAATCAATGAGGTTCAGAGGTTACTCTGACCCGTGGGAAAAGCGTAAGTTTGGAGAACTCTACAAACCGAATAAAGAGAGAAATGAGAGCGCAGAATTTTCAAGTGAAAATACATTGTCGATCGCAACAATGACAGTTAATAGAAAGGGTAATGGTGCCGCCAAAACGTCGCTTTTAAAATATAAGGTTATTCGTATAGGCGACATAGCATTTGAAGGCCACACGAGTAAAAAGTTTGCCTTTGGTCGTTTCGTTCTTAACGATGTGGCAGACGGGATTATGTCGCCTCGTTTTACCTGCTTAAGACCAATTCATCGACAAATTATCCAATTTTGGAAACAGTATATTCATTATGAACCAATTTTGCGGCCTATTCTAATTCGTTCTACAAAGTTAGGAACAATGATGAATGAACTGGTTGTCCCAGACTTACTAAAACAAAATATTCGTGTTCCGAGTATCAACGAACAGAAACTTATTGGTAAGAGTCTTTCTAGAGTTGATGACCTTATCGCTGCAACTCAATCCAAACTTTCAAGCCTCGAAACATTAAAAAAAGCCCTATTACAAGGACTTTTCATTTGAAAAGGGTCGCCTAACGCGGTAAAGCTGCGTTAGGTGATCTTTTTCTGTTACATCAATGAGGTGAGATAGCGCATAATCTTATCGTTGTCTTGGTTTTCTAATTCTTGGATGATATGGAGGTAGGTCTTCTGAGTCGTGCTCATATTGGCATGCCCAAGCCGTCTTGCTACTGAGCCGACCGACACACCTGCATACAGAAGCAACGATGCATGTGTGTGGCGAAGGCCGTGAATGCTAATGACTGGAATGCTGGCGCGCTTGCATTTACGTTCTAAAATGTCATTTGCTGTTTCGTTATACACGCGCTGACCCTCGGTAACAAAAATCGGTCTGTCTTGCGGAAGATTCTTGATCAAAGTGGCGAACTGCATTGCAACTTGCCAGTCAAGAGGTACTTTGCGAACGGATGCTGTGTTTTTGGTTTCGGCAAAGCTGCCAGTTGCACTTTTGTAGTCCCACGTTTTGTTGATAGTTAACGTTAACTTGGCCATATCAAAATCTGCCGGTGTTACGCCAAGCGCCTCGCCAAATCGCAGCCCAGTCTTTGCTATCAACAATAGAAAATAATCCCATCCTAGCCCGCCATCAAGGTCTAATAGCGCCAGCAGCTTTGTAAGCTCATGCTGGTTTAGGAACTTGACCTTGTGCATTCTTGAAACTGTTCCTTTAATCACGACTTTACGCGTGGGATCTTGTTCGAGCAATCCTTCATCCAATGCATCTAGAATGGCAGCTTTAAGATGATGGTGAAAATCCAGCGTTGTCTGCTTTTCATGATTGGCAGCAAACTCATTAATTAGTTCTTGATAGGTTCGCCTCTTCAGCTCATCCATATGCAGATCTGGCGCAAGGGTCACCAAGTGTTTATGTGACATTTGATACTTTTGATAAGTAACGGGTCGAACTGCTCCCTCCTTGTAAAGCTCGATCCATTGCTTGAAATACATGTGGAACTTCTGCGTGCGTTGCTTCATTCCGCACCTCCTGAGATTAATAGTCTTTATAATTAAAGACTATTAAACGTTTACCACATGAATGAAAGAAAGTCAGCGAAAGTAGCTCTATGGAAAGAGCATCCTTAACAAGGATTTCTTTGCCTGTTGCAAATTAAAAAGTCTCAACCTAGTCTCATCAGTAAGTTTCTTCAATTTTTCAAGAACTCGCGCGATTTTATTTTGTTCTTCAATTGACGGTAAAAGTACTGATATATTCATAAAAGAGTCGTAATTAATATTTAAAAGGCCGTCCATTCTTGCTCCAGAAGAAATTAATTTTCTTAGTTCGTGGTTTGGCACTCCGGATTCAAATAAGTATTCAATAAAATCAGGATCCGCTTTCCCTGAAACATTAAAGCTATGGTAGACACGTGGGACGAGAGCTTCTTTAAATTGTTTTAACACAAAGACAGCTCCATATTCGGCAAGCTTTGAATTGCCGTGATTGTACGACAATTCTCCTTTAGACAGCAGCGTATATTTTTTTAGCTCATTTCCTGCAATATTTTGAGAGAATCGCTGTTCTTGAGTTAGCCATCCTTTACCCGCAGAAATCGTCAATATAGGCAGATTCATTCTACCGTCATTTCCACGAACACGTGTGGCTACATCACCCAGTCTATGATTCTCCCATACATGCGAGTATCCAGAAAATCTCCAAGTTTGAGCAAAAAAATGTTGTAGAAAGCCTCGTTGAAGTATGCTTAATTTTTCAAGCTTATCTTGAGTTGCAGCGATAAGGCTGTCTAGTCTTTCAAGAAAGTTCCCAATGTTTTCTTGTTCTTTGAAACTCGGGGTACAGAGTGTTTGTCGAAGAAAGTCATGAGAACTCAAGTTAGTCATCATCGTAGCCTTAATCGTTGATTTTCGCAGAATATTCCTCATAACAAACTCGTTGTGAATGAAGTACTTCCAGTAAGAGATTATCGGGGACACTTTGGGGCGAAAAACGACAAAAACGTGGGAGACAATGCCGTCTCCTATATCATTCTCCACAAATCGACCAAATGAAAATTTCTTACTTTTGTTCCCTTCAAAGGCAATATCTCCCTTTCTTAGAACATTATATGTGGCCAGATAGTCTTCACTAGATATACGCACATTTGTCTTCCAAGACATTGTTGCAACTGAAATGATCTTGTCCGGTCCAAAACTGCCATCATTCTTTTCAGAAGTTTTACTGTATAAATCTCCAAACTTACGCTTTTCCCAAGCGTTTATCGGATAAAAAATAGGGGTCATCAATCTTTTAAAAGACGGATATGAGCTATCCTCTTGTACCAACGTGAATCACGATTAAATGTTGGTGTTTATCTAACTCAATTTCAGGTAAAATTGAAGCACATTCACACGGCAACCCCACGCCAACAACCTGAAAGGAGCATTCAATGTCCCTAATCGACACCATCAATCGCGTGATCAACATGATTTCGCTGGTCATCCTGCTTTTCTACATTGTCAAAGTCTACCGCCAAGTCCGCTCATTAGACTTTCTGGACTATTTTGTCATGTATCTGAAGCATCGGCGGACGATTTATGCCGAGATGCAGCGGAATCCCCAGTTGCGGCAGAAACAGTTGTTATCATTGTTTGTCAGTTTAATGATTCTTACTTTTTGGGTGATTGGCAGTCTGGAGAAATTGTTGACGGCTTGGAATCTTGGCAATTTTATTAATGCGTTGATGACGCTGTGGTTGTTTGCCTTTTTCATTTACCAGACTTGGCAGACAAAATATCTGAACGAACAGAATCGCTATTTGAGCCTTGGTAATCGATATCAGCGTAAGCATTTTGATGATGTGATGGCGATTTTTCACCGGAAACTGGTAGCGTGGGTGCCGGTGAATGATGAGGATGCGCGGGAATTGGCGCGGTTTCGAAGGCTGTACGCGCGGGTCGAGGAGCAAGCGCGGCGGGATCAAAAGGCGGCGATGTTGAGCGATGACGTGTACGCGTTGTTTGACGATCAGTTGTTGCTTCGTGATGATGGTGAGCCGCTGACTAATCGTGAGAAGCGGCTGTTGAGTTATTATGTGGGTTATTGGGATGCCGAGCCTTATAATGACTATAGTTTGAGCATGATTGAGGATATGGATGAGCGCGAGCGGCGTATAACGTCTAAGGTGCTTAATGTTGTCATGACCGTCACGGCGGCGGGGTTGGTGCTTTTGGCGATTCGGCAAATAGTGGGATGAGACCTAGGACGTGTGCAGCTATTTGAATGGGTAAAATAGTTTGGTTGTCTGACTTCAGAGACTGGACCGTTCAAAGTTTTGAAATTAGCGAATAAATGTTGTAGTTGGGATAGAACTGTCTGCTGGTGCAAGTGTGCCGAGTAGATGGTTCTTTTTTGGTAGGGCCAGATAAAACTGAAAACTTTTTGGCACGAGTTACTGGCGAATTGGCGAACATAAACCGAAGACACGGGATTTAATAGTAGTGTCGCCAGTTAACTGGTTGTCTTGAATGATGCGTGAATATTCTCAAAAAGGAATTTTATAAAAATAAAATGAAACCATTGACTTTTAATCTCATAATTTTATAATCAAACCATTACATTCCGGTCGAGTTAGATCCTTAACCATCGAATTCGGCCAAAATGTCTGCAATTATTAAAAAAATATGTGAGGTGCCCAGTATGGAAGAAAACAAACGTGATCAAACATGGTTCGGCTTAGCAATGATTTTATGTGGTGCCTTGGTGTCCATTCCTAGCTTGATTTTAGGCGGGAGTTTGGTTTCCGGGATGTCGCTTCCGGCTGCAATTTTGACGGGATTGGCGGGATACGGCTTTATTGTCTTGATGATGATTTCTCAAGGGATGCAGAGTGTGGATCAAGGTAAGCCTGCAGTAGTGGTTGCCCAGCAGGTATTTGGTAAGGTTGGGTCGTCGAAGGTGATTTCGATTATCATCGCGATTGCGGCATTGGGCTGGTTTGGTATTCAGGCGAACGTTGGCGGTTTGGCCGTGGCGAATTTGCTGAAGTATGTTGGCTTGCCCATTCCGGCGTGGTTGGCTTCATTGCTGACGGGGTTGCTGATGGTCGTGACTGCGATGTATGGCGTGAAGTTGATTCGGTTGTTGGCGTATGTTGCTGTCCCGTATCTGGTGATTGTCATTTTATATGGTTTGTGGTTCGCATTTGCCAAGCAGGACGCGGCGGCAACGATTGCGGCTTATCATCCCAGTGGCAGCTTGTCGTTTGTGAATGGCTTTTCTTCCACAGTCGGGTCATTTGCGATGGCTGGCGTCATTGTCGGTGATTATGCGCAGTTTTCCAAAAAGCGCAGTGATGTGGTTAAAGCCGCTATTTTCGGCGTCATTCCTGCTGGTGTCCTGATGATTGCGGTTGGGGCGATCTTGACGATTGCGTTCAAGTCGACGGATATTAGTAGTTTATTTATGAAAATCGGTTCGCCGGTTGTTGGTGGTCTGGCGCTTATTCTCGGTACATGGAAAGTGAACGTTGTGAATGCTTATTCTGGCGGGATTGCAGTGGCAAACATTTTCAACATCCCGGAGAAGTATCGCAAGTTGACGCTGTTCTTGGTGGGCGTCGGCGGCACGATTTTGTCGATTCTGGGGATTTTAAATTATTTTGAGCCGGTCATGACGATTTTTTCAGCGATGATTCCACCAGTTGCCGGAGCGATGGCAGCGTCTTATTGGGTGATTCATCGTGGCGAGTTGCACAGCTGGCAGCCGGTTGCCGGAGTGAACTGGCTCGGCTTGACCGCGTGGGCGTTGGGCGCGGTGGTTGGTGTACTGCCCGTGCTGTGGCCGGCGATCCCAAACATTCCGGTGCTGGGAATTATTCTTGCGTTTGTCCTGTATTATGCAGGCGCAAAGATACATCCAGAATGGGACAAAGCATCAGAGTTGAATTAGCAGCCTAACAGTGGCCACGGTGATGTCAAAAGAATGTACTTGCGGCTGTTTCACCCAGTGTGGTGCGTGACTCGTATGCCTTAGCGGACTGAAGATAAGTTTAAAAGGAGAACAATATGCGACTTTTAGATCAGGAATCCATTGAAAATATAGCGACCGGCGCGGCTTTTTTCGGCGCTGGCGGTGGCGGTAATCCGTTCTTGGGTAAATTGATGGCCCTTGATGCGATTAAAAAGCACGGACCGGTGAAGTTGCTTGATGTTTCAGAAATTAACGATGACGATTATTTTTGCCCAGCAGCGATTATGGGTGCGCCCGCGGTCATGATGGAGAAGATTCCTAAGGGTGATGAGTTTGAGCGGGTTTTTAAGATGTTAAGCCAGTACACCGGTCATGAGTTTGTAGGGACTTTTCCCATGGAAGCCGGCGGGGTGAATTCGATGGTGCCGATTGCGCTAGCCGCATCGTTAGGAATTCCACTGGTGGATTGCGACGGGATGGGCCGTGCGTTTCCGGAGTTGCAGATGGTGACGTTTTACTTAGGCGGCGTGGCAGCAACGCCGATGGTCATTACGGATGAAAAAGGTAATGCTGGCGTGATTAAAACGATCAGTGCCAAGTGGGCTGAGCGATTGGCCCGTGTACAAACCGTAGAAATGGGTGGTAGCGCAACGGTAGCGTTGTATCCTTCGAACGGCAAGCAGATTAAGCAAAATGGTATTCGCGGCATTGTCACCTTGTGCGAACAAGTAGGCTTGCGAATTCGCGATGCCCACCTGAATCCTGCGAAAGCCTTGGCGGAAATTCTTGAAGTGACGAATGGCCATCTGATTTTTGAAGGCAAAGTCATTGATGTGGTTCGCCGGACTGAACGTGGTTTTAACGTTGGTGATATCAAAATTGATGGCTTCAACGATTTTCAGGATCAACATCTCAGCGTTTTAATTCAAAATGAAAACCTGCTGGCGTTGCGTAATGATCAGCCGATTGTGATGACACCGGATTTGATTGAAATTGTGGATGCCGATACGCTTTTGCCGGTGACGACTGAAGTGATTAAGTATGGCAAGCGGGTCAAAGTCCTAGCCACCCCTGCCGATGCGCGCTGGCGGACCAAAGCTGGTATTCAAACGGCAGGGCCGCGGTATTTTGGCTTTGATTATGATTATCAGCCAGTAGAAGACTTGGTGGCCAAGGCGGACTGAGGTTTTGATGAGCGGCGGATAAGTACCTTCTTCCGCACTGACTTGAACACTCACAAATAGGGGGATTTCCATGTATCGATTAGGAATTGACGTCGGCGGCACCAATACCGATGCCATCATTTTGGATGATCAGCAGCATGTCATCAATTCAGTTAAACGGCACACAACTAAGGATATTCAAACCGGCATTACGAACGCGATTCAAGCGGTTTTGGCGGATCAGCAGCTAGACTTGGATCAAATTAATAAAGCCATGTTGGGGACGACTCAAATTACCAACGCCATCGTGGAACGCAAGCACATTGCGCGCGTTGGGGTGTTGCGGCTGGCGTATCCCGCAACGGAAGCCATTCCGCCGTACACTGCATGGCCGGAAGATTTAGTTGCCAAGTTGTCTGGAAAATATGCCATTGTCAAGGGTGGCTATGAATATGATGGGCAGATCTTAAACGAATTGGACCCTGACGAAATCAACGCCGTATTGGCAAAATGGCGTGGTGAGGTTGACGCCATTGCGATTATCGGTGTCTTTGCGGCGTTGCGGGTTGACCAGGAACAACAAGCGGCGGATTTGGTGCATGCGGCTTATGGTGATACTTTTCCGGTTACCATGTCGCATGAAGTCGGCTCCTTGGGCTTAATCGAACGCGAAAATGCCGCAATTTTAAATGCCGGCTTGTTTCGCGTGATTGAAAATACCGTTGATGGGTTCGAGCGGGCGTTGGCTGAATCTGGCATTAAACATGCATCCCTGTACTTAACCCAAAATGACGGAACTTTGATGACAGCAAGCTATGCGCGGCATTTTCCAATTCTAACTATTGGCTCGGGTCCAACCAACAGCATTCGCGGTGCTGCCTATCTCTCGCATCTTAAAAACGCGATCGTGGTAGATATCGGCGGAACAACAACGGATCTCGGGGTGTTGCAAGCTGGCTTTCCGCGTGAGTCTTCGATTGCCGTGACCGTGGGCGGTGTGGCGACAAACTTTCGGATGCCTGACATCATGTCGATTGGGTTAGGCGGTGGTTCGATTGTCCGGCAGCAGCGCGATGGCAGTGTCACAGTCGGTCCGGATTCAGTCGGCTATCAAATTACCGAAAAAGCGCTGACTTTCGGCGGTAATATCGTGACCGCGACAGATGTGGCTGTGCGGCTCGGTCTGTCCGATGTCGGCAATCCCGAACTGGTCAAACAAATTCCGCTAAAATTTGCTCAGGCAGCGATGACCACCATTGGCCAGATGATCGCGGTTGCCATTGACAAAATGAAAACCAGCCCCGAGCCAGCGACTGTTGTGCTAGTCGGCGGCGGTGCGATCATTGCCCCACATCATCTGGAAGGCGTTGGCAAACTGGTACGTGATCCCCTCGGCGGCGTGGCCAATGCGATCGGTGCCTCCATTAGTCAAGTTTCCGGTGAATATGGCCGCATCTATCCTTACAACCAAATCCCACGTGACCAAGCAATGGCAGACGCCAAGAAAAAAGCGATTGAAGCGGCGATTGAATCCGGTGCTGATGAAAATACAATTGAAGTTGTTGAAGTCGATGAGGTCCCGTTGGCTTATCATCCGGAGAATGCCAATCGAGTGAAGATTAAGGTTGTGGGTAACTTGGCTAAATGAAGATTGAGCGATAAAAAAAAACTCTCCAAAATTTCGATGGAGATGCTGCGATCTATCCTATACTCCTAGAGCTTTTAAATAATAAAGGAAGTGAGAATGAATGCTTGGAAATATATTAACTTCAATCGTATCTCTTCTTATTGGGTATAGTTTGAACCACTTTGGGGGAGATGATCGGTTTTCTGTATTGAACAGGGACAAATATCAATTGGAAAGTACAGGGACGTTTTTTGCTTTCATAGTGATGGGAATAGTGTGTTTGGCTGGAAGTATGGCCGTTGTTTTTGCCATTTGGATCATTATATTTTCAAATGAGTCAGATGAAGTAAAGACTAATATGTATACGGTTGCTTTATTATACCTATTTATAGCAATCTTGGGAGGCTTTAGAGCATATAAAGAAGCTAAATCTTATAACCCCTTCTTTACATTTATTTACTATGGGAATACTTTTTACAAGCTATTATCATTGACGGATGCTGGATACCTGGTGAGTTTTGTTGATATTAATGATGATAAGGTTATTATTTCCGATATTGCGAAATGCCTGCCTATTGATGCACCTACAGACCCGTTAAGCAAAATGGTTCCTTTTAGGAAAAAGGATTTTGATAAGATTAATTCCAAAAAATTTCTTGCAAAGTTTAAGTTATGAAAACAGGAGAGCTCAAAGTTATTGCACGTAGAACAGCTTTTAGGTCAGACGAGAGAGTAATTGTAAAGTTCTATAACTTTTGACAGTTTTAGTTTAATTTAAAGAGCGGCAAAAAATTTTAGCGGTTGACAAAGCCTGCTGGAATTATTTGTCGCTTTTTCGCTGATATCAGGTCGGCATAGTACGAGCCGCAGCTATTTACACAACCAATACCCAACCTTTTCAAAACCACCACAACCCCTTTACATCCTTTAGGTATAAATGAATTGATATACAACGATAACAATCATATTTTACGCGTAGGAGGATGACGGATGGTTAGGAAAAGATGGACGGTGATTGGTAGCCTGCTGTTGATGGCGGCTTTGATGGGTGGCGAAGTTGCGGCGCCGGTGGTTGCGGTGACGGCGACGGATACGCCGGTGGTTTCGAGCGCTGCCGCGACGGCCTCGCAAAAGCCTGCTTCTGCCTCGTCAACGGCGGCATCTAGTTCGGTAGCATTGAGTCCGGCGAGTTCGACAGGGGCTAACAACTCAACGAGCGCCAGTCAAGCGTCCGCTAACACAGCGAAGAATGCCGCTAACAGCACGACTGCTACTGCCAGCAAAACGACTTCCCCGACCACCAGTGCGCAGGCGCCTGCCGCCAATCCGGTAATCAAGTCCATCATTGATCAGCATGAGGCAACTTTAACACCAGGCGTGACGGAACAACGCCTTACATATATTAGCCAAAGCGGAGCACAAAATAAATATTATTCCGTTGCACTTAATCCGAAGAACCCCAATACCCAATTATTAGCCGGAACACCAGGGGATGGCGCGACTTCCGGCGTACAAACGGTGAGCGATCAGGCATCCGCAGCAATTAAGCATGGTCACCAAGTTGTGGCGGCGGTTAACGGGGATCTTTTCAAAATTGCCAGTGGCGTGCCGACGGGGAATGTTATCAAGGATGGCGTTGAGTTGCAGGCTGCGACAAGCCCTAGGGAATCTTTTTTCGGTGTTAAAAAGGATGGGACCCCAATTATTGGTGATGAGCAGACTTATCAACAGGTGAAAGGTGATCTTCAGCAGGCATTGGGTGGCAGAAATATTTTGGTTGCTGACGGCAAGGTGAATGAGACGAAGGCGATTGGCACTGATAGCGAACCGCGGACGGCTGTTGGGATTAAAGCCGATGGAACAGTTTTCTTTGTGGTGGTTGATGGCCGCCAAGCCCCAACTTCTAACGGTCTTTCAATGGTGGATTTGGCTAACTTGATGATTCAACGAGGTGCCGTGACGGCGTTGAATTTAGATGGTGGCGGGTCTTCAACCTATGTAGCGCGCGAACCTGGGGAAACGCAATTGTCACTGCAAAATCAACCTTCTGATGGCAAGGAGCGGACAGTTGCAAATGCTTGGTTGATTGCTTCAAAAACCACATCGGATCATCAACTGGCTTCGGCGCAATTGACGCCCGATGATGCTGTGTACACACCTAACAGCACCATTACATTCAAGGCAAAAGGTGTCGATGCAGCAGGAAGTTCAGCTTCGTTACCTGCTGAAGGTTTAAACTGGCAGCTGACGAACACTAAAATGGGAACGATTGATGCTAAGACGGGCGTTTTTCATTCTAACGGTACGCAGGGAAAGGTAACAGTCCAATTGACCCTTAACGGCCGCCTTTTAGGATCCGCAACGATAACAATTGCGATGCCAGATAAGCTTGCCTTTTCACAACCTGAGCTAAGCGTTAAAAGAGGTGCAACTCAGGCATTGACCTTGCATGCGACTTATCAGGGACGAGCGGTGACCTTGAAAAGTAGCGACTTGCAGTGGCAGGTTCCTGCTAAGCTCGGTATTTTGACGACGGGTGATCAATTACAGGCGGGCCAGCAAGTGGCAAGTGACACAATTGAAGCTAAGTTGAAGAATACCGACTTGCATGCAAGCATTAAGGTCGATGTCGGCAGATTGCCTGAGGTGCTTGATGATTTTGAATCTGGAATTAGCAACTGGGGTTCGTTGACGGCGGATCGCGGTGAGCAGGCAAATATCGGTTTGAGTTCAGCAGCAGATGGACAAGTGCGTTTTGGCAAGCACGCCTTAAGACTAGACTATGACTTTTCCAGCGGGACTAAGAGTGCCACGCTCGGTGTTTATGCTGGTCCGCAAACAAGCCAAAAGATGCCAGGAATGCCGACTGGTGTGGGAATGTGGATTTATGCAACACCTGAGGCAAAAGGCTATTGGCTGCGAATGTATGTTACTGATGCGACTGGTGCCGCAAAGCCGATTGACTTGACGACACAAGACACTGGTATTGACTGGACCGGGTGGAAATATGTGGAGGCAACGATTCCTGCTGACTATCAAGGACCGTTCAGTATTTCACCTGAGCAAGCGCTTTGCATGATCTCACTGAAGGCGGGTCAAAGTGATGGCGGACCGATGACAAGAGGCAGCCTATACATTGACAACATCCGTGCCATGTATGGAACCAATCCAGATGATTCAAAAGCACCGCTCATTAGCCACATCAATGTTGCGGGGCAAACTTATACAACGCCGCAAGTTGCCATTACGACAACGGCCACGGATGATACTCGTGATCCTAATGCTAGTGGCATTGATTGGACCAAAACACGCATTTGGGTTGATGGCAATGAGTACACGAACGCGAAGGAACACTTGACGGTGAACACCAAGGATCATACGTTCACGTTGGCTGGCTACCAGTGGCAGAATGGTACGCATCATGTCAAAGTCAGCGTGCAGGATAAATTTGGTAATGAAACCGAACAGGAAGCTGATTTTAATGTAAACGTTGGCGCTGCGACAAGTGGGGAGACATCAAGTAGCAGTGTATCGTCTGTAGCTAGCAAAAAGAATTCTGATCAACTTCCTGCAACCGGTGAAAATAACTGGGCAACTGGCATCTTAGGACTGCTTCTCGTGGTTGCTAGTGCCGCAACCTATCTGTTAAGTGGCTATCGGCGAACACGGTAAATGGACGACTGCGTTAGTTAGACAGAGGCCAAGCAATCATCATCGTTGCCAATTAAAGAGGAACGGTATTTCCAAGAAAGCGGGGGTATCGTTCCTTTTTTATACAAGCTTGAACGAATAGGACTGAAGCAAAAAGGTTATTGTAAAATTTCTCTCGGAGCATGTGGATGTCAAACACGAGCGCATCGGTTTAGGTGATTACAGCAGTGCGATGGGTCACCTTGTTCGAATATTAAGATGGAAAGCAAGAGCTGGCGGAGCGGTGGCGGGCTCAGTGGTGAAATTGGTCTTAAGCGGAGTGGGCTTCTCCGCTTTAGACCAAGGTCGAGCTTCGAAACCGCGGTCTTTGCGGGTTCGAAGTCGTGCCCACCACGTTCCAGCCCAGCCACCTCGGAGCCACCTCGGAGCCAGCTCGGAGTATCGGGAATCACATAATTAGAGTAGAACCGAGAAAAAGTTGACACTTACAGCAAAAAGAGTACTAGGTTCTCTATTGCCCACCTGTGGTAAACTTAAATTGGTTACTGTCATCGGTATAGTTATGACTGACACTCCTGACAAAGCTTCATGATGGAAAGAAGGAACGGCACTTGAAAATCATCGCGATCGGAGACAATGTTGTTGACCTTTATCCGGCTGACAAGAAAATGTTTCTTGGCGGCCATGCTGCGAATACTGCGGCTTTTGCGACCATGATGGGCTTGGATGCAGCTTATCTTGGGACGTTTGGCAATGACGCGCGCGGTGATTTTGCGCGGCGGACATTGATTGAGCTTGGCGTTGACCTTAGCCATTCGTTACAGTATGACGGTCCTAACGCTTTTACCACGATGAAGATCACCACAGGCAAGCGGCATCAAACCGTTGGCGAGCCGGTTCAGGAACTTCAACTGAGTCGCGACGATATTGCTTACATTAATACGTTTGATCTCGTTTACCTTAATAATGAAAGTGGCGCGGATGCCTTTTTATCCGCAATCACGGCACCGACAATTTACGATTTTTCAACGATTGACGATGATCGTATTTTCAAAAAGATTGCCCCACAGATTGACTTGGCGTATTTGTCGGGGAAGGCCAAGTCGGATGATGATGTGGAGGCGTTGTGTCGGCGCGTGGCCGCGGCTGGTTGTCAGCGGGTCGTTTGCTCGCGCGGGCTTCGCGGGTCAGCGGCCTTGGTGGCGGACATGATGTCTTGGCAGCAGGCGCTAGGCGTTAAGGCAGTGGATGCTTTGGGCGCAGGGGATGCGTATATCACGTGCTTTGCCGCCACACTTTATTCGTCGCAAAAGCCAACGCTAGACGCGAAAGTTTCCGAGTCGTTAAGCCACGCCGCCAAATTTGCCTCGGCACAAGTTCAGCTGCCGGGGTCGTTTGGCCATGGTGCAGCGTTGATTGCGTGAGCGTCAAAAAAGTTAGAAAAAAACCGCCGACTTGTTATCGGCGGTTTCTTTGACACTTGACGCGACTAGCCTATGATCGTTTCCGATTTGATCGTTAATCGGCTATGTGCGTCTCAGGCGTGCGCAAACCAAGCTCTGTTGACGACAGTACGATCAGACATGTCGCAACTTGGCTGTCACGGATGATGGCGATAGGTCGCCTTTAAGCTACATCATTAACTTTATTCTTAGCCAACATGCAGCTCCCCAAAGCTGATATTGTTGACTAGGAACGTGGTGGAAATTTACCCGATACTTGTACTATCAGATCGGCTGGTTTAGGTCTTGCAGGCAGCTGGTCGGATGTGATCAGAATCCGCCAACGCTTGAGACAGTTCGTTGTGTTCACTGCGATTGCCGGCGATCACCTCCTTTCTGTCCCGGTTTGATCATCGGGGGTGATGTGGTGTCGCAATCTAAGGTTAATTATTTTCCCGTGCTAAGACGGATTTGGGTTGGCAGTCGCAGCTTGAGCCGGCTGACCCGGTGTGAGCGTGAAGGTAATGACGCCGCTGTAACTTCCGGCTTTAACGGTATTATCTTGCGGTACTGCTAATGTGGTCTTGTTGAGATCATAGCTGCTAATACCAGCGCCATCCAAAGTGGTCGTGGTTGCAAAGAGTTGTTGGTCGGTGGTGGTTAATGCGACTGGTTTCGTCCAATCCGGTGACACGCTATTCGTGGTGGTTGTTGCATCAGGGACGAGTTTAATGACCGCACCCTTCAACTCCGCACCACTACTGGTCGCAATCGGTGAAGCTTTGGCAGTGACGCTATAACCGCTGCCAGTGCCACGAAAATCGCTGACGGTCAAAATGGAACTATCCGAAGCATTGACGTTTTCGTTCAGATCGCCTTTGACAATGGATTCAACACTGAGACTTGGAAACGTCAAACTATTCGGCGCCGAAAGTCCAATGGAACCCGGCGTGACGGTCACAGATGTATTCGTTGACCCACTATCCGCATCAGCTGCCAAAACCAGTGAACCAGCTGAAAAACTCCCAACAAGCAGTCCGGCAAAAGCCACACTGCCGATCCAGTATTTCTTTGACATAAAAAGTCCCCCCAGACTTAAAGTGAGCGTGAGCCAGCCCGCTTACACACAGGCTTCTGGGCTGGCAAGCGCGTTATGGTAAGCGTGAGTCGGCAAAACTTGCAGCTAAAAGCCCTTATGTCGACAAGCGCTTTATGCCAAGTACGAAACAATTTTGGAACACCTTTAATTGTAGCCAGATAATTTGGGAAACAAAGAAAATTGATTTGGCAAATTCACAAACGAGCAGAAAAGGTTGATTTGTAAACCTTTTTGGTAAATTAATCTTTACGAGCAATTTGCGAGCTCATTCAAAAAGAGCTTTTTGTCTCAGTTTTAGGAAAAAAACTGTCAAATTTTGAGACTTTCATTGTTAGACTAGGCAGTGGCGCGATTATATGAAAATACTAATCAATTCTGGCCTAGCCGAACAAAGTCTTAGACTACCTGATAATAAGCCGAGCTGTTTGATGTTAACTCGTTATCTTAGGTCCTTTAAAGGTGGCGCACAAGCAGATTTACTGCAATTAATTGTTTTTAAATAGAGATTGGAATTAAAAAGCGATAAGTTTTTCACAAGCTGTGAGTGACAGCCTTCTCGGCAATAGACACAACCGTTTTGAGGGCGGTTTGCAGTCACTGCTTGCACCGGGTAAGCTTACGATTAGAAGTGAGGCATATAATGGAAACCAATCATACAAATTCACAGCCGGCTGCTGCTGAGCGCCAACCGGAGATTCGCTTACCAAACGGCACTACCACGAAAGGCGTCTTGCTCCACCGCGGCATGGCTAACTTACAGCACGATGCTGACCATGCTGATTTTGAGCCGCAAACAAAGGTCTATTTGGCGTGGATGAATGATTTAAATGGCAACCGGTTCGGCCTTAAGATTACGGATGCAAACGATCAGTTGTTGTTGCGGCAGACCGAATTTTTGGATGACGCGATCAAGGAACTGGCGTATGCAGATGCCCCGGCAAATGCAGAACTCACGCCTGATGATTACAAACCGGCGCAAAAATTCTATGTACCATCTGCGGGCCTCATCGCGCTGGTGGCGGGTTTGCAATGGGCTGCGCGTCACAAGCGGGGAGATGTGGTTGTGTACAGTACGCACCGTTGCGACTTGACGTTTTATCAGCCGCGGCATCAGCCAACGTTCATCCAACAATGGGCGCAGCAGCAACTCCAGAGCTTGCCAGCGGATTTTCGGTTTCGCATTGCCACCAAGCTTGATCGGGCTGCCACCCATGAGACGACAAAATTACGGATACAATTGTGACCGATAACGCGAAATATATTAGAGAGGAGGTTGGTGCACGGTGCCACAGACTCAGGTTTATGAAAATGTTGACTTGCAGATTATTAAGTTATTGTTCAACAGTGATACCAGCGATTATAAAGTTTACGCGGTGCGGATTTTAAACCCGAATCCGGCGCTCAAAATGACGCTCACGCAAGAAGCCACGGTGACCGGCGATATGGGCTATTACAATCAGCGTGCCATTATCACTGCTGATTTGGTTTATGATGATGCCGATTCACTGCGCTATCGGAAACCGTCTTATAAAGTGGCGCGGCTGCATTTTGGGTTACCGAAAGAACCCCGCCGCCAGTGGCAATTGCTTGAAACCTTGCTCGTACACCAGCCAACGGTTTTACGCCGCTTGCATGAAGCGTTTGCCGATGACGAGCCGATTTTGGCGACTTTTTCAAAAGCCACGATTAAGGATGCACGGATTCCGGGGATCGGGTCGGCAACGATCCAAAAAATTGCCATGGCCATTCGCGGCAAGCTTGAGGTTGCAGTGTTGGCTAACCACTGGGGTAAAGCACTCAGTTCGATGACGTATGAGAAAATCTGGCTGGCGTATAAAGATGCTGAGCTGGCCATGCACCATATTGATGCCAATCCTTATTTACTGATGCAAGTGGCGCAGTTTGATTTCAAAAAGGCGGATGCGTTTGCTAAAAGTCGTGGGGTTGCGGCCAATGATCCGCATCGGCTCGCTGCCGGGTTGCAGTACATTTTCCGGACGGCGGTTTTGACGCAAGGGTTGACCTACATTACGATCACGTGGTTCAAGCAGCAAGCAGCCACGTTATTAGGCGTGCGCGCCGAAGACCTGACGATGTTTGCTGACCCTAAGCAGGCGTTGGCGTATGGCTTTTTGTTAAATGAACAGTATGACTTGGTGACCAGCTGCGATATGTTTGCCACGGAAGGCTCAGTGGCCAAAATCATGACGGTGGCGCAAAAAACCGCAGAGCCACTGATCAAGCCGGAAGAACTGGATGATAAACTGGATCAATTTTTGGATCGCCATCAACTCGTCATCAACGACCAGCAGCGCGCCGCTTTTCAGAATGTGAATCGGCATGGGCTAAGTGTGCTGAATGGCAGTGCGGGCACCGGTAAGACTTGGTTGACCAATTTGCTGGTTCACTTTTTCAATGCCCAGGCGAAGGGGAAAAGTGTGTTGCTGGCACCAACCGGGCGGGCCGCGAAGGTGTTGGCGAAGTATACGCACGAACCTGCCGCCACGATTCACGCGTACTTGCACTTGCTGCCAGGCGAGGAGGTTGAGCGGTTCAATGCTGAGTCTGATTGGGAGACGTTTGGTGATGCGCGGTTGATCATTGTCGATGAAAGCTCGATGTTAACCACACCCTTGGCCCATACCGTGTTGAAACACGTGAATTTCAAAAAGGCGCACGTGTTGTTTGTCGGCGATGTCTTTCAGCTGCCGCCAATTGGTCCGGGGAACTTTTTGAAGGACTGTTTAGCCGATTCGCAGGTGGCGGCCACAACTTTGACGCGCGTTTATCGTCAGGATGCGCAATCAGGGGTGCTGGCGCTGGCCAATCGAATTCGGGATCGACTGCCACTGCCATTCGGGCCGGATGATGATCGCTATGTCAGCGGCAATGTGGCACTTTACAATCAGCGCGATGCCGGCCGCGTTTTCGATGCCGGAATCAAGGCGTATCAAGACGCGCTAGCCAAAAATGGCCATGAGCTGGACTCGCAACTTTTAATTGTGAATAAAAATGTGGGCGCTACTGGTCGACTGCGATTTAATGCCGAACTGCAGGCCTTGGTCAATCCGACTAGGCCAGGGGAGGAAGAATACGTCAGCAGTTATGTCGATCCGGTGACCAAGCAAAAGCACCATTTGCGAATGCGTGATCGGGTCATGATTTTAAAAAATGACAAGCATGTGGCGCTGGTTGATCCTAAGACCTGGGAGCGGCGCGCAGTTTTAGGCGAAAACGGGTTGCAGCAAACCGACGAATTCGGGACAAAACGTTGGCGGGAGACGATTATGGCCAATGGTGATACCGGTGTGATTGCCCATATTGATACCAAGCGGCGGTTTCTGGTTGTCCAAGTTGGCCAGCTGTTATTACAGTTTCGGTAGCGTGCCGCGGGCGTTGACGTTGGCGTATGCGATCACCGTCCACAAAGCGCAAGGCGGTCAGGCGGACACGGTGATTGCGATTGTTAACGGGGCCGATCATATGTTAAATGCCCAGAGCTTTTATACCGCGTTGACGCGAACGCAAGCACGCTTTATCTTTTTTGGCGACTTTCGGGTGTTGCTGGCGCGGACGCAGATTTATCCCATGGACACTCGCCACGACTTACTCGGTAGCCTGCTATCGGGACAATTGACGGTGGATAACTTCAGCCGCTTCACATTTGAACAGATACTGGCGTGGTTGGATCATCAGCAACACCAAGGAAACCAACCGCGCGCGGCACTGGAGGCGGAAAAGCCCGATGCCACCAGCCAGCCATTTTTGGTGCGTTATGCTGAGCAGCTGGATATTTTGAATCAAGTTGTTGAGACAGTGGCCAAGATACCGGTTCGTAAATCGTCTGCTGAACATTGATATATGTAAAAAGTCACGCTCATTGTTGGCGTGACTTTTTTGCATCCGTTAATACCAGTTAAAACTTCCTACGTGCTTAGCGTGCCGGTCCGTTAGCATTCACCCAATAAGTACGGCCGTCTGCGGTGCGATCAAGGAAGCCGTATTCGATCAGATTACGGCGAACGGTGACGTAATCCGATACGTGACGCTGCAATATTTCGTTGACGGCGGTCTCGGAATAGTTTTTCTGGGGGTCGAAGTCTTTGAAAATCTCGGACAAAATGATCAGTTTACGTTTTTCCTTGGCGGGCCAATTTGTCACCCGGCCATCAGGAGTGAGGAAGGCTTTTAAAGTCTTTTCCCGTTCTTGTGGGGTAATCGCATACCGGTCATCAATCATGGTGGCGCCATCATGCGGCATGATCAGGGCATCCGGCAAGGCGAGCAAGGCCATTGCGGCGAGAAAATGCTGCGCTTGCTGCTGTTTTTCTCGAAACTTGAAGCGATAGTTGCGGATGGTGGAAGCCGAAACTTTTAAGCGCTGGGCAATCACCGTGTCGCTTAATCCTTGGGCAAACAGGCGCAGAACTTGTTGCTGACTGGCAGATATACCGAGTTGATTGGCTGGCTGCTGCAGTAAGGCGGCCAATGCACCGTTGTGGACATGTTGAATGTGGCGTTTGATCATCGCTTCAGCAGTGAAGTAACGGCCGTTTTGTGGATAAACTTCATCTTCGGCGAAACTAGTGTCGCAATAGTGGCAGTGAAGGTAGCCGGATTCTAGGTAGTAGCCTTGCTGCAATTCGGATATTTTATAAACGAAAATGTTATTTGTCATTCTATAAACAAGCCTTTCTTGATATTGTTTATATATTAACTCGCAGACAGTCGTTTTGTCACTTAAAAAGGTCCTAACAACAAAAAAATGACCTACAACCAAGCCCAAAGTAAAGCTGGACTTGGTTGTAGGCCATTCTTAGAAGTCAACTTGTCCTATTTTGCAATAAAAACAAGCTCATCCGCGGTCGAAAGTGGCGCATCAAACCGATAAGTCGGCGAGTCAAAGTGCGTCAGTTCCGCCACTGTTGTAACCCGATGTGTGGCAGCATACCGCACCATTTCCCCGCGTGCCATTTTAGCATAAGTCGCACGGGTTTTGAGTTTGCCGTTGACGTTATGGGCAAAGCGGACGGTGATAAACTGATCAGCCGGCTGCAGGTAAGGACGGATAGTTTTGGCATATTCATCAGAGGCGAGGTTGATGATCGGGCCGGGGATGGTCGCCAGTGCCTGATACAGCCGATCGCCCCAAAAATTATATAAGCTATGATTCGGCACCGCAGCCAGACGGGTTTGCATTTCCAACCGATATGGAACAATGCCGTCAAACGGTCGCAAGATACCGTATAGACCAGACAAAATCCGTAAATGTTGCTGAATATAGGCTAAGCCGGCATCATCCAACAGGTCAGGCGCCATGTACTGATACTGAATCCCGACATAGCTGAAAATCGCAGGTGATTGGTGCGCCGTCACGTCACTGGTTTGCAGCTGTGCGTACGCCGCACCGGTGAGTTTTTCGCTGGTATGCCACAGTGTCTGGGCTTCTGCGCGGGTGAGCTGCTGCATGTGACGTAGCAGCCACGCCGCCTGATCACGAAACTGCGGCTGACTTTGAACGGGAAAATCGTCCTGAGCGACCACCATTTTCTTAGCCGGTGCGATGATAAACTTCATGTGGAAACCAAACTTTCTATATAAGATAAACTACTTAAGAAACTTTTGCTGACTTCGTTAAAATCGCAACTCACCGATGTCGCCACCAGGCAGTGCCGTGGTTTGTGGCAGGTGACTCACCACGCGCAACGTCATTAAGGTAGCGGAAAAATCACCATGCGCCAGCGGTAAAGTGATCCCGGCATAATTGAGTTCAGCACCGGTGGCCGTGGCCTTGTCATTAATCTGGTAGGATACTTCCGGGTTGAGGTAATGCAACAGCACATGTTGGTAGTGCGGAATCGGCGAAACCACGCCAGCTGACGTTAAGACGAGCGCCTTGGTTTTGGCTTCGTTGGTGATCAGCCAGCATACCTGATCCTGATTCGGATGACTGGGATGCAGCCGATAAAGACTGCCATTTTGCAATTCCGTACGATTAGCTTTGTAAAAGGCAAAGCTGGCTTTAACCGCCGCGGCTTCAGCGTCACTCAACTGGCTTGGCGGACACTCGATCCCGGTAACGCCCACCAGACTAAGCAGCGCCCGCGTTTGCAAAGGCGTGACTCGCGAGTCCTGCAAATTTGGTGACATCGTGAAATGCGAGACGAAGGTTTTAAGCGGGAAGAATAAGGAGAAGCCGTTCATAATTTTCATCCGGTAAACAGGATCGGTAAAATCACTGGTCCAGGTTTGATCCGTATACGCCAGCATCCCGCCATCCAACCGGCCACCGCCTGACGAGCAATTTTCGATAAGCAGATCGGGAAAAGTGTCGCGCAATGTTTTCAAAACCCGATACAAGCCGCGGGTGTATCGATAGCCGACTTCGCCTTGTTGATCAGGTGGCAGTACCGGACTTCCGGGCTGGCTGAAATGACGGTTGTAATCCCATTTCAAATAATCAATATGATTGGTCCGGACCAAATCAGTTAGCACCTTAATCAGATGATCCTGAACAATTCGCTGGCTAAGATCCAGAATTAACTGATTGCGCGAACGTAACGGCTTTTGGCCAACGTATTGCATCGCCCAATCCGGATGTTCGGCATATAACTCACTATTTTCAGTGATCATTTCCGGTTCGACCCATAAACCGAATGCTAGTCCGCGCTCGTGCAAGGCATCGGCAATCGGGCGCAACCCACGGGGAAATTTGACCGGATCAGGCACCCAATCGCCGAGCTGGCCGGCATCATTCGGCCGATTCTTGAACCAGCCATCATCAATCACAATCAATTCGACTCCGAGCGCCTCGGCCTTAGGAATTTCGGCGCGCACCTTGGCTTCACTGACATCAAAGTACGTAGACTCCCAAGTGTTATATTCGATCAGATTTTTCCGCGGCAATGGCATGACGTGATCGGCAAAAAAGCGGTGGAAAATATGACTGAGATCATTCAAGCCATTGGTCGTGTAAGCCACCGCCGCTTCCGGGGTCACAAACGGTTCACCAGGCTTCAGCTGCCAGGAAAAGAGCTCCGGATTCAGGCCCATCACCAGCCGACTGTTGCCAAACTGATCGACTTGCGCGGTGTAGCTAAAGTTGCCACTCCACAACAGCGCCATACCAAGCGCCTCACCTGCAAAGTCATCCGTTGCCGGTGCCGCCAGAATCGTTGCCGGAACGCCTTGTGGACCACTGGCACCATAATTGCTGGCGATGGACTTTTTACCCGGTGTGAGCGGTTGCCGGGTGACGCTGGCTTCGCTGAGATGGGCGCCCGTCAAAGTAATGAGATCGTAAGCATGATCATCAAAGTCCAGTTGTAAGCTCGCAGCATGGGTAATCGTAAGGGTGTCGTCACTCAGATTGTGGTAAGCCACTTGTTTAAGCAGGACAGGCAGATCACCAACGATGGTGTACTTGAGATTCACCGCCAGCGTATCGGTTTCGTCATGCATCGTGATCACCAGTGTCTGCCCATGCGGAGTGCGCGCGGTCGGCAAAGTGTCATTGAAGTTTTTATTTCCCGCCAGAATCTGAAAATCATGAAACTTCAGATTCCCGATCAATTGCCCATGCCCATTGCGAACGGCATAGCCAGGCGTCCGATAATCCCCGCCCATCAGCGTACTATATTCAAGCGGCAAGGTCGTGAGCGAAAACGGCGCCGCATCATTTTGAATGTTAAACGCATGACTGAAATCTTCCAGCTTGGCAGTACCGGAAAAACGTTCAAGCGCCGGTCCGCAATACCGCTTGACCAAATAGCCGCGAATCACCTGAATGATATAGCTAAACGTATCATTATGCAGGTGGAAAAGCTGCTTTTGCGGGTCGTATTCTATGTTTGCCATGTTAGTCTGTCCTCCTGTGAGCTGAGCGCGAGCCGGCGCGGTTAGAAGCCGAAGCATAAGTGGCCTTGGGTGTGATGGCCGGGCTTTGGCCATTGCGCCAAGGTCCTTATGTGCAGGCTTCTGCGCCGGGGAGCGCGTTATGATTGAGCGCGAGCCAGCGCGGTTAGGGATCGGAGTGTAAGTGGCCTCAGGCGTGATGGCCCGGTCTTGGCCATTGCGCCTGAGGTCCTTACACGCAGATCCTTGCGCTGGGGAGCGCGTTATGGCGTGTGGTTGCGCTAAAAACATCCAACTTTAATCCATTATAAGCAATAGAGGTTATATTTGCTCGTAAGCGAGATTTATGTAAGTATCAACGCCCTGCAGAGAAGCAATCTTTAAACTCGGCAAAGTATAAGATGCATTCGTTCAAACACGATACCGATACGCGTCCTTGTGAAAGCGCTTAACAAAGCTGAAAAAGTCAAACTTTTTGCTTATAAAAATTATAAATAATAACTACTATAATCTTTGACCCGCCGATCTGCACTCCCGTAGAATTTTAATTGTAGTTAAGTATTAATGCGACATTATTTAAAATTCTGAAGGGAGTACAGTGATATGAATGCATTTATAGGATGGTTGAATCGACATGTTGTGCCGGTTGCAGCCAAGATCGGCTCCATTCGTTGGTTAGTGGCGTTGCGTGACGCGTTTATTGCGATCATGCCGGCGATGATGGCCGGGGCGGTTTCCACTGTTTTGAACGTTTTGATTCGCGATATTCCGACCCAATTTAAGTGGATGGGGATAGTCGACTCCATGCAGTGGCTGATCGGTATCAACGCCATGGTCTGGACCGGCACACTGGCAATTTTAGGCTTGCTATTCGCCTTTACTTTTGGCTATCAGCTGGCAGTTCAATACCAAGTTGAGCCGGTGACCGGGGGGATTGTGGTGTTAGGCACGTTTATTATGAGCCTGCCGCAAAACTTCATGTTGCCGCTAAAAGGCACGCTGAGTAAAGGTGCTGCCAAGTTAATCACCGATGCCGGTGGGGTAGTCGATGGCAAGAACGTGAGCATGTGGGGCTTTTTCAACTTTGGTAAGTTCTTCGGTTCCTATGGCTTCTTCACCGTCATGATCATGGGCGCCTTGGCGATGACGCTTTACATCTGGTTAATGAAAAAGAACGTGACGATCCGGATGCCAGAAGCAGTACCGCCAGCGATTGCCAAAGCTTTTACCGGTATTATTCCAGCAACTGCGGCCTTATATCTGGCTGGCGTTGTGAATTATCTGTTCAGCTTAAACAAGACCACGGTCATCGAATTCATTGCGACCATCGTGCAGGAACCACTGCTAAATATGTCGCAAGGCTTCTGGGCCGTGTTACTCATGACGTTGCTGGTACAAATTTTCTGGTTCTTCGGGCTTCACGGCACCAACGTTTTGGGGCCGGTTCTGGATTCCATCTGGCTCACCGCCCAAATTGCCAATATGAATGCGTTCATGAAAGGTGAAGCACTGCCGTTTGTCTGGACCCGAAACGCCTTTGACTTGTATGCGTGGATCGGTGGCGCCGGTAGTACCTTATTACTTTTGATTGCGATTCTGATGTTCTCCAAACGTGACGATCAACGCACCGTGGCCAAATTGTCGATCGCACCGGGCTGTTTTAACGTGAACGAGCCGGTGATGTTCGGACTGCCGATTGTCCTTGACCCAATCTACTTCATTCCATTTATTGTCGCGCCGGTTGTCATGGTATCCATCGCGTACGGCGCCCACATGCTCGGCTGGGTGTCACCGGTTAAGAACCAAATTGTCTGGTCCATGCCGCCGTTTGTGAACTCGATCATTGCGACCATGGATTGGCGCGCCCCGATTCTGCAAGCCGTCAACATGGTCATTGGCTTCCTGATTTACGTACCGTTTGTCAAAGCGGCCAACAAACTCGATCCTGAATTAACTGTCCCTGAACCACCAATGAAAAAAGCCAAAACTGTTGCCGATGATCGCAATGGTGATCGCAATTTAGAAGGTGATGCGATTTGAAGCCTAGCACGACACCATTGATCTTGCTTAACCTCAGCATGACCGTGATTGTCTTCAGTGCCATTTTACCGGCACCTTGGCGAATCATTAGCTGTCTATTCGGGGTGATCGCAACTGCTATTTGCACACGCTGGTATCTCGGTCTGGCAAAAGAAGAGTAGATCGCAGCGCAACGTTTGCTGAAGCATATTGCTGCAACCATGCGTTCAGTCCGCAGTTTGTCCAAAAGGAGGTCAAAATGAAAATTGTCATGAATCTACCCGTTGAAGCCAGTGTCTTTTTCAACCAATTGCAACAATCCGCCATGGCCGATATTCGCCAGCACACCGGTCGTGAGCCGCTACCTAAGAGTTTGCAGGGCTTTAGCTACGAGAAAAATTGGCCGAATGGGCGAAAAGCGCGGTTGACGATTACCGAGTTTACGCCAAATTCAGTCTACGCATATGAACTGGCGACACCGAATGATGACTTCACCGTGCGATACCACTTGTCGCCGTTGTCTGCCGGAAAAAGTCGACTGGTTTATGAAGAAGCACTCGTCGCCCGTACCGCTCGCGGTGCAGCGAACAACCGGACTAGCGGATTTCTTTTAGGTTGGTTGCGTAAACGGCGCTTCAAGAAAATGGCGCGGCAAATGTGTGCGATTTAAAGAACCGGTTGCAAAACAGCTTGGATGAACGTGGCTTGAGCGACACAGCCACACCATCATTAAAAAATATAGGAGATTGACATGGGAAAAATCGGAATCAGTCTTTATCCCGAACAAATAACCGTTGATCAGGCAACTGATTATTTAACCATGGTCCGTCAGTTTGGTTATCGGCGCCTTTTTACCTCATTACTGCAACTATCCGGTCATCAAGGCCGCGATCAACTGGCTATTTTCAAGGCGGTGGTTGCCAAGGCGAATCAGTTGGGTTTTCAAACGATTGTCGACATTGCGCCGCCGTTGTTCAAGGAACTAGGCATTGATTATCAAGACCTTAGTTTCTTCCATGAATTAGGCGTATGGGGATTGCGGCTTGACGAGGGCTTCACCGGTCAAGAAGAAGCCTTGATGACCCATAATCAGTATGGCTTGAAAATTGAGCTGAATATGAGTGCCGGTACGAATGCCATTGATGCGATCATGGCGTTTGGACCGCGACTGGATAACTTGTTGGGTTGCCATAATTTTTATCCGCAGCAATATACTGGTTTAGGCGATGACCGCTTTTTGGCCTATTCGCAAAAGTTTCGGCGGCATGGCGTTCGGACGGCAGCCTTTGTGACGGCGCCAAGTGCGGATCATGGTCCGTGGCCGGTGAGTGAAGGTTTGCCAACTTTGGAAAGTGATCGCCATCGCAGTATTGCCAGTCAGGTTCACCATTTGCGCCTAACAGAGGTGATTGATGATGTTCTCATCGGTAATGCACTTGCAAACGAAGCAGATTTAAAAGCCGCGGCCTTGGCATTCTTTTGCCCATATCCGGCATTGCGGGTGATCACGGACCACGCACCATCAGCGTTAGAAGCCAAAATTGCCTTTAGCGAAGCCCATCTTTATCGCGGTGATGCGTCTGATTATCTGATTCGCGATACCCAACCACGCGTGCGTTATGCCGGGCAGCCTTTGCCAGTGCATGATGCGAGCGGTCACTTGCAGCGCGGGGATGTAGTTGTCGTGAACGAAACGTATACGCGGTACGCCGGTGAACTACAAATTGTCTTGCGGGAATTGCCGAATGACGGCCGCCGCAACAAAATCGGCCGCCTGACAGATGAAGATCTGACCTTGTTGCCACTGCTTAAGCCATGGCGAACATTTATGTTAAAACAGGTGTCCCACTAATAATGACAGATAGGAGTGACTCCATGAGCAACGCCAACGAACAAACGATTATGGGCTTGATTATGGCAGGGGGCAACGCTAAAAGTGAAGCCTTTGAAGCCATTCAAGCAGCCAAGAACAGTGACTTTGATGCTGCAACCAGCCATTTAAAAGCAGCGGATGAGGCTCTGGTCACGGCGCACAATGTCCAAACCGATTTATTGACCGCCGAAGCCAACGGAGCGCACGCAGATGTTTCATTACTACTAGTCCACGCTCAGGATCATCTGATGAACGCCATTACTTTTCGCGACTTGGCTGGCGAAGTGGTCGCGATTTATCAACGCTTGGCTGCAAATACGACCGTTGCAAATGAAACGCTTTAAGCCATTGCGTGATAGCCAGTTGCGCCGTGAATGAATTTTATATGTAAAACACGCGGTTATTGCGAAGATAACCAAAAGGCTGGGACGAAGCATCTCTGGAAAGATGAGATGCTTCGTACCAGTCTTTTTATTAGATTAGCAGTATCGCAACTATCAGCCCATGACCTTGTACAACTTACCCACTGCAATTGGCAAAGTGAGATAAGGCTTTTTTTCGTCTAAATCACTCGCCACGGTCTTTGGTAACAAGACGTCGCTTTGAACCCCGTTGACGTAAACCACGGTATTGTCCAGGTTGAACACGTCATGGCCATAATGTTTCGCCAGTTGTTGGCGAAGTTGGGATACGACAACCCGCTGCTGGTAAATATAGAACCCGTTGTCATCGGCTTCAGGGTATTTGCCACCCACCAACTTCAACTTATCGGGTGCATTATTGAGAGGGACAAAGACTTTGCCGGAAACTTGCTCGGCTTCTTCCTCATCGATGACCCCATCATGATTCTGATCCTGAGCACTTGTAGCTGGCGTGACCGGCGCATCGGAACCGGAGCTTTCCAAGACTGCCATGTGATTCATGTCCGCCGGCGTATTGAACATTTCAATGCGAATCTGCAGAGCATCATCATCGGTAACTTCAAAATTTGCAAAGCCATGTGCCTGCCGACCAATGCAATCTGAGTTAAGTGCCCGCAATGTTGCTCTATATTGCTTCCGCATAAACCCGCCTCCTGTTTGATTTGAGTTATTTAGGTACCCCTAACTCACCTTCAACGATAGTCCTTTTAAGAAAAAAATCAAGGCTGTGAAACCGTGAGGAACAGCGGTATATCAATGAAAAGACACTGCTTTACGCTGGTGAAAAGAACGAGCTCTCGGCGTGTCGGGTAGTGGCCAATATAAATAAATTGATATTGATTATGGTTCTATAAGTGGTATACATTGGAGCTATCCAGACCGGTTATGCTCCTAAAACAGGGTTACCCATCTGCCAACAAAAGCGCGAAGAAAATGGCACGCTTAGCATGGCGGAAAAAGAGGCGCCAGTAAAAATAACATTTAACATTTTGAAACCGTTTTCGGTGTCTAATCCGTTGTCACAGGTGTATAGTTAAATTGGAATGATTGTAATATGGGAGGTGCATTATGAAAGTAGTTATTTTCTCCACCTGCATCGTGGATCTTTTCTTCCCCAATGTCGGAGCGGCGATGGTCGAGGTGTTGGAACGGTTTGGGTGTGAAACCTTCATGCCGGTCAAACAGATTTGTTGCGGTCAACCGACTTATAACTCCGGGTATGTGAAGGAAAGTCAAAAGGTGTTTCGCAACGAAATTGACGCGCTGCTTTCGGTTGACGCCGATTATATTGTCGGGCCAGCCGGTTCTTGCGTGAACATGTTGCGCGAATATCGGGTGCTATTGAAAGACGATCCGGAATACGCCCAAAAGGCTAAAGAAGTGGCAGACAAGACGTATGAATTTTCCCAATTTCTGTATCGCGTCTTGAATGTCATTGACGCCGGGGCTGAATTAGATGCCAAAGCCACTTACCATCGCTCCTGCCACATGACCCGGTTGCTAGGCGAACGCACGGCACCGTTTGTCTTGCTGGATCACGTGAAGGACTTAAAGATGGAACCGCTACCACATATTGAAAATTGCTGCGGTTTTGGCGGCATGTTTTCTGCCAAAGAGCCGGAAATTTCCAAGCAAATGGTTGATGAAAAAGTCAACGATGTGCTCAGTACCGGCGCACATGTTCTGATTTCAGCCGATCCCGCGTGCCTGATGAACATCGCCGGCCGTTTTTCCCGCCGTAACGAAAAGATTAAGATTATGCACATTGCCGAAGTATTGAACCACAATGTGAATCCGGAGCGGATCAAGTTTCATGAGCCGCTCGGGGTTGAACAGGAGGTGCGCCCATGAGCATTTCAACCAGTGACAAGCCGTTCTTGGAGCGGGTTAAAGAATCGGAACAGGATAAGTTCATGCAAGCCAGCGTTGCCAAGTCGCAGGATGCGCAGTGGGACAAGCGCGAGGCCTCGCGTAAAGAGCTGGGTAATTGGCCGCAATGGCGGGACTTAGGCGAGCAGATTCGTCAACATGTCATTAAATACTTACCGGATTATTTAGAAGAATTCAGCGATAATATCGAAAAACGCGGCGGTCATGTTTACTTTGCCAAGACCGACAAAGAAGCCGCAGCCTACATTACCAACCTTGCCAAGCAAAAGCAGGCGCATAAAATCGTTAAATCCAAATCCATGGTGACAACAGAAATCAACCTGGACAAGGAGCTACTGAAACTTCCGGGCACCCAGCTGATGGAAACCGATTTGGCGGAATTTATTTTGCAAGAAGACGACTGGGCTGAACCGACGCATATTGTGTTCCCGGCGTTGGCCAAGAATCGGGATCAAGTTAAGACGATTTTTGATAAGCTCGGCTACAAAGGGGATAACGATCCGGAACATTTGGCGCGGTTTGCGCGGGAATATTTGCGCCGCTATTTCTTGCAAGCCGACTTCGGGATTACCGGGTGTAATTTTGCCATTGCCGATTCCGGCTTGATTAACTTGGTCACCAATGAAGGCAATGCGGATCTGACCATGGCCATTCCTAAGACGCAGGTAGTTGTGATGGGGATGGAACGGATTGTGCCGAGTCTCAAGGAAGCCGAGACGCTAGACAACATGCTTTCGCGCTCGGCGGTGGGACAGAAGCTGACCAGTTACTGTTCCTTCTCCGGTAAAAAAGTTGCCGGTGAAGCAGACGGCCCGGAAGACTTCCACGTGGTCATTGTCGACAACGGCCGCAGCAATGCTTTAGGAACGCCATTTGAGCCGGTCTTGCAGTGTATTCGTTGCGGGGCCTGCCTGAATGTTTGCCCGGTATACCGGCACATCGGCGGTCACGGTTACGGTTCGATTTATCCCGGACCAATTGGCGCGGTGCTTTCACCAGTGCTGGATGGCTATGAGAAATTCGGCGACCTGCCATTTGCTTCCAGTCTATGCGCGGCCTGCACCGAAACCTGCCCTGTCCGCATCCCGCTGCACCATCTGTTAATCAAGCACCGGGAAGTAATGATGGACAAGCTGAAAACCGATCACAGTTTTAGCGATAAAATTATGAAAATGGTCGGCGTCGGCACCAGTGCGCCGGTTCTGTTCAACATGGCGCTTGATATGGATCACGCAATGATGGGCGTTTTGGCAACCAAAGATCAAGGCAGTGTTGAAAATGAATACAACAGCGGCCGGATCAAACAAACCGGCATGATGCCGAAGCTGGCTCGCGGTTGGACCGATGTGCGTGACCTGCCGCGGCCACCGAAGAAAAACGAAAACTTCCGTCATTGGTTCAAACAACACAAAGCAGCATTGGAGGCGCAAAAGCATGATTGATCACAGTAATCGCGAGGACTTTTTAAATGCCATTGCCGAAAAAGCCGGCCGCCCGCGGCACCAGCTTAAGGATCATCCGTTTGTGCCTTTAAACGACTTGCCGGAAATAACTCTGTCCGGCCACTCCCAAGACGAGTTGGAAGCCATCGCCAAGCAAAACAGTGAAGCGGTGCATGTCACGTTTGAAACCACTACGAAAGCAGAGTTGGCAGACGCACTCAATGCTTACATTGAACACGATGCACCCAAGACGCTCATCTTGCCGACGACGGAACAGTATCATGATTATGGCTTGGATGAGTGGAAGCAAACCGTCACGCCCAAGCCAATGTACTGGACCCCCGGAAAAGGCCGTGACTTCAACTTGAAGCAAGCTGCGGCTGCGGATGTGGCCATTGGCTTCGCGGATTATCTATTAGCAGAATCTGGGACCATCACCGTTGCAACCACGCCCGGACAAGGTCGCGGCTTCCATTTTCTGCCGACGCATTATTTGGCAATCGTCAAGAAAAGCAGCATCCTGCCACGTTCACGCCAAGCCATGGATCACTATGATGCGGCAATGAAGGCCGGGCAGCTGGAAACCAGCAACATCAACTTCATCACCGGACCTTCCAACTCCGGCGACATCGAAATGACCTTGGTCGTCGGTGTCCATGGACCGCTAGACATGACGTATTTGGTGGTTGAGGATCTGTAGCGACTGTTTTAGCTGATGAGTTGCGGGAAAAGTCGGGCCTAGCGAGCGTATCTGCGCTAGGGTCGGCTTTTTGGGTTGGATAAATTATACTTATCGGATTAATTGGAACGTACTCTTCAACGAAGGATACGTTGAGTCTCGTTGTTTGAGTGCAGGGATAGAAAGCAAGAGCTGGCGGAGCGGTGGCGGGCTCAGTGGTGAAATTGGTCTTAAGCGGAGTGGGCTTCTCCGCTTTAGACCAAGGCCGAGCTTCGAAACCGCGGTCTTTGCGGGTTCGAAGTCGCGCCCACCACGTTCCAGCCCAGCCACCGCGGAGCCAGCTCGGAGTATCGGAAATCACTTAATTAGAGTAGAACCAAGGAAAGGGTTGACACTTACACCTCATCCCTAGTTGGCGCCGGCTCCCACACAAGGTTATGGTATACTAAATCCTGAGACGTGCGATAACGGCACAATGCAAATAAAGGGGATAGCGACATGACGGAAGCAATCGATTTGAAGGCCGGAATGGTTTTTGTTAAGGATGGCAAACTGATCAAGGTTTTGGAATCAAATCATCATAAGCCAGGCAAAGGAAACACCGTGATGCAGATGAAACTGTATGACGTTCGTTCCGGCGCCAATGTCACGACGACCATGCGGCCGAGTGAAAAAATCGAAATCGCCATCATGGATCGGAAAAAAGCAACGTATCTGTATACGCAAGATGATACTGCTTATTTCATGGACAGTGATAGCTATGAACAGTATGAATTACCGACTTCAAGTATTGAGCACGAGTTGAAGTTTATGCTGCCAAATATTCCGGTCGAAATTGAGTTTTACGGTGATGAAGTGATCGGGCTTGAGCTTCCCGGAACGGTTGAACTCAAGGTGACCGACACCCAGCCGTCTGTCAAAGGCGGAACGGTTGCGGGCGGCGGCAAGCCAGCCACGCTTGAAACGGGGCTTGTGGTGACGGTGCCTGATTTTGTCAAAGCAGGCGAAAACATTTTGGTTACCACGGACACAGGCGCTTATAAAGGGCGGGCGCAGAAATAAAAGATAAGCGAATTAGCGAAAGGTGACGCAATGATGCGTTGCCTTTTTTGTTAAGCGCGAGCCCGGGGAACGCGTTATGGCCAGATGAGGAGATCCTTCGCGTATCAACGCCCATAATTAAAATTATCCCCACACTTCATTCACGACAGGGCGGAATAATTGTAGCGCATGGCTAACGAGCATAGAATACATGCGAAAGGGTGTGGGGACCATGACGATGGCGCGGGCGCAACGCATTAAAATCTTGATCGTTTTAGGGATGATGTCATTATTAACGGCTTTGTCCGGCTCTAGCACGAACTTAGCAATGCCAAAGATCTCCGAAGACTTGATGATCTCTAGCAGTGCGGCAACGTGGATTGTATCAATTGGCCTCATTACAACGGCAGTCTTGCTCGTGATGTTTGGCCATATCGGTGATTTAGTCTCCAAAAATCTCGTGTTTCTGCTGGGCGAGGTTGTGTTCATCGTTGGCTCGCTACTGACCGGTATTGCGCCAACTTATTTCACCATCATGGCCGGGCGCGTGGTCCAGGCAGTTGGCTCGGCGATGATTATGGCTAATTCGATGGGGATTATCAGTGAATATTTTCCCGATGCGACCCGTGCTGAGGCATTGGCGGTCATTTCGATGTTTATATCAATCGGCTCAATTTCCGGTCCGGCATTTGGCGGCATCCTGATTACCTGGGCGAGTTGGCGGTGGATTTACTTATTTAATGTGCCAGTCGGGATCTTCATTGTCCTTGCAGGTATGCGCGTGTTGCCGTTACGTCGCCCCGAACCCGGTGAAATTAAACGCGTGTGGCAGCAGGCAAACTGGACCGGTCAGAATCTGTTTACCGGGGGCATGATCTTGATGTTTGCCAGTGGCTACTGGTTGCAGCAGCCAACGCAATTTTGGCTCGGTACAGGGGTGTTGGCAGGCGGCATTTTCTTGACGGTCCTGGCGTTTGTGCAAGATCAGCAGGCCCGGTCTCCTTGGATTGCACCGGTGATTATGCATAACGCCGACTATCTGATTTCTGTTAGCGTCTTGCTTATCGTGATGCTGGTTAATTCAGTATCAAACATTCTTTTGCCATTTTATCTTCAAAGCTATGGCGGAATCTCAGCATTTTCAAGCGGGTTACTGATGATGCTACAAAGTGTCACGATGTTGGTGATCACGCCATTTGCCGGCTGGTTGGCCGATCATTGGAATCGGTACTATTTAACGATTTTAGGCTTATTAGTGTTAATCATCTCGCAAGTCGGATATGCCAATTATCCAGTCAGAATCACTATGGCACCGATTATCTGGCCGATTGTGGCTAACGGAGCAGGGATGGCACTGTTCCTTTCGCCGAACAATGCGCTAACGATGGGAGCCGTCGATGACAAACTCTCAGGAGTAGCCGGTTCGTTGAATTCACTGGCACGCACCGTTGGCTTAACTATCGGTATCAGCTTCGGCGCCACGTTACTATTTGCCCAATTGCCCGGTGTGACCCGCATCTCAGCTCAATCGGGCGCCCCTTTTCTACACGCACTGGCAACAGTTTTCTGGTTAGCCACTTTAGTATCGGTGGTGGGCTTAATCATTGTCATTATCCGCAGTCTGCGAAAACGACAAGCGAACGCGGTACTGACAAAAAATAAGCATGTACTTTGAAAACGATTAGCATTAACTGAGCGGCGACAATGTTTTTCATTTCTGGTTTGACAGAAGTGAAAATTATGTCTGAAAGAATGGCGGTCAGGGAAAAACAAGCCAATTTTAGGGACATAAATTGATGTTATTTAATATTCGCGGATTTCTGTAAAAGTTTAGCGGTTTCCCCAAAGGATCATCTAAAGTAAACAGTTTAGTACCTTGTAAATCCCCGTTTTAACGGGAGATTTAAAAATATGCATAGTTGATGCACAAGATGTTGTCCCAATAAGTTCCGCTTCTTTTCCTGTGATGTTTTATGACATACAAGTTTTTTTATTCGAAATTGAGGATTCGCTTATTTACATTAATGAGATTCTAATGTAAGGTAAGTTCAATCATTTTAGGAGGGAACAGGATGAAATTTAGAAAAACAATGGTTGCGGGCACAGCAATTGCGCTCGCTGGGGTGCTGGCAGCCTGTGGTTCTAATGCTTCCAGCAGCAAAGGTACATCAATCACTCGGATGGAAAGTGATGTTATCTCCACAATGGATCCGTCAACAAATACGGACGCGATTGCGGGGCAGGCATTGATTGATACCATGGATGGTTTGTATCGGTATTCCGGCAGTGACTTGAAGCCAGCGATCGCAAAAAGCGAGCCAAAAGTGACGGACGGCGGCAAGACTTATACCTTTAAGCTACGGAACGCTAAATGGAGCAATGGCGATGCCGTTACTGCACAGGATTTTGTTTTTGCTTGGCGGCGAACGGTTGATCCTAAGACCAAGTCTCAGTATGCTTATCTGTATTCCGGCGTGAAGAACGCGGACGATATCACAGCCGGTAAGAAGGCAGCTAGTACCTTAGGCGTTACAGCGGTTAACAAGACCACGCTGAAAGTGACCTTGGATCACGCCATTCCTTACTTTAAGACCATGTTAGTCAATCCGGCATTCTTCCCGCAGAATGAGAAGTTTGTTGAAAAGGCTGGCAAGAAGTATGGCACGACTTCTAAGTACCTTCTCTCCAATGGCCCATATGAATTAAAGGACTGGAACGGGACTGGTAATTCATGGAAGGAAAAGAAAAACAAAACCTACTGGAATGCTAAGAATGTCCACATCGATACGATCAATGGGCAAGTGGTTAAGGATCCGCAAACTGCTTTGAACCTGTATCAATCGAATAAGTTGGATATTGCTCAGTTGTCTGGTGAACAGGCGGCACAAGCTAAGACAATGTCTGGATACACACCGCTTAAGCAAAGCGCAACATTTTATCTTGAGTTGAATGAGAAGAAAGATCCTATCTTCAAGAATACCAAGATTCGTCAGGCAGTCTCGATGGCAATCAATCGTCAAGAATACATCAAGAAAGTTTTGAATGATTCATCAATTGCTGCGAACAATGTGACGCCTCAAGGTTTATTTGCTAAGAATGGACAGGACTTCTCAAAGGCAGCGACTAAAGCAGAATCTTCTACAGTTAAGTATGATCCTGCCAAGGCTAAACAACTCTGGACAGAAGGCTTGAAAGAGACCGGTCAGACGAACCCAACCTTGGAACTGTTGACCGATGATACCACGAATGCCAAGCGCTCGGCTGAATACATTCAAAGCACCTTACAACAGAATCTGCCAGGCTTGAAGGTAACAATTGCAACAGTGCCATTCAAAACCCGTCTTTCCCGTTCTCAAAATGGTCAGTTTGACATGGTTATCTCCGCTTGGAGTGCTGACTTCCCGGATGCCATTACCTTCCTTGATCTGTTTACGTCCGATAACAGTTATAACGATGGAAAATGGGCAAACAGCGAATACGATGCTTTGATCAAACAGTCCAAGACGACCGATGCAACCAATGCCACCGCTCGTTGGAACACCTTGTTGAAAGCACAGGAACTGCTCACCAAGGAACAAGGCGTTGTACCTTTGTATCAACGGGTTCAAACAACCTTGCAACGTAAGACCATTACCGGTTTGAAATATAACCCGACTAACTCTTACGATTTTGTAAATGCCAAGGTTAAGTAATAAAAGCGTGACCTGTCTTAGCAGCTGTTAGACGGATCAACGCGTTTAGGAATCTTACAGGGTTTCCTAAATCGGAACTTGTTTCCAATAAGTAGTTCTCACAAGCGGCGTTGTCACGTGTTTTGCGGCGGACAACGCCGTTTGCTTATTAGGGCCAATGCCCAAAAAACAGGAGTGAATCATGGTCAAATATATTTTAAAACGGATCGGCTTCCTGCTCCTGACACTGTTTCTTGTTGCGTCAATCACCTTCTTTTTAATGAAGGCATTGCCAGGGACGCCATTTAATAACCCCAAGATTCCGGCTGATCAGCTGGAAATTCTGAAGAGACAGTATGGACTGGATAAGCCGGTTTGGATCCAATATCTCACGTATATGGTTGGTATCACGCACGGTGACTTCGGGATGTCTTATCAATTTCCGGGCCAAACGGTTTCCAATCTGATTGTTTCCCGGCTCGGTCCTTCGCTACAGATCGGTGCGCAGGCGATGGTGCTTGGAACACTTATCGGGATTGTGCTTGGTGCCATTGCGGCAATTCGAAAGAATACGGCCGTTGATGCCGAAGCTACAATTTTCGCTATTCTGGGACGTTCAATCCCTAACTTTGTGTTTGCTGCGCTATTGCAGTTGTTTGCTTACAAGACAGGGGCATTCCCGGTAGCGTTATGGGGTGGGTTTTCATATAGTATTTTGCCGACCATTGCCTTGGCGATCGCCCCGTTGGCACAGACAGCGCGGTTTATGCGAACCGAGATGGTGGACGTGCTGAGCTCGGATTATATCGAGCTAGCTCGGTCTAAAGGTGAATCGCGCTGGCAGGTTGTGGCAAAACATGCTTTGCGTAATTCCATGATTCCGATTGTAACGATTATTGGGCCAATGGCAGTTGACTTGATGGTTGGATCACTGGTTGTCGAAAACATTTTTGCCATTCCCGGAATCGGGGAACAATTTGTCAAGTCCATCACAACGAACGATTATCCGGTCATCATGGGCTTAACGATTCTTTACAGTGCGATGTTAACGGTTGTGATCCTTGTCGTCGATATTCTATACGGCTTCATTGATCCACGAATTCGACTGAGCGGGGAGGCAAACTAATGGCAACAACAAAATTAAGTCCAGAGGCATTCAAGCGTGTCAAAGTGAATGCGGCTGAACAAGAGCGTATTGCCACGCCTGCGTTGACATTCACGCAAGATGCGATTCGCCGCTTAAAGAAAAACAAGGCCGCGGTCATTTCACTTTGGGTACTGATCATCATTGGTGTGATCTCTATCGTGTCAATTTGGCTATCACCAGCCAATCCGAATAAACAGAGTCTTAATTATTCTAATTTACCGCCAAAGTGGCCAGGCATTGATTTGCCGGGACTAAACGGCTATATGAATGGCCAAAACAAATATGCCGGTATGGGTAAAAACGTCTATTTCCTGCTTGGGACGGACTACCTTGGCCGTGATTTGCTGTCTCGGATTATGGTCGGCACGCGCGTTTCCCTTTTCATCGGGATTGTTGCAACATTCTTTGATTTAACCATTGGCGTTTTCTACGGCATCATCTCCGGTTGGCGCGGTGGTTTGACCGATACGTTAATGCAACGTGTCATTGAAATCATCTCTAGTGTGCCAAACTTGGTTGTTGTTATTCTGATGCTGCTGGTATTCAAACCAGGGATGACTTCCATTATCTTAGCGATTGCTTTGACTGGCTGGGTCACGATGGCACGACTCATTCGTGCGCAGACCCTGCAGTTAAAAGATCAGGAGTTTGTGCTGGCTGCCAGAACGTTAGGTGAGTCGAGTATTAAGATTGCCTTTAAACATCTGATCCCGAACCTAAGCTCGATCATCATTATTCAAACCATGTTCACGATTCCAACAGCGATTTTCTTTGAAGCCTTCCTGAGTTACATCGGGATTGGTTTGCCAGCACCGACTGCTAGTTTAGGGACGCTGTTGTCAGATGGGCAAAAGAACCTGCAAGTGCTGCCGTATCAGTTGTTATACCCAGCGATTGTCATCGTTATTCTGATGCTGGCCTTTAACTTGCTGGCTGATGGTTTGCGCGATGCCTTTGATCCGCGCAGTGAACATTAGGAGGTGGCAAAATGAGTAAGATTCTCGAAGTAAAAGATTTACAAATCGACTTTGCCACCTATGCCGGACCGGTCCACGCGATTCGCAATGTCAGCTTTGACTTGAACAAAGGCGAGACGTTGGCGATTGTTGGCGAATCTGGCTCTGGTAAATCGGTAACCGTGCGCACAGTCATGGGCTTATTGGCACCCAACGCCAAGATTACCAATGGTGAAGTTTTGTTTGATGGCGGTGACATTCTCAAAAAGTCGGAAAAGCAATTGAATGCCATGCGCGGAAATGATGTTGCCATGATTTTTCAGGATCCGATGACGTCATTGGATCCGACGATGACGATTGGTAAGCAAGTTGCCGAACCGCTGCTGCTGCATAACAAAATGAGCAAGGCCGATGCATTGAAGGAAGCTGAACGGGTGCTTGAACTAGTGGGTATCAAAGGCGCCGGTTCACGATTGAAAGATTATCCACATCAGTTCTCTGGCGGCCAACGTCAACGGATTGTCATTGCGATTGCGATTATTAACCATCCGCAAATTCTGCTTGCAGATGAACCGACCACGGCGCTGGATGTGACTATTCAAGCGCAAATTATTCACATGCTGAAGGAAATCCAGTCTAAGATTGATACCTCCATTATCTTTATCACCCACGATCTCGGCGTTGTTGCCGGGATTGCCGATCGGGTGGCAGTCATGTACGCGGGTAAGATTGTCGAATACGGCACCGTTGACGAAATCTTTTACAACGCGCAGCATCCATATACTTGGGGACTGCTGGAGGCAATGCCGACCTTAGAGACCAAAACGGATCGTCTGTATGCCATTCCGGGGACACCGCCGGATTTGCTGGATCCGCCAAAGGGTGACGCATTTGCCCCGCGCAATCCGTATGCCATGGCAATTGATCTTGAAGAAGAACCACCATTCTTCAAGATTTCACCAACCCACGCTGCGGCTACTTGGTTGTTAGCACAAGGCGCACCCAAAGTCGAGTTACCGCCAGAAATCGCGCGGCGGCATGCATTATGGGCAAGTAAACATCCAGACGAAAAGGCGGTGAACTAACGTGGCGGACAATCAAAAGAAAAAAGTGTTGGTTTCGGTCAAACACCTGGTTCAAACCTTTAATGCCGGAAAGAAAGACGAAGTAAAGGCCATTCAGGATATTTCGTTTGATATCTATGAAGGCGAAACGCTAGGTCTGGTTGGTGAATCCGGTTCCGGGAAAACCACCACCGGCCGGGCTATCATTCGCTTGTATGATCCAACCAGTGGCGAAATTCTCTATAACGGTCAAGACATTGCCAAATTGAAAAATGGCTCCAAACAAATGTTGGATTTTCGGCGTAATACGCAGATGATTTTTCAGGATCCGTATGCTTCATTAAATCCACGGATGAAAGTCAAAGACATTATTGCAGAAGGTATTGATATTCATCATTTGGCTAAAGATCGCGCCGACCGTGATCATCAAGTCGAAGCTTTATTGGATGAGGTTGGTTTAAATGCGGATCATGCCACGCGTTACCCGCATGAATTCTCCGGTGGCCAGCGTCAAAGAATCGGGATTGCCCGGGCACTGGCAGTTCAGCCGAAGTTCATTATTGCCGATGAACCGATCAGTGCGCTGGATGTTTCGATTCAGGCACAGGTCGTCAACTTGCTAAAAGACATTCAGGATCGGCAAGGTCTGACGTATCTGTTCATCGCCCATGACTTATCTATGGTCAAGTATATTTCTGATCGGATTGCCGTTATGCATTACGGGCGGCTTGTCGAATTGGCCAGTGCGGAAGAAGTATACACGCATCCCCTCCATCCATACACCAAGA
This sequence comes from Lacticaseibacillus rhamnosus, assembly GCF_900636965.1. NCBI lineage: Bacteria > Bacillati > Bacillota > Bacilli > Lactobacillales > Lactobacillaceae > Lacticaseibacillus > Lacticaseibacillus rhamnosus. Next base: position 2,101,059 of record NZ_LR134331.1, on the reverse strand, counting down.
GTCTCTTGTCTGCAATCCCGGTTCCGGATCCAGACATCGAACGCCAGCGTGTACCGATACCTTATGATGCAAGCAAGGTCGAAGGCGATAATAAGCAACGTAAAATGGTCGAAGTCTATCCTGATCACTTTATCTTTGCAGCTGACGATGAAGTGGCAGCGTATAAAGCTGAAGCACAAGAGGATCATAAGGCCCCGGCAGGCACGGCAGCAGAATAACGCGGTCAAACATGATAACATTCTGTTAAGGCAACTCTTTAAAAATGATCCTTACAGCAAAAAGCCGAAAACACTGAAAATGTGTCTTCGGCTTTTTGTCATATCCGCAGTATTGACGCAAGAAAACGGTTCGAATAGCTAATTCTGATCTTTAAGCTTGTTTAAACTAGGCTGCGTTTTTATGGTGAGGTAACGTTTTCAGCGAATCTTCTGCTACACTGGTTTTAAAGGAGTGTGTGGAAGGATGACCAAGTTTTATTTTGTGCGCCATGGGCAGACGGAGACCAATTTGGCGCGGCGGTTCAATGGCGGGCGGACGGATACGCCGCTGACTCCGGCTGGCCGGGCAGGCGCGGAGGCAGTTGGACGGTATTTTGCTACGACCGGTTTTGCCGGTATTTACGCCAGTCCGATGCCGCGGGCGCAAACCACCGCTGAATTGATCGTGGCGCAAAGCAAGGTAGCCCAGCCGGCGATCGTGACGGTACGGGATTTACGGGAAGTCGATTTAGGCGATTGGGACGGGCAGCCACTTGCTTCCGTGCAAGACGATCCGCAAATTGATAATTACTATCACCATCTTGCTGAGTTTGATTATAAGCGGATTGGCGCTGAATCCTTCGCTGAGGCCTTAAATCGTGGGCGCCGTGCTATTGCCGGCATTTATCAGCAACATCCGGATGGTAAGGTGCTCGTGGTGGCCCATGGATTGTTGGGCATGCTGCTAATGAGCACTTATCTAGGCGCCGAGTTGGACGATGCGCGTGATGAGATGACCATGCCGCCTAACAACAGCATCAGTGAATTGGATACAGACGACGGGGAACAATTTACCCGCGGCACGCTGTGGGCTTTTGTACCAAGTGAATATCAAACCAAGTAACAATGCCACCCACCCGGCATTGTTTTTTATTAAAAAAATTATCAAGCCAATATTTGGCACTTTCGCAAGGCGAGCGCTTACAATGATACTGAGAAGTGAAATGGTTAGTTAATGTGGGGTCTTGCACCGGCGTTGTGTGACAATAGGCCGTCTTTGGATTATTAAATAATATTATAAAATCTTTTGATGGTCGGACGTTTCATTTAATGTTAAAGCATAACGCCGCACATTAGAGGTGGGGAACATGATGTTAGATAATATCGGCAAATTAGTGCACCAACAACGCCGCAGTATGAACTTAACCATTGAAAAACTGGCCGAACGCTCTGGGGTTTCAGTCAGTCTCATATCCCGCATGGAGCGTGGTGATGTCAACAATATCAGCGTCAAGAAGCTGACTGACATTGCGCGGGCACTCGACATGCAGGTGGGTGATTTCTTTATCGCCCCGGAAATGAGCGATATCAATACGTTGGCGTTGGTTAAGTATTTAACGCGGTTGCCGGAAAACGAACGCGCACACGTCTCCGAGGTACTCATGCAGGTGATTAATCTCTGAGCGTGTCGTAGGCGAACTTGCGGCGGTTGCCAATAAGTGCAAAAACGGTTCTAGAGACACTTTGTCTTTAGAGCCGTTTTAATGTTTTCGGAAAAGTTATACTTGCGGCCAATTAGCGGAATCCGGCGCGAATTTTGAAAATCTGCATGTGGTTAAGACTGTTCGCAGGCAGAAAAATCGCGTATACTAAGTGCGCTGAATTAACCGCAACGATGACACAGGCCTTCGCGAGTAACACTGTGAACATGCTGGGTCATCTTATAAAGGAGGAAAAGTGACAATGACATTTGAAGCCGTTTTGCCAGCGCTAAAAGAAGGCAAAAAAGCCGTTCGTACTGGCTGGGAAGGTACCGAGTTGTATGTTCAACTGGTTCCGGAGGGTAAGTTCGAAGGCGACACCCTGAATCCTTATTTTCTGATCAAAACCGCTGATGAGGCCTTCAGCTTGTGGTCCCCGACCGACTGTGACATTCTGGCCGAAGATTGGCAGCTCGTGGACGTATGAACCGGTTTGATTTTAGCGGCCAGACTGTGGTCGTAACCGGGGCGGCATCAGGAATTGGGGCTGCGCAGGCGGCGGCTTTTAAAGCGGCCAGCGCCCAGGTGATTGGTGTCGACTTGCAACCAATGACTAGCGTGACCGTCGCAATTCAGGCCGATGTGAGCGATCCAGAGACAGGAAGGAAGCTTGCCGCTGATTATACGCCGGACATTGTCTGCAACACAGCAGGCATTTTGGATGGCTATAAAACCGTTGCCGAAACCGATTTGGCTACATGGCAGCATATTCTCAACGTCGACCTCACCAGCCAATTCCTGATGATTAAGGCACTGCTGCCGGGAATGCTGGCACGTGGTCACGGCGTCTTCGTCAACATGAGTTCCATTGCCGGTTTCGTTAGCGGTGGCGGCGGCGTAGCGTATACTGCCGCCAAGCACGCGGTCATCGGCCTAACCAAGCAACTGGATCTAGACTACGCTGCCCAAGGTATCCGCGCCAACGCCCTTGCACCCGGCGCCATCAACACGCCCATGAACGCAGCAGATTTCGCCGGTGATGGTAAAATGGCCGCCTGGGTCGCAAAAGAAACGCCAGCCAAACGTTGGGCCAAGCCGGAAGAAGTCGCCCAACTCACACTTTTCCTAGCCAGTGACGCGGCCGACTACATCCACGGCACCGTGATTCCTATTGACGGCGGTTGGTTGGAAAAGTAAACTGGAAACATTGTAAGAACTATTAACTGAATCGGAACCGCCCCGCGCGCTTCCACGACGATACTTATTTCCTTTGATCGTCGTTATTACTGGCAAAGCCACAAAGGAGAAACAATATGCAAACAACATCTATGACCCATCGTTCAATCGTCAGTCTCGCCAAAACCGCCATTGTCGCCGCCATCTATGTGGTGATGACCCTCATGCTTAGTCCATTAAGCTTTGGGATCGTTCAAGTCCGGTTCTCCGAGATGCTCAACTACACGGCGCTCTTCAATCGTCGGTACGTCTGGGCGGTTACGTTGGGTGTTTTTTTGGCCAATTTAGCCTCACCAACCGCCATTCTCGACGTCCCCATCGGCACAATCGGCACCTTGGCCTTCATCCTGCTCAGTCGCTGGCTCGCTAAGTTCGTCCACCAAAAATGGGCTAAATTTGCCATCATGGGCGTCTTATTTGCCCTCTCAATGTTTACCGTCGCCGGTGAGCTGGTCGTGCTCAGCAAGGTACCATTTTGGCCAACATACGGCACCATTGCACTAGGCGAAGCTATTTCAATGGCGGTCGGTGGCGCTGTGATGATGGTGCTGACACGGTTTGTGGACTTGGATAAGTGATTTGTAAGTTAAATTGCGAAAGTCTAGTTTTTAGACTTTCGGATCTGTGAGCGTCTCCTCGATGGTTTGGGGGCGCTTTTTTGATACGCTTGGTTGCAGCTGATCTATCGAAACGCAATGTTGACAATAGCGATTGGAGGAGATCGAAAAAAGGGATGATCGATTAACCGCGAAAGTCTAGTTTTTAGACTATCGGATTGGACAAGCGGGTTTTCGACTCTTCGAAGCATGCAAATAAACACCGAGTCAGTGACCTATGTAAAAGAAGCCATCAAATCGGTTTTTTTTTAACTTGGCTGGAGCTTTTGGTACCACTGTAGCTTTCAAGTGATCCTAACGCCCAAAAACCTACTTCTTATCAAGTGTCTTCATGACATCCTTGGCAATCAGCGTGTAATAATGCACGCGTCCTGCGTCATTAGGGTGCACACCATCATCGGCAAACCAATCATCGTTACCGCCCGCCAGATAATACCAATCCACCACATGCAGATTTGCATGCGTCTTAGCAGCGGCGTGAATCAACTTGTTAACCGGATCAATCCAAGCCTTCCCAGGGGCATAAGCTGTCACCCAGAAAACCTGGCGATTACTCCCCAACTGATCCAAAATGCCATTAATGTCAGCTTCCGTCATCGGTCCATTCGTCCCCAGACTAATGACAACGGTATCCTTCAACTTCCCACTCGACTTCAACTGATCAATAATCGCCGGAGCCGCCTGTACTTGCCGGCCAACCTCAGCATCAATCGACATCTGCGGGAAAAGCACCTTCAAATAAGCCGAACTCCCCAACATCACCGAATCACCAATGGCAGTCACTGGTAACGTCTTGGCGGCACTGATTTCGCTGTCGGTCAGGCCATAAAGGCGATACTGATTCAAAACCTTTTCTTTCTTAACCTTAGCCTTGGAATCTTTCTTAATCTTCTGACGCGTTTGCTGATTAACTGCGATCGCCTGCTCGGATTGGAAATGGCGGAAGTAGAAATAACCTCCAACACCGGCAATGACGAGGCCCAAGGCGATGCATAGTATGATATCACGCAAGCGTAAGCCGCTTTTATTCTTCATTTCTGACAAACCTCCAAAAATTACATACCCTTATTCTAAACTAAAATTAGTAAAAAGCTGATTACAAATTAAGGTCATTCAGGCAGGACTTCATCTGGCCGGATTTAAAATTAAGGTGCACCGCCGTTTTGGCTAGATCAATTCAATGATACCTTTTTAATAAAGTCGGCCATGAATACCTATTCTTGAGGCATCGAAACAACAAGAAAGATGATACCATCATGACCTAAGACCGGTTTAACGACACTGAGCATGACACATCGACTCACTGGCGAAAGCGAAGAAGATATTGCGACCTTTCATCACTTCAATTACGTACACGTTTAGGAAGCACAGACAGTTCTCCCTGAATATCTTTGTAGAAGCGTGAGACCGGAACTCCGCTGAGGTCTATCCATGGCCCCAGAGAGGAGGCTGAAGTTTTAAATCATAAGGTCGAAATCTTAGTTTTTAACACCGGTAAACTGTTCCTTCTTGATTGGTGTTCATTGTTACACTTCATTTGGCGAGTGGAAGTACCCAAAATTGTAAAGATAATGTAATAAAAGTTTTACAAACTGTAGGTATGGCTTCATCAAGGAAGATGGCAAGGAAATAAGCTGTCACCAAGTTAAGGATGAATTGCTTAAAGCTAAAAAGACGGGTAGACTTGAAAGCACAAACTAGGGTATTATGCTTGGGAGTGGAATTTTCAAAGCTCTTTTTACATGAATGCAGTAGTATTTTGTTGAGAAGTTTTGACTAGCTTCACATGAGTAGGATGAATTATATAAGATGGGATTAGGTGGGAAGAATTAATGAACGAGCAAATTGACCTTGCACGACTTTGGAACGTTTTTAAGCACAGTTTTATTGTAATGATTTTACTCGGGCTATTGGGGATGTTTATTGCATATTTCGGTGCGAAAACATTTATTGCCCCAAAATATTCGGCTTCAACCTCAATGTTGGTTAACCGAAAGCAAGACAACAATCCAAATATGCAGCTAAATGCTCAACAGGCTGACATTCAAATTATTAATACATATAAGGACATCATTACGCGACCGGTAATATTGAGAGAAGTTGCTGATGATCTCACGAGCCCAAGGCGTGTCAAAGTGAAAAAAGCACAAAAAGCCGTCTATGGTACACGATATAATGCTGCTACCGGCGTTCGTGAACGTTATGTAGTTAAAGAAGAGCAACCGGCAAAATACAAATTAAAACCAGCAAAGTACGCAAATATCAGTGAAGACGATCTCGACAAGATGATATCTGTCTCCAACGCTCAGAATTCTCAAGTTTTTACCGTGAATGTTCGTGATACCGATCCTGTACGAGCAAAGGATGTCGCCAACGAGATTGCAAAAGTCTTCAAAGCAAAAATTGCTTCGATTATGAGCGTTTCGAATGTTTCTATTGTCTCCCGGGCAACGGCAGATCCGACCCCTGTCACTCCTAACCTAAAGATCGCTTCTTTAATTGGTTTAATTTTAGGTATGGTTCTAGCATTTACTGTCGGTCTGATTCGAGAATTAACAGATCAAACAATTAAGAGTATTGATTTTATAACTAATGATCTAGGACTTGTAAATCTCGGACTGGTTAATTATGTGCAACGGATGAATGATATGGATGAAGCTATTGCACGGTCAAAGAATAAGATTATTGATTCTGAAGCCGAACCAGAAACGACGGGCTTTCCGCAACGAAGCCGGAGACGCGTTTAAGTATTGAGGAGAAAAAACATGAATTTTTCATTAGAGAAAATTTTGCATAGACATAAAGAAGATCAAGAGACTCAAAAAAATGGTGTTATGTTGGTGACATTTGCAGAGCCTAAACATGTTGTATCTGAACAATTTCGGACTGTGCGAACCAACATTGAGTTTGCCGGAGCAGCACTTGATCAATGTCAAGTCGTAATGTTTACCTCTTCGGCAATGTCTGAAGGTAAATCTACAGTTTCTGCGAACGTTGCAGTTACATGGGCTCAGGCTGGGAAAAAGGTGTTGCTGATCGATGCTGATTTGCGTCGGCCAACGGTACATGCGACATTTAGAACTTTAAATCTTGATGGTGTCACAACGGTATTAACTGGAAAAGAAAAGCCGGATGATGTAGTTGAAGAAACGTTTGTAGACAACATGAGCATCATAACATCTGGACCGGTACCACCGAATCCTTCAGAGTTGCTTAATTCGAAGCGGATGGCTGGTTTGTTAGAGTGGGCGCGAGAAAAGTATGACATTATTGTACTAGATGCTCCGCCTGTTTTGGCAGTTTCGGATGTGCAGGTATTGGTACCTAAAACTGATGGCGTTGTAGTTGTTGCCAATATGGGCAAAACGTTAAAGGGAGACTTAAAACGTACGGTTGAAGTTCTGAAGTTAGCCAACGCAAAAATTCTCGGATCAGTAGAGCGGGTAAAGGCCAAACACGGGGACAGAGGATACGGTTACGGTTATGGTTATGGATACGGGAACGAATCTAATAAATAGCATGCGCTTCTAACTGTCAAAAGTGATTATAAGACCTTTTTAGATATTGGTGAAAGCATATGTTGCTAACTGATAACATTGTGTCAACCGAATGGTGATAAGTACGACCATAACAGCGTGCTACTAAATATTTTGTTTTTGGGGAAAGCATGGCACGTTGCAAAATATGCTTTCAGTCGACTTCACAAGACAGATTTGATAAAGATATAACCAGAGAAGCTTACAGGAAGTGGTTGCGAAGGTTAAAAGCCGATGCTCCTGCTAATAATTTGCTGCTTTTTGATCAATGCAGAAACAGCAGAAGATAGAGAGAATTGGGCTGTATTGGAGTTCAATATTGGAAAAAGTTTAGAAAGATTTAAAGGGGAGCTTCTTTAATGGCAACACAAAAGACTAAAAAGTTGCTGGGGAATTCGGCTATTTTCGCGGTGGGAAATTTAGGTAGTAAACTCATTACTTTCTTAATGGTTCCGCTTTTCACGAATTACCTTTCTACTGAGCAATTTGGGACAGTCGATCTTGCTACGACTACTGTAAATATGTTGTCACCAATTGTCGCTCTGAGCATTGCGGATGCGGTTTTTAGATTTTTGATGGATGACGAATCAGACGATCAAGCCATTTTTACAACCGGATTGACTTTTACAATTACGGTAAGTCTAGTTTTATTGTTTCTGTATCCAGTAGTTCGTTTTTTCCATATTGCTAATGGTGGCTATATCCTTGTATACCTCACACTTGTAATTCTACAGGCATTGCTTCAGAATTTTATCCGTGCTATAGAATATGTGAAGTTATTTGCGTTTAACGGCATTTTTTCGACATTGATAATGGCTGTGACGGGATATTATTTAATAGCTGTTTTGAAGCAGGGAGTAACCGGGTACTTTTGCGCTTTGATCTTTTCGGCGTTAAGTTCCATTTGCTTAACCTTTTTTGGATCAAGAGGGTGGCGATTCTTTTCAGTAAAGAAGTTTGATACCTCTATACTTAGGTCTTTATTGAAATATAGCATTCCTTTGATACCTAATGCGTTCATGTGGTTTTTCACAAATGATGCTAGCCGTTTTTTTATCGTTGCTATTGTCGGGCTCTCTGCGAACGGGCTCTATGCAGTTGCTAATAAAATTCCAACGATTATAAATGTTCTCTACAATGTCTTTACACAGGCGTGGCAAATTTCAGCAGTCGAAGAATACCAAGAAAATCCTAGAAGTAGTTTTTTTTCGGAGATATTGAATGCAAATATCGCATTGTCAATGATATCCTTATCGGGCATTCTGTTTATTCTAAAGCCTTTGATGCGTGTTTTTGTAGCTCCTGACTTTTATGAATCATGGAAACTGGTCCCACTTCTGTTGATTGCAGCAGTGTTTGCAAACTTCTCAAGTTTTATAGGCACTTTATATTTGGCGACAAAGAGAACTCGTGCAATAATGAGCTCGACAGTTTTTGGTATGATTTCCAATGTTCTCTTCAACTCATTACTAATACCGAGTTTTGGAGTTCAAGGGGCTGGCTTGGGAGCTATGCTGGGCTTTTTATTAGTTGCTGCGATTCGATATAAAGACATACAACGTTATATTTCGCTAAAAGCAAATTTTAATCAGTTATTACTTTCATTAATAGGAATCGTGTTGATGATTGATGTCAATTATTTCTTGCAGTGGGGAGTTACAAGCGTTGCTCTTTTAAGTTTAATCACTATTATAGAAGTGGTCGTAAACGTTAAGGCGTTAAAGGCGTTAGGAAAAGGAAAAACAAGATGAGGGTTGTAATTTCTGTTGTGCTTTATCGCACAGAACTGAAGACAATTGAAAGAATCGTACGAGAATTCGAATATTTGGCTCACCATTCGACAAATGAGTTGACGCTTTTGTTATTGGATAATGGGTCTAAAATTGCGTTTACTGATTCTTTTCTAAAAAGAATTGTTAGTGAGAAAAGTCATGTTAAAGTTTTAATTTCTGAAGATAATATGGGCTTTGGGGGAGGACATAACTTTAATTTTCGGGAAGTAGAGTCAGAGTACTTTGTTGTAATGAATCCTGATATAAAGAATATCAACACTCAGGATTTCGATGCAGCTATTCAATTCTTAAACCTGAATCCTAAAATTGGACTTTTGGTACCTAAATTAATTAATCCAGACGGTAGTGTCCAGTTAACAAATAAACTACAATCTACAGTTTTTGATCAAGCAATAAGGCTTTTGGGAAAAGGAGTTTTCAAGCAACGCCAACTGAAGTTTGTACAGGCCAGTACTGGATATAGTCAGATTATGCCTACTTGTAATGCCCATGGTGCATTTATGGTTTTTAGATCTTCAATTTTTAAGAAGGTCGGAGGATTCGATGAACGCTATTTTCTCTACATGGAGGATACTGACATTACAATGGCGGTCAATACAATTAGCGAGTCGATTTACTATCCACGTTTAACAGTTGAACATGAATGGCAACAGGCAAACCGAAAGATTTCGGGAATTCGTGAAATGATAAAAAGCATGTTTAAGTATTACAACAAGTGGGGATGGAAGTTGTTCTAAAGGGGGAGTGTCAAGATGCATTATGTCATCGTCGATTTTGTAGTAAGGCAAAATTCTGGAGGGATATTATCAATATTACAAGATGTCAATAAATTTGCGCTTGAACATACAGAAGACCGTTTTACGTTTATAGTTGGGACAGATGGTCTGATCACTACTTCGCCAAACATAAAGGTTATTTTGCGCCCTGATTTGCAGCGTAACTACATAAAAAGAATTTTTTTCGATTTCTGGAGAGGTGCTGGTGTCATTAATTCTTTAAAACCGGATGTGGTTATTTCTCTACAGAATACCGCCGTTCTTGGAGTTAATGCTCCTGAAATGTTATATGTGCACCAACCTCTCCCGTTCGAAACAAATTATAAATTTAGCTTCTTTAAAAGCTCGGAGAGGAAAATGGCTTTTTACCAAAGTTTAGTGGGCAGTGTTATCAAATTGAACTTAAGGAGTTTTCATAAGGGGGCAATCACGGTACAAACTCACTGGATGTTGGAAGAAGTACAGAAGTACGCTAAAACACCAATTTTTGTAACGCGACCATCTATTGATAAAAATGATTTCAAAGGTCAGATTTTAGGAAGTAAAGGAAGCAATTTCTTTTTTCCGAGTACTGCAATGGTTTATAAGAACCATCGAAATCTAGTTGACGCCTATGAAATGCTTTCTGACGAAGTAAGGCGTGAACATCACTTAATATTTACGATCTCTAGAAAGGAATACGGTCGTTTGTACGGGCAAGTACCTGATGATTCGAATATTAAGTTTCTAGGAAGGATTCCTCGGGCTAAGGTAATCGAAATTTTAAATCATAGTATATTAGTCTTTCCTTCAAAAATTGAAACTCTCGGGTTACCGCTTATTGAAGCAATGATATTGCAAAGACAGATTGTTGCTGCAAATATCAGCCCGGTCACTGAAGTAACTAGTGAGTACGATTCGATTAGTTACTTTGATCCTGATGATGTGAAGTCTATTTACAACTCTCTATTGGCCGGAATAAGAATGAATCCTTCTAGGAGAAGCTTTAAAGAGACAAATGACAATGGTTGGCAGGCATTCTTTTCTAATGTAGAGGCATTGAATCATGCAAAATAGGAATGGCGCGGTTTGTGTTGTATATAAGCCCAATGTGTCCCAACTTATAAAGACAATCAAACATTACGACTCATTCTTTGACGAGCTAGTTATTGTAGACAATTCTGGTGGGAATAATATTGAACTTACTGAGCAAGTGAAGTTGATTAGAAATGTAACATATATACCGCTGCATGCGAATAAAGGTATAGGTAAGGCACAAAATATCGGATTAGCGGCTTTGTCTGATCAGATTGCAACGGTGTGTTTTTTCGATCAGGATTCATGGGCATCCGAGAAGGATTTACAAACATTGTTCACGCTATTTTCGGTAAAGGCTAAAGAAAACTATGGTATGCTAGCCTTGTCTGTTCATCAAAGCTCGGAGAAGGAAGTAAAAGTCGATGACGTTGATGAGGTTATTAGTTCTGGATCGGCAGTTTTAAAATCTGTCTTTGACAAGTTGGGTGGATTTGACGAGAACCTGTTTATTGATTTTGTAGACTATGAGTTTTGCTGGCGAATGCGCTCCTCAGGATACCGGATAGGAGTTATTGAAGGGACACACTTGCATCATCAAATTGATTCCGAGACAATACACAATCACACTCGGTCTGCCCCCTTCCGTAACTATTATGTTTTTAGAAATGCAATTTTACTGTTGAAGCAAAACCGCGTATTTACTCGCAAAGGATATATTCTGGGACTGATGGCAAAAAGAGTAGCTTTCGAGCTTCTTTTTAACAATAACCGAATGAAAAGAGTCCGCTTTATTGTAAAAGGAATAAACGATGGCCTAAAGGGAAAGAATGGTGAGATGCTTGGATAAGCAAGTCTGTCGGGTAGCTGTATTAATGTCTACTTACAATGGTGAGAAGTACGTTGAATCTCAGGTTCGCAGTATTGCACACCAGGTAGTTCCTAGTAATGTTCAGGTTAGAGTATATATTCGTGATGATGGTTCTACGGATAGAACTTTAGAGATCGTTAAATCACTTAAAAGGCAATTCAAGGATCTGATTACCATTATCAATGAACCGGAGGGGAACGTTGGAGTCAAAGCATCCTTTTTTTCTTTATTAGTGTCACATTCAATAAATGCTGATTACTACTTTTTGAGCGATCAAGATGATATCTGGGATGAAAATAAGATTGGGATCTTTCTTTCTAAATTCGATAAATTGTCAGATAAGAAGCCAATTGGAGTTTATTCAGACTTATGGATCGCGGATAAAGATGCAAATTCGACTGGCAAAAAAATGAGCCAAGTCTCTCATTGGAAAAAAGGAGCCATTGATTTTAAATTCTTATCATTTGATTATCGAGTAGTTGGCTGTGCTTTCGCGATTAATAATGCCGCTAGAGAACTTTTTAAGAACAACGTTACTGTAAACGTAATTAAAAGTGTTAATATGCATGATTCTTTTCTTGCACTGTTGATCGCCGCGTCTGGCCAGCTTTATCTTATCGACAAGCCAACCGTCTTTTATAGACAGCACGAAGGTAATGTGATAGGTGCCATTAAAAAGAAGGAAACGTTGGTCCAAAAAGTTAACAAGGCAGTTGCAGTGCCGGGACAATTAGTGCATGATAATGTTTGTGTCGGCGAAATCATCAAAAATGAAAAGATAACGGTTAACGATGGCGTAATGCCAATTGTTTCTTTGTATAGGAAATATTATGATGCGGGAGCTTTCCATGAACGCCTGAGTTCGGCCATCAAGGTATACAAGTTAATGCATCACAGAAGACGTTGGCTGCACTTAATTCTTATGATTTTTATTCATACTACAGAATACACTACGCAACCGTGGATAGGAAGTAAATAATGTTTTTTATTATTGCAACCATATTATTGGCTCTTTCCTTCTTGACCAATAAACTTCAGAAAACAATATCAATTCTGGCACTGGCTGTTGATGCGTTTTTAGTAGCATATCCTGCTGTTCGTCATAATGCTGATTACAATCTATATAAGTTGAGTTACAGCCAGCAGTTAGACAACTTTGAAAAGGGTTATACATTCTTGGCAAAGCTTTTCTTTAATTGGGGAGCTTCGTATGAGACTTTTCGAGTGTATATTGCATGCGCAACTTTCATAATTTTCGGAATAGCCATTTTTCGTCTTTCAAAGAATCCAAGTCTAGTTGTATTAGCTTTTAACGTGGGATTATTTGCTATTGAAGCCATTCAAATTAGGAATATGATTATGTTGGCGCTTGCTTTACTTGGATTTTCGATGCTGAAGCAAGGGCAATTCGCTAACATAGTTTTGGGCTTTCTAGTGCTTGTTATTGCTACATCTTTTCATACTTTGGGGTATTTCTTTTTATTGGGCGGTATTTTATTCTTTATTCCTTGGGATAAGTTGATTAAGGGATTGAAAGTTGTTGCAATTGTTAGCTTTCCAGTTTCGATTTTATTTTTAATTTTTGGTGTTCAGTCCATTCAAAGTGCATTCGGAACCTTTTTATCTATTACTGGAGCAAGATCTGATTTCTCATTTGATCTTGTTTCTGTGTATAACAATGGTATTGGTTTTAATGCCTGGCTATTAACAGTCTTTATTGTGGCCATTTTGCTATTTCCGTTTTTTCTTAATAGTCCATCAGTCAGGAATTTTTTGAACGATCCAAAATCAAAGAACGTTTTAGTTCCTGCGTTTTTAAGTGTGTTTTCGGTTGTTTTGACTCTTCTTTCTTCAGACTATGTCAGATTAGTCCGTGACGCATCTGTGTTTTCATACATAGCTTATTCACAACTTGTCGAAAAGCTAAGTTACAAACGTTTCATCATTTTAATCTATGTATTTGTTATAGCCTGTTTTGTCTTCTGGCTTCAGAATTTTATTATTTATCCTGAATCTGGCAGGTACATTGGGTACACTATTGGGCTAATATCCGATTCTGTTTTTCAGTGAAAGTGGGGAGACACTGTGAAAATAAATTTTGTTTTACCTGGTAATGAAGATGTTGTGGCTGGTGGGTACAAGGTGATTTATCAGTATGCAAATCAACTAGTGATGCGTGGCAATGAAGTGGTTATTTCCTTTGTATATTCACCAAGGTTTTATCATAATAACTTCGTGCGATCCATGAAGTTTCTTGGTGCTTCAGCCGGCCTTTTTCGAAAGAATAAAGAGCAAGTTACTTGGTATCCTTTAAGTGATAAAATTATTCTTGATTTCAACGTTGTAACTCCCAAGCATTTAAAAGATGCTGATGTCTTGGTGGCAACGGGTGTAGAAACAAGTTATTTTATAGCTAATGCGCCCGGAAGCAAAGGTAACAAGTTCTATTTCATTCAGAATTACGAGACGTGGGTTAATGGCAGGGAATTTGCAGACAAGAGTTTTTGTCTTGGATTACATAATGTAGTAATTGCCACGTGGTTGCAGAAACTTGTACAGAATCTGTCCGGAATTAAACCTCCGATTGTTCCCAATTTTTTAGAGACAAAGTTTTTTAGTCCTAATACAGAAATAGAGCATCGTGGACATACGGTTGCTCTGCTGAATCATGCCGAGCCTTCTAAACGGACCGCATTTGGGTTACAGATTTTGGAAAAACTGAGAACTAAGATTCCGGATCTTGAAGTGAACTTATTTGGTGTATGGGAGATGCCGGAAAAATTACCAACGTGGGTTCATACTTTTCGAAATCCGAGTCAGCTCACTCTTCGCGATGACATATATGGTGGATCATGTGTTTATTTATTGCCTAGTTTACTTGAGGGATGGAGTTTGACCGGGATGGAGGCAATGATAAGTGGGGCAGTAGTTGTTGCTTCAGACATAGGTGGAGTTAAAGATTATGTCATTGATAACCAGACTGGGTTGTTAGTTAAGCCGGATAATCTGGATGGTTTTGTGACAGCCATTGAGAATGTTTTTTTTGATGAAGAGTTGCACAAGAAATTGGTTCGCAACGGTGTGAACACAATTTTAGCATTAAGTATAGAGCGTTCGACGACCAAGCTTTGTCAAGTATTTGAGGAAGTAGGGAAAAAATAAAATGACTGAGAGAATTTTGGTTTTTGACACAAGCCAGACTAGTGAAAATTTAGGAGACTATATTATTATGGATTCCGTCAACAAGGAATTACACGATTTGTTTCCAGATGACTTGTTGATTCGAACGACAACTCACGATACTGTTGGGAAATTTGCTTATTCTTGGGGAAATCGAACAAAGTTAAAGTTTCTTGGCGGCTCCAATTTACTAAGCGGACGATTTACTGGCAGAAATGTTGCGCAATGGCGTTTTGGATTTCGAGATGCCCGAAGATTAAATGATATCGTTGGATTAGCATTAGGATGGCAATCTTATCGTGAATTTACACGTTTAATTGATCAACCTTTTGTCCTTGCCCAAAAAATGCTTTACAAGAAATCATTGAGTTCACATTATCTACATTCGGTTCGTGATTCTTACACTCAAAAAAAACTTGAGGAATATGGATTTCGGTCAATAAATACATCTTGTGTGACCATGTGGAGACTTGATACTGAATCTTTAAAGCAGTTACCGCTTCGCCAGAGTGATAAAGTCGTTACGACAATTACGGACTATCGAAATAATGGAGAATACGTAAAAGTTTACGAGAAAATGCTAGCGACACTTTTAGAGATGTATAAGCAGGTTTCTTTGTGGATTCAGGCTCCTCCTGACAAAGATTTAATTGATAAATTGAATATTAAGGATAAATCAAGAATTAAGTTTATCAATCCGAGTCTGGAAGCTTATGATGAAGCCTTATCCGGAGAGGTTGATTACATTGGTACTCGACTGCATGCAGGGATACGAGCACTGCAACATAAACGCCGGGCATTAATTGTCGAAGTCGATAATCGCGCTACGGAAATTGCGAAAGACACGAACCTGCCGACCTTGCCGATGAAGGATATTGATAAGTTAAAAGATATCATCCAAAAGCCAAATCCGATTGATCTTCAAATTCCTTTTGCCGAAATTGAACGGTGGAAACAACAATTTGTTTTATAAACGTGTGTATAACTGCATAGGTTAGTTTAAAGAATGTTAGTTTTAATGAAGTCTTTTTTGATATCTTGGTTTATTTGGAACTTTTTTTAAATGATAGGGAAAAGCAAACTGGTAATGATGGCTTTGTTGGGGTATTGTTTTGTTGGTCATATGAATCAAGTTTGCCGATTGATGAGGAGGAGTAGCAAATGAAAGGTATAATTTTAGCCGGTGGATCAGGAACTCGCTTGTATCCAATTACGGAGGCCATCTCAAAACAGTTGGTTCCCGTTTATGACAAGCCAATGATTTATTACCCATTGTCAACAATGATGTTGGCGGGTATTCGTGACATTTTGGTGATTTCAACACCGCGTGATATTGATCGTTTTGAGGATCTTCTAAAAGATGGTAAACAATTGGGGCTTAATATCAGTTACAAAGTACAGGACAAACCAAATGGACTGGCTGAAGCCTTTATTGTTGGTGCAGACTTTATTGGGGATGATTCTGTTTGTCTTATTCTTGGCGATAATATCTTTTATGGCAGCGGCTTGTCCAAGTTGGTTCAGCGCTCTGCTGCCAAAACAACTGGGGCGACGGTGTTTGGCTATCAAGTCAATGACCCTGAGCGTTTTGGGGTGGTGGCATTTGACAAGCAACACCATGTGCAGTCGATTGTAGAAAAACCTGAGCATCCAGAAAGCAACTTTGCGGTCACCGGTATGTATTTCTACGATAATCAAGTGGTAGAGATTGCTAAGAATCTTAAACCATCACCACGAGGCGAACTAGAGATTACCGATGTGAACAAAGCGTATCTCGAACGCGGCCAACTTGATGTTGAGCTGTTGGGTCGAGGGTTTGCTTGGTTAGATACTGGCACCCATGAATCCTTACATGAGGCGGCTAGTTTTATTGAGACAGTTCAGAAGCGACAGAATCTTAAAATTGCCTGTCTTGAGGAAGTAGCCTACCGAATGGGTTACATTGATCGTGATCAATTACGCGAACTGGCACAGCCGCTCAAGAAGAACGATTACGGCCAATACATTTTGCGATTAGCAGACGAAGAAGCATAGGAGGCAAAGACATTTGAGTTTAAAAGTTATTCCAACCAAATTAAAGGATGTTAAGTTAGTTGAAACCGATGTGTTCGGCGACAATCGCGGTTTTTTCACAGAAACGTATACCCGGGAAAAGTTTGTTGAAGCCGGAATTAAAAATGATTTCAACCAAGATAATCAGTCACTGTCGGCCGAAGCCGGGGTCTTACGCGGCATGCATTATCAAATGGCACCTTATGCGCAGACGAAGCTGGTGCGCGTGGTGACCGGGGTCGTTGAGGATGTCTTGGTGGATATTCGCAAAGGTTCGCCAACATATGGTCACTGGGAAGGTTATATCCTGAGTCAGTATAATCATCGCCAACTCTTGGTTCCTAAGGGGTTCGCGCATGGCTTCATTACTTTGACGCCCAATGTTAACTTTGTTTATAAAGTTGAGGGTTATTATGCCCCTGAAGCTGATCGCGGAATCGCGTTTGATGATCCGGATATTGGGATTGACTGGCCGATGTCAACGGCACATCTGATTATGTCGGAAAAAGATCAGCATCATCCGCAATTAAAAGATGCCGAGAATAACTTTATTTACGGGGAGATTTAAACATGAAACTTATGATTACAGGCGGGGCCGGCTTTATCGGCTCAAACTTTGTCCATTTTGTTTATAAGAACCATCCAGATGTTCAGATCATGGTCTTGGATAAGCTGACCTATGCCGGCAACAAAGCCAATATCGAAGACGTTTTGGGCGATCGGGTTAAGTTAGTCGTTGGCGATATTGCGGACAAAGAACTGGTCGATCAATTGATGGGTCAAGTGGACACGGTGGTTAACTTTGCGGCTGAAAGTCATAATGATAACTCACTGATTAATCCGGATCCGTTCTTACACAGTAACGTGATTGGCACCTATACTTTGTTGGAAGCGGCCCGTAAGTATGATGTTCGCTTCCACCACATCTCAACCGATGAAGTTTATGGTGATTTACCGTTACGTGAAGATCTCCCCGGCCATGGTGAAGGCCCCGGTGAAAAGTTCACTGTCAACAGTCGTTATAACCCTTCAAGCCCTTATTCTTCTACCAAGGCGGCCAGTGACATGCTTGTTCATGCGTGGGCACGTTCTTTTGGCGTTCGGGCGACCATCTCTAATTGCTCCAATAACTATGGACCCTATCAACATATTGAAAAGTTCATTCCGCGACAAATCACCAATATCTTGAGTGGCATTAAGCCAAAACTTTATGGCACCGGTAAGAATGTCCGTGACTGGATTCACACCAATGATCATTCCAGCGCCATCTGGGATATTTTGACCAAAGGCAAGATTGGCGAAACTTACTTAATCGGGGCTAATGGCGAACAGGATAACAAGACCGTTCTCGAATTGATCTTGAAGCTCATGGGCAAACCGACTGACTATTATGATCAAGTCAAAGATCGCCCGGGCCATGATATGCGTTATGCCATTGACGCCTCCAAGACTCGCGAAGAGTTAGGCTGGAAACCTCAATATACCGACTTTGAAGAAGGCTTGGCGGACACCATTAAGTGGTATACCGACCATCGTAGTTGGTGGCAAGATGAAAAGTCAGCAGTTGAAGCGAAATACAAAAAGAATGGTCAATAAATCGAACTCAACTTCAATTAGTTGAACCTACCAATTTTTAAAATGTTGAGGAGAAGATAAATGAAAATTTTGATTACCGGCGCACAAGGCCAACTTGGTACAGAACTACGCCACTTATTGGATGCACGCGGCATGACGTATCGGGCGACTGACGCCAAAGATCTGGATATTACCGATGAAGCCGCCGTTAATCAGTATTTTGCGGACTATCAGCCTGAGGTAGTGTATCACTGTGCTGCCTATACAGCCGTTGATAAAGCCGAAGACGAGGCAAAGGCTATCAATCAGCTGGTGAACGTTGACGGTACTCGTAATCTGGCTAAAGCTGCGGAGAAGGTCGATGCGACCTTAGTTTACATCAGTACTGATTACGTATTTGATGGCGACAGCAAGGAAATTTATACAGTTAACGATCAACCTGCGCCACGCAATGAATATGGACGGGCAAAATACGAAGGCGAACAGCAAGTGCAAAAGTACCTTAAGAAGTACTACATTATTCGTACTTCTTGGGTATTTGGTGAATATGGTCACAACTTCGTCTACACGATGTTGAACCTCGCCAAAACGCATAAGGAATTGACCGTGGTGGACGATCAATATGGCCGTCCATCATGGACCAAAACGCTGGCCGAGTTTATGACCTTTGCCGTTGATAAGCGTTTAGATTACGGAATCTATCATCTATCCAATGATAACAGCTGTAATTGGTATGAATTTGCCAGTGCTATTTTGGCGGATAAAGACGTTACGGTTAAGCCGGTATCGTCAAAGGAATACCCACAAAAAGCATGGCGGCCCCGCCATTCGATTTTGGATTTAAGTAAGACGAAGGCCACCGGGTTTGAGATTCCAACGTGGCAAGACGCTTTAAAGAATTTCTTGAAAAGTATAGACAAATAATGATCATCATAAAAATGTCAATTTGCCATTTTGGGTAAAAAAGATATTTAGATTGTCCAAAGCATTTGGCCAGTTTTATCCTCCATATGATAAGAATGTAAATGATAAGTAGAGACAATTTTATTATTGCGTCTTGTGAGTCTTCTAGCATATGTCTAGTTTTTGGAGCTTGTTTGTTGGACAATGCTAATCTTTCGGATAGCTTGATCTGCACTGTACTAAGTGGAGATGGTCTATAATGACCCGGATTTTAAACCCGGGTTTTAAACTTTATTCGTTTGTAAGATAGCATGTCACTTGAAACGGTGATGTAAACAATACGAATTTTTAAGCCACTATTAAAAAAAGCCGACAAAATCCGGTTTTCCGTTGTATTTTGTCGGCTTTTTGGGTTCTAAATTGACCGTAGATAGTGTTTAGGCACCCATGAAATTGTATATGATCGGCACAAAAACAACTGTATAATAATTATGCTATTGACTAATGAGGCAATTCCAATATAATCAGAACTGTATAAATCATTAATTAGGGCAACTTGAGCAGTTTTGTTGTATTTCTTGAAAGTAGAACTGTTTATGGGTAAAAATTAACAGTGAAGATTAGGCATGAATTGCAGCCTTATGCTCTGTTGCTCGGATGTACGATTTTTATGCTGAGTTAAAGTTGACATTTTGTAATAGTCGGATTGTTCTTTATCTAATGAGATTTCACACTGGTTAGTGTACAAATTAAGGTTGCTACTACATTAGGAATGTTATAAGATTACTTGAACAGAGAATTTGGGGAAACTTTACTTATATGATTGCCAAATATTGGAGGGGTAAATTTGGAGACTGCATCTAAGCACAGACAAACTACCGTTGAACAAGTTGATCTTGGGGGGTTAACACCGACATATCTAGTAACTAAACGTTGTTTCGATTTCTTAGCCAGTTTTGTTGGTCTTGTTCTGCTTAGTGGTGTTTTTTTAATTTTGTCCATTCTGATCAAAATAGATGATCCGCACGGGAAAATTTTTTATTCGCAGACAAGAATGGGAAAAGATGGTAGGACGTTTAAAATGTGGAAGTTTCGATCCATGGTAACTGGAGCGGACAAGATGGTCGACAAATTACTTAAAAAGAATGACGTTGAGGGGGCAATGTTTAAAATTAAGCATGATCCGCGAATTACGCGTGTTGGACGAGTCATTCGAAAATACAGCCTTGATGAACTGCCACAATTATATAATGTTCTTCGTGGTGATATGAGTTTGGTTGGACCAAGACCTCCGTTGCCACGTGAAGTCGTCAAGTATACAGATTATGATCGTCAACGGTTAGCAGTTGTTCCTGGTGTTACGGGATTGTGGCAGGTTTCGGGACGAAACGAATTAAGTTTTGATGAAATGGTCAGGTTGGACATTCAGTACATCAACAATGCGTGTGTTACTGAAGATCTTCGAATTTTATTCAAAACTGTTCTTGTTGTCGTTCATCCAACTGGAGCCTATTAAAGAAGCATTTTTCATCAACTGTATTGGCTTGTCTTTAAGCGGATTTGAAACGATGACTTCGCTATAGACAGTCTTGAAGAATAAGTTTATCTTTAGGGGCGGCTCTCCTTTTGGGTGGGCCGTCTTTTTTAGTGCGTCTGGCATGGGCGGCAAACTAGAAGCAGAGATTTTGAAGCCGGGGTTAGGATCGTTTTAGGAACCGGATTAGATGTTGATGCCATCGTGTGGGGTGTGGAAGTGTCGATCCTAGATAGCCACCCAGCACGCCATACAATGGTTCTAACTGTCAGTAGTTGTCATTATTTGGGAGCCAAAGCTGGCGGCGATCGTGTGGCGCAATTTAGGCAGCGATGGCGTTGCTTGTGAAGATTAATGATCGTTGATGCGCCTCTGTCGTTTCGAATATGGGCATGAACGATATAGAAGCCATTAGGTGCAAGAGATTAAATGCGCACAGTTGGACAATCTTTCAGCTGATAGGTTAGATCGTCACTGATGACGTAGATCTTCCTGTTTTGCGAGCCTTTACCACGATAATTGTCATGAACAAAAGAAACATGGATGTTTGAGGCTGGTATTTCAAAAACGAACAGTGGAGATTTATAGTTGGACATTTATTCATACTTTACTTACTTTGGTTTAGTTCAGTAGCTAATAAGCGTGACATAGAATACTGAGTAGGTGTTTTTTTACGGTATCGGGAAAAGGCCCACATTTTCATTGTCGATAAATATCCAACATCAAAAAGTATAGACCCAAAAAACTACGGCACGAATTGATTAATTTTCCATCAATTCATGCCGTAGACTTTTATGTCCTTTACTTTGCATCTAACGCATTTTGGATAACATCATGTGCCCTTGTAAGTTCTTTATCAGACATCACTTCATAATCTTGCCCATCAATATTCTGACCAGTACCATGCAACTGATCACTCTTGATCGTATTGCCAGCATCACGGTAATCGGTTGCCAAGTTCTTAACCGACCCTAGCGAAACATCAGTCCGAACATTCTTCCCAACAGCATCGAGGAACTTCTGACTCAACACAGTCGTTGGATTCTTCTTAAGCTTACCGATAACAGACGTCAAAATGAGCTGTTGCCGCATCTGACGGCCATAATCCCCTTGAGGATCGTCATACCGCATCCGCGAGAACTTCAAGGCGTCACTGCCGTTTAAGTCATATGACTGACCCTTAACAAATGATTTGCCTTCATAGTCAAAGCTTAATGGCGAGGTTACTGTGACGCCACCAACGGCATCTACCATCTGTTCTAGGCCTTTCATGTTGACGAGCAGGTAACCATCCAATTTGATGTTTAACAGCTTCTCAACGGCTTCCATGGCGGTGTCAGAGGAACCGTAAGAATAGGCTGCGTTGATTTTGATTGTGACGTCATCAAAATCGACTTTGGTGTCACGTGGGACTGAGACCATGGTGGTTGTTTTTGATTTGGGGTTGAGTACCATCACGATCATGGTGTCGGTACGGCCTTTGTAGGAGCGGCCAAGTTCGCCTGTGTCTGTACCGAGCAGTAAGTATGCGACCGGCTTTTTGCTGGTGGTTTTATCATCGGAAGATTTGTTTGTCTTCTTATTATAGGAATATATTTGCGATGTCGAGTTGTGAACCATGTAGTACACGAAGCCGCCAAACCCCAGCGCAGCAACGAGTACGACGAGTAGAACGCGTACTAGGATCTTTTTCATCTTTAAACCTCATTTCCTCCGTAATCTTTGCATATTATACCGCAAAGTCTGCCAGCTCGCTGATCTATTGTGAAACGTTAACAAACTGTTACAAAAAAATTTGACCTTGGGAGCGCTTCATTAGATACTTAGATAGTATTGGAAGGGGAACTGAATGATGATTGATGTGCATTGCCATATGTTACCGGGAATTGATGATGGTTCAAAAGACTTAACCACGTCGCTTGAATTGGCACAGGCGGCGGTGGCTGATGGGATTACGCATGCGTTGATGACGCCGCACCATATGAATGGCCGGTATACGAATCATGCGACTGACGTGATTCGGATGACAGATGAGTTTCAAGACGAGTTAGACCGCCGCAATATTCCACTGACGGTTTTCCCGTGTCAGGAAGTGCGGATTAATGGGCAGTTGTTAGAAGCAATTGACCATAACGACATTCTGACTTGTGACGTGAGCGGGCATTATGTGTTAATTGAATTTCCGTCTGACGATGTGCCGCTTTATACCCAAAATATGTTGTTTGAAGTGATGCAGCGTGGCATGATTCCGGTCATTGTCCATCCTGAACGGAATACCCGACTGATGAAGCATCCCGGTTTGCTTTATCAGATGGTTGAGCGCGGAGCTTTTGCACAGGTGACGGCTAGTAGCTATGTGGGCACTTTTGGGAAAAAGGTACAACAATTTTCCGAAGACATTATCGATGCGGGGTTAGCACATGTCTTTGCCTCTGATGCCCATCACTTACCGGGTCGCAGTTATGAGATGAGTGCAGCGTTCAAGCGGTTGACTCGTAAGCGTGGCGAAAAGAAAGCTCGGATTTTTGAGGAAAATGCCCGGGCCTTGGTTAATGGGGATCCGTTAGTGCGGTTTAATGAGCGTAAGGTTGAAAAGCGTTTGTTGTCGCGGTATTAATCAACTGAGAAACGCCTTGCCTGACTTAGCGTGAGAAAAAATTAGCACTCGGGTTGTGCGAGTGCTAATTTCATGCTATAATACATTATGTAAACAAGGAAAAGGCGCAACAGTATCAGTGCCAACAAGTGAATAAGCACGACACGAAAGTACTGTCAGAGCGCCTGGGAGTGCTTTTTTTGTAGAGCGTGAACAGGGCCGCTTAGAAACCGGAGTGTAAGTGGCCTTGGATGTGCTGGTCGGGTTTTGACCAGTGCATCCAAGGTCCTTACACGCAGGTTTCTGGCCCTGCGAACGCGTTTAGGAAAGCAGCAAGGATCTTGTTCATCCTAACATGCTCCCCGCCACCACCGCTTTTTCCCCGCATATTCCCAACAAGGAGGAATTCAACTATGGCAAACTTTAACGATCCGTTTTTCAATCATGACATGGACGATGTATTCAATCAGATGCTTCAAGGAATGGGTAAAGGCGAGTCAGCCCGTTATGTGGTGAATGGCCACGAAATGACGCCGGATGAATTTGCGCAGTATCGTGCGACCGGCCAGCTGCCAAAGCAAGGCGATGAAATCCCGGTTGAAACGACTGGCGAACAAGCCGTCAAGAAAGGCGGTATTCTTGAAAAGCTTGGCCGCAACCTGACGCAAGAAGCCAAGGATGGTCTGCTTGATCCGGTGATTGGCCGTGATCACGAAATTCAGGAAACTGCCGAAATTTTGAGTCGGCGGACGAAGAATAATCCAATTTTGGTCGGTGACGCCGGTGTCGGCAAGACCGCGGTGGTTGAAGGCTTGGCACAAGCGATTGTGAAGGGCAATGTACCTGAATCAATTAAAGACAAGCAGATTTGGTCGATTGATCTGTCGAATCTGGAAGCAGGCACGCAATATCGTGGCAGCTTTGAAGAAAAGATTCAGAATCTGATCAAAGAAGTGAAAGCTGCTGGCAATGTGATTCTGTTCTTTGATGAAATCCATCAAATTCTTGGCGCCGGTGCAACTGGTGGCGAAGAGTCTGGCGGTAAGGGGCTCGCGGATATTATCAAGCCGGCTTTGTCGCGTGGTGAAATCACTGTGATCGGTGCGACGACGCAGGATGAATATCGCAATACCATTATGAAGGACAGCGCCTTGGCACGTCGGTTTAACGATGTCACGATCAATGAACCGAGTGCTGCCGACACAGTCAAGATTCTGGAAGGCGTCAAGAAGCTTTACGAACAGCATCATCACGTTCAGTTACCGGAAAATGTTTTGAAGGCGGCGGTGGATTACAGTATTCAATATATTCCACAGCGCTCCTTGCCGGATAAAGCAATTGACCTCATTGATATGACCGCGGCACACTTAGCCAGCAAGCATCCGATTGTTGACAAGGTGGAACTGGAAAAGCAAATCAAGGATCTCAACGCGCAAAAGGATGCAGCGGCAAAAGCTGAAGATTTTGAAAAAGCTGCCAACCTTAAGAAGGAGATTGCCGACAAGCAACATCAGCTTGAAGGAACGAACAACGAGAAGCCTGTCGTCGCAACCCCGAATGATGTCGCTGCAGCTGTTGAACGTTTGACTGGCATTCCGGTTTCCAAGCTGGGTGCATCCGATATTGAACGGCTGAAAGGCATTGGTAAGCGCCTGAAGGGTAAGGTAATTGGCCAAGACGAAGCCGTTGATATGGTTGCCCGCGCTATTCGCCGGAACCGGGCTGGCTTTGATGAAGGTAACCGCCCAATTGGCAGCTTCCTGTTTGTTGGACCAACCGGTGTCGGGAAGACTGAATTAGCTAAGCAGTTGGCGTTAGATCTTTTCGGCAGTAAAGATGCGATCATCCGGTTAGATATGTCCGAATATAGCGATCGTACAGCGGTATCCAAACTGATTGGCACCAGCGCAGGCTATGTTGGCTACAATGACAACAAGAACACGCTGACAGAGCAAGTACGGCGCAATCCTTATTCCATCGTCTTACTCGATGAAATCGAAAAGGCTGATCCACAAGTCTTGACGCTGTTGCTGCAAGTCTTAGACGATGGTCGGTTAACAGATGGCCAAGGTAATGTCGTTGACTTTAAGAATACCGTCATCATTGCCACTTCCAATGCTGGGTTTGGCAATGAAGCATTAACTGGCGAGAAGGAGAAGGACGAAGATTTGATGAAACGGTTGGCGCCTTACTTCCGTCCTGAATTTCTGAACCGGTTTAACGGGATTGTTGAATTCAGTCACTTAACCAAGAATGATTTGGGTAAGATCGTTGACTTGATGCTTGAAGACGTCAACAAGACTTTGGCGAAGAAAGGCATCACGCTCACCGTGACGGATGCAGCCAAAGATTGGTTGATTGCCCAAGGTTACGATGAAGCGATGGGTGCACGACCATTACGGCGGGTCATTGAACGCAACATCCGCGATAAGGTTACCGACTTCTACCTGGATCACCTGAAGGCTAAGAAGTTACAGGCTGACTTGATTGATGGTGCGATTATCGTCAGTGAAGTGCAACCAGCAAGCGACAAGCCAAAGAAAGAAGCTAGCGGTGCGAAGTAATGCGCACAGCGGCCGTCAAGCGAAAAAAATCGTTTGGCGGCCGCTTTTTTTGCTTTGAAAAAGTAGTATAATAAAATTTGAAATAAATTGCGCCCGTCTGTTTTGCCCACAACTTTTAGAACGATCAGCATGAAGGCTTATTAAAAGACAATTTATCGCCAGTATTTTATATGTCAGATTATGGTGAAAATATTTGAATATTAGTAATCGAAAATTAATTTTTCAAAAATTGTTATTGAAAGCGGTATAAGCTTGTGCTAAATTTAAAGAGAACCAACCGCTGATATGAAACTGATGTATCAGATTTTATGCTAAAAATTCACAAACTTATATTGACTTAATTTGGCTGTAAATGCTGTTATTTATTGTTGGTGAGACTTAAGCTTTATAATAACCGTTCATCACTTAACTGCTAGATGTGCTTTGGCCTGATATTGATGAGTCATAACCAGAGTGGTCACTGTGTAAACGCTTATTTATTGTCATATGAGTCTCGTTGTGTTAAGTTATCATTAAGATAATAAAAAAGTGTCTTGGGTGAATCAATATAAGCCGGTGAATGTTGTTAGCAACGAGCATGTGGGTGGTATTAGCTAGGAAACGATAGAAATATACTGTTGTTTCTGCGAGGGGTGATTGGATGATTAAGTTGTATACGTCGGGTTCTTCGAAATCAAGTCGAGAGGCTCGGGCATGGTTAGAAGCCAATGGGTTGCCATTTCAGGAAATTTCGTTGTCAAAGCAAGGTATCAGCAAGGAGCAGATTCTTGAGCTCTTGGCGCGGTCGGAGGATGGCGTTGATAGTTTAGTCTCGCGCCGATCTAAGGCATTTCAGGCACTTGACATTGATTTCGATGCGCTATCACTAAAGCAGGCGGTTGATTTGTTGGCAGAAAAACCGGCTATCCTGCGCCGTCCGATCATTGTGGATGAACGCCGACTGTTGTTTGGGTTTAATCAAGACTCTGTCCGGGTCTTTTTACCACGTGAAGTCCGGCGGCAAAAGCTTTGGACGGCTTTGTTAAATACATCGAGTGTGTGAAGTGTGCCAACCAGCGTCACATGCGGTGCTTGACCACCATTAACGATACAGAATATCGTTAATGGTGGTTTTTTTAGTGGTATGAATAACAGTCAATAAGGAATCTTGGTTGGTATAGTTTTTAGCCTGTTATGGCAGAAAGGCAGCGCCAACTTGTGCGTCCATCAAGTTGCAAAGCACGCTGAGGGTTAGCAGATATTTATAATTTTCTTGGAAAATGTTGAAACCGTATACAAAGACTGAAATTATGCTATCATATTGCCATGAGTCAAAAATTGGTCTATGCGAAAGGGAGCTGCATCATGGATTTGTACAGTGAATTGACGGCCAAGTATCAAACGGTTCCGGCCATTGCCACCGAGATTATCAACCTGGAGGCAATTTTAAACCTGCCTAAGCCGACTGAGGCATTTATGAGTGATATTCACGGGGAATATAATGCGTTTCAGCATGTTCTGCGCAATGGCAGCGGTAATGTGAAGAGCAAGATCCGTTCATGTTTTCGGGATGAGATGACCGAGACGACTTTGCAGCGGTTTGCTTTTTTGGTGTATTACCCGTCGGAACGGTTGGCTGCGATTCATCAGGAATTGCAAGGGGATGATTTGCAGCAGTGGTATCTGACCACTTTTCGCCGGTTGATTCGCTTGCTGGCGTTTACCGCGACTAAATATACGCGTTCGAAAGTGCGTAAGGCGATGGCGCCGGAGTTTGTTTATATTACCGAAGAGCTACTGTATAACGATGCGGACACGCCTGATAAGCTGGCTTATTATTGGCAGATTATTCGTAACTTGATTGTTTTGGAGCAGGCCGATGAGTGGATTGAGGCGACGTGTCGGACGATTCAGCGGCTGACGGTCGATCATTTTCACATTGTGGGCGATATTTATGATCGGGGACCGGCGCCAGATCAGGTAGTCGAGAGTTTGATCAAGCGTGATCAGCGGCATTCGGTGGATATTCAGTGGGGCAATCATGATATTTTATGGATCGGTGGTGCAGCTGGTTCGGCACTATGCATTGCCAATCTGGTTCGGATTTCAGCCCGGTATAACAATCTAAGCATTCTTGAAGATGTTTATGGGATTAATTTGCGCCATTTAGCACGCTTGGCGGAACAATATTATCAGGATAATCCGGCCTTTTCGCCTAAAATGGGGCGCTCGGATCGACCAATTACCGAGGCGGAACGGTTACAAATCACCCAGATTCATCAGGCAATTGCCATGATTCAGTTCAAACTTGAAGGCCCGGCCATCAAGCGGCGTCCGGAATTTGAAATGGATCATCGGTTGCTGCTGGATAAGTTAGCTGCGGATTTTTCCACGATTCAGCTGAACGGGCATACTTATCCCATCACCAATGGCTGTTTTGCGACGGTTGACCCGGCTGATCCTTATCGACTTTTGGAGGAGGAGCAAGAGGTTATTGATTCCTTAGTCGAGTCCTTCACTCATTCGGAAAAGTTGCATCGCCATATGGACTTTTTGATGGATCGCGGCAGTATGTATCTGCGGTATAATCGCAATTTGCTGTTACACGGGTGCGTGCCGGTTGATGAAGATGGCAATTTCATTGGTTTAACGATTGAAGGCACGACTTATACAGGCCGGCAGTTGTTTGACATGCTGGAAGCCAATTTGCGCCTCGCTTACAGTCAGCCCACGGAAAAGGCGGATTTGGCGACTGACCTGTTGTGGTATCTGTGGACCGGTCCGAATTCACCCCTTTTTGGCAAGCACGACATGACCACATTTGAGCGGTACTTTATCAAGGATCCGGCGACCCATGCAGAAGGCCGTAATGCTTATTATCACCTGCGCAAGGATCCTGATTTCATCAAAAAGATTCTGCGTGAGTTTGTGCTTGATCCGGAAGTCGGTCACGTGATTAATGGTCATACGCCGGTTAAAAAAGGAACCGATCCAATCATGGCGAATAACAAAATGATTGTCATTGACGGCGGATTTTCAAAGCCTTACCAAAAAACAACCGGGATTGGCGGGTATACCCTGCTGGATAATTCTTATGGCATGCAGCTGGTCACCCATCAGCCGTTTACGACCAAGGCCGATGCGATTGCCAATTTAACTGACATTATTTCCACTCGCCGCGTTGTTGAAACCGAAGCCCGGCGCCGTACCGTGGCAGAAACCGATATTGGCACCGCGCTGCAGGCTGAGGTGGAGGTGTTAAAACGACGCCTTGCTGAGTTACGAAATGGTGACTAACCACGGTTTTAAAATGAGCGTTGTTTGTCAGCAAGCATTTTATCCCGTATAGTTATTAACATAATAAGTTAGAAACATGGATAACCATAGAAAGGGTGGCTTGATGCAAAAAACGATGCGACATCCGGTGCTGAAATGGCTGTGGATCATGGCGGCGCTTGCGCTTATTGCGGTGAGTATCAATATGTTTTACGCCCCGCATGCAGTGGCTGCTGGTGGCGCAACCGGGATCGCGATTCTGGTTCAGGAAGTGGCCGGGATTCAAGTTGGCTTAACCACCATGGCTGTTAATCTGCTGATGCTAGGGCTAGCATGGTTTTTCCTCGATCGCAGCACCTTAAAACGCATTCTTTTTGGCAGTTTCATGCTGCCATTACTTTTGTGGATCACGCCTGAGATTAACCTTGTGACCGATCGGCTATTGGCCATTATTGTCGGGAGTGTGGTATTTGCTTTTGGGGTCGGCTTGCTTTACCAAATGGATGCTTCCAGCGGTGGAACGACGGTACCGCCGCTAATTTTCAAGAAATATTTTGGTTTGAAGCCGTCTGTTATGTTACTGATCACGGATGTCATCGTTTCGCTCTTCAATATTCCGGTGTCAGGTGTTGAGGCCTTCATTCTTGCTGTATTTGCACTCACGATCACGAGTCTGGTCATGAATTATGTCGAAACCGGCTTTGACCGTAAAAAAGCCGTTTACATCATGAGCGATCAGCTGGATATGTTGAAACAGCGGATTCGTGACGAAACGCCACACGGGTTAACGGTACAACCGGTTGTCGGCGGCTTTTCAGATGAAAACAGGGAGATGTTGATGGTCGTCGTTGAGCAAAGTGATTTCCGGCGCCTGATTGAACTGATTCATGGTATTGATCCCGATGCCTTTATTCTGACCGTAGCCGCGACTGAAGTTCATGGCGGTAGTATTTGAGTTGCTAATCGGTTTTTCGAATTTTTAAAGATTAAACATCATGATAAATTGCTCAGTGACGATATTTGTTCACTGGGCGTTTTTTTGTTGAAATGACGGGGATAAACGAGCTGAGTAAGGCCTAAAAATAACAATATTTATAAAACACCGCAAACCAACTTTTAAAAAGATTTCTTTGATAATTTGGCCTTAAAAAACCAAAACCGCTTATTATCAAGTATTATCCTGATTATAAATAACAAAAGTGACTTTTTAAAAGTAAGCATATTTGTTTACCTACTTCATTAAATTGTGCATAATCTAAATCAAGAGATGGCCATCTCGAAGTTAATAGTGTGGTAAGTCATTTTGCAATATGGACTGGGGGAGTCTATATGTTTCGCAGAAGTCTGATCACTTTCGCTCTTGTATTGGGCGGGCTGTTTGGTACGACCACAGTCAGTCATACAATTCAGAGCCGAGACTTGGCCGGATTGCGCACCAGCACAAGGGAGAAAGCTAATGATGTAAGCACATCGAGCGATTTACTCAGAGCAACCGCTGCGGTGACGCCAGAAAAAGTTCAGGCGGCAGCGCATCCTAGTTGGAGTGTTCGCTCAGGTCAAGCAGTCGTTAAATCGTCTGACCCGGCATCATCCGGCCAGACAAAAGTAAGTCAACCAAGTGCTGTTAGCGCGTCGGCAACCAATCAGACCGGTTCATCAACAAGTTCCGCTGCGTCAGCTTCAAATGCGTCAGCCGGAACCGCAACCGCTGGCACATCGACCGCGCAATTTACCGTTGCGGCGGCACCGGCTAAAACCGCGTCGGCCGCCACGAATCAAACGGCAAACCAACCAACCGCTCAGCCGCAAGCACAACCGGCGAAACCGGCAGCGGCATATGCGAGTCGGGTATTAATGTTTGCCGGGGTCACCGTTCCGTACATTATTGGTAATGAAAGTATGGACGCCGCGCCAATAAACGGTGCCGCAACTTGGGGCGGTCAGGCAAATTACAGCAACGTCAGCGGGCAGAATACGCACTTTATCGGGCATAATCCCGGTGCGTTTGCTGCGATGCTTTCGCTTGGTATCGGTTCGCCAATTACGGTGACCGATGCCGCCGGAAGTCCGCGCACGTATCACGTTTATCGGTTAGTTCAGGTTTCGCCTGAAGCCGTTACAGCTGACGGTCAGGATCTTTGGAACGAAATTACCGGTACAGGTGGTGGTCAGCGCATTACGCTCCAGACTTGTGTTGGTGATTATTGGCGCTTAATTGCCTTTGCTCGCTAACAGGTGTGAATCGAAATTGTCAGTTTGTTTGGATGAGTTTTAGAAGAAAGATCGCGATATCCATGGCAATACAAAAGCAGCTGCCAGCGCATGAAGATGCGTTGACAGCTGCTTTTAATTTGCAGTTTGAAATCGGTGCGTGACGTTTGCTTTAATCAACGGGTACATTGACAATCCAGCCGTCTGGTGCAGGGACGTCGCCAAACTGAATACCCGTGAGTTCGTTATAAATCGCCTGAGTATGTGGGCCGACCTCGGTTTCGGAATAGAAGACATGTTCGTGATCGTTGTATGTGATGCTGGCGATAGGCGTAATGACCGCTGCAGTTCCGCACGCGCCTGCTTCACCAAACTGATCTAAATCGGTGATGGCAATCTTGGTTTCTTCGGTTTTCATGCCGAAGCGATCATGTGCCAACGCCAAGATTGAGTATTTGGTAATACTTGGCAGAATCGAAGGGGATTTCGGTGTTTTAAGGGTTTTACCGTCCTTAGAGATACCGAAAAAGTTAGCTGAACCCACTTCTTCAATATATTTATGTTCGATCGGGTCAAGGTAAATCGCATCGCCATAACCATGTTCGTGGGCAAACTTTCCGGCTTGTAGCGAGGCCGCATAGTTACCACCGACTTTAGCCTGACCGGTGCCGTAGTGAGCAGCACGGTCATGTTGATCGGCCACCACAAACTTGGTTGGCACCATGCCGCCTTTAAAGTAAGGACCAACCGGCATCGCGAAAACATCAAAGATATATTCTTTGGCGGGGGCAACGCCAATATTAGGGCCAACGCCGATTAACATGGGACGTAAGTATAAAGTTGCGCCGGTGCCATATGGCGGTACGTATTCATGGTTAGCGGCAACGACTTGTTTGACCGCCTCAATGAAGCGATCTTCAGGAAACGGTGGCATTAAAAGTTTTTCTGCTGAGTTGTGCAGACGGTGGGCATTTTGATCCGGACGAAAAAGCTGAATGGCTCCTGATTTGGTGCGATAAGCCTTGAGTCCTTCAAAAGCACCTTGCCCATAATGTAAAATTGGCGAACCTTCATTCAAAGTTAAATTGGGATCGCTTGATAAGGTGCCGTCATCCCAAGCGCCGTCTTTCCAGTGGGCAACATACCGATAAGGCAGTTGCATGTAATCAAATCCTAGATTGTTCCAATCAATATCGACGCTCATCGTCATCCCTCCAGTGGTTGGTTGCAATTGCCAAAACACAAACTTGCCTAGTACCGGAATCGGTTTAGTCTAACATTGTGTTTTCATTAAATAATATAGCTCTTATGTTAGATTATTCTCACAAATAACTCAACCGGAAAAATTGTATTTACTGTTAATATTTTCGGAAAGCGGTTACAATTAACGGCGAGGAGGATTATATTCCTCTTGGAAGTAAGGGTGGTCAGATTTAAAAAAAGTGATCCGGTGAGCGTTTCTTGAGCCTTTTCATGGTTGTGCTGTTACACTTGTGGCGGAAGGAAATATTCGTGATGCTTGAACCACATGCAACGAGTCGGATGATGTGATTGGGGGAGTGATCATGATCCAAGGATTAAAAGATTGGTTATACCTCTTCAACTCAGGGCAGGATTTTCAAAGTTACAATCGGTTTGGTGCCCATGAAGTTTCACCTGGCAAATGGTCGTTTCTCGTCTGGGCGCCACATGCACAACAGATTAAAGTTGTCGGCGATTTTAACGATTGGCGCGGCAGTCCGCTGACCCGGCAAGGAGAAACCGGCTGTTGGTACGGCGAACTCGCAGCCAAGAAAGGACAGTTGTATAAGTACCAGGTGGTCAGTCCGGATGGGGCCACACATGAAAAGATTGATCCATATGGGTTTGGATTTGAACGTAAGCCAGGCAGCGCTGCCCGACTGGTTGATATTCCGCGAATCAAATGGCATGACGGTTCGTGGCTAAGCAAGCGTAGTAAGTGGCGACCGTATGATGAACCCTTGGCAATTTATGAAGTACACTTAGGTTCTTTTATCCGCGATACACATGCCGGTCCGGATGGCGGGTATATGACCTATCAGGATGCGATTGATAAGCTGATTCCTTACGTCAAGGAACTGGGTTATACCCATATTGAGTTTCTGCCGTTGATGGAGCACCCGCTTGACGCTTCATGGGGCTATCAGCTGATGGGCTACTTTGCCCCGACAAGCCGGTTTGGCGACCCGGCAGATTTTCTGAGATTGGTGGATGCCGCTCACGTCGCCGGGCTGGGCATCATCATGGATTGGGTGCCAGGGCATTTCATTAAGAATACCGATATGCTCGCTCAATTCGATGGTACCCCGACGTTTGAATACACCGATCCGCACCGCGCCGAAAATGTTCGCTGGGGAACCTGGAATTTTGATTTAGGCAAAGCACAAGTGCAAAGCTTTCTGATTTCCAGCGCGATGTACTGGCTTGATCATTGTCATCTTGATGGGCTGCGCGTTGATGCGGTCTCGAATATGCTGTACATGGATTATGACGCCGGCAAAGAAAATGATCGCAATCGGTTTGGCGGCCGCGATAATCTTGAGGGCATTGCCTTTTTGAAGCAGCTGAATACGAAGGTGTTTGCCAAGCATCCGGATGTCTTGATGATGGCCGAGGAAAGTTCAGCCTATCCTAAGGTGTCCGCGCCGATTAATACCGGTGGCCTAGGGTTCAATTACAAATGGAACATGGGCTGGATGAACGATACGCTGAAGTTCTTTGAAGAAGATCCGGTTTATCGCCACAGTGATATGAATTTATTGACGTTTTCATTTATGTATATGTATAACGAACAATTCGTTTTGCCATTTTCCCACGATGAAGTCGTTCACGGGAAGAAGAGCCTGATGCACAAGATGCCGGGCGATCGGTACAACCAGTTTGCCAATCTACGCACCATGTACGTGTGGCAAATGACGTTTCCGGGGAAAAAGCTATTATTCATGGGCAGTGAGTGGGGTCAATTCCTTGAATGGCGTGACTGGAGCGAGCTTGAGTGGGTTGATTTGAAAGACCCGATGAACCATAAAATGCAAACTTTTACGAAAACGCTGAATCATATCTATACAAACCGACCGAGTCTGTGGCAACAGGATCATGAACCACTTGGCACTAAGATCACAATGGCGGATGAACCGGATGTCATGAGTTACATCCGTTATGGCAAGCAAAAAGATGACTTCACGGTGGTCGCGTTAAATTTTGTCCCGGTGCAAAAAGACCACTTCCGCGTGCCAGTCCCAAGCTTGGGCACGTACACGATTCTTTTGAATACGGAAAACCTTGACTTTGGCGGTACCTGGACCAAATGGCAGGCGACTTTAACCGCCCGACTAGGTGATCATTACGGCGAGCCGGCTTGGTTAGATGTGATTTTGCCAGCAATGGGCGCGTTACTAATTGTTCCCAAAAAACTGCAGCCGTTGCCTAAAAAGTTGGCGACTGAGCACCACCAGCGGCCAGCCGCACTTTCCGGAAAGCAGCCGCCACTGGCAATTTCAAATCAGGAACGACCGGCCATCAGTCATCAACGCGACTGGGGGACGGCGCCTGCCCGAACGCAACCGGTGAAAAAAGACCTGATTGTTAAGAAGCATAAGAAGAAGTGAGGGGGGAAGGCGCAAGTTGCGCCGTCATCATGAGTACTGAAATGTTAGGTATCATTCTCGCTGGGGGTCAAGGCACACGGTTGGGTAAACTAACCAAAACCACTGCCAAGCCCTCGGTACCTTTTGGAGGTCGCTATCGGATTATTGATTTCACCTTAAGTAACTTGGCTAATTCAGGGGTGAATACGGCAGGTGTCATTACCCAGTATCAACCGCTTGAATTGAATCGGCATATTCAAAACGGGGCGAGCTGGGGACTCAACGAGCGTGGTGCCGGGGTTACGATTCTGCAACCATACGCGTCAAGTGAAGGCGAAAAGTTCTTTGAAGGTACCGCGCATGCGATTTATCAAAATATTGCGTATATCGATTCTTATAATCCGCAATATCTACTGATTCTATCCGGTGATCATATTTACAAAATGGATTATCAGGCCATGTTGGATTACCACAAGGCCAAAAAAGCCTCGTTGACCGTGGCGGTTATGCCGGTTGCCAAAGATGAAGCCAAGCGGTTTGGGATTATGAACACCGATGACACGGATCGGATTATTGAATTTGAAGAAAAGCCGGCTAAGCCTAAGAGCAACTTGGCTTCAATGGGGATTTACATTTTCAACTGGCCAACCCTTAAACAGTATTTGACTGAAAGCTATGCAACCGATGGGGCGATGGAAGACTTCGGGCACGATGTCATCCCAGCCTACCTGACCCATAACGAAGCCAGCTATGCGTATGCGTTCCGTGGTTATTGGAAAGATGTCGGGACGATTCAGAGTCTGTGGGAAGCCAACATGGAATTCTTGAATCCGAATAATCCATTGAACATCGGCAATCGCAATTGGCGGATTTTCAGCCAGAATGAAGCTTTGCCGCCAATGTTTTTAACCAAGACCGCCAAAGTGTCAGGCTCCATGATTGTGGATGGCTGCTATGTTGCCGGTGCCATTGAACACAGTATCCTGAGCCAGAATGTCAAGATTGGCGAAGGTTCCGTGATCAAAGACAGCATGATCATGCCAAACGCCGTGATCGGCAAGAATGTCACTGTGGATCATGCCATTGTTGGCGAAAATGCGATCATTGGGGATAACGGTAAGGTGATCGGCAAACCGGACGAAATTAGTGTTGTTGGTTATGGGGAAGTTCTAGGAAGGACTGAAAAAGAATGAGAAAAGGCGATTTAGCAGCAATCATTGATCTGAATGAAAAAGATGACCAAATTCAGCCATTGACAGCAGCCCGCCCGATTGGAACGCTGCCATTTGCTGGGCGTTATCGTCTCATTGATTTTCCGCTGTCGTCATTGGATCATGCAAATGTACGCAGTGTGGCGATTTTCCTGCCCAAGTCGGGTCGTAGTGTCACGGATCATATCCGCAGCGGCTCAACCTGGAATATGGACCAGATAACAGGTGGTGTTTTCACGTATCCGTACATGGCTGGCCGCGATTATGAAGATCCGCAGCTGCGGGCACGGTATTTTGACGATTATCTTCAGTTTCTGCGTAAAAGCAGCGCTCAATATACCATTATCATGGGAACCCAAAATGTCGCCAATGTCGATATTGATGCGATTGTGGCCTACCATCAAGCTGGTGAAAGTCCGGTAACGGCGGTGTATAAGAATCTGCCGGAAGCTGCCATGCAACCGGAAGATCTGACTTTGGATATGACCGAATTGGGAACCGCAAGCTCGGTTGTTCCGGCCGCGGAGAATCGGGGACACCTTAAAGAAGGCAAGATTCCGGCGTTCATGGATATTTACCTGATCGGCACGATTGACTTGATCGATTTGCTCACCGATGCTTCGGAAGCGCCGACTTTTAAACGTCTGCCACAGATTATGCGGGAAGCGGTTTTGCAAAACAATGCCAACGCGTTTGAATATACCGGCTTTTTGGCCAAACTCAATACGATCAAGCGTTACTTTGACGCCAACATGAGCATGTTAGAAGACCAAAACTACCAAGCTTTGTTATATAGTGCTAACTCGATTTAAACCAAGAACAAGAACGAAATCCCGACATTTTTCTCAACCGAATCCCATGTTGCCAACAGTTTGTTAGGGACCGGTGATTTTATTGAAGGGGAAGTCAATCACTCGATTCTTTTCCGGAATGTGCATATTCATCGCGATGCCTTGGTGGATCACAGTATTGTGATGCAAGGCACCAAGATCGGGACCGGTTCCAGCGTGAAATACGCAATTTTAGACAAAGGTGTTATCATTGGACCGAATCTGGCTTTGGAAGGCACACCGGAAGAACCATTAGTGTTTGCCAAGAATCAGAAAGTTTTTCAACCAGATGGCCAGGGGGTGACGGCCCGTGCTTAAAGTACTTTTTACCGCAGCCGAAAGCGCGCCGTTTTATAAAACCGGGGGCTTAGGCGATGTCACCTATGCATTGCCTAAAGCCATTAAGAAACAAGGCGTTGACATTCGGGTGGCAATTCCTTTTTACGAACGCAAATTTCCAGCGAAGTATTTGCCTAAAGTCAAAAATCTGACTCATTTTACGATTGAAATAGGCGGACAGCCGGTTTATGTCGGCCTTAAAACGATTAAGCTAGGCGATGTCACCTATTATCTGATTGATAACCGACAATATTTTGACCGGGACGGCTTATACGGTTATTGGGATGACGGCGGCCGGTTTGGCTTTTTCCAAATGGCCGTGATTGAAATGCTGCAGGTGATTGAGTGGATTCCCGATATCATTCATGCCAATGACTGGCACACAGCGTTCATTCCGGTGCTATTGAAGGAAAAGTATGGCTGGATTCAACCTTATCAAGCGATTAAAACGCAGCTAACCATCCATAATCTGCAATTTCAAGGATGGTTTCCGCCGTCGATTCTGGACACGGTGTTTGGTATCGGACGGCAAAGCTTTAATGATGACGGCTTTGCCCAGGACGGCTCGGTGAACTGGCTAAAAGGCGGGATTAACTTTGCTGATCTGGTTTCGACTGTTAGCCCCAGTTATGCTCAGGAGATTCAATCACCGGCATTTGGCGAGCATTTGGATGGCACTTTACGCAAACAAAGTGGTAAATTAGTCGGGATCTTGAACGGCATTGATGATGAAGTCTATAATCCGGCAACCGACCCGCATTTGACGTATAACTACAGTGCCAAGGATTTAAAAGGCAAAGCGAAAGACAAACGCGTTTTGCAAGAAGAAATGCATCTGCCAAAACGTTCGGATCCGCTTTTTGCGATGGTGAGTCGGCTGACCCGGCAAAAAGGGGCCGATTTGCTCGTTGATGCCTTGGAAAACTTCCTGGTTCAAAATAACGTCCAGGTCGTAATCCTCGGTACCGGCGATCGCGACTTGGAAGAGGATCTTCTGTCGTTGCAAGATCGCTTCCCAGGGCAATTGGCGGTTCGAATTGATTTTGATGAAGCGTTGGCGCAACGGATTTATGCCGGTGCCGATTACTTCATGATGCCAAGCGCGTTTGAGCCAAGCGGATTGGCGCAGATGATGGCGATGCGTTATGGTACGTTGCCGATTGTGCATGAAACCGGTGGCCTGCGTGATTCTGTCACGCCATACAATGCCGAAACCGGCGCTGGTACCGGTTTTAGTTTCTGGGATTACAATGCCGGCGTGTTGGCCAAGATTCTGTGCATGGCGAAGCACGTTTATTCCGATGAGCCAAAAGTTTATGCCCGTCTGCAACAACAGGCTATGGCGATGGACTTTGATTGGCATCATTCGGCGGCGGCTTACTTGAAGGGGTATAATCGCATCCTAGGTAAAGCATGAGTGTCATCGCGAGGTCATGTCGAATGAAAGTCACAGCCGACAAGACGGCATTTCGTCTTAGCTGCGGATCGGACATTCGATGAGACCTCGTTGTTCATGTTCGCCAAAATGGTTGCGAT
The DNA here is from genome assembly GCF_900636965.1 of Lacticaseibacillus rhamnosus. Taxonomy (NCBI): domain Bacteria; kingdom Bacillati; phylum Bacillota; class Bacilli; order Lactobacillales; family Lactobacillaceae; genus Lacticaseibacillus; species Lacticaseibacillus rhamnosus. The sequence goes on along the minus strand of NZ_LR134331.1, from coordinate 2,062,144 downwards.
GGTTTAATTTTGATGAGGTGTATATTTGATGGCATTAACAAAGGAACAATTCATCGCAGACTTTAAAGACATGGCCTTGAAAATGTATGCGGCACCGCTTGAAGACCTATCTTCACAACAGCTTTATCAGGCATTGGCCTTGTTGACGCGGACATACATTGCCCAACCTTGGGCTGACACCAAGAAGCGGTATGATCAAGAAGAGACCAAACAGGTTTATTACTTTTCAATCGAGTTTTTACCTGGTCGGCTGTTGCAGTCTAATTTGCTGAATCTGGGTATTTTGGATGCGGTCGAGGCAGGGTTACATGCCTTGGAGTTGCATCCGCAGAAGATTTTTGATGCCGAAGCTGATCCTGGGTTAGGCAATGGTGGACTTGGACGATTAGCGTCAGCGTTCATGGATGCGATGGCCAGTGTGGGGATGGCCGGCAACGGTAATGGCATTCGCTATCAATATGGGTTATTTAAACAAGCCTTTGTTAACGGTTATCAAGTTGAACTGCCAGATGATTGGATGCGCAATGGGTTCCCATGGGAGACGCGCAAGGAAAATCGGGCGGTCACGATTAAATTCGGCGGCTGGGTGGAATTAAAACCAAGTCGCAGCGGTAATTTGCGGGTGATCTATCACCAAACTGACGATGTACTAGCCGTGCCTTATGATGTTGCCATGGTCGGGTATCACAATGGCGTCGTGAACAATCTGCGGCTATGGTCCGCTGAAGCGCCGATTAATGCCGGCTCGCGGTTTACCTTGGAACAAAAAGAACGCATCAATCAAATCACCCAGATCTTGTATCCGGATGACTCTGACAATGCCGGAAAAGAATTGCGGTTGCGCCAAGAGTATTTCTTTACCAGTGCCGGGATTCAGAGCATTGTTCGTCATTACCGGCGGACGCATAACAGTATGGCAGGGTTTGCCGATCGGGTTGCGATTCATATTAACGACACCCACCCGGCGATGGCGATTCCTGAGTTGATGCGGGTTTTGATGGATGATGAACATGTCAGTTGGAACGAGGCATGGCGGATTACATTAAAGGTTATGAGTTACACCAACCATACGTTGCTATCCGAAGCACTTGAAGTCTGGCCGATTGATATGTTCAGCGGTCTGTTGCCGCGGATTTATCAAATCGTTCAGGAAATCGATCGGCGCTTCCGTCTGGCTTTTGTTCCGCAGTTTGGGCAAGCCATGATTGATCGCATTGCTCCTTTAGGTAACGGGCAGGTACGGATGGCTTACTTAGCAACCATTGGCTCTCACGCGATCAACGGCGTGGCCCCGATCCATAGTGAGTTATTGAAAAAAGATGTTTTGCACGACCTGTTCCAGATTTTTCCGGAGCGGTTCAATAATAAGACCAATGGCATTACCCCACGGCGCTGGATTCAAATCGGCGACCGTCCGCTGGCGCACTTACTGGATAAAAAAATTGGCACTACCTGGCGGAAAAATCCGTTGGCATTGCGGAAGTTACATGATTTCAGCGATGATCCGCACTTTTTGTCCGACCTGAATGCCGCTAAAGCCGAAAATAAACGGGCATTGGCTAAGTACATTGATCAAACCGTGCACGTTAAGGTTGACCCGGATGCTATTTTCGATGTGCAGATTAAACGGCTGCATGCTTATAAACGCCAGCTCTTACATGTATTAGGAATTTTAGATGCCTATTTAGCGCTTAAAAGCGGTGAAAAACGACCGAAACGCCTGCATATTTTCGGAGCCAAGGCCGCACCCAGTTATGTTTATGCCAAAGAGATCATCAAGGTTATGAATGCGGTAGCGGATATGGTGAACGGTGATCCGGAAGTCAGCCCTTATTTGCAAGTCGTTTTCTTACCTAACTACGGTGTGACGATGGCTGAAAAGATCATCCCTGCTGCTGATATCTCCGAGCAGATCTCCACAGCCGGTAAAGAGGCCAGTGGCACCAGTAACATGAAGCTCATGAGTGCCGGCGCGTTAACCTTAGCAACTCTGGATGGGGCCAACATCGAGATTAAAAATGCGGTGGGCGATGATAACATTGAAATTTTCGGCTTAACCGAAGATGAGATTGCCGGTTATTATCAGCGCGGTGATTACCGGGCCCGCGACTTTTATGAAAAGGATCCGCGCTTGCATGCGGTGTTGGATATGCTGGTTAATGGCCAGATTCCGGGAATTGAAACGGAAGGCCGCGATATCTTCAATTCCTTGCTGACGTATAACGATGAATATTTTGTGTTAGCTGACTTTGAAAGTTACTTAGCCGCTAATGCCAAGCTGGATGCCTTGTATCAACAGCCGCAAGCCTGGGCGAAGAAAGCGTTGGTAAACATTGCAGAAAGTGGGCGCTTTTCCGCAGACTTTACGGTTCAGCGCTATGGTCGCGACATTTGGCATGTGGTCCCGCAAACGCCAGAAGATGATGGCTCAGGCAACTGATGCGTTACATGGAGGAAAAAGATGTTTCAATTTGATTCATTCACCGATCGGCAGCCTTTTGGGGCAGTTCGGAAGGCAACAACGATTCATTTCACGGCTAAAGCTGACGGTGCGGTGACGCAAGCCTCACTGATTATCATGCCGGATGGGCGCGGGGATCAAACCGAGACATTGCCAATGACCAAAAGCCCGAATGGTTATACGGTGAGTTTTGCCCCGCAGACGGCTGGTTTATGGTTTTACCATTTTGAACTGCAAACCGATGAAGGCCGCCAACGCTTTGGTGCGGTTGATGGCGGTTTTGGCGGGATCGGGCAAGTTTATCCGGAAAATGCCGATGTGAACAGTTATCAGCTGACCGTGGTCAATGAGTTTGACCCAGTGCCGGAATGGTATCGGCATGCGCGGTTTTACCATATTTTCGTGGACCGGTTTAATAACGGGAATGCGGATGGCCACGTCAACGCACCGAAAGCCAATTCTTTTATCTATGGGCGCCAGTCGGATCGGCCAATGTATATTCGCGGTACCAATGGCGAAGTGTTGCGCTGGGATTTTTATGGTGGTAACTTAACCGGCATTCAGCAAAAATTGCCGCTGTTAGCTGCACGGGGGATTAATGCGCTTTATCTGAGCCCGATTTTTCAGGCGCGCAGCAATCACCGCTATGATACCGGTGATTATTATGCGATTGATGAAGTGTTAGGTACATTGCATGATTTCAAGCAGTTTCTGGCGGCGGCTCATCAGCTGGGGATGCATGTGATTCTGGATGGTGTGTTCAATCATGTCGGTGCCGACAGCCGGTATTTCAATGCCGTGAACGAATATGACGATGTTGGTGCGGCGAACAGTCTGGATTCACCATACGCATCGTGGTTTTCGTTTAAAAGATTTCCTGATGACTATAACAGCTGGTGGGGGGTTAAAGACCTCCCGGCGATTAATAAAGACAATCAGGATTTTCACAATTTTATTGCCGCTAAAAAAGATTCGGTGATCAGTTATTGGACCGATCTGGGCGTGGATGGCTGGCGTTTGGATGTCGCCGATGAGCTGACTGACGACTTTATTCATCAAATTCGGACGACATTGGATCAGTTTCCTGACCGGGTTTTGATCGGTGAGGTTTGGGAAGATGCATCGAATAAGCAGGCTTATGGCAAACGCCGCCAGTATTTTGAAGGTGGCGAGCTGAACGCCGTGATGAATTACCCGTTGCGGTCGATGTTGATTGATTTTGTCAACGGTCAACTCAGCGCGGCCGGTTTTGTCCGCCAGTTAATGACGCTCAAGGAAAACTATCCGCCCAATGCGTTTGCGTTTAATTTTAATAACATTGGCACGCATGATACGGCGCGAATCTTGACCGTGTTGAATGGTGATCGGCGTAAGTTACAATTGATTGTGTCACTTCTTTATTGGCTGCCGGGGGTACCTTGTCTTTATTATGGCGACGAGGCAGGATTAACCGGCGGCAAGGATCCGGACAACCGCGCCTTTTATCCATGGGGGCACGAAGATCAAGCCATTTTGGATATGTATCAGATTGCGTTACAGACGCGGATCGATCAACCAGCTTTAGCAGCCGATGCGGCATTTTTCCCGTTCACGTTTGAAGACAGCCTCGGTTTTGTCCGGCAAAACGAGGCCCAGACGTTGGTCGTCTTGGCCAACCCCACCTGCTCGCCTCAGGTTTTACAAGACCCGAATGCCAAGCTTGTTCCGGCTAATCTGCGGTCACTTTTGCCAATGGGAACCATGGTGCCGCCTGGAAGCGTGATTTGGCAAGCTATCTAAAAAGTCGGGATTGTAGCTATAGGTAGCTGTTAGAGGTGCTAAATTAGAGATCGCAAAAAGCAGCAACCAAAAAATGGCTGCTGCTTTTTGAGTCGCCAGGTAAAACAGCTGGTCTACATTGTCACCGCAAGCGTTTCGCGTAATCCGCTAGTTTGATAAACGCGGGTGTCTTTGGTGACAAAAATCGCTTCCTGACCTTCTGCTTCGATTGCATCGTAACCAGCCGGGACGCCAGCGTAGAAACCGACTGAAGATAACACGTCACCGATAAGACCATTATCGGCAATGACAGTGATGCTGGCCATGTTCGACTCGACCGGATAACCGGTATTAGGATCGATGAGGTGGTGGTATTCTTTGCCGGCAATCTCTGAATGGCGTTCAAAAATGCCGGTTGTCACAACGGCTTTTGGCTCGGTTGTCAGCGTTGCAATGCTGCGCTGGCCGGGATGGCGGGGATCCGCGATTGGCCACTGCCACAAAGGAATGCCACTGGCCGCTTTACCAACGAGGCGCTGGTTGCCACCTAAGTCAATCAAGCCGCCTTCAACCCCGGTTTTATCCCATAAATCATAGACTTGATCGACAATAAATCCTTTGGCAATTCCGCCAAGATCCAAAACCATTCCTTCTTTAGGTAAAAAGACGGTTTGATTTTCCGAATCAAGCTCGACTAGATTCGGGTCGGTTAAAGCTAGGGCTGCATTAACTTCATTGGCGGATGGAACGCGCGCATCGGCAAAGCCAATTCGCCATAACTTGACGATCGGGCCGATTAACGCGTTGTAGCCTAGACCACGTTTGCTCCAGGCTACTGCTTGGGCGATGAGATTAAACACCGGTCGTACCGGAATGTGGACCGGTGTTTTACCGGCCTGGGCATTAATCATGGTTAGCAACGATTCGTCATCATAAAGCGATAGCAAATGCGCATAAGCCTGAATCATACTGACACTTTGATTAAGTAATTCGTTGGCACCATCGGCATAAACGGTTAACGTATTGTCCGCACCTAAGCCGTGAAAGGTTGTTGTCGTTGTCATATTGCACCTCCAAGTAGTCATTGATTATCCTAATGCATAGTATGAACGGTTTGCATATTTGTTGCAATCGTTATGATTTCAGGTATTATTCGTTGTGAATGTCAATTGATTCACCGCGTGTGCTCAGCGCAATTCATGAGGAGGCCAACTATGGCGGCATATAGTTCAGCACAACAGGAAGCATTAAAAGAATTCAAGCAGGATATCGGCCACTTAAATGCCTTATCCAATTCAAGTCGGCAAAAGCTGATTATGATTCTCGGTGCAGCCGATAATCACGTAGGCGTTAGTGTTAATGATCTGGCTGATGCAATCGGATTATCGCAGCCAGCTACCTCGCATCATCTCAAACACTTGAAAGATATTGGGATGGTCGGATCCCGCCGTGAAGGCAATATGGTTTATTATTATTTAACCTTAAACGATACAATTGCCCGGCTTGAGCGGTTAACTAACGCCTTGAAGCGCCAGATCGCCCAAGCGTGACAAAAGTCTTATTGTTCAGCGTGAACCATGGCTAATGCAAATAACAGGTTATTCCTATGTAAAAGTTTTGTAAGAAAGCGCTTGATGCCGTTAAAAAGCGTGTTTAAACGATGATTAAGATCAATTTTGCTTTATAATAGCCTCTAACGACTTTTCTGACGAGGGGGAATTAGTATGGATGCTGGTCGCAATATTTTAAAAGATGAACAACGCCGATTTGCCCGTCTGAAAAGTGCCCAGCATGCAGCGGCGTTGAATCTGGTCGTTTATGGTGGTTTAACAGTGGCCGAATTGTGGATCGCGCAATTAGCACATTCCAGGGCATTGGCGGCAGATGGCTTGAATAATCTGACAGGTGTGGCTTCGGCGCTTATCTTATTATGGGGGCTGCAAGTTTCCCAGCAACGACCAGACAGTGAGCATCGATTTGGACACTGGCGATTTCAAACGATTGCAACCTTGTTTTCAGGTCTGATTATGTTAGTCGTTGGACTGGACGTGGTGCTTGATGGCTACCACGGGTTGCAGGCATGGTACCAAGGTAAAGTGCAAGTGCCCGGTGTTTTGGCGGTTTATGTGAGCCTGGCTGCGGGGGTGGCCATGGCGAGTGTTTCGTTGATGAATCATATTCGCGCTAAGCAACTGGACAGCAGCGTATTACGGACAGCGTCTAAAGACAGTTTTTCCGATGCTGCGACTAGCGGTGGGACTTTACTGGCCATTCTAGGTGCGAAGGCTGGGTGGCTGTGGCTGGATGGCGGCGCAGCGATTGCGGTCGGCCTTTTGATTTTATATGCCGCTTGGACAATTCTACGTGATGCCATTTTTGAATTGACAGATGGGTTTGACACCAAGAAAATTGCGGCTTATCGGCAAACGATTACGCAGGTTCCGGGAGTTCTCGGGGTTCAAAGCATTGAAGCGCGTTATGCCGGCGATGCGGTGTTGCTGACGATCGGCATTCGGGTGGATCCGACAATGACCGTGGCGGATTCTTATGAATTAGGCGAACGAGTCGAACGCAAATTGATGGATGCGTACGATATTCTGGATGCCGATGTTAAAACTTATCCGGCCGATTTACCACCGGAAGATGCGCCGCAAGATCCGTAAGATTGCGGTGGGTTTTCCGAAACGAGGCTTTTGGGAATTAGCGCGCGGTTTTCGTGGATGAGTTTAACGACTGCCTCTGTACAAATAGCGTGCATGTGTTAAAATTTGACCTATAAAATTTACCAGCTGAGTCGCAGTAGTGTTATCTAGGTAGGCATTCAGAAAAACGGTGGTTGCTGCAAACCGTTCCGCCTGATAGCACGAATTACAGCTCAATGAATTCTGGCCGCGGGTCATGCCGATATCCATGAGAGTGATGCAAAGCATAATTTGGGTGGTACCGCGGTGAAAGTCGTCCCTGATCTTAGTTGATCAGGGACGACTTTTTTCGTAATTAGGTACATTTTGGCTCGAGGCTAACGTGCTGATCATGCTAGCCATATCGTAATGAGGAGGATTTTTCTAATGACAGAAACACAGCGAGGACAGATTTTAGATGAATTAAAATGGCGGGGGGCGCTGAATCAGCTGACCGATGAAGCCGGGCTGCGCAAGTTAACCGAAGAAAAGGCGGTTAGCGTATACTGTGGTACCGACCCAACTGGCGATTCTCTGCATGTCGGCCATCTGATTCCTTTCATGATTCTCAAGCGCTTCCAATTAATGGGACATCGACCGGTCATTTTAATCGGTGGCGGAACCGGTTCGATTGGGGATCCATCTGGCCGCAACTCGGAAAGGGTCTTGCAGACAATGGAGACCATTGCGACGAACAAGAAGAAATTGACGGCGCAGATGGAGAATCTGTTTGGAACCGACGATTTTCGAATTGTGGACAATTACGATTGGCTTTCCAAAATTTCCATGCTCGACTTTTTACGGGATTACGGCAAGTTGTTCTCGGTGAATAACATGCTGAATAAGGAAGTCGTGGCAAGTCGGCTTGAGACTGGCATTTCTTACACTGAATTCACCTACCAGATTTTACAGTCGGTTGATTTCCTCCATTTGTTTAAGCATGAAGATGTGCAGCTGCAAATCGGTGGGGCGGATCAGTGGGGGAACATCACGGCCGGCATTGATTTGATTCACCGACTTGAGGGACCTGACGCCCGTGCTTACGGCTTGACCAATCCGCTGATGTTGAAAGCGGATGGTACTAAGTTCGGTAAATCGGCTGGCGGAGCGGTTTGGCTGGATCCGGAAAAGACGTCACCATACGAGTTCTACCAGTTCTGGTTTAATCAAGACGATGCGGATGTCGAAAAATTCCTCAAGTTCTTCACGTTCCTATCTCGTGATGAAATTGCCGAGTTGGTCGAGGCCACTAAGACGCATCCGGAAAAACGTGCAGCTCAGCGCGAATTAGCCCGCGCCGTTACCAAGTTTGTTCATGGACAAAAAGCAGTCGATCAAGCCGAAAGCATCAGTGCGGCACTTTTCTCAGGCGATGTTGCGGATTTAAGTGCTGATGATATTAAGCAAGGCTTTAAGCAATTTCCAACGGTTGAAGCGCCGCAAACGGCAGAGAATATTGTGACCTGGTTGGTAGACACTACCAAGATCGAACCAAGTCGGCGGCAGGCCCGGGAAGATATTCAAAACGGTGCGATCACCATCAATGGCACCCGTCAACGCGACTTGGATTTTGAAGTTGATCCAAGCACGCATTTTGATGGTCAATATGTCATCGTCCGGCGCGGAAAGAAGCGGTACTTCCTAGTTAAAATCAAGTAATTCGGTTACGGTGAGACGATGAATGAAGCTAGGTAGCGAGTCGCGGCTAGTTTCAATCCGGTTAGCATTAAATGACAAAATAAGCAGGAAGTCAGGAGTAAAGAGCCGCTTTTATTCCTGACTTTTTTAAATTTAAAAACGTAAATATAACTTAGAAATAAAATGGTTATTAAAATGATCATAAAGTGCTGCTGAAGTAATCGCAAAAGTATTCTGATGGTAACCACCCTGTAACGAGTTTGTAACAGTTCAGTGTTAGTGTGAACCTTGTGAACAAAATGAGAGCAGGAGTGGCGATAAAATGAGATTAAAGCAATTGGTTACGGGTGCCATCACGGTTGCAACATTAGCCGGTGTTGGGGTTTCGGGTTTCGCGGCAACAACCGTTCATGCGGCAGACGACAAAGCGAGCCTGCAAGCGCAAAATGACGATTTGTTGAAACAGGTTCAGGCTGCCAACGAAAAAAGCGCCAAACTGAACAACGAGGTTTCCAATAAGGTTCTGGCGATTCAGGATGCCGAAGCCAAGATCAAGGACAGTCAGGCCAAGATCGCTGATTTCGCATCACAACTGACAAAAGCCAATCAGGAAGTCAGCAAGCGTAAGAGCAACTTGAAAGATCAGCTGATCTCTCTGCAAAAGCGTGCCGGCGACTCGGTTACTGGCAATGTCTATTTTGACTTTATTTTGAATTCCGACAGTCTGACGGATCTTGTCGGCCGGTCATTGACAGTTAGCAAGTTGAGTCAAGCGAGCGCTGAAGCTTTGCAAGCCGTTAAAGATTCCGAAGCCAAGGTTAAAAACCTGAAAGCCGCTCAGGAAGCTAACCAAAAGAACCTGGTTGCAACCAAGAGCCAGCTTGAAAGTGATAAAGCCAAGATTGATGGCTTAAAGGCGGATGCTGATAAGGCAGCTGCCGATGCTCAACAAACGATTGATGCTAACAAAGAAAAGCTGGCAGCCATGGCCGCTGATGAAGCTGCCAAAGCTGAGGCGGCTCAAAAAGCAGTGACAGCCGTTGCTAGTTCCACCGCTAGCGCATCAAGCACTTCTGCTTCCTCTAGCACAACCGCTTCTTCAAATAGTCTCGGCTCTAGTAAAGCTGCATCTTCTCAGGCTCCCGCTTCAGCTGGAAGCAGCACAGTTTCCGTTTCCGGTGGCAGCATCGCCGGTAACGCCGCTAAATACCTCGGCGTACCGTATGTTTACGCCGGCACATCACCTGCTGGGTTTGACTGCTCAGGCTTAATCTATTACGCAGCTAAAGAAGCCGGAATTAGCCTGCCACGTACCTCTCAGGCGCAAAGCACACTTGGCTCATATGTTTCGGTTTCCGATCTCCAGGCTGGCGACTTGGTCTTCTGGGGTAGCGTTGGTAATGCTTATCACGTTGGCGTTTATATCGGTAACGGCCAGTACATCCACGCACCGGAGCCAGGACAAAACGTTACGGTTCAAAGTGTTGCTTACTTTGCAGCAAGCTTTGGCCGTCGTCTCTAATTTATCGTTCACATCCTGCAAATAGTAACTAAAAGATCGGTCATGGTGACCGGTCTTTTTTAGTAAGCGCGAACCGGCGCGGTTAGCAATCGGAGTGTAAGTGGCCTCTAGCCTAAATGGCTGGTCTCTGGCCATTTAGACTAGAGGTCCTTACACGCAGATTGCTGCGACTGTGAGCGCGTTATAGAACGCAATGTCAGCTCTCTTAATTGCCTAAATAAGAAACTTTACTGCCTACTAGCTACTTTCTGAAGTCAAATAGGCTTTGGCCATTGCAACCAAGGTCCTTACACGCAGATTGCTGCGACTGTGAGCGCGTTACGATTACGCGAGCCTGAACATATCCATTGAGTATGAATGTATGCGACAATAGAACTCATTAAAGCGTTCATCAACGTAGCATGGCGGTGGAGATTCAGGAGGAGGTTTATTATGATTAAAATTGATCAGCGTCAGTTAAATCAGGCAGATGTGCTTGCCCTTTATCAAGCGGTCGGTTGGAACATGTACACGCGAGATCCGAAGAAACTTGAGCGGGCGATAGCGCAATCGTTAAGCGTGCTGGGGGCTTATGATGGCGATCAGTTAGTTGGTTTGATTCGGGCAGTTGGCGATGGTGAGACGATTTTATTTATTCAGGATTTACTCGTTTTGCCCAGTTATCAACGGCAGGGGATCGGGCGGCAATTGGTAGACGCATTAGTAGATCAATTTCCACAGGTTCGTCAGCGGGTCCTTTTAACCGATGATCAGCCCCAAACTCGCGCCTTTTACGAAAATATTGGCTTTGTTCAAAGTAGTAAAGTTGGTGTGATTGCTTTTTACCAGGATTTGACGTAAGTGAACCCGGTCAGCGAGTTTGGCATCAAAGCGCAAGGGTCGTTGATTTTGAGCTGACGAATCGGCGTAGGTTTGGTACAATCGAGGCAATCATTTAAGGAGGCTGCTCATGAAGGCTGCGCATAAGTTGATTGTGATCACAGGGGCAACAGGGACTGGTAAAACAACGGTGAGCGCGTATCTGCGCGACAACTACCGAATTCATCGGGTGATGACTCACACAACGCGGCCACCGCGGACTGGAGAACAAAACGGGGTTGATTATTATTTTGAGACACCGGCAAGTTTTGCGACTAAGCATTTTATTGAAAAAGTCACTTATGCCGGCTATGAATATGGGTCATCACATGAGTCGCTGGAGAAGAACTGGGCTAAGCATCCCTTCCTAAGCATCGTTTTGGATACCAAAGGCGCGATTACGTATGTTCGTGAGCTGCCAAAAGAAGTCGTCGTTTTGTTTCTGACCATTGACGATCCCACGGTTTTGAAAGATCGCCTGCTTGGTCGAGGAGATGAGCCGAACATGGTGGCAGCGCGATTGAAAAGCCCTGAATACAAACGCGACTTAACCTTGCCTGATGAACTTAAACCGTTTGCGACAGTCATTAAAAATGATCGTTGGGATGAAGCGCGACAGCAAATTGACCGGTTCATGAAGGACTTGGCGCTTAAAAGTTGTGGCTTTTTGTCGGTCGACACCGAACAGAAGTGACGTGGTGGCAAAAAGAACCCTGGTCGAGAATTATCGCGATTCATTTTGTGAAATGTCTAGTAGACCGGTAATGTGTCGATAAAATGCTTGATGGCAGCACTAAAAGGCCTCTAATGACAAAAATCTTGTCGTTAGAGGCCTTTAACGTTTTTATTTTACAATTTTCGACATGGCAGCGACAATAAGGTGCCGTTCTGATTGTTATTTTGTCGTTTTCTTAACTGCCTTGATAACCCGTTTTGCTCGTGAACGGGTTTTGGGGTTTTTACTTTTGAGACGGCGTGCAGCAGATGCGTAATCGGTTTTTTCAGCCATGTTGCTTCCTCCTATCAGGCGTGATACACTGTAAGTTGCTAATCGTAACCAGTACGATTTGATAGAATACACGTCTAGAATTCAAGTGTCAAGCCAAAGGAGCCTCTTATGGATAACACAGCGATTGCTTTGAAGCAGTTAAAACAGCATGGCTACCGCGTCACCAAGCAGCGTGAATCGATGGTTGATTATTTAGGTAGAAATCAGCATCGGTACACAGCGGTGACGATTCTCGATCGGTATATGCGCACGCAATTTCCAGGGGTGTCGCATGATACGATTTACCGCAACGTGAAGTCGTTCATTGAAATGGGTATCGTTGAAAGCCGTATGGAAGACGATCAAATTGTCGTTAAGCTTCAGTGCGACTTTCAACATCCGCACCACCATCATTTTATTTGTACCAACTGCGGCAAAGTGATCGAATTAAAAATGTGTCCCTTGAATTATTTTGAAGAACAGGTACCCGGCGCTAAGATTCAGAGCCATAATTTTGAACTCTACGGCTTATGCGCAGCGTGTCAAGAACATGCTGATCGCTTGAAAAACGCTAATCGGTAGCTGAAGCGCTGTGAAAAAAATTTAACGGTACGACTAAATGAGGCGGCATCAGATCAATTATCTGATGTCGTTTCGTTTATTTACCAACTGCCTTTTCCATGCAGGCGATAGATGTTGGTAAAGATAGTTCAAAGCAGCGGTTTTCGCTAGCCGTTTTGGCTGCTGCTTAGAATGTCGTATAATTTTAGCGGTAACTTAAGATGCTTCGGGCTGTTTTTAGGGTAAAATGAATCGATGAATGAAAGGAGCTGGCTTCATGGCTTATCGAACACCGCCATTATTACCGCCGACTGCCATTGTTTCGCTCATTGTCCTGATTAGTGCCTATAATATTGTGAATACGATTAATCCGGTCAATCAACCAAAATCGGCAACCGAACAAAGTGAATTGGTTTCAAAAATAAAATCCGAATCGGCTTCACGGGCTGCGCAATCAGCGTCTTCAAAAGCTGAGCCAAGTCAAACATCAACTTCGCAGCCAGCTGCAGCAAGTCAGTCGCAGGTACAGGCGAGTCATCCATCTGGTGAAAAAGAAACAACGAGCACCGAGGCTTCTACTTCAACGCCGAGCGCTTCGACCGCATCAACGGTTTCCACTTCAACGCCAAGCAGCACCACGACCAGTGACGACCAAGCATCCGATCAAACTGGTACTGATAATGGCCAAGAGACTGATACCACCAGCAGTGGCGGTCAATAAGCCGCGGAAAGGATGAGATGATGTTAACTGTAATTGATATTATCAACCGCGTGCTTGGCTACTTTAATATTGCTGACAAGCCAAAAGGAAAAGCCTTCACGTGGATAGCGTTTGTCGCCAATTTTTACCTACTTTACATCGCCATTCAAAACTTACGGTATCCGGATTTTCGAATTCGTGGTGCATTGTTCATGCTGGCGTTTGTTGTCTTTTTGTATTTTATTGCCTTAAACTTCTTATACTATTTTACAAATAAGACAACCCGGTTTGATATTTCGCCGACAGTTGAGAAGTGGTTGGGCAGTAATTCGGCTAAGAAAACTGCTGCCGAAAACGAATTGAAAACGCAACTGGGGGCAGCACCGGCCAGTGGCGTGTTTACCCAGGATCAATTGCTGACGGCGGATGTGACCATGACGGCTGAACAGCAAGCCAATTTGGATGACTTAGTTGCCAGTCTGGTCAAACAGGGAGTCTTGAGTCTGAATTATCAAGGGCTTGATGACAAAGCGATTAGTCGCGTGGCTCAAGAAACCCAGCAGCCAGTTCTAGCTATTGGCGCGCCGTTTCCAATTCCGTTTTTCGATTTGCAGCACACGGATCACGAGCTAATCATCACCGGTGGCTTGAATGCGTTGATGGCTAAGCCGCTAGCAACCATTGAACGAGTTGGTTTGTTACCGGCAGCAGAGGCGCAACGTGATTATCATCTAGTCGCCGCCAATGTCTTTTTAATTGGCGGTGAGCAAAAGTTACTCGGTCGCAGTGGTTTGCGCAAGGAGAAGCAGCCATACAGCTTAACGGTGCAGCTGGCCTATCAGGATAAGACGCCGGCTGCAAGCGAAGGCGAACAGCCGGCCACACCTGCAACTTTGCCAACACGAGAAGAGGCGCGGACTTCTGTGACAGAAAACAAAGCAACGTCTTCCGCGGAAGAACCGCCGTTGCCTACGCGTGAAAGTCGGCGTCATCAGCGGTAGGTAGTCGCTACTGTCAGATGGTTAAGAATAAAAATGCATATGAGTCGCGAGTTTTGAAAGTGCCACTAAAACTCGCGGCTCTTTTTTTAATGCTGATAGTTGGCCGATACTAAAGTGCCGTATGGTGATCAGAGTTCACGGGTAAGTCACGACGAAAATCGTTGATGGTGCGGAATCCCGAGTTTCGGGAGTTTTACGGATTCGGCGGTCATAAAACTTGACTTTTTGAAAAGAAATATTTGCGTATCATTAATTTTATCTGTAAAATCCATGATAAGAGCAAGCGAACCCAAGGAGGTCCTCGAACATGTCTATGATCGAATTTCACGATGTTAACAAGTATTTTGGCAAATTCCAAGCCTTAAAAAATATTAATCTAACCATCGATCGCGGTGAGGTGGTGACCATTATCGGGCCTTCAGGTTCTGGTAAAAGTACGGTTTTGCGGTGCATCAATGGTCTTGAACGAATTACTTCCGGACAATTGATTGTCAATGACTTTGACTTGGCAGACAAAAAAACCGATATGAACCGGATTCGTAAAAATGTCGGCATGGTCTTTCAGCATTTTAATTTGTATGCGAATAAGAATGTCTTGCAAAACATCACTTTAGGCCCTGATTTAGTCTTGAAGCGAGACAAGGCGGAAGTTGAACAGGAAGCCCGCGATCTGCTAAAGATGGTTGGACTGGAGAGTAAGGCGGATAGTTTTCCGGGTGAGTTATCCGGGGGCCAACAACAGCGCGTGGCCATTGCCCGCAGTCTGGCGATGAAGCCTAAAGCCATCTTGTTTGACGAGCCAACCAGTGCCTTGGATCCGGAAATGATCGGGGATGTGCTGGACGTTATGCAGAAGATCGCCGAACAAGGCATGACGATGGTAGTGGTAACCCACGAAATGGGATTTGCCCGCCATGTTGGCAATCGGATTGTCTTTATGGACGATGGCAAGATTCTAGTCGATTCAACCGATGTCAACCAGTTCTTCGACGATCCGCAAGAACCTCGCGCCAAAGAGTTTATCAGTAAGATTATCAATCATTAGTGTGACAAGACCAGTTGAGGATTGATTCCAGTTATGAGGCGTTTGCTGGCGGGACATTTCCGCCGGGAGGACTCGCGCTACGATAACGCGTTGGCTCCCGACCAGAAACCTGTGTGTAAGAACCTTGGTCGCAATGACCACACAATCCGGCTTCTACCCACGCTGGCTGGCGCTCACGAGGAGGGACATTAAAATGGCAAAAATGTGGAAACGCATGCTCCTGCCACTGGTGTTGTTACTATTGATGATACCGTTAAGCAGCTGTGGCAAAAGTGTGGCGGATCGTGATATTTTAACGAACGCCAAGGCAACCAATACGATTATTTGGGGCGTCAAGGCTGATACCCGTCTGTTTGGCTTGATGAACATTAAAACCGGTAAAATTGAAGGCTTTGATGTTGATATGGCCAAGGCGATTACCAAGCAGATTTTAGGCAAAAAAGGAAACGCCCAGCTGGTTCAGGTGACCAGTGATACCCGCGTGCCGATGATTAAAGGTGGGAACCTGGACGCGGTGATCGCTACCATGACGATTACCCCGGAGCGCCAAAAGATTCTGGACTTTTCCGATGTTTACTTCAATGCCGGGCAAAGTCTTTTAGTTAAAAAAGGCAGTCCGATTAAGTCAGTGAAGGATTTGAAGAAAGGCACCAAAGTTATCGGCGTGCAAGGGTCCAATTCAGTTGATAATGTTAAAAAAGCTGCTCCCGACACCACTGTCTTGCAGTTAGCCGATTATGCGCAGGCGTTCACCGCTTTGAAGTCAGGCCAAGGTGATGCCTTGACTACTGACAATGGGATTTTATACGGGATGTCAGAACAGGATAAGAACTATATTGTCACCGGGGGTACCTTCACTAAAGAGCCATACGGGATTGCAATTAACAAAGGCCAGAAGCCGTTTGTCAAAGCCGTTAACAAGGCAATCAAACAACTCAAACAAAACGGGACTTATGCAAAGCTGATCAAGAAGTGGTTCGGCGATGTGCCAGGATTCAGTCTTAAGGAGGTGGAATAACATGTGGTCAATTCTTACCAATAATTGGAACACCTTTCTTTCCGGACTTGGTTTCACGTTAGCAGCGAGCATTTTAGCTTTGATTGGCAGCTTGATTGTCGGGACGTTATTTGCACTCATGGAAATCTCGCCATTTAAACCGCTACGAGTCATCGGGCGAATTTATGTCGAAGTTGTGCGTAACATTCCGCTGCTAGTTATTACTTTGGCATTCTACGTGATCGTGCCCCAGTTTATTGTCAAAATCGATGGCTTTACCGCGGGCACCATTGGCCTGTTGATTTACACGAGTGCCTTCATCGCAGAAACCGTGCGTGCTGGGATTGAAGCAGTCCCCAGCGGCCAGATGGAAGGTGCTCGGAGTATCGGGATGACTTATACGCAGGCGATGACGCAGATTATTTTTCCCCAGGCATTTAAAATTGTCATCCCGCCACTGGGCAATCAATTTATCAATTTGGTAAAAAATAGTTCCGTTCTGGCCTTCGTTGCTGGATTTGATCTGATGTACCAAGGTAAATTAATTGCGGCGACAACTTTTTCGACTTTTGATACGTACTTAATCGTCGGCATTTTCTATTTGATTTTGACGATGCCGTTGAGTTACCTAATGCGTTATCTCGAGAAAAAATGGGTGACCGCCTAGAAAGGAGCAGGTTTTATGCAAAATTTTGTTGATGCGTATTCGTGGATTAATTTACGGTACCTGCTCCAAGGCTTAGGGGTGACTTTGGAAGTTTCGATTGCCTCGATTTTTTTCAGCTTCGTCCTTGGGGTTATTTTGGGCTTGGCACGCTATGTCAAGATTAAATATTTTTCGGCGGCGGTTGGCTTTGTCATTGACGTCATCCGTAATTTGCCGCTACTGCTGATTCTATTCTTCACTTACTTCGCTTTGCCAGACATTGGCATCCGGCTTAACGTCATTGTTGCTGCCATTGTTGCGATGAGCATCTTTGAATCGGCAATGTTGGCAGAAATCGTTCGCTCAGGCATCAATGCCGTACCGCGAGGGCAGATGGAAGCGGCGCGCAGTAACGGTCTGACCTTCTATCAGGCGATGCGGTACATTATCATGCCGCAAGCATTGAAGAAAATGATCCCACCGATTGTCAGCCAGTTTATTTCGCTCGTCAAAGACACATCACTGGCAACGATCATTTTACTGCCAGAAGCGACGTATCACGCGCAAATCATTTATGGTCAAAATATTAACTACATGATTCCAATGTTTGTGGCATTGGCCGTGATGTATTTTGTTGTGAATTACGCGTTATCTTTGGCAAGTCGGTGGTTGGATCGGCGGTTGGTACAGTCGAATTGAATGATTCTCGATATCAGTGCTTTAATAGCCATTAAAATCGGTCCTCGGCAGACGAACTTTGTCTGGTCAGGACCGATTTGCTTTAGTTATTTTGCAAAATCATCTGGCAAAAGCGCACAGGCGGTGACACGGTGTCACCTCAATTTTAAATATAGGCAACGATCGTTCCTTTTCGTAACTGGGTACGTTGCCTCACCACACTTGGCAAAGTCTTGGATCGATTTGGGTTGCTGTTACTTTTTGACCACAAACCGCCGATGACAGCTGGGAAGCCCCCGTTCAAGCAAATGATCGGTCAGGCTGTTGCAAAGGGGTAACAGTTAAGGCGTTGACCGGTTCTTATCATTTTCCTAACATTTGCGATTAGCTGCGGTGGTCTGGTCGCTGCTGTGATACCATGAGAGAGAAATAAAACAAGCAAGACGGAGGAAATTATCTTGAGCAGCTACTTAGTGACCGGTGGCGCCGGGTTTATCGGTTCCAATTTGACGGAGCTTTTGTTGACGGATCCTGACAATACGATAACCATTGTCGATGATTTATCAATGGGCTTGCGAACCAATATTCCCGATTCTAGCCGGATTACCTTTTATGAACATAGCATCACGGATCATGCCTTCATGTCCCAGCTTTTGATGGAAGGCCGATTTGATTACATTGTTTTGTTGGCTGCCATTGCCAGTGTTGCTGATTCGGTTGAACGGCCGTACGCGACACATCAGGTTAATCAGGAAGCGAACCTGAACATCATTGAAACCTTGCGCACCCAGAAAATACCTTATAAAAAGTTATTCTTTGCAAGTTCCGCTGCAGTTTATGGTGATTCTCCTGAGCTACCTAAGAAAGAAGACATGGCCGTTAAACCGCTAACTCAATATGCAGTTGACAAATTTGCCACGGAACGCGCGGTTTTGAATTATGGCCGGCTTTATGACATGCCAATGGTTTGCACGCGCTTTTTCAACGTATACGGGCCGAAGCAAAACCCTAAGTCGCCCTATAGTGGGGTACTGTCGATCATGATGGCGGCGTTGCAAGAAGACAAACCATTCACTTTCTTCGGCGATGGCGAACAGACCCGCGATTTCATCTATGTTGGTGATGTCGTGCATGCGATTCGCGGCTTGTTAGAGACCCCAAGCGCTCGGGATGATGTTTTCAACGTTGCTAACGGCAAACAAACCACCTTAAATCAGGTCGCCAAAGAGCTTGAAAAACTCACTGGCAAAACGTTACATGCCACCCATAAAGCCCCGCGTCTTGGTGACATTCGCGATTCATATGCACAAACGGACAAGCTGGATCAGTTTGACTTCATGACCCACACGCCACTTGCAGAGGGACTTGCCAAGTATGTGGCGTCGGTTCAGTAAACAATGATCGGCCAGGCGGTGAGATACTGGCTGGTTATTTTTGTCGTGTTAGCGCAATCTATTTTTGTAGGAGAGAGATGCTTTGGGTAATACACCTGTTGTTTCCGTTGTCATGCCAGCTTATAATGCTGCGACGTACCTTCCTAATACCGTTCAGTCGGTATTGGAACAAAGCTTTAAGGATTTGGAACTTTTAATTGTAGATGATGCTTCGTCGGATCACACTTTTGAAGTGGTGGAAAAATTGTCCGCTACAGATAGCCGCATTACCTATATTAAACTAGACGAGAACCAAGGTGTGGCGAATGCACGCAATGTCGGGGTTCAGCATTCTAGAGGCGAGTATGTTGCCTTTTTAGATAGTGATGACATATGGCTACCAGATAAGTTGAAGATTCAATTAACGTTTATGCAGCAGCATCAGGTTGATTTTTCCTATTGTTCCTATGAAGTTGTGGACGATCATGGTACAAAAATTGGTGAGCGCAAAATCTCAGAAACAAAATTGGACTATCATGAAATGCTGAAGGGAAATCGAATTGGATTGTTGACAGTGATGCTATCACGTAAAATTGCTCAAAAGTATCCGTTTCCCGAGATTAATCATGAAGATTATGCTTGTTGGCTATCGATTGCCCGCAATGGCACGGTTGCTTATCTTGCATCCGAGCAAATTCTCGCTAAATATCGGAAGCATCAGACTTCATTGAGCGCAAATAAAATTCAGGCTGCCCAATGGACTTGGACAATCTATCGTCGCCACGAGCACTTGGGTTTATTTAAAAGCTTCTATTACTTTCTCCATTACTCGTTAATGGGCCTCACCGATAAACGATAACAATCAGAAAAGGAGAAGCGTTATGATTCCTAAAATTATCCATTATGCTTGGTTTGGAACGACGCCACCGCCATTTATTGAAGCGCGCGTTAACGAGTGGCGAACACAACTTCCTGATTGGGAGTTTAAGTTTTGGAACGATAAGAATTTTGACTTAAGCAAGTATGCATTTTCGGAAAAAATGTATCAGGCGGGCAAACTGGGTTATGCGGCCGATGAATTGCGGTACGCAGTTTTGTACCAATACGGCGGTTTTTATTTGGATACCGATATGATTGTCAAGAAGGACCTTGCGCCGTTTTTGAATCAAAAAATGGTATGGGGATTTCAGTATGATAATAGTATCCTAACGTCTTTTATAGGTGCAGAGTCCAAAACACCGCTGTTAGCTGAGATTTTAGATGTATACGCAGGTCGGAAGTTTCCGGATTTACAAGATGACATGCAGAAAATGACCAGTAATCCTGTTGTCACGAAAATCCTGATGCGTTTATACCCCGATTTTCGGATGAACGGTCAGCGTCAGGAATTGGCGCCGAAAATTACGGTTTATCCGCGCGATTACTTTACATATGCCAGTCGTAACTCAAATGCAAACTATATGGAGCATCTTTTTGATAATTCATGGGGTAGTGCTAATTTGGGCATGCGTGGGCGTTTGAAACATGCATTTAAAACCGTTTTCCCATATTTATGGGCTGACATTTCTGCGCGACGAGGTATAAAAAGTGCTGAGCGTGATGGGATACCTTATCAACGCTGAGAGGCCGTTGTTGGGTGTTTCCACGATAAATGACCGACATGGCGGACATTTTCTGTACGTATGCTATAATGAGTGAGCTTGTTTTTGACCAAAGATATTTATTGAGAGGGTTGCTGTATGAAACAGAGTGCCGAATGGAATGGCTTCAAACGGCTGTTAACAATGATCGGCGACGTCGGTCTTTTTAATTTAAGTATATTACTCGCCTTTTACTGGCGGTTTGGATCTGATATTCCTGAGTGGAACTTTAAAATGTATGAAGGATCGGCAGTCTATATCTCGCTGCTTTTTCTACTGGTAAATTTCTTCTTAGGCGTTTATGTTTATTATAATCGGCGAATCAGTGACATTATTTTTAACACGGTCCTTGCCCAGACAATCACGATATTGGGACTAACTATGATTACGTTTATGGGGCGTTTCTTCGCTTTCCCAAGACTAGTCTTAGCTTATTCTTTCCTGCTCAGCATTTTGATTTTGGGCATTTGGCGAGTGTTCATCTACTACATGTATATTCACTTTACAAGTAATTACAAAGTAGCAGTGTTGTCTTATGAACATGAATTACCTGCTGTTTTAGAGAACTTCCATTCAGCAAAGAATAATAAGCACAAGGTTACCTACGTCGTTTCAGACCATTTTGTTGAGAATGCTAAGAAGATCATTGACAAAGTGGATATCTTTTATCTCACCAAGAGCTTACCGGACGAACAACGCCGTGAGATCATTGATATTATTATTAAAAAAGAGAAGACAATTCTATTGCCGTCAACCTTTGATAACTTAATGATGCTGCGACCAAACTTAATGAACTTTGAAGATGAAAGTGTCATGGGAATAACTCAATTCAGAATTAAGCCTGAAAGCGCGATTCTGAAACGTATCTTCGACATTGTTGTCGGACTTTTGATGTTGGTGGTTGCTTCCCCGTTTATGCTTGTAACGGCGATCTTGGTTAAATTATCATCACCAGGCCCGATTATCTATAAGCAGACGCGCATCACCTTAAACCAAAAAGAATTTAAAATCTTAAAGTTTCGAACCATGTCAGCTACGGCGGAAGCAAAGTCAGGACCAGTCCTTGCCAAGGCTCATGATTCGCGGATTACGCCAGTGGGTAAATATTTGCGCAAGTTCCGACTGGATGAGTTGCCACAGATCTTTAACGTTTTAAAAGGTGATATGTCCATTGTCGGGCCACGTCCGGAACGTCCATATTTCGTTGATCAGTTTAATCAGCAAGAGCCGCATTACTATTTACGGCACAACGTTCGTGCTGGGATCACAGGTTATGCGCAGGTTTATGGTAAATATGCTTCCGATTATCATAGTAAGCTAAAGTTTGACTTGTTATATATCAAAACTTATAGTATTTTTCTGGACGCGCGTATTCTGTTGCAAACCATTAAGATTCTTTTCGACAAAGTTTCTTCGCAAGGACTTGAAGAGGATACTGAACCAGAACGGCAGAAGCTTCATGATCTAGTCGTTCAACAAGACATCACACATCTGTCCTAATGCAGGAAATTGGCAACGTTTGTAATTTAGCGTCAATCAAACAGGTGACGGATATTGGAATGGAAAAACCACCTCCAATATCCGTTTTTTGTTTTTTCTCAATGCAAATTCCGAGTAGTGGTACCTAGTCACCATTAATTTCGACAAGGATTATATATCAATTCAGGTTAATTAAATGAGTGACGGCAATGAATTATTTTGAATTCGGGGATATAATTAAGTTATATAAAAAGGGAGGCGCGGGAAATGAAGAAGCTACTTGTGATAGTGCCTTTGGCGTTACTTTTGACCGTTGCGGGGTGCGGTCAGACTGGTCAGAATAACCATGCAAAAGCATCAAGTAATGTTAGTCAGACAAACAAGTCCACTAAAGCGTCGGCGAATCGCGAAAGCAACGGGGTTAATGGCTCAAAGAAAAGTGCTAGTCTCAGTAGCAGCAATCAGGTTGGAAGTAAGGCGTCAGATTCTTCCAGTAGCAAGAATTTGCCTGAGCAACGTTATGCAAAGTTGAAAAAGGCGGTTTTTAATCAAATTGCCTCAGCTAAGTGGCCATCTTCATATGCCGTTGCCGAGTCACAATATTTGAATATTTTCGCTACTGGTGATCAAAGCAACTATTCGATTTTCTTCAGCCCGGGAAGCGTCGCACTGCCCTTTAACGATCCAACGTTGCAGAATATAAATGCGGAATTGGCCATCCAGAAAAAAACTTATCCAAATGCCTCTGATGCGCAAGCACAAGTAGCGGTATCCCAGTCAACTGCCAGCCTTCCAAAAGTGGCGCTTGGAGACGGTATTGAAGCAACTAGCCAGGGAGCGGCAGGATCAACTTACCTGACATGGACAGAGGGTCGATGGATCGTGACGGTTAAGGCATCTGCCATTAACGGGGAGGATCCTTTACCATTAGCTAAACAGGTTGTCGCTTGGTTTGCCAGCCATGCGTTGCCGGTGCCAGATCAGCGCGGCACCGTTGATCTAACGGTGACAAACGCTAATGTTCGTCAGAATCAGATTACTTGGACAGAAGGCAATGCGCTTTATATGATTTCCGGGCTTGAGCCAATAAAGACAATTCAAGAAGGAACAGCGACACGTTAACAGACTAACAATTTAAGCAGCACTGACAAATGTAACCTCTACAATTTGGTGGAGGTTTTATTTTTCTTTAAGTCTTCTGTAGCAAATTGCAAATGCTGATGGAATTTAGATTCCTATTGAATAATCTGCTATAATTTTTCTGAGTTTAAAATTATTCTTGCAATGCAACATTAGTCGTTTAATCAAAAAAAGAATGAGGTGCCGACTTGGCAAAGATCAAAGTTATGACAGTATTTGGAACCCGGCCAGAAGCAATCAAGATGGCGCCGGTCGTTTTGGGACTTAAGCAGCGAAGTGATGAATTCGAGGAAGTTACTGTAGTGACAGGCCAGCATCGAGAAATGCTTGACCAAGTGCTTTCAATTTTCCATATTCAGCCTAGCTACGATTTAAACATTATGAAGTCTCGACAAACATTGGCAGATATCACAAGCAACGTTTTACTTAAATTGGGCCAGATTATTGCAAAGGAAAAGCCAGATATTGTGTTAGTTCATGGCGACACGACCACAACATTTGCTGCTAGTGTTTCTGCTTTTTATCAGCAGACCAAGGTGGGCCACGTTGAAGCTGGGTTACGAACATGGGAAAAATATAGTCCTTACCCTGAAGAAATGAATCGCCAGTTAACGGATGTCTTGAGCGACCTGTATTTTGCGCCAACCGAGCAGAGTCGTACCAACCTTTTGAAAGAGCATCACCCGGAAAAACAGATTTTTGTGACCGGAAACACGGCTATTGATGCCTTGGACCAAACTGTTCGGGATGATTATCACCACCAAGTACTTGAGTTAATTGATCCGGACAAAAAAATGATTCTTGTCACCATGCATCGTCGCGAAAATCAAGGCGAGCCGATGCGGCGAGTATTCAAAGTGATGCGAGAAGTTGTCGAAACACACCCAGATATTGAGATTATTTATCCTGTCCATTTAAATCCGGTTGTACAGGAAGCCGCTGATTCAATACTGGGTCATCATCCGAGAATTCATTTGATTGCACCGCTTGATGTGGTTGACTTTCACAATCTTGCCGCACGTAGCTATTTCATCATGACGGATTCCGGTGGTGTTCAAGAAGAGGCACCGTCCCTAGGTAAGCCGGTCCTGGTGCTTCGCGGTACAACGGAGCGTCCTGAAGGGGTTCAGGCGGGTACACTTAAATTAGTGGGAACAGATCCAAAGACTGTCAAGACTGCAATGTTGCAACTTTTGGACGATGATCAGGAATATCAGCGAATGTCCGAAGCCAAGAATCCTTATGGCGACGGCCATGCTTCACAGCGCATTTTAGACGCTATTTTATATGAATTTGGGAAAAAGGCAACTCGCCCGGTAGCATTTAAGTAGCAGAATAAACATCACACTCGCCACTGCAAATTTTTGCGGCGGCGAGTGTGATTGAAGGAGAGGAACGAATATGGCGCTTCCAGTATTGTGGATCGTAATACCCTGCTATAACGAAGAGAAAGTTTTACCGATCACGGCGCCTAGATTTTTAAAAAAACTAACTGAATTCATTCAGAAAAAGCGGATTGCGCAAAATAGCCGTGTCCTTTTTGTCGATGATGGGTCAAAAGATCGCACATGGTCTTTGATTCAGGAGTTTTCGCAAGCGGACGACCATTTTTTAGGCATTCAGCAAAGTCGAAACCGGGGCCATCAAAATGCAGTTTTGGCTGGTTTAATGACCGCTAAAGACCACTGTGACGTGACTATCTCTATTGATGCGGACGGTCAGGATGATCTCAATGCTATGAACGACATGTTGACGGCTTATGAAGATGGCTGTGAGGTTGTTTATGGGGTTCGGTCCGATCGAAAAAGTGATTCATGGTTTAAACGGGTAAGTGCTCAGAGCTTTTACCGATTTCTACGTCTCATGGGTGTGGATGTCGTTTACAATCATGCCGACTATCGCTTAGCAAGTAGTAAAGTGCTTCAACACTTGGCAGATTTTAAGGAAGTCAATTTGTTTCTTCGCGGAATGTTTCCACTTGTTGGCTTCAAAAGCACCTCGGTTTACTATCAACGGCATGAACGGCTAGCAGGAAAGAGCCATTACTCCCTGTCTAAGATGGTGGCGTTGGCAATTAATGGCGTCACAAGTCTGTCTATCAAACCGATTGTGTTTATTGCCGAACTTGGAGGCATTGTCAGTCTTTTCGGCTTTGTCGGAACCATTTGGGCAGTTCTGATGGCTTTTCGCGGGGCCACGGTTGCCGGATGGGCCTCTATTGTTTGTATTGTTTCATTTATGGGAGGCATTCAGTTACTAAGCTTAGGGGTTATTGGTGAGTATGTCGGTAAGACCTATCTGGAAAGTAAACACCGTCCCCGTTTTATTATTAGTCAACAAACATGGCAGAGTGAAGAGCGCCATACCAAAGACGAGTCTGAAAAGCTTAAGTGAGGTTCTTCAACGTCAAGGTATTAATGGTTTGTAGATGCGAACAAGCCGGAAAAAAAGCACCTACCAATAATCACGGGTAAGTGCATCTGAATTGAAAATGAGGATCCATGTTCAGACTGTTTTAACGCTAAGACGCCTGCTTTTTAGCCGCTGAAGACATAACTGTAACAACGCGATGATGCCGGCCGCCAGATAACTTAATGAAATTACCACAATGGTATAAACAACGCTGTGTGATCCAATTGCATCGATGCTATATAGCCAATCGGCGATAAAGGGATGGTAGAGATATAGGTTTAGGGACCACGCGCTGCTTATTAAGAAGATTTTACTGACGAATTCAACTCGGTAACTAATCATCATGACAGATAGCGCGAAGAAAACTTCACTGACCACACGATAACGCATTTGCCCATGCATCTCGTCTAAAGTGAAGAACAGAGCGAAGATTGTTAGCGTTATTAATGTCAAGGGTAGATAATATCGGCGAATAAAAGGAACAAGGCGTTGTTCATAAAAGGCAAAAAGAACGCCTACAGGGAATACAAGTGCGGCATTGATAAGCCATTCGCCCATACCTTCTGTTCCGATGTAAACCATATAAACACCAGTAAGAAGGAATAAGCAGGAAAACAAAGGTAAAGGATGTCCATGAGAAATTCGAAGAGAAATCCAAAAAACAACATAGAAAAAGATGATGGCTAACACGAACCAACTGTCATTTACGAACGGCGCCCCATCAGTCATTGAAATAACCGCTTGAGCCAGTGTCAATCCCATAAACTGGTGCTTAATCGGAAAGATGATCGCCATTGCAAGCAGATAAAGTACCACAATTGGTAACACTCGGTGTGATAAAAAATTCTTTAAGTAAGTGGATCCCTTTATCTGATACTGACGCATGACGCCATAACCTGAGACAAAGAAGAAGATGGCAACGCCAAGCCTGCCTGCAAGCGTTAAGCGAGACGAAAAAAAAGTCCCGCCTACTTCACCGATCTCTTGATTGATATGGTGCAGAATGATGAAAATGATACTAATACCCTTTAGGTTGTTGGTAGCGTTTTTGCCCAAATGCCCATCCTGAAGATTTTGACTTGGGCGCATACTTGCAAAAATAAAACCGATGAATGGCAACAAAATAAGATCCACTGCCAATATCCCTCCTTAGCCGAATTGATCTAATAGCAACATCCGAAAAGTAGTATAACATGGCGGTGTTGCAATCTTGAAACTTCATCCGTGGCAAAATAAGTCGTGATGAGCTCACCAAGACCTTTTCAGGGGCTGCGGCATAATGAAAGCATTTTGGGGGATGACTGTTTGGAGAAGCGTCGTTAAAGTCGGGATTATATTGAAATTACAAGCTTCAACGAGAACCTCATACTTTGGAGATTGCGAGGAGAATTGGAGGAAATACATAAAGTGAAACAGCGTGTTGAACTTATTCTTGAAGATTCTAATAAGTTTATTAATCGGTTGGCAAGGTACCTGCTTGTTGGGGTCTTCATATTCTGCCTATTGTGTCTTTTTAAAATCCAGGTGGTAGAAGGAGCTGCTTGGGGAACACCCGCCTTTGTACTGGGAGGTATGGGCGTTGTAATCACCTTTTTTTTACTTTTTAAACTAAGTACCGTTAACCTCTCTGATTGGCAAGCTCTATTTTTGCTGGCAGGGATCACGATTATTTTCTTGGGACTTTGGAATTATGTGTATCGAACAAAGCCGGTCAGTGACTATCAGGTATTGCTTGAAGGTGCGCGTGATATTGTCAATGGGACTTTTAAGAGCCAAGCAGTTAAGCCTAGCGATTACTTTAGATATTATAATTTCCAGATTGGCTATGCCTATTATCTTTCAGTGTTCATGCGCGTGTTTGGTGATCGTCTTTTATACTTTAAAATTGTTGAAATGGTGGTCATAACCTTAACTGTTCTGACACTTTATAAAACGTTAAGGCTATTTTCAAATCGTCATGTTGCTTTTTTTGGGGCAGGGCTGTTTGCATTTTTCCCATTTATCTTCATTGGCGCCGGCATTATTAATAACCAACACGAGGGTCTGTTGTTGGAAGCCTTAGCGATATACTTTGTTCTTAAACGTCGATCTTGGCTGAATCTTTTAATAGCGGCTATTTGCATCGCAGTGGCCCAGGTTTTGCGTCCGACTGCGGTGGTAGTGGCAATGGCGATTTTGGTTGCCTTAATTATTCAAGCGATTCAGCAAAAAAGTCGGCAACGTTTAGGTGAGGCCGTCTTATTTCTAAGCTGCTTTTGGATCCTTGGGTGGGCCATTAATCAGCTGTTTATTCTTTCGGGTATTGCACCATACGGGATCAAAGGCGGGAACCCTTACTATAAGTTCTTAATTGGTCTGACCGGGAAAGGCGTTAGCGGCAAGTATACGACAAGTGCCCGAAAGTCACAGCTCTATTATGATTTGAAGGCCTATCACTTCGATTATGCACTTTATAAAGACGCGGCTGCCGAGAAACTAAGAAATGCCTTTACACATGGCATCGATATTCAGGAAGTTATGAAGCGATTCACAGGCTTCATTGGAAATGTCGATAATCAATATAATCTTGGCGGTAATCAACATTTCCTGGATCGCCATCCGTTACTAATCTCATCTTTGAACTTTTCAGGGATAGTTATTTATTCCAGCACGGTTTTGGGGACCTTCAAGCGTGTTTTAACGGAAAAACGGGTGACAACGCGAATGAGCTACCTTTTACCGGCGCTTGTTTTTGGTATGTTCTTTTTTGCTTATATTTTTATGGAAACTCAGGCGCGATATCGGTTTGAACAGTATTATGTTTTATTCTTGTTGGCGGTACCGACACTTTACCAATGGCTTGTTCAGGTTCAGAAAAGAACTTTCGACCGTGAGATTTCTGATCACCGAATTTGATTGTCTTTAAGAATCGTCAGTACTTGAGCCACAAATTTTTTTGTCATCAGAATGTTTCTTTAAAACTTGTCGTGGTCCATGTATAATGGTCTGTGTTTAAGGTTTCGTTCTAGGAGGAGTTTTTATGGGGTCAAAGGAGAAAATTTTGAAAAATAAGTTATTTTGGGCGTCTGCTGCGATTGCTTCGTCACTTTTGTTTTCACAACTTGTATTGGGGACACCAGTCAGTGTATCTGCTGACACTAATGAGAGCACAAGCACGCAGTCAACACAAAACCAAGCAGCGGCTTTCCATGATATGAATCAGCATTCTAATGAAAGTGGCGCGGGGATGCCGAATACCAATGCTGCAAACGGCGTCCGAACTTTCTCGAGTGCTCAAAATGGCGATACGACAACGCAGGCTGCGGCACAGGCAAATATTCAGACGTTTGCTGCAAGTCCGTTGACCATGATGAGTTTTACGATTGGTAATCAATCGGTACCGCGAACAGACGTAGTAGATATTGCGTCTTATCAAGGTTGGATGACGCAAGCGAATTTTAATACACTACGTTCACTTGGCGTAAAAGGTGCCGTTGTTAAGGCCTCGGAAGGAACCAATTACCAAAATCCATTTGCTGCAAGCGAAGTTCAATATGCACGGAATGCGGGTATGACGGTTTCCATGTATCATTACAGTCGCTTCGGGTCAAGTGCTGATGCAGTGGCAGAGGCTAATCATTTTGCTAACACACTAGATAAGCTAAATGTGGGTAAGCAGGTCAATGTTGTGGCGGACGTTGAAGGAAATGACGTGAGTGGCGATGTTGGCGGTAATTTAAATGCATTTTGGCAAACACTTAATCGGCGTGGATACACACATCACGTTTTATACACCGGTAAATATTATGAATACTCTAATGCTGCTATCAATACAGTCGGCAAAAGCCGCACCTGGATTGCGGATTATCCTTATACGCCAAGTGCTAATTCAATGTGGAATCAGGACTTTGGCGCTTGGCAGTATTCTTCATTAGCCTATTTGCCCGGTGCATCAAAGTCAATTGATGTCACGGTTGACTATACAGGCTTATTTACACAGCCCAATGCGGTAACGCCACCGGCCCCTGCATATGATTCAATTTCCTCGACAAAAGCAGTAAGTTATGATGCCACGATTGTCAATCAGAATACGCGAAAAGATGGCATTTACACTGCTGCGCCTTATCACACGAGTGCAACAACTGCCATTTCTAATTTTGACGGTGTTAACTATAATAACCAGTCTGTGCATGTACAAGCTGAGGCCACTACATTTCGAGGTACATATGTACAGGTAAAAGCACAAGATGGCAAGGTTTTTTGGATTGACAAGAACGGGACGGCACAATTTTCGTTTGATAAAGTTGTTTCAAATAAAGCTGTGAATTATACGGCCACGATTCAACAAAAGGGGCGTGCTGATGGCATTTATACTGCCGGTCCTTACCATACCTCAGTTGAAACATCTGGTGGTAACAGTGATGCCACTAAGTATAACGGTCAAAAGGTTCAGGTGATTGCTGAAGCCGTTACAACTAGAGCCGGTGGTACAACTTATAATCGAGTTAAATTAGCGAATGGCCAGACTTTCTGGATTGACAAACGCGGCTTGACAACGACGACAGCGACTGGGACATCGAGTTACGATAAGATTCTTACTACTAAGTCTGTAAGCTATCTTGCCATAGTTGATCAGACTCATCGCGCCGATGGTTTGTATCAGGAAGGCCCATATCATACATCCGCTGCGACTGCGATCGGTAATGCCAATACCAAATCATTAAATGGCCGGTTAGTGCAGGTCATCAACGAAGCGACAACTTCGCGTCCGACGCACTCAACCTACGTTCAAATTAGGTTAGGAAATGGTAAAACGTATTGGACTGATAAATTGGCACTAACGAGTTTTTCGTCTTTAAGTCCAATTCTATCTACAAAGAGCGTTAGTTATAGTGCCGTTATCAATCAGAAGACCCGTACTGATGGCTTGTATGTGGACGGTCCATACCATACCAGTATTACAACACTGGGTGGTAATGATAATGCAAAGCGGTTTGACGGTCAGCAGGTTCATGCCTCTGTTGAGCAAAAGACAGATCGTGGCACCTATGTTAAGGTACAATTTGCAAATGGCCAGACCTATTGGATTGATAAAAGTGGTTTAACAGTTAAATAAGCGTCAGGGGTTTTTAGAACCGGCTCTACGTTAAACACCTTGTAATAACTGGTAGAATTGTTATCAGCGGCTACAAGGTGTTTTTCTGTTAAGTCGGTCGGTTGTTAATGGTCGTGACACTTTTCTACTCTGAGCGTGTAAACTATTATCATTGAAGATCTTAGACGAGATGATAGAGGATGGGGACAATAAAGATGCAGGAAATCAGGGGCGTAAAATGGAAGCGTGATGGTTTATGGATCGTGGGGATTATTGTAATGGCACTCGTTGTCTTAGCTCCGCAGATTAATTACCATGCAATGGCAATTGGAGATGATTGGGAATTTCAATGGAATCGTTTTTATGAAGCCGCAATGCAAATTAAAAATGGCCACTTCAACTTTTTCCAATCGATTTATGCATTTCGGCAGTCAGGACGGGTTGTTAATGCTGTTTATGGAAGTGCGTTTGCTTATTTAAACGGTTTTATTTTAATTCTGGTTAAAACTTGGTTTAGAGCGCAGATTATCTCAAGCTTTTTATGTTTACTGACAGCGGGAAGCGGCATGTATTTTTTGGCACGCTATTGTCGGGTCAAAAGGCAATTAGCATTTGGTGCAGCGGTGCTATACATGGGTACGCCACTAGTCATGTTTTACGTCACAGACACAGCATTAAGAGGTTGGGGGGCCGCACTTTTGCCTTTCGCCACCATTCCATTAATTCGGATGGTGAGGAATCATGATCGGCCGATAAACCCGGTTCTCTTTGGCTTGGCTGCTGGAAGTCTACTGGCAGTTCAGAACTTTACAGCCTTACTGTATGTATTAAGCGCGGTTGTTTTCTTTATTCCGGGTCTTTATCTCGCCCGGGATCGTTACCGAACATTATTAGCTGCAGGTGGGGCTGTTGCCATCGCGGTGGGACTAAACGCAGCAACGTTGGCCGCATTGATTGATTTACATCACGAAAGCCTGGTTATGCCGTACCGGGTTAAAGACCTGATCGGGAGCGCCTCACAATTATCGCTGGGCAATATGACACGTTTGGACTTTGGCTTGATTCTGTCATTTGTTGTCGTGATTCAACTGGTCTTTGCGGCATTGAGTTGGAAAAACCTTGCTTTGTATGAAAAAATCATCAATGTTGACGGACTTTTATTTCTCTGGCTCAGTTCGCCACTTTTTCCGTGGAATGTCATAGGAAAGCATTTCCCTGTCATTCAAACAATTCAATTTCCTCAGCGGTTTAATGCGGTTGCCTTGACGATGATTATTTTAGGGGCAGTCTTGTCACTTCAGAAACTCGGGCGTGGTAACTTTATGCAGTTGCGCTTAATCGCCGCCGCTTTTATTAGTCTTGCGGGATTAAACCTGATTAATGGCTATACGTGGGTTAACGAAAAGGCATCAGCATGGAGAGGGGATCAATTGGCTGTTAGCGCTGACTCGACCATTAAAGATCAAAGTAAAATTCGAGATTTGTTCAATCATGCCTATGATCAGTCACACGTCTTTAGCGTTATTACCAAAAATACGCCAGACTACCTACCTGTAACACAAACCGGCAACACCCTTTTTGCTTATGATGCTTATAAAAGTCAGATTTTGAATCATCCACTAAAAGTAGTCATAGGCGTTAACTCTGATAGTCAAGTTGTTTATAAGTGGAAAGCAAAAAGCCGAAAATCAGTGCTGATTCCGGCTATTGTATATCGACATTCAACAGTGATGTTAAATGGTACCCTGTTGTCGCGGTCAGAATATCATCGGAGTAATATTGGTGCACTCATCGTAACGCCTCGCAAGGGAAGCAACCAGGTGACGCTTGGCTATCAGCCGTCTAGGTTATTTGATATAGCAGGAATCATAAATATTTTGACGTGTTTAGCGCTTATTCTTTATGGTGGCTTTAGGATTTTTTTGGTAAATATGAAGTGGTTAAGCGTTAAGGGAGAAGATGCGGATTCGTCCCGACGCCGACATGATGACATTTAGTGAGAAGCATTGGCATACCACGGAGGAGAAGCTATTGTCGCCTAATGTAAGGTTGCCTTAAGTTGCTAGGTTTGTCGCAGGAAAGCGGTAGGGCTGTGGTATAATGCTCAAGAAAGTCACAACATATTGCGGCAGAACGTCTACCCATCAGTGTGCAGGCTTTATTTTTATGGCCTGGATCAGCAGCTTTCCTGTTGCATGACAAAGAATAATGAGTGTCATTTGAAGCTTTGATCCAGCCATCATAACCGGAGGACACCATGAATTATCAATTGAGTATCGTCATTCCAGTGTTTAACAGTGAACAGTATTTACCGAGACTATTTAAAAGTTTGGGTGAAGTGCCACCTGAGGTAGAAATCATCCTCGTCAATAATGGCTCGACTGATAACAGTGCGAGTTTGTTACAGCATTATCATGAGACACATGCCGACACTGTCATAATTGATGAAAATCGCCGTGGCGTGGCATTTGCACGTAATACTGGTCTGGACAATTCTAATGGTAAGTATGTCTGGTTTATAGATGCCGATGATGTACTTCTTCCTGGTGCAGTCAATCGCATTCTACGGGTTATCAAGGGCACCGGCTTTGATTTGCTCGTCTTTGATTATCTCTCATTGGTCGAAAAAGATAAGGTTCCAAAAGAGGCGCCAGCAGTGAAGAAAGCTGAGAAGACTAAGCTTGCTGACATCTTACATGAAATGTTGACGGGTGCCCATGATCCTATCGGTGGATTTCCGCATAACAAAGTATTTGCAAGAAAGCTTATCGGCACTGAACGCTTCGAGAATTTACAGTATGCCGAGGATTTGGCCTTTTTCCTGCCTATTCTGCTGCGTGCCAATAACATTTATCGGTTACACGATGCTTTGTATGTTTACTACCAGCATGCAGGTTCCATTGCTCACAAGATTAACACCGAGAAGTTAACCGATTATGCAAAGGTGGTCGATGAAGTCGAACGCGTGCTACGTTCGAGTGATGTTGCCGCAAATAAAGATGTTGATGAATACATACTGAGGAGACGGTTGTCGATTTATTTTCAAAATCTTGCGGCATCAAACGACCTTGGGCTTAAGCGGCATATCCGCGACAAGATGGCCCAATATTCGTTTAAAAAGTTAATGCTATACAAGAAAGACAAGAAGTTGGTCATTAAGATGCTGCTTTACAAATTCAGAGTTTTGGATATTTTTCCATTTTTGCTAAAATACGTCTATTAACTTTGCGATGCAGACGTTCTATGCGAAGAGAGTGAGTGGATCAGGAGGAACCATGAAGATATTATTTGTGTCTACGGGACATGTGGATGATGATTCTAGATTATTAAAAGAGAGTGCCGCTTTGCAGGCTGCCGGCCATGATGTGACAATTCTTGGGTGGCGGGAGGAGCCACATGGTCGAATGACGACCGATACTTTTGAATTTGACGGTCAGAAACTGAAGGCCATCTTCACTGGAATCAAGTTGTCGTATTCTTTTAAATATTTTAAGGTCCTTGCGTTCATCCGCTTTGAAGCCTTCTTGTATCGCTGGCTTCGTAAACATTTACACGAATACGATGCGGTTCAGGCATGTAATGTGCATACCGGTTATGTGACGGCAAAGGTTGTTAAGAAAACAAAAACAAAGTTCGTTTATGATATCTTCGACTATGCACCTGACACGCGCAATTATCCTGAATGGTATCGGAAAATGGTCGTTCACTGGGAGAACGTGACAATGGCAACGGCGGATTGGACGCTAATCTGCTCTGAAGACCGCCGGCGCCAAATTGAACCTGCTAAGCCTAAAAATCTGGCTGTGATCTACAATTCGCCATTAGATAGTTCAGTTGCTGCAGATGCCGAGGTTATAAATCCAAAACAAACGAGCTTTAGAATCGTATACATTGGTGGACTTAGCCCGTACCGATGCTTACCGGAATTGTTAGGTGCCGTTGAAAATAATCCGGCGCTATCATTAACCGTTGCTGGCCAAGGACAATTTCAAAATATGTTTGCGGACGCGGCCAAACGCGATCAACGAATTGACTATTTAGGCGTTGTGCCTTACGAGAAAGTCAACGGAATCGAGAAAACGGCTGATATCTTAGTCGCGCTTTATGATCCCGTCCTTAAAAATCATCTCTATGCTTCACCAAATAAGTTCTTTGAAGCTATGGAATTGGGAAAACCGCTGTTAATGATTAAGCGGTCTGGTATGTCGAACTGGTTAACCAAATATGGTTTTGGTGCGGTTTGCGAACCTTCTGAGTCAGGTATTGCGGCTGGGTTGCAGGAGCTTGTTGACAAGCGCCAAGATTGGGCCAAAGAAGCGGTTTTAATGCGACAAATATACCAAAAAGAATTCGCGTGGCCATTGATGCAACAACGACTGCGACGAATTTATGCAAGTTTTGAAACTAAGTGAAATGAGGAAGCAAATTGCCAAATCGGTTTGAAGTGACAAGAAAAAGCATTGTATGGAGTTATGCAGGAACGATCTTTTCGATGGCAAGCAACTTTTTATTGCTACCAATCATCTTTCATTTCCTTAATTCGCAAGAGATTGGCTATTGGTATTTGATTTTAAGCATCAACGGCCTGATTGCTTTGTTTGATTTTGGCTTTGATCCGGCGTTTGCCCGTAATATTGCTTATATTTGGTCAGGAGCCAAAACGCTGAAATCACGTGGGGTAGATAAGGAACATGATCATACCGTGATTAATTATCATTTATTGGCCTCCACGATTCACGCTGCCCGCGCGATTTATATGATTCTAGCGATAGTTGCCGTTGTGCTGGTTGGGATTTTCGGGACCATTTATATGAACGCGTTTGTGTTCAGCAAATTACCAGATGCTGAATATAAGTGGACATGGCTGGTATTTTGTTTCTCGCTTTTCCTAAACTTGTATTTCGGCTATTTTTCGGCATTGCTTCGCGGATCGGGTAAAATCGATTCAGTCAATAAGGCACAGGTATTCTCACGGTCACTCCAGATTCTGCTAACATTTGGTGGCTTTCTGATTTATCCGTCCATTCTATCACCAGTTATCGGACTGGTGATGTATGGTATTATTTTCCGAACCATCTGCAGTCATTTTTACTGGCAAGATGAAGAGGTTCGATCTCATCGTGATGTACTGAAGTCACCCATGAATTGGCATGAAATTAAGGAAATCTTTTTGTTTATCTGGCCAAATACCTGGCGTGATGGCCTTGTCAGCATGTCTAATTATGTAACTTCTCAGGGGATGTCACTGATGGCTGGAGCCTTTTTACCTCTGTCCGTGACGGGTGTTTATTCGGTAGGGGTCCAATTTGCGTCTGCAATAGGAACTGCCTCTTCTGCTATCAACGGCGCCTATAATCCGATTTTACAGTCAAATTTTGTTAAACAAGATTTTGCTTCTATCCGCGATAAGACTTCCAAAGCCGTTGCCGCCTATGTTTGGCTTTTTCTTATCGCATCGGTAGGGACGCTATTAGTGATTTTCCCATTACTGAAGTTGATCAAGCCCGCCTCTGTCCCGACACTGGAAGTCTTTTTACCATTAATCCTGTATTATTTTCTTTATCAGCAACACTCGGTTCATGCCTCTTATATTGCTAATGCAAACATTATTCCCTATACCAAGGCTTTTCTTATTTCTGCGGGTGCTAACTTGGTAGGTTTATGGTTGGGGCTTGAATTAACGAATGGTAACATTTACTTTCTGCTGTTCTTCCCGATTCTAGTTCAAGCCGCTTATAATAACTGGCGTTGGCCGAGTTATTACTATAAGATGATTGATAGCACGCTTTTGTCCTCTATAAAACAAGGTACCATCGCGTGGGGAAAAACCTTTGCAAATTTCTTTAAATCTGGATCAAACGTATGACTTTTGCCGATGTTGCGGTATGATGAAAACGCAAATAATGAAGGCGGCTGTCTATAATTAAGAAATGTGTTTATGATGGAGGAATCATGGATAACTTATTGAGTATGAAAGAATTGCTGGTCTCACTTCGAAAGAACTGGTGGTTGGCACTTTGCACTTTGTTGCTGGGCGCTGTGATCGCAGGCGGTTATGCTTATGGTGTCAAGAAACCGTCTTATTCATCAACTGCTCTGGCCGTTGTCAATCAGCAGAAGAATAATACTGAATCACTGAGCCAGATTTTAAATCAAAACCAATATGATTCGGAGTTACTGGCTACTGGTAAATCTTTGTTTAAAACAGCGGCTGTTTATGATAGAGCATCTGCACAATTACTTCAAAAAGAACAGCTGAAAATTAGTAGTGGTGATTTGCAAAAACAGGTTAAGGTAGACAATGAAGATAATTCGCGTGCCTTTTCGATTCATGCAACGGCAAAAAATGCCAATGATGCTGCGTCAATTGCCAACGAGGTAGCGGCGGCATTTCAAAAGACCATTTCGTCAATTACGAATCATACAGATACCGTTACAATTTTAGCTAAAGCAGAACCTAGTGATGTTGCTGCAGGTACCAAACCGCTTGTCCTCATCGTGATTGGTGCGATTATAGGATTCTTAGTTGGTCTTGCCTGGATTGTTCTTAGAGAAATTAAACAGGCAACTATTAAGACAAAAGAGACGCTGATTAAGGTCGCAAAAGCACCGGTTCTTGGTGTTATCTCGACGAAGAAGCTATGAACTGATCTCTGTATGATATAACGGTTTTGACTTGATCGTGTTTAATTTAAAGGAGTTTTCCATGACAAATGAACTTGCACATCAATTTGTGAGTGATGCGTCCGTCTCTAGCCAAGAATTTCGGACACTCAGAAATAACTTGTCGTTACAGATGAGTCGGTCTGATCGGCCAGTTTTACTTATCACCTCTGCTACAGAAGGTGAGGGTAAATCTTACGTGGCAGCTAATCTTGCTGCTAGCTTTGCAATGGAAGGTAAAAAGACGTTGTTGGTCGAAGGTAACCTACATCGGCCGATTTTAGCTTCAGTGTTTGACGTTAAGGATACTGAAGGACTTTCTTCCCTGATTCATGTCAATGACGCTCAGGCGGTTAACGTTGACGATCTTGTTATTAACACCAAGATTCAACAACTCGCTGTAGCCCCTGCTGGCAGTGAGCTTGGTGATCCGGCCAAGCTACTGGCAGGATCTTCATTTAAAACCTTTCTTGATCAAGTAAGACATCAATTTGATTTAATCTTAATTGATGGCCCGGCGATGGCTGATGCTAGTGAAGCGGGCTTAATTGCCGAGCTTGCAACAGGTGTTGTGATTGTTACCAAGGCTAATGGCCCTTCTAAGCATCGTGTAGCGCAGACAATTGCCCAAGTTCGACAGTTACCGGCTACTTTAATCGGGACTGTGTTAAACCAAGCTTAACAGTGGTAAACCAGAGGGCTTCATCGGCAAATGATGAAACGTTGATCGCATAAAGGGCAGTAGGAGAATGATGTTGTGGCTTTTTATTTAGGTCTCTTTGCAATTATGATAATCTTCATGTTACTCGGACGTGTGACAATGTCGTCCGTTTGGGCATGGCTGGGTGTCTTCATGCTTGCTGTTGTTGCAGGTTTGCGATATGAAACTGGTAATGATTTTTTGCCATACAAGACAATCTATGCGGGTGATTATTCAGCTGGTCAAGTCGAACCTGGATTTTTATTCTTGCGCAATGTCTTCAACTTGGTTCATGCACCGTTTTGGCTTTTCCTTTTAGCTTGGGCAACGGTCACGTTAGTCTTATTTTATTGCTTCGCTAAAGAATACTTTCGGCCTGCGATCATTCCGATTGCATATTATATGAGTCGCTTTTTCTTTATGCGCGATATGGGACAGATTCGTGCGTCACTTGTATGTGTCATTTGCATGTTGGCACTAAAGTTTGTTTACGATGAGAAGCCGTTGCCATTTGTGTTGGTAGTTGGTTTATCAGCAACGATCCATGTTTCGGCTCTATTCTTTTTGCTCATATATCCATTTTGGCTTCTATTTCGCAAGATCACTTTTAAATGGGTGCTTGGTTTTCTTGTTCTGGGTGCAGCGGGAGGTTTTATTGCTCCTAAAATCTTAAGTGTGATCATTGTGCACACATTACCACGCTATGCACCGTACGTCACAAACGCTAATTATTTATCAGCGGGTTTATTTGACCCGGTAACCCTTATGCAGGTTTTGATCTGTATAACCGGTTTTTATATTTTACAACGTGGTATTGTTGCGGATGCCTTGATTGGTGGCAAAGACAAGTTTAAGTTCCTGATGTTGGTTTACTTATTTGCCACCTTAACATTGCTGTCTTTGTCACAGTTATCAACAATTGGTGGGCGACTTTCGACAATTGCAACAACCACAGAGACGGTTGTTTTGCCTACCATCGTCTTTTCGATTATGCCAAAAAAGACGCGAACATTAGCAATGGTAGGTGTTTGTGGCGTCATCTTTGTGTTAATCTTCTTAATCAGTGGTGCATATAAGACCTTTATTCCTTATCAAATGGCTTTTTAGTTTTCGATTAACCCCCAATTGTCGCCATTGTCGACAATTGGGGGTTTTCACGTTCTAAAGATGTACACTGACTCTGGCTTGAGTTTTTTCGCTTATTAACATTTGTTTGTATTTAAAAAGACGGTTTTCATTTCAGTGCAAAATTGCATATTATGACAGGGATATCTTTTAAAGTATCTTTTGTAAACTAGACGTGATACCATTAATTTTATGAACTGAATGCGATTAAATTATAAGTGGTTATTAAAGTCCATTTGGGGATGGATTTCTTTTTGGGAGGTTTGTGTTTGTGATTGATCTTGAGACACGTTTTAGTCGGTTAAATATCAAAGTAGCTGTCCTTTTTTTTTTACTTACGATATCGCCCAATCCGATGTTGGATTCTTTTGCCGTTACTTCTAAACGAACTGAGATTTAAACTGAAGCAAATTGAGGAGCTAAAGTATCAAGCTGTTTTCTGGCATTATTTGTTAAGCGTTTCATTAACAGAAGAACGTTGGCGGCAATTCGGTAAGCGCTTAAGTAAACGGTCTCATCGGCGTGTTAAAGCGAATACTTGGTTGGTAGCTGATGTGCCGGACTTTTTGCTTAACTGGGTAACCCCAGATAGCCGCCATGTTGGACTGGATATTGATGATCATGGACATCTTCTTCCTCAAGCACGAACGCTTAAGGCTAAGATGGGATTTTTGGCACCTCATTCGCTAGTGGTATCACCACGGTTTTATCGGTTATTCGTGCGCAACACTGGATTGGAGAAAAGTGCGCGCATTGAGGCTAACAACCGTCTTTTTAAAACCTACAAAGGCTTTAATCGCTACCAGATTGCGCTATTTTTAAGAAATGCTTTTGTCCTTTTAATCATGGCTATCATAACTGGCATCGTAACGATTTACTTGGCATCTGGTGACTACGACTTAAAATTAACGCTCCTTGTTTTTTCAAGTGCACGTTTGGTTTTGTTCAACATTTTGCCGATCTTCGTTGTCATGCTCGTAACTTACTTGATTTTTAATCGGGTGCAATTGGCAATTTTTGTCGGGCAAGCCCTAGCTATTATTGTTGCTATGGTTAATTACTTCATGTTGCAATATCGTGACTATCCCTTCGAATTTGCAGATATTTCTTTGGCATCAGAAGCTAGCAATATGGGTTCAAGATATAGTTATATTCCACCGGTAAAGTACTTCTTTATCATTGGTAGCTTGTTGATACTGACTATCATCGTTGGTCTATTTCTTAAACCTGCGATGATTCGTTGGAATACGCGCATAATCGCACTTGTTCTTGTGATGGTCGGATCGGCTTTCATGCTTCATCGGTACTACTTAGTCGATGATTATTATACTTTGGCGAACAATGACCCCTGGGGACCAGATGCAGATCGCTATGTTGTTAATGGCTACATGTTTTCTTTTATTCACTCAGTTAAAAACGACTGGTTACTTCCGCCTGAGAATTATGATGCCGCAAGTGCCAAATCGGCGCTGACTCAATATCAGTACCAAAATATTCCTGCCAATAAGCGCGTGAACGTGATTACAATTCAGCTGGAAGCTTTCCAAGATTTTTCTAAGTGGGATCAATTGGATATCGATCCTTCTGTCTACGCGGGATTTCATCAGGTAGCATCTGAAGGTATGGCAGGTGAATTGACGACCACAATTTTTGGTGGTGGAACTGTGGATACGGAACGCAAGGTGCTGACCGGTTTTGCGGATTTAAGCCCCATTAATGGTATGACTAATTCATTTGTTCATTATTTCAATGAGCAAAAATACGTCACCAGATTTATGCACCCGGGCGATGCATGGTTTTATAATCGCCAAAATATTGATCGATATCTCGGTTTCCAAAAGACACTCTTCAGAGAAAACTATTATGACAAGAATGTTGCTAATGTGGACGTTGTTCCTGATTCAGAAGTGTTTACTGATCTCGTCAAGCAATTGAAAGCCGTAAACGCAAATGGTAAGCAATTCTTTAATCAAACAGTCACGATCCAAAACCACGGTCCATATGGCACTGATTTTGATGGCGACACATTGCTACCGTGGAAAAAGGGATATAACAAAAAGGATTACGCCATCATTAACAATTACCTGACTGGCATTAAAGAGACTTCGGATGCGCTCTTGGAACTTAAGGATCAGCTAGATCAACTAGATCAACCTGTTGTTTTAGCCTTCTGGGGTGATCATAATCCATGGGGCGGCGACAAGAATTCAACATATAAAATGCTTGGTGTTAATTTGAAGCAGTCGACACGGGAAGGCTACGAGAATTATTACAATACACCTTACGTCATGTGGTCTAATCAGGCGGCCAAAAAATTGATGGCCAAGGATTTTTCCGGACAAGGACAGACCATGAGTCCTATGTTTGTTCTTCCGGAAATCTTTTCACACGTGGGATGGAAAGGTTCACAGTATATGCAAGTGCTGCAAGATCTCGAGGCACAAGTCCCTGTTTTTGGCGAAAAAAATCATTATATGATTGACAATAAGCTTACGACAAAGCCAAATAAAAGTGAGAAGGCGGTCATTAAGAAATTCGATGATGTTCAATATTATTTGAAATCGAATTATATGCTGAATCAGGCAAAACTTAAATGATATTGGGTTTGGTGCTTATCTGCGGGAACGACTCACATATATGATGACTTGATTAAAAGAAAACCATTTTACCGTTTTTTTAAGTGTCTCATGGTAAACTCAACTTCGGATAATCTTTGATCACAATGTGGAGGGTAAGCGTGAAACACAAATATCTTTTGTTAGGGTGGGGCCTTGCGCTAATTGCGGTATTGGCCGTTATAATCTGTTTTTCGTTAAAGTTGTATGTTGATCACCAGACTAATGTAGCGAAGTCGCTTAGTGCTAGCCGCCATTACGCCTCGGTTCGTATAAGTGAATCAAAACGTAGCATGTTTAGCAAGCAGGCGGCATCACGTCGCCAACAAGAGGCGGCTCGGCGGCAGTCGTCTGAGCAGGTACAATCGAATTCTG
This sequence comes from Lacticaseibacillus rhamnosus, assembly GCF_900636965.1. Lineage (NCBI taxonomy): Bacteria > Bacillati > Bacillota > Bacilli > Lactobacillales > Lactobacillaceae > Lacticaseibacillus > Lacticaseibacillus rhamnosus. Next base: position 2,020,014 of record NZ_LR134331.1, on the reverse strand, counting down.
GGCGTACCCATATTCCTGCAGCCGACCCGTATGCTTACCCCATCGCTCAAGTCAAACAAGAGATGACCGCCCCAAACACTAGCAGCATCAAAGAAAAAGTCGTGTTCCTGACATTTGACGATGGTCCGAATACCATCATTTCTCCTCAAGTCTTGGATATTCTTAATCGGGAAAGCGTTCATGGTACCTTTTTCGTTGTGGGTCGCCAACTTTCGCCGGAAACGACACCGGTCTTGAAAGCTGAGTATGATGCCGGACATGCAATTGGTTTGCACAGTATGACACACAACTACAATTTGCTTTATCCGAATCGAGTGGGTGCAACATCGGCAATTGAAAATGAGGCTAAAACAGAGCAGACTGCTGTGAAACAAGCTTTGGGACCCGATTTCAATACTCACCTATGGCGCTATCCGGGTGGCCATTTTAGTTGGAAAGGCTTGACTGGAGCTGATACTGGTTTAGTTCGCTTAGGACTTGATTGGATCGATTGGAACGCGGCAGTTGGGGATGCTTTGGGTCCGGCACAAGCGCCGAAAACAGAGGAAGCTATGCTACAGTATCACTTGCGGTCTTTGATGGTTTATCCCGACAGCCACGTACGCGTTGTATTAATGCATGATGCCGTGGGGAAGGATCTAACCGTTAAAACACTGCCCAAGATTATTGCGTATTATCGCAGTAACGGGTATAAATTCGGTATTTTGGAGTAGTCGGGTTTGTAGAAGCTTGATTGAAATTCATATTTGACATTTTAAGTGGCGTTTTTCAATTTAGAAATTCCGTTAAGAGGCTACTTGTGGCTTCGCTGTGATCAGGGCTGCATTTTCCCGATTTCTAAGCACACCGCGACTCGTACTGCAACAAAAAAACGCTTTGCCACCCCTGCTTACAATTATTAAGCAGGGAAAGGCAAAGCGTTTTTGTCTTGCTTTGAAGCGTAAATTAAACGCCTTCTTTTACCGCAAACCGTGCCAACTTACCTTTTTGAACCGGGTTAACAACGGCTGTAATGCGCGTGCCGTGTTCCGTGTAGTCAGTGGTTTTGACCACAGTTTCCTGATTGAGGTAGTTGACGAGCTGACCTTGATCAAATGGGATCAGGTAGGTGTGTTCTTCATCTTGGCCGAAGAGATTGGCTTTGATGAGATCGGTGAGGGCTTGGAGCGAGCGTTTGTCACGAGCCGAGTAGACGAGGCGTTGGCCGTTTATTTCCGGATAACGGGTGCCTTCGCGTAAATCGGCTTTGTTGTAAGCTTCGATCATCGGGATATTGGTGATGCCGACTTCACGGAGCGTTTTTTCGGTGATGGCCATCATTTCCGGGTAATTCTCATCGGAATAATCAACTACCTGAATGAGCAAGTCGGCGTTGGCAGCTTCAGCAAGGGTGGCTTTGAAGCTGTCGATGAGGTTGTGCGGCAGTTTGGAGACGAAACCGACCGTGTCGCTCAGAAGGAATTTGCGATTATCAGGCAAGGTGATTTGGCGAACACTGGTATCGAGCGTGGCAAATAGCATGTCTTTTTCGAAGACCTGTTTGTCTTCCGGGCGATCCGCAAAAAGCTGCAGCAGCCCGTTCATGGTCGTGCTTTTGCCGGCATTTGTGTAGCCGACTAATGCAACAACTGGAATGGCGTTGTCTTCGCGACGGGCGCGGCGTACTTGATCGCCGACGCTGGCATCTTTGAGTTCTTGCCGCAAGTGACTGATGCGCTTGTTGAGCACCCGACGATCGAGTTCAAGTTGGGTTTCACCGGCACCACGCGTGGCAAATCCGGCGCCGCCACCGACTTGCTGGTCGAGGCGGTTGGCGCTGGGATGAAGCCGCGGCAACGCATATTGCAATTGGGCGATTTCAACCTGAGTTTTGGCGGCTTTACTGCGCGCGCGGTCGGCGAAAATATCGAGAATCAGCTGCGTGCGATCAATCACGTGCAGTTTGGTCTGCTTTTCAAGATTGCGCAATTGTGAAGGCGATAATTCATCGTTGATAATCACGGTTGAAGCCTCGCGGACATCAGCCAGTTGGCGAATGTCGTCTACTTTGCCGGAACCAAAGTAAGTGGCCGCTACTGCGCGATCGAGATTCTGCCGTACTTCGCCGACAACGGTGTAGTTATCCGCTTTGGCTAATTCACCGAGTTCGGTCATGGTGTAGTCAAAGTCAGGTTGTTGCCGCGAAATGCCAGCAATCAGTACATTTTCAGAAGTTACTTCATTAGATATTTGTTCAGTCATAAATTCCTTTCATAGATCCGGGCGTTATCGCCACAGATCGGTACTAACGAATCGACAGTCATGGTGCAACCTTGCGTAACCGCATGGCGATTCACCCCTCTCATTTGAATAAGTCTAGTGTAACACGGGAATTTTGGAAAGACTATTAGAACGGACTATTCGAGGACTGTTCAGGCTAGTAAAAAAAGCAGCACGACAGTCAAAAGCCGTTGAAACTGCGCAACTTAAAAGTAGGCGATATAAATGCAATAAGTCATTCATATGCGGCACTTCCAGATTATTTTCCCACCGGTGGGGCCAATACTTGAATATGGTCAGCGATGACAGTCAATTTTAGCGGCGTCTTGGTGCTCGGGTCGCCGTCAACCCGGCTTTGGAGCGTTTTTGGAGCCTCGATGGTAAGTTGCTCGGTGGCGAAATACGTCATGCCGGGTAGTTTCTGAAAGTTGCCGGTGATGAAGTAGGGGATGGCCAGTAGTGAGCGCCACCAGGTTAGTTTTGGGGCGATAAAAACGTGCAGATGACCATCATCCACGGCGGCATCTGGCACCGCATTCGTAAAACCGCCAACGGAATTGGTCATGCTGACTAGCAGAAATTGGGTGTCTTTTTCCCAGTGATTATGGGCGCTGTTCAAGTGTAGGATCCAGTGTTGGTGTTGGGCCAAAACTTTAAAACCCTTTAATAAGTAGATGATCGGACCAAAATGGCGTTTTTCTTTTTGAGTGACGGACAACGCCGCATTGGCTAAAACGCCGAGTGTCAGGGTACTTACCATGTAGCGATCATTGACCTGTGCAATGTCTAATGGCTGCGGCTTGGCTTCTAGAATGTTCTTGATCGCCAGTGGCAGCAGCAACGGAATATGCAGGACTTTAGCCAGGTTGTTGACCGTGCCTTCCGGTAAAATAGCGAGTGTTGGCGGTTGTTTGCGCGGTGCGAGCCCGGCAACGACTTGGTTAATCGTGCCATCTCCGCCAACTGCAACAACAATATCCGATTGGGCTTGATAAGCAAAATTTCGGGCGTCATCAGCACTTTTGGTCGGTGCCATGGAGACTTGCCGCTGGCGATCTTCAAGTTTGGCCTTGAGCTGTTCGGCGGCAGTCGGGCCTTTAGCGTGGCCGGAAGCAGGATTATAAATGATCGTGTAGCTGAGCATATGGCACCTCCTAATATTCTGAGTCTTCAACGATTGTTTAAAAATAAGTCGAAGCAGCTATGCAAAAACCAATTTCTACAATTAATTTTATCACGTTGTTACGATGGCTACTTAACTTACTGCCAGCATAGTAAGTGCCAACTTTTTGCTACGATGGACGCGGTGTGGTAACGATGTCGTTGACTGGTAGATACTCGCAGTTGATTTTTTCTGCTGGACAATCCGGTTACAGCCAAAAAATGCCCTAGCAACAGGTTACGTTGCCAGGGCATCGTATAACTAATCTTTATTCGCCAAAACGTTCTTTAACATAGTAAGCCAGAACTCATCCCTCATCAGGCGAACCAGCTACCCGTTGATGCCGACCGTTTGCGGTGACTTTGAGCACCACCCCGGCAATGGCAAGGTCAACGATGATAATCAGTGGCCACTGAATGACAGGCGTTAAGTGATCGAGTAAGTTGACGTGTATCCCATAAGTAGCCGCGACAACTAGCCCGACTAAGCTGAGGGTAGTGAGTACCAACCAGGTGTTGCGGCTAAACGCAAGGCCGTTGTTCGCTTGCCGCTGACGTTTGGCGATCCACGGCATCAAAACGCCAAGCGCGACCATGCCAATTGGCACCACGATATTCAAACCGAGCATGAGTGCAAAAGTGTCCGCGGTGGCGTCAGTCGGGAAGAAGCCAAGGGTGCCAAGTAAAAAGGTAATCCCTAACATCCAGATACCGACAACTAAGCCGACTTTTCGATTTTTAAGAAACGTATAATCAGGCGTCGGGAACCGATCCTGATGTAACCGGACCATCGTGTAGGACCAGAACAAGAAGCAAGTGGACAGCGGGCTGACAATACCGTTGAGATTGAGCAGCCAGTTGAAGATGTCATTGATTTTCGGCAAAAGTGCGCCGAGTGCCATGATCAACGCACACAGAATCGTTGTCATCCAGTAACCATTAATCGGCAAGCCGTCTTCGTTCATCTTTGTCAACTGACGCGGCATGAAGCGCTTGGCCACATCGGACAGGAATACCCGGGTTGAGGCGTCCAGAATCACAGCCAGCTGGGCTAACATATAAATACCTTGCACCACGGCGAACAGATACATCAGACTGTTGCCCATCCCGAATTGACGACCAATGGCTTGAAACGCATAGTAGGAACCATTCATTTTCAAATCATTTGGCAGATGGTGGGCGTTAAAGTATACCCCTAATGAAAAGGTGCCAAAAAGTGTCAGGAACATGGTCATGATCGCAATCATTTTCAATGCTTTGGGAAAATCACGGGCAGGATGGCGCATGTCCTTGGTGTAAGGTGCAGCAAGTTCGGAGCCGTTCATGGCAAAGACGAACAAGCCAAAAGTCGATAGGAAGCTCAGTGAAAAGAAATCTTTGGGGATGAAGGCCTTGAAATCAAACGGGCGGGTGGCAATCGGGGCGCCTTTGGATAAACCGATGAAGGTCATGATCACGAATAAAACCGTCATGATAAACATGGCCCCGCCGCCGATTGTTGACATGATCTCAAGACTTTTATTTTTAAAGAAGTGCTGTAACCAGATAAAGATCACAAAGATAACGGCCGTGAGAATACCGAACCATGCGTTACCAAGGTTAGCTTGAATGTTGCCGTTGCCGTTGGTGATCCAGCCAAAAGAAATAACAACCGAATTGGCTACGTCCACGACATAAGGCAGCCCGGTGATCCAATAAAACCAAGCCGCATAGTAACCAACCGTATCGCCATTGGTTTCGCGCATCCAGCTGGTGATCCCGCCGCCATGTTCGGAAAAAGTCGAACCCATATGCGCGACAATCAGATTATACGGAATGACATAAAAGAAGGTCATGATAATCCAGCTGGTGAATGCCACCAAGCCTTGATTCTGGAAGTTATAGATGATGTCGTCAAACCCGATGACGGTGACAAAGTCCATCAAGCCGACAATCATCCAGGGAATGAACTGCTTTTGCGGTTTTTCTAAATCATTCATATTAAAATGTGCTCCTTTACTAAGTTCAATCAGCCGCTGATTTTGAACTTAGCCCGGGCGCTTTGTTGCGAAAGGTTCCCACGATTAACCAACTTTCATAAGGATTTTCATAGCTCATGTGTGATTATAGCAAGGATTGCGGCTAGATGGGGCCAAAAATAAAGAAAAGCTAAAGTAGCTTACAAACCCGTTAGTTTCGATCCGGCATCCGTTAGTGCATTATCAGGAAAAAATTGCTGGCAGCCATTATCATTAATCTTGTAAATAAAAAGCAAGCACATTGCAAATGGAGGTTTATCATGGACAAGCAACCTGTTGTAACGGTTGAAAATGTTACGAAAACATATGGCAAACAAGGGGAAAAACAAACGCCAGCACTAAAGGGTGTGAGTTTTCAGGTTGAACCCGGTGAATTCGTTGGGATTATGGGTGCTTCAGGCTCCGGTAAAACCACTTTATTGAATATTCTGAGCACGCTAGACACCCCGACATCCGGTTCCGTTCGCATCAAAGGCGCCGATGTGACCAAACTCAAAGGAGACGCCTTATCCGATTTTCGCGCCAAAAAGATCGGCTTTATTTTCCAGGATTTCAACTTACTAGAAAACTTAACCGGCCGGGAAAACATTGCATTGCCACTTGCCTTGCAAAATGTCAGCGCTAAAAAGCAAACCGAAGCCGTTGATAAGATCGCGCAAACGCTTGGCATTGAACGCGTGTTGGATCATTACCCAACCGAACTGTCCGGTGGTCAAAAACAACGGGTAGCCGCAGCTCGGGCATTGGTTCAGCAGCCGGATATTCTTTTTGGTGATGAACCAACCGGCGCACTTGATTCCAAGGCTGCGCGCGAATTGTTGGATACCATGGCGCATTTGAATCGTGACGAAGGCGTGTCGATTCTGCTGGTGACCCATGATCCGTTTTCCGCCAGCTATGCCAGTCGAATTTTGTTCATCAAAGACGGTCAGATCGGTTCTGAACTGGTTCACGGTGACAAGAGTCAAGAAGCTTTCTATCAAGAGATTCTTGAGACCCTCGGCACATTTCAGAAGTAGGAGGCAGCAAGAATGTTAAGTAAACTCGCACTTGGCGGCTTAAAAAACCGTTTCCGCGACTATGCGGTCTTATTCTCCGGACTGGTCATTGCCAGCGCTGTTTTCTACATGTTTATGGCTTTAGCAACGAACACGAGCTTTTTAAAGAAAAATTCACCCATCGGCTTCACCCCGTTTATTTTTGGGTTCGGGGCAGTTTTGCTGGCGATTATCACGTTAGTTTATATTGTGTACGCCAACAGCTTTTTGCTCAGTATGCGTCAACGCGATTATGCGATGTTCATGATGCTGGGCGCAAAAGGGCGTAAAATCGGCCAGCTGATTTTCCTTGAAACCGTCACAGTCGGGATTATGGCGACGATTGGCGGGATTCTTATTGGCATGGTTGGCACACTTTTTATTGGAAAATGGATTATCGCCGCTTTACATGCACCAGCCACGGGTTTTTCACCGATCTGGGTGCCAGCCATTTTATGGACAATAGGGTTCTTCTTTGTTCTATTTCTTTTGTCTGCTATGTATAACGCGGCAAAATTGCTGAAAACGCCGATGTTGCAATTATTACATCAGGCACAGACACCGAATCGGATTAAGCAACGCAAAAGCAGCTTTGCCTTGCAGATTGTCCTCGGTGTGATCTTGCTGGCCATCGGTTATTACAGCATGGCCAATGTCCCTAAGTTTCAGTTAATGGCGATTCCGCTAGCTTTGGTAACCATTGTTTTGGGAACATATTTCTTATTTAATTCCGTCTTTGTGGCTTTAATCAGTTTAATGAAGCGGAATCGGACATTTGCAGCCAAGCAGTTGCATACGTTCACATTGTCCCAGCTCAGTTTTCGGATTCGGGACTATACCCGCATCTTATCCGTAGTTGCCATGCTGTTTGCACTGGCTTTAGGCGCCATTACCGTGGGGATGGGCTTTACGCATGACATTCCCAAGCTGGCAAGTCAGTCGACAGTTTACGACGTGACGGTTGCTTCACCAAATGCCGCCACCCGCGCAGAAATCAATAAGTTGCAGGATGTGACGGCCAAGCAGCAATACGAACTTAAATCAGATGCTAAAACCGTCTACATCAGTAAGGCGAAACTTGACGCCCATCCATTGGAAATTAAAGCGGTGGATAAAGGCATCAATGCACCCAACATCAAAGTCACCAGTCAGAACTTTGAAAAGCTGATCGAATTGTACCCCGGTGCTTTTGGCATCTTCATCGGGAACAATCGCGGCAAGCAGATGAAGGTTGCGGATGCTGCCACTTTTGCCAAGTTGGGAAATTCGGAAACCTTGACGACCATTAAAGTTAAAGACTTCAATCAGAATTATGATACGATTCAAAAGATTGTAACGCTGCAGCAGCACCAATATCCACGGCTTTGGAGCAGCAATGGCGATCAGAAATTTGAATTCTATGCGGTGGTCAATGGCCTGTATTCCGGCTTGGCTTTCATGGGCTTCTTCCTAGGAATTGCTTTCTTGGCGATGTTGGCTTCAACGTTGATGTTTAAAATTCTATCGGGTGCCAATTACGATAAGAACCGTTATCTCATGTTGCAAAAAATCGGTGCCCGGCCGCGCGTCTTACGTCGGTCGATTCGCCAGGAAATCGGCGCCTTGTTCCTTTTGCCAGGAGTGGTCGGCATCGTGCACGTGTTATTCGGATTACAGTTGTTCAAGACCCTGTTAAGCGAGCCATATGGTCATTTGTTAGTACCTTTCGCGTTATTCATCGTGCTGTACGGTCTGTATTATCTGGCAACCGTCTGGATTTACCAGAGTATTGTGATTAATAAGAACCTGGCCTCAAAGTCGTAAGCAACCCGGCAATGTGGTGTGAAAAGATTTGAACCGTTAAAATGAATCGTAATCGGCTTTAGCGATGGTTTTGCCTATCACGCTAAAGCCGATTTTTGTTTAGTGCGTTATGAAAAATCAAAATACTGCCGGGCCAACCGTGAAGCGCTATTCGTCATGGTATGACCGGATTGAGCTTTCATTTGCAGAGTACGGGGTGATATGTGCATCTGTTCCGATTTCGCTGTTTTGATGCGTACATTTGGTCTGGTCGAGCGCTTACATGGCTTCGTAAAATAGAAGCTGTAAGAAAGATTAATAACAAACGTGCTAATGGCTATTCGGGTGCAGTAGGTTTGACGCTTTTTAAGACAACAAAAAAGTTGATCTGTTTATTTGACACTGTATAGGGATAGCTTTGGCATGATGACCAGAAGAAAGAAGGAACGTTTTCATGGCAGGTTCAAAAAAAGATTTCTTGAATCCGGAATATACACAGGCGTTTATTGATTCACCATTTGTGCAACAGATGCGTAAGGTGACGTGGAATCTTTATCAACATGGCTGGGATGAACGAAATGGCGGCAATGTCAGCTATCGGCTTACAAAGCAGGAAGTCGGTCAGTACGGCGATGTTCATGAAGTCAAGCGCACGATCCCGATTAAGTTTGATGCTAGTGCCTTGGCAGGTCAATATTTCTTGGTAACCGGGACCGGTCGCTATTTCAAGAACGTCAAAGACTTCCCGGAACGCGATACGGGACTGGTTCGGATTAATCAAGACGGTCAAAGTGTTGATTTACTCTGGGGCTTTTCCGATGGCGGCCAGCCGACCAGTGAATTCCCGGCACATTTGATGACCCATATCCAACGGCTTAAGCAGGATCCTAATCAGCGGGTTGTGATGCACTGTCACCCAACGAACACCATTGCTATGACCTTTACGTTACCGTGGAAAGAAAAATTGTTCAGCCGCATTCTCTGGAAGATGCAGGCAGAATCAATCGTTGTTTTCCCTGAAGGCGTTGGTGTTTTACCATACATGACGCCAGGAACCAACGAAATTGGCCAGGCAACTGCCGAAAAAATGGGCCAATACCGCATCGTTTTGTGGCCGCTGCATGGTATCTTCGGTGTCGGCGATTCGATTGACGAAACATACGGCTTAATTGAAACCGTTGAAAAAGCCGCTACTATCTACACCGCAATTCAGGCGCAAGGTGGTCAGTTTGTCAACGAAATCACAGACGAAAATCTGGAACAGCTGGCCGAACGCTTCGATTTGACCCCGAATCCAGAGTTCATCCACGGCGGTTCACTCATTGAGCAAAAAGAATTGGTTCACTAGTCGCAGTGGCCTAGATAGGGAATAAAGTTGTCTGAAAAAGGGTCACACAACCATGCAAAGCTGGGTGTGTGACCCTTTTGGTTTCATCAAAAAAAGCGGCTGAAAAATCACCGCTTGAAGGTTTAAATTGAATCAGGCTTCGAATTCATTATAACTTAAGACCTTAATGCCTGTGTCCGTCAGTAATATTTTACTGATTGAACCATTGCGCGGTGAGTCGGTTACTACGAAGCCATCATTTTTGCCAAACTTGTCAACAATACTGCGAATCGTTGTGCCATGACTGACCATCAGCACCTTGTCGCCTTCATGATTCTCCGAGCGCAACTGCCGAAATCCTTTCATTAGCCGCGTCCAGTAAGTTCGAGCGTCTTCTGCTTCATGAAACGGATCAGCGTCATGCATGAAGTCTTTAGACGCATCGACACCGTATTTTTCGAGAATCTCCGGATAAGTACGGGCGCCATGGGGGAACCCAACCATGTACCAGGTTTGTCCCGAATCTTCACCTTCAAAATAGCCGTAAAATTGTTCCCGGAAAAACGGCGTCACTGTCAGCGGAATCTTACCCGTGACATTTTTGCTTAAAATCAAGTCTGCTGTCCGGGTTGCCCGGGTAGTGTCACTGCAATACGCGTGGGTAAAGGCAACATTACGCAAGATGACTCCGGTATTGGTGCCGTCCTTGATCCCGTTTTCAGTCAACGGCGAGTCGCTCCAACCCTGCATTTTGTTAAAGTGATTAAACCATGTCTGCCCATGGCGCACTAGGTAGACGGTAATGCCTTTCGTAGCCATTAAATTTGCCTCCTCGACAGTCTAACGCTCGCCGATTTCACCTCGGCAAACATTTTATCTTTCTAATGTTAGTTTAGCATAGAAGCAGGAGTTGGTTGGCGGGAAGCGTGACCAATATTGTGGTGCGGCGAGGTTTTTGTGTCCCGAAAGCGCGAAAAAGATTTGCCGTCAGCGTAGGCTTTGGCAGTTGATAACCGGGATGATTTAAACGACTCGCTCCAAGAAACCAAATTTAAAGCGATGGACCTGTGTTATTCTTAAATTATAATTTTTGGAGACAATGGGGGCAGTTAAATGGCAAAGGGGTTATTAATTGTAAATTTGGGATCGCCGGTTTCGCCGCAGACCAAAGATGTCCGACGTTATTTGCGGGAGTTTTTAAGCGATCAGAATGTGATTACCATGCCTAAAATTTTGTGGCAACCGATTTTACGTGGATTTGTGCTACCATTTCGCAGTTGGCGGTCAGCGACATTTTATCAGCACGAGTGGACGCAGGCTGGCTCACCGTTGATTGCTTATACGCAAGTCACACGTGATCGCTTGCGCCAGGCACTTCCGGATTGGGATGTTCAAATGGCGATGACTTATGGCGGTCAGTATCCCATTGCCGCAACTTTGCAAGTAATGGCGGCGCGTGGGGATCGGCCGATTGTTGTCATTCCCCTTTTTCCGGCGTATACCCAAAGCACCACCAAGACAATCCTGGAAAAAGTCGCAGCATCGGGTGTTAAAACATTGAACGTTGAGCACTTTTACGAGCAGTCCGCTTATCAGAAGTTATTAGCGCAACAACTGGACGATGCCTACATACAAGGTGACTATGATGCCGTGATTATGAGTTATCATGGCATTCCAACCGCGATGGTGCGGCATGGCGATCCTTATCAGCAAGCCTGTGAAGCGACTACAGCAGGGGTTAAGCGTTATCTGACCAAAGTGCCACCGGCCATTGTAGAGACGTGTTATCAGTCGAAGTTCGGACCGGTGCCGTGGTTAAAGCCGTATTTACGCAACCGTTTAATGGCCTTAGCAGCGTTGGGCAAAAGGCGGGTGTTGGTGACGACGCCTAGTTTCGTGACGGATTGTTTGGAGACGTTAGAAGAAAATGATGTTCAAAACTATCAAACTTTTCGCGCTAATGGCGGTAAAGTCTTTAAAACTGTCCGCCCCATGAATGGCAGTTCTGCGTTTTGTGACTTTTTAGCAACGCTGGCGAAAGAAAAGGTTGCTGCAGAGGTGATGCGTCATGACCAAGCGAAATGAGCAGCTCAGTGTCCAGCAAGCAAAGCCTAGTTTGGATGAGATTAATCGCAGTGTGCAGGTACCGGGAGTGTATGAACCATCGTTTGTTCAAAAGTTCCTGGCTTACAGTGGTCCCGGCGCGTTGGTTGCGGTTGGGTATATGGATCCCGGTAATTGGCTGACGGCGCTGGAAGGCGGGAGTCGCTATCATGAGACGTTATTAGCGGTGTTGCTATTGTCAATTTTGGCGGCAATGTTCATGCAAACCCTGGCCATTAAACTCGGGGTGGTCGCGCGGTTGGATCTGGCTCAGGCGATTGCGGCGTTTGTTCCGAAGTGGAGTCGAATCGGATTGTGGCTGGTGAACGAAGCAGCCATGATGGCAACGGATATGACCGGAGTTGTCGGTACGGCGATTGCGTTGAAGCTATTATTCGGCCTGCCATTGATGTGGGGGATGCTGCTAACGATCGCGGATGTGTTGGTGGTGTTGATGTTTTTGCGGTTTGGCATTCGCCGGATCGAGTTGATTGTGTTGGCATCTATTCTGACAGTTGGCATTATTTTCGGCATTGAAGTGGTGCGGGCGCGGCCGTCAATGGGTGGCATTGTTGCGGGGTTGGTTCCGCATACCGGGATTCTGACTAATCGTGGCATGTTGTTATTAAGCTTAGGTATTATGGGTGCAACCATTATGCCGCATAATATCTACTTGCATTCATCGCTGGCCCAAAGCCGCCGATACGATGAACATATTCCCGCACAAGTCACCGAGGCGCTGCGGTTTGGCAAATGGGATTCTAATGTCCATTTAGTCGCGGCATTTGTGATTAATGCGCTGTTGCTGATTCTGGGGGCAACTTTATTTTATGGCATGAGTAGCCACGCGACCGCATTTGAAGGTGTTTATAACGGCTTGAAAAATCCGGCAATCGTGGGTGGACTAGCCAGTCCCCTAATGAGCACCTTGTTTGCCTTTGCGTTATTGATCACGGGTTTAATCAGTTCGATTGCTAGTACCTTAGCTGGTCAGATTGTGATGGAAGGCTATTTGAACATTCAGATTCCGCTGTGGGCCAGACGTTTATTGACGCGGTTGGTTACGCTGATTCCGATCATGATCATTGGCTTTGTGATGGGTTTTAGCGAGCAACACTTTGAGCAGGTTATTGTTTACGCGCAAGTAGCACTGAGCATTGCGCTGCCATTTACGCTATTTCCGCTAGTGGCATTAACCGATCGGCGTGACTTAATGGGCCAGCACGTTAATTCTCCGGTCGTGCGCTGGATGGGATACGTTTTAACCGGCATCATTACGTTGTTGAATGTGCAACTTATTTTGTCAGTTATTTTACCGTGAATACAATAAAACGGTCGATGCGCAGTTATGCATCGACCGTTTTATTGGTGAATCTGATCTGGTACGTGAAAGATATTGCGATCAGTAACTTCCTTTAATTACGAAAAAGGATCCGCGAATGGTGCCGGCGAGTTTTGACTTTTGGCGGGCGAATTTAAACTTGTCCGCGAGTTCGGCGGGAACGGTCATGCCATCGCTGAGTTTAAAGCCGACCGCCCGTTTTTTGGGATCAGTAAGGTGATACATCACATTGATAGCTAGTCCATCTTGATAATAGACTTCAACCCAGCGCAGATCCGGTAGCGCAAGGTCACAGATTTCAAGTGGCTTGGCAGCGATATGGAGCTCGCGTTCTGCAAGAATTGCCTGCACCCAAGCGAGGCTGTCCGGTTTTTCACTGACAGGATAGGCGACATAGGGAACTTTATATTTGTTCCAAATATACCGGGCTTCATTGGCTCTAAGCCCAGCCAAAGCCGGTGCAACAGGAGAACTTTCTAAGCCGTTGGTGCTAACGGTTTTAAAATCAACGGTGTAAGCCATGGTGAGATCCTTTCATGTTAAAAAGATGCATAGACAAAAACCGCGACCATATTAACAGTAAGGGCGCGGTTTTTACCATTAGTCGTTAAAGGTGCCGTTTTCAACATCGGAAATGAATTGCTTCAAATGCTTGAAGTAAACCGGTGCGTTGTCAATCATGTGATGATGGCCGCCATTTGGAGTCGTTACCAACCGAGCATGCGGAATTACTTCAGCCATGCGCTGGGCAGCTTTTAGCGGCATGGTTTCGTGTTCGCCAAATGTCAGCAATGTCGGCACTTTGATGTTGTGAATTTGATCGCTAATGTCCCAGTCCTTCAGCTTACCGGTGACGACAAATTCATTATCGCCTTGGAACGCATTGTAAACCGGCGTTGCCATCGTGCTAATTAGATGTGAGATTGCCGGTGGCTGCTTGCGATCAACATAGCCGCGATTTAAGACATCCACATATTTTTGATATTGCGGATCGTCCCAATCGCCGGCTTTTTCGATTTTCTTCATATATTTTACGGCTGAAGGTGGCAATGCTTCTTCGCGGACCAGATTGATATGCTCAACATACTCGTTAATATTGTCCACCATCGATGAAATGATCGCGCCTTTGAGATGCTGGCCGTATTTCAACGCATATAGTTGGGTCAAGGCACCGCCCCAGCTTTGGCCGATCAAATAAAAGTGATCCAATCCTAGCTTCTTGCGGACTTCTTCAACTTCACCGAGAAAATAATCGGTTGTCAGATATTTTTTAGCAATTTCCGGATCAGAATAATCGGGCTGATCCGAGTAAAACGACCCGAGTTGATCGTACATATGGACTTGAACGCCGAGATCAGCGAGTTCTTCACCAAAATTCTCCCAGTATTCGTGCGTGCCACCAGGGCCACCGTGTAGGCAAAGCAGGTGAATGTCACCTTCGCCTTGCGTATTGGTCCACAAGTGGTAGCCATTGTCTAAGGTCAGGATCGTTGTTCCTTGTTTCATTTGATCACCTTTTTTTCTTAGAATAATCTCATTGTACCACGGAAAATAGCCTGACAACGGCGTAAAAAAGGAAGTGCTGCCATTTATAACTATTTTGTACTGAGATCAGTCATTGGTGAGTATCAAAGCAGAATTTCACATCCTGATTGAGCAGCATTAATTTAACTTTTCAACCTGTGCGCGGATATTGCGGATGAGGTGCTTGTCCCCGGAGAAAATGAGGTGGTCACCAAGGTGCAGTTGGGTGTCGCCGTGAGGAGCAATGAATTTCTTTTGTCGATAAATCTGGCTTACGGTGATGTCGTCAATGAACGGTAAATTCTTGAGCTCAAGACCGGCAAAACGCGAATTGCGGATGGTGACTTCATAGATGCCCGCAATTGTATCATCAAGGATTTTCAACGTGGACGGGGTTTCGATCAAGCTACGCAGCAACGCAACGTTGGCATCGAGTGCATTGAAAACTTCAACGCCGTCATCGCGCAATCGGTCATAGCGATCAGAGGTGGTATCTTTTGCGGCAAACCGGGCGATGATTCGTGGAACTTTCTGTGCTAATGCCATTTTTGCCAAGTCGTAATTGGTGTCCGCGTCGAAATCACCCAGCACCATGACGTCACAATAATATGCGCCGGCAGCTTTTAACGCGTTTTCCTGATAATCCGTTAATGTGATTGCCACTTCGGAGTTATACGTCCGAAAATTTTCTACCCGATCGGTAAATAGTTGCACCTCATAGCGCTCAGGACTTAAATGTTGTGCGATGGGTACCGTCAAAAGATTGCCGCCAATAAAGGTGACGCGGGTCTTTTTGAAGGTTTCGGGCTCAGGCTTGAAGAAACTATTGAAAAGGATTGGCCCCGCCACACAGGCAATGACCGCTGCCAGTGTGAACGCGCCGGATTGCTGCTCGGTCACGATACCAAGGTTGCGCCCAACGGTTAACGTCGGAATGACCAAGGTGATGGTGGTGGTGGCTAAAAACGTGCCTGCCAATGCGTTTTGCGGCTTAAACCGCTGCCGCAAAACAGGAATGAGGCCGATTTTGGTGATGAAAAAGCCGATGAGCACCAACGGAATCAAGGAGAGGCTCTTAGGATCAGCGACTAAAGCTTTCAAATCGAGGTTTGCCCCAGTGACGATGAAGAAAATTGGAATGAAGAAGCCATAACCTAAGGAAGTCAATTTATCCTGAGTTTCTTGGCGCGGACCAAGGAGCTTCATCACCATGCCGGCAAGAAAGGCACCTAAAATGGACTCGGCACCTACTCGTGAAGCGATGGTCACTAAGGTGAAGACTAAGAAGAACGCCAACCGAATGTCTAGTTGCGTGGTGCTTTTATCAATCGCCGCAAAAAAGCTGTAAATGTGTTTGAATCGCGCTAGTAAAACCAACGCCGCCAGCAGCAGTAACAGCAGTAACCATAGATTGTTATCGCTTGAACCGTTTAAGGCTGAGTAAATAGTCAGGCTGATAAGGGGAATCACTTCACCCAAAGCCGCAATCAGCAGGATCGTTTGCCCAAGCGGTTGATGTAACAACTCCTGTTCTTTTAAAGCCGCAATGACAACGCCAAGCGCAATCGTGGTGAACAGAATGGTTGCAAAAATCGGGAAGTTATAGAAGTGAATGAATTTGAGTAGGTAACTGAATCCCAAACTGATGATGATGACCGTTGCAAATCCAACTGTGGCTAGCACGACTGGATTGGCCGGCTGAGGTCCTTTGTCCGTCTTGGGCTGTGGTTTGAAAAGCGAAAAGTCGATTTCCATGCCAGACAGGAAGATCAGGATGGTGACACCGAGTTCACTTAACGCCTGCATTTCGCCGCCAGTATGGACCCAACCTAAGAGACTTTTGCCTAAGATGATGCCCACTAGAATCTCGGCAACAGCAGTCGGGATACTATTAATATGAAAGTGCGCCATTAACAGCGGCGTCAACAACGCGGCTGTCAAGACGATTAAAAGTGAAATAGATTCCATAATGGCCTCCGATCAGAGATAATGGATGAGTCAATCGTAACGAAAAGTGTTTATAAATGAAAGGAAAGCGTATGATACAAAATCAAAAACCTTCACGTCAAGGTAAATCGTTTTTCAATCGGCGTGCCGTCATCGTTGGTACTTGTGTGTTAATCGGGTTGTTGGTCAGTTTACCGTTTAAAAAGATTCTGTTAGGCGTGGCGGTTGGATTGGCGGTTGGGTATGTGTTGGAGGCTTGGACGCCGTTGTTGCGCGGGAAGTTGAAGTAGGGGCATTTGTGTTCTGGCTTATGCCCATAACGCGCTCACCGGCGCAGGGATCTGCGTGTAAGGACATTGGTGGCAATGGGCAAAGTCCGGCCATTACGTTTAAGGCCGCTTTTGTTCTAGCTTACGCCCATAACGCGCTCACCGGCGCAGGGATCTGCGTGTAAGGACCTTGGTCGCAATGGCCAAAGCCCGGCCATCACGTTTATGGCCGCTTGTGTTCTGGCTTATGCCCATAACGCGCTCACCGGCGCAGAAGTCTGCGTGTAAGGACCTCAGTCGCAATGGCCAAAGCCCGGCCATCACGCCTGAGGCCACTTACACTCCGACTTCTAACCGCGCCGGTTCGCGCTCACACTCTTTTTTGCGGCGTTTCCTCATAAGTGATAAGATGTTATAACGATTATTTAATAACCGTTAAAGGAGATGACGTCGTGGCTGGGAATGAACAAGCTAAAGAGCAGCAGCATTTGGATGCGATCATGAAGGAGCTTTCGGGTGCCAAGGAGCGGCTTTCTAAAGAGATGGCCAAGACCAAGACCGAAGAGAAGAATATCAGTGATAACTTTTTCAACGATTTTTCTTTAAACTTCACGAATTATGCTGAAACCATTGAAACAGCTGCTTCGATTCAGCAACAGCAGCGGGTGCTTGATGAGCGGACGAATGCTTGGAAGCAAAGCGCACAGCAGCTGGTGACAGTGCAGCGGCTGTTGGGAAACCCTTATTTTGCCCGGATTGATTTTCAGGAAGGTCGCGAAAAGCCGGAGACGATTTATATTGGCCTCGGTTCGTTTACGAATGAGGCTGGCAAGTTTCTCATCTATGACTGGCGGGCACCGATTAGTTCGATTTATTATGATGGCGGCTTAGGTAAGGTGACTTATCAAACCCCTGATGGCCCGCAACAAGTCACGGTCTCCTTAAAACGGCAATTTGTGATTAAAAACGGTCAAATTCAGACCATGTTTGACACAACCGAAACCATTGGCGATCAAATGTTGCTGGAAGTTCTGGGTGAAAAATCCGATACCCAGATGAAGACCATTGTCACGACGATCCAGCGCGAACAAAACCAGATCATTCGCGATACCAAAGCGGATTTGTTGTTCGTCCAAGGGGCAGCCGGCTCCGGGAAAACCAGTGCCGTGTTGCAGCGGGTTGCGTACTTACTTTATCGTTATCGCGGTAATCTGACGAGCAGCCAAGTGATCATGTTTAGCCCCAACCAACTTTTCTCCGACTATATCAGTAATGTGTTGCCGGAATTAGGCGAACAAAACATGGTCCAATTTACGTATTATCAATATGTCACCCGGCGCCTGCCACATATTGAGGTTCAGAACCTCTTTTCCCAATTCGAACAGCAGTTGACGCCGGTGCAAAAGAAAATTGCCCGGGTCAAGGGAAGTTTGGACTTCTTTAAAACTGCCCAGACCTATGCAACGAGTCTGGAACGCTCCGGATTGCGGTTTAGGGATATCCGGTTCCGCGGCGAAGTTTTCTTTTCACGCAAGCGGATTCGGGAGATCTTCTACAGCTATAACGAAAATTATCATATGGGCAACCGCCTGAATGCGACTAAAGAGCGGCTGATTAAAATGTTGAATCGCAAAATTGAATCCGAGACCAAAGCACAGTGGGTTCAAGAAGCAGTTCAGAATCTAAGCGATGAAGAAATTCGCTCCATGCAACAAGATGGGCCAAAAGAATTTAAGAATAGTGACGATGAATATCGCTTCTTTGCCCGGCAGTTGGTCATGAAAGGTTTTGACGCGATTCAGCAAGATATTGTCCGCAACCGGTTTATCAACATTCGCGGGCAATATGTCAGCTTTTTACGCGAAGTGCCTGCCATTTACGACTTAGCAGCGGAAGGGATTTCCGAAGCTGACTGGCAAGCAGAAGTGGATCACTTTATTGCCATGTTCAAGGAACGCAAACTGCCCATGGCTGACGCAACGCCATATTTGCACCTATATGATTTGATTACCGGCCGGCACGGAGAACGCGAAATGCGCTATGTCTTTGTTGATGAGATTCAAGATTACACGCCATATCAGTTGGCTTATCTTAAAGCCAGTTTCCCCCGTGCGAAATTTACGTTACTTGGCGACTTGAATCAGGCAATTTTCACAAAGGATGACTCGCGGACGCTGATTAATGAGACCAGCAAGTTGTTCGATCCGGAGAAAACCCGTGTGGTGCAGTTGACGCAAAGTTATCGGTCAACGAAACAGGTGACGGATTTCACCAAAGCCATTTTGACATCCGGTCAGAAAATCGTTGCCTTCAATCGCCAAGGTCCATTGCCGAAACTAATTGTCCGGCCTGATGAAGCAGGTTTGATGACCGCACTGCAAGCTCAGCTGAAGGTGAATGACGAGGCCAAACAAACCACCGCGGTGATTGCCAAAACCTTGGAAGCCGCAGAAGCAATTTATGCTAAGATGAAGGCTGCCGGCATTAAAGTCACCCTCATCAAGTCCGAAAATCAACGCTTGGCGGCCGGCGTCATTGTCGTGCCAAGTTTCTTAGCCAAGGGATTGGAATTCGACGCCGTGGTGCTGTGGCAGGTTAACGCGAAAAACTACCACGAAGAAGACGAACGCGAATTGCTATACACCGTTGCATCGCGGGCCATGCATCGGCTGACAATGCTAGCCAGTCCGGATGTGACGCCGTTGTTGGACAAGGTGCCAGAAGAATTGTATGAGCGGGGGTAAGCGAATGGTTAAAATGCGTGATACATTGGCAGTTTCCAGTTATCGCGTCTTTCCAGGGATGCTAAACGCCCATCAGACGCTGTTTGGCGGTCAGATCTTCACCTGGATCGATGACGTCAGCTCCATTGCCGCGCAACGATTAGGTCGACGCGGATTAGCCACCGGATCACTGGATATGGTTCGATTAGCCGCACCGGTTAAAATGGGGGATGCCCTAATTATCAAGTGTATGGTTAGCGGCGTCGGTCATCGCTCACTTGAAGTCTTCGTGCAACTTATCGGCGAGCACTTAGCTAGCGGCGAGCGTTTTCAAGTGGGAACGGCCTTTGCAACTTTTGTGGCCCGCCACAAGGAAGACGGTCCACTGCCACCAGTAGAAGCCGAATCGGACTTTGAAAAGCGGCTGCTCGCGGGTTACGCTGAACGGCGGGCGGATTATCGGAAGATTAACGCGAGCTTTGGTGAAGTGCCACTGGATTGAAAGTTGCCGAGCGCTGATGTTGATCAAAAGATGGGGCAGATATGGGGAAAATGTGTTTGCTACAGTGTTAGCGTATAAACGTATGATTAGAGTTTATAGCTGCAAGCAAAAGACGCGCTATTTTTTCGTTCTGGCGAAAATAGCGCGTCTTTTGTAGTCTTCGGATTCGGGTGATTGGAATTTGGCGCGGTTCAAAAATGGTTAGATACCCATCTCATTTCGGTATGCAGAATTTGGTAAGTCCGGAATAGTTTGGCTAGACGCATCATTAGACTGCATGCTAAAATGAATATGTAAAAAGGCTAGCGGTTTCCAGTCGCTAGCCCTTGTGGAACTAACAACGCCGTCAACAGCGGCTCAGAAGTGGCAAATAGCCATCCTAAGTCTGTCAAACGTTGGGGATGGCTATTTTTTGCGCTTGTTTTCGGCTGTCAACACTGTGACCAGCACAATCAACGTCATGAAATTATCCACAACTTGATTGACCAGACTCAGAGCTTCGAAGACCGACAAACACAGGCTCCTTTCTTCAGTGGGTTGTGAGCTTCAGGGAAGAAAACCATCTGCATCACCCCCTTCGTCTGAGAGTAGCCGCCATCTCTTGACGTTGCCAATTTGATTGTAGCAAACCGGTGTTCGCGGTTCCACACATTTCAATTGTTATGCTTTATTTTTAACGTTTAATAGCCGCAAATTGAATTGCTGTTTATTTTAAATTCGTGATGAGCTGGATTCTGAGTTCGCTTGGCTAGACGCACAATTAAACCGCATGTTAAAATTTTTAAAGCAACAACGCCATTAACAGCGGCTCTGAGATTACAAATAGCCATCCCGAGGCTGTCAAACTTTAGGGATGGCTATTTTTTGCGCTTGTTTTCGCACACCCTTGGCAAACCTGTCTTCACGCGGTAAAGTTAATCATAAATCCATTCCCGCACGGTTCTGCACATCTGCGGATTCATTTTGAAAGAAGGACGATTATTTTGGCAAAACGTTATGTCGGCTCCTGTACCACAGTGTTGGTCGGTAAGAAGGCTTCCATCGATGGTTCCACGATCATTGCCCGGAACGAAGATGGCGAATCACCATTACATCCGCAAAAGTTTGTGTACGTTAAACCTGAGGATCAGCCGCGTCATTACCAGTCTGTTTTGAGCAAATTTTCCATTGATCTGCCGGCCGATCCATTAGGGTATACGTCAACGCCTGAAGCTGAGGACGGTCACGGTATTTGGGCGGCTGCAGGGATTAATAGCGAAAACGTGGCGATGACCTCAACTGAGACAATTACCACCAATAGCCGGGTGCTCGGCGTTGATCCGCTTGTAGCTGAAGGCATCGGAGAAGAAGACATGCCAACCATCGTGCTGCCATATATTCACAGTGCGCGTGAAGGGGTGCAACGTCTAGGCAGTCTGCTTCAACAATATGGCACCTATGAAAGTAACGGAATTGCCTTTGCCGACAAGGATGAAGTTTGGTACTTCGAAAGCATCGGCGGCCATCACTGGGCAGCGATCCGCATTCCTGACGATGCGTACGTGGTTGCACCGAATCGCTTCAATATTACCGATTTTGATTTTGCCAGTGATGATACAATGAGCAGCGCCGACCTGCGTGATCTGATTGAGACCTATCACCTCAACCCAGACCCAGAAGGCTACAACTTGCGCCACATCTTCGGCTCGGCCACTATCAAAGACACCCGTTACAACAACCCGCGGGCATGGTACGGCCAAAAGTATTTCAATCCGGAATTCGACACCACGCCAATCGATCAGGATCTTCCGTTTATCTGCCGCACTAACAAAAAGATCAGTATCGAAGACGTGAAGTTTGTCGAAAGTTCCCACTACGAAAACACGCCATACGATGTTTACGGTTCGCTTGGCACGCCGGCGCAGAAAAAGCTGTACCGGCCGATCGGGATCAACCGTAATCAGGAACTTCACATTTTGCAAATTCGTAACGATGTGCCTGCTGCAATTGCAGGTGTTCACTGGTTGGCATTTGGCCCGAACACCTTCAACACAGTGGTTCCGTTTTATGCTAACGTTACCGATACACCGGCAGCATACCGCGACACCGGCGATAAGTTCGATGTCACCAAAATGTATTGGCTCAGTAATCTGCTGGCAACGTTTGGCGACTACGACTTTTCATTGTTCAAAGATCAAGAAGATGTGTTTGAGCAAAAGACTGTGGCTGCTTGCCGTCATCTGCAACTTGAAACGGATAAAGCAGTGCAGGATGCCAAAGACATTCAGGCACATTTAACCGCTGTTAACAAGAAAATGGCCGATTTAGCCATGACCAACAGCAATGAACTGCTGGGCCAAATGGTTGCCGCCGCAGCTCCGAATATGAAACTGGCCTTTAAGTTACAGGATTAATGGAGGTATCTAAAAAGCGCTCATACCAGAGCGCTTTTTGTATGCCAATTATTGCTTGGCCCGCCTGCGATAATCGCGAAACCGCAATGTTGCCCGAATCAAAAATACCGGCATAAGGACAACCAGTAACAGGCCGACCAACACAATGGTACCTTTTGTGGCCCGAAGTTGGGTAAGAACCAGCAACCACAATGCAAAGGCTGTGACACTAACACAGAAAATGACCAGCAGTATGTACCACGTCCAATACCAAAATGGACGGGGATTGCGGCGAAAGGTGGGAACAAGAAAAATGGCGATCAAAATCGAACCGAGAAAGCTCAGGATCTGACGCATGATGCCGTTCACCTCCTTTTGAAAATGGACCTTGTAGCGGGGGACAACCTTAAAGTTCTTGATACGGTTTTTCGGCCGCTATCTTTTCTGCCCGTTCTTTAACTAACGCGCGGCGATAGTTGAAAAATCTGATGCTAACCCGGTACCACATGAAGAGCCCGGCCAGCAAGAGCACAGCCGCAACAAAGACGATCATGATTGAAATCGGGTCCGCGGTGAGGCTTTCAATCAATAACCAAGCCCCAGCTGCGGTAATCCCACCATCGATAAGCGAAGTGAGCACCATGCGAAAACCGTTAAATTTAGGCGATGCGGTCAAATCAAATTCTGGCATAAAGATGGGGGCCAGTAAAAACTCAAAGATAATATCGGAGAAGAGTTCCAGCAAGAACTCGATCATGGGCAGCACCTCCAGCCGGCTTGTTAAGTTCATGACAGCGCTTCGTTGGTTTGATTGTGAACAATTATTCTGAAACTGTCAAGATAAACGGCAGTTAAGAAAAACGTAAGGAAACCGCAGTTGCGAAGATCACAAACGACGCCAAATAGGAAACGGTATGTCAATATTTTTGGGCGTGATCGGCAGCATTTGCCATTGCGATCAAGGGCCTTTGCACATGCCTTTTCATCGGATGAACGCGTTTTCGCGGTTAACCAAACATGGACGCGTTTCTATGCTAAAATAAGAACATTAAACGCAAGGACACGGTAAGTTATGCAATCCGAAATGAATTTCTACAAGTTTGATCGGGCAGAATGGTCACAGTTTCATTCGCAAAATTTTACCAGCGTGACCGATGCCGAGCTGGCGCAATTACGCTCACTGAATGATGAAATCAGCCTCGATGATGTCAAAACCATCTATTCACCATTACGCCACTTGATTCACATTCGCTATGAGGACTACCAGGGCGATATGTTTACCCTGAGCCGTTTTCTGGGCATGCAGCGCAATCCGCACACACCGTTTATCATCGGCATTGCCGGTTCGGTGGCAGTCGGAAAAAGCACCACCGCACGACTGCTGCAATTGCTGTTGAGTCGGGCTTATCCGGATAAACGGGTTCAACAAATTACCACGGATGGCTTTTTATATCCCAACGCGGAACTTGAACGCCGCGGGATTCTGGATCGCAAGGGTTTTCCGGAAAGCTATGACATGGAACTGCTCATTCATTTTATGAACAACGTCAAAAATGCGAGCGGGGTGGTTCGAGCGCCAAAATATAGCCATCAGATTTATGATATTGTTCCAAATGAATATGAAGTCATTGACCGGCCGGATATCCTGATTGTGGAAGGGATTAACGTCTTGCAGCTGCCAAGCAAGCAGCCGATTTATGTCAGTGACTATTTCGACTTTTCCATTTATGTTGATGCGGATCCGGTGTTAATTGAGCAGTGGTACCTGGAACGTTTCGGGATTCTGCTGGACACGGCCTTCACCGATCCAAGCAATTACTACTATCAATACGCCATTGGCAATCGGGCTGATGCATTTGCCATGGCGCGGCAGGTCTGGCATGATGTCAATCTCAAGAACCTCAAGGAATATATCTTGCCCACAAAGAATCGGGCCGACGTCATTTTGCATAAAACAAAAGGACATAAAATTGACCAGGTTTCGTTGAGAAAATGGTAAAATAGAGCCTTGGTTGGTTTTCAGAAACTGAGGGGTACATGTGTGAAAGCTTGAAATCAGTTAGACTGGTGAGACTGTCACTTGACAGTTTTACTCAGATGAGAGGCTTCTCACCCATGATTGACCAGCTTATGAAAACTCTGTAAAATTAGTGCATTCAAACAAGGGAGTGTGGCGGACTGTGGCAAATGACCAGAACAAGGATTACGACAAGATCATCGTCCTCGATTATGGTAGTCAGTATAATCAGTTAATCACCCGGCGTATCCGGGAATTTGGTATCTACTCTGAATTAAAGCCTCATACCATCACAGCGGCTGAAGTCAAGGAAATCGCGCCTAAGGGAATTATCTTCTCTGGTGGTCCGAACAGTGTCTATGACGAAGGTGCGCTCGGGGTTGATGAGGACATTTTCAAACTTGGCATTCCGATTCTAGGCGTGTGTTATGGTATGCAGCTGATGGCTCAACGACTCGGTGGTGATGTCGAACCGGCAGACAACCGCGAATACGGCAAGGCCGACATCGAAGTCACCGATGCCAGCGCCAAACTCTTCCACGATCTGCCAAAAGACCAGACTGTCTGGATGAGTCACGGCGATTTAGTCACCCGCGTTCCGGATGGCTTCCGCACCACGGCCACCAGCGTCAACTGCCCAATCAGTGCGATGGACGACGATGACCGTAAATTCTACGGCATTCAGTTCCACGCCGAAGTGCAAAACACTCAATACGGCCACGAAATTCTGCACCATTTTGCCTTCGACGTCTGCCACGCCGAAGCCAACTGGAGCATGGACGACTTCATCACCAAACAAATCGCCAAAATCCGGGCCGAAGTCGGTGACAAGCGCGTCCTTCTTGGCCTCTCCGGCGGGGTTGACTCTTCCGTTGTCGGCGTTTTGCTACACAAAGCAATCGGCACCCAGCTAACCAGCATCTTCGTTGATCACGGCCTGCTGCGAAAAGGCGAAGCAGAACAAGTCATGGACAGCCTCAAAGGTAAATTTGGCCTCAACATCATCAAAGTTAACGCCAAAGACCGCTTCCTCAATGACCTAAAAGGCGTCACTGACCCAGAAAAGAAACGGAAAATCATCGGCCGCGACTTCATTGAGGTATTCAACGAAGAAGCTGCCAAACTCAACGGCATCGAATTCCTCGCCCAAGGTACGCTATACACCGATGTGGTTGAATCCGGAACCGATACCGCGCAAACAATCAAGTCCCACCATAACGTCGGCGGCCTACCAGAAGACCTCAAATTCAAACTAATCGAACCACTAAACAAACTCTTCAAAGATGAAGTCCGCGAACTCGGCGAAAAACTGGGTATGCCACATTCACTCGTCTGGCGCCAACCATTCCCAGGCCCAGGCCTCGGCATCCGGGTTATCGGTGAGGTGACTGAAGATAAACTGGAGATCGTGCGCGACTCCGACTATATTTTACGGGAAGAAATCGCTAAGCACGGGTTGGATAAGGATATTTGGCAATATTTTACGGTGTTGCCAGGCTTCCGTTCCGTGGGTGTAATGGGCGACGGTCGCACCTACGACTACACCATCGGCATCCGCGCCATTACCTCAATCGACGGCATGACCGCCGACTTTGCCCGGATTGACTGGGATGTATTACAGGAGATCTCGAGTCGGATTGTTAATGAAGTGAAGCACGTTAATCGCGTTGTGTATGATATTACTTCTAAGCCACCGGCAACGATTGAGTGGGAATAAAAGGTACATGTTAATTGAACCCGGAATGTTGATTTAACGGCGTTTTCGGGAGATACAAAGGATACGATTGGCGGGGAAATTGTTACGTTCCCCGCCAAAATCCCCGCCAAGTTTGGGCCGAATGAGGGCTGAGTTGGCGGGGATTTTTGTAGCCATTTGAGAAAACGCTATACATTATTTAATACCTTCTTGTAGCTTGCTATATTCTATTAGATAATTAGCTTAAGAACACCGCGTAGGGGGAGCAAAATGGCAATCACCGAGTACGAAGATCAAATTCAAGAAATCGTGAACAAATCTGATCACTCCGAGTTTATCTATGATTTTCTGGGCGTTTACGATATTCCCAGAGCAACCGTTACCAAGCTACGCAAAGGCATGAACAACCTTGCAAAAGAAGCGGGTGCGGTCTATTTGAAAAACAAGTTGTACTTCAGAGAAGGCACTGGCGATTTAATGCAAGACTATGCCGACTTGCAAGAACGGGTCGACGAACTTGGTTCCAAGCCGCGTTATCTTCTGGTTACGGATTACCAGCATTTGCTAGCCAAGGATACAAAGACTAACGAGACACTTGATATTGAATTTGCGAAGTTGCCACAATACTTTGACTTCTTTCTTGCATGGAACGGCATTGAAAAGGCTGATTTCGATAAGGAAAACCCTGCTGATGTTCGGGCGGCTGAACGGTTTGCAAAGCTATACGATGTCGTTGTTAAAGATAACCCGGATGCAACACGCAAAGGATTGAACCTATTTCTGATTCGTATTCTGTTCTGTCTGTTTGCTGAAGATACCAATATCTTTGAACATGACTTGTTCACTAATCGAGTTAAGCAGATGACTGCTGATGACGGTAGCAATTTTGACCAATTCATCCGTAGTCTCTTTGGCGTGCTGGACTTTGAGAAAGGTCAACGGCCAGTCGATACTCCTAGTTGGTTGAACGACTTCCCGTATGTTGACGGCGACTTGTTCAAAGATCGGCATGAATCCTTACACTTTAGCGCCAAGTCTCGGAAGCTCATTATTGAAGCTGGGGAGCTGCTCAAATGGGATCAGATTAACCCTGATATCCTTGGCTCGATGATTCAGGCGGTTGCCAGTGAAGACAGTCGTAGCCATTTAGGTATGCACTATACTTCTGTGCCGAATATTATGAAGGTTATCAAGCCGCTGTTCTTGGACGGATTACGTGAAGACTTTGAAGCAGCAAAAGGTAATGAGAATCAGTTGCAGCAGCTATATGACCGCATTGGCAAGATCAAGTTCATGGACCCGGCCTGTGGTTCAGGGAATTTCTTGATTATCACATACAAAGAATTGCGGCAGCTTGAAATTGATATTCTCATTGAACTTAACAATATTGGTGTTTCGACGATGTACGTTCCATCAGTTACGCTTGATCAGTTCTACGGAATTGAAATTGATGACTTTGCGTGTGATGTGACGCGGTTGTCGTTGTGGATTGCAGAACATCAGATGAATGTTAAATTGCACGAGCAGATTAGTGATGCTGTTCGTCCAACGTTACCACTGCAACATGCGGGCGATATTTATCATGGTAATGCATTACGAGAAAATTGGAATAGTATTATGCCGTTATCACAGGATGAAGAAGCATATCTTTTTGGAAATCCTCCATATTTGGGCGCAAGAAAGCAAGGAGCAGATCAGAAAAATGATATAAGGGAATTGATGGGAACCGTTTCTGGAATTAATTCTTTAGATTACATTTCTGGGTGGTTCGTAAAGGGTGGAGAATTCATTTCCAAGACTAAGTGTCAGTTGGCTTTTGTAACAACAAATTCTATTTGTCAGGGTGAACAAGTAGGCGTATTGTGGCCGATGTTGTTTTCGTATGAGTTGGAAATATCTTTTGCATACACATCTTTTATGTGGAAAAATAATGCAAAAAAAAATGCTGGGGTAACGGTAATTATTGTTGGACTGGTATCGAAAGGACAAACAAGCGTTGACCATAAATTATTTTCCGACAATAGAATTTCAGTTGTGGAGCATATTTCTCCCTACTTGGTTGAAGGAAATGACGAGACTGTAAAAAAAAGTTCTAAGCAAATATTTGGACTACCTAAGATGGCGTTTGGAAGCATGCCAAATGACGATGGCAACTTGATCCTGGATGAAAAAGAGTTTCGTAATCTTTCTCGGGATACTAAACGCTACATTAAGAGATTCGTGGGTTCGCAAGAATTCCTAAATAGTATTAATCGATACTGTATTTGGCTGTATGGTGCAGACCAGAAATATCTAAACAATGACTTCATTATGAGCAGAATTTCGAAAGTTAGAGAATATCGTCTGTCGAGTAATAGGTTAGCTACAAAACGATTGGCTGCAAGTTCTGAGCTGTTTGGCGAAATACGTTGGAAAGATAGACCCGCCATCATAATACCTCGTGTTTCATCAGGAAATCGATACTATGTTCCGATGGGTTACGTAGACTCTGACTCCGTTATTTCTGATTCTGGGATTGCCGTCTATGATGCTTCGGTATGGCTGTTAGGACTTTTGGAGTCTCGAATGCATATGGTTTGGCTGCGTAACATTGGAGGAAAGCTCAAGAATGATTATAGATATTCAGCTAGTTTGGTTTACAATACCTTCCCCGTCCCCGAAATTTCATCACGGCGAAAAAAAGAAATGGAAGAAATTGTATTTCAAATATTGGATATGCGTGAGGAAGATGGAGGCACTCTTGCTGAGCAGTATGGATCTCCCTTGGCAGACAAAAACCCTAAACCAATGAGAGAAGCTCTCCAAAAGCTGCACCAAAATTTGGACCAAGTTGTTGATAGAGCATACAGAAAAACAGACTTCACTGATAATAACGATCGGTTGGCTACGCTACTAAATATGTATGAAAAGAAGGTGCAGTCTCTTGATAAATAAAAATGTGGTAGACGTTAATTACCATCAAACTGGAAAAAGTACGAATACGAATGAACTAGGCATGCGCGAGATGCAGGCACGAGTCTATCAACATCGCAGTTCACAGTACATTTTGGTTAAGGCGCCACCAGCTTCTGGTAAGTCACGGGCTTTGATGTTTGTTGCGCTGGATAAGTTGGCTAATCAAGGTGTCCGAAAGGTTATTGTTGCCGTTCCCGAACGCTCGATTGGGAAGTCTTTCCAACACACCGAGTTAGCTAAGTTTGGTTTCTATGAAGATTGGTCAGTAGATTCGCAGTATGATCTTACTCTAAATGGTGGGGATGCGGGCAAAGTTCAGAAATTCATTGATTTCATGAACGACGATACGGCTACCATTCTCATTTGTACACACGCCACGCTGCGTTTTGCGTATGAGAAAGTCGATGATGATCATAAGTTCGACAACGTAATGTTGGCGATTGATGAATTTCACCACGTTTCTTCTGAAGACAGCTCTGTCCTTGGTGGTGCGCTGAAGAACATTATGCATAACTCAACGGCACATATACTTGCAATGACGGGGTCTTATTTCCGTGGCGATTCGTCGCCAATCCTAACGCCGGAAGATGAGCAGCAGTTTGATAAGGTTAATTACACTTATTATGAACAATTGGACGGCTACAAATACTTGAAGTCATTTGGCATTGATTACAAGTTCTATCAAGGCTCGTATCTCACGGCTTTGGATAAAGCGGT
Organism: Lacticaseibacillus rhamnosus; assembly: GCF_900636965.1. Classification (NCBI taxonomy): domain Bacteria; kingdom Bacillati; phylum Bacillota; class Bacilli; order Lactobacillales; family Lactobacillaceae; genus Lacticaseibacillus; species Lacticaseibacillus rhamnosus. The sequence goes on along the minus strand of NZ_LR134331.1, from coordinate 1,990,263 downwards.
AGACGTGTCTAAGAAGACCATCATTCACATTCCTAGTGTTAATTCAAGTGAATCAACCAAGGACAAGTACAATGAGGTTGACGCTATATTTGATACCATTGGCACGGTTGAGTCGCAGGACGATGAGACGGGAATATACACGCTCAAGAGCCATGTGGATGGACGTTTGTTGAAGGTTGCTGACCTAGTCAATGAAGAAGGCCGCGACAAGGTTCAAGAATACTTACGTAAGATGAAGCAGGCTGATCAGTTGGACATCCTGATTGCGTTAGGCATGGCCAAAGAAGGCTTTGACTGGCCGTGGGCTGAACAAGCATTGACCATTGGCTATCGCCGTTCATTAACGGAAATTGTGCAGATCATTGGCCGGGTTACGCGTGATAGCTCCAATAAGACGCATGCGCAGTTTACGAACATGATTGAACAGCCGGATGCCAAAGACGGTGACGTTCAATATGCGGTCAACTCGATTCTTAAGGCGATTACTGCCTCACTTTTGATGGAACAAGTACTGGCGCCAGAGATTCATCTGAAAGCACGTAAGCATAAGACGGACAAGTCTTCCGGCAATGGTGGTGATATCTTTGTCCGAGGACTGAAAGATCCATCGACCAGGGCTGTCCGTAGCATCATTGAGAATGACATGCCTGATCTGAAGGCGGCTATCCTGCAAGATAACGCAGTGAAGAATGGTATTGCGGCTAATGTAGACGCTGAGACGATGAACAAGGTACTGATTCCTAAAGTCATTATGACCCGCTACCCACGCCTAAATAATGAGGAAGTCGAAGAAGTCCGTCAATACGCGGTAGCAGACACCGCGCTGCGGCATGCAGTCGTGGATCAAACTACGGACAAGCACGGTAATACCAACGAGTTCTTACGAATGGCTGATAAGTTCATCAACGTTGATGAGTTAGATATCAATTTAATTGATTCCATCAATCCGTTCCAACGCGCATATGAAGTGCTGTCACAGAATATTGACAGTGACGTTTTGCGGGCAATTCAGCGTTCTATTGACGCTAAGAAGTTTGACTTCGATGAAGCTGAACTCGTCTACCTGTACAATCAGACTAAGCAATTCATCGCTGATAATGGTAGGGAACCATATAAAGGAAGCCGCGACGAGCTTGAGGTGAAGATGGCGTATGCGCTTGCTAAATTAAGGGATATGCAGGCACGGAGGCAGCAGAATGGATAATCAAAGCTTGATTCGGTCGCTGGATGACATTTTTAATGATCCGGACGCAACGTCTTTGCTCGCTAGCAAACTCAAACATACTCCCGTAAGCTATGACCCCACGGTAGAAGGATTTCAAGAGATTACCGATTGGGTGATTGCTCATGACGGTAACGAGCCACAGAAGCTGCGAGATCCCTCACAGATGAAACAGCGCAAGTTGGCAAGCCGATTAAAAGGTATCCGTGAAGATCCTGAGCGTCGGGATTTGTTGATGCCGTATGATACTGCAGGGTTACTAAGTGTTCATGAAGACGGCCCAGCGTTGAATGAAATTGTGAAAAACGAAAAGCAGGATTTCTCATCGTTGGATGATATTCTTAGCGACGATTCCATTCTGTTTAAGAAAAGTGATCAGCAGGCTGCCGGTAGCAAGTTGTTCGATACCAAGAAGCTCAACGAAATTCAGCGTGAGCAAGAAAATCGTCCGGAAGTGATCTCTCAGCGTAAGCCGATGAAGGAATTCAGTCAGTATGAAGCGATGTTCCACAAGGTTCAGGCTGAAATTGCTTCTGGTCAGCGGCAGCTTCGCCCGTTCAAGAATTACGAGTTGCTGAGCAAGCACTTCTACGTTCTTAAGGGACAGTTACTGTATATTGATGAGATTGGCGAAGAAGTTGAGCTTAATGACAACAGTCAGCGAAAAACTGATGCAAGAATGCATGTAATCTATGATAACGGGACCGAAAACAACCCGACTCGAAATGGGCTTGCCTCATCTCTGTATGGGCGTCAAGGCAGGATTGTTACGGAAGTTGAGCATGGTATTGAACTGACAAGTGACGACCATGTGACGGGGTTCATATATATACTGGAATCTTTGAGCGACAACCCTCAGATTAAGCGAATGCAAGCGAAGCACCCGTTGTACAAGGTTGGCTTCACTACTGGATCGGTGCAGGCAAGAATTGCCAACGCTGAGAATGAGTCAACTTATCTATATGGTCCAGTACGACTTGTCGGCGAGATCAAAGTAGTGAACTTGAAAGCTGAAGCGCTGGAAACTGCACTGCATCATGCTTTAGCAGAATACCAGTTAGATGTAGATATTACCGCAGCTAACGGACGAATTGTTAAGCCGCGTGAATGGTTTGTGGTTGACCTTAATACGATTCAAGAAATCACGACTAAGATTGTCATCACACTAAAATCAAAGCAGTAATAACTAAGATTGAGGGAGCTCAACATGAACATCGAAAGAATTGTTGTTAGCAACTACAAGATATATCAATCGTTAAATTTTTCGATTCAAAATGAAAATAATATTTTCGTTGGAGATAATGGGTCAGGGAAAACAACGCTTCTTGAGTCAATATATTTAGCACTTACAGGTAGGATTGATGGACAAAACGCTGAGCGGTTATTAACACCCGACATGTTTTCTAATGACATAAGAGCTGAATACATCAATCAATTAAAGAGTACGGGCAAAGCTTCGCTTCCTAAAATAATTATTGAGATATATTTTAAGGATGAGGATGAATATGCTCTACAGAAAGGAACCGAGAATTCGCAGAATATTGATTGTCCGGGAATTAGATTTGAATGCTCATTTGATACACAATATGGCAAAGAGTACCAGAATCGTCTGGAAATTACCGATGATGAAGAAGCAGGTTTTCAAGTGTTAGATATTCCGATTGAATATTATTCAATCAAAAGAACCTACTTTAGTGGGCAAAGTGTCATTCAACGGAGCAACCCATTTAAAGTGTTTTTTGTTGATGGCACTAGAAAGAGTTATTCGAGCTATATTGGAAAGTATATATACTCTACCATCGGAAGTTTATTATCAGATAATGAATCTTCTCAGATAAGAACTGTTTATGAGAATATCAGGCAAAACTTGAAGCAGCACAGTATTCTGAAAAAATTCAATGAGGATAATCAAGAAAACCTACACTTGGCAGGGAAGAATGTGGCGTTAACAGTTCGTGAAAGCTTACCTGATGATTGGCTGCAGGAAATAACCGTTAGTGTCGATGATTTTCCGTTTAATAATATTGGATTCGGTCTTCAAAAGATGATCGAACTGGAACTTGCAGTTGGTAAATCAGCTGATCAACCTGGTATATTGCTGTTTGAAGAACCAGAGAACAATCTATCATATCCAAATATGTCAAAATTGATAAATATTTTGGAGCAAGGGAGTAATAAACAAAAGTTTATTTCGACACATAGTAGCTTTGTGGCGAATAAACTAGGTCTTGATAATCTAGCATTATGTGGTGGAGGCAATATAGAAGCACTGACAGCTTTGAGTAAAGATGACATTGAGTATTTCAAACGGCTTCCGGGATATAATACGTTGCGAGTGCTATTGTCATCTTGTCCGGTATTGGTCGAAGGGCCGACCGACGAGCTGTTATTTAACGCAGCGTATATCCATGAGCGTAAAAAGCTGCCGATTGAGAATGGTGTTGATGTTATTGTGGTTGATTCGTTGGCTTTTAAACGATACTTAGACGTTGCAAAACTGATTGAGAAAAAAGTGATTGTAATCACAGATAATGATGGAGATGAGGAAGCCCTTGGTCGTAAATATGCAGGATATTTAGATGATCCGTTATTCTCCTTTTATGTTGAAAGCAATCACTCGCTTAAGACTATTGAGCCAAGTATGGTGAATGCGAACGTGGTGAATGGCACTCTTCCAGAATTGATCAGTGTTGTTTTTGAAGGTAAAAAAGATTCTGATACTATAACTGCGGACACCCTTGAAAAATATATGACTGCGCATAAGTCGCTTTGGTCGATGCGTGTACTTGAAGCTAACGCCGCAATCTCATATCCTGCTAATATCATTCAAGCAGTTGAGGCATGTATCTAATGGGAAATCGTGGAATACTTGCCTGTGCCGGAGCAGGGAAAACCTACACAATTTGTTCGGATGCGCTATCTTCTGAAGGCAGAAGTTTGTTAATCACGTATACTAACAAGGGACGAACAAGCATTGAAAAGCAAACATTAGAGCTCAATAATGAGGTTCCAACGGACAAAGTTAATGTAGAAACATGGTTCGGATTTTTGCTAAAAGAGATTATACGGCCCTACCAGTCCATATATTTCAAAGCATTGAAGTCGGGTTCACCGGTAGTTATCAATTACTTTCAGAGCATAGATTTCAGTACTACTTATGGACGCTTCAATAAATATAAGAAAGGGACATTTCAATACTTCTGGTCAAAAGGGAGGATGTTGAGACATAACGAAACTGTGGTGTTAGCGAATATTTTGTTCGAGTTGGCCGGTGATAAGATTATCAGACGGCTTGAGCAGCAATACTCCACTATTTTTTTTGATGAAGTTCAAGATTTGACCGGTACTGATATGGATATACTTAGGCACTTAATTGATTCCAGAATAGACGTAGTCATGGTCGGAGATCCAAAACAATTTACTTATCGAACACACGAGGAGCATAATAAGAACTCAGCTATTTCTGGCGTAAATATTGATAAATTCTTCAAGATATTAGAGCAAAAGGGAAAGTTGCAGGTTCAGTATAAACAAGTTACGCGTCGGTTTGGCAGCGCACTGGCAGACTTTGCAAATAGCGTTGATCCAAGTGGCGAATTACTGGCCGGTTCCGGAGAAGTATCCCAATCGGAACATGAAGGCGTGTTTATTCTTCCGTTGGAGTACCTAGCAGAATATCATCATGCTTATAGTCCTACTTACCTAGTTTATGATAGCAAGCAGGCCAAAAAGCTACCAAATTTCTGTTCAGAAGTAATTAACTATGGCGATTCAAAAGGAATCACAAGAGAGGATATCGTAATTTTGCCCAATGGACAGTTTGACAAGTTCCTTTTGGGTAAACCACTTACAGCGCCAACTAAATATTATATAGCCAGTACACGCGCTCGTCACAGCATTGCTTTTATCGTTAAGAATTCAGATAAGTACAGTTCTATTCATAGTGATTGGCCTGTATGGAAACCTCGATCATAGAGTTATTCCTTTACGAACTGGTTATGTCAGGAAATATTGCACCGGTCTATGATGAGAGTCTATTTTACTATCAGCACTTTGCCTCATCTTGTCGAACCATGAATCTTATCCTTTAGGAAGACCTCCATAATAAAGGGAGACTGCTTTAAAAATAGACTACTTAACTTCCCATCTCCATCCAATCACGGAAATATCCCGGAAATAACCCTTAAAGTGAGAATGCTCGCCGCTTTGAGGATTATTTTTTGTGCTTTATTAGGATGCCACCATAGTGATTGGCTAATTTTGCGACTTTTTCAGTAGATCTTTTTTTGAAATATTTAAGAAACAGTTAAAGCGCGGTTTACAATTTCAAATCGCGTCCTACAAACCGTCTGTATATGGTGAGAGCGAAAGTTCTCACAGACCTTCCGGAAGGGTCTTGCAACGTATGCCGCCGTGCGCGGCGTGCAGCGCGAAAGCCGCTAGCGCGAGCGGCGGCGGTCGGCGTTAGCCGGCCGCCATAAGCCCCCGGGCTCTAATAGGGGGGCAAATATTAGAGACAAAATACACGTAAGTAGGACGAAAGCGCCGGTGGCAAGCCGCTTTGCGTAAGCAGAAAGGCGACTTTGCTGTCAGGTCGCTTCGAAAGGAGCTAACATGCTGAAAGATTTGAACTTGGTCGGCGGGATGACGAATACTGACTGGCTAAACCAGTTTCATGATGAGATGCGCATGCACAAGATTACTCAAGGCCAATTAGCGACGACTGCCGATTATAGTCGGTCACATTTGAACCAGTTGCTGACGGGAAATAAGCCAATCAACCAACAAGCGCGGTTGCGGCTGACGTTAGCGATGAGATCGTTGACTGGTCAGAACAATATTGACGTTTGTATTGATTATTTGGGTGTCACCTTCAAGTCGCACGATTATGAAGAACTAGTGACGGAACTGTTCCAGATCAACCTGAATCACTTCAATCTTAAGGAAGGCGCGCGATACGGGTACGCGGCGACCGTCAAATGTGGTGAAATCGATGTGCTGCTGTCGCCATATCAAGATGCAAATGCAGACGGTTATGATCCAAGCGAAGATAGCGGCACAATGATTGAGTTGAAAGGTCAAGGCTGCCGTTACGTTGAATCGTATTTGCGCCAGCAGGATCGCACCTGGTACGACTTCTTGGAGACGTGCATTGCCCTTGGCGGTCACTTCACCCGCGTTGACCTCGCCATCAATGATCGTAACGGTTTGCTCGATGTGCCGACCTTGATCGAGAAGTGTGACCGCGATGAATTCACCTCGCGTTTTCATGGCTTCCGAGATAATCGCACCAAGCAGTGGGAGGTATCAGGCAGAACCTTGTACCTGGGATCGCCGCAAAGTGAAGTCTACTTCTGTATTTACGACAAGGCTTTTGAGCAACACCAGAAGCACCCTGAGATTGCGATAGAAGACCAGCCGATACGGACGCGCTTTGAGGTCCGATTACGCCGCAAACGCGCCGCTGCGGCAATTAAGAATCTGTTGGCAGAACGTGATCCAGAGAAAGTTGTGTTCGGCATCATCAACCGTTATCTGCGCTTCTTGACGCCGAGCCACAAAGCGAAGAGTCAGTGGGCGACAGATCCGCGTTGGGATGCTTTCATCGGCAATTATCGCGACAAGCTACGACTATCAACCAATCCTGAACCATTGAGTTATGCACACATTACCCGCTGGCTGAGGAAACAGGTCGCGCCGTCGCTGAAGATGTTGCAGCTGATTGATCAATATAATGGCACCACCGAGCTGAAGGCGATTATTGACGGCGGGAAGCTGACGCAACGCCACTGGGATTTGATCCATCACTATCAGCACCACCGCAATGGCGTTTTGACGGATGTAGAACCGGGTGAGACATCAAAAAAGAGCGACTACGCCGACCAAAGCAAGTAGTCACCCCTCACAGATAAGATTTGGGTCCTATCTGGTTTGATTATCTCACTTCAATCAACGAGAAGGAAGTGACGTAGTTGGATAAGAGTTTTGTCTGCTATCAAGATCTGATGGCATTAGGATTTAAGCAGCACACTGCGCGCGATATCATTAGACAAGCGAAGCAAAGGATGGTACAAAAGGGGTATCCCTTGTATCTCAACCGAAACTTAGGGCGCGTACCGCGTTCTGTCGTTGAGTCCATTCTCGGATCACCGATGAATGGAGCTGTTGAGAATGAGTAAAACCAAATATCCAGGCGTGTTCATAGACGCCAAAGGTAATTTTTACTATGAAACCGAGTTAGGCACCGATAAGATGAGTGGCAAGCGCGTCCGCAAGAAAGGGCGGAAGGACAGTCAAGGAATGCCATTCAGTACCGCGTTTGCGGCGAACAAGGAACTTACGCGGGTGAAACGTGAATATCATGAGGCGCATGGGTTTACGAACTTTCGCATGACCTACCGCCAGTTCATGAAAGACGCGTATATCCCGGCATACAAAACCGACGTGGAGGAAAGTACCTTCGCTGTCCGTAATCGCAGCTTTGACATCTGCATCGCGCGTTTTGGCGACTTGTTGCTGCGTGACATCGATATCACCGACGTGCAGAACTTCCGCACGTGGCTGCTCACGGATCAGAAAGACGGTGGTGCCGGCTACTCCCAAGGCTATGCCGGATTGGTGTTCGGCTGCTTCCGCAAGTCTCTTGACCATGCGGTGCAGATGCAGTATCTGTCCAGCAATGTGTCGAAGCGAGTCAAAGCGATTCCTAAGGCCAAAAGCAGCGTGCCGTTCTGGACGAAAGCCGAGTTTGAACAAGTCATCGCGCAAATCTGCATTGATGACATCTATGGGCACCTGAACTTTGTGATGTTGTGGCTGTACTTCCTGACTGGCGTACGCGTCAACGAAGGCACGGCGCTGTGGTGGCGGGATGTTGATCTTGCTAAGAAGCAGCTGCACGTTGACCACATGCTGGTGATGAAGAACCGGCATGACTGGGAACGCCACGACTACACTAAGACGGACAGTGGCAAGCGGATCTTGACGCTCGACGATGACACCGTGGCAATTCTGCGACGTTGGCGAGAGGTGCAGACGAGTTTCGGTTTGGGCGGGATTGATGACTTCATCATGACCTATGACGGCCTGCCGATGACCAAATCGACGATCTCGCGAATTATCCACCGCTACGCCAAGTTGGCGCAGGTGCACCCAGTCGAAGGCAAGGGGCTGCGCCACAGTCACGCGTCGTATCTCATCAATGAGTTCAACGTCTCGGTGCTGGTGTTGTCTAAGCGCTTAGGCCACTCGTCGCCGGAGATTACGCTGAAGCATTATTCACACTTGTGGGGCGGGCTGGATGCGGATATCGCAGAGCAGATTGCGGGTAACATTACAATCAAGACGGCGGGTCAGAATCAGGTGCGGTTCGTGGGTAATCAGGCGGTGAAGTACGATCAATTAAGCCCCGCCAAACTCCCCGCCAAATCGGCAGTTGAGGCATAGAAAGTCTGTAGTGACGCGGGTTAACGCCGCTGAAGTTACGCTTGAGTGGGAATAGAGATGCATAGGCTTTTTGAATTTGCTCAAAGTGGCTCAAGCTCTGTCAACTCTGCCTAATCATGGTTGGCAATCAATCGAATATTCATTTAAGGCTGCTAGAATTCACTTGGTTCTGGTGGCTTTTTATTCCGTTCAAAGATACGAACTGCTGTATTCAGAATGCGCAGTACAATGCTTGGTACTTATGTGCTTAGGATATATACTTAAATAAGTTATTAATATCTTGGGGGAAAGACTTTGGAATCAGAAAATTTTGAATTACTGGAGAATACAGATATTACAACTTTCCTGATTGATCGACCGTGGGTGACATATCGAACAAATGCGGATCTTGAAAAACTGGGAGCTAGATTTGGTTCTCCAAATCCGGAAGGCTCAAACAGATTGCGCCGAATGAGTTCAATAATCAAGTCAACTCATGCAAGTAATCGCACGAGTTCGTTGTTATCGTTTTTGTTTTCCCCAGCGCAGTTGCGACCAGTCATTAATGAGTATCTTGCTGGAAGTCGATTTTCGCAATTGAAGGAAATTGATAACTTTGTTTTGGAAGGTCTTACTGGTGATGTTTCCAAGGATATTTTGATTGTGGCGGAAGCAATTAAGCGGCGTGTAATCCAAGAGATAAACGCAATTCTTCTTTATAGCAACTTTAAACTCGTATCTAGTGGTAATTCGTGGGAAATTGTCGCAGCAGATAACGATATAAAAATCTCCGTTCCAATCAAGAGAATCAACTCAGGATATATTTCAAACTTGTTGGCGCAGGGGCTAGATGACTTGCAGGATAATGACTTTGATAGTGTGGTTACAAAGTCTAGAACAATCGTCGAAGAGGTATTCCTTCAAATACTGGCTGATAACAATGTAGAGTGTAAGCATAATGGTGACATTAGTAAGTACCGTAACTTGGTGGTTAAAACGCTTGGAATGAGGCCTTCTAAAGAGTGGAACCCACGTGTTACAAAAATGATCAGTCACTTAAATGGAATTATTGATTTGATTGCAGAAATGCGCAATAAAGATGGCGATGCACATGCTAGCAATGAGCGAGTGAAAATTAAGGCAGCCGAAGCAGAATTGTTACTCAATACGTCTGTTAGCGTGGCAACCTACTATCTAAGAATTAGTGATAGGCATACGTTGGGATGAATTGATTGATCATTTGGAGGAATGCAATGGGGGAGCAAAGCAACACAACGCTCAATAGGTAGACCCGAAAAACATTAGGTAGCGCGACCTTATGCTAGTTATGTGGTTGTGTCCTTTTTTTCTCGTGATGTGAACAATTCAGGCTGAGTTCTTATAAATGTGAATGCCAAATAAAAATAAATGAAGTATCTAAACTGTGAGACTGCTGAAAAACTCAATAAAGACACAGACTAAAGACTGAAAGCACAAAAATGGCTCTGATTGCAGCTGTGTCAGAGTATATCCACAAAATCATATTCAAATCCTGTACATGCCGCATTGCCGAAGTGTCTTGCTAGCCTCTTTGGCAAGGTAGTCTGGAGAAAGTTTATGTATGATTTTGCATATATATTCTGACAGATAAGAAGTGAAGGTCATTTTCGTGCTTTCGCTGCTTTTAGTAGTTTACTAAGATAAGCGCCTTTATTGATTATGGTTTTGTAACTTTTAACTAAATTTTGGAGTTACTAGAGGGGCTGGGGTGAGACCAATTAAATATGAACTGGAGATGTAGTTAATCTTGTTAGGAAATTTTGACGTATTGACTCCAAGTATATTTGTAATATTTATCATCGCTAATGTCAGAGTCCTTATTGATAAGCATCGGAATAACAAGGGCAAGGAAACAAAATTTTGGAAATTTTTTGAAGTGTACCAAGATAATAAAGTATCTGGCGTTAGAGTTCTGTTAATAGTGAGCCTACTAATTAGGATTATTTTTGTTCTTTTTGGATTGGCAAAAATTCCAATTTTTAATACCCTTTATGGCTTCTCGGGGGTTACCATATCTGTCTTTGTTTCTTACTTCTATTTTCGCCTATTATATTTGTCACTATACAGAAATACTAAGACATTTATAGGCGCTGTTGTATATTGGATAATAACTATAACAGTATTTATCTTTATCTGGTTAGGTGTTGTCCCGATTCTGGGAATGCGAGGATCGAATATTAGTTGGAAACTTTTAATAGTATTTGTAACTGCGATTACTCCACTTGCTCAGTTCATTAGGACTATTTTAGACAAAGACATATCCTATCACAAAGATTCATTAGTGTTTTTTCGAGAGGTGGCTATATTTTTATTCTTTATTTTAGGTGTGTACCTTGTAAATGTTAGTGTTGGTTTATCGATTTATTTTATTCAAAACCCGCAAGAGCAAACCACAAAGATAAATAAAGTTGATTATAATCTTTTTGACGCAAAAGCCTCTGATTTCACTGCTTTGCACAACGCGGTTTTATTTTCGACTAGATTATTTGCTGGGGGCCAACAATTTCTTTCAAATTCTGACCCATCAGTGCCGGTACGCCAACTAGAGGAAAAAGGAGTCAAAAAGTTATCTGCAGAACAAACTACCGAACTTTATCCCATTCTTGCTGAAGCAACATTAATTCAATTTTGTTACACAGTAATTGGTTTTGCGTTAATAATGGATTGGATATCAAGGCGAGTGACGACGTTTACTGAACATAACTCTGGAATAAATCCAAGTATAAATGGTCTAACCAAAGAAACACTGCAAATTGAGGCTATTCTGGGTGCCCGAAAAAGTCAGTTGATAGAAAAACGCAAGCCAATAATACACAGAAAAGGCTGATTTACTATCTTTCGGATTTTGAAGGAAAAAATGTGGAGAAATTTCCAAATTATTTTGTTGCCGTTACATTGGCGGGTACAAGAGGATAGAGAGATGCAGTATCAACGAAGAAATACTGGCCGCGCCATTTTGCTGGCTTTGCAAGATATTCGTGGGTTGCATCTAGAAAACAATTAAAGTTGACAGGCAGTGGATTGTTGAACCGGTTGAACAATATCGTCTGCATATCACACCTACAAACATTTACATTAGGGTCTACTGAATAATTATGAACTGTCTGTAATACAAGACTTTCATTCGTTATTATTACAAACAAAATGCAGTGCCAGATGCCTGTAAACCGCATAACTTCGGCGTAGGGGCTTGCAGTTTAACAACCAACGATATGAGAAGTCACATGGTTTATCGTAAAAAGACAGTTCAACGGTCATTTGAATCGCTGGGATAGGCACTAGGAATGCCACTCAGCACTAACAATCATTGGGTGCAATTGGCCGAGATTTTTTCCGTGGGCTGCTATGGAAGAGGTGTACCAATTAATCTTCCCTTCAAAGTTGGGTCGTGCTGCTAAGCCATTTCGCCTTCTGTACGGTGCTCAATTAATTAAGCAAAAGTATGGTTGGTCTGATGGTTGTCGCGGCGCATACTCTGCCAACCATATATTCGCCGCTTTTTGCATGCACATTAATCCAAAAGAAAAATACAAGAACAGGAGTTTCGCCTGTAAACTGTTTAACGACAAAGAAAAACAAAACAGGGGAAACTCCATATATGAACGCACGCTTTGCGATATTTTGCGTACGCGGGATGAGTCAGATTCTGAAACCATTCGTCGAGCAATGATTAGTTACTCGCAGTTAAAGCATAAAGACGTCGGGCGGCTGGTAAGCTATGTGGATTTGTTCAAAGTCATGCGTACGTGTATAGCGAAAAGGTCACTCGGAGAAAGATAATGCTCTAATTAATACGAATAACGGGGTCAGTATTGATTGAAAACACTTATTAGTTCAAGTGAGGAGATGGCGTGAGGATGAATACTGAAGAGCTTAAAATTTGGTTGGATAAACCGGAAGGCGATCATCATGACTTCAAAGAACATTGGTACCATAAAGGCCAAAAACCAGAATTAGTTAAGGATATTTTTAGCTTTGTAAATACAGTTCATCATGATGATTGTTTATTAATTCTTGGTGTAAACGATCAACGTAAGGTCACTGGCGTTGAGGATGACGAAAACTGGCGCCTTAATCAGCAACAGTTAATTGACTTTATGAGGAAATTACCAATTTCCGGGGAGCTTATTCCGCGTCTTGGGGTTGAGACGATACATATTGGTGAGCATGAAGTTGATGTTATTCGGATCTTTAATTCTAACAATGTGCCTGTATTTCTTGGGAGAAAGTGGAATGAAAAAGGGCTTCCGAACAATGTTATATTACCTGGCCAGATATTCACAAGGGAACAGGATGTTAACACTGCTCGAGATTCAACCGCTGACTATCATCAAGTTGAAAGGTTATTCAAAAAACATTTTAGAATGGATACACCAATTGAAGAACGGTATAAGTATACTTTAAGCGACACCTCAAACTGGAGGTATACGGAAGCTGATGGATTTGTGTTTCAGTATAGCCCTAATCCAGATTTTTACATGGTTCTTTGCGATGATGATGAGGATCGTTATAAAGCAGAAGCATACTCATTGGATCAGTTTCGGACAAAGATGAGTTGGCAGTCTCTGAAAATAAAGTTCCGTCAAAGCACGATAGATACTTTGTTAGTAGTTTGGTTGGATGGCGGAAGACTTGTGGTTGTTAAACCGGATGTTGGAATTTTACGAAGTGATAGTAGTAGGCCGTTGTCGTACTACTGTTTGATTGAAAATACGATTGCTGGCCGAGTGCAAAATCTCTTTGCAACGGGACTACCGTTAACAGCAGATCCGTATTCTTTGAATGCGTTTTATAAAAGTGTCGTGCTGTTTCGATCTGAGGACGAGAAAAACAATCTTGAGTCACTTTTGGCAGAACGGATTGACGATGTAGAAAGTCTGATCAAACCGACCGAGGATGAAATTACTGGTATAGCTGGTCGAATGGCCATGGACTTTAAAAGTACAGAACAAGAAGTACAAGACACTACGATCAGTTACATGCTTGTTCAACACGCAATGGGAAGACTTATGAATGACTGTCTACTTGATTATCGGCGTGGTAACGACATATCTGGGGTCATCAGTAGGTGGCGACAAAAGAGAACTGAGGGTTAGGTACTTGTCTACCATAAGATTGCGTTCTTGTTTTCTTTTGGTGTGATGTGACTGATTCAGCTTAAGAAGGCATAGAATTTTTAGCTTTTGAAGATTTAACCATCGACTGCTATTTCAAACATTCAATCAAGGTTTGCCCTTAGCAATTAACATGATTTTAACTGTAACAAAAAGACGCAAAGCAAAAATCACTCTGCTTGCTTCTTGTTAATCAGGGGCTTACACTGCAAGTGAAATCGACAACCTGCTTTACTTACGAGCTTCGGTATTCCAATTTGAAGACACTATTCGAACGATTGCTGATTTATTGTATACAGATTATGCAACTGCAACTTTTAAACTTCGATCACAATTGCGTTTAAACTGGCTTCACAATACACACTCAGAAAGTATTTGAACGGCAGGTGAAGATGATGCAAAAAGGGCATAGAACACGCGTTAAACCTAAACTCCCCAGTTTCTCGAACGTTAAAGCGTTAAAGTATGGGAATACATTAGAGATGACGAACAGTATTTCTGATTCCAGTCCAATTTTAGTTTTGCCGAACCATCAATATATGGTAAGACGAACTGGTCAGATTAAGAATATGCAGCCTAAATCGGTGACACGGGCGGACGATATAGCGTCGGTTAAGCGAACGATGCGGAAATTACGCCGGTTGGTGATTGCAAATTTTAATGGTGGCGCTGATCAACTATGGGTAACCCTGACGTTCAAGCGGAATGTTCAAGATCCGAAAGATGCTTATCAGGCTTTCACACGATTTCGACTGCGGATGCGGCGGCGTTATCGTGTCAGTTATATTAGTGTGATTGAACCGCAAGCTTCTGGTAACTGGCACTTTCATGTTTTAATGAAGTCAGATGATGGCAGTTCTTTGACTATATCCAATGATCAGATGGCTAACATGTGGGGAGAAGGTTTTGTGAAGGTCAAGCGCCTTCATAATGGTGAAAATGTTGCATCATATTTGATGGCGTATTTGACCAATCTCGACATTGAGGATACGGATAAGGTGACAGGAAAAAAGTCTAAGCGAATTATAAAGGGCGCTCGCTTAGTGTTGTATCCTCGGGGACTACGAATTTATCGCGCCAGCAAAGGCATTCAACGACCCAAGGAAATGAGAGGAGTAAAAATTGATATTTTGTGTAGGGAAAAAATCGCAAATAGCCCTAGCGCAGTTTTTAAATCGCAAGTTGAAACCAATAGTGGCTTAATTTTGTATTTCACGACTGAATATTATCGTACCCATTAGCTCTTAAAGAGAGGCATCATGGGTAATGTTTTAAAAGAACAACCGTGATCTTAACAGGAGATAATCCGCAAAACCCTTCGACCATTTTGAAGGGTTTATTTTTTTTGCGAAAAGTGTCTGGAAAAACGTAAAATAAAAGTCGCAATTAAATCTTTAATGACGTATTTATATGCTGTATAATGTCACCAGATACTTATTTACACTAAAAACTTTGGAGGCTTCCAATTATGAAAAAGAAAACCATTTCCACAACCATTGCTACCGGCTTGTTACTGGCCCCGATGGCATTAGGCTTGGTTGCTAACCAAGCACCAGCCGCAACTGTTCACGCCGCTACCAGTACCATTGCTAAGACGCCAAGCAATAACGCTTTAGCCAACTGGACGGCCAACACCCCAAGCCACATTAAGCAGCAAATCCAATCCCAAGGCATTGACCCAAGCAACGCCAAAGCCGCAATCTATACGATTCAATGGGGCGACACCCTTTGGGGCATCAGTCAAGCCACCGGCATCACGATTGATCAATTGGCAACTAACAACCACATTGCTAACCGCGACTTGATTATCGCGGGTGCCAAATTGACACTGAACGGTTCCGCTAAGGCTCAGGCCTTTGTGCAAAATGCTCCGGGCCAGTCCGCTGAATCCAAAGCATCTGTCAGTGGCGCAGGTAACATCGCAGCGAATACCACCGGTGCCGCAACCGGGACCACTACGACTGCTACTGGCGCAACGACTGGTGCTACGGGTTCTGCCGCTGGTACCAGTTCTAAAGCTGACACCAGCACCCCAAGCACCACGCCAAGCGGTACTGAAAGCACCGGCTCGGGTGTCACCGGCGGCAAGACTGGTGCGACCACCCCAAGTGGCGAAGGCTCCAGTGCCGTAACCCCAAGCACCCCAAGTACCGGATCAAGTGCCGGTTCTAGTGCTGCATCTGGTAGCAGTTCCAGTGCCAGTGAGGGCAGCTCCAGTGCCTCAACGCCAAGTCAGCCAAGCACCGGTTCCGGTTCGGAAGGTTCTGGCAGCAGCACTCCGTCACAACCAAGTACCCCAACCGCCACTTATGCGGACGTCACCGTTAAAGCCGTCACCAGCGACGGCACGGTTCTAAAGACCGCTACGATTTCGCATCAGGCAGTCGGCACCAGCGTCACTGCGCAAGCCAGTTCCGTCGCTGTTAGTGGTTATGACTTGAACGACAATTCCAGCAAGTCCGCCACCGTGACCAAGAGTGGCGCGGTCATCACGTTCACATTCAAGAAGCACGAAACTCCGGCACCCGCTGGCAAGACCTATACGCCGAATGTCGATCACATTAAGCAGCTCGTGATGGCCAAGTACAATCTTGCGTCACACGGCAAATATTGGGGCAAACCGGTCGGCACACCAGGCGACAACGGCTCAATCGTTGGTGCTGATGGCCATCTCTATCTAGCCACCCCAGAAACATGGCCGACAGACAGCAACCCTTATACTTCTGACGAGCAAATTGCCGAAGCTATTTGGGAAACCCGTGTTACTCAGGCACTAGATGACCCTAACAATGTCTCTGCAGTTATTGATACCTTAACTGCTACCGGATCAACTACCATCAATCCTAATGGCACTGTCTCTGGTAAGATTCAGACCTACATGCACTTAACTTGGTACCAAAAGTTCTAAAATCTCACACCTCAAAAGAAGGTCACTACCATGCTAACTTTCATTCTGGAAGTCGCTTATGCGGCCATGATCATCTTCAGCCTAGAAGTCACCCATTATTCGATCGTCACCATCATTTATGTCATCCTGAGTATGGTAGTGGTTGGCTGGTACAATTATGAACGCAACCAGATGACTAGACGATAACTCCAGTCCAAATGCATCTATAACCCCGAAAGTCTAACGTCTTGAAAGAAGGCTACAATCGTGACCATATTTGATTTTATCCACGATATCTTCGCCGTCTTGGGCAATTTCATCATGCAGCTCGTTTACATGATGATACTGATCGTTCATCTGATCATCACGGCTGACCCCATTTCCGTGTTGATTTTCGGCCTTTTGTGCATGGTTGCCATCGGTGCATATGGCTATCACTTGTTGGCCCAAAACCACCAGCTGCTTCGCTAGTTCCACCTTTCCCGATCTGGTGATGTTGCTAACTTGACTTAGCAACCGGCGGTCCGATTCCGCCGCGGGTACTTGCGCGGGTGCCCAAATCGTAAATCCCGCGCTAATACCAAACCCGGTTGTATCACGCATTTGGTCCCAATCAAATGGACCACGCATAGCCGTTGCGGACGTGATGACGGTCGATCGGGTTTAAACGTACCAAAGCAACCGTAGCTCAGTTTGGTAGAGCTCCCGCCTAAACGACGGACGTCGCCGGTTCAAATCCGGCCGGTTGCCTTGACCAAGTTTAATCACTTGGCCGAATAAAGGGCTATGATGGTGCGCCACCACCGCAAAATGTTGGCGTGAGTATGACCTCAGGGTGCTATGGAAGTCCCCATTGTCAGCGTGCCGCTGTACGCCGCCCTGAGTTGTTTTATATGCACGAGCTTGTCAAGTGGTCAAAGACCCGGCACCTGCCCCGGCTTGCACGTACGGAGGAATGCAGCCGCATTAACAACTACGCAAGCTTCGTTGGTTCGAATCCAACGCTCGAGCTTAACTGCAAAAATAGCGAAGATAAAGATGGTGGGGGAAAGTTAAGGGTTTTGAGGTAGGTTATTTTAGAATCGGTGCAAAGCTTAGCAACACACTTTGGGAGGAGTTCATATGTTTAAGAAGAAGCTAGTATTTATTTTCGTCCCTTTGTTAGTCATTATGCTTGTTACGTTATCTGGTTGTGGTTCATCCATGGCTGGTACTTACCATGGAACAAGTGGGAGAACTACCATGACCTTATCAAAAGACGGTAGTGCTGGGTATGGAGAAATTACTGCTAATGGAGACTCAAAAACGTGGCATGGAAAATGGAAAGTCAGCGGTAATTCAATCCACATCGTCTTAAAAAGCAGTTCTGACTATGGATTTAACTTAAAAGGTACGATTCATGATAAAGACACGTTTGAATTACCTGATCAAAGAGGTACAGGGGAAAACAATTCTTGGGATGATGAAACTTTCACAAGATCCAGATAAGAACAATCCTGACTCTAGGAAAAAATAAATCATCGCGTATCATTGTGATGATTATAATGATGAAGCGAAGTATATATTGTTGTAAGTAGCCGCACGAAAATTGAAAATTGTACTTACATAAATAATTTAAGTGGAGATCATTGTGTACATGTCCAAAAAGGCCCTAAAACTCAACTAGTTGTGAGATATAGGGCTATTTTTATGGACTCATAAATATTTTTAAAAGCATGTTGCAAAATTTGTATCTTCATAAGTGCGTCATTACTGACATATTCCAGTATTGTAAGATATATCTAAATCCCTTTGAATAGTTTATTAATTCTCGTAACGTGGCATTAAAGCTGCTTCTACGGGAGGAATCATTCAGTGTTGATGAATATTGGGAGAATTGTGAGGGAAAGACGTCAAGCGAAGGGTATGACTATCGAGCAGTTGGCGGAAAAAGCGGATGTTTCTGTATCGCTAATTTCCCGTCTAGAACGTGAGCGTGTTGATAACATTAAATTGGCCAATTTAGCAGCGATCGCAAATGCACTGCAACTGCAGATGGCAGATTTTTTCAGAGACTCGCGTTTGCAAACCCCTAAAGTTGTTGAGCTTTTGGACTACTTGGCCGAGCAGCCTGAAGAGAAACGTGAAGATGCCGCCGCGCTCATGTTACGGCTGATGAAGCTATAAATCGTAGGTAGCGACAATTTGATGGGCAAGTGCTTCAACACCACTAGATTTGTGAGCGTGATACAAGTCAGCGAGATTGATAGTCTTGTCCGGTAACTCAAGTGTCAACAGTTTAAAGCAGTGGTAGTCAAGACCATACTTTGCGCTGACAAATATTTCAAATTTCAAATTCTGTAAATCGAGCAGGGTTTGTTCTAGATTCATAGCGATTCCTCCAAAAACAAAAAATAACCTCAACAATTGCTGTTGGGGTTATTTTAGTCCGCTCAAAAACTGAGATAAAGTCTTGTTAGCGAGAGAAATTTGTTCGTATTATTAATATTATGTATCTTGTATAGAACAAACTTTAAACAGGCTGTCAAGCTTCGTCAAGATTTTTTTGATTTGCGTACTTAAAGTTTTGCCTTCCTTTATAAGCGGAGCATGGTACAGTATGAATATTAAAGCGATTTTGTCTGGCAAAATGCAGATACATTTATTTGAAGTTGCCCAGCAAAATATGGAGGATTACATGGCTTCGAAACCAATCTACACCTTTTACTGCAAGTTACATGATGTCCTGCCCGAGACGTGGCGGTTGATTCAACTTCCTCTGAATCGAAGCGTTGCACAGCTTGCCTATGCTGTGATGACAACCTTTGAGATGCAGGCGCGTCATCTGTTCAATGTGACGGTTTTTAAAGATCCTTCAAATCAAAACTCTTTGCGTCGATCTAAGGATGACACTGTTTATACGACGGATGTTGACGAAGACCGCGAAGTTTATGGTTCAAGTGTGGCCGATGCGGTGGCTACTCAGATTGACAGTGTCTTTGCGCCGGGGCATCGTGAGGCGGTGTTGAATTACGATTATGGTGATGGGTGGAAGGTTAGTATTGTGCTTGTTGACATTATGACTGATCCAGAGCTTAAAGTGCGGGACTTGCCGCGGGTTATTGCGGGCGCAGGTTATGGCATTGTTGAAGACATCGGTGGCACATATGGCTTATACCAGTTGGAGGATGCTTTTCAGAATCCGACTTCTGGCACTGATCATGATATTGAAGAGAAGCAAGCTATGCGCGAGTGGTTTTGGCTTGATCATTTTGATATGAATGAGTTTGATCGTGATGAAATGAATAGCCGGATCAAAAAGATTCCAGGTATTTATCAGCGAGCGTATGAGAAGTGGAAAGCACCGACTGCGGCTGAGGCTCGCTTGATCATGCGGGAGAATTAAGAGAATTGCCTTTTTTTCGAACGGTTAAGGACTTGAAATAGCTTGATCTTTGAGGTGCGTTTGTGACGTAATGAATTAGTGAGTATACGGGGGATAGAGAGATGTCGTATCAACGAAGAAATGCTGGTCGTGCCATTTTGCTGGCTTTACAAGACATTGGTGGGGTTGCATCTAGAAAGCAAATAAAAAAGCGCATTGCTGACAACGAAGAAACTGGTTTTACCTACGATGATGTTTTTGAAAAGGTGGCAGCGAAATCCGGCAAAGAATACGTACCATTTGATTTTGATTTCAATTTTTCATTAAAAGAATTGGGCCTTTTGGGGTATATTGAACCACCACAACGCGGCCAAGATATTGCATTGACAGAAAAAGGACGCGCATCTGATGCTAGCTTGTATCTATCTGCTGATGAGGCGGCGAGAATTGCCGATTATTGGCAAAAGAAAAGTGACTTGCGGCGCGCAAAAAATGCAAGTCAAGCATCGGCCAAAGTCGAGCCAATAACTTCGGATCTTGACAGTGCAGATGATAATTCCGATACTTGGCAGGCACAGTTAATCAGTCAGCTGAAACAGTTTTCGCCAGCAAAGTTTGAGAGCTTTTCGCGACTTTTAATTTCAAAGATGGGTGTCAAGATTGACAAGAAAATGGGAATAGTGAAGTCGGCTGATCATGGTATTGATGGATTTGGTTACTTTGAATCTGGTGAATTCCGTACATCACGCGTTGCAATTCAAGCGAAACGGTTTACTGATAGCCCAGTATCTGAACCTGATATTGATAAGTTTAAAGGCGTTATGGATGGCTTTAACGCGGAATATGGGATTTTCATTACGACCAGCTACTTCACAGATCAGGCAAAAGCTAAGGCGGTTCGTGGCAATCGTTCAGTAACTTTAGTTGACGGGCAGCGAATTGCTGAACTGGTTGAACAATATCGTCTGCATATCACACCAGTACAAACATTTACGTTAGACGACTATTATTTCGAAGAGTCGTAAGCCTCCAGTAGATTGGCCACTTTGCGTTTCAGACCAGTCCCAATCAGACGAACACTATTTAAAATCCCCGAGCCTAAAAAGTCGCCAGTCGCGTGCATTTGCACAAAACTGGCGGCTTTTTTAATGAGACTTGATTGAATACGTTGAAAACAAGAGTAAGAATTTAAAATTGCTTTTTGAGAATATAAGAAAAGATGTTGTATTAAATAAATTCATGATCAGTCGTTTACGCATGGTCATCACTTATTGTCCTTTTGAATCAACGTGTTCACGATCTTGTGGAGTGCCCGGATAACTTCTGGATCTTTAATCAAAGCGATTGAAGAAGCCAGTTCGGTTGTCTCATCTCCGTCTTCTGGAAAAGTGAAGAATTCTTGATAACTGACGTCTAATCCGGAAACGATGCGTTCTAGTGTGCTCATTCTGATGTCGCCGCGGCTTCCGCGTTCGATTCTGGCTAGCATGGAAACGTCCATGTTGGCTTTTTCGGCTAGTTGTTCCTGGGTCATGGATTTGCTGAGTCTTAATTCGTGGATTCTTTTGGCGACCTTTTCCTGTAACCGCATCCCTTAACCCCCTATCTGCCTTGGTCATAACATCAACGCTACCTGACTCCGGATTGAAGGATTAGGGCTAAATAACACATATTTTTAAAAAAAGTGGACTTATTAGACCATAAAGCTTTATAATATTATTTGTGGTTGACAGATGATGTGAGGAGCAATTGCCATGGTAAACCTTGTTATTCGCTGGAATCATCGGACGGATAAGGTTTGCGCCACTGTTGGGGTGGTAGTGTATATACTTTCAATCATGTTGCCAACTGCAAGTCGTAGGCAGATCAAGCCGACTTTTTTGAATGCATCATGAAAAGCATATGGGGATGTTCTTTTTTTCGACAAGATGCTTACAAAATATAACAGTCTGTGTGGCGACAATTTTCGTGTGGGGCGAAGATTATCGTTGCGGTTCGTATATCATTAGTTTATTTTAATGGCTTGCAGGATCTGTCTCTTCCTAGTAAGTTGTGCCTTGAATATCCTGTCTATGGCGGGATATTCTTTTAGTTTACGCTGATTTTGATCATTGTGAATTTGCAAATTGATTCTGTAAAAAAGATTTGGTAACTTTTACAAAAATTGTTGAATAGTTTGTATAAAGAAATCGAAAATAGAAGTATAATAACATTTGTATTTAATATTAAAGGATTTGGAGGAGTACAAATGGGAACAACGCAGCGGCGAAAATTTTGGACAGCGCTTACGAACAACGAACATAAGGTGACATTGGTTCATAGTAAGCATCATGGCTGGTTGGCAATTGGATTAACGTTTTTTGCAATGGGGACTGCAGGAATCGCCTTGTCAAGTCAGGGCCAAGTGGTGCATGCAAGTGACCAACAGCCTGCAACGCAGCAAACAGCGACCAATCAGGGCCGAGTTTGGAAAGTTCGTCCAGTAAGCCAAATCGAAGCACAGATTAAAGCTTCCGAGACAGGCTCGACGAATTACAACATTCAGTGGGGTGACACGCTTTCAACAATCAGTGAAGCGCTGAATCACACCGGCTTCACAACATCGGTAGCGCGACTGGCAGCCATTAATCGGATCGCCAACGTGGACTTGATTTATGCCGGTGCCAAGTTATCCCTGCAAGGTAGCGGTGACAATGCGACAGTCACGACGCAAGACACCTCGGGAAATAATCAAACATTTAATTTAAATCCAGCAAAACCGGCTACCCTTACACCGGCCCAACAAGCTGAGGCTAAATATACTGTAGTTGGCGGATCAACTGGCGGCACTTCAAATGGTGGCGCGTCACCTGCTCCTGCTGTCACACCTAATCCCGGCAGTACCGATAAGGATGCCCTCCAAAAACAACTGGAAGCGATCCAAGCGGCTAAGGATAAAGCAGAAGCTGAAAAAGCAGCGGCCGAAAAAGCCCAACGTGAAGCAGAAGCTAAGTTGACCGTCTTGTTGAACAATGAAAATACGGAGACGTTGGCGCAGTTGCAAGCCAAACGAACTGCAGCGCAAAAGGCAGTTGATGCAGCCAAGGCTAAAGTGGCGGCCACGCAAGAAAAGCTTCAAGCTGCTCAAACAGCAGCACAGCAAGCACAAACAGCTGCTGACCAGACAAATGCGGCAGTTGCTGCAAAACAAGCCGCCGTTGATCAGAGCACAGCCCAAGTCAACAGCGTCACCACGCAACTGAGCGATTTGCAGAATCAACTAAATACGCTGGCAGATCAAGTGAAGACCAACCCAGATTCACAATCAAAGGTTAATGAAACAAAAGCCCAGTTGGCAGTTGCACAACAAAAGCTGACAAGTTATGAAGGCCAGTTAGCCGATGCAACTACAGCTCTGACTCAAGCAAAGCAAACAGCTAGTCAAGCGGGACAAAAATTAACCGCAGCCACCCAAGCGGTTAATGCGGTTAAAAATGAGGCTACGACAGCCCAAAATGAATTTGACCAAGCTGAAACAACTTTGAAAGCTTTACCCGCATCCGTGACGAGTCAAAACAGCCAAGAAGCAGAAACCGTTAAAGCTCAGTTGGCTGATTTGAAGGTCAAAGTAAACCAATTAGATACAACGATTGATACGCTTAACGCTCAAATTGCAACGTGGCAAGATCGTTTGGCAACGGCACAAGATGATGCTGCGACAGCTCAGACTGACTTGGCCGCTGCTAAAACCAAGGCTGAGAAAGTCGACACAACCGACCATCAACAGACTGTAAAAGCTGCTCAAACATCAGTTGCTGACGCTAAGAAGACTTTACCAACGATCTATGTGCCAAAGAACACTGACAAGAAAGTCACCATCAACAAAGACGAAAATGGCCAGACGCTCAACAACTTGGACGGGTACAAACTCATCACTGCCGGAACGCCTGTCAAGTCGGTTCAGACTTCTAGCAACGGTGACACAATCACGACTTATACAACGACCAATGTTTATCATAAGATTGCCTATCAGACAGTTAACAAAACGGTCAATGTGGATCAGTCCGGAAATGCGTTAACAAACACAGATGGCTATACTAAAGTTTCTGTATCGAGACAAGTTGCTGAATCAACCGATCCTAAGACTGGCGATGTCACGACGACGGTTACATTAACCACTGTTTGGAAGAAGACGGAAACGCCAACGCATACTACGGTCAACAAGACTGTGAACGTGGATCAGTCGGGCAAGGTTTTGACAAGCACAGATGGCTATACAGAAGTTTCACGTTCTAGCAAGTCGGAAGACACCAAGGATAACGCTGGCAACATCACCACAACGGTTACGACCACCATTGTCTGGAAAAAGAATGAGACCCCAACGCACACCACCGTCAACAAGACCGTGAATGTGGACCAGTCAGGTAAGGTTCTGACAAGCACAGATGGCTATACAGAAGTTTCACGTTCCAGCAAGTCAGAAGACACCAAGGATAACGCTGGTAACATCACCACGACGGTTACGACTACAATTGTCTGGAAGAAGAACGAGACGCCAACCCACACCACCGTCAACAAGACTGTGAACGTGGATCAGTCGGGCAAGGTTTTGACAAGCACGGCTGGTTATACGGAAGTTTCCCGCTCCAGCAAGTCGGAAGATACCAAGGATAATGCTGGCAACATCACCACAACAGTTACGACCACGATTGTTTGGAAGAAGAACGGGGCCACAACGCCAGCCATTGTGAACAAGACCGTCAATGTGGACGAAGCAGGTAACGTTTTAACTAGTGTTGACAACTACTCGCTTGTTAACAGTTCAAAAACGTCTAAAGAAGACCCAAGCTCATCGACAACAACCTTCACCACGACCAACGTTTGGAAAAAGAATACCGATCCAAACGAAACAATCATCAATAAGTTTGTTAACGTTGATGATCAAGGCCACGAGCTAACTTCTACTGATGGGTATGTTTACATTGGTGGAGGATCAGCTACAAGTTGGTTAACGACTAGTGATGGTCACAAGACAACAACAATGACCTACACAAGCACGTATCACAAGCCACAAGCTAAAACCATTACAAAAGAAGTTGATGTAGACGAAGGCGGCAATACCTTGACTGATAAGACGGGTTACGTCAAGATTTCGTCAACGCCAATTACAACAGTATCGAAGGATCCGAATACTTGGGATACAACAACGACGATCACGACGAAAAATGTTTGGCGCAATGTGGAAGCTGCAGGAACCATTATCGGCGCAATTAAGAGTGTCAACGATGCTACCACGCAGCTGATTCAAACGCAGATCGAAAAGAATGATCGGAAAGTTTCGATTGAACAAGCCGCACAGTACACAGATAAAGATCTGACTATGGCCGTTATCAAGAAGTTCAATGTGCTGATCAATGGTGAACAGAAGCTGAACAGAAGCGTACCGGTCATGTTCAAACTTCCTTAACTTCAGATCCGAAAGCTTATGAGATGGAAGCACCGCGCGCCGTTGAGGTTATGTTCAAGTTTAGCCACACGCGGCCGGTTAATGCACCAGCAAGTGGTACTGAAGCCGTCACCTATCAAAAAGGCGATCCTTACATGAGCCGAAATACTGAGAACATTTCAATTTCCTCGCTTTGGAAGAAAGATGTCGATGGCAGTGCCGATAAGCTGAGCACTTTGATTGCGGAAGCGATGTTCAAACAATACATTGTGGATGAACGTCCAGAAAACAACCATGGTGAAACAGGCGGTCACTACCAAAACATCATTAATTCTGGCTACAAGAACATCGTCATCGGCGTTTACGTCATTGACGAAGGCTCGTATTACGCAGCCTCAACTGCTGTTGCCACAGGGAATGATGGAACCTTCAATTAACCAATGATCGAAACTGATCGCTAACCACGCTGGTGCTGTGAAGTTTTACATTTCACACGCGGGTTCGATTCCCGCGGTGGTTTTTGTTATATGATCACAAAGAAGCTGAGATTAAATGAGTTCTTAACCTAACTGATGTCTGTGTGAAAAGATAAACTGCCAGAACCATTGCTTATGTGAAAAGCGGTTCTGGCAGTTTTGAAATGTCATCATTGGGCAAGCGAACAACTTTTTAGTCATCGTTACTGATAATCTTAAGGTTTCTTTTTACTGCAAAGAGTATCATAGCGGTGAAGAATACAAAAAAGATGGCGGTTTGGATGAGTCGGTGCTTATCAACCAAACTGGTTAAGAATCCTTGTTCACGCAATGACAGAATGGCGCCCAATAAATGAAAAATAGCGGTGGAAACGATGCTACTTAAGAAAGCTTTTCGCCGGGCACGCTTTAAGGCAGCTGGATAAGCATCGGCTGTCACTTCTTCTTTTCCCAGTCCGTTTTTCCTGATGGCTAGGGTCGTGGTGGCAATCAAGATCAAAAAAATTCCCGTCAGTTGTATGCTGGACATAATATAAAACGCGTCTTCATAACTGTGAAATGGGATAAGGAAAGACATGACATTGATTGTCAGTTCAAAAGTCAGAATTCCGAGGACGGCATGAATGGCTGCGCGTCCGAGAATAGCATAGGCGTGTTCGTCAATTGGTTCTTGAATGCCGAAAATACGGGCGATCAGTTTGCTCTCAAAGTTCTTCATTCTTTTCCCTCCAAAACAATGTGTTGAGATCCGTGCCTAGTGTCCACGACAGTTTGAGACAAAGTTCCAAAGAAGGATTGTATTTCCCATTTTCGATGAGGTTGATCGTTTGTCGGGCAACGCCGATCTTTTCTGCCAAAGCAAGCTGCGAGAGTTTCTTTTCACGGCGAAATTCACGTACACGATTCATGGGAAGCTACCTCCTTTCAAAATAAAATGTCACATTTAATTGACACGGATAGCATACAAGAAGGTTGCTTTTTTGTCAATTATAAATGACATGTTATGAGTCCGAGACAAGATTAAACGGCATCAACAGCAAGTATCGCGCTTGTTGTCGATGCCGTTTAGCTATGATTGGAGAGAGTTGAGAGATTAATTAATAAATTATTGGGCATAAATCGCCTTGAGCCCGGCAATATCGCCATCAGATAATTGCGTAACCCCGCGCGTGACTGGATACATCACCGAATCAGTCGACTGGCTATGATCCAGTCCGAGCGCGTGGCCAAGTTCATGCATGGCCACAGCCGCATTAATGGATTGTGATGGGTAAGCGAGGTTGAGACTGGCGCGGGCATGGTTGATAACGGTAACCTGTGCGCCTAGCGTTTCAACGATAATGGTCGGACCGCCTTCACCAAGCTCAGTGGTACCAAGACTGGCTTGGCTCATGTCTTTTTGATAACTGGAAAAAGTGATTTGATTGTCGCTTCTTTTGCCTTGACCGGGGATGAGCTTAACAATACCGGTTGCGTTATAAGCGCGCACGGCATTGGTGAAGACAGTGTGTTCTGCTTGCGGTAAATTGGCATCAAAATGGTAATAGTAAGTACGCTTAAGGTGTCGGCCTTGGACAATATTCAAGGCCGAGGTGGCTCCTGCTGGCGTACTTGCCGAGCGTGAAGTTGCCTGGCTAGTGGTGCTTGAGGCAAGACTGGTGGAGGAGGAGTCCGCAGATGAATTGCCATGCAGCCAGTTACCAACAGTGTGTGTTGTTGTAGTCCACGCCTGGGCGATACCGGCCTTCACTGTTTCGCGGGTTGTAAACGGAAGCGGACTTTCGGTGCTATAAACCAGAAAAACGCCTGCGACAAGCAAGATCAGCCAAAATAAACGGTTGCGGTGTTTCATGCCCATTGGCCTCATTTCCAAAAAAGAATTTGCTGACTGCGTACGATTATTTTATGCTAACTTAGACGCGGTTGTCGTGCAGCTTTAGACTGATATTTTAACGGTTTTGTAGGGAATCGTCAGCCAGTAGTGTCACAAGTGAACGATCTCACCGAAAAAGCTTGTTAGTGAGCCATCAGTTGAAAAAGTGGAGGGGATCAAATGGATTCTTTATCAAGCGTGCTCCTTGCTTATAACCTTGGTCACGTCACAAAAACGATTCCAATGACAAATGGTAAAAGCAGCATGGCATGGCGAATTGAGACAATATCGGGACCAGTTTTAGTCAAAACAGTTCCCAGTACGGCACAGGCTTTGTTTGAATTTGCGCTAAC
Source organism: Lacticaseibacillus rhamnosus (assembly GCF_900636965.1). Classification (NCBI taxonomy): domain Bacteria; kingdom Bacillati; phylum Bacillota; class Bacilli; order Lactobacillales; family Lactobacillaceae; genus Lacticaseibacillus; species Lacticaseibacillus rhamnosus. The sequence goes on along the minus strand of NZ_LR134331.1, from coordinate 1,962,085 downwards.
ACAAGCTATTCAAGACGTTGATAGCCGCTTGACGCCAGCAATTTTGTTAACCCAGGCTCAGCAACCATTTATCAGTGTGAACCGGAAAATTTATCAAGTTCAGCGATTCTGGGAACACCATCCCTCTGCACCTACATTAGCGGCAGCACTAAACTGTTATCTAAAAATTCGGAAGGGCTTAGATCAGTTTGAATATGATTGGCAACCGCAAGATCCGCAACCACTGCAGCAACTGTGGCAAAAGCAGCATCCCAAGTTGCAGCAAACTCAGCCGGCAATTTATGCACATTTGGTTTCTCAGATAGAATCGCTGCTCTTGCTCGACCAAGCTCAGGAAGCATGGGTGCATGGCGACTTAGGACGGTGGAACTTGCTCACAATGACGAATAGGCAAGTTGGTGTCATCGACTTTGGGCAAGCTCGTCGCGGTCCGCGATTTTTGGACTTTGCGGCTCTTTATCATGGTTTTATGCCGAGGCAGAGAGTCGCACTATCTGTCTATACTGAGCGTTTTTGCTGTTTAGCTGGTATTAGTGAAGGTGATCGGTTAATTTTTTTAGCAACGGTGCGCTTGTGGTTGGTAAAAGGGCTATTGGTGGCTGTTGATAAGGCTCCAGATGCGATTAAAGTCTTTGATCAAGCGTGTCATCAGGTTGAACAATTGGCGTAATCTTCCTCGCACACAATTGATTTTCCTCACAAAAAGTGGCACACTAAAAGTAAGTAACAGGAAAGGTGACGGTAAGATGGCAACGATCAAGTTATCGCAGTCGTTTGTTGATTTGATGAAGAAGAAGCATTTTGACCAGAAGATTCTGTTGTTGATTGCTGATGATGGCGGCGGGCGGTATTCTTTACAAGGCGGGGCCTGCAGTATCGGCACAAAGTTTACGTTAATTGTCCTTGATGAACCGGATCCGGATTATCAAGTAAAATTGGAAAATGATGCCGGATTGCAACTGTACACTTCCGACTATGACATGATTTTCTTTGCAAGTGGCTTGGCGATGGACTTTAAGCAAGGCGCGATCAGTATCAAAGATGACGCTCATGCTTATTTGGACGGAAGCGTTCGAATTGCCAAGGGTTCAGATGTGTTGGCGGCCTTTAAGAAGGGCATCCTGATGAGTGGCGCTACTTGCTAGTTATTCGCGGCAGTATTAGAAAATAAGTAAATTAGACGACACTGGCGATGGAAATTTCGTTGTCAGTGTCGTTTTTTGTCTAACCGCAGTGAGCTAGTCAATAACGTTAATAGGCAAGCACAGCATGTGAATGTTTGTAAACTCACCGTAGATTTTTTTAAATGACAAACCTTCTTCGTTGCCTTTTGACCAAATAATTGGTACTATTGCACCATAAAATAACAAGTCGAACGGAGGCTTTTTCCAATGCGGATCAAAGACCGATTTACCCCATCAAAACTTAATGTCGGGGCTGCGCTTGGTGCAGGGTTCTTTGATGCGCTTCGCAGGTAGACTTTCGGTCGGTCATAAAATGGGATTAACGTTAGGCGGCTGAGAGGTCGTCTTTTTGTTTGCCATTGTGCAGTCCTAAGTAGTCGATTCGATTGGTTTGGCCAGTCGGAGGAAGCGAGGGGACATGCAATGCAAAAAATCATGCAAATCGGTGCCTTGAAGAAACGATGGTTGTTGGGATTATTCATTTTGCGGGTTGCCATTGATGGGTTTAATGTGGCGATTTCGATGTTGATTCAGCTGGGATTGACCGCTGCATTAGCAGGTCACACAGGGATGCTGATAGGTGTTTTTGCTGGCATGCTTGCAGCAACAGTGGTCTATACCGGACTCTACTGGCTGTCAGGCGTTGTCATGGAGCGGCTAAAACGACGCTTGAGTGTGGCAGTCGCCCGGGCGTTGATGGCAAGTTTCTTGGCGGGGGATGCTCAAGATGTACCGGATGCGGGTGTGGCAACGAATTTACTGATCACGGATACGCAGAATGTGATGCAATTTTTGGACAGTGGTGTGCTGCCGTTGGTTGATTTTGGCATGACAGTTAGTTTAGGACTGGTGTATGTCGCGACACAATCTTGGCAGTTGGCCGTGGCTTTCATTGGATTTGGGCTTTTATTTGCCTTGGTGTCGCGCCATTTATTTCGCCGCCAAAATCAGGCACAAACCAGTTTAATTGCGGTGGATGATCGGCATAAGGGATTTTTCAATAACTTTTTGGCAAACTTTGAGCCGGTTCGTAATCTGAATGTCTTTGGTTATATTCGGCAGCGGCATCAAACCATTTTTCAGGAAGCGCAACCGGCTATTCGGCAACTGGCAGGCGCAACCGGGGCGCTGGCAGGTATTTTTAATGGCGGCATTTATTTGGCAGAGGTGCTGACACTGGCGCTAGGGTTTGGCTTGCTTCCACTGACGCATCAATCTGTTGCCGGTGTTTTGGGAGCCTGGAATGCCGGTGTAGGGTCCATTCTGTGGCCGTTTTTAGGATTGGCTCCAACCATTGGCTATCTCGCGCAACAACGGACCTCTCTGAACCGGATTTTGCCGCGCTTGCAGGCATCATCAAAAGTTCAAATCGCGTCTACCGAGATCGATTCGGCACAACTGTTGACCATCGTAGGCGATCAGGTTGCTTTTCATTATCCGCATAGTGAGCGCCAATTATTACGAGGATTGAATTTTAAAATCCATAATCGCGGGATCACTTTTATCGTTGGGGCAAACGGTGCTGGCAAAACAACGCTGATGAAATTGATCCTCGGCGATTTGACGCCAACATCTGGTCAGATTAGGCTCCAGGGATCCGTAGATAAAGTCACCCCGGCTGAATTAATGGCATTTGTCCCGCAACGCAGCGTGATGTTTACCGCTTCGGTGACGGCCAATTTGCTTTTGAACACGGAGGCTTCGTCACCTCAGATAAGACCGTTACTGGAAAAACTTGGGCTGGGAAAATATGCTGAGGATCTCAATCAGATTCTTCAGCCTGCACAGTTATCGCCGGGTGAACAGCGGCGATTCGGCATTGCCCGCGCCTTGCTTTCAAATCGTCCGTGGCTAGTCTTGGATGAGCCGTTCTCGGATATTGATGCTGCCAACCAGATGGCAGTGATGCAAGTGTTGCGACAGGCTGCCCACACCCACGGCATTTTGATGATCACGCATACGTTTAATTTTGTCACTTCTGCTGATCAAATCATTAAGGTGGGTGAATAAGATGACTGAATTAAAGCAGTTTTGGCATCTTTTTAGTACGCGGATTGTGCCAGTGCTATGGATTATTGCCATGATTTGTGCCGCAATTGAGTTTGGGTTAGCGCGGTTGATTCAACGGTTGACCCAGCGAGGTGCACTTACCATGCCGTTGATGATGATGGCTGTTGTAGCAGCAGGGGTGATTGGCGGTGGTCGCTGGCTCATCGCACGCTGGCAAACGCAGGCACATTATCAACTCACCCAAACGCTGCAATCACGTTTAATGGCAGCACTAATGAACGGACCGGTTGCAGTCGATCTTGAAGCTCGAAATGAACGGCTCAATAGTTTGACAACCGAAGCGCCACTAGCAGCACCTTTGTTTATCAAATCGGTAACGGCTATTTTAGTCGGATTACTTTCATTTCTCGCTGCCAGTCTATTTGGCTGGTTAAGCTCCTGGCCGTTGATGCTCATCATTATTGGGTTGTGCTTGACGGCTTTGCTGATTCCTAAAGTAATGGCCGGTCGTTTAACTCAGGCACAAGACACGCAACAATCTGAAAATGCGCGGATGCAAGCAGCACTGTTAGAAATTCTCGCCGGAAGAATGCTTCTGAAAGATTATCAAAAAGAACAGTTTGGTTTGCAACTATTTAGCCGAACATACCAAAGCTTTGCTAATTCCCAATATCGCATGGGCCTGCAACAAACCGGTACGATTGTCATGGGGTTTGCACTGGGCTTATTTGTTGATATTGTGATTTTGGGCGTGGAATTACTGTTTGTCGGCTTCAAATTTATCTCCATCGGGCAATTTGCTGCGTTTGCAATGCTGACGCCCAGTTTTACCTGGTTATTTTACAGTATGCCAGACCAGTACGCTCAGTTATCACGGAATCTAGTTGCAGCTAAAAGAATCTTCGGGTTAATTGTGCCGTTACAAGCAGCATCGAGAAATGTTGCTGCTGAAAGCCAAGAAGCGCCCTCAGCTCACCAGCCAAAAAACTCGGTACAACAGTTGCTTCTCAAACACATCACTTACACGTATCCAGATGCATCTCGGCCGGTTTTGGCGCAATTGGACTTAAAGTTAAATGTGGCGGCACATGAAAAGATTCTGATCACAGGGCCAAGCGGTGGCGGTAAATCAACTTTGATTCGAATTATCTTGGGGCTTTTATCACCGCAAGCGGGCAGTGTTCAAATAGAACCGGCTACTCTTGAAGCTCCACGCCAACTTGCGCACATCATCGGCTTTGTACCCCAAGTGGTGGCTTTGTTTGATGATACGTTGCGGCAAAACATCGCGCTTGACCGCAATGTAAGCCAGACGGCACTATCGGAAGTGTTAGTCCAGACTGATTTACAGACATTTGTCCAGCGATTGCCAGAAGGACTCGCCACGCCGCTTCATGGCCAGACAAGAGCCAATGTTTCGGCCGGTGAATTACAAAAGATTGGTTTGGCACGGGCACTTTTGGCACGACGGAATGTTTTGGTGTTAGACGAGCCCTTTGCAAATTTGGATGCCGCCGCCGCAAAAAGCCTCAGTCAACGATTGCGTCAACTACCAGTCGCATTGATTGTCATTTCGCACCGCCAAGATGTTGAACAATTTTGGGATCGCGCGCTGCAGTTAGAACATGGACGGTTGAACGAAGCCAAGCTTTGAATAAAAGTAATTGGCAAGCGCTCTCATTTTCCGTATAGTGAAGATACCAAGAAAGGAGATAGAGAATGTTTAACTGGTTGATTTTGGGACATATCGTATTTGGCCTCATTGCATTTGTTGGGTCGTTGCTGTTGGCGCTTGGTTTCCGTACCTCCTTTGCCAGCCTGACAGCGATGCAGCAATGGGGGATTGGCCTTTCGATCGGCGGCCTGTTTGCCACGATGGCCTTCGTTATGTTCACAGCGGCGAATATCGTACCTGCGCTATTATTCATCGGCGCTGGCTTAGCACTTTTATGGATCCTTTTCCATCAACGCGCGAAGGCCTGAAGTGTCTATGCTATTTACTGGGAAAGTCGACTGAGCGCTTACTCGGTCGGCTTTTTTAAAAGAGCAAAAAGTTAAGCTGATGAAGCAAGTCAGATTTTGGATAGATTTAAATAAAACACTTTTAAATGAACACAGCTGGCAACATATACACGATTATGGACGTGTCAAATTGATTCGTTGTTCGCGGAGACATTTAGCACTCGTTCAGGCCCTGACTCAAATATTAATTTTGCAATTAAAAAAGTGTTTTTTAAAGCGAATTAAAAGTGGCTGAGTATCTACCAAAACTGATATACCAGTTTTTCTTAATGTTATTTAGTTTCCTGATGAGACATTTCTACAAAATTACCCGTTGACGAACCGTTTTTTTAAAAGTATGCTAATGACAATTTCTTCGAGAGGAGTTCACGTGATGACCCAGTTTAACCAAGTCATGTCCATGTGCATGTGCAGCTGCTATGAACAACATAGCGGTTCTATTTACATGGCTGGAGATTGGCTTAGGTGACGGTAATCACGTGACTTGAACGAAGAACGAAACTGGCGGTGTATCTAGAATCCTAGATGCACCGCCAGTTTTTATTTTCTAACGCGTTTGCTGGCGTAGAAATATGGGTGTAGGAAATTTGGCTAAAATGATCAATGCCGGGCCCGGTTATCATATGCAAAGCCACCGTTCTTACGCGCGCTGACTCACGCTCCATAACGCGTTCACCGGCGCAGAAGTCTACGTGTAAGGACCTCAGCCGCAATGGCCAAAGTGCGGCCATCACGTCTGAGGCCGCTTACACTCCGACTTCTAAGCGCGCCGGTTCACGCTCACTATAACGCGTTCGTCAGCGCAGGAATCTGCGTGTAAGGACCTTGGTCGCAATGGCCAAGACCGGGCCATCACGCCCAAGGCCGCTTACACTCCGATTCCTAAGCGTGCTGACTCACGCTCACTATATTTTAGGAGATGGCTTTTTATGAAAAAGCACCATTTGTTAACGGCACTTATTACAGGCGTTGCGCTTGCGACGTTGTTGGTCGGTTGCGGAGGTCGGAGTGGTTCGGCGTCTGGGAATGCTCAGACGCTGAATCTAACTGAAGAAGATGACCCGACGACATTGGATGTCAATGATATGCGCAATGCCAATGAAAATGACATTTTATCTGAAGTGCAGGAAGGGTTGACGACGATTGAATCGGCAAATGGTAAGGATAAAGTTGTCTTAACTGGGGCTAAATCCTATACCAAGTCGGCAGATGGTCTTACTTATACTTTCAAGTTGCGTGATGCTAAGTGGTCAGATGGCAAAGCGGTGACGGCTCAACAATACGTCGATTCTTTCCGGCGGCTGTTGAAGAAGAAAAATGCCTTTTCGCAGGCCACCAATGCTTACTTCATCAAAGGTGCAGAGGCCTATAACACTGGAAAAGGCAGTGCCGAAGACGTTGGCGTGAAGGCAATTAACAAGAAAACTCTCCAGATTCAGCTTGCTTATGCTTACCCATCGCTTTTGTCAGACATGGCGTCAGTGATTTATTATCCGGTTCGACTCGACAAGATCAATCAGGTCGGCAATAAAAAGTGGAAAACAGACGTTAAGGATCAAGTGTTCAATGGGCCCTTTAAGCTGACTTCATGGAAGAAGAACGACAAGATCACACTGAAGAAGAACCCATCGTACTGGAATGCTAAAAAGGTAAAACTGCAGACCGTTACTTATACCACAACGAGTAAGCCGTCAACTGTTCTGTCGTTGATGCAAAGTGGTCAGTTAGATGCCTTGTCAGCTTCGGGTAAACAGATTGCTGACTTTAATAAACTTGCCAAGAGTAATAAGCTGACTTCTCGCACGCAAGATGGTGCCGGTACCACGGTCTTGATTATGAATCAGCACAATGGCGGAACGCAGGGGCTGTTCAAGAATACCAAAGTTCGCGAGGCGTTTTCATTGTCAATTAATCGCAATGATTACAATAAGGCGGTCAGCGATGGTCAGGATAAGTTGACCTATACAATGGCACCGCAAACGCTGAATGTTGGTTCGACCAATTATGGTAAATATGTTGGCAATCCGCTAAAAGAAGCCCAGGCACAATATAATACCAAAGCTAAACGCCAAGCATTGTTGAAGGAAGGCCTGAAAGAGTTAGGTAAGTCAACTGATCTCAGCAAGTTGAATTTTGTCTATTTAACCGTTGGCAGTGATGATACGGGTACTTGGTTGAAACAGGCGATTAAGCAACAATTAGGCGTCAAGGTGACCATCAAAACGGCACCAGATGATGCCAGCTTTGTTCAATTGCGTAATAAAAATCAATACGACTTGCTGGGCAATGGCTGGTTGGCCACAGCTGATCCGAACTCATATTTGAGCCTATGGAATTCAAACAACGGCTTCCAAAAGTTCTTCGGTGGGTACAGTAGCAAGACTTTTGACGCACTCGACAACAAACTGAACGGTAATTTGACCACTAAAGAACGCCTAGCTTTGTACAAACAACTGGAAACGCAATTGGTTGCCAAAGACTTTGGCGTCGTACCGTTAACCAACCCACAGTCACGGATTTACATCAATAAGTCGGTTAAGAATCTGCAAACAACGGTGTTTGGCGGAACCTTTAACTACACTTATGCATCAAAAAAGTAACCAATTGAAAACATTCGTCGTTCTTTTGACTAATGTAAGTTAAGACTGTTGGGAGATGGCAATAAATGGCAAACCATGATTTTGAAAATAGGTGGTTGCACTTATGATTAAGCTGATCATTCGGCGTTTCATCGAATTGCTGATATCGACCTTTTTAATAGCAACTGCAACGTTCTTCTTGATATCTGCAGTACCAGGCGATGCGTTGAGTGCGCAGACCGATAAGTTGCCGGAAGCCACACGGGAACAAGTCTATAAAAATACTGGTCTGGACAAGCCGGTTTTAGAGCGGTATGCCATCACGATGAATAACATGGTACATGGGCAATTTGGTGAGTCGATTAGTGACCCTTCTGTGACCATGAGCAGTTTGATTCGTGATCGGTTGCCAGCATCGGCCCGGCTGGGTATTCAGCAGATGCTGCTAGGCATTCCGCTGGGGCTGTTGCTTGGCATTTTGGCGGCGGTTTATAAAAACACCTGGATTGATCGTGTCATTACGATTTTGGCACTGTTCTTAATGTCAATTCCCAGTTTGGTGTTGGGCCTGCTTTTGCAGAGTTATTTTGGCGGAAAACTTGGCTGGTTTCCGATTATTGGCTGGCCAAGCGGTGATCAGACTTGGTGGGGTGGCTGGATTTATACGGTCCTGCCAACCATTGCTGGTGGCATTGGCTACATTGCGGGTTATGCGCGTTTATTGAAAAATTCAATGGTCGATGTTGGCTCAAGTGAGTATGTCATGACGGCACGCGCGAAAGGATTGTCAGAGCCGCAAATTGTCTTACACCATATCGTGCGAAATGCCTCCATTCCAATTATTACGTCATTACCGGTTACCTTGGCATTCGGTATTACCGGATCGGTGTTTATCGAAAGTATTTTCGTCATTCCGGGTGTCGGGCAATATTTTGTCACGGCACTGAATAATCGGGACGTTCCGATTATCATGGGCGAAACGGTGCTGCTGGCGATCTTGTATATTGTCACGATGTTCATCACGGATTTACTGTATACACTGGCTGATCCGCGAATTAAACTCTATGACAACTGAAGGGAGATGGACGAATGGCTGCAAGTGATACGGATTTTCATTTTGTTCAGGCAAGTGGCAATTTTAGTACGCCAACTGTGCTGACCGAGCCAGACCAAGTCGCGACCATCGAAGCAAATGCTCCCAAAAGTATCAGTTTCTGGGCATCGGCTCGCCAAAAGTTGTTAAAGGATCGGCTTGCTGTTGCCTGGGGGATCATTTTGATCTTAATCGTATTGGCGGCGTTAATTGGTCCACAGATTCAACATTATGATCCTAACCTCATTCGTGTTAACAGTCGTAATGTTGGCCCAAGTGCCGCTCACTGGTTTGGAACTGATCGCTTAGGTCGGGATTTGTTTACCCGAACCTGCATTGGCGTTCAGGTGTCATTGATGGTCGCTATTTTGAGCACTTTTTTGGCCATTGGTTTTGGAACCATTTATGGGATGATCATGGCTTTCTTTGGCGGCTGGGTTGACGAAATCTTGATGCGGATTATTGAAGTGTTTAATTCGTTACCGGGCTTGCTCATTACGATGCTGATTATGGTGGTTTTAGGCAATGGTATGTGGACGATGCTATTTGCCTTGGCGGTTACCAGTTGGTCTGGTTCAGCGCGGCAGGCTCGCGGATTGGTGATGCAGTTGCGGGGCTTGGATTATGTTACAGCGGCAGTGATGTTGGATACACCGTTGTGGCGGATTATGGCGCGGCATCTGGTTCCCAACATGATGAGTATTTTGATTCTGGATATTGGCCAAAGCATTCCGGATAACATTTTCGGTGAAGCCAGTCTTAGTTTCCTAGGGCTGGGGATTCAAGCACCGAATACGAGTTTGGGAATTTTGATTGCTAATGGTCAAGACCAGATGCTCCAACATCCGTTGCAACTGTACATCCCGATTTTGATTTTAATCGCCATTGTCTTTGCGTTTAACATTCTGGGGGATGGCTTGCGTGATGCGTTGGATCCAAAGTTTCAGGACTAATTGAACCGACTGCCGGCAACGAGAAGTGTTTCGTCAGGAAAACTTCACCCAAAAGCCGTTGCTCAGGCAGTCGCGATGAGAAGGATTGAAGGAGGACCATCATGATTCAAAAACATCCCTGGCAAGTCATCACCGCTTTATTTGTCGGCTTGTTTGTCACAACAACCGGCTTTTCCCTGACGCATGAGCCCGTGTTAGTGGCTTTGCTGTGGGGGTTGCATCAAACTTTTTGGCTGCTAGTTGGCTTAGCGTTACTTGCAGTCGGCATTAAATTACTGCTACACACGCGGCGACCGCATGCTGCTTTAACCAGTCGCTTTCTTGGCAGCCTCCCCGGAAATGGTCAATTGGCACTTGTGGCAGCGATTAACCTGCTGGGTGGTGCGTTAATTGATTTGTATTTGTACTGACAAGCAACGCGATCTAGAATCGTTTATACAAAGCAGTAAAATGGCTAAACTAATTCATGAAAGGGGCGCGGCATGACTGATATTGTTTCCATTAAGAATTTAAACGTGACATTTCATGAAGCAAATGAAAATGTTTATGCGGTCAATAGCGTCAACCTGACTTTGCATCAAGGTGAGACGCTGGCATTGGTAGGCGAATCAGGATCGGGCAAATCGGTAACCACGCATGCGTTATTAGGCTTACTGGGTAAGGATGCCGAGGTCAAAGCGGACGTCATGCGATATGGTGACACCGATCTTTTACATGCAAGCAAAAAAGCTTATACCCATTTACGCGGTCAGGAATTGGGCTTGATTTTTCAAGACTCGCTCAGTGGCCTTAACCCGACCATGCGGATTGGCCGTCAAATCGGTGAAGGCGTCAAAGCACATCAACATCTACATGGCGCGGCGTTGAAAAAAGCGGTGTATGCTTCTATTCAAGATGTCGGCCTCGATGATCCTGCTTTGATTGCCCGCAAGTATCCGCATGAACTTTCCGGCGGGCAACGGCAACGAGCGATGATTGCGATGGCTTTGATTATGCACCCGAAAGTATTAGTCGCAGATGAACCGACCACGGCTTTGGACGTTACCTTGCAGGCACAAGTCTTGGATTTGATTAAGACCCAGAAGGCGAAACATGATCTAAGTGTCATTTTTATCACCCATGATCTCGGCGTGGTGGCTAACATTGCCGATCGGGTGGCGATTATGTATGCCGGGAAAATCGTGGAAGTCGGCACTGCCAATGAAATCTTTTACAATCCGCAGCATCCCTATACATGGGGCTTGTTGGATGCCGTTCCGAGTTCGGATGACCAGCGGGAGCAGTTGTTTACGCTACCGGGAACGCCGCCGGATATGCGCAAACCAATCACAGGTGATCCGTTTGCACCGCGTAATCCTTATGCGATGGCGATTGACTTTAAAGAAGCACCGCCGTTGTTTCAGGTATCGCCTACCCATTTTGTTCGCTCGTGGCTGCTTGATCCGCGCACACCAAGCTATCAGCCGCCAGTGACGATTCAAAAACGGTGGGAACGGTTTGCAGATATGACGGAAAAACCGCAAACCATTGTCGCGAGTCAGGCTTAGGTAAAGGGAGATGATCATGTTTGACAGCACCATTGTTTACCATTGACGACCTGAGTGTTACGTTTCATAAAGGCCGCCAGCCCATTAAAGCAGTGGATCATATTAGCTTCACAATTGAGCCGGGGACAACGGTGGGGTTGGTTGGCGAATCGGGCTCTGGCAAAACCACCACGGGTCGCGCCATTGCTGGTATCGGGCCGATTTCAGGCGGCAACGTGCGCTTTTTGGATCAGTCAATTCAGCATTTTTCCCGTACTGAGCGCAAGCAGTTTCGGCGCCAAGTTCAGATGGTTTTTCAAGATCCGTTTGCGTCGCTGAATCCGCGGCAAAAAGTGGCGGATATTATTGCAGAAGGCATTGATAACTTCCATTTGGCTGGCTCGCATCAGGAACGAATGGATCAGGTCTTGCAGCTGTTGGCGCAGGTCGGATTACCACCGGACGCCATTAATCGGTTTCCGCATGAATTTTCAGGTGGTCAGCGGCAGCGGATTGGGATCGCGCGCGCTTTAGCCGTTCAACCCAAGTTTCTGGTGCTGGACGAACCGATCTCGGCATTAGATGTGTCCATTCAGGCCCAAATTGTGAACCTATTGCGGCGGATTCAAAAAGAGCAGCAGTTGACCTACTTATTTATTGCCCATGATCTATCCATGGTGCACTACATTAGTGACAAAATTGTCGTCATGTACCGTGGTCGGATCGTAGAAGCAGGTGCAACGGAAGCGGTGTATCGCCATCCGCTGCATCCCTATACGCAAACATTACTGGCTTCGGTGCCGCAAGCTGATCCGATTTTTGAACAGCAAAAGACCCATGTTCAATTTGATCATGAACCGATTGCACCCACGGCAAACTTAGTCGAGGCGGCACCGGAGCACTGGGTACTGGCGGCGCAAACTGAAGCGTAATAGGGTTAAATTGTAATAGATGAAGAAATGCCTTGATTATTTGGGCAACAGAAAGTGAATGAAGTTAAACGAAAAGCCTGTGTGACCAGTTGTGGTCAACACAGGCTTTTCTGTTGGAGTAAGTTCTTGGATGGGGATTATTCGATAAAATTTAACCCGAATAATGATTTGCTAGTTGGTACTTTGTTGAACGTCCCTGCCCACTTCTTGAATTTTCTGGTCGCCTTGTAACTCAGCCAAGGCACATTCTATCGTTCACCGGCTAATATCCGGCAACAAACTCTCCAGATTGGCTCTACTCAAAGGTTCATTAATTTATTTCTGTAACAAGAACTTTGAACTCCCCAGATGATAGCTTCCTTTTTATTGATTCAACCAGTTTATTACCGTTTATATTGTAACAGTATTAAACTGTGTCAATTCAATATCTCTTTCAATTTTTCCATCTCTCATCACGATTGTTCGGGAAGTTTTCTCAGCGAGTTCCAAATCATGAGTTACCATAATAATCGTTTTTCCTTGACCCACCAATTCATGAAATAAACCCATTGTCAACTTACGTGAATGGGTATCCAAAGCGCTGGTTGGTTCATCTAAAAAAATAATCTCCGGGTTAGCTAAAATAGTTCGTGCAATAGCCACTCGTTGCTGTTCACCACCTGAAAGTGCGTCAATTGGCTGATTGAGTTCTACTTTCAACTCAAGCCGTGTTGCGATTGCTTCCACGGAGGATTTTTCAATTTTTCGTCCATTCAAGATACCTGGTAACATCAAGTTATCAAAGGCTGATAGCGATGGTATCAATTGATAATCCTGAAAAATAAAGCCAATTTCTTGCCGTCGAAACTTGGCTAATTTTGAAGCACTCCATTCATAAGGAGATTTTCCCTTAATTAGCACTTCCCCTTCAGTAGGTGGCAATAAACTAGATATACAATACAGTAAAGTTGATTTTCCCGAACCTGAAGGACCCACGATCGATACAAATTCTCCTTGCTTTATCTCAAAAGAAATATCACTTAAAACCTCTAACACATTTCCCTGTGCCAACTCAATTTCCTTTTTTAGGTTTTTTACCACAACAACTTCATTCATCATGATCCCTCTACTTTCCTATCCATTGACATAAGCTTTTCTCTTACCCTTTTCCAACCAATAAATCGGTGCAAAACAAAGGAAGAATAGGGAAAATATCCCCAGCGTCAATAAAATATTTACTGTCCAATTTGCCCGGAAAATATCACCGCCGCCTAAAAAGGCAACCCTTAACAACGGAATCGCAAATAAAAGTGTTCCTAAAAAAGTAATGAGAATCGAAAGAATCGCAGCCGTGCCGATCTCCGTCAATTTGAGTTCAAAAATCCAACTTGGCGTACACCCGGTAAAAAAGTAGTTATCTGTTTCTTTTTGCGTTTTCATCTTGAAAAGACTAATTGAAGTGACAATATTCGCCAAGCTAATCAAGATCGGTGCACCAAAAACAAAAACTAGACTAACAATCAAATCGTAGATCGCACTTTCATCATTTCTACCGTCTACTAACATTTTTGTATTTAAAAATAAGGCAATAAAATTCCCAATCAGTAGGGCAATAACACTAACTGGTCGAATTAGCTTGATCATATTTTCTTGATGGAACTGCAAATCATAAAAAGCAGAACGAATCAACGGATGTTTGGTAATCGATGGCAGATGGGCAACCATCTTTACCATTTTGATAAATAAAGGACGAATCAAAAAATTCATGGCGACAATCAGCAACAACCATAATAGTAATAACAGATTCATTGCATTTTTCATACTATTCGTATAATCAGCCACGCTACTGGGATCTGGTATCGCCTTCAAAAATAATAGCACCGTTCCAACGATACATCCGATGATTGCCAGAGTACCGATGACCATCCCACCATTTTTCTTGCCTTCTTCTCGATCAGTGGACACTCTCCCTTTTCTCCGGCGATAATTTTTCAGGCAATATCTCATACAAGTCATACTGATCAAGACCGTTTGTATCAAGAGGACGATTCCTATCGTGTTTCCTGTCAAAGCAATTGGTAAACTGGACAATGATTGTGAACCAGCTCCTATAGGTAAAAGGCGTAAAAATCCTCTCGCAGCCGGTACTACAAATAGGATCCCGAAACTAGCACCTATAATACCTGTCAGTAGCATTTGTCCAGTCATCAAAAAACTCAGCTGTATTGGTGATGCACCTAGCATAAGCAGAATATCATTGGTGTCATCAAAAAAATCAATGCATTGCTTCATAGCATTATTTGTGAATAAGCAGAGTATCACACCGCCGATTACTATTGGCACTTGTAGAAATACCCCATAATCCACACCGCTACTTGCATCAGCACTACTCAAGGCACTTAACAAAACGATAGCGGCACCAAAAACAATCCCTGAGATAATGAAAATTGGAGTCACCGCTAACCAAATTCTCCAGTGCTTTATAAATAGCTTTGTAACTACTCTATTCATCGTCTTCCCTCCAATTCAAGATATTTTTTCACATTAACACGATAAAAAATCGAAATAATCAGTTTCTGGTCCAATCATTTAAGGTTAACGGTGATGCTAGGATTGAAATTCTTCTGTATAAAACGGATATTACTTAGTTTCAACCCATTTTTCCAGTAAGTAGTGCCTGGTGATTTAGGCTGCGGTTTCTGGCCGAATTTCAGTCACTTTATAGTTGATTTGATAATGCAGGCCACCCTGTTCGACCACAATAGAAATTGGTACAGAAAAAAGCTTAAGGAGGAGGTCGATATTTGCCAATGCAATCGCGCTATCCACCGTTACCACCAAGGACTCAGCCGTTCTGGTGTTCACTAAGTCAAGCCCAAGTGAACCTTTCAAGAAGGCAAACTTGCGCTCAATGGCACCGCGACGGTTTTCCGCACTGACATCGGCTTTGCGCTGTTTCGGATCCACATGTTTGGGCTTTCGACCCAGCTTTGGCCCATTAAGTTTAATGCCTAGCTTCTTACACAGATTGATGTTATCTCGCGTGCGATAGAGAGTATCGACCAGCACCTCATCCGGATATTCACCCACTAGGTCAAAAGCATGGTCAAGCGTTACTTCAAGATCAGTGCTTTCGTTAAATGAATTGAAGTCGAAACGCTCTACATCAATCACGCCATCCAACATGGAACAGTCAATCTTGGCGCCAAACTCAACGGACTGCTTTGCCTTACCTCGCACGATTGGCCGGATATACGGCTGTTGAAGGCTAACGATGCGATTCTCGACATGGTGAGTGTGGTTCTCAAACATGAAGAGCTGCTGCTCATAGACTTGTTTAATCACTTCCAGACGCTGTGCTTGCCAATCAGTGAGCTGACCGCCTTGCGCAAGCAGTTCCGCCACATATCGCAGATCTCTTCGGATGTATTGTAGCTGAGCCTGAAGCTGTTTGCGGCGTTCCTTGTTTTGACGCCGCGGTTTCCTCGAAAAAGCGGTCCACTTACCTTTTGCTTCACGTCTGTACGTCCGCGGAATTTCCACACCTAACCCGTGGGCCAGATCTGTGACCATTTGTTCGAGATTCAAACGACTCTGGTTAAGCAGCGTTGTATCTTGGGGATACTTGATCTTGACCGGAACGGCAGTCGCATCACTAATCAAAACATGTGTCCCCTCAGGTAGATCGGCCTCCAACCGCTCGCGCGTGAAGTCATTAGTAATGTTGCGGATCAAATCTGAGATGGCTGAAAGCCGTTGGCGAAAGTGCACCAACGTTGTGTGTTCAAATGGCTTCTTAGCGCGATATTCGGGTAATCCGATGAAGTACTGATAGGCTGGTGTATCACGGATATCGTCGACAACTTGGCGGTCGGTCAGGCCTTTCTTCAACTGGATCAACGTTGCGCCATAAAGCAATCGAAATGGCTTCGCTGCTCGGCCGGTTTTTGAAGGGAACTGTAATTGGTATGCCTCTTCAAGTTTGGCCCATGGGATCAATTCTGCATATTGAACCCACTCGTTGTCCGGGCTGAGCGGTGTTCCCAGAGCGCTTCCAAAGGATTCAAGTGATAGTTGCGTTGCTTTTTGACGATAAACCATGATCAATTCCTCCGATAGGTCAGCGATAAGTGCAAGGGTAAATCCCAAAGCATAGGCATTTCGGGCAAATAAGGCTTACACTTATTATACACTTAACTATTGTCAAAGCCTATCATGAAAGTACTTTTATAGTTTTTCACCATCCACTAGAGTAAAGGTTATTATTCCGATAAATCCAGCTATTGCAAGTTTAATGATTTTTTTCATTTGAGTTTCACTCCTTTTGAATTTTTTAATCATTCTTCTAAAAAAGCTGACACAAATACGTGTCAGCTTTTTCGCATCCGGCAGGTCTACTACCTTACCACCAGCATGTCGCCCAGTAACCCGCTCCCGTAGCTAAACCACCTGCTCCACCTGCGCCCAGAGCGGTGAGGAATCCACCGGGAAGTCCACCAACGAACCCGCCAACAAAAGCATTTCCCATTGCTTTATTAGCTTCGTTCGCTGAGCATTTACCACGGCCACCATTGATACCTTGGAGTTGATCCTCACCTAAGGCATCGTACAAACTAAGAGTTGTCGTCATCATATTCGCTCCATTTCTTTATTTTTTAGAAAACTAGTTTTCCTATGTAGTGCCTGGTGATTTAGGCTGCGGTTTCTGGCCGAATTTCAGTCACTTTATAGTTGATTTGATAATGCAGGCCACCCTGTTCGACCACAATAGAAATTGGTACAGAAAAAAGCTTAAGGAGGAGGTCGATATTTGCCAATGCAATCGCGCTATCCACCGTTACCACCAAGGACTCAGCCGTTCTGGTGTTCACTAAGTCAAGCCCAAGTGAACCTTTCAAGAAGGCAAACTTGCGCTCAATGGCACCGCGACGGTTTTCCGCACTGACATCGGCTTTGCGCTGTTTCGGATCCACATGTTTGGGCTTTCGACCCAGCTTTGGCCCATTAAGTTTAATGCCTAGCTTCTTACACAGATTGATGTTATCTCGCGTGCGATAGAGAGTATCGACCAGCACCTCATCCGGATATTCACCCACTAGGTCAAAAGCATGGTCAAGCGTTACTTCAAGATCAGTGCTTTCGTTAAATGAATTGAAGTCGAAACGCTCTACATCAATCACGCCATCCAACATGGAACAGTCAATCTTGGCGCCAAACTCAACGGACTGCTTTGCCTTACCTCGCACGATTGGCCGGATATACGGCTGTTGAAGGCTAACGATGCGATTCTCGACATGGTGAGTGTGGTTCTCAAACATGAAGAGCTGCTGCTCATAGACTTGTTTAATCACTTCCAGACGCTGTGCTTGCCAATCAGTGAGCTGACCGCCTTGCGCAAGCAGTTCCGCCACATATCGCAGATCTCTTCGGATGTATTGTAGCTGAGCCTGAAGCTGTTTGCGGCGTTCCTTGTTTTGACGCCGCGGTTTCCTCGAAAAAGCGGTCCACTTACCTTTTGCTTCACGTCTGTACGTCCGCGGAATTTCCACACCTAACCCGTGGGCCAGATCTGTGACCATTTGTTCGAGATTCAAACGACTCTGGTTAAGCAGCGTTGTATCTTGGGGATACTTGATCTTGACCGGAACGGCAGTCGCATCACTAATCAAAACATGTGTCCCCTCAGGTAGATCGGCCTCCAACCGCTCGCGCGTGAAGTCATTAGTAATGTTGCGGATCAAATCTGAGATGGCTGAAAGCCGTTGGCGAAAGTGCACCAACGTTGTGTGTTCAAATGGCTTCTTAGCGCGATATTCGGGTAATCCGATGAAGTACTGATAGGCTGGTGTATCACGGATATCGTCGACAACTTGGCGGTCGGTCAGGCCTTTCTTCAACTGGATCAACGTTGCGCCATAAAGCAATCGAAATGGCTTCGCTGCTCGGCCGGTTTTTGAAGGGAACTGTAATTGGTATGCCTCTTCAAGTTTGGCCCATGGGATCAATTCTGCATATTGAACCCACTCGTTGTCCGGGCTGAGCGGTGTTCCCAGAGCGCTTCCAAAGGATTCAAGTGATAGTTGCGTTGCTTTTTGACGATAAACCATGATCAATTCCTCCGATAGGTCAGCGATAAGTGCAAGGGTAAATCCCAAAGCATAGGCATTTCGGGCAAATAAGGCTTACACTTATTATACACTTAACTATTGTCAAAGCCTATCATGAAAGTACTTTTATAGTTTTTCACCATCCACTAAGTAGACGTTGATAGCAGAGATGAGGGTAAAGATGATGAGGAAAACAGCGATCACGGCACCGAAATTGTAAGTGTGTAACGGCATGAACAAGAGGCGCTGTAGTTGATTGAATAGATATGAAGCGATAACAATGACGACTAAATAAATGCCCCATTGAACAATACGAATCCGGGTTTCTGGTAAGAACGCCATGATGGTGACGGATAACATATGCACGAGGCTGACAAACGCCCAGATGAAGAGGCAAGTTAGTGCGATGATAATGAAGCCTTCGATAATCTCTGGCCAGGCACTAGCAGCTGGCAAGTGCATGCCACGACCGGAAAATTCCAGGCCACCTAATACAAGCCCTTCAGCAAGGCTATAACAGGCAAAATTAACCGCCGTGCTGAATAGATTGGCGGCATACAGTTTCAAATTTGTGATCGGAACGGCACGATAATAATTATTAACCCAGGTATGTTCCTGTTTAATCGTGAGCCGAATAAACAGATAGATGGTGCCAAATAAGACATAAGGTGAAAGCATACTGTAAATGAATTGTGGGGATAACTTCGGGGAACCCGCAAGATAAACCAAAATAACGGTAATGACAGCTGCGACTATCGTGACAATAAATGTATTGACTGCTGTCTTAAATCGTTGCCGAGTCAGCACTTTTGCCATTGTCCAGGTATTAGTCATTGCTTTTGCCTCCTTGATACAGACTTTCATAGTAAGCTTCCACGCTCATGCCGGTTTCCGCGCGGAGCTGTTCCGTGTTTTTATGGGCGACAATATGTTTATCTTTTAAGACAACGATTTCATCAAGAATATTCACGATGTCGTTAACGTGATGATCCGAAATAATCACGGTGGCGGCATCGGGTTTCCAAGCGATCATGTTGCTGATGAGTCGTTTGCGGGTCATACTGTCAATGCCTTCAAAGGGTTCATCAAGCAGATACAGTTGGGTTTCGCGGGCCAAAGTCAACGCGGCGATGAACTTTTTACGATTCCCGGTTGAAAGGGCGTTGAGTTTTTGGTGCAGGTCCAATTCATATTCAGTGGTGAATTCAGCGAACGCCTTTTCGGAAAAGTCGAGGTACATCATGGCATAATCGATGGCGATTTGCTGAAGGGTGCGACTGGCGTTGACACCTTTGAGTGATTCGCTGAAATTGCTGAGTTGTTTGCGATCGACAATGCTTTCTGAGGCGCCGATTTGAATGGTGCCGGTAAAATTGGTTGCCAAACCGTTTAACAGTCGCATCAAGGTGGTCTTCCCGGCGCCATTCGCACCAAGCAAACCGATGAAGTGGCCTTGGTGGACGTTGAGATTAAGATCGTCCAAAATCAAATGACGATTGCGTTTATAAGTAAGATGTTCTGCTGAAATCATGCTAGTTGTCATGGTGTTCCTCCTGTTCGTCAACATACTGAGAAAAAGCGTCCTTCATTTCGTCTGCCGTTAGATTCAAGTCGGCTAATTGACGGTATAAATGGTCAAGTTCGGAGCCGATGACGCGTTTTTTCATATCGATCAGCACTTTAATGTCATCAGTAACGAAATTACCTCTCCCCCTACGCGTCACGAGTACGCCTTCTTGAATTAACTCGCTTAACGCACGCTGCACCGTGTTGACGTTGACGGTTAACTCAGCGGCAAGTTGGCGAACCGCTGGCAGTTGCGCGCCTGATTTGAGCCGATCGGTAATAATGGCTTGGTAAAGATATTGTTTGATTTGAAAATAAATCGGCACCTTATCATCGAATTCCACGGTGTCCCTCCTCACTAGTGTATTAGCTATCTATTACACTATATCATTAAACGATGACATTGCCAAGGAAGTTTGACAACTATTTTGAAATCAAGAGCCTTAAACCTCAAAATCAAGGTAAGCGTGGTACAATGCAAAGCAAGAAGCATCGGGAAGAGCGAGGCGAATGATGACGAAAAAACGGGGAAAAGTCCTTCTAATCATTAGTATCTTTCTTGTTGTCAGCGGCGGCGCGTGGCTGTGGCTGAATCGCGGGGTGACCCCTTCGACCAAACGGGTTGCCGGAACCTACCAGACGCCTACCATTTTTGTTCACGGCTTTGGTGGCGGCTATGGTTCTGAAAAGGACATGATTAACGATCTCAGCAAACATCCCGGATTCCGCCAAGTCCTACGATATACGGTGACCAACACCGGACAGCTTAGTGTTAGTGGGTCGTGGTCGCCAAGTATTCGGCATCCATTAATCGCGGTGGTGTTTAGTAGTGGCCGGCCAGATGCACCGACACTGGATAAGATTCTAAAACAAGTCAAGAAGCGATATGGCGTTAAGGCCTTTAATGCAGTCGGTCATTCTGCGGGTTCGACGGCTTGGGCAGAATGGTCCCTCATGCCGGATAAAAAAGGGACGCCGGCATTGGAGAAACTCATTACGATTGCCGGACCTTTCAATGGCTTTCCGGGGATGGGCGGCATGAATAGTGGTCTTGATATTAAGCTGGCCAGCGATGGCCGACCGAGTACAATGTCGGATCGGTACAAACCGATGTACGAGCATCGCCAGTATTTTCCCAAAACAGCCGCGGTTTTGAACTTGTATGGAAATCTAGGCAAAGGCTCAGATGGCCGGGTGCCGGTTAACTCAGCCCGGTCATTGCGATATCTGGTAGCAGATCGTGCCAAAAGTTATACCGAGCGCGAGATTACCAACAGCAAGGCGCAACACAGTAAATTACACGAGCATAATCCACTGGTGAATCGGTACTTGTATGAGTTCTTAAGTACGGGGAAGATTAACCATTAAGGATCGCCAGCACAAACAAAAAACCTCATCACAAGAAAATTCGCGGTGAGGTTTTTATTTGCAGTTTGGTAGTTCCTAAAAGCCTAATTGGCCAAAAGGTATTTTACGCATCAAACTGGTGGATGAGTTTTTGAAATTCAGGGTCGTCTTTTAAATAGTCCAGTTCAGGATCAGCAGCAAAGCTTTGGGCTAATTGTTTTTGGGCTTCTGTAAGTGATGCGATTGGCTGAAGCTTAGGTAAATGCTTTAGAACTGCCGGTATTTTTCGATCAATCTTGTCGATGGACTTTTGAAGTATGGCGATGGCTTCTTTAGGTTTGTTGGCAGCTTTTGCGAGTCGTAGTTGTGAATCAATTGCCCAGGGACTGTACATATTGAAAACAGCATCAAACTTGAGGAGTGTATCGACATAAAGCTGAGCCGTGGCCAGTTGGTGATCGGCGATGGCAACTTGAGTTAACAAATTGAGGACAATGGTAAGGGCGGAGAAATCGCTTGTAAGCAGCTGTTCGCCATCAACATAAGCTTTGTCAAACTGTCCTTGGCTCAACTGGAGTTTAAGCTTCAGCGCCTGATAAGCAACGGTTTCGGATGGTAGATTTTGAAGCTGCTTTTCCGCCGCATCGAATTCGTGCTCGCTTAAAAAGAATTGGAATAACCCTTCCGCTGCGATCTGAGCTTCTGGCAAACTTGAATGCGGTCGTTCACTTGCTTGGTAAAGTTGAATAATTCGCTCCCGAACTGCTGGCCACTCATTTGTCGGGATGTCAGATTTTAAACCTTGAAGAAACGCTGGTACCATCATTTGCAGCTGCGGTACAGACGGATATTCGCGTAGTTCTTCATCAACCAAAGCAACTGCCGCCTTCCAGCCATCCTTTTGGGCCGTTGCGGTTAGTTTCGTATAGAAACGACGCAGTGCAGCTGGATCTAAGTCAGCCGAAAAGTCCAACAACGTATTCACATCCGTGTTGAGATTGCGTGCGAGAATCGGCAGCAACGTGATATCAGGATAAGAAATACCTTTTTCCCATTTACTAACAGCCGGCGACGTGACACCAACTTTTTGCGCCAGCGCTTCCTGAGTTAAGCCTGCTGCCAGGCGTTTAGTGCGAATAATCTGATTTAAATGCATGATGATCACCCCTTTTGATCACCTTCATTATGATGGTGCTTCTTAGTGAAGACAATGGCGGCGTTTTCAAGTTGCTGGCAAATTTTTTAACTGATGGTTAAGTTGAAAATCATTACCATACTTGTTCGATCGCCATGACGACTAAAAGCAAACCGAGGAGCGGACGTAAGATGGCGGTCAACTTACGCGGGTCAAAGCGATTGAGGATGCGGGGTGTGATTGCGGCACCAACCAGCGAGCCGAGCATCAGGAGGCCGCCGACTGTCCACGCAATTTTTCCTTGAGTGGCGTGCAGAAAGCAACCGATGATGGATAAAGCTACTAAAGCATAAGATGAGGTTGCAGCGGCATGCGGCATATCCAAACCCATCAACATCAAACCAGCCATAATCGGGCCGCCACCACTTAGTCCGGCAACGCCAACCATTAAGCCGCTAATCATACCAAGCACATAGGCGAACCATGCCGGCTGGGTGGTCTTCTTTGCTTTACGCCCAAAGGATTGGCGCAACATTTGAACGCCAAGAACCATGAAAATAATCGCAATCGACCATGAATAAACCAGTTCCGGTATGTAAGGTGCGGCCAGACTACCGACAACCGTTGCTGGTACTGCCGTCAGCAGAATCCGGTTGCCGGCGTGAAAACGCATATTGCCAGTGCGATAGTGACTATAACACCCCACCGCCAACGCCGGAATCGCCGTAAACAGCGATGTCGCCGCCGCAGTACTCGGTGAAAGATGCGCAACGCCGGTCATAATACCAAGATAAAAAGCACCGCCGCCACCACCCATGGTCATAATAAATGCCCCGACCAAAAAGCCGAGAAGCACTAAGATAATTGTCATTATAAAAATTCTCCTAAACTAAAGTGAGTGTGAGCCAGCCCGGTTTTTGCGCTGAAGAACGCACTATATTGAAATGCGAGCCATCCTCTATACCGAACCTGCGCAGTCACGTTTACTCACGATTAATATAACCGAAAACCATAAAAATATTTGCATCAAGTATCCTTATCTTACCTCATTTCACAAATAGTTTTCATCGCAACCCGCAATCCAAAAGCAGAATTTTCACCAATCAAGCCGAAATTCAATGTTGTTACTGAAAATAATCCGGCCTATCATGAAACTATAACGCAATTGCCAGCAGGGTTTGCTAACGGGCCGGCAGTCGTATACAGAAGGGTCGATCATGACAAAAACAACCATTGAAGCAAAAGAACAGAATACTCGCCACGCCTTATTCGTCATCACCATTGTCGCCTTAATGTCGTTTTTTGGCGTTTTGACGGAAACTTCGATGAATGTCACATTTCCAACGCTGATGCATGACTTTCATGTGTCGTTGACAACCGTGCAGTGGGTGACATCCGGTTATTTGTTAGCGGCCGCTTTGGTCATGCTTAGTTCAGCGTACATGAAACGCCGCTTTACCAATCGCCAATTGTTTATCACCGCGGCATTGCTTTTTATTATTGGCGATTTGATGTGTGCTTTGGCGCCGGTATTCTGGGTGTTGCTGATTGGTCGGCTGGTGCAGGCAGGGTGTGTTGGCTTGTGCGGACCGCTGATGGTGAATATTATTTTGGACACGGTGCCGACCAGCAAGTTAGGGACGTATATGGGCGTTGCTAATTTAATCATTCTCATCGGACCGGCTTTGGGGCCAACTTTTGGCGGTGCAGTTGCTAACTTTTTTGACTGGCGCATGATTTTCTGGAGTACGCTGCCGTTTGCCTTATTGTTATTAATTTTAGGACAAGGGCGGATTAAGCAGTACACGCATACTTCCGCATTCGCGTTTGACTGGTTGCGGTTTGCTGCGTTAGGGGTGGCGCTGATCAGTCTGACGGTCGGCTTGAATGGGGTGAGTGATCGAACGTGGGCGCTGGCCGGTGTGGCTGGTCTTGTGGTGGTGGTTGCCATGCTGGTTTTCCTTTGGCTGTCAAAACATCACGCCAAAGCTCTGTTTAAGCTGGATGTTTTCCATGACGCAGGCTTCCTGTATAGCTTTTTGCCTTACATCTTATTGCAGTTTTCCAATGTCGGCATTAACTTCTTGCTGCCTAATTACGTGCAAACCGTGGATGGGGCCAGCGCGTTTGTCGGTGGGTTAATCTTGTTGCCTGGCAGTGTGTTTAATGGACTTGGTCAGCCTGTATATGGGTGGATGCTGGATCATTTTGGCGGACGGCTGCCACTTTTGTTAGGCAATAGTTTGTTTACACTGGGCATGTTGGGCTTTACGATTTGGGGGCGGCATATTAGCGTGCTATGGGTCACGGTGCTGTACCTGATTTTTGCCATTGGCCGCTCGATGGCATTTGGTAACAGCACGGCTTATGGACTGAAGGTGATGGCACATCAGTATCAAAGCGACGCCAATGCGCTGTATAGTACCGGCCAACAAGTTACCGGTTCAATTGGCACCACGGTGTTGGCCGGCATGATGACCGCCGTCACCGTTCCGGGTTTAACCCACGCCCAAAACGTCGGGATCGGCAGTCAGCTGGCATTTGGCTTGTTG
Source organism: Lacticaseibacillus rhamnosus (assembly GCF_900636965.1). NCBI lineage: Bacteria > Bacillati > Bacillota > Bacilli > Lactobacillales > Lactobacillaceae > Lacticaseibacillus > Lacticaseibacillus rhamnosus. Next base: position 1,937,100 of record NZ_LR134331.1, on the reverse strand, counting down.
CTTCTGATTGGGTTGGTTAATTTTGGGTTGTATCTGCGACTCTTTAAAGCTACTAAAAGTCAGGATTAGTTAGACAGGGAAAAACTCAGGCAACTCGCTAGCTTTTGTGCGGTAGCGGCGTGCCTGAGTTTTTTGTGGGTGACTTGATTTACATGGTTTGAATACGGGCATTCGATGCAAAACTGATAATAATCAGAGACTAAACCGACTTTCCTATCAATCAGGTAAAAACCCATGCTCGATAATTTTCAGCTGACGATCCATCTGGTCCACGACAACCTGTAAATCATCAAAGTTGCGGTAATGGCCGGTTGCAATCATCCGGGTGGTGGTAGCCGTTTGCTGGGCAATGACGGCGGAAACCACACTAAAAATGTCAGCAACCGAAACACCGTCCCGGCGCGGGAGTTGCTCGATTTTTTGGCGGAAAATACGGTTGGCTTCAGCCGAAATTGCCTGGGTTTCTTGCTGGATTTGTTGCTGTAAGGGTTTAGGAAAATGCGATAAGTCGGCATAAGCCTGCATCATAAGGCGATACTCGTCCGGAAATTTCAGCTGCAGTTGCATCTCGTATTTAACGGCTTGCGTCATCATCGCTGCCAGTCCTGGTGCGTCCTGCCATTTATGGGGGTTCATATGATCATAAATACGATGATACGCGGTTTTAAAAGTATCTAGATAAAGGTCTTGTTTGTTACCGAAGTAGTGGAAGATAAGCCCCTTAGAAACACCTGCCGTTGCGGCAATATCATCGGTTTTGGTTTTAGCAAAGCCTTGTTGGCCAAAAGCGGTGGTAGCCGTTGCGAGAATTCGGGTGACTTTTTGCGGATCATTGACGACATTTTTCATACGCTCAAGTCCTGTCTGCGGTAACCGGCCATTCCCAATATAACTAGGATAATGGCGCTAATGAGCATCACGGGCAGCCATGGTTGGGCCAGCGTTTTGAGTGGGACATCGGCAATCCAGCCAAATGGCGTAAAGTCGGCGGCGTGTTTGGGCAAATCGAATAAGCCGCGGAAGACTTGCACAATCAGCCCGGCGCCCATATACAACCAGAAAAGATTGCTCAGGCGCGGCCATAAACCAGACAGGGCGATGCCTAACGCAATGAAAGCCAAGACAGCCGGAATGCCACCAATAAAGAGTCGACCAAGGTACTTCGCTGGCAGCGGATGACTCAGCACCTGATTGCCGGTGAAAAACAAGGCGAGTAAGCCAACTGTCAGCACCAAAACGCCGGCTAACAAGGCCATGCCATTGTAACTGGCGCTGATTAAAATGCGGGTTGGCTTTTCGGCGTGAATGATGCTGAGATAGCCGTGCTGATCGTCATGTTTGAGTCGAAAGGCAATCTGAACGCCCGCTGTCACCGCCAAGGCCACAAAAATGCCCATGTACATCGCCAAAAACGAAAGCACCATGGTTTGATTGGCAGCGTTAATTTGGCTGACATCCAAAAGTTTTCGATAAATTGGATTGGTTTTCAGAATATCACCTACGCCACCGAGCACGCTGCCCATCACGCCGCCAAAAACAACGGCCCCGACTAACCAGCCAGCCAACAAGCCGCGTTCGGTGCGCCAGACTAAAGCAGGCATGGAGCGCAGCCAGTTTGCCGCTCGCGGACGGCCACCGTTTTCAGCAATGATCCCCGTGCCAAGATCCCGTGTTTGGGCGATCATGACGGCCACGCCTGCAAGCAGTGCGCTGACGATAAGCCCTAAAAGCAGGGGTACAGGGTTGTTGTCGGTATAAAAGTTGGCTTTTTCAAACCAGCCGATTGGTGAAAGCCAGGTCAGCTGTTGATGGTTGATATCGGTGACTAGCCGCATGAGATAAGCAATCATGAGTACCATATAACTCAGCATGCTGGCGGTACGACTGTTATTGGCAAGCTGGGAAAATAGCAGTGCAATCGTGCCGAAGACAAAATTGGCAACGACCATTCCTAAAGCAAATAGCAAGTCGCCTGCAAGGGTCGCACCATCCATTTTAATGGCGACCAAGCTGATCAAGTAGGTGAGTCCCATAACGAGACTGCTAAAAATCAATTCGAAAATAGCCGCAGTGACAGCGGCGGTGCGGCCAACATTGCGTGCACGCACCATTTCCAGCAACCCGCTTTCTTCTTGCCCCCGCGTGTCGCGAATCATCAGCGGCATGACCCACAATGCTTGCAGAATGATCATGAACACAACCATAACGCCAGCAAAGATAATAGCCGAGTTATAGGTGACAACTTTTGGCGTGGCACCAAACATCGCCGCCATGCCTGGTGCTTGCAGCATTTTGACGATATCCTTCGCCCCAGCTGTGCCGTTTGCAAAAGCTGCTTCCAATTTGGCAGCTCCACTGATGATCATCATGATGAGGATCACAAGCCAAATGCCAGAAAATTTGAAGTTTTGTTTCAAATTAGCCTGGAATAGGTAACCAGCATGGCGATTATTGTGCCGCATGATCAGCACCTTCTTTTTCGTAATAGCGCATAAAGAGATCTTCCAAAGTTGGCGGCGTGACTTGCAAATCCAGGATCGCATGGCTAGCTAAGGTTTGCATGATCGCACTTAGGTCATCGCGATCAGCAGTGAAAATGGCCTTCGTGTGCTGTCTCTCTGGAAAGGTCAGCTCATGAATACCGGTTGATTGGGTCAAACTATCCAAAGCCGTTGTCGACGTGACTTCAACGCGTAAACGCGATAAATGCTGCATTTGGGCGAGATTGCCACTTTCAATCACGCTGCCGTCACGAATAATCACAATCGAGTCACACATTCGTTCCACTTCTGACAGAATGTGACTGGAGAGCAAAACACTTTTTCCCGCCTGCTTGAGTTTAAGCACTTCTTGTTGAAAAGTTTGCTCATTCAACGGATCCAGTCCTGACGTTGGCTCATCGAAAATGTAAAGATCAGCGTCTTGTGACAAAGCGGCGATGATCGCAACTTTTTGGCGGTTACCTTTTGAGTAGGTACGGGCTTTTTTCTTCGGATCAAATTCGAATCGTTGCATCAGTTCATCGGTTTTTTGATTATGAGTCCGCCCGTTTAAGCGGAGTAACAAGTCAATGATTTCGCCGCCGGACAAATTCGGCCACAGATAAACATCGCCCGGGATGTAAGCAATTCGCGGATGAATCGCAGCATCATCATGCCAAGCGTCCTTGCCAAATACGGTTACCGAGCCGCTGGTTTTCTTTAGTAACCCCAAAATAATCCGAATCGTTGTCGACTTGCCAGCACCATTCGGCCCTAAAAAGCCTAAAACCTGGCCTGACGCCAACGTAAAACTGACATCTTTTAAAGCCTCAAACTTACCAAATCTTTTTTGAATATGGTCAAGTTCGATAACATTTGTTGTCATGACTAACCTCCTAAGTAAAGTGAGCGTGAGTCAGCGCGTGTTTCTACGGTATGGTGCGTGCGGATACCAAGTCGTTGAACGAACCGAGAGCCGATGTTTTCGTTACAGTAGTCAATCATCGCTCATTTCAACCGAAGTATAGTCGCCATTGACCCATCAGTCAACAAGAAATTGACTGGTGGGTCAATAATTCTTCATCTATTTTAAATGCTCGACAGAAGACACAAAAATAACCGCTTGATCAACGCTTCAAGCGGTTAGTATTGTTAACAATACAGGTATGGACCAAAAAGAAAAACAAACGGTTAGCTTTCAGGGAAGAAGCCTTGATGACGCATCACATCAAATAAATCAGCGCGTTTTGCCGGCGTATAGCTTCCGGCACTCACTGCGAGGTCGGTGTAGGTCTCCTTACGATGGGAACCATGACGGGTGGCGTAATAATTATGCACTGTTTGATCATAGTCGCTCAGTACATCTGCTTTTGGCGCCGGTTCACCATAATGATTGGTGAAAGCAACCAGCGACTGAGGCATGCGCGGCTTTTCGTCTGGCTGGTCAGCTGGCAAGCCCACTGCTAAGCCTAACAATGGAAATGTGTACTTCGGCAGATGCAATAAATCAATCATGGCTTGGGCATCATTTTGAATACTGCCTAGTGTGACGGTTCCAAGACCCAGGCTTTCAGCGGCCACCACCATATTTTGCAGTGCCAAGGTAGCATCGGCGCTTGCCTGGAGAAACTTGTCCATCCGCCCAACGCGATCAAGCGGGTGATTGGCAGCGGCGGTCAAGGTGGCAACGCGATTCAAATCAGCAATAAAAATAAATAATTCCCCAGGACCGTTTAAATAGCCTTGTGTGCTAATTTCGGCAATTTTAGCCCGGATTTGCGGATCGAGAATATGAATAACCGAAAACAGCTGCAGATACATGGAACTTGCCGTATGCTGAGCGACATCAAGCAATGTGCGGATCGTTTGCTGGCTAAGCTGTTCCGGTTTAAATTGCCGAATCGAGCGGTGGTGAAGCTGGTGCCGGATGGTTTCATTAGGGATCAAAATAGTCACTCCTTCAGTTGGAACGTATGCCATCTATTGTAGCTGAATTTGCGGCCTAGAAAACCCGTTGGCGCGAATTCTCGTACCGACACGCGATACACGCAACGGTTAGTCTGGATGGCGGCGTTGATAAAACCGGTAAACAAGTCCTCCAATCGCGAGTGAAAAGAGCACAAGCCCAATGATAACGACCCATTTCCACGGACCTAAGTTGACTTTAGCTGTTAGAAAAGGCTTGGTTTGTGGAAGACGAAGAAGCAATCCTAAAACGAAGTAAAACGCAACATAAAGATAGAAGAAAATGTTGAACTCATTTAGATGCTGGACGAATGGGAAAATAACGATAATGACTAAACCTAAGACAATAACCGCGAGTGATACTTGGGAGGGAAGCGTGATCCGCCAGCCGGTTTTAACAAAAATTGACACGAAAAACATAACAGCAAAGACAATAATGCTAAAAACGATTAAACTAAAAATTTGAATACGAGTGTGTTTTGCAAAAGCAGAACCACCTAAAAGCCAAACAAAACACCAGCTGCCAATAATTGCAATGACGCCGCAAAGAAATGTCATCCCGATATCAAGGGTCATGACCGGGTTAGCTAGCTTCGGAATCCACAAAATAAAAAACATCATGAAAACCAGTTTTAAATTAAACCAGAAGAAGTCAGCGAGATTGAACGGAATCGTCTTCAGCAAATCATTGGCCGTTGCTTCCGGATTCTGGCCAAAATAAGCAGCAGCCTCAACCCCATCCGCCTGAGCATCAATTAAGTCCTGCAAAATAGTTAACAAGTTTTGCTCGACTTGATAATCATCGCGTAAGAAAGATTTTCCTCTTAAGTAAGTCAGCAGATTCTCGTAATAGTCACGGTTTTCCTTAGTTAACTGTTTACGTAGTTCATTGTTCTCCGCAACCATCTTTTTGACTGCTTGTTTCCGTTTTTTCATCGTCAAGGCCTCCTCGTATAAGTGCGCGTGAACTGGCGCGGTCAGAAGTCGAAGTGTAAGTAGCCTTAGCCGCAGACTTCTGCGTCAGTGAACGCGTTATGGAGCGTGAACTAGCGCGATTGTAACCTGTTCTATTCTTCCGGTTGATCGGCAATAAGCTGTTCGACATGATCCTTAAGTTCCGACCATTGCACCATAAAAGTCTGGCGGGCAGTTTCTCCCAAAGGCGTCACGGCATAGTATTTACGCTGCGGGCCATCCGGTGACGGGCGCATATGGCTGACTAGCAGGCCTTTTTTCTCCATCGTCATCAATAGTGGGTAGATGGTGCCTTTGGGGACGTCGCCAAATCCGAAAAGATCAAGCGATTCACTGATGGCATAACCGTATTGTTCTTTTCGCGCCAGTAAAATAAGCAAGCACCCTTGTAAAATTCCTTTTAGCATCTGACTGTTCGCGTCGGCTGCCACGTGCATCGCTCCCTTTCGACTAGCATGTTTTACATACTAGTAGTTTAAACCGACTTAACTAGTTTGTAAACCATAATAGTGGAAAAGAGACAACTGGCCCAGTCTGTCTGCTAAATTAAATAATTATAAAAGATGTAATATCTGCACGCATAACAAGGATATAAAAGCTTATTTGCCTCAAAAAGCAATGGCGCGATATAATTAATGAATAATGAAGGTGTGTGATGATGAATGAAAATCGGGATGATTGGTGCAGGTTATGTTGGTCAGGTTTTGACGCAGCTTTTTGTGCGGGCGGGGAATACCGTCATGCTGGCTCATCGCGGTTCGGTGGATGCATTAGATGATTTGGCACGCGTTTTGGGGGCAGCAGCAGGTACAGTTGAGCAGGCAGAGGCGCAGGATTTAGTCGTGTTGGCGGTGCCGTTTTTTGCGATCAAAGCGTTACCGTTACCAACCGGAAATGATCCGATTATTGTGGATGCAACCAATTACTTTCCGGATCGGGATGAACGGATTCCCGAGATTGAATGTCATCAAAAAGCAACGTCACAAATGGTCGCGGAACATTTTCATTCACACCGCGTTGTCAAAGCCTTTAATTCAATTGAAATGGCGGTATTTGCACAGCTGGCACGTCCCAATCGGTCGGTGGATCGCATTGCGCTGCCTTATGCCGGTGACGATCCTCAGGCTAAGAAGCAAGTGGCGGCGTTAATCTGGGCAATTGGTTTTGAGCCGTTTGACTTAGGTGATTTGGGCGCTAGTTTGGCGGCGCAGGCTGACGGGTCGCTTTTTTTAGTCAACGAAACAGCACCGGTTTTGCGACAGCATCTGCATCAAAGTTAGCAACCTAGATTTTTGCGACGGGCTTGACTGGTTTTGACATATTGAACCAGACTTCACCGGCATGGGTGGAAGCTGCAAGACCGTCATTATGAAAGCCGACATGCTCATAAAAAGGGATAAGGCGTGATAGGCAGGTTAAAGTGAGCGCAGTGCGTTTTTGCAATTGAGCAACTTGAGTCAGCTTAGCTAGTAGTTGACGGCCGATCCCATGGTGTTGCATGTTTGGGGCCACGGCTAAGCTGAGAATCGCAAGGTAAGGGGCAGCGGGCTGATTAGGCTGACTATCCGTAAAAAGATCATCTGTGATTGTAGGCTTGAAAGTGGCTGGACCCACAACATAACCCACAATGGTATTTGCAACCCGGGCGACAATAAAGGTATCGGGATAGTTCGTAATGCGCGCCGCCATGCTGATACGGCTGGCCGCTTCTTGCGGGGTGAATCCGGCATGTTCAATTCGCATGATTGCATCAAGATCGGACATGCGTGCAGCGGAAAAATTAAGTTTCAAGGTGATCCTTCCTTTAGTCTCATTGGATTTTGTGAAAATGGGGTATATAGCAATGGAGAAACAACTTGTGAAGATCAGTAAGCTTCTCAGTTTTATTTTACGCCATCATCCGGAAAGACTCGGCTTAAAACTTGATGCATATGGCCGCGTGGATCTGGACACCTTGATCCAACGGTTTAACGCGCATTATCAAGTGCATTTAGATCGACAGGTACTGGCTGCCATGATGCGTCAAAGCGATAAGCGGCGATTCGCGCTTGAAGATAATAGGATTCGGGCAGTATATGGTCATAGTGTTCCGGTTTTACCGCTAATGCCCGCCAGCAAACCACCTACTTGGTTGTATCATGGGACTTCCCATCAGGCGGCCATCATGATTGAAAGTGAGGGGTTGCGGCCGATGAATCGTGATTTTGTCCATCTGTCTAGTGATCTTGACATGGCTAAACAAGTCGGGTCGCGCCATGATGCGCACCCGGTTATTTTTCGAATTGACGCATTAGCAGCATTCACGGCGGGCGCACTTTTTTACCCCACTGGTAGTCGGGTTTGGCTAACTGGAAAAATTTTACCAAAGTTCCTAACCCGAATGCCCACATCGGGTTGACCGAGAATGAACGTTTTTTCTCAAGAAGCGTTCTTTTTTTATGTTAGTATTAGGCATACTTAAGAAAAGGGGGGTTATATTATGAAGGCTGATTCGCCGGATGATTTACGGTTAAATCCGAAACAGTTCGCTAATCTTGTTGTTGGTTCACACCAGGTACCCGATGACAAAGATCCGGAAACAATTGTTAAACGGAAGCTAACACTTTATCTGACCGCTTACTACTTAGCAGAGCGGTTTAACGAGCTTCAGGAAGAAACACTGAGTCATAGTCCATCGCGCGAAAATTTCAACCAGTTATTGAAAAAGTTGGAAGAAGAACGCTTCCAGGACTGGTAGACTGATACAGAATTTTGTTTCTGTATTAGTCGAATGTGAACTATGTAACAATTATTATAGCCTCTTTTCAAACTAATCTGCACACCTTTGCTAAAGTGCCCTCATTGACTTAAAAGCGAATTTTAAGCCAATGAGGGCGCTTTCTTTTTGGGGAAATTTATTTTTGCGGTCAAACGACGATTGTTCTTTTCGTGTTCTAAACGGGCAAAAACCGCCATTTAGTGACGAATATCACGTAATATGAGGGCAGCGATAAAAACTTATGAAAAGAGGTTGGGACTATGTTACTCACCGTCATTGCTTATGCCATGATCATTGTCTTCATGTACGTCATCATGACTAAGAAACTTTCACCGTTTACTTCCTTGGTTATGATCCCGCTATTATTTGCGATTATTGCAATGGTGGCTGGCGTGGCAAAGAAAGGAACGATAGGCGATTTCGTGTTAAAAGGTCTGACGACGACTGCTAACACCGGGATCATGCTCTTATTCGCCATTCTTTATTTCTCCATTATGCTTGACGCCGGTTTGTTTGATCCGATTACGGCACGCATGATCAAGATTGCAAAAGGCGACCCAATGAAAGTGCTGATGGCAACCGCAATTGTTGCGATGGCCGTTTCACTCAACGGGGACGGCACGACCACTACTTTGATTTGTTGCTCGGCATTTATTCCGATTTATAAGAAGCTCAACATGAATATGATGAACCTGGGTGTTTTGATTATTCTGCAAAATACCATCATGAACCTGTTGCCTTGGGGTGGGCCAACTGCACGGGCAATGGCAGTTTTAAAAGTTGATGCGGATATTTTGACCTACCTGTTGCCAGGGATGATTTTGGCACTGGCTTATGTGATCTTCTATGTGGCACCGCACATGGGTCGCGCAGAACGGAAACGCTTGGGAGTTCGGGAATTAACCGATGAAGAAATTGACGAAATGACATCGGTAGTGGATCCGGAAGTTTCTGAAATTCGCCGCCCGAATATGTTCCTGTTTAACGGTATTTTGACGATTGTTCTGATTGCCTGGTTGGTGGCAAGTTCCTTTATTAAAGCCATTGCAATGCCGCCATTGTTGCTGTTCTTGGTCGGAACCTGTATCGCATTGATGGCAAACTATCCTAAGTTAGGCGACCAAAGCAAGCGGATCGGCGCTAATGGTGGCGATGCCGTGCAAGTGGTTATTCTGGTGTTTGCAGCCGGGGTCTTCATGGGTCTGTTCCAAGGAACCGGGATGGCAGAAGCGTTGGCTAAGAGCTTTACCGCGATCATTCCAAATTCCATGGCTGGCTTCTGGGGGCTCGTGATCGCATTGATTTCGGCGCCAGGGACATTCTTCTTAAGTAACGATGGTTTTTACTTCGGCGTTATGCCGGTTTTGGCAACTGCCGGCCGTGCCTATGGGTTTACTAACATGCAAATGGCATTGGCTTCATTAATGGGTCAGGCATTCCACTTACTGTCGCCATTGGTTGCCTTCATCTACCTCTTACTGCGGCTAACCGGTTTGGATATGGGTAAGTGGCAACGCGAAGCCGGAAAATATGCATTAGGCGTGTTTGCAATTTTTGTGGTGACGGTTATGCTCTTTGGCCACGTGCCATTTTACCTGCCGCAAAAATAGCATTTAACCGAAAAAAGACACCGAAAAGCCAATTGTGATTGGCTTTTCCCCGTATGATAGATCTATCAAAGTTATGCGGGTTGCGCTATTTAATAACGCGCGTTCGCAAGCGGGCTGACTCACGCTCACTTTAACGCGTTCATCAGCGCAGAAGTCTGCGTGTAAGGACCTTAGCCGCAATGGCCAAAGCCCAGCCATCACGTCTAAGGCCACTTACACTCCGACTTCTACCCGCGCTGACTCACGCTCACCATAACGCGTTCATCAGCGCAGAAGTCTGCGTGTAAGGACCTTAGCCGCAATGGCCAAAGCCCGGCCATCACGTCTAAGGCCACTTACACTCCGACTTCTACCCGCGCTGACTCACGCTCACTTTAAGAGAAGAGGTGATGTTATGTTTGGATGGTTGCATCGTAAAAAGCAGCCGCCGCAGACACCGGTTGAACCGACAACGAAGAAAGTAGCGGCTCCGGTCGAAACAACACAATGGGAAACGGTGCCGAACTTTTTGGAGGTTGATCCTAAAACCGAGTTAACTGCCAGCCTAATTGCCGCGGCGGTTACTGCGGATTCGGCACCTGATGCAAAGCTGGTGTTGAAACATCTGTACGTTGAAAATCCCGAAGCTAAGCGTGTGGGTTTAATTGCCAGTGCGATTGCTGCTGGTGATGGCGATGCTCAGTACGTGGTCAAGTCAATTAAGAAAAAGGTGGACTGAAGAAGATGTTGAGAAAGTTCAAGATAACGATCGATGGGAAAACCTATTTGGTCGAAATGGAAGAAATCGGCGGGACACCGGCTGCCGCGGCTCCGACGCCAGCACCGGCTGCGGCACCAACACCTGCAGCTGAAACACCAGCGCCGGCACCGGCAGCACCAACACCCGCCCCAGCAACGCCGGCAGCGGCAAGCGGAGAAGGTGAAGTGGTCACGGCACCGATGCCAGGCACGGTTACCAAGGTTTTGGTTAAAAGTGGTGATGCAGTCACCGAAAACCAACCCTTGATGATATTAGAAGCGATGAAAATGGAAAACGAAATCGTCGCGCCTAAAGCCGGGACGGTGGGCGATATTATCGCAACGCTAAATCAAAGTGTCAATTCCGGTGACGGTCTTATTAGCATTATTTAGGGAGGAGGAAGCTTATGGAAGCGCTCATTCACGGAATCACCACTATCACATTAGGTCAAATCGCGATGATGTTGATCGGTGCACTCCTGATGTATCTGGGAATCAAGAAAGAATATGAACCGACCTTATTGGTTCCGATGGGACTGGGCGCCATTTTGGTGAATTTTCCCGGAACCGGCGTTTTAACGCAAGTTGTCGGCGGCACCAAGGCAGAAGGGGTGCTGGATGTTTTATTCAAGGCCGGCATTAACACCGAACTTTTCCCATTGCTGATTTTCATTGGGATTGGCGCCATGATTGATTTTGGCCCGTTATTACAAAATCCGTTTATGCTGCTTTTCGGAGCGGCGGCACAGTTTGGTATTTTCGCTACCGTTTTTGTTGCAGTATTCTTCGGCTTCAACATTAAAGAGGCTGCTTCAATCGGGATCATCGGGGCTGCCGATGGTCCGACATCCATTTTTGTTTCAAACCAGTTGGCGCCGAATCTGTTGGGGGCCATCACAGTGGCGGCTTATTCGTACATGGCATTGGTGCCGATTATTCAACCCATGGCCATCAAAGCAGTCACAACCAAGCATGAACGCCGCATTCGGATGACGTATAAGGCAGAAGGCGTGTCCAAGACGACTAAAATTCTGTTTCCGATTATCATCACCGTCATCGCTGGCTTCATTGCACCGATTTCACTGCCATTGGTTGGTTTCCTGATGTTTGGCAATCTGCTGCGGGAATGTGGCGTGTTGGATCGGCTTTCCAACACAGCGCAGAATGAATTGGTCAACATCGTCTCCATTCTCTTGGGCTTAACCATTTCCGTTAAATTGCAGGCAGATCAGTTCTTAAATATTCAAACATTGATGATTATTGCGTTTGGTTTGTTTGCCTTCATTATGGATTCGGTTGGCGGCGTTCTTTTTGCTAAGCTGTTGAATCTTTTCCGAAAAGAAAAAATCAATCCAATGATCGGTGCGGCCGGTATTTCAGCCTTTCCGATGTCGAGTCGCGTGATTCAGAAAATGGCCACTGACGAAGATCCGCAGAACTTTGTCTTAATGTATGCAGTCGGTGCCAATGTTTCTGGTCAAATTGGCTCAGTGATTGCTGGTGGGCTATTGTTGTCATTCTTTGGCGCTTGATGTGGTTTGTAAGTGCGGAAGTCAACCCGCACCAGCTCACGCTCACTTTACTAGGAGGTTTTTACCATGAAGTTTGATCCCACAGCAGTTGAACAGGCTGGTGAATTGATGTTGGTCGGTATGGGCGGCGTGTTTATCGTTTTGTTCATTATCTACATTGTGGCCAAATTATTGCTTAAGTTTGCGCCAGCCGATAAAGCGGCGAAGTAAGATGGCAACGTTAAAACGTATTTGGTTTGACCTGAATCCGCAAGAAAAAACAGCTTGGCAAACGCTTTTACGTGCGGCTGAATTGACGCCGGATGAACACGTTGATTTTACAGTTGGTATTTTCGAAGATGGTGCGTTATTAGCAACCGGTTCATTAGCTGGCAACATCATTAAAGAGGTTGCGGTGTCACCAGATGCTCAGCATGAAAATCTATTGGCACAGATTATTCAGGCACTGTTGGATCGGCTGGATGATGAGGCGATCACGCATAGTTTTGTCTATACCAAGCCAAGCACGAAAAAGTTTTTTGAATCGTTAGGCTTTAAGCAGTTAGTGGCAACAGACACGGTGGTTTTGCTCGAACGTGGTTATCCTAATTTTGCTGACTACACGGCATTGTTGGAGCAGCATCAGCACTCAGGACAGCCGGTTGCGGCAATTGTGATGAACGCTAATCCGGTTACCCGCGGTCATGCGTATCTGATTGAGCAGGCAGCTAGGGACAATGCCGTGGTTTACGTCTTTGTGCTGTCAGCCGAACGCTCGCTTTTCACCGCTGCCGAACGCTTGGGCCTCGTAAAAAAAATCGCCTCACGCTGGGCGAATGTCGTGGTGTTGCCAACCGCTGATTACATGGTGTCGAATACCACGTTTCCGAGTTATTTTCTCAAGGATCAGGCGGATGCGGCAATTGCGTCTGCTCAAGCCGGATTGGATGCTGCGCTTTTTAAACAGCGAATTGCCCCCATTTTAGACATTACCCGGCGTTATGTCGGTGAAGAGCCATTGTCACCCGTGACCGCTATTTACAATCGCCAATTAGCCGCCACTTTTGGTGACACTATCGAACTGATTGTTGTTCCGCGCTTGCAGATTGCTGGCGAAGTTGTCAGTGCCACGCGGGTTCGGGCGGCGATTGCACAACAGGATTGGAAAACGGTGCAACAACTCGTTTATCCAGAGGTTTATACAGAAATAAAGGAGCGATCAACCCATGAAAATTAATCATCCCGGTACGGCTGGGACACTGGAGTCAAGTGATATTCAAATCACGCTTGCACCAGCCGCTGACGGTATCACGATTCAGTTGCAAAGCAGTGTTGAAAAGCAATTTGGCGAACAAATTCGCGCGGTCATCAAAGCAACACTTGCAAAACTGGCGATCGAAAACGTTGCGGTTGAAGCCAATGACAAAGGTGCACTGGATTGTACGATCAAAGCACGTACCATTGCGGCGGCTTACCGTGCTGCCGATAACAAGACATTTGACTGGGAGGAGATCAACGCATGGATAAATTAAGAAGAACCATGATGTTTGTTCCGGGCGCTAATCCGGGCATGCTCCGTGATGCGCCGATTTATGGGGCAGACGCCATCATGTTTGACCTTGAAGATGCGGTTTCGTTAAAAGAAAAAGATACCGCGCGAATGCTGGTCTATTCTGCATTGAAAACTTTTGATTACAGTAGTGTTGAAACCGTTGTCCGGGTGAATGCCTTGGATGCAGGCGGCGATCAGGATGTTGAGGCAATGGTGCTTGGCGGTATCAATGTGATTCGGCTGCCAAAAACCGAAACGGCGCAGGACATTATTGACGTGGATGCGGTCATTACGGCAGTTGAAGCAAAATACGGTATCAAAAACGGCACGACCCATATGATGGCCGCCATCGAATCGGCAGAAGGGGTATTGAATGCCCGGGAAATTGCCCAGGCATCCCCACGAATGATCGGGATTGCACTTGGCGCCGAAGACTATCTAACCAGTCAGCATACCCATCGTTCCGCTGACGGAGCCGAGTTGTCATTTGCCCGCAACTTCATTTTGCATGCTGCCCGTGAAGCCGGCATTTCCGCAATCGACACGGTTTACACGCAGGTTGACAACGAAGAAGGTCTGCGTCATGAAACCGAGCTGATTAAGCAACTCGGCTTTGATGGTAAATCCGTGATTAATCCGCGGCAGATTCCGGTCATTAACAGTGTGTTTGCGCCTGCTTTGGCTGAGGTTCAAAAGGCTCGGGAAATTGTTGCCGGACTAAAAGAAGCAGAAGCAAAAGGGGCCGGCGTGGTTTCGGTCAATGGTCAGATGGTTGACAAGCCAGTGGTAGAGCGTGCTCAATATACGATTGCGCTCGCTAAGGCGTCAGGAATGGAGGTAGACTGATGGTCAAGAATAAGCTTAATCGTGAAATCTCGGAGCCATATGCCGATCAATATGGCGTTTACGGTGGCGAGTTTGCCAATATTCAACCTTATGATGAACATGCGCGCCACATTAAACCCGTCAAGCCTGATCACAGTAAACTAGTGGCGTCAATTCATGATGCCATTGTCGCAACCGGCCTAAAAGACGGGATGACCATTTCATTTCACCATCATTTCCGCGAAGGTGACTATGTGATGAACATGGTACTGGCTGAAATCGCTAAAATGGGGATCAAAAACCTGTCGATTGCACCTAGTTCAATTGCCAATGTCCATGAACCGTTGATTGAACACATTAAAAATGGCGTGGTCACCAACATCACCAGTTCCGGTTTGCGGGATAAAGTCGGCGCGGCTATTTCCAGCGGGATCATGAAGAATCCGGTCGTCATTCGTTCTCATGGCGGACGGGCTCGTGCTATTGCTCGTGGCGATATTCATATCGATGTGGCGTTCTTGGGCGCACCAAGTAGTGACGAATACGGCAATATTAACGGTACCAAAGGCAAAGCGACTTGTGGTTCCTTAGGTTATGCCATGATTGATGCCAAGTATGCCGATCAAGTGGTTGCCATTACCGACAGCCTAATGCCATATCCCAACACGCCGATCAGTATTCCCCAAACAGATGTCGACTATGTGGTCCAAGTAGATGCGATTGGCGACCCAACCGGTATTGCCAAAGGTGCCACCCGCTTTACGAAGAACCCTAAGGAATTAAAGATTGCCGAATATGCAGCTGAAGTGATCACGAAATCTGCCTACTTCAAAAATGGCTTTTCCTTCCAAACCGGTACAGGCGGCTCTTCGTTGGCCGTAGCCCGCTTCTTGCGTGAGGCGATGTTGCAGCAACATATCAAAGCAAGTTTTGCCTTGGGCGGGATTACCAACTCCATGGTTGAATTGTTGAAAGAAGGACTCGTTGAGAAGGTAATTGATGTGCAGGATTTCGATCACCCATCCGCAGTCTCCCTTGGTGAAAATGCTGATCACTATGAAATTGATGCCAACATGTATGCGTCACCGTTGAGCAAAGGCGCGGTCATTAATCAGCTTGATATCGCTATTTTGTCAGCGTTGGAAATCGACACGGACTTTAACGTCAATGTGATTACCGGTTCCGATGGCGTGATCCGTGGCGCATCCGGTGGCCACAGTGACACGAGTGCCGCCTGCAAGATGAGCATGGTCATTGCGCCGCTGGTTCGTGGACGCATCCCAACGATTGTCGAAAATGTGAATACCGTTGTGACTCCGGGAGCCAGTGTTGATGTTGTTGTGACGGAAGTGGGCGTGGCCATTAACCCGGCCCGGTCAGATCTGATTGAAATGTTTAAGGATTTGAAGGTGCCACAATTTTCGATTGAAGCACTCAAAAACATGGCTTATCAAATCACAGGCACACCTGCACCTATTCAATATGGCGACAAGGTAGTTGCTTTGATTGAATATCGTGATGGTACCTTAATCGATGTGGTGCACAATGTTTAAATTGTCAGTTTTGGATGGCCCCCAAGTTGACTTAGGGCAAATGTTGGCTGCCAAAGACGCGCGTATGACCAAGGAGTATGACTGGTTAAAGGCAAATCCGGACACGACGCTATTACACGTGACGTTGCGGATTCCGGGACCGGTCAAAACCGGAAAACGCGTCGTTACAGTGTTTACAGCTGCGATGCAAGCCTTGCAGGATCAATTACAACCAAACGTGCAAGGCATGCAAATCGAATCGTTACCAACTGGCCCTGAAGCTTACTTGGCGGTGCACATGGACCCGGTTAGTTTAAAGCGCCGAATGATCGGATTTGAACAGCAACAACGCTTTTGTGACTTACTGGATTTGGATGTGGTCACGTTGCAAGGTGAAGAACTGCATCAGGTTTCGCGCACCGATTTTAAGTTACCTCCGCGAGCCTGCTTGGTTTGTGGCGGGGACGCCAAAGCCTGTGCGCGCTCACGTCGACACGGATTGCCTGAGGTTCAAGCGGCAGTTGAAGCAATCATAAAGGAGGGTTGGACCACACATGGCTAAACAAAAAGTCCAATTCATGGAAACAGTTTTGCGTGATGGTCAGCAAAGCCTGATCGCTACCCGGATGCCATCAAGCGATATTTTGCCAATTTTGGATAAAATGGATGCGGCCGGCTACCACGCATTGGAGATGTGGGGTGGCGCTACGTTTGATGCTTGCTTGCGTTATTTAAACGAAGACCCGTGGGAGCGACTGCGGAAAATTCGTCAAGCCGTCAAGCACACTAAGTTGCAGATGTTGCTGCGTGGCCAAAACTTGCTTGGTTATAAGAACTATGCTGATGATGTCGTCGCCGATTTTGTCACGAAATCAGTTGAAAACGGTATTGACATCATTCGTATTTTTGATGCGTTAAATGATACACGTAATTTGAAAACCGCACTGGAAGCTACCAAGCAAGCGGGTGGCCACGCACAGCTGGCGATTAGTTATACCACCAGTGATTTCCATACGATTGACTATTTCATCAAGCTGGCAAAAGAAATGGCAGACATGGGCGCTGACTCCATTGCCATTAAAGACATGGCCGGCATTTTAACCCCGCAGAAAGCCTTTGATCTTGTAAGCGGCATTAAGCAGGAAATTACGGTTCCGCTAGAGGTCCATACGCATGCGACTGCGGGAATGGCTGAAATGACGTATCTTGAGGCAGTGCGCGCAGGTGCTGATATTATTGATACGGCGGTTTCCCCATTTGCTGGCGGTACCAGTCAGCCGGCAACCGAATCAATGCTCGTAGCTTTGCAGGACTTAGGCTACCCGACTGATGTCAAACTAGCCGAAGTCAGTGACATTGCCAGCTATTTTGCACCGATTCGCGATCAATTCCGTGATGCCGGGCAGCTAAATCCCCGCGTTAAAGATGTTGAACCAAAGTCACTGATTTACCAAGTGCCAGGCGGGATGCTTTCTAACTTGTTGGCGCAATTGAAAGATCAGGGGCAAGAGGCCTTATATGGGGATGTTTTAAAAGAAGTGCCCCGCGTTCGGGCTGACTTGGGTTATCCGCCGTTGGTTACCCCATTGTCACAAATGGTTGGTACGCAAAGCTTGATGAATGTGATGAGCGGAGAGCGGTATAAGCTGATCCCTAAAGAAATCAAAGACTATGTTCGCGGACTTTATGGTCGGCCGCCTGTGCCAATTTCCCCTGAGATGAAAAAGAAAATTATTGGTGACGCGCCGGTTATCACCACGCGACCGGCAGACCTGATTGAGCCGCAACTACCGACATTTCGTAAAGCTATTGCCGAATATGCCCATTCAGAAGAAGATGTCTTGAGTTATGCGCTCTTCCCTGATCAGGCAAAAGACTTTTTAGGCCGGCGTGAAGATCCGTTTTATGATGTGCCGGTTCAAAAAGTTTCACTGACATTTGATCCTACTCATAATTAAGGCACATGATCCTTTCGCCCCCTAATCAATTAACGTGCCGCCGTGAGTTGGTAGGCTAGCACAATTTGAGCTGTTGACAAATTTGTCGGCAGCTTTTTAAGTGAGCGTGAGCCAGCATGTTTTAAGTGGTGAGACACGTTAAGGTATAATATTGGGTTAGGTGAGGGGGGACAATCGATGAATCAAGTGGTGTCAGCGGTTAAGAAAAATTTGGATTTATCACAGAACCGGCCAATTAAAGAAGCGATTTACGAAGCGCTGCGCAAGACGATCCTTTTGGGCGAAATACCCAGCGGTGAGCGGATTAACGAGAAGAATCTTTCCGAAAATCTAAATATCAGCAGAACGCCAATTCGCTATGCACTTGAGCGTTTGGATGAAGAAGATCTGGTTGAACGCAAAACGGGTGTTGGTGTACTTGTCAAAGGTATTTCAATTAACGATGCCTATGAAATTTTTGACATTCGCAAGGAATTGGATGTGTTGGCCACGCGTAAGGCCATGCGTCTGATGACCCCTGAGCAATTCAATCAGATGCGGACTCTTTTGGAAGAAACGGATCGTTTGAACGCAGCCGGTCGTGTTGCCGAAGTGATGGCTAAGTTTACTGAATTCAATAATTTTATTTATGATGCCAGTCATATGTTGCGGCTGAAAATGATCGTCAACCAGCTGCAGAATTATTTGATTTATTTTCGTGATATCAGTATTAATGGCGATGATCGGCGCAATCTTGCCATTCAGGAACATTGGCTGCTTTATCGGGGGATGTTGAATCAAGATGACGATCAAATTAAGCTCATTACGCGCGAGCACTTAGAGCATTCCCTGCACTATATTCTGAAAGTTATGAAGGCAAAACATATTGAATGAACAAGCAATTGCACAAGCGGCAGTTACCAGTTTACAAGCAGAAGTTCAGTTGGCGCCTAAACCCGGCTTGGTCGACCCTGAATCAAATGGTGCACACCGCGACATGGATGTGACGACCTTTGCAGCTAGCATTGAAGCTTTGACGCCTTATTTTCAGCAATATTTTCATGCCGGCGTCGTTGCTAAAACGGTACCTGATCTTTATCGCCAATTACGCGCCATTGGGATTGCAGCAGAAAATGCCATGCTCGCCGCTACTGCTGGTGTTAATACGCATCGAGGGGCTAACTTCTCCTTTGGTTTTTTATTGGGTGCATTGGGCTGGCTCATGCAGCAACAATCCCTGCAGCAAATAGTCACCGCTGACTTTGCGCCGCTATTCCCGACTGTGGCTCAAGTGACGCAAGGTGTGGCTGGTGATTTTCGGGATTTGGAGAAAAAAGCCCGCTGGAGCCATGGCGAAGCGTTATATGTCAAACACGGCGTTACTGGGGTTCGAGGTGAGGCTTTGGCCGGTTATCCGACTATCCGGCATGTGATCTTGCCATATTTACGCAAGACTGCCAGACGCGGGGATATGCGCTATTTACGATTAATGGTGCACTTGATGGCGCAAGTTGAAGATGCCAATGTCCTCCATCGCGGCGGGCCAAAGGGATTACGATTCGTGCAAGATGCGGCTAAAACATTGTTGCATGTCCCGGATTCACACTTGCCCCATGCCTTGCGTCAGTTAAATGCTGAGATGATCACGTTTAATCTTAGTCCGGGTGGTACGGCCGATTATCTGAGTCTAGCTTACTTTTTTGATGCGCTGACGAGCTTGGCAACAACTAATTCCCAACCAGACTAGTTGAAACGCTTTAAGGTGGAGAAGTTGAGCTATAACTTGAATCTTTGGAATAAAGGTGTACTATTTTTCGAGTTCAATGAAAAATACTACGCCCTTTGATTTTTTGTTGAGATATAAGGAATTATAAGTTATAAGGCTCATGCAGTCCTTGTGCCGCTTGAAGTTAATCGCTTTCAATTCGGTCAAACTTCCGGTAGAATTAAGGTTTGAAGAAGAATATAGTTCAAGCGACTTCTTTGACGGACATCAAAATTGGGTCAAATTCTTGTGGCAGTTTAGATGCGGCACAAATTAATCGTAAAGTTAAGACAGAAAAAAGCTCAAGAGCAAGTGCCTCGACTTGCTCTTGAGCTTTTTGCCTTGTAACTGATCGATCACAACAAAATTACTGGAAGCAATTATATGGACCGCGGTTTCTTGTCCATGAATTGTTCAAGCATTTTTCAAACTTATCATCGAAAGGAGTTCTCGGCCCGCGTTGATAAGGAGGGACTTTTCCCATTCCGTTAACCCAGTTTAAAGTCCCTGGATTATAAGAATCACCACCAACGATTTGCTCCAATTCCCCTACATCCAGAACTGCCAAGCTGTCTTTTCCCAAATAATCCATCCCCTAAAGTTTTTTGATAGCGCTGTTATTATACTATGATGGATACTATATTTTCAACAAAAATAAAAGAAAGTGTTTTCATAACACTTGTTATAATGATATTATCTGGATTAAGGAGTGATTCAAAATGAATGAAAAGCAAGTCGTTATTGCTAAAATGCTGGAATTACAACATCTTTTTGAGAAGCAACCAGATGGGATATCCCAAAAAGTTGTCTCGAATATAAGACAAACGATCGGTAAACTTGCTAGTAACAAAACAGCAGCTATTGATATTTCAGCACAAGTGCGGCCAATAAGTCGTCTTATTAGAGATGAAATGTTAGAGCATAATTATAACCTTACGCTAGAGCAGCGGACTCTCCTTTTTGACCTAGAAGGCAAAGCACAAGATATTGAAAACAAATTCCAAACAGCAGCAGATTGGATCCTTTTTTAGTGAGGCTGAATTTTAATGATTCCAGTGCCAAAGCGGAGCAATCGTAGGCCAGATGGGGATCAGCTGTGGAAATAACACAGCGACCGGTTTTTGCCGCTGATGTTGTTAGGCGGCTTGGAGACTGCTTGGCTGCAGGCTCCAAGCGCCGTCTCCGCTCTAGCTTCATCTGGCCGGAGATTGCGGAGTTTGGCATGGCGCGTAACTATTTTAGCAACTCGTGCCATTAAAATATTTGAAATTTAACAATTATCATATTTTTGAGGGAAATTTTGCCTCAACTATTTTTCGAGGCACACGCTCTGGATTAAACAGGAAACGGAATCAGATCGATGTGGCGAATCATGCGGATACTGATGTTCTGGTCGCCGACATGGACGACATCGCTATCGGTTACACCACCGACTTTACCGGTGATCGGCGGCAGCATCTGGCCATCCGGTGTTTGCAAATCGAGCTGAATGGTTACGGATTGGCCCTCAGCGTATGCTCGAAGCAAGATCATCCGAATGTAAGCCTGATCTTGTAACGAAAGCGGCGGATAAGTCAGATGCTCGGTCTGCGCCTGTTTTTTTAACGCGGCGGTGTGGTCGGAGAGGTAATAGCCTTGCCACTTGCGCATCCCGCGATCAATGTAACGATTAGCAAAAAAATCAGCCACCAAAGCAGCAAACTTTTGCTTACCGATTTTTTCTTCGTAAGTCATCAATCTCACCTCAAGGACCAGTTTACGAACACATGTTTGCCGTTTCAAGAAAAAGGTTATGTTTAGTTGAATGTTACAAAACGATGACAGCAAAAATCTTGATAAGTCTTAAGATTTTCTTGATTTGAAATCATTTTGTAACATTTCTGCTTGCCGCATGTTAGTCTGAAATTGTTGAAACGATCCGACAAGCGACAACTTCTGAGTGGGAGTGATTGACATGAAAAAATGGATGATGATTGCAACGGCATTCTTAGCACTTAGCGGCGTTTCCGGTGCCGCTTTATATCAACAACATGTCAGTGCTAAAAGCGATGTGAAAACCACAACGGTAAAAACAGTCACGAAAAAAACAACAAATCAGCCGAAAGCAACGAGCAAGTCACAGGCATCGTCAAACTCAGCATCAAGTACAGCTCAAACGACCAGCACGTATGAGTCCGGCGCTACCGTAACCGTTAAGACCCCTGCAACGACAACCGAAAAGACGACGGCAAGTTCAGCAACCACAGAGACTGATGCTGCTGCCACAACCAGTGATGCTGCAGCAACAACAACGACCCAAACGGCAAGTCAGCCCACGGTTCAAGCGCCATTTTATGTTGGCACGTGGCATAACGAACATGTATCATTGACCATTACGGCAACTCAGATGACCATTTCCCAAAATGGTGTTTCGAAGACGTCTCGCTACACGGCGACATCAAACGGTAATGGTTATGTTCTTACACCAACCGATATCGAAGCAGACGCGATTTACTTAGTACCAGTGACCGGCGGCGTTGAATGGGTTGCACCCGGCGCCACCACACCATTAATTCTCCGGCCGTAAGTGATGCGCATACCACATAGACTTATCTTTTGGAGCGATCAAAAAAGGCGCCGCGAAAGCCAACTTTTACTGGCATTCGCGGCGCTTTTAAAATGACGTCAAGACTAATCGGTTGCTTTATTCAGCGCCTTGTCTTCAAAACTTGCAAAAAGATGGTGATCGAAGAAGCGTTTTGTTTCAGGTAAGGCAAAACTGGTATAATCACGTGCATGGCCAACGCCGGGTACCACGTGGATGGAAATGTCCCGACCAAACATGGCAGCTTGCTGGACAAAATGCAGGGCACTTGGTAATGGCATTAATTCATCTGCCGAGTTGAACAATAAGGTTGGCCCAAGTTGATCAGTTAAATGATTGGTTGGGTTGACGGCGGTTAGTAAGCGCGGATCCAACCCGCCCAGATATGTCTGAATAAAGTATTTATAAAAAGCGTCATGGATTTCATGAATTTCGGTCAGGCCCAGTTCGTTCTTTGCGTCAACCGATGCTTTTACCATTTGATTCTTCTGCACCCAGTTGGCAAAATCAACTACGGGCGACCATGCCACAACTGGGTAGCCAGTGGTCAGACTATTTTGCAACACCATTGTGCCTCCCGAGCTGGCGCCTAACAAGCCTACTCGTTCGCGATCAAATTCATAAGGAGAGGCAAGTAGCCAGTTTATAAAATGATCAAAGTCGTTTTGGGCGGTCGGATATAGATACTTAGGAGCTAGCCGAAAATTGGGAATAGCCACCAGATAGCCGGCGTCCGCAAGATATTGGCCCAAATCGCTTTCATTTTCTTTATCGCCACGGAACCAGCCGCCACCGTGTGCGTATATGACGGCACCGCCATTAGCCGCGTCCGGTACGTAAATATCAACGGGTAAATCATGGGCCTCATCATAGATCACGTCTTTTTCCACTTGCATATTTGCCTGTTCCTCCTTATTCTTATACATTAACCATATTCTAACCATAGTCCCAAAAGCCGTTTAAATGCAAATCTTTACATATTTTTGTTCGGTTTTGAAACATCAGATTATTGGGATGGCGAAAGGAAAAGCATGCGATATACGTTTGATTCAAAGGTGACAACGGCAACCACAATTAAGCGCTGGTTAGCCAAACAAGGTGTTAGCCACAGATTATTCAAGAAAATGTTAGCGAACCATTTATTGTGGCTGGATGGTCATCGCACTGGCAATACTGCGATTCAGGCTGGGCAGACGGTGCGCTTCGCCATCCCAACGACGATGACGGTGACACCGGAAAAAGCCTCGCTCGATGTTCTGTATGAAGATCAAAACTGGCTGATTATCAATAAACCGGCTCATTTAACCAGCGTTCCCGGCCCTCATGATCCTCATCACAGTTTGTTGAATCGCATCGTCTGGTACCTGCAGCAGCAAAAGGTAACCGAACCGCAACCCGCGATTATCACGCGCCTGGATCGCGATACAGTTGGATTGGTTTTAGCCGCGAAACACCCGTATGCACAAGGGCGGTTTGACCAGGCTCATCATGCGACCTTGAAAAAAGAATATCTGGCTGTGGTTGCCGGGCACCTCAGTCATGCTACCGAGACAATTGAAGCACCCATTGGTCTGGGACCGGATGGCATTCATCGGATGGTTACGGAAAACGGACAATCGGCCATCACGAAGTATCAAGTGCTGAAAGAAGCGGTCAACACCTTGGTCGAAGTGCAATTATTAACCGGTCGCACCCACCAGATTCGAGTACACTTTGCCAGCCTTGGCCATCCCTTAATCGGTGATTCACTTTATGGCCAAGCGAGTCCGCTCATTGATCATCAGGCATTACAAGCGACCCGTTTAAGTTTTGTGGACCCATTTTCTGAAAAAAGAATTCAGGCTGATTTACCGATTCCTGATGACTTTATGAACCTTTTAATCAGTAGCAACCGATCCTGATTGTCATAAGTGCGACTCATCTTCTATGATTATTGACAAAAGCAAGCCCCACAACCGCTGTTTTCAGGTTAGGGCTTATTTGGCACTATACAACAGCTTTCAATATGGTCGTTCTCACCGATCAGGTACAAAAAGCAAAAAAATATCGCGTTCTATCAGTAAAAAACTGACAGAATGCGATATTGGCTGATGAACTGCGATCAGATTATTTAACTTCGGTGAAGACCACGCGTTTACGCAACTTTGGTGAATACTTCTTGAGTTGCAAACGATCAGGCGTGTTACGCTTGTTTTTGGAAGTTAAATAGATACGTTCGCCGGTTTCATTGTTACCTAAGATGATGTTGTTCCGCATCTTTTAGCACCTCGCTTTTTCATAATTTAACCTGTCAAGCATACAGGATTGACAGACTAAAATCAAGGCTGGACGTTAAAGGCAGCAAAGGGCGTGACGCCATGGGTTCGTGCAATTTCCGCAACGCCATCAGGATCAGCCGTGGTTAAGCCAGGCAGGTCAATGGCATCACTTTCGCCAGTATCGGCCTGAACGACTTGAAAGAGGGGTTCAGCCGGGTAAACGAGAAGTTGCGTTGAAGTTTTAACATCTTGTGTGTCTTCATGTAGCAATGGCACGTTTTGCAGTGAACTCAGTAATGCTTGGTTAGCTTCCAAGAAATCATTCAGGGTATCCCAACTGTCAAGAATTGCAATCGGAGGTTCTAGCGGTGTCAGATAAGCAACAAAACGCCGTAAATCGTCTTCCCATTTACGAACCGAACTTTCAGCAAAGGTGGTCTGATCTAATTGTTGGACTAATAGTTGCGGAACCGACTCACTTTTAACAGAGTCAGGCATCGCTGTCATTCGAGCGGTTAAGTCGCTAATGCAACGATAAGCCTGCTTAACATCTGCTAAAAATTTCAGAATATCAGTTCCACCGGCATTTTCATAGGCAGTTTGAAACTCATTGCCAAGTACACGTTTATTCGACATCAAAACTCCTCCTTACACGCAGGCTTCGCGGCTGGCAAACGTGTTGTGATGAATGCAGGCAAGTGGTCCTTCATGCTGACCGATGCCCACAAACGATCTAGCCTTGCAAAGCTTTGAACTTGGCAGCACTTAGCACACGCAACGTCTATTTCCAGCCATGACCGTACGATCAAAATGCGCACCAAATAGATGACACCGTGAGAAGGATTTACATTTTCCAAGGCGTTTCATAATCATTTGGTTTCGCGCTACCTTTATCATAAGTCAAACTGTCAATGCTGGCACGCTTTTCTACTGATTTTGCCGATGGTGTACCACGTTCCAGCGCCATAGACCGAGAACAATGATTAGCAAAGCGGAAGTGATGCCGGCAATTATCCAAGGAAGCAGGCCATGATCATCCGCATCGCTTGGTGATCGTGGTCGGGAAGCAGTCACACTGATCGGTAATTGGCCGTTGTAGCGAAAGTTGACTTGTTTGGACCAAGTGTAAGATCCCGATTTTGCCGTCCATTTGAGCGTGTAGGTACCTGCAGCCAACTTGGTCTCATTCAAAGGCATACTTTGGGTAAAAAAGGAATGCGGTGCAACCGCTAACCCCGTAAAATGACCTGTCAGTAGCGGCTTTTGGCTACCGGGTTTAACCAAAATATAATCTGTTGCAATTTCACCGAATTGATTACTTGAAGGGTTATGCAGCCGCGCCTTGACGACCGGTGTGTGGTTGTTGGTGCCGATGCTGGCTTTGGTTATATCAAGCAATGGTGGATTCGGCGTGGTAAGATCTTGCCGCAAAATGGTCGTAATGCCGATTGCAAAGCGGTTTGTGAATTGAACCCCGTTGCTGGAAGCACGACTTGATGTGGCGCCTTCTTGCAGGACATAAAAGCCGCCTGCGATAATCCCGATAAAATGCTCAGCCGGAGCTTGCAACTGATACGTTACGGTTTGCTCGGAATTGGCTGCAACAGTAACCGTTCTTGGTCCTTTAATTAAGGTGCTCAGACGAATGGCGTTTTGATCAAGCGGTGGTTGGCTTTGATCAAAGGCAATGACCCCGCTATTGGTCGTATATGCCGGATTGACTGCAATACGGTAGGTTTGAGTCTGGTCACTTTGATTAGCGATCCGGAGCTGTAAATCTTCTTGTTGGCCCGGGCTAACTTGTAAGTCAAAGTAACCGGTAACCGACTGACGCTGATTATTAGGCAGGACCGGCGTAACCGTGAATGTTGGTGAAATGGCTGCGGTTGTCACGGTCAATGGCCAAATAAAGAGCATGCTAAATAAAAGAACCAAAATGAGACTCATTATCTTTTTCATAATTGTCGTCACCTTTCGCCTGTCGGTATGTAGGGCAGCTGTTCGTTGAGAACGGAATCGGCTGCCATTACTGATTATCAGACGTGGTTAACTTTGGCTAGTAGATCGGTTGTTACTTAAAAGTCCTCAGTATGTTGGAAAAATTACCATATATGTTTGTGAGGTGATGGCAGGTGACCTCGCCGCGAGATCAATGTGTTCCTGCAAGTTGGCGAACTTTCGACTAACAGTAGTGCTTGCCGGCATGATGTCACGCACCTTTCTCAAGGGGTTATTTGAACGACTTTATTTTACCGATAAGAACAAATAATCAGTCGTCAAATGCTTAGGCTAAGTTCGATGTCCAATTAGCTGAAGCTTGTCATACCGTGGAAGATACTTGATAATATGAAAAGATAAATAGTTTCGTGTGCCGCAATCGCGAGAAAATTTGCTACTGGAAATATTTTTGTCTCAAAAAATGGAAAAATTTTGTCAGTTGATGAGACAAGGTTAATGTATTTTCACAGGCCGCAATTTATATGTGCGGATTTAGGGGTTATGAGTGAATATTGGATGTCTTGGTCGTTTGGATATAGGTGCGCTGGTTCATAACGCGCTCACCGGCGCAGAAGTCTGCGTGTAAGGACCTTAAGCGCAATGGCCAAAGCCTGGCCATTACGCCCAAGGCCGCTTGAGTTCTGGCTTACGCCCATAACGCGCTCACCGGCGCAGAAGTCTGCGTGTAAGGACCTCAGACGCAATGGCCAAAGCCCGGCCATTACGCCTAAGGCCGCTTATGTTCTGGCTTATGCCCATAACGCGCTCACCGGCGCAGAAGTCGGAGTGTAAGGACCTTAAGCGCAATGGCCAAGATCGGGCCATCACGCTTAAGGCCGCTTGAGTTCTGGCTTACGCCCATAACGCGCTCACCGGCGCAGGGATCTGCGTGTAAGGACCATGGTCGCAATGGCCAAGAGCGGGCCATCACGCCCAAGGCCACTTATGTTCCGGTTTCTAACCGCGCCGGTTCGCGCTTACTTTTTTTAGGAGGTGTCATTTTGAAAGGTCCGCGAGTGACGGTTCGTCCTTTCGCTGCATCAGATATTGATGATTATTTTGCTTATGCCAGACTAGAACAAGTCACGCGGGCGGCGGGGATGGCGCCTTTGATGACCCGTCAGGAGGCGGCTAATCACGTTAAACGGTTTGCCCGTGAGCGTCAGGACTTGGCGCTTGTTTATCAGTTGCATGTGATTGGCAACATCGGCGTTTATCCGCGCGAGTTGTCGCCATTGACAGGGGATGATATGACGCGTGAAATTGGCTATATCCTTCATCCGGCTTATTGGCATCGAGGTTTGATGCGTGAGGGACTGCAACTGGTCATTGCAAATCAATTTGCCCATGATATTAAGGCTATTTGGGCAGGTGTTTTTCCTAGCAATCATGCTTCAATTCACTTGTTGAAACGTTTAGGCTTTACATTTCAATTCGAAGTGCCGCTGCCACGGGGATTGAGTGGCGACCATCCCCGCGATGAACAATATTTTAGATTGTTACCGAATCAGTTTGAAAATGAGGATTTACTTTAATATTTTTTTGAAAACCGGGTGAATTCAATCCGGCTTTTCTCTTTTATATAGGCAACGAATTGAAAAATGTTATAATGAAAACGAGTATTAGTCTGGAGGTTTCAAAATGACTGTGCAAACAGAGTATGAACAGGCCTATCATAAGCGGCTTGCAGCAATCGAAGCTGATCCGCAATTGACAGTGCTATCAAGCATGAATCAACCGCAAGAATCGGATCAAAATGACGTGCGCCAATATATTGTCTTCACCGATTTTAAAGCCGATGAACAGAAACAAAAAACCAACTCGATTTACGTCTACACACCGTTTGAAAATGTTGACAAATATGGCCATTCGAAAGCAGATTATCAGGCACAGCTCTTATTTGAAACGAATCGCTGGGACAACGTGATGCATATTACGGTTTTAGAGACGCTGGGTTCCGAAAGTCGCTTGGCTTTTTACGATTTTGAGAACCTTGGCCTCGCACAGTTGGCACTGAAAGCTTTTCTGAATTTGGCGATGAAGGCTGACGTTGCGCTCGTGGATGGCACGATTAGCTCCTTTGACAAAGTTAATTTAGCCAAGTTACGGCATATTTTCACAAAATTTGGATTTAACCTGAAACTGACTGATCCGAAAACCGGTATCGGTAAAATCAGTCGTTCCTTACAATAGACTGGTAGCCGGCAAAATGATGCCGCAGTATCTTGAAACAGTATAGAAACTAAGTAAAATCGACCGCAAAGACAAGTTGTCTTGCGGTCGATTTTAGTTTGGCGTGAGCTTCCTTTAACGATGTTCCTACTAAATCAGTTAAACTTATATTGGAAAGATTAAACATGATCTATAAGCTTGAGTTGTCCGAAAATGTAACAGATTTATGAAAATACTGCAACAGAACCTCTCTGTTTAATCGGTGTTTTTCAGTTAAAATAGGGGTTGAAACGGAACACAAAAAGCGTATTATGAAACACATCAATAATGAGGAAGTGGCGAAATGGCTGAAGAGAAGCGTTATGGCGCAGATTTAATTGTCGAAAGTTTGGCAAATCACGGGATTGATTATGTTTTTGGAATTCCCGGCGCCAAAATCGATCGGGTTTTTGAAACCCTAGAACATCCCAAAACTAAAAAAAGTCCGCAATTAATTGTCGCCCGACACGAGCAAAATGCAGCCTTTATGGCAGCCGGTATTGGCCGTTTGACTGGTAAGCCCGGCGTTGTCTTGACGACTTCAGGACCTGGCGCTTCGAACCTGGCAACCGGCCTTGTTACAGCTACTGCTGAAGGCGATCCGGTTTTGGCATTGTCCGGACAGGTTAAGCGAGCAGATTTGTTACGTAGCTCCCATCAAAGTATGCGGAATGCGGATCTTTTTGCGCCGATCACAAAATATGCGGCTGAAGTTCAGGATCCGGACAATGTTAGTGAGATTATTGCCAATGCTTATCAGGCGGCGGAATCAGGCAAGCAGGGCGCAAGTTTTGTGTCAATTCCCCAAGATGTGACCGATTCACCGGTCAATTCCGAACCGATCAAACCGTTAGTGGCACCAAAGTTGGGACCGGCCAGCCCTAGTGACATGACTTACTTGGCACGTGCGATTAAGGAAGCCTCATTACCAGTGTTGCTGTTGGGTATGCGTGCATCGTCCAGCGATGTGACTGCTGAAATTCGCGAGTTGTTGTCGGTCACCGAGTTACCGGTTGTCGAAACATTCCAGGGTGCCGGCATTATTTCGCATCGCCAAATCGATAATTTCTTTGGCCGGGTCGGTTTGTTCCGTAATCAGCCGGGTGACATGTTGTTGCAACATAGCGATCTGGTTATTGCAATTGGATATGATCCCGTGGAATACGAACCTCGTAACTGGAATGCTGATGGCAAGGCACGCATCATTGTGATTGATGATGTTCCTGCTGAAATTGATCACAACTTCCAACCGGAAACCGAATTGATTGGTGACATTTCACAAACACTGGATATTTTGGTTCCGTTGCTGCGCGGTTATCAGGTGGCCCCGGAGAGTAAACATTATCTGAGTGAATTACAATCTAAATTACAAGACAGCGACGTACCGCCAGCCTTGACGGATCAAAAGCTGATTCATCCGCTAAGCATTGTTGCTGCATTACAGGAGCGGGTCGCAGATGATATGACTGTGGCAGTTGATGTTGGTAGTCATTACATCTGGATGGCACGGCATTTCCGTAGTTATGAGCCACGACACTTACTTTTCTCGAATGGTATGCAAACATTGGGTGTGGCACTACCGTGGGCGATCGCGGCAACTTTGGTTCGTCCAGGAAAAAAGGCGGTTTCAATATCCGGTGATGGCGGTTTTCTTTTCTCGGGTCAGGAGTTGGAAACTGCCGTGCGGCTCAAGGCGGATTTAGTTCATATTATTTGGAATGATGGCCATTATGATATGGTAAAATTCCAAGAAGAGATGAAATACGGGCGTGCAGCAGGTGTTGACTTTGGACCGGTTGATTTTGTGAAGTATGCAGAAGCTTTTGGCGCCAAAGGTTTGCGCGTTGATAAGCCAAGCGAACTTGGAACCGTGCTTGATGAGGCGTTTGCGACTCAAGGTCCAGTGATCGTTGACATTCCGGTTGACTATTCCGATAACGCTGAACTTGGCGCTGCGATGTTGCCTGATCAGATCTATTAATCGTTAACTGGATTGACGTGGGGGCGTGTGGCTCAGTGTGAGATTGTCTGTTTACACTCCGACTTCTAAGCGCGCCGGTTCACGCTCCATAACGCGTTCACCAGCGCAGGGGTCTGCGTGTAAGGACCTCAGACGTAATGGCCAAAGCCCGGCCATCACGTCTGAGGCCGTTTACACTACGACCCCTAAACGCGCCGGTTCACGCTCACCATAACGCGTTCACCGGCGCAGGGGTCTGCGTGTAAGGACCTCAGCCACAATGGCCAAAGCCCGGCCATCACGTCTGAGGCCGCTTACACTACGACCCCTAAACGCGCCGGTTCACGCTCACTTCAAAAAGGAGATGTCGTTTTGAATACGGATCGGTTGTATCAACATGGAACATTAGCCATGCTGGTTCCGGGGCTTTTTGCGGGGACGCAGACAGTTGGGGAATTATTGCAGCACGGTGATACTGGCATTGGAACTTTGACTGGGCTTGATGGTGAGCTAATTATTCAGGCGGGTAAGGTTTATCAAGTGAATGCCCAAGGCAAAGTTCGAGAAGTGCAAGAAGACGAGAAGGTTCCTTTTGCTAACGTTCACTATCAACACGACGTTGCAGCTGGTAAGCTTCAGGGGCTTGATTTGGCAGGGTTTCACAAAGCAACTCTTGAGCGGCTGCAGACCGGTAATTTATTTGCAGCAGTTCGTGTAGAAGGCACGTTTACGCAAATGCATACACGAGCGGTGCTGCCGCAACAGCCGCCTTATCCGACCTTGACCGAAACGGCCTCGGGTCAAAAAGAATTTCATGCTGAGAATATCAAGGGCACTTTAATTGGGTACTTTTCACCGGATCTCTATGCAGGTGCGGTTTCACCTGGTTTCCATGTCCATTTTCTGGCTGCTGATCATAGTATGGGTGGGCATATTCTTGGCTTCGAATTGGATAGTGGCGAACTGTTTTTACAAAAGTTTAGCGACTTCCAGTTGCATTTGCCAACAGATGATCAGCCTTTCTTGAAGCAACAATTTGATACAACAAGTTTGGTTGCTGATATTCTTAAAGCTGAGAGTTGAGTTAAAGCTGTGTGAGAGTGAGTTGCTGTTGTCAGTTGAACATGATATGGTGAGTCGTAATTGAGATTAGAGGTCGCATCAATCATGAGTCGCAGCTGCAATGGTCTGAACACCAAGCGCGCAGTTGTTAAAGGGAAAGGTGCCGAAATACCGGTTGAGTTCAGCCAATCGATATTGGGCCAGTTGGATAACATCCACTGGACTGTCGCGATTATCGCGGGGCGCTAACAAATCGGATCACGTTTATTCATGGTAAAAAGCAGAATAAGCCGATGGGTTAGTCACAACAGACCGACTCATTGGCTTTTTTTGTGTGAGCGTGAGCCAGCGCGGTTAGGGATCGGAGTGTAAGCGGCCTCGGGCGTGATGGCCCGCCCTTGGCCATCGCGTTCGAGGTCCTTACACTCCGATCCCTGCGCTGGCGAACGCGTTATAGAAAGCAGAATAAAATTAACGGATTGCCCAAAGAATAATGCTTCTGCCCTTGTTGCAGTTTTTCGTCCATAAACACCAGTCTTTGGCCAACGCATCGTTACATTTAACCCGCCACTGGCTGTCAACAACCAGCCAATCACGAAAATCTCACCCCAGATATCGACAGTAAAATCTGGCATTGTTTAGCAAAAATCAATTCACGTTAACAAAGGAGTTCATCTGTGGCACAATCAGCATCCAATCAAGTAAAACGAGAGCTCAAGACACGGCATCTATCCATGATTGCTCTTGGCGGTAGTATCGGAACCGGTCTTTTTGTTGCAAGTGGCAGCGCCATTGCCACTGCCGGACCGGGTGGAGCCATTGCAGCCTATATCGGAATCGGACTCATGGTTTTCTTTCTTATGACTAGTTTAGGTGAAATGGCCACGTATGTACCGGTTTCCGGTTCTTTTTCCGAGTATGCGAGTCGGTTTGTCGATCCGGCGTTCGGATTTGCTTTAGGGTGGAACTATTGGTTTAACTGGGCCATTACCGTTGCGGTTGATGTTTCGACGACTGCCATTGTTATGCATTTTTGGCTGCCAAAAGTACCTGGCTGGCTGTTTTCGCTGGGATTTTTGGCACTGATTTTCCTGATTAACATTATTTCGGTCAAGTCATTTGGTGAAACTGAATATTGGTTGTCGTTGATTAAGGTTGTAACGGTGTTTGTCTTTTTAATTGTCGGGTTACTGACGATTATGGGGATCATGGGTGGGCATGGTCCCATTGGGTTTAAAAATTACACAACTGGTGCGGCGCCGTTTGTGGGTGGTATCCCCGCAACTTTGGCTGTTTTTGTTGTTGCGGGTTTTTCTTTTCAGGGAACCGAGTTGATCGGGATTACGGCCGGCGAAAGCGAAACGCCTGAAACAAGTATTCCTAAGGCGATTAAGCAGGTTTTCTGGCGTATTTTGCTGTTTTATATCCTGTCGATTGCCGTGATTGCCGCGATTATTCCGTACACTAGCCCGAATCTGTTGGGGGCCAGCGTGGATCAGGTGGCGATTTCGCCGTTTACGTTAGTGTTTGATCGCATTGGGCTTGCAGGCGCAGCAAGTGTCATGAATGCCGTGATTTTGACCTCGGTTTTGTCATCGGCTAACTCAGGGATGTATGCATCGACGCGAATGTTGTGGGCGATGGGCGGCTCCGGCTTTGCACCACGGATTTTTCAAAAGACGAACAGCCGCGGCATCCCGCTTGCTGCGTTGTTGCTGACAACCTTAGTCGGCGCATTAACTTTCTTGACCAGTATTATGGGACCACACGTTTACCAGCTGCTTGTAGCGGCTTCAGGGTTAACCGGGTTCCTGGCCTGGCTCGGGATCGCGGTTTCGCATTTTCGGTTTCGGCGGGCTTTCGTGAAACAGGGACATGATGTTCACGAACTCAAATATCATGCCAAGTGGTTCCCGGTTGGCCCGATCCTGGCGATTATCATGAGTCTGATCGTCATCGTGGGCCAGGATTTGCAGGCAGTCCAGCACTTTGCTTGGGGGCGGTTAATGGTTTCGTACATGTCAATTCCGCTTTTTATTGTGTTATTTGTCTGGTATAAAGTGAAGCATAAAACCAAACTGATCCCGCTTGAAAAAGTCGACCTAGCCCCGCATCGCGAACATGAACCTAATCCTAAATAACAAGCTTACAAATGAAAAACGACTTGAAGGATGAATGTCATCTTTCAGGTCGTTTTTTATTACGCACCCTTATTGGTCACAAAAGGATGCTAATTTGAAATTGTCACTGGTTATCATGCGGTGACGATTTATAACCGTTCATCGTTGTCAGCCGATAAGGAAGCATCGGTTTTCTTAAGATATAAATGCCGAATCTGCAAGTAGAGCTGGAAAATAGCATTGTCACTATCTTCAGTCATCCAACTAATGATTTCACCGCGAAAATCGGCCGGAACAGCTGCCTTAATAGCCGGTTCATTGTCCACACTGGTGATGACAAGATCAGCTTTTTCAAATGCTGCATCTTCTGGAAGTAAATCAACAACCGGTAAATCAGTCAAAAGATTGACCATGCGCCGGTTCAACAAGTCGTGATCCAGGTAAGCCAATTTAACCTGTACAGTTGGCGTTTCAACAAAGTAGCGTAAATAAGGCGTTAATAGGAAATAAAGTGTGTGCAGGAATTGATGGTCGGTTCCCAAAAAATACTGATATTCAGGAGTTTTCGGCAAGGATGCCACGAATTTTTCCAGGACCCGGAATAGATTCGTCTTCGTGTAATTCAATCCGCGCGGCTGATAGAAGTCAACCAAATGCATGAAGTCCCCACCGAGCATCTCATTATTCAAAGCGATACGTGCGAGGTTGAGGATGAGCCCATGTTCATTGTTGAGATCAAAAGCGGTTTGATGCCGGACATGCTGATTTAAGAAAGCCAATAAGCGTTTCACAAAATCTGCCGTGACAGTTGGTCGCTGCAATAAATATTGGATGAAGTTTTGATCGTCCGGAATACTTGGCAAGAAGGTGATGGTCCGATGTTGCTGAAAATAAAAAAAGTCATTTTCACCCTTCATGTAGCGCTGGTTGAAACCAGGGAACATCTCACGTGTATAAACATCGTGTTGAAAAGGCGGATAGTCGTTAAAGATCCGATCAAATGCCTCATTACCGGTGACAAAATGATTACCGCTGATACGGACGCGGCAGATAGCCCAAAAAAGGATTTCTTCAAGAATATCAACCGGATTCGTTTTGGCGTTCGGCAGGGCCATGTATTCCTGCACAATCTGATGTTCATCCAGAACCTTAAACGGCCAATCGACGCCATGATAGCCAAGCCAATAAAAGTCAAACAGGAAAAGCCGGATGCGGCTCTCCTGGCCAATAAAGCCTAAATCGCTAAAAGAAAGTTTTAGTTGAAATCGTTTGAGTAATTTGCGTAAGGCAGCGGTTTTACGGACCAAAGTCGAGCGACTGATAAAATGGGCTTGGCAAAACTTTTCGGTTGATGGGTGATTGGCTTGCACGATATAGTCCACAAACTGAAAAGCGATAGCATGTTTCAGCAGGTAAAGATGATAATCGTCGACAGTGACATCAATTTCCATTAAAAGATTAATTTGACGGCGCTTTAACTTTTCCGGATGGACCGTTAAACCAGCCATATCCCGAAACAGTTCCTGTAAAATGTTATAGCCTTGCTGATATGAAAGGTCTAGGTGGCGACTGAGGGTATTGATGGTATAGGTCTGGACGGTGCTGTCCTTGATAGCCGAAAACATTTGAAACTTCTGCAAGTCAGCGCGGTCAAGAAAAGTTTGCTCATAAAGCATCGCGTACCCTCCAATCTGTAGCAATTAAAACCCCTTCACCTCTAATTATACCAAAGAATGACAAAAGCGATGCGACTCTCGTGAATGATTGAGCTTTCGTAACCTTAAGTAAGTGAATCAAATGACCGGCAGATTCACAAGTTGGTATAGCAATAAGCCAGACAGGGGTAAGAAGCTGATTATGCGTCTTCAGTGAAGTATAATCGAGATATCTAGAAATTCCTATTAAATTTACGCCTGATTCAGACTTACAGGCGTAGTATCACGCGTGCTGGTCTAAGAAGACGAGGACTCATGGGCTGCTACTTCAAGTCTTTATACCACGCGTTTCCAAATGAATGGATTACCCAACACAGAAGTCTACGCGAAGGAGATTTTATGAAAGACAATCATGACATTTTCTTATCAATGTCCGATGCTGAAAAGCTGAGTTTGTTTCGGACCATTATTGACGTCAGAGAAGCCCAGACACCGGTTAAAAAGCGGGTGAAAGCGTATCGGGATCACCGGCTATTGGTTAGTGAAGTTAACCTTAAACAAGTTGCGGCAATTACCAATCGTAATTATGGCAGCGTCTATAACACGTATAATGGCCTGATGCATTCGCTGGAAGCAATGATTGGCCGCGAACATGCGTCGGTCAAAACATTGCTGGGAATACCGGTTGATGAGTTTCGCTATTATTTGGTTAAACAGTCAAATCCGTATCATTTTTTGGATGCGGTTTTGTATCAGCGATATGAAGACTTTGATGACTTTTTAAGAGCCTGTGACAGTTCTAAAGCGACCGTGTTAAGACATTTGAAAGTCATTCGCGGTTACGCCCGGCAAAGTGGCGTCCAATTTTCTTACGAGACACTTTCCTTCGTGGGAGCCGAATTGAATGTCAGATTGTTCATCACCATTGCTTACTGGTTGGCAACGAACGGTGTCGCTTGGCCATTTGAAAACTTATCCCATGACCGTGCAGGCGAAATTTTAGATGATTTGTTGGTTGTGTTTGACAGTGGCAAGGTCAACAAGATTACGCGAGAATTGTTGATGTATTATATTGCGGTGGCTCACCAGCGTATTTTAAGCGGCCATGTTTTGTCACATGAAGCCGGTTCAAAAGTTTTGCAATATCCTGTCCCGAATCTCTTTAGTGATGCTGCTTTGAGCCTGCTGGATAAGTCGAAGCGGTTGCAGCACCTGACAACGCAGCAGCAACAAAGTGAAAGTGATGCCTTGTATTTCCTTTTTAATTTTGCCCCGCTGTATATTATTACGGATGGTCAGGTAGAACAACGAATCATTGCCCGCTACAATGACTATAATCCGGAAATCTATCAACTTATTAACGGTTTCTTTACGCGTTTTCCGTATAACTTTAAGCTTGATATCCATTTGCCGGATGATACTTATAATTTGTTATTTGCCAATATGCTAAGCGTGACCGTCAGCGTGTTAGCGTTCAACAAAGACTTCACGACCAGCTTGTTGGCGGAGTTTAGTGCCAATATGCAGCAAACCAAAGATGACCCGGACTTTTATCAGCAGGTTAAAGTAACCCTCAATGAGGTGATTGATAGTCAGCAGCTGACATCATTTGTTGGCTGCCGCGATGTTTTGGCAGAAGCGTTTTATCGCAATCTGCATCAACTACTGGTTCAATTTCAGCCCCAACAAAAAGTATTGGTTGCGCCGGTCATTGAACAAACGGTGACGGGATACATTGATTTATTGGCTTTTTTACATGCTGTGCCGTTTGTTGAGTTGGCTTCACCGGATGCCGACCTTAAAGATGTTGACCTGATTATTACGACTTCGGTTGGTGCCATTAAGGATGCAGCAGGACAAACCCAGATCTTCCCATGGCACATCAATGTCACGAACGATCATTATGGGCATCTTTATAGCCTTTTGCGGGAACTATGGGACGGGAAAACCCTCAAAGATGCGCGATTTATCTATTGAAAATGACGCATCGTTTTGCTAATTCTTTTAATGAAAACTGCTCTCGATGCTTGTCTAAACACGAAAGATGCGGTAATCTAACAACGTATAGTAAACACGTCTGAAGCGCCTAATGGATGTTTTAGAGAGTTAGCGGGTGGTGCAAGCTGACATATCATCCTCATTCCAGCGCCTTAGTGGGCAGTGATGAACTGCACGGTGACAACCGTTATCAGCCTCAAGAGGGTGGCGTTATGCGCCAAACTTGGGTGGTACCGCGGAAAAAGCCTTTCGTCCCATTAGAGATGAAGGGCTTTTTGTGTGCACTGAGCACTCAGACGGGTTTTCGATTAGAAATAAGTATAGCAGTCCAAAGTTGGCCAAAGAGGCGCACCCTAGCGATGGCAAGCACTGGGAAAGTCGGCCTTTTGTGAACTGCCTGATACTTTTGAAGGAGGATAATATGTTAGATCTCAAGTTGATTCGGCAAAAGCCGGAGTGGGCAAAAAAGAAGTTGGCTGCTCGCGCGATCAAGGGTGAGGAAATCGATGAATTAATCGCCCTTGATGAGAAACGACGTAAGGTAACAGTTCAAACCGAGGAGTTAAAGGCAAAGCGTAATGAAGTTTCCGGCCAGATCGCGGTGATGAAACGGAACAAAGAAAACGCTGACGAGCAAATCGCGGCTATGCGTGAAGTTGGTCAAAAAATCAGCCAGTTAGATAAAGAATTAGCAGAACTGAATGAAAAAGTCACCTATATTCTGGTTCGGTTACCTAACTTTCCGGCTGATGATGTCCCGATGTCACTAAATGAAGACGACTCGCGTGAAGAATATAAATGGGGCAACATTCCTCATTTCGATTTTCAACCGAAACATCACTGGGATATCGGCGAGAAACTAGGTATTTTGGACTTTGAACGGGCGGCCAAAGTATCAGGTAGCCGCTTTGTCTACTATAAAGGTGCAGGTGCGCGACTAGAGCGAGCCGTTTATAACTTCTTCTTGGATGAACACCAAAAAGAAGGCTATGAAGAAATTATTCCACCATATTTGGTTAACAACGATTCAATGTTTGGCACGGGTCAATTTCCTAAGTTTACTGATGCAACGTACACCATCACAAACGATGGGGAGCCATTAACCATGATTCCAACCGCAGAAGTGCCGCTGGTCAATTATTATCGCGGGGATATTATGGATGCTGCCAAATTGCCGGTTAACTTCACCGCACTGACACCAGCCTTTCGTTCCGAAGCAGGAAGCGCAGGCCGGGATACTCGTGGATTAATCCGGATGCATCAATTTAACAAGGTCGAAATGGTCAAGTTTTGCAAACCCGAAGATTCCTGGAAAGAATTAAAAAACTTGATTCACGATGCAGAGGACCTGTTACGCAAGTTGGGCCTTCCGTATCACGTCATCACC
The DNA here is from genome assembly GCF_900636965.1 of Lacticaseibacillus rhamnosus. Lineage (NCBI taxonomy): Bacteria > Bacillati > Bacillota > Bacilli > Lactobacillales > Lactobacillaceae > Lacticaseibacillus > Lacticaseibacillus rhamnosus. Next base: position 1,898,219 of record NZ_LR134331.1, on the reverse strand, counting down.
TTAGCCAGCAACGATGCCAGCTTTACGAGTGCTAAAACAAACGATCTTGAAGTGTGGTTCCCGGCACAGGATCGCTATCGTGAAATTTCGAGTTGCAGTAATTGCACGGATTTCCAGGCACGTCGAGCACAAATCCGTTATCGCGATGATGATGGCAAGCTGCAATTTGTTCATACACTCAACGGCTCAGGCCTTGCAGTGGGACGGACCGTCGCTGCCATTCTTGAAAATTATCAGCAAGCCGATGGAACGGTTAAGATTCCTGACGTTCTGGTTCCCTACATGCACGGCCAAACTGCAATCAAGCAGGAAGATTAATAGCAAAAAGTGCATCTTTATGCAGCGAATTGTTAATAATTCGCTGCATTTTTCTTTGAACGTTCGGCTTAGAAATTCTTATTAAAACCTCATTTAAAAAGTGTTGACGCGGCTTGGCAAAGTTGCTATCATATTCTTCGTTGTCAAATTGTTAATTGCTTATCGCATTCATCAACTGCATGTTTATTCAAAAAAGATGTTGACATGCATTGGTGATCATGATAATCTATAAAAGTTGTTTTTTGACAAGGTAGTCCTTTGAAAACTGAACAAAGTTTCGTTTAAATGTGCAGGGTCCTTGATACTTCGGTATCGAGGCAAAAAGTAACATTTGCGAAGTCAATTCGCTAGAACAACAAATCGAGCTATTCGAACAGCTCATATTTATATGAGAGTTTGATCCTGGCTCAGGATGAACGCTGGCGGCGTGCCTAATACATGCAAGTCGAACGAGTTCTGATTATTGAAAGGTGCTTGCATCTTGATTTAATTTTGAACGAGTGGCGGACGGGTGAGTAACACGTGGGTAACCTGCCCTTAAGTGGGGGATAACATTTGGAAACAGATGCTAATACCGCATAAATCCAAGAACCGCATGGTTCTTGGCTGAAAGATGGCGTAAGCTATCGCTTTTGGATGGACCCGCGGCGTATTAGCTAGTTGGTGAGGTAACGGCTCACCAAGGCAATGATACGTAGCCGAACTGAGAGGTTGATCGGCCACATTGGGACTGAGACACGGCCCAAACTCCTACGGGAGGCAGCAGTAGGGAATCTTCCACAATGGACGCAAGTCTGATGGAGCAACGCCGCGTGAGTGAAGAAGGCTTTCGGGTCGTAAAACTCTGTTGTTGGAGAAGAATGGTCGGCAGAGTAACTGTTGTCGGCGTGACGGTATCCAACCAGAAAGCCACGGCTAACTACGTGCCAGCAGCCGCGGTAATACGTAGGTGGCAAGCGTTATCCGGATTTATTGGGCGTAAAGCGAGCGCAGGCGGTTTTTTAAGTCTGATGTGAAAGCCCTCGGCTTAACCGAGGAAGTGCATCGGAAACTGGGAAACTTGAGTACAGAAGAGGACAGTGGAACTCCATGTGTAGCGGTGAAATGCGTAGATATATGGAAGAACACCAGTGGCGAAGGCGGCTGTCTGGTCTGTAACTGACGCTGAGGCTCGAAAGCATGGGTAGCGAACAGGATTAGATACCCTGGTAGTCCATGCCGTAAACGATGAATGCTAGGTGTTGGAGGGTTTCCGCCCTTCAGTGCCGCAGCTAACGCATTAAGCATTCCGCCTGGGGAGTACGACCGCAAGGTTGAAACTCAAAGGAATTGACGGGGGCCCGCACAAGCGGTGGAGCATGTGGTTTAATTCGAAGCAACGCGAAGAACCTTACCAGGTCTTGACATCTTTTGATCACCTGAGAGATCAGGTTTCCCCTTCGGGGGCAAAATGACAGGTGGTGCATGGTTGTCGTCAGCTCGTGTCGTGAGATGTTGGGTTAAGTCCCGCAACGAGCGCAACCCTTATGACTAGTTGCCAGCATTTAGTTGGGCACTCTAGTAAGACTGCCGGTGACAAACCGGAGGAAGGTGGGGATGACGTCAAATCATCATGCCCCTTATGACCTGGGCTACACATGTGCTACAATGGATGGTACAACGAGTTGCGAGACCGCGAGGTCAAGCTAATCTCTTAAAGCCATTCTCAGTTCGGACTGTAGGCTGCAACTCGCCTACACGAAGTCGGAATCGCTAGTAATCGCGGATCAGCACGCCGCGGTGAATACGTTCCCGGGCCTTGTACACACCGCCCGTCACACCATGAGAGTTTGTAACACCCGAAGCCGGTGGCGTAACCCTTTTAGGGAGCGAGCCGTCTAAGGTGGGACAAATGATTAGGGTGAAGTCGTAACAAGGTAGCCGTAGGAGAACCTGCGGCTGGATCACCTCCTTTCTAAGGAAACAGACTGAAAGTCTGACGGAAACCTGCACACACGAAACTTTGTTTAGTTTTGAGGGGATTACCCTTTCTACACGCCTATCGGGCCTATAGCTCAGTTGGTTAGAGCGCACGCTTGATAAGCGTGAGGTCGATGGTTCAAGTCCATCTAGGCCCATCAAGCGTTCGCTTGTTAATTGAACAACCCTTATGGGGGATTAGCTCAGCTGGGAGAGCGCCTGCTTTGCAAGCAGGAGGTCATCGGTTCGATCCCGTTATCCTCCATTGGCCGTCAGGCCGATCGTTGACGTTAGTTGGCGATTCTTTGTTCTTTGAAAACTGGATATCATTGTTGTAAATGTTTTAAATTGCCGAGAACACAGCGTATTTGTATGAGTTTCTAATAATAGAAATTCGCATCGCATAACCGCTGACGTAAGTCAGTACAGGTTAAGTTACAAAGGGCGCACGGTGGATGCCTTGGCACTAGGAGCCGATGAAGGACGGAACTAATACCGATATGCTTCGGGGAGCTATAAGTAAGCTTTGATCCGGAGATTTCCGAATGGGGGAACCCAGTACACATCAGTGTATTGCCTGCAAGTGAATACATAGCTTGTTGGCGGCAGACGCGGGGAACTGAAACATCTCAGTACCCGCAGGAAGAGAAAGAAAACTCGATTCCCATAGTAGCGGCGAGCGAAGTGGGAAGAGCCCAAACCGAGAAGCTTGCTTCTCGGGGTTGTAGGACTGGACATTGGAGTTACCAAAGTTCGACGTAGTCGAAGTCAGCTGGAAAGCTGCGCCATAGAAGGTGAAAGCCCTGTAAACGAAACGGCGGACTCTCCGTCCAGGATCCTGAGTACGGCGGAACACGTGAAATTCCGTCGGAATCCGGGAGGACCATCTCCCAAGGCTAAATACTCCCTAGTGACCGATAGTGAACCAGTACCGTGAGGGAAAGGTGAAAAGCACCCCGGAAGGGGAGTGAAACAGTTCCTGAAACCGTGTGCCTACAATTAGTCAAAGCCCGTTAACGGGTAATGGCGTGCCTTTTGTAGAATGAACCGGCGAGTTACGTTTGCCTGCGAGGTTAAGATGAAAAGTCGGAGCCGGAGCGAAAGCGAGTCTGAACAGGGCGCTTCAGTAGGTAGATGTAGACCCGAAACCAAGTGACCTACCCATGACCAGGTTGAAGGTGTGGTGAAACACACTGGAGGACCGAACCCATGTATGTTGAAAAATGCTGGGATGAGTTGTGGGTAGCGGTGAAATTCCAAACGAACTTGGAGATAGCTGGTTCTCTCCGAAATAGCTTTAGGGTTAGCCTCGGAGGATGGATCATGGAGGTAGAGCACTGTTTGAACTAGGGGCCCGTCAAGGGTTACTGAATTCAGATAAACTCCGAATACCATTGATCTTACTCCGGGAGTCAGACAATGAGCGATAAGGTCCATTGTCGAAAGGGGAACAGCCCAGATCACCAGTTAAGGTCCCTAAATTTATGCTAAGTGGAAAAGGATGTGGCGTTGCACAGACAACTAGGATGTTGGCTCAGAAGCAGCCACCATTTAAAGAGTGCGTAATAGCTCACTAGTCGAGTGGCACTGCGCCGAAAATATACCGGGGCTAAGCATAATACCGAAACTGTGGGTGCACCCGTCAGGGTGCGCGGTAGGAGAGCGTTCTAAGGGCGTTGAAGGTCGATCGTGAGGACGGCTGGAGCGCTTAGAAGTGAGAATGCCGGCATGAGTAGCGAAAGATCAGTGAGAATCTGATCCACCGTATGACTAAGGTTTCCTGGGGAAGGCTCGTCCTCCCAGGGTTAGTCGGGATCTAAGGCGAGGCCGCAAGGCGTAGTCGATGACAAGCAGGTTGAGATTCCTGCACTAGTTTATTTTGTTTAAGCGATGGAGGGACGCAGGAGGCTAAGGAAAGCGCACGGCTGGAAAAGTGCGTCCAAGCAGTAAGTCCGGTAGCGAGTGAAATGCTTGCCGCCTTAAGGACAAGCTGTGATGGGGAGCGAAATTAAAGTAGCGAAGTTCCTGATGTCACACTGCCAAGAAAAGCTTCTAGTGAGAAATAAACTACCCGTACCGCAAACCGACACAGGTAGTCGAGGAGAGTATCCTCAGGTGAGCGAGCGAACTCTCGTTAAGGAACTCGGCAAAATGACCCCGTAACTTCGGAAGAAGGGGTGCTGACCGCAAGGTCAGCCGCAGTGAATAGGCCCAAACAACTGTTTATCAAAAACACAGGTCTCTGCTAAATCGTAAGATGATGTATAGGGGCTGACGCCTGCCCGGTGCTGGAAGGTTAAGAGGATGAGTTAGCGCAAGCGAAGCCCAGAATTGAAGCCCCAGTAAACGGCGGCCGTAACTATAACGGTCCTAAGGTAGCGAAATTCCTTGTCGGGTAAGTTCCGACCCGCACGAAAGGCGTAATGATTTGGGCACTGTCTCAACGAGAGACTCGGTGAAATTATAGTACCCGTGAAGATGCGGGTTACCCGCGACAGGACGGAAAGACCCCATGGAGCTTTACTGTAGCTTGATATTGAGTGTTGGTACCGCTTGTACAGGATAGGTAGGAGCCGTAGAGATCGGAACGCTAGTTTCGATGGAGGCATTGGTGGGATACTACCCTAGCTGTATGAACACTCTAACCCGCGCCACTAATCGTGGCGGGAGACAGTGTCAGGTAGGCAGTTTGACTGGGGCGGTCGCCTCCTAAAATGTAACGGAGGCGCCCAAAGGTTCCCTCAGAATGGTTGGAAATCATTCGCAGAGTGTAAAGGTAGAAGGGAGCTTGACTGCGAGACTGACAAGTCGAGCAGGGACGAAAGTCGGGCTTAGTGATCCGGTGGTTCCGTATGGAAGGGCCATCGCTCAACGGATAAAAGCTACCCTGGGGATAACAGGCTTATCTCCCCCAAGAGTCCACATCGACGGGGAGGTTTGGCACCTCGATGTCGGCTCATCGCATCCTGGGGCTGTAGTCGGTCCCAAGGGTTGGGCTGTTCGCCCATTAAAGCGGTACGCGAGCTGGGTTCAGAACGTCGTGAGACAGTTCGGTCCCTATCCGTCGCGGGCGCAGGAAATTTGAGAGGAGCTGTCCTTAGTACGAGAGGACCGGGATGGACGTTCCGCTGGTGTACCAGTTGTGCCGCTAGGCGCATCGCTGGGTAGCTATGAACGGAAGGGATAAACGCTGAAAGCATCTAAGTGTGAAGCCCCCCTCGAGATGAGATTTCCCATTCCTATATGGAAGTAAGACCCCTGAAAGATGATCAGGTAGATAGGCTGGAAGTGGAAGTGCAGCGATGCATGGAGCGGACCAGTACTAATCGGTCGAGGACTTAACCAAGTAAGAGCGCGAGCAGTCGCGATTAGAAACCGGAGCATAAGCGGGCCTGAGCGTGATGGCCGTTCTTTGGCCATTGCGGTCAGGGTCCTTATGCGGAGGTTTCTGCGACTGGGAGCGCGTTTCGATGAAATACGTTAAGTTCCGGCAAAAACAACAACAATGATAGCCAGTTTTGAGAGCGCAAAGTTCTCATAAGTGTGGTGGCGATAGCAAGAAGGATACACCTGTTCCCATGCCGAACACAGAAGTTAAGCTTCTTCACGCCGAGAGTAGTTGGTGGGAAACTGCCTGCGAGGGTAGGAAGCTGCCACGCTGTTTATTCCGGTTTAGCTCAGTTGGTAGAGCACCTGACTGTTAATCAGGTTGTCGTCAGTTCGAGCCTGACAACCGGAGCTCATAAAGGCATCCATCAATGAGTGGATGCCTTTTTTCTATATTATTTTCAGAAGGGTAAATGGTCTCGTAACTTTGGCTTGTATTAACCTATGATTCCGAGTCGGGAAATTTAACAACGAGTGGCTACTAAAGTTCACTAGCTTGACCGCCTCTGTGTGAATTGGCATCATGTTAATATGAGTCCTTGTAAGTGAAGGGAGTGTCATTTTTGGATAAACGATTGCAAATACGTCAGCAGAAAAAGCATCGTCATCGTGGCTTGAAAATTTTTTCGATTGTCGCGGGTCTTATTGTACTAATGGCTGTGTGCGGGATCTTTTTCTTTCCGCAGATTAATAACACGATTCGCAATGTCACTGGTAACGACACACCAGCTGACAGTGCAGTTAAAGCACGGATTGTGTCAGGTATTACTGCTCAAAAAACCGGCAACCCGGCAACAGATGCTGTTTTACAGCGAGCAGCTGATACGATAAAAGAAACGAAAATGAGTACGATTATGAAAGCTGCGCAGGATCAGGACCAGGCAGCTACATTGCTGCAAAAGGCGACGGGTGTTAATCAGGATCAAGCAAAGTTAGCTGCAACTGTTCTCTTTAAAGAACAGTCGGTGACACCGATTCGCCAGGCAATTGCTTCTGGTGATTATTATCAGGCCTATCAAGATGCCAAGTCATTGCAACAACAAGGTGATACGAGTTCATTGCAGAGTATCTTAACGGGCCAGCAATAACATAAAATAGCTTCGATCATGACAGATTAACAGTCAGATCGAAGCTATTTTATTGGAATTGTTGCCTTAGGTTGGCTGGTACGTAAAAATCAGCTCGTTATGTGATCGGATTAATCGTCCTGTGACAGTTTTATCGGACATCACCATGCCCCCGGGAAGCAATGCGTGGTGATAATGAAACCCTGAAAAGTTCGGTGCGGTAAGCTTGAATTGATGACCGGTTTTGGTGTGTAGAACTTGCACATCACGAAGCGGTTTTTGGTGACTATCAAGGTATTTAATCACAAGTGTGGCTGGCTTAGGTTGGTGGATGAGCGAGTCGGCAGTTGTATAGACAAAGGTAAGCTCCGGGGTTTCGCCGCTCATGGTGCCAGCCACAGTCGGATCCTTAACATGTTGTCCATTAGGAAGGATTGCTTTTTGAAAATCATAGCCAATCAATGGCGGTGCGGTTAGGCGAAAATGATGGTCTCTCGAGTTCATTAAGTGATTATCCGGACCTAGTGCTTTACCGTTTTCATCAACATAATGAACAGTTAGTCTGACTTGTATCAATTGATCCTCATCCTTTTTGAACTTGAAAATCACTTATCAAGCATTGCGGGCAGTAAAGCGTGCTTGCTTAATCGTTGGCTGCTCTAATTCATCCAGCAGTGCTACTGCTAATGTGCCGCTATTTAATACCGACTTTCCCTGACTGTCTTTTAAAAGGGTATTGTCGCCGCGCACGTATTCGGTTGCCGGACCATGTTGAAAAATCATACTTGGTGAAATACCAAGCCAGTTAACGTTGTCAGTCCATTGCAACAACTGATATTCTCTGAGCTGATTCTTGGGCGTGTTGATGAAGGAAGGAGCGTGGGGGTCTTTCTTTAACAAGTCATAGAGACGTCCTCCGTCAGTTTCTAGGCTGCCAGCACCGAGAATAAAAACGATGCGTGGGGAAGTAGTCTCGCGCAGTTCATGAATCAGGTGGTCGGCTAAGTCGATGTGCAGATAGGCTTGGTCCACGGTGGTGCCAAAAGCATCGACGACAACATCATAATTTTGTAATTCGTTGTGCGTAAGTGTAAACGCGTCTTGCTGTATTAATTCCGCGTCTGGTGGTAAAATGCCAACTCCCTTGTCTGGGTGGCGAACATAGCCAGTCACCTGATGGCCGCGTTTCAAGGCTTCTTTAAAAATAGCCGACCCCGCATTGCCGGTAGCACCAATAATCGCAATTTTCATGTATCACAACATCCTTTCGTGGCGAGTCGTTTCAATGTTTATGATACACTTACTAAAAGTAGATAGACAATTAAACAAGTCTAAAGTTAGTCATCTTTTTCCGCAAATTTGTTTAAATACTAGAAAGTTAACAATACAACGGTAAGGACAATTGACATCAACATATAGAACTAATCCACATTCAGAGTGATTTGTTTTTGTGAAATTGGTGATGACTCATACCACCTTGTAAGCCCTTAATAGTGGCCTTTTTGAAAACTAAACGGCCATTGGCGCAAAAATGATGGTTTTCCGGACCAGAACTTGATTAAAAAAATCGCAGACGTACTGGTTTTACCAGTGCATCTGCGATTTAAGTTGTATGATGCCGGCTAGGTGACTCGAACACCTGACCCTCGGTTTACGATACCGATGCTCTACCAACTGAGCTAAGCCGGCATAATGACCCGTACGGGATTTGAACCCATGTTACCGCCGTGAAAGGGCGGTGTCTTAACCACTTGACCAACGGGCCATCGCTGAACAACAAGTAAGATTATACAGGAGCAGTATTGCGCTGTAAAGACTTTTTGTGCGACAAAATTATTTTAGATTTTTTAGATTCTACAGAGACGTTTGTGAATTTAGAAAAGATTCTAAAATGCCACAAAAGTTTTGTACAAGGCTATAAATCAGTTTGACCTTACATTCGGCGATCACTACAGCAGGAATCAGCTTAATGGGATAGTTTGCTGATCATTGCCGCAGTTTGGGCGGGGACAAGAGCCGTTGTATCCAACTTAGTGCTATTGACGGTTGTATACTTTGGCAATCGCGCAATGGCCTTCGGAATAGCATCCGCCGTTCGAATGCCAGCGTGAATATCAGCAGTAATATTTCGCTTTAATTTCTCTGCACTGGGCATCAGCGATACATTTACCACTTGAACATTTTTCAGCATTAAACCACCCAAAACATCATCAATGATTTCTTGTTCGTCCATTACCCAGCAAAACACAATATTAATCAAGTCCGGTGCTTGAATAAACGCGTTCAGTAAATGGTGGATATTATCCATTACCATCGCTTTGGTCGCATCATTCACCACAAATGGATCCATTGCCCAACACCAGTCACCGTCTAGCATCACCGCTTGAGGCAACCGCTTAACCAGTTGTTCGCTAACGGCTGTCTTACCGGCTCCCATAGGTCCGCCAATCAAATATAGTGTTTTTGTCACGCTGGTCATCTCCATTTTTAAAAAAGAGTGCTAACTGTTAACCAGCTAGTTGCTTTTTAGTATATCAGTTCTTAAGGTAAAACGTGCCAAAAAAATCGTAGATAGCTGCTTCTATTTGAGACGTTAAATGTAGCCGAATTCTAAAAGTGCCAGAGTCTAAAAGTCCTTTTTTCGATACAATTTTCGACCCTGTTAGGCGCTTATATATGCTATGATCAAACGGTAACAAAATGATCGAAGGGGTGCGAGATGCATAGACAAAGAACGCATTTAACAAAAGGGTGGCTTTGACCGGTTGTCTTACTAGCTGTGGTCTTGATCGCTGGAGGTATCTGGTTTGGACTTAACCAGCAGGCTCAAGCAAGGGCGCAGCAGGCAGCCTCATCATCGCGGGTTAAAGCGCGTTCGGTTGCGCGTTCACGCTCGGCTGCCAAAGCCAGTCAAGCCGAGGCGTCATCCCGAAAGGCAGAAGACCCGGTTTATAAAGATTTTGCTGATGAAGGGCTTAGTTATCATCAGGTTCAAGTCGCTAAAAAGATGCCGATCACAGCAGTCGGGGATTCAGTGATGCTGGGTAGCGCTTATCTGTATAAAGAAATCTTCCCCAAGGTTGATCTGGATGCAACGGTTAGTCGTCAAATTTATCAGGCGCCAGAGCTTTTTAAGTCACTCGCGGCGTCTGGTAGATTAGCCGATACGGTTATTATTGGGTTGGGGACGAATGGAACCTTTACAGATGAAGCTTTTCAGTCGATTATGACCAGTATTGGCAGTAAGCGACAGGTGTATTGGATCAATGTTCGTTCTGATGCCGAGTGGACAAATGAAGTTAATCGTGATCTTGTGAAAATGGCAAAACGTTATTCGAATTTACATATTGTCGATTGGTATGCTGCTTCGGCGGAACACGATAATTGGCTTACAGCGGATAAAACCCATCCGACAACTGAGGGGCAGCTGCATTACGTTGCGACAGTTGCTAAAGCGGTTTTAGCGAAGTCAAAGTAAGGATATAAACGAGTTCGGTTGGCGAAAATGTTGGCTTTGTATGACGATGAGGTTTGTTGATGGTCGTTTGATTCTGGAACAGGTGGAACAGGTTTCCGGACGCAGGAGTTTGCGTGGAAGGCCTCGCACGCAATGGTCAAAGGCGGCCGCTTACATTCCGATCCCTAACCGCGCTGGGTCGCGCTCACTCATTTTTGGAGGTGGTTTATATGCAGGCTTTGCTCGATATTAATCAGCCTGGTGCTTATCTATTGATGAGTGTCGGGGGAAGTGCTGCTTTGCGGCGCCATCTTGCTGAAATGGGACTTGTGATTGGTAAGAAGCTGACGGTGGTGCAGCCGGCAAATAAAGCTACCGGGTTGGTTATTTTTTTCCAAGGACAGCGATTGGCGATTAGTGATGAGATTGCCGGTTTACTCGTGGTGCAGCCGTTTGCCATGGATGACCATCAGCCTGCTGTTGCGTTGGGGGAGTTAGCTTTGAATCAAGTGGGCCTGATTCGCACGATTAAGGGTGATCCCCCGTTGCGTCATCGCTTGATGGATATGGGATTGACAAAGGGAACACTGGTTAAGATTCACCAAATTGCGCCTTTAGGTGATCCGATTGAGCTTGCGGTTCGCGGTTATAAGCTGAGTATTCGCAAGCAAGATGCAGCTCATGTGTTCGTAACGGAGGTGGGTGCCGATGGACATGCATGAAACTTTAGCACTCGTAGGAAATCCTAACAGTGGTAAAACAACTTTGTTTAATGCGCTGACCGGTTCTAAACAGCATATTGGTAATTGGCCCGGAGTAACCGTCGAACGCAAATCAGGCCGGCTAAAAGCCAATCATGCCTTGGTGCTAGAGGACTTACCAGGTACGTATTCTTTGTCGCCATACAGCAGCGAAGAAATTGTGACCCGCGATTTTTTGCTCGACAATCAACCGGATCTGGTGATAAATGTCGTTGATGCCACCAATCTTGAACGTAACCTGTATTTAACGTTGCAAGTGATGGAGACTGGTCGGCCGTTGATTGTGGCGCTGAACATGATGGATGTGCTGGAAAAAAACGGCCATCGCAGCATTAATTTGAAAAAATTAAGTTATGCACTCCAAGTACCCGTTATTGGCACGAATGCAACTAAAACTGCCGCATTGCAGGAACTGGTTCAGACCATCCAAGCACCGCTACCGAAGCCGTATACTTTTCCCGAGTATGATCCGCGACTCGAATCAGCCTTGACGATGCTGGCAGAAGTTATTGGCGATCGTGTTCCCCAAGAACGGGTGCGGTGGTATGCAATCAAGATTTTTGAAAACGATCCGCAAGTCATGGAAAAATTGGCTTTTTCACCTGCAGAGCAAAAACAGGTCACGGAGATTTTACATACGGCGGAGCATATTTTTGAAGACGCCAGTGACAGCATCATTGTCAACGCACGATATGACTTCATTGCGCGGGTGATTGCCATGTGTGGTCGATCAAGATGATTTTGTGATGTCGATGAGTGATCGGATTGATCGGATTGTGACGAATCGCTATCTGGCTTTACCGATCTTTGTTGTCGTCATGTGGGCGGTTTATTATCTTTCAATTCAGACGATTGGAACCATAGGCAGCGATTATCTGAATGATACGGTGTTTGGCAGCTGGCTTCCGAGTGTGGTCGGCGGGACGTTGAAAAGCTGGGCAGTTGCACCATGGTTATCCGGTTTAATCGTGGATGGTTTAATCGGTGGCATTGGGTCGGTTTTAGGTTTTCTTCCTCAGATTATCATGTTGTTTTTGTGTCTGGGCATCCTTGAAGACTGTGGCTATATGGCGCGCATTGCTTTTGTGATGGATCGGTTGTTCCGACGTTTCAATTTAAGCGGAAAGAGTTTTATTCCGATCCTGATTGCGACTGGCTGCGGCGTTCCGGGAATTATGGCGACCAGAACTATTGAAAGTGAAAAGGATCGACGCATGAGTATCATGTTGACCACGTTTATGCCATGTTCGGCAAAATTAACCGTGATCGCATTGGTGAGCGGCACATTTTTCCCCAACAATAGCTGGGGGGCGCCGTCAGCGTACTTTATGGGGATTGTCGCGGTTGTTTGTTCCGGCATCTTCTTGAAGAAAACCGCCTTGTTTGCTGGACCGCCTGCACCATTTGTGATGGAGTTACCAGCGTATCATTTGCCCCGGCTGACCAACCTTTATCGCAGTGTGATGTCGCGCGCACGGGCATTTGTGCATAAGGCTGGAACGATTATTTTTCTGTCATGTGTTTTGTTGTGGTTTTTGTCGAACTTTAATTTCACTTTGCAGATGGTTCCGGAAAATCACAGTATGCTACGTGCAATCGGCGGCATATTGGCACCGCTGTTTGCGCCATTGGGTTTTGGTGATTGGCATGCAACGGTCGCTACATTAGCCGGCTTGATTGCAAAAGAAAATTGCGTCGGAACCTTGCACATTAGTTTTGGTGCTAGTGGTTCCGGGAGCTTTGCCCAGACGTTACGCGCGACTTATCCAGCGATGGCAGGGTATGCATTTTTGATGTTTAACCTGTTGTGCGCGCCATGTTTTGCGGCTATTGGAACGATGTATAAAGAATTTGGCGATGCGCGGTGGACATGGCGGGCTGTTGGCTATCAAACCGGGGTGGCGTACTTGTTGACCATGTTGGTTTATCAAAGCAGCCTGATTTTCACTGGCCAAGCAGGTGGGTTGAGCATCGTATTAGTAGGGCTTGCAGCAGGACTCATCATTTACGGTTTGTGGCTCAAGCGCCCAGTACCGGCAATGGCTGCGAGCTATTGAACCAGTCATGATAGAAAACTTGGTTGTAATTTAAATATACGAGGAGTCTTGAACATGGCAACATGGATAATTGGTAGCTTAGTTGTGTTGACGATTGCAGTGGTTTTGTACCGGACCTTTTTCCGTAAAAATAGAGCGGGCGGCTGCAGCCAGTGTGAAGATATTGGCTGTCCTTTAATTGATCATGCTAAAGTGATGCAGGCCAACAAGCAGCGTAAAGCTTAGGCGACGGGATTTATCCAACCCTACCCGTAACGGTTGTTGGGTGATGCTTACGGCTTAATTTTTAGCTGCAGCGGCTATTTTAAAATTCGCGTTGTTTACGACAAGTCTGTATAATCAGGTTGTGAAAGCCTTTTCAAATGGATGAAGTTCGGGTTTTCTTTTGGTGAATTTTGAGGAGAATCCGAGCGGTTAGGGGGATGCAACCATGACGAGTAAGCAGAAGTTTCCAGTCAGTGATGTGACAGCAACAAGCGGCTATTTTTCCGCGCTCAAGGCAACGGTCGAAACAGCTTTTTATGGTAACAATGTTCAGGCGGTGACGACGATTGCGGCAGCCTATGCATTGGCTAAAAAAGCACCTGGTGTCATCGTAACCGATTTGCCGGTTCAACATGCCAGTGAGCTTGGATTGCCTGAAGATGCCCGCGTTCTGGTTGCAAATGACGGACAGGTGGTGGGGCGCACGGCAGCCGCACGTCGTATCATCGGCCAGCCCGGGGTTGATACTGCTGAGCTGACGAAAATTGCACGCGAGGCGGTCTTTGCAGGTACACGCAAATCATTTTTGAGTGGACATGTGGTTGTTGGCTTGTCGGCTGATTTCGCAGTTGAGGCGCATTTGATGGTGCCGGAAACCTACGCCAACAACCTTTACACTTATTTGCTGAACTTTCAGATTAAAACGCCTGAAGCAACGCAGCAATATGAGCAGTCGCGGCCGCTTCCGGAAGATGATCTTTATCTTTATGCTGATCCTGACTGGCATCATCCGGATTATCCGGACGGCTTGGCAATTTTTGATCCGTTGCATAATGCCGCCATTATTTTAGGCTTGCGGTATTTTGGCGAATTGAAGAAGGGAACGCTGACACTGGCTTGGGCAACCGCGCATCGAAACGGTTTTGTTGCCTGTCATGGCGGGATGAAGCAGTATCAGCGACAAGATGGTACCTTCACGATGGCAGCGTTTGGCTTGTCAGGCTCCGGCAAGTCCACCATCACCCTGACCAGTCATGGTGACCGGTATCCGGTTAAGGTGTTACACGATGATGCGTTTGTCATTGATCGGCAGACCGGTGCGACCACCGCGCTTGAACCGGCATATTTTGATAAAACCCAGGATTATCCAATGAGCGACCCGAATACGCGTTATTTTCTAACGGTTCAAAATGTTGGCGTTACGCTGGATGATCACGGTAAGAAGACGTTGGTGACCCAAGATATTCGTAACGGGAATGGTCGGACCGTTAAATCGCGTTATGTGACGCCTAATCGGGTGGATCATTTGGTGGAGAGCGTTGACGCTATTTTCTGGATCATGAAAGACGATGCTTTACCACCGGTTGTCAAAGTGGAGGATCCAAGCTTAGCCGCAGCCTTTGGGGCAACTTTGGCCACTAAACGCTCCACAGCCGAAAATGTGCGTGCCGATGTCGATCGGGAACAGTTGGTCATTGAACCGTTTGCCAATCCTTTTCGTAGTTATCCGCTGGGAGAGGATTATCAGGATTTCTATGATTTGTTCCAGCAACGCGGCACGGCTTGTTACATTCTTAATACCGGTTTTTTTCAGGGACAAAAAGTCAAACCAAGCGATACATTGGATGCGATTGCTGCGATTGTGGATGGGACGGCGGCGTTTAAACCATTTGGCCCATTGCCTGCCATGCGCTATTTGAGCCTGCCGAATTTTGCGGTGGACTTTAGCAATTCGGCTTATCGGGCCTTATTACGGCAACGATTGGATGATCGCTTGACGTTTTTAGCCGATAAAGCAACCGTCGCTGACGGGTATGATCGCTTACCGCTTGCGGCAACTCAGGCTTTGGAAAAAGTCGCGGCTGCCTTAGTTGAATGATCATAATCAGATGCCTATAAAAGTGGCTCGCCCAGGAGCAACGAACGGCGTATCAAGGGGAACCTGCTTGCCATTCTTGAAAATGCTGGTACGGTTGGTTTCCAAACAGCCATGTGCGCACTGAATTTGATGAGTTGACATTGCAAAAATAGGCGGAATAAGGGATAGTAGAAACAAAATGAGACATGCGCTTTAGACCCAGATCGAGGATAAGCATGAGTAAGGGAGGAAATGCGTATGGCTATTCACTTTGTGGTATATGAAAAGCCCCAGTGCGAATCGTGCCGCTTGACGAAACGCTGGTTGCTGGCTCATCATCAGCATTTTCGCACTACGAATCAGCGCGGTGAATCGAACTTGGTGGATACGAGTGCGGAAGATCCGTTGAAACGTGCTTGGAGTGCCCAGAAAGTCGTTAAGTTTCGAGCGGATGGTTATGATCGGTTTCCGGTTGTCCGTGTGCGTGACGATGAGACCGGGGATGTGCTGGCTACTTGGAGCGGCTTTCATCCAGAAGCATTGGCAAGCTGGGCGGCGATTAATCAGCTGAGTTAACTGGTTTTAACGCCATGATCAAGCGCACACTGCTGAAGGGCTGGTTCAATAATCTGAATTAAAAAACGCTAGGAATCGCATCGTCTGACTGTGGCCGATGTTCCTAGCGTTTTTTGTTGTGGTGATGACTGAACATAGCTCGGTTTAATCCGTTTTGGATTGGAGCGTTAACGATCGCTAAGTTGCTGCAGTATTTTCATCTGGTACGGTGGAATGTTGCCATAGCGATCGGGGCCGACGTTAAGTAGTAAGCGGCCACGTTTAGGATGGAGTGTTGCGATCAGCTTTTTGACTGCGGCGGTTGTGATGTAGTCTTTAGATTGGCTGAATTGGTTGTAGCCAAAACTTTTATCCATACCGCGAGTCATTTCGAAGTAGCGCTTATTTTCCTTCCAGTCACTGTTATATTCCAGTGTCCGATAATCGTAATATTTGAGCTCGCCGACATCACCGGGATGTTTGCGTTCTTGGTTCATGACGTACTTTGCGGCGATATTAAAAACCGCCCGCCCTGGCTTATTGCGCAGCCAGTTGGGAAATTGGCGCCAGCGGTCATTGACTAAGCCGTCAGGAACCTGATCGTAGTAATACCTGAATAAATCAGGCAAACCCGGATCGTCAGGATAGCCGATGTCACTCCACAAAATATCCGAGTGATAGCGGTCAATCAGTTCATGCCAGTGCGCCCGTGCGTACTGGTTATAAATTTTTGATCGGTCATTTCCTAACATCAGTGAACCGTAATCAGCGATGGGCACGTGCGGGAAGGTCCAGTCTAACAATGAAGAATAATAAGTACCGAAATGCATGCCGCGGGCGCGAACTGCCTGTGCTAATTGGCCAACGAAATCAAAGTCAAGGTGATAATCAGGTTGATACGGATTCGCTACGTCGGTGTCATACAGCACAAATCCGTCATGATGCTTTGTCACAATGACCACATACTTCGCGCCGGCATTGGCAAAGGCATCCGCCCAGGCATCAACATCGACTTGCTGGGCACTTTGCTTAAACGTTTTGGCAAAGTCCGAGTAAGGCGCATTGCCATAATGTTCACGATGGTAACGGGCAGCGGGGCTGTCAGGAAACAAGATACTGTTGGCATACCATTCCGCATACGGTTGATTAGCAAAAAAGAACTTCAGCGGCTTACTTTTGATGAAAGTATCATAATCCGGCACATTGGTCGGTGCAAAAGCCGGGACACTATAAAGCCCCCAGTGAATCATAATGCCGAAATCTGCTTGTTTAAACCAAGCAGGGGGATCGTCGCGGTGAATGTTGACAGGTGATGGTTTAACCATAAACTATACCTCCAGTGAGCGCGAGCCGACTTCTGCGCCGGGGAGCGCGTTATGATGTGAGCGTGAGCCAGCGCGGGAGAAAACGGAGTGTAAGCGGCCTTGGACGTGATGGCCGGGCTTTGGCCATTGCGCCCAAGGTCCTTACACGCAGGTTTCTGCGCTGGCGAACGCGTTAATGTGAGCGTGTAATAGCATGCTCAATTCAAGTAACTAACAATTAGACCCGCTTATTTTTCTGACTTGCAGCTGCAGTTTTGGCGGCCAATTCCGCATACATCTGGGTCCGTGCCTCACCTTGCAATGGGTATTGCTTCGTTAAAAGATAAGCTACAAGCGAAAAGACTGCAGGTAAACCGAATAAAACCACCCCCAGGCTTTTAAGCAAACTGTCGGGAATGCGGGTGGCTTTTTCCAGTATTTGCGCATTATAGCCAACTAACAATAAGGCTAATCCAACGCCAATTGTTGCCAAACCCGACTGCAGCTTTTGGAGAAACATGTTAACCGCATTGATCGTTGCTTCCATTCCCGAATTGAGTTTAAGTCGATTATAATCCATGGTTTCCATGATGATGAGGTTAGCTGGCACAAATTGGGCGCCGGCTAGGGTCATGACAATTCCGATAAGAAGATAGAAAAGCCAAGGATTATGAATGACCTGAAATTCGTTGATCGCAAACATGATTAGCAGAAACGGAACCATTCCCAAATAGCAGATTTGAACGCCTCGAAGTGCTGACATATATTTCATGGCTTTTTGGGAAATTAACGTACCGCCGATTAGGGTGACTAAGGTCAGGAGCCCGAAGTACATGGACTGAATACCTAAGTTGGCAACGCCGAATGCGTACTTAATGTAGTAAAGCGATGTTGCCGTCAGTAACGCCCAGACAAAGCCGCCAACAAAAGTGAAATAGAGATTGACGCGAAATGGCTTATTGATTTTTACCATCCGGCCGACATCACGTAACTTTGGCGGCTTGGTTCCTTCCGCAACAGGCCCTTCTTTGACCATGAAGCCGCCAATTAACGAGATGATTAAAAATGGAATGATGATCAAATCTACGGTCAATGGAATATTTGGACTTTTTTTAGTTCCCAAGAAGCTGGCAATCGCCATAAAAAACGCGAAGACCACACCGACAACATTGCTGGTAATTCGTGGCCAGGAAATTAATTTAGCCCGAATTTCCTGATCAGCGGACATGGTGCTGGTCAGCGGAACCGTGACGATAATGGTTGCTGAAAACATAAATAAGAAATAGGTGATGTAGAGGTAGACTTCTTTGCCGAAATCACTTAAGTTTTGGGGAATGTGAAACAACATCATTCCCAAAATGCCGGTAAAAAAGGTGCCAATCAGAACATACGGTTTAAATTTCCCCCAACGAGTTCGGGGTGAAATGTCAATCAAATAGCCAGTCCAAAGGTCATTGATGGCATCCCAGAGCCGTCCGACGAATAATAGCGTGGTGGCGACTGCCGCTGCTTTGCCAGGGACGTTGGTGTAAATCCCGGAGTAATCGGTAATAAACATCATCAAAACAGCAGTATAAAGATAATACGCGGTTGTGCTGATCAACCCCATGGCATTAACGCCGAAGAAAGTCCGTGAATCTAAGGGGTAATTCTTTGGATAACCCTTCAATGTAAAATCCTCCCAAGAATCAAATAAGTGCGGTGACAAATTAAAAAGGTTTTCGCAACTCGATTTTTGAGTTTTGACCATAAGATTTTTAACTTGCAGGCTTCTTGACTCGATTATAGGTGATGTTTTTAAAACATGCTATTAACTGCCTCGAATTGTAAACATCTTCGTTTTATAACCGACCCTGCAATTAGAATCTTTATGGCTGGGATTTGCACGGTTGTTGGAAAATATTAAAATATAAATGCAAAATATCCAAAAAATATTTTCGTTATCTTATTTTTAATGCAAGTAGATACTAAATGGCTGCCTTCAAGAAATCACCCTGTCAAGACAGGGTGATAAGGCATAGATAAAACAAGTTTTCACAAATAGATACATTGCGTGCAATGTCAGGGAAAACGGTTTTCACAGACTGGTGTCATGTCTGCAAATCCCAATAATAATGGCCTTTGTAGCGGTTATATAACGTTAGGTATTTAAATATTAGCATATAATTATATTGATTATAAGCCATTAACAAGTATAATTAAGTCTGTAAGTTGATGAACTCACAAGATTAGGAGGGACTTTTAAATGTATGCAGTAAGCAATGAACCTAGTTATGTTGAAGTAATTAATCAAAATCTGGAACGCCTTCTCGTGTTTGAGACTGTTTTTAAAGAGTACGTCCACACATGCAAGAACATCGAGAAAGGAAATTGCTATGCAAGCGAAAGTCTCGACCGCTTGCGACTTTATTTCACCAAAAATGTCATTAAGTTCTGTAATTTCGTAGATAGTGTCAATGCCGAGTCAGCACCATGCAACTATGCTGCCTTTCATAAGGTACTGGTAAGTGGTCTTTGCGGTATTCGCAGCGGCGTTTTGAATATGTTGCAGGCGATCGACACGGATCAGGTAGATCATGAACGATTTGCGGCCGGATTAGCGGAACAGCAAGCAGCTCGGGCTCAAATCGATTCGGCTTTTTCCAAGATTCTTGATCCGATCTTTTAGTCCGCGTTCTTGCGTCAATGTGGCATAATTGAGGCAAGGGGGTGACGACTTGGCAATTTGGCGCATGATGTTTGCACGGCCGCAGTTTAAGCATCAGGAAATTAAACGAATGGTCGATGAACTCAATCAAGACGGTAACTTTGGCGGATTACCCATTCATCGGATCAGCCTCACGCGACAAACAAAAGAGCTGATTTACGTTGACTTGGATTTTGAGCTAACAACCGGGTTGACCCAACCCCTATTTGAGCAGATGGCCAAGTACATTCTTGTTTCAGTTGCTGGATTGGCGCATGCACCGCAACCCATTTACTTAATGGCAATGGCAAATCCTTTTTCAAAATTAAATATCAGTTATTACATCTATCCGGATCATAGCTTGGACTTAATCTATTGGCAGCCGCTGATGAAAGTCCAATCCTGAACCAGACGGATGGCGTGACTGAATTGACCGAATCGGCAAGGTATTGTGTGATGATTCGGTCTTTTTTTCGCCAAAATGGTTGCCAAGTCGGGACTGATTTTCATTTTGGGCTTTAGACCGATTATCAAGTGCTGGGTAAGTATGCTAAGATATGGCAAGTTATTTCATTTCGGCGCGTTGTCACTTGTTGTAGAGGAGAATGGTCTTTGCTAGAGCTAAAGCATATAAAAAAATATTACCAAACCGGTGATTACACCACGAAAGCACTTGATGATGTTTCGGTGCAGTTTCGGGAGCAGGAGTTTGTGGCCATCCTTGGTCCCAGCGGCTCCGGTAAAACAACGCTACTGAACGTGATCGGTGGCCTTGATCGTTATGATTCAGGCGACTTATTGTTACATGGCCGGTCAACTAAAAACTTCAAAGAATCTGATTGGGATGCTTATCGTAACAACTCGGTTGGCTTCATTTTTCAGAGCTATAACTTAATCATGCACCTTAGTATTTTGGAAAATGTTGAGTTGGGACTCACGTTGAGCGGGGTTTCTGCCAGTGAGCGGCGCAAAAAGGCTGAGGCAGCGCTGGTTAAGGTTGGTTTGAAAGAACACATGGGGAAACAACCCAACCAACTGTCCGGTGGGCAAATGCAGCGGGTTGCGATTGCGCGGGCGATTGTTTCGGAACCGTCAATCTTGTTGGCCGATGAACCGACTGGCGCGTTGGATACCGAAACCAGTCAGGAAATCATGCAGTTGATTGCCGATTTGTCGCGGGAACGTTTAGTCGTTATGGTCACCCACAATCCGCAGCTGGCGCATGATTATGCCCAACGGATTATTGAATTTAAAGACGGTAAAATTCTATCTGATTCAAAGCCATATGATGTTGAGGAGCAAACCGGACACTTTGATTTACGCCGCACTAAAATGAGCTATCTGACGGCTCTGAAGTTATCTTTTACCAATATCATGACGAAGAAGGGTCGTACTTTTCTGACGGCATTCGCATCAAGTATCGGGATTATCGGGATAGCAGTGGTCCTGGCCCTTTCTTCGGGTTTTCAAAAGCAAATCGACAACACGCAGTCAGAGACGTTGGCGCAATTTCCTATTACCATTTCGTCTACTGCCGTGAACTTGACAGCAGGGGCGGAAGATAATACGAAAACGTCCACCTTTAAGACGACTAAAACGGTGGAAGCCAAGCAAAGTGCCAGTGATAAAGCACAGCACACCAACAAACTTAATCAAAAGTATATCGACTATGTGAATGGCATCAGCAAGCGATTGACGAATAATATCGGTTATACGTATGGCACCGGAATGAATTTGTTGCGTAATGTCAACGGAACGGTGAAGCCGGTTCAATTTTCAACTGCCAAACCGACGAGCAATCAAGCGCAGCGGAGTTTTTCCAGCGCAAGTTCATCTGTTTATCCCGTAGATCGTGAAGGCAAGACAAGCTACCTCAAGAAGAACTATGAGGTTGTCGCCGGTAGCTATCCGAAATCCGACAATGACGTCATTTTAATTGTTGATCGGGACAATTCGACTAATATCAATGCGCTGAAAAACCTTGGCTTCTCAGTTAAAAATGGTCAAAAAATCAAATTTGGCGACATTGTCGGGACGAAGCTAAAGGCGATTGCCAATGACCATTATTATCAAAATGTGGGCGGCAGCGTCTATGTACCAACTAAAAATTACGCTGATGCCTATAATCAAAATGGTAATCGGGAGCTGACCGTAACCGGTGTTTTGCGAACCCGTTCCAAGACGAGCGATGGTCTTTTGAGCCAAGGTTTTGCTTATTCTGATCGGTTGACCAAAGATTTAGTGGCAATGAATAAGAATTCGGCAGTTGTCAAAGCGCAACGAAATAGTGACGTTAATATTTTCACCAATCAAAGTATTGATGATGCCACCAAGGATCAACTGATTACCGGATTGGGCGGATCGGAAACGCCTACGCAGATCACGATTTATCCAACTAGTTTCAAGGATAAGGACAAGATCTTGAGTTATCTCGACAAGTTCAACCATGGTAAGAAAAAGGCCGATCAGGTGGTTTACACTGACTTGGCTGGCACTATTTCGAGCATGACAGGCGGGATCATGTCAGCCATTACCATTGTCCTGGTTGCTTTTGCAGGGATTTCACTGGTAACTTCGATGATCATGATTGCGATTCTAACCTATACGTCAGTACTTGAGCGAACCAAAGAAATCGGCGTCTTGAAGGCATTAGGTGCGCGTCGAAAAGATATCACCCGGGTTTTTGATGCTGAAACCATCATTCTAGGGGTCAGTTCAGGGATACTGGGCATTATCATTGCCTGGTTGCTGACGTTCCCGATCAATGCGATTTTGTACGGCATGACCGAACTGCCGAATGTTGCGCAGTTGAATCCCGTGCATGCGGTGATTCTGATTCTAATCAGCACGATCCTGACCGTCCTCGGCGGCCACATTCCAGCGCGTATGGCAGCAAACAAAGATGCAGCGATTGCCTTACGAGCTGACTGATGTCTATAAAGATTAACAATTGATCGTTTATCAAAAAAGCAGTGGTGTCTGCAGTGGGCACCTCTGCTTTTTGCTTTACCGAGGAAGAAGATCTCCTTTGAGCGTCAAAAGCTGGGGAGCCTAGGTTTAAAAATGCTATGAAGGCATAGAAGCCTCAGTCATGTTTACGGTTTCATTTGTCTTCATGCCAAAATACCTCTATAATGATTACTTATCAATTGGCATTTTGAGGGAAGTGTCATGAGAGCAGCTAGGAGGATCATTTCCTAGCGAGAGGATGTATTTCAATTGGATAATTCAAAGAACCGCACGTTTATGGGTCATCCCCGCGGGCTATTAACGCTGTCGATGACCGAATTCTGGGAGCGGTTCAGCTATTACGGTATGCGGGCGATCTTAATCTACTACATGTACTATGCGGTAGAAAAAGGCGGTCTGGGATTCGACCAGCCCACAGCCTTATCGATTATGTCGATTTATGGATCACTGGTTTATTTAAGTGCCACAATTGGCGGGTTTATCAGCGATCGCTTGCTCGGGTCGCGGCGAACTGTCTTTTGGGGCGGTGTCCTCATCATGCTCGGACATATTGTGTTGTCTTTGCCAATTGGCGCGGTGGGGTTATTTGGCTCCATTGTGCTGATTGTTTTAGGGACGGGACTACTTAAACCAAATGTCTCGGAAATGGTTGGCAGTTTGTATCCTGAAGAAGATTTGCGCCGAGACTCCGGTTTCAGTATCTTCGTCATGGGGATTAACTTCGGGTCGTTGATTGCACCGATCTTTGTGCCGTGGATGGCTGACAAGTTTAACTTCCACGCTGGTTTTTCGTTGGCAGCGATCGGTATGTTTATTGGCCTGATCTTTTATGTCATTGATGGGCGTAAATATATTAATCCGGCTGACAATACGGCGCCTGACCCGTTAAAGCCGGAAGATATTCGGCCGCTGGTGATGCGCGTCGTGGGTGCGTTGGTGGTTGTCGCGGTTATTTTAGCCGTGATGGCAAGCCTAGGTGCTTTGACGATTGCAAACGTTATTAGTTTGATCACCATCGTTGCGATCGGCTTGCCGGTTTGGTACTTTATTTTGATGATCCGCAGCAAAAAGGTGACCAAGACTGAGCGTTCACGTGTCATTGCGTATATCCCGCTGTTCTTAGCCGCGATGATCTTTTGGGCGATTGAGGAACAAGGCTCGGTTGTTTTGGCTTTGTTTGCCGCCCAACAGACTAAATTGGACTTTGGATTCTTTAAAATCCTGCCTGGGAATTTTCAGACGTTGAATCCGTTATTCATTCTGTTATATGGTCCATTGTTTGCCTGGTTATGGATGAAACTCGGTAAACGCCAACCGACCTCGCCCAAGAAATTTTATCTGGGCTTGATTTTTGCCGGCGCGTCGTACTTATGGATGGTCATTCCGGTCCTGTTATTTGGCAGCAGTGCTAAGGTTTCACCTTTGTGGCTGGTGATGAGCTGGGCAATTGTGGAAATTGGCGAAATGCTGATTTCACCGGTTGGACTTTCAGTTACGACTAAATTGGCACCTAAAGCTTATTCATCGCAAATGATGAGCATGTGGTTCTTAGCTGATGCATCGGCGCAGGCCGTGAATGCGCAAATTGTGCGTTTCTATACACCAAGCCATGAAGTTGCCTATTTTGCTGTCGTTGGCCTGGTTTCAGTTATCTTTGCGATTGTACTGGTCTTTTTCACGCCGCGCATTGAAAAGCTGATGCAAGGGGTTAATTAAGCGGGTGATAGACTGGCGCGCACCGGTAAATTAACGGAGGTGTGGTGATGGTAAAAGTTGCGATCAGTGTGGATAACCATTTTGATGTTAATCATGTTGATGGTTTCGAAATGTTGAAACACCAAGCAGCCTATCTCGTTGAACATGGCTATCAAGTCTACGTCAATGCCGGTGATACGTATAACGATTTCACGAAAACGCTGGCGTACTATCAGGCATTGCAACGGGAAGTCGGCGATCAAGTGATTATCCGCTTTTTAGCTGGTAATCACGACATGGTTAAGGGTGCGACCTATGCTGAAATTCAGTCAGATGTTGACCCGCTTTATTTACACGAAAAGGTTTTGTCAGTCCCGGGAACGAATGCGGTTATCGTTGGAAACAACGGTTGGTATGATTATTCACTTGCGCAACTTGGAAAGTCGAAAACGTCGGCTGAATATGCGCAGTGGAAGCGAGCGTTTTGGATCGACAGCGCCATTGACTCACCGATAAGTGACTTAGAGCGGATGCAGCGGGTGCTTGATACCACCAAAGCGGCTTTGGTGGCCAATCGCGGCAAACGGATCATTTATGCCACGCATTTTGTGCCGATTCTCGGTGCGATGGTGTACGCAGTTGATCGCCTGTCATGGCAGATGGCTACCGCGTTAATGGGATCGGCAAAACTAGGCGATCTGCTGACAAATCGGGCCAGTGCCGTGGTGTTTGGCCACGAGCATTTTCGCGATGCCCCTAAGCTGCTAGGCAAGACAACTTATTATCATCAACCGCTGGGCTATGGTCTTAAACGCCTTTTTGAATGGCAAAGTACCGACTGGCTGACGGAATGGCGCGACACATTAGTCACATTGGAAGTGCCCGCAGCTTTGACAGATTAAGCAAAAAATTAAGTATCGGAGGTTATAAAAACCACCTGAAAATGGTTGATTTTTATAACCTCTTTTTGTACACTATTAAAGTTGATTTATATCAATCGCATGGAGGAGTAGCGAAGAGGCTAAACGCGGCGGACTGTAAATCCGCTCCTTCGGGTTCATAGGTTCGAATCCTATCTCCTCCATTTCATAAATATCGGATTGACATCGGACCGATCAGAAGCAAAAGGCCGTTTGACATAGCGATTTTGTCAAACGGCTTTTTGTATGCGCTCGGTTCCGTGAAAAGTCGTTGGGAGCTTACGATACGGAACTTTCCAGACTTTTGGCATTAATAATCCGATTATAAGCAGCCAAAATATTATCGAAGTCTTCCGGCGTGGGATGAGGCTGAATGGCGACCACCTGGCAATTTGGCAAATTGAGTAAAGGGAGATTGGTAATGATCAGGTCAAATTGGCGGGCAACGGTTTTTAACTCTGCTAAGGTACTGGCCGGAACAAGCTCGAGTTTGAGGTTTGAACGTAAATGGTAATTGAGTTCATTCAGCAAAAAGTGACTATGCTCAAAACTCGTATTGAAGAAGAGCCCAGTTCGGACTTTCGGGGCTTTTTGCTCTAATTGCAGCGGCAGTGTTTCCCATGATGTCACCAAAGTAAATAACAGCTTGGTGATGAAAGCATCATCGATTCGAACGTTGACTTTTTCATTTCTCAGTGCAGTAACCAGTGTCTGTCTGGCGTGACGAATAAAAGTCTTGCTAAATTGATTCATGCTCGCAAAGAAAGCCTCGCTCGGACTGTACAGGATTTTTGGCGGGCCCCACGTATATTCGATGGCGTTATACAAGCGCAGTAGAACTTGTTCGCGATTTGGCAACGATAAATGTTCAGTTGCAACGATCATGTCAAGAAAATGCGTAAGTGCGCGATGGATCGCGCGAATTTCAGCATCCTGATGTGTTTTAGTGAGCAGATCGGCGTAAGACCAAGCATTTCGCGGATTAAAAAAGAGATAAAACAGATGCGAGAAAACTAATGAGGAGCAGTCAATCTTATAGCAGCGTGCAATTGATTGGCGTAGTTCTGGCGAGAAGGTTGCATTTTCAATTGCCGGGGTCGCATTTTCAAACGTGTGCCCGCGACTGTTGCGTTTGAGGCAAACGAAGATCGTCGCGCGTAACTTGTTGATAAAGGAAAAAGACTGATATCTGGGGGTTGTCAGTGTCGGATAATGTGCGAAAAACTCTGAGATGATGGCATCAATCAGTTTTAATTCATCCTGTGGCAGAAAATCATCGATAAACCAATACCTTTCTAGAAAATAGGTGTAATAAAAAAAGTGGATCTTCTTTTCGTCGCCAATAATGTCCAGAGATTGCGTGTCAATATGAAAGCCATAGTGCGGTAGAATCTGGTTCAAAACTTGGATATGGCGCTTTAATGTTGATTCACTAATATAAAGTGCTTCAGAAAATTGAGCGATCGATAAAAAGTGTTGTAGAAAAATTTGCTCTAATATCAGAAAACGCGTGGACTGACGATAAATAGCTGAATAGATATATAAGGGATTGTGTGCTGAGTCATAAGTCAATCGAATTCCATACCGTTGGCTACTTTCGATTTTTGCCGGTGCAATATATTGATTAATAGTACCGATGTTTTGGGGGATCGTCCGGGCAGGAATCCGCGTTTCCTCAGCCACCCGATTAATGGTCATCCAATCCTTGTCAAGCAGAAAACTAATGATGTCGTAATGCTTGAGTAGGCTACTTTCTAACAGCTCTTCCATAACCCTACCTCCCCAAGTAGTTTGTTGCCGTCAAAATTTGCCTAACGTTAGGCAAGTTTTGAACTAGAACCAATCATTGATTTATTTATACTAATGTCATATTGCATAAGCATTGTTGGGTTCACTATAAATTATAGAGAGATAATGCTTGTTGTTTCAATTATTAAGCACCAGCCACTCAAAATATAATAATTTATATCAAACATTTTGAGAATAGGCAGGGATTACGTTAATTGTTTGCTGTTTTGGGTTTAATAAAGGGGAGGCATGTTGAAGTGAAAAAGGGGAGACTGATATTACTATTAGCCACGGGACTGATTTCAATGGGTCTTTGGGATTCAAGCGGTGTCGTATTGGCAGCGAATAAGCCCCAGGCTGGTGATATCCATTTGGGTGGTGCCGATGGTTCGAGCTATAGGAAGCTTATAAATAGCATCACATTCCAATATAGCAACGACGCCGTGGTATATGACGAAGGTACGGATACCTTCAAAATTCCAATTCGGTTCGGCTCGCTTGAATCAGACGGTTTGGATCGATACTTGGAGTTTGGGTATTCGTTTAACGATGCCTTAGAAGGAAAAATTAAGCGGGTTGTGATTTCACCTGATGGGCTGGTCCCAGCGGTTATTACAAGTCTTAACGCGAACAGAGAATTTGCACGGCGCTGGGATGGTAGTGATGGTAAAAGCGTTAGTCACCAACTAGGTGGACGAGCAGATGCCGTCATCTACATGCAGGCGCATAAGATTATGCCTGAGGATTGGATTGCCGTTCGGATGGAAACTAATCGAGTGGAAGGGAAGCACCCTGTTCACCCGGCATTTCGATCCACTCGCATTCTTGAGTACAACGATTTCGGCCCTGCGCTCAATGCCAAACTTTTAGAAGCCATGAAGAAAAAGGCGATTGATGACACGGCCAAGGATCCTAAACCGGTTCAAGAAGAAGTTAAAGAAAAAGTCGACCCCATCACGGTTGACGAGGACTTTGACAAGCTCATTCAGGAAATCGTTTTAAACGCGCATAAGGAACAGGCTAAACGAGATATTGATGCCGAAGCCGCCAAAGTCAGCGCTGAAATTGAGCAGGATCCGACCTTAACGGCAACGGAAAAGGCAAAGCAAAAAGATGGCGTTGCAGCCGAAGCAACCAAGGCCAAGGCGGCAATCGACCAAGCGCAAACCGAAACAGGGGTTCAGCAGGCGCGAGATGCCGGCATTGCAGCAATCGATGCCCAACATCAGCCTGGAACCGGACTCAACGTGCGCCGAGAAGAAGCTAAGCAGGCGATTGATGCCGAAGCGGCTAAAGTGACTGCTGAGATTGAGCAGGATTCAACCTTAGCTACTAGCGAAAAAGCGGCCCAAAAGCAAGGAGTTGCTGATGAAGCCGCGAAAGCCAAGACGGCGATTGATCAGGCCCAAACGATTGAAGCCATCGATAAAGCTAAAGATGATGGGATTAAAGCAATTGATGCCCAACACAAGCAAGGCGCTGACTTCGATACGCGTAAAGCTCAAGCCAAAGACGCCATCGATGACGAAGCGGCCAAAGTCAAGGATGCTATTGATCAAGACCCAACTCTGACGAGCAAAGACAAAACGGCCCAGAAGCAAGACGTTGGCGATGAAGCTACCAAGGCTAAGACCGCCATTGATCAAGCGAAGACCATTGATGGGGTGATCCAAGCGAAAGATGATGGCATCAAGGCAATTGATGCCCAACATCAGGCAGGTACCGATTTGGCGACCCGTAAAGATAGTGCTAAACAAGCGATCGATGATGAAGCGGCCAAAATAACTGATGCCATCAACCAAGATGACACGCTAACCAGTGCCG
This sequence comes from Lacticaseibacillus rhamnosus, assembly GCF_900636965.1. Lineage (NCBI taxonomy): Bacteria > Bacillati > Bacillota > Bacilli > Lactobacillales > Lactobacillaceae > Lacticaseibacillus > Lacticaseibacillus rhamnosus. The sequence continues at coordinate 1,869,409 of NZ_LR134331.1, read as the reverse complement.
AAAAGGAGACCCAGAAGCAGGCAGTAGCTGACGAAGCGGCTAAAGCCAAAGCAGCGATTGACCAGGCTCAAAACGCAGATACCATTCTTCAGGCCCAAGCTGACGGGATTAAAGCCATTGATGCGCAACATCAAACTGGCACAGAGTTAGATACCCAGAAAACCAAGGCTAAGCAGGCAATTGACAAGGAAGCAACCAAAGTTTTAACGGCGATTGATCAAGACCCGACTTTGACCAGTGCTGAAAAAAAGGCGCAAAAGCAAGGCGTTGCCGATGAAACTGCTAAAGCCAAGACCGCAATTGATGCGGCGCGGAATGCTGATGAAATCGCCAAAGCGCAAGAAGATGGGATTAAAGCCATCGATGGGCAACATCAGCTGGGCGTGGACTTAGCGAAGCGCAAAGCCGATGCACAAGCGGCCATTGACGCAGAAGCTACCAAAGTTGGCGAAGCGATTGATCAAGATCCTACTTTAGCGAGCCAAGAAAAGGCGGCCCAAAAGCAGACCGTTACTGCTGCAGCAAGCAAGGCTAAAGATGCCATCGCCAAGGCGCAGGATGCCGATGGTGTAATTCAGGCTGAAAAAGCAGGCATTCAAGCCATTGACGATGCGCATCAGTCAGGCACCCTTTTAGATACGCGCAAGGCTGATGCAAAAAAAGCCATTGATGCCGAAGTTACTAAAATTAATGAGGTCATTGACCAAGATGTCACGTTAACCAGCGCCGAGAAAGCCACTCAGAAGCAAACGGTTGCAGATGAAGCAGCCAAAGCCAAGACGGCGATTGATGCAGCTAAGAATGCGGACACTATTGATCAGGCCAAAGCATCCGGCATCCAAGCCATTGATGCCGTCCATCAAAGTGGCACCCTTTTAGACACCCGCAAGGAAGATGCCAAAAAGGCGATTGACGCGGAAGCAGCTAAAGTGATTGCGGCTATTGGCCAAGATGTGACCTTGACGCAAGCGGAAAAACTAACGCAACAGCAAGCAGTCGCTGATGCAGCAACGCAAGCTAAGGCTGCCATTGACGCCGCTAAGAATGCCGACGCGGTGGACCAAGCCAAAGCGGATGGTATCAAGGCCATTGATGCCCAACACCAAGCCGGGTTGGCGTTGAACGAACGCAAAGAAGCAGCCAAAAAGCTAATTGCGGAAACCGCTGATAAGGTGCAGGCCGCGATTGATCAGGATGTGACGCTGACCGCGACCCAGAAAGCAGCGCAAAAACAGGCGATTACCGCGGAAGTCACTAAAGCCAATCAAGCCATTGATGCGGCTGGCAATGCTGACGCGGTCGATCAAGCTAAAAATGCGGGAGTTAAAGCAATTTATGACCAGCATCAATCCGGTCAGGCACTCGCCGATCGGAAGCGTGATGCCAAGCAGGCGATTGATGCCGAGGCGGCAAAAGAAACAGCTGCCATCGATCAGGATGCAACTTTAACCGCGAACGAAAAAGCAAGCCAGAAACAGGCGGTTGCGGATGAAGCAACTAAAGCTAAAGCAGCGATTGATGCGGCTAAACAGGCTGATACAGTCGACCAGGCCAAAACTGGCGGGGTTAAAGCGATTGACGCCCAACATCACGCTGGCCAAGCAGTTGCCGATCGTAAAGCCGCTGCCAAGCAAGCCATTGATGCCGAAGCGGCTAAAGTAACGGGCAACATTGATCAAGATGAAACCCTCACAGCGGCAGAAAAAGCGGCGCAAAAACAGGCAGTTGCAACCGAAGCCGATAACGCAAAGCAAGCGATCGACAAAGGGCAAAATGCTGACGCCGTTGACAAAGCTAAAACAGACGGCATCAAAGCGATTGACGCTCAGCACCAGTCTGGGCAAGCAATTAAAGCGCGCCAAAATGACGCCAAGCAGGCTATTGATGCTGAAGCCGCAAAAGTAACCAAAGCGATTGACCAAGATCCAACTTTAACCGCCGCTGAAAAAAAGGCACAGAAACAAGCAGTCACAGATGCGGCAACTAAAGCTAAAGCTGCTATTGATGCTGCGTTAGTGGCCGATGCGATTGATCAAGCACTGGCAGATGGGATTAAGACGATTGATGCCCAACACCAGTCTGGTATAGCATTGGATAAGCAAAAGGCGGTGGCCAAACAAACAATTGATGCCGAAGCGGCCAAGGTTAGTGAAGCGATTGATCAGGATGTCACTTTGACAGCCGACCAAAAGGCTACACAAAAGCAGACCGTGGCAGATGAAGCAACGAAAGCAAAAGCGGCCATTGACCAAGCCTCTGACGCCGATGGAGTGATTCAAGCAACAACTGCTGGCGTTAAAGCCATTGACGCGCAACACCAGTCCGCAACGCCATTTGATACGCAAAAGCAGCAAGCCAAACAGGCCATTGATGCTGAAGCGGCCAAAGTAAGTAAGGCGATCGATCAAGATGTGACGTTAACGGCAACGCAAAAAGCTGACCAGAAGCAGGCTGTGATCGCTGAGGCAGACAAAGCCAAAAAGGCCATTGACGCAGCTGGTAATGCTGATGGCATCAAGCAAGCTGAAAGTGATGGTATCAAAGCAATCGACGCTCAGCATCAGTCCGGTCAGGCACTCGCAGATCGGAAAGGTGATGCTAAAGCTGCCATTGATACCGAGGCGGCAAAGGAAACAGCTGCTATTAATCACGATGCAACTTTAACCGCGAATGAAAAGGCAAGCCAGAAACAGGCGGTTGCCGATGAAGCGACTAAAGCCAAAGAAGCGATTGATGCGGCTAAGCAGGCTGATGCAGTCGACCAGGCCAAGAATGACGGGATCAAAGTGATTGACGCCCAACATCACTCCGGGCAATCTCTTGACAATCGGAAAGCCGATGCCAAGCAGGCCATTGATGCTGAAGCAGCCAAGGTGACGGCAGCGATTGATCAGGATAACACGTTGACCAAAGCCCAAAAAGCTGCCCAGAAACAAGGGGTTGCGACAGAAGCCGACAAAGCTAAGCAAGCCATTGATGCTGCCGGGGATGCCGATGCTGTCGATCAAGCAAAGACAGCCGGGATTCAAGCCATCGATGCTCAGCACAAAGCCGGTAAAACCATTGATAGCCGTCATGATGACGCTAAGCAAGCGATTGATGACGAAGCGGCTAAGGTGATTAAAGCGATTGACCAGGATCCAACTCTGACCGCTGCCCAAAAAGAAGCACAAAAGCAAGCGGTAGCAACTGAAGCCGATAAAGCTAAAAAAGCAATTGACGCTGCAGGCGATGCGGATGCTGTAGATCAGGCAAAAACAGCCGGCATCAAGGCTATCGATGAGCAACACAAGTCAGGACAAACAGTTGATGCACGAAAAGATGACACCAAAAAGGCCATTGATGCTGAAGCCGGTAAAGTTACTGATGCAATTGATCACGACGCCACTTTGACGGCTGCTCAAAAAGAAGCGCAGAAGCAGGCAGTTGCTGATGAGGCTGATAAAGCTAAAAAAGCGATTGATGCAGCTGGAAATGCGGATGCTATTGATCAGGCAAAATCTGCTGGTATCAAGGCAATTGACGAACAACACAAGTCAGGACAAAGCATCGAGACTCGTAAAGATGACGCTAAGAAAGCTATTGATGGAGAAGTTGCTAAGATAACTGATGCGATCGATCATGACCCAACACTGACCGATGCTGAAAAGGCAGCACAAAAGCAGGCCGTCATCGCTGAAGCTGACAAGGCCAAGAAGGCAATTGATGCAGCCGGTGATGCTGATGCCGTTGACCAGGCACAAAAGGCTGGCATCAAGGCGATCGACCAGCAACACAAATCCGGGCAAGCACTAGCAACCCGGAAAGATGCTGCTAAGAAAGCCATTGATGAAGAAGCTGCTAAAGTAAGCGAAGCCATTGACCATGATGTAACGTTGACGGACAGCGAAAAGGGCACTCAGAAGCAAGCTGTTGCTGACGAGGCCAAGAAAGCTAAGCAGGCGATTGATACTGCCGACAATGCTGATGGCGTTGATCAAGCAGTGACCAAAGGCATTCAGATCATTGACGCGCAGCACCAGTCCGGCCAAGCGCTCACCGATCGTAAGGCTGCTGCGAAAAAAGCCATCGATGCCGAAGCTGCAAAGGTAGGCCAAGCTATTGAGCAGGATCCAACACTGACAGCAACAGAAAAGAAGCGTCAAAAACAAGCCGTTGCAGACGAAGCAACAAAGGCCAAAGCGGCGATTGATACTGCTGCTAATGCTTCAGCGGTTGACCAAGCAAAAAATGCCGGTATTAAGGCCATTGATGCTCAACACGTCTCTGGTAAAGCTTTTGACCTAAGCAAAGACGAAGCTAAGAAAGCGATTGATGCTGAAGCTACCAAAGTTCAAGGTGAAATTGATCAGGACCCGACTTTGACCGCTACTGCCAAGAAACAGCAAAAAGAGGCAGTGACGACAGAAGCCGGTAAAGCAAAACAGGCAATTGATCAGGCTAAAAATATCGAGGAGGTTACGACCGCCAAAGACGCCGGTATCAAAGCAATTGACGCGCAACATCAATCAGGTACAGCAGTTGCAACCCGTAAAGATGACGCTAAGAAAGCCATTGATGAAGAAGCTGCTAAAGTCATCAAGGCAATTGATCAAGATCCAACATTGACTGACGCAGAAAAAACGGCGCAAAAGCAAGCAGTTGCAACAGAAGCTGACAAAGCGAAAAAAGCCATTGATGCGGCAAAAGGTGCCGATGCAGTAGACAAAGCCAAAGCAGCTGGTATCAAGGCCATTGATGCCCAGCACCGCTCCGGTCAAACCATCGCGGCGCAAAAAGATGCGGCCAAAAAGGCAATTGACGACGAAGCTGCTAAAGTCATCAAGGCAATTGATCAAGATCCAACATTGACTGATGCAGAAAAGGCAGCGCAAAAGCAAGCAGTTGCCGCAGAAGCTGATAAAGCAAAGAAAGCGATTGACGCAGCTGGTAACGCTGATGCGGTGAACCAAGCCAAAGCAGCCGGTATTAAGGCGATTAACGATCAACATCGTGCCGGCAAGGGACAAAAAGTCACCAAAGCAACACCTTTGCCAACGACTAAGGCACCTGAGAAGCCTGCAGCACCTAAAACAAAAGTTATCACTTCAACAGAAGGCAACCTTCCGAAAACAGGGGAGCAACAATCTCTGTGGATGGTGATCCTAGGTGCGTTGCTGAGTCTGTTCTCAGGATTGTTGTTCGCCAAAAAGAAAGCATCACATTAGGCGTTGAGATCAAGGTTCTTAAGCTCAAGAAGTTGCAGTTATGAATGATAGGGAAACCTCATCATAGAAAGTTGATTTTCGGAAACTGACAGCCGGCAAGTGAGACGTTTTGTCTCATTTGTCGGCTGTTTTGCTGGCTATACCTGTTGATGATTTTTAAATATTTGATTCATTTTTAAATTCAGCGGTCCAGTTGATTGACATGGTATAGCCCAACCGCTACGCTTAAAGCATGACAAAGAAGGGTGTGAGTGTATGGCAATTGCAGCAACGGATCTTTTTAAATTGGTATCGCTGTCGTATCCAATTGCAACAAATCGCGGTTTTTTTGTTCAGGAGAATCGAATTTCAGAAGAAGATAATACTTATTATCAACGCATTTATTTGGTCAATCGCCGCGGCCAAAAAACGACTTACGGGTTTGATCAGAAGCACGATCGTCATCCGCAAGTCAGTCCGGATCAGCAATGGCTGGCTTTTCTTAGTCAGGCAGCTGACAAAACAACGCAAGTCTTCCTTCAGCGGATTGACGGGGGTGGCGCGCAGCAGTTTTCCAATGAAAAGGAAGGCGTGACCAATTTTGGCTGGCAACCTGACAGCAAGGCACTCTTGCTGCAGACAACGGTAGGCGCTAAACCGCAAATATCCGAGTCGGATGCGAAAAAACCGCAACCGGTAACGGTCACTCGCGCCCCGTATAAGCTGAATGGTGTCGGTTTGCTAAAGGAAAATGTCACTTATGAACTGCGAATTCAGCAACGGCGGCAAAAGACCAGCCACCTGATTATGAAGCGGCAACATGATTTTGACTTGGGAGCGATTTCGCCTGATGGGCAAAAAATTGCTTTTGCAGCCGAGCGGTTACCGGATGATCCTAATGATTTTAGTCAGGCGACTTATTTGTTCGATTTGACGAGTCAAAAAATCACAATGGTCAATGAACATTTACCACAAGCGGCACTGTCTCCTGAGGCGTTTTCGGCTGATGGGCAGCAGCTGCTGTTGGTGGGATCGGATAATCATTTGCCAAATGTCTCGCAGGATCATCTGTGGCACTATGATTTAACCAATCATGAATTGCAAGACGTTGCCGATGATGTAGATTTTGACATTCCCGGTTATGTTAATAGTGATTTTCAGCAGGATCTGTCCGGTAAAGTGGCCGACTTTGTGACGGCAGATTATTATCTGGCTCGTGGTTTCGATCATGGCAAAATGAGTCTGTATGCTGGCGGGCCTGACGAGCGGTTGACGCCTTTGATTGATGGTCGGCGTCACGTGACGGACTTTGCATTGACACCTGATCATCGTGGCGTGATTTTCACTGAGAGTACGATGACCATTCCGAGTCGGCTGGTTTATTTTGATTTGGCATCGGAAGAAGAGCAGGTTCTGTATGACCCGAATCGTCAGGTAACACGTCACTTGGGCTTAGTTAACCCTCAGACGTTTAATTTTCAACGAGACGGTTTTGAGATTGAGGGCTGGTATTTTCCACCGCAACAGGCGTCATCCTCGCATCCGGCAATTTTGTATGTCCATGGCGGCCCAGCAGTCGGATATGGCTATACCTTTTTCCATGAAATGCAATATTTGGCAGCAAAAGGCTATGGCGTGATTTGTCCGAATCCGCGTGGAGGGTTAGGTTACGGCGAGGCATTTACGGCCGCTGTCATTAAACATTACGGGCAAGGCGATTATGAAGATTGCTTGGCTGCGGTTGATGAAGCGCTAAAGCTCGATACAACAATTGATCCGCAACGTCTATTTGTCACTGGCGGTTCTTATGGCGGGTTTATGACTAACTGGATTGTGACCCATACGCATCGTTTTAAAGCAGCGGTAACCCAGCGTTCGATTTCCAATTGGCTGAGTATGTATGGTACCAGTGACATCGGTTATTACTTTACACCGTGGGAACTAGAGGGAAAGTGGACTGGCGATTTGTCAGATGTGCAAGGGCTTTGGGATTTTTCACCATTAGCTCACATTGATCATGCCAGAACACCGACGCTTGTGATGCACAGTGAAAATGATGAACGCTGCCCCATCGGCCAAGGCGAAGAGTTCTACATTGGCCTGAAACTGCATGGTGTTGAAACCAAGTTCATGCGTTTCCCAAAGTCAAATCATGATTTGTCCCGCAGCGGGTTGCCGAATTTGCGAGTGGCACGATTGCAGGCAATTGTGGATTGGTTTGACGCCCATCAAGCACAACCGCAGATGGCTAAAGGAGAATAAGAATGACAATTGGATTTATCGGTGCCGGTAATATGGCGCGGGCAATGATAAGTGGTTTATTGGCTAAAAAGGCAGTTGCACCAACAGATATTGTCTTACATGGCGGCCAGCCGCTTCATTATGAACCATATGCCGCCAAAATCGGTGCAAAAGCATTGGCTAGTAATCAGGCAGTTGCGGAGACTGCAGATATTGTTTTTCTGGCAGTATCGCCAAAATTAGGCGAACCGATTTTACAAGCGATTGGATCAACGTTAAAAAAACGGCATGTTCCGGTTGTCTCGATGCTAACCGGTGTTTCCGTGGCGACACTCGAGGAGGCATTAGGCAGTCACGATCAACCGGTTTTGCGGATTATGCCGAATGTTAATGTTGCGATTAATGCCGGGATGATTGCTTATGCGGCTAACGATGCGGTGGCTGGTCAATTAGATGGCCTTTTGGATTTGTTGAATGTTTTAGGAAAGACCGTGTCCTTGCCTGAGGAACAGTTTTCAACGTTTGTCGCTTTAGCTGGTTCATCTCCGGCGTTTATCTATTTGTTTATTGATAGCCTGGCGCGCGCGGGGGTCAAATATGGTCTGGAGAAGGATCAGGCAACGGCCATCGCTGCTCAGGCGGTGATGGGCAGTGCCAAAAATGTTCTCGCCAGCGATCAATCGCCCTTTGATTTGATCGATCAAGTGTCTAGTCCGGGTGGGACCACAGTTGCCGGGTTGTTGGCGATGGAAGAGGCTGGACTCATGACTGCGGTTGTCAAAGGCGTTGATGCAACGATTGCCAAAGATCGTCACGGTTGATAAAGGTGGCCGACCGGTTGGCTAGCTTGCAAGTCTGGTCTATACCGGTTATACTAATTGGTGATATTCGGGACTTTAAATAATTAGGAGTGGTATTGTGACGGTTACGGTATTGAAACACGCAACGATTTATACAGGATTAGAACGGATTGAAGACGGGTACATCCGCTTTGATGACAAGATTTTGGCAGTCGGCGATATGTTTGATTATCAAGCACAGGCTGGCGAACAGGTCGTTGACGTTCAAGGTAAAACTTTGATACCAGGATTCATTGATGTTCACGCACACGGCGGCTATGGGTTTGATGCCATGGATGGCGATGCTGATCAGATCGATCAAATGGCAACTAAAATGATGACTCATGAAGGGGTCACCACCCTTTTTGCCACCACCATGACGCAATCGACTGAAAACATTGATAAGGCGATGCGTGGGGTCAAGCAAGCAGCGGAACGCAATCGCATTATTCAAGGCGTTCATTTGGAAGGCCCGTTCATCAGTAAGGTCTTCAAAGGGGCACAACCAGAAGAATATATTAAGAATCCTAATATTGATCTTGTCAAACAGTGGCAGGAATTGTCTGGCGGCTTGGTTAAGCTGATTACGTACGCACCTGAAGATGAAGGCTCGCGTGAATTCGAAGACTACCTTTTGGCGCATAACATTGTCCCATCAGTTGGGCATAGCAATGCGACGCGGGAACAAATGCTAGCAAGTAAGGCGACCCACGTCACTCATTTGTACAATGCTCAGCGTGGTTTACGGCATCGTGAACCCGGCGTTACTGGCCATGCAATGCTGGAAGATAACATGTATTGTGAACTCATTTGCGACGGCTTCCACATTGTTCCGGATATGTTACGGCTCGCCTTTGATCAAAAGGGACCGGAACGCATCGAACTGGTAACGGATTCCATGCGTAGTAAAGGCATGCCAGAAGGTAAGAGCGAATTAGGCGGCCAAACCGTTTATGTTAAAGATAAGCAGGCTCGCTTAGCCGATGGGACACTTGCTGGTTCCGTTTTGATGTATAAGGATGCGTTTAAAAATGCCATGAGTTTCATGGACGCTTCCTTATTCGATGCAGTTGAAATGTCCTCTGTCAATCAAGCACGCGAATTTAACCTCACTTCAAAGGGAACACTTGAAGTTGGTAAAGATGCAGATATTAATATGTTGGATCGCAATCATGATTTGATCGCGACCTACAGTTATGGTGAGAAACACGATACGGAAGCTTAAACCATAAAAAGAGGAGGCGATGAGGATGGATGTGCCAGTTTATATTCAAATTCATAACGCCATTCGTGCTGATATCGAAGCCGGTAAATGGCGGGTAGGCGATCGAATTCCGTCTGAACGCGATTTAGCCGTCACGTTTAAGGTATCGCGAATGACATTGCGGCAGGCCATTCAAACGCTGGTGGATGAAGGCATTCTGGAACGACGGGTTGGCTCAGGGACGTATGTGGCTAATCAGAAGGTCCAGGAAAAAATGTCCGGTGTGACTAGCTTTACGGATCTGATGCAGGCCCAAGGCAAGGTGCCTTCCAGCAAAACGGTCTCATATCATGTCGCCCAGCCGACAAGTTCCGAGGTAGAGAAACTAAAACTGGCGCCTGCTGAACAGGTGTTGCGGATGGAACGAATTCGGTATGCCGATAAGGTACCGATCAGTTTCGAAACCGCAGCGGTGCCTTACGATCTTGTGAAAGGTTTTACCAAAAAAGAAATGACAGCCAGCTTTTACCATACACTGGAGAAAAAAGGCGGTTATGTTCTTGGCGGCGCACAACAAACGGTCAGTGCGATGTTGGCTAGCGAACGAATTTCTGAATACTTAGCCATCAAACGCGGCGATGCCATTTTACGGTTGCGTCAAGTTTCATTTCTCAAGGATGGAACACCGTTTGAATATGTACGTACTCAGTATGTTGGCGAAAGGTTTGAATTTTATTTAGAGCGTTAAAGTAATAAGGTGATCTGAGGTCAGAAAGCAGAAGCGATTTTGTTTTCTGGCTTTTTTGGGTTGGAGGGTGGAAGAAAAGCCTGCTTGCTGTAATGTTATTGCCAGCTTAGAAGCCGTGTGTAAGCGCCGTTCACGCTTTTACAATAACGCGTTCGCAGGCGCAGAGATCCGCGTATACGGACCTTGGACGCAATGACCAAAGCCCGGCCATCTCGCCCAAGGCCACTTGTGTTCTAGCTTACGCCCATAACGCGCTCACCGGCGCAGAAACCTGCGTGTAAGGACCTTAAGCGCAATGGCCAAAGCCCAGCCATCACGCTTAAGGCCACTTACACTCCGGTTTCTAACCGCGCCGGTTCGCGCTCTGCAATTATTGCCCACTTAGTATATAATCAATAGCTATATTATTAAATTAAATGCTCAATGCTTAACGATGGCTCCCATTAGTATGTCTCTGGAAGGGGAAAGATGATGACCACACAATTGGGTGAAGGATTGACACTCCACACCGATTTTTATGAATTGAATATGATGAACACTTTTTTTGAACGTGGAATCAGTGAACGTCATGCTGTTTTTGAAGTTTTCTTTCGTGAGTTGCCTTTTGGTTCGGGATTTGCGGTTTTTGCCGGGTTAGAGCATGTGATTGATTACTTGAATCATCTCAAGTTCTCGGAAACCGACTTGGCTTATCTTCAGTCCCAGACCGATTATTCGGATGCGTTTATTGATTATTTACGTCATTTTGAATTTACCTGTACCGTTCGTTCGGCGCTGGAAGGCGATTTGGTTTTTAATAATGAGCCGATTTGGCAGATTGAAGGTCCGCTGGCACAGGCGCAGTTGGTCGAGACCGCGGTTTTGAATATGATTAATTATCAAACGCTTGTGGCAACGAAAGCAGCGCGGATTCGTAGTGTGGCCGGTGCTGATCCGCTCATGGAATTCGGGACGCGGCGGGCACAGGAGACGGCGGCAGCTTTGTGGGGCACACGGGCGGCGTATATTGGCGGGTTTAATGCTACAAGTAACGTGTTAGCAGGTAAGGAATTTGGCATTCCGATCAGTGGCACGCATGCGCACTCATTGGTCCAGGCATATGGTAATGACTATGAGGCTTTTAAGGCCTATGCCGAAAGTAATCGCGACGTGGTCTTTTTAGTTGACACTTATGATACGTTGCGATCAGGCGTGCCTGCTGCGATCAAAGTCGCTAATGAGTTTAAAGATCGAATCAATTTTCTCGGCGTGCGCATCGACAGTGGTGATATGGCGTTTATTTCCAAGCGTGTTCGGCAGCAGTTAGATGATGCCGGTTATACTTCTGCCAAAATATACGCTTCAAACGACCTTGATGAAAACACCATCCAAAATCTGAAGATGCAAGGCGCCAAAATCGACATTTGGGGAGTCGGAACTCGCCTCATTACGGCTTATGATCAACCAGCGTTGGGTGCTGTGTTTAAGCTGGTATCGATTGAAGACAGCACTGGGCAGATGCACGATACGATCAAACTGTCTAATAATGCAGAAAAAGTCTCGACGCCTGGCAAAAAACAAGTCTGGCGAATTACGCGGCGTGATGATGGCAAGTCTGAAGGTGATTATGTGGCACTGGCAGACGAAGTGATTGATCCAGAGCGTAGTTTGTATATGTTTCATCCGAATTTTCCATATATCAATAAGACGGTTAAGAATTTTGAGGCCAAGCCGTTACTTCAACTTATTTATGATCAGGGAAAGCAGGTTTATCAAACCCCGCCGCTAGCCGACGTTCAGGCTTATGCAACGCGCAGTACCAACGCGCTGTGGGATGAGTATCGGCGAATTTTGAATCCACAAGATTATCCGGTTGATCTATCGCAGCGGGTTTGGGATAACAAGATGGATTTGATTAAAAAAGTGAAGTCTGCAGTGGCTGATCGCGAAGAATAATCGAGGAAATAGCGTGAGACAGACAAAAAAGCGGCGTTGGGGCCGGTGGCTGTTGTTAGGCCTTGTTATCGGGGTCATCGCCGGCATTGCGATTTATGGCAGTTATGATTATTTGTATGTTCGTCCGCAGATAGCCGCCAAGGAAGAGCGTGCGCGGCGTCAATATGAAACCGAGCTGAATCGCCATCGCGCAATTGAGCAGCGGCTGCAAAACCAGGCAAAAGCCGATACCGGTACCACTAATAAATTGATGCAACCAGTTGACTCGCCGGATGCTAAGCCGCTATTGGCAAAATTGCAGGCGGCGCATTTTAGCGGGACGGTTTTGATGATGCGCAAGGGTAAGGTCATACTTAATACCGGTCTGGGTTATGCGGATGTAGACTCGGGGCGCTTAAACGGTCCCGAGACACTGTATCAAATTGGTTCAATCCAAAAAGGACTGACGGCAGTGCTTTTGATGAAACTGGTTGAACAAGGCAAGGTGCGACTATCCGATCCGATCGGTCACTATTTTACCGGGATTCGTACTGGCAAGAAGGTGACATTGCGAATGATGCTGGATATGCGCAGCGGGCTAACGCTACCTCGTGCGCAACCGGCAAAACTTTCCGATGCCGGCATTGTTCGCTGGTCAATTGCCAACTTGAATTACGAAACACCTCGGTATGATTATCAACCGGTTAATTTTGTGTTATTAGCGGGTGTCATTGAAAAAGTTACCGGCCGCTTATATGCTGATTTGATTCAACAGGAAATTTTTAAGCGGCTAGCCTTGACTCATTCAGGATTCATGCCTGAATTATATCGTGAACAAAATCAGGCTTTTGGCTATAATGGTCCCAAGGCTGATCCGTATTCAAAGCGTTATATCGAGCCAGCATTGAGTTATAACCGCGAGTTGGGCACCGGTAATATTTATGCTAGTGCCGGTGACTTATATCAGATTATGGCCGGAATTAACCAAGGTAAAATTATTAGTCGATCCGCCGTCATGCAATTACGCGATTTAAGTCAAGGTCAATATACAGCCGGGGTTTATAATTTTGGCAGCTACACATTGACGCATGGCGTTGTGGCAGCACACTCGGCGGCAACGGTGATGGATAGTAGCGGGCAGAATGCAGTGGTTCTCATGGCTAATGCCGGTCAGATAACGCGAGATCTCGCACAAAGTCTATTTCTTGATATGATTAAAGGAGTGAAATAATGCGTCCATTACAAGCAGAAATTATTAAAGCATTAGGTGTCAAGCCAACGATTGATCCGGAAAAAGAGATTCGCCGGAGTGTCGATTTTTTAAAAGCCTATCTTAAGAAGAATACCTTTTTAAAAACTTATGTCCTTGGCATTTCCGGTGGGCAGGATTCGACGCTTGCCGGAACGTTAACCGAAAAGGCGATGCAGGAGATGCGGGCAGAAACCGGTGACGATACTTATCAGTTTGTAGCAGTGCGCCTGCCTTATGGTGAACAAGCCGATGAAGCGGATGCGATGGCGGCCATCGAGTTTATGCAAGCCGATGTGGTTAAACGGGTTAATATCAAACCAAGTGTTGATGCGATGGTAAGTGCTGTTGAAGCCAATGGTGCGGCTATTTCTGATTTCAACAAGGGCAATATTAAAGCCCGGATGCGCATGATTGCTCAGTATGCGATTGCCGGCAACATGGCAGGGGCCGTGATCGGAACCGATCATGCAGCTGAGGCCGTCACTGGTTTTTATACCAAGTTCGGTGATGGCGGTGCGGATCTGACCCCACTTTACCGGTTAGACAAACGGCAAGGCGCGGCATTGTTGAAGACGCTAGGGGCACCTGCTCATTTGTATCAAAAGGCGCCAACAGCCGACCTTGAAGACAATCGCCCGGCCTTGCCAGATGAAGTGGCGCTTGGGGTTAAGTATCACGATATTGATGACTATCTTGAAGGCAAACAAGTTAGCGACCAAGCTGCTGAAACCATCGAGCGTTGGTACCAGAAGACTGCTCACAAACGACATTTGCCAATCACTGTTTTCGATACATTTTGGAAATAACCCAAAAAACAGCTAACTTCAATGAAATTTTTGCTTTTATTGAGGGTCGTGGCTGTTTTTTTGTCTGCTTTTAAGGTATCTTTGATGAGCAATAAATGGGAGGATGAAAACGTGTTGCATCGTCGAAAAATGATTTGGGTGGGCGTTGTTTTGGGGTTGGCTGCATTGCTATTAGGTGGGACTGTTCTTGGCTGGCAGCAAGATCATTCAGCTTCACAACGTCAGGCACGGGTCAAGCCATCAAAGTATCGTGAAAAAGTAACGCGCAAAGATACGGCCAAGACACAAGCAGCGTTATTTGACGAAAAATTGGATCGTTCGGTTAAAACCAAAGCAGGCCAATCTTTTTCAGAGGCCTTGACCAATGACAAATTTATCGGCAGTGCTTTGGTGATTCAACATGGTAAGGTCATCTTCAACGGTGGTGTGGGTTACGCCGATCAAGCATCGCAGCGGCTTAATGGACCGACGACTTTGTTTCAAATTGGCTCGATTCAAAAAGCAATTACCGCAGTTGCCGTGATGCAGCTGGTTGAAGCTGGCAAGTTACGATTAGACGATCCGGTTAGCAAGTATTTGTCAGGCATCCAAACTGGCGATCAAGTAACATTGCGGATGATGATTGACATGCGCAGCGGTTTTGCCCTTAAGAAGTATCAACCTGCCGTGATGGGTGATATGGATATTATCCGTTGGGCCATTGCCAACATGACCTATTTGCCACAACAAAACTATGCCTATCAACCGGTGAACTATCTTTTACTAGCCGGTGTGATCGAGAAAGTCGCCGGGCGATCCTATGAACAACAAGTAAAAAACGATATTATTGAACGCCTAAAGCTTAAGCACACCGGCTTTTTACCGGCGATGCTGACAGATTCAAACCGTTCTTTAACGTATACAGGTCCCGTCACCAATCCTTATCAGACTTTTATCGGCGAACCGGAGTTATGGTATAACCGCGAGCTCGGTACCGGCAACATGTATACGACGACTGGTGATCTTTATCGGCTATTGCGCGGGATAGACAGCGGCAAAGTGATTACTTTGTCCGCTTTGAAGACGTTGCGCAACCGTGACGATGGCGTTTATACAGCCGGCATCTATAATCATCAAGATTTTTATTCAACTCATGGCGTTGTCGCTGGTCAAATGGCATCGACTGCAATCAGTCACGATGGTCAAAATGCGATCATCCTGTTAAGTAATTACAATTCACATGCGCTAAATTTGCATGATCTGGCAGTGCATTTATTTCAAACGTTGGGGTGAGTGAGCTTGATTAAAATCGAAAGGATCTTAGCTACAGTGGCTAAAGTCCGGCAATCATGCTTGAGGCCACTTTGTTCTGTTTTATGCCCATAACGCGCTCACCGGCGCAGAAACTTGCGTGTAAGGACCTCAAGCGCAATGGTCAAAGCCCGGCCATCACGTTTGAGGCCGTTTTGTTCTGTTTTATGCCCATAACGCGCTCACCGGCGCAGAAGTCTGCGTGTAAGGACCTTAAACGCAATGGCCAAACCCGGGCCATCACGTTTAAGGCCACTTACACTCCGACTTCTAACCGCGCCGGTTCGCGCTCACTACTCAGGAACTTGCGTAAGCCTGCCTAGACCTGATATACTTTACTCAACCTAGGGGAGTAACTAGCAGAGCATATCTGCGACAACGTCACCAACAAGGCTATGTCTGGTGTTGTCTTAAATAGTGAGACTTATGGATCTACTGCTGGTAGGCCATAAGTCTCTTTTTGGCTACCGGCCCAAAGAAAGAAGGAGGCACTATTTTGGCAAAGAAACCGCCATATGCATTAAGCAGTCAAGAAGTTTTGCAAGAAGAAAAAACGCAATTGACTGGACTATCTAAGGAAACCGCTCAGACTCGGTTAAATGAAAATGGGCCAAATGAACTCGCCCAGGCTGAAAAGAAGAGCATGTTGGCGCGCTTTTTGGATCAGTTTAAGGACTTTATGATTATTGTCCTGTTAGCTGCTGCTTTGATTGCCGGGTTCTTATTAAGTGAATGGGCCGATGCGGGTATTATTCTCGCGGTCGTCTTATTGAACGCGGTTTTCGGTGTTTTCCAAGAAAGCAAGGCTGAAGAGGCCATTGATGCGCTTAAAGAAATGTCCACTCCTAACGCGCATGTTCGTCGGGGTGATCAAGTACTCACGATCCCTAGCAGCCAGCTGGTTTTAGGTGATATTGTGTTGTTGGAAGCAGGGGATGTGGTACCTGCTGATTTACGGTTAGTGGAAAGTGCTAACTTAAAGATCGAAGAAAGCGCGCTAACCGGTGAAAGCGTACCGGTCGATAAGACCAGCGAACCGTTGACGGGTGCGGATGTTGGTATTGGTGACCGGACCAACATGGCCTTCATGAACAGTAACATCACCTATGGCCGCGGGGTTGGCGTTGTAGTCGCAACCGGGATGCAAACCGAAGTCGGCCGGATTGCCGGTATGATTAATTCTGCCGAGGAAACAACCACCCCGCTGCAAGAAAATCTCAAGAGTCTTGGGAAGACGCTGACGGTGATGATTCTTGTTATTGCTGTCATTGTGTTTGCAGTCGGGATTTGGCGTAATGCCGCCAGTTTACCGGAGATGTTCCTGACCGCGGTTTCGCTGGCTGTTGCCGCTATTCCGGAAGGGTTGCCGGCTATTGTCACGATCATTTTGGCATTGGGCACTCAAAAAATGGCAAAGCGGCATGCATTAGTGCGTAAACTGCCAGCAGTTGAGACTTTGGGTAGTACCGACATCATTGCCAGTGATAAAACCGGAACACTGACCCAAAACAAAATGACGGTTGAAAAAGTTTATTATGATGGCCAGTTGAACGCTGCCAGCGCAGGTATCCACGGTGGCAATCCTTTGATGACCATCATGAATTTTGCCAACGATACGCAGGTTCAAGATGATGGTCAATTATTAGGCGATCCGACTGAAACAGCGCTAGTTGCTTATGGTAAAACCCAGTCCTTTGATCTTACTAAGGAACTTGCTGCAGAACCGCGGATTGCTGAAGTACCGTTTGATTCCGAACGTAAATTGATGACGACGCTTCATCGCCGCCCGGATGGTAAAATCTTGGTTGCCACGAAAGGCGCACCGGACGAATTGCTTAAGCGGGTGACGAATTTAGCCACCGGTGATAACGTTGCGCCTCTGTCTGACAGTGAACGCGATGCCATTTTGAAAGCAAATAAAGACATGGCCACCCAGGCTTTGCGAGTACTGGGGATGGCTTATAAGGTAATCGATGCGGTTCCGGATACGGTTAACTCAGAAACTGTTGAACAACATCTGACTTTTGCAGGGCTCGTCGGGATGATTGATCCGGAGCGGCCAGAAGCACAAGCAGCGGTTGCGGAAGCTAAATCGGCTGGTATTCGGCCAATGATGATTACCGGTGATCACCGCGACACGGCCGAAGCGATTGCGGTCCGCCTTGGCATTATTGATCAAGGTGATGATGCTGCCGTTATTACCGGTGCCGAACTTGATCAACAAAGCGATGAAGAATTTGCTAAGAATGTCGGCAAATACAGCGTGTACGCACGGGTTGCACCAGAGCATAAGGTTCGAATTGTGAATGCTTGGCAGAAAAAAGGCAAAGTGGTTGCCATGACCGGCGATGGGGTTAACGATGCCCCTGCGTTAAAAGCAGCTGATATCGGTATTGGCATGGGTATCACCGGGACAGAAGTTTCAAAAGGTGCTTCGGACATGGTGTTGGCCGATGACAATTTTGCAACGATTGTGGTCGCGGTTGAAGAAGGCCGAAAAGTCTTTTCCAACATTCAAAAAGCGATTCAATATCTCTTATCGGCTAACCTTGGTGAAGTTTTGACCTTGTTCATGATGACAATGTTAGGCTGGGATATTTTAGCGCCGGTTCACATTCTTTGGATTAATCTGGTGACGGATACCTTCCCAGCGATTGCACTTGGGGTGGAACCGACTGAGCCAGGGATTATGAAGCAAAAACCGCGCGGGCGGAAGTCCAACTTCTTCTCTGGCGGCGTGGGCCCGGCCGTGATTTGGCAAGGGATTCTTGAAGGCTTGTTGACATTGGGCGTTTACTGGATTGCTATCACTTATCCGGTCCATAGCGGTGAAGCGGCGATGCATGCGGATGCTTTGACCATGGCTTATGCAACTTTAGGCTTGATCCAACTCTTCCATGCTTTTAACGTTAAGAGTATCCATCAAAGCCTGTTTACAGTGGGTGCATTCCGGAATAAAGCATTCAACTGGGCGATTCTGGCATCCTTCCTGTTGCTGGCAGTGACGATTCTGGTTCCGGGCTTTAACGGGCTTTTCCATGTCACCACCCTTGATTGGCATCAGTGGATAACGGTTCTTGGCGCGGGCGTGACGATGATTGTGATCGTCGAGATCGTGAAGGTGTTTGAACGCGCTCGGCGTCGACGTTTGGCTAAATAAAAAACAAAGTGGCAGGTCAGCACTGACAACCACGTGCTTAAGAGAGGATTCGTGCTTTTCATGAATAAGCAACAAATGAAGTTGGCGCATTATGGTTCGACCATTAATGATGTGGTGGAACAGATTCAGGCTAATCAAGATAAAATGGCACCATTGTTCGAACCGTTGCGAAAAGCAATTGATGCAGATCAGTTAGCTGAATATGATCGGGAGACCTATGAGGATACTCAGGTCGTTTTTCGTGAAGGAACCGCTCAGTACCAAAAGTTATTAACTCGGTTGCAACAAGTGGCAGTTCCGGCGCGACTGGCTGGGCCGCATCGTACGTTGGTTCATGACTTTGCGGCTTTTACCGCAGCGTGTGAAGCAATGACTGCCAGCTTAAAACCTGACTTAGAAGTAGATGTGCCCGCCTTTAATGCTTCCGAAAAGGCGCAGGATGAGACGATTCAGAAATTTACCAAGCAGATTCAAAAAATCTCGCTCATCTTGCAATGATTTTTCTTGACATGAAATGTTTACTCATGTACCTTTAATCTAACATCTCATCAAGTATAAACGAATGGAGGAAACCCACATGACAGCATTGCTTACCTTAAAGAACTGGCAAAGCCAACTTTAGGTAGGTTGCGGATGCAGCCTGCCAGACGCGCAGGTTGTGTCTATGTTGGCTTCCGATTTACTGTCCGCATAGATACCCAATCACGGGGCTATGCGGTTTTTTTATTGCCGCGACGGCCTGAACCTGTCGCGGTATTTTTATTGATACAAAAAAGGAAAGGTTAACCGCAAAGTAGCTTTAACCACGCGGAATATGTCGATATCACATTAAAGGATCGACATCACCAAAGCTATTGGAATATTCAAAATGGAGGCAAGCGCATGAAACGAATGCTTGGATTTATGATCATCATCTTTGGCTTTTTGGGTATTGCTTATTTTCAAAGTGGCACAACCGCGCAACAGACGCAGACAAAGCCGACTGTCGGCATTTTGCAGCTGACAACCCATCCGGCGCTTGATGCGATTCATAAGGGCATTATCGCCGGATTGAAAGATAAAGGCTACGTGGCGGGCAAGAATATCAAGATTGATTTTCAAAACGCGGAAAATGATCAGAGCAATCTGAAGTCAATGTCAGAACGCTTTACTGAGGAACATGCCGCTGCAACAGTCGGTATTGCTACGCCTGCAGCTCAAGCACTAGCCAATGTGAATCAAAAGACGCCGATCATCTTGGGGGCAATTACGGATCCAGTCGCAGCAAAGTTGGTTAAAAATGTTAAAAAACCAGGCGGCAATATTACCGGGGTTTCCGATCAAGCCCCGATTGCAGCTCAATTGAAACTTATCCGGCAGATCATGCCTGATGCGAAAACACTTGGCGTCATTGCGACTTCCAGTGATGATTCCGCACAAACCCAAGCCAAGATGGTGGCTAAACTAGGCCCCAAAGAAGGGTTCACGGTTAAACGGTATGCGATTAGCTCGACCAACGATCTTAACCAAGTGGCGACGCAAATGGTAAGCCAGGTGGACGCGGTGTTTGTGCCGACTGATAATACGGTGGCGAGCGCCATGCAAACTTTAGTGGCAGCGGCTAACGCACGAAAGGTTCCGATTTTTCCAACTGTGGATACCATGGTTAAACAAGGCGGGGTGGCAACGATCGGACTTAATCAATTTGATTTAGGTGTTGAAACCGGGCATATGCTGGCGGATGTTTTAAAAGGCAAAGCCAAACCGGCCACGACGCCGATCCACTTTGAAAAAACCGGCCGACTTATTTTAAATGAAAAACAAGCGCAGCAGTTGGGGATAACATTGCCGAGTTCGTTAGTGAAACAGGCAGACGCGAAAGGAACGGTGATCAAATGAGTTTAGGGGTTTCTGCAATTGGGCAAGGATTGTTATACGGTTTAATCGGACTAGGTCTCTTTTTAACATTTCGGGTGTTGGACTTTCCAGATATGACGGTTGAAGGAACATTTCCCTTTGGCGCAGCAGTGGCCGTCAGTGCGATTACTCACGGTATTTCCCCGATTATCGCAACCTTGCTCGCAACGGTAGCAGGGATGCTTGCCGGGCTGGTGACGGGGTTGTTAACTACCAAAGGCCGAATTCCGGTGCTACTTGCCGGGATCCTGGTCATGACCGGCTTATTCTCGATTAATTTACGGATTATGGGACGGGCCAATTTATCTTTGCTACATCAGGCTAATCTTTTCCAAGGATCGTTCTTAAAAGACTTGCCGCCTTACTTTAATAGCGTGGTTGTTGGTTTAATTGTTGTCGTCATCGTCGTCGGATTGTTGATGTTATTTCTGAACACCCAGTTAGGTCAAGGGTTCATTGCGGCGGGTGATAATCCGAATATGGCGCGGAGTCTGGGGATTAATCCTGATCATCAAATGGTTCTGGGCTTAATGGTTGGCAATGGGCTGGTTGGGCTTGCAGGTGGGTTGCTCGCTCAAAATAATGGCTATGCGGACGTGAACATGGGCATCGGGATCATTGTTATCGGGTTAGCTGCTATTATCATCGGCGAAGTTGTTTTCGGTGAGTTGACTTTGTCGCAGCGGTTGGTGGCAGTCATCTTAGGGAGCATTATTTACCGCTTTGTCTTGCTGGTTGTCTTGGCGCTAGGCTTCAATGCCGATGATTTGAAACTGATCTCGGCGGTCGTGTTAGCCATTGCCATCATGGTGCCGCAAATTGATCATCAATTACGATTACGACGTGTGTTGCAGAAAGGGGTGCAGATCCATGGCTGAATTAAAGTTGGATCACGTGACGGTTAATGTGCCAGTTGCAACTCAAGTCAAGACCTTGTTGCAAGATGTGACGCTGACGGTTAAGACAGGTGAATTCGTCACCGTTTTGGGTCATAATGGTGCCGGTAAATCGACCTTATTCAATGCGATTACCGGTGATCTACCAGTTAGCGGCGGCACGGTCACTTTGGCTGGCCAAACACTCAACGGGCGCCGTCCTGAGCAACGTGCTCGACACATTGCCAGAGTTTTCCAGGATCCGAAAATGGGAACCGCCCCGCGAATGACGGTTGCTGAGAATTTATTACTAGCCAGCCATCGTGGTCAGCGCCTAGGGTTACGTTCCCGGGGGTTGAATGCACAAAAAGCCCAGCTAAAGGCTTTGGCCGCAAAAACCGGTAATGGTCTGGCTGAGGCGCTTGATAAGCCAACGGAGCAGCTTTCAGGTGGACAACGGCAGGCCTTGAGCTTGTTAATGGCCACCATGCGCAAACCGGATTTACTGTTGCTTGATGAACACACAGCAGCCTTAGATCCCCACACCAGTCAGGCAATTATGGCGTTAACGAACGCGATCGTTTCGGAGCAACAGTTAACCTGTCTGATGATCACCCATCAAGTTGAAGACGCGTTACGCTATGGCAACCGGCTCATTGTGCTAGATGCCGGCCAGATTGTGGCAGACTTCGATCAAAAACGAAAAGCAGCATTGAAGCGTGCCGATGTCTTAGCCTTTTTCAATTAAGCGAGTGTGAAAAAGGTAGGCAAATTTGCTTGTGATGGCTCATTTGCTTGGTCAATGCGCAAGTTTCATGGTTAGAAAAAAGGAACGGTTCAGGTGGACGTCTGAACCGTTCCTTTTTGTAGTCTGATGAATAGTGAGATGAACATACTCAACAGGTATCGGATAGTCTCGCAAAGTAGCCTGATACAAATGGTGCAATTGGTGACGTGCTGATGTACACTATTGGCTCGGAGGTAACGATGAGACAATGACAAACCAAGAATTACAAGCACGTGTGGAAGCCATTTCTATGAGCGCATTTCACCAACCGTTCAACCACCAAGCCGTGTTTAATGCGCGATTGCGAACTACTGGCGGCCGGTTTTATCCTGCGACGATGAATCTGGATTTTAACCCCAAAATTTTTGCGCTTTATCCATCTGATGTCACGGATGGCATCATCAAGCATGAATTGGTGCACTACCATTTGTTCGCCCAGCATCGCGGCTATCAACATCGCGATCATGACTTCAAACAGTTACTGGCAGCAGTTGGCGGCTCGCGTTTTGCTCCGTCATTGCCGATGAACGGCCGACACTATGTTTATCAATGTACAAGGTGTGGCCGGCAATTTGTTCGGCGCCGACGGATTAATGTCAACCGGTACGCGTGCGGTGTCTGCCGTGGCAAATTACGACTGCAGGCAACACGAAATAACTAATTGAGCGGCTTTTGCAGGATTAAATTGACTGGCTGAAACCCGGCGCGGGCATAGACTTCTCGTGCGGTTTGATTACCGCTGAGGACGTTCAGTTGAATAAAAGAGGCTTGATGACTGGCAGCGAATGCCTCGACCGCTGTCATGAGGGTTTTGGCTAGGCCGTGATGACGATGATCCGGCGTGACAAACAAGTCAATCAACTGCGCAAAGTGTTGTGGAACGAATTCGGGGCTGTCCCCGGTTCGAGCTAAAACGACCAATGCAAAGCCGGTAAGTGTGCCTTGGCTTTCCGTGACGAATAGGCGAGCCAGATCATTCTGCAAGTAATCAGCAAAATACTGCCGATTGTCGGTGGTTAAGGGCCGGTAAGTATCCGGCGCCAATGCAGCCATCTCTTGAGTAAGCTGCTGATAAAGATGAACAATCGCCGGCAGATCGACAAATTGGGCTTCACGAAGCATCGAATGGGACTCCTTTCAGAGGCTTAATATTTTTCAAGCCGGGCCATGATCAGGTATAAAATAAAAAAGATCCGATCAACAGTAATACCTTGTTGATCGGATCTTGCTATGATGCGGGCAAGAAGACTCGAACTTCCATGAGCAAAAATGCTCACAAGATCCTTAATCTTGCGCGTCTACCAATTCCGCCATGCCCGCATGACTAATTAAGCACAAGAAATATTATAGGAAAACGTGAGATTAAAGTCAATAGAAATTTACTAAGCGCGAACCGGCGCGCTTAGAAACCGGAGTGTAAGTGGCCTTAAGCGTAATGGCCGGGCTTGGGCCATTACGCTTAAGGTACTTACACGCAGGTTTCTGCGCCGGTGAGCGCGTTATGGGCGTAAACTAGAACACAAGTGGCCTCAGGCGTGATGGCCGGGCTTTGGCCATTGCGACTGAGGTCCTTACACGCAGACTTCTGCGCCGGTAAGCGCGTTAAAAGGGCGTAAGCCAGAACACAAGCGGCCTCAGCGGTAGCTAACACTGGCGACCGCAAGCAATATTGTCAAATCAGGGACTATTGCCCCAACATGAGCCATACCTGAAGGCAATGGTCTGCTTTGATTGAATCAGCAACAGCAGAAAACACAATATAAACAAACGTAAACGTCTATAATTTGATAAAATTAGCTATAAACGATTAGGAGGTGTCAGCATGACACGTCGCGGAAAAGCTTATAACATTGCGATCATTGGTATTTTGGGAGCTTTGATTATTTTGCAAGCCTATATTCCAATGGTTGGTTATGTTCAGATTTTTCCCGCTTGGCCGGCTATTTCGACTATTCACTTGACCGTCATCATTGGCGGGATCGTATTGGGCTATGGCGGAGGTGCCAGCCTTGGCTTATTATGGGGATTAACGAGTCTGATTCGCGCTTATACATCAGCGGCTGACCCGGTAACTTTACTGCTTTTTCGCAATCCAATTATCGCGTTGGTGCCGCGAGTCATGGTTGGTTTGGTTGCAGCTTTTGTTTTTCATCAATTATTCAAACGCCACCAGAGTACGCTGGCTCAAACTATTAAAATGGTCATCGCCGGGGTTGCAGGCGCTTTAACCAACACATTGCTGGTGATCGGCTTTACCTGGTTGTTGTTTGCCAGCAAAGCCGCGCAAATCGTTCCAGGGGCCAATGCAACGAATTTAGGTTGGCTGTTGATTACTGCCTTGGCCATTAATGCGGTGGCAGAGGCGGTGCTCGGCGGGATTGTCACCCCAATCTTAGGTCAGGCATTGTTGCGCTTTAGAAGAAAATAAGGCTGCGTTAAAAGACTGGGTTGCGTGTTCGGAATAATGGTGTTGATAGCACCTGATGTGACTAGATGAACTCAGTCATGGTGGCGATTTGGATCGTTAAGATGATGTATTTTAAAAGTGGAGGCGGTAGTTTGACAGACGAGGAACAACAAGTTACTGATCTATTGCAGGCGATGGTTAGAATCCCCAGTGTGGCAGCAAAAGAAGGCCAAGTGGCGGACTTGATCGAAGCCTTTTTGGCCCCGGAACTAAGCGCAGGGTTGATTAAGCGTGAACGTATCAGTTATGCGCCGGGACGCGACAATTTAGTTTTGACGATTGGTGATTCTAATGCGCAGCGCTGGTTAGGGGTTGACGGGCACATGGATGTCGTGGATGCAGGCGATCCCAACAAGTGGCAGTTTCCTCCGTTCTCAGCCCAGATTGAAGATGGTAAATTGTATGGCCGCGGGGCGACGGATATGAAATCCGGACTTGCCGCTGCTGTGGTTGCGTTTAAGCAAATCGCGCATGAAGAGCTTGATCATGGCGTTCAGTTGATGGCAACCGTGGGCGAAGAAATCGATAACTACGGTGCCCGCCAACTTGCGGCTGCCGGTTATGGTGATCGGTTGACCGGTCTTTTGGTCGCAGAACCGGGAAACAGCAATGTGGATGCGGCTGAACGTGGCATTATTGACTATACGTTAACGGCTCAGGGCAAGGCGGCGCATTCTTCACGTCCAGATCTTGGGGCTAATGCCATTCACGGCTTATTTGCTTTTGCCAATGCCGCATTAACTGCCACCGCGCCGCTTCAAGCTAAAGATGATCCGATTCTGGGTCACGCTACCCACAACATCGATATTATCCATGGCGGGAATCAGATTAATTCATTACCGGAGTCTGCTTATTTACGCGGCAACATCCGAACAACCATGATTGCTGATAATGATGCGTTTATTGCCGCTTTGAAGCAGGCTGCTAAAACATCAGTACCAAAAGGGGTTCACCTATCACTTTCGATTGATTCGGTTTTAAGTGCCGCAGCGGCTGCACCCGATAATGCGTTAATTCAAAAAGTCCAGCAGGCACGGCAGCGGATCGGTTTGCAGCGCGGGGCTGTGGCCTATCGAACCGGCATAACCGATGCGGCCTTATTTTTCCACGATGGTTTGGACTTGGCTATTTACGGGCCAGGTAATGACACTTCGCACGAAACCGATGAATATGTTGACCTCCAAGACGTGTTCGACAGTATTAAGGTTTACAAAGATGTCTTTAAAAATTATTAGTGTCAACTAATACCAGTAGAAAAAGCCTTGTGACGGTGAGCAGCTCATTCAACGTCCAAGGCTTTTTGTAGCGATTAGTTTGGTTAGCTGATTGGATTAACGGTCTGGCGTACTGGCCTTAATCCTGCTCAACTGATATTCAGCGTGGTGTTGCCAAGTTGCGCCGGCAGCAAGTGTCCACGCGTTGCCGGTTAAATTGTTTTCGGGAGAAAATCCGATTGCAACATGAGGTTGTCCCAGAATGCCGTTAAAGTTGTTATCGGGTCCGATGTTAGCAAACGAGTCAATGCGGGTGGCCGGCGCATCGGTGGCATAGTGCAGTTGCCAGTCACCGGTGGCTAAGGAGAATCTATGTGCAGGCGAGATTTCTGGCTGTTGCTTGATGGTACTTTGCTGGTGGTCAATGGTTAACTGAGCGTGTAACATTGTTTGGGCGGGATCGGCTGTCAATAACCATGGCAATATCAATCGTGGATGAAGTCGGATTTCGGCAGTGGTTTTAACGGCCATATCGATGGTCCAGACATTGTCATTATTCAGTCGGTGCGTAACCATAAGGGAGCGCTCGCCCGGTTGTCCATCAGCGTTTTCAGGTAAATTTAGAGAAAAGGTAATGGCTAAGTCAGCCGTTTGACTGGTTTTCACCGCCCAATTCCAATTCTGCCAAGCTCCGGGGATCGTTTTAGGGTCATCTGGTGCAAGCGGACCGGTCATGGCGCCGAAAAGACCGGGTTGATGCAGATAGTCTTCTAAAGTGACGAATCCAAGCAATAAGTTAGGATCCAACCCAGTCGTAGTGGGCAACCGGACTTGCTGAACACGAGCGCCGAAAGTTAAAAATCGCAGCGTCATTTGCTGATCGTTAACTAATGTGTATTGCGTAATGCGCTCACTGCCAACTTTGGCAAAAATTTTGGCGCTTAGTTTCATGACGAAAACGCTTCCCTTCTCAATAAATTAAGCCTACAGAAAAATTACCTGAGTTTCAATGCAAACATGGCGTGAATCTGCTAGGCTTGATAAGGATCATGTATTTGATGGTGTGAAGATCGCGTGTGTCGCGGCGGCTTGCGGTCACCATAACGCGCTCCCCGGCGCAGAAGTCGGATCACGCTCACCATAACGCGTTCACCGGCGCAGGGATCGGAGTGTAAGGACCTCAGCCGCAATGGCCAAGCCCAGGCGCCATCACGCCCAAGGCCACTTACACTCCGATCCCTAAGCGCGCCGGTTCACGCTCATAACGCGTTCGCCAGCCCAGAAACCTGCACATAAGGACCTTGGGCGCAATGACCAAAGCCCGGTCATCACGCCCAAGGCCACTTATGCGCCGGTTTCTAACCGGGCTGGCTCACGCTCACTTAACTAGAAGGGTTTAGAAGCATGAGAATTTTACTTAAAAAGGCCTACCATTTGTTGTGGGGGTTGTTTGTATTGGCCCTTATTTATAGTTTTTGGGCCCGCACTATTTTGCCTCGGCAGTTGCGACCTTATGGCGATCCTGCCAGTTTTACTATTATTAGTTTATTTGTGGTGATCAATGCGTTGTTGCTGTACCATCATCATTTTCGGTTTCGAGATTTGAAGATGGAGAGCGTGGACATCATGGAAGGTGAGAAGTTTGAGGAATTTTGTGCCTATTTATTAAAACGCAATGGCTTCAAGCGTATTCAACTTACTCAGGCTTCGGGTGATCAAGGCATTGACATTATTGCACAAAAAAAAGGCCAGTCATTCGGCTTTCAATGTAAGCGATACACTGGCTTTGTTGGGAATAAGGCGGTTCAGGAAGTTTGGGCAGGGCATCATTATTATCAACTTGATCAAGCTGCGGTCATCACCAACAGTGAGTTTTCCGACTCCGCGATTGCCTTAGCTGACGACCTGGGGGTGATGTTAATTGATCGCAAGAAGCTTAAACGCTTGATGCGCAGATTACCGAGCTAGAATGGTCATTGCTTTTAAGGAGGTTGGCAATTCATGTTGTTGGGTTTAAAAGCCAGTACCGATGAGCGCCAGATTCGTGATCGATTGCAGTATCATCCTGACGTTTTTGAGTTTCACTTGACGGAAGCAGATTTTACGGCGAGTGGCTGGCAACATTTTTTGAAAATGGTTGCCTGGGTTCAAAGTCAGGTGCCGACTGTTGTTTTTCACCACCCGATGCGATTTCGTGGTCAGCGCAATGAGTTAGCGATGAATCCGACTAAATATCCAGCCAGGTATGACTTTCTGATGACCAGTTCCGTTAAGCTTATGACACTGGCTAAAAAAGTGAATGCCACGGCACTGATTCACGGTGGTTACCGCGTGGACACCCCCGGAGATTATGCCGGATGGCGTGACGTTGCAAAAGCACAAGATGTGGCATTGGCTCGCATGATTGCGTTTGCTCAAGAGGCGCCGGGACATGTGGTATTTGAAAACTCGATGTCGCCAATCTTTAGGTATGGCGATCCTGCGTTTGAGGCGCGTTTACTGCGCTGGCGGCTACCATTGGCTTATGATACTAGCCATACTTTTATCACGTTACGCGGGGATAATGAGCGACTTATCGCCAGTCTGCGCAACCTAAAACCATTAGTACGGCATTATCATTTGGTTGACTCAATGGGGCAGACGCATGACAGTTTACCTTTGGGAGAAGGTCGAATTGATTGGTACCGCGTTTTACCCCAGCTCAATCCTAACGCCAGCCGGATTTACGAAATCGGTTTGAAAAATCAGTTTGATTGCCAAGAAATGATAGCCAGTCACCATTATCTGGAAAAGGTTGCAGCAAAGTTGGCGGCGGCAAAACATCCGGCCTAGTTAAGCAAAAGACCAACTGGCCGGTGGATAAAGCCAAAAAGTGCACGGGTGCCGCCTGCATCTGCAAGATAAAGAAAACGTGATTGTAAGTCAGGCTGATTTAACAAAAGTTGTAATTCCCACACGCGTAATGGCGATTTTCGATCAGGTTTGGGCTTAAAGATTAATTGTGGCTGATCATTTTGGGTTTTCAAAATAAAATCATCAAAACGACTTGGTGCTGGTGTTGTATTTAACAGTACTGGGGCGTTTTTACTTTGGTCAGCGAGTAAGGCGAGCAAATCAATGACGCGCATCAACGGCACCTACTTTCTATGGCTAAAAGTTAAGGATTGGTGAAGACGGGTGTTACTTCCGAAAAGAATCGCATACAATTTAAACAGTTTAACATGAACTTATGTAGCTAGACATAAATGCAATCTCGGCTAAAGGGACCGGAATCTGGGCGATTAACGGTGCAAGCCACGATTTAGATGTTTTGTTTTTCGGACTGTGATAAACTATAACGGTTTTTCTGAGCGGGCATTGGTGTTATGTAGCGGTTGCTCAGGTCAGCGATGGGATCTTCTTCGATGTATTATAACGCATGTTTGAATTGGGTTCTTGACTGGGCGGCTCGCGCTCACCATAACGCGTTCGCCAGCCCAGAAACCTGCACATAAGGACCTTGGACGCAATGACCAAAGCCCGGTCATCACGCCCAAGGCCACTTATGCTCCGGTTTCTAACCGGGCTGGCTCACGCTCACCATAACGCGCTCCCCGGCGCAGAAGTCTGCGTGTAAGGACCTTGGACGCAATGACCAAAAAGCGGTCATCACGCCCAAGGCCACTTACACTCCGACTTCTAACCGCGCCGGCTCGCGCTCACATTTTGAAAAGGGGTTATTATGGAAAAAGTTGTGATTCTTAGTGCCAAGCGGACGCCGATTGGAAAGTTGGGCG
Source organism: Lacticaseibacillus rhamnosus (assembly GCF_900636965.1). NCBI lineage: Bacteria > Bacillati > Bacillota > Bacilli > Lactobacillales > Lactobacillaceae > Lacticaseibacillus > Lacticaseibacillus rhamnosus. The sequence continues at coordinate 1,839,754 of NZ_LR134331.1, read as the reverse complement.
GTGAGTTAGCAGGTGCTAGTGCAGTGGATTTAGGTGTTACTGCAGCTAAGGCGGCGATTAAAGCAGCACGGCTTGATCCGCAACAACTGGATCAAGCAATTTTCGGGAATGTTTTGCAGGCTGGATCGGGCCAGAATGTTGCGCGGCAGATTGCGTTGCATAGTGGCATGGCGACGAACTCCACGGCCATGACGATCAATGAAGTTTGCGGCTCTGGGCTAAAGGCAATTCGGTTAGGTCAGGCGGCGATTCAACTAGGTGAAGCTAACGCGGTACTTGTCGGCGGTACCGAGAGTATGAGTCAGGTACCGTATTATGCTGAGGCAATGCGGGCCGGGCATAAGTTTGGCGATACTGCGTTGGTGGATGGTCTTAGTCGCGATGGGCTAAACGATGCTTTTAGTCAGCAACCGATGGGGATTACGGCGGAAAATGTTGCCAGCCGCTTTCAGATCAGTCGTCAAGCGCAAGACGAGTTTGCACTGCGCTCTCATCTGCGTGCGGCCGCTGCTGCTGCAGAAGGCCGGTTTAAATCACAAATTGCACCGGTGACCATTTCCGGCCGACATGGCGATGTCACGATTGACACGGATTCGGCGATTCGACCGGATACATCATTAGCCCAGTTAGCAAAATTACCGCCAGTTTTTGAAGTTGGCGGTACCGTCACGGCGGGTAATGCTAGCGGGATTAATGACGGGGCGGCTGCATTGATTCTTATGGCGAAGTCAAAAGCCGAGCAGTTAGGCCTCCACTATTTGGCTACCATCACTGACTATACAGAAGTCGGGATTGACCCGGACATCATGGGTTATGCGCCTAAATTAGCGATTGACCAGCTAATGCAAAAAACCGGACAAACTTTAACAGCCATTGATCAAGTGGAATTAAATGAAGCATTCGCCTCGCAAAGTGTTGCCGTGATGCGTGACTTAGGACTGACTGACGAACAGGTGAATATCAATGGCGGAGCGCTTGCTTTAGGCCATCCCTTGGGAGCATCCGGCGCGCGGATTATGGTTTCATTACTGTATAATCTGGCCGAACGCAGGCAACAAACCGGTATCGCGGCGTTATGTGTCGGTGGTGGTATCGGTATGGCGATGCAAGTTACTTTGCATGATTAGGAGCAGATTAAAATGAAGTTTTATGAGCAAACGCCCGAAGCTAGGCGGCACCAACTTGTGCAAGAAGGGTCATTAACCAGTACAGATGCCGCTTTATTGGCTGCGGCACGCACGCTTCCTGATGCTACTGCGACTCGGTTGATTGAAAATGCAATTGGTGAATTTTCCTTACCGATGGGCATTGCGCGAAATTTAATGGTCAATGGCCAGCAACATCAAGTACCGATTGTTAATGAGGAACCCTCTGTTGTTGCTGCGGCCAGCAATGGTGCGCGAATGGTAGCGGAAAACGGCGGCGTTTTAGCGCATGTGGGTACCCATGAAGTGGTGGCAGAAGTGGTCTTAACTGATTTAGCAGATTTGAATACGGCTAGACAGATCCTTTTGGCCCATCAAGCAACGATCGCAGCTGTGGCCAATGCCGCCCATCCCTCAATGGTGCAGCGTGGCGGAGGCTTCCGCAACCTGACCGTGACAATCTTGGCCAACCGGTTTTTAAAACTTCGCCTGACGCTTAATCCTAAAGCGGCGATGGGCGCCAATTATGCGAATACGGTTGCCGAAGCTGTGGCAGATGCAGTGACAACCTGGGTGGATGGAACGGTTTTGGCCAGCATTTTAACTAACGCACCGAGCGAGTTAGTCACAGCAACTGTGAAATTGACACCGGCGACACTTGCCACAAAAACACTGTCAGGGGATGAAATTGCCCATAAAATTGTGCAGCTGAGCGATTTGGCATTTGTCGATCCAGAGCGCGCGGTGACGCATAACAAAGGCATTCTTAACGGTGTTATTGGGGCGGTCTTGGCGACGGGAAATGACACGCGCGCGGTTGCGGCCAGTGTTGGGGCGTTTGCCGCTGCGACTGGTCAGTATCAACCGTTATCACGTTGGTTGATGCGCGATGGCAAACTTGAAGGCTATCTGCAAATGCCATTGCCGCTGGGTGCTGTCGGAGGCGCGATCGGTGCATTACCATTAGCCCAGGCGGCCCGCCGTCTTGGAGGTTATCGCGACTTAGCCACCATGCAGCAGGTAATTGCCGCATTAGGATTAGTGCAGAATTTAGCGGCTTTGCGCGCATTAGCCGGCCCCGGCATTCAGTCAGGCCATATGAAACTGCAGGCCAATGCACTGGCGATTGCTGCCGGAGCTCAGGATCAGGAAGTACCTGCTCTAGTCGCCGCCTTACGCGCAGGTGAAATGGATCTGGCACATGCCAAAATGTATTTAGCAACGATTCGATCAAAATAGAAAGCAGGCCATTGAAATTATGAAAATCGGAATTGATGCCATCGAAATGGATACCCCGGACTTTTACGTCGATCTCGTAAAACTTGCCAAGGTTCGCGGTGATGATCCGAATAAATATACGATCGGCATCGGCCAAGACGAGCAGGCGGTTCCGCCATCTAGTCAAGACATTGTGACATTGGGAGCCAATGCCGCCGCAAAAGTATTGACGCCAGCATCACGTGCCAGTTTAGGCATGATTCTGGTTGGAACCGAAAGCGGGGTTGATGCTAGTAAATCCGCCGCCTTATTCATTCATGATCTTTTGGCACTGCCTGAATGGGTGCGGGCGGTTGAACTGAAAGAAGCTTGTTATGGCGGGACCGCTGCGCTTATGATGGCTCGTGATTATGTTGCGAGTCATCCTGATAAAAGTGTGCTCGTTATTGCGGCAGATATTGCGCGTTATGGATTAGCAACGGCCGGTGAAGTGACGCAAGGGGCCGGCGCAGTGGCGATGATTGTCAAAGCTGATCCGTGTCTGCTGACAATTGAACCGGATTCGGTTTATCGATCGGCATCAATCAACGACTTTTGGCGACCGGTTTACCAAGATACGGCGCTTGCTCAAGGAAAATACTCAACCGAACAATATCTCGCCTTCTTCAAGACAGTCTGGGAACGTTATCAGGCCGACCATCATTTAAGTGCACATGATTTCGCGGCAATGACATTCCATCTGCCATATACCAAAATGGGTAAAAAAGCATTGGATCTAGTGTTGCCAACCACCGATGACGCGAGTGCCCAGCGATTGAAAAACCGTTTTGAAGCCAGCACGCGTTATTGTCGGCGAATTGGCAATATTTACACTGGTTCGCTTTATCTGGGGTTGTTGTCGTTGCTGGATCATGATACGACGCTACAAGCCGGGGATCGGATCGGACTGTTTTCGTATGGTTCCGGTGCCGTCGCAGAGTTCTTCAGCGGCATTTTGCAACCACAATTTAAGGAACAACTACACGCCGCCGAACATGCCCAGCAACTAACTAAACGCCAAGAACTGCCTGTACCGGAATACGAAGCGGTCTTTAGCGATAAAGTCCCGTATGATGCCGATGACTATCGCCCTGATCCGGCATACTATCGTGGTCAGTTTATTTTGACCGGTGTCATTGGCCAGGAGCGGCACTACGAAAAACACCAATCGTGATGAACCGGGTGTAAAAGTTAAGGTAGTTTTGTCTGGTCAGAATTAATAAGCGCCAATTTTTTAGTTGATAATTATTTTCGGTCGGCGCCATGTAAAAGAGTCATAGAAAGCGAATGGACTTTTCCGATTAAATGGAATCGTTCATTCGTTTTTTGTGTGAGCGCGAGCCGGCGCGGTTAGGGATCGGAGTGTAAGCGGCCTCGAACGTGATGGCCGGGCTTTGGCCATTGCGTTCGGGGTCCTTACACGCAGATCCCTGCGCTGGGGAGCGCGTTATGAAGAAGCGCGAGCCGGCGCGGAACGCGTTAAAGCGAGTGATAACAATTAGAATCCGCCGTTATTTGAAATGGATAAAAATGGCCACGGAAATATTTAAGTCAAAATACAGTCTGCTAACAAACTATCTGGAACGAACAGGCTCTGTATCAGTCAGTTTGATTGACTGTTATTACCTTGGCGTGGGTATAATGACAATGACTAAAACGCTTTCCTTACTTTTAGCCGTGACTTGATCTCGAATCGAGTGAAAGGGTTTGCATTGTTATTGATTAATTGTTATACTCATAATCGTAAAGAACTTACAAAATGTAAGTAATAATGGAGGCAAGTGTCATGACAGAAAAAATCAATGCTGCAGACGCAATGATCAAGGTGTTAGAAGACTGGGGAATTCATAATATTTATGGATTGCCGGGCGGATCGTTTGATAGCACCATGAACGCGCTTTACAATCGCCGCCACACCATTAATTACGTGCAGGTTCGCCATGAAGAAGTGGGCGCATTGGCTGCGGCTGGCGAAGCAAAGGTAACGGGACGCATTGGGGCCACGTTTGGGTCAGCAGGTCCTGGTGCCGTTCATCTGTTAAACGGTTTATATGATGCGCAATACGATCATGTACCGGTATTAGCATTGGTAGGCCAGGTGCCGACTGCAGCCATGAATACCAACTATTTTCAGGAAATGAATGAAAACCCGATGTTCGCCGATGTATCGGTTTATAATCGGACTGCCATGACGGCTGCACAATTGCCGCACGTTGTCGATGAAGCCATCCGCCAAGCTTATAAGTATCAAGGCGTTGCTGTTGTGACCATTCCTAAGGATCTCGGTTGGCAGGAAATCGATGATAATTATGTTTCATCGGCTAATCTTTATCAAAAGCCGTTATTGCCTGAACCGGATCCGGAGCAAGTGGCAACCGCTTGGAGCATTTTAAAGGATGCCAAAAAGCCGATCCTATACGTTGGTAATGGTGCGCGTGGAGCTCGCGATGAAATCATTGCATTTTCCGAAAAAACGCATATCCCGATCATCACAACCGCACTGGCAAAAGGCATTGTGCCAGATGATTATAAGGCCAACATGGGATCTGCCGGTCGGGTTGCATCAAAGCCGGGGGTTGAAGTAGCCCGCGGCGCCGATACGGTTTTGTTCCTTGGCTCTGACTTCCCATTCCAGCCTTACTTTATCGCGCCAAATGCTAAGTATATTCAAGTCGATATTGATGCTAGCAAGTTTGGGCGGCGGCACACAGTTGATCTGGCGGTTTTAGCCGATGCCAAGAAATTCATCAAGGCATTGACCGAAAAGGCTGATGCCGTACCGGAAACTGCTTGGTATCGCGCTGCGGTTGCTAACAAGGCAAACTGGGCTGAGTGGATGACGTCATTTGAAGACGATCCGCAGACCCCATTGCGCGTTGAGCCGATCTTCAAACTTATCAACGAGATGGCCGACAAAGATGCGGTTTTCCAGGTGGACGTCGGTAACGTAACGATTAATGGCATGCGTTATTTGAAGGCCAACGATAATCAAATCTTTACGACTTCCGGCTGGTACGCAACGATGGGCTATGCTGTACCTGCTGCAATTGGCGCCCAAGCTGAATTCCCGGATCGGCAAGTGTGGTCAATTTCAGGTGACGGCGGGTTTGCGATGGTCATGCAGGATATTATGACTCAAGTGAAGTATCACATGCCGATTATCAACATTGTTTTGACCAATGAAAGTTTAGGCTTTATTGAAGCGGAACAAGACGATACCCGTCAGCCGCATTCAGGGGTTGATCTTATTGATGCTGATTATGGCAAGGCAGCTGAAGCGATGGGCGCACAAGGGTTTGAAGTTCATAATTTGGACGAACTCAAGGCGGCATTCGCCAAGGCCAAGGATCGTAAAGGCCCAGTTGTCATTGACGTGAAGATTTCCGATTTACGGCCAATTCCGGTTGAACAACTGGTTTTGGATAAGCAAACGCAGGATCCAGAAGCCGTTGACGCATTCGTTAAGAAGTATCATGCCGAAACCTTGATTCCTTTCCGACAGTTACTCGAGGATGCTGAAAAGACAACTGCAAATGTTTAATTGAATTAATTCAAAAAGCTTCCGCACCCCTAGTCAGTGAAGGGGACGGAAGCTTTTTTGATTATGCCGATGCGCGGGCTTGGATGGCTGCAATCAAGGCCGCTTCATCGGTGAAAATGGCACCGTTGAGCTTAATCAAGCCGGTCGTGTATAAGTTGAGATAATGAAATTGGTTTTCTGCCACTTCTTGCAAGGCGGCGAGCTTCTTGTGATTAGTAGCGCCCAGACGCCGACTGTCTGTATAGAGCCCCAGGATCGGAATATGTCGTGCATATGCCACACCAACTTCAGTCGCGACGCCATTGTCGATGACGGGTCCATCCAAAATGGCAATCATTAAATCAGCTGCCTCTAACCGCTGTGTGTCAGCTTCAGCAATCATCTTGGAGTCTGCGTACGCTTCTTTATTGTTGATGGCCGCATTTTCTTGAGGGACGTACAAATCGACTTTGGGAATGGCGGTGCGGATCTGGGCCGCTAGTTTGGCATTATAGTCAAAATCGGCGTGGCTAAACAGCGCATTGGCAAAATAAATTTTCATTGGAAAAGGACCTCACTTAGGATGATTGGAAAATGGCGATGATTCGTACAAACGTCAAGTTAAACCAGAACTGGGTATATAATCCCGAGTCAGGTGACAAGTGACTCAGATTAACGTCTGGTGAATTTGACAACAGCTTCACACCGCGCTGTTTGCGGAAACATGTCGATGCTTTGAATCCAGTCGACTTGGTAATGCTTGGCCAGCGGCACCAAATCCCGCGCCAACGTGGACGGATTACACGAGATGTAGGCAAACTTTTGCGGGTTAAGTTGCAATAGCGCATCAATAAATGGCCGTTCGAGTCCGGAGCGTGGTGGATCGACAATGACAGCATTGGGATGAATGCCTTCCTTGAGCCACTTAGGGAATAAGGTTTCTGCTTTACCGACAAAATAATGAGTGTTGTTAAAGCCGTTATTTTTGGCATTATCTTTAGCATCGGCAATTGCTTCAGGAATCGTATCCATACCGTAAATCGACTGGTGACGGTTAGCTAGGCTCATCCCCACCGTACCAATACCACAATAAGCATCAATCAGCGTGTCATCCGGCGCAAGTTGCAAGGCGTCTTTGGCAATGGCATAAAGCTGTTCGGTCTGTTTAGGGTTTAGTTGTAAAAAGGCTTGCGGTGAGAGCTGGAAAGTACGCCCGGACAAGGTTTCCTGAATATATGGCTGACCAGCCAGCAAACGACTTTCTTTTCCCCAAATCAGCGAGGTGCTACTAGGATTGATGTTTTGGGCGATGCTGACAACCATGGGCAGTTGGGCGGCAATAGCGGTGATCAATTGAGCTTGCTTTGGTAACTTGGCACTGTTGGTAATAAAGGTGACTTGAACTTGCCCAGTTGAAAAGGACTCGCGAACGACTAACGTTTTAACAATGCCGGCGTGCTTTTTCTCGTTATAAATGGGTATTTGAAGGTCTTCGAGTAGTTGACATAAAGTCTTCACCACCTTCATGGTCAGCGGTGCCTGGGTTAAAAAGTGCGTTAAAGGGATGAGACGGTGGGATCCAGGTGCGTATAAACCGGCGCGAACATGCCCATCAATTTCGCGAACCGGGAACTGGGCTTTGTTGCGATAGTGCGTTGGGTGCGTCATTCCGATAGTTGGTTTTAAATCATAATGTTGCCAGCCAAGCGGTTTGAATTTGGCCAGAGCTTGGGCGACAACATCGCGTTTGAATCGCAACTGCGCAGGGTAGGCAAGGTGGTTCAACTCAACGCCGCCGATTTGCCCAAAAAGCGGTTCCGTTGGGGTGACCCGATCCGGTGAGGCTGATCGAATTTTGTGTGTCTTTGCTTCAAGATAACGATCGTGAATGGCTGTGACTTCGGCGACGACCACTTCGCCGGGAAGTGCACCGGTAACGAAGGTGATCTTGCGTTGATAGTATCCGATTCCGGCGCCATTAATATCCAGACGCTTGATCGTTAAAGGAAAACGTTGACCGATTTTAACCTTGGTTGCCATGAAATACTCCTTTACGCTGACAAATGGTGACGATACCCGAGTGATTCTAGTATAATGAAGATTCGGGAGGATTGACTGTGAAAATTAATTATTCGAATAGTATGAGCAAAAAAATGACGGCGACTGTGTGGCAAAATGAAACCGCGCACATCATGCATGTTGGTGAAACACTGGATTTGAAAGTTCAACGTGGTGATAAAATCACATATAAAGTAGGCCGCTTGAATACGGTGCACACGATTGATTATCAAAGCCCGGACGCCAAGTTTGAAATTCAGGTTAACCGCAGTTTGCAAAATGCCTATTTTGTGGTGATGTTTCTGATGGTTGTCTTTTTATGGTTTACGCGCACCAGTAATTTGAACAATACGCTACTGATTACCGCTGTCATCCTTGGACTAGCCGGTTATGAAGCGCTGGTTTATTTTGTGGGGTATACGGCTAAACCGTTGCATTGAGGTAATTTAGGAGCGAGCGGTTGATCGATGCTGGCGTTGTAATTGTTTGAGTCGCTGATAAAGGTGAAAATAATCCAAATCAGTCGGTTCCGGCATCCAGGTGATCAAGGGTGTCGTGGGATCAAACGGGTGGCCCAAACGCGGGATCACCCTTTTTGGTTTGGTAATACTGGTAATGATCAAGTCGGGTTTGACCGCTTCAACTGGCGGAACAACCCGAATAAAACCCAAATCGTTCAAAAAGTCCAATAAGTCGCGCTTGGCAAATGAGTCATGTTCAATCAAAACGTTGACAATCATTTGCATATCATGGTTGAGTTCAGGATAGTTATCGCTGACCAGTAAATAGAGCCCGCTAATAAATTGATCGGGGAAATCTGCAAATACTGACTCTGGCATTGACTTGGGAATTTGCTTTAGATAACGCTGAATAGCAGTTGCCAACGTGCTGCTATCGGCTTCGTCATACAACGATTGCGCAAAATCAAGACGCTGACTAAAGCGGCCATTAAGGACATATTCATTAAAGCTGAGCCGATACAGATTTGCAATCATCACTTGGCTTTCAGCGATGGGCTGGCGGTCGGTTTTTTTAAGCTGATCATTTAAATGGTCAACCAATCCGGTCACAAACCGATTGACGAGATTGTCGGTTTCTCCAAAATGAGTGAGCAATTGGCGGTCGATTTTCTGTGGCTGGCGGGTGACCGTCATAAAATAAAGCCGCATAAAATAATAAAACTGCTTTTCGGCCTTCAGCTGCGAGTCAGATAAGTTCGGAAATTGTTCTGATGTAAAAATCAGATCAGGCAGGTCCTCATGTCCGGAAAATAGCAATTGCATTCGGCGATTAGGTAATAAGGGATGACCTTGTTTAATCCGCATAAGTTGAATGGCAAGCACAACCAGCGCTTCTTTTGACATTGGTTCAACGGGCATTAGTAAAAAGTCCGGATCAGTTTGATTGATGACGGTCAGCAAAGTTTTGGCTTGCTTTTCTTCTTCAGCCGAAAAAGGCCAACCAGCTCCACGATAAGCGAGCATAAAAAAAGTAAACATTGCCAGACGAATATGAAGTTCATCGCCTTCGATCGCCCAAGTCGTACTGTTAAGGTTAACGCCATTATCAGCTAGATAATCACGAAATGGCGTGATGCGTCGTCTTAAGGTGGAGACGCTGGTTTGATGTACCTCTTTAAATGTGTGAAAATCAGGGTGCGGGTTTTTAAACACATCATCAAAGAAGACAAACGGCAGACTTTCTTTAAGTAACGCAAACCGATATTGATTAATCGTGACATTGCCTAAAAATTGCGCAAAATTAGCCTCGTCGATTGTTTCGGCGGGGATCATTTGATTTAACTGAACCAAAACGGTCTGGAATGCCGTGTAGGTCTGAGAATACGATAACCCAGTGGCGCGGCTTAGTGCATTGATCGATAAGGTTGTTTGTGGCAAGGTCTTCATTGCCCGAAATAGCTGGTAGTTGATAAGACTATGACGGTCAAAGAAACTGGCTTCAAACATAACTAACCTCCATATATTTATGAAAAGTATAACATAACTGACAGTATGATTAGAGAGGCGGTCAAAGTAACATGGCACAAATCACCAAGATAACGGCACAAAAACGGCGTGGTCGGTACAATATTTTTTTGGACGGCCAATATGCGTTTCCAGTCAGTGAAACAACGCTGGTGACTTACCACCTAGCCAAGGAAATGACGCTCACGGAAGATATGATCGCGCAGATTAAAGTCAGTGAAGTCGTCGCAATGGGCTTGGAGATTGGGCTGAATTATATCACGCATCAAAGTCGAACCCGTCAAGAAGTTCGGGAACGGTTGGAGAAAGAACAACTGCCAGAAGATGTGATCGGACAAATTTTAACCCGTTTGACGGAGCTGGGTTTTTTGGATGATGTCGACTATGTGAAACGCTATCTGGAGGCCGATCTCAAAATGGGTGACACCGGTCCGCGGGTCGTTCAATACAAGCTTCGCCAAAAAGGCATTGCTACGGAGCTGTTAGCCGATCAGCTGGCAGGCATCGAATCAGATGAGTGGACGGCAGTTGCCGTTCGCGCCGGGCAAAAGAACTTAAGGCATCATCAAAACCGCGCGTACAAAGATCAATTGCAGCGGCTGCGCGTGAACCTGATGCAAAAGGGATTTGATGAGGTGACCATCCAGGCAGCCATCGCAAAACTCGATCCGCAGCCAGACCCGGAAGCCGAGTTGGCCATGCTAAAGACAGAGGCGGAGAAACAGTGGCGCTTAAAGCAACGCTATGATGAGCGCACCCGTAAGCAGAAGGTTAAGACGGCGTTGTTCCGGAAGGGGTTTGATTTGGCCGCGATTGATGATGTATTAAGTGAGCTGGTGGATGAATCGTAAAACGGCTGAGGCGAAAGGCTGCTGTTGGGGAGGAGGCCAGCTTCTGATCCAAACGGTACTCACCGCCCTCCATTCAGACATGTTTTGCTGTTAGTCTAAAGTTTTTTGCGCATGTGGCCTCAGACAAGGGAGCATCAGTTTACACGATTCTGAGTCACCTTGTTCAATATTAGGATAGAAAGCAAGAGCTGGCGGAGCGGTGGCGGGCTCAGTGGTGAAATTGGTCTTAAGCGGAGTGGGCTTCTCCGCTTTAGACCAAGGCCGAGCTTCGAAACCGCGGTCTTTGCGGGTTCGAAGTCGTGCCCACCACGTTCCAGCCCAGCCACCGCGGAGCCAGCTCGGAGTATCGGAAATCACATAATGAGAGTAGAACCGAGGAAAAGTTGACACTTACCGCCGTCCGACTTACTTACGCGCTGTCGTATTTTCATGAGGTTTGTTATAATGAAACACGGAATTTTAGAAAGCGGGTTAAGTATGCGAATCCCTAAAGAAGGCGAATCGTTCGCCATTCAGAGTTATAAACATGATGGCAGTTTGCATCGTACCTGGCGTGATACGATGGTTCTTAAAACCAGTGAAGATGCCTTAATCGGCTGTAACGATCATACATTGGTGACCGAATCAGATGGCCGCCGGTGGTTAACGCGAGAACCGGCGATTATTTTCTTTCATAAACATTATTGGTTCAATGTCATTGCCATGATTCGTGAAGGCGGCGTTTCTTACTATTGTAATCTGGCCACCCCGTTTACGATGGATCAGGAAGCATTGAAGTATATTGATTATGATCTGGATGTGAAGGTTTTTGCTGATGGTGAAAAACGCCTTTTAGATGTCGATGAGTATGAAGCGCATCGGAAATTGTGGCATTATCCTGCAACAACGGATCGAATCTTAAAGGCAAACGTCAAAGTGCTTGTCGATTGGATTAATCACGGTAAAGGACCATTTTCGCAGGCATACGTGGATTTATGGTATCGGCGGTATATTCAGCTTGCACATCGGATTTAGTCCACTAGGTTTTGGAGGGCAACATGAAAGAGATTCCACAACAGCCAGCACAATTGTTGGCAGGGCACGCATATACAACCGAAGATAGCGACCAACTGGGGACGTTTGCACCGGCGTGGGCGGATTTTGAACACCAGTTTGGTTTTAAAACACTGGATCAGTTGACTAAAACACCTAATCGAACAGCTTTGGTTGTTTTTTCGCCGTACAATACCTTTATTTATTGGGTTGGCAGTTTGTTACCGGTTGACGTCAAAGTGCCCCAAAATTATGAGTGTTTTAAACTGCCAGCCGCAACTGCCGGGCAGGTGAAGCAGTCTGCCGATCGCGTGCTCATGAAAGAATTGCCGTTAGCGACCAGCTTTAATCAAGGGTTACACGTTATTGAACAAGCAGGATACCCGCTTCCGGAGCGGCTTGGGCAAACGGATCATCCTTACTATCTGGAAAGTTATCGCTTGAACGGTGGTAAGGTTGCCGAGGTGGCTTATCGCCTGTACATCAATCCGCATCAGCTAACCGGGGTTGATGAATATGAATAAAAAAACAAGCACGAACTAAGCGGCTTGTCAGGGTGTGCTTCTAAGAAAATCAAATTAGAAGCGTATTTTTTTCACATTCGGATGGTTTAATCAAATCATACACAAGGTTACGTAAGCTGTAATTGCATTTCGCGATGACGGATTCCGGCGTCTAGAAATTCAGGCTGGTCGGTTAGCTGAAAGCCCAATGTTTTATAAAAACCGATTGCCTGCAGTTGTGCTCCGAGCTTCAGGAACGCAACGTTTTGCTCGCGGGCATAGGCAATAATTGCATTTAAAACCATTTTTCCAAGCCCGTGTTTGCGGTAGGCCTTTTCGACGGCAACACGCTGGACGTGATAACCGGTTCCTTCTGGTAAAATCCGTGCTGTTGCGACCGGTAAGCCAGCATCGTAGACGACAAAATAAGTGGCTTTGCCTTCATCCGCGTCCACTTCCAGATTTGCCGGAACGTGTTGTTCTTCCACAAATACATGGGTTCTTATCTGTACGCTGTCGTGATGAACCTGAGAGTCTAAGTCTGTTGTTGATTTTACTTCCAATACGTCAGCCTTCTTTCCGTTTTGATAAATTGTTTGCTATTATAACACTAGTGAGAAGACGTTGGGGAGGTCGATTATGTTCGATAAGTTACGCCATTCAAAATTAATGTTCTGGTCAGTCGAATTGTTAGTCTTAATTTTTGTCGTGATCGGCTTAACGCAGGTTTCTTTTTTATTTGCACCGGTCGCGACTTTCTTTTCAACGTTACTGATCCCGATCATTTCGGCGGGATTCTTGTTTTACCTGTTTAACCCGATTGTGAAGTTATTACAGCGATTGCATATCAGCCGCAATGTTTCGATTTTACTGATTTTCTTAGTTGTCATTGGTGCGATTGTTTTGATTGTCATGGCGGTGTTACCGAACCTGATCTATCAGATAACCCAATTCGTGACGAATATCCCCGACTTCTTAAAAGGTGTCCGCACATTTATCAGCAAAGCATCGCATTATACTTGGTATCAGCGGTTAAACATCGGTAAATATGTTGCGAGTTTGCAGATTTCCCCAAGTAAACTGCTGAGTCAGGTACTTGGCGGTTTTTCAAGTGGCCTGCCTGGGGTGATTGGCTCGTTGGCAAGTACCGTTATCAGTATTATTACGATTCCGGTGATGCTCTTTTATTTTCTCAAAGATGGCGAAAATTTCGTTCCAAGTATTCAGCGCTTGCTGCCGCGGCGTTATCATGCTGAAGTGGCTACTGTCTTTACCCGACTTAACGCGACCTTATCGCATTACATTGGCGGGCAGGCGATTGAATGTTTGTTCGTTGGTACGTTCACCTTTATCGGCTACTTGATTATCGGCATGCCGTATGCGTATCTGCTTGGTTTTATTGCCGGTGTTGTTACCATTATTCCTTATTTAGGCCCCTACATCGGGATTGCGCCGGCTTTGATTATTGCTGCTACTGAAGGATGGACTAAAATGTTGCTCGTGGTCTTGGTTGTCGTCATTATTCAGATGACGGATGGCAATTTTATTTATCCTAATGTCATTGGCCGCTCGCTTGATATTCATCCGTTGACCATCATTATTTTACTGATGGTAGCGGGGAATCTGTGGGGCTTGCTGGGCACCATTCTTGCCGTGCCGACTTACGCTGTCATTAAGACGGTCATTACTTATTTATATGAGCTGTATCGTTTTCACCAGGAGCATAAGAATGACGAGGATTTTGATGAGGACCATGAATTGTCACTTGAAGCCCCGACGCACGCTGACAAGCCTGATTCAGAATTGAAAAAGAAATAAGGTCTTGCTATACTAAAGTGATCGAACTACGGGGATGAGTCCCCGTTTTTTTTACGAAAGGTTGTGGATTCGAAATGGGCAGTGACCCGGACGGCCAGATATGGGGACAGTTAATCCTCATTGTGCTGTTAACATTAATCAATGCAGGATTTGCAGCCGCAGAAATTGCGGTTGTCTCAAGTTCACGTGCTCGAATGCAGGCACAGGCTGATAAAGGTGATCGCAAAGCCGCCAAGCTAGTTGTCATCATGAAGGATTCAAGTCATTTTCTGGCTACCATTCAAGTCGGAATCACCTTTGCCGGTTTCTTTGCCTCGGCTTCAGCGGCGACGACATTAGCCGATAAGGTCGCTCCGATTTTTGGGTCCTGGTCGTTTGCACACGAAGCGGCAGTGATTTTAGTGACGTTGATTTTGTCGTATTTCTCGCTTGTTTTCGGGGAACTTTATCCTAAGCAGGTGGCGCTTCAGATGACGGAACGGGTTGCCAAGATCAGCGTCACCCCGATTAGTTGGCTGGCAACGTTAATGCGCCCGTTTGTCTGGCTATTATCCGCCTCGACTAAATTGCTGATGAAGCTGACCCCCATGGAGTTTAGTCATGAAGGCGAGTCCGTTACCCGAGAAGAAATGGTTGCCATGATTGAAAATGGTCGCAATGCCGGCGCAATTGAACCGGACGAGTACCAAATGTTTGAAGGTATCATCTCGTTGTCTGATACGATGGCGCGTGAAGTCATGGTGCCGCGTACGGATGCGTTTATGATTGATGCCAAGGAACCGGATCAAAGCGCTATTGATGCAATTTTGAATAACATTTATTCGCGAATTCCAGTTTATGAAGAAGACAAAGATCACGTTATTGGGATCGTTCATATTAAAAATCTGCTTAAGGAAGCCCGGCGTGTTGGCTTTGACCAGGTTAAGATCGAATCGGTGATGATTGAGCCGGTGTTTGTCCCGGAGACGATCCCCGTTGACGTGTTGTTGACTGAAATGCAAACCAAGCAACAACAGATGGCCATTCTTTTGGATGAGTATGGCGGGGTCGTTGGCATTGTCACGATTGAAGACTTGTTGGAAGAAATTGTCGGCGATATTGATGATGAATCCGACCAGGCTGAAAAGCTATACACGAAACAAACCGACCACGACTTCATTGTTTCGGGACGGATGCCGATTTCGGAATTTAATGAGCTGTTTAAAACTAACTTAGATGCACCGGATGTTGACACGATTGCCGGTTATGTGCTCACTCAACTTGGGGCCATTCCTTCGACCCATCATAGTGAAAAGCTCGAACTGGCTCCGGGGGTGCGGCTTGCCACTGGTAAAGTCGAAGGTTCTCGGCTGGTCAATGTGCATATTCATTTAAGTGAGACGCCGCCTTTAGAAGTTGTTTCCAAGGAGGCGGATAGTTAGCGATGCCAGCACTGAGAGTTAAAAGTATGTTGGCAGTCGTAGTGTTATTTTTGGAAGGAAACAGATTATGAAACCACAAGAACGAGCACAAGAAGTAGCAAAACGGCGAACGTTTGCGATTATCTCACATCCGGATGCCGGGAAAACCACCATTACGGAACAGCTGTTGTTATTTGGCGGTGTCATCCGCCAAGCCGGTACCGTTAAAGGACGGAAATCCGGTCATTTTGCCAAATCTGACTGGATGGAAATTGAAAAGAAACGTGGGATTTCCGTCACCAGTTCCGTCATGCAGTTTAATTATCAAGGTAAGCGCATCAATATTTTGGATACGCCGGGGCATGAGGATTTCTCTGAAGATACGTATCGAACGCTGATGGCAGTTGACGCGGCAGTGATGGTGATTGATTCTGCTAAAGGGATTGAAGCACAAACGAAAAAACTGTTTAAGGTTGTCAAACAGCGCGGCATTCCAATTTTTACCTTCATGAACAAGCTGGATCGTGATGGCCGCGAACCTTTGGACTTAATTGCCGAGCTAGAAGACTTGCTCGGAATCGAAGGGTATGCGATGAACTGGCCGATCGGTATGGGTAAAGGGTTAAAAGGATTATATGATCGCGTCAATAATCGGATTGAATTGTACCGACAGGAAGGTGCCGATCGCTTTTTGCCGCTTAACGACAGAGGCGAACTGGATGCCAGCGAGCCTTTGACCCAAGATTCGATTTATACGCAGACGCTGGATGATATTGAGTTGCTCAACGATGCCGGCAATCAGTTTAATCTCAAGAAGATCATGGCTGGCGATCAAACACCTGTCTTCTTTGGTTCCGCGTTAACCAATTTCGGTGTCGAAACCTTTTTAAATAGCTTTGTTAAGTACGCGCCTGAGCCAGGGCCAAAGAAAACTGCTCAAGGTGGCGAAATCAAACCGACTGATCCGGAATTCTCGGCATTTGTTTTTAAGATTCAGGCGAACATGAACCCGGCTCATCGCGATCGCATTGCATTCGTGCGGATTGTCTCTGGTGAATTTGACCGGGGGATGGACGTTATCTTGCATCGCACAGGTAAAACTATGCGGCTAAATAATTCGACTGAGTTTATGGCCGACAGCCGCGAAACGGTTTCTACAGCGGTAGCAGGGGACATTGTTGGTTTGTATGATACCGGTAATTTTCAAATTGGCGACACCATTTACCAAGGGAAAACGCCGATTCAGTTTGAGAAGTTGCCGCAGTTTACGCCGGAACTGTTTATGCGTGTAACCCCGAAGAATGTGATGAAACAAAAGTCGTTCCACAAAGGTATGCAACAACTGGTTCAAGAAGGTGCTGTCCAATTGTATAAGACTTATCACACCAATGAATACATTTTGGGGGCTGTCGGCCAGTTGCAATTTGAAGTTTTCCAATTTCGGATGCTGCATGAATATCATTCTGAAGTGGTCATGACGCCAATTGGCTCCCGCATTGCTCGCTGGATTGACCCTGAGCAAATGGACGAAAAGATGAGTAGTTCCCGTAACCTGCTTGTTGAAGACGTTCACGGCGATCCGCTATTCTTATTTGAAAATCAATATGCAGAGCGCTGGTTTGCTGACAAGTATCCGGATGTCAAGTTAACGGCGAAACTATAATCAAAAGCAGGCATCAAAAAAGCGGCCATTTACGGTCGCTTTTTTGATGCCTGTGCTTCCGGACTGACCGGCCAACAGGACTTGGAGTACTAGTAAGTGAAAATCTTATCGGTATGAGGATCAACAGCCGACCTCACCTAAAAAGTTATCTGATAATGACAGCGGCTTATTCTGCCTGGCGCTCAAGCTTGGGAACCGTGACCTCTGCTAGGTGGTGTCCCATAATTGGCGTTACATCACCGATTGATTTCTTTAGCAAGCGATCTAACGTGAAGGCAATTTCTTCACGCTGGATGTTGCGGCGTTCATTGGTGAATAATAGCTCAATATGCGAAGGGGCCTCTGTATAAACAACTGTGGTTTGACCGAGTGAAAAGACTTTGACGAGTCGGGCATCGGTACCGCTCAGCTGCTGGTTTACCAAATTTCTGAAGCTGTTGGTTACGTTAATTAATCGCATGGTCATGCCCTCCATTTCTCTCCCTACTGGTTTTATTATAAAACAGTTTAAGAAAAAATAATATTATTGACATCGTGATGACTGGACGGAATGGATACAACTACGCTCGTTGAGGTCCACTAACTTTAGCTTTCTAGGCGTATATTCAGTAAGCAAAAGCGCTGATCGCTGCTGCACTGACAAGAAAAGAGCGTGAACTTTTTATTTTGATAGTTGATCCTGGAAGCTGCGGAATAAAAAAACCGGTTCAAGCAATTTATGCTTGAACCGATTTAGTGCGAGCCTCATTTACGACCACGATAACCAATTGGTCGCACTGAGAACGTTTCAATCTTCAACAATCGGATTATTTCTTGGCTGTTTTTGAAGAGGCTTCTGCCTTGGCTGGTTCGCCAACTGTGATTTCTCCGTTGCTGATCCTTGCTTCAAGTTCCTTGGCATTAGGATGGTCGAGGTAAAAGTCAGCCACACGGTCTTCAATCTGTTCCTGGATAACCCGACGCAATGGCCGTGCCCCCATGGATGGATTGTAACCCAGAGTGACAAGCTTTTCCTTGACGGGATCGGTGACATGAATCGTTAATCCCTGACTCTTGAGATTGTTGTTAGTGTCATTAATCATCAGTGACACAATCTTCAATAGGTCGTCTTTAGAAAGCGGCTTGAATTCAACAATGTCATCAAAGCGATTCAGGAATTCTGGTTTGAAGTAGTTACCCAGCTGATCCAGCACACTGTGGGTTTTACCGCTTAACGTTGCACCAAAGCCTACGTTAGCTTCCGCATCAGTTGATCCGGCGTTAGAAGTCATGATGATGATAGTATCTTTGAAGGAAACAGTTCGACCTTGTGAATCGGTTAGGCGGCCGTCATCCAGAATCTGCAGGAACATGTTCATGACATCCGGGTGGGCTTTTTCGATTTCATCAAGCAGAATCAAACTGTATGGATTGCGCCGAACTTTTTCAGTTAGCTGGCCGGCTTCTTCATAGCCGACATAGCCTGGCGGTGACCCGATGAGCTTAGAGACGCTGAACTTCTCCATGTATTCCGACATATCAAACCGAATCATGGCATCTTCAGAACCGAATAGTTCTTTCGCGAGCTGTTTTGCCAGTTCCGTTTTGCCGACACCGGTTGGTCCGACAAAGAGGAATGAGCCAATTGGTCGCCCGGTCTTATTGAAGCCGATGCGATTGCGCCGAATTGCTCGAGCAACTTTATCAACTGCTTCATTTTGACCAATGACGTGTTGCTCAAGGTCACTGGCGAGATTCTTCAGTTGCGCCTGTTCCTGAGCTTTGAGTTCACCGACTGGAATGTTTGTCTTTTCTTCAACAATTTTTTCCATGTCTTTTTCGGTAACTGTTGGGATTTCATTATCTGGCAGGTTGGATTGCTTTTTGGCCATGTCTTCTAACTTGGTGACCTGATCACGATAGAAGGCGGCTTTTTCATAGTCTTCCTGCTTGAGTGCGGCTTGCTTTTGCTTTTCGGCATCAGCAATCTTAGCTTTAATGGTCTCAGGATCCACGGTTGCAATTGTCAGGTTCTTGCGTGAACCGGCTTCGTCTAACAAGTCAATGGCTTTATCAGGGAGGAAGCGATCCTGAATGTAACGATTGCTGAGGGTTGCCGCAGCTTCAATCGCACCTTCCGTGTATTTCACATGGTGGAAGTCTTGATAGCGCGGTTGCAGACCCTTCAGAATTTTAATGGTTTCATCAACGCTAGGCTCTTCAACCATCACTGGCTGAAGGCGCCGAGCAAGGGCAGAATCTTTTTCAATCTGACGGTATTCGTTGCTGGTCGTTGCCCCGACTAGTTGTAATTCGCCACGAGCCAATGCGGGTTTCAAGACGTTGCCGGCGTCCATCCCGCCTTCAGCATTACCGGCACCCACAATTTCGTGGATTTCATCAATAAATAGGATAATATTCTTATTTTGCTTCAGTTCGTCAATCAGTTGTTGCATGCGCTGCTCGAATTGACCGCGAATGCCTGTGCCTTGAACGAGTGAAACGACATCAAGGCGAATTACATGGCGATCCTGCAACTTGGCTGGAACGTCACCATTAGCAATCTTTAAGGCCAGTCCCTCAACAACCGCGGTTTTGCCGACCCCGGCTTCACCGATTAAAACTGGATTATTCTTGGTCCGGCGATTCAGAATTTCAATCACGCGTGAAATTTCCTTATCACGACCGATGACTGGATCAATTTGACCTTTGCGTGCCTGTTCAGTGAGATCAACACCAAACTGACCTAACAAGCCTTTACCGCCGTTGCCATTGCGGCCATTGTTGCCGTTGCCGCCGCGTCCTGCCTGGGTAGGCGGAACCTGTGCGTTTGGCTGTTGCGGTTGATCCATTCCCTGATTCATCGCACGGAAAATATCATCTAAGCTTCCAAACCCAAATGGATCGGATGCGTTGGTTGGATTCATATTTCCTCCTGCTTGTTTCTTGAGTAATTGATAACAGTTCTGGCAAAGATTGATTTCTTGCCGAGTACCATTAACAACGGTTGAAAGATGAATAGTGGCTGGATTCTTATGACAGTTTTCACATAACATTTTGTCACAACCTTCCTGTCTAATTAGGTGCCACATAACGGTCAAAAAGGTTTGACCTTTCTTGACCTATGGCAATAGTATACACCCTCATTACCAGAATGCAAGCACTCTAACCGCAAGAGTGCTAAAAAGATGCAAAAATTTCAGTGATATCAGGCCTTAGCGCTTTTTCAATGCCTACTTTTATGCTACCCTTATGAAGTGAGGTGAGGCAAATAGATGACTCAGGATTATGTCGCTTTAATGGATGAGTTAAAGACTGGTCAGCGTGACAAGATCACGGTGACGCCGGAAACGTTTATGGCGTTTCGGTCGGCATGGACAAACTATCCCGATCGTGAAGAGATTGTGGGGATGGCCAAACGCGATGGTGTCATCGAGTACCATTACCGGTCGGTCGATTCCCGCTAAGTAAGTGCCAAATCTCATGTGGCGCTTGTGATAGGCTGAAAAAAATGGTAAGGTTTACATGAATTGTTTTGGGTACGAGTACGCACACAAACTATTCGGAAAAACACTAGAAAAATCTAGTTAATACGAAGGAGCAGATCAGTCATGGAAAAACGCGAATTTAACATTATTGCAGAAACCGGGATTCACGCACGTCCGGCAACCTTGTTGGTACAAGCAGCTAGCAAGTTCAACTCAGATATCAACTTGGAATATAAAGGTAAGAGCGTTAACTTGAAGTCCATCATGGGTGTTATGAGTTTGGGCGTTGGTCAAGGTGCCGATGTTACAATCTCTGCTGAAGGCGCTGACGAAGCCGATGCAATCGCTGCAATTACGGACACAATGAAAAAGGAAGGCTTGGCTGAATAATGGCTGAACATTTGAAGGGAATCGCTGCTAGTGATGGGATCGCCACAGCGAAGGCCTATTTACTGGTTCAACCTGATTTATCATTTGACAAAAAGACGGTTGATGATCCTTCAAAGGAGATCGACCGGCTAAAGCAGGCACTTGATCAAAGTAATGATGAGTTAAAGGTTATTCGAGCAAAGGCCGCTGAATCGCTTGGCGAAGAAGAGGCACAAGTTTTTGATGCCCATATGATGATTTTGGCTGATCCTGACTTTACGGGTCAGATCGAGTCCAAGATCAAAGATGAAAAAGTCAATGCTGAACAGGCATTGAAAGAAATTTCTGAATTCTTCATTCAGACTTTTGAAGGCATGACGGATAATCCATATATGCAGGAACGTGCTGCCGATGTTCGCGATGTTACCAAACGGATCATGGCACATTTGTTAGGACGTACACTGCCGAATCCGGCATTAATTGACGAAGAAGTCATTATCGTGGCTCACGATTTGACGCCTTCTGATACTGCCCAATTGAACAAGAAATATGTTAAGGCCTTTGTCACTGACATCGGCGGACGGACAGCGCACAGTGCGATTATGGCACGGTCGCTGGAAATTCCAGCCGTTGTCGGTACGGACGATGTCACTAAGAAAGCGACCAACGGGGAAACGATCTCCGTCGATGGTTTGACTGGCGAAGTTGTCATTGATCCGACTGCTGATGAAGTTGCCAAATTCAAGCAGGCTGCTGAAGCATTTGCCAAGCAAAAAGCTGAATGGGCGCAGTTGAAGACAGCCAAATCGGTTACCGCTGATGGTAAGCACTTTGATGTTGCTGCTAATATCGGGACACCAAAAGATCTTGATGGGGTCTTGGCGAATGGCGCTGAAGGTATTGGTTTGTATCGGACTGAGTTCTTATACATGGATTCTGCTGAACTACCGACTGAAGACGATCAGTTTGAGGCCTACAAGAAGGTTCTTGAAACGATGAATCCAAAGCCGGTTGTTGTTCGCACCATGGATATTGGCGGGGATAAGCACTTGCCATATCTGCCATTACCGCAAGAACAGAACCCATTCTTGGGTTATCGTGCGATCCGGATCAGTCTTGATCGTCAGGATATTTTCCGGACTCAGCTGCGTGCGTTGTTGCGTGCGTCTGCTTTTGGTAACTTACGGATTATGTTCCCGATGATTGCGACGATTGCCGAGTTCAAACAGGCTAAGCAGATCTTTACTGAAGAAAAAGAAAAGCTGGTCAAGGATGGCGTGAAGGTTTCCGACAACATCCAACTTGGCATCATGATCGAAATTCCTGCTGCAGCTGTTTTGGCTGATCAGTTCGCCAAGTATGTTGACTTCTTCTCAATCGGTACCAACGATTTGATTCAATATTCGATGGCTGCTGATCGTGGGAACGAACATGTTTCATACTTGTATCAACCATATAACCCATCCATCTTGCGACTGGTTAAGCATGTTATTGACTCAGCGCATAAGGAAGGCAAATGGGCTGGTATGTGTGGTGAAGCAGCTGGCGATCCAATCATGGTTCCATTATTGCTTGGTATGGGACTTGATGAATATTCCATGTCTGCAACTTCTGTTCTTAAGGTTCGCAGCTTGATGAAGCGGCTTTCCACCGAGGACATGGCCAAGATGGCTGACGTTGCGTTGAATGAAAATATTTCAAACGACGAAAACGCTGATCTGGTTAAGAAGACTACCGGACAATAAAATGTATTGATTTAAAGAAGCTGTCAATCCTTTCTAGGGTTGACGCTTTTTTGTTTGGAATTGAAAAATTGGTTGTGATCTCTTGACGGAAGATGGGGCACAAGTCTGGATTGTGGCGTTCTGAAACGCGTTCGCCAGCCCAGAAACCTGCACATAAGGACCCTGAGCGCAATGATCAAAGTTCGGTCCTCACGCTCAAGGCCACTTATGCTCCGGTTTCTAACCGGGCTGGCTCACGCTCTGAAACGCGTTCGCCGGCGCAGAAGTCTGCGTGTAAGGACCTCAGTCGCAATGGCCAAGGCCCGGCCATCACGTCTGAGGCCACTTACACTCCGACTTCTAAGCGCGCCGGCTCACGCTCTTGTTGAAACGCGTTCGCCAGCCCAGAAACCTGCACATAAGGACCTTGAGCGCAATGGCCAAAGCCCGGCCATCACGCTCAAGGCCACTTATGCTCCGGTTTCTAACCGGGCTGGCTCACGCTCTGCAGATTTTTCAGAAAAGTGCTATGGTTATTATGTAAACTAAATGGTCGAGCTGCGATGCGGATCTTTGCTAGTAGGTATGGCGGTTCACCTAGTCGATGAGGGGGAATTGCATGTATTTGCAGAATCAAACAAAGACAGGCTTGCGTCAACGACACCATTCGTTGATGAGCGCACGTGTTCGTTTAAGGTTAGTTGCCCTGATTTCAACAATGGGTGGCCTTCTTTTTGGCTATGACACCGGCGTCATCAATGGTGCCTTGCCATTTATTTCCAGTGAACTTCACTTGGCTCCGGGTCAGCAAGGCTGGGTGACCAGCAGTTTGACACTTGGGGCAGCATTTGGTGCTGTTTTAGTGGGGCGTATTAGTGATCGTTATGGACGCAAACGGTTAATTGCTGGATTAGCCGGATTATTTTTTCTGGCAACGCTTGCTTCGTCAATGGCGCCAAGTGCTATTTGGCTGATTGGGGCAAGATTGATTCTAGGATTAGCGGTTGGTGGCGTTTCCGTGTTAGTGCCAAGTTTCTTAGCCGAAATTGCGCCAACAAGCCATCGCGGGCGGCTGGTGACCCAAAATGAATTGATGGTCGTCACCGGTCAGTTGCTTGCGTTCATCCTTAATGCCGTGTTAGGGACAAACTTTGGTGATATGCCTGGGATTTGGCGCTGGATGCTTGTGTTGGCGGTTATTCCTGCTATTGTCTTGGGAATCGGCATTTATTTTGTCCCGGAGTCGCCACGGTGGTTAGTCATGAAAGGGCGACAGGCAGCTGCAAAGGCGAGCTTGTCGGTTCTTCGTGCACCGCAAGAGGTTCCGCGAGAACTTGATCATTTGGAGCAAACCATTGCGGCCAGCGCGAAACACAAGAAAGTCCGGGTCACGGCGCTTAAGGTTAAGTGGATTCGGCGGCTAGTGCTAATCGGAATAGGATTGGGCGTGATTCAGCAGATTGCCGGGATCAATGTCATGATGTATTACGGTACCTCGATTTTGCAAATGACCGGATTTGGTCGTAATAGTGCCTTAATCACCAATATTGCCAATGGGGTAACTGCAGTTGCAGCAACCCTTGTCACCTTACAGTTGCTAAAGCATGTTCCGCGGCGTCCATTGCTGATCATCGGCTTAATCGGGACTAGTATTGCAATTACTGGCGTGACCTTCGCGAGCCGCTTACCTGCAGGCTCTTCATGGCGCGCATTTACAACCATCACCATGATGATGATTTTTCTAGCGTTCTTCCAAGGCGCTATTAGCCCGATGACGTGGTTGCTTCTATCCGAAATTTTTCCCGAGCAATTACGCGGTTTGGGAATGGGAACGGCGACATTTTTCCTGTGGCTCGCTAATTTTGCGGTCGGCGTTCTTTTCCCGATCGGCTTGGCAGGCATTGGTATGTTTTGGACTTTTGTTTGTTTCATTGGCACCAATCTCGTTTCTTTGCTGTTTGTCATTTTGTGTGTGCCGGAGACAGCAGGAAAATCTTTGGAGACACTTCATCGGGATGAAAAAATTCGTCTGAGTCGGTAGCTTTGAAGTTGAGCTGAAAATTTTTGGTGAGGTGTGCGGTGTGTTTTGATGGTGAGACCGGTTGCTTTGTGAATTTGGAAAATGCGTTTACCATAACGTGCTTCATGGCGCAGAAAGCTGGATGTATGGATCACACTGCAATGGTTAAGAGGAGGCCATCACGCTCAAAGCTGCTTATGCTCCGGTTTCTAAGCGCTCCAGTAAACGCTCATAAACGCGTTCGCCGGCGCAGAAGTCTGCGTGTAAGGACCTCAGCCGCAATGGCCAAAGCCCGGCCATCACGTCTGAGGCCGCTTATGCTCCGGTTTCTAAGCGCTCCAGTATACGCTCATAAACGCGTTCGCCAGCCCAGAAACCTGCACATAAGGACCTTGAGCGCAATGACCAAAACCCGGTCATCACGCTCAAGGCCACTTATGCTCCGGTTTCTAACCGGGCTGGCTCACGCTCTGTTCTGGACAAAATGTTTGCGCTTTTTATAAAGTCTGGTACGATGACAATGTATCAATTAATTAGATGAACCTTCACAAAGGGGAGCCATTGGCTGAGAGCGGGGAGACCCGGACCCTTCGAACCTGTTCGTTAGTGCGAGCGTAGGGATTTGTGAATGTCGGAAACGACCTTCTTTGTGAGTGGGGATTCACTGGGAGGCTTTTTTTATGCAACAACATAAGCGTCTGGTTGTGATTTTGGAAACAGCGATTATTGCGGCGTTTGCAATGGCGTTGACTTATATTCCGCATACAACCGGTGTTTCGGCGATTGAATTGAACTATGGGTTGATTCCGATCGCGGTTTTGGCGATGCGGCGCGGGGCAATTCCTGCAGCGTGGGCCGGGTTTGTATGGGGGATTCTTGATTTGATCCTCCGCGGCCTTAGTGGTGGCAGTGTTTTGAATCCGGTTCAAGGCTTTTTGGAATATCCAATTGCCTTTACGCTGGTTGGCTTGATGGGCTTGACTTTTGCATCATTTCAAAAGGCTGTCCGCGGCGGTGAGAAAGTAAAAGCTAGCGGCTATGCTTTTGCTGGCATTATTGTCGGAACCTTTGCTAAGTACTTCATTCATTTCATCGCTGGAGTTGTTTTTTGGGGCAGTTACGCACCAAAAGGCATGAATGTGTGGATTTATTCACTGATCGTCAACGGTGGATCGGCTTTGTTCAGCACCGTTTTGGCAATCGTGGTTGTTGGTATTTTACTCACGGTGGCACCACAACTGTTTATAGCAAAGGATGGTAAATCACTTTCCACTAAAGCAGCCTAAAACAATTAGTTTGTTAAGGCGCTGTCGGGGGATAAGTGTGCTCTCAAAATAAGTTAGCTTTAGAGATGAGATTGTCTCTAAGGCTATTTTTTTGCTTTAAAAAGCTGGAGTTCTCGACCAGGTTTGAGCAAAACACGAACATTAAAACGAATAATATGCGTTATAGTTCTATTTTAGTGTTGAATGTTGTTGCTTAACGTGCTATTCTCAAAACATCTTAAAGAAAGCAGGGGACGAGATGCAAAAAGTAGCCGTGGTCATGGGATCAAGTTCAGATTGGCCGACCATGCGACAAGTTGCCACACAGTTAGAGGCGCTTGATATTCCTTATGAAAAGCACGTGATATCAGCTCATCGGATGCCGGACCAGCTGGCGGCATTTGGCAAACATGCTGCTGATCAAGGTTTTGGCGTGATTATTGCGGGTGCAGGTGGTGCTGCCCATTTACCGGGAATGTTAGCGGCTAACACGCTGCTACCGGTCATTGGTGTTCCAATCAAAACACGAACATTAAATGGCGTTGACAGCTTGTTGTCGATTGTGCAAATGCCAGGAGGTGTGCCAGTTGGAACGATGGCAATAGGTGATGCCGGCGCTGTGAACGCTGCTTTGTACGCGGCATCAATCCTCGCTTTGCAAAGTCCTGAATTAAGTCAGCGGCTGGCGGCCTTCCGTCAGGCACAAACGCAACGGGCTGAAGAAAGTGAGGCCACACTTAATGATTGATGTGGTTACCTCACCTGCCACGATTGGGATTATCGGTGGCGGTCAGCTTGGACGTATGTTAACCCAAAGTGCCAAGACAATGGGCTATCGAGTTGGCATTTTGGAACCGACGCCGAATTCACCAGCCGGTCAGGTAGCAGACTTTCAAATCACGGCACCATACGACGATCAAGCGGCACTGACAAAGTTGGCTAAAGAATCGGACGTTTTAACCTATGAGTTTGAAAATGTTGATTTAGCAGCTTTGGAAGCAGTACGTGATTTAACCCGAATCCCTCAAGGAACAGCTATTCTTGCAACAACCCGCGATCGCATCAAGGAAAAAACATTCCTGCAGACGCATGGTGTACCGGTCACCCCCTTTGTGGCAGTCGATCGGCCTGAGGCGTTGACAGCGGCCATTGAGAAAATCGGCTTGCCAAGCATCTTAAAAACCACGACTGGCGGTTATGATGGTCATGGTCAGCAAGACATCAACACCATGGCTGATGTACCCGCAGCCGAGCAGTTGCTAGCCCACGGTCCCTGCATTTTGGAAAAACGCCAACAGTTTGACCGTGAAGCTTCGGTGATGATTACCCGCGATGGCCGCGATCAAGTACGGGTATTCCCGATTGTTGAAAATCGCCACAAGAACCACATCTTGCATCTCACACTAGCACCGGCACCTCATATCTCACCGGTTTTGGCTGAAAAGATTGATGATCTGGCGACTAAAATCGCACTTGGACTCGACTTACGCGGAGTTCTTGGGGTCGAACTCTTTCTCGAAGGTGACAATGTCGTTGCAAATGAATTGGCACCACGCCCACATAACTCCGGCCACTATTCGATTGAAGCTTGCAACTTTTCCCAGTTTGACGCTCACATTTTAAGTATCTGCGGACTACCGATTCCGCCGATTACCTTAAAGCAGCCAGCGGTGATGCGAAACCTGCTTGGCGATGATCTCACCCAAGCCAAGGCAAAATGGCCGCAACATCCAGAATGGCACATGCATGATTATGGAAAAGCCGAGATCCGTCCTGGCCGTAAAATGGGCCACATCACGGTGACCGATGCGCGCGATGTTATGGACATACTTAAACAAATGGAGGCAGCATGGTGAAAAAGACCACATTACTATATACCGGCAAGGCCAAGCAGGTTTTTGCAACAGATGATCCGGATGTTTTATGGATGACGTATACGAATCAGGCCACAGCATTAAACGGCGAGAAAAAGGCGCAGATTGCCCACAAAGGTGAATTGAATCGCGCCATCTCGACCTTGTTGTTTAAAGAATTGACGGCAGCCGGAATTCCTACGCATTATATTGATTCTCCCGATGCCACTACCATGATTGTTAAAAAGGCGACCATGCTGCCGTTAGAAGTTGTGGTGCGCAATTACGCGTCCGGACATTTTGTGACCAAGTTCAATGTCAAGCCGATGATGAAGCTTGATCCGCCAATTCATGAATATTATTACAAGTCGGATGAATTAGGCGATCCGTTCATGAACGAAGCCCAGATTTTTGCTTTACACGAAGCGACCCCGGAACAGCTCAAACAAGTTCGGGCTTTGACTGATCGCGTGAATGCTTATCTGACCAAGCGTTTTGATGAAGTCGGGATCACGTTGGTTGATTTTAAACTTGAATATGGCACGTTAACGGATGGCACTTTGGTCTTAGCCGATGAATTGTCACCGGATAACTTCCGTCTGGTTGATCAAAAGACCGGTGATTCGCTTGATAAAGATGTTTTCCGCCAAGCGCGCGGTCCCTTAACCCCTGTTTATGAAGAAGTGCTTGCCAGGTTACAAGAAAAAGGAGCGGCTCATGTTTAAAGCTAAAGTTTATGTGACGTACAAACCCTCTGTATTAGACCCAAAGGCAGAAGTTATCAAGACTGCTTTGACCCGCATGGATTATCACAATGTAGACGATGTGTTGTACGGCAAATATTTTGAATTAAAGCTGACCGGCACCAAAGAAGCGGTAGAAAAGCAAGTCGATACGATTTGCGATCAGTTGCTTGCCAATGTCAACATGGAAACTTATCGCTTTGAATTAGAACCCATTACGGAGGATGAGGCATGAAAGCGGCCGTTATTTCTTTTCCCGGATCTAATTGTGACTTGGATTTACAGTGGGCCGTTCAGACCATTGCCGGTGCTGAGTGCGAGCTGATCAAGCCGAGTCAAACCGATTTAAGTCGTTATGATGTGGTGATGGTGCCAGGTGGTTTTTCTTACGGTGACTATTTACGTAGCGGTGCGATTGCCCGGTTTTCGCCAGTGATGACGGCGTTGAAAGCTTTTGCCGAAGCAGGCGGCTATGTGTTGGGCATTTGTAATGGCTTTCAGATTCTGACCGAAGCGGGTCTGCTGCCGGGCGCTTTGCAATGGAATCGGGATTTGAATTTCATTTGCGAACCGGTGACGTTGCTTGTCGATCGCGCGGATACAGCATTTTCCAATCAATATCAGGTTGGTGAACAACTGACATTGCCGATTGCACATGGTGAAGGAAATTATTACGCCGATCCCAAGACGCTGGCAGCTTTGGAAGCCAATGGTCAGGTCGTTTTCCGGTATGCTGACAATCCCAATGGCAGTCTTCATGATATTGCCGGGGTGACGAACGAAGCCGGTAATGTTTTAGGCATGATGCCGCATCCGGAACGCGCCGTTGAAGCATTACTTGGCGGTACGGATGGCCTAGGCGTTTTCAAGTCATTGATGCAACAAACGAAAGGGGTCCATGTCCGTGACGCACGTTGAGATGAGTCCAGAAGCCATCGCTGAAAAGAAACCGTATTTGGCTTTGGGATTGACGGAAGATGAGTATCACCGGTTTGCTGAGTTGATTGGTCATCAGCCAAATGATACCGAAATCGGATTAGCAAGCGGCATGTGGAGTGAACACTGTGCGTATAAATACAGTAAGCCGATTTTGCGCCAGTTCTGGACCAAAAATGACCGCGTTTTGATGGGACCTGGCGAAGGTGCCGGTGTAATTGATATCGGCGAAGGCAAGGCAGTGGTATTCAAAGCCGAAAGTCATAACCATCCGTCCGCGGTTGAACCTTATGAAGGCGCAGCGACGGGTGTTGGCGGCATTATCCGCGACATTTTCTCGATTGGGGCTAAGCCTGTTGCCATGCTGGATTCATTGGCCTTTGGTGATCTCAACCTCCCGCACACGCAGCATTTAGTTGATCGCATCGTGGCCGGTATCGGTGGCTATGGGAACGCAATCGGCATTCCCACGGTCGGCGGAGAAACCAATTTTGATCACACTTATTCCCGCAATCCACTGGTCAATGCGATGTGTGTCGGCATTATGGATAAGGATCAGATCCAAAAAGGCAAAGCGGCAGGAGTCGGTAATGCACTGATTTATGTCGGTGCCAAAACCGGGCGTGATGGGATTAACGGCGCTAGTTTCGCTTCTGGTGATTTTTCCGATGAAGAGGCGGCTGATCGTTCGGCGGTTCAGGTAGGCGACCCATTCATGGAGAAACTGTTGATGGATGCGTGCCTGGAAATTACGCAGGATCATCAACAGGCACTAGTCGGTATTCAGGACATGGGCGCGGCTGGTTTAGTGTCTTCCAGTGTTGAAATGGCTGGCAAGGCGAATAGCGGCATGGAAATGGATCTTGACTTAATTCCACAGCGTGAAGCCAATATGACGCCATTTGAAATCATGTTATCAGAATCGCAGGAACGGATGTTGTTGTGTGTGCGGGCCGGTTTTGAACAGGAAGTCCTTGATGTGTTTGCAGCGTATGATTTGGACGCTGCAGTTGTGGGACATGTGATTGAAGGCCATCAATATCGACTTTATCATCACGGCAAATTGGTTTGCGATGTTCCAGTCAGTTCATTGACTGATGATGCACCGATTTATGAGCAAGTCGGCAAAATGCCAGCGCGCTTAGCTGAACCGGCACCTGATTTTGACCCGATTGTGACTGATCCGGTGGCGACTTGGAAAGCCATGATGGGCACGCCGACGATTGCGGATAAGTCTTCATTGTATCGGCGTTATGATGCACAAGTCCAAACGAATACGGTTGTCTTGCCTGGTAGCGATGCCGCGGTGATTCGCATTCGCGGGACCCATCGCGCTCTTGCCATGACCACCGATAGCAAAGGCCGTTATCTGTATTTGGATCCAAAAGTCGGTGCGGCCATGAGTGTTGCCGAAGCGGCGCGCAATCTGGCGGCCAGCGGTGCGGAACCTTTAGGGATTACCGACTGCCTGAATTTTGGGGATCCGACCAAGCCGGAAGCGTTTTATGAACTTGCCGAAGCAGCTAAAGGTATCATTGCTGCGACTAAAGCCTTTAACGCACCGGTGATTTCCGGAAATGTTTCGCTTTATAACGAGACTAATGGCAAAGCAATCTATCCAACGCCGATGATTGGGATGGTGGGGCTGATTGAAGATCTCAGCACCATTACCACGGCGAATTTCAAACATGCAGATGATTTGCTTTATCTTGTCGGCGAAACCCACGGCGATTTCAATGGCAGCGAATTACAGAAATTGCAAACCGGTGAAGTTGCCGGGCGGTTGTTCGACTTTGATCTCGATGCGGAAAAGGCCAATCAGCAATTTGTATTAACGGCGATTCGGCAACACCTTGTGACAGCAGCCCACGATTTAAGCGATGGTGGCTTGTTAGTGGCGTTGGCTGAAATGGGCTTTACGAACCAGCTGGGCGCGCAAGTTAAGGTCGATTTGCCGACGAGTTGGGGCTTTTCCGAGACTCAAGGGCGGTTCTTAGTCACCGTTGCTCCTGAAGATCAAGCAGCGTTTGAGGCGCTAAATGGACCGGCTGAGTTAATCGGGCGGGTACAAGCAGCCCCGCAATTTGACGTCACCACGGTTAGTCATCAATTTTCGGTTCCGCTTGAAGAATTGCAAACTGCATTTGAGGAGGCACTCCCATGCTATCTGAACCAAAAGGCTTAAATGAAGAATGCGGTGTTTTTGGTATTTGGGGCAATCCCAATGCTGCGAGCATTACCCATCTGGGCTTGCATACGCTGCAACATCGCGGGCAAGAAGGGGCCGGAATTGTCGGCTTAACTAAAGATGGTATGCGGCGCCATTATGGTCTGGGCTTGCTCAGTGAAGTGTTCACCAATACCGATCAATTGACACCGTTGATGGGGCGGGCAGCTTTGGGTCACGTGCGCTACTCGACAGCAGGCGGCCGCGTCTTGGAAAATATACAGCCATTGCTTTTTCGGTTTTCTGATGAAGCCATTGCATTGGCGCATAACGGCAATTTAACCAACGCCATCAGTTTGCGGCGTGAGTTAGAAAGTCAAGGGGCCATTTTCCAATCCACCTCGGACACTGAGGTTTTAATGCATTTGATTCGGCGTCAGGTTGGCCAACCGTGGCTGGTTCAACTTAAAAAGGCACTGAATGAAGTTCACGGCGGGTTCGCCTTTGTCTTGTTAACCGAGCATGGCTTATACGCAGCGGTTGATCCGCATGGTTTCCGGCCAATGGTGGTTGGGGTCATGCCAGATGGCGGCTATATTGTTTGTAGCGAAACCGCGGCGTTGGATGCAGTAGGGGCTGATTTTGTCCGTGACATCCAACCCGGTGAGCTGATTACGATCGATGACGATGGCTTGCATTTGGATCACTTCACCACCAACACATCGTTAGCGGTTTGCTCGATGGAGTATATCTATTTTGCCCGTCCGGATTCAGACATCCACGGCATCAATGTTCACCAGGCGCGGGTGCGGATGGGTGAGCGGTTGGCAAGGGAACAGCCGGCAGATGCGGATATTGTCGTTGGGGTGCCCAACTCATCCCTGTCAGCAGCGATTGGTTATGCCAAAGCCAGCGGAATTCCTTATGAAATGGGCTTGGTGAAGAGTCAGTACGTTGCTCGGACATTTATCCAACCCACGCAGGCGTTACGCGAAAAAAGCGTCAAAATGAAACTCAGCGTGATCAAACCGGTTGTTGCCGGAAAACGCATTGTGTTAGTTGATGACTCGATTGTTCGCGGCACGACTTCTAAGCAAATCGTTAAATTGTTGAAAGAAGCCGGCGCCGCTGAAGTGCATTTGCGAATTGCCAGCCCGCCACTGCGCTTTCCTTGCTTTTATGGGATTGATTTTCAGACAACTAGTGAATTATTTGCGGCTAATCATAGCGTACCGGAAATGCGCGATTTACTGGATGTCGAATCGCTAGGCTTTCTTTCGACACAAGGCTTGGAAGAAAGCGTCGGATTGCCAACGACGGCTCCTAATGGCGGTTTATGTGTCGCCTACTTTACAGGCAAATATCCAACTGCTCTTGATGATTATGCACCGGCGTTAAATAAGGAAGTCGCATCACTCAAAGTTAATGTAGCGGAGGTTAGCGCATGACAGATTATAAGGATGCCGGCGTCGACATTGAAGCCGGCGATGCAGCCGTAAAACGTATTGCAACGTTAGCCAAAGAAACAGCCAATGACAATGTTTTGGCCAGTGTTGGCGGTTTTGCTGCCGCTTATCGGTTGCCATCCGTGCCGCAGCCAACCTTGATTAGTGCGACAGACGGGGTTGGTACCAAACTGTTGTTGGCATTGCAATGTGATGCGCATGAAACGGTGGGGATTGATTTGGTCGCAATGGTGGCCAATGATTTGCTCGCATCCGGTGCCCAGCCATTATTTTTCCTTGATTACATGGCCGTTGATCATCTTGATGTAACCCGGGCCGAAGCGGTTGTTCGCGGGATTGCTTATGGCTGTCAGCAGGCGGAAATGGCGTTGATCGGTGGGGAAACCGCTGAGATGCCGGATATGTACCCACAAAATCATTATGATCTGGCCGGGTTTGCGGTTGGTTTGGTTTCCGAACAGAATCGTTTGCCTAAGGATGTGGCTGCTGGTGATGTCTTGATTGGCTTGCCAAGTTCAGGCGTACACAGCAATGGTTACTCGCTGGTGCGTAAATTGTTAGCTGAAACTGATTTAGGGAGTCAGACGCTTGAAGACGGATCGGAAGTCATGCAGGCGTTGATGCGGCCAACCAGAATTTACGTTAAGCAGGTGCTGCCGCTCATGCAACAAGGTTTGATCCACGCCGCAGCGCATATTACCGGCGGCGGTATTACCGAGAATCTACCGCGGGTGATACCGGCAGGATTGTGTGCGCAGGTTAATCCCCAGGCATGGCATCGACCGGAGTTATTTGATCGCCTGCAACATGCCGGGCATTTGAGTGAAACCACGATGCGGACAACGTTTAATTTGGGCATCGGGATGATTTTGGTCGTCCCGGAACATGCAGCCACCACGATTCAGGCGGCGTTACCAAGCAGCAAAGTCATCGGTCACGTGGTTGCTGATCCAAGCGCCAAAATACAATGGCAGGTGGCAAGCAAATGAAAAGTCTAGCTGTCTTTGCGTCCGGAAATGGCACAAATTTTGAAGCCTTGGCAAACGCCGCGCAGGCTGTAGACAGTCACTATCAAATTGCGGTCTTAGTCTGTGATCAAATGCAAGCACCGGTGATTCAAAAAGCGGCTGCTCGTCATATTCCGACTTTAGTTGTGAACTTTAAGGACTATGCGAATAAAGCGGCGGCCGAAACTTATATTTTAAGCCAGTTGCCGCCTGTAGATGCATTGATTTTAGCGGGTTATATGCGGATCATCGGGCCAACCTTGCTAAATGCTTTTCCCAAGCGAATTATCAATTTGCATCCCGCGCTGCTGCCTAGTTTTCCCGGACGGCAGGGCATTAAAGATGCGTTTGATTATGGCGTCAAAGTGACCGGCGTGACGGTTCATTACGTAGATGCCGGAATCGACACCGGCGAAATCATCGCACAGGATCCGGTCCGCGTAAGCCCGGGGATGACGCTGGCACAATTAGAAGCAGCCATTCACCATCAGGAACATCAAACTTTTCCCGCAACTGTCAAGCAACTCATTGAAGAAGGAGCGATTTAAGTGAAGCGTGCATTATTAAGTGTCTCTGATAAAACTGGTTTGGTACCTTTTGCAAAAGGTCTGGTTGAACGCGGTTTTGAACTGATTTCAACCGGTGGTACCCATCGCGCACTGGCTGAAGCTGGGGTTGCGGTGACCGGCGTAGAAGCAGTAACCGGTTTTCCAGAAATGCTCGATGGTCGAGTTAAGACACTGCATCCTAAGATCCATGCCGGCATCTTGGCGCGGCGGGATGATCCTGCCCATATGCAGGCACTAGCAGATCATGATATTCAGCCAATTGATGTGGTTTGTGTCAATCTTTATCCGTTTGCCGCGACCATTCAGCGTGCGGGTGTGACGCGTGCCGAAGCGATTGAACAAATTGATATTGGTGGCCCGTCTGCGTTACGTGCGGCAGCTAAAAATAGTGACAGTGTCTGGGCCGTGGTTGATCCAGCAGATTATGCGGATGTTTTAGCCGGACTCGATCAAAATGATGCTGATTTGCGGCAACGGTTGGCAGCCAAAGTCTTCTCCGTCACTGCAGCTTACGATGCTCAAATCGCCCATTACTTAGATCCAGAGCCATTCCCAGAGCAATTCACGCCAACTTATCACAAACGGCAGGACTTGCGTTACGGGGAAAACAGCCATCAACAAGCTGCCTTTTATGTTGAGCCGAATCCTGATCCAACTAGTCTTGCCGCTGCTAAGCAATTACACGGTAAAGAGCTTTCTTATAACAATATCAAGGATGCGGATGCAGCATTGGCAATGTTGCGGGAATTCAAACAACCGGCAGCCGTGGCCGTTAAACATATGAACCCATGCGGCATTGGCTTGGGCGATACGCTTGAAGCCGCTTGGGACAAGGCATATGCCGCCGATCCGATGTCCATTTTTGGCGGCATCATTGCTTTGAATCGGCGGGTTGATCTTGCCACTGCCGAGAAAATGCATAAACTTTTCCTTGAGATCATCATGGCACCGGCATTTGATGATGATGCCTATGAGATTCTGGCGAAGAAGAAAAATGTGCGCTTATTGACGATTAATACTGCTGATACGCCAGAAGAATTGGGAACAGAAACGACTTCAATTTATGGTGGGTTGTTGATTCAAACACGTGACGACAAAGCTGAGACACCAGCCGATATGACAGTGGTAACGGAGGTCAAGCCGACTGAAGCTCAACTCAAGGCATTGGCATTTGCGCAGACGGTGGTCAAACATGTTAAGAGTAATGCGATTGTCGTGGCACAGGCTGATCAGACGTTAGGGATTGGCGCCGGTCAAATGAATCGGATTGGCTCGGTTGAATTGGCGTTAACCCAAGCGCAGCAAAACGACAACTTTGCCGGTGCGGTCATGGCCAGCGATGCCTTTTTCCCGATGGATGATTGCGTGGATTACGCGGCTAAACATGATATTAAGGCGATTATTCAACCGGGTGGCAGCATTCGGGATAAGGATTCAATTGCGAAGGCCAATGAATATGGCATTGCGATGGTGACAACAGGGGTTCGGCATTTCCGGCATTAAGCGGGAGCCGGTTCACGCTCACTTTCTATAACGCGCTCCCCAGCCCAGAAACCGGAGTGTAAGGACCACAGCCGCAATGGCCAAGAGCGGGCCATCACGTCTGAGGCCGCTTACACTCCGGTTTCTAACCGGGCTGGCTCGCGCTCACTTTTTAGGAGGTTTTTATGAAAAAAGTCCTGGTTATCGGTGGGGGTGCGCGTGAAAGTGCCCTTGCTTTGAAATTTAGTCAGTCGCCACAAGTGGATCATGTCTACGTGGCGCCGGGCAATCCGGCGATGGAGCTGCTTGGTGTCGAGCCGATTGGTATTAAAGAAAAAGAGGTCCCGGCTTTAATCAAGTTCGCGCAAACGCATCAGATTGATTTGACGTTTGTCGGTCCTGAAGTGCCCTTGGCAGCAGGGATTGTTGATGATTTTCAAGCAATCGGGTTGCCGATCTTTGGCGTCACGCAAAAATTAGCTCAACTTGAATCAAGTAAAACGTTCGCCAAAGCGTTTATGCATCGCCATCATTTACCGACCGCGGCCAGCAAGACGGTTCACAATGCGATTGAAGCACATGCCGAAGCAACTTTGATGGGTTTACCGCTTGTTCTGAAAAAAGATGGCTTGGCCGCTGGTAAAGGTGTTGTCATTGCCAATGATGCAGCGACACTTGATGATACGATCGAACAGTTTTACGCCGGCCACCCGGATGCCACGGTTTTGCTTGAGGAATATCTCGCTGGCGAAGAAGCTTCCGTCATGGCACTTTTTAATGACCAAAAGCGCGTGATCTTGCCGTTGTCTCAGGATCACAAACGGCGCCACGCTGCTGATCGTGGACCTAACACAGGTGGAATGGGTGCGATTAGTCCGTTGCCACAATTTAAGCCCGATCAAGTCCAGGCGGCTCAGTCCTTGGTGGATGCCACATTGGCAGGTATGCACCAAGATGGTTTAAATGGACACGGGGTTATGTATATTGGGCTGATCTTCACTAAAGAAGGACCCAAGATTCTTGAATACAACATGCGTTTCGGTGACCCTGAAACTCAGGTATTATTGCCACAGATCGAAAATGACTTTTATCAGCTTGTGAGCGACTTGTTGGATGGCCAGCAGCCAACGCTGAAATTGAATGGCCTAGCCTATGCCTGCTTTGTCGCGGTGAATCCCGATTACCCGCGGGCAAACCTGAAAACCGTTCCCGTCATTGTGCCAACAAATTGGCCAATCGGTACTTGGTTGCCAGCAGGGGTAGAGCGAACCGACAATGGTTGGATCAGTGACGCCGGGAGAATTTTTTCGGTTGTTGCCGGGGCCGCTACCTTACCTGAGGCAGTTGCCAAAGCCAAGCATGACTTGGAAAGTATTCAAGGGGTGCTGGATTATCGGACCGACATCGGCTTTCATGCCTTGAAGTGATAACTGCCGCTAGTTTTATGTAAAAAGCAAATAAACAAGCACCGAAGACCAATGCCACCGTCTTCGGTGCTTGTTTATTTGCAGAAAACAGCTAGGCCCAGATTTGGCACTTAAGCGGCCTATTTTCAGAAATAGTTTAATTATGAGTTGACAATCATCGTTTACAGTTGTAAATTATAAGTGTCGAAAGATTACAAGTGTAAACGGAGGCCAAGGATGGAAACACCGAAAGTTGAAATCTCCCAGTCGGAATGGGAAGTTATGCGAATTATTTGGACGCTTGGACCATTAAAAAGCAGCACCATTGCGGCGATTCTTGCTGATAAAATGGCGTGGAAGATAGCGACCACCAAGACCTTTTTGGGAAGACTCGTCAAAAAGGGTGCGCTGGTCACCGAAAAGCAAGGGCGCGAATTTTTATATCATGCAACAGTTGGTGAGCAAGCCTCAATGGATGCAGCCGTTGCGGAGTTATTTAGTCATCTTTGTCAAATGAAGATCGGTACGACCGTGAATCATTTGGTAGCGCAAGTGACGCTTTCCAAGAAAGATATTCAAGCAGTGCAGCAAACTTTGGCGGCTAAATTGCCTGGTGCACCGACAACGGTTCATTGTAACTGCTTACCAGACGGCTGCAAGGAGGCAATTGATGAAGAAAGATAATATGAACCCTTCACAAAAAATGAAAGAATCAGCTAATGACAAAGGACAGATGCAAATGAGTGATCACGACCAGATGCATGCCGGGAAAATGACGGATATGTCAATGGATCACGAACATATGCATCAGCAAACGGATATGGCATCTATGCAAATGAGTCACCACGATATGGGCCATATGGCGATGGATCACAGTGGTATGGATATGCACATGGATCATGGCAATATGGATCATGGTGGTGGGCATATGATGCATATGGGCAATTTGAAGCAGAAGTTTTGGGTCAGCCTCATTGTCATGATCCCCGTGCTGTTATTGGCGCAGTTTATGGGCATGAATATTCATCTCGGGGTCATTGAATTGCCGATTGTCTTTCCGGGGTCTGATTGGGTCGTTCTTGTTTTGTCGTCTTTTCTGTTTTTCTATGGCGGCTGGCCGTTTTTGACCGGCGCAAAGGCAGAATTGCAACAGCGACAACCGGCGATGATGACGTTGATCGCGATGGGCATCACGGTGGCGTACGGTTATTCGCTTTATGCGTTTTTGATGAATAACTTTATTGCGCCTAATGGGATGGTCATGGACTTCTTTTGGGAATTGGCAACACTGATCGTGATCATGCTGCTTGGCCATTGGATCGAAATGAATGCCGTTATGGCTGCAGGTAACGCGGTTGAGAAGTTGGCGGCGTTGTTGCCGAATCAGGCACATGTGGTTCATGGTGATCACGTGATGGACATGCCATTATCAGAAGTCCAGGTTGGCGCGCGATTACGGGTATTAGCAGGTGAACAAATGCCGGCTGATGGCCAAGTTGTCAGTGGCAATAGCAGTGTCAACGAATCATTAGTGACTGGGGAAGCTAAAGCTATTCGCAAGGCTGAAGGTGACCAGGTGATTGGCGGTTCCGTCAATGGTGATGGCGTCATTGAAATCAAGGTCACCGGTACGGGCGAAAGCGGCTATCTGTCGCAAGTCATGAAGTTAGTTCAAAGTGCGCAAGCCAATAAAAGTAAAGCCGAGGGTATGGCAGATAAAGTGGCCGGCTGGCTTTTCTACGCCGCATTGGCAGTTGGGTTACTTGCTTTCTTCCTGTGGTTGCCAAGCGGGGCGGCAGTGGCGTTTGAACGAATGGTCACCGTCTTTATCATTGCTTGTCCCCATGCACTCGGGTTAGCAATTCCGCTGGTCATTGCACGCAGTACCAGTATTGGCGCAACGAATGGACTGCTAATTCGTAATCGCCAGGCACTTGAGACTGCGAAGCGGGCGCAGTTTATCTTGATGGACAAAACCGGAACGTTGACAGAAGGCAAATTCACCGTTGCCAAAACAATTGCCTTTACCGGTCACGATCAAACGCAGGTACTGTCTGTCATGGCTGCTTTGGAAAATCATTCCGAACACCCGCTGGCAACCGGGATTAAAGCTGCCGCCAAGCAACAGGCGTTAAACCTGCCGGATGCGAAAAACGTTCAAGTCTTAAAAGGCATCGGTCTGGAAGGCGAAATCGATGGCCAACGTTATACGATCGTCAATGCCCGGTATCTAAAAGATCATCACTTGGCTTATGATGAAGCGCAGGCTGATCAATTAGCAGGGGCCGGTAACTCACTGGCTTTTCTGATCCAGGATGATCAAGTTCTAGGGATGGTTGCAGAAGGCGATCAGCTGAAGCCGTCAAGCAAGTCGTTTGTCGCCGCGTTGAAGCAGCAAGGAATTACACCGGTCATGCTGACTGGTGATAACCACGAAACCGCCAAAAAAGTGGCCGATCAACTCGGCATCACTGATTTTCAAGCCGAATTAAAGCCTGAAGACAAAGTGGCGCAAGTCGAAGCTTATCAAAAACGTGGCGTTGTGATGATGGTCGGCGATGGCGTTAATGATGCTCCTAGTCTAGCGCAAGCGGATATCGGAGTCGCCATTGGTGCCGGAACCGATGTGGCCATTGATACTGCCGATGTTGTGTTGGTTCATAGTGATCCAGCCGATATTCTTAACTTCTTATCTTTGGCTAAAGCAACCAATCGTAAAATGGTTCAGAATCTTTGGTGGGGTGCCGGCTACAACATCCTGGCCATTCCA
This sequence comes from Lacticaseibacillus rhamnosus, assembly GCF_900636965.1. Lineage (NCBI taxonomy): Bacteria > Bacillati > Bacillota > Bacilli > Lactobacillales > Lactobacillaceae > Lacticaseibacillus > Lacticaseibacillus rhamnosus. Next base: position 1,799,278 of record NZ_LR134331.1, on the reverse strand, counting down.
CTGGCGGCAGGTATTTTAGCACCAGTTGGCTTCATTCTCAGCCCGGCTGTTGGTGCCGCGATTATGTCGTTATCAACCATAGTGGTGGCGTTAAATGCCATGACACTGCATTTGAAGCGCGCGTAATCGTATTTAAAAACAGCATCCATACCGGCCTACTATCAAGATATAGATAATAGGCCGGTATTTTGTGTACAATCGATACTACATCTTGTGGTCAAAAGATGATACGATGAAAAAGACTTATTCGTTGGCGTTCATTTTTGAAGCGTTGATTGAATCAAGAACACGCACGGTTGCGCTTTAACGTGACTAACGCAACCTGTTAAGAAAGGCAGATCTTATGATGACCACAGCTCGTTTACCGCAGAATCCGCAACCGAAAGAATGGCTTGCCAGTGAACTTTCACAACAACGAATTGCTGATTACAAGCCGTTTAATTTTGTTGATGGGGAAGGGGTTCGGTGTAGTTTATATGTCTCGGGCTGTCGCTTTGCCTGCCCGGGTTGTTACAATCGTGTTGCCCAGAATTTTCGGTATGGTCAGCCATACACTCAGGAACTGGAAGATCGGATTATTGCGGATCTGGGTCAGTCATATGTTCAAGGCTTGACCTTGCTAGGCGGCGAACCTTTCTTGAATACTCAGGTCTGCATTCGTCTTTGCCGCCGGATTCGCCAAGAGTTTGGGCATGATAAGGATATCTGGAGTTGGAGCGGTTACACTTACGAAGAACTCATGCAGGATTCCGAAGACAAGTTAACGTTACTGAGCCTCATCGATATATTGGTGGATGGGCGTTTCCTATTGGCAAAAAAAGACTTAACACTGCAATTTCGCGGCAGCTCCAACCAACGGATTATTGATGTACCGGCAACCCAGGCGGCGGGTGAGATCAAGCTTTGGAAAAACCTCATTCGATAATAGTTTGACCCCAATTAAAGTCGCCGCCGCTGGTGGTTGGGTTCTTTGCTGCAAACAAAATATAGACAGATAAAAAAGCGAGTAGCTAGCCACAAGACAACAATGACGGTCGTGTGCTTAGCTACTCGCTTTATCGTTAAAGAAGATGTCCTACTCATTTTGGTTGGATGAATCAGATGTATCTGTTGTTTGATGAAGTGCCTTTTTGGGATGTTCAACGGTTTGACCAGCATCATTGTAATAGCTGACATATGGAAAATGAATGGTGACCGTTGTGCCTTGATTGATCACGGACGTCAACGTTAAGTGATGCCCTAACTTTTCGGCCAACTTTTCTGCTAAGAATAATCCCAAACCAGTCGATTTATGATTTGACAGGCGTCCATTGCTGCCGGTAAAGCCTTTTTCAAAAACGCGATGTTGCTCGTCTTTAGGGATGCCGATGCCGTTGTCGATGATCATCAGCTGGGTTTCCTTGCCGGTGTCGCGAATGGTTGCCTGGATGCGCCCACCTTCTGGGGTATACTTGACTGCATTGGAAATGAGCTGTGCCAAAATAAACCGTAGCCATTTGTTGTCCGTTAAGACGGTTTGGTCATCGCCGTTCAGTTTAAATGACAAACGTTTGTTAATGAAGCCATTACGTTGATTGGCAACAACGTCATTAATCAGCGGTTTCAATTGCGTATTATGCAGCAAGTAATCTTTCGAAAAGCTGTCAAGTCGGGAATAGTATAAGACCTGCTCAACATAAAACTCGATTTGATCCAGTTGTAAATTGAGGTTATCCAGCTTGTCATCGGGAACTTGGCCCTCAAAACTTTCGGCAAGCAATGAAACCGCGGCCAACGGTACTTTAATTTCATGTACCCACGAGTCAATGAAATCTTTTTGGTCTTGATGTTGAGCCAAAAGCGCGGTAATTTGTTGCCGATGCAAGGTCAGAATTTTGTTGTAAGTATCCGAGACAACCTGTTCCAGTCCGGATTGACCCCCTGGTAGCGGCCAATCCAAAGCAGCATCTTCAGCATTCTGGCGCGCCTGCAAGCGAGCAGCAAACTGGCGAATACGGACAAAATGGGCGATAAAGAAGGCACTTGCAACCAACGTGACGAGTAAGACCGCATACCAGACCGTTGCCAATTTAACGCGGTGTTGCGGATCCAGCCAAACGATGATGGCAGCTAAACCGACGCATAAAATATAGCCGCCAATCGCCCAAATATGGTCTTTAAAATAATCGCGAAAACGCATGGCTGCCTCCTAGGGAACGATATAGCCTTGCCCGACTTTAGTCTGAATATAATCTTTCAATCCTGCTTCTTCGATTTTTTTACGCAAGCGGTTAACGTTGACCGTGAGCGTGTTATCGTCCACAAAGCGTTCATCTTGCCAGAGGTCGCGCAAAAGTCTTGACCGGCTGACAATTTGGCCATGTTGCCGCATCAGAATTTGAAGTAATTTATATTCGTTCTTCGACAGATTGATTTCCTTTTCGCCAATTTGGGCCATGCCGTTTTTTAGATTCAGCATGAGTCCATTGTGTTCAAGGACATCGGTTCCTTGATCGGCATAATTATAAGTTCGCCGCAACAGCGCATTGATTTTTGCGATGAGGACTTCCATCGCGAAAGGTTTATTCAAAAAGTCGTCTGCACCCATGTTCATTGCCATCACCATATCCATATTGGTGTTGCGACTTGAGATGAAAATAACCGGCACCTTTGAGACTTCACGAATCTTTTGGACCCAATAATAGCCGTCAAAAACCGGCAAATTGATATCTAATAAGACTAAATGTGGTTTTTCCTGCAGAAAATCATCGAAGACAGCGTTAAAATCAGTCACAACGACAGGCTCAAACTGCCACTTCTTGAGGTTGTCAGCGATAAGACCGCTAATTGTCTGATCATCTTCTACAATCATGATTTTAAACACGCGACCAACTCCATTCCTGAACTTATCGTACAAGTTTTGTGGCCGAGACACAAACAAAAGTGAGCGCGAGCCGGCGCGCTTAGAAGTCGGAGTGTAAGTGGCCTTAAGCGTGATGGCCGGGCTTGGGCCATTGCGCTTAAGGTCCTTACACGCAGACTTCTGCGCCGGGGAGCGCGTTATGGACGTAAGTTAGAACATAAGTGGCCTTGGCCATTGCGCCCAAGGTCCTTACACGCAGACTTCTGCGCCGGGGAGCGCGTTATGGGCGTAAGACAGAACATAAGTGGCCTTGGCTATTGCGCCCAAGGTCCTTACACGCAGATCCCTGCGCCGGCGAGCGTATTATGGTGAAACGTTATCGAAACTTTTTCTGATGTCTTTAATCCTTCCCGTTTAGAACATTTGAAGGTCGCACTGGCATGTTGAATGTGGCGGTTTTTGGTATGATGATGACGGAGGTAAGCCCATGGCAATTTTGGAAGTATCTAATTTAAGTAAGATTTTCGGCCAGCGCCACGATCGGGTTCGGGCCTTAAACGATCTTAGCTTTCAGGTTAAGGCAGGTGAGTTTATTGGCATCATGGGTCCTAGTGGTGCGGGAAAATCAACCCTTTTGAACATTTTGGCAACTATTGAAACGCCAAGTACGGGGAAGGTTAGGATTGCCGGCCATGATCTAGAGGCGCTTAATGAACGGCAGCAAGCTAAGTTTCGCCGTGATCACCTTGGTTTTGTTTTTCAAGACTTTAATTTACTAGATGATATGACGGTTGCCCAAAATGTCTTATTACCACTGACGTTGCAACATCATGTGCAGCCTGACCGGGCCGAACGGTTACAAATGGTGTCAAAACACCTTAATCTGGATGCTTTGTTGAACGCTTTTCCGGGTGAGCTTAGTATGGGGCAGCGGCAACGGGTAGCAGCAGCGCGTGCCGTGATTACACAACCCAGTCTGTTGCTAGCCGATGAGCCGACTGGCAGCCTTGATTCGCTGGCAGCAACAGAATTTTTGCGTTATTTACGCCAGTTGAATCAGCAAGAGAAAACGACTATTTTAATGGTCACGCATGATCCATTTACGGCTAGTTTTGCGAGCCGGATTATTTTTATTAAAGATGGTGCCTTTTTTGCCGAAGTAACCCGTGGCAAGTCGCGAGAACAATTTTTTGATCGCATCATTGATATGGAAGCGACCGTTAGTGGGGGAGGCCATTCACGTGTGGGAACAGATTAAAACGAATCTGATTCGGCATCGGCACGAGGACGGCCTACAGATACTGATTGCTGCCTTGATTAGTGCGATTATGTACGCGATCGGTGCAGTTGCCAATAATCGGTTAATTTTAAGTGATGCCAGTAAGCGACTTGGTAGCTTGGATATTGTGCCGAGCCTGTTGATGATTGTCATGATGGTGTTGGCACTTTTTTCAATCAGTTTCCTGCTTTATTTGAATAGTCTGTTAATTGGCCGGCGTGATCAGGAAATTGGCTTATACCGTCTTTTAGGATTATCAGGCGCCAAACTTGGGCTGATTGTCTTTCTTGAAAGTGTGATGATCGGCATAGTGGGCCTGTTTGTCGGGGCTTTGCTTGGCTTGATTTTATCGCCATTGCTAGGGATGGTGTTGATCCGGTTAATGGCATTGCACACACCCATCGGCTTTATGTTTTCTTTGTCCGCATTAATGGACGTCTTGACGTTGATGGGAGTTGTTTATCTTTTAGTCGGTGCGATCAATGCGATTTATGTTCGCAGTCCGTTACGCCAGTTTATTCGCCAGCAAGATGTCCCGGCACCACCAAAACCGCAAACCCGCTGGCGCTTCTGGGTCGGTATTTTTGGCTTTTTGTTGTTGGTCGGCAGTTTGTTGACGATGTTGCGTTTGCTTCCAATTGGCGGTCGCTTGATGCGCATACTCTCCTGGCTTCCGGGACCGATTGTGTTACCACTCTTTTTATTGTTGGTGATCGGCGCCTTATTGCTCGGGTTGTTTTTGGTTTTTGCTTATTTCCTGCCGGGACTGGTAGCCTGGTATCAAAAACGGCACGAGATGCAAACCCATAATGCGAGCGGTATTTCCCGACATCTGATTATTAAGCGCCTGCAGGGGAATGCTCATTCGTTGTGGTTAACCACGTTGCTGTGTGCGATCACCATTACCATGCTAGGTAGTTCAGTCATGCTTTTTCAATATAATCAGGATTTGGTTTTACGTGAGATTCCGACAACCATAGTCGCATCAGGTGTCGGTGTTGATAATGTGACCGATATTTTGAAACAGGCAAAAGTCAAACCGAAGCAGGCGATGACGATTCCTTCAAAGCTGGTTTATGCTGAAATTCGTCTCCGTAATCAGATTGGTGAAGTGCGTAAACAGCCGGGGGTCTATAATGTGGTTGCGTTACGTGATTACCAGCGCGCGGCTAAGATTCAACGGGAATTAGGACCGATTCGGTTGCATTCACAAGAGGCTAAGTTGATGCTTCCGACCAGAAGCGGCTTTCGGCCAGTTGGCGCCAGACGTAATCCGAACCGCGCCATTATCCTGCCTGGCAGTGATACATCGTTACGTCTGACGCAGACGACCAATCTTTTTCCAACCGGAAGCAATAATTATTTTGACCGTGGTCTGTTGGTGACCAATCGAACCTTTGATATGTTGAATGGAACGCCGGATCGCTTGTATATGGCTAAATTGCCAAAAACAAAAGCTGCCAAACGCGCACTTACCTTGCTGCAGCATTTGGGCAACAGTAAGAATCTGGAAGAGTTTGTTAATATTGGCATACAACAGCGTGAAGGCGATGATTTAACGGTGACGGATCGAGCGAGCACCAACATGGTATATTGGCGCAACCCCATTGGTCTTCAGGCGGCCGAGCAGAATTTCGTCAGTACCTTATATGGGTTCTTACTATTTTTGATCTTATTGCTTAGCGGTGTATTCGTCGTGGCAACCGGAAGCATCTTGTTGTTGAATCAAGTGATCGCGGTGCGGCAGGAAATTCGCCATTTTCAGATTCTGAAACAGTTAGGGATGGATCCTCATCAGATTCGGGTCACGCTTTATCGCCAGGCTGCAGTTATTTTTGCTGTTCCGCTCATCTGCGGTATTCTGATCGCCTTATGTGTCATTAGTGTGATGACCAATTATCTTGATAATCCACCCTCGCGCTATTTAGGCGTCATGATTGGCATTTACGCAGCATTTGATTGGCTCTTTTACGAAGCAACCGTTCATGTGATGGTTCGCATGATCGATTTACCGATTGGGCGGTGGCGAACTGAATGAATTTCTGGCATGGAAAAACACCAGCATGTTTGAATCGCCAAAACCCAGTCTGTAAAGCCGGACGCTGAATCTTGGTGGCAAACTTCTGGTGTCGAGTAGCTTGGTGCGGGTTTAAATTTTTCATTCCATCAAACGCAGCAACCGCTACGAAAATGATTTGGCGGTTGACACTGTCACTTTTTGTGCGGGTCGATCACGGTATAACCGGCCTCATGAAAACCATTGGCAGAGGCAGCACGGCGAATGAATTCCTTGACTGATGCGAGTGCCGGCGTATTCTTGAATTCGTAATAGTCATTGCTCGTTTGCCAGACTGACATCACCAGGAAATTGTCCGGATGTTTGGCTTCCTGCGCTAGTAAAATATGATTTTCGCCCAACAAAATATCATGATTATCGATCAGTTGTTTAATTTTGGATAAGAAGACTTTGACGTCATCCGTATCAAGGTTAAAGTACATGAAATGCACATAGCCGCTTTGCTCGGTTTTCCCTAGGCTAGCTAAAATTTCATAGCGTAGGGGAGCACTGAATGTGGCTTGACCGCTGGGATCGAAAATCATATAGTCTAGACCGCTTTGTGCTGGTTTCAAGAGTTTTAGTTGCGGATCATGGCGTTCATCAAGCAATTTAGTCAGAAAAGACTTGCTGCCGAAAACCGTTTGTATTGTGGACATAACGACCACCTCCACTTTTATTATAAACTTCTTGGCGGCATTTCACTTTGAAAGGGAGGAAAAACTAAATGAAATTAACAGTTTTAGGTTATCTCGGCGGCTATCCGGATGCCGGACATGCAACGAGTACTTATTTAATTGAAAGTGGCGACTATCACTTACTGATGGATTTAGGTAGTGGCGGTTTGCTGGCATTGGAAAAGGTTTTTGACCCATTGCAATTGGACGCGGTTTTGTTGACGCACTATCATCATGATCATACGGCGGATGTCGGCGTTTTGCAGTACTTCTATCAACTGCGCAAGGGGAACAAAAAAGTGTCGCCATTGCCAATTTACGGGCACACAAAGGATCCTTTGAACTTTGGGAGCTTAACGTTTGGTTCGTTTACGCAAGGGATCGGTTATACCGGAGACAGCACCTTACATTTAGGGCCGCTTACGTTAACCTTCCTGGAGACACAGCATCCGGTCCCGGCGTTTGCGGTACGGATTAAAGAAGAAGGCACCAACAAAGTACTTGTGAATACGAGTGATACGCGCTATTTTTCTGGATTGGTTCCCTTTGCTAAGCACGCTGACCTGTTGATGGCAGATACCAATTTCCTTGCCGATCAACCAGCGCCACGATGGCATTTGACCGCTCCAGAAGCCGGAACGTTAGCAAAAGAAGCGCAGGTGAAGCGTTTACTCTTAACGCATTTGCCCCAACAGCTAGATCTTGTCACTTTGAAGGATCAGGCACAAGCAGTAGCGGGTGGTATACCAATTGACGTTGCCGGGGATGACTTGACAATTAATGTCTGATAGTGATGATAACTGATCGTTTAAAATGAGAGGAAAATGTTAAAAATTTAGTTATTATAACTTGGGGTATTTATTACAATTAAACTTATAAAGACGTTGATAGATCGCGCAATATCAAGACTTTGAACGCAGAATTTTCATCATTTGGAAAATTATTTTTCTAAATGTGATTGCGCCGCTTTGAGGCAATCTCGTATACTATACCTGTAGTTGAGAAAGATACCTCGTCAAAGAAAAGGAGCGAGCGCTCATGGTTATTTTATATACATCCCCAAGTTGCACATCTTGTCGGAAGGCGCGCGCCTGGTTAAAGGAAAATAAGATTCCATTCCAAGAACGAAATATTTTTTCTGATCCATTGAATGTTGATGAAATCAAACGGTTATTGATGATGACCGAAGAAGGAACTGAAGAAATTATTTCAACACGTTCAAAGATCTTCCAGGAGCTCGGCGTTAATATTGATGAACTGTCAACGGGTACTCTGATTAAGTTAGTGGCGAAATATCCAGGTCTGTTACGGCGACCGATCATGATGGATGACAAACGCCTTCAGGTTGGCTATAACGAGGATGAAATCCGCCGCTTCTTGCCACGATCTGTTCGGACTTTGGAATTGCAACAGGCGCAATTATTGGCTGGATTTTAATGATTAAATTACTGACATTTTTACAAACACTTGCTTGATGAGCGCTTTTGTTGCTCAAGTGGGGAAGGAAAAAAGAACTGCCTTGGCACAATGGATCGCCGAGGCAGTTCTTTTTGCGTACAAAATGAGTGCGATTTTAAGATTTCAAAGCTTGCGACTTGATCATAACAGGTACGTGCGGTAGAATGCCGTGAAGTACGAAATCTGCTATAATGTAGTAAGTGGTCATGTGATGAACCACAAAAGTCAGGGTTCCGTGACTAAAGTGAGGTGCAGCAATCATGGAAATGGAACGGATTAACGCAAATACGATCCGGGTCATGTTAGGCAACGATGATCTAGCGCAGCGGGGAATTACCGTGCTGGATTTGCTTGGTAATCACAAGCAGATTGAAAGCTTCTTCTATAGTATCCTCGATGAAGTCGATAAAGATCATACGTTTGCGACAAACGAGGCCGTGACGTTTCAAGTCATGCCAAGTCAGTCCGGACTCGAGTTGTTGATCAGTAAGAACGGACAAAAGAATGATGATAGCGACACCGGTTCTGATGGTGATAGTGCGGATACCCAGGTACCGGATTATATTCGCCAGCAGCTGCAGGGGTTAGATGCCAACGATCAACATGATCAGCAAGCTGTTGACGAAGGCGGTTATATTGATGCTGCCAAAGCACCACAAACCGAATTAGTCTTAAAATTAAAGGATTTTGAAGATTTCATCAGCCTTGCTCAGACGCTTCGCTTGGAAGGCGGTAAGAGTGATCTTTATCGTTACAAGCAAAACTACTACCTTGTTTTGACTTTCTATCCAAACGAAATTTCATCTAATGAAGCGCACGATGAAATGGCAGTCGCACTGGAATTTGGTGATCGGTCACCGTTGTCATCTGCGGTTTTGTCGGAGTACGGCAAACGATTGATGGAAACCAGCGCATTAGAAACAGCGCGGTATTACTTTAAGTAAAGATGGTTTAAAAAACCCGCTCAAATGAGTGGGTTTTTTCGTGTTCTTAAACTTAGCATCTCTAAAAACATGACGCGAATCATTTAAAACGGACTATTATCCCCAGAGGAGAAACTGGTCATGTAATTCAGCAGCTGATCGGCATAACTAGGGTGATCGTTCATCTGACGTAAGGTCGTCTTAAGTGTTGCCAGTTGGTCAGTGATGATCCCATCTGCATCCATAAACGTCATTTTCTGCATATCATCGCTATCGTTGACGGTCCATGCATAAATCGCCTGATGCCGTGCATGGGCTTGATCAGTCACGGTCGTTGAAAGGGTGGTTGATTCTAACGTATAACCGCTTGCTGGCGTTGCAGGGAAAACCAGTGTATATGGCAGAATAAAGAACGTCTTGAGTGTCGGGACCTTCTTACGCAGAGTGGTGACCACATGATAGTCGAGCGAATGAACTTGATCATGATCTGCCAATAAGCGTTGCGCATATCGCTGGATAAAATGATCCATCATTTCTGGGCTGTCATAGGGGGTTGTTTTGATTTCAACCAATAATTTCTGATGGACTGCTTCAGCGGCGGCCAGATAGTCATCGAAACTAGCGACTTTGGCGGCGTGCCCATTTTCACGCGCGGTTAGCTGTGTTAGTTCAGCCAAAGTTAAATCATGCGGCCGAGCATTACGTCCGGTTAATGCGCTTAGATTTTCATCGTGCATCACAACAAATTGGTGATCTTTGGTTTCGTGCAAATCCATTTCGACATAATCGGGTTTTTCCTTAGCAGTGGCTTCCAACGCCGGGATCGTATTCTGCACGCCATTTTCGTTGTCAACTCCGCGATGTGAGATGGTTAATGGCTGGGTCGTTAAGGCTCCGGTTAGATAAGCGTGGTAAAAAGCACTGGTGCTAGCGACAACCAGCAAAATTAGCGCTAAAGCACTGAGACGAAAAAGTACCGTCCGCCGCCGTTTCGACACTGGCGCATCAATCGTTTGCACGGAAATGAGTTGAAAAGTTTCTGCTTGGGCGGTTGCTAATTGATACAGCATGACAGTAAAGAAAACCGTGATCAGCAAAAGTGTGACCTGCAATAAACCAAGATTAATGGTTGCACCTAATAATGACCACTGCTGCCATTGCTGGTCTAGGTATGTCTGAAACCCATATAATCCAAGGATCAGCAACACCGTCAGCACCATCACCGGAATGACAATGAGGATGATTGAAAAGAGTGTTCGCCAAGCCTGACCGCGTGTTGCTTGCCAGCTGCGAACAACCGTTGCTGCGGGATGCTCATCACCAAGGATTAAAGCTGGTAAAAGTGGTAATAGGCGCACAGCCAACCAGGTGCCAATTAGATATAACAAAACAACCAGAATTGCAAAATACCAGCGGTCCAAAATGAAATCAATGATGAAATCGGGAATCGTCAATTTGGCCAATAAACTGGTTTTAAACACGATACTCGAGAATGGAAAAACCAAAACAAAATAGGCAATCAAAATCATAATGGTTGTGGGCGTCAAGCGGCGGGTCTTTTTGATCGTTGCTAAAGCCAGCTGGCGAAAATTTAAATGCGTCTGCCGGTGAATGTTTTGAATGCCGAGAATTAGAAACGCAAACTGCCAATAGACGAACAGCAGTAATAGCAAGCCAATTAGCAAGAGTAAGACGGCGGTACCTGGCTTTTCCACGATAATCGTGCCTAAGTTGGTTAAAGTGATGTAGGGAACATTTCCTAGACGCAGGATTTGTTGCGCACTAAAAGTCAGCAGCGGGATAATTGCCAGCCCGACTGCGAGATTGGTTACGCTGATTAGTAGAAAGTAGGCGCCCCAGTGATGGGCAAAGTCTTTGGTGTTTCGGGTAAACAAAGACCAGACTTTGATTTTTTTCTTCATGATAAGGTTTTGAGTTGTCCTTTGAAGTCACTAATTTGAGTGTAGCCTTTTGTCTGCATAACCGCCGCTAGCTCTCGTTTGAGGCGGGTGAACACCGCTGGCCCTTCTTCTTGTAAGAGGGTACCGACTTGAACCAGACTAGCTCCGGCAAGGATTAAGTCATAAGCATCGCGGCCATTGGTGATGCCGCCGGTGCCGATGATCTGAATTTGCGGGTTAAGTCGTTGGGCAAAAGCGCGAACGTTGGCAAGGGCGATTGGCTTAGCATAAGCACCGCCGACACCACCGAAACCGCCTTTTGGTTTGATTAAAACAGTATCGGTTTCTGGATCGATCATCAAACCATTACCCAGACTATTGATGGAGTTGACAAATTTCAACGGGAACTGATTTAAAATAGCTGCCATTTGGTCAAACTGAGCCAAATCGAAATACGGCGGCAACTTGACCCCGGCTGGCTTAGTGAAGAAGCTAAACAGGTTAGTCAAAACTTCTTGCGTACGGTCAAAATCATAACCGGTTTGCGGCTTACCTGGCACATTGGGGCAACTAAGATTAAATTCAACCAGACCGTTAAAATCCGAATCTTCAATCGTGTGTGCCATCGCCAGATTTTCTTCCATCGACAAACCGGCAACTGAAATGAAAATGGGCTGATCAGGGTGCGCTTTTTGAAAATTCAAGGCGTAGTTGAGGTAGTAATCCAAGCCTTCGTTAGGTAAGCCCATGGAATTGATTGAGCCTAGTTCCAGACGGGCATAGCGTGGACTCGGGTTACCTAGCCGCTTTGCTTGGGTTGCACTTTTGGTAACCAAGGTGCCGGCATCGCTTTGCACCAGTTCGTCTAATTCTTGTTCGGTGTAACAGCGAACGCCGCTTGCATTCATAAATACATTATCAAATTTAAAGCCATCAATACTTGTACGCAGATCAGTCATAAATTCGCCCACTCCTTCAATATTTGCTGTTCCCATTTAAGCATAGAAAAGCCTCAGAAACCAGTCACTCACCCCGGCGTAACCAAAAAAGCGCCCTTAAACTTCTGTTCGTGAAGTTTAAAGGAACGTTTTGAGTTATATGCAAATTCATGATCAGGCGGCATGCTAGGTGAAGGCATTAAGGATTAACGCCGCCAACGCAATGCCACCGCTAATTAGTGTCAAACGCCGCATTTTTTCTGGATGATGATGACTGAGCATTAAAATGAGCCAGCCTAATAAACCAATCAGAGTCAGAACACTCGCACCAATGAAAATAATCAAAAGTCCAATTCGAATAACTTGCATGCTAATGTCTGCCTACAAAGCCAAATTGTCATTGGGGGTCACGAGACCGGCAAGTTTAGCCGCTTTTTGACGAATGTCGGCGGGTGGCGTTTGCGGAAGCGTAAAGTGCGTTTCCATTTTATGGGGATCGAAGTCTGGTGTCACGCTAACCAAAGAGTAGAAAACGTTGCTTGCCACGGTGTCGGGAATATCAGAGAGTGTGTAAGCGCGGATTTCAGCTTCTTGCTTTGGCAGATGGCTTAGGAAATCGGCCAGAACGCGATATGAATAATAAACAGTTTCCTCATACGTTGTCCCGACCGCCTCAGCATTAGGAATATTAGGAAAACTAATGTGATAACCAGTTTTGGTTTTCTCGTTGCGCGCCACAAAATAATAGTGGCATCCCGTCTTTGCCATCTCAACCACTCCTCTTCTTTCTTTTTATTATAACACGGTGAGAAAGATTAACAACAAAATTACCCGTACTCATTTTTAAGATGTTTTCTCATTAAAATCATAGAAAAAAGTACCGCTTGAGTCTTTGCAAACCTGCTTCGCCGTGATACACTTATATGCGTTGATTTGCGGTCGTAGTTTAGTGGTAAAACTCCAGCTTCCCAAGCTGGTGTCGCGAGTTCGATTCTCGTCGACCGCTGTATAGATCCGGTGAGAAAGAGGAATTCAGGTCATTTGACGTTTAAAAGTGAGATCGGCTAGTGCAAACGATCACGTCTAACCTGTTGGCGCGCTTTTGAGGATCAGTGTTTTGAGTGGACTCATGTCAAGCAGAGTGGTACCGCGGGTGTAGGCTCGTCTCTTCGTAAAGGGAGAGATGGGTCTTTTTTCGTGGCATCATGATTTAGGAGGAAATTATGGATTTCAAAGAACTTGTTGTTAAAGCGCTTGTTCCGGTTTTGGATGGTCAGCTGGATGAGGCGGGCATCACCGCGTTAGTTGAAACACCCAAGTCATCTGATTTAGGCGATTTTGCCTTTCCAACGTTTTCATTGGCAAAGATCTTGCATCAGGCGCCGAAGATGATTGCCAGTGATTTGGTTGCAAAGATTGACGCGTCCCCGTTTGAGCAGGTTAAAGCAGTGGGCGGGTATGTTAACTTTTATCTAGACAAGATCAGTTTTGCCCATGAAGTTTTAAAAGCAATTGCCCAATCCGGCGAGCATTTTGGCGATGCTAAGCTTGGTGAAGGCAATGTGCCGATTGATATGAGCAGCCCTAATATCGCTAAGCCAATGTCAATGGGGCATTTGCGGTCGACGGTTATTGGGAATGCACTTGCTAATATCTTGCAGAAGGTCGGTTACTCGCCGATTAAAATTAACCATTTAGGTGACTGGGGAACCCAATTTGGCAAGCTGATTGTTGCCTATAAAAAATGGGGATCGGAAGCCGATGTTAAGGCTGATCCGATTAAAAACCTGTTGCAGTATTACGTTAAGTTCCATGAAGTGGCTGAAACCGATCCCGAGTTGGAAGATGAAGCGCGGGCATGGTTTAAGCGATTGGAAGATGGCGACAAAGAGGCAATCACGCTATGGCGGTGGTTCCGGACGGTTTCACTGGCGGAGTTTAACCGAATCTATAAAATTCTTGGCGTTGATTTTGATTCATATAATGGCGAGGCGTTTTACAACGACAAGATGGATAGTGTGGTTAAAACCCTGGAAGATAAGCATTTGCTAAAAACCAGTCAAGGTGCCGAGATTGTAGACTTAAGTAAATACAACCTCAATCCGGCGCTGATCAAAAAATCAGACGGCGCCACCCTTTATATGACCCGTGATCTAGCAGCAGCCATTTTCCGGAAAGAACATTATCATTTTGTGCAGAGCCTCTATGTCGTTGGTAACGAGCAGCGCGAACATTTCCAACAGTTAAAAGCAGTCTTGCTGGAAATGGGTTACGAGTGGGCCAATGATATACACCACATTCCATTCGGCTTGATTACAGCCAATGGTAAAAAGTTGTCAACCCGCCGCGGTAACATCATTTTGCTTGAAAAAGTCTTAAAAGATGCAGTGGGACTTGCCCAGCAGCAAATTGATGAGAAACATCCGGACTTACCGAATGCAGAAAAAGTTGCCCATGAAGTTGGTGTCGGGGCGGTTATTTTCCATGATTTGAAGAATGAACGGCTGGATAACTTTGACTTTAACCTAGAGGAAGTCGTTCGTTTTGAAGGCGAAACTGGTCCGTACGTTCAATACACCAACGCCCGGGCACACAGCATCTTGCGCAAGGCCAACATTGCACCGGCGCCGGAAGTAGCCTTGAGTGATCCGGCTGCGTGGGATGTTTTACGGGCTTTGGGTGATTATCCAAGTATCGTGGTGCGGGCGGCTAAAGAGTATGAGCCTTCAGTGATTGCAAAATACGCATTAAGGCTGGCTAAGGCATTCAACAAATATTATGCCAACGTCAAGGTGTTGGTTGAAGACAGTGAACTGCCGGCTCGGTTGGCAATGGTCTCCGCGACGACTCAAGTCTTGGAGAATGCCCTGCACTTGCTAGGAGTGGCGGCACCTGAAGAAATGTAATCACTTGTGTGGATGAATTGAGTCTTGTTTCATGACGCGGTCGACCCGGCAGAGACTTCTAACCGCGCCGGGTCGCGCTCATATTAACGCGCTCCCCGGCGCAGAAGTCTGCGTGTAAGGACCACGAACGCAATGGCCAAGAGCGGGCCATCACGTTCGAGGCCGCTTACACTCCGACTTCTGAGCGCGCCGGGTCGCGCTTAGGAGGTTGTTGAATGAATAAGAGTGAACGCCAAGCTGCATTGGCATGGATTATTAATCAAAAACCGATCGCAACGCAAGAGGAGCTTTTGGCGGCATTGAAGGCGGCTGGTATTGATGCCACCCAGGCGACAATTTCGCGTGATATTCGGGAAATGCAAATTGTTAAAGCCCAAGATGCCAAAGGAACTCTGCGCTATACGATTTTTCGCGGGTCAGAGGAGTCACAGCTTGAACGGCTGGGGCGCTCGATTCGGGAAGTCGGCTTGACGATCACTCGGGTTCAATTCCTGAATGTCATCAAGACGCTGCCAAGTAATGGTAATTTGTTGGCGGCCATTATCGATGATATCGATTTTGATCAAGTTGTAGGGACCATCGCCGGCCATGATACGATTGTCGTTATTAGCCCTGATGAAAAACAGGCAAAATGGTTTGAAGAGGCTTATCGTCATGCTTTTGATCGGTGAGTTGAGGTAAGTTGTGGTTTAAAAGAGCTCCCATAATGGTTAGCTAAAAACGCTAGCGATTATGGGAGCTTTTCAGGTTCTAACTGACATGATGGGTTGAGGATTCAAAGAGCGCTGATCGTATAGCTTATTGACGAAACGGGCTTGGACTGGTGACCGTTAGAGGCTCAATCGTCAGCGGCCGGATCAGACGTACGCGAAACGCATGTAACTGCATCCGAGTGGCTGTTTCCGTGGCTGCATATAAAGGATCGCCAATGATGGGGAAGCCGATACTGGCTAGATGAACCCGAATCTGATGGGTGCGTCCGGTTTCTAGATTAAGTTCAATCGTGGCAGTATCCGCGGTTTCGGCAATTCGATGATAGTGCGTGACAGCAAAGGCACCATCAGCGCGAATCATCCGCTTACGTTTATCGTCAGGATCGTGACCAATAGGAGCTTGAATCGTTCCTTTTTCCGGAATCCCGCTCGGAACCACGGCGAGATAATCACGGTGCATGGTTTTCGTTGTTAGTTGCCGATTAATGATGGCTTGTGCTAACGGATTTTTGGCAATGACTAATAGGCCGCTGGTTGCCATATCAAGTCGGTGGGTGATAAGCGCTGGAAAAGGAGCCAAATAAGCAGCAGCCTGATTCATTAAGGTGCCGGTTTCGCCAGGTTGATTTGGGTGGGTTTTCATGCCGGCGGGTTTGTCCACGATCAATAAGTCGTCATCCTCATAACGGGTGTTAAGATGCGGCGTTTCCGGGACATAGGTTCGATGGACAAGCTCATCATAAGTCAGCGAGATAAGGTCACCATTTTTAACGGGCTCGTTAAAATGGCGGTAGTGGCCGTTGACCTGGATGGTTTGTGCCACGCGCATCTGATGTTGGCGTTTCCGGGGGATTAGCCAGTCTTGAAGTTGATCCCGGAGGCTGGCGTGATTCTGGGCAATGGCGGATGTTTGAAATAACAAGAGGACTCCTCGATTCGTTTGGTCATAAAGTTTGCTTAAAAACAGCCGGTCGAGACTTGGCTGACAACGGCCTATGCTACAATAAATAAGATTCATAATAGGAGGAAGGACATGCAGGTTCTATCACGTGTCTGGCAGAGCATTCGGTGGTTCTTCCGCCGATTTCAGGTCATTCGCTGGCTCATTTTACTTGGGTTGACGGTCATCCTGATCTTCTCTGCCTGGTTCACTTATAAAGCAAAAACCGCTGATGTTCAAAATATCAAGAGCACCTTACAGACCAAAACAGTTATTTACGATGCTAACAATGAAGAAGCGGGGACATTGTACGGTCAAAAAGGGACGTATGTTGAACTCAGTGCGATTAGTCCGCAAGTCCAAAATGCGGTTATTTCAACCGAAGACCGGACGTTTTACTCGAATGGCGGCTTTTCCATTAAAGGAATTTTGCGGTCGGCGTTGAACTATGTTATCCATCATGGTCAAATTATGGGTGGTGGGAGCACCATCACGCAACAATTAGCCAAAAATACGTTACTGACGCAAAAGCAGACCATGCTGCGTAAGGCACAAGAGCTATTCATGGCGATTCAACTGAATAAAGTTTACTCCAAGCAGGATATTCTCGCGATGTATCTCAACAATGCCTATTTTGGTAATGGGGTTTGGGGCGTTCAGGATGCTGCAAAACGTTATTTCGGCAAGAATGCGAGTCAACTGGATGCCAGTGAAGGTGCTATTTTAGCAGGGATGTTACGTAACCCGAGTTATTATAATCCGGCTGATCATAAAGACAACGCGATTTCGCGACGTAATGTGGTTTTGCAGCTAATGGTGGATAACCACAAATTGACTCAGGCGCAGGCAAATGCAGCTAAAGCGCAATCGGTTCAGGTGGTGGATGCTTTTTCAAACGCCAACGCACAGAAATATCCATCTTACTTTGATTCGGTCATCGAAGAAGCGCGCAGTGAGGGGATTAGCGTTGATGATATTCTGAATAAAGGCTATAAGATCTACACCAATCTGGATCAAACCTATCAGCAGAATCTGCAAACCAGTTTTGAACAGGACTGGGCTTTTCCGGCTAATGCAGCAGATGGTAAACAGGTTCAAGGCGCATCAATTATTCTGGATCCCAAGACTGGCGGCGTGCGCGCAGTTGTCGGCAACCGGGGCGAACATACCTTCCTAGGGTTTAATTACGCGACTCAGCTGCGTAATTCGCCGGGATCGACTATCAAGCCGCTGATGGTGTACACACCAGCGTTAGAAAACGGGTATCACTACGACTCGATTCTGAAAGACGAAAAGCTTAGCTACGGCAAAAATAATTATACCCCGACAAACGCGACCGGCACATACCTTGGCACCGTTCCGATGTATCAAGCACTGGCGGATTCGATCAATGCCCCTGCTGTTTGGTTACTCAACAAACTCGGGGTACAAAAAGGCGTTGCCAGCCTTGATCGTTTTGGCATTCAGCTCAAATCGAGTGATCAGAATCTAGCCGCAGCCCTTGGCGGTTTAAAAAACGGGGTTTCACCGTTGATGCTGGCGCGGGCATACGCGGCGTTTGCTAACGATGGCAAGCTGCCGACCACGCACTTTATTCGGAAAATCGTTGATGCGAGCGGCGAAACGGTGGTTGATAATTCCCATCCGGCAACGCGTCAGATCATGTCCAAAAAAGTCGCTCAGGAAATGACCAGTATGATGATCGGTACGTTTAACGAAGGCACCGGGAAAACGGCTAAACCGTCTGGCTATACAATTGCTGGTAAAACTGGCAGTACCGAGGTTCCTAGCAGTTGGGGTTATGGCACCAAGGATCAGTGGGTAGTTGGTTATACGCCGGATATTGTGAATGCAACTTGGATTGGTTATCCGACAACGGATAGCCAGCACTTTTTGCAAGGTACCAGCACATCCGGTGTGGCCCCGTTGTTCAAGCTTGAAATGTCGAAGCTGATGCCCAATACACCTCAAACTGCCTTTGACACCAAGGATGCCGCCCAAATGGCCAGCATCCAAACACCGGGAAAAAGTGATGACACTTGGCAAGGAATTCAAGATAGTATCGATAAAGGTATAGACAGTGCCAAGGAAACTGTGGGAAAATGGTATGATAATATTAAGAGCTGGTTCAAATAGGCTCAAAAAGTGAGGTAAAGCATGGCAAACGTTTACGACACCGCAAATCAAATGGCGGCAGATATCAAGACAACTCAGGAATTCCAAGATCTTAAGAAGGCATTTGATCTTTTGAAATTGGACACCGTTGCATATGGCTTGTTCCAGCAGTTCCAACAAAAGCAATATGAGATGCAACAAAAGTCAATGCAGGGACAGGATTTTACCGATGAAGAAGTGAAATCACTGCAGGCACTTGGCGACAAGATGCGTGATATTCAACCGATCCAGAACTTGATGGCTAAAGAACAAGGCCTTTCCCAGATGATGGACGAATTGAATAAGATCATCTCCCAACCAATTATTGACGTTTATCAAAGCAAGCCATAAGTTATTGGCTCACTTAAACAACATACCAACTTGGGTTAGCGAAGTGGCATGTCGATAAAGATCAAGTAAAATCGGTTCTGAGAAGACATAGCTCGTTTTATTTTAGACGGCTTGTCTTTTTGGAACCGATTTTTTATGCGATGGAATCCGATAAAAGCCACGTGCAAGCGGCTCGAAGTGGTGGAGGAATTGAAAACGAAGAATCGTGTCTGTGTTCATGCTGCCATGTGCCTGAACGATCCCTTCCTTGTACTTTCCAACTGACATCGGTATGATTTAATTAGCTTGAATAGTAAAGGAAAAGGTGACGACCGTGGCAAAACGGCTTTTTGATTACCATAATGAAGAAGATGTGCGACTTCCTGTATTAATTAAATCAGCGGAAGTCCGGGTAGCAAAAAATGGCAAGAAATTTATTGCCATGATTTTTCAAGACAATTCCGGCCATATTTCGGGTAAATTCTGGGATGCAACCGAAAATGATATTGCCCAGTTCAAAGCCGGTGAAGTGGTGCAGCTGTCAGGAAAGCGGGAATTGTATCAAGGCAACCCGCAGATCAAGATTTACTCAATGCGCTTGGCAACTCAAGAAGAAGGAAATGATCCGCGTACCTTCGTTGAACGCGCACCAGAAGCGCCCAATGCCATGGAAGAAGAGCTAAACAGTTTCATTTTTGAAATTACTAATGCCAATTGGAATCGAATCGTCCGAAAACTGATTCAAGATCATAAAAAAGCGTTCTTCAGTTATCCAGCTGCCAAGTCGAATCATCATGCCTTTGCCGGTGGGCTTGCTTTTCATACCCTGAGTATTCTGCGCTTGGCTAAAAATGTGGTTGCCCAGTATTCAAGTTTGAACAAGACCTTGCTTTATGCGGGTGCGATTTTACATGACTTGGGCAAGACGATTGAATTAAGTGGTCCGATTTCAACTGAATATACGGTACCCGGGAATCTGATTGGGCATAT
Source organism: Lacticaseibacillus rhamnosus (assembly GCF_900636965.1). Lineage (NCBI taxonomy): Bacteria > Bacillati > Bacillota > Bacilli > Lactobacillales > Lactobacillaceae > Lacticaseibacillus > Lacticaseibacillus rhamnosus. Next base: position 1,779,171 of record NZ_LR134331.1, on the reverse strand, counting down.
TGTCCTGATTGATGAACAAATTGTGTTGGCAGCCCATCAACTAAAGATCGATATTAATAGTGAGGATATGCTATTGCTGCGGCATGTTGTATTAGCGCACCATGGTTTATTGGAATATGGCTCGCCGGTGCGGCCGCAACTACTTGAGGCCCAGGTGTTGCACGATTTGGACGAAATGGATGCCTCAATCAACATGATGACGACTGCCTACCAACATGTCGATCCAGGCACCTTTACTGAACGACTCTTTGGCATGGACAATCGGCGTTTCTACCGGCCAACAAATGGTCAAACATATCCGGATCCGCATTAAGAGCTAAAGACAAACTGCTTGTGATTAGAAAGCCGTCGTCAAACTTAAATCATGGTTTTACCGGAACAAAAAAAGGAACTGGGACATAATTCTATCTCAGGATGTGATACTTACTAAAGTCCGAATACTTTAATAGAACGGGTCATTAAAACAGTTCCGGGCCGTGCCAAACTACGCAATCTCCGGCCAGATGGGGCTGGAACGCTGTGACGGCGCTTGGAGCCTGCAAGCCCGGCAGTCTCCAAGTCGCCTAACAACATCAGCGACAAAAACCGGTCGCTGTGTTGTTTCCACGGCTGAGCCCCATCTGGCCTACGATTGCTCCGCCTTGGCACTAAAGTCCTTAAAGTCTATTTACACTAATGTAAGGAATCTAAAAAGCGAACCATTTCTCGATTTTAGCGAGAAACGATTCGCTTTTATTTTGAAGCTGTGAATTATGGCTCAGCCTCTTTGCATGACTCAATTTCTTACTTATTTGCTAGTTGAAGAACTTGAGCTGGTGCTGAGGTAGCTTGAAAGCACATCTTTAAGATCATTGTCCTTGATCGAAACGTTGGCTTTTTTAAGTACCTTGGTAATAATACCGTTCATAACGGTTGAATCACTTTGCCATGAGGTGTAGATCTGCTTTTCAAGATCCTTCTTGTGTTCCTTCATCGTACCTTTTTTGGCAATGGAGATAACACGGATGACGTGGTAACCGTATTGCGTCTTAACCGGTGTTGTGGTAATGTCGCCAGCCTTCTTGAGTTTGAAAGCAGCTGATTTGAAAGTGGAATCCAAGCTGGTGTCCGTGTTGTCAAAGGCAGCTAACTTACCACCTTTATTCTTGGTTCCGGTATCAATTGAGTTCTTCTTAGCTAGAGATTCGAAGTTCTTTTCGGTTGGATCTTTTTGATAATCTGAAATGATCTGTTTAGCTTCATCTTCGGTCTTAACTAAAATATGCTGAACCTGAATCTTTGGCTGATACTTCTTCCACTGACTTTCAATTTGCTTGGTCGTCGGTTTTTTCATATCCTTGAGGGCAACTTCAGAGTAAAGTGTTGTCCGAATTTGATCCTTGAAGCTTGATTCGGTGTAGCCGTTTTGTTCCAAAGTTGAATCAAATGAAGAGCCGTATTGCTTCTTTAGCTTGTTGAACTGGCTGTTAACCTTTTTATCCGATACCTTATTCGGATATTGTTGTTCTAAAGCCTTTAAGACGATCATGTTACGCAATGTTGCCTGACCGGTTGTGGTCTTTTTCATGGCGTCATAGTACTCGTCTTTGGTGACCTTGGCGCCTTTCATATTTGCAACCGTGCTGCTGGAACAGCCTGCTAGGGTCACTGCTACGAACAAGCCAACGACACCGAGAATCCATTTTTTCATGTAATCACACATCCTAATCTAAAAAGTTTCGGTTAACACTGCCGTCTACTATACCATAACTTACGGCCGTACGCGGATCTTCACATAACTTTCAAGAATCCGTCACGGCTTGTATAAAGGCAACGGTAGTTATTTTCAATGTTTTGGTTAAGGTTTGGTCGGATGCGCAGATTGATTTTCTTCAAGTCCGGTGATCGCATCATTGATATTGTCCACATGTTCTTTGATGGCTTCCGTGCGCGGTGCGGTTTCAAATTCGAATGTCTCAACGCTGGCCGTAATATCTTTCATTGCCGGTTTAAGGGTTTGGTCGACTTCGGCAGATAGTTGCGTTAACGCCGCGCTGACTTGATTGATACTTTGGCGAACCTGACCGACACCGGTAGCGATGCCGTTAAAATAAGCAGCGATCGCTTGTTGCCGTTGTCGTCCGGTTTTTTTGGCGGTCAATAAGCCATAAATCGTACCCGTAAGAGCACCTAACAAGAGCCCATCCCGAAATTTCATACTTAAGCCTCCAGTTGGGTGCGGATTTTGGCGGCCACTTCTTCAAGCTTACTGGTGTCATATTGAGCACTGTGATCGCCAAAATGCATCCCGAAATCGTCTTGATTGCTGTAACGGGGGATTAAATGAATGTGTGAATGGAAGACGCTTTGATAAGCCACTTTGCCATTGTTGTTTAAAATGTTCATCCCTTTAATCGCCGGATTACTGGCTTTAATCGCACGCGCAATTTTTGGAACGCGTTCAAAAACCGCAGCTGCCAGCTCAGTGTCATAGGCAAAAATGTCCGGCACATGTTTTTTAGGAACAATCAGCGTATGGCCCGGGGTGACCTGAGTGATGTCCAGGAATGCCTTGACCACATCGTCTTCATAGACCGCAACGTTTGGAATCTCATTGCGAACAATTTTACAAAAAATGCAATCGTTCATGCTCTTACCTCATTTCTCCTTGTGCTTTTGTTAATAGGAACCTTGATTTCATGCTATCATATCCCTAACTGAAATTATACAGATTGGAACTGGTAAGATGACTTTAAAAATTGAAGGATTAACAGGCGGCTACGGGAATCTAACCGTTTTGCGCGACGTCAGTTTTACAGTACCATCCGGCAAAATTGTGGGCTTAATTGGCCTGAATGGCGCCGGAAAATCGACCACTATCAAACATATTATCGGACTGTTGACGCCACAGGCAGGCACGATTGACTTAGACGGGACAACATTGAAGCAAAATCCCACTGATTTTCGGGCCAACCTTGCCTATGTTCCGGAAACGCCGGTACTTTATCCGGAATTAACGTTACGGGAACATCTTGAAATGACCATCATGGCTTACGATCTTGATGCCAAAGCGGCTTGGGAGGCTGCGGATCGGATGCTTAAAAAATTTCGCTTAGATAACAAGCTAGATTGGTTTCCGGCTAAGTTTTCTAAGGGGATGCAGCAAAAAGTCATGATTGTAGCGGCGTTCATGACCCATGCCAAGTTATTTATTATTGATGAACCGTTTACCGGTCTTGATCCATTGGCAATTCACGACTTGTTAAATTTGGTTACCGAAAAAAAACAGGAGGGGGCGTCGATTCTTATGTCGACGCACATCTTGGCAACTGCCCAGCAATATGCTGACGAGTTTGTTTTGATCAAAGCAGGAAAAGTGCGTGCCACTGGTGATATGGCATCATTAAAGCAACAATTTGACTTAAAAGATGGCAGTCTGGATGACATTTATATGAAGATGACGGAGGAAGAAGCATGATTGACTTGTGGCGTGCGCGCCTCCGCCAACATGTGCAGGCACAACAAAAATATTTACGCCTTGTATTTAATGATCACTTTGTCTTGATTTTACTGATTTTATTCGGCGGTGCGCTTTATGTGTATAGCCAAATTGTCAAAACCTTACAGCCTTCCTGGTGGTTAGCTTTATGCTTGGCAATTATTTTCACTGGCTTACTTAGCTTCGGTCAGCTGGCGACCCTTGCAGAAGCACCGGATCAAATTTTTTTGTTGCCAAAAGCGGAGGCGTTTCGGCAATATTTATTAAAAAGCCGCCATTATAGCTTGCTGCTGCCAGGCGTTTTGCTGACCTTTGCCAGTCTTGCTATGTGGCCGTTGTTTGCGCAGCTGGGTAAAGACCCGGCCAGTGCGACGGTTACCTTACTAATGGCAGTTTGGCTGTTTAAGGATCTTGACTTGTGGTTACAGTTACTAAAACGCTATCAATTACCGACCCAGTGGCATCATCAACGGTTACTGTTGTTGGCAATTGCCGGGGCCGCGTTTTTTGCCGGGTTTTATTTGCATCCGGCAGTGACCCTTTTGGTTGCATTGATTCTGGATCTTGTTTTCAGATGGCAATTGCGAACCATTTTGGACCAAGGACGGTTGAATTTCATGGCCTTGATCAAACTAGAAGATGATCGAATGGGTCGGGTATATCGGTTCTATAACTTATTTACCGATGTACCAGGATTAGCCAATAGTGTGCATCGGCGCCGTTATTTGGATGGATTCTTAAAATTAGTCAAACCACGCCAAGCAACAACATGGCTCTCATTGTATCTACGCGGCTTTTTACGTGGCGGTGAGTATCTCGGCTTATATCTTCGCCTGCTGGTGATCGGTGCTGTCATTGTGGCGGTGCTGTCGCCATGGTGGCTGGCTTTGGGTTTTGCTATCTTGTTTCTTTACATGGTCGGCTTCCAGCTGTTACCTTTTTATTATCAGTATGATGAGATTGTCTTTACCCATCTGTATCCGGTCGCGCCTGACCAAAAACCGGCTGCATTTGAGCGGTTGTTGACGGTGTTGCTTTTAATCGAAGTGGCGACGTTCACCTTAGTGACACTGTTGCGGCTTCAATGGCTGGCAGCAGGGGCTATTTTCATTTGCGGCGTGGTTTTTGTCTGGGGCTTTACACGGTGGTATGCACGAATGCGACTTAAGCAGCATCATGTGGTGGTATAGGGGCGAGTGGTTTTTGGATGGCTCTCTTGTTTAAGTGCGCTGGCTCGCGCCTGTCATCACGCGCTCGCCAGCTCAGGAATCGGAGTGTAAGGGCGTTGGTCGCAAGTCCGCCTTTACGCCCATAACGCGTTCACCGGCGCAGAAGTCTGCGTGTAAGGACCTTGAACGCGATGGCCAAGCCCGGGCCCATCACGCCCAAGGCCACTTATGTTCCGGTTTCTAACCGGGCTGGCTCGCACTCTCTTTCTATAACGCGCTCCCCGGCGCAGGAATCTGCGTGTAAGGACCTTGAACGCAATGGCCAAAGCCCGGCCATCACGCTCAAGGCCACTTACATTCCGATTCCTAAGCGCGCCGGCTCGCGCTCACTTTGCCTCTTGACGTGAATTTCTCAAGTTAGTAATATTGAACGTGGACGCACGAGCGCCTGGGAGTGTCTTTTTGACGATTAGAACCATTCCTGCGGCCAGATATAAGGAGTAGTGCCTATGGAGTTTGAATTAGATGCCGGGTGGTCCCTGCAACCTGCAGGCGGTTCCACCGGTAGTGCGTTTCTTGGGGTTTATGCCAATCAAAAGTATTTCCTAAAACGTAACGCTTCGCCATTTCTTGCGGCACTTTCAGTCGAGCATATTACCCCACGCCTATTATGGACGCGTCGGGTTAGCACCGGTGATGTGTTAACGGCACAAGAATGGTTGGACGGTGAAACATTAACCCGCGAGCAAATGATGCAGCCGGTGGTAGCCAAAATGTTGGCGCAGGTACACCATTCAAGTTTATTAAAACGAATGCTTCGCCAAGTCGGTGGCCAAATTCTTGATCCAGCGCGGTTACGCCACGATTTATTGCAAGACTTCCCCCGTGACCTTACAAATCAGCCGCGGGTTAAGCGTGCTTTGAGCGACTTACAACAGTGGTTACCGCGGGTGACGGTTCAAAGTGTCTGTCACGGCGATCTCAATCATAAAAATTGGTTGCGTGCTGGTGGCCGACTTTATTTAGTTGACTGGGAGCAGGTGGCATTAGGTGATCCGGCTTATGATCTTGCTGATGTCATGGCGCATTATGGTCATCGCAATTCATGGCCAGCGTTTCTAAGAGCCTATGGTGCCAACAATGATGAATCTTTGGAAAATCGGCTTTATTGGTATGGCGACTTGCATTTATTGAACGACATGAAAGCAGCAGCACAGCACCAGCGAACAGATGAGGTCGCACAAGTTTTGCAACAATTTGAGACATTGCAGTCGACCCATTGAATGGAAGCTGTAAGCGCGTGGCAAAGGGCCTGTGGCAAAATCCGGTTTTGTCTCAGGCCTTTTGATTGTCGACACGGGACAAACGATCACCGCGAAGAATCATCACAATTATGAAATAAAGGAAGACATGCATGCGATTACGTAACAAAACTTGGGCGAAACCATTAATAGCCGAGCATCCTGAGCTAATTCTTGTTCGTCCGGAAAAGATGCCGGGGCAGTGGCAATCGCGATTTAAACAGAATCAACCGCTTTATCTTGAGGTTGGTTCTGGCAAAGGCCAATTCATTGTTGCGATGGCGCAGGCTCACCCGGACTGCAATTTTATTGCTTTGGAATTACAAGAGGCTGCTATTGCCATGATCCTGAAGAAACAGGCAGTCTTAAAACTTCCCAATCTTCAACTGGTTTTGGGGGATGGTGCCGACTTAACCGATTATTTTGCTGAAGCTGAAATTAGCGGTTTGTTCTTAAACTTTTCTGATCCTTGGCCAAAAACGCGGCATGAAAAGCGGCGGCTGACATATCGGCGTTTCTTGCAACAATATCAAACGATCATGAAACCAGATGCACGGCTGCAATTTAAGACTGACAATCAAGGCTTATTTGAATACTCGCTGGTTAGTATGAACAATTTCGGCATGACTTTTGAACTCGTCTCGCTTGATGTTCATCATGATCAACGCATTCCGGATAATGTGCCGACAGAGTACGAAGAAAAGTTCAGCGCTGATGGTGGCCGAATTTATGAACTGGTTGCGCGCTTTAAGGCCTGAGTGAGCGTGCATTTTTGACATTGATAATAGATTAAGTGGCAACTAAGGCGTGCAGCCTTTATCATGAATCTAGGCAGTGGTGATGGGTTGCTGTTTGATGCGCCATAGCGAACCATCAGCCAAGGCTAGAAAGGCTATTTGTCGGTGCAGTTTCGAATGACGAAGAATCATACCGCCGCGATACACTTGGATACGCTGATGATGGTCATTGATGGTGAGCGGTTGTAGCTCGATCCAACTTGTTTCAATGGTTCCTTCCTTCGCAAAATTACGTTTTACCTTGGTTAAAATGCGGTTGGAAATTCGTTGATTGCGGTGACACCAATACCCGGCAAGCGCCGTACCAGTGGCAATAAATGCTAATGACAGCCCAATACCGGAAAGTAATCGAGACCTTGAAATGGACATCGTGAAGTCCTCCTTTTGACGTGAGCTGGTGCGTTTAGCCATTGTAATTTCAGTGTGTTCACGTCTTGACTGCTGAAAATGGAACCTTTACATGCCTATCTTGGATAAGCGCAGGATGACGTTGCGCTGAAACACGCTCGCCAGCCTTGGCGAACGCTCTGTTGCTTATGGATTGCCACACCGCTGTTTTAAGTATAATGTAAAAGACGGTGAGCGGCATTGCGCTGCGAAAGTTTTCCTGCTATAGTCTACTTATAATTAGTAAGCGAAAGGATGTTGGCCATGAAGGAATTAGGTTCAAATGCAGCGATTTTGGATGAGGTAAAAAAGCCTGGTAAGAAAATGCTTTTCTTCTCTGCTAATTGGTGCTCGGATTGCCGTTTTATCAAACCAGCAATGCCAGAGATCGAAAAAGACTTTTCGGATTATGAGTTTGTTGCGGTTGATCGGGACAAGAATCTGGAAGTTGCCCAGGAGATGGGTGTTTTTGGTATTCCAAGTTTTATCGCGTTTAAAGACGGTAAAGAAATCGGCCGCTTTGTTAACAAAGATCGTAAAACAAAACAACAAGTCGAGGATTTCATCACCGGCTTGAATTAATTTTGGAGGTTCAAATGCTCATTACCAGTTATAATCAACCGGCTTTTGGTGATACGCTTATTGCCATCACGGGACCGGATACTGAGACCCAGACATCGCAACGCAGCGGGGATATTGTGGCAATTTTAGATGATCAGAATCATGTGATTGGCTACAACTTTTTTAATGTCAGTCAGTGGTTGGGAGCCGTGGATGGACACGGGCAGATTCAATTGACCGCTGAACAGGTGGCTCAATTAAATGTTGCCATCCAGCAAGCTGATTTACCGGGTCAGCTTGAAGTTGACGAAAAGCCCAAGTTTGTCATTGGTAAGATTGTTGATTTCAAAGATCATCCCGATTCTGATCACTTACATGTCACGCAGGTCGATATTGGTGATGAACAGGTTCAAATCGTTTGCGGCGCGCCGAATGCTGCGTTAGGCCAGACGGTGGTTGTTGCGTTGCCAGGCGCCATGATGCCAGATGGTAAGATTATTTGGCAGGGTTCTTTACGTGGGGTCGCGTCTTACGGCATGATTAGCAGTGCGCGTGAATTAGCGATTCCAGGGGCACCACAGCGGCGTGGTATTTTGGTGATGCCGGACAATCTGGCTGCCGGAAGTCCGTTCGATGCCAAGGAAGCGGCGGCAGTGGTTGCGGCTCAGGCGTAATTGCTACGGTGAAAATACAAAAAATTTTAAAGAGAGGCTCGTGGGCAGATAAGCTCACGAGCCATTTTTCGATTCTTAGACGGTTATAGTGACAATATTGGCATCAATACCTATAGTCCTGCGATCAGATTCAATGCGAAGATGACGGTCATAGCTAATCCTAGTAAGAACATGGCTTTTCGATAAGGAGACCTAACATTCATCTTTTTGCCAATCCAGCCCAAAACAGGGGCGAATACAAAAGTATTTAGTGCCCAGTCATTCAAGGCCTCCCTGAACTCTTCTTCAGAGAACCGATAACAGGATACCAATAGAACAATGCCGCATATGATCAGTAGAACATCAAGAATTAGGAAAAGCATGTTGTCAGCCTCCAATGAATGTTTGTAGCAACGACAACTTGTGTCACAACTAAAATCTGCTCCATTATAGATTAAGTGTCAATCATTTTTCCTGTTCCGTACAAGCCGACGTTTTTCCGGGAAAAGGCGCTACCGGTGTCGTTTTGATCCTTACCTTTATTAACGTTAAAAGGCAATGCCAGAATCAGGCTATTTTCAAACTAACGCTGATTTTGCCGAGTTATTTTTCAATCCAGGATTCGGCGAACTGATGCTTATGCTAAAATAGAGACACTGTCGAAACACGATAAAAAGGGGATTTGATCATGGCGCATTATGATGGGCCGGCATTTTTACATCAGAATAAATCGCCAGCATCGCAATCCGGGGAAACAACCGCGAACTGGCAGCAATCAGAAAATGACGCGTATCAATTGCCACCGCAGATTACGCATGAAGCCACGCATGAAGTGAATCCGCAAAAAGTCGCTGAGGCACAGGCGGATTTGCGCGCAATGACACATCCGCGAGCCGACCATCAGCGCAATGGGTTAGCGCGGCTGACAACACCCAACAGCACTGTCAGAAACGTGCAGCGGGATCAAACGGACTATCGCCAAATTGCGGCGGTATTGAAACCGGATGAACAAAGCCTTTATCTTTTTGCCGGACATGGGGTCAGTCCCAGTTCGCAGGCCGCCACTGACCCGGTTGCGATCGCCGTGGCTTCGTCAGTGGCGGCACCAGAAGCGACGCGTTCAAGTGAGTCGCTGGAGACAAGTGCAAGCAGCATGGCGTCAATAACTGAGAGCCCTGATGAGCATTCAGAAGCGACCGACTCGAAACAACAAACGGAAGCGGATGGCGCAACACAACAAGCCTCCAATGAAACAACATCGAGCTCCTCGGCATCCGATAACACCAGTGCCCCGCATCCGCCGATTCAATCGGTGGCCAGTGTGAGCGGCAGCGAAGCATCACGCCATACTGCGGAAATAGCTACTTCTTTGACATCGATGGGCAAATCTCATGGCCCTAATAGTCGAAAAGCAGCCCGCATTGAGGCATTAAGGCGTAAGCACGAAGCCAAAAAGTTGCGGAAAGCATTGGCCGCCCAAAAAGCTAGGGAATCCGCATCGGAACAGAAAGACAATTCCCAAAAGGCGTTTTCCAGGCCGCAAAGTACGGCTGGCACCACGGCATCAGTCACACAGCCAACGAAAAGCAGCTTGTCAGCAGAAACAACCGAGCAGCAGGCGGTTAGCTCACAGCTGCCTGCTTCGATGACGACGCCGGAAGCCACGCCCGTTTCAAGCGGTGATCAAGGTGAGAGTTCTGAAACAATCCCACCGGTTCGCTTATTATCACCACCAGTTGTTGCTGATCAAGCAGCCCAACAAGACTGGGTGCATCATCAGCGGCAGCGGTTGGATCAAACGTTGCAGGCATTTAATGTCGATGCGCATGTCGTTGCCGATACGATTGGGCCAACCGTAACGCAATTTCAGGTGAGTCTTGCTAGTGGGGTTAAAGTCAGCAAGATTACAAACCTCAATGATGATTTGAAGTTAGCCTTAGCTGCCAAGGATATTCGAATCGAGGCACCGATACCCGGTAAGAATACAGTTGGGATCGAAATTCCTAACTTGAAACCGCGTCCGGTCATGTTGCGGGAAGTTCTGGACACGCCGGCATTTCAGAAAGCTAAGTCGCCGTTAACCATTGCGCTTGGCGTGGATCTTTTTGGTCAGCCGGTTGTCACGAATCTTGCTAAAATGCCGCATGGACTGATTGCCGGAGCGACTGGATCCGGTAAGTCTGTCTTTATTAACAGCTTACTGGTGTCGCTGCTGTATAAAGCGACTCCGGAACAGGTGCGGCTGCTTTTGATTGATCCCAAAGCAGTTGAGTTAGCCGGTTATAACGGTTTGCCGCACCTGGTCTCGCCAGTGATTTCTGATCCAAAAGCGGCGAGCGCGGCATTGAAGTGGGTGGTTACGACGATGAATGACCGCTACAAAAAACTGGCTGCAGCAGGCGTACGTAATCTTGAACAGTTCAATGCAAAGGCTAAGCGGCATCATGAGTTTGCTCAAGTGATGCCATATCTGGTGATTATCATTGATGAGTTGGCAGATTTGATGCTGGCGGCTGGCACTGAGATCCAAGACGACATTGCTAGGATTACAGCCAAAGCGCGGGCAGCCGGCATTCACTTACTTGTTGCGACTCAACGGCCAAGTGTCGATGTGATCACCGGTACTATCAAGAACAATATCCCTACCCGCATTGCCTTTATGACGGCGAGTCAAATTGATTCCCGGACCATTATCGATACGGCTGGGGCTGAGCGGTTGTTGGGTCGTGGCGATATGCTTTACTTAGGCAATGGTGCCAGTCAGCCAATTCGGCTACAAGGCACCTTTGTCGATCGGGAAATCGATAGCATTGTTGCGTATGTCAAAAGTCACCGCGGTCCAAGGTATCTTTTTGATCCGGCAGGGTCAAGTCCGCTGAGGCTAGCAATACGCATGAAGATGAACTGATGCCTGAGGTGCTGGATTATCTTGCTGGTGAACGGCATATTTCGACATCAAAGTTACAGCGCGTCTTTTCTATTGGGTATAATCGCGCCGCCAACCTGATTGATACGTTGGAGGCCAAACATCTGGTCTCCGCAGCAAAAGGGGCAAAACCGCGCGAAGTTTACTACACACAAGCAAAGGAAGAGGAACATTCGTGATGACAGAGGCAACTTATTATTTTATTGGCATTAAGGGTTCAGGCATGAGCGCATTGGCATTGGTACTGCATGATTTGGGGCATCAAGTGTTGGGGAGTGATATTACCCAATATACGTTTACCCAGAAAGGCTTGGCGGCTGCCGGAATCACGATGCTTCCGTTTGATCCGGCTAATCTAAAGCCCGGTTACACTGTGATTGCCGGTAACAGCTTTACCGATGAGCATCCGGAAATCAAGCAAGCCAAAGCGATGGGGCTTAAGATTTATCGGTATCATGAATTTCTTGGTCAGCTGATTAAGGGGTATACCAGCATTGGCGTGGCGGGTGCGCATGGTAAAACGAGTACCACCGGTTTACTTGCCCACACGTTAAGCGGGGTTGCTAAAACCAGTTATCTGATTGGCGATGGGACTGGCAAAGGCGTTCGCGATTCGAAATTTTTTGTTTTTGAGGCAGACGAATATCGGCGCCATTTTCTGTCCTACCATCCCGATTACATGATCATGACGAACATTGATTTTGATCACCCCGATTATTATCACGGGTTTGAAGATGTTTACGATGCATTTGAAACCGAAGCAAATCAGGTCCAAAAGGCGATTGTCGCATGGGGCGATGATCCTTGGCTGCGCAAACTAAAAGCTAAAGTTCCTGTTTATTATTACGGCACCAGTGACCGTGATGATTTTCAGGCCCGCAATGTCAAGCGTGATACAAAAGGCAGCAGTTTTGACGCGTACTTCCATGATGAATTGATCGGCCACTTCTTTGTGCCACTGTTTGGCGAACATAGCGTCCTGAATGCCTTGGCAGTTGTGGCTGTCGCGCATATGGAGAAACTTGATGCAGGCTTGATCGCGCGCGAACTCGGTAACTTCAGTGGGGTTAAACGCCGCTTTGCCGAAAAAGATCTTAAAGACATGATCATTGTCGATGATTATGCGCACCATCCGAATGAGATAAAAGCAACATTGGATGCGGCCCGGCAGAAATATCCTGACAAAGCGATCATCGCTGTTTTCCAGCCCCATACTTATAGTCGGACGCAAGCATATGAACCGCAGTACGTTCAAGTCTTGAGCCAAGCCGATCAGACGTTCCTGACTCCGATTTTCAGCTCCGCGCGGGAAAAGAATGGTAAAATTCGCTCAGAAGACATTGTGGCGCAAATCAAGGGTGCCGCTGTCATTCAGCAAGCGGATATGCGACCGTTGCTGAAATTCCACCATGCTGTGGTTGTCTTTATGGGCGCAGGCGATATTCAGAAGTATGAAAAGGCTTATGAAGATCTACTGAGTCAGGAGTAACATAAATGGCTTTATTGCCAAGCTGGTGTGCTGCATGTGACATGATAGTGAGACAGTATGAGCGGCCATGACAATTGAATAAGCTGTGTTTGATTAACGGTTTTGGAGCAAGTGCTTGCTCTGGGACCGTTTTTTGAGTTGTGACGGTTTTATCCTGACAAAAGGGAGAATGCGCGCTGCTTGTTTTGTAATCAGAAGAGGACTAAATTTTAGCTGACTTGAATTCGCTTACATTTCTATTTGTTTCAACGAATTATTATGTTAAGATTCATCTAATATCAGTGTCGAACGAAGGAGTTATGAATTTTTCAGGGAATCTATTGATGAGGGGGAGTAGGCTATGAATCTTGATGATTTTCTGGAGAACGATGAACGTCGGGAGGTTCAGTTGTTGCAGTTATTGCTAAAGGCGGGGGCTGCCGGTTGCTTGTACACAACCGCCATCACAACGCTGGGGGTGTCAGCAAGCACAATGGGAACAACCGTCGCCGCACTTCAGCAGCGGATTAGAGGCTTCGATGCTGCCGCTGATATTAGCGTGACTGATTCAGGCGGTCAGCGTTGTATTTGTTTGCAAACACGCACACCCGTTAATTTTAGTGAGCTCTATCGGCAATTGTTAGTCCAATCGAAAAGTTATCGGATTTTACTAACCTTGCTGCAAAAAGGCAAAGTGAGTGCTGATGAACTGGCACAGTTGCTATACATCAGTAAACCAGCTGTTTTTCGTCGGATCAAACTCTTGAATCAGGTTTTGGCAGCATTTTCACTACAGATTAAGGGCGGTACCCTCATTGGGCCGGAGATTGCGTTGCGCTATTTGTATTATCGGCTGCTGCTAAATAGCCATGATTACGACACCTTAGCCTCGTTTACGGAAGCGTATTCGTTACGGCAGTTTATCGCAGCGTTTGAAGCTCGGGAACATTTGAAATTTTCGATGATCGGACGACTCAAATTAAGTATCTGGTTGGACATTGCACTCAAGCGGCATTTTGCAGCGGAGCAAAACCGCGTTAAGACCAGCAAAGAACCGCTGCTCAGCTTGGATCACAACCACCTTTACCGCGGGATTAGAAACTGGTTGTTTGATTTAGCCCGCCAATATGCACTTGTCATTGATGAATTTGAAGTTTCCAGCCTTTATATCTTTATGACGAGTATGGAGATTCTGGACCTGGATGATCGTGATTTATCACCGGTTGCTCAATATTTGGACGAGGTAACTCCTGAAATTAAAAAAATTCGTGCCCAGTTAATGGCTCGAATTGAATTAGCTTACCCAGCTTTTAAACGGCGATTTACGGGCGACACGCAACTGCGAATTCGGTACATTTTGAACCAAATTCAGATGCATGCCCGCTTTTTTTCGGGCCATTTTCATCTGTTTGATGGGGAACGCATTAACTATCAAGTTGATCCAGCGGTGTTACAACATTTAGAAAAGATGGCTGGTGAATTGGCGATGCTGACTTTTAACCATGCACAGCAGTCACCTAGCCCTGAGCAGCTGCTGTTTTTGAAGCGCCGGTATTTGAATGTGTTGTTGTTAATTCACGTACAAAGTGATGCGCCGTTGTATGTTGGCATCTGCATGCATGACGACTGGTCCATCACAGCAGGTATGGTGGCCCGGTTGCGCGTTGCATTAGCCGGTTATTATCACGTCATCATTGACAATGCCGTGACCGATCGCGTGTACGATTTATTGATTACAAACTCCGCAACGGCTGCTAGACAGATAAAGGCAAAAGAACGCTATTTATTGACAGGTATTGAAAATCGTTATGATCTGGAACAAATTATGGCTTTATTGGCAACGATTGATCAAAAGCGGAAACAATGAACGTGTGATAACCCTTCATATTTGGGTAAGTGTCCAGAATTTTACATTTGACAGCTAACTCTTTTCAGGCGAAGAGGCTTTTCGGATATGTTGCGAAGCCTTTTCGCCTTTTTGATATGGATTATTTGCAACGATGGCTCGGCTAAAAGATGAATTCGACCTTATGAAATAACGTTTGTAACAGAATGAAGTGACGGAAGAAGGCCATCCGTAAAAAGACCTGTCCGTACAGGATTAATCAATAAAATATAATGTAATAAATAAGATTAAAATAATACAAATGCGATTCTTAGCTCAAATCATTAAAGTTTTTCGCAAAAATGTGAGAATTATGAGAACAACTACTCCCCTAGAATGGAGTCCATGTCAATTTATATTTTTTAGATGGATTTTTAAAAAAGGGGGGTGTCCGAAGTGCCGTCAAGATTTAAAAAAATGTGGCAGGTAATCAAAAAAACTGCCGGTATTGGGTTGATTGGCGTCAGTATCTTACTAACGCTTACCGTTCTCGGCGGTACCCAGCCGGATATTAAACGTTTCTTTCATTTAACCAGCAACTCTGTGTATGCAGCCGATGATCAACCTGCAAACCCACAACGACCACGAGCTACTATTACCGGTCAAGATGCGGTGTATACGCTTGGTGAATTTTTTACGCCGGAGTCACATGCTAGGCTCTTTAAACAAGCCACTGAGCCTGGTGGTCTATCGATTCCATTTGCGGATAAAAGAATCTGGGCAGTTTTGCCTGAGAAGCTTAAGCAAGCGACGCGGTCGATGGGGTTACAGGAACGTTATGCCCGATTTGACACGATCCTTGCAAAAACGCCGGTTGATTTGACGTTTGATTCTAAGTTCGGGGTGGCGACGGGTAAAGGTACAGCGCAAACCCAGTATGGAGATGCGGTGATTGCCGGTGCATCTGATCCTAAGAATGGTCGCGATGCAATGGGCGCTTTGGTTTTCATTGATCGAGATGCAGATGGTATTTCTAAAGTGATCGCGACATCCGGTAAAGGTAATGACAATGAGCCAATCGCACCTCACTTTGGCAACCGATTCTATGGTAGTTATGAATATGTTCAGATGCGGGATCATCAAAGTATTAATCTGAGCTATTTCAATATCAATGACGCAGTTGCCAATGGGACTACTCGCAAACAAGACTTTTTGAATCAGTGGGGACTTAACCGGGTTCAGCAGGCAAGAATGGGGGATATCATCAAGGTCTGCAATGCTGAAGGAAAAATCAGCTTTGCACGTGACTCTAAGGTGTATCAACTGAAAAAAGAAAACTTTCCGAATATTGATCAGGCCATCTTTTTCCAAATGACGCCGGCTGGATTTGTACCGTTACATGTGAACCAGCTGAAAACCCGTCCAGTCGATGTGCCGCAGAACGCAACGGATGCAGAATTAGACGCTGCGTTTCCTAAAGCCTTGAACTTGCGGGATAACATCATTGCAGAATGTTTTGCTGGACGGCCGGATGTGAGCAAGCCAGGTAAAACGAAAGCCGTTGTACGGGCAATTGAAAAATTGTATGACGGCAAGTATGCCAAGTTTGATTATGAAGTGGAACTGAATGTGATTCCGGCAGGCGAGTTGACCGTCAAATCTGGGCAATATGTATTAGGCGAGCGCTGGGGGATGCAAAGTATTGAGCGTATGTTCACTCAGGCGCAACAGCGAGATGGTACACCGGTTTTGTGGGGGGATAAGCAGCTTTATCCATTGAAAGCCCCCGATGTTGAGAAACATTTACAACCGGGTACCCAGCGGATTGACGAGTTGTTTAAAGATGCAGCTGCCCCAATTCAGTTTGATTCCAAAACCGGACATCTAACTGCACGGCCAACCGCGACAGCAAATTATGGTGATGCGATCATTTTAAAAGGCTATGAATTGCATTCAGGACGCGATGCCGGGGGTGCATTTGCCTTGATTCATGATGACGGCCTGAAAGTAGTTGCCACTGCAGGCGGGTCAAAAGACAATCAACCTATTCATAACCGATTCCCGAGCGAGCCGTACTTGGGCATCACCCACGTTCCTATGAAAGATGAAAAAGTTAAAAACTTATCCGAGGTGGCGGTGAAATGGGCGTCTGGTGATTTAGGTAAGCAAGACTTCCTTAATTTATGGGGTAAAGATCGGGTTCAGCCTGTGCAAGCAGGCGATATTATCAAAGTCGTCAACGTTGAAAGAAAGATTAGGTATACCCATGATTCACAAGAGCAGCCCCTCAACGATTTGGCCAACAAGAATGAACTTTATTTTGAAATTACGGATCAAGGCTACCAATTGTTGCGGGTGAATCAATTAGTACCACAAAAAGCCAATATTCCAATTAATGCTTCAGCAGCGGAAATGGATTTGCGACTATCGCAGTTCTTTAAATTATCGGATAAATCAACCTATAAGATTAAAGGTTTTAAAAAACGACCAGATGTTTCAAAACTTGGGGATACCACGGCTACAGTGACGGTTTCCCAGAAGTATGGCAAAGATAAAACAATCGAAGCTGACTATGATGTTCCAGTGGCCGTGGTGAAACGCGCAACATTTTCGACCCAATCGCAAACTTTGAAGTTAGGTGAAGTCGTTACAACGGATACTTTAGGCAACATGCTAAAAGACGCGCTTGAGTACGATGATCGCCGCATTCAATGGGGGGATAAAGCGCTGAGTGTCACCATGCCTGACAAGTTGGCTAAGCTCTTACGCAAAGATACAAAGCGATTGACAAAGATCAGCAAACCAATTGACGTGACCATGAAGTTTGAGGCCAGCACTGGCACGGTGTTATCAACGAGTCCGGTGCTGACCGACTATGGCGATGCACTTGTTTTCAACGGTTACGAACTATTCACGCGTAATGCCGGTGGTGCCTTGGCGTTGGTGAAGGAAGGCAACGACTGGTTGATCGTGGCTACTGATGGCGCAGAAGATGACAATCGCAATGTCCACGATGTTTTTGCCGGTGAACCGTATTTAAGCGTGAGTCTGTACGAAGCAGCTGGTGATGTGCTTAACCTGCAGGATCCAAAGCAACAAGTCACGAGCATGGCAGCCCAGGGTGATACCCCTAAGCAGCAATTGCTTGATCAATGGGGAGACAAGCGCGTGGTCAAAGCCAAACTCGGGGATGTCGTGGTGGTGAATCATCGTGAAGATAAGGTAAGTGTGGCGCATGCAGGCAAACGCGAACCCTTGAAAAAGCGCGCCAACAAAAGAGAGTCCCTGTTTGAGGTGACGGCTTCGGGTTACAAGTTTTTGACACTGAATCAGGTCAGCTTCAAATCTTTAACCATCGAAAACAACAGTGACCCGCAGCCCATTCGTGAAGCGGTGACGAATACCGTCAAAAAGCAACAGCCACATTTGAAAGTGGAAAATATTAAGTTTCCCGATTTGAAAACCGTGGGGCATAAAACCGTTACGGCAACTGTTAGCCAACCAAGTTTGACAGAAGCTAATAAGCACATCAGTTATGACTACCAGATCCCTTTGGAAGTCACTGAAGGCACCTTGAGTTTTACCCAAGCACCGGCAGCGCTCAATTTTGGCACCGTTAAGATTGATGGCCAGACGCTAGAAGTTCCTCGAATTGGCGATACGCCGATGACGATTCGGATTAAGGACGGCCGCAGTCAAAAGAAGCCATGGCAACTTTTGATTCAACAAAGTCAGCCGTTTACCGATCGTCATCAGCATGAATTAAAACAAGAATTACTCTTTTTCAGACAAGACGGCCATGACTATCCGATCAAACTTAAGCAAGATCAGCAAGTTAAGGCGGTTGCGTCTCAAACGATCCAACACACGTTTACGTATGATACGCAAGCAGGGGTACTGCTCAAAATACCTGCTAATGACTTTGACTTTACGGCCGGTACGTACAATTTTGGTCTGCAGTGGACCCTAAGCGATGCACCACTTTAACTCAATTTAGAAATTATGGAGGAATCAACTAATGACTCGTTATGGATACCAGGCTTTACTCGCGACTGCTGCATTATCGGCAGGGCTACTGGCTTATGGCGCAACAACCGTCAGTGCTGACGATGCGCGTACTGTTACCACCCAAGGAAGGGTTAAAATCATGCAAACCGACACCAAACCGGATATTTTAAACCCGTTAGCGCCACAAAACAAAACGCCAGGAACCTTTGCCGGGGTGGATAACACGACTCATGCTGGCGGCGAAGGTTTAACACTGGACTATGTTTCTCGCTTCAATTTTGGACCGTTGAAACTGGATGCGGTTAATGATGCCGTGGCATACGCCGAAGCCGATCAATGGGTGACTAAAGACGGCAAGAAAACAGCGGCGCCTAATCACATTCAGGTCACTGACAAGCGACTTGGTAGTGATCGTTGGAAAGTCAGTTTAAAAGCGACCGATCTGAAGTCCGAAGAAAAAGATCAGGCCGGCAAAGTGACCAAAACCGTGGTCTTACCAGACGCCGCAATCTCCTTGCTTGAAAGCAGCGTTATCGATGGCCAAGCCAAAGATGCGAGTGCGCGTTTCGGACTCAACAAAGCGATTAAGGTCTACACTGGCGATGCGCAAGCGGTTGATATTTTGAGTGTTAGTGACGGTCAAACGGCTAAAGGAACCTTCATGGATCTGTTTAATCAGAAACAAGCAGATAAAGGGGTTGCCTTGACGGTGCCAGCCAAAAGTTATGCAACGGAAGGGCTCAAGTCGGGAGATTTTTCCACCACGCTGACTTGGACGCTGACCAGTGCGCCGCTGTAAAACCGAATGAGAGCAAATCAAAGGCTAGTGTGGGTGGCAGTCTTAATTGGCATTGTTGTTGCGGCACCGGCAACGATGACCCATGCTGACGAAAAGACTTCCGTGGCTCATGTTCGCATTCTGGTTGAGCCGATGAGCGATCCCAAAATTGTGAAGGTTGTAACGCCGGATTCGCCAAGCGATGATCGGCTGCCTACCTCTCGCCAGAAACCGGCAATGGCCGATACAAACAAGAAGAAAGCCACTAAGCATGCAAAACTGCCAGCGCTACAAGAATCATCATATCTGATAACTGTCTTAGCAGGCGTCTTTTTCTGGTTGGGTCTCCTACGGGCATATTATCTGTATCAATCTCGAAAACTAAAACACTAAGAAAGGAAGCGCCGTTGCACGTTTGCGTCGATGGTGCCACACAAAAGATGAAAAAAAGTATATGGATCGTTGGTCTCTTGGGGTGGGTCATGGTACTCTTTTCCGGCATGTGGCAGCAATCTGCACAAGCGGCAGGCGAAGGGTTTACGGTCAAAGCTGAGTTGCCGGAAAATCAGCGGGATACAAGTGCGAGCTACTTTGATTTACGGGTGAGTCCGAATCAAGCGCAGACGTTAAACGTTGTCATTCAAAATCGCCAAGCTGATCCCGTGACCGTGCTCATCAAGGTGAACCCCGCCTTCACAAACGATAATGGGGTGGTCGAATACGGCGAACAGGTGGGGCGAACGGATGCGTCATTAAAGGTTAATTTTAAAACGTTATTAAAGGCACCAACGGAAGTGACGATCCCGGCTTTAAGCCAACAAACAGTACCTTTGCAATTAAAGCTGCCCGCGCAGGCATTTGCCGGGACGGTTCTTGGTGGCCTGCAATTTATGGCTAAACCAGATGAAAAAGCGACAACGAGTGGCGCAGTTGCTAATCGTTATGTCTACGCACTCGGTGTGGTCTTAACCGAATCTGATCAAGTCGTGCCACCGAACTTGAGGTTGCGGGAAGTGAAGGCGGTCAGTGATCATGGTCACAACGCCATTCAAGCCAATATTCAGAACTTTGAACCGGCGATGCTCAAAGACCTGACTGTGGAAGGGAAGATCTTTGAGGCAGACGGAAGCAAAGCACTGTATCAAACGCACAAGCAGCAACTCAAGATGGCACCGAACTCAAACTTTAATTTTAAGGTTGATCTCAATGATGAACCGCTAAAACCGGGTAAATATCGTTTTGAGGGAGTCGCAAAGGCAGCCGGTAGAACATGGCACTTCAAGAAAACATTTGTGGTCGCGCAAAAAGAGGCCGCCGATCTGAATGCTGCCGCTGTTAAAAAAGTACCTGCCCAAGCGAATGCGATTGACTGGCGCTTATTGATTTTAGCAGGGTTAGTCGTACTCCTCACCATTAATGTGATTGCGTTTAAACGTTATGCCCGGCATCAACGCGGTGCTTAATTTGAAGTTTTTCAAGACATCTGTTCTACGTTGCTAAGTGTGATGGCAATGCAGCTATCTTTGAAAAGAAATCCGATCCTGGGTTAAACAAAAAAGCTAATCCATCGCGGGTTAGCTTTTTTCGCAGCTCGATTTTGCATGAAGAGAAAAACGACTCATTGTGGCATTCAAGGCGTACTTTATTAACCGAAATGCGTTCAACTTCTTTGTAGACCACGACTCCAGTCAACGGCAAGATACATGATGGCGACCATCGCGATTGTAAATAAAGTCAACAAGTCGCGGGTCACAAACAAATAAAAGAAAATGAAATTAACGATTAAAAAGCAAGTTCGACATAGCGCTCCCACTTTTGATGACGAGATGATAGTACTTGAGATTCGATTAATCGCTGGATTCTTTCTAAATAAGAGCATCGTAATTAGTATGATAGCTAGGGTGCCATAAAAAAACATGAGTATTATTTATTCACATCCTTTGTTTTAAGAGAGAGGCTTTCGATGATTAAAAATTAACAGATAAACGTATGCCGGTCAATGATTTTACGAGCGGATGTGAACTTTAGTAAATTAATAGTAATTAATTATAAATAAATCTTATATTTTCCCTTGCTTGTCCTCCGAAAGATCGCATTCACACATATGCAATAAAGCAATGACGATCTATACAAGCCAGTGGACAAGCGCATGTCGGGCTGTTAATGTTAGCACTAGCATGATAAAGTCAGTATCAGGGCTTGACGGTTTGACTCACCAAGATGCAAATCGGTCTTTGGCCTGACTGACAAAATGTTTTGATCTGGTTATAATAGTTATAGATAGTTGAAAGGAATGAACGCAATATGCAAGAACGCCGTGTTGTAAACGAGGCCGGCTTGACGCAGTTCTTCTCCCGCATCTACACCTTGATGGGGAGCGGGCTGGTTGTGACGGCGCTCGTAAGTTATTTACTAGGAGTTACCCTTAAGAATGATTACATCAATTTTGTGGGTGCTCATCCAATTATCTTTTGGATTATGACAGCATTGCCGCTGATCCTGTCCTTCTTTGTGACTGGACGGCGGGCCCAAGCAAGTCCGGGTTATGCAACTTTAATGTTTTATCTGATGTCTGCAAGTTTTGGTTTCACTTTTGCTTCCGTTGCGATGGTTGCAAAGACATCTAACCTTGCAGTTGCATTGGCAACAACGGCGGTAGTCTTTCTCGTCATGTCCATGGTTGGCCATTTTGGCAAGCGTGACCTGAGTAAGGCGGGAAATATCGCGATGTCAGCATTGTTTGGCGTCATCATCATGATGTTCGTTAACATGTTTATGGGTTCAAGCGGCATGCAGATGTTGATTTCTTATGCGATCTTGATCATCTTCATCGTGTTGACCGCTTGGGACACTCAGCGCCTGAAGAACTTATACTTGACGGCTGGCAGCGATGGACAAGCAACTATTTCCACCAGTTCATTAGCCGTTGTCGGGGCGCTTATGCTTTATCTTGATTTCTTAAACCTATTCACCGCCATCTTGCAGATTCTAGGCGTTGGCGACAACAACAATTAATAAAAGCAAAAGCCGGTCAGAAACTGGCTTTTTTTTATGTGAGCGCGAGCCGGCGCGGTTAGAAGTCGGAGTGTAAGCGGCCTTAAGCGTGATGGCCCGGTCTTGGCCATTGCGCTTAAGGTTCTTACACGCAGACTTCTGCGCCGGGGAGCGCGTTATGGAAAGTAGGCGCGAGCCGGCGCGATTAGGGACCGGAGTGTAAGCGGCCTTGGGCGTGATGGCCGGGTTTTGGCCATTGCGACCAAGGTCCTTACACGCAGGCCCCTGCGCCGGGGAGCGCGTTATAGAAAGTGAGTGTCAAGGACTCAGAGTGTAAGCGGCCTTAAGCATGATGGTCCGGTCTTTGCCATTGCGTTCAATGTCCTTACACGTAAGCTTTTGCACGAAGAAACGTGTATCAATGGACGGCCACCGCCCACTGCAACCTATCAAACCGCAACGGCTGAGAGATGATCCCCCTTAACTAGGAACGTGCCGTCACAAGGGCAAAGAATTTGGTACAATAATGATGACAATTAACTCATGTCATCGATAGCGGTGGTTTGAGAAGAAAAGGAAGCTCATATATGACGAGTCAAACTAAATTATTGTTGATTGACGGCAACTCGATTGCATTTCGTGCTTTTTTTGCCTTGTACAATCAACTCGATCGTTTCACCAATCAAGATGGGCTGCACACCAATGCCATCTACGCATTTAACAATATGCTCGAGATTGTTTTAAAGTCGGTTAAACCGGACGCTGCTTTGGTGGCGTTTGATGCCGGAAAAACAACTTTTCGAACGGCAAAATACGCGGATTATAAAAGCGGTCGGGCGAAGACGCCAAGCGAGTTGTTAGAGCAGCTGCCGTATATCAAGGAACTACTCGATGATATGGGCATTCAGCATTATGAACTCAAGGATTATGAAGCTGATGACATTATCGGAACGATGGCTAAGCGTGCTGATGATGCAGGGTGGCAGACAACGATTGTGACTGGCGATCGTGATTTAACCCAATTAACGACGGATCAAACAACGGTGCAGGTCACGGTCAAAGGCGTTAATGAACTTGAGGCGTACACGCCGGAACACGTTAAAGAAAAGCTTGGCATTACCCCCACTCAGATTATTGATCTAAAGGGGTTAATGGGTGATACGTCAGACAATTATCCAGGGGTCACCAAGGTTGGCGAAAAAACGGCCTTAAAACTGCTAAAGCAATACGGCAGTATCGAAAACCTTTACGCTAACATTGATGCGATGAAGACTTCCAAAATGAAGGAAAATCTCATCAATGACAAAGACAAAGCGTACCTGAGCAAGCAGTTAGCCACAATTGACCGCGATGCACCTGTGACCATCGATCTTGCAGACGTAAAGTATAACGGTCCCGATTTGGCGAAGTTACGCGATTTCTATACTAAGATGAATATGAATTCCTTGTTGAAGAAAATTGGCGGGGATGTCGCAAAACCGTCACAACCGGTACATTATTCCGTTTTGGATGACCAATCAATTTTGGCGCTCACGAAAACAACCGAACCGTTAACCTTTGAGATTGAAATGTTAGCGGATAATTATCATACCGCTGAACAAGTGGGCTTTTTCATCGGAACCAAAGAAGAAACCTATGTTAGTACAGATGTGTCATTGTTGACGATTCCGGAAGTTGCTAAGTGGCTTGGTGATTCAAACCGCGACTTAACGGTGTTTGATGGTAAACGCAATATTGTCGCCGCTCATCGTCTTGGCTTGCATCTGCCTGACATTGCCTTCGATGTTTTGTTGGCCTCGTATCTGATTAATCCAGATGAAAATAGCAATGATCTGGGTAAAATTGCAGAAGACCATGATTATCATGACTTGCCTCGCGATGAAGATGTATATGGTAAAGGTGCTAAGCGTCAAGTGCCTGAAGATAAACTGCTGTTTGAACAATTCGCTCGTAAGTCTCAGGCCTTATTCGCCTTGCGTCCTGATTTAACCGAAGATTTGGCTAAGCAGGAACAGACGGATCTTTTCACGGACATGGAAATGCCACTGGCGCGGGTTTTGGCGGAAATGGAAATTCAAGGTATCACGTTGAATGCCCAAACCTTAAAGGATATGGGAACCGAATTTTCGCAAAGCATTAAGGTGTTGGAAGAAAAAATTTATGGTGAAGCCGGCGTTAAATTTAATCTGAATTCGCCGAAGCAATTAGGCGAAGTGTTATTCGAAAAGCTGAATTTACCAGTGATTAAAAAGACCAAAACCGGTTATTCCACCAGTGTCGATGTTTTAAACGAATTGAAATCGGCTAGTCCAATTGTTCAGGATATTCTGGATTATCGCGGCTGGGCCAAACTAAACTCGACTTATGTGGTGGGCTTGTTGAAAGCACAAATGCCGGATCATAAAATTCACACCCGTTATTTACAGACACTGACGCAAACCGGGCGTCTGAGTTCCGTTGACCCGAATATGCAAAATATTCCAGCACGGGATGAAGGGAAGATTATCCGGAAAGCCTTTGTCCCTTCTCATCCGGATTGGCAGATTTTTAGCTCGGATTATTCGCAAATCGAATTACGCGTGTTATCGCATATCTCGGGTGATGAGAATATGCAACAAGCCTTTAAACACGGCGTTGATATTCACGCGAATACCGCCATGAAAATTTTTGGCCTCGATTCTCCTGATGAAGTCACGCCGGATATGCGCCGCCAAGCCAAGGCCACGAACTTTGGGATTGTTTACGGCATCAGCGATTATGGGTTGGCGCAAAATATCGGGATTTCCAGGAAGCAGGCTAAGGCGTTTATTGACGGTTATTTTGAACAGTACCCGAAAGTCCACGATTACATGGAAAATATGGTCAAGAAAGCGCGTGAAGATGGCTATGTTGAAACGCTCTTCCACCGCCGTCGTTATCTGCCCCAGATTCACTCCCGCAATTTCAACTTGCGCAAGTTTGCGGAACGAACGGCGATGAATACGCCGATCCAAGGGAGTGCCGCAGATATCATTAAAGTCGCGATGATTCGCATGCAAAAGGCGTTGGATGAGGCCCATCTGCAGGCGAAAATGTTGCTGCAGGTACACGATGAACTGATTTTTGAAGCTCCGACTGCTGAAATGGCGCAACTTGGACAATTAGTGCCTAAGATTATGGACTCGGCTGTTTCGCTGGCGGTACCTTTGAAAGTCGAAAGTCATTATGGACCGACCTGGTTTGATGCGAAATAAGGAGATCTTATGCCTGAATTACCTGAAGTTGAAACGGTTCGCCGTTCCTTGTTACCGTTAGTCAAAGATAAAAAAATCACCGCGATTAGCACAAACTGGGAGAAAATCCTCATCAATGGTTTGACAGCTTTTCAAAAACAGGTCGTGGGCGCTGCCGTCACCACGATTGATCGCCGCGGTAAGTATTTACTGATTCGGCTTAACAACGGCATGGCGATTGTCAGTCATTTGCGCATGGAAGGCCGCTATTACGTTGTTTCGGATGCCAAAACGCCGCTGGATAAGCATGATCATGTGACGTTTACCTTTCAGGATGGCAGCCAGTTGCGTTACCGCGATCTGCGCAAGTTTGGCCGGATGCGGCTGATTCACACGGGTCAGGAGCAATTGGTGCCAGCGCTGGCCAAGCTAGGACCGGAGCCGACTGCTGCTACTTTTAGCGAAAATGACTTTTCCCAGAAACTAAAACGGCATCATAAAGCCATTAAATCGGTTTTGCTGGATCAAACTGTTGTGGCCGGAATCGGCAATATTTATGCTGATGAGGTCTTATGGCTCAGCAAGCTCAATCCCCTGCAGCCAGCTAATACCTTAACCAAGGCGGAGGTTCACACGTTACATGATGCGATTATCAAGGAATTGGACGACGCCATTGCCGCTGGCGGGACCAGTGCCCATACTTACGTTGATGCTGAAGGCAATCGCGGTTCGTTTCAGGATGCTTTGCATGTCTATGATCGTGAAGGGACGCCTTGTGATCGTTGCGGCACCACGATTGTCAAAATCAAAGTCGGTCAACGCGGCACGTATTATTGCCCGCATTGCCAGCCGCTACATCGAAGGGGGCAACTGGCATGACCTTTTTGTTAGGGCTGACAGGCGGCATCGCGTCAGGCAAATCAACGGTAAGCCGGACATTTAAAGCGGCTGGGTTTCCGGTGGTGGATGCCGATGTGATTGCCCGGCGCATTGTTGAACCGGGTCAACCGGTGCTTGCGCGAATTGTCCAAGCGTTTGGGCCGGGGGTCTTACGCAAAGACGGGACGCTTGACCGGGCCAAACTGGGCGACATTGTGTTTTCGCAGCCGGGACGTATGGAAGCATTGAACCAAATTAATCGCCCGTATTTGCGTGCAGCGATTAATCAAGCGCTTGCTCAAGCCAAAGCAGGCGGTGCTGCCATCGTTGTTGGGGATATCCCGCTTTTGTATGAAGCTGACTATGCCGATGCGTTTGATGGCGTTGCGGTGGTAACGGTTGATCCTGAAGTGCAATTGGCGCGGTTGATGACGCGCGATGGCTTAACCAAAGAAGCTGCCCAAGAACGCATCGCTTCTCAAATACCGTTATCCAAAAAAGCGGCAATGGCTGATTTTGTGATCGATAACAACGGGACACAAGCAGCGACGATTGACCAGGCAAAAGCCTTGATTCACCGGCTTGAGCAACTATCATAAGCGGCTTGCACGTGCTATAATAAGCTATCAAACTTTGATTAAGAAGGTGGAGTCGTGCAATGTCCCCATTGCCATCATAATAGTTCGCGGGTTGTCGATTCGCGTCCCACAGACGGCGGTCGGGCAATCCGGCGTCGGCGTGAGTGCGAGAACTGCGGGTTTCGTTTTACAACTTTTGAACGCGTTGAACAGACCCCGTTATTGGTCATCAAAAAGAATGGCACGCGGGAAGAATTTAACCGCGAGAAGATTCTCAAAGGACTCATCCGGGCTGCTGAAAAACGGCCGGTGACCATGGAACAAATGCAAGGGATCGTGGATTCGGTTGAAAATCAACTGCGCGCGATCGGTGAAAATGAAGTTTCCAGTCAAGCAATTGGCGAATATGTCATGTCGAAATTAGCGGATGTCGATGATGTCGCTTATATTCGCTTTGCCAGTGTTTACCGCCAATTTAAGGATATGTCCGTCTTCATGCAAGAGCTTCAGGATATGATGAAGAAGGAAAAGACTAAGAAGTAAACGTAATTGAAGCAATCAACAAAACGGACCTGAGGCGATTGTCTCAGGTCCGTTGTCTGAAAAGAGGTGAAAGTCATGCAGCGCCCTGATACGTTTATTCCGCAAGCCGGGTTTGTGTTGACCAAAGCAGGTTATTTTAGTGACTTTGACGAAAAAGTGGCAGTTTCGCTTTATCAACCCTTAGTTGGCCCGGTTCCGATGGCGCTTTACCTGAGCTTATGGCAAGAAGTCAAAGACCGCGCCTTGGTCACGGATCGGCGGCCGCAACTTTGGTTGCTGGATCTTTTGGATATTGACATTGAGCAGCTGTTTGTTGCGCGCGTGAAATTGGAAGCAGTGGGGTTATTACGCACTTATTCGCAAGTTGACTCATTGGGCCGTTATTATGCGTATGAACTTTACCCACCGGTGAGTCCCGATGCCTTTTTCAAAGATGACCTGTTAGGACTCCTGCTGTATGACAAAGTGGGCGAGAATCGCTACGATGAATTGGTAGCCAAGTTTAGCTTGAAACCGGTGCGGCGTCCGGAATGGCAAGAGATTACCGCCAGCTTCTTGGATGTGTTTCGCTTTGACCATGATCTCAGCCAGGAACCACCGGCTGTTGTGGCCGCTAAAGAAGCCGTGACCCAAAAGCCGGCAAGTCGTCCACGGTTGGGAAGCGGGGATGGCTACGATTGGGACTTATTAAAATCGTTGTTGGCCAATAGCAATCTGCAAACCGGACAACTGACTAAACATCAAGCGGCACTATATCAGGTAGCGGCATTTTACGGCTTGCAACCGCCTGATTTTGCCCGCCTGATCAGTCGCGCAACCGATGTTATGACGGGAAAAATCGATTTGAATCAACTGCGCCGGCTAGCCGAACAAAGCTATACGCGCCAGCAGCCACATGCCAAACCGCAAACTCCAACCCAGACGCCAAAAGTAGCAAGTGCTGATGAGGCATTGCTTAAGCGGGCCAAAAGTATGCCACCGCGGCAGTTTTTAACTGCGGCGAAACAGGCTAAAAACGCGCGCATGTATCCGGCTAACAACGAACTGCGCGCCATTCAGCAATTGAGTGAGCGCAATGTTTTTGACGCACCGACGATTAATATTCTGATTGATTATATTCTCAGAACCAACGACAGTATTAATCAGGCGTTGTTGGATGCGATTGCCAACAGCTGGTTAAAAGCCAATGTAACCAGCCCGGAAGCTGCCTTAAACCAGATCCATGCGTTTGAGCAGCAAAAGGCGACTGACCAAAAACGTCGTCAAACTCAAACAAAAGGCACGCGGCAAGAAAAGCTACCGGATTGGGCTAAGGAAGGTTATCAGCCAAAGAAAAAGAAGGTCAGTGAAGCTGATCGGCAAACCTTGGCTGCCCAATTGGAGAAACTTCGGCAGCTTGGTGATAAAGGAGGTAAGAACTAATGGAAGATATGCGTAAGCGTCTGGCCATGTTGATGGATTCCCGACAGTGGCGGGAGCGGTATTTTAAGATGGTCAAAGAAGCATTGCAGGATCCGGAAGTCCAGACTTTCCTGAAGCAGCATGAAGCGGATTTAGCCAATGATGCCATTGACCGCGGAACTGCCAAGATTTATGAATTTGTCAGTGAGCGTAACAAGATTGCCCGAGGCGAATTACCATTGGCGCCTGGCTATCAACCCAAACTTGTCGTGGCAAATGGTTTGATTGATGTGGCGTATGAACCGACTGATGCGAAAGTAGCGGCAGACGAAGAGGCCAAGCAAGCCTCATTGGTGACCTCTGTGAACATGCCTAAAGATATTCGCGATGCAAGCTTGGACAGTTATGATCCAACCGATGACCGACTTGATGCACTTTTGGCCGCAAACCGGTTTGTTTTAGCGGTTGTTGCCGATCCTAAGGCGTTTCATCAGGGATTATATTTAAGTGGGCCGTTTGGGGTTGGCAAGACATACTTGTTAGGTGCGATTGCCAACGATTTAGCAAGCAAAGGCGGCATTGCAACCACATTAATTCATGTACCGACATTTGTCGTTGAAATGAAGAATGCAATCGGCAATAACAGCGTGTTGAAAAAGATTGATAGCGTGAAGCGGGCACCGATTTTAATGCTTGATGATATTGGCGCCGAAAGCATCAGTCCATGGGTTCGGGATGACGTACTGGGCATTATTCTGCAATATCGCATGCAGGAGAAAATGCCGACGCTGTTCAGTTCAAACAAGAGTATGGCCGAATTAACCGAGTCATTGGCAGGGACGGACCGGGGCAACTCGGAAATGTTAAAAGCCAAACGCATTATGGAGCGGGTACGGTTCTTGGCAAAAGAAATTACCGTTGACGGTGAAAATCGCCGGAACCCTTTGGCAGATTGATCAAGATCATGACAAGCCGGTATGAAACGATCGAGCCGGCAAAACTATTTTCTGAAACTTGCTTGCACCAAAGCGGACATTGTGGTTCAATGTAGCTATCGAAGACGGAAGCAATAAAGGATCATCTACTAGAGAGTAAGGCCGTGGCTGAAAGCCTTGCAAGATCTGATCCGAACCACTTCTCGAGATTGCCCTAATGGCCCTGTTGCGCAGGTTACGCGCTAATGAAGTGGCCCGCAGCAAGACTGTCGGCAATCTGGGTGGAACCGCGATCACAAATCGTCCCTGATGTCTCTTAGGAGATATCAGGGATTTTTTGTGAGCGCGATCCGGCGCGCTTAGGAATCGGAGTGTAAGTGGCCTTGAGCGTGTTGGCCGGGCTTTGGCCATTGCGTTCAAGGTCCTTACACGCAGATTCCTGCGCCGGGGAGCGCGTTATAGAAAGTAAGCGCGAGCCAGCGCGATTTTCCTCCCCAAGTCAGAAGTGGCACTCGGTAAAATGGTTTCTTCGAAAAAACGACAAAGGAGTCTTACTTATGGCATTAGATATTACGTTTCCAGATGGCAGTGTCAAACAATTTCCTGATGGTACAACGGTAAAAGCCATCACGGAAGGCATTAGCAATAGTCTGGCAAAAAAGGCTGTTGCTGGTAAATTAGACGATGAATTGATTGCATACAATGAACCGATTGCCCATTCCGGCAAACTGCAGATTATGACCAAAGATGATGCAGAAGGGCTCACGGTTTTGCGGCAGACGGCGGCATTTGTTTTAGCAGCAGCACTCAAAGCATTGTACCCTGATATCCATTTTGGCAAGGGCCAGGCCATAGAAGACGGTTTTTACTATGATACCGATCGTGCGGATGGACAAGTCAGTGTTGATGATTTACCGACAGTCCAAAAGAAAATGGAAGAAATCATTAAGGCTAACGCTGCCTTGGAGCCAGTGGAGCTCAGTCGGGCAGAGGCTTTTGACCGTTTTAAGGACGATCCGTTCAAAAAGCAACTGGTCGAAGCTGCCGGCGATCCGATTAAGGGTTATAAGCTAGGCGATTTTGTTGATTTTGAAGAAAAAGTCTTGCTTCCTAGTCTTAAGGATTTGAAGCATTTCAAGCTGCTGTCGGTTGCCGGCGCCTATTGGCAAGGTAAGAGCAGCAACCCGATGCTACAGCGGATTTACGGGACCGCTTATTGGAGCGAAAAAGGCCTTGAAGATGATGCTAAGCGGCGTAAGGAAGCGGCTGAACGTGATCACCGGGTTATCGGCCGCGACTTGGATCTTTTCTTCGTTGATCCTAAAGTCGGCGCTGGGTTGCCGTACTGGATGCCAAATGGCGCAACGATTCGGCGGGTCATTGAACGCTACATCATTGACAAAGAAATTGCCGATGGTTACGAACATGTTTACACCCCCGTGCTTGCCAACCTTGACTTGTACAAGACGTCCGGCCACTGGGATCATTATCGTGAAGACATGTTCCCGCCGATGGACATGGGCGATGGCGAAATGCTCGAATTACGTCCGATGAACTGCCCAAGCCATATTCAGATTTATAACCATCACATCCGGTCTTATCGAGAATTACCACTGCGGATTGCTGAACTAGGGATGATGCATCGGTATGAAAAATCAGGTGCTTTGTCTGGTTTGCAACGTGTTCGCGAAATGACTTTAAACGATGGCCACACATTCGTTGCGTTGGATCAAGTCCAAGAAGAATTCAAAAAGATTCTGCGCCTGATCATGGATGTTTATGAAGACTTCAACATTACCGATTACAGCTTCCGGCTTTCTTATCGTGATCCTAAGAATACCGAAAAGTATTTTGATGATGACGAAATGTGGACCCGTAGCCAGAGCATGTTGAAAGGCGCTATGGATGACTTGCACCTAGACTATTACGAAGCCGAGGGTGAAGCAGCCTTTTATGGTCCAAAGCTGGATATCCAGACTAAGACCGCGCTTGGCAACGATGAAACCATGTCAACGATTCAGTTAGACTTCATGTTGCCGGAACGCTTCAACTTGACTTATGTCGGCAAGGATGGCGAGGAACATCGGCCAGTCATGATTCACCGTGGGATTGTCGGCACGATGGAACGATTCATCGCATACTTGACCGAAATTTATAAGGGTGCTTTCCCAACCTGGCTGGCACCAACACAGGCCGTTTTGATTCCGGTTAACAATGATCTGCACTTAGACTATGTCAACCGCATCAAACGCCAGATGCAGGCAGCCGGGTTGCGCGTCAAAGTCGATGACCGCAATGAAAAGATGGGTTATAAGATTCGCGAAGCCCAAACCAAGAAGATTCCGTACACGGTCGTTGTCGGGGACAAAGAACTCAACGATGCGGCGGTATCCGTACGGCGGTATGGCGATGAACATACTGAAGAAGAAGCAGGTAATATGTTCATTGATGCGATGGTAGCTGAGGTTAAGAACTACAGTCGCGACGGCAAAACCAAGCCGGGCGAAGCTAATAAGGTTTTAGGTGACTAATTCATTTAGCTCCAACGAAAAGATCTGGGCAATTTAGCTCAGATCTTTTTAATTGCCGTTGAAGGATTAGCGCAATCTTAGGATAAAGATCTCGCGGTTTCACGACATTTTGTGATGTATGATACACTAAACTCATTTAAAACCCACATCAAAGAAAGGGTGACTAGGTGTTTATTGCGTTATGGGCTTCTTGGCTTGTCTTGTTCTTCGTTACCAAAATATTAGCAGCGGTCTTGTACTTCGCTGTCTTGCTGATCTATATGAAACTGCCGTGGCGCACCCCTAATCAACGCGGCTACTGGCTAATCGCTCATCGTGGCCGCGGATTATTGATGATCATGGGATTCGTGATGTTGTTAACCGCGGTTGTCGCATATGGGATTGCAAATTGGTGGTTCGGCAAGATCGAATTCCAGCCCCAAGGCGTTGCGGTTTTCGGTAGTGTCGGGATCGTCTTATTGTCCTGGCTACTTGGATTGCCTAAGAAATTACGCGCTTTTCGAGAAAAAATTAACGCGGATCAACAGCAGGATAAAGGAGATGACCATGATGAGTGATGAACCACAAGTTAAAAATCCCCAATTGATTCACCTGATGCATTTATTACGTGCAGATCAAAATGATGAACCCCGCGCAGCTTTTTACGCGGGGTTAAAAACAGCTAAATTTATGTTACCGGTTGGCACGGCGCGGACAGGGGATCCGACTGTGGTGTTGTTGACGGATGATAGCGGTCGTGATTTTCTGCCTATTTTTACCGACCAGGCCAGTTTTGCCCAGAGCCCTGATCATGACCATTTTGCGGTTGCAACCATTGACGATTGTGCAAATTTTCTCTATGAAGACCACGATATTCACGGCGTTGTAATCAATCCGTATGGCGAAAACATGGTCTTAACCCGCGCCAACCTGTTTTATGTTGCTAAACCGGATCAAGCCGAACATGGCGAGGCTGTTCGTCTTTCTGAACCGCCTAAAGAAGCGGCTGATCTTGTTTCACGTCTGCAAACGTACTTGCCGAAAATGGCAACGATTCATGCTGCATATTTAGCAACCATGATTCGAGCCAACGATGCCAAGAGTTTATTGTTGGTAGTGGATACTGACGAAAACGCCGACTTGCATGCGCTTGTTGCTTTTGCAGAAGCCTATTTACCAGAGACGCTGCAATTTCATGTCAGTCCGGCTGATAATGAGCTTGGCCGGTATGTGAGTGGTGAATTTGAACCGTTTTATCAACGTTAAGATGCCAAAATCAGCGTTAATGTGGGCATTTTAGCCGACAGGGCCGCTATTGCTTTTTTAACCTTGAAACTTATCATAAATTGACTCTATAATAAAGCCCGACAAAATTGGCGCCTGTCAGTCATTGAGCTGATCGATAACAATCGTGAGTGACTTGTGACCCTTGGCCAGTCGAATGAATGGAGGTGGAACTAGTGCAGAGTAATCAACGGATAGCAGCGCTAATGGCACAACTGATGGGTGGCATGACCATCCGCTCAGTTGATATTCAAAAAAATATGCGATCAGCCGCCGGACTTGTCAACGCGACCTTGCACATATCAGAGCGGCGTTAGAAGATTCTTCTGCCGGTCAACTCGTCGAACATCAAGGCACTTACCGACTAGAACCGCCAACCACCCCTTTGAACGGTC
This sequence comes from Lacticaseibacillus rhamnosus, assembly GCF_900636965.1. Lineage (NCBI taxonomy): Bacteria > Bacillati > Bacillota > Bacilli > Lactobacillales > Lactobacillaceae > Lacticaseibacillus > Lacticaseibacillus rhamnosus. Next base: position 1,745,089 of record NZ_LR134331.1, on the reverse strand, counting down.
AAATCGTATTAGCCATCAGTAATATCCTGCTGGGCAGTCGCGCATTATTACCGAGTGAGTTGGATGCTGCGCTCAATTACTTGTTTTCGGGACTGTCTCCCGTTAAGCAAGTAGAAGTGCGTCAACAGCTCCGCATTGCTCGCGGCAGCTACACACCGTTATCTCAGCCCAAACTTTTATTGAGTCGCTTAGCTGAAGTCGCAGCTTATATCGCCAATCATCGGCGCTTGACGTTCACTTATCTCAGCAGCCAGGCAACAGAACCAACACCGCTGATTCATCATGCCCAGCCAGTGGCGTTGTTTTTTGAAGTGCATTATTTTTATGTTGCCATGTTGAGTCAGACTCGTGGTGGTTACTGGCTATACCGACTGGACCGGATCGGTGAGATCAAGGCTGTGAGCGAAGGAGACAAGCTGGATTACGCCACCAGATTCTCATTACAAGACCACCGGCGTCAGACCTATTTATTGGATTCTGGTGATTTAATGCAAATTCAGTTTGTTTATCGCTACTATCCGCAGACTGCTTTGGATCAATTTCCCGGCTCGCGGGTGATTCGTCACAACGCAGATGGGAGCGTGGTCATTGAAGCCTTCGCCAGATTAGACGGCGCCTTACTTTGGTTATTAAGCCAAGGCGCTGCACTAAAAGTAATTTCGCCACCGTCTTTGATCAAACGCATGCGTGAAGAATTAATGGCTGCACTTAATCAATACAAGCAATGAATCGCAATTGCAGGAGCATCAAAATTCGATGTGTCCTGTTTTTTTTTGGCAATTTTCGGCTGCCAAGTGAGTTAATGTCATATTGTGTCGCTATCATTCGTTAAACTAAGTTGTTGTTAGCTGATGACAAAGTAACCGGCACCTGAGCAACAGTGGTGCCAGCTATTTGGGCAGAAACATGAACGAATGAGGTATTCATTTTTTTGCCATTTTTTCAGCCAAATTTAGCGAATGGAGGAACTAACAAATGGACAATAAGCCAAAATTTGGACTAGGTGCACAACCAGGCCAGAAGCCAAAATTAGCCGAATCTGCGGCTTCAAAAGACCAACCCAAACAGGCCTTTGGGATTAACGCCAAACCGAACACTGCGACTCCCCAAGGTCCAAAGTTTGGTACCGAAGCCGCCCCAAAAAACACGTTGTCAAAGGGCGACCAGTTCAAGCGTATTTTTACCATGCAACCGATAAAGTTTTGGATCATCCAATACGCATTCGGCGTGGCCGGCTTGCTACTAGGGATGGCCATGGGGTTGCCGTTGATGCTGTCGGTGATCAACTTGATCTTGTATCCGTTCACCGTCACCATTCTGCAATCGATCGGCCAAAGGCGGGACAAGCGAAGCACGTTAGGTGACTTTTTCTTCGGCTTCTCAGTCGCGATGATCGGCGAGTCACTGTGGTGGATCCTCATCTATGGGGCGTTTCGGTTCATCATTTTCATGCTAAAGTTCACGTTCAGTTTCCTGTTGGGGACAATCGGCTTGGTTTACATATGGGCACAAGCCAAAAAAATCAACGGGTAATCGTAACAACAGGTCAGACCTATGGGGTCAGGCCTGTTGTTGCTTGCATCAAAAAGCAAAGGAGTGATGCGTATGCGTCATGCAATCAGTGTTGGCATGGGGTTCGGCAAGACAAGTTTCGATGATGCCGTGATAAAGGCGGAAGAAGGCGATGTCGTGGTCATTGACCCTGGGGAGTATAAGTCAGTCGATGGCGTTCAATGTGGCACGCTTGAAATTCATGGAGCCGGTCAGTCGCCGACAGACGTCGTGATCTACACAGAATTTGACGTTAAAGAAGGGGGCATGTTGAAGCTTCAAAATGTCACCCTGATTAACACAAAACCTAAAAGCAACGTGGTTTATGTGGATAAAGGCGGTCAGATGATTGCCACAAGCGTTGCCTTTTACAATCGTGTCGCAGCCGACTATCCTGTCGTCTACGTCAGTGGAACGGTCAGCCTGACCGCGTGCGAGCTGGCGCATGAAACACGCTATGCCAACGACGGTTTAGCGGGTACCGGTTTATACTTGGTTGACGGTGCTTACGGTCTGATCTCACAGTGTGATATTGTGGACATTGATGTCAATGGTTCAAAGCTGGACGCACAGCGTAATCAGATCCACGAAAATATTCATTTGGAAGACAACAGCGAATTCAATGCGGATACGTTGTACCTGACGGATCGGCGCAGGAATTATTTCATGATTAGTGCCAGTAATGGATCGGTCCTGCAGGTGGATGAGCTGGTGGTGCCGGAAGGCCAAAGCGATGCCAATGTTGACCATAGTCGCATGCGGGTGACCCGGTCGAACATCGACCCGTTACACACATTGAATATCTTGGTTGAAGACGATGCAGACGTTGATGTGCCTGGGGCAGCGATCAGCCAGCCTCAAGTTGCCACCAGTAATGGAACCCCTGAGGAACAACCGGCCCAAGCCGAGCCGCCTGCAGATGATAAACCGGTTGAAACGCCGGCCGCACCGCCCGCGAAGGCCCCGAGTGCACCTGCGCAACCACCCGCCGAAAAACCGGCGATTGACCAGTTACACGAGATGATCGGTTTGACCAAGCTGAAGAAACAAGTTGATACGTTCATCAAGGTCGCCAGCTTCAATCAAAAACGCGCGGCTCAAGGCAGCAAAGCCACGGCCCAGTCGCTGCACTCGCTGTTTCTTGGCAATCCCGGCACCGGTAAGACGACGGTGGCCCGACTGGTCGGCAAAATCATGTATGAAAACGGAGTGTTGCCATCGAATAACTATGTCGAAGTCTCACGCGAAGACCTCGTGTCACAGAATGTTGGCGGCACTGCGGTGCAAACGAAAAAAGTCCTAGAATCAGCAACCGGTGGCGTGCTCTTCATTGACGAGGCCTATACCCTGTATCAAGAAGGCGGCTCTGTCAACTGGGGGCAAGAGGCAATCGACACCATTCTCAAGTATATGGAAGACCATCGCGATGACCTGATGATTATTTTTGCCGGCTACACCAAGCAAATGCAGGATTTCATGAACATGAACCCTGGTCTGACCTCCCGGGCGCCGAATGTCTTTGAGTTTGAGGATTACACCCCTGCCGAAATCGCGCAAATTGGCCTGATGGACCTGCACCGCCAAGACTACAAAGTCGATAAGGATCATTACACCCAAGCCGTCACCAAGGCCTTCATCGGCAACGTCGACCACAGCAACGGCCGCTGGGTCCGCAATTACAACGAAAAATTAATTCAGACCTTCGTCGTTAGTCTCCCTGAAGATTCCCAAAACTTGTTCACGATTCCTAATTCGATCATCGACCAGCTGGCCGGTGGTGACCGTCAAGAAAAGGCAGCCGCAGTTGATGCGTTGCTTGGCCAACTCAATGGGATGGTCGGACTGAATTCCGTCAAAGCGTTTGTTAACGATTTGGTTAAGCAGGTTAAGGTTGATCAGGCACTGCAAGACAAGCTGCCTGATGCCACGAAGCCGACCTATCACATGGTGTTCGCTGGCCCGCCCGGAACCGGTAAGACCACAGTTGCGCGGCTGATTGCCCAACTATTTTACAATCTTGGCATTCTGCCGAAGGATACCGTCAGCGAGGTTGCTCGTCCGGACCTCGTTGGCCAGTACATCGGCCAAACCGCTCAGAAAACCGGTAAGGCAATTCGTGACGCGATGGGCGGTGTACTATTTGTCGATGAGGCTTACCAGCTCAGTCAGGGATCGGAAAACGATTTTGGCAAAGAGGCCATCGAAACGTTCATCACCGAACTTGAGAATAACCGTGACAAGTTTATTGCCATTTTTGCTGGTTACACCAATGACATGAACGATTTCCTCGAAGCAAACCCGGGCCTGCGTTCACGCGTCCCGCTGACGTTGGAGTTTGAGGCCTACACTCCTGACGAAATTGCCCAAATCGTCGAAAATATCGTCACCAAGCACTGGACCATCAACACCGAGCTCCTGCACACAGTTGTCGTCAAAAACTACAAACAGCTGCCTGCCAACAAACAAAGCAACGGTCGCTGGGCCCGCAACTTCGCCGATAAACTGATTTCCCAACACAAGTTGTGGCTGGCTGACCATCTCGACAAAGAACCAAATCTCGATGTTCATCATATTTCAGACGCTCTTTTGGTTGACAGTTCCTCGTGGTCGTAATTGTCGCAAAGGACCCCTGATGATGAAAAAATTAGGGTCTACACTTTCTAGTGTTGGAGGATATCCAACATTGAAACTGTAGGCCTTTTTAGATCAACCCATGCCGCTTCGCCGAGGGAATCGCCTCAGTCAAAAATCAATTTGCCCACCCACCTTGGCCCAAACTCACCTTGACGGCATAGCACAACCCATCTTTCTCACCATGATAAGATTGGCTCTGCTATGCCGCTGTCGGCAATCACCGCGGTGCCACATACGCAATTGGGCAAAGACATAATGTGGGCATTTTAACCGACAGGAGCTTGACGCCGTGTTGTTACTCCTGTATAGTTGTCTACGTTGAGAAAAAGCAGAAGTTCCCGCTTCTCGCCCAAGTCTTTAGACCTCTAGGCTTATTAGTTCGGTATTTAATGAACAGCGGGGCCTTTGTGGCTACGCTGTTTTTGTTTTTTCTCTGAAATTCACACGGAGGTGAACAACCATAGCAAGAGATCTGATAGTCAATGACAGTATTCGCGCACGTGAAGTTCGATTGATCTCCCAGACCGGTGAACAGCTCGGCGTTAAGAGTACGCGTGACGCCTTGGCCATTGCCGAGGATGCAAACTTAGATGTTGTCCTAGTATCGCCTAATGCCAAGCCACCGGTAGCCCGCATCATGGACTACGGGAAGTTCCGGTTCGAGCTGCAGAAGAAAGAGCGCGATGCTCGGAAGAAACAAAAGACTGTCACCATCAAGGAAATCCGCCTGAGCCCAACTATTGGTGAAGCAGATTTCAATACCCGTTTGAAGAACGCGACTAAGTTCCTGAATAAAGGCGACAAAGTCAAAGTCAGCGTTCGGTTCCGTGGACGGGCAATCACGCATAAGGATCTTGGTCGCAAGGTTCTTGAGCAGATGGCGGATGCCGTTAAGGATATCGCTGCTGTTGAAACCCATCCGAAAATGGACGGACGCAGCATGTTCTTGATGCTTGCACCGCGAGCCGAAAAGTAATTACTGATCGGTTAATGATACAAAGGCGTGCACAGCCCTAACCGGCTGTGCGCGCGTTGATGTTTAGAGGAGGAAAAAGACATGCCAAAATTCAAGACCCACCGCGCTTCTGCAAAGCGTTTTAAGAAAACCGCATCAGGTGCCCTTAAGCGCGGTCACGCGTATACGTCACACCGTTTCCACGGCAAGACGAAGAAACAGCGTCGTCAATTGCGCAAGTCAGCATTGGTATCCCACTCAGATATGAAGCGGATCCGCCAGATGCTCAGCCAGATGAAATAATCAGCAATCGGATTTGATTTGAGGAGGAATTCTAATGCCACGTGTTAAAGGTGGAACAGTTACTCGTAAGCGTCGTAAGAAGGTACTGAAGCTCGCTAAGGGTTATCGTGGTGCCAAGCATTTGCTGTTTAAGGCAGCTAATGCCCAAGTTATGGTTTCATACCGTTATGCTTTCCGCGATCGTCGCGCTCGCAAGCGTGACTTCCGGCGTCTATGGATTGCCCGGATTAACGCAGCAGCACGGATGAACGATATTTCCTACAGCAAGCTGATGCACGGCTTGAAAGTGGCTAATGTCGACATGAACCGTAAGATGCTTGCCGATCTTGCAGTCAGCGATCCAGATGGTTTCAAAGCATTAGCAGACACTGCTAAGAAGGCTTTGGCCTAAGTATTTAAAAAGCACGTCGTTTCATTCTTTGTGAATGGAACGGCGTGCTTTTTGTATCAAGTTGAAATGGCATTCAAGAACCAGCTGCTAATGGTATTGACGAACGCCCAGTGGCTGATAGTTGGCAATGAAGCTGCTGATTGTCGGCAAATCCGACGAGAACAATACATTATCAAAGGCGTCCTGATCAAAGAAGCCCTGAGTTACCGCAGTTTGATACATTTGCTGTAACGGACGGTAATAATCATTTTGGTTAAATAGGATCGTCGGGCTAGCGTTTAATCCGATCCGTGAAAACGAGATCGCTTCGGTAATTTCCTCAAGCGTACCGGGACCGCCGGGAAGGGCAATGTCAGCATCCGCTAACGCAATCATGCGTGCTTTGCGCGTGCCCATATCTTCGACGACTTCTAATTGGGTCAGATTCGGTAGAGCCAGACCGCGATCTGCCAGCACTTGAGGGATGATGCCAATCACTTTGCCACCATGTTTCAAGGCGCTTTGAGCAACTGCGCCCATTAACCCGAGTTTGCCACCGCCATAAATCAGGGTATCACCACGTTGGGCAATCCATGCACCTACACGTGTTGCGGCTTGTACGAATGCGCCATCGACACCACGATTAGCACCACAATATACTGCAATTTTCATATCGTCCCGCCTTTCCAGTCACGCGCTTATCATACGGCGCAGATTGGCGAGTCGCAAGCAGTTTTTAAGTGCTAGTTAAAGGTGATTGATTTCTTTTCGAACCGGGTGCGTCACATGCCGCTCTTGCATGACGACTAGCTTGCCCGGCGCATGATGGGTCTCTAACATTTCATGGCCGGCAATGACCCCGGCGACAGTGAAGGGGAAGGTCTGGGCAACGCGAACTTGCAGCCCCCATTTTTGCGCGACGTCAACGAGATAAGCAAAGCCATCGTGGACTGAGTAGGTCTTGGATGGATTTAACTGCAGATGTTCAACGGTTGGTTTGGTGCTGAGATCAACGTCGGCATAGGCAGTCGTCACATACTGCCCGTCAGCCTTGACCAGCTTCAATGCGGCACCGTGATCTGCTGCGCCAAAAACCGCATTGACCACAGCATCGGCCGTATTCTCAGGCAGTTCATCGGTATAACTGAAAATTTGATCGGCGCCTAATTGACGTAGATACTCGCGATGCTGCTCACCCGCTACGGCAATCACCTTGAGTTTCTCGAATTTGGCGAGTTGTACCAAAATCGCTCCGACACCGCCGCTGGCACCGACAATCCCCAACGTTTGCCCAGGCTTAAGCGCCAACATGTAATGCAAAATATTAAATGCGGCTAACCCGACTTGGGGAAGCGCTGCTGCATCAAGGAAACTCAAGGCAGTGGGCTTTTTATAGATCTTAGAAGTTGATGCCGTGACAAATTCACTGTAACCGCCAATGGGTCGATAATTCATAACTAAATCGCCAACTGCAAACTCACTAACGCCTTCGCCAAGCTTAGTGATGCGGCCAAGCACATCCGTACCCGGAACGACCGGAAACTTAACCTTGCGAAAAGCCGCCTGTTCACCACGGCGCAACGAAGCGTCATAAGGGTTAAGGCCAAAGCCCAACACTTGCAACTGCACCTGACCGGCTTTTGGCTCCGGGACAGGCGCCTCAATGCTTTCAAAGACACTTGGGTTACCATATTGTTCAAACCCAAAACGTTCCATCTGGCTCACCTCCGTTGCCAATCCTGCAATCGGCCGCTATTAGCCAACCAGGACTTGGCATTTGCTAACTCTGCTTCATTCAAATTATGGCTCTGATCATGGCGGAAAATGGTGACCTCGGCGCCTTGTTCTTCAAGATAAGTATCTAACACCTTGAAGTTTTGCGCCGGCACAATCGGATCTTGATCGCCATGGGACATCCAAACCTTGACATCACTTAAATCCTGTTTGGAATCAACGGTTGAAAGCGCCATGGGATGGAAAAAGATTCCGGTGTGAAAAGTGTCACTGCGAGTTAAAAGGGCTCGGGCTGCTACATTCGCGCCGTTTGAATAGCCCACCACAATAAACCGCTCATAATCGATATTGAATTTCTGGCAAAGCTCATTTAATACCTTAAACAGCCAAGTGGTTTCCTGTTCAAGATTATTCAGATCGAAGCCGCCGTTTTCGGAATGCTTGAAATACCGGTTCATCCCTTGTTCCTGAACGCGCCCACGAATGGAAAGCATCGGACTATTGGGTGAGAGATACTTACCAATCGGCAGCAGATCATTTTCATCGCCACCTTGACCATGCAGTAACAATAATGGTGACACACTGGGATCGCCTTTGACAAATGTATAATTTACGTTTTCTTCTGCCATCATAACCTCCGTTGCTTAGCGGCCGCGCCAATCGGTTTTAACCGGGGTCAGACCGCGTTCGATTTCCGCACGTTTGCTTTCCAAAAATGGCGGCAATTCAAGATGAATACCGGCTTCATCGTAAGTTTCATCCTGTAAGAAGCCGGGACCGGTTGTTGCCAGTTCAAACAGGACTTGCGGCGCGGCCCGAAAGTATTCGGACTTAAAGTAGAAGCGATCGACATAACCTGATTGTGGCAGACGATATTGCTTAATCCGATCAATCCAGGTGCCCAAAGTCTCACGATTATCAGTAGAAAAAGCGGCGTGATGAATGTTGCCAAACCCTTCAACAGAAATTGGCAGATCCTCGCGATGCTCTAGAATCACTTGCGCACCATGACCACCATCACCAACTTCATAGAGCGACCAGTTACCATCTTCGGCAATCTGTTTGTAGCCCATGATTTCGGTCAGCACATACTGCATATGGCCGAGGTTAAAAATCGTGACGGTGACTGGGCCGAGACCGGTGATTGCGAATTCTTCAGGAACATCATTATGCTTCCATGGCGTTCCACCAGCCACCCCATGGTTGTGTTCGTCCGAAATTAATTGATATTGTTGATCATCCTGGTCGTGGAAATTGATGATTTTCGCGTCAAATTGGGTGTTAATCCCGTCATTTGCTACCCCTTTGTCAGCAAACCGTTTCAACCAGTAGTCCAAAGCGGCGTCACTGGGAACCCGGAAGCTGGCGCGCGAGATCATGTTGGTGCCTTTTTTGCCTTTTTCCTGATTAGGGAAGGTGAAGAAGGTCATGTCGGTGCCGGCCGTGCCTTGGTCATCGGTGAAATAAAAATGATAGGTGTCCAAGGCGTCTTGGTTGACCGTTTTCTTAATTAAATGCAGGCCTAACGTTTTACTCATAAAATCAAAAATCGCTTGTGGGTCACTTGCCATAGCAGTTACGTGGTTCATACCTAATAATGGATGTTCAATCATGGAAATCCACTCCTTTAGTTTTGAAATAAGTTTCGATTTCGGCGCGCCGGTCTTCAAATTTCGGTGGTAAACCAAGGCGCTCACCCAAATGTTCCAGCGGCTCATCTAAAGTGAAGCCCGGCGCTTGAGTTGCAAATTCGATTCGGTTATCGGCCGGATCACGCACGTACAGGCTCTTAAACCAGCCGCGGTCGGCGAATTCCTCGATTTCGTAACCATGTTGAGCGGCAATGGTGCCCAATCGCGGTAATGCTTCTTCATGGTCAACCGTCAGCGCAAAATGATCCATGCTCCCGCGGCCAAAACGCTTAGTCCCAGCCGTCAAACTTGGGCGGATGGTCAGGGTGTTGCCAGCGGCCAGCTTAAATTGATGCTGCTCCGGCGCCTGTCCCAACATCGTTTCAAAAAAGGCTTCTTCGGCATCACGATCTGCAACAGGGATATCAACGTTAATTAAGCCAGTGATCTGCTGGCTTCCCGGAACATCATTGGGAACCGTTAGCGCATCCGGCAAAGTCCGTTGGTAGGGGATGAGTCGAACCGGGGTATCCGCGGGGTCAACCAACGCAAGCCAATTAGCGATTTTCGTCACCACACAACCCGCTTGTTGCAACCGCTCATGCCAAAATGCTAACGACTCAGTAGGAATCGACAAATCAATCCCGCCTAATTGATTTGGCCCATCATAACGATGCCCCAGTCGATCAATGGCAAAGAAGGTCACGACACTGCCGGGTGTTCCCTGATAATCACCGAAAAATAAGTGCCGTACATGAATATTTTCCTGATTGACGGTATTTTTGACCAATCGCAATCCCAAAACATCGGTATAGAATCGGATCGTTGCGGCAGCATCGCCAGTCAGCAACGATACATGGTGCAAACGAGTCATGATGAGCCTCCTTCTTTATAACACTTACTAAAAATAAGTATAACAGGCTTAATATCGGAATGCGAGCGTTTGCTATCAAATTCATCCTACCCTGTTTATTCTGATAACGCGATTATTTCGCCTTTTAAAGATAACGTTTACATTTTTGGCACTGCCAATGCGAAGGCTGTTACTTAGCTGCAACTTGGTGGCCGATTTTGGGGCTTGAGATTTGGGTGGGCCGCGGTTGCCATAAGCATATTTACCGGCGTAGGAGTCTGCGTGTAAGGGCATTGAGCGTAATGGCCAAGACCGAGCCGTTATGTCTAAGGGCACTAGTTCGCTTTTACTCCCATAACGCGCTCCCCAGCGCAGGAGTCTGCGTGTAAGGACCTTAAACGCAATGGCCAAGACCGGGCCATCACGTTTAAGGCCGCTTACACTCCGACTCCTAACCGCGCTGGCTCGCGCTCACCAGTTTTTTCCGTTATAATATAAGGATATGAACAACCGGAGAGGGGACAGGATTTGTGGCAGTTTTTGAGCCGACTTGGCTGGTAACGAATATTTTTAGCCTGACGCCTGCTAGTCTAAAGCAGCAAGGTATTAAAGCGGTGTTGACCGATTTAGACAACACGCTGATGGCATGGGATCACCCAGAAGGTACGGCTAAGCTGACCCAGTGGCTTTCTGATTTACGTAACGGCGGCATCCAGGTGGTTGTTGTGTCAAATAACAACGCCAATCGTATCCATAAAGCGATGGCAAAGCTGCAAGTGGCTTATGTTGCCCGGGCATTAAAACCTTTGCCAGTCGGGATTACCAAAGCGCGCAAAGAATTAGGGCTGACGCGTTCTGAAGTTGTCATGGTAGGGGATCAGCTGCTGACAGATATCTGGGCCGGTAATCTTGCCGGCGTGCGGACCATCTTAACTCAGCCGTTGGTGCAAAGTGACGCCTGGAACACGCGGATAAATCGCTTTTTTGAGGGCTTTGTTTTTAAAGCCTTAGCCAAGAAAAGGCAACTGAATTATCAGGAGGATATTCATGGACATCATCAATGATGAAACAGAGCGCCGCTGCATAGGCTGTGGCGCTATTTTGCAGACAACCGATCCTAAAAAGCCAGGCTATCTGCCAGCCGCGACATTAGCAAAAGCCGAGGCTGACGATGACATTTATTGCCAACGCTGCTTTCGACTGCGGCATTACAATGAAATTGCACCCGTCACGTTAACTGACGATGATTTTTTACGCCTCCTGAATGCGATCGGTGAAAGTAACGCATTGATTGTGAATGTCATTGATATTTTTGATTTTAATGGCAGTGTGATTCCCGGATTGCATCGTTTTGTCGGGGATAATCCCGTCATTTTGGTCGGGAATAAGGCAGATGTCTTGCCTAAATCGTTGAATCCCAATAAATTAAAAAACTGGCTGCAGCAGCAAGCTAAAGCGCAGGGATTACGGCCGGTAACAACCTTGCTGGCCAGTGCCAAAAAAGGATTTGGGGTTGACGAGTTACTCACCGCTATCGAGAAGTATCGCGAACATCGCGATGTGTACGTTGTCGGGGTGACCAATACTGGCAAGTCAACGTTAATCAACCGCATTATTAAGCAATTAACCGGTGTCGAGGATCTCATTACAACATCGCGCTTCCCGGGAACCACGCTTGATCGCATTATGATTCCGTTAGATGATGGGCAGTCGCTAATTGACACGCCAGGCATCATTCATCGCCACCAGATGGCACATTTTGTCGGCTCCAAGGATTTGAAACTGGTATCCCCGACTTCGGTGATTAAACCGGCGACTTATCAGTTGAATGAAGGCCAGACCATCTTTCTCGGCGGACTGGCACGGTTCGATTATCTTCGCGGCGGCCGCCAAAGCTTTGTCATTTACGCCGATACGCAATTGCCGCTGCACCGGACAAAATTGATCAACGCTGATGAGTTTTATCAGAAGCATGTCGGGGGTCTTCTAGCGCCGCCACAAGCTGATGAAGTCAGAGATTTTCCGCCGCTGGTTCGCTTTGAATTCACGCCGAAAGAAAAATCGGATCTGGTTTTTGCCGGTCTCGGCTGGATTACGGTACCGGCTGGCGTCACCATTGCAGGTTATGCCCCTAAAGGCGTGGATGTTTTATTACGTAAAGCATTTATTTAAACGAGCCGCAGCCAACCCGCAGCGACCCAAAAGCTGCACGGGTGGTGGAAAGGCGGCACAACTGAATCAGAGGAGCGTTAAAAACATGTTAACTGGTAAACAAAAACGTTATTTACGCAGTTTGGCAATGACGACCAAACCGTTAATTCAAGTTGGCAAAAATGGGCTAGGCGATGCTTTTGTCGCTGGCGTAAAGGATGCCATCGAAACCCGTGAATTAGTCAAGATCAGCCTGTTACCGACTGCTGACGATACACCGCAAGAAGTTGCGGATACGTTACAGGCAGCGATTGCCGGTTTGGAAGTGGCGCAGATTATTGGGCGCACCGTGATCGTTTATAAGCAGGCTGAAAAGTCGGAACATCGTCGCATCAGTCTTGAAGTCAATGCGCGGTAGGAGTTGTGATGAAAAAGATGCAGAATGTCACGTTGACGCAACCGGTTATTTCTGTTGCGATGCGCGAACAGATTCTGGGAACGCATCGTCGCAAGCAGGTTGGTTTGTTCGGTGGGACCTTCAATCCGATTCATAACGGTCATCTGATTATGGCAGAAGCGGCAGGCACTGAATTAGGCTTGGAGAAAGTTTATTTCATGCCCGATAATATGCCACCGCATGTTGATACAAAAACGGCCATTTCTGCTCGGCACCGGGTGAATATGGTACAATTAGCGATTGCCGATAATCCACTTTTTGGGTTGGAAGGCATTGAAATTCGGCGTGGGGGCATTAGTTACACGTATCAAACCATGCAGGAGTTGCACCGACTTCATCCGGATACGGATTACTACTTTATCATCGGTGCCGACATGGTTGACTACTTACCAAAATGGGCGCACATTGATGAACTGGTAAAATTAGTAACCTTCGTCGGCGTTAAGCGGCGCGGGTATACACCGGCTAGCCGCTATCCGATTTTATGGGTTGACGCGCCGCTGATCGATATCAGTTCGACAGCGGTGCGGGATCGCGTTCAAGCGGGGCGCAGCTTGAAGTATTTGGTGCCTGACCCAGTGATTGACTATATTCAAAAAGAGGGATTATATCGTGAATGAACATCAATATCCAGCAAGTTTAACGCATGGCTTGAGTCGAAAAGAAATTCTGAATCGCCTACGTAATCGCCTTGATCAGCCTCGCTATGAACATTGTTTGCGGGTTGAAGCAACGGCTATCGAATTGGCAAAGCGTTTTGACCAAGATGTGGATCGAGCAGGTTTGGCGGGCTTACTGCATGATTATGGTAAAGAAATCTCGGTTGAAACATATAAACGCGTGATTATCGAAGACGGCTTTGACCCCAAGTTACTGCAGTATGGCCGTGGTGTGTGGCATGGCGTTGTCGGGATTCATTTTATTCAAACCGAAGTCGGCATTACCGATAAACAAGTGCTGACGGCTATTGCGCGGCATACAACCGGTGATCCGGAAATGACCAAGCTGGATGAATGTGTGTTTGTCGGTGACTTTATTGAACCCCAACGGTCATTGCCGGTTGAGGCCAAAGCACGCAAGGCAGCCGAAACTAACTTGGAAGAAGCCAGCCGCATTGAGCTTGAAAACACCCTGACCTATCTAATCGGGGCGCGTCAATTGGTTTATCCGAAAACACTGTTAACCTACAATGCATTTTTATCAAAGGAGTAATTTATGATCGACGCAAAAACCATGTTGGAAATTGCTGTTAAAGCCGGTGATTCGAAGCGAGCCGAAGACATTGTTGCATTGGACATGCGCGGTGTGAGTCTGTTGGCCGATTATTTTGTTATCATGAGCGGCACTTCGGATCGTCAGGTTCAGGCAATTGTTGATGAAATCGAAGAAAAAGAAGAAGCGGCCGGCGTTGAGATTCGCCGGATTGAGGGACAAAAAGGGTCCAAGTGGATGCTGATTGACTTAAACGATGTGGTGGTTCATGTCTTTATGCCAGAAGAGCGACAATTCTACAACCTGGAAAAGTTATGGCAAGATGCACCGCTGGTTAAAGTGGATCAGTGGGTTGAGGCATGATCTACACGACCTTTGCCGAAGTTTACGACCAATTGATGGATCAGTCATTGTATCAACGGTGGCGTGATTATGTGGTCAAGCGAGTGAAGCCGAGTCATCAGCCATTGCTTGAGTTGGCTGGCGGTTCCGGCTTTTTGGCCGTGCTATTGGCTCAGTCAGGTTATCAAGTCACGGATTTTGATTTATCTGAAGAAATGTTGACCTTGGCAGAGGAAAAAGCTGATGCTGCAGGGGTGGCATTAACCCTGCTTCAAGGCGATATGCGTGATCTGGAAACGCTACCGGAATTTCCAATTGTTACTTGTTTTGACGATTCGATTTGCTATATGCAGAATCTGGATGAGGTGCAACAGGTCTTTACGCAGGTAGCGTCAAAGTTGCCGACTGGTGGCGACTTTCTTTTTGATGCTCACTCGCTTTATCAAATGGATCAGGTCTTTCCGGGTTATATGTACAACTATCAAACGGATGACTTTGCGTTCTTATGGAATAGTTTTATTGGTGAGCATCCACATAGCATTGAACATGACCTCACCTTTTTTATGTACGACGAAGCCTTGGATGCCTATAAGCCTTTGACAGAAACACACAAGGAACGCACTTATCCGTTGGCTGATTATTTGCGGGCCTTACAGAATGCCGGGTTCGAAAAAATTGAGGTTACCGACGATTTTGGCAACGAGCCGGTGGGACCTGAAAGTACGCGCTGGTTTTTCCACGCGCGCAAAAAATAGTCGTGATGAGCCAAATGAATAAGCAAATTTATTAGGAGGCGTCTATGCAAGCGGTCGGTATGATTGCAGAGTTTAATCCATTTCATGCTGGTCACGCATATGCACTGGCACAAGCCCGAAAATTAACGCAAGCTGATGTTGTCGTTGTGGTGATGTCGGGAAACTATGTCCAGCGTGGCGAACCCGCGATTTTTGATAAGTGGGTGCGGGCGCGGGCGGCGTTGGATCATGGCGCCGATATTGTCATTGAGCTGCCGGTAACCGGAGCGGTGCAAGCGGCGGATCAATTTGCGGAAGCCGGGGTTGCGACGTTAGCGGCGTTACGCGTGACCGCACTGGCATTTGGAACCGAACACCCCGAACTTGCCTATCTGGACCTTGCCCGACAATTAGAAAAAGCCCCTTTGACGGATCCGGGATTTTCGGATTATACCCAGACTTATGCGACCCAGCTTAATGCCGCTTATGCAAAAGCAGCCGGCATCACGCAAACAGACCCGAATTTCATGTTGGGGTTGAGCTATGCAAAAGCGGTTTTGGCGTTGCAAGTGCCGATGCAGCTTTATCCGTTCGGTCGACAAGGCGTGGCCCATGACGCGCTCCAGTTGACAGCTAATCTGGCCAGTGCGTCAGCGATTCGTCAGCGATTGCGCAGAGGTGAATCGCTCGCGAAGATTGTTCCTGCAGATCTGATTCCGGTTTATTCTAAGCAGCAACAATATGGGTGGTCGCAATATTTTCCATGGTTGAAATATCGTCTACAGACAGCAGATTTGGCGCAGTTGCGGCAGGTTGCCACGATGGCGGAAGGGCTGGAATATCGTTTCACCCAGCAGATTGATGACGCTATTGATATGACGAGCTTTTTAAAGCGGGTTAAGTCCAAGCGGTATACCTACGCCAGACTGCGGCGATTAGCTTTAGCAATCACGCTGAATATGACAATAGCGGCGGTGGAAAAGGCTCGGCACTTGCCGCAGCTGCATGTGCTCGGGTTTACGCCAGCCGGTCAGCAATACTTGCGCCAGGTTAAACACCAAGTTGGCTGGCCCTTGCTCACTCGCGTTAGTGCTGATATGCTTGCACCGAATGGGATCCTTGCGATGACCCATCGTGCGGATCGATTAATCACCACGATTAGCGGTGTTGAACAAAATTATGGCCGCCGACCGTTGATGTGAAACGCGCTCATAACTCCATCTTAAGGTTAGTGTGCGCGTCTAAAGGAGGCAAAATAACATGTTGAAATGGACGATTCAGGAATTAATGAAACACGATCAGGAACCGTTGCATTTTAGTACCACGTTGGATGTCAAGGCAGATTTGCAGGATCGTGATCCAGAGGTTCTTGATGTCAGTCCCATCCAGGTAAACGGCGATATTGTTTATGATCGCGGCGATTTTCTGGTTAGTGTCAACTTAAAGGGTACTTTGGTAGTTCCCTCGACGCGCAGTTTGACCCCAGTCACGCTGCCACAGGATTTCACGTTTAGCGAGATCTATCTGACCGATGACGGCCATGCCGATCAATATGAAGACGGCGAAATTCTGATGCCGCTTGAGGATCCGGAGCTGGATTTGTTGCCGGCAGTGGAGGATCATTTGTTGTTAAGCATCCCCATGCAAGTGCTAACGCCAGAAGAAGCCGCCAGTGGCGAGATGCCTTCAGGCGAGGACTGGGAAGTCATGGCTGAAGAAGATTTTGATAAAGCCGTTAAAAAAGAGAAGCAGGCAGATAACCCTTTTACGAAATTAAAAGGGATGTTCCCGGATGATGATCAGTCGTGATGATATAGCGAGTTGATTTATTGGAAAACGGCACCTTCGCGATGGCATTTAGAAGGGGCTGTTTTTTTCTGTTAACAAAAAATGGTTTATCCGCCAAGCTTGTTTCGCCACTAGAAAGATGACTTCAAAAAATTAGATCAAATTGAGCTGTGATAACCCGTCTGCCGACTGTTAAAGCGCGGCGGTTTCTGCTAACATAAAAGTCGTAAATGATGAAATGAATGAGGAGGTCCATGTTAATGGATAAACCACAAATTGGTGTTGTCGGCATGGCGGTTATGGGCAAGAATCTTGCCTTGAATATCGAAAGCCGCGGCAATACCGTTGCAATCTACAATCGTACCGGAAGTAAAACCAAGGCGGTTGTAGAAGAACATCCGGACAAGAAATTGGTCCCGAGCTATAAAATCGAGGACTTTGTTGCTTCATTAGAGAAGCCTCGCCGGATTATCATGATGGTTAAAGCCGGTGCCGGTACCGATGCCGTGATTAAAGAATTATTGCCGCTGTTAGATAAAGGTGACGTTTTGATTGATGGCGGGAACACCTTCTTTGAAGACACTATGCGGCGCAGTGCCGAACTGGATAAATCCGGGATCAATTTCATTGGTATGGGCGTTTCCGGTGGCGAACTTGGCGCACTACACGGACCATCCTTAATGCCAGGCGGCCAAAAAGAGGCTTATGACTTGGTAGCACCGATTCTGGAGGCTATTTCGGCAAAAGCGGATGACGGTGCACCTTGTGTGACTTACATTGGGCCAAACGGTGCCGGCCATTATGTCAAAATGGTTCATAACGGCATCGAATACGGCGATATGGAATTAATTGCTGAAAGTTACAACTTGATGCGTCATTTGCTTGGTTTGGACGTAGAAGAAATCGCCGGTATTTTTAGTGACTGGAATAAAGGCGAACTGGACTCCTACCTCATCGACATCACGGCAGACATTCTGACCCGTAAAGACGATCTTGGCAGCGACAAGCCGATCGTTGATGTGATTTTGGATCGCGCTGGCAACAAAGGGACCGGCAAATGGTCTTCACAATCTGCTCTTGAGCTAGGTGTTCCGCAAAGTGTGATTACCGAATCCGTCTATGCGCGTTACATTAGTGCGATGAAGCAGGAGCGGGTTGCGGCAAGTAAAGTTCTGCCAAAGCCGGTTGGCAATGTGACGATTGACAAAAAAGAAGCTATCGAGATGATCCGTAAGGCGTTATACTTCAGCAAGTTGATGTCTTATGCTCAAGGCTTTGAACAAATGCGCGTTGCATCGGACAACTACGACTGGAACCTGCAATACGGTGAATTGGCCAAGATTTGGCGTGCAGGTTGCATCATTCGCGCACGCTTCTTGCAAAATATCACCGATGCCTATGATAAGAAGCCGGATTTACAGAACTTGTTGTTAGACGATTACTTCCTGAATATTGCTAAGAACTATCAGGAAAGTGTCCGTGACTTGGTCGGCTTGGCTGTTAAAGCCGGCGTTCCGGTGCCGGGCTTCTCAGCGGCGATCAGTTACTACGACTCTTATCGTGCCCCTGTTCTGCCGGCCAACCTGACTCAGGCTCAGCGTGACTACTTTGGTGCCCACACATATGAACGTACTGATCGTGATGGCATTTTCCATTACACGTGGTACGACGAAGCTTAATTCATTGAAGTTTAAGTCTAAACCAATTCACCTGCGATTAAGTGTCGCATGTGAATTGGTTTTTTTAATCTATCCTTGTCACAAAGGCTTTGACAATCAGACTTAAAAAATGGTATATGTTTCGTAAAGACAGATTAGAAAGTATCGCGGGTTATTATGAGAATTAGCCGAATTGAAAAATGAGAGCCTTGATTAATAGGCATTTCCATTAGCATTGATGCCTATTAACGCGGGGCTGATAGTCAAAATGAGAAAACTGTGCTAAACTATCCTAGCGTATGTTTTTATGAGAAACTAAAAATAGATTCAGATTGTGTGTTCATGCACCGAAAGTATAAGGAGACGCTAATGAGTAAAATATTAATTATTGAAGACGAAAAAAATCTTGCCCGCTTTGTTGAACTTGAACTAAAGCATGAAGGTTACGAAACCGAAGTTCACTTTAATGGCCGTACCGGTTTGGAAGCAGCCCTAGCAGAAGATTGGGATGCTATCTTGCTGGACCTCATGTTGCCGGAACTGAACGGATTGGAAGTCTGCCGGCGTGTTCGTCAGGTGAAGAATACGCCGATTATCATGATGACGGCGCGTGATTCGGTGATTGATCGGGTCAGCGGCTTGGATCATGGGGCAGATGACTATATTGTTAAGCCGTTTGCCATTGAGGAGCTGCTGGCACGGTTACGCGCCTTACTACGTCGAATTAGTATTGAGGGCGAAAACAACACTGCCAAGCAAACGACCATCAAGTATCGCGATCTTGTCATCGAAAAGGAAAATCGCGTTGTGCGGCGTGGCGATGACATCATCGAATTGACCAAGCGTGAATACGAATTGCTTTTAACTTTAATGGAAAATGTCAACGTTGTTCTAGCACGTGATGTTTTGCTGTCTAAAGTCTGGGGTTATAATTCCGATGTTGAAACGAATGTCGTTGATGTTTATGTCCGCTACATTCGAAATAAAATTGATCGGCCCGGTGAACCTAGTTATATTCAGACGGTTCGGGGAACCGGCTATGTTATGCGGTCATAATGCATATCAAGCAAACCAGTACTAAGCAAAAGAAGAATCCCCGCATCTCGTTGAAGGTCAAATGGGCCGTCACAGTTGGTGTCGGGATTTTTGTCACTTTTGTCACTTTTTCAATGATCCTTTATGGTGCGATGCGGCAGATTCTGATTAATCAGGAGCGTCGAACCGTCACCGATACCCTTAACACAGTCGTCCAACGGCTTTCCCCAGTCAGTGGCGATTTGACCATGGCCCAGGTGGTTCCGCGATTGGAAGGGACAACGCCGTCCGATCAGTCGTCACTACCTACTCCCAGCGAGTCACACACGCGGATTTTTTCTGATTCCGTTATTCAGAAATTGGCTCAGGCAGACGTTAGCGTGTCGGTGTTTTCGCGTGATCGGACGACAATTTTTCAGTCGCGCGACACCCCGATCACGTTGGGTAAGGTTCATGGATTTGAAGTTCAGGAAAGTCATATCGGTGATTTTAACGGACTGGTCGGAACTGCACCTATTTATTCGGCTGAGAGTTCAAATTTGATTGGTTACGTTCAGGTGACGAACAAACTGACAGCGTTTCATGCGACCATGCATGAAATTACCTTGTTAATTATTGGTTTAAGTTTTGCTGCCATTCTCATTTCAATTCTAATTGGCTATGTGCTGGCAACCCGATTCTTAAGTCCGATTAAGCTGATTACTAATGCCATTGATGTTGTCAATGAGGAGCCGCAAAGCACGGTTCGGATTCCGGCATTGAAGCGCAATGACGAGCTTGGCGATTTGGTGCTGGAATTTAACGGTATGCTGGATCGGATTCAACGTTACATTGACCAGCAAGGTGAATTTGTACAGGATGTTTCGCATGAGCTACGAACCCCAGTAGCTATTTTGGAAGGGCATTTACAACTGCTCAATCGCTGGGGTAAGGATGATCCGGAAGTGCTTGACGAATCGCTGGCTGCTTCACTTCAAGAAATCACCCGTATGAAGAGCCTGATTCAGGAAATGCTGGATCTGACGCGCGCGGATCAGGTGGATGTTCAGTTTCCCAATGCGGTTGTGGATGTCCACAAAGTCATCCAGCAGGTCGTTGCCGATTTTCGCATGATTCATCCGGAGTTTACGTTCACGCTAGACGATGACTTGGAGCAGACAACTTTTGTCCGCATGTACCGCAATCATCTGGAGCAAGTGATGATTATCCTCCTCGATAACGCCGTCAAGTATTCGACTGATCGCAAGGAAATTCATGTCTCAATGGCCCAAAACAGTGGTAATGGCGTTGCAGTTGCCGTTCAGGACTTTGGTGAAGGTATTGCCGAAAAGGATCGGCGTCGCGTGTTCAATCGCTTTTATCGCGTTGATAAGGCTCGCAGTCGCGAAAAAGGCGGCAATGGGCTGGGGCTATCTATCGCTCAGCAACTGATCGAAAGCTATCATGGTCAAATTGAAGTAGACTCCGCTTTAGGTCATGGGTCGATCTTCCGGATTGATTTGCCAACGATTTCGGCGGACAAAGCCAAAGCACTTCAACGCCAAGAAGCAGCAAAGCAGGCTGCTGCGCCGAAAAGTGATACGTCAATTAAAAGCAATTTGTAGTCGGAACACAATCAATAAATGAACCGGTTTCGGAGTGTGAGCATTCTTGTTAACTCTGAAACCGGTTTTTGGCGTGTGGCCATATTTTTGCGCTGCCAGTAGGAGACTTTGCCAATTGTAAGCAGAGGCGTGTACACCACTTTTGTGTTTATAGAGAATTCAAATTTCGACAAACAAAAAAGCCGCCTAATAAAGACGACTTCAATGTGTTGGTAATTTACTTACGTGGCCGTTGTTGTTTGCCGGCGTTTCGTTTGCGTAATTGTTGATGATCAATGGCATCTGGATCTACTGGTTGCTGGCGGCTTTGAGTTCCAGTCGATCCGGCAGTGGCCGTGACGGCACCCCAGTCATCAAAGGTATGTTCATTAACGACTTCAACAGGCGGATTTTCTTCCATTTCGGCATCAAGCCGTTTCCGGATGTTAGGCGTCACAATATAAGTCACGATGGCTTGCTGGATGATGAGAATAATCCCACCGGCACCAAAATACAGACCCAATCCGGCGTTGTACATCATACAGAACACAAATGTCATGATCGGGCTCAGGAAAGCCGTTGCCTGCATAGCTTTTCGCTGCTCTGGCGGGACGCCTTGAAGCATGATCAGGCTGACAATAATGTATGGCAACGTGGCTAAAATGGTGACAATAAAACTGGAATGCCCCAGCTGAATGCCAAAGAAAGTTGCGTGTGAAATTTCAGGTGAATAAGCAATAGCTTGATACAAACCTGAGAAAATTGGAAATTGAATGAGCATTGGCAAGCAACCCATTGACGGGATCATGCTGGTGCCATTAGCAGAATAAATTTTCCGCATGTAATTATTCGCAGCCATTTGTTGTTCTGGCGTTTTTGCGCGCTTAACGGCATCCTGAACAATTTTTAATTGCGGTTGGAGAATCTTCTGCTTTTCCTGATAAGCCGTCATGGTTCGTTGTTGGCGCAGCATGAGTGGCAACACGATTAGGCGAACCAACAAGGTAATGACGATAATGGCAATGCCGTAACTGCTGGTCGACCCAACGAATCCGGCAATCCATTCCATCAAATGCTGCAACGGCAACCCGATTATCTTATAGAAAGTACCGAAAAATGGATCTGTCGGCGGCTTGAGTGTGACGCCTTGTTTCGTTGGCGAACACGCTGATAATAATAGCGGCAGAATGCCTACCGCTCCTAGTGCAAATATTTTTTTCGACTTGTGCATGAATAATTTCCCTTCAAAATGTCATCGGGTTTAACTATACTGTATGGACCAAGCGGATTCAACCGGTTACACGAAAACCGTTGAAGTCCGGCACGTTTTCAAGCGGCTTTTCTTCAAAAGTCGACACGTTAGCGTAAGGATTCGGACCGGCTTTGACCTGTGCAATGAATTTGGCTAGATTGAGCGGTTCACCGGCTGCTTGAATGAAAACCGAGCCGTCAGCGCGATTTTCGATGGTGCCACTAATATTGAGATTATCCGCAATCATCTTCGTGGCCCAGCGAAAACCAACGCCTTGAACCCGTCCCCGAACGACGATTTGTTTAGCGAGTTTGACCAAAAAGACACTTCCTTTCGTGCAGAAGATTTGGGTCGAAAGGTGATGAAAACATCTTCATCTTTGCTTTCTCCACAGTCCATACTAGTGTAGCATAAGGTATATAGAAAACGCGACAAGAGGCTAAAGTCGGATTTTTGTTTGTGAACTGGCGATTGGTTAATGCTGGCTCATGCTCATCATAACGCGTTCACCAGCCCAGAAACCTGCACATAAGGACCTTGGTCGCAATGACCAAACCCGGGTCATCACGCCCAAGGCCACTTATGCTCCGGTTTCTAACCGGGCTGGCTCGCGCTCACTTTTTAAAAGGAGATTTTTATGGAATATATTTCATCACCCAAAAATGACCGCATTAAAACGGCCAAGAAATTAACGGTTAAGAAACATCAAAAGGATGCTGGGCGCTACTTGCTAGAAGGGCGGCACTTGGTTCAAGAGGCGCTGGCGAGTGGGCAGACGCCTTATGATATTTATGCTACCGAAAAGTATGTTGATGATCGTGCGCTTAAGCCGTTTTATGACAAAATGACGCAGATTTCGGAGTCGGTTTCCGAGCATCTTAGTGACACCGAAACGCCACAGGGAATTTTTGCGGTTATGCCACGTCAGGCCGGGCAATTGCCAGATCCTTTAAGTGGGCAGTTTTTAATGTTGGATGCGATTCAGGATCCCGGTAATGTTGGAACCTTGGTGCGGACGGCGGATGCTGCGGGCATTAAAACCGTCATTTTTGGTAATGGAACAGCCGACGCTTTTGGTCCGAAAGTTTTGCGGGCGATGCAAGGCAGCCAATTTCACGTGCGCATCGTATCGGCAAAATTGATGCCTGTTATTAAAGCCTTGCAACGGGCAGGGATTCCCGTTTATGGCTCGGAGCTTAATGATAAAGCTAAAAGTTATCGCAGTATTCAACCGAGCGCACAGTTCGGACTCGTTGTCGGCAATGAAGGCAATGGCATGGATCCTGTTCTTTTAAAGCAAACCGATACGAACCTGTATATTCCGATTCGGGGACAAGCAGAATCTTTGAATGTCGCTGTCGCAGCGGCTATCATGATGTTTCACTTAGTCGGTGATTAAGAATGTGTTACGAACGTGCTTTTTAGGGTGGGAAGCTGTTATACTATGGGTGTGTTCATCAAACCACAAAAGGAGCAGATGTCTTGAGCAAAAAACGCGATTGGCAATCGGATGCTGAGTACGTTGGGTATGTGGCTGATTTATTGGCTAAGCCTGAGGTCCAGCGACTGGCAGAACACCCACAACACCATTATTCGAACCGATTGGAACATTCAATTAGTGTTTCCTATCAGAGTTATTTGATTGGGAAGCGCCTGCATTTGAATGTTCGTGCGATCGCCCGAGCCGGCTTATTGCACGATCTGTTTTACTATGATTGGCGCAAAACCAAGTTTGACTTGGGAACGCATGCCTTTATCCATCCCCGGATTGCTTTACGGAATGCTGAGAAGTTAACCGAATTGTCACCGATGGAAAAAGACATTATCATCAAGCACATGTGGGGGGC
Source organism: Lacticaseibacillus rhamnosus (assembly GCF_900636965.1). NCBI lineage: Bacteria > Bacillati > Bacillota > Bacilli > Lactobacillales > Lactobacillaceae > Lacticaseibacillus > Lacticaseibacillus rhamnosus. Next base: position 1,720,999 of record NZ_LR134331.1, on the reverse strand, counting down.
AACAGTTGGCTTGCCGAAGTATAAGGAAAGTTTTGTTGTTTCTCTAGTTGATGATTATGCTGCGATGGATGAGGTCGTTGTACCCTGGATGCACAAGCTCCGGCATCCGATTCACACTCACTTAAAAGCTTTAAATTAGGATCGTGATTGACGGCAGCTCATTGTTATTGTCGTCATATTAGAGTCGTGGGCGGTGTCCCGCGGCTCTTTTTTGACGGGTATATTTTCCCCCACGAGCCGACATTAATTGTGAGAGCAAAATTCAACTTTGGATGCAGTGCCACGCTTTGAAAACGGATTGTGAGTTTTTTTCGTTTATTTTAGACGCATCAATTAGCTTTTGAGTTGCTGATGATAAGCATGACTTGTAATATTTTGGGAGTGTGTTATGCTAACACTATCTAAATGTAAGTAAGCGGGTATGATGAGGTGAGTAGAGTGGATGCAACAGTAACCAGTAAAACCGAATGTCAAAGTCAACAAGTCGCTCTTTGTCCTAAGTTTCAGCACACATTTGAAATTTTGGGTAAGAAGTGGAACGGTTTGATTCTGGAAGTTTTGTTAAACAATGGCAATTCTCGGTTTAAAGATATTGCGCAACTGATTCCCCGGTGTTCGGATCGGGTTTTGGTCGAACGCTTGAAGGAACTTGAAGGCGAGGGTTTGATTGATCGTCTGACGCACAAGGACTCGGATTTAATTGAATACGCCCTGACAGATAAGGGCCGGGCTTTGAATTCAGTCATGGCCGCTGCACACGCCTGGGGTGATGCATGGGTTACCGATGAAGAGTGCCATGCCAATGAAAAACAAAAAAACGCGTAAGAGACGCGTTTTTTTCTTATGCCATTGTTGATCATTAGCCGGAACACATCTGAGAGGCCCTAAGTAAAAAGAGCCTAACTACCTAACTATTAGCCATCAGCTCTTGACGTCTGCGCTGAATTTGCTAAGCTTGTCTTATCAAAAAAATGTAAAAACAATGACGAAAGCCCAAACAGGCTGGTAAATCAGGGAATGACGTTCACGAGACTGCAAGACGTCTGTTACCAAAATGTTTGTCTTCACTTTCTGAGTTGACTTTTGAGGTGGCAACACTTAGAAAGCTCCGGCCTGGCCGTTACCTTGTTGAGTGCATGAGGTTTTTTAATCATGAACAAGGGTGGTACCGCGATGCTTCGTCCCTTTTTTGAGAAGGGACTTTTTTTATGCCTTCAAACGTATCAACGGCGGACTTCTCAGGTTAGCAGTCAAGGAGGAAGAACATGGATCTTCAAACGAAACTTGAACAACTTTTTCAGCAAAATAATGAGGTGATAAAAAAGATCACCTCGTTGGACGAATTAAATCAGATTCGCGTTCAGTTGTTAGGGAAAAAAGGCCCCATCACCAGCGTTTTGCGCGGCATGAAGGATTTATCAGCAGATGAACGGCCAAAAGTCGGTGCCTTTGCCAATAAAGTCCGGGATGAACTGAGTACGGTGATTGAGACGCGTAAATCTCAACTGGAGCAGGCAGTCATCAACGAAAAATTGAAGTCTGAAACCGTGGACGTCACATTACCAGGCGATCCGGTAACGGCGGGCACACCGCATATTATTATTCAGATTATGGATGACCTTGAAAGCTTCTTTATGGGCATGGGCTATCAAGTGCTAACCGGTCCGGAAGTGGAAGAGGATCATTACAACTTTGAAATGATGAACATCCCCAAGGACCATCCGGCGCGGGATATGCAGGAAACTTTTTATATTACCAATGAGTTGCTGATGCGTTCCCAAACCAGCCCGATGCAGGCACGGACGATGGAGAAACATGATTTTACTAAGGGCCCGCTGAAAATGATCAGTCCGGGCGTGGTTTATCGGCGTGATGATGATGATGCCACACATAGCCACCAGTTCCATCAGATGGAAGGTCTGGTGATCGACAAGCATATTACAATGGCTGATCTTAAGGGGACGTTACTCGCCATGTGTCAGCATGTGTTTGGCGCTGATCGGACGATTCGCCTGCGCCCGAGCTATTTTCCGTTTACAGAACCGTCTGTAGAAGTGGACGTTTCCTGCTTCCGCTGCGGTGGCAAGGGTTGCCCTGTTTGCAAGTATACCGGCTGGATTGAAGTTCTCGGTGCCGGCATGGTGCATCCGAATGTTTTGCGTGCGGCTAATATTGACGCCGATGTATATGGCGGCTTTGCGTTTGGTCTTGGCCCGGATCGGTTTGCCATGCTGAAATACGGCATTGACGATATTCGCAGTTTTTACACAGACGACTTGCGCTTCCTTACGCAGTTCAGTCAGGAGGGTTAAGATGGACGTTTCATATGATTGGTTAAAAGAGCTTGTCAACATCCCGGTATCACCGGAAGAATTGGCCGATAAAGTGTCACGAACCGGAATTGAAGTGGACGATGTTAAACATCCCGATGCCGGATTGAAAAAGATTGTCGTTGGTAAGGTATTGGCGATCAAACCTCATCCAAACTCTGATCACCTCAACCTTTGTCAGGTAGATGTGGGTGAAGATGAACCGCGCCAGATTGTTTGCGGTGCTCCCAATGTTGCGGCTGGCCAAACGGTGATCGTTGCGCTTCCGGGAGCACGGATTGCCGATAACGTCAAAATCAAAAAAGGCAAAATGCGTGGCGAAGAAAGCCTTGGGATGATTTGTGCTTTGCAAGAAATCGGCTTTAATGAAAATGTCGTTCCCAAAGCTTATTTAAACGGTATTTACGTTTTTAATGAACCGCTAGAACCAGGCAGTGATGCGTTGGCCGCGCTCGGGATGCATGATGCCGTGTTGGATTTTGAGATTACGCCAAATCGCGCTGATGCTTTAGGCATGCGCGGAGTTGCTTGGGAAGTGGGCGCGACTTATGATGAAAAGCCGCACTTTGAAGAAAAGCTGCTGACAGAAGGTGATCGTCCAGTGGCGGATTATCTCAGTGTCGAAGTTAAAGACGCTCAGGATGCCCCGAGTTATCAGTTACGGGTGATTGACCACGTCACCGTTAAAGAGAGCCCGCTTTGGTTGCAACGGCGGTTATGGAATGCTGGCGTGCGTCCGATTAACAACATCGTGGATATCACTAATTTCATCATGTTGGCATATGGTCAGCCTTTGCATGCGTTTGACTATGCTAAACTCGGTAGTCAGCACATTGAGGTTCGGCGGGCGCGCAATGGGGAACCGTTGACCACACTGGATGGTGGCGAACACGAACTAGATGACAGCGATATCGTGATTACAAATGGTCAGGTGCCAGTTGCGTTAGCCGGCGTGATGGGCGGCTTGGATTCAGAGATCTCGGAAACCACGACCACGGTTGTCGTTGAGGCTGCCAGTTTTAATCCGGTTAACGTTCGTAAAACAGCGCTGAAGTACAATTTGCGCTCAGAGGCATCATCGCGGTTTGAAAAAGGGATTAACTTAGCTGATATTAATCGCGCTTTAGATGCAGCAGTTGCCTGGATGAGCGACTTGGGTGGCGGACAGGCTGCCAAGGGAACCGTAAGTCCGACTGCGGTTGACGCAAAAGATGTCGTGGTTGATATTTCGCTGGATCATATTAATCACGTGTTAGGCACGACATTAAGCCAAGACCAGGTGACACGAATTTTCCAACAACTAGGTTTTGGCGTTGAAGTTGCTGATGGTTTATTTGCGGTTGCGATTCCACCTCGGCGTTGGGATATTCATATCAAAGCGGATTTGGTTGAAGAAGTCGCCCGTATTTATGGCTTTGACAATTTACCAAGTACACTTCCGACTACTACGATGACGATTGGCGAGTATACACCAGCGCAAAAGCGAATTCGCCGTACCCGCCATCTCCTGGAAGGGTTGGGTCTTAATCAAGCGATTACTTATGGCCTGACGACTGAGCAAGCGGCAACCAGATTTAAGTTGCAACCCGGCGAGCCAACGCAGGTTGATTCACCGATGACCAAAGACCATGCCGTACTACGAATGAATATGGTGACAGGTTTATTAGATGTCATTAAATATAATCAGGCGCGTAAAGAAACAGATGTTGCCATTTACGAACAGGGACGGATCTTTACCAAAACCGGTGATCAGGTACGGCCAACTGAAATCGAGTATTTAGGCGGTGCTATCACTGGCCACGTAGCCGCCAAAAATTGGCATCAAGCCGCACGCAGCGTTGATTTCTTCTATGTCAAAGGCATTGTGATGCACTTGCTGGAGGATTATTCATTGGCTGAACCGGTGCACTTTGCAGTGACTCAGGCGGTGAGTGAACTTCATCCGGGTCAGGCAGCTGATATTTTGGTCGGGACACAACGAGTCGGCTTCTTGGGCCGTTTGCACCCGGCGTTTGAACATGAACAGCATCTACCTGCAACCTTTGTCTTTGAGCTTGACCTTGATGCCTTATTTGCGGCGCCGCGTCAGGAGAAGATTGCCCAGCCTGCACCGAAGTTCCCGGCTGTGACGCGCGATATTGCACTGCAAGTTGCCGATACCGTTACTAATGCCGAAGTGATGCAGATCTTCCAGCAACACGGCGGCGCATATCTCAAAGACGTTACCTTGTTTGATGTTTATGCAGGTTCGCATATGGCGCCGGGCCAAAAGAGTCTGGCTTATACGCTCACTTATCGGCGCGATGACCAAACATTAACCGAAGAAGAAGTTACGCAGGCTTTTGATCGAGTCAAAGCAGCACTTGAATCTGATTTAGGGGCAACCATTCGTTAATCGTTGGTCGCATTTTAGCCGGTGGTTCGGTATGATAGTCACTGGCAACGGTCAGTGGACTCAGTAACATTCAGACTGTATCGCGTCACCGTCAAGCATGATCTGACGGTGACGTTGCTACATAATGGCGTTGTCATAGCTTTGTCTGTTATGCCGGGCGGTTATTTGTGTACAAGCATAACGGATGAGGTTAACGTTGGCATGAGAAAAAGGAGGCATCTTTTTGGACAAGCGATCCCCGGACGTGGCGGGTAAACGACGCCAGCGGCAACATGAGAAAAAAGCATCGCAAAAAATCGTCGGTTGGGTTCTCGGTATTTTATTTGCTGTGCTTGTGATTGTTGGACTGATGGGCTACCGGTATGTCAATTCCGCCTTACAGCCAGTCGACCCTAATGGCAAAACAAGCATTAATGTGACAGTCCCGGCTGGCTCTAGCACGAAACAAATTGCGAGCAGATTAGAAGCCAAGCATGTGATTAAAAGTGCCATGGTCTTCAACTATTACGTGAAGTTTCACAATATTGCCGATTTTCAGGCAGGACGCTATCAACTAACGCAACGTGACAATATGGATCAGGTGATTCAAAAGTTGCGTGTAGGCGGTACTTCAGCAGCCGCGGCGGGACAGTTGCTGGTAAAAGAAGGCGCAACGGTTGAGCAAATTGCGACTTCCGTTAATAAATTGGCTAAATCCAATCAAAATCTGACGAGCAAAAAATTCCTGGCCTTGATGAAAGACCAAACCTTTTTCAACCAGCTGGCTAAGAAATATCCTAAGTTACTTAGCGCTGCAGCCTCGGCTAAAGGGGTACGGTATCGTCTGGAAGGGTATCTTTTCCCAGCCACTTATAGCATGAGCGCCGGTGAAACCACCAAGGATCTGGTTGAGGCAATGGTGGCAAAAACTGATAGCGTGATGCAAAGTTATTACAAGAGCGTTAAGAAACAAGGTTATTCTGTTCAGGAAGTGATGACCTTGGCTTCGTTGGTTGAGCGTGAAGGGGTAACCCAAGAAGATCGTCGTACCATTGCGGGCGTCTTCTTGAACCGGATTGATGCCGGTATGCCACTGCAGTCCGACATCTCTGTTATGTATGCCTTGAATACGCATAAGACGCATTTAACCAACAAAGACACTAGCGTTGATTCACCGTACAACCTTTATGTGCACACCGGTTACGGCCCCGGACCATTTGATTCACCGAGCGAACAAAGCATTGCTGCTGTTCTCAGTCCGAATGCCCGCAGCAAGGATTATCTGTACTTTGTTGCAAATCTGAAGACGGGTGAAGTGCTGTATGCAACGACTCGCGAGCAACATGATGCTAATACAGCTAAGTTTGCAAGCGATAATGCCGCTGCCGATAAATAAGCGCAACCGTTGATGAAGGCATCGCGATCATCAAACCAATCCAATCAACAACGTGACGTTCTGACAGCGCAGCAGGCAGCCAACTTTGGATATGATAAAATCATGTCCGGAAGCTAAATCAAATTTCAGGTTAAGCGGCCTTGGAAGCAGTGTCCAACCAGCGGACGTTATTTCCAAGGCTGTGTTATGCGCAGATCTTATATACTGAGTGAGGAAGGCTAAAATGCAACAGAAGAAAGCTATTGTGATTGGTGTGACAGGTGGCTCAGCCAGTGGCAAAACCAGTGTCAGTCGGGCTATTTTTAATCATTTTTCCGGTCATTCCTTGCTCTTGCTGGCACAGGATGCGTATTATAAGAAAAGTGACAAACCGTTTTCAGAGCGGAAGAAGATCAATTACGACCACCCGTTAGCATTTGACACGCCGCTACTCAAACATCATCTGGAGCAACTCATTCATCGACATGCCGTTGATCAGCCGGTGTATGATTACAAGATTCATAATCGCTCGGATAAAACGGTTCACCTTGAGCCAAAAGACGTGATCATTCTCGAAGGTATCTTGATTCTTGATGACGAAGCGCTGCGCAACATGATGGACATTAAAGTGTTTGTGGATACGGATGACGATATTCGGGTGATTCGTCGTATTCGCCGGGATATGGTGTCACGTGGTCGCACGCTGGAATCCATTATTAATCAATATTTAAAAACCGTGAAGCCAATGTATCATCAGTTTGTTGAACCAACGAAACGCTATGCAGATCTGATTGTCCCAGAAGGCGGTCAGAATCAGGTCGCCATCGATTTGCTGGTCACAAAGATCAAAAGTATTTTGGCAGAGCGCGGTTTAGAAGAGTAGCCATTGACAAATGGTTGCTGGCTTAATAAAGTGACTAAAGAAAATAAGAAGTGAGGTAAGTATTTTATGGCAGACAAAAGCTATCCGATGACAGCAGAAGGTAAAAAGAAACTTGAAAACGAATTAGAGGAATTAAAAACCAAGAAGCGGCCAGAAGTGATCGAACGCATCAAAGTCGCGCGTGGTTTTGGCGATTTATCCGAAAACTCCGAATATGAAGCAGCTAAGGATGAGCAATCAACCCTTGAGAATCGGATTGTTACGATTCAAACGATGTTGCGCTATGCCGAAATCATTGATGCTAAGGCAGTCGCAAAAAATGAAGTGTCAATCGGTAAAAAAGTCACCTTTGAAGAAGACGGCGATGAGGAAACTTATGAAATTGTCGGTGCGGCAGAAGCAGACGCCTTCAACGGCAAAATCAGCAACGAAAGCCCGATCGCTCAAGGACTGATCGGACGTAAAGTTGGCGATCAAGTCACCATTAACACGCCCGGTGGTGAAATGACCGTTAAGATTACCAAGGTTGAAGGATAAGCGAGTTTTTGACGATTTGTATGCTTCAGTTTTGTAAGTAAGGCAAAAGCGGCAATCACGCTCAAATGCAAGAGCAGTGATTGCCGTTTTTTTGTGCTTGGCCGCGCACAATGACGTCCACCTGTATCAGTTTTCGTGCCAGTTTCCAATGAATATCAGCCTTACGCCCTAAGCGAGTTGTGTTCCGATTCGTTATAATAATTCGTGAATAGTAGCAGGCTTTTTCGGATAGTGTGCTCTAAGTTCACAACGATTTTTAGATAAGGAGGGATCGCAATGCGCCGCTGGCAACTGTTTTTAGGAATTGAATTTGCGTTGATCCTCTGGCTGGGGTTTCAGATCATCACCAATCCAATGGCGTTGACAACGATCCTATTTGGCGTTCTTTTTCTCTTTTTAGGCGCGCGTTGGCATCGAATGCGTGCGTTCAATGTGACATTTGGTGGTATCCTGTTGGTACTGGGAATCTTTATTAATCCGGCAGTCTGGTTGATTCTCATGGTAGCAGGCGTGTTCCTAATCATGGTGTTAACCAAGCCGGGGATGGGTTTTTCAATGTGGGACCGCAAACAATACGTTGCACCGGTCACGCAGGAGCCTGGGAAAAAAGCGGGTCGCCGCACAGTTCATTCATGGGGCAACCGGCAAACCATTGCACCGAGTTACGACTGGGACGACATCAATATGGTCGTTCCTGCTGGCGATACCATTATTGACTTAGGGGATACTTTCCTGCCTAAAGGCGACAGTGTTATTATGATTCGCAAAGGCTTTGGTAAAACCAGAATTCTGGTTCCCATTGGCGTTGGCGTTGCGGTTGAACATGCGACATTTTACGGGCGGCTCCATTTTGAAAATGCGGACTCGATGCTGCATAGTCAAAGCGTAACGATGTATTCGCAGAATTATGACGATGCACCACGGCGTATCCATATCATTACGAATGTAGTGGTAGGTGACTTGGAGGTGCTGGCGGTATGAGGCGACGAATGTTAGTCGGTTTTTTTATGATCTTGCTGGTCTGGACACTTCTAGTCGAGGCCTGTTTGGTTTTTATGCTGGCAAAAGTTACTCAGCACGATTTTCTACGCCTTTTATTAGCCAATGTATTGTCGGCGCCACTGCTGGTTTATTTGCTCATTGGCGCGTTATTGATTAGTTCTGGTGTCACGGTGATTGTGCTTTGGCGCCAGCGGGTCGTGCGTAGTCAGTTGGATAGTCGTTTAGCCCAATTAAACGCTGGACAGTATCAGGCACCGATATTTAATCGATCGCAACAAGCTGAAGCGGCATTGGGAAAACAACCGGCTGCCTTGCTTGAAGCATTACGGCAAAAAATGATACGCTTGCAACGTGAAATCGAACGTTATAGTAACACACCGGTGCGATTTTCCGGCGAGACGCGGGAAGCCATTTTAACCGGCGAACGCCACCGATTAGCGCGTGAATTACACGATTCTGTTTCCCAGCAACTCTTTGCTGCCATGATGATGCTGTCGGCGTTACGCAGTGTGGCAGCCCGCGATCCGAAACAAGAAGCTTTGAATAAGCAACTGGATACGATTCAAAAAGTGATTAATGAGGCCCAGGCAGAGATGCGCGCCTTATTGCTGCATTTGCGTCCGACGAATCTTGAAGGAAAGTCACTTAAGCAAGGCATTATCCAGTTGCTGAAGGAATTACAAACTAAGATCACCATCAAAATCACTTGGCAACTGGACGATATTCAGTTGAATGCAGCAGCGGAGGACAATCTTTTCCGAATTGTTCAGGAACTCTTAAGCAACACGTTGCGGCATGCAAAAGCTGATAGTCTTGAAGTCTATCTGAAGCGGTTGCAAGATATGGTCATTTTGCGTATGGTTGATGATGGTGTCGGGTTTGATCCAAAAGAAACCAGTAGTAATGGCAATTATGGACTGGCTAATATTAAAGAACGCGCGGCAGCCATGGGTGGTACGGCAAAGGTCGTTAGCGTGGTCGGTCAAGGAACCAGTGTTGAAGTCAGAGTACCGTTATCAAAGGATGTTGCGCATGATTAAAGTATTGATCGTTGATGATCACGAAATGGTTCGACTGGGGCTGTCCACCTATATTGGCGTCCAACCCGATTTAGAGGTCGTTGATCAAGCCGAGAATGGTCAAGAAGGGGTCGAAATGGCCCTGAAAGATCGCCCGGATATTATTTTGATGGATTTGGTGATGCCGGTTAAAGATGGCATTGAGGCGACAAAAGAAATTCTAAAAGCATGGCCGCAAGCTCGGATCATCATTTTGACAAGTTTTATCGATGATGCCAAAGTCTATCCTGCCATGGAAGCCGGCGCGGCCAGTTATATTTTGAAAACCGCAACGGCCGAAGAAATTGCCAAGGCTATCCGTCAGACTGCCAGCGGGGAACGGGTACTTGAGCCGCAAGTCACCACGAAGATGATGAATCGGATGAATCATCCGCAGCCACAGTATGACGAGCTGACGAACCGCGAACGCGAGGTATTACAGCTTATTGCTCAAGGCAAGTCGAATCAGGAAATTGCGACCGAGCTCTTTATTACATTGAAAACCGTTAAAACGCATGTCTCAAACATATTGGCCAAATTGGATGTCGAAGATCGGACGCAAGCAGCGATTTACGCGCTTAAGCATGGTCTGGTAAAAAATGATCAAGGAGATGATGGGGTTGCAACTCGCGATCACTGATAAAGCTAGTCAATGGTTTCACCGCGAATTAGATTTGCCTGCTGAAGGTGCCGGCATTCGATTCTTTGGCAAGGCTTACGGTAAAACCCAGGTGCATGATGGTTTTAGCGTGGGCATGACGCGCGATGACCACCCTGACCAGCCAATTATGGCGGTTAAAAAAGATGGCGTGACTTATTTCGTTAACCCGACAGATGCGTGGTTTTTTGAGAATCTGATCATGACGGTTGACTATGATGCACATCTTGACGAGCCTAAGTACGAATTTAAAGAAGAATAATAAAGTCCGCTGCCAGCGAATTGTCGTTGTTTCACTGGTGGCGGACTTTTAATTATAAGTTGGTACCTACCAACTCGCGGACACTTTATTTTCCAATTATGGTACGGCGTTTTGCTTCAATAATTCCCGTTCTTTTTTTGCGAGATGTCACGAGCCACCAGCAAAACGTCAGCAGTACACCGGCGATGGTGATCAAGCTGCCCCAGCCTAACAAGGGTGGTCGATAGCGCATGGTAATATGGTAATGGCCGGGTTTTAACGGAAGCGCCATGAAAATACCTAAACTGGTTTTGGGTTTCACCGGTTGTCCGTTGACCTTGACTTGCCAGCCAGGTGCAGTGGGAATAGTGGTTTGCAACATCTGGTTTTGCTTGTGAATGGTGATATTGGCGGCAAGTGTGGTGGCAGTCACACGGGTTACGTGCCAGCCGCCTGTTTGCAGCTGCTTAAGGTCCTGGATCAGCTGCTCCGTATCCGCTTGATACAGACCGATATTTTCAAACCAGGCTTCTTTTTTGTTGAGTCGAAAAGTTAACGTTTGGACTTCTGCCGCGTTTGCGGGGGTGACGTTAACGGTGATGGTATCATTAAAACTTTCTGGTAACGTGACCGTTTTCCCATTTTGTTTCAAGGTGACCAAATGATTGGCAAAATGACTTCCGAGGGTGAGTACATAATTTTTGCCAGTTTGCGGTTGAAATTGATATGTCACCGTGTGCGGACCGGAACCGCTTTTGGCAAAAGTTGGGTTTGTACCCGTGGTGACGCGACGGACGCCAGTTAAAGTCGGTGAAGGAAGTGGCAAAGCAGCAAAATAAGGCGTTGTGTTCTTACCCAGTGCGGCTTGCAAAATGAAGGACTGGTTTGCAAGCGGGGTGTCGCTGTAAAGCTGCTGATTTAATAACGCTTTGTCCGCCGCAAAACCCAGTTGTTGGGCAAACGGGGATTTTAGCACCTGCCACGGACCGACTTTTCGCAGCTGTTGATACCACTTTAAATCAGGTCGTTGTCCGGCATCAGGTAAGGCAGCGGAAGTATGAGTCGGCGTTAAAAAATATTTAATGCCGAGCAAGTTGTCGGTAATCAATGTCCCGTTAGTGTATGCGACCGAGCCATCGTCTTCCGGTTGCCCGATTTGGCCGAAGAATTGAGGTGTGGCCGGCTCAAGTAGCGAGTTGAATTGATCGGCGCCGCGGTAATTGCCTGTCATTGGATCGTTACGGGTGCGAATCGTTGTTTTGCCAATACGAAAAAAGCCGTTATCTGTTTGATTGATGGTGCGTGCGCCTTGGATAAGGGCCGCGGCGTAATCATGGTAAGCATGATGATCAAGATACGCCAATTGATTTAGCGTTAAAATTAAACTGCCGCTCATATCGACCAACACAATGGCAAAACCGAACCAAAACGGACGGCGGTGATCAAGGCTTAGCCAGACCAAGACGAGCAACAAGGTGCCAATGCCAAAGATCAGGTGGCCGATGGTTAGAAAGTTGTAATGGTTAAGGTGAAGCGCAACATCCCCATCTATGAGCCCGAATACGATTAATAAAATAACTAGCGTCCGAAATGAAAGCGCCGATTGATGCTTCTGCAGGGTGCTGATGCCGAGACTGAGTAACCAAAAGCATAAGATAAACGTAAAGCGATACGGGTACCAAACCGGGAATTGAAAGCCATGCCACATTAAGTCAAGCGGCTCAAACATGCACGAAAGCACTAGGAATGCGGTCACCAAAGCAGCAGCCATTTTTTGGCGCCATGTCTGGTGTCGTGATATAAAGAAAAGAATGGCTAAAACAAAGCCTAAAGCACCGATATAAAAATTAGGGTATCCTGAAGGCATCTGATCAAAATTGAAGCTTCCGGGCAGCATTTTGCTAAGCAGTTGATCCGGCGCGTATTCGAACCGCCATTGGATGGTTTTGACGGTATAGGTGCCTTTGGATTGGGCGAGTTGAAACCAGGTCGGCAGCAACACGACTGCGCTGTTCATACCGGCCAAGATGCTAGCCCAGGCAAAGCGCAGACCTGCATGTGCTGTCTGCCGCCAAGAAACGGCATGGCTGCCCAGCCAGTAACCGGTATAAAGCACCAAGAAAATAGCGATCATATACCCCGTGTAGAAGTTGACAATGAAAGCTGCGGTTAACCAACCGATATAAGCAAAAACGCGCCCGCCGTTGAGCAGCGTCTCCAGACTTTGGATGATTAACGGCAACAAAATGGCCGCATCAAGCCACATCAAATTAAAACTATTGGCCAACATCCAGCCGCTTAAGGCATAAGCCAGCCCAAATGTAGGGATCATTAAACCCGTAATCGCATGACATTTGGCATACCACCCCATCGTCAAGCCCGCCGTACTGATTTTCAAGATCATGATGACAAAAACGGCGACATCCAGCAGATCGGCAGGGAACAGCACAACTAACAGGTTGAAGGGACTCAATAAGTAATAGGCAAAAACCCCGAACATATCACCGCCTAGGCCTTTATTGAAGGCATAAAAAAGTTGTCCGGGATTGCCTAGTAAGGTTTGGCGCAAGTAGGCAAAGAAATCAATGTATTGCTGGCCGAGATCAACGGTTAAGACGCTACTGGACCCAAATGGAAAAGCACCACGAATGGCAAAGTAAAAAGCCACCAATAGTCCCGGTAATAGAAAACTCAGTATTAACGGATACTTTTTCGACCAGACTTGTCGCACATGCCCTCACCAACTTCTAAATTAAAATTAATTCCAGCTTATTTTTAAGCTGTTACTGTGAATCAAGCATATCATAAGACACATAGCGTTTTGGCGGGTTCTTTGCTACACTTTAAAAGATAGAAATTTCGAAGGAGCAATTTTAGGTGAAGTACATTCGTACACCGCAGCCGAAGCGGAATAAGAGTCGCATTCCGTTTCGCTTAAACTTATTATTTTTCATTGCGTTTCTTTTGCTAGCGGCCTTAGTTGCCCAACTGGCTTATTTGCAGATTTTAAATGGCCCGCGATTAGCTGCCGAAGTCGATCGAACGAATAAAACCGTGGTGACCGGGAATGTGCCGCGGGGCTTGATTTTTGATAGTAAAGGCCGCGCATTGGTGACCAATAAAGCCAATAATGCGATTACTTATACCAAAAGTGTGGGTACCAAATCGCAGCAGATGTACGAGATCGCCAATCAACTGGCCAAGTTAATCGACAAGCCGGCCGAGAATCTGACTAAGCGTGATTACATTGATTACTATTTGGCGCGAACCAAGATTGCCAAGCAGGTGACGAAGCAGTTACCTAAAAAAATTCAGGATCTACCTTCATCAAAGTCCGATGAATTGTATAAATATCAAGTCGCCTATGTCCGCAAACATATGCCAACATTGACCCCAATTGAAAAAGAGGCAGCCGGTCTTTACAAGATTATGAACGGTGCCACCCAACTATCGACTGTCTATCTTAAAAACCAGAATGTAACGGCACATGAAGTTGCAGTTGTGGGTGAACGTCTGACGCAAATGCCAGGGGTTAATTTAGGCACCGATTGGGAACGCGCTTATCCCAACGGTACGTCAATGACCTCTATCATTGGCCGGGTATCCAATGAAAAAAGCGGGTTGCCGGCTGACGAGTTGCAGGCTTATCTGGCTAACGGATACGCACGTAATGATCGCGTTGGAACCAGTTATCTGGAAAAGGCCTACGAGAATGTTTTAAAGGGGTCAAAGAGTCAGACCCAAGTTGAAATTGGCAATGACAATCAGATTGTTCAATCAGTGTCGAAATTCAAGGGGCAACAAGGCGCTAACCTGAATCTGACAATTGATTCCGAATATCAAAAGAAGGTCGAAAAAGCGCTTGAAGACACCTTCAGTTCGATTCGTTCGGCTGGCGCAGGCGGATTATCCGATGGGGCTTATGCGGTAGCGATGGATCCTAACACCGGTCGGATTCTAGCGATGGCCGGGCAACATCAGGATGTTAAGACCAAAAAAGTTGAAGACGATGCACTGGGGGTTATTAACCGCGCTTTTGTTGTCGGGTCAGCGGTCAAAGGGGCAACTGTGCTAGGGGCACTTCAAGATGGCGTTATTAGCGTAGAGCATAATACCCAGGAAGATACCCCGATTTATCTGCCTGCAACCCCAGTGAAGAAGTCAGTTTATCCAGTTGGCACTTTCAGCTCACTGGATGCTGCCTCGGCCTTGGAAGTTTCCAGTAACATTTATATGATGTGGCTGGCTATGAAAGAAGGTCACTATGCCTATTCGCCGAACAATTATCTGAAAATGGACGACAACATTTTCACCAAAATGCGCGGTTATTTCAGTCAGTTTGGCTTAGGTATCAAGACCGGAATTGATCTTCCCGGTGAAATTGCCGGGTTGGAAGGGAAAACCCATGATTCTTCGGGTAATTTGCTGGTCGGGTCGGCTTTGGACTTGTCATACGGAAACTACGATAACTATACATTGATTCAAATGCTGCAATATATCAGCGCAATCGCCAATAACGGTTATCGGATGCGGCCTTATTTGGTTAACAGTATCAGCCAAACGTTAAGCGATGGCAGCAAAGGGCCGGTGCTGAGTTCCACACAGCCATCGGTGACCTCGAAAATCGAAAATACGCAGGCCCAAATTGACTTGGTCAAGCAAGGTATGTGGCAGGTTGTCCATGGTACGAACGGTTGGACCACCGCGACTTCCTTAAATACGCTTAATCCAGGCGTTGCCGGTAAGACCGGTACTGCGCAAGGCTTTGCGCGCGAATCAGACGACTCGGCATTAACCGAAACCATTACTGAAAGTTTTGTTGGTTATGCCCCGGCCAAGAACCCTAAAATCGCGATTGCTGTCATTATTCCAAACCTAAAGGCGGAAACAACCACGCCGTACCAGTTACAAATTGCTAAGGAAATGTTTAGCGACTTCTACAAGATGAATGACATTAAAGAAGATAAGGGCTACTCGATTCACCAAAAGACAGTCAACGGTTAACGCTGTTGGCAGCGTGTGCAAAAAATGCTAAACTACTACAAGACATGACCAAAGAAGATTGATGGTCAGCGGTGGCGGGGAAAAACAACAGGTTCACCTGTTGTTTTTTTAGCGATATAAGCCAACTATTCGGCAGTCAGAAACGCACTTGCTGCTATTGCAGTGAAGTTAGAAAGGAATTTAATGAATTACGCAAACTGGCGCTCTCGCTTTCAAAATTCAGCCTATGTGACGAACGGCATTTTGGCGGTTACCATTTTGGTCTTCATTCTAGAGACACTTTCGGGTGGCAGCACTAACAATGCTGTTTTGGTGGCATATGGGGCGCGGGCCAATCCGCTGATTTTGTACGGCCAATGGTGGCGCTTGATCACGCCGGTATTTGTGCATATCGGCTTGACGCACATTTTAATGAATGGATTCTCGTTATACTTCCTAGGCCAAATGACAGAAAGGTTATTTGGTCACTGGCGCTTTTTCTTGCTGTATTTCATTGCCGGATTTGCCGGTAATGTTGCGAGCTTTGCGTTCAGTCCCAATACGTTGGCAGCTGGCGCCAGTACAGCAATTTTCGGCTTGTTAGGTGCGTGCTTGATGTTAGGGGATACTTACCGGGAGAATCCGGTTATTCGTCAGCTGGCACGGCAGTTTTTGCTGCTCGTGGTTTTGAACCTGGCGTTTAATTTGTTTTCAAGCGGCGTCGATATTTATGGGCACATCGGCGGCTTGCTTGGCGGGTTCTTGGCTGCCGGGATGTTAGGCGCGCCAGCATTGGGTCGCATGGGCACCGGCCGGCGACTGGCCTCTACGATAACCTTGATCTTTGGATTGGTTGCTTTGCTTTTATTTGGAATTCAGCGCGGAATCGTATGAAAACTTACTATGATGTCTTGCAATTATTAAAAGGTTTTGGCACGTATATCCATGTTGGTAAACGTGTTTGGGATATTGAACTTGCGGCACTTGAATTAGACCGCTTGCATCAGGCAAAATTGATTGATGATAAGGTGTATCTGAATGCAAAAATTGTGCTGCGTCATGCACATGAACAGGAAGAACGGGATCCTTTAAATCATGAATTGCCGTTGCATTCGGATCAACGGAGGAATGATCAACATGAATGACCAAAAATTGATTGGCGTCGACTTAGGCGGGACGACCGTAAAATTTGCCATTTTAACGCAGGGTGGCGAGATTCAACAAAGGTGGAGTATTGACACCAACATTTTGGATGAAGGCAGCCATATTTTACCGGACATTGTTACATCTATTAACGAACATCTGGATTTATACAAGATGACCCCGGCTGATTTTGTCGGCATTGGCATGGGTTCGCCTGGATCGGTGGACAGTGAGGCGGGCACAATCATCGGTGCTTACAACCTAAATTGGAAAACCTTGCAGCAAGCCAGAAAAGTAATCGAATCAGGGACCGGCATTCCGTTTAGCGTGGATAATGACGCCAATGTTGCGGCGTTAGGTGAGCGCTGGAAAGGCGCCGGTGAAAACGATCCTGATGTCACGTTTGTCACGCTGGGTACCGGTGTTGGCGGCGGGATTATTGCCAATGGCGAGCTTTTGCACGGTGTTGCCGGTTCCGGTGGTGAGCTAGGCCATGTCACCGTTGATCCGGTTAATGGCTATCTTTGCACCTGTGGTAAACGCGGTTGCCTTGAAACAGTTGCCAGTGCGACCGGCGTAGTTCGGGTTGCACGTGACATGGCAGAAGAATTTGCCGGTGACTCTAAGTTAAAAGAAACCTTGGACGATGGCGATGAGATTTCGAGCAAAATTGTTTTCGACTTGGCCAAGGAAGGCGATCGTCTGGCGTTGATGATTGTGGATCGGGTTTCTTTTTACCTCGGTTTGGCTTTGGCCAATGTCGGCAATCTTTTGAATCCGAAATTCATCGTTATCGGCGGCGGTGTCTCCGCGGCGGGTGAATTCTTGCTGACGCGAGTCGACAAGTATTTCAAAGAAAACACCTTCCCGAATGTTCGTGAAACCACCAGTTTGCGGTTGGCGACACTTGGGAATACAGCTGGCGTTATCGGTGCCGCAAGCTTGGCATTGAAGTAAGCGGAAGAAGGAGTCAGAGACGTGTTAACTTATTTACTGATCATTGTTGGATTATTCTTAATTTACTGGGGCTTTAGCTGGCTGTGGAGTTACTACCAAAAGTCGAAGTTTAAAGCAATCGGCGGCGAAATTAGTCCGGAAACCTTCGAACACACCATGCGTAAGGCTCAGATTATTGATTTGCGCGAACGTAACGAATTCAAAGCCGGCCATATTCTGGGGGCACGCGATTTGCCATACACCCAACTGCGGGAACGGCTAGGTGAAATGCGCAAAGATCTGCCGGTTTATCTATACGACAAGACGGGTGTACTGTCGTTGCGAGCAGCACGCCGATTACGTAAAAACGGCTTTGAAAAAATCAGCTGGTTAAAAGGCGGCTATGATAATTGGTCAGGCAAAATCAAAAAAAGTCCGACTAATTATTAGTCCGTACATAGACAGCAAAAAAAGCAATCGCTCAAGTCGATTGCTTTTTTGGTAAAAATGATCAATCAATGGTTTAGCCTTGGTGGGCCGAAAAACGTTTACGATTGGCTTTGCGCCGATTTTCGTTGATTTCGTCAACCTTGGTTTCAACAGGTTCGATATAATTTTTCTTGAAGGCGAAAACACTGCCGGCAACAGCGCCAATAGTCATGAGCGTGCCGACGAAAAAGCCACGTGCAAATTTATGTTTCATGAAAATCCCCCCTGATTGGTGATCTGTGATACTACTGTAATTATACTATACTCATGGAGCTTAATGAAATGGATAAACCGGCTAACCGCATTGTGATGATTGTTGGACCGACCGCAGTAGGTAAAAGCGATCTTGGCATCTACTTGGCCCAACAACTGCAAGGCGAAGTCATTAATGGTGATGCGTATCAAATTTATCGGCATATGAATATCGGCACTGCCAAGATCATGCCTGATGAAATGGACGGTATTCCGCACCATCTTCTTGATATTGTGGATCCGCAGATGGCCTATTCAGTTGCCAAATTTAAAGCCGCAGCTGAGGCAGCCATCACGGACGTCAGCAGTCGGCGCCACCTGCCGATTTTAGTTGGGGGCACCGGCTTTTATCTTAACAGTTTGCGCCTGAATTTACCGCTGGGTGGCAAGGCACCGCCGACTGCAGTCCGTCAGCGTTGGCAGGCAGCATTGGCAGAAAATGGCGAACACTGGTTGTGGGAGCAGTTGCAGCAGCAAGATCCGGTGGCAGCTAACCAAATTGAATCGGCAAATACGCGCCGGGTGATTCGGGCCTTAGAAGTCATCGAATTGACAGGTACGCGCTTTTCCGAGCAGCCGCAGCCGCAACCACGCTATGAGACGTTGGTGATCGGTTTGACGACAGCACGCCCTGTTTTGTACGACCGGATTAATACGCGCGTGGATACTATGATGGCAGCAGGCCTAGAAAATGAAGTCGCCAACCTGCTAAAAACAGTTCCCCCGGATGCGCAGGCGCTGCAGGCAATTGGCTACAAAGAATTGATCCCGTACTTTCGCGGGCAAGCTGATTTAGCAACCTGTGTGGCCTTGATTAAACAGCATTCACGTCATTTTGCCAAGCGCCAACTGACCTATTTTCGCAACCAGATGCCAACACATTGGTTTGACTTGGTTGCCCATCCAGAAGAAAAGACTGCTGTCGTTGCTTTGGTTCGTGATTGGCTAAAGCAACCGGCTAAAGGAGAAAAACATGAGTTGGACAGATAAATTTGATCCTGCATTATTAAAAATGGTTAAAGAAGTCGATACGCAAATTGCACCGCAACTGGCCGCAATTGATGCCCGTATTTTAGAAAATCAGGACAAGGTTCTTACCAGTTTCCAAAAACACCATGTTGCTGAGAGCTATCTAACCGGTTCGACCGGCTATGGGCACAACGATGAGGGCCGTGATGTGCTTGAAGAGATTTACGCGGATGTATTAGGTGGTGAAGATGCTTTAGTCCGTCCCCAGTTGGTTTCTGGCACTCATGCCATTGGGGTAGCTTTGCTGGGGTTGGTGCGTCCCGGTGACGAGATTCTCTATATTACCGGCAAACCTTATGATACGTTGCAAGAAGTACTTGGGCTGGCAGGCAATGGCATCGGGAGTCCTAAAGAATACGGGATTGGCGTTGATTATGTCGATCTTTTGCCAGATGGTGCGGTTGATAACGAGGCGGTTAAATCCCGGCTTAATGCGAAAACCAAGGTAGTGGCGATTCAGCGTTCACGCGGCTATGCAACTCGGGATTCGTTTACGGTTGACCAAATCGCAGCGATGATCAAGGTGGTTCGCAGTGTGTTGCCAAATGTCTGGATTTTTGTCGACAATGCGTATGGTGAGTTCTCGGAAACCAAGGAACCGCTTGAGGTCGGCGCCGACGTTATGGCGGGATCGCTATTCAAGAATGCTGGCGGGGGCATGGCCAAAACCGGTGGCTATATTGTCGGCAAGCAAGATTTGATTGAGCGCATCAGCTACCGGTTCACGGTGCCAGGCCTCGGCGGTGCAGAAGGTGCAACGGTTGGCGCGCTGGCTGACATGTATCAAGGCTTTTTCATTTCGCCGCAAACCACCGGCAATGCCATTAAAGGCGCTATTTTTGAAGCAGCTTTGTTTGCCAAGCTTGGCCTAGACGTCTCACCAAAATGGGATGCTCCGCGGACGGATTTAATTCAAACCGTTAATTTCGGCAATCGTGACGACATGATCAAGTTTGCCAAGGCGGTTCAGGCCAATTCGCCGGTAGACAGTTTCGTCACCCCGATTCCTGAGAAAATGGCTGGTTATGAAGATGAAGTCATCATGGCTGGCGGTACATTTGTTGCGGGCTCGACAATCGAATTTTCCGGTGATGGCCCACTGCGACCACCATACACGCTTTATCTGCAAGGCGGGTTAACCTACGCCCACATTAAACTTGCAACGATGGGCGCGGCTCAATCGACCTTCTTTGACAAAGCTGACTAATGTAAAACACAGGACACTAAAAAACGATTCCAGCCTTGCAATAAATTGCGTAGGCTGGAATCGTTTTTTTTTGACTAGATGCTGCTATTGCGACTCGTGCGATTGACAAGCGGTTATTCTTTGTCCGCAACGACCTGCACATAGGGTTCGCCGTTTTTGCCTGTGACAACCCCTTGAATTTCAGGCGTAAATCCTGGGAAGCGTTTGATCCCGGCAAATAAGGTTTCGAAATACTGGATTGCTTCTGGTCGCCAACGTTCACCAGGGACGACGACAAAAATTCCCGGAGGATAAGGTAAGGCCCCGGCAACTGCGATCCGTCCAGCCGCAGCTTGCAACGGAATGGTCTCAAACTGGCCGCGAACGAAGCAGCGATCAGCAGCCTGCGCCGTCATGGCCGTTGGAATGTTGTTGGTCGCACTGAAAAGGAGTTGCTGCTGCTTGGCTAACCCCGCTTGGCGGAAAAAGTCAGACATTTTCTGACCGAGTGTTCGCAAAGTCAGGTTTGTGTAGGCTTGACCAGTTTCCGCCACCAGTTTTGGCAATGTCTCGGCAACCGTTTTGTTTGCAAAATAATCTGCTTCAAACTGACGTAATACTTGGCGCAACCGTTGCCAATCAGCCTTGGCAGAACCGGGCGTCACCAGAAACAACAAACTGTTCAGATCTGCTTTTTCGGGAACAATGCCATGATCAAGCAGATAGCGATCAACTAGCCAGCCACTCACGCCTAATTCCGCTGATTCTGGGAGCAAGACCGTTACTTTGCCGGGATCAAGAAACGCTTGATCGGGTTGTAAGCGTGGAAGCTGATGCCAGGAAGCGCCAGGGGTCATGGCCCACGCGTCACTGGTGGTTAGTGCAGCGGTTGGCGGTGTTTTTGCTAACTGCGGATTCTCATAGGCTGAAAATAATCGGGAGTCAGTTAGGGAGCGCCGAAATTCGAGCGAGGCCGTGATCGCATCGGCCCAAATTTTTTTGCCACGCGGGCCTTGATTGATCGCGGTATTGGTCACCAGTGACGCATAGAGCGGATAGGAATAACTGGTGGTGACGTGTTTGAGGTAGGCGTGATTGAACTGCTCATGACTGACGTAGCGGGCTTGACCTTTGATGTGGGCGTCTTTTTTATGGATTTGGGAAGCCTGACCAAAGCCGGATTGCTGTTTATGCACACTTTGCGTCACGATGATACCGGGATCTGCTGGGCCAAGTTGCAACTGTAGCGGGTCCATTGCTTTCATAGCCGGGATAAACGGTTCATACCCGCCCCAAGCAGCGTCAAATGCAATGTAATCAACTAGCGGGCCAATTAGATCAAGCAGTTGCCGCACGTTTGGCACAATACCATCGAAGGTCTCCAACTCGAGAATCGCCAGGCGAAATGGTCGAGGTTCGCTTGCTTTTTTGGGGTCAACGGTTGCCGCGAGTTGCCGTAGTCGCTCGCCGGTAATGCCGGTTAGATCGACCGGACCAATCAAGCCACGTTGCGTCCGCAGTGTGTCCAAATAAACCGGACGGGCGTCATTTTGGACTAAAGCCGCGTTGTAAAAGGACTTATGATTATTGCGATCGAATAAGACCAGATCACCGGGTGTCAACAACGCGCTGGCCACAATGTTGTTCGATCCGGTGGTGCCATTGGTCACAAAGTAGGTTTCATCAGCATGGTATAGGCACGCGGTGGCCTGCTCTGCTGCTAACGGGGTCCCCCCATGTGTTAGCATATCGCCAAGTGCGGTGACCACATCACTGGTGTCACTGGCAAAGAAGGTTTCGCCATACGCTTGGTGCAATAGATAACCGGCTGGCGCAAGTTCGTCATAATGACCGCTATGATGGCCCGGCGTTGCAAAACTTGTGGGGTCAGCCGCAGCATAGGCGAGTAAGTCGCGTAAAAATCCGGGAACCATGGCAGACTCATACTCGGTTGCAGCGGTCTGAATCTGAGCCAGACTCGCAGTATCTAACCGCTCGATTTGGGTGATTTTTAATTGACTTTCAGGAGTGTACTCGAGATGACCGATCACAAAAACAGGCAAAGGGAGCGCGCTGGCATTTAACTGTGCTAGCGCCTGATGATCGGTAGCCCGTAAAACGACAGCAGCAAATGCCGCAAGTGGGTGCGAGGCAAATGGAAGCCAATCAGCCGGTATGTCCGGGGATGATAAGCTGGCGGTATAACCAACGTGAAGATGTAACGTCATGGAAGTAACTTCCTTTCAAGAATGATCAGACTATAGTTATCATACTTTCCGAGACCAAAAATACCTAGAGGCTGGCCCAAAAAAATTTAACTAAGGTACTGATAGCGAACTTACCTCGCACGTGCTTAAATATTTTAGCGGAAAAAGGGAAGTTTTATCGCGTTGACATTTCGCTATTGGTCTATAACTGATTAAAAAGAAAAATAAAAATATACCGAATTTAACCATAAATGTAAGAAAACCTTACATGTGGCGTTGACAGGTGTTAAGTGGTTTGATAAGCTGACATCGTTGTAAAGGAGGATGCCTATGGCTGAGATCGCTGATCTGAGAACGCGATCGGTCTTGCCGATTGGTACAGTTATGTTGTTGACTGATTTGACCGCCCGTCAGATTCGTTATTATGAAACTCAAGGGTTGGTCAAACCACAACGCAACGCCGGTAATCACCGAACATACTCGCTAAATGATGTTGACGAATTACTTGAGATTCGCAGTCAAATGGCTGACGGTTTTACGTTGGCTGATGTCAAGCGGCTAAAACATCCGCGTCACCGTGAAGATAGTGATGCAGAAGTTCGGAAAGTGTTGCGGGACGAACTGCTGAATCAAAGCCGACTGAATCAAAGCCCGGATCCAGGACCCGTCATTGGCTTCCGACAATCACACTAAAGATAGGAGTTCACGTATATGGCAAGAAAAGCAATTACCGCTGATGAGATCCGCCAGACAGTTAAGGACGAAAATGTTTTGTTCTTACGCCTGATGTTTACCGACATTAACGGGATCATTAAGAACGTCGAGGTGCCGATTTCACAATTGGAAAAGGTGCTCAATAACAAGATCACCTTTGATGGTTCCTCGATCGACGGTTTTGTTCGAATCGAAGAAAGCGATATGCTGCTTTACCCGGATCTTAACACCTGGCTGTTGTTCCCTTGGGAGAATGATCACGGTAAGATTGCTCGCCTGATCTGCTCTGTACACCGTCCGGATGGCACACCTTTTGGCGGCGATCCGCGGAATAACTTGATTCGGGTCGTTAATGAAATGAAAGATGCCGGGTTCACAGCCTTTAATATTGGCCCTGAACCAGAATTCTTCTTGTTTAAATTAGATGAAGACGGCAATCCGACAACGCACTTGAATGATCGTGGTTCATACTTTGATTTTGCCCCGTTAGATATGGGTGAAAATTGCCGGCGTGATATTGTCCTTGAATTGGAAAAGATGGGCTTTGAAGTCGAAGCATCTCATCACGAAGTTGCGCCTGGTCAGCATGAAATTGATTTCAAGTATGCCGATGCACTTGAAGCAGCTGATAATATTCAGACCTTCAAACTGGTCGTTAAAACGATTGCCCGCAAACACGGTTTGTATGCAACCTTCATGCCAAAACCGCTTCATGGTATCAACGGTAGCGGGATGCATATCAACATGAGTCTTTTCCACGACAAAGGCAATGCATTCTTTGACCCGGATACAGGCGATCAATTGAGTGAGACGGCGATGCATTTTCTTGCCGGTGTGTTGCGGCATGCCTATGCGTTAACTGCTATCAATAATCCAACGGTTAACTCCTACAAGCGGTTAGTCCCTGGGTTTGAAGCACCGGTTTATGTTGCCTGGTCTGGCAAGAACCGGTCACCTCTCATTCGGGTACCGCAATCACGTGGCTTATCAACCCGGTTGGAATTGCGCTCGGTTGATCCGACTGCCAATCCATACTTAGCGATCGCTGCCATTCTTCAAGCTGGTCTTGACGGGGTTAAGAACCAGTTGAAGCCGGAAGAAGCGGTAGACCGTAACATTTATCGGATGCAAGATGACGAACGTAAAGCGAACCATATTCAAGACCTGCCATCAACGCTGCACAATGCCTTGAAAGCATTGGCGGCCGATGACGTGGTCAAGGCTGCCCTGGGTAAACATTTGTATCAAAGCTTTATGGATTCAAAGAACCTCGAATGGTCTGCTTATCGTCAGCAGGTTTCTGAATGGGAACGGCAACAATACCTGGAATTATATTAATTTCAGCCACCCAAAAGCTGTTGTTGACACCCGAACTGCTGGCTAGCTAAAACAGTCAAGCATTTAACAATATTGAGAAGGCTTCAGACAGAAAAACACGTCTGAAGCCTTCTTTTGCATTTAATTTAAAATATTTTTAGAGTTGAAAACACTAAATGAGATGGCTACACTGTGTTTATCACATTTCTCTCATCTTACGCTGTTATAACTTGGTGCTTTGTCAAGTTCATACACGTGCTGAGTCGCGCTCACCATAACGCGCTCCCCAGCGCAGGAGCCTGGGTGTAAGGACCTTGGTCGCACACTGGCCAAAGCCCGGCCATCACGCCCAAGGCAACTTACACTCCGGCCCCTGAACGCGCTGGCTCGCGCTCACTCTCATAAAGAACTTGTCAGTAATTTAAATATACGAGGAAGGTTTTCACATGAAATTAAACCAGTTTGCTCGGTTAACGCCTGATATTGATCAACAATTAAAGGAACTCGCACGCATTGGGTTACCCGCCGATCCGCAAGCACCCTTTGCGGATACTGCAGCTGCGATGTACGCAGCCTTTTTCCCTGAGGCATATCAACCCGCGGCGCAACAGGATAAGTTTGCTCAAGTTGCGGTTAATTCACACCAAAATCTTGCTGAGTGGTTGGCGACAAAGCCCACTCACATGAAGCGGGCAGACTTTTACAATGTTGCGCTACAGCTCTTGGGCTTTGAGGCGTTTTCGGACTTTGATTTAAGCGATCCGATTTCATTTATGACTGTAACAAAACTACCGAGTGTTGCGCATGATTTGCTACATACTGCTGATTTGCTTCAGGCCAGCTACCTGTTACTGACCACGCGCACCAAGCACTTGGTTAGCTTTCTGGATGATTTAGCCAATCGCGGTTTTTTTAAGGATTTTCAGGCTCAAAGTTCGCAACCGGCTCATTTGCTCTTTAATGGCAAGGTGCAACAGGTGTTTGATGCGCGTCAAGCTGTTCGGGAGGTTGTCTGGATCGAATCAGATGTAGATTCTGACCACGACGGCCAACGTGATCTGCTTGAGGCAACGATTTATCGCCCCAAAGCCACCGATCGCGGGCTGAAAGTTCCGGTGCTTTTTACCGCTAACCCTTACTTTCATGGAACCAACGATGTCACCGCGGCGACGCATGTTCCGGAAACGGTCTTGGCGGTTAAACCACATGGCGCTTCGAAAGCGGAAGTCACCGCAGCGCCGGCTTCCAAACCAAAACTGCCAGCGCGACCGGTGACAGGTGAGACGAAACAGGCAGCGGCATACGCTGAGGAAAATAGTCCATATGCCTTCAATGATTATTTTCTGGCGCGAGGATTTGCGGTTGTTTATTCAGCTGGTGTCGGGACGCGTTATTCGGATGGCTTTCGCACAATTGGCGGACCGGAAGAAACAGATGGGGCAGTTGCCGTGATTGAATGGCTGACGGGTAAACGCCGGGCTTTTACCAATCGCACGGATGGCGTTGCAATTAAGGCGTGGTGGTCGAGTGGCAAAGTGGCTATGACCGGTAAGTCTTATCTGGCGACACTGGCCATTGCAGCGGCAACCACCGGCGTTGAAGGTTTGAAAACAATTGTTGCTGATGCCGGGATTTCGAGTTGGTATGATTACTATCGCGAAAATGGTCTCGTTGTGGCACCGGGTGGCTATCAAGGTGAAGATGCCGACGTATTGGCGGTTGATACTTTTTCACGGCAAAAATCCGGTGGCGATATGATTCGCCTTAAAAAGGCCTGGGAGCAGCATCTGGCGCAAATGACTCGGGATCAGGATCGGACAACGGGCGCTTATACTGCTTGGTGGGACGCGCGGAATTACCGAAAAAACGCGGCTAATGTCAAGGCGGATGTGGTCCTGATTCACGGGCTAAATGATTGGAATGTTAAACCAAAGAACGCCATTCGGTTCTGGCAGGCAATTGCGGATTTACCGATTCAAAAGAAGTTGATCCTGCATCAAGGTCAGCATGTCTACGTGCACAATGTTCGTTCCTTGGACTTTCTGGACATGATGAATCTTTGGCTGACTCACGAATTGTTAGGAGTTGCCAATCAGGCAGAGCAGGTTTTGCCGAATGTGTTGGTTCAGGATAACGTGACACCGCAGACATGGTCAGCTTATTCGGACTTTGCGAACCCAGCTGCAGAGCATGTGACAACCACGGCTAATTTGAAAACTGATTTTGAAAGCGCAACCGATCAATTTTCGGATCATGCGACAGCAACATTCACGGCCCAACACGATACGAGTGCAAGTTTTGAAAAAGCAATTATTACGCCTAATAGCGCCTATGTTAACAGTCGTCTGTGGTTGACTCAGCCGGTCCTAGAGCATGATCGGGTCTTAGAAGGCATTCCGCATCTTGAGTTAACGCTAGCCGTTGATGCGCCAACCGGCATTCTCAGTGTGCGGCTGGTTGATTTAGGCAAGGCCAAGCGTTTTGAGGAAAATGCCGCAACGGTGGGGGCAAGTGGCTTGCAGCTGGGATTTGATTTTAAGACCACGGATATTGTTGAATTTAAACCGGCCAATAAGGAAACGCCAAGCAAATTGATCACGCTGGGTCATATTAATTTGCAAAACCCAAAGAATGCGTATGAAGTTCAAACCATCACCCCCGGACAGTTTTTCCATGTGAGTCTCGATTTGCAGCCA
This sequence comes from Lacticaseibacillus rhamnosus, assembly GCF_900636965.1. NCBI lineage: Bacteria > Bacillati > Bacillota > Bacilli > Lactobacillales > Lactobacillaceae > Lacticaseibacillus > Lacticaseibacillus rhamnosus. The sequence goes on along the minus strand of NZ_LR134331.1, from coordinate 1,693,589 downwards.
ACGCATTATCACTTACCGGCTGGGCGGCAACTGGCACTGATTATTCATGGTGCTGATATGGCGCAAACGATTCGGCCAACAAAAGTCACCCATTATCAGCTGGATTTGGCCAAAAGTACCTTGACCCTGCCGTTTCGCATTTAAGCAACACGATTAAAAGTTGCGAGTTGCCGATTGAAGTTACTAAAGGACAAGGATGTGAACTGAATGGCGGATCATCACGCACAACGGATTGGTGTGCGTTGGGTTATCAAACAATTACCGTTTCCATTGATGGTAGTGCTGGTGATCGTTGGCATTGTGAGTACGTTTGAGCCAATATTAAACGGCTGGGTGTTCGGCCAGTTGGTTAAAATCGATTTCCATAATATGGGGACTGTTGGCCGTTACGTGTTAATGGCAACAGGGGCCTATTTTGTGACTTATGTTTCGCTGTATCTTTATTTGCGTATCAAACAACGCGTTGTTAGGATATTGAATCAGGCACTGAAAACCGTCTACTTTACCACGTCAATGGCTGAAGCTGGCACCAAGGTAACCGAGGTTTCAGACACAATCAATCAAGTCACCAACGTCGGCAAGCAAATTGAGCAAAATTATTTTGTTGCGCTTATGGATATGGTTCAAGAAATTATTGGTGTGATTGTAGTGGTTATCTTTATTGTGAAGATCAATGCGATTTTAAGCTTGATTTATGTGCTTATTTCGGCGTTGTCGCTGCTACCGAGTCACTTTGGTCGCAACCGGTTAGCTAAAAATTCAGAAAAGTGGTCGGCTGCAAATGCGGCGTTGGTCCTGAATATGAAAGATCTATTTCAAGGACGAACGGATATTTTGAACTTTAAAGCATGGCCAGCGTTTTTCGCTCGTTTTCGTCAGCATCTGACCAAAGAAGAACAAGATTACGAGCGGTTGAATGACTTTCAATATTCAATGCAGTTTATTTCCTGGATGTTTGCGATTGCATCATTTTTATTTCCGATGTTCATTGGACTTTGGTTTATGGCGCAGGGATGGTTTGGTGTCACCACGAGTGTCATTGTAACGCTGACAATGACAGCTGACTCAGTGATAGGGGGCGTTCGTCGGCTGAGCGGGTATCAAAGCCAGATTGTCGGGACGAGCCAACTACGCGAGTTGCCGGTCGTTAAAGCATTTGCCGCACCGATTGCAGATGAAAAACCAGTAACGCTAGCTGAACCTGAAAGCGTTAAAGGCCATTTAACAATCAAAAATCTCACCGTTGTCCGTGATCAGCACTTAATTTTGGACGCGGTCAATTTGAACCTTAAACCGGATGCTAAGATTCTGGTAACCGGGCCTTCTGGAGTGGGGAAATCAACGCTTTTAAAAGCCATCACTGGTCAGCTCACTGCGCAGGGAACGGTTTTATTTAACAATAAGCCGCTGCATGCCGGTGACTTTGTGTTGGTTTCACAGAGCGTTTGGCTGTTTAGTGGTACGTTGCGGGATAATGTCACCTTGTATCAGGATTACAGCGATGAAGCCGTTTTACGGGTCTTGCAGGTGGTGAGCCTGGATAAGGAACTGGGTACTGGCATTCTTGACTTTGAAATTGTTGATAACGGCAGCAATTTATCCGGCGGCCAGGCACAACGAATCGGGATTGCCCGCGGCCTCTTGCGACAAAGTCCGGTCTTTTTACTAGACGAAATTTCTGCCAGCCTTGATCAGGCAAATGCCGACAAGATTCATAAGCTTATTTATGCCTTGCCGGTGACGGTGATCGAGGTTGCTCATCATTATAATGCGGAACTGGCGCAGGCGTTTGGAGTTGAAACTTACGAGTTGGTTGATCATACGTTGCAGTTGAAAAAATGACAAAAAAGCACCGGTTGTATACCTTATGTCGCAGGGTGTACAGCGATCTTGTGACAGTCTTGTGACAGAATGGCCGATTTTAGCCGACTTTTTAAGCCTCGCTGTCACGACACTGTCACAAAATTTTTTTCTGCTTTCTCCGACGTAAAAAAAGCCTGATTCTTCAGGCTTTTTTGTCTTAGCTTTTCCCGTTTTACCTTAATAATGTACCAGCCGGGATTCGAACCCGGGACAAACGGTTTAGAAGACCGTTGCTCTATCCAACTGAGCTACTGGTACAAAGCACTATTAAGTATACGAGAACCGGGATAGACCGTCAACGGGTCCTTGCATTTTGCCATGAAGCGATAAGCCGATAATCAGGTCATTTCTTTGTATTTGATTGGACGCTGATGGGCAATAGCATGATACGATCCATGTAGTGCGGGCGTTTCCAGAACGAGCCTTCTTCGCGATAGGCTTTGGCACCACTTTCAAAAATAAGGGCCAGCTGGCTGTCATCCGCGTTTAGACTAATTTCTTCCACCGAATTAGGAACGTTAATAATTTTGTCTCCGGATTTCGGCGTGGCAAAGGTCAGCTTAGACCAACTTTTATCAAGGGGAATACGAATCCAGATTTTGCCGGGCTTGGCACCATTTGATTGACTGACAAAGGTGAGGCCGGTCTTGGCAATGGCAATACCTTGAATGCGATCCCAGCCTGCATTGACGGAATTGATGATCTTGTCATCCATGAGCTTCTTAGAAATGATTTGGAAACTTTGGGTATCGTTTTTACCTTCAAGTTGCGGGATAAGGTCACGAATCAAGCGGTTAAATTGTGCTTCGGTAATGGCAGCAGGGAGGTTGTCATCGTTCACTGGTAAAGCAATGAGCGACCGATTAATGGCGTTCTTGCCATACTTGACGAAAACAAGTTGGTGATCATAAAGCGTGATGGCCGATGTCCGGTTAGCCAAGTGCAGTGGGATGCGTGTGGAATCAAGAGGCGCTTTTTCAACCTGAGCTTGATACGCATCAAGTGCTCGTTGAGAGGCATAACTAATCCCGGCGCCACCGAGTTTGGAGTTGTCGTCTGACCATAACAGCCGCTTTTTTTCGCGATCATAGGTGATGCCGCCGACGTGTGCTTTGGACTTTAAAATAAACGACTTACGGTAACGACCGGTTTTTTTGTTGATTTCCAAGATCAGCGAATTTAACTTGTGATCGCCATCGTATAGACTGACGAACAGGCTGTCTTTTGACTGGGTAACGCCTTGAGGGACCCAGTTTGTGCCAAAGCCGGCGCGTTTGGTTTTGGCGTTAATTGACCAGGCGCCACGCAGACCGGGAATGACAACCAACTTTGTCCCCTTGGCGATCCGATTGCCTAACTGTGCCGACTGGGGGATTTCTTTGATTCGCTTAACGGCGGTTTGTTCAGATTGCAGTGGGCGTGGGTCGGCTTCCCATTTTTTAACGTCAGCAGGCTGATCAACTAGTTGCTGATAATGAAAATGGTCATAAAGCCACCATCCACCGATGCCCACAACAATTAAAACGATTAGCCCGCCGATTGAACCCCAGATCCATTTTTTCAAAATTTCCACGCCCCTAAAAATAAAAATATTGATAATCCGCTATCACTGACTAAACTATAAAAAGCTTTAATCCATTAATGCCATAGCCAGAAGGTCAAGTCAATGAAACCGCCCGGCCGGTTGGACTTTTAGGTTAAATTCAAACCCGGATGTCATCATAACGAGACCCTGATTGCTAATGGGTTGTTTTGAAGTTGGATGGCTTGACTTACTGATTAAAAGTGAGTAGCATGACGGTATTCGCTACCAAAGGCCATTCACATCTTTAAGAATGGAGGGATTCAGATGGCATATCGAATCCAACTTAATATGAAAACGCAAGAGTTTATCGCCATTGATCCGAAAAATGCCAAACATGTTGGCAAAGGCGATACGATTGAAAAAGCATTACAACAGTTGAAACGTTGACTCATCACCGCTGATTTTTTAATGATCAGCGGCTTTTCTTTATCTACTTTCAGGGGATAAGGGGCAGGCATGTGAAGCTTGGCGCTGATGTTTCACTTCCTTGAGGCATGTTTAAGGTCACTAAGATATTGTTTTTTAGCCCCTGCCTTTTTAAATATTTGCTGGTTACATTGGCGCCTTTTATGCTATATTAGGTATCTTGGCAGGGGCAGGCTCAGATTCGTTCTGGGCCTTTTTCTATGCAACAAAACGCCTGAGGTCAGATTTCAAGGTTTTCTTGTTGAAACCGGCACGCTTGGCTATAATGCTTGCAGGAGGTGGCGCGTATGATTATTTTGCTCGATATTCTCATTTTATTAGTCACCGGGGCGTTGCTAATCACGGTGACCACGCAACTGATAGAACCGGTTAACTGGATTATCGACGGAATTTTATATGTTGGGTTACTGTTAGGTAACGCAGCTTTCGGTGGGTGGCTCACGTTATTTACTATTATTTATGCACTCTATATGCCAGCCCTCATTTGCGGAATCTGGGTTTATCGTAAACGGCATTTGGCATCGTAAAGCATTTCTGTTTAGGCAGATGGCATTGGGAGTCCTGATATTTGGATTGGATCGCGAAGCCATTAGATAAAATGAACTTGTTTACTTACTTACATAGACGCTTGCAACTTACCCCAGTCTCTGGTAGTATTAATCCGTTGTATTTGGCACCCCTCCTATGCAACCGCACATCGTTAGGTTTTAAGCGCAAGCACCTAACTTGGCGAGTCTTCAGGGGAAAAGCCGAGAGGCAAAACAGGAGGTGCACACAGTGTACGCAATTATTAAAACTGGCGGCAAGCAATATAAAGCAGAAGTCGGCGAAGCTATTTATGTCGAAAAACTTGATGCCGAAGAAGGCAAACAGGTGACTTTTGACGAAGTGATTATGGTTGCTGGCGAAGGCGATGCCAAGATTGGCACACCAACCGTTGCCGGCGCAACCGTAACCGGTAAAGTCGAAAAACAAGGGCGCGAGAAAAAGGTTGTTACTTACAAGTACAAGCCTAAGAAGCACTCTCATCAGAAGAAAGGCCACCGTCAGCCTTACACAAAAGTCGTTATTGACGCGATTAACGCATAAGAGGTTAGGCTATGATCAAGGCAATTTTTCATCGCGACGAGCATGGCGATATTGTCAGTTTTGAGCTGACTGGTCATGCCGATGCCGGTAAAACCGGTCAGGATATCGTCTGCGCTGCTGTTTCAGCTGTTAGTATCGGTGCGGTTAACGGTGTTGAAGCCTTAGCGGGATTCAAGCCGGATGTCATTGCAGATGAGGTCCATGGTGGCCACTTGCAAATGAAGCTCAAATCCGTTATTACCGGTGAACAGTTGCATATTAGTCAAATTTTGTTGGAAAATTTATTGCTTGAACTTCAAAGCATCCAAGATCAATACCCTGATCGCTTAATGATTACGACAAAACAATTAGAGCAAAATTAATTCTCGGAGGTGTACGTTATGTTAAAGATGAATCTGCAATTCTTCTCTCACCATAAAGGTGGCGGTTCAACATCCAACGGCCGTAACTCAGCTGGTCGGCGCTTAGGCAGCAAACGTGCCGATGGCCAATTCGTCAAGGCAGGCAACATCTTGTATCGTCAACGCGGTACCAAGATCCACCCTGGTGAAAACGTTGGTCGCGGCGGCGATGATACCTTATTTGCAACCGCTGATGGCGTTGTTAAGTTCGAACGCTTCGGCCGTGATAAGAAGAAGGTTTCAGTTTATCCGGCAGCAGCTGCTGAATAAAGATTGATGACGTCCCGGTAAAACGGGGCGTCTTTTTTTCAAAGTTTGGACAAACGTCAAAAAGGAGCGATTTGGATGGATCGAATGACAGCATTGCAGGCACGGATTCTGGATAAGAAACTGGATGGCTTTTTTGTTACCGATGCCGCCAACGTCACTTATTTGACCGGCTTTACCGGCGATGAAAGTGCTTTGCTGGTGACACCGGAAAAAGCTTATTTTATTACTGATTCGCGGTTTACCGAACAATTTAAACAGCAGGTGCAACACGCCGAATTGGTTTTGCATCAAGATGGGTTGTTTAAGGCAGCGGGAAAATTGGCCAATCGGTTGCAATTAACGCACATTGGTTTTGAAGCCGTTCATCTCAACTATGCAGATTATGAAGCGTTTGACTTGTTGACCCAAGGGACCTTGGTGCCAACTCGCGATTTCGTTGAGAGCCAGCGTGAAGTTAAAGACGATGATGAATTGGCTCTCATTAAACAGGCTGTTGCCATTGCGGAAAAAGGCTATCAACATGTGCTGGCGACCATTAAACCCGGTATGCGGGAGATTGATATTGCCAATGATTTGGACTTTTATATGCGCAAACTCGGTGCCAGCAATGTCTCGTTCGAAACGATTGTGGCCTCAGGTGCCCGCTCGGCGATGCCTCATGGTGCGGCAACCGAAAAGAAAATTGCTAAGGGTGATGTGGTCACGCTCGATTGGGGCTGCATTTATCATGGCTATATGTCTGATCTTACCCGCACTTTTGCAGTCGGCCAGCCAGATCCTAAGCTGAAGACGATTTACAAGATTGTTTACGAAACTAACCAAAAAGTGCAACAAGCGCTGAAACCGGGTGTGCTCGGACGGACGATTAACGATTTGGCGCATCACACCATTGATGATGCAGGTTACGGTCAGTACTTTGGCCACGGAACGGGTCACGGAATCGGTTTATCGATTCATGAAGGTCCGGGTGCTTGGGGGCCATATCTTGATGTGCCAGCCGCAAAAGGTAATGTTGTCACAGACGAACCAGGCATCTATATTCCAGAGCTTGGTGGTGTCCGCATTGAAGATGATCTGGTGGTAACGGCTGACGGTAATCAATCACTCAGCCAGCCAGCACCGGCTGATTTGTTGGTACTTTAACATTTGAAAGTGTCGCCGGTTGCTACTGAGATAGTCAAAGGCATAACTGATAAGAATATTGAATAGCGTTGCGGTCGCAGTTTATTCGACCGCTTTTTCGAACCTATCTCTGGTATGGGTGGTTATATCAAGGCAAAATTCGTATCGAGACGGTTGCTTTGTGTGGTGATGCATTGCAGATCATTGGGGTTAGTTCGCCGGTGGCTGTTGCAAGCGTCTCCGCTGCTTGCTAGAATAGGTTTAGTTTATGACTGAATGTATGGAGGAAGTTCATGATATCTGTTAATGATTTTAAAAATGGTTTGACGATCGAGGTCGATGGTGACCTTTGGCGGATCGTTGAATTTCAGCATGTTAAGCCGGGTAAGGGATCGGCATTTGTCCGTTCGACTTTGAAGAACCTGCGAACCGGTGCCGTTCAGGAAAAAACCTTCCGTTCGACTGAAAAAGTTGAAAAAGCCCAGATTGATAGCAAAAACATGCAATATCTTTATGCCGATGGCGACAACTATGTATTCATGGACACCGATACTTATGATCAGCTGACACTCCCAGGTGACGAAATTCGGGATCAGTTGAATTATTTAAAAGAAAACATGAATGTTAAAATTATCATGCACGGTAATGAAACGCTAGGTATTGAGCTGCCAAAAACAGTTGATCTGGCAGTTAAAGAAACCGAACCGGGTATTCGTGGCAATACCAGTAGCGGCGGTTCAAAACCGGCAACCATGGAAACCGGTTTGGTTGTTCAAGTGCCATTTTTCATTAATAACGGTGATGTGTTGACGATCAACACCGATGATGGCACTTATATCTCACGTGCTAACAACTAAGGCTAGGAGGATCTCATAATGGCTGAAGAAACCAATATCATATTAGCAAATCGGACTGATGCACAAGGGACGATTGAAATTGTTCCTGAAGTTTTGGAGGTCATTTTGGGCATCGCTGCCAGTCAAGTGGACGGGGTCTACCAAATGCGTGGCACATTAGGATCTTCCATTAATGCCTGGTTTGGCCGGGCTAATCACGGTAAAGGTGTGAGTGTGACAGTTGCCGATGATAAGATTACGGCTGATGTGTACGTCTATTTGGATTATGGTGTTTCGGTACCCAAGGTTGCATTGGCGATGCAAGAGCAGTTACGCGAGCAATTGCTGTTCATGACCGATCTTACTTTGGATGAAGTAAATGTTCATGTCGTTGGTGTGATTCCCGAAAAGACCGAGCCAGTCAATCCGGAAGACCTGTTCAAGGATGACGACACAGATGACACGGATGATGCAGCGACAACAAGCGGACAGGATGACGAATAAGATGGAATCACGACATGCAATCCGTGAAGCTGCCTTTCGGGCGCTCTTTGCCTTGGCAACGAATCCGGAAGCTGATAAAAATGCGGTGTACGCCGAAGTTTTACCTAAAGATACAGAAGTACCGTCATATTTAACGGCATTAGTTGAAGGCGTTTTGGCAAATCAAGCAGCCTTAGACGCAGCTTTGACGCCGCAACTAAAAAAAGGCTGGACGCTGAGTCGGTTAACGAAACCAGATTTAATCATTTTACGTCTGGGCTTATATGAAATTCGTTATGAAGAAGCAATGCCGGAAGCTGCAGCGATTAATGAGGCCATTAATCTGGCTAAACGTTACAGCGACGAGCAGTCGGCGAAGTTTGTCAATGGCATTTTGGCAAACTTCATCGAAGCGGCGCCAAAAGCGTAAGTTAACCGGTCAAAGGCAATTACTTTGACCGGTTTTAATTTATCCGCGAATCGTTAACGATCAAGGTAACAAACAACATTGGGCGCCTGCTGCGAGCAGCGTCAAAAATGAGGAGTGGTTTTTGTGGCAACGCGATTAGATGGCCGGGTAGTGTCAAAGAAAATACTTGGTGAACTTAAACAGACGGTAGCAAAATTGGCACAACAAGACGTCACGCCTACGTTGGCCGTTGTTTTAGTTGGTTCGGATCCTGCTAGCGAAGTCTATGTTCGTAACAAACAGCGGCGGGCTGAAGAAATTGGCGTTCGCTCGTTGATGTATCGATTGCCAGAAGACACTTCTCAGATGACATTGTTAGCTAAGGTGGCCGAGTTGAATCAGGATCCTGATGTGGATGCTATTTTGGTACAGCTTCCGTTACCTGCTGGCTTAGACGAACGCGCGGTTATTGATGCGATTGATCCTAATAAAGATGTTGATGGCTTTAGTCCGGTTAGTGTCGGACGGTTGTGGACGAATGAGCCAACCGTTGTGGCCTCAACTCCTTATGGCATTATGGCGCTGTTGGATGCTTATGATATTGATGTTGCCGGGCAGCGGGTTGTCATTGTCGGGCGCTCGAATATTGTGGGACGGCCACTGGCTGGATTAATGGTTAATCATGATGCGACGGTTACCATCGCTCACAGCAAAACCCGAAACCTCAAACAGTTGACGCGGGAAGCGGATATTTTAGTGGTTGCTGTCGGACGGCCACATTTTATCGGCGCTGATGCCGTCAAACCCGGCGCAACGGTGATTGACGTGGGAATTTCGCGCGGTGCCGATGGAAAACTGCATGGGGATGTTGACGATGATACGGTCGCACCGATTGCAGGCGCCTTGACCCCAGTACCCGGTGGCGTGGGGCCGATGACGATTGCATCGCTCATGGCCCAAACGGTGGCTTTGGCGAAGAGGCGGTTACATGGTTGAGACAAGTCAATATTTAACCGTTACCGCACTGACGCAGTATTTAAAAAGAAAATTCGATGCCGATCCGTATTTAGCCAAAGTTTATCTGACCGGTGAAATTTCCAACTACCGCAAACGCGTGGGCAATCAATATTTTTCACTCAAAGATGATCATGCCAAAATCGGGGCTCTCATGTTTCGTAACGCATTCAGCAAACTTCAATTTAACCTTGAAGAAGGCATGAAGGTGTTGGTGGTTGGCCGTGTTAGCCTGTATGAACCCAGTGGCGAGTATCGACTGATTGTGGAGCGATTAGAGCCGGATGGCGTTGGTGCCTTGTACCAGGCGTTTGAACAATTAAAGAAAAAACTGGCTGCGGAAGGGTTATTTGAACGCCATCAGCGGCCACTGCCACTTTTCCCTCAACGCGTGGCGGTGGTGACCAGCCCAAGTGGCGCGGTTATTCAAGATATTATCACCACTGTGGCCCGGCGATACCCGATATTGCAGTTGATCTTATTTCCGGCTATCGTGCAAGGGGATCAGGCGGCCGATTCGATTGTGAAACAGTTGAACCGGATTAAGACAATGTCCGGATTTGATGCGGTGATCATTGGTCGTGGCGGCGGGTCAATTGAAGATTTATGGCCGTTCAATGAAGAAAAGGTAGCGCGGGCACTAGCTGAGATGCCAATGCCGATTGTGAGCTCGGTTGGTCACGAAACCGACACAACGATTGCGGACTTTGTGGCTGATCGCCGCGCTGCTACCCCGACCGCAGCTGCAGAAATTGTTACGCCAGTCACGTTGGTGGATGCCTTGAATCGCATCTCAGAAGATCAGGTGCGACTGGTAAACGCCATGCATAACCGCTTGAAAAATGCAGCAACACGCTTACAACGATCCGCTCAAAGCGTTGTCTTAACCCAACCGGATCGGCTTTACGATCAATATGTTCAGCGTGTCGATCAACTACGGCAACGGCTCCAGCAGAGTATCAACAATCAGTTACGCGAAAATGAGCATCGGTTAGCAATGGCGACTGCCCAACTGGATGGTCGGCAGTTGCTGGTAAAAGTCGCCAACCTGCAGCGACAGCAGGTGGATGATCGGCGTCGGCTGGATCGGGCAATGATCGCACTTGTGACCGCTAAGCATCAAGCGGTGGCCAATGCGGCACTTGGTTTGGATCATTTAAGTCCGTTGAAAATATTGGGCCGCGGCTTTGCGTTTGTCACCGATGATGCAGGGAAAATGTTGAAAACGACCGCGGATTATCAAGTGGATGCCGCGATTCATATTCACGTTGCGGATGGGCAAATTGGCGCTCGCGTGACGACAAAGGAGAATAAACATGGCTGAACCAACGTTTGAAGAAAAACTCGCACAACTTGAAGGCATTGTGAATCAATTAGAACAAGGCGATGTACCGCTTGAAAAAGCCCTAGATCAATTTAAAGTCGGGGTCAAATTGAGTCAGGAACTCGAAAAAACGCTGAAATCAGCAGAAAAGACGGTGACGGAAATGGTGAGCGATGATGGTACCACCCAACCATTTCAGCCCAAAGAAGGCCAACAATGAGTCCAACGCTAACCGACTGGCAAACAGCAATTAATCATGCTTTAGACGAACAACTGGCAACTGTGGCCAATCCTCATTTGCGTGCGGCGATGGCTTATTCGGTTGATGCAGGCGGCAAGCGGTTGCGGCCGTTGCTGTTATTGAGCATCGTTGCTATGTATGATGGCGTGGTTGCCGAAGCATTACCCGCTGCAACCGCACTTGAATTTGTGCACACCTATTCATTGATTCACGATGATTTACCGGCCATGGATAATGATGATCTTCGCCGCGGTCAGCCCACGAATCACAAGCAATTTGGCGAAGCGCTCGCGATTTTGGCTGGGGATGCGTTGTTAACTGACGCATTTGCTATCTTAAGCCAGCACTATCCGGAAAAAGGCGCTGCACTTGTTCAAATCCTGGCAGAAGCGGCCGGCAGTTCAGGAATGGTTGCAGGCCAGGTACTTGATATGGATGGCGAGCAAACGCAATATGACCTAGCAACTCTCAAACAGATGCATCAGGCTAAAACCGGCGCGCTGATCCAGGCCGGTGTGGCAATGGGTAGTTTGTTTGTCGCGATTCCCGAAGCCGATCAAGTTGCCTTAGCCGATTTTGCGGCTGCTTTTGGTCTGGGTTTTCAAATCAAAGATGATATCAATGATGTGACTAAAACCACCGCGGAATTAGGTAAAACCGCCGATAAGGATGTGGCCGAACACAAAAATACATTTCCCGAACTGCTGGGATTAGCCGGTGCCAAACAAGCATTGGCGACCCAGTTTCAGCAAGCCACTGCTGCGTTAAACAGCCTGACCGTTGATGCAGCCGACTTAAAATCGATTTTGGCGGTGTTACAAGCATGACAAAAGTAAAAAAAGAACGGGTCGATGTACTGCTTGTGGAGCAAGGCTTATTTGAGTCACGCGAACAGGCCAAGCGTTCGGTGATGGCTGGCGAAGTCTATGATCAGAACAATCAACGTTTGGATAAGCCGGGGGTCAAAATCCCCGGCGATGCCATTTTGCATGTGAAAGGCAAAAAAATGCCGTATGTAAGTCGTGGTGGGCTTAAACTGGCTAAAGCACTGAAAGTATTTGCGCTTGATTTGACGGGTAAAACCGTACTTGACATTGGCGCATCAACTGGCGGCTTTACCGATGTTGCTTTACAAAATGGTGCCAAGATGAGCTATGCCTTGGATGTCGGCTATAATCAACTGGCTTGGAAGCTTCGTGAGGATCCGCGCGTGAAAGTGATGGAACGGGTGAATTTTCGTTATAGCAAGCCTGAAGATTTTACCGATGGCCCCGTGGAATTTGCCATGACCGATGTTAGTTTTATTTCGTTGAAACTCATTTTGCCGCCGCTAAAAGCCATCTTAATGCCGCACGGTCACGCGGTGGCACTCATTAAGCCGCAATTTGAAGCCGGGCCTGCGCATGTTGGGAAGCATGGCATTGTCCGCGATCCTCAGGTTCATCGGGATGTGTTGAAGATGATCGTCAACTTTGCCAGTGCCACCGGCTATAACGTTTTAGGGTTGGCGTACAGTCCAATCAAAGGCGGCGAAGGCAATATTGAATTTTTAATTCATTTGCAAAATGCTGACCAAACCCCTGGAGAAATCGCACCAACTGTTGATATCGAGCGAACCCTTAGTGATGCTTATGCTGCATTAAAACGCCCTTAATTGAATATTTATGCAAAAATTTGGTAAGCCTAGTGCGTCTGCGCTATGCTATGGGTAAAGCATTTTTTCACGTTAAAAATGCATTCATGACAGAGGTGAGCACATGCGAAAGCGCGAACGACAAGCGACAATTCAACGCTTAATTCAAAGTGAGCCGATAGAACGGCAGGAAGATTTGGTGGCCCGTTTGACCGAGATGAAAATTCCGGTCACTCAGGCGACGATTTCCCGGGATATTAAAGAAATGCAATTGGTTAAGATTCCGGCAGGTGAAGGACATTATCGCTACAGTATGCCCGCGGAAAAGCAGCTGCCCGCTACGGATAAACTGCGGCGGACATTGGTTACCGCGATGAAGTGGGGCGAAGCAATGGATAATTTTGTCCATTTGGCGCTTTTGCCAGGGACGGCAGCCGCGGTTGAGACGCTGATCGAACAATTGGACGACCGGCGAATTTTTGCGACGATTAGCGGGGATGCATCCATTCTCATTATTTGTCGCTCGGCACAGTATGCAACCGATGTATTGGCGGAACTTGAGGCCATGGTGGGGTGAAAAGATGTTACAGGAGTTAGCAATTCATGATTTTGCCATCATTGATAACTTGGCGTTGAGCTTTCAGTCAGGGATGACGGCGCTCACTGGTGAGACCGGGGCCGGCAAGTCAATTATTATTGATGCGGTGGGTTTGTTGGCTGGTGGGCGCGGATCGGTTGATTTCATCCGAACCGGGGCATCCAAGGCAAGCTTGGAAGGTTTGTTTGACGCGCAGGCAAATCCATTGACGGAAGCCAAACTCCAGGCTTTCGGGGTGATGGATCCGGACCAAAACGACACCGTCTTGTTACAGCGCGAATTATTCCGCAGCGGCCGGAACGTTTGTCGCGTTAACGGTCATCTGGTCAACACCGCCACCTTGAAAGCGATTGGCGAAACGTTGGTGGATATTCACGGCCAGAATGAACATCAGCAGCTGATGCATTCGGAAACGCATCTAGGTTTATTGGATGCCTTTGCCGGTGATGATCTGCTGAAAATTCGCCACCAATATGCAGAAGTTTATCAAAATTATCAGCGTACCTTACAAGCAGTGAAGCAAAAACAGGCAAATGAACAGGAATGGGCGCAACGACTGGATATGTTGAAATTCCAGGTGAGCGAAATTCAAAGCGCCGATCTGCAACCGCATGAAGATACTGATTTAAGTACCGAACGCGATCGGTTGGCAAACTTTCAAAGAATCAATGCTGCTTTGCAAGAAAGCTATGCCTTGTTGAGTGATGAGGAAGTCAATGCACTTGATCAAATTGGTCAAGCAATGTCGAGTATGCAAAGCATTGCCGATTTGGATCCGGATTTTGCGGCAATTGCCGACAACTTGCAGAGTGCGTATTATAGTTTGCAAGATGTCCAAAATGATTTATCGAAAGAACTCGATGATCAGGAATTTGACGAAGGCCGCCTAGATGAAGTCGAAAAACGGCTCGACTTATTTAATCAGCTCAAACGCAAATACGGCGAAACCCTTGATGAAGTGATCGCTTATGGCAAACGGGCAGCGGCGGAATTGAATCAGATGGAACAAGCCGAAACATCGGTTGAAGATCTAGACAGCAACCTAAAAGAATCTCAAGCCCAGCTTCAGAAACTCGGTGCGGCACTTTCAAAACGCCGGCACGCTGCTGCCAAACAACTGACCAAAGCGATCCACGAGCAGCTGGCGTCACTGTACATGGATAAAACGGTTTTTTCGGTTCATTTTACTAAGGCCAAAGATTTTCGGGCAGACGGGTTAGACGAAGCGGTCTTTTATATTCAGACTAATCCGGGTGAAGAAGCCAAGCCGTTAGCCAAAATTGCGTCAGGTGGGGAATTATCGCGGCTGATGCTTGCGATGAAAACCATTTTTGCGCGCTCGGAAGGGGTCACGGCGATCATTTTCGATGAGGTTGATACCGGCGTTTCCGGACGGGTTGCGCAAGCGATTGCCAATAAAATTAGCTTAATCGCCAAAAGGTCGCAGGTGTTGTGTATTACGCACCTGCCGCAAGTGGCTGCCATGGCCGATCATGAGTATGTCATCAGCAAGGCGGTTCATGACGGTCGGACAACGACCCAAGTCAATAAACTAACCCATAAAGCGCGGGTAGAGGAAATTGCGCGGATGCTGGCCGGCGAAAAAATCACTAAGCTGACGATTGAACATGCCGAAGAACTATTAAGAATGGCCGATGAGTTTAAACATGGCAAAGTGTCATCGTAGTCAGGTGAACTGGTGACGGTATTGAATGCGCCAAAAATTCAATGTTCGTAGATTTTTTCCGGCATAACAAAAAGCGATTCAAGGAGACATCGGTCTTACTTGAATCGCTTTTTGCTTGGTCACAGGAGCCGTATTCAGAAAAAGCTATTTGAATCGTTTAATATAATTGACACTGGTGCTGGTCATGATGCGGAAAATGTTGCTGTGGTATCCTTTAACCAGGAAGCGTTTTTCACCAAGTGGTCGGACAATGTGGCCCACAAATGGCGCGGTTTCATGGTTAAAATACAGTGCAATTTGGTAATGTCGTTGCATCGCCTGATCAATGAAAAGATCCACTTGATGGGCGGGCATTTGCATCGTGGGTGCTGCCAGATCGAATAATTCCCGGTATGAAGCTACAAGGTGATGGGTCACATTTTGCAGTGCTGACGATTTATTTTCCATGATCGCGCCTCCGAACGTTTGTTTGTAACTTCATTATACGAACATGTGTTCAAACTTGCAACTACTTTTTGAAATTTATTCGACCTGTAACAACGGCAAGCTCGTGACAGAATTGGAGGTGGCAAAGTTGGTATTGGCAGTTGTTTTTGGTGGCGGGGCGGCGCATGGTGCTTATCAAGCCGGTGTCTGGAGCGTGCTGGGTCCGCGACTGGTGCCTGCGTTTGTCATCGGTTCTTCAATCGGTGCCATTAACGCTGCTGCTACGGTTCACATGGCGCCGCAACAACTGGCGCATTGGTGGCAGTCTTTGACCAGCTTAAAGACGCGGGGACCGATCTTTGCCAGACGTAACTTTGTCCCATTACTTGAGCAGATGTTGCGGTCGCCAAAACGCGATCAACGGGCGGTTTTAGCCGTCACCACGCGCTTACCCGACTTACGTGCCCATGTGACGCGCATAGATGGACTTTCGGTTGCTGATGCCAGAGAGTGGTTGTTAGCCTCCAGCGCAATGCCGGGGATTTTTACACCGATTGACCGGCATGGCACCAGTTTTGTTGATGGTGGCGTGGTTAATGATCTGCCCGTTGACATTGCAAGAGATATTGGCGCTGATTTTGTTGTGGCCATCAGTGGCACGGGGATTGGCCGGATCGGGTCTGATCACGGCGATGTTTATCTGAAACCTAGTCAGCCACTGCCTCGTCTCTTCAACTTTCGTCCCGCAGCGATTGCCGAAATGATGGCCTTGGGGAAAAAAGATGCCGAGATGACCTTACGCCATATGACGTTTTCATTACCGCGGTCTTGAAGCAGTTGAAATCGGCGGTGAAAAAGTGCAAAATGTTTAGTAATACTTAACGAAAGAGGTTCACACATGCACGAACGGGGAATGCTGATTGTTTTGTCTGGTCCCAGCGGCGTAGGCAAAGGAACGGTCCGACAAGCCATGCTTGAAGGCAACTACCGGGATTTTCAATATTCTATTTCAATGACGACGCGCCAAATGCGTCCTGGCGAGGTTGATGGCGTTGATTATTACTTCAGAACCAAAGCACAGTTTGAGCACGAAATCGCGACAGGTGGTATGCTTGAGTATGCGAAGTATGTCGACAACTACTACGGTACGCCACTGAAATACGTTAATGAAACGCTTGAGTCCGGGCGTGATGTGTTACTTGAGATCGAAGTCAATGGTGCAATGCAGGTGCGCAAGAAGTGTCCCAATGGGGTGTTTATCTTCCTGACGCCACCGGATTTAAGTGAATTACGCCATCGATTGAAAGGTCGCGGTACGGATGACGACGAGACCATCGATAAGCGCATTCGCAAGGCGGCTTCCGAAATTACCATGATGGAAAATTATGATTATGCCGTGGTTAACGACAAAGTGGATTTGGCCGTCAAGCGGATTGAGCGCATCATCGAAAGTGAACATTTACGTGTTCCGCGTGTCATTGACCGCTACAAAGGTATGTTGGCGAGTGCCGATTTAGCTAGATAATAGAGCGCCAACTTGCGACTTGGCAAATTGGCGATTATGAAAAAAGGAGTCTCATCACATGATTATTTATCCTTCAATTGACAAGTTATTGGAAAAGGTGCCCTCACGTTATTCACTTGCTGTTTTGGCAGCCAAGCGTGCACATGAACTTGAAGCGGGCGATTTGAAAATGTTATCCGATTATAAATCAGATAAGAGTGTCGGCAAAGCGCTTGAAGAAATTGCTGCTGGCGACGTGATTATTGATCCAAAATCAAAGATGCTTGAACGGGATGCCGAAAAACTCGATCACAAAGATTAAGGATTAAAAGACAAACCATTGAAGTAAGGGGCAACGGTAAGCAGAACAACCGGTTGCTCTTTTTTTATGGCAATATTTTTGGGACCATTAATGGATATGCGTTTGCCGAGTTGGTTTAATCGCCATGACCGGAAACTTGGCTCACGTTTGCTATAATAAAGCTACTACGAAATGTAAGAGGGGTGCCTCATGAAAAAGCAACATATTGCCTTGTTTGTTACTGGCGGGATTGCGGCATATAAAATACCACTGTTGGTGCGCGCGTTAGTCAAAGCCGGGTATGACGTCCGAGTTGCGATGACGGCCAGTGCGCAGAAGTTCGTGACTCCTGAAACGTTGGCCATTGTTAGTAAACATGCTGTGTTGACGGACGGACATGAGTTTGATCATCCGGAACACGTGGCGCATGTTGCTTTAGCACACTGGGCGGATTTGGGGGTCGTTGTGCCGGCAACCGCCAATACCTTGGCAAAGCTAGCGGCCGGTTTAGCTGACAACGTTGTTACCACGACGCTGCTAGCAATGACTGCCCCTAAATTAATGGTCCCGGCTATGAACGATCAAATGTGGCAAAATCCACAAACGCAGCGTAATATTGCGCGGCTGATTAGCAGACAAGGCTATCGTCTGCTGCCACCTGCTACCGGACAATTGGCTGAGGGTTATACCGGAGTCGGACGGATGCCTGAACCGGATCAGATTGCGCTGTTTCTTGAAAACCTTGCCGAGCCGCGGTTAAAAGGCCGGCGTATCATTGTCTCGGCCGGTGGGACAAAAGAACGACTAGATCCGGTGCGCTATTTAACGAATGACTCATCAGGTAAAATGGGCACCGCCATTGCCAACGCCGCGGCTGGTGCTGGTGCAGCGGTGACTTTAGTGACCACTAGAGAGCTGCCTGTTGTCCCTGGGGTGACCGTGAAGCCGGTGACCAGTGCCCAATCAATGGCCGATGCAATTTTGGCGGATTTTCCGGATGCCGATGCAGTTATTATGGCGGCGGCGGTTGCAGATTATCGCGCGCCGACGATTAGCGACCACAAAATAAAAAAAGTCGATGCTAACAGCGGCTTGACGTTGACCTTGGTCCAGAATCCGGATATTCTGGCGACATTGGGGCAAAAGAAAACCCATCAGGTAGTCATCGGTTTTGCCGCAGAAACCAATGATTTGTTAGCCAATGCCCAAACCAAACTGACGAAAAAAAAGGCCGACATGATCGTTGCCAATCCAGTCGATGCGACCCATGGGTTTAATGCCGATACGGATACGGTCACTTTTTTGCGGCCTGATCAGCCACCGGTGACGCTGCCGGAAATGACGAAGCAAAAAGTCGCCGTGGCTTTAATTGAGCAATTAACAAGGATGTTACCGAAACAAAAGGGGTGAGCGCTTGGCAACCATTGCCAAAGTGATTGTGGATGTTCCGACCATGCAAACAGACCGGCCATTTGATTATCTTGTGCCACCACGACTCGATGGCGCGCTTCAACCCGGGATGCGTGTTTGGGTTCAGTTTGGAAAAGGAGCGCGGAAAGTCAGCGGGATGGTTGTCGCACTTTCCGATCAAAGCGAGTATGCCGGTGAACTCAAGCCGCTGCTGGATGTTTTAGATCCCGCGCCGGTCTTGAATCAGGAAATGCTGGCGCTATCGAAATGGCTGGCAGAAACCACTTATTCTTTTTGGATTGCCTGCATGCAAACCATGTTACCAACCATGTTAAAAATTGATGCGGTTAAAATTGCCGAACCGATTGCATTGTCGGCTGAGGAGCAAGCCCGCTATTTTGGTCAGGCGGATAGCGTCGCCTTCAACACGCTTTCTGATGAGGATCAGGTTGCTTTGATGAAACTGGCACAGGCTGAAAAAGTGGCCATTTCTTACGTTAAAAAAGATCGCGCCCGGGTTAAACAGGTTTTCTACCTCATTCCCCAATTGTCAGCTGAGCAAGTTGCCGCAGAAAAGCAACAAACACGCAAAAATGCCGTGAAACAATTGCAATTGCTTGACCTGATCGGAACCTGGGCGGCCAAACATGAACGACCATTGCTGACGGATGTGGAACATCACACTAAGTTAACAAAAGCAACGATTAATCAGGCCGCGGCGAAAGGCTGGTTGAAATTAGAAGCCCATGAAACCTACCGCGATCCTTATCCGCAACTTCGGCATCAACCGTTAACGCAACCCTTACCATTAACGGCCGATCAAAAAAAGATTGTGGACACGATCAATCAAGCCGTGAAAGCAAAAGAGCCGAAAACTTTCTTACTTGAAGGGGTGACGGGATCAGGTAAAACCGAAGTCTATCTACAGGTGATTGCGCAGGTGCTGGCGGCGGGGCAAACCGCGCTCATGCTGGTGCCCGAAATTGCTTTGACGCCCCAGATGGTTGATCGGGTTAAGGGACGCTTCGGGATGCATGTTGCCGTCATGCATTCCGGCCTGTCTGATGGCGAAAAATATGATGAATGGCGACGCATTGCCCGTGGCGAGGCGCAAGTGGTTGTCGGTGCGCGTTCAGCTGCGTTTGCACCGCTCAGGCATATCGGCGTGTTCATCATGGACGAGGAACACGAAACCAGCTATAAGCAGGATTCGGTACCGCGTTACCATGCTCGCGATGTCTTACTGAAGCGCGCACAGATTCATCACGCGCCGGTTGTATTAGGATCGGCCACGCCATCGTTGGAATCCCGTGCGCGGGCGGAAAAAGGCGTATACACGCTTTTACGTTTGCCGCAGCGGATTAACGATCAGCCATTGCCACCGGTGCACATTGTCGATATGCGTGAAGCGTTTGCGCAGGGGGCTCAAGAAGACTTTTCGGCGCCGTTGTTAGATGCGTTGAAGGTGCGTCTGGAGCGGCATGAACAAAGCGTCTTGCTGCTAAATCGGCGCGGATACTCCAGTTTTGTAATGTGTCGCGATTGCGGTTACGTTGCAAAGTGTCCTAACTGTGACATCAGTCTAACGTTGCACATGGATACGCACACGCTAAAATGTCACTACTGCGGCCATGAAGAAGCAATTCCGCATCGCTGTCCGCAGTGTGGATCGGACAAGATTCGCTATTATGGCACCGGCACCCAAAAAGTCGAGGCCCAATTGCAGACGTTACTCCCAAACGCACGCATTTTACGTATGGATGTTGATACCACGCGGCGAAAAGGGGGACATGCCCGAATTTTGAATGCATTTGGCGCTCATCAAGCCGATATTTTACTCGGCACTCAGATGATTGCTAAAGGGTTGGACTTTCCTGATGTCACTTTGGTTGGCGTCATTAATGCCGATACGTCACTGGGATTACCGGACTTCCGAGCCAGTGAAAAGACGTTCCAATTGCTGACTCAGGTAAGTGGCCGAGCTGGGCGGGCCGATAAACCCGGCGAAGTGTTTGTGCAGACGTTTAATCCGGATCATTACGCCATTCAGTACGCCAAACGTCAGGATTACGAAGGCTTCTTTCGCCAGGAGATGGCGGTGCGCCACCAAGGCAACTATCCACCATATTTCTTTTCAACTAAGATTGGAGTTAGTCATCCAGATGAAACGCAGGCAGCGAAGGCAATTTTTTCCTTGGCCAAAGAACTGCGCGCACAGTTGTCTGATCAGGTAATCATGCTTGGACCAACGCCCGGACCGATTGCACGCTTGAAGAATCGCTATATTTATCAGATCGTTTTAAAATATAAACATGAACCGGCCTTAGCCAAAACCTTGCAACATATTCTTGAAGAAACGCAACAAAGCAGCCGGCAAGGATTTCAGGTAACCATTGATCCCGAACCGCTATCATTTGTTTGAAGTTGTTGTCAACGAAGGGTATCACGCATCATATCGAATCGATCGTTTGGAGGAAAACATGACTTCAGTAATTTTTCTAGGAACACCTGATTTTGCCGTCCCGATCCTTGAAGGCCTCATTGCCCAGCATTATGACGTGGTGGCAGTGATGACGCAGCCGGATCGTAAAGTCGGCCGTAAGCAGAAACTGGCCGCAAGCCCGGTCAAGCAAGCAGCTGTCGCTCATAACATTCCGGTTTTACAGCCAGAAAAGCTTAGCGGCAGTCCTGAGCTGGCGCAGGCGATTGCCTTAGCGCCGGATCTTATTGTGACGGCGGCGTACGGGCAATTTTTGCCGACCAAATTTTTACAAGCAGCCAAAATTGCTGCTGTGAATGTCCATGGTTCGTTGCTGCCGAAGTATCGCGGTGGGGCACCGATTCAGTACAGCATTATCAACGGGGATGCTGAAACCGGCGTCACCATTATCGAAATGGTTAAGAAGATGGATGCTGGCGATATGTTTGCGCAGGCGAAGTTGCCGTTAACCCGCCAAGACGATACTGGCACTGTGTTTGCAAAGTTATCTTTATTGGGCCGTGATTTGTTATTGGCAACCTTGCCGAAGATTATTGACCAAACCGCCATCCGTACACCACAGGATCCCGAGAAAGTCACGTTTGCCCCGACCATCACCAAAGAGCAGGAGCACCTTGATATTCACTTGTCGGCGCGAGCATTGGATCAATGGGTACGTGGTTTGCGGCCAGAAGTCGGCGGGTATGTTTATATGAACGGCCAACGAACCAAGCTTTGGGCCATCACACCATTAACTGCGACCACAAACTTGCCTGCTGGCAGCGTGGTCGCACGCAGCAAGCATCAACTCGTCATCGCGGCGGGCAAACAGAGTACCTTTCAAATTGATGAGCTCCAGCCAGCCGGGAAAAGCAAACAGCATATTGCGGACTATTTGAACGGCCCTGGCCGCGATTTAACCGTGGGACAGCAGGTGATCACCGATGACCCCGAATAATCCGCGACTGTTAGCCGTTCAAACCTTAACCCGCGTCATGGGTAAAGGCGGCTATTCCAACCTGACGCTCGATCACGTGATCACCAAATATCAGCTGGATTCGCGTGACGCCGGTTTACTGACAAACATTGTCTATGGCGTGATTCAGCACCAATTGACGCTGGATTATCTTTTGGCGCCGTTTGTTAAAACACGACAATTAGATACTTGGGTGCGTTGTCTGTTGCAGACGTCAGTGTATCAGCTGCAGTATTTAGATAAGGTGCCGGCACGAGCGGTTTTCTTTGACAGTACGGAAATCGCTAAAAAATTAGGCCATCAAGGGGTGGCTAAATTTGTGACCGGTGTTTTACGGCAGGCACAGCGCAGTGGTTACCCCGATCCGATGACAATTGCTGATCCGATTCAACGCTTGGCGATTACCAGCAGTACGCCGGTTTGGCTGGTAAAAAAGCTGCAAGCACAGCTAGGCGAGACAAAGACCGCCAAGATTCTAGCAGCCATTAACCAGCCGGCCCATGCTTCGATTCGCGTCAACACAACGAAAACAACGGCGGCAGCTTTGTTGAAGGCGTTGCAGCCTCAATTTCCAGCGTTAAAAGAAAGTCCGCTCACGCCAGTTGGCCTAGTTGCGCCGGGCGGTCATTTAGCTGGCACCCGGGAATTTGCGGACGGTCTGTATACCATGCAGGATGAAAGCTCGATGCTTGTGGCGCCGAGTCTGGATGTACAACCAGGCGATCAGGTTCTTGATGCGTGTGCAGCTCCTGGCGGCAAAACCACGCACATTGCCCAGTATCTGGATCCTGACCAAGGCGGGCGGGTCACTGCCTTGGATCTGCACGCCAATAAAGTCCGCTTGATTCAACAAAATGCTAAGCGGTTAGACCTTGATGATCGCGTGGCGGCACAGGTGATGGATGCGCGTCAGGTTGCGGCTAACTTTGCTGCTGAGTCTTTCGATAAAATTTTAGTAGATGCACCTTGTTCCGGGTTAGGGCTCATTCGGCGTAAACCCGAGATCAAGTACACAAAACAGCCTGAAGACTTGCAACACCTGCAAAAAATTCAGTTGGCGATTCTCGATAGTGTTGCACCTACTTTAAAAATCGGTGGCCGCTTGACGTATAGTACATGTACAATGGTAAAAGAGGAAAATCAGGATGTGGTGGCCCACTTCTTAGCAACGCATCCCGAGTTCGAACAGGTACCTGTTTTGACGCTAAAACCACTTGCCAAAACGCATGGCGCACCAGCTTTGCAATTATTTCCCGACGATTATGATACCGATGGCTTTTTCATCGCCAGTCTGATTCGCCGTAAATGAGGGGTATGTATGGAGTTTGCTTATCGCACCGATATTGGTCGGCGCCGGCCAAATAACCAGGATTATGTTGGCATCTTTAAGAATCAGTCTGAGGCCACGCTTGCTTTAGTGGCTGATGGAATGGGAGGCCATCGCGGCGGGGACGTGGCGAGTGAAATGGCCGTCTCCCATCTCGGCTATGCTTTTGAAAAAACCGACACTGCCGAGATTGAGTCCATCGTCCGCTGGCTTATTTTTGAGTTGCAGCAGGAAAATGACATGATTCTGCAAAAGGCTAAACAATATACTGACTTATCTGGTATGGGTACAACGGTTGTAGCAGTGATCATTAGCGGTACCCGTTTTGTCGTTGCCAATATCGGGGATTCGCGCGGGTATTTATATCGCAACGGGCATCTGGTTCAGATTACCGAGGATCATAGTTTGGTTAACGAATTGGTCAAACATGGTGAATTAACCCCTGAAGAAGCCAAACGTTTTCCCCAACGCAACGTGATCACCCGTTCGCTGGGAGTTAGCAGCGATGTTGACGCAGATGTGACAATTTATGATATGGAATTTGATGATTATTTGCTGCTGTGCTCGGATGGGTTAACGAATATGGTCGATAATGAAGCCATTGCGGCAGTTTTACGTCAGGATATGCCAATTGGAAGCAAGGCCCAGGAGCTAATTCTACGGGCTAATGCTGCCGGGGGTCCGGACAATATCACTGCTTTGATCATTCATCAGGATCGGAGGGAACCGTCATGATCGAGCCGGGGACGATTTTAAATGAACGCTATAAGCTCATCAAAACGTTAGGCGAAGGCGGTATGGCCAACGTTTATTTGGCACGCGATCTGATCCTTGACCGTGATGTTGCGGTCAAAGTTTTACGGCTTGATCTTCAAAATGACCCGGATACGGTGCGCCGATTTCAGCGTGAAGCCATGGCGACAAGTGAATTGGTCCATCCCAATATTGTGTCGATTTATGATGTGGGTGAAAGTCACGGCCAGCAGTTTTTGGTGATGGAGTATGTCAAAGGCTCTGATTTGAAACACTATATCGTTGAACACTTCCCGATTCCTTATCAACGCGTTGTCGATATGATGGAACAGATCTTGTCAGCCGTTCAGACCGCGCATGACCACAATATTATCCATCGTGATTTAAAACCGCAAAATATTTTGATTGATCCGGATGGTAACGCCAAGATTACCGATTTTGGCATTGCGGTAGCGTTATCGGAAAATTCAATGACGATGACCAACTCTCTGTTAGGCTCTGTCCATTACTTATCACCGGAGCAGGCACGCGGCAGTATGCCCACACGGCAAAGCGATATTTATGCACTTGGTATTATTTTATTTGAAATGTTAACCGGTTCGGTGCCGTTTGAAGGCGACTCGGCGGTTTCGATTGCGTTGAAACATTTTCAAGAAGAAATTCCATCCGTGCGCGCTTTTGATCCCCATATTCCTCAGGCACTGGAGAATGTTGTTTTTAAAGCCACGGCGAAGAATCCGGCTAATCGGTATACAAGTGCCGATGCCATGGCAAGCGATCTCAGCACGGCACTCAGTCCTGCCCGGGCTCACGAAGCCAAGTATGTGATTCCAAAAGATGATTTGGATGAGACGCGCATTGTACCGGTCATTCCCAACGGCCCCAAGCCACCGCATGATGATGACGATCACGCAAACCAACCTGCTGAACACCACTCACCAGATGGCCAGGCTAAGAAGAAACGACGGCGATGGTTGATGATCGGCCTGAGCGCCTTGATCGTGATGTTAATACTGGTAGGAATTGGATTGGTGACGGCCAATCAAAAAGCCGATGTGACGGTACCTGATTTGCGCGGGATGACCAAGACGCAAGCCAAAACGGCACTAACCAGTTCGCGATTGAAGGTCGGAAAGTATCGCTATACTTACTCAACCAAAGTCGATAGGGATCTGGTTATAGACTCTAGTCCTAAGCGGCAGGTCAGTGTCAAAGAAGGATCGGCGGTTGATCTGATACTGAGTCGCGGACAGCCGCGCATTACCTTGGATAATTATGTCGGTCAGGATTATACGGATGCAAAATCCGATTTGCAAAAACGCGGTGTTACCGTCAAGGAAAAAGTGGTTCGAACAAATTCGGTCGCAGCCGGAAAAATCACGGCACAAAGCATTAAACCCGGCAAAAAAGTCATTGCAAGTAAAACCACGATTACGTTTGATGTTGCAGAGCCGATTAAGAAAGTCAATACGGCCTTTGCACTGCGGGATCTTACCGGTTATACGGAAAAGAGTCTGCGTGACTACGCAAATGAGGTCGGACTTAAGATTGTGATTGCTCAGAGTCATTCCGACACCGTTGATACCGGCATGGTAATTAGCCAGAATCCGGCTGCTGGCACGCAGGTTCACGCAGGCGATACGGTCAATGTGACGATTTCTCAAGGCCCGGATCCTGATGAACTCAAAACCGTTACCAAAACCATTTCAATTCCTTATCAGGCGCCAGCATCATCTAGCACAACCAGTGGCAGCGGAAGCAGTAGTGGCAGTGCTAGCAGCAGTGGACCGACGCCAAACGGGGTTCAGGTGTTCATCGGCGATAAGACACATAACATTGACTCGGTTGACAAGACGTTTAATATTACCGCGGATAATCAGGTCACCATTACCTTGCAAGTCAACAAGACGTATCCGGGTAGTTATCGGGTGGTACGAGATGGCACCGTTGTCGCACAGGAGTACAATATTACACAATGAGTGAAGAATTAACCGGAAGAATTATCAAACAAATCAGCGGGTATTATGATCTTGCAGTTGATGGTGCAATTTATCGCACTCGTGGTCGCGGAAGCCTGCGGAATGACAAGATCACGCCACTAGTTGGCGATTTTGCCGTATTTCAGCCGGGTCAAGGTGATGATGAAGGCTATTTGTTGCGGCTGCTGCCACGGCACAATGCGTTGGTGCGCCCACCAGTAGCCAATGTGGATCAGGCTTTGTTGATTGTCTCAGCCGTTGAACCGGATTTTTCGTTGAATCTGCTCGATCGGTTTTTGGTTTATCTGGAAGGGCATGCGATTCATGCCGAAATTTACCTCACCAAAACCGACTTGGCGCCTGATCGGCTGTTGAAGCAAATTGAAGAAGCTTTAGCCGGTTATCAGGCTATTGGATATGCGGTTTTCATGCCCGAAGCAGCCTTTGATCCTGCCACGTTGAATCAAGTTCAGGCTAGTTTTGCTGACAAGCTGACTATTTTTACGGGTCAAACCGGTGCAGGGAAGTCGACCTTGATCAATCATTTGGTGCCGGGGTTGGATTTGGCTACCGGAACCATTAGTCGGGCGTTAAATCGCGGTAAGCATACCACGCGCACAACCGATCTATATCCGATTCATGGCGGGCTAGTTGCTGACACGCCGGGGTTTTCCTCACTCGGTTTGTTGGACGTGACGCTTGATGACTTGCGGGATCGCTTTCCTGAATTTGTTGCCTTGGCCCCGCACTGTAAATTCCGGGGCTGTCAGCATGTCAGCGAGCCGCAATGTGCCGTCAAAGCCGCATTGGATGCCGGAAAGATCATGGCCAGTCGCTATGAAAATTATTTACAGTTTCGAGAAGAATTAAGTGGCAAGCGCCCAGTGTATAAGAAAAAGTAGTTCATCTTTTAAAATGGAGGGATTCTCATGAAAATTGCCCCGTCGATTCTAAGCGCCGACTTTGCTCATTTAGCCCGTGATGTTGAAAAAGTGGAGCAGGCAGGTGCCGACTTGCTGCATGTTGATGTTATGGACGGTCATTTTGTCGCTAATCTGACATTTGGTCCATTAGTCGTGCAGGCATTACGCCCGGTTACCAACTTACCGTTAGAGGTTCATCTAATGGTCAGTGATCCAGCAGCGTGGGCGCCTGCCTTTGCCGAAGCCGGAGCCGATACGATTTTGGTGCATGAGGAAGCGACTGATCACTTATATGGCGTTCTTCAGCATATCGCAGCGACCGGGGTTCGTGCGGGGGTCGTGGTGAATCCGGGCACGCCTTTAAGCAGTTTGGAAGAAGTTTTACCGCTTGTCGATCAGGTATTGGTCATGACCGTTAATCCGGGATTTGGCGGCCAGAAGTTTTTGACTGCCATGGTGGATAAAGTTGCCCGATTGCATCAATTGCGCCAGGATCGCGGGTTGCATTTTGATATTGAAGTAGACGGCGGCATTAATGCCAAAACCGTGAAAGCTGCAGCAGATGCGGGGACCGATATTTTTGTGGCCGGTTCATACGTCTTTAGTGCCAGTGATGTCGGTGCGGCCATCTCGTCTTTACGTGAGGCGGTTCAATGACAACTATCAATATCATGGCTGGCGGCCCGCATGATGATTTACCGACTGACTGGCAACAGTTGCTGGGGGTATGGATTGGCGTCGATCGGGGAACCTTGCATCTTGTTGAAGCGGGCATTCAGCCGGATCTGGCAGTTGGCGATTTTGACTCATTAACCTTGAGCGAGTTACGCGACGTCCGTGAACACGTCAAGAAAATTCAGCAAGTCCCTTCAGAAAAAGATGATACCGACACAGAGCTCGCCGTCAAAGCTGCTTTACAATGTTTTTCGACTGGTGACGTGATCATACTGGGGGCAACCGGTGGGCGACTGGATCATTTCTTGTCCAATTTGTTTTTGCCGCTCCAGTCGCGATTTCTACCCGCGATTGAACGCATTCACCTTTTGGATGTGCAGAATCGGGTCGATTACTATGCCCCGGGTGTCCATGAAATTCAACCGCTGCCAGGTTATCGCTATGTGGCAGTTGTCAATTTAACCCCTATCACCGACTTGACGATTACTGGCGCCAAGTACCCGTTAAAGGCGTGGGACAATGCTTCGCCATTTTCGTGGGCTTCCAATGAATTTGTCGGGACTAAACCATTTACGGTGAGCTGGACAAAGGGTGTCGTTGCGATTGTCTATAGCCGCGATCGCCGCGGACAAAAAGTCGATAATTAACGCGGTAAGGTCGGAAAAAAGAGCAGATTGAGCTGTTGTTTTAAGCCTGTCAAGTATTTTTACTTTGCAAAACTTCTTGCATTCACCGCGGGCCTATGATAAGTTAGTTGAGTGAAAAATTCGAGGGTGACCTTGAAAAAAAGGAGGTCATATTGTGGCTAAAGATGTTATTACTGGTCGTCATACCACGTTTGGCAACAAGCGTTCTCACGCTTTGAATTCAAGCCGGCGCCAATGGAAAGCCAACCTGCACAAGGTTCGGATCCTTGTTGATGGTAAACCAAAGCGGGTATGGGTTTCTGCACGTGCCCTTAAATCAGGTAAAGTGACCCGGGTTTGATCCCATAACGATTAAAAAGATCCTGACAATGAATGTGATGCATCCTTCATTGTCAGGATCTTTTTGTGTCAGGTCATCAGGGAAGCAATGACAGGCAGCATGATTAGCTTAGTCGACCGTGGTTTCGAATCGTGCGCGCTTTTAATGACTTCTTCCCTATGCTAAACTATCTGTTAGAATTGTATGCGGTGAAAATAGCATCGTGAATGGCTAGGAGGATACAGCATGGCGGTCAAGATCAAAACCAAATATGGGATTATCGACATTTCCAATAGTGTCATTGCAACAGTGGTTGGCGGTGCGGCAACGTCAATCTATGGCATTGTCGGGATGGCCAGTCGTAACCAGATCCGGGATAATCTCAATGATATTTTGAAGCGCGAGAATTATGCGCGCGGTGTTGTGGTACGCCAAACCGACAATGGCGTGAAAATCGAAGTGAATATCATTGTCAGTTATGGCACCAAAATATCCGAAGTTTGCCGAAATGTCCAAGACAAAGTAAAATACAACCTCGAAACGATGTTGGGGGTCACAACCGATGAAGTGACCGTCATCGTCCAAGGCGTCAAGGTATTAGGCGACTGACGTTAACGCACCGTTTTGCGACGGTGATCAGATAATGAAGTTCTTCGAGGAGGATGTTTCGTGGCAGTAACCGAAATTACGGCGACTAAATTCCAGGACATGATCCGGGTAGCCGCACATCGTATTAATAAAAATGCTGAATTTGTGAATTCACTAAACGTTTTTCCGGTTCCGGATGGTGATACCGGAACTAACATGAATCTGACTTTTCAGACCGGTGCCAAAGCAGTATTGGAGTCAAATGAAGACGCTGTCGGTGCGCTGGCTAAACGTCTCGGGAAAGGCTTGCTGATGGGTGCTCGTGGTAATTCGGGCGTGATCAGTTCGCAGCTTTTCCGAGGATTCGCCAAAAGCGTTGAAGGTAAGAAGAATCTGAGCGCACAGGATTTGGCCGATGCTTTTGCCCACGGGGTGGAGACTGCCTACAAAGCGGTCATGAAGCCGGTCGAAGGCACGATCTTGACGGTTGCGCGTGAAGCAGCCAAAGCGGGGCTGAAGGCGGCTAACGGCTCGGACGATGCTTTAGTCGTGATGACCGCGGTGGTTAAAGGCGCCAAACGTGCTTTAGCCAAAACTCCCGATCTTCTTGCGGTATTAAAAGAAGTCGGGGTGGTTGATTCAGGCGGTCAAGGATTGGTTTTCATTTATGAAGGTTTCCGTGAAGGCTTGTCCGGTGAAATCAGTTCAGATGTACATGATGTGACCGATGAAGAAATGACGGAAATGATCAACGCCGTGCATCATCAAAGCGCTCAGACCCAACTTGATCCGGCTGATATCGTGTACGGCTACTGTACCGAAATGATGGTCGAGCTAGGTCATGGCGATCAGTTTAAACACTTTGATTACGAACCATTCCGTAATTACCTGAATACTTTGGGTGATTCAACGCTGGTCGTGGCCGATGAAGAAGTCGTTAAAGTGCATGTCCATACCGAACATCCAGGAACGGTTTTTCGATACGGGCAACAGTTTGGCGATCTGTTAAAGATCAAAGTCGATAACATGCGTTTGCAACAAGAAAGTATCATCGAACGTGAAGGGGCTTTGGATGCTAAGGCCGATACGCAACCGTTAGCTGAAATGGGCGTGGTTGCCATTGCAGCCGGACAGGGGCTTGGTGAGCTATTCAAGAGTTTAGGCGTCACGTATGTGCTTAACGGTGGTCAGACAATGAATCCAAGCACCAATGATATTTTGGATGCGGTCAAGTCAGCCCATGCCAAGCATGTTATCGTGCTACCGAATAACGGTAATATTTTCATGGCCGCTGAAGCCGCAGCCAAGGCCGCCACAGATGTTGAAGTGGCCGTTGTCAAAAGTAAGACGATTAACCAAGGCATGACCGCGATGCTTGGCTATAATCCGGATGCCGATTTGGCGACGAATCAAAGTGAAATGACCGCGCAATTGCCAAATGTTGTCAGTGGTTCCATCACCCAGGCTATTCGGGATACGACCATCAATGGACTTGCTATTAAGAACCACGACTGGATGGGTATCATTGACGGAACGATCAGTGTGACCGATCAGAATCGTGAAGTTGCGGCGATTGCGATGGTGAATAAGATGATTAACGCTGACAGTGAAATCGTCACCATTATTGTTGGGGCAGATGCCAGCCAAAGCGAAGCCAAAGCAATTGCGGCTGCGGTGGGCGATCAGCACCCAGACCTTGAATTTGAAATTCATCAAGGGGATCAACCGGTTTATCCTTATTTTGTTTCGGTTGAATAAAGCGTTTGCCTCACTTGTCAAGGTGTCCCGCATGCGGGGCACTTTTTTACGAGACTGACAGAAAATCTATGCCGTGATGAGGTCAAGGCATCAACGCGAAAGGAGGTAGAAGATGGCGCTCACGGATCCGGTTCGGGTTTTACCTGGTGTAGGGCCAAAACGAGAAGAAGGATTGGCCAGTCTCGGTATTCATACCGTGGGCGACGTCCTTTTTTATTTTCCGTTTCGCTACGACGATCTTAAAGTCAAAGATCTTGCTGAGGCAGCTGATCAGGAAAAACTGACGATTAAAGGTGTCGTGGTGGCTGATCCGGTTATCAGCCGCTTTGGTCCGCATCGCAGCCGGGTGAACGTTAAATTGCAAGTCGAACGCAGCGTGATTTTGGTGACCTTCTATAATCAGCCATGGTTAAAAGATCGGTTCCAAATGGGCGATGAAGCTGCGGTTTTTGGTAAGTGGGATGCTCAGCGGCGCAGTCTTACCGGGATGAAGATTCTGGCGACTCAGTCTCAGGATCAACCGTCAATGGCGGCGATTTATACGGTGAATAAAAATGTTCGTATGGGCACCTTGCTGGAGCTAATCAAGGCGGCGTGGGCACGGGATCATCAAAATATCCATGACTTGATTCCGGCTAGTATCCGCGCGCACTATCGTCTGATGTCTGACGAACAACTGGTCCATGGCATGCATTTTCCGGATACGCAGCAGGAAGCCAAAGCAGCCCGGCGCAGCGGTGTTTTCCGGGAGTTCTTCCTGTTTCAGCTACAGATTCAGGCGTTGAAACAGTTGAACGACAATGCCAATAACGGCCTGGCGATTCCGTATGATAACCAGGCGTTGCGGGCGTTGATTGCAACCTTGCCATTTTCGCTGACGAATGCCCAAAAGCGTGTGGTTAACGAAATCTGTGCCGATATGCGCCGACCCAATCACATGAATCGCCTATTACAAGGAGATGTCGGTAGCGGGAAAACCATTGTTGCCGCCATCGTTTTATACGCTGCGGTGACTGCGGGCTATCAAGCAGCACTGATGGTACCCACTGAAGTGCTTGCAGAACAGCATTTTGCCAAACTGGAGGCATTATTTGCTGATTTTCCTGTCAAGTTGGGATTGCTAACAGGATCGACCACGGCAAAAAAACGGCGGGAAATGTTGGCAGAATTGCGCGATGGCACCTTGAATTTAATCATTGGCACGCATGCTTTGATTCAAAAAGGCGTTGATTTTAAAGCGCTTGGCTTAGTTGTCATTGATGAACAGCACCGTTTTGGGGTTAACCAACGAAAAATTCTGCAGGAGAAAGGGCAAAAGCCGGATCTCCTGTCAATGACAGCGACGCCCATTCCGCGAACGTTAGCAATCACGGCTTATGGTGAAATGGACGTTTCAACGATTGACGAACTACCCGCCGGACGGAAGCCGATTACGACCACTTGGCTGCGTAAGAATCAGGTAGGACAGGTTTATCGACTGATTCGCAGTCAGGTGCAAGCCGGCAGTCAGGTTTTTGCCATCACGCCGCTGATTGCCGAATCTGAAAAGGTCGATTTGCAAAACGCCGAGCAGCTCTTTGCGGATATGCAAAAAGCCGTGGGGGATGTGGGGCAAGTTGCCTTGCTTCACGGCAAAATGAAGCCGGATGAGAAAGATCAAATCATGCGCGCTTTTAGCCATGGCGACATTGCAGTGTTAGTTTCCACAACCGTTGTCGAAGTGGGCGTGGATGTGCCGAACGCAACGGTGATGGCGATTTTTGACGCTGATCGTTTTGGCTTATCCCAACTGCATCAGCTCAGGGGTCGAGTAGGGCGTGGCAATAAGGCCGCCCAATGTTTGTTGATTGCCGATCCAAAAAATGAACAGGGGATTGCACGAATGCAAATCATGACCAAGACCAATGACGGCTTTTTATTAGCTCAAAAAGACTTGGAAATGCGTGGTTCCGGTGATATTTTTGGTGATAAGCAATCAGGCTTGCCGGAATTTAAAGTGGCCGATCCGGTCGGAGACTTTCCGACTCTGGAAGTGGCTCAACAGATTGTTGCTAAAATTTTTAAAACTGATCCTCACTTGCTGGCACCGGAGCATCAACCGTTAGCGGCATACTTAGCTGCGAGTCGCATGATGCAAGGCAGTTTGGATTAAACTCGAAAGGACCGATAAACTCCATGAAAATTGCAGTAGATGCAATGGGCGGCGATCATGCCCCCGAAGTTGTGATT
Source organism: Lacticaseibacillus rhamnosus (assembly GCF_900636965.1). Classification (NCBI taxonomy): domain Bacteria; kingdom Bacillati; phylum Bacillota; class Bacilli; order Lactobacillales; family Lactobacillaceae; genus Lacticaseibacillus; species Lacticaseibacillus rhamnosus. The sequence goes on along the minus strand of NZ_LR134331.1, from coordinate 1,660,314 downwards.
GCCGGCGTTGAAAAAGCGCGTGACCATGATGCCAATTTAGAATTCCTGCTTTACGGTGATGAAGCTAAGATTAAGCCGCTGATTCACAATCAAGATCGGCTAACGATTATTCACACTGCCGAAAAAATCAATAGTGATGATGAACCGGTGCGCGCCATTCGCCGAAAGAAACAAGCCTCGATGGTGCTGGCAGCTCAGGCAGTCAAACAAGGTGAAGCAGCGGCGATGGTTTCGCTCGGATCCACCGGGGCGCTGCTTGCAGCCGGACTGTTTATCATCGGTCGAATCCGCGCCATTGAACGTCCGGGCTTGCTGCCAACGCTGCCGACAGTCGATGGAAAAGGCTTTGTCATGCTCGATGTTGGCGCCAATGCCGAAAACCGTCCGTATCATCTATTGCAATATGCCATTATGGGTAGCTACTATGCCAAAGACGTGCGGGGCGTGGCCAATCCGCGCGTTGGCCTGCTCAATAACGGTACGGAGGCAAACAAAGGCGATAAGTTGCATCAGGAGGCGCATGATCTTTTGGCCGCCGCTCCGGGGATTAACTTTGTCGGGAATGTTGAATCCAGTAACATTTTGAACGGCCCGGCTGACGTGGTGGTGACCGATGGCTTTACTGGAAATGCGACCTTAAAAGCGATCGAAGGCACCGTACGCACGGTCATGCATATGCTAAAGGGCGCGATTTATGACGGCGGCGTTTCCGGCAAATTAGGCGGTTTGTTCCTGAAAAACAATCTGAAATCCATGGCCAAAACATTTGATATTTCGTCATATGGAGGGGCAGTTTTGCTGGGTCTCAAAGCACCCTTAATTAAAGCCCATGGCGCTGCTGATGCCGACACCGTCTACTACACGTTATTGCAAACAGCAACGATGGTTAAAAACGGCACCGTTGCTAAACTTGCCGATTACTTTGATGCCCACCCGGAAATTGTCGAAGCGAAAACTACTGAGAAAGCGTAGACATTCTTTGAGCAAACAAGTAAACTGAATTGGCAGATGAATGGAGGAGCAGTATGAGTGAAGACGAAATTTATCAAAAGATTGCCGGCTTGATTCAGGATCACTTTCAACTAAGTCCTGATAAGATCAGCCCGAGTTTGAACTTTAAAGAAGATCTTGATGCAGATTCGATTGACATTGTGGAATTCGTTTTGGAACTAGAGGATGCCTTTGGTTCAGAAATTCCGGATGACGATGCAGAAAATATCAAGACAGTTCAAGATGCCGTCGATTATATCAAGGCGCATCAAAAATAATGTACAAAGAGCTGTCATTCATGGCGGCTTTTTTATTTTGCCTGAAGGCGTTCCAAAACTGCAAAATGAGCCTTTAAAATGACTTCTAAGCCTTTTTTCTTTTCGTCAAGCAAGCATGTTCTTGTAAGCAAAACATGAAGGGGCTTTTCGGGAGAATTCACGGATAAATCGCGCAGGAACGCAATTTTCGCTTGCATAACTACTATAATTTCTTTATACTTAGAGACAATTATTTCGAAAATCTCATCTTGTTTTAATCTTGCGTTTAGGGCGCAAAGGAGGAGTTCGCTTGGATAAACCTGAAGACTTATTATTGGATGTGCAACATTTGCACACCGGATTCAGACTTGGAGATGCTTTTTACGATGCTGTCGATGATGTCAGCATCACGTTACGAAAAGATGAGATTTTGGCGATCGTAGGTGAGTCGGGTTCTGGTAAGAGTACCTTGGCAACCAGTATCATTGGCCTGCATGATCCACGTAACACAAAGGTCACTGGTGATATTTTGTACAATAACCTAAACCTAGTTGGCTTAAACGAAACGCTTTTTGATCGAATTCGTGGTAAAGATATTGGCATGATTTTCCAGGATCCCTTGGCTGCTTTGAACCCATTGATGCGTATTGGCGAGCAGATTGAAGAGACGCTTGTCTACCACACCAAGATGAACAAGGAACAACGCGAACAACGGGTTTTGGAATTGCTGAGTCAAGTCGGCATTCCTAATCCGGAGCGGACAGCACGCTCCTATCCGCATGAACTGTCCGGCGGGATGCGTCAGCGGATTGTCATTGCAATTGCGATTGCCTGCAAGCCGCCGATTATCATTGCTGATGAACCAACCACCGCATTGGACGTGACGATTCAGGCTCAAATTCTTGATCTGCTTGAAGATATTCAGCGGGAAATGCATTCAGGCATTATTTTAATTACCCATGATTTAGGTGTGGTGGCAGAAACGGCTGATCGAGTTGCCGTGATGTATGCCGGGCAGATTGTCGAAAGCGGCTCGGTGATGGATGTTTTCAAGCACCCGACTCACCCGTATACGCGCAGTCTTTTGCGCTCCATGCCTCAAGCGGATTCTGATGATGACGAATTGCACGTGATCCAAGGCGTGGTGCCGTCACTGAAGAATATGCAGATGGAAGGATGCCGCTTTGCTCCTCGAATTCCATGGATTCCGGAATCGGCACACGAAGAACATCCGACCATGCATGAAGTCGCACCGGATCATTTTGTTCAGTGTACTTGCTACAAGGACTTCTATTTCCCGGATGACAAACAAGCGGCTGGAAAAGGTGAGTAATAATGGCAATGATTGAGGTAAAAAATTTAAAAATCCACTATCCGATCCGTTCGGGTTTTTTTAATCGTGTAACTGATCATGTGTTAGCCGTTGATGGTATCAATTTCGATATTGAGCAAGGCGAAACATATGGCTTAATCGGCGAATCGGGCTCGGGTAAGTCAACCACTGGTAAAGCGATTGTCGGGCTTGAACCGGTTACTTCCGGATCGATTATCTACAAAGGTGAAGATATTACCAAACGCAGCGTGCGAAAACGGCTGCAATATAATAAAGACGTGCAGATGATTTTTCAGGACTCCTTGTCTAGTTTAAATCCGCGCAAACGAATTGAGGACATTATCGCCGAGCCGATTCGTAATTTCCAGAATTTGACTAAAGATGAGGAACGGCATCGGGTTCAGGAACTACTTGATATTGTCGGCATGCCAAGCGATGCATTGTATAAATACCCTCATGAGTTTTCTGGTGGACAGCGGCAACGAATCGGTGTTGCTCGGGCGATGGCAACGAATCCTAAGCTGATTATTGCCGATGAACCGGTATCAGCGCTAGATTTGTCGGTTCAAGCTCAAGTTCTCAACTTCATGAAGCGGATTCAGGAAGAATATAATATTTCTTACTTGTTCATTTCCCATGACTTAGGCGTTGTTAAGCATATGTGTAAGAAGATGGCGATTATGCATCGTGGTCGCTTTGTCGAAATCGGTACTCGGGAAGACATTTATCAGCACCCGCAACATATTTATACCAAGCGTCTTTTGTCAGCCATTCCGGATGTTAATCCTGATGATCGTGCGCAAAACAAGGAACATCGCCGGGAAGTGGAACGCATTTTCAAAGAAGAAGAATCTAAATATTATTCCAAAGAAGGCCGCGTTTTGGATCTCCAGAAGATTTCCGATACACATTACGTTGCGCTGCCAGATTCATCCATGAAGGGAGTGCATGATTAATGTGGAAAACAATTCTACGCCGGATCTTAATCATGATCCCGCAGTTGATTTTACTGAGTGTGTTAGTCTTTGTCCTATCCAAAATGATGCCGGGCGATCCATTGGCAGGTAATTTTTCGCAAGGACAAAGTGCTGCTCAGATGGCGGCATTACGGCAACAGTATGGATTAAATGATCCATGGTACATTCAGTATGTGAAGTGGATCGGTAATATGTTCCATGGTGATTTAGGTCAAAGTTTTGTTTACAAACGTTCGGTGACTGGTTTGATCGGCGAACGTGCGGCGAACACGTTTTGGCTGGCTTTGTTATCAACCGTCATTCTATACGTCATTGCAATCCCTGCAGGCGTGATTGCAGGTCGTTATGAAGGAAGCAAACGCGACTCTGCTATCTCGATTGCTTCCTTCATCTTGATGGCGGTTCCGCCGTTTGTTTTCTATCTTTTGGGCCTTATTTTCTTCGGGTTCTTCCTTCAGTGGTTCCCGACCGGTGGTAGCGTGTCGTCCACTTATAATCCCGGTACTTTGGGCTATGTCTGGGATCGGATATATCATATGATTTTACCTGCGCTGGTTTCCGGGATTATCACGACATCGAGTACGATTCAGTATCTGCGGACCGGCGTTATTGATAACACCCATCAGGATTTTGTTCGAACCGCAAGATCAAAAGGGGTTCCAGACCGCGTTATCTTCAATAAACATATTTTGCGTAATTCCTTATTGCCGATTGCGGCGTTTATGGGTAACCAAATCACGATGTTACTTGGCGGGTCGGTTATTTTGGAAACGGTCTTTAGTTATCCGGGAATGGGACAGCTTTTTGTATCATCTATGACCAGCCGTGACTATCCGGTCGTTATATCGTTAGTGTTGCTATTCGGATTCTTGACGTTACTTGGTAATTTGTTATCTGATATCATCATGAGTATCGTGGATCCGCGGATTCGGATTGAATAGAAGGTGGGGAAAGCTTATGCAAAATAATGCGAATGAGGTGGCGACAGATACCACCAAAATTGAACAATCACCTTCTAACTTCAAGGTGATTCTGAATGAATTCCGAAAAGATAAAGTTGCTGTGGTTTCGCTTTTTCTCGCTGTAACGATTATACTTGCTGCGTTTATTGGCTCGATGCTCTTTAATGTTGGTGGCGCTACTGAGGTCAACATTTTGGATCGGTACATGGCTCCGGGGACAGGCGGCTATATTCTCGGTACCGATGAAGGCGGACGCGATATGTTCAAATATCTTTTCTTCGCTGCCCGTAACTCGATTACCATCGGGATTTCGGTTGCTTTGATTATTGAGTTTGTCGGGGTTGTGCTGGGAACAATCTCCGGGTACTTTGGCGGCCTGGTTGATGCTGTCATCATGCGGTTTGTTGACTTTATGATGATCATTCCATCTTTATTGGTCATCATTGTTTTGGTTACTATTATTCCGCAATACAACGTCATCACCATTATTCTCATCATGGCGGCCTTTTATTGGATGACGACAACGCGATTAATGCGGTCACTAGTGTTGTCTGAAGCGCGAAGTGAATATGTTATGGCGTCAAAAACGTCAGGGACATCGAATCTTAAAATTATGTTTACCGGTGTCTTGCCAAATATCAGTTCTTTGATTATTACGGACTTGACGCTGACAATTGCCAGTTCCATCGGGATCGAAACGGCGTTGTCTTTCTTGGGCTTTGGTTTGCCCATGGAAACTCCTAGTTTAGGGACACTGATTGGATACGCGTCAAACCCGGATTTGATTTTTAATCGCTGGTGGGTTTGGTTTCCAGCAGTATTGGTTCTGTTAACTTTGTCGTTATCAATTAATTTTGTCGGTCAAGCGATGCGACGGGCAGCCGATTCGCGGCAACGGCGTGGTTGAAACATTGACAATTTCCTGAAAATAATGAAGAGCTACTCAGAGAAATCAGAGTGGCTCTTTTTTTTGAAGAAAAAATGTAAAAAATATGACGAAACATTGGTTATTTTGTTCTAATTATGCTATCATTTAACTCACATGAAGCGTTGCTTCGCTACATATCGCGATGACGACGCGGAAGGGGGAAAAAGTATGAAAAAGCGTTCTGTGCTCGGAATGATCACGCTCGCTACCGCTTTATCAATCACCTTGGTAGCCTGTGGCAATAAGAGCTCGAACTCCAGCTCAAGTACAGCTAATAAGAGTGTGAAGTTCCCAGTTTCTTATAATAACACTGCAAAGGCAATCAAAGGCGGTAATGTCAATGTGGCTGTCGTCAATGACTCTCCATTTAAGGGGGTCTTTAACGAAGAGTTGTACACTGATCAATACGATTATGATTACATGACACCTGCAGCTGAGTCTTTGTTTGGCACCAACAGTACCTTTAAGTTTAACAATCAGGGTGCTGCGACTCTCAAGCAAGATAACAGTGCGAAAACAATCACGGTGACTATCAAACCAAATGTTAAGTGGTCGGATGGTCAGCCGGTTGTTGCCCGTGATTTGGTTTATGCTTATGAAATCATGGCTAACAAAGCGACTAAGAGTCAGCGGTACACCGAGTCGCTTCAGAATATTGAGGGGTTGACCGAGTATCATGACGGCAAAGCGGATACTATTTCTGGTTTAACGATGCCTAAGGGTGATAATGGTAATACCATGGTGATTCACTTTAAGCAGATGAAGCCGTCATTTAACACTTCTGGGAACGGGTACTTCCTTGAAAGTGCTGCGCCATATCATTACTTACATGATGTTGCGTTTGACAAACTGGAATCCAGTGATAAGGTTCGTAAACAACCATTGTTCTTTGGTCCTTATAAGATCAGTAAAGTTGTCGCTGGACAAAGCGTTGAATACACACCGAACCAATACTATTGGAAGGGCAAGCCGAGTCTTTCAAAGATTACATTTGAAAATGTTTCATCTGCTTCAATCACCTCAGCTTTAAAGAACCACAAGTATGATATCGTTTATGGCATGCCTTCCGACAGTTATAGTGACTGGAAGAACATTAGTGGTTACACGAATCTGGGTCATCAAAGCCTTGCTTATAATTACCTTGGTTTCAAACTCGGTAAATGGGATGATAAGAAGAGCGAAAACGTTTATGATCCAAATTCGAAGATGGCCAACAAGAGTCTTCGTCAGGCAATGGGCTATGCGTTGAACAACGATCAAGTCGCGGCCAAGTTCTATAACGGTACGCGGTCTCGTGCAACGACATTGATCCCACCTGTTTTTGGTAAAGATGTTCACGCTGATATCGATGGCTATGATTTGAACATTGACAAGGCTAATAGCTTGCTGGATAAAGCAGGTTATAAGAAGGGCAAAGATGGCTATCGAACCGATCCTAAAGGCAAGAAGTTAACGATTTACTTTGCAACCATGGCTGGCGGTTCAACGGCGCAACCATTGGCACAGGATTATATCCAGCAGTGGAAGAAGATCGGTCTGCGCGTCAAGCTGACAACCGGTCGTCCAATCGAGTTTAATTCCTTCTATGACAAGGTTCAAAATGATTCCAAGGGTATTGATGTTTATGCTGCTGCTTGGAGCCTCTCTTCTGATCCTTCACCAATGGACTTGTTCTCACAGAAAGCACCGTTTAACTACACTCGGTTCGTTTCTGCTAAAAACACCAAGTTGCTGAATGATATTGATAGTCAAAAAGCAATGGATCCTGCCTACCGTGCTAAGGCTTTGAAGGCATGGCAGAAATATGCTAACGATGAAGCATTTGTCATCCCTACGCTTTATCGTCAGGAAATCTTCCCTGTTAATAAACGTGTGAAGAATGCGAGTGTTGACTATGCTTCAGCGAAGTACCTGAACTGGAGTAAAATGACGGTTACAAGTAATAGCCGTGCAACAAAGTAATTCGGTTTAAAAGTTAAACCATTAAGGCATCTGCAATCGCAGGTGTCTTTTTTGGTGCGCTCTAGTATAATTAGATAGTGCGATAAAAAGGAGGGCTCTTCATGGTTGCCTCAGAGTTTGTGAGCGAATTGCGTCAACGCTATGGGATTGAGTTTCATGATCTCAGCTTACTGGATGAAGCATTCACGCATTCTTCGTATGTCAATGAACATAAAGAATTAGGACTAAAAGATAACGAACGACTTGAATTTTTAGGTGATGCCGTGCTCGAATTAACGGTTTCAGACTATTTATATCGCAAATTTCCGGATAAACCGGAAGGCGACTTGACCCGAATCCGAGCAGCAGCAGTTCAAACCGCGGCATTTTCCGCTTTTTCAAAAGAAGCTCATTTTGATCGTTATATTAAATTAGGTAAAGGCGAGGAAAAAGCCGGTGCCCGACAACGGTTGACGCTGCTTGAGGATTTGTTTGAAGCTTTTAACGGCGCCTTGTACCTCGATCAAGGGCGGGAAGCTAATATTAAGTTTGCCAAGCAGATTATTTTCCCTAAAATCGATGCGGGTGAGTTTTCGGCCGATCAGGATCATAAAACAGCCTTGCAGGAAACTTTGCAGCAAAATGGTGACGTCGCGATTGTTTATCACCTGTTAGACGAAAAAGGACCCGCGCATGAGCGTCAATTTCACGTTGATGTTGAAGTTGAAGGCCGCGTTTTGGGCACGGGGTTTGGCAAGAACAAAAAAGCAGCGGAACAAGCTGCAGCTAAGGCGGCTTTGGCCCGTCTTAAAAAGTGAGATTTAGAATGGAGTCATCATGGAATTAAAGCGTTTGATCATTAATGGCTTCAAATCATTTGCAGATAAAACCGAAATTGATTTTGTTTCCGGCTTAACCGGAATTGTCGGGCCAAATGGAAGCGGGAAAAGTAACATCACCGAGGCGATTCGCTGGGCGCTGGGTGAACAGAGTGCCAAGAGTTTGCGAGGCGAACGAATGGGTGATGTTATCTTTGCAGGTACGGATAGTCGGCCTGCTTTAAATCGGGCAGCAGTCACAATGACTTTTGACAACAGTGACGGTTATCTTAAAAATCAACCGGCAGAAGTTTCAGTGACGCGGCGACTATACCGCGACGGCACTTCGGAGTTTTTATTAAATAACCAGGATGTGCGCCTGAAAGACATTGTGGATCTGTTTATGGATTCCGGCTTGGGACGCGAAAGTTTTTCATTTATTTCGCAAGGCCGGGTTGAAGCCATTTTTAATAGTAAACCAGAAGAACGCCGGGGCATCATTGAAGAAGCCGCTGGCGTTTATAAATATAAGCAGCAAAAAACCAAAGCAGAGCGCGAGTTAGCTAACAATGACGACAATCTGGCGCGGATCAACGATATTATTGTCGAGTTGAAACATCAGGTTGAACCGTTGCGGGAACAAGCCTCGTTGGCCAAGGATTACCAACAGCAATCAGCTGATTATCACCGGATCCATCAAACCTTGTTGGCACTTGAAATTGAGCAGCTGGCGGCTGAACAGGAGAAAACGCAAGGTGAGGCCAAGGTTACCAAAGCAACAATTGCGGCATTGACGGCTAAGGTTAAGGACTTGGAGCATCAATCCGAACAGCTGAGTGCGGTTGATCACCAGTATGAAGAACAGCTGAATCACCTTAACGATCAAGTCTTAAGTCGGTCGATGAAACTGGAGAATCTCAGCGGTGAGGCTAATTTATCCAGTGAACGGTCGGCTAATGCAGCAACGACTCTGGCTGATTTGAAAGAACGTCTGGCCCATACGCAGCAATCGTTAACCGAAGCCAACCAGCGGCTAGCGGATTTGGCTAAGCAAGCCAAGACGGCTCAAGCCAAACAACTTGAGCTCAAAACGCAATTGGCCCAACAAAAGCAAGCCAGCCAAGATCCGGCAGCCATTAATCGGCAATTGGAAACGGTGCAGAATCATTACATTGATTTGTTAAAAGCCCAGGCGGATAACAAAAATGCGCAGGCCGCTTTACAAAAAGATCAGCAACTGGCAGCGAGTCAAAATGCCGCGCATGATCGCCGGATTTATGAGCTGAGTAAACAGGCTCAGGATCAGGAAGCCAAAGTTAATATACTATTGAATCAACAGCAGCAGCTTCAAACCAAAGTCGATCAACAACAAGCGGCGGCAGAAGAAGCCAAAGACAAGCTGACACAAATTCAAAAAGTACGAACTGATCAGCAGCAGACTTATCAAGATGAGATGGCGACTTATCAGCGCGCGCGGGCTCGATATGAAACCTTGTCCGAATTAAATGAAGATTATGCCGGTTTTTATAATGGTGTGCGGGTGGTGTTGAAACATAAAGCTTCCTTACCAGGTGTCATCGGGGCGGTCGCGGAATTACTTGAGGTGCCATCTGCTTACCAGCAAGCGTTTGATTTAGCGTTAGGCAGTAATTTACAAGCCATTGTGACGCGTGATGAGGCAGCTGCACAACGCGCTATCAGTCTTTTGAAACAACAGCGTGCTGGTCGGGCAACCTTCCTGCCGGCTGCGGTGATGCGGCCGCGGGAATTGCCAAGTGCGGTTTTGCAGTTAGTTGAAGGTGCAGACGGCTTTTTAGGAACAGGGTTGCAACTGGCACAGTATCCAGCTGATTTGAAAGCCGTGATGGCGAACTTGCTGGGTAGTGTGTTAATTGTGGACACCTTGCCACATGCGATTGTCATTGCCAATACAACGCATCATCGGTATCGCATCGTCACAACCGCTGGGGATATTTTAAACCCAGGCGGCTCGCTGACGGGTGGCCAGGTTAAGCAAGGCCGGCAAGCCTCACCACTGGCGCGTAATCAAGAAGCGCGCCACCTCAAAACGCAATTGCAGGATCTGGTTGCAGATTTGAAGCAAAAGCAAGCGGATTTGACGACCTTGACCAAACAGGAAAACGCGGCGCAGGAAGCCTGGCAAACTGCTACTGCTCAAGCGCAAGCATTAGCAGCCGATCTTACTGCCATTACCAGTCAGCATAATGCCCAAGCCGAGACATTGCGGCAGGCGCAGCGGCAATTGGCAGCCGCACAACAGGCCAATACCGCGCAGGCTGATTTGAGTACCAAGTTGGCTGATTTACATCAAGCAGGTCAAAAGATTGCCAAAGAAATTGCCGATGCACAGGCCAAGATTGAGCAGCTTAAGGAAGCCGCTGTTGCTGCAGCTGACTCGAGTTCTAAGCAAGCAGCAGCCGTTAATGGTTTAAAGACCAAGTTAGCCGTCATCGCGAATGATCTGCAAACGCTCCACGATCAGCAGCAGCAATGGCAGGCGCAAGCGACCGATGCGCAAACCCAGTCAACTGAGCTTCAACAACGAATTGCGCACATTACGGCAACCGCCAAGGAAACTGCCGCGGAAAAGGAAAGCCGGACCGCAACAATTGCCAGCTTGAAAAAAGAACTGACGCAGCTTAAAGCCGATCAAACTAAGCTGACGCAGGAAAAAGCGGCTAATCGCGGAAAATTAAGCGACATCTCAGCCAGGATCACGACCACTTATGATCAGCAGCATCAGGCGATGGCGACTTCTGAACAGCAAGCGGTTGCGCTTAATCGCGTGAAACTGGGGCTGGATGCGCGGCTGAATACTTTGGCTGAAGATTATCAGTTAACTTATGAAGCAGCTAAAGCAGCAGTTGCGGCGGATCATGCCCCGATTCCTGAGCTTAAGAGCAAATTGAAACTGTTGAAGCGAGGAATAGATGAATTAGGTCCGGTTAATTTAAATGCGATTGACCAATTTAAAGAAGTTAATGAACGGTACGAATTTCTCACCAAGCAGCAGGATGATCTTTTAGCGGCTAAACAACAGCTAGTCGCTACGATGCATGAATTGGATGAAACGGTCAAGACCAGATTCAAAGCCATGTTTGATCAGACAAATAGTGCATTTGAAGCTATCTTCCCGCAGATGTTTGGTGGCGGTCACGCGCATTTAAGCCTGACCAATCCGGATGATCTGTTGACGACGGGCATTGAGATTTCTGCACAGCCGCCTGGCAAGAAGTTAACCCGCCTATCGCTGTTGTCTGGAGGCGAACGGGCATTGACGGCAATCGTGTTGTTATTTGCGATTCTCAAAGTGCGGCCGGTGCCATTTTCCATTCTGGATGAAGTTGAAGCCTCACTGGATGACGTTAATGTGAACCGGTTTGGCGAATTCCTACGCCATTATGCCAGTGCAACTCAGTTTATTGTCATTACTCACCGTCATGGTACGATGGTTGCAGCCAATGTCTTATATGGGGTGACCATGCAGGAGTCGGGTGTGAGTCGAATTATGGCCGTTAGTTTGGACCAATCACAGAAAGAGGCGACAAGTTAATGGGACTTTTTGATGCGATTAAAAAAGCGTTCACCGGTACTGAGCCGGAGACGCCTGAAGAAAATAAATACGATGAAGGCCTGGAAAAAAGCCGTAGTAGTTTTGGTGAAAAGCTGAATGCACTGTTTGCCAACTTTCGCACGGTTGATGAAGATTTTTTCGATGATCTTGAAGAAATGCTGATCGAATCCGATGTCGGGTTTGAAACGGCGGTGCGGCTTAGTGATGAGTTGCGCGAAGAAGTGAAACTCAAAAATGCTAAAGATCCCAAGGCGGTTTCGCGGGTGATCGTCGAAAAGTTGGTCGATATGTATGGTGAAGCAGGCAAAGGTGAGGACAATCAGCTGCATTTTGCCGAAGAAGGGCCAACCGTTTTCCTATTTGTCGGTGTCAACGGTGCGGGTAAAACCACAACAGTCGGCAAATTGGCTCATCAACTCAAAGAAGAAGGTAAACGCGTTTTGTTAGTGGCTGCTGATACTTTTCGTGCCGGTGCCATCCAACAGTTGCAGGAATGGGGCCGCCGGGTTGAAGTGCCGGTTGTGGCAACGAATCCAGGCGGTGATCCAGCCGCAGTTGTCTTTGACGGGGTTAAACGGGCTAAAGATGAAGGTTATGATGTTGTGCTGGTAGACACTGCCGGCCGCTTGCAAAACAAAGTCAACTTAATGAACGAGCTAAACAAGATCAAGCGGGTGATTGTCCGCGAGTTGCCTGATGCACCGCAGGAAGTCTTGCTGGTTCTGGACGCAACGACAGGGCAAAATGCGTTGAATCAGGCCAAGGAGTTCAATCAAACAACCCAAATTACCGGTATCGTTTTGACCAAGCTAGATGGTTCTGGTAAAGGCGGCATTGTGCTTGCGATCCGGAATGAGTTGCATGTTCCGGTCAAGCTGGTCGGCTTAGGTGAAAAGATGGATGATTTACAAGCCTTTGATCCGACTAAATTTGTCGCTGGGCTTTTTAAGGGTTTAATTCAAATTGATGCCTAAATGGCGTGCATATAAAAATCGTCACACCTAGGTCTAAGGTGTGACGATTTTTGCGTTTCGTGAACCAATGATTAAGCTGTCTGGACTTGCTTTTCCCGGCCAAGTACGACCTGCAAGACAATCAAGACAAGGTAACCGATCAGCAGGTAAGTAAACCATGCAGATGGCTGAACCTTACTTGCAAACCAGTATTGCTGCCATGCGGTGTTACTCATGATCCATGCGAACAACCAGCCCAAAAGGCCAAAGATGGCATTGATAATAGCAAAGAACCATAAGTTGCCGTTTTCGTGGTTGCTCAGGTAAACACATGAGAAAACCAAACTCCACAATCCCCAAGCAGCAAGAACAGCAAACACGGCCCAGTAAATAAAGGTTGCGACCATATTCTTCCCTCCAATTTTTCACATGTTCAGTGTACCACGAAATAGGGGAAAACTGGAAATCGCGAATTATTGGATTGTTACGTATTCCTTGATCAACGCCAACTTGTCGGCATCACTTTGGTGGTAAGCCAACTCTTGAGCAAAAGCAATCGCCAAGAATCCGTACCCGGTTTGATCAAGCTTCTGCGTTACTGCTGCGATTAGGTCATCAATATTTTGTGAATCTGAGCTTGTTAAGGTTAGTGTTGTTTTTGGCATAAAGGTTGCTCCTTTTTAAAGGTATAATAGCATATGATGGAATCGGTTTCATAGTTTAGCGAGTATGCGCCTGATTAGATTTCCTACAAGTCACCTTTTTGCACGGCACTTATAAAAAGCAAGAGCTGGCGGAGCGGTAGCGGGTTCAGTTGCCACGACATGCACGCTATAACGCGTTCCCCGGCGCAGAAGCCTGCGTGTAAGGACCTCAGCCGCAATGGCCAAAGCCCGGCCATTACGTCCGAGGTCACTTACACTCCGACTTCTAAGCGCGCCGGCTCACGCTCACAAAATAAAAACGTTAATTGACCATTTCAAATGATACCGGTATCCTTATACAAGGACCATGTTCGAGTGGCCGGGTAGTTGATAGACCGGCAATCATGGGATTAAAGGAATGACATCATGGAAATCGAAAAAAATTATCGAATGAACTCGTTGTTTGAGTTTTATGGCCCGTTATTGACTGATAAACAGCATGCTTATCTTGCCTTGTACTATGGTGATGATTATTCGCTAGGCGAGATTGCCACGGAGTTTAACGTGTCACGTCAGGCGGTGTATGACAATATTCGCCGCACGGAAGCCAGTTTGGAAGAGTATGAGCAGAAACTGCATCTTTTTGCCAACTACCAGGCACAAAATGAGGCGGTGGATGCCCTGGTCGGCTATGTCCGCACGCATTATCCAAGTGACAAGAATTTAAGTACATTATTAGAACGAGTCGCGGATCAAACTGCGAAATAACAGGGGGATACTATGGCATTTGAAGGATTATCAGAACGGTTACAAAAAGCCTTTAGCGGACTGAGACGTAAAGGCAAGGTCAGTGAAAGCGATGTGCGCGATGCCATGCGTGAGATCCGACTGGCATTGCTGGAAGCCGATGTCAATTTTGATGTGGTCAAAACCTTCATCAAGAATGTTCGGACCAAGGCAGTCGGCTCGGAAGTGCTTGAAAGTCTGACGCCGGCGCAACAGATTATAAAAATTGTTAATGATGAGTTAGTCAAAACGATGGGCGAGGCGGCAGTTCCGCTCAACAAGGCACCGCACATTCCGACCGTTATCATGATGGCCGGGTTGCAAGGGGCCGGGAAAACCACCACAGTCGGCAAGCTTTCCAAGTATTTGATGGAGAATGAAAAGGCGCGGCCGTTGCTCATCGCGGCTGACGTCTACCGGCCTGCCGCCATTGATCAGTTGCAAACCATTGGTAAACAACTCAATGTTCCGGTTTTTGAAATGGGCACGGACACGGATCCCGTTGAAATTGTGCGTCAAGGGCTGGCGACTGCCAAAGAAAACAAAAACGATTATGTCCTGATTGATACTGCGGGCCGGTTGCAAATTGATGAAAAACTCATGACCGAGCTGAAAAACATCAAAGAACTTGCGCACCCAAATGATATCTTACTCGTGGTTGACGCAATGACCGGTCAAGCCGCAGTTGATGTGGCCAAAGGGTTCAATGAGCAGCTTGATATTACCGGTGTTGTTTTAACCAAATTAGACGGCGATACCCGTGGTGGGGCGGCGCTGTCAATTCGCGCGGTAACGGGTAAACCGATTAAGTTCATTGGGCAAGGCGAAAAGATGGACGCCTTAGATGTCTTTTATCCCGACCGCATGGCGAACCGTATTCTTGGCATGGGTGACATGCTGACGCTGATTGACAAGGCGCAAAAGACCTACGATGAGAAACAAGCTCAGGAAATGGCTGAGAAAATCCGCGAAAATTCGTTTGACTTCAACGACTTTCTCGATCAAATGGATCAGATCAGCAAAATGGGCCCGCTGGAAGACATCATGAAGATGATTCCCGGAATGGCCAATAACAAGGCCTTAGCAAACGTCAAAATGGATCCCAAAGATATTGCGCATATGAAGGCTATTGTTTATTCCATGACCCCCAAAGAGCGCGAAGATCCCGATCTGCTCAATCCCAGTCGTCGGCGCCGGATTGCTGCTGGTTCCGGTCGTCCGGTTGTTGAAGTTAACCGCATGATTAAACAGTTCAACCAAAGTAAGCAAATGATGAACCAAATGAGCAAAGGCAATATGAAGGGCCTTGATGGACTTATGGGTGGCGGTGTTTCCGGCAAACTAGGCAAAATGGCCATGAATTCCATGGTTCGCAAGCAAAAGCGGAACAAGAAAAAACGGCTTAAAAAGGCCAAGCGATTCCATTCATAATCAGAACAATTTCCTGTGTAAAGAAAAAAGGCTTTACAGCTTAAAATATTTTTGCTATGCTATCAAGGTTGATAAATGAGCAGGAGGTGGACTTAGTGGCAGTTAAAATTCGTTTAAAGCGGATGGGTTCAAAGCGTAAGCCTTTCTACCGGATCGTTGTAGCAGACTCACGTTCGCCGCGTGACGGTCGTTTCATCGAGGCCGTGGGCTATTACAACCCGTTGACTAATCCAGTCGATTTAAAGTTAAATGAAGAAGATATTTTGAACTGGCTTCAAAAAGGCGCACAGCCTTCAGATACTGTACGTAACTTGCTTGGTAGCAAGGGCATCATGCAGAAGTATCACGAAGCGCGCTTTGCCAAGAAATAAAGGCGGTTATTAATGGTGGATATCGGCAGCTTAATTAAAGCCATCGTTACCCCGTTGGTTACCAAACCAGAAGCCGTGGCGGTGACGGCACACGAAACAGACGAGTATATGGCCTTCGATTTGGCTGTTGCGCCTGAAGATGTCGGCCGCGTCATCGGTAAACAGGGGCGAGTTGCCCAGGCAATTCGAACCATTGTATACAGTGTAAAAAGCCCGTATAGCAAACGGGTGCGGCTCAATATTTTGGACGCGCCGCATGCAAAATAAAAAGACTGGCGCATATTGCGCTGGTCTTTTTATTTTGAAAGAAACGACAGCACACAGAGGTGAGAAAATGCCAGATTACTATGATATTGGTACGATTGTAAATACGCACGGCATTCGGGGTGAGGTCCGCGTATTGGTGACGACTGATTTTCCGGAACAGCGGTTTAAAGTTGGCAACAAGGTCTATGTTGCAACCACGCCGAAGACAGCCTTGACGATTAACTCGGTTCGCCAGCATAAAGGACTCACGATGCTGACGTTTAAAGACTATACCGATATTAATCAGGTGTTACCGTTTAAAGGCAAGAAGTTACAAGTGACCGAGGCGGCATTGAAGCCACTTGAAGAAGGCAGTTACTATTATAAGGACATTATTGGGTTAACGGTGATTGATGAACATGGCCAGACGTTAGGCAAAGTCAGCGAAATCTTAAGTCCCGGCCCTAATGATGTTTGGGTGATTCCGCGTCCTGGCAAAAGTGAGTTGCTTTTACCATTCCTAAAATCAGTGGTACAAACAATTGACCTTGAGCAAAAAGAGGCACATGTCATCGTACCGGAAGGGTTGATTGACGATGCAGATTGACGTTTTAAGCCTATTTCCGAATATGTTTGAACCATTGCGGGAAAGCATGATTGGTAAAGCACTTGAACGCCATCTGCTTGATTTTGATGTGGTTGATTATCGCAGCTATAGTCACGATAAACACCACCATGTTGATGATACCCCTTATGGCGGCGGGGCCGGAATGTTGTTGAAGCCGGAACCGCTTTTTGAGGCGATGGATGGCGTTAATCAGCGGCATCCCGGACCAAAGCGGGTGATTCTCATGGATCCGGCTGGCAAGAAGTTTGATCAGCAAGCCGCACGGGAACTTTCGCAAGCAGAGCATCTTGTATTTATTTGTGGGCATTATGAAGGGTATGATGAGCGGATTCGCACCTTGGTGACCGATGAATATTCACTTGGCGACTATGTCTTGACGGGTGGCGAGCTGCCAGCGATGGTGATGATTGATGCCATCGTGCGCCTGCTGCCGGGAGTTTTAGGTAACGACGAAAGTGCCCATACCGACAGTTTTGAGAATGGCTTGTTGGAATACCCGCAGTACACGCGACCACCTGAATATCGCGGGATGAAGGTGCCAGAAGTGTTGCAAAACGGCAATCATCAACTCATTGCCCGCTGGCGGTTAAAGGAAAGTCTGCGCCGAACTTATTTGCGGCGACCCGATCTTTTACAAGCTGCCCACCTTGATCAGGATGCGATGCGCTTGTTACGTGAAGTCAAGACGGAAGAAGCGACAAAAGCTGCGGAAGAGCGGTTAAAAGGAACAATAAGCAATCAAGACGTTGATTAAGGAGTGGCGTGTCTTTAGCCAATAAAAAGAGTGAAGGTTGATAAGGCAGCCATTTCTTTGCGATCGATACTTTGCGAGTAGGTAAAGAATTTTACCTTTACACGCCAAGACGGACATGCTAAACTTATTGATTGTGATACGTCACATATCAACGGCATTCCGCTGGTCGGGATGATTATGAATGTCGGCAAAGGAGAAAGACCAATGAACCCATTGATTCAAGAAATTACTAAGAAACAGTTACGCGACGACATTCCTGATTTTCGCGCAGGTGACAATGTCCGTGTTCACGCCAAGATCGTTGAAGGCGAACGCGAACGTATTCAGTTGTTCGAAGGCGTTGTTATCAAGCGTCACGGTGTTGGCATTTCAGCTACTTACACCGTCCGTAAGATCTCTAACGGTGTCGGCGTCGAACGAACCTTCCCGTTACACTCACCACGGGTCGAAAAGATCGAAGTAACCCGTCACGGCCAAGTTCGTCGGGCAAAACTCTACTACCTACGCGCACTCCGCGGCAAAGCAGCACGTATCCGCGAAAAGCGTCGTTAATATGGAAAAGGCCGGAAACGGTCTTTTTTTTTGGGAAGCGCGAACCAGCCCGTTTAGAAACCGGAGCATAAGCGGCCTTGGTCGCAATGGCCCGCTTTTGGCCATTGCGACCAAGGCCCTTATGTGCAGGTTTCTGGGCTGGTGAGCGCGTTATGGGAGTATCACAGGATCCCCCCCCGGTTCAGCTGGAATGTAGGGCGCGGCCATTGGGGTTCTAGGTCCTTACATGCAAGCTCCCGCGCTGGTGAAACACAAATAAACTCGCCTGAACACCTTTTCAAACTCCCATCATTCAAGCCACCCAGCTACAGACTCGAGGTGAAGGCTTATGGATGATCAATGGATATACGTTGTCTACTATGCGGATCAGTCAGCGCCGATTGAGTTGTTAAAAGCCTTCTCATCCCAGCGGCGTGCCGCAGAATATGTTGCGATGTTGCAAAATGCGCCTTATCCTAATCATGAGGCCGCACATTATCACTACACCGCGGTTCAACTGAACTAAGCAGGATGCACCAAAACTGATGATCGAACGTTTTACCGGTCGGAAATACGCAGATAGTGTCGAGGCCAAAGTCCGGCAATTAATTCAGTGCTAATTTCTAATAGTACCGGTTGCCGTTTAGACGTTTATAGGAGGTAGCACGATGGCAGAACAACCAAAAGAACGATTGGATCGAATTAATGAACTCGCCAAAAAAGATCGGAGCGTGGGTTTGACGCCTGAAGAAAAAATCGAGCGGCAAAAATTGCGTGAAGCTTATTTAAAAGATTTTCGCGCGGGCTTACGTGATCAAATCGAGCATACCCAGGTCTTTGATAAAAAAGGCCATGAGATCACGAGCAAAAAGGTTCAAAAAATTCAACGCGAACACGGTTGGCGCGAAGATTAGTCTTTTCAACATCGAAGCGCTTTAGTACAATGAGAAATGAAACTTGAAGGAGGCCGCACATTGTTAGTCACAATACTTGTGGGGATCATTGCGTTACTGGTCGGCTTAGCAGGCGGATTCTTCGGCGCACGGGCATATATGAAGAAGTATTTTCAAGATAATCCGCCTGTGAACGAAGAGATGCTGCGTACCATGATGATGCAAATGGGACAAAAACCATCTGCTAAGAAACTCAACCAGATGATGGCGCAAATGAAACAAGCCCAACGTAATGCTAAGTAATTACTAAGAAAACGCGATGACAGAATTCTTTTTTGTCGTCGCGTTTTCGCGTCCTAGCGATGTTTGTGCTATCATGAGAAGATGTTCATTATTACCGAAGCTTATGAGAAATTGTAAGCCATTTATTTCATAAACAGCTGATCCGGTTCGTTAAACCCGGATCAAAACGTTGATTTAAGGAGCAAGTGTTGTGGGAATTTTCAAAAAATTAGGGTGGTATTTTAAGCAGGAATGGCGGCGATATTTGCTAGGTGTGACTTTTCTGCTGTTAGTTGCATTGGTTAATTTGATTCCGCCAAAAGTGATTGGTGATTTAGTTGATGCGATGAGCAAATCGCGATTAACTAGCAGTCACTTAGCACTTATGTTGGGTTTATTGCTCTTTTCCGGGATTTCGCAGTATCTGTTTCGCTACGGTTGGCGTAACGCTATTTGGGGCGGAGCGGCCAAGCTGGAGCGGACGTTGCGTACCCGGCTGTTTTGGCATTTTATGAAAATGGATGCCACCTTCTATCAAAAACACCGTACTGGCGATTTAATGGCGCATGCGACTAACGATTTAAATGCGGTCCAAAATGTCGCGGGCGCCGGCATTTTGACTTTATTTGATTCGTTTATTACTGGCGGTACCACGATTATTGCCATGATTTTGGTAGTGGACTGGCGCTTGACGTTGATTGCCATTTTGCCGATGCCATTGTTGGCGGTGATGGCTCGTAAACTGGGAACGCGGTTGCATGCTGCGTTTTCGGAGTCGCAGGCTGCTTTTTCGCGGTTAAATGATAAAACCCAAGAAAGTGTCAGTGGCATCAAGGTCATTAAGACATTTGGGCAAGAGGCTGAGGACACGGCTGATTTCAATCGCATTGTCGATCATACGGTTCAGATTAATCGGCGGGTTAACTTTATTGATGCGTTATTTGATCCGACGACCAGTTTGATCATGGGACTGACTTACGTGATTACGATTATTTATGGCGGTTGGCAAGTGGTGCACAGCCAAATTTCGATCGGGCAGTTGGTTTCGTTTGTGACGTACGTTTCCGCTCTGGTGTGGCCGATGTTTGCAATTGGCCGACTATTTAATATTCTTGAACGTGGTAATGCCAGCTATGATCGCGTGGACGACTTGCTTAAAGAACGTTCCACGATTTTGGAAGCCAAAGATGCCATTACGACACCGGCGCATGGTGATATTCGGTATCAGATTAACAAATTCAGCTACCCTAATGATCAGCAAGTGGCCTTGAGCCGCGTGCATTTTACCTTATTAGAAGGCAATACGCTGGGCATTGTGGGTAAAGTCGGTGCCGGTAAAAGCACGATTTTTAAGCTTTTGTTGCGGGAATTCGATAACTATGACGGCTTCATCGAGTTTGGCGGTCACAACATCAAAGATTACTCGCTGGATGCATTGCTGGATTCAATTGGGTACGTACCGCAGGATAATTTTCTTTTTTCAACCACGGTCGCGGACAACATCCGCTTTTCGGCGTTTGAAAAGGGGCAGCCGGAAGTGGAAAAGGCGGCCAAGGAAAGTGCCGTGCACGATGATATTCAGAAATTTACAGCCGGCTATGAAACGCTGGTCGGAGAAAAAGGGGTCAGTTTATCCGGCGGGCAAAAGCAGCGGTTGGCAATTGCACGGGCGGTCATTAATGCACCTGAATTGTTGATTTTGGATGATGCGCTGTCGGCGGTCGATGCCAAAACCGAAGAAGAGATCCTCGCCAACATGAAACGTGACCGGGCGCACAAAACCACGATCATTGCAGCTCACCGCTTGAGCTCCGTGATGCATGCTGACGAAATTATTGTGTTGGAAAATGGCCAAGTGATCGAACGCGGCACTCATGCACAGTTATTAGCCAAGCATGGCTGGTATGCGGAAATGTGGGCTAAGCAGGAAATGGAAGCAGCGGAAGAAGGTGAAATGCGTGGCAAGTAAAGGATACGAAAGCGCTTGGTCAAAAAGCATTCCGGTTCGGCAACAGCTAAAAATTATGCGGCGGTTGATGGGTTATACGCGGCCGTATAAGCGTCAATTTATCGGCGCAATTGTCGCAGCCGCGTTACTGGCAGGGATGAATGTTCTGTTGCCAAAGATTCTGCAGGTTTTCATGGATCGTTATTTGGCAAATCAAAGTGCAACGGTTCAGATTCTGCTGCTGTTTGCGGTGCTTTATGCATTTGGTACTCTGGTTAAGGCCGTATTTCAGTTCTTCCAAACCTTCTTGTTCAACATGGGCGCTGAACGTGGACTGGAAGATGCGCGCCGGCAACTGTTTGCTAAATTGCACACATTGGGGATGCGTTATTTCGATCAAACGCCGGCTGGCTCGATCGTATCACGGGTTACCAACGATACCATGACTTTTTCCGACTTTTGGAATGTGATTTTGGCCGTCATTGTCGGGTTATTCTCGGTCATCAGCAGCTTTGCGATTATGTTTGCGGCTAATCCTAAAATTGCCTTGTTGGTTGCGGCGTTCTTACCGATTCTGTTAGTAGTGGTCTGGTATTACAGCACTTATAGTTCCAAGGTATACCGCCACATGCGTGAAAAATTGTCTGAGCTGAATACCCAACTGAATGAATCGATTGAAGGCATTGCGATTATTCAGCAATTTCGGCAGGAGAATCGCATTAGTCGGGAATTTGAAGCAACGAATCAGGAGTATCTCGATGCCCGCAAAGCGATGATCCGCGTAAACTCGCTGTTGCTGTCCTCGGTGATTAACCTTTTATATTCACTAGCGCTGATTGCGGTTTTGTGGGCATTTGGCCTGATTTCCATGCATAGCTATGTCGAGGCCGGCTTGGTGTATGCGTTCACCACTTACACTGCCAATTTCTTCAATCCCATGGTTAACATGATGGATAACCTGTCGTTTCTGCAGGATGGCGTTGTTGCCGGCAGTCGCATTTTCCGGATTCTTGATAGCAAGGAATACGCGCCCGCACAACATCCGGATGCACATGCCGTCATTCAGCAAGGCAAAATCGAATTTCGCCATGTCAGTTTTGCCTATGATGGTGAACATGACATCTTGCACGATATTAGCTTTGTGGCCAATCCTGGCGAAACGGTGGCGTTAGTCGGTCATACCGGTTCCGGGAAAAGCTCGATTATCAATGTGATGATGCGTTTTTACGAGTTTGGTCAAGGACAGATTTTGATTGACGATGTAGATATTCGCGATTATCCGATGCCGGAGTTGCGCAAAAAGCTCGGCTTAGTCTTGCAGGATTCGTTTATGTTTTACGGCGATATCAGCAGCAACATTCGCCTATTTAATGATCAGATTACCGATCATCAAGTCAAAGCAGCGGCGGAATTTGTACAGGCTGATCGCTTCATCAATAAATTGCCCGACACTTATCACGCGCGGGTTATTGAAGGCGGAAGTGAATTCTCGAGTGGTGAGCGCCAACTGATTTCATTTGCCCGCACAGTGGTCACCGATCCTAAAATTCTGGTGCTTGATGAAGCAACGGCAAACATTGATACCGAAACCGAATCCGTGATCCAGGAAGGGCTGCGGCGGATTCGTCAAGGTCGTACCACCATCGCCATTGCCCACCGATTGTCCACGATTCAGGATGCCAATTTGATTTTGGTCTTAGATGCCGGTCGCATTGTCGAGCGCGGCACACATGAATCGCTACTTGCACAGCATGGGCGGTATTACGAAATGTATCACCTGCAAGTTGGCGAGGGTGAGGAAGCATCGCGGTAATGGCAGCTTAGATATAAAAGAACATCCGCTACTTTTTGGCTTTTGCAAAAAGTAGCGGATGTTCTATTTTTTTATCTTCGTGTCAAGTTGCGTACGGTTTGCCTCGTCTTGGCTGGCTTTAAGTAAGGCCAGCTGCTGCCGCGTTTCGCTAAGCTGATTGACCATTTCGCCTAACACTTCGACGGTTAGGCGCTGGCTTTCGAACAGATTAGGATTATCGTCAGCAATGATATGATCCAATTTTGAATGCAACAGACGAATTTCTTCTTCGGACTTAAGATTCACATGGTAATCGTTTTTGGCTTCCAGGCGATCATACTCTGCTGCCCGATTTTGGCTCATCATGATTAACGGTGCTTGTAAGGCCGCGACCATACTCAAAAATAAGTTTAACAGAATAAACGGGAACGGATCAAACCGTTTACCGAAAATCCCGACTGTATTGAGAATCATCCAGACAATCATAAAACTGGAAAAGATAATGATGAATGGCCATGAACCGGCATATTTGGCAACCGCATCGGCAATCCGTTCGCCAAATGTGATCGTGGACTCCATATTGTCGTAAACATCAGTCAGCTGAAAATCATCTTTAACCAAAGCTTGCGACATTTTACGATTAATCTTTTCATGCGCCCGTTCATCCTGTCGTTGTTGCCGGCGCATGCGCTCAAGGCGGTAATTTAATAGGTGCGCATTGCAAATGAAGCTGTTTTTGGTCGCGCGCGGATAGTCGTTTTTAATGATATTGACCAGTTTGGTTTCAAGATCGCTTAAGAAAAGGCCATCACTGATCGCGTAAACTTGACCATCAACAAGGCAGGTTGCCGTTTGATTATTGACCACTGTTCATTATCCTTTCTTTAACGTTTACCGGATTTTGGCTTCAGACACGTGACCGTGACGAATGCCGTAGCTGAAATAGATGACTAATCCAAACGCAAACCAAGCCAGACTCATCAGCCACGTCTCGGCGCTTAGTTGGGTCATCAGCAACAGGCAAAAGAGAAATGAGACAATTGGCGTCACCGGATAGCCGGGAACCTGAAAGCCCTGATTGTTAATGGCTTCGTGGCGACGAAGGGGGATGATGCCGATTGAAACAAACGCAAAGGCAATTAACGTTCCAATATTAACTAAGTTGACAAGCTGATTTAGCGGCACCAAACCACCCATCAAAGCAATCACCGTAACCACTGTCCACAGCGCATTTTCCGGTAAATGCCCACTGACATGGCCGAACCAGCGTGGCAACAAGCCGTCACGCCCGATCGCATAAATCAGGCGGGATGAGCTATAAATCATGGTGACCATCATAGTGAACATGCCAGCCAGCGCGCCTACCGAAATGAACCCGCCGAGACCGCGTAGATGAACAACGCCGAGCGCAAAGGCAACTGGATCGGCTACGTCCAGTTTGGTAAACGGCACCATGCCTGTCAAGACAATGGCGACCAAAACATACAAAATTGTCGCGATGATTAAGGTGCCGATGATGCCACGGGGTAACGTTTTCTGCGGCTGTTTAACCTCAGGTGCCGAGGCCGATACCGCATCAAAGCCGAGATAAGCAAAGAAAACCAAGGCCGCTCCGGCAAGAACCCCTTTTGCCCCGAACGGCATATAAGGGTGCCAATTGGCGGGCTGCACATAAAAGAACCCAACGACAACGAAAATTAGGATGATAAGCAATTTGACCAGTACCATTAACCGGTTAATCGCCATTGATGACTGCATGCCGCGCGAGAGCATCATGCCAATCAGCAAAACAACGATCACCGCAATGAGATTAATGTACGTACCGTGACTAGGTGAAAATGGACCAGCAATAGCAGTCGGCAGCGTGATGTGAAATCCGGAAAGCAAACTGGCAAAATAAGCTGAGAAACTAGTCGAGACAGCAGCTACTGCCAACATATATTCAAGAATCAATGCCCAGCCGATAATCCAGCCGAATACCTGACCAAACACAATATTGCCATATGCATAAGCCGAACCTGCAACAGGCAGCGCCGAAGCAAATTCGGCATAACACATGGCAGCCAGTGAGCATACGATGGCGGCCAAAATAAAGGCAATCGTGATTGCCGGGCCACTGGTGGTTGCGGCCACGGTGCCGGGTAAAATAAAAATACCGGTACTAATAACGGCGCCAATGCCAAGTGCAATCAAATCGCGGGTTGTCAGGCTGCGGGTCAACAAGTCATCGGCTTTAAGAGCAGCTTGCAAATCCGGTTTGCGGGTCATTTGTTTCCAAAGCTTCATTAACTTACTCGCTTTCTTTTATTTGGTAACAAAGGAAAAAGGCTCGACAAGCGAACCTTATACTTCTCCGTGTTCTTTTTCTTCTAGATACTTTTTCTTATCAGGAACGTATTTGTAATGGGGATTAATCGCATGATCCAAAGCAGCAAAATTTTCCTGTAGCTCGTCGCTGAAAGCAGCAAGCGCTTCATCAGTCAGCCTTCCTTTTGGCGGATCAACAGGTTTGCCGAACCGAACGATAATCGGTTTGCGTTTAAACAGAGACCAAAACGTCCCGGGACCTTGATAAACTGCTGGAACAATCGGTGCCTTTGCCAGTTTGGCGATTAAAATTGCGCCGCCTTTCATATCTGCCGAATAACGCGAACCGGTTGGAAAGATCATCAACGCTTTGCCTTCCTGTTTCAGTGCGCGAACCGGAACCTTGATCGCACTCGGCCCGGGATGCGCCCGATCAACCGGAAAGGCCCCGACTTTCACCAACAGCCAGCGGAGCAATGGATTTTTAAACAGTTCACTTTTAGCCATAAATGAAAAATGGTGCGGCCAAGCGGCTAGTGCGAGGAAAACCGGATCGAGCCAGGAACGATGTGGCGCGACCAGAACAAACGGCCCATCCGGCAATTCCTGTTTCTCCTGGGTTTGAGAGTGTCCGTTTATGAGCCAGATTAACCCGGCAACGACGTAACGCAGAAAACTATAAAACATGGCTTATTCTTCCTTCGTGGTTAAACTTTTGATGTAGATTATACCATTAATCGGTTAGCATTGGCTTCCTCCCGTTTTATAATGGAGCGCGAACCACCAGACTGAAAAGCTGTAGCTAGTGGCGGTTTTTGTGTGCTATGATTTCATCTGTTATCGCGATTCACGGAAGGCTGTTTGCCGAATTTTAGCTTTTTAGGAAAAAGGTGTTGGAGATGTCATTATTGCCTGGTGAGCGGGTTGATGTGCTTGCTAGTCGGCACATTAAAATTATTCAAAGCGGGGCCGTTTTTTCTTTTTCATTGGATGCGGTGCTGTTGGCAAATTTTGCCCAGATTAAACGGCACAGTCGGGTGGTTGACTTGGCTGCCGGCAATGGTGCGGTAGGGCTTTTCTTGGCGCGTAAAACGGATAACCGCGTGACCATGGTTGAGTTGCAGCCGCGGCTGGCCGACATGGCGCGTCGCAGTGTGGCATTGAATGCATTGGCTAATGTTGACGTCCACGAAGGTGATTTGGCGGACACTACCAAGTTTGTGGCCAAGGATTCAGTGGATGTAGTGACCTGTAATCCGCCATATTTCAAGATCAGTGCTCGGAGTATAACGAATCCTAATGATCATCTGGCCATCGCGCGCCATGAGTTGACGACAGATTTTGCAACGGTGGCGAGAGTAAGCGCTGATTTGTTGAAATATCAAGGGAAAGCCTACTTTGTGCATCGTCCGGATCGGCTGGCTGAGCTATTGGCAACGCTGACCGCGGTCGGGTTGGCACCTAAACAGCTGCAATTCATTCATCCGCGTGAAGACCGGGAAGCCAATATGGTCTTGATTGCTGCGATTAAAGCCGGTCGTCCGGATGGTTTGCGGATTATGCCACCGCTGATTGTTCATGAAGCTGATGGCGGTTATACGCCGTTTGTCAGGAGGCTGTTACATGGCGACTAAACCGTATTACTTTTATGTTTTACTATGTGCGGATGGGACGTTTTATGGCGGGTTTACGGATGACGTGGCAGCCCGGGTGGCAACACATAACGCTGGCAAAGGGGCCAAGTATACAGCTTCTCGCCGCCCCGTGCGCTTACTGTATCATGAAGCGTTTGCGGACAAACACGAAGCGCTGTCGGCGGAATGGCATTTTAAACATCAGAGCCGCCGTCGTAAAGAACTTTTTTTGTCGGCGCATCATGTCAAGTGGCAGGGCTTGTCAAAGTGATGAAAAGTCGGTATACTTTATCGAGTGCGGTATGCACAAACCACATTGACTGACTGATCGTGAGTGGGGTGCTTCTGTTGAAGTCCATCTGCGAGGCGACGTCGTCAAGAGGAATAAAACCAAATGGAGGAACAAACACATGGCAGTATTAAGCATGAAACAGCTTCTTGAAGCTGGTGTACATTTCGGGCATCAAACCCGTCGTTGGAACCCTAAGATGAAGCCATATATCTTTACGGAAAGAAACGGTATCTACATCATCGATCTGCAAAAGACCGTTAAGATGATTGACGATGCTTACAATTTCGTTAAAGAAGAAGCACAAAACGGCGGGGTTTTCCTGTTCGTTGGGACCAAGAAACAGGCTCAGGATGCGATTGCCGAAGAAGCAACCCGTGCCGGCCAATTTTACGTCAACCATCGCTGGCTTGGCGGCACTTTGACCAACTGGAACACGATTCAGACTCGAATCAAGCGGCTTAAAGACATCAAGAAGATGGCAACCGATGGCACTTTTGATGTCCTTCCTAAGAAAGAAGTTTCTCTTCTGAAGAAGCAACAAGACAAGCTTGAGAAGTTCCTTGGCGGGATTGAAGATATGCCACGGATTCCTGACGTATTGTTCATTGTTGACCCACGCAAAGAAAAGATTGCCGTTCAGGAAGCCCAAAAGCTGAACATTCCGATCGTTGCGATGGTTGATACCAACACCGATCCTGATGACATTGACGTGATTATCCCTTCAAACGATGACGCGATTCGTGCCGTTCGTTTGATTACTTCCAAGATGGCAGATGCGATTATTGAAGGTAACCAAGGCGAAGATCAAGAAGATGATCAGGAACAACAACCTGCTGCCGACAAGAAGGCTGATTCCATGGAAGATATCGTGGAAGCTGTCGAAGGCGACAACAAGCGCGCTAACTAATTAATTAAACATTAAGCTGTCTGAGGGTTTCGCATACTGCAAGATCTGCAGGCAGCTTTTTTACAATCAAGGAGGATCAGATCCATGGCTCAAATTACTGCTGCACAAGTTAAAGAATTACGTGATCGTACCCAAGTCGGCATGATGGATGCTAAGAAGGCATTGGTTGCAGCTGATGGCGATATGGATAAGGCAATTGATGTCTTACGTGAAAAAGGCTTGGCAAAAGCGGCTAAGAAGAGTGGCAACATCGCCGCTGAAGGCTTAGCGGAAATCGCAGTTGACGGCAATACTGCCGCAATTGTTGAAGTTAACTCTGAGACCGATTTTGTTGCTTCAAACGATCAATTCAAAGACTATGTTAACAAGGTAGCTGCTGCGATTGCTGCTAATAAGCCAGCTGATCTTGATGCTGCCAAGGCCACCAAGATGAGCGACGGCCAGACCATTGATGAAGGTGCCATCGCCTTGACCAGTGTTATTGGTGAAAAGATCAGCTTGCGACGCTTCCAGATTGTGACCAAGACCGACAATGAACATTTTGGTGCTTACTTGCATAATGGCGGCCAAATTGCAGCGCTGACGGTTTTGGATGGCGCCGATGATGCCACTGCCAAAGACGTTGCTATGCATGTTGCTGCGATCAATCCTGAATATTTGGATCGTAGTAAAGTGCCGGCTGATGAATTGCAACATCAGACCGATATTTTCACTGAAGAAACCAAAAACGAAGGCAAGCCGGAAAAAATTGTTCCGCGGATCGTTGAAGGTCGCGTTAACAAGTGGTTGAGTGAAATCTCACTGGTTGATCAGGAATTCGTTAAGGATCCGGATCAGACAGTTGCCAAGTACGTTGCGGCTAAAGGCGGCAAGGTTAAAGGCTACGTTCGTTATGAAGTCGGCGAAGGCATTGAAAAGAAACAAGAAAACTTCGCAGATGAAGTCATGGACCAGATCAAAGGTTAATGACAAGAAAAGGGCACTGTCTCTGTGGCAGCGTCTTTTTTTTGCTGAGCGCGAGCCGGCGTGGTTAGAAGTCGGAGTGTAAGCGGCCTCAGGCGTGATGGCTGGGCTTTGGCCATTGCAACTGAGGGTCCTTACACGCAGACTTCTGCGTCGGGGGAGCGCGTTATGTGAGGACGAATAGCCAGCTCAGAATATTAGAATTTACCTATAGAGTAAAACTGAGAAAAAGTTGACAGTGACAGTCTATGAATGTTTTTGATGTTCAGCCGAATTGCCGGTAAAACTTAGCGGCTAGCAACAGCTTCTTGCCGCAGAAACTCTGCGACTATGGTAAAATAGTGCCAGCAACCAACGGAGGTATAAGATACATGGTCAAATATAAACGGATCATTTTAAAGATCAGCGGTGAGGCATTGGCAGGTGAGGCTGGGTTTGGCATTAAGCCACCAGTCATTGCCAAAATTGCCCAACAGATCAAAGAGGTGCACGAACTGGGTGTACAAATTGCCATTGTGTGCGGTGGCGGCAACATCTGGCGCGGTGAAACCAACGCCGAGATGGGAATGGAACGCGCCCAAGCCGACTATATGGGGATGCTGGCTACGGTAATGAATGCGTTGGCTTTGCAAGATAACCTGGAGAGCCAAGGTGTACCGACTCGGGTTCAGACGTCAATTGAGATGCGGCAAATCGCCGAACCTTATATTCGGCGTAAAGCCATTCGCCATCTGGAGAAAGGGCGCGTCGTTATTTTCGCTGGCGGCACCGGTAACCCATACTTCAGCACTGACACGACTGCAGCGTTACGGGCAGCAGAAATCGGCGCTGAAGTTATCCTGATGGCAAAGAATAACGTTGACGGCGTTTATTCAGCCGATCCAAACAAGGACACCAATGCTGTCAAATATGAGAGTCTGACACACATGGACATCATCAACAAGGATCTAAAAGTCATGGACTCGACTGCCAGCACCTTGTCAATGGACAACGATATCGACTTAGTTGTCTTTAACTTAAACGAGCCCGGCAATATCAAACGGGTTGTGGAAGGTCAAAAAATCGGCACCACAATCGAAGGGAGAAGCTAATGGCAAATCAAATTATTGAACAAGCAAAAGTCAATATGGGTAAAACCGAAGAATCATTACAGCGTGAACTAGGCAACATCCGTGCAGGCCGTGCTAATGCCAGCTTGCTTAATCAGATTACGGTCGATTATTATGGTGCGCCAACGCCATTGAACCAAATGGCGGCAATCACGGTTCCGGAAGCACGTGTTTTGCAGATTAGTCCATATGACAAATCATCACTTAAGAACATCGAAACGGCTATCAACGCCAGTGATCTTGGCATTAACCCTGCCAATGACGGCGATGTGATTCGTTTGGTCATTCCTCAGCTGACGGGTGAACGGCGTAAGGAAATTGCCAAAGAAGTCGGCAAGTTCTCTGAAAACGCCAAAATCGCAATTCGTAATATCCGCCGTGAAGGACTTGATAAGTTAAAGCGACAGGAAAAAGACGGTGACATCACCGAAGACGAATTGCATCGACTTGAAAAAGATATGCAAAAAGCCACTGACGATGCAACCAAACGCATCGATGAAATTGCTGCAGCTAAGGAAAAGGAAATTACCGAAGTTTAGCGTGGTATTTTAGTTGGTGAATGAAAACCTCAGAGTATATCTGGGGTTTTTCTGGTTTAATAAACTTTTTGGCACCATGCAGTCATGCGATCAAATGAAACTAGTGGTAAAAGTCGTCCTGTTAGATGGTTGCATTAGTTTTGCAACTTCACTTCTAACTGCGCTTGGCCTCGGTTTTAAAACGCGCGAATAGGCGCAGAAACCTGCGTGTAAGGACCTTAAAGCAAAATGACCAAAGCCCGGTCATTTCACTTTTAGGCCGCTTACACTCTGGTTTCTAACCGCGCCTATTCGCGCTCTGCCTTTTTTTCTGCTACAATCGTTAAAGACATTTGGTGCATGAGGCACCGTAGACGTTGTGAGGAGGCGCCAGTTTGGCCATAGCCAAGGGTTCGAAAGTGAAACTTGATCCGGCACGGATTCCCGCGCATATTGCGATTATCATGGACGGTAACGGTCGGTGGGCAAAGCGGCGGTTGTTGCCGCGGGTTGCCGGACACAAACAAGGCATGCAAAATGTTAAAACGATTACCAAGGCAGCAAGTCGTCTCGGGGTTAAAGTTTTGACTTTGTATGCTTTTTCAACTGAAAATTGGAAGCGCCCCGGTTCTGAGGTGAATTACCTCATGCGCTTACCGGTTGACTTTTTTAACGATTTTATGCCTGATTTAATCAAAGAAAATGTTAAAGTTGAAGTTATGGGTGAGTTAACCGACTTACCTGAGCCGACACGCAAGGCGAGTGAAAAAGCTATGGCGGATACGGCCAACAACACCGGCATGATTCTTAACTTTGCGCTGAATTATGGTGGTCGTGACGAACTGGTTCACGCTGCCCGAAAACTGGCAAGCGCGGTGCGTGATGGTCAATTAGATCCTGAAGATATTGATGATCAGCGCTTTTCTGATGCACTGATGACGGGGTTCCTTGGTGATTTAGCCGATCCGGATTTATTGATTCGTACAAGTG
Source organism: Lacticaseibacillus rhamnosus (assembly GCF_900636965.1). NCBI lineage: Bacteria > Bacillati > Bacillota > Bacilli > Lactobacillales > Lactobacillaceae > Lacticaseibacillus > Lacticaseibacillus rhamnosus. The sequence goes on along the minus strand of NZ_LR134331.1, from coordinate 1,628,534 downwards.
GTGAGTTACGGATTTCCAACTTTTTGCTCTGGCAGATCGCTTATAGTGAGCTGGTGTTTGTCGATGATTATTGGCCGGATTTCTCGCCTGCTGCATTGGAGGCGGCGATCGCAACCTATCAGGCTAGAGACCGGCGTTTTGGCGGTTTAAAAAAATAATCAACTAAATAAATGGTGATGGAGGATTTGTTATCATGAAACAACGGGTCATAACGGCTGTCGTTGCTTTGGCAATTTTTATTCCAATTCTAATTGCCGGTGGCGGTTGGATCGATACAGCCGGAGCAGTCTTAGCGCTAATTGCGTTATCAGAAGTGTATATCATGCGGAAGCGCATCATTCTTTCGCCAGATTTTCTGATTGCATCGCTTGGTATCTTGGCGGTGGTTTTGCCGAATAGCTTTTTCCGTTGGCTGCCTGCCTTTTTAGGGCGGATTGATCTGATTTACATTGCGGTTGCTTTGTTGCTTTGTATAACCGTGACAACCAAGAATCGCACGACGTTTGATGATATTGGTGTATCGGTGTTGTCATTCTTTTATATCGGTACAGGGTTTCATTATTTGATCAGTGTGCGCAACGATGCGGGGCTGGATACGTTGATGTTTGCGCTGCTGATTGTCTGGTTGACGGATACCGGTGCCTATATGATCGGTCGCAAACTTGGCCGCCATAAATTGTGGCCGGCGATCAGCCCGAACAAAACCATCGAAGGCAGTGTCGGTGGGGTTGTACTTGCCTTAGTAACGGCTGCGATTTACTTAATGTTCTTCCCGCAATATTATACTTTTTGGCCAATGATGGGGATCGCCTTGTGCCTGTCGGTTATCGGCCAAATCGGTGACCTAATCGAATCCGCTTTGAAGCGATTTTACGGGGTTAAGGATTCCGGTAAAATTCTGCCAGGGCACGGCGGTATTTTAGATCGGTTTGACAGTTTACTACTGGTATTGCCAATGCTGCATTTGTTTGGCATTGTCTGACCATTAAGGAGCACATATGACCACAATCATTGCCTTTATTGTTATCTTCTGCATTCTTGTGGTGGTTCACGAGTTTGGCCATTTTTATTTTGCCAAGCGCAGCGGAATATTAGTACGTGAGTTTTCGATTGGCATGGGGCCTAAGCTATGGGCGTCACATAAGAATAATACGACCTATACCTTGCGCTTGTTGCCACTGGGCGGATATGTACGTATGGCTGGCTGGCAAGATGAGGAAGATGAAATCAAGCCCGGGACCATGCTGAGTATTATCCTGAATGATGCCGGTAAAGTGACGCGGATTAATGCCAGTGATAAAACGACGCTGGCAGGTGGCATGCCGGTACAAGTAAGCCGCGTAGACCTCGTTAAAGACTTGGTGATTGAAGGCTACCCTAATGGCGACGAAGAGAAACTGGAGCGTTGGTCGGTTGACCATGATGCCACGATTATTGAAGAAGATGGCACCGAAGTTCAAATTGCGCCAGAAGATGTCCAATTTCAAAATGCCCCGGTTTGGCGGCGTCTAATTGTTAACTTTGCCGGTCCGATGAATAATTTTATTCTTGCCATTTTGACCTTTATTATTTACGGTTTGATGTTTGGCGTGCAGGTCTTAAATACCAATCAAATCGGAACGGTACTGCCCGGTTATCCTGCTGCTCAAGCCGGGCTTAAGTCCAATGCCACAATTCAGGCGATTGATGGTGAAAAAATCCATTCTTTTACTGATCTTTCCAGCAAAGTCAGCAAACAGGCCGGTAAGTCGGTGACGTTTACAGTTAAAGAGCATGGCAAAACGCAAAATGTGGTCATCAAGCCTAACAAGGATGGCAAGATCGGCGTGGAAGCACTCATCGAAAAATCACCGGCACGGGCGTTTACGTATGGTTTCACCCAAACCTGGGATTTAGCTGTGCGCACTTGGGATGTCCTCAAATCCATGGTAACTGGCGGCTTTTCGCTTAATAAGCTAGCCGGGCCGGTCGGAATTTATACTATGACCAGTCAAAGTGCTAAAGGCGGATTGCAGGGATTGCTATTCTTTATGGGATACTTAAGTCTCGGCTTGGGAATCAGCAATTTGTTGCCAATCCCGGTTCTGGATGGTGGTAAAATTTTACTGAATCTCATTGAACTGATTCGGCGCAAACCCTTGAAGCCTGAAACAGAAGGTGTTGTCACCATGGTTGGCCTCGGGTTGATGGTGCTCCTGATGCTCGCCGTGACGATTAATGATATTATGCGTTACTTTTAAATAATCTAGCTTTGGAGGCTGACATGAAACAATCACGGATGTTTATTCCTACAGAAAAAGAAGTACCCAGTCCAGCAGAGGCGAAGTCACATAAAATGATGTTGCGCTCTGGCTTTGTGCGTCAGGTGCAAGCCGGTGTTTATGCCTATTTACCACTAGCAGAACGCGTCTTGAGTCGAATCGAAGCGATCATTGACGATGAAATGACGAAGATTGATGCGGTTAAGATGAAGATGCCGGCGTTATTGCCAGCCGAGCTCTGGGAAGAATCCGGACGGTATGAAACTTACGGACCCAATTTATTTAAGTTGAAAAATCGTCAGGATCGTAAAATGATCTTGGGCCCTACTCATGAAGAAACCTTTACGGATCTGGTTCGCAATGAATTGAAATCTTACAAGCGGATGCCGTTAGTGTTGTATCAAATCCAGGATAAATTCCGTGATGAAGATCGGCCACGCTATGGTGTTTTACGTGGGCGTGAGTTCATTATGCAGGATGCTTATTCATTTACCAGTAATGATCAGGATCTCAATACCATTTATCGGCAAATGGAACATGCCTACACCAATATTTTTGATCGTCTAGGCCTGCGTTATCGGACGATTATCGGTGATGGCGGCGCGATGGGCGGAAAAGACTCGAAAGAATTTTCCGCTATTGCGTCAATTGGTGAAGATACCATTGTTTATTCCGATAGTTCCGACTATGCCGCTAACTTAGAGATGGCGACAAGCATGGCGCTGCCGAAGCAAGGCGTTGAAGCCCAAGCGGAATTAACCCCGGTGGATACCAAAGATGCAAAAACGATCGCTGAAGTTGCTGCTTTGTTGAAAATTCCGGAACAAAAGTTAATTAAAGCCGTTTTATTTATGGCAGATGGTGCTCCGGTGCTGGCACTGGTGCGTGGTGATTATGAAATCAATGATACCAAGCTTAAGAACATCTTAGGCGCTGACTTCCTCGAAATGGCGACTCCTGAACAGGTTGAATCGGTCATGCACGCAGAAGTCGGTAATATCGGCCCGGTAAACGTCGATAAAGATGTGCGGATTATTGCGGATAATAGTCTGAGCGGCTTGACGAATTTGGTGGCAGGTGCCAATAAAGCGCACACACATTTACTGAACGTGAACTTTGAGCGCGATGTGAATCCGGAAACTTTTGCCGATATTCGTTTTGTTAAGGAAGGCGAAGTGTCACCGGATGGCCAGGGTGTGCTTAAGTTTACGCGCGGGATCGAAATTGGCCATATTTTCAAACTCGGTACCCGTTATTCTGAAACCATGGGCGCAGATTTCCTTGATGAAAATGGCCGTAGTCAGCCGATTATCATGGGATCATATGGTATTGGCGTATCGCGACTGCTTTCGGCAATTGCTGAACAGCAGGCAGACGATCACGGCTTGATTTGGCCGACCACGATCGCTCCTTTTGACATTCATCTGATTCCGGTTAATCTGAAGCGTGAGGAACAAAAGACGCTGACTGCTGCGATTGGCACGATGCTTGAAGATGCCGGCTACAGTGTGCTGGTGGATGACCGTAACGAACGGCCGGGTGTGAAATTTGCCGATTCCGATTTAATCGGGATTCCGTTGCGCGTGACGGTTGGTAAAAAAGCGGTCGATGAGATTGTTGAGCTTAAGTTACGTAAGACTGGCGAAACCATTGAAGTCAAGAAAGAAGAGTTGATCAGTTCGATCAAGATCCTCATGGCCCAGTTGCATAAACAAGAACAGGCAAAAGCATAATTGATAACTAAGGCGCTGGGGCAAAATTGCTAATCCCATCCTCTTTTTGGCTGCGAGTTTGTGGTCTGAAGAGTTGGCAGCATTTTGTCCCAGTTTCTGCCATCTAAGAGGGGTGCACGATTTGGCTTTATCCCAACATGAGATGTTTGAAAAATTAATGGATCAGCTCGATTTACCAGCAGATGTGCGACATGATCCATCACTGGCAGATGGGTCGGTTCAGGAAGTCACGATTCATGAGCAGTCACAACGCTATGACTTCACCTTGGCGTTTCCGACGATTTTGCCATTTCAGATTTTTAATACCGTCGCCACGCAACTGCCAATTGCGTTCAAGCAAATTGCGGCGACGCGATTGACCATTGCGGTTGCTCAGCCGACGATTACTGACGAACTATTGGCGCAATATTGGCAATATGTGGTGCAAAATTCAGAAATCGGTACTGGGATCGTTCGTGAACTGTGCGAAAAACAGGTACCGACGCTGGTGAATAATCGCGCGGTGATAACAGCGGAAAATGAACAAATTCGGCAATACCTGGTTAATCAAGGATTAGGCAAACTTGAAGAAACCTATCAGCAAGTTGGCTTTTCCGGATTACGGATGCAGGCCCAAGTAGACGAAGAGCAAGCGGCGCAGTCTGTGGCGGCATTTGAAGCGCAAAAAGCAGCGCAAACGGCGAAGATGGCCCAAGCAGCTGCTGAAGTGGTGAAGCGGCAAGCGGCTAAGCAAAAGCAAGAGCCTACGAATGGCCCGGTTCAAATGGGTCGGCAGTTGAAAATGAGTGATCCGCCGCAGCAAATGGTCACGATTACCCAAGAAGAACGTTCAGTGACCGTTGAAGGCTATGTGTTTGATGTCGAAGTACGGGAATTACGCTCGAAACGGCAATTACTGATTTTCAAAATAACCGATTACAGCTCCAGTTTTATTGCCAAGAAATTCAGCAATGGTGCTGACGATGAGGCGATGTTTGCCCGCATTAAAAAAGGCCAGTGGTTGCGTGTACGCGGCAGTGTGCAAGAGGACAACTATTCGCGCGAACTCACGATCAATGCACAAGATATTCAAACCGTTTCCCATCCTGATCCAACCGATGACGTTGAAGGCGAAAAACGGGTTGAGCTGCATCTGCATACAAACATGAGCCAGATGGATGCGACCAACTCAATTACCGATTTCGTGAACCGCGCTAAAGCTTGGGGACACAAGGCGATCGCTGTAACCGATCATGCTGGGCTGCAAGCTTATCCAGAAGCCCATACTGCTGCTGATAAAGCTGGTTTAAAAATGCTATACGGTGTCGAAATCAATTTAGTCGATGATGGGACCCCAGTCGCTTATCGAGCTGAAGAGCCGCGCGTGTTGGCAGACGCGGAATATGTTGTTTTTGACGTGGAAACAACCGGTCTTTCAGCAGTCTACGATAAGGTCATCGAGTTAGCTGCCGTTAAAATGAAAGACGGTCAGGTGATTGATCAGTTTGAAGAAATGATCGATCCCGGTTTTCCGCTGTCAGAATTAACCATTAACCTCACGCATATCACCGACGACATGGTTCACGGTTCCAAGTCTGAAGAAGAAGTGTTTCGGCTTTTCCAGCAGTTCTGTGACGGTGCGATCATGGTCGGACATAATGTCACGTTTGATGTGGGCTTCTTGGATAATGGTTATGAGCGGAACGGGCTGGCTGATATTGATAATCCGGTCATTGATACGCTTGAGTTATCGCGCATGCTCCATCCCGAACGCAAAAATCACAAACTGGATACCTTGGCTAAGCAATACAAAGTTAGCCTGGAACACCATCACCGCGCCAACGCGGATGCTGAGGCGACCGGTTATTTGCTATACGCCTTGGAAAAAGAAGCTGCTAAGATGTACAACATGACCAAACTCAACCAATTAAATGATCGCGTGGGTGCCGGTGAGGCTTATAAGGCTGCCCGCCCGAGTCATGCGATTGTATTTGCCAAAACGCAAGCCGGCTTGAAGAATCTTTTCAAGCTGGTGTCCTTGTCAAATGTCAAATACTTCTATCGGGTGCCGCGAGTACCACGCAGTCAGTTGCAGAAATTGCGAGAAGGTTTGCTCGTCGGTTCGGCTTGCTCAAGCGGCGAAGTTTTCACCGCTATGATGCAAAAGGGTGAGGCTGAAGCGCGCGCCAAGGCAGCATTTTATGATTATCTCGAAATTCAACCGCCAGCCGTTTACCAGCCATTACTAGAAGCCGATCTTATTAAAGGCGAGTCGCATTTAAAAGATATTTTGCAAAAAATTGTCAAAATCGGTGATGATCTAGAGAAACCGGTTGTCGTTACCGGTGATGTTCATTATCTGGATCAACACGATGCGATTTATCGAAAGATTCTCATTCACAGTCAAGGTGGGGCCAATCCGCTTAATCGTCATAGTCTGCCTGATGTTCATTTTCGCTCAACCCGGGAAATGCTGGATGATTTTAGCTGGTTAGGCGCAGAAAAGGCGCAGAAACTGGTCGTCACCAACTCGAATTTAATTGCCGACTTGATTGATGATGATATCACACCGGTTAAAGATAAGCTTTACACGCCGGAAGTGCCCGGGGTGGAAGAAAAGCTCAAACATGATGTGATGGCGACGGCCTATGAGCTTTACGGCAATCCGTTGCCAGAAATCGTCGCACAACGCTTGGATAAAGAACTTAAAAGTATTATCGGGAATGGATTCTCAGTCATTTATAACATTGCGCAACGGCTGGTATTAAAGTCGAACAAAGACGGGTACTTGGTTGGTTCCCGAGGGTCGGTTGGTTCGAGTTTAGCTGCGACGATGGCCGAGATTACCGAGGTGAACCCATTGCCGCCACATTATCGGTGTCCGAAATGCCAGTACAGTGAATTCTTTACGCATGGCGAAGTCGGATCGGGCTTTGATCTTCCGGATAAGACCTGCCCGAAATGTGGAACCGAGCTGCATAAAGACGGCCATGACATTCCATTTGAGACGTTCTTAGGCTTCCACGGCGATAAGGTGCCGGATATTGACTTGAACTTTTCCGGTGACTATCAGCCTGTGGCGCATAACTATATCAAAGTGATGTTCGGCGAAGATCATAGTTTCCGTGCCGGGACAATTGGAACGGTGGCCGATAAAACCGCTTATGGTTATGTGAAAGCTTACGAGCGCGACACCGGTCAACAGTTGCGCGGTGCTGAAATTGATCGACTGGCACAAGGCGATACTGGCGTTAAACGTACCACTGGTCAGCATCCGGCGGGGATCTTGATTGTCCCGGCAGATATGGATATTTATGATTTCACACCGATTCAATACCCGGCGGATGATCAAAATGCTGCTTGGATGACCACCCACTTTGATTTCCATTCAATTCACGACAATATTTTGAAAATGGATGTACTGGGCCATGATGACCCAACGATGATTCGTATGTTGCAGGACTTGTCAGGGGTTGAGCCGAAATCAATTCCAACTGACGATCCCGGAGTCATGGCGCTTTTTTCCGGAACCGAGAGTTTAGGTGTGACGCCTGAACAAATCAATTCCAAAATGGGCACGCTTGGCATTCCCGAATTTGGGACCCGTTTTGTCCGCGGCATGCTTGAAGAAACCAAGCCAACGACCTTCAGCGAATTATTACAGATTTCCGGATTGTCTCACGGGACGGATGTGTGGTTAGGCAATGCGGAAGAGTTAATCAAGCAAGGCATTGTCACCTTGAAGGAAGTCATCGGTTGTCGTGATAACATCATGATGGACTTGATTCACTGGGGGATGGACGATTCCATGGCGTTTAATATCATGGAACACGTTCGTAAAGGCCGGGGTATCCCGGATGACTGGCAAAAAGCGATGCGCGAAAATGAAAATGTGCCGGATTGGTATATTGATTCCTGCCTGAAGATTAAATACATGTTCCCTAAAGCCCATGCGACGGCGTATATTCTGATGGCATTGCGGATCGCCTGGTTCAAGGTCCATTATCCGCTGGTGTATTACACTGCTTACTTTTCCGTGCGGGCCGAAGATTTTGATTTAGCTGCCATGAGTCACGGCAAAGAAGCCGTTAAAGCCGCAATGAAGGAGATTACGGACAAGGGCATGGATGCTTCCGCTAAAGAAAAGCAATTGTTAACCGTTTTGGAAATTGCTAACGAATGCCTGGAACGTGGCTTTAAGATCAAAATGATTGATGTCACCAAGTCAGATTCCCATGATTTCCTGATTCAGGATGATCACACCATTCTAGCGCCATTCCGTGCGGTTCCTGGTTTGGGCGATAACGTTGCCAAGCAGATTGTCGCTGCCCGTGAAGAAAAACCATTCTTATCAAAAGAAGACCTGGCTAATCGCGGAAAGGTTTCTAAAACTTTGATTGATTACATGACGACCAACCATGTTTTAGATGATCTTCCAGATGAAAACCAATTATCACTTTTTGATGGCTTATTTTAATTCGGCCACAGAAATGTTTTTGCTTGATGCTTATCGTGCAGAGATATTAAATGGCCGGTAAGCCTATTACCACACTGACCTGCTTGTTTGCAAGTGGTGCCTATCTATGGTATTGTAACAATAGTAAAGTAAGGTTCTGGCGGTGAGTGAGCAGCGATGCTCACTCTTTTTATTGGCGAACGTCATTTCTGGCGTCCGTTTAGCGTGCCGTCAGAATCTATAGTCTTGAATGAACAATAAAGGAGGCGGTGGCTTGAGTACGCAATCGGTTGTTGAAACCGTGACCGCTTTGGTTAAACCGATTTTGGACGACCATCATTTTTACCTCACGGATGTCGAATTTGTGAAGGAAGGCGGCGGCTGGTATCTGCGGGTGTATATTGACAAGCCAGGCGGCATTACATTAGATGAATGTGTGCTGGTTAGCGAAGCGTTGTCCGAGCAATTGGACGCTATCAATCCGGATCCCATTCCGCAACAATATTTCCTTGAGGTCTCCAGTCCTGGAGCTGAACGGCCGTTAAAACGCGAGACCGATTATGAACAGGCAATCGGCGACTACATTCATGTCTCGTTATTTAAGAAGCTGGATGGTAAGAAAGTTTTCGAAGGTACTTTGAAAGATTTGAAGCCTGACCAGCTGACATTAACGGTCAAAGATAAAAGCCGCAAGTTCGATCAGGTCATTGACCGAAAATTGATCGCTTCTGCACGGTTGGCGATCGAGTTTTAGTGGAGGTAAGAAAAGCATGTCAAAGGAAATGATCCAAGCACTTGATGCCCTTGAGCAAGAAAAGGGGGTTAAGAAAGAGGTTGTGATTGAAGCCTTGGAAGCCGCACTGGTTTCTGCTTATAAGCGTAATTACAACCAGGCCCAAAATGTCGATGTGGAATTTGATCCTAAACAAGGCGACATTCATGTTTATGCGGTCAAAGAAGTGACGGATGAAGTTTTTGATTCGCGTCTGGAAGTCAGTCTCAAAGACGCCTTGGCGATCAATAAAGCTTATGAAATCGGCGATCAAATCAAGTTTGAAGTGACGCCCAAAGACTTCGGCCGTATTGCTGCCCAGACCGCAAAACAAGTCATTATGCAACGAGTGCGTGAAGCTGAACGCAGTATCGTTTATGACGAATACTCACAGTACGAAGATGAGATTCTTCAAGGTGTCGTTGAGCGTCGGGACAATCGGTTCATCTACGTCAACTTAGGCAAGATCGAAGCGGTATTAGGCCGTCAAGATCAGATGCCAAATGAAAAGTATGAAGCTCACGATCGCATTAAGGTTTATGTCACCAAAGTCGAAAATACCAGCAAAGGCCCGCAAGTGTTTGTGAGTCGGACCCATCCTGGTTTAGTAAAGCGCCTGTTTGAACAGGAAGTTCCGGAAATTTTCGATGGCACGGTGGAAATTGTCAACATTGCGCGTGAAGCCGGTGATCGGACGAAGATCGCGGTGCGGGCAACCAACGATGCGGTTGATGCTGTCGGTACAACAGTGGGTCCGCGAGGTGCACGGGTACAGGCAGTGGTCAATGAGCTTTCTGGCGAGAATATGGATGTGGTACAGTGGGAAGAAGATCCGGCTGATTACATCGCTAATGCCTTAAATCCGGCACAAGTGATCGCGGTTCAGTTTAATGATGAAGACAACGATCGTTCGGCGACAGTCATTGTTCCTGATTATCAACTGTCACTGGCAATTGGTAAAAAAGGCCAAAATGCGCGCCTTGCAGCGAAGTTGACCGGTTACAAGATCGACATCAAGCCGGAATCAGAAGTCGAATTCGTTGACGATGATGAATTATCCGAAGCAGAGGTTGAGGCAGCCGCAGCCGCAGCAGCAGATGACCAGGACAACGCCAGTCAAGCACCTAGCGATAGTGCTGAGGTTGATCAGGCAAATGATGAAGCCGATGAAACCCCTGTGACGCCAAGCACCCACGACCAGCCACAGGCATAAGGAGGCGAGCCATGAAAAAGCGTAAGATACCAATGCGCAAGGACTTGCTGAGCAACACGATGATGCCAAAAAAAGAACTTGTCCGAATCGTTAAGAACAAGGAAGATGTGGTCGCAATCGATCCTACCGGTAAAGCTGCAGGACGAGGCGCGTATGTAGCGCTTGATCCTGATGCGGTTAAACGGGCAAAAGGTAAAAAATTGATTGACGCCGCGTTTGGCATTACGATTGATCCGGCCTTTTATGATGACCTTTTTGCTTATGTAGATCATCAAAAGGCACGTCAAGAATTATTCGGCAAGTAACCATGCAAAAACAAGCCGTATTGAATTTATTGGGATTGGCCCGCCGCGCTAGTCGTCTCACCACTGGGGATCAGTTGGTGTTAAGTGCGATTCGCTCAGGCGAGGCAAAACTGGTCTTTGTTGCCAGTGATGCAAGTGCCAATACCCGCAAGAAGTTTTCCGATAAAAGCAGCTACTATCAAGTTCCTTTGGTCACAATGTTTTCCAAAATGGACTTATCGCAAGCCATCGGCAGTGATCGCGCGATGATTGCCGTAACCGATGCAGGCTTCGCTAAGAAGATGCAAGAGCTGCTCACCTAAATTGCAGGGAGCGTGAAGAAATGGGCAAAAAACGCGTTTATGAATTTGCCAAAGAAATGCACGTTGATAATAAAGACGTGCTCGATATTGCCAAGAATTTGGGTATCGAAGTAAAAAACCATATGTCCTCGATCGATCAGGATCAGGAAGCTAAGATCAAAGGGGTGCTGGGCAAGTCTGCCGCAGCTAAGGCACCTGCAACATCAGCAGCGGCAAAACCAGCCAAATCAAAGGCGGCAAGTGCAAAAGATCATGCTCAGAACCAATCCGAAAAGCCGGTCAAGCATGAAAACAAGCCTGCTAAGTCTAACAAAACTGCTGATGGAAAAATCATTTTAAGTAAGTCAACGATTTTACGTCCACGGGGCACTCAGACCGCGCATAAGGCTGGTAACCACAGCAATCAGCAGACTGCAAACGCTAATGCCGGTAACCGTAACAATAACCGCGGCAATAATAACAATCGCTCCGCCAATAACAATAGTAATCGCTCAAACGATCGTAATCGGCGGGATCGTAACCGGCGTTTTGACAATCAGCGTGTGACTGGCCCGATGCCGCGTGCTGGGCGTCCGACCGCTGCCAATGGCAATCCGCGTCCGGTAGCCGGAAATGGTGGCAAGTTTGTTAAACCGGAATCCGAGCGCCAGCAACCTAAGCGTCAACAGACGGCTAAACCAGCTGCAGCGAGTAAACGTTCGGAATCTACTGAACAGCGCCCGCAAGCGACTCGTGCCCAACAACGTCCGCAAACCGAACAGAAACCAGCGCGGACTGAGCAGCGGCCACGAACCGAGCAGCCTGCTGCACAAACCAATCAACGCTTTACAAAACCGGCTGTGGCCAACACGACAGCTAAACCAGCCAGTGCCGGTAGCCAAGACAACCGTAATAGCCGGCGTGGCGGCGGGAATAACAATTTTGGCCGTGGCAACAGCTTTGGGAATCGTAACGGGTTTAACCGCAACAGCAACCGGCGCAACAAGAAGAACAAGCGTCGCCAGCAGAGCCAACCGAAAAAAGAGATGCCACAGCGTAAAGAGCGGCCATTACCGGAAGTTCTGAACTATGAAGTAGGGATGAACGCTCAGGAGCTGGGTAAGATTCTGCATCGCGAACCAGCAGAGTTAATTAAGAAACTCTTCATGTTAGGCGTCATGGTTAACCAAAACCAGAGTCTGGATAAAGATACGATTGAGCTTCTGGCAACGGATTATGGTATTGATGCTAAAGAAAAGGTTCACGAAGATATTTCCGATCTGGACAAAGTGTTCGAGGAAGAAAATAAGAATCAGGATAACTTGCAGCCACGGCCGCCAGTTGTCACCATCATGGGTCACGTTGACCATGGTAAAACCACTTTACTGGACAAGTTGCGGCATACGCACGTGACTGAAGGTGAAGCCGGCGGAATTACACAGCATATCGGGGCGTATCAGGTTAAATTGCGCGATCGTTTGATTACGTTCCTCGATACCCCTGGGCACGCCGCCTTTACCAACATGCGGGCGCGCGGTGCCGATATTACTGATATCGTTGTACTGGTAGTTGCTGCTGATGACGGCGTAATGCCACAGACCATTGAAGCGATTCACCATGCGCAGGCGGCCAAGGCTCCGATCATTGTTGCTGTCAACAAGATTGATAAGCCGGGTGCTAATCCGGAACACGTGATGGAACAGTTGACTGAATATGGTCTCATCCCTGAAGACTGGGGTGGCGACACTATTTTCGTTAAAATCTCGGCTAAGTTTGGCAAGAATATCGATGAATTATTGGAAATGATCTTGCTGGAAGCAGATGTGCTTGAATTGAAGGCCAACCCGGATCAACGTGCAGTCGGTACTGTTATTGAAGCACGTTTGGATAAGGGCAAAGGTCCGGTCGCAACGGTTCTGGTTCAACAAGGGACGCTGCATACGGGGGATCCGATTGTTGTCGGGAACACCTTTGGCCGGGTTCGGGCTATGACCAACGATCATGGCCGCCGCGTTAAGGATGCCTTACCATCCATGCCAGTTGAGATTACTGGGTTAAATGATGTGCCGCAATCTGCAGATAAGTTTGTCGTCTTTGCGGATGAACGGACAGCACGGGCAGCCGGTGAAGAGCGGGCAAAACGTGCTCAGGAAGAAGAACGTAAGAACACGACGCACGTTACGTTAGACAACCTCTTTGAAACGATGAAAGAAGGTCAGCTTAAAGAAGTTGACGTCATCATCAAGGCCGATGTTCAAGGCTCTGTCGAAGCACTGGCAGGCAGCCTTAAGAAGATCGAAGTCAAAGGGGTTCGCGTGAATATTATTCATCAGGCAGTAGGGGCGATTAACGAAAGTGATGTTACCCTAGCTGCAGCAAGTAACGCGATCATTATCGGCTTCAATGTTCGTCCGACTGCGATGGCTAAAGCGCAAGCAGAACAAGACGATGTCGACATTCGTTTGCACAGTGTCATCTATAAGGCAATCGAAGAAGTTGAAGCTGCGATGAAGGGTATGTTGGAACCGACTTATGAAGAGAAGGTCATTGGAACCGTCACCGTGCGTGAAACGATTCCGGTCTCAAAAGTCGGGACGGTTGTCGGCGGCTATGTCGATTCCGGTTATATTACCCGTGATGCAGGTGTTCGCCTGATTCGTGATGGCATTGTTAAGTATGAAGGCAAGCTTGGTTCATTACGCCGGTTTAAGGATGATGTCAAGCAGGTTCGTCAAGGGTTTGAGCTTGGTTTAACCATTGAGAACTACAATGACATTAAAGTTGGTGACGAAATCGAAGCCTTCACGATGGAAGAAGTGCCAGTTAAGTAGTTTTAGTGCGTTTGCCGGTTCATCAGTGGGCTGGTTTACGCTCACATTAACGCGTTCGCTGGCGCAGAAGTCTGCGTGTAAGAACCTCAGCCGCAATGGCCAAAGAGCGGTCATCACGTCTGAGGCCGCTTACACTTCGACTTCTAAGCGCGCCAGCTCACGCTCATATTAACGCGTTCGCTGGCGCAGAAGTCTGCGTGTAAGGACCTCAGCCGCAATGGCCAAAGAGCGGCCATCACGTCTGAGGCCGCTTACACTCCGACTTCTAAGCGCGCTAGCTCACGCTCATATTAACGCGTTCGCCAGCCCAGAAACCTGCGTGTAAGGACCTTGGTCGCAATGGCCAAAGAGCGGCCATCACGCCCAAGGCCGCTTACACTCCGGTTTCTACCCGGGCTGGCTCACGCTCACATTAACGCGTTCGCTGGCGCAGAAGTCTGCGTGTAAGGACCTCAGCCGCAATGGCCAAAGCCCGGCCATCACGTCTGAGGCCGCTTACACTCCGACTTCTAAGCGCGCCAGCTCACGCTCACAGGAGGTTAGTGCAGATGAAACATCGTATCGGTCGAGTTGAGACTCAGATCCAACGGGAAGTTGACGATATTTTGCTGAAAGATGTCAATGATCCTCGGGTTAAAGGCGTGACGATTACCGGAGTCAAACTGACCGGTGATCTGCAGCATGCCACCATTTTCTATAGCATTCTCGATGATGCGCCTGATAAAGTCGAAGCAGCGCAAACTGGTTTGGATAAAGCCAGCGGGTTGATTCGGCGTGAGGTTGGGCAGCGTATTCGGTTGTTTAAAGTACCGGAAATTGAGTTTGCTCAGGACAAATCCGTCCAATATGGTGCGCGGATTGATCAGTTGATTAATGAAGTACGCCGTAAGAATCTCGAATAGTAGTGTTAAAGAATCCCCGTCTCAAGTGATGGGGGTTCTTTTTTTTGACGAATTTAATCCGAAAATTTACCGCATTCTTTTTAAGAGGCTACTTTTTGCTAGCTTCCTTTCTTCTCAACACCTTTAGCTTTCCCATTTAGAACGGTATAATGATAACCATTGAGAAAGGAAGGATTACGATCGCGTTTCTAGGTGACTTATACGGGCCATTTTTTTCCGCGCACAATTGGCAGTCAGCATTTTCGATTGGCGGGCTGATGACGATTTTCAGTTTAATTCTTCTGGAATGTATGTTGTCGGTTGATAATGCGGTGGTTCTAGCCGCGCAGACCGAGCAGCTTAAAGTAGAATCGGAACGTAAGAAAGCCTTAATGTACGGAATGGGTGGCGCGTACTTGTTTCGGTTCATCGCCATTGGACTCGGAACTTACTTACTGCAGTTTTGGCCGATTAAAGCAGTCGGAGCTTTGTATCTTGTTTGGATGAGCGGCAGTTATTTTTATGCAGTGCGTCACCCTAAAAGCAATACGGCCACTCACAAGCACAAAACGCATGGTTTATGGGGAACCATTTTGCAAATTGAAAGTCTGGACATTGTGTTTTCAGTTGATTCGATTTTAGCTGCTTTAGCTGTATCGCCTAACCCGGTGATTGTCTTGATCGGAGGTTGCTTGGGTATTCTGGCGATGCGGATCGTTGCACAGGTGATTACCACTTTCATTGACCGAGTTCCGGAGCTGGAAACGGCGGCTTATGTGTTGGTTGGGTTAATTGCCATCAAACTTGGATTGAGCCTTCCCATGATCCATGTTGAAACTCCTGACTGGCTGTTTTCGGTTCTGGTAGTGGTGATCTTTATCTGGGCGGGGTGGCGGCATGCCGTTCACGCCAGGCATCATCACAGTATGTACACCAAACCGAAGTCGTGAAACTGATGGATTGCGGCTAAGCGATCGTCACGCACGGTTGTCTCTTAATTTTAAAATTTGAAAGGAGCCGGGTTCATGAACGGCATTCTTCCGTTATATAAACCAGTCGGCATGACCAGCGCGGATGCTGTCTATCATGCGCGCAAGATTCTGCACATCAAAAAAATCGGGCATTCAGGCACGCTTGATCCAAGTGTTGATGGGGTGTTGCCACTGGCGATTGGTGCGGCAACCAAAGCAGTCCCACAATTGATGGCCAGTGGAAAGGTCTATACCGGCGAAATTACACTCGGCTTTGCGACAACAACCGAAGATCTTGACGGCGATGTGGTAACGCGCACACCTTTAGCTAACCCGATTACGCAAGCAGAACTTGACCAAGCATTGAGGCAATGGACAGGCGAAATTACCCAGATACCGCCAATGTTTTCGGCAGTCAAAGTTAATGGCAAACGGTTGTACGAGTATGCCCGGAGAGGGGAAACCGTTGAGCGTCCAAAACGACAAGTGACAGTTAAGCAATTCAAACGAACCAGTGAGCCAATATTCGATCCAAAGCAGGGAACGCAGCGATTTAAATTTGAGGCTGCGGTTTCAAAAGGGACTTACATTCGCACTTTAGCCGTTGATGTTGGCCGCACGCTGGGAGTCGCTGCCGTGATGAGTCAGTTGACGCGGATTAAAAGTGGCGGCTTCACCCTCGCGCAGGCAGTGAGTCTTGCGGATCTGGAACAACACGCAAAAATCGGGACACTGTCTGCTGTTATTCAACCGATTGACATCGCATTTGCGGCGTTACCGCAAGTAGATTTGACGCCGGAGCAATACGAAGATGTGACGCATGGTCGGTTTTTAACGCTTAAATTGCAAGCCCCACGGATTCGGTTGCATTATGCCGGGGTTTTAAAGGCGATTTATCGCTTGGATCACGATCAGTATCGACCTGATATGATGTTTTTAACGAATGAAAAGAATGAGTGATAATTGAATGAAAGTCATTGATATTCAACCGCCACTGCAGGCATCAGCGGCACCACCGCAGCCCATTGTCCTAACACTGGGCTTCTTTGACGGGGTCCATCGTGGCCATCAAGCGGTGATTCAAGCGGGTAAACGAGTTGCCCTTGCAAAAAAACTGCCACTTGCTGTGATGACATTTGATATGCATCCGGCGATCGTGTACCGTGGCGTTGCCAAAACGGCGATTCGGTATTTATCGACCCGGGAAGAAAAAATTGCCTTAATGCAGCAATTTGGCGTGGATCTATTGTATTTTGTCCACTTTACACCAGCATTTGCTGCTTTATCGCCGCAAGCATTTGTTGATGATTATTTGGTCGGGCTAAAAGCGGCTGCGGTTGTGGCCGGTTTTGACTATACGTATGGCAAACGCGCTGTGGCCAATATGGCATTATTGCCGGAATATGCGCGCGGTCGCTTTGAAGTCGTCAGTGTCCCTAAGCTGGCTGAGGACGGCAAGAAGATCAGTTCGACCCGTATTCGCGATGCATTAGACCGTGGCGATATTGACACCGCCAACGAATTATTAGGTTATGTCTATCTGACAACAGGCAAGGTAGTTCATGGTGAGGCGCGTGGCCGCTTGCTTGGTTTCCCGACGATTAATTTAACCACATTGGGCCAACAGCGGCTTCCAGGTATTGGCATCTATGCTGTGACCGTCAAAGTTGATGATACTTGGTACTTAGGAATGGCTTCAATTGGCCGCAATGTCACATTTGGAGATGATCGGGCGGTAACGCTTGAAATTAACCTGCTTGATTTTAACCAGATGATCTATGGTAAAACGGTTCAAGTCCGTTGGTACCACTACTTACGCGGTGAGGTCAAGTTTGCCGGTGCCGATGCTTTGATTGCGCAGTTAAAGACAGATGAACAAACCGTTCGCCAATATTTTCGGGTGAGGAAGGATTAACATGGCAGGCGCATATATCCACATACCGTTTTGCGAGCATATTTGTTACTATTGCGATTTTAATAAGGTGTTTATTGAAGGTCAGCCGGTCGATGATTATGTCGCCATGTTGCTCAAAGAAATGCGCATGGTGATGGCAGAGCATCCAGAAGAAAAAATTGAAACGGTTTATGTTGGCGGTGGCACCCCAACAACGCTGACACCGCAACAGCTTGCCGTTTTGTGCCAAGGTATTCGCGATATTCTTCATTTTGATCACGGTGAATTTACCTTTGAAGCCAATCCCAATGACTTACTGACCACCGACAAGTTACAGGTCTTACACGACTTTGGGGTTAACCGGTTGTCGATTGGCGTGCAATCGTTTAATGATGACGTCTTGAAGCGCATTGGTCGGATTCACCGAGCAAAAGATGTTTATACAGCGATCGGCAATGCTAGAAAAGTCGGGTTTGACAACTTATCGATTGATTTGATTTTTCGCCTGCCTGATCAAAGCCGCGATGACTTTTTGAACAGCCTTCAAAAAGCTTTGGCATTGGACTTGCCACATTACTCGACCTATTCATTGATCCTGGAGCGCAAGACGATTTTTTATAATCTCATGCGTCAAGGAAAGCTGCGGTTGCCGACGCAAGACGTTGAAGCTGATATGTACCAAGATGCCATCGACTTAATGGAAGCTCACGGACGGCATCAATATGAGATTAGTAATTTTGCCAAAACAGGGTATCAATGTCGGCACAATCTACTTTATTGGCAAAATGATAAATATTTTGGCTTCGGGGCAGGCGCATTTGGCTATCTCGGTCGTGACCGGTATCATAATTATGGGCCGATCAAACAGTATCTGGCACCGTTGCATGCCGACCATTTACCGGTTCTGGCCCATCATTTAGTACCGGTTTCTGAGCAAATTGAGGAAGAAATGTTTCTTGGCTTACGCACCATGGCAGGCGTCAATGAAGATCGTTTTTATCGCCGCTATCATATGACGGTCGATGCGGTTTACGGCGAGACGGTTCCGGAGCTGGAAAGCCAAGGGTTAATCGAGCGCCAAAATGGCTATATCCGACTGACGAATCGCGGCAAATTTTTGGGAAATGAGGTTTTCCAACAATTCCTACTTGATGAGCCACTGGTCTAATGATGAATCATGCTTCGGATATGACAAAAGATCTAACCGCAGTTGGCTGTTGATGGAACATTTTAGCAATCCTACCTTGACTTTGCTAACGGCGCTTGGTATATTATTTAGTGTATTAGCACTCATGTGAAACGAGTGCTAAAGGTGAGGTGAGAAAATGTTGACGAAACGGCAATTGCTCGTCTTAAAAGAAATCATCCGCCTGTTTACTGAAAGTGGGCAGCCGGTCGGTTCCAAGACGTTAATGCAGGAACTGCCGGTTCATGTCAGTTCCGCCACGATCCGCAATGATATGGCATCGCTGGAAGACGCCGGTTTGATCACCAAGACCCATAGCAGTTCCGGTCGAGTACCCTCGACTCAAGGCTATCGCTACTATCTTGATCATCTGGTCGAGCCAGTGCGTGTTTCCCACCGTGAACTAGCCACGATCAAGCAAGCATTCGGTCAACGCTACAATAAGATGGATGAAATTGTGGCGCAAAGTGCGCAGATTTTATCCAATCTGACCAGTTACACGGCGATCAGCTTAGGGCCAGAAGTGAATAACATTAAATTGACCGGATTTCGACTTGTACCGTTGGGCAATCACCAAGTTATGGCGATTTTAGTGACGAACAACGGCAATGTTGAAAATCAGGTTTTCACCGTTCCTGAAAGCATCTCATCTGACGAGCTGGAAAAGGCGATTCGCATTGTCAATGATCAGCTGGTCGGTTTGCCGCTTATTCAAGTTGCTCAGCGGCTAAAGACTGATGTTCCGTCGATGCTGATGCAGTATCTGACCAGTCCTGAAGGCTTCCTGGATATCTTCGGTAATGTCTTAAAGTCCGCCGCTTCAGAGCGTTTCTATGTGGGTGGGCGCTTAAATTTAATGGACTATCTCGGCGACTCGGATATTCACGAGTTGAAAAAGATTATGTCCTTGATTGATGCTGATCACGGTGATCTTACCGAACTGCTTGGCGGACCGGTTCGCCAAACACCGGTCACGGTTCGTCTAGGTCCGGAGTTAAAGCCAATTGATCTGGCCAATCTCAGCTTGATTACCGCCAGTTATGATGTCGGTGACCACGGCACGGGAATGATTGCCTTATTAGGGCCAACCCAGATGCCGTATTCCAAGATGATCGGACTGTTGGATGTTTTCCGAGAGGAGCTGGCTAAACGGTTGACGGACTATTACGCCAACTTTGATCAATGATAGATGATAACAAGCATCTGTTAACGTTAACCAATTGCGCGAATAGATGTGGTTAAAAGGGAGGATACCATGGCAGAACAAAAAGCAAAGCAAACTGCTGCAGATACCGCCAAAGACGCCAAGCACGCTGCTGACACGCCTGAGACTTCGCTAAAAGAAGAAATTCTGCAGGAAAGCATTGCTGATCTTAATGAGCAATTGAAAACCAGCAAGCATGATGGTGAACAACTGAAGCAAGAGCGTGATGCATTCGAAGACAAGTATTTGCGCGCGGCTGCAGAGATTCAAAACATGAATGCGCGGTTTGAAAAAGAGCAGCAAAAAATGTTGAAGTACGACGGCCAGAAGTTAGCCAAGGCGATTTTGCCGGTAGTTGACAATTTAGAGCGTGCGCTTGCAACCGAAGCCAAAGATGACAGTGCGGCCTCACTCAAAAAAGGTGTGCAGATGGTTTACGATCATCTGGAACGCGCCTTGAAGGAAAATGGCATCACTGCGATTGATGGTGCTGGCGACAAGTTCGATCCGAATACCCAACAGGCAGTACAAACCGTGGCGGCGGATGACCAACATCCCGCTGACACGGTCGCGCAGGTACTACAAAAAGGGTATTATCTCAAGGATCGGGTTCTGCGCCCTGCTATGGTCGTTGTCGCTAAATAATTAATCTGAAATAAAGAAGGTATAAAAATATGAGTAAAGTTATTGGTATTGACTTAGGAACCACCAACTCTGCAGTTGCGGTTTTGGAAGGCAATCAGCCAAAAATCATCACCAACCCGGAAGGCAATCGCACCACGCCATCTGTTGTCGCATTTAAAGATGGTGAAATCCAAGTCGGTGAAGTGGCAAAACGCCAGGCAATCACTAACCCGGATACCATCGTGTCAATTAAGCGTCACATGGGCGAAGCTAACTATAAGGTTAAGGTTGGCGATAAAGAATACACCCCGCAAGAAATTTCAGCGATGATTCTACAGTACATCAAGAAATTTTCTGAAGACTATCTGGGCGAACCGGTTAAAGATGCGGTTATCACAGTTCCGGCTTACTTTAACGACAGTCAGCGTCAGGCAACCAAGGATGCCGGTAAGATCGCTGGTTTGAATGTTCAACGGATTATCAACGAACCAACCGCGTCAGCCTTGGCTTATGGTCTGGATAAAGGTGACAAAGACGAAAAGATTTTGGTTTACGACCTTGGCGGCGGGACATTTGATGTTTCCATCCTGCAGTTAGGTGATGGGGTCTTCGAAGTGCTGTCAACCAATGGCGATACTCATTTAGGCGGGGATGATTTTGATAACAAGATCATCGACTGGCTTGTTTCCGAATTCAAAAAGGATAACAACATTGACCTGTCTAAAGACAAAATGGCAATGCAACGCCTGAAGGATGCAGCCGAAAAAGCCAAGAAGGATCTTTCCGGTGTGACCCAGACGCAAATCAGCTTGCCATTTATTTCTGCCGGCCCCAACGGCCCATTGCACTTGGAACGCACTTTAACCCGTGCACAATTTGACGAAATGACCGCCGACTTGGTTGCTAAGACCAAGGTGCCAGTTGAAAATGCGCTGAAAGATGCTAAATTGACGAATGCAGATATTGACAAAGTAATCTTAAATGGTGGTTCAACACGGATCCCTGCTGTTCAACAAGCAGTTAAGGAATGGACTGGCAAAGATCCGGACCACAGCATCAACCCAGACGAAGCGGTTGCGCTAGGTGCTGCCGTTCAGGGTGGTGTCATTTCCGGTGACGTGAAGGATGTTGTTTTGCTGGATGTTACGCCGCTATCATTAGGGATTGAAACCATGGGCGGTGTCTTCACCAAGCTGATCGACCGCAACACCACCATTCCAACCTCTAAGAGTCAGGTATTCTCAACTGCTGCGGACAATCAACCAGCTGTCGATATTCACGTACTTCAAGGTGAACGTCCAATGGCGGCAGATGACAAGACGCTTGGTCGCTTTGAACTAACCGACATTCCGCCAGCACCACGTGGCGTTCCGCAAATCGAAGTCAAGTTTGACATTGATAAGAACGGGATCGTTCAGGTATCGGCAAAGGACCTTGGCACTGGCAAGTCACAAAACATCACGATCAAGAGTTCCAGCGGCTTGTCTGACGAAGAAATCGAGCGCATGAAGAAGGAAGCTGAAGAAAATGCTGAAGCCGACGAGAAGCGCAAAGAAGAAGTCGATTTGAAGAACGATGTCGACCAATTACTCTTCCAGACAGATAAGACCCTGAAGGATGTTGACGGCAAGGTTCCGGAAGAGGATGTCAAGAAAGTCAAGGATGCGCAAGAAGCACTGAAGAAGGCGCAACAGGAAAACAATCTTGATGACATGAAGCAAAAGCGGGACGACTTGAACAAGCTGGTTCAGGATATGACCGTTAAGTTGTATGAAAATGCCCAAAAGAATCAACAAGCCCAGGGTGGCGCAACGAGTGGCGCAGCCCAAGGTACGGCTGATGACAAGAAGTCGGATGATGACACCATTAATGGTGACTACAAGGATGTTTCCGACGACGATAAGAAATAAGGCATCAGTTCATTAGCAAAAAGCCGAAGCCGCGGCGCGGTTTTGGCTTTTTGTTTGAATTATGCTATGCTAAGTTGGCATTTTCAGTCACGATCTGAATCGAGGAGGAACTATGGCGGATCAGAAAGATTATTATGAGACGCTCGGTGTGAGCAGGGATGCCGATGATGATACAATTCGTAAAGCGTTTCGCAAGCTTTCAAAAAAATATCATCCCGATCTTAATCACGCACCCGGTGCCGAGCAAAAGTTTAAGGAAGTCAATGAAGCCTATCAGGTCCTGTCTGATCCCCAAAAGCGTGCCGCATATGACCAATATGGGTCTGCTGATGGTCCGCAGGGATTCGGCAATGGTGGTCAAGCCGGCGGGTTTAGTGACTTCGGTGGCGGTCAAGGCGGTTTCGGCGGCTTTGACGACATTTTCAGTCAATTCTTTGGCGGCGCTGGCGGTGGTGCACAGGCGAATCCTTCTGCACCGCGGCAAGGAGCCGATTTACAGTATCGGATGGATTTGACTTTTGAAGAAGCGATTTTTGGAAAAGATACCAAGATTTCCTATGATCGTGAAGCTGTTTGTCATACTTGTCATGGTAGTGGTGCCAAACCGGGAACCAGTCCGGTAACCTGCCACAAGTGTCATGGTAGCGGTTATATTCAGGTACAACGCAATACGGCATTTGGCGCAATGATGACCCGCCAAGTTTGTGATGTCTGCGGTGGAACCGGTAAAGAAATTAAAGAAAAGTGCCCAACCTGCCATGGTACTGGTCACGAACAGGAACGGCATACGATTGATGTCAAAGTTCCGGCCGGCGTTGAAGACGGTCAGCAAATGCGCTTGCAACAAGCTGGCGAAGCAGGCACCAATGGCGGACCATACGGGGACTTGTACATCGTTTTCCGGGTCGCGCCAAGCAAGAAGTATCAACGTGATGGCGCCGAGATCTACCTGACGATTCCGTTAAGTTTTGCTCAGGCAGCTTTGGGTGATGAAATCAAAGTTGACACGGTTCACGGACCGGTTGAGTTAAAAATTCCAGCCGGCACGCAAAGTCAAACCAAATTCCGACTCCGCGGCAAGGGTGCTCCACGTCTGCGCGGTAACGGTACCGGTGATGAAATTGTGACCGTTGAGATTCAAACGCCAAAGCACTTAAACGAAAAGCAAAAAGCTGCTTTGATGCAATTTGCAGCAGCTAGCGGTGAAGATGTCACGCCACACAACGGGACGCTGTTTGACCGTGTTAAAGAAGCGTTTAAGGGCGGCAAGTAGGTTAGACGCTTAGTCACTACCAATTGCACAAAACTTGATCCAAATATCGAAAAATCGGTCTTAGAAGTTAAGGCCGATTTTTTTAATGTGGTGAGAACTTTTGACGTATCAGGGTTTAAGTGAACCTTATAACGATGCCAACTTAAACGGCTAGGCTTGCAAGTGCATGAGGCCTTAACCGCTTGATTCGTTAAATACCAGCTTCTACCCGTGTCCGATACGCTCTGCTATAATAAGAACCAAACGATCGCTTAGAAAGTAGGCACTATTTATATGAATCATGAAGAAATGCTGGAACGGCAAAAGCATATCCGCAATTTTTCAATTATTGCCCATATTGATCATGGCAAATCCACGCTTGCGGATCGCATTCTGGAGTTGACAGACACCATTGCCAAGCGGGATATGCAGGCGCAAGTTCTGGACGATATGGCACTTGAGCGGGAACGCGGGATTACGATTAAGCTCAATGCGGTCGAACTGCACTATAAAGCTAAAAATGGCGAAACGTATATTTTCCATTTGATTGATACGCCGGGGCATGTCGATTTTAGTTATGAGGTTAGTCGCAGTCTTGCTGCCTGTGAAGGGGCCTTGCTTGTGGTGGATGCCACGCAAGGTGTTGAAGCTCAGACGCTTGCTAATGTGTACTTGGCGATTGATGACGACCTTGAAATCATTCCGGTGATCAATAAGGTTGACTTGCCTAGTGCCCAGCCTGATGTTGTTAAAGAAGAGATTGAAGAGATGATCGGCTTAGACGCTTCTGACGCCATTTTGGCCAGTGGTAAAACCGGCTTGGGAGTTCCTGAAATTCTTGAGCGCATCGTCTCAGACATTCCGGCTCCTTCTGGCGATGTTAACGCGCCGTTGCAAGCGTTGATCTTTGATTCGGTCTATGATGATTATCGCGGTGTTGTCCTTGATGTTCGGGTTAAAGAAGGACAAGTTAAGGTCGGCGATACGATCCAGCTGATGAGCAATGGCAAGCAGTTTCAGGTTACTGAAGTCGGCGTGATGTCACCTAAAGCAGTGAAACGCGATTTTCTAATGGTCGGGGATGTCGGTTATATCACGGCCTCAATTAAGACGATTCAGGATACGCGCTTGGGGGACACGGTGACGCTGGCAGACCGCCCGGCAGCAGCCCCGCTGAAAGGGTATCGTAAAATCACGCCAATGGTCTATTCAGGCCTGTTTCCAGTAGATAACGCGAAATTCAATGACTTGCGCGAGGCATTGGAAAAGTTGCAACTCAACGATGCTGCGCTTGAATTTGAGCCGGAAACGTCCCAAGCGCTCGGTTTTGGGTTCCGTTGTGGATTCTTGGGCCTCTTGCATATGGATGTGGTTCAGGAACGGCTGGAACGCGATTACGGCCTCGATTTGATCATGACCGCACCGAGCGTGGATTATCAGGTAGCGTTAACAGATGGTTCGGAAAAAACGATCGACAACCCGGCTGAAATGCCCGATGCAAGTGAAATTAAAGAGATCCGCGAACCTTATGTGAAAGCATCAATCATGGTACCTAACGATTATGTCGGACCGGTTATGGAGCTGTCACAACGTAAACGGGGCGAATTTGTGACAATGGATTATTTAGACAAGTATCGCGTGAATGTCATCTACGAATTGCCATTGTCCGAAATTATTTACGATTTCTTTGATGATCTAAAAAGCAGTACCAAAGGCTATGCAAGTCTCGATTATGAGATCATCGGGTATCGGCAAAGTGATCTGGTTAAAATGGACATTTTACTGAATGGTGATCCAGTTGATGCATTAAGCACCATTGTTCATAAAGATTTCGCCTTTGAACGCGGCAAAGCGATTGTTGCGCGCCTGAAAACTACCATTCCGCGGCAACAGTTTGAAATCCCGATCCAGGCTGCTATCGGGAATAAAATTATCGCCCGTAGTACGGTTAAAGCTTATCGTAAAAACGTCTTGGCCAAGTGTTACGGTGGCGATATCACCCGGAAGCGCAAGTTACTCGAGAAGCAAAAGGCCGGTAAGAAGCGGATGAAGGCGGTTGGTTCTGTCGAGGTTCCACAAGAGGCCTTTATGAGCATTCTTAAAATGAACGACGAAGAAAGTCGCGGTAAATAGCGCTATCGAGAAGCTTTGACTAGTGAAATTTTAATCATCAGCGGCTTCTTGCCAACATGAGCTTTAAATGTAGGCAGTTTTACATCTAAATTGTTATTTTATGGTGAATATTCCACTTGCTACAAAACAGGCACTCAAGAGACAAAATAGTCAGTCTCTTGGGTGCCTGTTTCTGATTGGGTTGCCTGGCTCAATTTTTGCGATGCTCCTGAACCATGTCCTTTGCTTTGTGGGCGAGTTGGCGCTCAGGCTTAAACAGTTGATATGCGCCATAAGAGACCAGCCCGCCAATTGCGGTGAGACCAAAAACGAGGACATAGATGGTGGCATCTAGTGTCGGATGCGGAATGTCTTCGAGTTTTCCGGTTACTTTCTTTTCAGCTAATGTTGTTCGTTGTTTGAGCCGCATGCTTGTCACCTCGTTTGAACAACCGGATAAACGGTATGAAATTCTTCGATAACGACCATCGAGGATTCGGGATCGAATTGAAGGCCATTTGCCTGATATTCACGGCGGAAGAAGGCTTCATGGGCGCGGCGCCAACTTGCTAACGACTGGGAGCCTTCACCTTCACGTTTGGCAATGACAGCATCGACTTTTTCAAATGGCGTGACAAAGACATTATCCGTGAAAGTCAGCGCCACTGGTCGATCATGACGATCAAGGATAATGTTGTAGACGCCGGCTATCGGTAATGGGTCCTGCTCGATGGTATAAAGCTCAAACCCACTTGAAGTCGCAGTTTTCTTGCCCGCTTTAACCAGGTCAGCAAGTTCATCTGCCAATTCAGGACTGCCAAGTTGATAGGCATCCTCGTAAGTGGCCGCGGGTAAATCCAATGCCGCTTTCGCCGTCGCAAAAAAATCGTCAAGTACTTGTTGGTCAGCCATGGCTTCCACGTCCTTTCTTTATCATCATTATCACATAATTAGTACGTGTCTGCATGGTTGTCACACTAAAAAAATTAACCTGGCTTGGTTAGGTGCTTTTTGGAGGCAATTGATGTCATGGACACAAAGACTGCTGCTGCTAGCAAACAAGCAAGCTAAAATAAAAAATCGACACTGATAAACAGCGCCGATTTTTTAGAATTTGCTTTAGAAAACCTGTTCATCGACTTTGCGCATGACAATCTTTGGAACAGTCAAGCCAAGTTCATTTGCTAAGGTCTTCATTGCTTCTTCACGGGTTTTAATTTTATCCATATCCCAGATGATGTTGGCAATGCGGCCATTTTCATAATCAAAAGGTTCCTCGTAGAAGTAGTCATCGTCTTTGTCTTGGTGCAGTTTAGCGGAAACCTTTTTTGACAATGCCCGCGTATAATCGCGATCGATCATTTCCGGAACGTCTTTTTCGGTTACATAGCCAACCTGTTCAATTTTTTTGGCGGCCTTATCGACAGCCTCATCGGAAACTGTAATCTTCTTGCCCGCCTTTTCATTGAATTGGTCTTGAGATTTTGCCATGGTACTTCCTCCTTAAGTCGTTATCGCGAAAAAGAGCTAATCCACCATGACCGGTCACAGTCAAGCGGACTAAGATCACACGGTAACGCTTTGTCTAATAACGGCAATACAGCGGTAACTGCTTGCCTGTTTGAAGTCGCTGACTGGAGTTGGGCTTGTTAACAACTTAATTATATCACGCTTTTGATGACCTGAACGGGTTGGTTAGCGGAAACGGCTGCCCTTTTTGCTAAGTTGACGAAAACTTGGCGCAAGCGGTTAATTCAAACGGGTTTGTTTGGTATACTGAATCGGTTAGAAAGGAACGAAAACATATGACGCAGTATCAATGGCAACTTGCAGAACAACCGGATCCGGCAACGACACAACAATTGAGCCAGACATTGGCAGTCCCGCCGTTTCTGGCGACGTTGTTGTGGCAACGTGGCATTAAAAATAAGCCAGACTATGAGGCCTTTGTGCACCCGGACATTAGTCGGTTGCACGATCCGTTTGCCTTACACGATATGGACAAGGCGGTTGCCAGGATTTTGGAAGCAATTGAGCAAGATCAAAAAATTACGATTTATGGTGACTATGACGTTGATGGCTTAACCAGCAGCTCGATCATGTTGGAGACACTGCAAAGCTTGGGCGCCGAGCCTGATGTTTTTATTCCGGATCGGTTTACTGACGGGTATGGTCCCAATGCGGAAGTTTACACCTACTTGCAAAAAACCGGCACGCAATTGGTCATTACAGTCGATAACGGGGTTGCCGGTGCAGCCGTCATTGATCCTGCCCAAGCAGCCGGCATGGATGTTGTGGTTACGGATCACCATGAGTTGCCTGAAACGCTTCCGCATGCCGTAGCGGTCGTCCATCCCCGCCATCCCGAGGGCCACTATCCGTTTGGCGATCTTTCGGGTGCAGGCGTTGCTTTCAAAGTGGCAACGGCCTTACTTGGCGAGCCGCCGCTAGAGAGCATTGATCTGGCAGCATTAGGCACGATTGCCGATTTGGTTAAGCTAACCGATGAGAATCGGATCATTGCCCAGTTAGGGTTGAAAATGATCCAAACACAACCGCGCGTCGGACTCGCCGCCATTTTAAAAGAAGCCGGCGTGGCACCGGAAACAGTCAATGAAACCACGGTTGGCTTTGTGATTGGTCCGCGGCTGAATGCTTTGGGACGAATGGGTGATGCGAATCCCGGGGTGACATTGTTGACTACCTTTGAAGAGGATGTCGCTGCCGAATTGGCGCAACAAGTCGGCAAGTTAAATCAGGAGCGGCAAGGGTTGGTCAGCAAAATTGCCCAAGAGGCCCTCACCATGGCCCAGACGCCGGAAAATCAAGCGGCCAAAACGCTGCTGCTTGCCAGTAAGGGATGGCATGAAGGGGTTGTTGGGATCGTTGCCAGTAAAGTGGTGGAAGCTACCGGTAAACCAACTTTGATTATGAACATTGCCGATAATGGCGTCACGGCTAAAGGTTCTGGCCGTTCGATTGAAGCGTATCACTTGTTTAACGCGCTAGAACCGGCTAAAGACAAAATGGTTCATTTTGGCGGGCATCATATGGCAGTTGGGTTAACGGCTAAAACCGCTGAACTATCAGCCATCCATGCGCAAATGGAAGCAGCCGCGTCAACCATGCTCAAGACCGTGCCTAAGCCAGCGCTTCCGATTGCTGCGCGCCTGGAAGTTGGCGACTTAACGCTAGAGCATTATGAATTAATTCGCCAGCTAGCACCATTTGGACAAGGTAATCCGGAACCGACTTTTTCCGTGCGGCCCCAAGTGGTTCAGAATGTGAAGCCGATCGGTAAGGAAAATGCCCATCTTAGATTTCAAATTGATCAAGGCGTCAATGTCATCGGGTTTGGTTTTGGGTCTGCAGCGGCAACATTAGCTGAGGCTCAAGCTATTAAATTAGCCGTTCAACTGGATCAGAACACCTGGCAAGGCAATACCAGCTTACAACTCATGCTGAAGGATTATGCGTTCAAGCAGCCTCAAGTCGTTGACTGGCGGATGCCGACAGTTGATGGGAGCCAATTCAAGGCGCAACGGAATTACGTCTTCTTTGATGCAAAGGTCAAACAACAATTCGAACATCAATTTTCGTTTGGTGGGCCGACCATGCTAGCTGAGCAAGTCACAACGTCACTGGCTGATGCGGTTTTGGTTGACTTGCCTAAAGATCGTGGCCAATTGGTGACGGTTATGCAGCACATTCAACTGCCGGTGACGGTCATGTTTTATGGTGCACCCAGTCGGTTAGTGGCAATGCCGACGCGAAGTGAATTTGGTGCTGTTCTGCATTTTCTAAAAGCACATCCCGGCTTCGATAAGCATCATATTCCGGCGATTGCCAAGGCCGTCCATTTGACTGTCCATCAAGTGATCTTGGCGATTCAGGTGTTTTTCGAGCTTGATTTTGTTACAATAGAGGGTGCTTTTATTTCTCCCGTCACGGCACCGGCTAAAAAGCCATTGCAAACCGCCAAAGCTTATGTTGCGCGCGAGGCATTTTTAACGCTTGCTCGCCAACTGCAAACCATGCCGCGGGTTCAGCTTGAAACGATGTTGGTGACAGAGCATTCAGACAGTGAGGTAGGATCATGACCATCAATTTTAAAGATTACATCGCCAGTGTGAAAGATTTTCCGGAACCGGGGATTATTTTCCGCGATATTTCGCCTTTGATGGCTGACGGTAAAGCTTATGCGGCTGCGACAGACGAAATTGCCGCCTATGCCCAAGACAAAGGGGTCGAAATGATTGTCGGCCCGGAAGCCCGCGGATTTATTGTTGGTTGTCCTGTGGCGTATAAGCTGGGAATCGGCTTTGCACCGGCACGTAAAAAAGGCAAATTACCGCGGCCAACCGTTAAAGCCAGCTATGATCTTGAATATGGTGAGGCCACACTTTACTTACACAAGGACGCCATTAAACCGGGACAACGGGTACTGGTATGCGATGACTTACTGGCAACTGGCGGCACGATTGCAGCAACAATTCGCCTAGTCGAGCAATTAGGCGGCGTCGTGGTCGGGACAGCCTTTTTGATCGAGCTCAGCGATTTGCATGGGCGCGACAAGATCAAAGATTATGATATGTTCACGTTAATGTCTTACACCGGCGCATGATGGTGGCATTTTCGCAAGCCTTGTTCTAGACTTTTAAGTGAAAGCGTCTGAATGGAAATTTCGTAAGGAGGGATCGCAATGGCTAAACATCATAAGACAGATAAAACCTTGGTCGAAAAAATGTTGGACAAAGCGGGTATTGCCTATGTGCCTTATGAATTTCCGACTGAAGAAGTTGGCGATGTGGCGCAGTTGACGGTTGATCATCTTGATGTTCCGGAACACCAGATTTATAAAACCCTGGTACTAACGGGGAACAAGACGGGACCGGTGATTGGCGTTGTGCCGTTAGATCGGCATGTTGATTATAAAAAGCTGAGTAAGGTTTCCGGCAATCGCAAAGTCGGCATGGTACCGCTGAAAGATCTCATGAAAACGACAGGGTATGAACACGGCGCCAACACACCTATTGGCATTCATGAGCGTCACAAGTATCCGATTTACATCAGTCAAGAAGCCGAAAGTCAGTCGTCAATCATTGTGTCAGCCGGTAAAATCGGTCGTTCCGTTGGCGTTGATCCTAAGGTTTTAGCAAAGTTTGTTGATGCTGAGTTTGCGGATATTGCCACGCAGGACTGAAGAAAGGAGTCGCATATGTTTGCAGCAAATCATAGTCGATTCGCGACTTTTGGCGTTATTTCAAACCTGCCGGGCGAGATCATCGACAGTATTTGGCTCATCATTGATCGCAACTTACAAGGCGTCGTTCCGCTCAATAATTTGTTGCGTTTTGATCTTCAGAACCATCAAGGCAAACTGACGATTCATTTCAGTGAAGAAGGCGCTCAAACCGAGATGTCCGTGGATTTACCGTTTCCATATGATCCCAGTTTTCCGGATACGGTTATGGCCTACGATGATGGGGAGAGTCAGACGATCCTTTTGCCTGAAGAAGGGCATCGTGAATCTTAACTTTAATTGGCGGGTGACACTCGTCAAGAAAAAAAGAAAGTCAGCATCGGACCGTGGTTGTTCGGTGCTGTTTTTATGCGGTAGTGGTAGTCATGATGGCACCTGCGAGGTTGTCACAGAGGTGAAGGCAGTCAAATGATCGGACTGTTTTAAAAGGAGCCGAGGTAGATGGATATTAGCAACCAGTTTTATACCGTGCTGAATTCGGAGCAACATTCTCCAGTCGTGATTAGTTTGCCTCACAGCGGAACCTGGCTACCGGTGGCGATGAAAAAAGCTTTGTTGCCAAATGCCGTTTTAGCCAACACGGATTGGTTTTTACCGGAATTGTATGACTTTTTGCCTGCTGCCGGATTGACGACTTTAATCAATCATGTTAACCGGTATGTCGCTGATCCAAATCGGGCGGTGACTTATGATCCGCAGCATGACTATCGCTCGGCAACCGTTTATCAGCGTAACACGTTTGATCATGACCTGTATGCACAGCCACTGACGATTCCCCAAATACAGGCGCGGGTTCGCTCGTATTATCGGCCTTATCGTCAAATGTTGACGACCTTGCTGAACCAGAAAAAAGCTGAATTTGGGTATGCGTATTTAGTTGATTTACACAGCTTTGCCCAATACCCTTATTATCCGAACGTGAAGCCCAAGACGATTGTTCTCGGCAATGATCATGATCGGACGGCTAGCAAAAGATTTCGCTTGGCGTTGGCGGATCAGTTCATGACATATGGTTGGACGGTTGAAGACAATTTTCCTTTTCGTGGTGGTGACATTACCCGCTACTATGGTCATAAGCAAGGTGTCACCGCGATCCAGATTGAGTTGCGCTATGACCAATATATTGCCCACCGATCTTTTGGCGAAGAAGCGCTGACAACGTATCAATCAGAGGTGTTCAAGCAGGCACAGCAGAAATTGCAGTTTTTGACGGCGTTTTTAGGTCGCTTGCGCTGAGCCACGGCATGGTACATTCGGCATTTTAAGGGGATTGAGTCGCAGTTATTAAGCATCACCAAAAGGAAATCTTCTGTGAACGGGTCAAAATAATAGCTGCCAATTTAATGATTATGCGATACTCTACTTGCGATTGTACTTGAAACATTTTCAAAACGAGTGGGGGAAAGCTTCATGAACTTTTTTGGGAAGAAACAAGGAAGTCCTTCAGGGGATGAAGTGATTGCGGATGGGACGAATGACATTAGATTCGATGACGCTAAAAACGATTATCTTTATCTGGATTTGTTGCCAGAAGAAATGCCTGATGAACAATGGGCTAAGATCAAAGTGATGATGAACTTCTTCAAAACTAACCATCACAGTCCCGCTGTTATAACCGGCGATCTTGAACTTGATGCCACGGCGCGATTCTTGAATTACCGCGACAAGAAGCAGCTATTTTTGGCACCGACATCCTATCATAACTTTTATGATGAACTGCATCACCGTGGAAGTGGTAACAGTTCCCACGCGAATCTGGCAAGTCAACTACAAGCACACTTAACGGCCAAAACAGTTCCTGGCAGCAAGAACACCCGCTACATGGATGCCGAGAATCAAGTTGTGTTAAAAATCGAGCGTGATCGGAAAAAGCGGGTTCGGCAAATCAGCTATTTTAAAGATGGTCGGTTAACGCGCGAAGATCAGTATGATGATCATGAGCGCTTATTCGTATCGGACTATTATGCGCAAATGCCAAATCTGCAACGCATGACCTTGACTGAACCGCTTTTTCAAACGACGAGCATTCAGGGACTGATCCTAAATCGAAGCGGTGTCGCCGTTGTTAACGGATTACCGTTGACGCAACAATATTGGTTAAACAATTCTGCGGGCGAGCCAATCAAACTTTTTACAGATATGAATGAGATCCTAGTTTGGTGGCTGGTTAACAATTTTGTGCATACCGACCGCAAACTTTACGTCGATGTTTCAAGTGAGATCTTTCCTGCCTTAGTGCAACTACCTGAAATGCAATCTCACCTTATACCGATTGTCCATGATGGCGCAGATGCAAAAGCGTTGCAGACAATGAGCACCAGCGCGTTCTTAATAAGCCAACAATTTTCAAGTGTTGCCAAGCAGTTGCAACAATCGCGAGACGTTAAGGTTATTGAAAGCTGGTATCAATTCATGAGTTAAGCATCATTAGTTAACAAAACAGCCTGTTATCATTAAAAAAGCAGTATCGTGATGCATGGCATATTGGTTAACGTTTTAAGAAAAATGATCGATTTGATAATTGTCACAAGCCTTAATCCCGTAAATTAAGGATTCGGGCTTTTTGTTTGTCATTAGTTTACCCCTTCTTTGGTTATCATAAAGTTGAATTTATGTTCAATAAAAATTTTACAGCAAGAGAGTCTTTAATAAGTAGATGGAGTTAATTGGTTGATTATAAAGGAGGAAATAAAACTGAAACTATTATATTAGAACATTATAGATGCTAAAAAAGTTTAAGACTGGTGAACTTTAATTGTACTCGATTTATTATAAACTATTTTAGAAAAAATGATATAATGGTTATTTTAATACCTTATTAGTACGAAGCCCAAAGCTAATGTTACCGTTTTAAAGACCGGTATAAAGGGATTGTCATTATTTAGAAAATAATTTAATAAAAGTGTGGGCTTGTTATAACAATCATCATGATATATATTTAGAATCAATTCGAGGACCATTTTAATGCCTATCATAAAATTGGTACTTCGAGTTAATAATATCACTTTTAATCATAAGGGGGATGACAAGGGAATAACGAGCTTATAACATTTGTCGGCATAGTACTGCTAATCCGGCAAAAAAGTTTTTGCGACAGTTGATGCTATCAGCACCCAGCATCAAAAAATGATGAGCAAAGTATCGTTAGTTTATTTTTTCTCTTTAAATGGGGTGAACACATGGGAAAGTTCATTAAGAAAAAACCATCGACTAAAACGGCTAATTTCAAGATGTATAAAGCTGGGAAACACTGGCTTTTCACCTTCAGTACCTTAACGTTTCTTGCCGGTGGTGCCGGATTTGTCTTTTCCGGGAATCAGGCCGTTCATGCCGATTCAAATGACAATCAACGGGTAATTGATGCTGCCAGTGCACAAACGGCCGCGTCGATTCATACTGCTCCAACAGCACCTAGTACAGCTTCAAGTTCAGCAACTACCGCAACACCGGCCACTGCCGCCGCGACGGTTACTAATGCTACGCCGGCTGAAACGACCATAACAACACAGCCAAAGGTAGAAAAGCAACAGCAGACACAACAAGCGGTTGCGTCCGCGGAAATACCGGTTGCCAAGACTGAAGCGAGCAGTTCTGCCACAAACTCAGTTGTTTCGTCTGCAGCGCCATC
Source organism: Lacticaseibacillus rhamnosus (assembly GCF_900636965.1). Lineage (NCBI taxonomy): Bacteria > Bacillati > Bacillota > Bacilli > Lactobacillales > Lactobacillaceae > Lacticaseibacillus > Lacticaseibacillus rhamnosus. The sequence continues at coordinate 1,593,778 of NZ_LR134331.1, read as the reverse complement.
AAGTGCGGCACCAGTTGCTAAGGCAGCGGTTCAGTCCAGCAATGCGACTACTTCGGCAGCTGCCGGTATTACCGTTGCAGCAAGCAGTTCTACTAGTAGTGCCACTTCAATTGCTGTAACTCAAGCTGCTGCGCCTGCAAGCTCCGAAACCGAAAACAACCACACCAAAAACGTGGTTGTATCAAAAACACTTGCTGCGATGCCAGTGGTGGATGATGCGGGAACGCCTAGCACCGTTGTTTTTACGAAAACAAATCCTCGCGGTACAGCTACAGTTACGGCGCCCAATGTTTCCATTTTTGCTGGGGATACTTCCATTGATAAAGTTGTCGATTCAAACTTTACCGCATTTGGTAATGGTAGTTTGGCAACCTTTACACTTGCACCTAATTGGGTCATTACGGGTAGTACCGCGGCAAATAATATTGACTATACGCATCCACTTAATCCTTTTGCCTCTGATGGTCTTTTAGGACCTTTCTTGACCTTCCAAAACAGTGCCGGGACGGTCGGCGATATGCTCGCCAGTCAAGTTGGCAGACCCAATGATGCGAATGTTCCAATCTGGATCGCAGGCTCTTCGTATAAAACACCAGGCGTTTACGCTGTCCAATACAGTATTAATACGAATCAGACAAAACCCTTAGTTGGACCTTTCAATGGGACACTATTTTCGTATTTCCTGGTAACGGTAAAGTCCGCGCTCAATCCTGATTCCGATGCTGCTATTGCTGCCAGTGCGGCTGTTACTGCCAGTGGCGCATTAACAAAGGCGAATTCCGCCAGCAGTATCGCCAGCTCAGCAAGCGGTGCTGCTAATGGCGCAAGTGATCAAGTTGCCAGTCTTGCTACGGCAAATCCTGACAACCAATCACTTGCATATCTTTCAAAAACCGCCTCTAGTGCAACGGCAGTAGCCTCAAGTTATGCAGTTGCTGCAAGTTCAGATGCTGCCTTTGCCAAACAGGCCGTTGCGACTGTCAATGCTGCCAACACAACTGCGTCTTCAGCAGCGGCCGCCGCCAAAGCTGCCAGTGCTGCAGGAAAAACCGATGAAGCAACCTCACTTGCCAAGCAGGCTGCTGATGCTGCCGCTACCGCCAGTCAACAAGCACCAATTGCAAACTCCGCCGCTGATAAAGCGCTATCTGAAGCAAACGCTGCCTCTTCAGCAGCAGAAGACGCTTTAAATGCGGCAAAATCAGCGGCAACGATTGCTGGCTCAACCAGTAGCACTGCAGCTGCAAAGAGTAATGCCAGTCTAGCTGCGGACACAGGAAGCAAGGCATATGACAAAGCTAACCTTGCATCGACGGTTGCCAATAGCGCCAGTGCCATTGCAAGCACTGCAATTGAGACCGCAACTTCGGCCAAAGCCGTGGTTGACAAAGCTGCAAGTGCTTATCCAACAAACGAATCGCTTGCAAAGCTTTCTGCAACCGCTTCGACTGCAACATCGATGACCGCTAGTTACGCTGCATCTGCTTTTGCTAGCAACTCACAAGCAAGTGACTTAGCAGGTAAAGTAAAATCGGCAAATGATACGGTCATTTCAGCGGTTGCGCAGACTAATGCTGCTCTGGCCGCGAAGAATTTACCAGATGCCAGTTCTTACGCTACGATCGCCTCTAGTGCTGCATCATTGGCAAGTCAACTAGCAGACCAAACGAGTACTGCAGCATCCAATGCATTAGCATCAGCACTTGCAGCTAGTGAAAATGCCAAAATTGTCACCTCGGCAGCAAGTGAAGCTGCCAAACTCTCCGCAAGTTTAGGCACGACTACCGGCAGCACTGCAGCTGACAGTAAAAATGCCAGCCTGGCTTATACAGCAGCAACGTCGGCTTCGACTGAAGCAAATAATGCTAGTGCAATAGCCAAAACAGCCAGCACGACTGCAAGTTCTGCTAATGCTGCGGCTTCCGGTTTTGCATCTTCATTCCCTGATAATGCTTCTCTTGCTAGTTTGGCAGTTAAAGTAGGACAGGCAGCTAGCTTAACTTCAAGCTTTGCTACATCTGCCAGTGCTTTTGCAAGTCAGGCTAGCGATCTTGCAACCCGAGTAAGTGATGCAAACTCACAAGCACAGGAAGCAGCGAATAAGGTAACTAGCGCTGCCAATGCCGGTGATGCCGCTGGCGTTGCTTTGTACTCGGGGCAAGCATCAACAGCAGCTTCGAACGCGACAGATTTGGCAAACCAGACAAAATCAGCTGCTAGTTCAGCAATGTCCTATGCATTGCAGGCAAAATCTCAGGCAGCCATTGCCTCTGACGCAGCAACTGTTGCTTCAGGGATTGCTGGCAACTTGAAGTCTGCCGCAGCAGGTGATGCGGGAGTGGGTAGTACCGTCGCACGGTCAGCATCGGTTGTCGCAAGCACTGCATCGACTGTTGCTAACAATGCCAGCACCATTGCAAGTAATGCCAGTGCCGTAGCGCTTTCTGCTAAAAATTTAACTTCAAGTGCTGCAAGTAGTTTCCCACAAGACAGCTCGTTGGCGGCTTTATCGACAACGGCTTCTAGCGCACAAGCTGTTGCTTCGGATTACGCTGCAAAAGCCAGTTCGGCTGCTTTTGCCGCAAGTAGTTACGCAGGCCAAACAAGTTCTGCCAATGAAGGTGCCAAACGTGCTGCTTCCTTAGCAAATGAAGCGCTAACGGCAGGGCAAAATGATGCTGCCGCAAGGTTTGGTAGCCAGGCAAAAGATGCTGGAAATTTGGCTAGCTCACTGGCAGACAATGCAAATACAGCGGCAAGTCTTGCCCAAAGCGAGGCCTTACAAGCTAAGTCTGCAGCTGACGAAGCTTCTAAAGCCGCACTTTCAGCTCAAGGTCGGGTTGCAACGCTGGCGTCAGACACAACTAAAGATACAAGTGCAGCCAGTGACAAGGCCAGCGCGGCAAGTGTGGCGGCAAAATCTGCTTCAACTGTTGCTAATAATGCAAGCACCGTTGCAAGTACCGCCATCAGTGTGGCTAGTTCAGCAAACAATGTAACCGCTTCGTTAACCGCCACCTATCCTAAAGATCCGTCATTGACCAGCCTTTCTGCAGTGGCTTCAAGTGCAAATAGCACAACCGCTGGATTTGCCAAAAGTGCAGCAGCTGATGCCGCTGCCGCAAGCAGTTTGGCTCAAAAAGTAGTCGCGGCAAACAAAGAGGCGAGCTTGGCAGCTTCACAGGCGAACAGTGCCATTGCCGGTGGTGATTTACAAGCCGCATCAAGCTTTAAAGCACAAGCTGTGACTGCTGCGTCTAGTGCAGCTGATCTTGCCAGTCAAGCAAACGGTTTGGCTAATCAGGCTTCGACAGAGGCAGATCAGGCTAATTCGACTGCTGCGATTGCTTCACAAGCTGCAAGTAGTGCGATTGAATTAGCCGGGAGCCTTGCCAAAGCCACATCCGATACAGCCGAAAAAGCTTCTAGTGTTGCCACTTCAGCCTCTGTTGTTGCAAGCGCTGCATCAATCACGGCTAATTCGGCTAAGTCAATTGCAGTCGCTGCGTCAAATAAAGCAAAGTCTGCTGGTGACGTTGCGGCTAGTGTTGCAACACGCTTCCCGAAGGATCAGTCAGTTGCCTCTCTAGCGACAGCAGCTGGCAATGCGGTTAGCTTGGCTTCCAGTTATGCGGCAGGCGCAATTGAAGATGCCTCATTGGCAAGTAGTTATGCCACTGCCGCTTCACAAGCAAATGGCGTTGCAAGTGAAACTGCATCCCTTGCAAATAGTGCCTATGTGAATGGCAATATTTCGGAAGCTTCGTCATATGCAGCAAGTGCTTCAAAGGCCGCTACAGAGGCTTCTTCTGCCGCTGACAAAGGTAAAAATGCGGCTACCAAAGCATTGAGTGAGGCATACGCAGCCAGTTCTGCGGCCAATGACGCTGCAAGCATTGCAGTTGCAGCTAGCACCGCGGCTTCGAGTCTTGCTTCATCCATTACCAGCGGCAATACTGCGGCTAGTGATAAAGCGAGTGCAGCCAGTGATGCAGCGCGGTCGGCGTCGGTCGTGGCAAGTACAGCCTCTGTTAAAGCAAACTCGGCCAATGCTATCGCCAGCACTGCAAGTAGTGTCGCAGCATCCGGCTATCAAGATGCTTCAAACATTGCAACACGTTATCCTGGCAATCCTTCACTAACCAGTCTTGCCACCGTGGCATCTTCTGCAAATAGTGAAACTGCTGACTTAGCTAAATCAGCAAGTTCGGATGCATCTGCTGCAAGTAGTTATGCAGCGATTGCCAGTGCGGCGAACAGTAAAGCTGCTTCTGCGGCTTCAAGAGCTAATACTGCGCTTGATGCTGGCGACCTTTCCAATGCCTCAAGTTTAGCGGACCAAGCATCGATTGCAGGCGTGACAGCTTCTTCGGCGGCTGACAAGGCAAACTCGGCTGCAGATCAAGCACTAAATGAAGCAAACTTGGCAAGTGAAAAAGCAAAAGTTGCCGTTAGTGCTGCTGCCACGGCGCGTGATGTCGCTTCTAAAGCTGATGCCAGTGCAACTGCTTATACTGCCAGCTCTGCAACCGCGATTGCGAACAATGCAAGCGCAATCGCCAGCAATGCAAGTAGTGTCGCTGATTCTGCTTATCAAGAAGCCTCGGCTAAAGCAAGTAACTATCCGTCAAACAACTCATTAGCCTCACTGGCTAAAACTGCTTCAGACGCTAATAGTGTTGCCGCGAGTTATGCTTTGACGGCTAGCGCTGATGCATCTGCGGCAAGTAGCTTTGCCGATCAAGTCAGTTCAGCAAATGCCACTGCCAAAACAGCCGCTGCTCAGGCAACGGCAGCCAGTCAACGTGGTGATCATACGGCTGCCCAAAACCTGAATAATCAAGCATCTGCCGCAGCTGACATTGCTTCAGAATACGCGGACAAGGCAAATGATGCCGCCGGTAAAGCATTAAGTGAAGCAAACAAAGCAGACTCCGCAGCCAGCCAAGCCGTAAGCGCAAATAATCGGGCAAAGCAGATTGCGGATACGGTTTCCGCAGCCAATGATCAAGCTTCATCTAAAGCTAGTCAGGCCAGCGAAAGTGCTTTATCTGCTTCTGTCGTAGCTCAAGAAGCTTCCGCCACTGCAAATAATGCCAGCGCTATTGCCAGTGCTGCTTCTGACACGGCTAAGTCTGCAAATGCAATTGCTTCAAGTGCTGCCAGCCGGTTCCCTGGCAATGATTCTCTGGCCAGCCTTGCAAAGACTGCCAATGATGCAACGATTCAAGCATCAAGCTATGCCACTCAAGCCTCAGCTACTGCCGGCTCTGCTGTCAGTCTGGCGAAAGTAACAAGTAGTGCCAATCTTGCTGCCAGCAAAGCTGCTTCCCAAGCTAACAGCGCTATTGTAGCTGGCAATATGTCTCAAGCTTCGACCTTTGCAAATCAGGCTTCAAACTTTGCCAAAATTGCTAGCTCAGCCGCCGATGCTGCAAGTAGTACAGCTGATGACGCCATGAGCGCTGCACTACAGGCTAAGGGTCAAGCAGCTATCGCCTCAAGCGCTGCAGATGATTCAAAACGTTTGGCGGGCAACATCGCAACACTAGGTGATCGACTTGTCAGTGATGCGACCAAAGCCGCTGATCGGGCAAAAGCAAGCGGCGATATCGCTGAATCAGCTGCAGTCAAATATCCAAGTGACACAGCCATTACGAGTGCAAATAATGTCGCTAATCAAGCAGCTGACGAGGCTTCAGACAGTGCAGACAGTGCTAAGTCGGCTGCACAAAGCGGTGACATTCCGGCTGCATCAAGTGCCGCTGCCGAAGCTAAGAGTCATGCTAGTCAGGCAAGTATTGCGGCTGACTTGGCATCAAGCTTAGCGGTGGTTCATGACAAAGACGCTAAGAGCTATGCAGCGAATGCCGTTAAATCGGCTAGTTTAGCTAGTTCCAGTGCTGATGTTGCAACGGCAGTGGGCAGTCAATATCCTGATGATCCGACAATTTCTCGTGCCAGTTCCGTAGCCCAACAAGCTGCAAAAGATGCATCACTTGCAGCAGATGCGGCAGAAGATGCTGCCGCTCGCGGTGATGACGCAAGTGCCTCAAGTGCCGCTGATATTGCCAAATCTGCCGCTGACCAAGCGGATGCTGCTGCCAAAACAGCACTTAAAACAGCAGATAGTATCGCGGCCGCAAAGAAAGCGGCGGCAACTAGTTTTGCTGGTGATGCTGCACAAGCGGCTAGTCAGGCAAGCTCAAGTGCAGATGTTGCTACTTCTGCGGCAACCAAATATCCGGATGAGCCAGAAATTCAAACTGCAACAGATAGTGCATCTGCAGCAGCGGCTAAAGCTTCAAGTGCTGCAGATACAGCCAGAAGTGCAGCTCGAACCGGTGATGATATTGCGGCTTCTGTTGCTGCTTCTAATGCCAAAACCGCAGCTACCGAAGCCAGCACCGCGGCTGCTAAGACAAGCGCTGCTGCAAAAGCGAAAAGCACGGCTGCAAGCAGTTATGCCAATGAAGCAACTAAGGCTGCCAGTCAAGCGGGCTCCAGTGCTAATGTAGCTGGAAAAGCAGCAACGAAGTACCCGAATGACTCATCAATTGGCGCGGCAACTGAATTGGCTAAGTCAGCAGCAGATACGGCTTCGAGTGCAGCTACAGATGCTAAGCGTGCCACCCAAGCCGGCGATGATGTGACTGCTTCACAAGCTGCAGATAGCGCCAAGAGTGCCGCGATAGTTGCCAGTCAGGCTGCTTCACAAGCGAGTGACGCGGCTAAAGCAAAAGCAACGGCTGCATCAAGTTTTGCCGATGATGCTGTCAAGGCCGCTGGTCAGGCGGGCTCCAGCGCTGATGGTGCCGTATCTGTTGCTACTAAGTATCCTAATGATCCAAACATCAAAGCCAATACGGATGTTGCTACGTCTGCAGCCGATATTGCCAAGAGTGCTGCAACTGACGCTAAGAGTGCTGCACAAGCCGGCGATGATGCCAAAGCGTCTTCTGCCGCTGCAACAGCTAAGAGCGCAGCAATTGTTGCCAGCACCGCTGCTGCCAAAACAAGCGATGCAGCCAAGGCAAAAAATGTCGCAGCATCAAACTATGCTACTGATGCTGCTCAATCTGCAAGTTTAGCAAACTCAAGCGCTCAGTTAGCTGAAAGTGCTGGGGCAAACTATCCTGAAGATGCTGGCATTGCAGCAGCAACCAGTCTTTCAAGATCTGCTGCTTCAACAGCAACAAGCGCCGCCAATGATGCCAAGTATGCGGCGTTAGACGGTCAAGATGACGCGGCGAAGTCTGCAGCAGAAGTAGCAAAGTCAGCTGCAACCGTTGCTAGCGATGCTGCCGCAAAAGTGATTGCAGCAGCAAAAGCTAAAGGCGATGCCGCATCAAGCTATGCCAGTGCAGCTGATCAATCAGCTAAGCAAGCCAGCTCCAGTGCCGATCAAGCGGGTTCTGCGGCAGCGAAGTATCCGGAAGATCCGGCAATCAAGAGTTCAGCTGACCTAGCGAAGTCTGCTGCTGATGACGCGGCTAAATCCGCGGCAGCAGCCAAGGACGCAGCTAAGTCAGGTGATGATTCACGGGCATCCAGTGCCGCTGCCGGTGCGAAGAGTTCTGCTGATTTGGCAAGCTCTGCTGCAGCAAAAGCGGCTGGAGATGCGAAGGCTAAGGACGATGCCAAAGCTCAAGCTGACGCCAAAGCTAAAGGTGAAGCAGCCTCAAGCTATGCTAGTGCAGCTGATCAATCAGCCAAGCAGGCCAGCTCCAGTGCTGATCAAGCGGGTTCTGCGGCAACGAAGTATCCAGAAGATCCGGCAATTAAGAGTGCTACCGACCTAGCGAAGTCCGCTGCTGATGACGCGGCCAAATCCGCGGCAGCAGCCAAGGATGCAGCTAAGTCAGGTGATGATTCACGGGCATCCAGTGCCGCTGCCGGTGCGAAGAGTTCTGCTGATTTGGCAAGCTCTGCTGCAGCAAAAGCAGCTGGTGATGCGAAGGCTAAGGATGATGCTAAAGCCCAAGCTGACGCCAAAGCTAAAGGTGAAGCCGCCTCAAGCTATGCTAGTGCAGCTGATCAATCAGCCAAGCAGGCCAGCTCCAGTGCTGATCAAGCAGGTTCTGCCGCAACGAAGTATCCGGAAGATCCGGCAATCAAGAGCTCGGCAGATCTAGCGAAGTCCGCTGCTGATGACGCGGCTAAGTCTGCGGCAGCAGCCAAGGATGCAGCGAAGTCAGGTGATGATTCACGGGCATCCAGTGCCGCTGCCGGTGCGAAGAGCTCAGCCGATCTGGCAAGTTCTGCTGCAGCAAAGGCAGCTGGAGATGCGAAGGCTAAAGATGATGCCAAAGCCCAAGCTGACGCCAAAGCTAAAGGTGAAGCAGCCTCAAGCTATGCTACTGCAGCTGATCAGTCAGCCAAGCAAGCCAGCTCCAGTGCTGATCAAGCGGGTTCTGCCGCAACGAAGTATCCAGAAGATCCTGCAATCAAGAGCGCGGCTGACCTAGCGAAGTCCGCTGCTGATGACGCGGCCAAATCCGCGGCAGCAGCCAAGGATGTAGCTAAGTCAGGTGACGATTCACGGGCATCCAGTGCCGCTGCCGGTGCTAAGAGCTCAGCCGATCTGGCAAGTTCTGCTGCAGCAAAGGCAGCTGGAGATGCGAAGGCTAAAGATGATGCCAAAGCCCAAGCTGAAGCAAAAGCTAAAGGCGATGCCGCATCAAGTTATGCCAGTGCAGCTGACCAGTCAGCCAAGCAAGCCAGCTCCAGTGCCGATCAAGCAAGTTCTGCCGCAACGAAGTATCCAGAAGATCCTGCAATCAAGAGCGCGGCAGATCTAGCGAAGTCCGCTGCTGATGACGCTGCCAAGTCTGCCGCAGCAGCTAAGGATGCAGCGAAGTCGGGTGACGACTCACGGGCGTCCAGTGCCGCTGCCGGTGCGAAGAGTTCTGCAGATTTGGCAAAGTCAGCTGCTGATAAAGCTAAAACTGCTGCTGCAGCGCACACGCCAGGTTCTGATACTGCGAAACCGACTCAAGGCGATTTTGCAAGCACGGCTCATGCCGCAACGACCGCAGCCGACTTAGCTGCTTCAGTTGCAGCTAAAGCGGCCAGTGAAACGGCAAGTTTTGCTGATGGTAAACCTAAGAATTCTTCGTTAGCTTACTTGAAGTCCGACGCGATTAACGCGGCGAACATTGCTGCCAGTGCGGCTAAAGACGCTGCTTCCTTTGCGGCACTCAGTAAGGCTGCGCAAGAGCTTGCACACGATTATGTTGATCCGAATAAAGCAGCTCAAGCACTTTCCTACGCTGCACAATATGCTTCATCAGCGACTGCGGCGGCGGATAAGGCCAAGAGTGCTGCTACCCGGGCACAAACTGATCGTGATCTTGCCGAACAGATTGCCAGTCACGATGTGGATACCAAGGGTGTTAAAGATGTTGACGGAACGTCTAAAAATCCAAAAGGCCAAGACGTAGGACGCCAAGACGTAGGACATTCTGAACTAGGTGCAAACTCAGGCAGCCAGGACAACACCGTTCATACAGTTGCTACTGACACCAGCGTTGGGGATAAAATCAATCCTGGTACAACTGCTGACATCATCGCTAAAAACGGAAGTGGGCAAACTAAAGATGGAAGTGGACACACACTTCCGCAAACTGGTGAAACCGAAGAAGCTGCCTTGCTTGCACTAGCAGGTATTGTACTGATGGGGACACTAGCAGCCATGGGCAAAAAGAAGCATCGCGAAGATTAATTAACTGAAAGGAAGCCATTAATATGAAGACTAATCAACATCCAACCCGTGCAGCGCCTTAGGGTGTTGCTAAGAAAACTTTTGCCAACTTGATCGTTAACAAAGGGGAGCGCTGGAAAATGCTCCAATCAAAAAATTGTCGAACGGTTTTTGATTTGGAAATATTGCGCAAAGTAACAAGTTTGATCTTTGCTACAGGAGCATCGTCAATTCACCAATTCTAGAGACAACCGGCTAAAGCGATTTTCTGGGTGATACGCGTTTGGCTAATACAACTAAAGATTAATCGAGTCATTTTTTGGAATTCGTGAAGGTGACATCAAGATGATGCAGATGTAGATGAAAAAGGGGTGTTTTAATTTGAAAAGCAATCAAGGAAGTGGGCCTGATAATACCAATCGGATTCAGATGAAGCGCACACATTTCCGCTCTTGGAAAAAAGGAAAACGGTGGCTCTTTGCATCATCGCTTATTGTCACGGTCATTGGTGCCGGCGCCTTAGAATCGGGCAAAACTGTTAAGGCTGATTCAGTCACACCGGAAACGATTCGAGTGGCAGCCGCGATTGATCAAGTGGGAACGCATGAACAAAAGCCGGCTGCTCAACAAGAACCGGCACATGCTCAAGTGAGTCAAGCGTCGGTAAGTAAGCCGGTGGTGGCAGCTAGTTCGGCGGCAACACCAGCTGTCTCACAAGCAGCACAACCACAATCCATCGCGTCAGTGCCTGGCGTTCAATCGGTCGCCAATCGTGAACCGACTCAGATATACCAGACAGTCACTACGTCCAGTGCTGTATCGTCACCATCCTCAGCCACCACGTATGCACCAACCGTCTCGCCTGCTAGCGCTTCGGTCACGACTTCAAAAGAAACGAACCAGAACAGCAAGCAGTCGCTACAGACGCAAGATATTCAGGTTCAGGCAAAAGAACACTTTGATCCAGCTGTTGCTTTGCTTGGTGGAACTGATAGTAAAGGTAATGTGCTGAGCCTTGATGATATTAATCTTGTTGGGACGGTTAACACCGGTATCCCGGGCACCTATTATTTACGATACGAATACATTGACCCTTACACGCAGGAAAAGCTTGGCAAGAATGTCCGCGTTATCGTGAAGCCAAACACGTTAGCTCAGCCTCTAGAAAATCAAGTTAATCAGACCTCAGCATCGAGCCTGGCTGCGACCCCGCTTGAATTGAGTGATGCCGCATCTTCAGCTCCTTCACTGGCTTTGGACGCTGCTGCGTTATCCAGTGCTAAATCGGCCTTGACGTCATTTGCTAAAACTGATCAAGGCAGGATTGCGTTAAGCGAAGCAGCAAATAAAATTACATCGGGTGTTAATTTCCTGAGTGCCGCAACTTCACTTAGCAACGACCCCAAAGTAAAAGCGTTTCAGGCGCAACTTTCCGAAGCTGTTGCCACGTCCGATGTTGCCTTGCAAAAATCGCTGGTTTCGTCTTTTAACGCCACAGCTGAAGGTAGTGCATTGGCATCATTGGCGAGTTTTGAAGCTTCGGTTGCTAGTGATCCGGCGCTTCAATCAATGATGTCATCGCTATCGTCAACTGCAGAGGCGAAATCTGCTGCCGATGCTAGTGCAACTTCATCATTCATGGCAACTGCTTATGGCAAACGACTCTTGGCTGATGCATCATCTGCTGCCTTTGCAGGTTCGTTGGCAAGCGCGGCTGCGGTTTCATCGTTTGCCCAAACCGAAGATGGCAAGCAAATGATTGCTGCTTTGTCCTCGTATGCAACAAATTCCGAATTTGCTGCCTTTAATACGGCACTATCCTCTGCTGTTGCCGCTTCAAACACAAGTCTTGCTCAGTCTTTGGCCACATCCTTTTTCGCCACTTCGCTTGGATCGGCCTTTGCTCAGGATATGGCACGCTTTGAAGCAACAAATTCCTATAAAGCCATGCAATCAGCAATCTCAGTGGCTCAAGACAGTGTGGCTAAACAGTTAAGGTCAACGTTAATCGCTTCCGCACAATCAGTGGTTAAAGCGGACACTGGGTTTAGCTTAACCGGGGTTTTAGGTGGCATTACCAACTTTATATGGAACGCGGTTTCGTGGTTAGCTACCAATATTAATCCAATTCGTTTAATTCCTAATTTAACCGGACTTGGGCAAGTGGGTGAATTGATTGAATCCGTGATCGGCGGAACTGTTGGTAGTGCGTTTTATGGAACCGTCACAACGGCGGTAGGTGGCTTTGCGGCATGGTTTATTGCTGGCGTTCCGGCAACGGTTCTAGATTCAATTGTCGGGATTATCCCGATCGTTGGTTGGATTGCTAACGGTGGTAACGCTGCTGAACTTGGTTGGGTTGGTGGGATTACCGGTTGGCTAACCGGGATTGTCGGCTCAACAGTTGGTGCTTATTACGGTGCGACCATGGCGCCAGGCCTTTCTAAAGATGGAAAAGTTGACGCCGTTGTCAGTGGGGTTGCATTAGGGTCAACCATTGGCGGTCTTATCGGGCACACGCTCTCAAACTGGCTGATTTCTTACACCATCGGCATGATCGTCTTCGGTATTGCCGGCGTCATCGTTGTTGCGGCCGGGTTCCTCGGACTGGGACCCATTGTCAACCCGTTGGAATTTATCCTCCTTGGTTGGGTGACGCCGTTGACTGACACGATTGCCAGCTTGATCGGTTCGCCAATCGGTGCTGCAATCGGTGGGATTATCGGCGGTATTGCAGGTTGGTTGCTCCAGTTAGTAGGCGTGAAACTTAACTTACCTGACGCTGCCGGTGTCCTCAAAGGGGTTGCACAATTGCCGGGTATTTCCGACTTGATTGGGACCATTGCTAAGATCTCTTCTAAAGCAGGGAAACTGGTCACCAAAAATCTTGTCATTCGGGCTAAACAATCCTTTGATCCTAGCGAGGCATTAGTCAGTGCCACGGATGGCGATGGTAAGGCGGTCGATATTTCTGATCTTTCTATCGATGGAAGCGTGACCGTCTCGATTCCGGGAACTTATATCCTGAAGTACTACTTCACCAATGCCGCTAATAATAATGAAATCGTTGAACAGCAAGTATACGTCACCGTGACGAGGTAAAAAATATGCATGCAAAAATTGAACTCAAAAATCTGACCCTGAGGAAAAATGAAAGTTTCCAGCCAGAAGCACTTCTTGTTGAGGCGACTGATTCCTCAGGTCATCAGGTTCCGTTAGAAAATTTCCGCATGTCAGGTGAAGTAAAGCCTTGGATTCCAGGCGTTTATCCAATTGTCATCAGCTTTACTGATCCTGAATCCAACCAGCAAATTGAAAACAAAGCATTGGTCACTGTTATTCAATAAGGCTGATCAGTTCGTTTTTCTGAAGACTACAAGAGGTCAATTTTTAAAGTCGATTGGCCTCTTTTCTACATAAAATTGTCCCAATCGTTTTTTTAAAAACGATCGGATTCAAGACACTGAAGTCTGGAGGGTATGGATGATGAGTAGGCAGAAACAGTTGCAGTCCGCGTTGTTGGGCCGCCATGGCAAATTCAAGACAGCTAAAGTTCGCGGAAAATGGATGATGGCATCAGAGGTTGTTTTGTCTTTTTCTGTTTTGGTCGCATTTAGCTCACTACATCCTGTGACTGCCTCCACAACGGCTAATGAAGAGCAGCCAGCAACCCATACAGCCACAAGTTCAGTTGCATCGGATCGTGCTTCTCCCGACATCACCTCAGTAGCTTCCGGCAGCAAAGATTCATCACCACCGGCTAATAGCTTCGAAGCTAACGGCGCCCAGCAAAAAACGGTTCAGCCCTTGGAAACCATGAAGACGGCGACTGCGAATAACCCAGAGGCGGAAGCCAAGGAACCGGTGTCAGGTGATCAAAATGAAAAGCACGATTTAACTGCGGCTGACCCAAATACGAATCAGTCGCCCAGTATCGCAACAGCACCCGTTACCATCGCCCAAAAATCTTCTTGGACACCGGAAGAAAATTTTCTGAATGCCAATGACTCGAACGGACAGGCAGTACCAATCGATGCTATTCAAGTCATCGGAACCGTTCATCCAGCGATCGTAGGTACCTATTTCGTTCAGTATGCTTTTACTGATGCCCCAACCGGCAAAGATGTGGCGCAATTTTCTTCTGTCACCGTGACCAATCAAGCTAGTGCAATTGATGAACGGCAGATAGGCGGGGACGTCTTGCCGCCAACACCTTCAGAAACAGTGGCTGCAATCAAGACAAAAGACACTTTGTTAGCTAAAAAATCATCATGGACACCGGACATCAATTTTGTGAGTGCTACTAATAGCGATGGTGCGTCGGTTCAGCTCGAAGATATTTCGATAACAGGTACGGTTAATCCGGCTTATGAGGGAACTTATTTCATCCGCTTTAGTTTTATGGATCCAAAACTGAAACAGCTGATTGCAAACATGGCGAGGGTAACGGTTGTCAGTAGTCTGACCTCGAAACCGAATCCGGATGCTTCGGGGATGTTAAAGGTGAAAAATCTATCCTCTTTTTTCCCGTCAACATCCAATTATCCAAGCGCTAAAAATGTGTATCTGCTGGATGATCCGAACTTCAAACCGGATGAGGCTGAGATTGTCAGCTACTTTCATCAATATGTCAATGAATTGCGGGCTTTGAACGGACAGTCGGCGTTGACACTTTCGGAACGCGATACAAGTCGGGCACAACAACGCGTGCGGGCGATTGTTGAAGATTTTAATCATGAAGCCGTTAGTCACGCAACGGAGAACATCGGTACGAACACTGGCATTACGGATCATATGCGGTCTAATCAGGAGATCGCATATTACATGGTGATGGCCTGGTATGACGAGACCGATAACCCGGAGCCGCTTGGTAACGGACATTATGGGCATCGGGCGAATTTAATTTATGGCGGGCCGTCAATGGGCGTGAGTTTTTACCGTCCCCCTGCAGGTAGCGCTGAGTTTAGCGATTATTATGCCTTTGAAGCGCCTATTTACACCGACTTAGGCCTTTACCTTAAAGCAAAAGCAATGGCCAACTCGTTAACGAATCCTACCAGTATACCGCTACCTAATATTTCTTTTGTGTATGTCAATGCATCTTTGCTAGCCGAACTCCGCAGCTATCTGAATGCATCACCTTTGGGACAACTTGATGCGACTGCGAAAAGTAATGCGAAACCCAGCTTATCAATAGCATAGTCGCAGAACGTTCCTGTAAGATTAAGGTATAATGATGCCCGCAGTTCTAGAGATTTTAACGATGATAGTAATCAAATACGGTTTCTTTTGATAATTCTCACGAAAAAATTGATCGAGTTAAGTATATGCGTGAGAGGATTCTTATTCGACTTATGATCTACAGAGGAGGACAACATGGGAATTTTTAATCGAAAAGAGCAACCGGAGACGCCGGATGTGCTCAACTCATTAAATGAACGCCTGAGCGAAAACCAGCAACGGCAGAAACTGGGCGGGGGAAATCAGGAACTTCAGCAGGAAAATACCGGCGATCAGCAAAAAGACGAGCCTACAACGGGCAAAACCTTGTCGCCAGAACAGCTTGAGCAACTCAACAGCGCGGCCTCTTTAGCCAC
Source organism: Lacticaseibacillus rhamnosus (assembly GCF_900636965.1). Lineage (NCBI taxonomy): Bacteria > Bacillati > Bacillota > Bacilli > Lactobacillales > Lactobacillaceae > Lacticaseibacillus > Lacticaseibacillus rhamnosus. The sequence continues at coordinate 1,578,478 of NZ_LR134331.1, read as the reverse complement.
TGAAATTCTGAAACCGGCAACCGGCAGCGGCCGTACTTGGTCCATGAACATCTCTGGCGGGACTGAATTAAATTTTGCCAATGATCAACTGACTGTTTATGTCAAAGATGAATCAGCTTCAACAGCGCAACTGCAACCAGCCACCCCATCTAAAGCCATCGCAAGCCAGCCACAAGCAGCCGCTATGCCAGCCCAACCAGAGCCGGCCGAGAAAGCTGATAAAGAATCACTATCAGATCCCAAAACGGTTGTAAGTGATAATACGGATGCAGCAACAGCCAGTCAAGCTGAATCGGCAAGGCAAACACCAGCTGCGGCAGGGGCAAGTGTATCCCAGCTTCAGGCAAAAGCACCAGCCAAAGATGACGATGCCAATACAGCTTCACAAATGAATCCGCCGACAGACAACACTAACTTAACCCGCGGGCCTTATTACGAAGCGCAGAAACAAAATAGTACTTTAATTACGCAAATAGCCGTCCTTCAAAAAATGAACACCCGCCTGGCTTCTCAAATCGAACAATGGCAAACTTATCGCACAAAAACGACGGCTTATTTGAAAGAACTTTCTGCTAAATATAAAGCTGTCCTGGCCGAACATGAAAAAGATCAGCAGGTTGTCAGCGAATTTTCGACTTTGCATCAGCAGCATGAAGAACTCAAGGCTCAAAATGAATTGTTACAGACACAAGTTGCCGATTTGTCCAGTCATCTGGAAGCAGCGGTGTCCGAGCGTGATAAAGCCCAAGCGGCAAAAGAAGCATTGCAAAACGAGTTAAGTAAGCAAATCGTTGCCACTCAAATTGCCGAAACAGATCTTAAGCATGTTCAGGCCGATTTAGCCGCGGCAAAGCAAACCCAGCAGGAGTTGCAAACGGCATTGTCTGATTCTGAAGCTAAGGTGGCGCGGCTATCTGAATTATCTGCTAGTCAGCCAGTTGCCGCCGATGCTGAAACCCAAAAGAACGTGGCCGCACTAGATCAAGCCGGGGTGTTCCCGTCAGAAGATGCGCCGGTTTTTGAAAGTGATTTTCCAGAGGCATAAGGTACGTATCTTGGACTCAAGGTACGACCATTAAGAAATGGGGGACTATTGGTGAACTATTTTGTGAATGAAAACATTTTTTCAATGAACTCAGGAACCGAGTTTTCAGCAGCGCAACGATTACGACTTTTCAAAGATCATGATGTACCTGCTAAAATTTTGACGCGCAACTATAATCCGTTGTTAATTGACGATTTAAAACGCGTTAAATTAACCCAGTCAGATGTTTTGAACATGTATGATTATTTTCAGGAAGCGACTTTTGTAGAACCGCGTGATATTGATATTCGCTATACCGAAGTAATTGATAAGTTTGATTATCATATCGTTGGGGTTGATGCTAATGAATCCCAGATTGTTCATCATGGCAAAGTCGTAGGCAAGGCGTTGGTAGCGCCAGCGACAGTCGGTTTGGTGGGTTCATTGGAGTATTACAATGACATGAACGCAACCGTGGCTAAAGATGTTTGGGATCGGCGTGGCTTTAAATCGTCAACGCAGTATTTTCATCCTGATGGCCAGCTCGGACCACAGATTTTTTATAATCCAGAAGGTGCTCCTAAGCTTGAGATTGTCCGGATGAATGTGAATGGGACGCTCATGAATACCATGTATCAGCTGCTTGATTATAAAGGCCGAGCATGGCGGTTCAATTCGGAAAGTGAGCTCTTTGTTTTCTTCATGAATGAAGTCGTGGCTGCCGAGCCAAGTGTGTTAATAAATGACCGCCCATCGTTGATTAATGAGGTGGCCGCAGTGACGGGCGCTAATGCTAAGTGGCAATACCTGCACAGCGTTCATACTCACAATCCGGAACAAGTCGGTGGTTCAAGAAACTATGTCGATTATCTGAAGCCGCTGTTTGCCACGCACGCCAATGATTTTGACGGGATTATGGTGGCCACTGACGAGCAAAAGCAAGAAATTGAAAAATTCTTCCACTTTAAACATGTCATGGTGGTGCCTGACAGTTTTGCAGAAGCACATGATTTAGTGCCGATTGAAAGTCGTGATCGCAATAAAATTGTCTATCTCGGCCGCATCTCACCGGAAAAAGAGCCACAAGAAGCCATTAAAATATTTGCCAAAGCACGTAAAAAGCTTCCGGATTTGCATCTGGATTTTTATGGTTACGTCTCTGACGAAGCAACAAATGAAAGCATGGTTGCGTATAGTAAGGAACTTGGTGTCGATACCGCGATCCATTATCATGGTTATCAATCAGAAGACGAACTCGCTAAAGCGCTTGGAACCGCCGCCGCGATGTTGAGTGTCTCATCATCTGAGGCGTTTGGCATGAATATTCTTCAGGCATTGAGCTATGGCGTACCGGTCATCGGATACAACGTAAAATATGGGCCTAAACTGTTGGTTGAAAATGGTGTCAATGGTTACCTGGTACCAACAGGTGAAAGTAAAGCTGCTGCCGACAGTCTGGTGAAATTGTTGACGAGCACGGAAGCAGGACACACGTGGCCGGAAATGGTTCAAGCAGCTTATCGACAATCACAAACATTTAGTGCCGATGCTGCCTGGAAACAATGGGAAGCGCAACTTAGCACCGTCCCAAATCTTTTTCTTCGCTTAGATAGGAGTGCCGAACGATGATATTTTTTATTAATTCCAGTTTTAATCAAAGCAACTCGGGAATTGAACATGCCCAGTTGAAACGGGCTGGGTTATTTCGTGATCACGGTGAACCGTTTAAAATGATTTTTCGTGAGTGGAACCCACGACTGCACGATTATTTACAGGCAAACGGTGTCAGCGATGACGAAACTTTAGGGATGTTTGACTATTTCCAAGCTGCTGAAGAAGTGCCAACCAAGATTTTGCATGCCGAGGATATTGACTTTGGCTTGGATCAGCTTAGTTACCAAAAAGAACCGGAACAATTTCGCTATCTTGTGCTGCGTGGTCAACAATTTGTGGCAAGAATTAATTATTATCGTGATGATCCAACTGAACGGGTCAGTTCGGTTGAGCAATTCGATGCTTTCGGCAATCTGTACCGGGTTGATTTTTACGATTTTCGCGGTTTCTTGTCCTTGTCGCAATGGTATACACCTGATAATAAAGTCGGCACGGAGGTCTGGTATAAGGTTGACGGGCGGCCGGTGCTTGAAACCTTTAACAAGTATGATGCCAAACAGACTTTTACTAAAACCGGCTGGCGGCTGACCGAAGACAATGGAGCGGTGTATCTCTTTTCGAATATCGACGAGTTGACAGTTCATTTTTATAATCGTTTGAATGAGCAATATTGGAACAATAAACGCGCCAATATCTTTATTGTTGATCGATCGCATCTTGGTGACTGGCAACTGCTGCACTTGAGGCGTCCGGCTTATACTGTCTTGCATTTACACAATTCACATGCAGGTGACGCGCAAGATCCGATGCACTCGGTCATGAATAATTTTTATGAGTATGGCTTGATTCACGCTAATGATTATGATGCGATTATTTCCGCCACAGAAAAGCAAACACGAGACGTTCGTGCACGCTTCCAACCTAAGAGTAAACTCTTCACAATTCCGGTCGGTGTCATTCCGGATGAACAGTTTGCACGTCCAAAAATTGCCATGGCGGATCGGCAGCAAGGTAAAGTAATTGTCACGGCCCGGGTTGCACCGGAAAAGCGAATTGATCATATTATCGAAGCGATTGGCATTGCTAAAAAAGAGGTGCCTAATATCTCATTAGATGTTTATGGGTACGTCGATCACCGCGACAATGATGAGGCAATGACCAAGATCAATGCCGCCATTGAAAAGTATCAGCTGCAAGACGTGATTAAACTGCATGATTATGTAAAGGATGTTGGCGCGGTGCAACGCGAAGGACAAGTGTATGCGCTGGCGTCGGTGATGGAAGGCTTTAACTTGTCGTTGATGGAAGCGATCAGCAATGGGCTCGTTGGCGTCACTTATGATGTGAACTATGGCCCTAATGAGCTAATTGTTGATGGTGAAAATGGCTTTGTTGTGCCATTTGATGATATCAAGGCCATGGCGGCTAAGTTTGTCGACTTATTCAAGCATCCTGATAAGCTGCAGCAGATGTCAGATCGCTCTTATGAACTGTCAGATCGTTATTCTGAAGCAAACGTTTGGCACGCATGGGAAGCGTTGTTAGAAGATGCAAAAAAGAAGCCCCTGCCATTCACTGAAGAAATCAGTAGTGGTATCGGTGATCAGCGGGTGAAAGATAACGCATAATTTGGGTAGAAAATCGTGCGTTGAAGTCTGGTCGTCTCAGTTTGACCGTTAGCAATAAAAAATAGGGCCTCTGGAGGTGTGTCTCCGGAGGCCTTTTGAGCTTTAAACATCAGTTGGAAACTTCAGCCCCACTAATGTTCGTAAATGGAATAGGGTCGTGTTCACGTCACGTGCCAGTTCCAACCATGTTTGATAGCGAAGGCGATTTTGGGGATCGTTCGGCGTTTCTAGTATTTCGGCAAAAGCAAGTGCCTCACCCGTCAATCGGTTTTCATAGGTGATCGTGTTAAGCAAGTGATTTTGACGATCTGCATCGTAATGATTGATCAGCCGCAGTTCGGTAATGTTGTCGATGACGATCTTTTCACGTAAACCATAAATTTCAGAAGGCATGAACGAGTCGGTGGTGATACCAATATGAATGGTGATATTAAACGCCGGATAAGTTAAGAAAATGGTGCCAAGCCCGTCTGCACCAGTGTTGATGGCGGTGGCGAAATAGTTTCCGTTACTCGGGTGACCAAAAAGCGAAAACGCAGCATACAAAGGATACAAGCCCAGCATTTGCAGGGCACCTCCTGCTGACTCGGGGGTAAACCCTTGAAGCCGCTTGCCAGCCAAAACATCATCATAACCGGGAAATTCCTGCATAGCGGTAAATGTTGCTCCTTGGATGGCAGGCAGTTTGCGCACCGCAGTCAGGATGTTTTGAAAATTAGGCATGTGTAATGGATACGCAGCCTCAAAAAAGTGTACTTCTGGGTGAGTGCGAAGTAACTGCTCGACTTCTTTGAATTCAGTCGGGTTCGTGAGCGCCGGCGGTTGAACGATGACATTTTTCCCGGCTAGGATTGCTTGTTTAATTTGGGGAAAATGGCGCATGTTAGGCGAGCTTGAACTGATGAAGACAGTTGTGAAATTTGGACTTTTGAAAAACGCATTAAGATCGGAAAAAAAGACGGTTTCCGGATGCTTTTCCCGGATTGCTGCCATTTCTCGCGCTGTTTCTGTGAACGCTGCAGTTAATTGCCACTTTTCTGAAATGTCTGCGGCGTCAATGAATTCCAATGCATTCTCATTACCCCCGATGATGCCGTATTTCAGCATGCTAATCTCCTCCGCGTGTTGAATTATTTCTTTCATTATAACTAGGGAGTTTTTGATAATAAAGAAAAGAGCATCGTTTGCTGTGATAATTGCATTATAAGCGAGGAAACATTGATGTAAGTCCATTTTCTAATAGAAATTTTGGTTAATCTTGTTACTCAGGAAAACGATTGTTGATTGTAATGATTTTAAAGACATAGTTCGCAGTATTATTTAGGTATATCAACTGAAAGATTTCATAGTGTTGCCAAATTAGAGGGCTGCTCCGAAGCTTGAAGAAGAAAAGCTGTTTCAAAAAAAGCCAGGTATCTTGTATGTCGTGATGGGTAAAAAAAGACCGAAGCAGCTTGTTTTTTCCAGATAACACTGTTATGATCGAGGCGATCATTGAGATAACACTGTTATTTTGAAAGAAGATGAGAGAATGGCCGACAGAAAAATCGATACAGACCAGCGAATTATGGACAAAGCTATCAGCATGATTAACGAACATGGGGAAGAATCACTTTCATTAAGAAAATTAGCACAAGGAATCGGATTAACCACAGGTGCATTTTATACGCACTTCTCTACTAAAGAAGAATTACTTCAAGCGGTGACGGTTCTTTTATCACGTCAGGAACAATCACGGATGGCAAAGAAGCTGCAAACAGTTCGTAAACCCGAAGAACAACTGCTTACTGTTGCTTCGATTTTACTTCGACAATTTAAAGATGAACCCAATTTGATGCATTTTCTATTTTTCAATCCGATTGCGCGCAATGTCCTGAAAGTTGATAGAGGAGAGTTTGCATTTTACGATCAAATGATGCAAATGGTGGAAGCAGTGATTCAAAAACGTCACCTGAGCGTACAACCTAAAGATTTATTTATTCAGTTGTGGGCATTTATTCAAGGTTATGGTCTGTTACTTGATAGTGATGTAACAGAATACGATGCGGTATTGGTGCGCGAAACACTTCTGCGCTTATTGGAGGCATAAAAATGTCAAAATTTGCAATTGTTTACTGTCATCCATATGACAAAAGTTTCAACCACGCGATTTTGCTGGCAGTTTGTCAAAACTTATCGAATCGCGCTATTGGTTATACGATTCTAGATTTATACCATGACGGATTTCAGCCAACTTATGATCAAGAAGAACTAAGCTTATTTCATTCTGGGCAGACACACGATCCTCTCGTTAAAAAGTATTTGAATACCTTAAAGGAAGTCGATGGCCTTATCATTGTGACGCCAGTTTGGTGGAACGATATACCCGCGATGCTAAAAGGCTTTATCGATAAAGTTATGAAGGAAGGTCCGGGGTTAAGTCATGTGGTTACTAAGCGTGGTGTTAAGGGATTGCTCACCAATCTGAAGCATGTTTATGTACTAACAACGTCAACCTCGCCAACTTTTTACTTGCGCCTTTTTTGTGGCAATGCTTTGCAAGGGGTTTTTATAAAACATACTTTGAGACAACTCGGAATCAGGCGTGCTCATTGGCAGAACTTTGGTAATATCACGCATTCATCGCTAAAACAGCGCCAGAAATACTTGGAATACGTGACTGAGGAGACGATTAAATATTGAGTTTTACAAAAGACGGCTTAGCATTATCAATTTGACAAGTTCACTTAAAGCACTTTTTGAAACCACAACATCGATACTTAAAATAATTGCTTCCCAAAGTTTGTTGATTTTGTTATACTTGAACTTGTGTTTTGGAGAGTTGGCAGAGTGGTAATGCAACGGACTCGAAATCCGTCGAACCGGCTAATACCGGCGCGCAGGTTCAAATCCTGTACTCTCCTTATAAGATAAGTTCATTTTTATGCGTTACGCTGGGCTTAAGTCTGGCGTAACGCTTTTTAATTTCTTACTTGATAAAATTACTTGTTAAGAAAATCAGAGTTACTAACCTTTGTATAAACAGGCGCTGTCTGTCGTGCAATGATTTCCGCAAACTTGTATAATACAGGTACTGCTAAAGCAAGGGATGATCGACACTTGAAAGTTTCCATTAAAAAAGTACCAGCACTTTATGATTTACTTTATGGTGCGTTTGCACTTGTCATGTTGATTGCGGCTGTCATTACGACATTGCCAAAGGGGTTTTCATTCACCGGCGTGGGAGCGACATTGATGTCTTGGGCGAACCATCTGTGGTGGCTGACAATTCCAGGTATTATTTTTCATCTTTTGTCGTATTTTTCCAGTCATAATCAGCGATTGTTGCTAGTCGGCAATCTTGTCGGAATCTGTGCGTTTATTGCTTTTATTTTAATTCCGAACTACAGTGTCTTTGCGCTAATCGGTTTGCTTGTTGCCATGGTGTTCGTGCTGGCAGGGGCGAATCGCGCTCAACGCATGCGTAAAGATTCGGAGGTGTCATGATGCCTTGGTTGAAGCATAAAAAGGATGACGAACCCGAAGTTGGCATTGGTGACCATGACTTCAGCCAGTTTGTCAAAAATGCTCGTCGTGATCCGCAACGATTTAAGGCGGTGCAATCCGTTTTTGATCGACTTAAGCGGAGTCCGCGCAAAGATAACAAGCGTTCAATTAAACGTTAAGCTAAAGTCTTGCTGAGAAGCAGGACTTTTTTTGAGCGCGAGCCAGCCCGGTTTCTGGGCTGGCGAGCGCGTTATGGAGATGCTGCCAGCTTTCCGGCAATTGCTGACATGAAGGCCATTGTCACCTTTTGAATGCCATCTAAATGAAACTGATGTTATTGTGTTTTTATCTTACACACATGACATTTTTGTCACGAATTAAGAAAAATATAAAGACATCACAAATTATTGAGCGGTTTTAATTGATTCGGCATAATATGTTTAACGAAAAGGAGTGATGATTCGATGAAAAAAGTGGTTGGTATAGTTGGCGTACTCGTACTTATTGTTATTGGCTTTTTCGGCTATCAATATTGGAATAGTACGTACAATGGTGTTGATGCTTATGCGGTGGTAATTGAAGGTAAAAAAGTGGCCTCGAAAAATGAAGATGGCTCACTTTACAAGGTCAATGGGAAGCAATACTACACATATGAATACGAATTAAAATGGGTGACGAAGAATGGTCAGACTCGGAACTTAGGCTATTCATCTGAAGAATCAGCTAATCCCAAGGCGTTAACACCTGGCAGTTACGTGAAAGCCAAGGTGGCACAAAAACGGGTACTGACCACACCTCAACCGGTTTCGGAGCAGGCACTTCCGCAAACAGTTAAGGCAAAATTAAAATAGATCCTTTGCGTCATAAAAGAGGCGGTCAAACTGCACTTTACATTGTGCAATTTTGACCACCTCTCTTTTTATGCTTCAGTCGGTAATTTAAGTGCGCCGTCTTCAGCAAGCTTGCTTAAAATGCGATAAAGCAGCTCTTCGGAAAATTCGCGTGATTCTGCCAGCAAATAACTGTAAGTATCGGCAACACCGGGATCAGGTACCCTTGCCAGCCACTTTTGCAGTCGTTCATTGACTTTATCATCGGTGTAAAGTTCAGAAACCAGTGCGTCGGTTTGTTGGCTGATGAGTGCTCGCAATGCCAAGTTTTCTGCCATGTTCAGCTTCCTTTCTAATTGATTACTATTATACCTAGCCACAATTTTTAGGCAAAGCCTTTTCGCCTCTTTGCATTCGGCGGCACCTAGGCTAATATAATAAGCATGATATTACCTTGGTTAGAAACCCAGTCGACGCTAGATTCTGCGCGCCAACTGTTGGGCATGAAATTAAGTTTAGGCGCTTGTAGCGGTTTGATTGTTGAAACCGAAGCTTATCTTGGTGCGCGCGATCAGGCTGCCCACGCATTTAACCATCGCCATACCACGCGTAACCATAGCCTTTTTCTGGCGGCTGGTACCGTTTATGTTTATCGAATGCGACAATACTGCTTGTTGAACATTGTGACTCAGCCGGTTGATGTCCCAGAGTGTATTTTAATTCGGGCACTGGAACCGATCAGTGGGCTGGCGACCATGCAGACTCGCCGCAAGCAAATAGGCATCGGCTTAACCAACGGACCGGGCAAATTATGCCAAGCACTAGCGATTGATAAACAGCTTGACGGCACTGTGTTGAATCAGAGCGGGCTGAGCTTGGCACCAACTGATCATCGCCCCCGTAACATTGCCGTTGGACCGCGAATCGGTATTCCTAACAAGGAGCCGTGGACAAGCGCCCCATTGCGGTTTTACGTTGCAGGTAATCCGTTTGTTTCAAAAATACCGCGGCGTGATCAGGATTTAGAAATGAGAGGATGGCAATCATGAGCCAAATGAATATGTTAGATGCAATTGGTGACAAAATGGACCAATTAGATTTTGACGGCGATCTTAGCCTGAACTGGGATAAGGACGCGCATGTGATTGAACTCGAAATCACAATGACGGCTGAAAGTGAAGCCGGCGTTGAAGTGGAAGACCAAACGGGAACAACCGTTGATGATGGCCTGGTTACCTATCAAGATGCCATTCTTTTTTATGACGAAACGCGGATGCACGGCGCCGACTATGCAGATGATTATCTGGCTATTTTTGGATTTAACGGCAAAAAAGGGATTGACGTGGCGACTGTTAATGCTTTGTTCATTTATTTACAGGATCTGCTTGATGACGGGCAAAGCGACTTGATGGATTTCGTGGATGGCACTTCCGATGACGATACATTTGCCTTGAATTTCGATGAAGCGCGGTATGAAGCGATCTTGGCTGAACAGCCCGATGCCGATAATCGGATCTTTTTGCCGTATCCTAAGTATTAGTCATTTTTACGAACGCAAAAAGATATTGATAGGTTAAAAAACGAAGCTAGCTTTTTATTTTAATTGTATTAGGAGACCATATGAATAACGATTGGACTGCATTGACAGTGACGACTTCCACTGAAGCGGTTGAAGCTGTGAGCAACATTTTGATGGAGGCTGGCGCGGTAGGCATTCAGATTAAGGATGCGGCCGACTTCAAAAAAGAGACGATTGATGCACATGGTACTTGGTTTGATCCGGCGACCGTTCCGCATTTGGCAACTGGTGCACAGGTCATCGGCTATTTTGAACCGGCTACGTCACTAATTGAAAAGCGGGATCATCTTGCGTCACAAGTTAAAGCACTGGCGCAATTCGGATTGGATCCGGGTGCGGCAACAGTAACACTGGCTGACGTGCGCCAACAGGATTGGGCGGACGTTTGGAAAAAGTATTATCATCCGTTGCGTGTTTCGCGCTTCTTAACGATTGTGCCTAAATGGGAGCACTATACACCGCAGCAGCCTGATGAGTTGGTGTTGACACTGGATCCGGGAATGGCGTTTGGAACCGGCACTCACCCGACTACGCAATTAATGTTGTCACTACTGGAATCATTGGTACGCGGCGGCGAAACAATGATTGATGTCGGAACCGGTTCAGGCATCTTGGCTATTGCGGCTGAACGGTTGGGTGTCAGCCAGATCCTAGCAACCGATGTCGATGAGATTGCCGTCAAAAATGCCCAAGCTAACATTGCCTTAAATCCCGTTAGTCACATTACCGTGAAGGCTAACGATTTACTGCAAGGACTAACGGTTTCGGCTGACTTGATTGTCGCTAACATTTTGGCTGAGGTCTTAGTACCATTGATTCCGCAAGTACCGTCACGGCTAAACCCGCATGGCCATTTTTTACTGGCAGGGATTATTGCCGAGAAGGCCGACTTGATTCGGCAAACGTTGCAGGATAATGGCTTTACCATTGCGCAACGGCGGGATGCAGGCGGGTGGGTAGCATTTGATGCGGTATTGAAAGCTTAACGATAACTTGTTTGCCAGCATAGAAAAGGGGAGCGTGCGTGCAGCGATTTTTTACCGAACATCTTTTACATAGCCAACAAACCTTCACATTGGAACCGGCGATTGCTAAACATGCGATTAAAGTGTTGCGTTATGATGTCGGCGCTGTTTTTGAATTGGCTGATCCTAAGCACCGGGTTTATCAGGCTACGGTTCAGACAACAGATCCGCTGACGGTTGAGATTGGCCCGGAGATTACCAAAAATGTGGAGTTACCCATCGCGGTTGAGGTTGTTTGCGGCGTCAGCAAAGGCGATAAAACTGAGTGGATTGTCCAAAAGGCGACGGAATTAGGCGCGGCCAAAATCGGCTTTTTCAATGCTCAATGGGGAACTGCTCGGTGGCCGGCTGAGCGGATTGCTAAAAAAATGGATCGGCTTGCAACGATCGCCCAAAATGCGGCTGAGCAAAGTCATCGTAATTTAGTCCCGGAAGTCACGATGTATGCTAAGCTGAGTGATGTAGGGGACGATGCAGCCGTTAAGTTAGTGGCTTATGAAGAAAGTGCCAAGAAAGGCGAACATGCAGCTTTGGTTTCGGCTTTAGTGCCGCATCCTGCTTCATTATGTGTTGTTTTTGGACCAGAAGGCGGCATATCGCCAGCTGAATTAGCCTTATTGCAAGCACGCGGGTTTACGCCAGCCGGTCTTGGCCCGCGGATCTTACGTACCGAAACGGCGCCGCTATATTTGCTTAGTGCCGTTTCGGTTCTCACTGAGCTTGCTTAAACTAAAACTGAATTGATTATAAAGGAGACTAGCGCTGATGAGTCGTGTCATGAATTGGGTTAAAGTACCTCGCAATAAGGTTGTTTGTTGGAGTGTGCTTATAACTTTGATCGTCCCATGGGTATTTCCATTGTTCCATATTAGTACCGCCGTCCGGGTAGGGGTTCTGTTCATTTTAATTAACATGCTGAGTGCTTTGTGGATAGGCCGAACAATTCGACGGCATCATTTAAGCTGGTGGTGGCTGTTCGTCTTGCCAGTGCTGTTTACTTTAATGGTCTTTTTACGTTACAAATGGTATGCCTACTTCTTTGCACCGATTTATCTTCTGCTCGGCGTCTTGGCGATGGCAAAGGACTAGCATTTTGTCAGAGAATCGTTATAATTTAAGGGTAGTCTAAGAAAAGTTGTACCAAGCTGTGTATCAGTCTTCTTGCGCTGAGACTCAGCCATTATGCGCGAACTGACGCGATTAATGAAGCGTAACGAAGCGGCGATAAGCGTGTTGTCCCGATTAAGTCGGAACAGAACGTTTATCGCCCTTCTCATAATATCAGCGCAATATGCCGCTATGAGCGGAAAATTCAATACGACGCGATCACTGGCGAAGAAGTCGATTGGAAGGACTTCTACCCGCGCTGGCTCGCGCTCAATCATAACGCGCTTACCGGCGCAGAAGTCTGCGTGTAAGGACCTTGGTCGCAATGGCTAAGAGCGGGCCATCACGCCCAAGGCCGCTTACACTCCGACTTCTACCCGCGGCGCCGGTTCGCGCTCAATCATAACGCGTTCGCCAGCCCAGAAACCTGCATGTAAGGACCTTGGTCGCAATGGCCAAAGCCCGGCCATCACGCCCAAGGCCACTTACACTCCGGTTTCTAACCGGGCTGGCTCACGCTCAGGAGGGGAATACCATGGCCGAAGAAGTTGAACTTACCCAGCCGGATGTCATGAAGTTGTGTAAAGCTTACATGAACCCTGAACACTTGGCATTCGTTGAAAAGGCCTATAAGTTTGCCGCTTATGTTCATAAAGATCAAGTTCGCAAGTCCGGCGAGCCTTATATTATTCATCCCATTCAGGTAGCGGGGATTCTTGCCGAATTAAAAATGGATCCTGAAACAGTGGCTTCCGGCTACCTGCATGACGTTGTGGAAGATACAAATATCACGCTGGGCGATATTGAAGAAGTGTTTGGCCATGATGTTGCGGTCATTGTTGATGGGGTGACGAAGCTTAGCAAAGTGACTTATGTTGCCCACAAGGATGAGTTGGCTGAAAACCATCGAAAAATGTTGCTGGCGATGGCAAAAGACTTACGTGTCATCATGGTGAAACTGGCAGACCGCTTGCACAATATGCGCACACTTCAACATTTACGCCCGGATAAACAGCGGCGGATTGCCAATGAAACCCTGGAGATTTATGCGCCACTAGCCGACCGCTTAGGGATTAGCACCATCAAATGGGAACTTGAAGACCTATCGCTGCGTTATCTTAACCCGCAACAGTACTATCGAATTGCACACTTAATGAACAGTAAGCGCACCGAACGTGAAGCTTATATCCAAGAAGCAATCGAAGAAATCAAAAAGGCCTTAGCGGATTTGCATATTAAATATGAAATCTATGGCCGCCCAAAGCACATCTATTCCATTTATAAAAAAATGCGCGACAAGCATAAACAGTTTGATGAGCTGTATGATTTGTTGGCAATCCGGGTCATCACCGAAACGATTAAGGATTGCTATGCGGTTTTAGGTGCAATTCATACTAAGTGGAAGCCAATGCCGGGCCGGTTTAAGGATTACATTGCGATGCCTAAAGCCAACTTGTATCAAAGTATTCATACGACCGTTATCGGACCGATGGGCAAGCCCCTAGAAGTCCAGATTCGCACCGAAGAAATGCATCACGTGGCTGAATACGGGGTTGCAGCACACTGGGCTTACAAAGAAGGCCAGACCAGTAAAGTCCAGTACGATAAAGCCGGCAAAAAATTGGATATCTTCCGCGAAATTCTCGAGCTACAGGATGAAAGTAGCGATGCCGCCGACTTCATGGAAAGTGTTAAAGGCGATATTTTCACCGATCGCGTTTACGTCTTTACCCCAAAAGGTGATGTCTACGAGCTTCCAAAAGGCAGTAATCCGCTTGATTTTGGCTATTTAATTCATACGGAAGTCGGCAATCATACTGTTGGCGCCAAAGTGAATGGCAAAATTGTGCCGCTTAATTACGTGTTAAAAAATGGCGACATCGTGGAAATGCTGACGGCTAGCGGTAGTGCGCCTAGCCGCGATTGGATCAAACTGGTGTACACCTCGCGCGCCCGTAACAAGATCAAACGTTATTTTAAGCAAGCCGATAAAAGCGAAAACGCTGAAAAAGGCCGTGATATGCTTGAACATGAGCTACAAGAGGAAGGCTATGTACCAAAAGATTTTATGACCAAGGAAAACATGACCGGACTTATGCAGCGTCTGAACTTTCAAACCGAAGACGAATTAATGAGTTCGATTGGTTACGGGGAATATACGCCCAAAGTCATTGCTAACCGGCTAACCGAAAAGTTCCGTCATGCAAAGGCTGAAAAGGATCGTAAGGCCAAAGAGGCTGCCATTTTATCTAAGAACCAGAAAGTCACAACCGTTTCCAGTGAGAAACATCAGCCACAAACCCATTCCGAAGATGGTGTGGTGATTGAAGGTGTTGACAATCTGCTGGTTCATTTGGCTAAGTGCTGCATGCCTGTGCCTGGGGATGCAATTGTCGGCTATGTGACGAAAGGCCGTGGGGTCACAGTTCATCGCGCGGATTGCCCAAACGTTCAAAGTTCACGGGAAATGTCGGGTCGTTTGATTGACGTCCGCTGGGAAAATGAAGCGGTACAAAAGCAGCTCTTTAATACTGACCTTGAAATTTACGGTTACAATCGCAGTGGGCTGTTAAATGACGTTTTACAGGTTCTTAATGCCCAAACTAAGGCTTTAAACAACATCAATGGCCGGGTTGACCACGATAAAATGGCTGATATCCATGTCAAAGTCGGCGTCCGCAACCTTGCCCATTTGGATAAATTAATGGATGCTGTTAAAAATGTTCCGGATATTTATGAAGTGAAGCGAGCAAATGGGTGATGACCGTTTTATTTAGACAGCACTGGTGATCAGAAAGGCATAGATCTCAATGATCACGATCGGGTGCTGTCTTTTTATGCCAACAACATTCACAAACAAGATTTGATAAATAAAGGAGAAAAGTATATGCGCGCAGTGGTACAACGCAGCCTTGCAGCTAAAGTTACGATTGCCGGTCAGACAGTCGGTGCCATTGATCATGGATTTGTGGTTTTACTTGGTGTCGGGCCTGAAGACACATCAGCAGATAGTGACTATCTCGCCGAAAAAATCAGTAAATTGCGGGTTTTCAGTGATGATGCCGGCAAAATGAACTTGGCGCTAGCAGATGTCGGCGGGCAAGTCCTATCAATATCGCAATTCACACTGTATGCAGATACACGTCACGGTAATCGCCCCAGCTTTACGGGTGCGGCCAAGCCGGCTTTAGGGGAACAACTTTATGACACCTTTAATGCCAAGCTTCGTGATTTAGGCGTGACGGTCGCAACTGGCGAATTTGGTGGCGATATGCAGGTGAGTCTTACCAATGATGGTCCGGTGACGATTTTATTTGATACGGAGGCGAAGTGATGTTAGTTAACGCAATTTGGGATTTTGACGGCACTTTGTATGATTCTTATCCCGGGATGATGAAGGCGTTAGCGGCGTTGGTAACGGCTAATGGCGGTCAGATTAAACCAAAGACGCTCTATCGCCAGGTGAAAGAAACATCAATCAAACAATTTTTAACCGGCTTTGGGCAACAGGTAGGCCGATCCGTTGTTGATTTAGAGGCGGATTATCATCAGCGGGCGCGGGCGTATCTTCAGGATATTCATCCATATCCTGAAGCGCTGGCCGTATTGAAAGCCATCAAAGCCCAAGGTGGACACAATCTGCTTTTAACGCATCGTGATCGTAGTGCCTGGGAAATTTTGGCTCACGATCAAGCTGACACCTTATTTCTTGGCGGGGTGGATGCCGATTTGAAGTTACCGCGTAAGCCAGCACCTGATGCGATTCAATATTTACTTCGACGCTTCCAACTCAATCCCGCGGTAACGGCGATGATAGGTGATCGCTCGCTTGATGTGGATGCCGGTATCAACGCTGATGTTAAAACGATCTACTTTAATGTGGACGGCCTCAATGCAGCACCACAGGCAGATTATCAAGTCGATCATTTAATTGAAATTCCGCCGTTGTTCCGCAAGTAAAAAATTCAAATAAAGAGCCGCTCAATCAGCAATTTTTCATGCCTGATTGAGCGGCTATTTATATTCGATTTGCGCTATTGCCGCGGCAAACTTTCCGCCGATTATTGATGATGACCGGCTTTAAAGTAAGCATTTAAACCGTTAACAATATCGGTCGCAATTTTAGATTGATACGTTGGGTTTTTAATATACTTAAAGTCTTTGTCGTTATTGATATAACCCATTTCATTCAGGATGGCCGGCTGTTTATTATCGCGTAGAACTTCATAGTTACCAAATGCAACCCCACGATTTTCTAGTGGTAAGTCATCAAAAGCGTTGTTAACTGCCTTAGCCAAGGCGAGATCCTTTTTGCTGCTGTAGTAATAGGTGGTGAACCCGGAGGCAGAGTTTTTGGACGGGCTGGAGTCAAAATGGAAGGAGATAAATGCATCGGCATGGGCGTTGTTAGCAGTTGTCGGACGTGGCGCGAGGTCGACAAAGGTGTCAGTCGTTCGCGTCATGATAACGTTAGCACCAGCAGCCCGCAAAGCATTGGCAACGAGTTCGGCCGTTTTCAAGGTATAGGTTTTTTCGTAATCATGATTATTGTTAGCTGGCGCACCCGTGTCTGTACCACCATGTCCGGGATCCAGAACAATCGTGGCTTCGGATAGTTTCGTTGCCGCTTTTTGGGTTTGACCATTATTCGGGGCGGTGACGGTCCAGCTGGCAACATAACCCGATTTGCCATCAGGGGCAGTGACTTGATACCAATCGTCTTGTTGTTTGGTAACGGTCAGTTCAGTGCCTTTATCGAGTTTCTCGACGGATGGGGCATTGATACCCGCCGCATTGCGCAGGTTAGTCATGGTATTGGTGGTGACTTTCAATGCGGCCCCGCTTTTGGCTTGCGTCAGATTGGCTTGGGCAGGTTGTGCCAGATTAGTTGTCTGACCAGTGAGCTGGACACTGCTGCTAGTGATCCATGCCGCCGTATTGTTATAGGCAATCTGGGTCCAATCGCCTTCTTGATACACAACTTTGACACTATCGCCGGCATTAAGCGTTCCTAACTGCTTGGCATCCTGGCTGGCATATTCGCGAACGTTAACCGGTTGATTCACCGTGGCAACTTTCGCACTCGTGGTTGCGGCTTCGCTTTGATCGACTAACCATGAAGCAACCCAACCGATTTTATTGCCGGCAAGGCGCACTTGATACCAGGAATTTTTGGAACCGATAATGGTCAATTCATTGCCGGATTTTACCTGACCCATGATGCCATATGCCAAGCCGGGACCTAGCCGTACATTGACGCTCTCGGCTTTGACTGTCATGTATTGGGTGTTGGCCATCACACTGGTTGTTGCGGCACCAACGCCAAACAATAGCGCCAATAAGATCACCAGCGGCCATTTCTTAAGTTGTCCGATATGTTTCATGACAAAGCCCCACCATTCTGAAAAATCGTTATGTTTATTATAGCAAACCCGCTGGCAAAAGGGTGGGGAAGAAAAGCGACCTGATGCTTAATTCGTAGTTTTCAAAGCGGCGGTAATGCGCTGACGGATCGCATCATGCTGGCTGGGCTCATATTGGTACTGAGGATCACGCCAATAACTCGGGTCATACAACCATACTGGCTTGGCCAAACGTTCCGGCACCTCCGACTGGTAGCGCGGGAAGACATGGGCATGTAAAAAATGATCCGTATTGCCCAGAATGTCGTAATTGACGCGTAATGGTTCACACGCCGTCAAAATGGCATCGCCTAAAGTTGCCATGCTTTGCAAAAATAGACTTTGTTCTCTTTTAGACAGCTCATTTAAACTGCCGACTTCGCGTTTTGGCAGTAATACGCTGTAGCCCGGTAGAAACTGGACATCGCCAAAAACTGCAAAGCCACCGGGAAGTTCGGCCATGACCATTGAATTTTGGCCATCCAAGGCTGCTTGAATGCGATCATCTTGCCACAAAACGCTCACTCCTCATCAAATACTCATGTTCTTACCCATAAAGTCAGCGTACACCTGCTGATTTTTGAAAACAATGACAATTGTGCTCTTTCACCACTAACAGCAGAAAATCAGACTTTGGTAGGAGCCTGGATTAGAACCTTTGAATGATGATAGGATTATTGTTAGATTATAATATTAGAGACAGGAGGTTGGTTCAATGAGATTATACATAGAAAACATCCATAAGCATTTCGGGAAAAAGCCAGTTTTAAATGGCATGACGGCAACGCTTGAGTCAGGTGGTGTTATCGGACTCATGGGCCCAAACGGAGCGGGAAAATCAACGTTGCTTAAAGTATTGACCACTCAGCTAAAACCCGATGCAGGTTCCATCCAACTTGATCATGTTGATGTGGTCACCCATCCCGGAAAATTACGCCAGGTATTGGGCTATTTGCCTCAGCAAGTCCCTTACCAACCAAATGTGACCGCGTTGGATTACCTACGTTACATTGCGGCTTTAAAAGGCATTAAGCCCCAAGACGCTGATCAGCAGATAACAAATCTGTTTGTAACTCTGCATCTGGATCCTAAAAATCCGACACGGCTGCGGGATTATTCCGGTGGTATGCGGCAACGAGTGGGATTGACCGCCAGTTTGCTAGGTGATCCCCAAATTATCATGGTTGATGAACCCACCGTGGGCTTAGATCCGGTCGAGCGGATTGCAGTACGTAACCTGTTAAGCACATTGGCCCAAAATCGCATCGTCCTGATCGCAACCCACATCATTCAAGATGTCGAGGCCATTGCAAGTCGCCTGCTCATCGTCAAAGACGGCCAGTTTCAATTTCAGGGAACGCCGGCAGATTTTCTCCAAAAAGCAGCCGGACACGTTTGGGAGTATGTTCTTCCGCGTGGTGCTGCGTTGCCGAGTAGTCCTAATATCAGCAACATGCAAGAGCAAGCTGACGGCATTCATGTGCGGCAGATAGCTAAAACGGCGCCAGTCAGCGGTGCTCAAAATGTCACGCCAAGTTTGGAAGACGCTACCTTAGCCAACTTTGAAGCTAAGGCGGTGACCGATGCATGATGCATATGATCTTAACCGACTATCGGCAACGTTCGCGCCAATTTTCTTTTCGGCTATTGGCAGTTTTTGCGTTGTTTTCAGCAGTGTTGCTTGCACCCCGGCAAACCGGGAGTTTTCGGGTTTTGGTTTTGGATCCGCATTACTTTGCTCAGGCGAATAACCCGACGTGGGCACCGGTCGGAGTTGTTGCGGTCTTGACGTTTTTCTTTCCCTTCATTGGCTTGGTACTGGCACGGCAAGGCATGAGTCAGGATCGGGAAAGCGGCATTTTGTCGGCTTTTTTAACCGGACCGTTTAAAAAAATCCGGTATGTCGCCGGAGAGTTTCTGACAAATTGCCTTTTGCTGCTAACGATCTTGGTTTTCGTGATGATGGGCACATTAGCTATGATGGTCATTCAATACCCTGGTCAAGGCCTTCACATAAGTCAATTTATCGCGACTTTTGCCATACTCATTCCCGGTGTAGGGTTGATCAGTGCCTTGGCTGTGATCAGTGAAACGATTCCCGGTTTACGCGGTCGGTTCGGTACAAGCATTTTGATTATGCTACTCTTCATCGGTTATGCCATGATGATTGAGGCAAAATGGTATGCACAAGTAGTCGACTTTTCCGGCATCGTTTTGTTACAAGCATTATTCAAGCAATCGGCACTTGAATCGGGCCACCGTTTGACGAGCATGATGATTTTAGGGGGCAATGACCATCTGAGTCGTGCCGGCACCCATGATTTAGTCTTTCAGACATTGACGCTAACCTCAACGCAATGGTTATGTATCGGTGGTTCAGTCCTATTAAGTTTAATGCTGGTTGGTTTGGCTGGCTTATTCTTGGAGCGGCGGCCTTTAACACGGAGAATGACACATCAACATTCTGCGATGCGGATTACTTTGCCTGAGGCGGCTGCTAATGAAGCGGATTTTAATGCGGTTTCGATTCAGCACTTCAGTTGGCCGGCTTTATGGCGTCAAGCAATGAAACAACTGCTGGCATCTCGTTCAGTCGGTTGGTGGTTGATTCTTGCTGGCTTATGGGGCGCCAACTGGATCGCACCGACTTCAAGTCTTCGGAGTACGCTTTTACCAATCACGTATTTATGGGCCTTATTATTTTTCAGCCAATTAGGATGGCCGGAACAGCGAAACGGTTTAGCTAACTGGTTGACGACCATCAATTTTGCCAAAAAGCGACATTTAAACGTGACATTGCTGGTAGCGGTCGGCTTTTCAATTCTGTTAGCGTTGCCGACCTGTATACGGCTTGGGGTCACGGCCTGGCCGTTGTTGAGTTGGGCGTTGATGTTACCCGTTGTGGCGATGTTGCTTGGGTTTGTTACCAAGACCGGACAGTGGACGCAATTGATCGTAACCGTGCTGTTGTTCTTTGTCGTCGCGGGTCTCAGCGGTATTTTACCAGTCGCAACCACAGCAACCGGTATTCTGACCGGTGTCGGCTATCTGATGATTGGCGCTGCAAGTTTGGTTGGGTTAGAGTTAGCTGTTTAGTCAGTAAGTTACGAAAAGCGTTCCTGCCCCGCTAGAAAAACTAAATGCATCACTTCGAAAATCTAGGCGTACGCCGTTGACAAAACTTTCTGCAAACCGTATGCTTTAACCAATAACTAAGACCTGTGACGGAGTAGGATAGATCAATTTTAAGCGACCCGGAGATGGTGAAAGCCGGGACCGATCGAAAAGACACTCCTGAGGTGATCAAGTTCCGGAACGCCACCGTTATGGCAAAGTAAAACACAAGGTGGTACCGTGTCCGCACCCTTCGAGCAATCGAGGGGTGCATTTTTTTAGAGCGCGAACAGGAGCGCTAAGCAATCGGAGTGTAAGTGGCCTTAAGCCTAAATGGCTGGGCTTTGGCCATTTAGGCTTAAGGCCCTTACACGGAGATTGCCGCGACTGTAAGCGCGTTTTCGCAGTAGTATCAGCGGGGATGTGTCATACATACTCGCCTGCCGAGCCCAACAACCAACACAACCACCTACCACCAAGTTTCCGAGCGCTTTCAATCACCACCCACCCATCACAGTCTTAAGACTACAGGAGGCACCTCATGAATTATCAACGTCCAAAAGGCACAGCCGATATTTTACCTGGCCAAAGTGAACGTTGGCAGCAGGTTGAAGCTGTTGCCCGCAAAATTTTTGCCCAATACCAGTACCGCGAAATCCGCACCCCGATTTTTGAAAATGTTGATGTTTTTTCGCGCAGTGCCGGCGATACCAGTGATATTGTGACCAAAGAAATGTACACCTTCGAAGACAAAGGCGATCGCATGATGGCATTGCGTCCAGAAGGCACTGCCGGCGTGGTTCGCGCCTATGTTGAAAACAAATTATACGGACCTGAATACGCGAAGCCATACAAGGTTTACTACATGGGTCCGATGTTTCGCTATGAACGTCCGCAAAGTGGCCGCCAACGCCAATTCCACCAAATCGGCGTCGAAGCTTTTGGGAGTGATTCGCCGGTTTTAGATGCAGAAACACTAGCGTTAGCAAAACAGTTGCTAGAAGCGTTAGGCGCCAAACACCTTAAGTTCGTGATTAATTCTTTGGGCGATCCGGCAACGCGCAAGGCTTTTCATGCGGCATTGGTCGACTATCTGACGCCGTTTAAAGATGAACTTTCAGAAGATTCCAAAGTTCGGCTGGTTAAAAATCCGCTTCGTATTCTTGATAGCAAAGACAAACATGACCAGGAAATAGTAGCGGATGCGCCGTCGATTCTTGATTATTTGACTCCGGAAGCGCAACAGCATTTTGATCGGGTTAAAAGTCTGCTCACAGGTTTAGGCATTGAATTTGAAGTGGATGCGACAATGGTTCGCGGCTTGGATTATTACAATCACACCATTTTTGAAGTGATGTCGGATGATAAGGTCTTTGGCGGCGGGTATACCACGATCTTGGCAGGCGGACGGTATAACGGCTTGGTTGAGGAACTTGGCGGGCCGGAAACCCCCGGGATCGGATTTGCCATGGGGGTTGAGCGCTTGATGTTACTCATGCAAGGTGACCAGCAGCCGGTACAGCCGGATGCCTACATCGTCACCATCGACCAAGGTGCGGATCAGGAAGCTTTACAGATGTTAACCGCGCTTCGGCAACAAGGCTTTACAGGTGAGATGGATTACATGGGCCGTAAAGCCAAGGGACAGTTCAAAGCTGCCAACAAAGCCAACGCGAAATTAGTGTTGACGATCGGGGAAAGCGAACGAGAAGCGGGAACCGTGCAAGTTAAAAATATGGCGACCGGCCAGCAGAAGGCCTTTCCTCAAGCCGATGTATTGGCAGACTTTAGTAAAATTTATACACAAGTAACGGAGGCAAAATAATATGAGTAAACGCACCTGTTATGCCGGTGACGTCAATACCGACTATCTTGATCAGGAAGTCACACTAAAAGGATGGGTACAAAAGCGGCGCAGTTTAGGTAGCTTGATCTTTATTGACTTGCGTGACCGTGAAGGCATTGTTCAACTAGTCTTTTCCGAAGCAATTGATCGTGATGCACTGACAGTAGCTAATTCGGTACGTTCCGAATATGTCGTTGAAGTTCAAGGCGTCGTAAAAAAGCGTAAACCACAAGCGGTAAATCCGGAAATGAAGACCGGTGATATTGAAGTTGAAGTGCACGATATCACAATTTTGAACAAAGCCAAGACGCCGCCATTTTATATTGAAGACAACGTGGCCGTGACTGAAGAAACCAAGTTAAAGTATCGCTATCTTGATTTACGTCGCCCGGAAATGCAAAAGAACATTTTCACCCGCGCTCATATTATGCGGAGCGTGCATCACTATTTGGATGACAATGGTTTTATTGACGTTGAGACGCCGACTTTGACGGCTAGCACGCCAGAAGGGGCCCGGGACTATCTGGTGCCATCGCGTGTGTACCCAGGCAGTTTTTACGCCTTGCCGCAATCCCCACAGCTGTTCAAGCAATTATTGATGGGAGCCGGATTTGATCGGTATTATCAGATTGCGCGCTGCTTCCGGGATGAAGACTTGCGTGGCGATCGGCAACCGGAGTTCACCCAAATTGACCTTGAAACCAGCTTCCTTTCCGCTGAAGAAATTCAGGATATCACGGAAGGCTTAATCGCGCAGGTGATGCATGATGTTAAGGGGATTGACGTTGACTTACCGTTTCAGCGGATCACCTGGCAAGAAGCGATGGACAAGTATGGATCTGACAAGCCTGATTTGCGGTTTGACATGCAGATTCAAGATGTTTCCGATTTTGTGAAAGACTCAGACTTCAAGGTGTTTGCCGGAGCGGTTCAAAATGGCGGCCAGGTTCACGCCATTGTATTGCCTGGCGGGGCAGCCAAGTATTCGCGCAAAATGATCGACGCCCAACAAGATTACATTAAGCGTTTTGGTGCTAAGGGTCTGGCTTGGTTGAAGGTAACAGACGATGGCATTAGCGGACCGATTGCGAAGTTCTTTGGTGATGGGGCAGCATTAACTCAGGCTGTGGGCGCCCACACTGGCGATTTGGTCTTGTTTGTAGCCGATAAAGCAAAAGTCGTCGCTGATGCCTTGGGTTATCTCAGAACCCATTTTGGTCACGATCTCGGCTTGATTGATGAAAAGGAATTCCGATTCTGCTGGGTGGTTGACTGGCCGTTGTTTGAATATGATGAAGGCATTCAACGCTGGGTTCCGGCGCACCATCCATTTACGATGCCAAATGAAGAAGACGTGCATCTGCTCGACACCGATCCGCACGCGGCACATGCGCAAAGTTATGATATTGTACTGAATGGTTATGAACTAGGCGGTGGATCAATTCGTATTCACAACCGCGACATTCAGGAAAAAATGCTCAAGGCACTTGGCTTCACCCCTGAGCGTGCGCAAAAGAGTTTCGGCTTCCTGCTCAACGCGCTTGATTACGGTTTTCCGCCGCATGGTGGTTTGGCAATCGGGCTGGATCGGTTTACCATGTTGCTGACGGGTCGCGACAATATTCGCGATGTCATTGCCTTTCCGAAGAACAGTAAGGCCAGCGAACCAATGACAAGTGCACCATCTCCGGTAGCTGACATTCAGCTTAAAGATTTAGGGATTGAAGTTCGCCCTGATGTTGATCCGGAAAAAGAACATGAAGGCGACGAGAACCTAACCGAGTAAATCGACACTTTTAACGTCAAACAATTTAATTGCTGACAATCGAAACATCTCCGGCTATAATCAATAGTTGTGGAGGTGTTTTTTTATGTCAGATAAAATAAATCGGCCATCAAAAGCCAAATTGAAAAAACAGTTGTCACCAGAAGCCTACGCGGTGACGCAGGAAGCCGCAACGGAGCGCCCATTTACGGGGCAATATGACAACTTTTATGAAGATGGCATTTATGTAGATGTTGTGAGTGGTGAACCGCTGTTTTCTTCACAAGATAAATATGACGCCGGATGTGGCTGGCCCTCATTTACCAAACCCATTGCCAAGTTGGCCGAGCATCGAGATCAAAGCTTCGGCATGGAACGGGTTGAGGTTCGAAGTCCGCAAGCCGCCTCGCACCTCGGTCACGTGTTTACGGATGGTCCGGCTGCAGAAGGTGGGTTACGCTACTGCATTAATTCAGCTGCACTGCGCTTTATTCCGGTGGCTAAGCTTGAAGAAGAAGGTTACGGGAAGTATCGGCAGTTATTTGATAAGTAAACTTTAATAATCAATAAAGCTTGTCTGAATAGTGAGGTCAAGTTCCGTCTGACTTTGCACCGATTCATTGGCGTATGCCAGAGCTTGGAATTTGTGTGTCGCTCAATGGTTAAGATTTTGGGCGTGGGCGGTTGAAAAACGGGCTCATAGTTGCGGGGACCGCACATAAGGACTTGGGACCAAGGCCTGCCTGATACTGCTGCGAAAACGCGCTCACAGTCACAGAATGGAGTAGCATTACCTGTCCGCCCTTGTTATACTTGATCACGATATGATTAATGGGTGACAGGGAGCGGTTTTTGTAATGGAAGAAATTGATCGGCTAATTCGTCGGCATCAAAATTGGTCGCGGTTGTCTGCGGCCTTTTTTTACAGCATTTGTGTGGCAGTTGCGCTGAACATGTTTTGGGAGCCGGGTGGCGTTTTCGCCAGTGGTATCACCGGTGCGGCTCAGCTTTTGGCAACGATTGTGCGTAAGTGGTTTAACTTTAATATCGCGTTACCGTTTTTTTCGCTGGCAACGACTGACTTGTTTTCAACTGGGACGTTACTGTTCTTCCTGAATGTGCCGCTGTTTGTGTTGGCATGGAAGGCCATTGGACACCGGTTTACCCTGTTCACTTTCTTGGCGGTCATCTTTTCAACCATTATGATTCGCGTACTAGGCGTTTTGACCCCTTTGACAAAAGATCCAATTGTCTGCGGGATTTTCGGTGCGGTTGTCAATGGCTTAGGGACAGGCTTTGCGTTACGTAATAATATTTCGACTGGCGGGATTGATATTCTCGGCATTGTATTGCGTAAACGGACCGGACGCACAGTGGGAACGATTAACATTATGTTTAACGTCCTCATTATCTTTTTTGCCGGGTTCGTGAATGACTGGCCACATGCTTTGTATTCAGCGCTGGCAATTTTTATTAATGGCCGAGTTATGGACTCGCTGTATACTCGTCAGCAACGGTTGCAGGTCATGATCGTGACGGCGCGGCCAAAACAGGTGGTGCGGGAAATTCAAGGCTCGTTAAGACGCGGCATTACGATTGTGCACGATGCAGAAGGCGCCTTTCATCACGAAGAAAAGACGATTCTTTTCACCATTATTTCCCGGGCCGAGATGTACGATTTGGAACAAGCGATGCGTCACAGTGATCCGTATGCGTTTGTTTCCATCACTGATTCAGTTAAAATACTTGGCCATTTTTACGAGCCTAAAACGGATTAGCGAACATACACAAGATTGGAGTCGGCAAGATTTTTGCTGAAAACTCACTTTACTAGGCGGAATCAAAATAGTAATTGATTGTAAGCATGGCCGATGTTATACAGATCGGTTTGAATTCAAGGTTATCTTGATTAGGGAGGTCGTTTAATGTTAATCGGTGCCAACGTGAGTATGAAAGGCACGAAAATGTTGTTAGGCGCAGTTGAAGAAGCTGCAAGTTATGAGGCCAACACGCTGCAATTTTATACCGGTGCGCCGCAAAATACGCGTCGTAAGCCAACTAGCGAGATGAGAATTCCTGAAGGCTTGGCAGCGATGGCTAAAGATGATATCAGTCACCCAGTCATCCATGCCCCTTATATTGTGAATCTTGGGAACACAAAAAAACCGGCCAACTTTGAATTTGCCGTTCAATTCATGCAAGAAGAAGTTGCCCGGGCTGATGCACTACATGCGTATACGATGCCGTTTCACCCCGGCGCGCATGTTGGTGCCGGTCCTGAAGCGGCAATTGCTCAAATTATTAAGGGTTTAAATCGCATTATTGATCCTAACCAACATGTCACGATTGCGCTTGAAACCATGGCGGGAAAAGGCACTGAAATTGGCCGTTCATTTGAAGAACTGGCGGCGATTATCGATGGTGTGACTTATAATGAAAAGCTCCGGGTCACTTTTGACACCTGTCACACGAACGATGCCGGCTATGACGTAAAGGACGATTTTGATGGCGTGTTGAATGAATTTGATCACATCATCGGCATTGATCGGCTTAGCGTCATTCATGTTAATGACTCCAAGAACCCGCAAGGCAGCCATAAAGATCGCCATGCAAATATTGGCTTTGGCACCATTGGCTTTGAGGCCTTAAATCGAATTGCCCACCATCCAGCACTTGAAAAGCTACCCAAGATACTCGAAACCCCGTATGTCGGCCCTGATAAAAAACATCAGGTTCCACCATACGGGGCAGAAATTAAATGGCTTAAAACGAGTCATTTCCAACCAGAAGAATTACGCAAATTGATGGCTTAATGCGTCTCGGTATTGTCGAATTCATCAAGACCCATATGCTCCAAAATCAAGGTTGCTGTCTCTTCAATTGATCGGTGTGCGGTGTTAATCACCATGCAGCCGATTTTTTTGTATAGATCTTCAGCAAATTTAAGTTCCTGATTAACCTGATCGCGGGCTGAATAGGCTGTGTCCGGATTCAAACCATATTGAATCATCCGCTGCCGCCGAAATTCCATTAGGACCGATGCATCAGTAGTTAACCCGACAATTTTTTTCGGATCAACCTGCCAGATTTCTTCGGGAATGTGGGCATTGGGAACCAAGGGCAAATTGGCGACTTTCAAGTTACGATTGGCCAAGAATAAGGAAAGCGGGGTTTTGCTTGTCCGCGAAACCCCCAGCAATACAATATCGGCTTCCAGAAAACCCTTGGGATCTTTACCATCATCATACAAAACGGCAAATTCCATCGCCGATATACGATCGAAATAACGTTCATTAAGATCATGGACGGCGCCGGGAACATGGTTAGGTTCTTCATGCGTAATCGACTTAATGCCGCTCAAAATCGGTGACATTACGTCAATCGCAATGACCCCTTGATCTTTAGCATAATGCGTTGCTAGTTGGGCAAAACCGTCCGTAACAAACGTCATGATTGCCAGTGCGTTTTCCTTCTTGGCCTCATCAATGGCGCTATAAATTTTCTCTTTGGTGTGGATAAAAGGAAAACGGACATAATGTGCTTCAAATTCGGGAAACTGGGCTGCAACGGCTTGGGCAAGTCGCAATCCGGTTTCACCAACCGAATCTGACATAATATATAAATTCAGTTCTTGGGTCATAATGCCACCTCGCTACCTTAGATAACGCTATCATAGCATAATTTATTTGCGAACGTGTAGCTAAGCCTATTAGGTAAGGGCATAAACGCTTCGGTGCCATTTTATCGAAAAAGACGGCTCACCGGCGAAACTTAAGCAATAACATTGGTTGTTTATATAAAAATCTGAAATCGCTTATTGACGCGTGGTTAACAGTTTTGTATACTAATAAACGAACTATTGGCTATGATATCCGTCAGTGGTTACACAAGTGTCGGAGGGAGGGATATCACATGGCTAAGACAGTTGTTAAGAAAAACGAATCTCTCGATGACGCTCTTCGGCGCTTTAAGCGCACTGTATCCAAGTCGGGTACACTCGCTGAATACCGCAAGCGTGAATTCTACGAGAAGCCTAGCGTACGCCGCAAGCTGAAGTCAGAAGCAGCGCGTAAACGCAAGAAGTATTAATAAAGGACTTGGTGAATAGTGGCTTTAATGGATGAGCTTAATGCTCAGATGAAGCAAAGCATGTTAGCCAAGGACAAAGTGACGTTGAGCGTTGTCCGGATGTTGAAGACAGCCTTGGTCAATGAGAAGATCAAACTCGGCCACGACCTTTCGGAAGATGAAGAAAAAAGCGTTCTTGCAACTGAACTAAAGCAGCGCAAGGAAAGCGTTTCTGAATTTAAAAAAGGCGGTCGTTCTGATCTTGTTGAGGCAACCGAAGCTGAAATCAAGGTTGTGGAACGTTTTCTACCAGCCCAGTTGAGCAAAGATCAGGTAGCCGATATCGTTGATGCAACCATCAAAGAAGTCGGTGCAACTGGCAAGCAAGACTTTGGTAAGGTTATGAAGACGCTGATGCCCAAGGTCAAGGGCCAAGCTGATGGTGCACTTGTCAGCAGCGTGGTTAAAGAAAAACTTAGTTAACGACAAAGCCGGTGTTAGCACCGGCTTTTTTATTGTGTAACCATAGGCAATTCTGTCGAGAGTCCGGCGTGCAGATCAACTTTTGAAGTTTAGGCATTTGAGGCAATTTGAACCCTGTTGTTTAAAGCATGAATGGTTGTCGTTAGTAAAATTGCCAAGCAGTTTGACGCCAGTTTCAACCTAAACAAACAGATTTAACAATTTTAAATGCAGCTTGATGTTGATGGTGTTGAAGCATCATGAGTCACCTTGTTCGATTACTAAGATAGAAAGCAAGAGCTGGCGGAGTGGTGGCGGGCTCAGTGGTGAAATTGGTCTTAAGCGGAGTGGGCTTCTCCGCTTTAGACCAAGGCCGAGCTTCGAAACCGCGGTCTTTGCGGGTTCGAAGTCGTGCCCACCACGTTCCAGCCCAGTCACCGCGGAGCCAGCTCGGAGTAACGGAAATCACTTAATTAGAGTAGAACCGAGAAAAAGTTGACACTTACGTCCGTTTAAACGATTCTGACGCTACTTTAAAAATATGCTAAACTAAGACCATCATTCAATGCTTAAATTATTTGTTAGGGGGCCAATATTTGGCACAGGAGACCTCAGAGAAAATTTTTCGGTTTAGTAATCCTGATATGGCAATTAACCTAGTTGGGATTAATGACGCGAATTTAACGTTAATTGAAGAAGGCTTGAACGTCCGGATTTCGCCGTTTGGGGACGAATTACGCATCAGCGGTGAAGCCGAAGCGGTCAGCTTGACACTACAGCTGCTTGAGGCGGCAACTAAGTTATTGGCACAAGGCATCAAACTGTCACCTCAGGATATTGCTAGTGCGGTTGCAATGGCAAAACGGGGCACGCTCGAATATTTTGCGGATATGTATAGTGAGACCTTGTTACGCGACGCCAAGGGGCAACCGATTCGGATTAAGAATTTTGGCCAGCGTCAATATGTTGATGCCATCAAACATAACGACATTACTTTTGGCATTGGCCCAGCCGGTACCGGGAAAACTTTTCTCGCCGTGGTGATGGCAGTTGCAGCCATGAAGGCCGGCCAAGTCGAGCGGATTATTTTGACGCGTCCGGCCGTGGAAGCAGGCGAAAGTCTTGGCTTTCTCCCTGGTGATCTCAAGGAAAAGGTTGATCCTTATTTGCGTCCGGTTTATGACGCTTTATATGCAGTTTTGGGGAAAGAACACACCGATCGCCTAATGGATCGCGGCGTCATCGAAATTGCGCCATTAGCGTATATGCGTGGTCGTACGTTGGACAATGCGTTTGCGATTTTGGATGAAGCCCAGAATACGACTCAGGCCCAGATGAAAATGTTTCTGACGCGCCTGGGCTTTGGCTCGAAAATGATTGTCAATGGTGATGTGACGCAAATTGACTTGCCGCATAATGCCAAAAGTGGCTTATTGCAAGCGGAACAGTTATTAAAAGGGATTAGTCATATTGCCTTCACGCAATTTTCCGCACAGGATGTTGTGCGCCACCCAGTTGTCGCCAAGATTATTGAAGCTTATGGCAAACATGATTTACAGCTGCAAAAGCAAACGAAGGAGTAAACAATGGATTTAGAATTTTACGATGATGATCACTTGCTGGATGACCAGCATCATGAGCTGATCCAGAAGTTGGTTGCTTTTTGTGGGCAACAGTTGGCGTTACCTAATGATACCGAAATGTCGATTACCATTGTTGGGGATGATGCGATTCAAAAGATTAACCGGGAATATCGCGATACTGATCGCGCGACTGATGTGATTAGTTTTGCAATTGAAGATGGCGAGGATGACTTGCCCCTGATGCCTGGCATGGCAAAAAATATTGGCGACTTATTCATTGATCCCTTGACTGTTCGGCGCCATGCCAAAGAATACGGCCACAGCTTTGAGCGCGAGCTGGGGTATACGGTGGTTCACGGTTTCTTGCATCTAAACGGGTATGATCATATTAAACCGGAAGATGAAGCCGAGATGATTCCGCTGCAAAAGAAAATTCTGACTGCTTATGGCCTTACCCGATAAGCAAATCGGCAAAAACAAGCATTTTATTCAAAGCGCCCGCCACGCGCTCGATGGGCTGCGCGTCTTTTTTGTCGATGAGAACAATTTCAAACGCGAATTTGTTAGTGCAACATTGGTGATAATTGCCGGGATCTGGTTAAAAGTGCCGCCATTTTCGTGGTTCGTTTTGATTTTGGCGATTTTGTTGGTATTTTTAGGCGAACTGCTGAATACGATTGTTGAGAATATGGTCGATTTCATTATTGGCGAGCATTACGATCTGCGGGCAAAGAAAATTAAAGACATGAGCGCTGGTGCCGTGTTGATCGTTTCTCTGATTGCGGTAGTTGCCGGCATTTATGTTTTTGGACCGCCGCTGCTAGCGCTTTTGAGGAGTTGGTGAATGTTGTCAGTTTTACGTACCGCAGCCTTAGCCGCACGTGAGAATGCCTATGTTCCTTATTCGCACTTTGCCGTGGGTGCAGCTGTTCGCGTGGGTGAGCGGATTTTTTCCGGGGCAAATATCGAAAATGCCAGTTACGGGCTGAGCAATTGTGCCGAGCGGAGTGCGATTTTTGCAGCTGTGAGCGCCGGGTACACCCAGTTGGATGAGTTGTTGGTCATTGCCGATACAAAAGGACCGGTAGCGCCTTGTGGGGCGTGTCGGCAAGTTATCAGTGAATTTTTTGCGGCCGATGCGGTTATTACCTTGACCAATGTGCGCGGCGAAACGGTTCAAACGACCCCGCAGGCATTGTTGCCAGGCGCTTTTTCGAAAGGAGACTTACAGGCTTGAGTGAACACCATTCTGGTTTTGTCGCGATCATCGGGCGGCCAAACGTCGGCAAATCAACCTTCATGAACCGTATTTTAGGGGAAAAGATTGCCATCATGTCGCCTAAAGCGCAGACAACCCGCAACAAAATTAACGGGATTTACACTACCCCTGACGCCCAAATCGTTTTTGTGGATACGCCGGGCATTCACAAACCTAAAAACGAGCTGGATGATTACATGGATAAGGCCGCGTTATCGACGCTTAATCAAGTCGATGCTATTTTGTTCATGGTCGCAGCGGATGAGCAAAAAGGGGCAGGGGATGCGTATATTCTGCGCCAGCTTGCTGAAGTGAAGAAGCCGGTTTATTTGATATTAAATAAAATCGACTTGGTTAAACCGGATGATTTATTGCCGCTGATTGAAAGCTATCAGCATGATTATCATTTTGCACAAGTCTTCCCGATTAGTGCCACGATGGGGAATAGTGTGGACGAGTTGCTGAATTCGCTGACGGGCACATTACCAGAGGGACCGCAGTATTATCCGGAAGATCAGCTCACAGACCATCCTGAATATTTCGTTGTCGGTGAGCTGATCCGGGAAAAAATCCTTGAATTAACCCGTGATGAGGTGCCGCATGCAGTCGCGGTGCAGGTAGAGCGCATGAAGGACCGTGAAGGCGGCAAACTGCAAATTGAAGCGTACATTATCGTTGAACGTGATAGTCAAAAAGGCATTATCATCGGCCGCGGCGGACAAATGCTCAAACAAATCGGTATCCGCGCCCGTCGCGATATCGAAAACCTGCTTGGCGATAAAGTTAACTTAAAACTATGGGTCCGGGTTCAAAAGAACTGGCGCGACAACAATGCTTATCTTAAATCATTAGGTTATAACATGAAGGATCTGCGTTAATGGTCAAACAAACACAAACCTTTGAGGGGCTGGTGATGTCCCGTCAAAATTATCGTGAATCCGATATGCTGGTCAAAATTTTGACGGATCAGTTCGGTAAAAAAATGTTTCTGGTAAACCGGGCCCGCAAGCCCGGTTTTACTTTAGCTGCTGGCATTTTGCCCTTTACGCATGCGGATTATATTGGTGAGGTCCGCGATTCTGGACTGTCCTACTTGTCCGCTATAAAGAGCCCGACGCAGTATCGACAAATCTCCAATGATATTACCTTGAACGCCTATGCAGCCTATATCTTCGGCTTGCTCGATTTAGCCTTTCCAGACGGGCGGCCAGTCGGCTTTTGGTTCAAACAAGTCAAACAAGCCTTGCATTTGATTGACACCGGCCTTGACCCGCAAATTATCGCCAATGTGGTTGAAGTGCAAATGCTTAAAGCTTACGGTGTTGAACCCAATTGGCGCGGCTGTGTCATCGACGGCCGCACTGATTTGCCACTGGATTTTTCAGAAAGCTATGGTGGCTTATTGTGTCAGCAACATTGGGACAAGGACCCGCATCGACTCCACGCCAGTCCGCGCGCCATTTTTTATCTGCGACGGTTCAGTACGCTTGATTTGAGTCAGGTCAAGCGAATTGATGTGAAGCCCGCGACCAAAGCCGAACTCAAGCGAATTCTTGATGTTATTTACGCAGATATGGTCGGGGTGACGCCAAAAGCTAAGCGGTTTATCGATCAAATGAATCAGTGGCAGGATCGGTTGCCGGATCGTACAAAGTCAGAAGATTCGTCCAATAATGATCGTCCGCATATTTAATTGATTCAACTGATTGTTTTTATTCCTCGTTGTGCTAAGTTATAAGTAAGCGGTTACAGATTTGAGGTGATGCCTCTTGCGGAAATAGTGACAACTTTAACCGAAGACAATAATCACTTAATCAATTTTGTGAGAGGGGAATTTTAATAATGGGTGAATCACTACCAAAAGCAGTCAAAGTTTGGATGGCGGCAAATATATTAGCAATCGAGTTTGATAATGGGCAAACCAGATACCTGCGATCACATAATATTAAGGATTATATTTCGGCTTGGTCACTTAAAAAAGGTAAAGGCAAACGGGTTAACTTGATTTTGCCTCCGACATGGCAGTGGCTCGGTTCAAATGCCCGCATCGAAAAGGATGGTTCCGTCATTCTATTTGAAAAGGATAGCTATACGCCACAAGAACTTTGGAATAACAGTAAGGAACGTATCGACTTAGTGTCGGGTGTGAATTGATACAAGCAACCTTAAGACCAATCTAGCAAAGAAAATTAAATTGGTGATGAGAAAAGGGTCACATTCGTTCCAAACTCCGGCAAGTCAGGAAAAGTTTGAGCTTGATGGAAATGGTTTTGGAACGAATGACCAAGCGATGGAGAATTCGAGCTTCCTAAATAAATGGAGCCGCACAGAAGCGACCGTACGCCAAGGAGTGGTGAACGGTCGCATTTATGTTTAGGAGCCAGTCGCGTGCTTGATTTAAGTCAATTCTAGCGTGTAAATGATCGCGCTAAAAATTTAACCGACTGTATACATTTATTTTACACAGCAGTGATAAGATAAAACTATTCCTATCATGCTAGCAATTAAATGTACGTCAATAAAAACGAAATAAGGTTCATGTCAAGCCGGAACACGCATCTTTAAAAGATACAAACTCCACCGAAAAATTTCTATTATTAGAGGCTTACTGGACCATCATCCACGTGTGAAAAGAGGCTTTTTACTTTGAAAACCTTCTTTAAGATAATCATAGCTATTAGTATCATTGTAGACATCTTTGTCATCGCAAAGACGGGATTTGGCAGTACTGCGACGCTTGGAACAATGACTGTAACACTGGCTATTCTTTTCATCGCCAATTTCTATGACAGAAGAGGCTAGATCTATGAACAGCAGCAAAGGGAAACAGCATGCTAATCATATTCTGATGCTAAAGGCACTTTCGGTTGAGATTGGCCATTTTTCGCTTAAAGATGTTAACTTAAGCATTAACGCTGGTGATGTTCTAGGCGTGATCGGTAGTAATGGTGCTGGGAAAACAACGCTATTAAAAACGATTATCGGTATTCTCAAGCCAACTTCGGGAACGGTCTTCATTAAAAAAGGCACTGCGATTTCTATGGCATTTGATGATGGTTACATTCCGGAAAGCTTGTCAGCTAAAGACATTGACTATATTTTTCCCAAAATCTTTAAACGCTGGGATCGTGAAAAATATAGACAATATATCGATAAACTAAAAATCCCCAAGCAAACTAATTTTATTGATCTCCTCAATTTTCAAGTCAAGTGCAACGATGATAACGAATTCTTGATAGTGGTCTAGGCTGTTACGCCATGCATCGGTAGTAATCGCATGGGCGAAGATAGTTCAGAATACGTCTGGGACGATGGTTCAGTGCGGATTGGACTGCTTGAATTTCAACCAGGGTAACTGCTCTGAGAGACTTCCCTTTCGGGAAGAATTCCCTAAGCAGTCCATTGGCGTTCTCGTTTGTGCCACGCTCCCAAGGCGAGTACGGATGTGCGAAGTAAATCTGGGTTCCAACAATCTCTGATAACTTGGCAAACTCGGAACCATTGTCAAAAGTGATACTCTCAAATTCCTTGGCCCCGTAGTCGTCGATCGTGTCCTGCAAGGCTTTAAGGCAGGTGCCCGCATGATAGTCAGGAATCTTGACGATGATCTCAGTCCGGCTGTACCGTTCTGTGAGCGTCATTAATGCTGGCTCATCAGCTAAGCGAATACCTTTGACCAAGTCGCCTTCCCAATGTCCCACGCCTGTGCGGTCATTCACGGCCGCAGGACGCAACTCGATTGAGTCGCCGTATATCTTCTTATTCTTGCGCTTGTGGGCGTTCTTATAGCCTTTGATGCGGCGTCGGAGCTTCTTGGGAAGTGTCATGTTGTCTAGCTCAAGCAGCCCGGCGTCGATGTAGCGATACACAGTTGTCGTTGAAGGGCAAGCCTTGCCCTGGTCGCGATAGAAGTGTACGAAGCTATCAACGCTGTGTACGCGCGGCTTACGAGTAAGCTCCCTGGCGAGAGCCTTGAAGAACGCACGGCCGGTCTTAAGAAAGGCGTAGTGACCGGTTCTATCGCGTTTACGGTCGTGCATGGCTTGGGCAGTTTCCGCAAGATAGACTTGATGCGAGTGACGCTTCGAGTCGAGCTGAGTTACAGATCCACGCGTGATTTCTCGTGAGATTGTCGCTTTACTGCGATGAAGCTTCTGTGCAATCACGGTCGCGGTGTCACCAGCAGCCTGAAGGGCCTGAATTGTAGCACGGTCGCTAAAACTGAGTTGTTGGTAATGCTTGTGGGTGTTAGTCTGAGAGTGGGTCATGAAGATTCCTGCTTTCTTGTTTAGCTAGCACTAACAAGAATAGGTCTTCATGGCCTTTATGGTCTAGTCGTCAGGGTGTTGCACTTGAATTGTAAACTGGGGAATTTTATTGATCTCTCTAAAGGTACAAAAACCAAACTTGGCTTAGCAGTTTGTTTATCGATGAACGGCGATTTGGTGATTCTTGATGAAATTACCAGCGGGATCGATCCACTGACCCGGATTGAAATACTGAATGAAATAAAAGCTTATCAAAATCAAACCGGTGCCAGCATTATTCTCGTAACGCATATTTTAGATGATGTCATCCAGCTGTGTAATCGGTTTGTGGTTCTAACAAATGGCAGCATCACAACAGACTTCAGTTTAACCCCAGAAACAGACGAGGCTGTTCTTAAGTCACTTTTGGTTGCGAAGAAGTGGGGGATACTAAATGACAGGCTTTCTTATTAAAGACTTTATAATTGTCAAGAAACGAATCCTTAAACTCCCCGTCTTGATTTCTTTGTTTGGCGCTTTTCTGGTTGCAGTTTTCGTTAACAAAGACATTGCCGAGTTATTTGTGTTCAGTTCTTCTGCGCTTGCCATTGTTGCGCTTGAAACGCTTTTTCAGCTTGATAATCAAAGTCACTGGAAAGATTTTTTAGTGCCTTATCACCTGAATCCATTCAAGATTGTTGGTTCTAGGTACGTATTCTATGCAATCGCTTGTTTTGCAACATCATTTCTTGCCTTTGTGATGAGCCTTATCATTGAGATTATCGTACCGAAAACGTCACCGATGCAGTTATTTGGGATAACCGCGATCATTTTTGTTGTATGTTCTGTTTTTGGCATTATCTTACTTCCGGCTATGTACGCTTTTTCACAAAGCGGCCTGATGTTTATTTTCATCATTATCCTTCTTCTTATGGCAATCCTACCGCGGATCCGGTCCGCGAAACTACAGGCTTTCTTGATGAGCCAAAACAAAGCTTCATTGTTTCTTGTCGCCGTTGCTGCAGTTGCCTGTTTATATGTGATTTCATATTTCTTTTCAGTATTGCTTTATCGTTATCGCTAAACCAAACCGTCTTTTCAGAACGGTCTGATTTACATCGAGAGCGGGGTATATTTATGTCTTTTAATTTTTTATGTGGATAGGAAAGAGGTAAGCCAATGCGCGAAAAATTAAAACATGCTTATCAAACAGAAAGGCTTGTGTTGGCACCGGTTACGATTGACGATGCGCCTGACATGTTTGAGTATGCAAGTAATCCGGAGAATGCCTATTATGTGTTTGAAACCAATAAAACTTTGGGAGATACAAAAGACATCATTCAAAAAATATTTATAGAGAATGGGCTTGGCAAATATGGCATTTTTTTGAATGAAAAATTGATTGGTACAATCTATTTCTTAAACTTAGACGATCGTAACAAATCCGCAGAGTTAAGTTATGTACTCAACAAAAAATTCGAAGGGCATGGATATGCAACTGAAGCTGCAATCAAATTACGTGACATCTTCTTTAATGAACTTGAAGGTGAGCGCTTGTATGCGAGACATACATTTGACAATCTAAAATCGATGAATCTCATGGCAAGAATAGGTATGAAGATAGAAGGAACGCTTCGAAAGTCATATTGTTTTCATGGTCGGCAAGTTGATTTAGCAATCTGGTCAATGACACGAGATGACTTGTGATTAGCGAGAACGTGATTAGACGTTACTTCAGGGTATTTTATATCGTTTTGATGGAAAAGCCGTGGTCCTTTTCAGAAACCCCGCTTGACACCCCTAGCCGCGATGCTATACTAATAAGGAAATTGAATCGGTGATGAGAAAAAGGGTCGCATTTGTACCAAACCCAAGCGAGTCAGGGATAGTGTAAGCCTGATGGTGGTGAATGTGATTGGCGTTTTCGAACCAAATGACAAAGCTGCAGGTAGATTCGGTCTATCTGAAGTAGGGTGGAACCGCGCAGAAGCGTCCCTACGCCATATCTTGGCGTAGGGACGTTTTCATGTATATGGACATTTATGCTACCCACGCCAGACTTTGATTCACCGGGAAAGAGGTAATCATGACGACAAAAATGGACATCCAAACGATGATCCAGACGCTTCAAAAATTCTGGGGCGATAAGGGTTGTATGTTGATGCAAGCTTATGATGTTGAAAAAGGAGCCGGTACCATGAGTCCGTATACTTTTTTGCGGGCAATCGGACCGGAGCCTTGGAATGCTGCTTACGTTGAGCCGTCACGCCGCCCAGCTGACGGTCGTTATGGCGAGAACCCGAACCGACTTTTCCAGCACCATCAGTTCCAGGTTGTCATGAAGCCATCACCGGAAAACATCCAGGATTACTATTTGGATTCACTGGCGGCACTTGGCATTAACCCATTGGAACACGATATCCGCTTTGTTGAAGATAACTGGGAAAATCCGTCCATGGGCTGTGCCGGGGTTGGCTGGGAAGTTTGGCTCGATGGCATGGAAGTCAGTCAATTCACGTATTTTCAAGTTGTTGGCGGTCTTGAAGTTTCGCCGGTGACCAGCGAAATTACCTATGGCGTTGAACGGTTAGCTTCCTATATCCAAGACGTGAACAGTGTCTTTGATCTTGAATGGGGCGATGGCGTTTTATACGGCGATATTTTCAAAGAACCTGAATACGAACACAGTAAATACGCGTTTGAAGTCAGCGATCAAGCTATGCTGCTGAAGTTTTTTGACGCTTATGAAAAAGAAGCATGGCGCTTGATGGATCTAGGGTTGGTTCACCCGGCTTATGATTACATTCTTAAATGCAGCCATACGTTTAACCTGCTGGATGCGCGCGGTGCGGTTTCGGTGACTGAACGTGCCGGTTATATGAGTCGCATCCGCAAAATGGCGCATAAAGTTGCGCGCGCTTTCGTTGCGGAACGTAAGAAGCTTGGTTTCCCATTGCTGCAGCACAAAACGGAGGTGCAATAACATGACGCATGACTATCTGATTGAAATTGGCCTTGAAGACATGCCGGCCCATGTTGTCACGCCAAGTATTAACCAATTTCACGACAAAACCGTTGCCTTTTTGAAAGCCAATCACCTTGAGCATGGCCAAATTGACCGGTACGCGACCCCGCGTCGGCTTGCGCTGCTGGTTCACGATTTAGCCGCTAAACAGGCAGACGTTGAAACCGATGTTAAAGGTCCGGCCAAGAAAATCGCTCAAGATGCGGATGGTAATTGGACCAAAGCTGCCATCGGATTTTCCCGCAGTCAAGGGATGACGCCGGATGACATCGTGTTTAAGACGATTAAAGGCGTTGATTATGTTTATCTGCATAAGGCGATTAAAGGTAAGGAAGCTGCCGAGATTTTGCCTGGCATGCTTGATGTCATTAAAGGCCTGACGTTCCCGACGCGAATGAAATGGGGAGCATATGATTTTGAGTACATTCGTCCGATTCATTGGTTAGTGAGTCTGCTAGATGATACCGTTGTGCCGATGAAGTTATTGGATGTTGAAGCAGGGCGGGTCACCCAAGGGCACCGATTCCTCGGTAAGCCAGTGACGCTGCCTAATGCCGATGCTTATGTTGCGGCGTTGAAAGACCAGTTTGTGATTGTAGAACCGGCTGCACGCAAACAGTTGATTCGGGAACAAATCGAGCAAATTGCCACTGATCATCAATGGCAGATCGAACTCGATAGTGACTTATTGGAAGAAGTTAACAATTTAGTCGAATGGCCGACAGCTTTTGCCGGTACGTTTGATCCGAAATATCTGGCAATTCCGGAAGCAGTGCTGATTACTTCAATGAAAGATAACCAGCGTTACTTCTATGCTCGTGATCAGGCAGGCAAAATGGTCAATGCGTTTATTGGCGTGCGTAATGGCAACCACGATCATTTGAACAATGTGATTGCGGGCAACGAAAAAGTGCTAACGGCGCGCTTGGAAGATGCAGCGTTCTTCTATGCCGAAGACCAGAAACGCAGCATTGCTGAAGACGTTGAGCGCCTTAAAGCGGTTAGTTTCCATGACAAAATCAGCTCAATGTACGACAAAATGGCGCGCACCAAAGTCATTGCCGCGTTACTTGCTGATCAATTCGGCTTGACCGCGGACGAAAAAGCTGATCTAGATCGCGCCGCTTCGATCTACAAATTCGATCTTGTCACGTCAATGGTCGGCGAATTTCCTGAATTACAAGGGATTATGGGCGAACATTATGCCCAGCTTGCCGGCGAAAAACCTGCCGTCGCTCAGGCAATTGCGGAACACTACGAACCAATCGCGGCAGATGGCGCCTTACCGCAAAGTCTAGTCGGCACGGTGCTGGCAATTGCGGATAAGCTAGATTCGCTGATGAGCTTCTTTGCCGTTGACTTAATTCCAAGTGGTTCCAACGATCCTTATGCGTTGCGGCGTCAGGCATACGGTATTGTGCGCATGATTGCCGAACATGACTGGCCGTTTGCGCTGGCTAGCCTACAGCCGACCATTGCTAAAGCCTTGGCTGAAGCTGATCAAACGAACGGACTTGATTTTGCCGCGCACCAACAAGAACTTAACGATTTCATGATTGATCGGGCCAAGCAGTTGTTGCAAGGTCAAAAAATTCGGCACGATATCGTTGATGCCGTCACCGTTCGCAGCGATGCCGATATTGCCGGTATTTTGGATGCTGCTAAGCTACTGACCCAGCATGCTGCCGATTCTGATTTCAAGCCGGTGATGGGAGCCTTGGGGCGGGTCTTGCGGATTACCGGTAAGCAAACGGTAACCACAGCGGTTGATCCGACTAAGTTTGAAAATCCGACTGAAGGTCAACTACATGATGCAGTGACAACAACTGCCAAAACATTTGCTGCTGAACCGACTGAAGCGGATTATCAAGCATTAAAAGCCTTGGCTAAGCCGATTGATGCCTATTTTGATGCGACGATGGTGATGGCAGATGATAAGGCTGTTCGCGAAAATCGCCTTGCTACCTTGCAGCAGCTTGCCCAGTTAATCCGCCAATTTGGTGACGTTAGCCAAGTGATTGTCAAATAGACTTGCTTTTCTTGATTCATCAGGCTATACTATATCTTGTATTATTATGCCGATAGACTATATAAAAGTCGCATTTCACGTCAGAAGTGCGACTTTTTACCGCTATTTCAATCGGTTCAAGTCGTGGTGGCGCAATGCTTGCAATGCCATTCGCCATGGGAAGGGAGTGAGCTGATATCGCCGGAATGATTCCCGAGGCCACAGTCGATCAAGTCTTAAAAGCGGTCAATATTGCCGATTACATTGGGCAGTATGTGCAACTACGAAAGACCGGACAAAATCTTTTTGGCCTTTGTCCTTTTCACGAAGAGCACACACCGTCTTTTTCCGTTAATGAATCCAAACAGATTTTTCATTGTTTTTCATGCGGACGTGGCGGTAATGTTTTCAAGTTTGTCATGGATTATGACAACGCGACCTTTCCTGAGGCAGTTAAAAAGGTAGCCGATTTTGCTGGTATTCCGCTTGACGTCCAAGTGGGTCAGGCAGCGCCGGTTGATCCTGAAGTTGCCAAGCAGCAACACATTCTTCAGGATACTGCTGATCTTTATCACCATATTTTGGTAAACACGGAAAAAGGTGAAGCTGCACTGGCTTACCTGCATAAACGCGGGTTAACCGACGAAACGATTGAAGAATTCAAACTGGGTTATGCGCCTGAAGAACGTAATCTATTGGTAGCATTTCTTAATAATCGCCATGTTGAATATCAGGATCAGCGCGCCAGTGGCCTATTTGTTGAAGATCAGGCCGGTAAGTTGTTTGATCGTTTCAATGATCGGGTGATGTTTCCGTTAACGGATGCTAATGGCAAGGTGGTCGGCTTTTCCGGGCGGATTTTACAGTCAGATAAGTCCCAGGCTAAGTATTTAAACAGTCCGGAAACCAAGCTTTTCAACAAGCGGGATATTTTATTTA
Organism: Lacticaseibacillus rhamnosus; assembly: GCF_900636965.1. Lineage (NCBI taxonomy): Bacteria > Bacillati > Bacillota > Bacilli > Lactobacillales > Lactobacillaceae > Lacticaseibacillus > Lacticaseibacillus rhamnosus. Next base: position 1,536,468 of record NZ_LR134331.1, on the reverse strand, counting down.
ACCTTCATCGCGCCAAAGCCGAGTTTGGGCGTGATGGTGGCCCGATCCTTTTTGAAGGGTATATGGATGTGATTGCGGCGTATCAAGCTGGCGTTAAAACCGGGATCGCCTCAATGGGAACCAGTTTGACCACGGAACAAGTCGATATCATCAGTCATTTGAGCAAACGGTTAACCGTTTGCTACGATGGTGATGAACCGGGTCAAAAAGCGATTGAACGGGCTGTCACCATGCTGGCTGATCATCCTCGCCTGCAAACGGATGTGGTCGTTTTACCGGATGGCATGGATCCGGATGAGTACATTCGCGCACGGGGAGCAGAAGCCTTTCAAGCACAAGTCAAGTCGGTTTTGACACCAACTGCTTTTATGTTACAATTTCTGGCCCGTGGTGTGGACATGCACAACGATCAGGCCAAGTTGACTTATCTGAATGCGGCCTTACGCATCATTGGCAAAATCAGTGATCCGGTTGCTCGGGCGGTTTACGTCAAACAGCTGGCAGAGACGACCGAGGTGCCCATTGCCGCGCTCAATCAAAGCCTGCCGAGTCCGCAAACCAGGCGACCGGCCGCAGCTCAGCCACCGATTGCCGATCAACCCGTTCGCCCGCTGGATCGCTACACCGCGGCTCAGCGCCAGTTATTGTACTATGTCTGGCACGATGACCTTGTGATGCAACGCTTGAAAAATGCGACTTTTGTATTTCCAACGCCGTATTTTCAAACACTTTTCACTGGCTGGTTGCGCTTTTTGCATGAACAGCCGGATGGTGAGCTTGCAGGATTTTTAGATCGGGTTGATCCTGAACTCAGCGGGGTGGCGGCTGATGTCGCGATGCAGTCACTGCCGGAAGCAAGCGAGGCCACGATTGACGAGTTAATCCAGACGATCACGTCGGCGTCAACTGTTTCGCGGCTGCAGGCGATTAAACAAGCCATTACCGAGGCACAGCGATTGGGTGACAAACAGAAACAAGGCGAATTAACGGTGCAATATGTGAATCTCATGAAACTTTTGAAGCAACAACAAGGCTAGGGGAGGAACTTTAATGGCTGATAAAAAAACAGCAACTGAAGTAAGCAAGACCACAAAGAAGACAACGGCTGCAGCTTCAACCAAAGCAGCAACCGAATCAAAGGCTGCGACCAAGAAGACCGCAACCAAGAAAACAACGGCCAAGAAGACTACCGCTAGCAAGAGTCACACAACGACTAAGGCTTATGATGATGCCGTCAAAGCTGTCATCAAAGATTATAAGAAGAAAAAGCAGATCACCGAAGACGATTTAACCTCTAAACTGATCAAGCCATTTGAGCTAAAGAGTACCGCCATCGATGATTTAATGCAGAAAATCGAAGACAACGGGATCGCGATTGTTGACGAAAACGGCGAACCGGCCACGATCAGCCTCAAGAAGCAAAAAAAGGTTTCCAAGAAGGAAATGAGCGATATGTCCGCGCCATCCGGGGTTAAGATTAACGACCCAGTGCGGATGTATCTTAAGGAAATCGGCCGGGTTTCATTGCTGACCGCTGATGAAGAAGTTGCCCTTGCTTTGAAGATCGAACAAGGTGATCAAGAAGCCAAGCAACGACTGGCCGAAGCTAACTTACGACTGGTGGTTTCTATTGCTAAGCGCTACGTTGGTCGTGGCATGCAGTTTCTGGATTTGATTCAGGAAGGTAACATGGGCTTGATGAAGGCGGTCGAGAAGTTTGATTACCGCAAAGGCTTCAAGTTCTCCACCTACGCCACCTGGTGGATTCGGCAGGCGATCACCCGCGCGATTGCTGACCAAGCCCGGACGATTCGAATTCCTGTTCATATGGTTGAAACCATTAATAAACTGATTCGGATTCAGCGTCAACTGCTTCAGGATCTTGGCCGCGAACCAACTCCTGAAGAAATCGGTGCCGAGATGGATATGCCAACCGAAAAAGTCCGCGAAATTTTGAAGATCGCCCAAGAGCCAGTGTCCTTGGAAACGCCAATCGGTGAAGAGGACGATTCACACCTCGGCGACTTCATTGAAGACCAAGACGCTACCAGTCCAGAAGATCACGCTTCCTACGAATTGCTCAAGGAACAGTTGGAGAGCGTGCTTGACACTTTGACTGACCGCGAAGAAAATGTTTTGCGGCTGCGCTTTGGACTTGACGATGGCCGGACCCGCACGCTGGAAGAAGTCGGCAAAGTCTTTGGCGTGACCCGTGAACGCATTCGTCAGATTGAAGCCAAGGCATTGCGGAAACTCCGCCACCCGAGCCGTTCCAAGCAGCTTAAGGATTTTCTTGAATAAGCAACTGACAAAGCCGCTGTCTCATTTGAGATGGCGGCTTTTTGCGACTTGGCGCGGCCGGTCAGATGCTATTTTGAAACACAACCGCCACACAATAAGAATCTGAACCTTTTTAGCGACAATACCAGCACCGTGACATCAGTTTGTTATAATAAAAGCTGTTAATCAGATGAGGGGACAGTAAATTCATGGATCATATACATTTATCAAAACGGCTACAGGCGATTCGCGCGTTTATCGAACCAAACGAGCGCCTAGCCGACATTGGCACGGATCATGCTTTCTTGCCGATTGACCTCGTGCAACGCGGCATCATTAAATTCGCCGTTGCCAGTGACATTGGCGCCGGACCCGTTGCAATTGCCAAGCAAAATGTCGCGGACGCTGGTTTGACAGACCAAATCAGCGTCCGCCAAGCAGATGGGTTAGCCGGCATTCACCCTGCTGATGCCATTTCAACGATTGTGATTGCCGGAATGGGTGGCCAGCTCATTACGAACATCCTCGAGGCCGGTCAGCCGCAGTTGGATGGCACCGAGACGCTGGTACTGGCACCTAATCGTCACCAGTACGATGTTCGACTATGGCTAGATAAACACGGTTATGGCATTATCGGTGAACAAATTATAGAAGATGAAGGCCATATTTACGAAATGATGGCAGCAGGCAAAACCAGACCCGATGTACCCTACTCAGAAGCAGACCTGCGCTTTGGTCCGATTCTGCGCCGTCAAAAAAGCCCGACTTTCATGAAAAAGATGCACCGTGAAGCCGAAAAAACTGAAGCGGTACTTGAAGGATTAGCCGATGCAAAAATGGTACCATTGGCCAAAATTCGTGAACAGGAGCACCTGCTGGCATTAATTAAGGAGGAATTAAGTGCACATGACAACCGGTAAAGATATTATCAATCGTTTTGAAGACTATGCGCCTTTAAGCCTTGCTATGGAGCGCGATCCCAGTGGCTTACAATTAGGCAACCCTGATCGTCCCGTTAAAACCGTGTTGGTGACCTTAGACGTTCGTCCTGAGGTGGTGGCCGAAGCTGAAACGGTTCATGCTGACATGATCTTTTCCCATCACCCGGCAATGTTTCATTCGGTTCACAATCTGGACTTACGGGTTCCGCAAAATGCGATGTACGCGCAGATTTTAAAAGATGACCTGTTAGTTTATAGCGCCCATACCAATTTGGATCGGGTTCAGGAAGGCATGAATGATTGGCTGGCCGATGCGCTGGGTTTGACTCAAGTCGTGCCGTTTATTAACGAAGGTGAAGGTGCGAATATGGGCCGAATCGGTTTGTTGCCTGAATCGATCCGGCTTGAGGCCTTTATTGAACAAGTCAAAGCAGCGTATCACGTCAAAGGCTTACGCGTTGTTGCTCGTGACTTGGAGCGGCCGGTTCGAAAAGTTGCCATTCTTGGTGGCGATGGCGGCGATGCCTTCAACGATGCCAAAGCGGCTGGTGCCGATGTCTTCATTACCGGCGATGTTTACTATCATACGGCTCACGATATGCTGGCGGCGGATTTACCTGTGATTGATCCGGGCCATCACATCGAAGCGATCATGAAAGGAAAAGTTGCCGGGTTGATCAACGAATGGGCGGTTGCTGAAGGTTGGGACGTCAAGGCAATTCCATCGAAATTGTCGACCGATCCGTTTACGTTTATGTAACAGCTAACATTTTTATAGTTAAGAGAGTCGTCTAATTATCGACTGACCTATTAATTCCGCGTACCCTAAGCAGATGCGGTGTTGATAAGTTCAATTGGTTGGACGGCTCTATTTTGTTGTCGTGAAAATCAAACCTGTAAAGCCGTGATCCGGTGATGAAGTCAAAAAATAATTCACGACTTATTAGATCATTAGTTGACCGTTTCACAATATAATGATAGCCTGATGATAATAAAATGAGATTATCAGGCGACTGCTATCCTACATACGCAATGGATGGTTGTTAATATTAAAAGCCATTAAGAATGAAGGATACCATCCGGTTTAACGGCTCGCCGATAGTTAAGATTTCATACTAATAACAAGGAAGCGCTTATGCCTAAAATACTTAAATCCGAAATTGCTTCAAGCCGCGGTAAGCTGACATTAGGACTGGTCTTATTAATATCTTTGGCGTTGAGTGCCAGTGCAGTATACGCTGAAGTCTTTGTTCAGCGCATGATCAACGGCGTGACAGTTCCCGGCAGCGCAAACGTTCTTCACAATTTTTATATTTATCTAGCACTAGGGTTGATATTGTTAGCCGGTCGCACAGTCTTCAGCGCTTTTTCGTATGTGGTTTTTTTGAAAATGACGCACCGGGTACGAAAAGGATACCTCAACTTAATTTCCTTTGGTGATGAAATTCGCGATTCTGAATCCTTTCAAACCGGCGACTTAAATGACCGCCTGACTAAGGACATTGATCAGTGCCGACTTTTTTGCCAGCAAACCTTAATTCCAGTGTGGTCAGATGTGATTCAGGTGATCACGATTATTTGCGTCTTGTTTTTTCAGTCAGTTTTGATCGGGGCAGCTTTTACTGGTTATCTGCTTCTCTCGATTCTCGTTTTAAGGCACGTTAATACCAGTGGCAACGATGTGATCCCTAAGTTGCGAAAAAGGGAAGCAAAGACGGCTGATTTTCTGCAAGATGTTTTTGTTAATAACAATGACGTGGCCCCGATGCAGGCTTCGAGTCGCGTCATTGCTTGGTTTAATAAACAGTACGATAAGCTGCTGCCTTTGGAATTACATGCTCAGAGCTTTATTTATCGTTCGTGGATCGCCGCACTGGTGCTGATTGCCTTTTTGGAAGTTACCTCGTTAGCACTGGGCGGGTACAGTTTCCTACGCGGCGTGATCGGGTTGGGGACGGTGTATATGATGATCGATTACGCTACCAGAATTCAAGCACCCTTGGAAAGCATGCAGTTTCACGCGAATAATGTGCAATATCTCAAAGGTGCATTTGCCAACCTTGCTGAATTGGAGCGCAAATTTGTGATGCAATCAGGAAACAGTCCCTATCCTACTAAACCTACTATTCGGCTCCATATTTCAAACTTGAGAAATTTTGATCACCAGGTACTAAAGAAAGTCGATATGGCCATTGCACCGGGACAAATCATCGGGTTGTCCGGTGTGTCCGGTTCGGGGAAAAGCACCCTTGCAAAGGCGATCGTTGGCCTGCAGCACCAGTACGAGGGGCAAATTGACTATTCAAAGACGCCGATTTCAAAAATATCAGCTTCTGAAATGGGAGCAAACGTTGCTTACGTCTCTGTTGACCAATCGCTTTTCCACGTTTCAATTGAGAAGAGCTTACAAGGTTTTTCGGTAAATAATGCCACGCAAAATGTCTGGCAACGCCTCGAACAACTTGGTGTGTCGAAAGCTAGGTTAGATTATTTGCGCACAACCTTATCAGCTCAGGTGGGTGAAGACGGTGCGAACATTGACAAGCTGGCGGATGGTGATCGCCAACTGTTACTGATATTAAGAGCGCTTTTGCAAGAAAAGGACTTGATTATCCTTGATGAAACCCTGAGCTCACTTGATACCGCTCGATTTGCCGAGGTTTCCCGTTTGCTGCGGCATTACGTGGACACTTTCAAGATTAAAATGATCCTGATTTCGCATAAAACCAACCGGCTACATTTTGCCGATCATGTTTATGGCATCACAAAGGGTGAATGCGTCTACTTCTCGAAACTAGCAGATTGGGCATCAACCTACGAGGACGAACAAAATGTTAAAAATTCGTGATCTATTTTTCGACAATAAAAAGCTGATTGCCGCCTTGATCCTATTTTCGTTGATACAGGAATGTGCACCGTTAGTCATTGGCCTGATTCAAAAGCGGGCCTTTGATGCTTTGGCAAAACATCACGGGTCGCTATTCTGGCTGACGATTCTGGTGTTCATTGGGGTTGTCATCCTGATCAACCTGTCGCGCCAACGCTATGGCATGCTTGACGCACGAATCACGTTTAATACCGATAAAACCTTTATCAATAAATTATTTGCAAAACTGCCTGATTTTGGGTCGAAGCATGCCGCCGACCTTCTGAATGTCGTGAATGTTGATTTGCCGTCAATTGACTTTGTTGCCTTGACCATCACCGACTTGTGCGTGAAGTTTGTCTTCTTGGTGGGTTCTTTAGTCATTCTGTTTTCATACAGTCAAACGTTGACGGTTGCGGTCATCATCCCACTCATAGTTGTACAAACCGTTATTTTAGTTGCGCAAAAATACAATGGCGTCCTGTATGGGCGTGCTAGAAAGGCTTCACTTAACTATTTTAATTTCATGTTTGATCTTATTTCCAACAACCGGTATATGCGCTTCTTGGGGGTACTTCACCCTGAAGCCGAGCTGGATCGCAAGAATAAGCAACAACTCGTCAGTGGTCTGAAGCAGGCGACATATGCGGCATTTTTGACCAATATGATTGCTTTTATCAATATGCTGGCGATTGCATTCACGCTATTGATTGCGAATCAGACTAAGGAGATTTCTCCGGGAACCATTGCCTTATTCCTAACTTATATCGCGCCAGGATTTGACTTTGTGACGATCTCAAATCAAACCCTTGAGTTGCTTCAGCGCATCCGCTTTGTTGAAGCTAAAATCGCGCAATTTTTCCCGCGTAAAGGGCGGGATGATGCTGGGTATAACCAGACTCGTGACCGGCTCAAAAAGCAATTTAAGAATAGCTCGGTCGTTTTACGTGGTGGGGATATTCTCTGTATAGAAGGACAAAATGGCAGTGGCAAAAGCCGATTACTTCGCGAACTGGCAAATGAACCTGCCAAATATCTGAATTTGTCGGCTGCCAATTTTAAATTGCCCGACTTTGCGGTAGGTTATCTTCCTGAAAATCCAGCTGTCTTCCATGAGTCTTTGGCGAATAACATCCATCTATTCCCCGGGTTTGCAGTCGGGACAACACCAGCTGCCAAATCGCGTTCAGTAGAAAAAGACTTACTGGACATCCTTGGCATTTCCGCGCGCTTCCACACTGACACCCAAATCAATGCTTCAACAATTTCGACTGGCGAAAAGCAACGAATTGCGTTGGCACGGGCCGCACTTAGCAGCCAGCTGCTGATTCTTGACCGCCCATTCGATGTGGTTGACATGGCGCGCGGACAGGCTATCCTAGCATGGTTAAAGGCACATGGATACACCATCGTTCTCACTGCTGATCAACAGTGGGTGAAGCAGCAGGCGACTAATTTGTTTACTGTGTGAGACTTTAAAGAAAGGGAAGAATCTTGAGTTTAGAGAAGGGGATTGATTGTGCGATCTTATTTGCAGTGGCTAAATACGGACTATCACGCTTGAAATTATGCACCTTGACTGTTAATTGATTTTGTTTTCGCTCGCCTTTACGCCCATAACGCGCTCCCCGGCGCAGAAGTCTGCGTGTAAGGACCTAAGACACAATGGCCAGAACCGGGCCATCACGTCTGAGGCCACTATTTCTCCTTTACGCCCATAACGCGCTCCCCGGCGCAGAGATCTACGTATAAGGACCTTGGGCGCAATGGCCAAAGCCCGGCCATCACGTCCAAGGCCACTAGTTTGACTTTACGCCCATAACGCGCTCCCCGGCGCAGAAGTCTACGTGTAAGGACCTCAGGCGCAATGGCCAGAACCGGGCCATCACACCTGAGGCCACTTACACTCCGACTTCTAACCGCGCCGGCTCGCGCTTACTTTTTGATCATACGTGCGTAAACGTGTTTCACATGCTAAAATAAAGCAGATTAACACGCACCTTATTCTCAGTTGAAGGAGTGGAGCATGATGCCACTAGTCCATATTGATTTGATTGAAGGCCGGTCGCCGGAGCAGCTTAAAGCACTGGTCAAAGATGTTACCGCCGCCATTGTTAAGGACACCGGAGCGCCGGCTGAGCATGTCCATATTGTCCTGAATGAAATGGCCAAGAACCATTATTCAGTTGCCGGTGTGCTTGAAGAAGACAAGAAATAATCCTGAAGATGTTCAGAAAGGAAGGGACTGCTGATGGCAAATACGCATGATCAAGCCGCCACCCAAGACCAGGCCTATTTTGATAAAATGAAACAGCAGATCCTGGATGCATTGGAAACCGTGATTGATCCGGAGTTGGGGATCGATCTGATTAACCTTGGCCTCATCTATGGGGTGGACTTGGATGAAAATGGTAAATGTACGGTTGAAATGACCCTTACCACCATGGGTTGCCCGTTGACCGATATGCTTGATGCCGATATCAAGCAGGCGTTAACGGCGATTGACGGGATCCAAAGCGTTGAGATTCACCTTGTCTGGTACCCAGCGTGGGGCCCGGAACGTCTTAGTCGGTATGCTAAGATGGCACTGGGCATTCATTAGTACGAGGTTGTTGCCCCTGTTGCAAAAGCCGCCGTTCATGGCGGCTTTTGCCTGTTCTTTTGCGCGAAAAAAGGGTTAGCTAAGTAGCTGCCAGTATTTAGAATATGAGGTTAGGATGGCTTACTGGACACGACTCTTACAACTGGCTGAAAAATATCAGGCAATTTCACCGTTAAAAAAACAAATCGCAGCCATGACAGCGTGGCGGCTTGCGCTTGCCAACCAGCAATTACCGCAACATGCCTTGCCGTGGCTGGGGTTAACCACCCCTCAAATTGAACAGGCATTGTTACTGCCGGGAGCCAAATTGGCCGATTTGATGGCGTTGGATCATCTGCTTCACAATTTTAGGCGGTACATTGCGTTTCATGATGGTATGTGGTCGTTTGTGCATAAAGATTTTTTCGCGACGTGGCAACAGTTGTATGGCCGTCAACGTTATCTGGAAGTCGCAGCGGGCAATGGCTATGTCAGTGCAGGATTACGTGATCAAGGAAATCCGACTATTACCACCGATGCTCATACATGGGTTGCGGAAAATGTCACCGGCCGCCAACCATTAGTGCCAGTGAAAACCGCTACCGCCAATGCAGCTTTATTTTTATATGCGGCACAAGTTGATGCGGTGGTCATGGCATGGAGCCCAGATAAAGACCCCAATGATGTGCGGTTTTTACATATCATGCAACGATACTTTCCTGATAAGCAATTGTTTGTGATTGGCGAGCGCTATGGTGCGACCAATAGCCGGTTATTTTGGCAGGAGGCGATGATGGTACCTGATCGCCGAATCTTTGCATTGAATCGCGCATTGGGTCATTTTGATGCAATTCATGAACGGGTGTATCGGTTGCAGTGATGGGCGGAGTTGGCTTTAGTGTGTGGGCTCACTTTTCTATAACGCGCCGGCTCGCGCTCACCATAACGCGCTCCCCGGCGCAGAAGTCTGCGTGTAAGGACCACAGCCGCAATGGCCAAAGACCAGCCATCACGTCTGTGGCCACTTACACTCCGACTTCTAACCGCGCCGGCTCGCGCTCACTTTTCCTAAGGAGGCCACTGTGAAGAAACTATTCTTAATCGACTTACTATGGATCGGCTTGGCAATTTTGGCTGGTTTGGTGTGGTCGCAGCATGATCAAAATGAATATGCCAGTCAGCTGGATCATCTTGGTATGTCTGAGACTGCCCAGGAATATGTGACGAAGAGTCAGCGGCGGGTGACGACTGCGGTTGCGGAGCTGGCAAAGACTGACTTTTCGGGGTATCAGGTGCAGTTTGTGAGTAAGCAAGTGGTCTACGTGTATCAGCGTGGAACGGTTGCGAGCTTGCCGGTTGAAACTGGTCAATGGTTTTCGAATGGCGATTTTGAATCAAGTTTACCGGTTACGGTTGTCGGTCACGACTTAGCGGATAAACTCTACACTGGCAGCAATAATCAGCGTTATTTGAGCGTGAATGATCAATATGTTCCAGTGTTGGGAACTGTGGGCACGCGTAAGGGTAGTCCGCTGAACAAGGCGGTATTTCTTAATGCGTCACCCAATACCGCAAACGGTGGATTACGCCTCAAGCAGGTAAAAGTCTATGTAGACGGTGCAAATCAGCATGGAAAAGCGCTTAAAAGCATTCTGCGCGCCAATAAAGTTCATCGGGTTCATTTCAGTGATAGCAATGCCGCAACCTGGTGGCGCGCATACGGCCAGACAGCTTTATTCTGTGTGCTTTTATTGTTAGGGGCAGGTTTGCTGAGCGTCCTAATGGTGGTGCTCATCGGACCCTTGCAGACATCGGGACTAGAAATCAACATGCGTGCGCGGTATTTGCGCGGCGTCTTGTCGAGCTGTGCCAGCCACGTCGGCATCAGTTTGCTGCTTGGCGGTTTGTTTGCCAATTGGTGGTTTTACTATACGACCCGCGCCAGCATCTGGGGTTTCTTAATTATTTTAACGATTGCGACCGTTGTTTTCCTGCGATATTTGATTCGGAGAAAGGATCGAACAAGTGCAACTTCCTGAAGCGTTTAAAGAAAAATATACCCAGTTATTAGGAGCGGACGCCTCGGCTTTTTTGGCTAGTTTTGATGACGAACCAATGGCGGGATTCCGGCGCGATCCGGCTAAACCTTGGCCATTAGACGAAAAGACCACGGATCCCATTCCTTGGAGTCCTTGGGGGTATTATGGCAAAGTTGCCGGAAACGGAATTGATCACGTTTCCGGGCTGGTTTATAGCCAAGAACCCAGTGCGCAATTTGTCGGGACAGTCGCGGCACCGCAAAAAGGGGAGCGCGTGTTGGATTTATGTGCCGCTCCTGGTGGTAAATCCACGCAATTGGCTAGTTATCTTGGTGAAACCGGGTTACTGGTCAGCAATGAAATAAACGGGCCGCGGTCGAAGGTCCTTTCCGGTAATCTCGAACGTTGGGGGAGTCGGAATATTTTAGTGACCAATAATGATCCGGATACGTTAGCCGCAGCCTGGCCGCAGACATTCGATCGGATTTTGGTCGATGCGCCTTGCTCCGGTGAGGGGATGTTTCGCAAAGATCCAGATGCAATTCAGTATTGGCACCGCGACTACCCAGCAGAATGTGCGGCAAGACAAAAAGTCATTCTGCAAGCGGCGATTAAAATGCTGCGGCCAGGCGGAAGTTTGATTTATTCAACCTGCACGTTCAGTCCGGAAGAAGACGAACAAATCATTGCTTGGCTGCTTGCTCACTACGATTTGACGCTCGAACCCATTAAAAAGTCTCCAGGAATGGTTGCTGGTCGACCGGAATGGGCAGATGGCAATCCTGAATTGGCAAAAACAGTGCGGCTGTTTCCACATCTCGTACGCGGTGAAGGCCATTTCGTTGCCAAACTGCGACTTGCGGGTGAATTGCCGAACGAACCAGTAAAACCGCTAAAGATAAAACCTTTAGTGAAAGCCGCGCGGGATGAAGTGACCACTTTTTTCTCGACCAGCTTGCATAAGCCGTTGACCGGACAATTTTACCGCCACGGGGACTTCCTGTCGTTACTCCCGAAAACCATGATTCCGTTTGACCGAGTGAAGGTGGTTCGCGCGGGGCTTGAACTTGGGAGTTTCCGTAAAAACAGGTTTGAACCCAGCCACAGTATCGCAACTGCGCTGGATCCGGCTGATTTTCAAACCGTGATTGAGGTGGATGCCGATGGTTATGCGCGCTACCGTCATGGCGAAACGCTCACGACCTCGCTGTCAGGGAAACGATTCGTCTTACTCACGTTTGAACATAAGCCGTTTGCAATCGGCAAGTTAGTCAATGGAACGGTTAAGAATTTCTATCCAAAAGGGCTGCGAGTTTAGTTGGCTTGCAATTTAGTATCAGCATCTTAAAAAGTAATCAAAAAGGATGTTAGTGACAGGCTAGGTATTGTCTGTTTACTAGCATCCTTTTGTTATTGACCTAAAATCAAATTGCTGGCAAGTGACGGACATGGCGATAATGTTCTAATTCAGGACTGAGCACAGCCGGTGCCGTTTGCAGTGCTTGCCAGTTGGTCACGCCTAGCAATGCATACAGTTGCCGTAATTGTTGCAGGAATTCCTGAAAGTAGGCTAATGTAGCCGCATAGTCAGTTTGAATCAAGTGGTGCAGCACCAGTCCACTGATGCCCACCGCATGCGCCCCCAAGCGTTGTGCCTTAATGACATCCAGCGGCGATCGAATGCCACCGGTTGCCAGGATTGTTAACGGTAGTCCGCGGGCTTCAAGCAGTGACTCAACGGTTGTTTGTCCCCAATCCTGCAGGTAGGAAAAGTCGTGGTGGGGGCGGCGAGCATTTTCGATGACCGCAAAGTTCGTGCCGCCGCGCCCGCCGATATCGACATAATGAATGCCTAGTTGCTGCAAGGTTTGCAGATCTTCGCGGATGAAGCCGTTACCTACTTCCTTAACCACAACCGGAACCGAAGCAGTTGCTGCAATGGTACGGATATTTTCCTGCCACAAAAAGTCGCGATCACCTTCTGGCATGATCACTTCTTGTGCCGCATTGACGTGAATTTCAAGTGCATCCGCGTCTAACATACTAATTGCCTTTTCAGCTGCGTGCTGATCGTGTCCGGCACCGATATTGGCAAGAATAAAACCATCCGGATTATGATCACGCAGCGTTTTAAAAGTAGGGGCCAATTGGGGATCATGTAAGGCCACGGATTGAGAGCCGCTAGCAATTGCCAGATCAAGCGCCTGAGCTAATTGCCCTAGCTGAGCATTGAGCTTGCCGGTTTGCGGGGAACCTCCTGTCATCGCATTAATGTAAATCGGCCAACGCCAGCCAAAAGGAATGGGAGGCGTCAAGTCAACATCTGCTAATGAGGATTCCGGAAGTGCCCGGTGTAGTAGCCGAACTTGATCGAAGCCGGCATGCGCAGTCGCCTGAAAATATTTTTCCGCTAAAAAGACGTGCTCATCCTTGCGATGTGATTGCTGACTCTGTGTCATTAAATTGCTCCTTTGTAATCACTTGCGCGTCCGGGCCGAGGCGGGTGCTCAAAATCCGGTCGCCAAAAACAGGCTGCAAGGCGGTCATGAGAACATCCACGTACGGTGCGGTTGTGAGGATCTTGACGTTGGGTCCGGCATCCATCGTGGCAAACGCCGGAATGCCGAGTGCCCGTTGTTCTTGCACCAATTGCCAGGCGCGTAAAGTTTCCGGCAAAAAGTAGGTGAACGGCGGCTCCTCAGCCATAATGGCAGCGTGCATGCGCATACTCGATAATTCGGTGAGTGCACCAATCGTCGTCAGATCATTTTCGGCCAATGCCGTGATCATAGGTGAAATTAACGCTTCATTCGATTGTACCCATGCCTGGTAATAAGGGCTGGTCGCAACCGTGTTGGCCATGCCGGTGCGGGAGCTGACTGCCTTTTTCTGATCGGAAACCGTGACGACCAACATCCGCAGCGGCAGAGTTGGCTGAATGGTTAAGGGTTCGGCAAACGAGGATTGATCATCGCTGCCACGGTGCCAAATTACCGCTCCGCCAAAGATTGAACGGGTGGCCGACCCTGAGCCGCGACGTGCCAACCGTGACAAAGCGGTAGGGGTTAAATTTAGGCCAGCCGCGCGACTTGTAGCCAGTGCCAGTGCCGCAAACGCAGAAGCCGAACTGGCCAAACCGGCAGCAGTCGGTACATGATTCAACGAGTTGACCCGAGCGCGTGTATCAATTTGGGCCAGGTGCCGAACATGATCCAAAAAGCGGCTGACAGCAGTAGGCGACTGCATTTGGTGATTTAACGTGAATTGATCCTGATCGAGTGCAGGGTCAAAAGTTACCGCCGTGTCCGTGTAAAAGTCATTCAAGGTAAGCGAAATACTGCTGGTTGCCGGCAGCATCAGTTGCTTATTTGCTTTGCCCCAATATTTGATCAATGCAATGTTAGTGTGCGCACGTGCATAAGTTGTCATAGCAGCCTCATTTCGTTTCAAAGTGGTATTCCCAGACTTTAACGGCATTGGCTGCCTTTAGTGCCTGGATAATTGTCGGCGCCTGATCCGCGGCGGCAAGGGCAATCATGCAGCCGCCCATGCCGGAACCGGTCAGTTTCGCCCCATATGCGCCGTTATCAAGGGCAACATTAATCAGTCGATCAAGCTCGGGACTGCTAACGCCAAGAGCCGCCAAGTCCGCTTGATCTCGATTTAAGAGTTGTCCTAGGGTGATAATGTCATCTTGTGCCAGTGCCAAAGCCGCCTGACGCACCGCATCACCAATGTCGGTGATCAGTGGCTGATACGTTTTCGGGTCCTTTTTTAATTTCTGAGCCACTTGATCAACCGCAATCTTCGTCTGACCGGCGATCCCAGTGTCGGCAATCAGTAAAACGCCATTGCGCGGCATCATGATGGATCGTAACGACTTGCCGCGGACAAACCACTGCGGCTTTTCAGCGCTAGCCGTAGCCGCATCCAAGCCGCTGGGGTTGCCGTGCAAAGCTTTTTCCGAGATCCCGGCCCAGTTTAGCAAAACCGAATGGCTGAGCGACGTTTGAAACGCATCGTAAAAGGCGCGCACAACGGCTACTGCAGTCGCTGCGGATGATCCCATGCCCCGTTCTGATGGCAAAGCACTGGTAATGGTCAGATGAAAGCCTTGATCAGCAGCATTGAAGAACACGAGCAGCTGGCGAATGAGCATGGCAATGCCGGCAAAATTGGTTAACTGACCCGCATTCAAATCGCCGGTAAAAAAGGCGGACGTGACTTCCTGCCGGCCATCAGGTATTGGCTCGACTTTAGCTAATAATCGAATACTTTTGACTGGCAAAGCGATGGCCGGTTCCCCATAAACAACGGCGTGCTCGCCAATGAGAATAATTTTTGCGTAACTTTTCCCCGTCCCGATTTTCATATAAACACCTCGTTAATATTCTTTACTTATGATAGCGCAAACCCTGATCGGACACTACTTAGTTATGCTAGACTAAAGCATAAGTCATCAGGCACACGTATTTAAATAGTGAGACTGTTTTTGTTGGTGCGGTAGCCTTTAAGTAGGCGGTTTAAGAGAATGACGATTAAAATTAAGGTCGTCTTTGTACTGGGGCTGCTGTGCTAGTGGTTTTCTCACATCGCAACATGCGGGTTGGGGTAGGTTTTAACCGGGCTGGTTCGCGCTCACTCTATAACGCGTTCCCCAGCGCAGGGATCTGCGTACAAGGACCTTGGTCGCAATGGCCAAAGCCCGGCCATCACGCCCAAGGCCGCTTATACTCCGATCCCTAACCGCGCCGGCTCGCGCTCACTTTTCTATAACGCGCTCCCCGGCGCAGAAGTCTGCGTGTAAGGACCTCAGCCGCAATGGCCAAATCCGGGCCATCACGTCTGAGGCCGCTTACACTCCGACTTCTAACCGCGCCGGCTCACGCTCACTTTCCTTAGGAGGTTTTCACATGGGGTTGCAGTTTATTCTCGGTGATGCAACGACGGATCATACCCAAACCATGGCGGCTATGATTCATGAAAAGCTTACCGCTGATTCCCAAAACCGGATTTTTTTACTGGTACCGAACCATATTAAATTTGAAGCAGAAATTGATCTTCTCAAACGCTTGCGCCAATTGCAACAGGGGAACTCGGAGACTTACGTGCAAAGTCGCGTTCAGGTCTTATCCTTTTCCCGGCTGGCCTGGTTTTATTTGAAGAACACGCCGCTTTATCAGCAACCACGGCTGGATCAAGCTAGCAATACGATGCTGGTTGCCAAAATTCTTGCAGAACGGCAAGCGGACTTAACCATTTATGCCGGAGAAGCTCAGCACACTGGGTTTGTCACACAGCTTGCTGGCCAATTGAGTGAACTCATGATTGGCCGGATTACCGCCGAAGACTTAGCCAATACCGTTGCGGCTCTGACACCAGGCGATCGGCACCGGGCTAAGTTGCGTGATTTAGGCATTATTCTTGATCAATATGAAGCAGAAATCGGTCCTTATGCGACAACCGCCAGTCTGCTAAGTGGGCTGCAGCAAGCCATGCGTACCCATGATCTCACCCACACGTTTATCTATCTCAACCATTTTAACGTATTTTCTGCTTCAGAGTCAGCACTGGTGGAAACGATGCTGGAAACCGCCGCAGAAGTGACGATCGGCCTCGTGTTGGATCGGCCTTATCCAACTGCACCGCCTGTGGCTCCTAATCTCTTTTTACCTGCTGGTCGGCTTTATCATCGTTTGTATCAAAAAGCCAAAACGATGCGAATTCCAATTCGGTTGGATCGGTTTGCTCAGCCACGGCACTTAAGCTTGGGCATGCGACAGGTGGCGAGTTGGTGGCAGGCTAATACCAATATCGAACCGCAGCCGGCGCCAACCGCAAATGTTGCCGATCATGTGCATTTAGCCACTGCGACTGATCCCTATCAGGAATTGCGGCATGTGGCCCAATCTATCTATCAAGCGGTTCGCAACGGAGCACGTTATCGGGATTTTGTGATTATTGCTCGGCGATTAGATCCGTACGCAACGATCATTCCGGCTATTTTTGCTGAATTTCAGATTCCACAATTTACCGACTTGCAGCGGCCGATGAAGGATCATCCCTTGGTGGTGTTAATCGAAAGCCTATTTGCCATCCAGGATCATGACTATCAGTATCAAGACATCATGCGCTTGTTGCATACTGAGCTTTTGTTGCCTCAGGGGATGGCGGTGGCAGATTTTCGTGATGCCGTCGATACCCTCGACAATCATTTGGTTCGAACAGGGATTGCAGGTAAAAGACGCTGGACACAGACAGAACCATGGCGGTATTTTCAGCGTAATCCCGCTGCTGATGAGACAGAAATGGATCCTGAAGCCGATAAAACCGCTCAAATCAATGCCATAAAAACGCTGGTGGCTCAAACTGTGCCGGCCTTACTCAAACAATGGCAGGCAGCTAAAACCGGACTTGAGGCTGCGCGAAGTTTGTACCACTGGTTAACGAAAATTGGGGTAGTGGACCAGTTGAACGCGTGGCGAGAAGCAGCAAGTGCAGCCGGTGAGCTTGCTCGCAGTCGAGCGCACGAACAAGCATGGACCACATTTACCGCTTTGCTGGATGATTACGTTACCATTTTGGGCAACGCTAAGTTTAATCGCGAGCAATTTCATGAGTTGCTTGCTGCCGGCTTTGCCAGTGCGACTTACACACAGATTCCGGCCACACTTGACGCGGTTGTGATTTCAGAAACCGGGTTAGTCCGATTAGCCAAAGCAAAACATGTTTTTGTTATCGGGGCCACCAGCACCGCCATGCCGGATGTTCCCAATGATGACGGCGTTTTAAACAGTGAAGAGCGCCAATTATTAGCTGCACAGTTGCCGGATGACCGCTTTTTACCCGAGCAAGGTCCAACAACAACTTTAGGTGATCCGTTTATCAACTATTTGGGCTTCATGGCCGCCAGCGAGACGTTGACGCTAAGTTACCCCATGCAAAACCCGCAAGAAAATAGTGAAAATCAGGCGTCACCTTATTTTCAGCAACTGAAACGGGCGCTTCATCTCGTGCCCGAAACCTGGGCGCCGGTAACACTCGCGACAACGGTCAAATCTGTCCTTGGCAGCCCGCGGGCAATGTTAAGCGACTTCATTCGGGCTGCCGGTGATGCCCAACAGCAAAAACAACCCCTGAGTCTGGCTTGGCAAAGTGTGTTAAGCGCATTGAAACAAACCGATTTAGCCAACCTGGCCCAACGCCTTGCCGGAAGTTTGACGTATCAAAATGATCCTGGCCGCCTTGATCCACAGCTGGCGGTGCAACTCTATGGCCGCGATATGAATGTTTCCGTGTCGCGATTGGAGACGTATTATCTTAATCATTTCGAATATTTCCTTAAATATGGTTTGCTGCTCCAACCGCGACCGGAATTTGAGCTTTCACCAGCCGACACCGGTAGTCTTTTTCATGCTGTACTTGATCGGTATTTAACGCAATTGCGTGATCAACAACAAAACTTGGCCGATGTTGAACCCGCGGCGATCATGGCTGCCGTACCGCCAATGGTTGCCGAGATTGCCAAACAGCCGGGGTATGAAATCCTCGGCAGTACGTATCGCATGACTTATTTGACCAAGCGCTTAAGTCGACTGCTCATTCAGGTTTTGCTCAACATGCGCCAGCAACAGCAACGCAGCGGCTTCCGCCCGGTGCGCACCGAGCTGCAGTTTGGCCGGATTGGCGATACCAAGGGACTGCCAGGCTTATCATGGCCGTTGCCGCATGGGGGTCGCGTCAATGTTCACGGTAAAATCGATCGGCTTGATATTTATCGCGAACCTGATGCCCGGCGTTTTATTATTGTCGATTATAAAAGTGGGCAACGCCGCTTCGATGATAGTGACGCTTATTATGGCATTGCCTTGCAAATGCTGACTTACATTGAAGCAATGACCAACGTGACAGCAGAGCCACCGTTTGTTCCGGCGGGGGCGCTGTATTTTCACTTGCAGGATCCTAAACTCAAATACACGCCTGAATTGGAACCGGCACTTGAGCGACTCAAAGCCTTCAAGTATCTGGGGTTCTTAGTCGCCGAACACGGAGATGAGCTGGCGGCCGTGGATCGTACCATTTCACCGGAAAGTGGCGGTCGTAGTGAGATTGCACCGCTTGGCTTTAAAAAAGATGGCAGTTTCAATCAAAATCAGTCAAACGTCCTGACTCCCGAGGCGTTGCGGGCTTATTTGGCTCACAATCAGGCGCTGATTATCGATGCAGCCACGCAAATTCTCGCTGGGGATATTGCACTTGAGCCTTTCCAATATGGCCAGTCTTCCACGATTGTCAGTCGCAGCGACTATCAAAGTATTATGCTGTTTGACCCTGCAACCGGTTTTGATCATTACCATCACGTCCCTAAGTTAAAGCGTAAAGACGTGATCGGACGCCTTACCGCTGACCCGACACAAATACCGCATTCTGAAAAGGAGCATCCACAGTCATGACGCAATTTACCCCATCGCAACAAGCTGCCATTAGCCATCACGGCCATGATATGTTGGTATCAGCCTCGGCTGGCAGCGGCAAGACCACTGTATTAGTTGAACGCATTATTCAAAAGATTCTCAAACAACACGCCGATATTACCAGAATGTTGATCGTGACTTTTACGCGAGCGGCAACTTCGGAAATGCGGACTAAGATTCAGACTGCCTTGAAGCAAACACTGACCGCCAAGCGACATGAGTTAAATGCTGAGGATCGGCGCCATCTGGCCAACCAGATTGCCATGGTGAATGCAGCCAAAATCAGTACGTTGGATGCGTTTAGCTTGCAAATCGTCCAAACTTATTACTATGTTATCGATTTAGATCCAGGCTTTCGATTACTGACTGATGAAACTGAGCGCTATATGTTACAAGAACAGGTTTGGAACGATTTGCGCGAACAATTTTATGCTGGTGACGAAGCGGCGGAATTCGAGCAATTGACCGCTAACTTTAGCGGCGATCGGGATGATAGTGGCCTTCAGGATTTAATGTTCGAGTTAATGCGCCAAGCTGCTGCCACAACCGATCCTAAAGCTTACTTGCAACAACTGGCAAAGCCTTATGCACCAGAAGCTTGGGCGGCGACCTTCACGCACCAGATTTGGCCGCGAACCAAGCGCAAACTCATGCAAGTATTTACCACGCTGACGCAAGCGGATGAGCTGGCCAACCGCTTGCCAAATCCAGTCTGGCATCAACAAATCACGGCCGATTTGAACCCGTTACAAAGTTTATTAGACAACCCTGAGCCGAGCTATGAAGCGGTTCGCGACGCCTTAGTTCAGCATGACTTCTTGGCGTGGTCTCGCGCCAGCAAAGGTCTTGATGACGACGACAAAGCACTCAAAAATGAGGCTAAACAACTGCGGGATGCCGCTAAAAAAATATGGCAGGATCAGTTGGCACCGGATTTTGCCTTAACGAGTGAGCAAATCACCGACTTACTGCGCACGGTGCAACCGATGATGACCATGCTGACGGAGGTGGCCTTAACCTTTTTAGATGCGCTGACCGCAGAAAAGGCGGTTCGGCATGTGCAAGACTATAGCGATATTGCGCATAACGCACTGCGAATCCTGCAGCAAAAAGATCCCCAAACCGGCGCACCGATTGCTGACAATTATCGCGCCAGTTTCGATGAGGTGATGGTCGACGAGTATCAAGACATTAGCCCCTTACAAGAAGCGTTACTGGCAGCCGTCAGCACAACCGACCCCGGCGATCGCTTTATGGTCGGGGATGTGAAGCAAAGTATCTATGGATTTCGCTTAGCTGACCCGCAGTTATTCATTCAAAAATATCAGGCGTTTGCCAATCATCCGGAAACACCCACCGCACCTGAACGGATTATTTTGGCAGAAAATTTTCGCTCGACTAAAAATGTTTTGGCGTTCACCAATCTTATTTTTAGCCAGATTATGGATCCTGAAGTCGGCGATTTGGCTTATGACGACAATGCTGCGTTAAAGTATGGTGCGCTTGATTATGGCGATTGCCACCCAGCGGTCAAAGTCATGCTGTATAGCAAAGCGACTTCGGACGATGATGACGAAACCGACGCGACTTCGGACTGGTCTGCAACCGATGAAGATGACGAGCCGCTGGATGTTGCGACCGGTCAAACGCAAATGGTCATTGCCGAGATCCAGCGGTTAGTTTCGGACCCCCATGCACAATTATGGGATCGCGCCAACCAGCAATATCGGCGTATCCGGTATCGTGATATTACGCTTTTAACACGCCAAACCACCCAAAACAGCCTCATTCAAACCCAATTTGCTGCAGCCGGCGTACCATTATTCGTGGCTGATACCAAGAATTTCTTCAAGACGACGGAATTGATGGTGATGCTGGCACTCCTCAAAATCATCGATAATCCTAAGCAAGATATTCCGTTAGTTGCGGTTTTGCGCTCGCCGATTGTCGGCCTCTCAGCTGATCAGTTAGCCTTGATTCGATTGGCAGCCAAACAAGTACCTTATTATGACGCGGTGACCGCTTTTCTCACCGGAACACCGACAACGCCGCTGGCTAAACGCACCCACGCTACTTTGGCCGCGTTCTTGGACCAACTCAATCATTTTCGCGATCTGGCCCGGGAAAATGATCTAGTGACATTACTGTGGGCCATTTATCAGGAAACCGGCTTTCTCGATTATGTTGGCGGCACCCCTGGCGGCAGTCAACGCCAGGCAAATTTACTTGCCTTGGTTGATCGTGCTCGGACTTATGAATCTGGCGGCTTTAAAGGTTTGTTTGCCTTCATTCATTTCATTACCTTGATGCAAAAGCAGGATCAGGACCTTGCCACACCGGCTCAGGTTGATCCGGATAATGATGCCGTCAAATTGATGACGATTCACAAGAGTAAAGGGCTTGAGTTCCCCGTTGTTTTTGTCTTACAAACGAACAAACACTTTAACCGTCGCGATCAAAGCGGACCGGCAATTTTAACTAAAAATGGGATCGGTATTAAGTGGCTCGACCCGCAAACCCGGGTGGAATATGAGTTACCGCAATACCAAGCCGCCAAAGCCGCTCGACAAAATCAAACATTGGCTGAAGAAATGCGTCTTTTGTATGTGGCGTTGACGCGTGCCCAGCAACGCCTCTATGTTGTTGGCGCAACCATGAGCGGGCAGCAATTAACTTCGGCTGACAAAACGGTCGCCAAGTGGGCCAAAGCCGCGGAAGGTGAACAGCTCACACTTGCACCGCAAATTCGCGGGGCGGCAACGAATTATCTGGATTGGATCGGACCGGCCCTCATTCGTCATCCGCAAGTCAAAGGACTGACTGAAACCACCGTCAAACCGGCCTTGATAGCTGATCCAACCGAGTTTTCCATTGCAATCGAGACTCATCCGCAAATTAAAGTCGGAGTGGCGACCAAAACGCCAGCCAAAACAGATGCACCTGCGATTGATCTGACAGGATGGTTTGCCAAACAGTATCCATTCCAAGCTGCCACGACAACGGCAGGCTTTCAAAGTGTTTCGGAAATCAAGCGGGCTTTTGACGATCCGGATACGATGGAACTTGTAAGTGCCGACCGATTTTTAGGGCAAAAACCGCCGCTACACGATTTAAGTGCCCCAGCATTTTTGACCGAAACTTCCGGTGGTGGGAATGCCGCTGCGATTGGAACGGCGACGCATTTATTGCTCCAATTGGTTGACCTGACCAAACCGATTACGCTGAACAGTCTAGAAGCCTTGCGCCACCACTTGATAACCACCGGGGTCATGCCGGCAGAGGTTGCCAAGCGGATTGACCTAACTGCTTTGGTGCGCTTTTTTGCAACCGATCTAGGGCAGTTATTGCAAGCTAAGCCGCAACAGGTGCAACGGGAAGTGCCGTTTTCCATGTTGTTGCCTGCCAATCAGTTGTTTGAGATTTTACAAAATGACCCCGGCGAGGATGTTTTGGTTCACGGGATTATGGACGGTTATGTGACTGAGGCCGATGGTGTCACGTTGTTTGACTACAAAACCGATCACGAGCCCGATCCGGCAAAGTTAGTCGCGCGTTATCGTGGCCAACTGAACTTATACGCTCAGGCCCTGGCGCAACTTCAACCCGAGCCGGTTACCCATCGTTATCTGGTCTTGTTACGGACAGGAACGATTGTGGATTTAGTAGCAGAGTCAACAGGGAAATAGTATGATAGATGCAGTATGTTTAGACAGGAATGGTTAAAAGTTCATGAATGCTGACACCACTTTTGCTGTGGTTGATTTGGAAACAACCGGAACCAGTGTCAAAGACGGCGACCGTATGATTCAATTCGGTTGTGCTTTGGTGCGCCATGGCAAGATCATTCAAACAATTTCACAAATGATCAACCCGGATCGGTCAGTCCCGCAGACGATCCAGCGGTTGACCGGAATCAGCCCTGAACGGTTAGTCGCGGCGCCATATTTTGATGAGGTAGCGCCCGCGCTTCACCAAGTGCTAACTAAGACGGTCTTTGTGGCGCACAATGTTAATTTTGATTATCCGTTTCTAAATGCAGAGTTTGAGCGTATCGGTTTACCAAAATTACAGCTTGAGGCGATTGATACTGTTGAGTTGGCACAGGTGTTACTTCCAGAAATCAGCAGTTTTCGACTCAGTGATTTGACGACTCATTTTGCGATCCAACATGACAACCCGCATCAAGCCGATAGTGACGCTACCAGTACCGCGAAACTACTGTTGCAACTAAAGGCGCGCTTTCAGGCCTTACCGACACCAACGCAACAGGCCTTGATTCAGCGTCACGATGGCTTTATTCGCGAAACCGGTGATTATCTGAAAATGATCGCGTCACCTCCCAGACCGTTAAAAAAAGAATTTGTTCAGGTCGGGCCATTGGTGTTACGTCGGCCGATGACTACACCAACCGATTTGGCAGCGGCTGGCGCTTATCCAGCAACCGAACTAGCCAAAAAACATCTGCTACAGCCGCGCTATCGCTTTCGTAAAGCACAGGCCAAGATGATGGATGCCATTTTCACGCATGCGCAAAAAACCGAAATACCATTATTCATCGAAGCAGGGACTGGCTTGGGAAAGACGTTGGGCTATTTACTGCCTTATGCTTACCTTGCCACACCTGAGCACAAGTTGGTTGTGGCAACGTCAACCCTGGTTTTGCAAACGCAGCTGATAACGCAAGCCATTCCCGCACTTGATGCCTTGCTTGGGCGCACGTTACCCACGGTTGAGCTGAAAAGTCCCCAGCATTATCTTGATCTCAATAAATTTGCCGCTAGTCTTCACCAAGAAGGACCGACTCGCCAAACCCAACTGTTGCAAATGAAATTACTGGTATGGCTGACTCAAACAACGACAGGAGATTTAGATGAGCTGCATTTAACCACTTATCGCGCGCCGTTGTTTGCTGAAATCCGGCATACCGGTGATGTTGGCACGCCATTTATCAATCCTTTTTATACGTTCGATTTTTATCGGCGGCTGCAGGCTAAATTGGCTGACGCAGTGGTGGTGGTAACAAACCACGCGTTTCTTTCACGGCATGCAGACACGTTACCATTTAAACGGCCATTTCTAGTGGTCGATGAGGCGCAGCACTTTGCCGACAATACTGCTGCCGCGTTTGCACGGCGGGTGGCGCTTGACCACTTAAATCATCATTTGCATCGTGTATGGCAATTGAGTGAACCAGACGAACGGCATTCTTTGACTGCGATTTATCAAAGTGAACCTGCCATGCTAACGGTGTTACAGCAACTGAATCAACAGGCAGCCACTGCCGAGACGGCTGTGAATACCTTGCAGCGTCAGATCCATCGCCACTTCTTTTTTGGCAAAACAACTGCAGCTTCAGGTTTTGTGAACTTAAGTTTGGATTCAGCAGCGGCCAAGTGGCTCGAACAGACACAAACGACCACCATCAAATCGCTCATTAAGGTTCTCGGGCGGTTGACGGTCACAACTGACAAATTAATTGCTGATTTTAACCGCCGACCGCATTTCTTCTTAAAAAGCGATGGTCAGCAGTTTCAAGCGTTAGCAGCGCTGCGAATCGCCTTGGCAGATCATCGCCGGCTTCTTCAAGAGTTACTAAGCCGGTTGCCGGATTTAATTGCCGGGCAGGCGGTGATGATGTCCGTTAATTTACGCCAGATTACCGATGTGGCGAGTCTGGAATTAAGTTGGGATGTTTTCCAAGTCGGATCTGCCGTTCAGCAACTGATTCATCATTTTGAAGCGCCAGTATTCGTCGGTGCCACCTTGACGGCTGAGCGTTCATTTGATTTTCTAACTGCCCAATTAGGCTATCACAAATTACCGGAATCCAGCTTCTTAAAACTCCGCAGTCCATTTCATTATCGCGATCAGGCCAAGGTTTTAGTGGCAACAGATGCTCCTCATGCCGCAGACGTCTCGGATGATGCCTACGCTGATTATTTAGCGATGGCCATTGAACAACTGGCGGATAATCAATATCAAACGATTGTCTTATTTAATTCTTTATCCGTCATTGAGGCCGTCTACCAACGTTTGATCCATCGACCAATTGCCGGGCATAAAGAGCTATTGGCTCAAGGGGTCACCGGTTCAGCGGAAAAAATTGCCAAACGGTTTGCAGTTGGCGACCAGAGTTTACTATTAGGGGCAGCAAGCTTTTTTGAAGGCATTGATTATCCCGATCGACTGCTTGAAATCGTCATTCTAACGCGGTTGCCCTTTGATGCGCCTGAAGCGCCGATCACCAAAGCCCGATACCGTCAGATTCAATTAAGCGGCGGCGATCCGTTCACAGAAGATGCCCTACCGCGTGCGATCTTGCGGCTGCGTCAAAGCTTCGGCCGCCTCATCCGCACCGAAACCGACCGCGGCGCCTTCATCATCCTCGATCCACGCTTCATCACCACCGCGTATGGTAAGAAAATGCAAAAATCCTTACCAAATATTAAACCAATGACATTGCCACTCACCGATATTCCGGGTTACATTAGAATGTGGTTAAGAAACAAGAGCGCGAACAGGCCCGTTTAGAAACCGGAACATAAGTGGCCTTGATTCCAAATGGCCGGGCTTTGGCCATTTGGAATCAAGGTCCTTATGTGCAGGTTTCTGGGCCTGTGAGCGCGTTTACGAAAGGTATCGGCCAACACCATTTCACTAACCAAAAAGTTGCCGAGCTGACCACACCTTGGCCATTTGGGTTTGAGGTCCTTATGCGCAGGTTTCTGGGCCTGTGAGCGCGTTTACGAACAGCTTCGGCCAACACTATTTCATTAACCAAAAAGTTGCACGAGCTAACTACACCTTGGCCATTTGGAATCAAGGTCCTTACGCGCAGGTTTCTAGGCCTGTGAGCGCGCTTACGAACAGCATTGGCTTAATCATCACCTAATTCTCAACCAACCATACCCAACAAAAGGAGGGGAGCACAGATGCGTCATCATCGTCGATTCGACTGGGTCAAATTCTTATTTATCGGTGGCCTGATTGTTCTCATCATCGCTGCCATCGGAATTTATGCCAAGAGTCTGTCACCTTACCAACAATTGCGCGACCAAGCGGAAAAAATTGCTACCAATCGGGCTGATTTAAAAACCGTGAACGGCTTCTGGTGGTACAACCGTGATAAGAGTTATCTCACCGTTGCCGGTCAAACCAAGAAGAATCAGTCAGTTTACGTTGTGATTCAGAAAAAGACAGGTAAGGTAACGATTTTAAACCAAAAGTCCGGAATTACCCGGCAAAAAGCCATTCAACAGGTGACCCAAACCAGCGCTCCCAAGAAAATTCTGAATGCATCACTGGGTAAAAGAGGATCGGAATTTGTCTGGGATATTGGCTATCTGTCAAAGTCTGGTAAACTGAACTACGTGACGTACAGTTTTCGCAGCGGCGAACAATTGAACGCGATCAAAAATTTATAATTAAAAATGATTCGGTAGCCGCAATGGTGCCGAAGCTGTAGGAGGCGCAGTCGTGCATTTAGCAAAAAGAATCCTCAACGTCGCACCGTCAGCGACATTGGCCTTAAGTAATCAGACGAAAGACTTAAAGGCAAAAGGTGCCGATGTCATTGATTTGTCTATTGGCCAACCAGATTTTTCAACCCCTAAGGCGATTGATGACGCAGCTATTGCGGCGATTCAGGCTGGTAATGCCAGTTTCTATACGGCAGCAACCGGTATTCCGGAATTAAAGCAGGCGATTAGTGACCGGATATTTGCCCAAGACGGTATTCGTTATGATCATCGTCAAATCGTTGCAACCACCGGCGCTAAGTTTGCTTTGTATGCCTTATTTCAGGTTTTCTTAAACCCGGGAGATGAGGTGCTGATTCCTGTCCCATACTGGGTTTCCTACGAGGAACAGATTAAATTGGCGAGTGGCGTGCCACATCTGGTCATGCCAGCAGTCGGACATAAAGTCAGTGTCGATGATCTTGAAGCGGCTCGGACCGATAAAACCCGGGCATTGATTATCAATTCGCCACAAAATCCAAGCGGCGTTGTCTATGATCGCACGGAACTGACCTTAATTGGCAATTGGGCGCTGAAGCATCATATTTTGGTAGTGACTGACGATATTTACCGGGATCTGATTTATAACGGTACGACTTACACCTCAATGATTAGTATCGATCCCGATATCGCAGCGAATACTGTTTTAATTTCCGGCGTCTCCAAGTCATATGCGATGACGGGTTGGCGGATTGGTTATGCGGCCGGTCCGGAAAAGCTGATTCAGGCCATGGCGACCTTTATTAGCCACACGACCTCTAATCCGGCAGCAGTTTCCGAATACGCCGCGGTGGCAGCTTTAACTGGCGATCAGCAGGTTGTTGAAAAGATGCGCCGTGCCTTTGAAGAACGGCTGAATCTTTTCTATGATCTTCTGGCAGATATTCCCGGTTTCGATATGGGAGATAAACCGCAAGGCGCCTTCTACCTTTTCCCGAATATTAAGCGTGCCGCTCAATTGAGTCATTATGGTACGGTTGATGACTTTATCAGTGCACTGTTGACTGAAACCGGGGTTGCCATTGTTCCTGGACGGGCGTTTGGCATGCCGGACCATGCGCGGATTAGTTATTGTAAAGATTTGGCCAGTCTGAAAGAGGCCGCCCGGCGTATCCGGGAGTTTGTTGGTAAATAATTATTGAAGTGGGGAGTTAACGCATGACGGAAAAGATTCGCATTATTGATGCAAAAGAACATGTGAACGAGGAAGTAACAATTGGGGCGTGGTTAACCGATAAACGCAGCTCCGGAAAGATTGCCTTTCTACAATTACGCGATGGTTCCGCGTATTTCCAAGGCGTCGTTTCTAAAGCCGACGTGCCAGATGAGGTCTTTCAGCTGGCAAAGGAATTACGTCAAGAGTCCAGCATGTGGATCACCGGCGTCATTCACCAAGATAGCCGCAGTCATTTTGGCTACGAAATCGAAGTCCGCAACATTGAGCTTGTCGGGGATTCACACGACTATCCGATTACGCCTAAAGAGCATGGCATTGAGTTCCTGCTCGATCACCGCCATCTTTGGTTACGATCAAAGCGCCAATTTGCGATTCAACAAATTCGTAACGAAATGATTCGCGCCACGTTTGAATTCTTTAACAATGAAGGCTTTATCAAGATGGACCCGCCGATTTTGACCGATTCGGCACCTGAAGGCACAACTGAACTTTTTGAAACTGACTATTTTGATAAGAAAGCTTATCTTAGCCAATCCGGTCAGTTGTATGCTGAAGCAGGGGCAATGGCCTATGGTAAAGTCTTCACGTGCGGGCCGGTATTTCGCGCAGAAAAAAGTAAGACCCGCCGGCATTTGACCGAGTTTTGGATGATCGAACCGGAAATGGCGTTTTGTCATCAGGAAGAGAGTTTAAAGGTTCAGGAGCGTTATGTTGCCTATATGGTGCAGGCGGTATTGGATAACTGCGCCTATCCGTTACATTTGCTAGGCCGCGATCCGGAAGTGCTCAAACAGTATACGAAGCTGCCATATCCACGCATCAGCTACAAAAAAGCAATCGAAATGTTGCAGGCAGCAGGGATGGACGTCAAATACGGTGATGATTTTGGCTCGCCGGAAGAAACGTATCTGTCAGATCAATTTGATCAACCAGTCTTTGTGTTGAATTATCCTAAAGCCATCAAACCGTTCTACATGCTAACGGACCCGGAAGATGAGCAGCAATATGTCTGCGCCGATATGCTAGCACCAGAAGGTTACGGCGAAATCATCGGCGGTTCGGAACGTGAAACCGATTATGACAAGCTCAAAGCTGCCATTGAAAAGGCCGGCCTTGATTTAGATGAATACGAATGGTATCTGGATTTACGCAAGTACGGTTCAGTACCGCATTCCGGATTTGGTTTGGGCCTTGAACGCGCCATTACCTGGATCTGCAAGCTGGATCATCTGCGCGAAGCCATTCCATTCCCACGAATGATCAATCGCCTAAAGCCGTAATGGCAACCAAAAGTCGGACGCCAACGCGCCGGCTTTTTTTGGAGGATCCCTATCATGACTGATTTAAAACGGTATATCGAAGCGGGGCAGTTTAATGTCTCTAATCTGCTGTTTGATAACTATCCTACGTTAGGACTGACCCAAACCGAGTTTATAACGTATCTGTTCATTGATCAGTGGCAATCCAAGCATCATCAAGCCCCTGATCTTAAGGCATTGGCAGCGCGCATGAACGTCGCACCCAATGCAATCTATACAGCAATTGAAACGTTGATTCAAAAACAGGCGATTGTTCTTGAAAGCATTCCGGATGGTCAGGGTAAAATGCGCGACCATTATGATCTCGCGCCGTTGCTGGCGAAACTCCCAGCAAACCAAAAAGCCCATAGCAGTGTGATGTCCCAACCAAATGCCGATGCGCAAACGAATGTCTTTAATCAAATTGAAATTGAATTTGGCCGACCACTTTCACCAATTGAACAGGAAACAATTCGCGACTGGCTGACGACGGATCACTACTTGCCAGAAGTGATCTTATTGGCGTTGCGCGAAGCCGTTTTGAATGCCGCGTATTCACTGAAGTACATGGATCGCATTTTGCTGAATTGGGAACGGCGGCATCTTAAAACCGCGCAACAGGTTCAAGCCGAACTCAAGCGCCATCAAGAACTTTAGCTATTAGGCAGTACCGGAATCACAATCAAGCCGATTTTAAAAGGGGGAACCTGTGTGACTGATTCAGAAGCCCGGCAATTGTTCGAGCAAATTATGGCGTTGTATCCTGACCCACAGCCGACATTACAAGCGCAAAATCCTTTTCAGATTCTAGTGGCAGTGATGCTTTCGGCGCAAACAACGGATGTAGCCGTTAATGCGGTTACGCCCGAACTATTTGCCGCGTATCCAACGCCCGCGGCAATGGCTGCTGCTTCAGTCACTGATATTTCCAAAAAAATCAGTCGTCTTGGTTTATATCGAACTAAAGCGGCGCATTTAAAAGCGTTGAGTGCTATTTTAGTTGAAAAATATGATGGTCAGGTGCCAGCCAATGCAGCTGACTTGGTCAAATTGCCAGGGGTTGGTAAGAAAACCGCCACTGTGGTCCTCAGCGATGCTTTTGGCATACCGGGCGTGGCGGTTGATACCCATGTCAGTCGCATTGTGAAAGGATTGGGCCTGGTTTCACCTAAAGCAACACCGGTTCAAATCCAAAGCCGACTTGAAACTTTGATGCCAAAATCGACCTGGATCAAACTTCACCGCAGTTTGATTCGATTCGGCCGTGAACATTTACGCGCGCGTGACCCACAGCCACCATCCGGACCGGAATGGACGTTTCTGGCTACCCATTACGCGCCATTAAAGGGGGAAGAACATTGACAGATACCATTATGCCATCCAAGCGTACGGTTCACCGTGAAAGCTGGGATCATTATTTTCTTGAACTCGCCAAAAAGGTTTCAGAACGTTCAACTTGTGAGCGCGCAACGGTGGGGGCGGTTTTGGTTCAGGAACATCGGATCATTGCGACGGGTTATAACGGCGCGATTAGTGGTGATCCGCATTGTGATGAGGCCGGTCATTTAATGCGCGATGGTCATTGCATTCGGACCATACATGCCGAAATGAATGCCATCATTCAATGTGCGGCTAATGGGGTCAGTACCCATGGCGCAACCGTCTACGTTAACTTTTTCCCATGTCTGAATTGTACGAAGGCCTTGATCCAGGCTGGAATTAAGCGTGTCGTGTATGCGCATGACTATCGCAATGATCCGTATGGCGAAACGTTATTGGCACAGCACCATGTGGCCGTGGTTCATCTAGAACAGCAAGCTTAGTTTCACATATAAAAAGCACCGCTACTGACCATCTCAAATCAGTAGCGGTGCTTTTTTAATGATGTCCGGCAATCCTCATCAGGGAAAACTCTTGATGGTCAAATCACGTGAAAAAATCTTATTGATTACCACCAGGACCGCCAGCAGATGAAGCAGGTTCACTGCTGGCGCTCGGTTCTTCTTTTGAAGGTGTTGCAGAACTAGGGGCAGCAGAAGAAACATTGGAGGATGAAGCAGATGACGCAACGCTAGCGGAAACAGCATTGGAACTTTCTGAGCTGGATTCTTTTGAGGAACTGGATTCAGAGCTGGCACTGGAAGAGGATGATGATTCGGCCACTGCTTTATGACTACTTGGCCCATGACCACGAACGTACAACTCCTTCGTGGTGTTGGCTGAGCCACTCGTAATCGCTGTGCCGGGATTGCTGCCTTTTAGAATATTGTAAGACTCAACTGTATCCGGCTTTGTCCAATCCTTATTATCAAGGTTCTGGGAGGTATAACTCATCAGTGCCTTATAGATCTTCTGGGAAATGGTTTGCTCAGCATAACTGATCCCATGAGAAGTCGGCTTATCATAACCGGTCCAGACTGAAATGACCCGATTGCGGGTATAGCCCGTAAACCATGCGTCCTTGGCAATGCCTGTAGCGTTTAGGGCCGGATTCTGCTTGAGCTCTTCATCGCTATAATCGGTCGTCCCAGTCTTACCAGCTTGGTAAAGGCCGGAAATAGCCGCCGAGGTTCCTGTCCCTTTTGTCAACACGCCTTTTAGCATATCCGTGATCATATAGGCGGTACTGGACTTCATCGCCCGGGTTCCTTGACTGTTAAATGTTTGGGTGTTGCCATCGGCGCTAACGACTTTATTGACGTAATAAGGCTTGTAATAAGTGCCGCCATTGGCAAAGGCCCCATACGCTCCGGCTTCTTCAACCGTGTTGACCGAGGCCCCGATCGCACTGGAAAGATATTGTTCTGAGGCAGGTAAGTCGATACCCAGTCCCTTTAAGAACTTCACGGCATTCGTCATACCGACTGCACTCAAGGTTTTGACGGCTGGAATGTTGCGGGACTGTTCAAGCGCCGTCCGCATGGAAATCCGACCTTGATACTTCTTGTCCCAGTCATATAACGAAATCGTGGTCCCAGGATACTTGTATGGTTCATCCGTCATTTGTTCATAAGTCGAATAGTTAAGATATTCAATAGCAGGACCATAATCCATGAGTGGTTTCATTGTCGATCCATTACTACGGGTATTTTGCGCTGCCCGGTTGTATGCCAACCGCACATCGCCGGTTTTACGGCCGCCAATTTGCGCCAAGACCTGTCCGTTATCCGGATCTGTCATCGTGACGCCGGTCTGGAAGGCATCATCCGGGAAACTGACATAATCATCGGTATTGACGATATCGTAGAGCCGTTTTTGGGCACTCATGTCAATATTGGTGTAAATATCCAGATTGTCCGTGTAAGGATTCAAGCCGGTTTTTTTCTTAACTTCTGCAATCACCTGCGTCAAGTAGGAATCAATCACTTTATCATTGGTGGTTGTGTTTGTCTGTTGTTGTTTTGGCTGTAAACCATCAGTAATCGGTGTGGCTTTAGCTTGCTTGGCGGCAGCGGCCGTAATTTTCTTATCGCGTAACATGGCATCAATGACTGCATTACGCCGCTGAGTCGCTTTTTGCGGGTACTCATAAGGGTCGTAGCCAGCCGGACTTTGCGGCAGGCCGGCGATGAAAGCCGTTTGTGCAAGACTCAGATCTTTGAGCGATTTATTAAAATAAAACTTAGCCCCAGTGCTCATCCCGTACTGACCATAATTCATGAACACTTTATTAATATAATATTCAAGAATCTGATCTTTACTGTACTTTTGTTGAACCTGCATGGCTAGCCAGGCTTCCTGAGCTTTTCGGCGTAATGTTTGATCAGACGATTTTGTGCTGAAAACAGATAGTTTAATGAGCTGTTGTGTCAACGTCGAGCCACCTTGCAAGCCATCACCGGTTCCGGTCATGTTGTTAAAAGCAGCACCGAGAATACGGACAGGATCAATGCCCAATTTCTCATCGTAAAAGCGGCGGTCCTCGATTGAAACAACCGCATCTTTAAGTTGTTGCGGAATCTCGGAAGCTTTGACATAGTCGCGATTTTCCAGTCCAAGCGTTGTAATCTCATTACCGCTACGATCATAAATCGTACTGGATCCGCCAGATTCGAGTTTTGCTTGGGTGACTTCAGGTGCATCTTTTGCATACCAGGAGAATAACCCGACACCGGCAATGAAAATGAGAAGCAAGCCGAGCAAGGTCCATTTTAAAATCCGCCGCCATAATTTCTTGGGGGGTTTAGGGCTTTTTGACTGTTTACCTTCGCGGCGTCGTGCCATTCGCGACATGTTTTGGTTATTAGCCACGTACATTACCTACTTTCGTTTCTATCAGCCAGTCAACGCCATCAAGGAATGGGACAACTGGCTGCAATTGCGGATGAAGTTCAAATCCGTGTTGAATGATCTTGGTTAAAGGAATCGATTTACGACCGCCTGTACTTTGCTGATCCCAGCAGGTAATGAGCCGTCCTGCCGGGAAAACAAACAGCCGCCTAATCGTTGCAAACCGAATCACAACAAAACAGATACCGTTTTGTTTTAAGCAACGCCGAAAATGATCAATCTGATGCTGGTGGAAATTTTTTAACGGAAAACTGGTCTTATTTTTGGTTTCTTTGGCTTCAAAGTCAAGATAATACCCGCGATACACACCATTATAATCAGTTGTGGAAGGCGTCTTAAAATAGGCTTCACGGATAACTGCCTGACTTCGGCGAGGATAGTCAACCTTCACAATCTGCACTGGCGTCGGCTTCTTATAGACAACGGCCTTGTCGATACTACGGTAATACTGATTGCTGAGGTTAAGTTCTTCTTCTAAAGTCATCCCGCGTCCGCCATAAATGGTAGGGCGCGACACTGCGTCTGGTGAAAATTGCGTCCCATCTTTGTATGGATTACCATTGGGATAACGGATGGTCATGCGATCACACTCCTGGCGCTATTATACCAATATCAAGCGCGTTGGCCTAATGATTGGAGGGAAATCATGGCAGGAAAAAGGTTATGGATAACCGGTTACCGTGCCTATGAGCTCAATGTTTTTGGGGCTCAGGATCCAAAACTGAAAGTCCTTAAAACTTCATTAAAAAACACGCTGACCCAGTTTCTTGATGAAGGGCTCAACTGGCTGATTACAGGCGGTCAACTGGGGGTTGAACAGTGGTCCATCGAAGTTGCCTTAACACTTAAACCGCTCTATCCTGAGTTTAAGATTGCGATGATGTTGCCATTTACCGACTTTGGTAGTCAGTGGAATGACAACAATAAGGCCCAACTGGCTGCATTACGCCAGCAAGTTGATTTCTCTGATGCAGTCTCACAAGCACCTTATCAAAAGCCCGCCCAACTTCAAGGTTATACGCGGTTTATGACGGCACACACAGATGCGGCAGTGATTGTCTATGATCCGGAATTTCCCGGAAAACCGCAGTGGGATTACCGTGCCGCCGAAGACATGGCTAATCGACGTGATTATCCGGTAACACTGATTACGATGGATGATTTACAAGAAACATCCGAAGAATTGGCAGAAGCTGAAAATGAGCATTTTCAAAATGATTGAGATATGGTAAGCTAATTAGTAGTCTGGTTCCATGAAAACAATGAGGTGTGTCGGAATGGATAGTAACAAAGAAACAAAATTTAGTATCCAGTACGGGCCTAAAGATATTTTGGACAAGAAGTTCAAAAACAAGGTTCGTGGTTATGATCCGGATGAAGTCGATGAATTCTTAGACGGCATCATTCGTGACTATGAGGCTTTCACCAATGAAATTGATCGGTTGAAAGAAGAAAATGCAAAGCTGTTTAGCCGGGTCGATGAGCTGACCAAACAGCTGAGTGTTTCCAAGAATGTCAGCGCACAAACACCGCAAACCAATGCTGCGGCAACAAATTATGATATTCTTAAACGTCTGAGTAATTTGGAACGGCATGTTTTCGGTTCAAAACTGTCAGATAGCGGCAGTGTTGATAACCGCGACGACAGCAACCATTCCGACGTTGACCAGTATTAATGATCACATGTAGATCCTGAGTGATCGCGGTCTGCATCTGCAGGCTGAGGAAAGTCCATGCCCGCACAAGCTGCGATGCTTGTAGTGTTCGTGCTAAGCCCAATAAGCTTAGGGACCGTGAGAACGGTTACGGCGGCCAACCACGCTAAGACTTCGGTTATGCGTCAGTAGGTCTGAAAAGTGCCACAGTGACGAAACGTTCAGGGAAACCTGAACGGTGGAACGGGTAAACCCCGCGAGCGAGTAACCCAAACTTTTGGTAGGGGCGTTTTGCCAAGCAAACTGAAGCAACGGCAATACAGCGGCAACGCTGAGATAGATGATGACTGAAGGAACCCGCGCCTGAACAGGTTCTGGAACAAAACATGGCTTATAGGGATCTACATGCAGGCACAGCCCGGGGAAACCCGGGCTGTTTTTTTGAGAGCGCGAGCCAGCGCGGTTAGAAGTCGGAGTGTAAGTGGCCTTGAGACTAAATGGCTGGTCTTTGGCCATTTAGTCTCAAGGTCCTTACACGCAGACTTCTGCGCTGGGGAGCGCGTTTATGAGCAGCATCGGCCAACTTCTATTTCACTGTCCAATGCCCAAACCTTCTTTGGCCATTTTCCTTAGGTGCAGGTTTCTGGGCCTGTGAGCGCGTTTATGAGCAGCATCGGCCAACAGTCACTTCCACTAGCCAAAGCCCGAACACTTTCTGACCATCCACGCCTAAACCACCATCCAAACTCAACCTCAACCGCAACGATAAAGTTATGCCCCTCAACAATCGCCATAACGTACATAAAAAGTTAAACTAACCTTGAATGACTAATCTCGTCTCACAATTTTGAAAGGAACTCATGCTATGAACTATCAACTTGTCGCAACAATGGCGGCTGGCCTTGAGTCGGTTACCACGAAAGAACTGAAGGCATTGGGTATTCAAACCCGCACCGAAAATGGCAAAGTCTATTTTGAGGGTAATGACCAAACGATTGCGTTGACCAATGTCTGGTTGCGCAGCGCTGATCGGATCAAAATTGTCATCGGTCAGTTTAAAGCGCGCACCTTCGACGATTTATTTGAAGGCGTTAAGGCATTACCGTGGGATCACTTTTTGCCGTTAGACGCTGCGTTCCCGGTTGCAGGGCGAGCTGTTCGTTCCCAACTGCATTCTGAGCCCGATGTTCAAGCCATCACCAAAAAGGCAATTGTCGAAAAGATGTCCGCAGTCTATCATCGAACCACGCGATTGCCCGAAACCGGCGCTACTTATCCACTGGAAGTCTCCATTCTAAAAGACGTTGCGACCCTGACGCTAGATACAACCGGACCTAGTTTGTTCAAACGTGGTTACCGCATTGCAAAAGGCGAGGCGCCACTGAAGGAAAACTTTGCTGCAGCGCTTGTCTTATTGACGAACTGGCATCCTGATATGCCGTTTGTCGATCCCACGACCGGATCTGGCACGATTGCAATTGAAGCCGCTTTGATTGGCCATCATCTGGCACCGGGATTACAACGACACTTTGCGTTTGAAGATTTCGGCTTTTTTGATCAATCCGTCTTGCAAACCACCAAGGATCAGGCGATGGACGCCGCCGATTTTGACCGTGAGCTGGATATTCAGGCTAGTGACATTAATGGCGATATGATTGATATGGCTAAGCTGAATGCGCAACAAGCGGGCTTACTGCATAGCATTCGCTTTAAGCAATTAGCAGTCAAGGATTTTAGCACCACCAAGGAAAACGGGGTCATTGTTGCCAACCCGCCATATGGGAAGCGACTTAGCGATCAGGCCATGGTGCGCCAACTTTACAAGGAAATGGGCCAAGCCTTTGCGCCGTTGACGACTTGGAGCAAGTACATTTTGACCAGTGATATGGGATTTGAAAAAGCATATGGCAGTCAAGCAACCAAACGGCGAAAGTTGTACAATGGCACCATTCGAACCGATCTTTTCCAATACTGGGGTAAGCCTAACTGGCATCATAACAAGTAAGGAGGCACACCTTGAAAATTTTAAATAGTTTTAATCTCAAACCTGAGCAACGACAAGCCTTAGAAAAAGCAGGGCACGTGGTGATTGACGATAATCAATTAGATCAAGCAACCGCCCAGCAAATTGACGTTGTTTATGGGTGGCACGATCAATCTGCGCAAGTGAATTTCGATCACCTGCGCTTTGTTCAGGCTATTTCTGCCGGAGTCGACTATCTACCGCTGGCTGACTTTGCTAAACATCAGGTATTATTGGCAAACACGAGTGGTATTCATGCCGAACCGATTGCTGAATATGTCCTTGGCGTGTTATTTACGATCAGCCGCGGCATTCTACCACCGGTTCGCGCCGGTCGTCAGATGTGGACTTTCCGTCAGCAACGGCCGCCAATGACGTTGTTAAAAGGCCAAACCGCGGTCATTTTTGGCACTGGCCATATCGGCTCAACGATTGCGACAAAATTACATGCACTGGGCCTGCATACGCTTGGCGTGAGTGCACACGGCCGTCCCGCTGCAGGGTTTGAGGAAGTCGTTACAGACGCTAACGCACACACAGCCGCTCAAAACGCCGATATCCTTATTAATGCATTGCCATTAACTTCTGCCACCAAGCATTTTTATAATTCAGAATTCTTTTCCGGGCTTCAAAATCAGCCGCTGTTTATTAATATTGGCCGCGGCGCTTCGGTCGATACACCGGCGTTGGTTCAGGCACTTCAGACCCAGCAGTTACGAGCCGCAGCCTTGGATGTCGTTGATCCTGAACCGTTACCGCAAGATTCGCCACTTTGGGACATGGGCAATGTCTTATTGACGCCGCACATTTCCGGCACCGTACCACATCTGCGTGATCAGGTTTTTAAAATTTTTAATGATAACCTCCAATCCTTGATAGCAAGCGGTCAGTTAGCCAGTCACCAAGTTGATCTTAGCCGCGGATACTGAAATTTTTCCGCAGAATCGTTATACTGGAACCGTAATCGTTTTCAATCGCGCGTTTTAAGTGACGCCGATTGCAAATCAGATTGCGACAGTATCCCCAACCGAATACGTCTGTCAGCAAGAGCCAGTTTCAAGGAAATTCGCAGCGCAACTTTCCTTGATCCGTGCTGTTAGCTGGATGGACGCATGCTAACCATTAAGATGAAGGAGGAATTCTTATGGCACAACGCCCAGAAGAAATTACCAACTTGCTTCAAGATGCTTTGCACACGCAACAGGAGGTGGCAATCAATACAATTGATCGCCATCGCTTAAAGGGTCGCGTCATTGATATCGAGGCTGCAACCGTTAAGCCTTATAACGAACGCGGCGTCATTACCGTTGAAACTGGGCGGGGAGCCAAACGAATCCAGGCATATGCAATTAGCCAGGTTAAATATAATTGATTGTTTGCAAGAATGATCAAAAAGGGGCAGCCGACAAATGGCTGCCCCTTTTTATAGAAAAGTAAGTCTGAATGCTTAAGGAACTAATAAATTAATGACGTCTTCTTTAGGGATGTTGGTGAAATAAGCGTTTGTATCAATTGCATCTAAAGTTTTCTTAACCGCTTCAGATGTGTACGGCTTGTCTTTTAAAGCTGCTGCAACATCACTAACATCCTGTGGGCCGAAGAAATCACCGTAAAATTTAACGTTGGCAATTTTGCCATCTTTCACGTCAAACCGCGCATCGATCGTCCCATAATCAAAGTGCTTACGTTTCTTAGTGGTGAACTCTGGGCTATGACCGTAAACCCAATCCCAGTTATTATAAACATCGTCATAAATCTTTTTAATCTCAACTTCATCTTCTGGCGTCACGTGGTATTCCTTATCTTTAATGGCGGCCACATCGTCAACACCGAACAGACGGGTCAATAAAATATCCCGGAATTCCGGCACCGTCAGATTCTGATATTTTTTATCCAGATAAGGCCGCAAGTTTGTAACCCGACTCTTAACGGATTTAATTCCTTTACTCTTGATTTTATCTTCAGGAACGTTGAGCACATTAGGGATGACGCTCATATCGACATCCAGCATCAAAGTGCCATGCGAAAATGTCTTACCGTTGCGGGTGTACATTGCGCTGCCGGAAAACTTCTTCCCGTCAACCAGCATGTCATTGCGACCTGAAACTTCGGCACTTGTCGCACCCAGCGTGTGAATCGCATCAACAATCGGCTGCGTGAAGGACTTAAAATCACCAAATTCTTCGGAGTCACTATCGACCACAAATGAAAAACATAAATTACCCAAATCGTGATACACTGCACCACCGCCGGAAAGCCGACGTGTCACAACGATATTGTGATCTTCAACATACTTTTGATTCAACTCTTCCAGCGTGTTCTGGTTACGGCCGACAATCACGCTTGGCTTTTCATAATAAAAAAGCAGCAGTGGTTCATCAAACTGCTTGGCATTCATCAGATATTGCTCAGTCGCCAAGTTTTCACGAATATCGTGAGACTTCATAATGACATAATACATCCTTGCACATCCTCCTATGAGCATCGGCTGACAGCTTCAGCAGCTGCCAGCAAATGCGTTATCCAGTAACGACTGACACGATTAGTCGATCGTTGACTTAGTACATGGCCTATTTTAACGAGTTATGCGCCAAAAAGAAAGCGATTTCGATTGACAACAATCTATTTTGCCAATCTAACTCGCTGTGCGATCCAATTTTGTCCCGCCGACTTTAATACTTGGCACGCTTTCATTAAAAGAGAAAAACCTAAGGCCAAATTAGAATTTATTGCGTCCTATTGCACTGAAACGTGAATCAGTCGTGCAAGAAAATGAGAAGTGCGTTAAGATTATGACATAACGTTTCATGGTGAAAGGAGCTTTTTAATGACAAGTGAAGTACGCTATCAAGACGATTTATATCAAGCAGTGAACGGTGCTTGGATGAAACAAGCAGTTATTCCTGACGACAAAAGCAGTACCGGCGGGTTTCAGGATCTTGCCGATGAAGTCGAGGAGAAGATGATGGCTGATTTTGCCGCCGTTTCAGCTGGCAAAAAGCAGGCACCTGACAAGTATTTTGCCCAGGCAGTAACGCTGTATCAACAGGCTAAGGACTTTAAAACGCGGGACGCGGCTGGATTTGCCCCGGCTGAACCACGCTTAAATCTGGTGAAGGGCATTAAAGACCTGGCGGATTACAACCAACGCGCTGCTAATTTGCTTCAGGAGCATTTAATCGATCCGCCATTCAACTTTTTTGTTGATGTCGACATGAAAGATACCAGCAAAAATGTGATTAATCTGATGGGGCCAAAAACGATTTTGCCGGATACGTCCTATTACGCTAAGGACAATCAAAATGGCGCGCAATTGCTTGGCATTTTCAAAGACATGATGCAGCAACTGTTGGCGTACACTGATTTGGACGAAGCCGCACAAAAGGCCACTTTGGAAGGCGCGTTGGCGTTTGATGCCGAAATTGCCAAGCACGTCAAGAGTTCTGAAGAATGGGCTGATTATCCTAAGGCCTATAATCCAACGCCAACTAGCACGGTCATTGAGAAGCTCAAGCCGTTTAATTTTGAAGACCTCTTAAAGACCATTTTCAAGAATGTGCCGGAAACAATTGTGGTTGCGGATCCGCGCTTTTTGAATGAATTTGACCAGCTATTTAATGAAGCCAACTTCAAGCTTTATCGCGACTGGCTTTATGTCATGACGCTAGGTGACGTGGCCGGCTTCTTGAGCGAACCACTGCGGCAATTGAGCGGTACATATAACCGCGCATTATCTGGTGCACCGAAATCGCCTGATCAGCTTAAGCATGCTTATCGGGTCGCCAACCGGTACTTCAGTGAACCAATTGGCATTTATTATGGGCGGACCTACTTCGGGGAAAAAGCAAAAGCCGATGTCACCCAGCTAGTTGAAAAGATGATTGCAACTTACAAACAGCGCTTAGCTAACTCTGACTGGCTATCTCAGCCAACGAAAGACAAAGCCATTCTTAAGTTAAATAAGATGGTATTAAAAATGGGGTATCCGGATCATCCTGAAGCCATTTACGATCTGCTCCATGTTGATCCCAATCGCTCATTGCTAGAAAACTTATTTGCCATGCGCAAGGTGCAAGTACAGTATAACTTTGATAAACTGACGAAACCCGTTGATCGCACGGTATGGAACATGCCCGGACACTTGGTGAATGCCAGCTATGATCCGTCCAAAAACGACATTACTTTCCCAGCCGCCATTCTACAGGCACCATTTTATTCCTTAAAGCAAACCGCTTCGGAAAATCTTGGCGGGATTGGCGCGGTCATTGCGCACGAAATTTCTCATGGATTCGACAACAATGGTGCCCAGTTCGATGAGTACGGCAACATGGCCAACTGGTGGCAAAAAGCCGATTTTGATCATTTCCATGAATTGACCCAAGCCATGATTGACGAATTTGACGGTCTGGAAACGGCAGCCGGCAAAGTAAACGGCAAATTAGTGGTTTCGGAAAATATTGCCGATGCCGGCGGATTAGCAGCGGCGTTGGATACGGCTAAACGGGAAAAGGATGCTGATTTACGCGCATTCTTCATCAATTGGGCGCGCATTTGGCGTTCAAAATCGCGTTTAGAGCGCGCCAAGATGTTGTTAGCAGTCGATGTCCACGCACCCCATGAATTACGGGCCAACATCCAACCGCGCAATTTAGATGATTGGTATACAACTTTTGATGTTCAACCAGGCGATGGCATGTACTTACCGCCGGAAAAGCGCGTTCAAATCTGGTAGCACCATCCGCATCGGCTCACTTGAGCCGATGCTTTTTTGAATCAAACTATCATTTTCACGGTCAAGCGGATTAGGTGAGCGAACACCTTTGCCAGCGAACACTTGCCAAGATAAAGGATGATGTGTGAAAGGGAATACAAAGTGCCGCTAATGGGCTATAATTGTTATAGGAAAGCACTTGTGATAATTAGGACTGATAGGAAGTAGGGGAGAACATGGAACTGCAGACGTTGCGCAACTTCATTGAAATTGCAGATCATGGCAGTATTACCGCTGCAGCCAGAACATTAGGTATATCTCAGCCAGGGCTATCGCGCCAGCTCAAGGATCTGGAAAAAGAGCTGGGCGTCAAGTT
This sequence comes from Lacticaseibacillus rhamnosus, assembly GCF_900636965.1. Classification (NCBI taxonomy): domain Bacteria; kingdom Bacillati; phylum Bacillota; class Bacilli; order Lactobacillales; family Lactobacillaceae; genus Lacticaseibacillus; species Lacticaseibacillus rhamnosus. The sequence continues at coordinate 1,494,240 of NZ_LR134331.1, read as the reverse complement.
GCTCATTCGGGGTAATCGCCGCGTCACCTTGACCGAAGATGGTACCTATCTACTAAATCGAGCACGCGAATTGACCGCCATTGCCGAACGGACCAAAAACAATTTACAAGGCAAACATGCCTTGGGCGGTGATCTCTATATCGGTGCAGGCGAAACTAGCGGCAAACGACTCATGCTCCAGTTAGCGCAATCTTTGCGGCTTCAGTACCCCAGCTTACATGTCCACGTGACGTATGGATCAGATGAAAGTCTGGTAGCTAACCTGGAAGCCGGCATGTATGACTTTATTCTGCGTCCGGGTAAAGAGCACACGCAATATGAACGGTTGTTGTTACCCATGCGTGATGCGTGGGGAATCTTGATGGACACCGAGGATCCCCTGACTGATAATCTGTTAATTACGCCAAATGATATCAGTGACAGTGAACTGATCCTGCCACGAGCAACGCACATCCGCAATAGTTTTGAACATTGGCTTGGCCAGGGATTGGATCCAGCCTATATTGTCGGAACTTATGACTTAACTGCTGATGCATTAGGCATGACAGCAGTCGGTTTGGGGCGGGCATTGTGCCTGGAATACCTGGCTACCCAAACGTCTAATACTTCCTTGACTTTTCGTCCGTTAGCACCTGCACTAGCCGATCCGGTTGCGTTGGTCTGGAAACGGGATCGGGAGCTTTCGCGTATCGCGCAACACTTTTTGGAACTTGTCCACGAGAAGATTGCGTCTGATAAAACCGAATCGTAATCTCGTGGTCAGGTTATAAGCGAAAGCCGGTCACCATTCTACGCGTCATTTATCAGAATTGGCCCCAGTATTTATACGATTTCAGGCAAACAAAAACAGCCTTTGAGACAAAAATAATTGTCTGCAAAGGCTGTTTTACTGTCATGAGCAAGGTCATTTTAATCCTTGTGCCCTTTATCTTCAGTCGAGAATGAATAATCATCATCTTCCATTGCTTCGACCTGACCGAGCCGGTAACCATTACCGACCTGTGAGAAGAAATCATGGTTAGCCGTTGATGTTGAAATGCCGTTCATTACAATCGGATTAACGTCATCGGCGGTATCCGGAAAGGCGGTTTCCTGTCCCAGATTCATCAGGGCCTTATTGGCGTTATAACGCAGGAAAGTCAAAACTTCATCGGTCCATTTGGTTTTAGCGTAGAGATCGTTCGTATACTTTTCTTCGTTTTCATAGAGGTCGTATAACAGATCGTACATCCAATCCTGCAGTTGTTGTTGCTCTGCTTCCGGTAATTCATTGAAGCCTAACTGGAATTTATAGCCGATATAGGTTCCGTGAACACTCTCATCCCGAATAATCAGCTTGATAATTTCGGCCACATTCGTCAGCTTGTTGTTGCCCAGGTAATAAAGCGGGGTAAAGAAGCCTGAATAAAACAGGAACGTTTCCAGGAAAACACTGGCAATTTTCTTTTGTAGTGCCGAGCCGTTGTGATAGATGTCATTGATTTTGTTGGCCTTGTACTGCAAATGCTCATTGTGATTGGTCCAGTCAAAGATTTCATCGATCTCGGCAGGCGTGTTCAGCGTCGAGAAAATTGATGAATAACTCTTCGCATGGACACTTTCCATAAACTGAATATTATTAAGCACCGCGGTTTCCTGTTGGGTCCGGATGTTTTGGCGTAAACTTGCCATACCGTCTTGACTTTGCAGGGTATCCAGTAAAGTCAACCCGCCGAAAACGTGGCCAACGACCCATTGTTCATCCGGACTCAATGAACGCCAATCGTCCAAATCGTTGGACAAGGGGATTCGGGTGTCGAGCCAAAACTGTTCGGTTAATTTTTCCCAAGTGGCTTTATCTACTTCATCTTCAATTGCATTCCAGTTAATCGCAATATACTGTTTTACCATTTTCTTCGCTCCTTATGTAAAAACAGGGGAGATCCCCCTGTTAAAAGATTATCAAATTGAGCAACTTTCACAAGCGTTGCTGCCGATTTCTTCTTGGTCATCGGTATAAGTCCGGATGTAGTAAATGGACTTAATGCCTTTATAGTGGGCGTAATTCCGCAAGATATTCAAGTCCCGGGTGGTCATTTTATCAGTACGACCATCTTTCCACGGATAAAGGCCAGCTGGGATGGTACTACGCATAAACAACGTCATCGCCATCCCCTGGTCAACATGTTGCTGGGCTGCTGCGTAGACATCAATGACTTTGCGCATATCAATGTCATAGGCGCTTTGATAGTAAGGCATCGTGTCGTTGGAAAGCCCTGGTGCCGGATAATAAATGGTACCGATTTTCTTTTCCTGACGATCCTCAATCCGGTTGACAATTGGCTGTAATGAAGCGCTGGTGTCGTTGATATAGCTAATTGAGCCATTAGGTGCAACTGCCATCCGATTTTGATGGTACAAACCGTTTTTCATCACATCTTCTTTGAGTGCCTGCCAGTCAGCCTGCGTTGGAATGTGAATGTTTTTGAACAAGTCGCGAACCTTATCATACTTCGGCGCCCAGGTTTGATTGAGATACTTGTCAAAATAACTGCCATCTGCGTACTTGCTATTTTCAAAGTTGTGGAAGGATTCGCCGCGTTCCTTAGCGATCTTATTGGAAGCTTTGAGCGTGTAATAATTAAGCAGCAGGAAGTAGATGTTAGTGAAATCAAGGCTTTCCGGTGAACCGTAGTACATGTGGTTCTTGGCAAAATAGGTGTGCAGGCCCATCGCACCAAGGCCAATACTGTGGGCAAGGTGATTGCCATGCTGCACGGATGGCACAACGTCAATGTTGCTGTGATCCGTGACATAGGTGAGCGCGCGTACCATGGCTTCGACGCTATGACCAAAATCACGGCTGTGCATCAAGTTAGGAATATTCGTACTCCCCAAGTTGCAAGAAACATCTGTCCCTAAGACCTCGTACTCCTGACGATTATTGAGCTTAGACGGAACCTGCACCTGCATAATTTCAGAGCACAGGTTACTCATGATAATCCTACCTTCGATCGGATTGGCGCGATTAGTCGTATCGATATTAATGATGTACGGATAGCCGGATTCTTGCTGCAACTTGGAGATCTCGTTTTCCAAGTCGCGCGCTTTGATCTTGTATTTCTTAATATCAGGATTGGCTACCATCTTGTCGTATTCCTTCGTGATATCCACGTAAGAAAATGGCTTGCCATACGCGCGTTCGACTGAATAAGGGGAGAAGAGGTACATGTCAGCGTTAGCCTTGATGAGTTCGTAGTATTTGTCTGGCACAATCACACCAAGGCTCAACGTTTTCACCCGATACTTTTCATCGGCATTTTCCTTCTTAGCGCCTAGGAAGCTGATGATATCCGGATGGAAGACGTTCAAATAAACCACCCCGGCACCTTGGCGCTGACCCAGCTGGTTACTGTAGGAGAATGAATCTTCCAGCAACTTCATGACTGGCAAGACACCACTGGCAGCACCGTCAATGCCCTTGATCGGTGCACCGGCTTCACGCAGGTTCGACAGCGTCAAGCCGACACCGCCGCCGATACGGGAAAGTTCCAAAGCCGAGTTGATTGCCCGACCAATTGAATTCATGTCATCGGTGATTTGCAGCAGGAAACAAGAGACCAGTTCACCACGCCGCGCCCGACCTGCATTCAGGAAGGATGGGGTAGCCGGTTGATAGCGCTGATGAATCATCTCATCGGCTAAGTCAACGGCCAAATCTTCGTTACCATCCGCAAAGAAAAGGGCATTAGCGAAAACGCGATCTTTGTAATCTTCAAGATATTGCGTCCCGTCATCGGTTTTTAACGCGTACTGAGCATAATATTTATACGCAGCCATGAACGACTTAAATTGGAAATGCTGCGCGGTGAGAAACTGATTCAACTTCTCCAAAAAGGCCGGTTGATATTTCTTTAAAAAGTCTGCTTCATAATAGTGATGTTCAACCAGATACTTTAAGCGCTCCTGTAATGAAGCAAATTTCATGGTATTGGGTGCAACATTTTCGGTCAAAAAGGCCTGCAATGCTTCTTTATCTTTGTTAAGCGGAATTTGGTCGTTAACGGGAATGTTAATCTCGTTGTTAAGTGCGTAATAAGTAACCTCATCCGGACTAATGGTTTTTAGTGACATGCTAATCCCTGCTTTCGCTGCATTTAATCTTCCTTGCTAGTTTCGATGCGATAAAAAAACTGGCTGATCAAACAGCCAGTTGCTTCAAGGCATCCGGTCGGAACCCGGAGAATGAATCAAGCCCATCTGCTTCGAGAACGGGAACCTGCTGGAATCCCTTTTTCTTCAAGTAGTCGATGTATTCAGGTTCTTCGTTGATATTGTGTTCGGTAAATGAAATGTTATGGGTATCGAGGTAGCGCTTTGTCATCCGGCATTGCGGACAGCCATTGCGCGTAAACAGTGTGATGTTACGCATAGGTATCATCCTTTCTTGTTATCTTATGTCTTTTAGAATACTCAATATTGGGGTGCCTGTCAATGAAAAACACCATATCTTGGGGTTAATTTTTTTGATACCCCCGAGCATATGGTGTCGATCCGATTTCTGCTTACTTTTAGTATACCAAGATTGCATAGTAAACGCCAGTGGCAACCGGCAAAAGGACGCGTTAAATATTGTCAATGACCATCACGTCAACGTGGTCGCTACTTTGAAGACTTTGAATGAGCGGCAAAAATGATTCAAAATAGGGGTGGCCTCAAGCAGGCATTATTTAGCTAGTTTACAATCGCCATTTGCTATACTATAGCAAAGTTTGAAAAAGAAGGCGGCACCATGGCGTTTGAAGAAATTTTTCTAGACCGCGAAGAACGAGACCGGTTAGCGATTTACGGCACTTTACGCGACGCACCCAACCACCAGCTTAACATTGTGACTACCTCAATGGCGCGTGGTGAAAGTTATCGGCAACTTCGCCGGCTCATGGAGAAGGTAGCCGCTGATTTGCATGAAATTGATCCTGCTGCACCACCGTTATTGCACCGCGGTGATAGCAACATGACGGCACCGCCTGCCATCAGTCGCGTTCGTTATCGCATATTTTTATATCGGCGGTCACTGCCGGGGAAACTACTTGTCAAAACTTTGATGGCGCCCACGTCAACGCTTTCAGATCTATTGACTGAAACCGGGTTTTCCCGCGCTGCTTTTTTTCGCCGAATTTCCGCATTACGACTCTATTTGCGCCGAGCTGAAGTTTCGATTAATTTGACCCCGTTATCGCTGATCGGTTCTGAACCGCGAATTCGCCAAATCTATCGCCAATTATTGTGGCAACTGGTCGATATCGGGAATCCGTTGTTCGCCGATATTTTGCCCGAATCACGCCAACTCATCAAAGCGTTGCAAGCGGCCGGCATGGTACAACGCGATTTCTCGGTCGCCCAGTTGCTATTTTCAGCCAATATTAATTTGCATCGCCTTAAGGCCCACCACTCAATTGCCGGTACTTTGAACTTTTCTGCGCTCAAACCGCAGCCATCATTACCTAAAAAAATACCTGCACCTTTAGCAAACTTGCCACGAGCCACTGCTGAAGCCGAGATGCTCTATCTTTATCTCGGACAATGGCGGATTCCACGCTTTCATACGGAACAACAATTTGATGCTGCCACCTTGGTCGGCTATCATGCCGCTAACGAGACGCCAGCATGGCAAACGGTCGCTAAGATTCGCACCGAACTCAGCACACGACTCGTCGGAATTTCACCATCCGTGACCAATGATCTCGCCTTGGCAGGTAACTTGCTAAAAATTTTAATTAGCGAACGCATCTTCCCAGGCGGCGCTTACATTGATTTAACCAAAACCGCCAGTCCCATGCGCGCGTTTTATCCGCGTCTGGAGACAGCTATTAAGGCCTTTTTTGCCCGGGAACTGCCGACCGAAAAATCCCGGCCTGAAATCGTTGACGGATTCTATCAATTACTTTGGCCATTCATGACCGACAGTGCCGTTTCAGATAAACTCAAAGTGGCACTTGATCCCATGATGCCACAACCTTTGTACGAAACAGTCCGTCTTAATCTGATGCATCCCGCCTATATTCGACTGGTAACTGTTGCCCAACACCCGGACCTCGTGATTTCTGCTCAGGCGCTGGCTCCCGGTGAGGAACCGATTGTACCAGACACGCCTGTTTTTTATTTGGCAAGTGATCGGTTCGAGAGCTGGTCAGCACTTTATCAAGAATTGTTCCACCGCTCCCGTCAGCTTTTGCATCGTTAATCGGTGGCCGTTATTTTGTTGCTGGCAGAACCATCGGAAATTATATGACGAAATCACACTATAACAGACTCACCGGCGCAGAAGTCTGCATGTAAGGACCTCAGTCGCAATGGCCAAAGCCCCGGCCATCACGCCTGAGGCCACTTACACTCCGACTTCTAAACGCGCCGGTTCACGCTCACTTTCTATAACACGCTCACCGGCGCAGAAACCTGCACATAAGGACCTTGGACGCAATGGCCAAGCCCGGGCCATCACCGCCCAAGGCCACTTATGTTCCGGTTTCTAACCGCGCCGGTTCGCGCTCAGCGTTGATGAAAATAGGTCATAGGTGCATACTAATAGTATTAGGAGATGAAGTAACCATGAAACGTGACAAGAAAGCTGATGAAGCGGCCGTCATTGATATGAATGACACGCTGATGGATTACGCTCACAAACGTCAGCCGCATGTTGATGATCTGGCCGAAGAACTGGCTAATCGGGCCAAAGATAATCTGGAAGCGATCGATACTTATTTAAACGATGGTGGCGAAGCGCGCAAAGAATATCAAGCGATTGCAGAGGGTTATTTGCGCGATAAGTATAATCTTGACGGCGATGAATTACTCACGGCACGCGACGAGTTAGTTCATGCTGCGATTCATTACCTTCTTGGTCACACCAAGGTATTGGATGATTGGCAGCGTTAATGCGCGCGGTCCTGAAAGTCTCCAAGCGCGGGGTATCGTTCAGTAGACGACTTTAGTCCTTTTTGGTAATAATTTTACTTAATCGCGGTATCTTCATCAGCCATTTTTCAAAAAGCAACGCCGGTTCAGCGAAACATCACATCGTTGAACCGGCGTTGTTATCATTTGCGCCTTATAGAAAGTGAGCGTGAACCGGCGCGTTTAGAAGTCGGAGTGTAAGTGGCCTTAAGCGTGATGGCCGGGTTTTGGCCATTGCGCTTAAGGGGTCCTTACATGCAGACTTCTGCGCCGGTGAGCGCGTTATAATGAAAGGCTTTTGAAGCAATTTAAAGAATAGGGGACAGGAGCCTGGAAAAGTCTTGCTTAAACCGTAACCACCAGCCTTGGTTCGAAATGATTTCCGGTGTCAGTAGATAGCTTTTGGCCATATCCGCTTGGAAGATTTCGGCCAAAGTTCCGGCAATTTTGCGATCGTAAATAAACGCATTTATTTCGAAGTTCAATTTGAAACTGCGGATATCAAAATTTGCCGAGCCAACACTGGCAATCGCATCATCAACAACCACGGTTTTGGCGTGCATGAAACCGTGCTGGTAGTGATAAATTTTAACCCCTGATCGCGCCAGATAATTGGCATAATATTGCGTGGCACGGAAAATAAAGGGATGATCCGGCATATCCGGCACCATAATTCGGACATCAATGCCGGACATCGCCGCCGAGACTAAAGCATCGATTACCGTATCATCTGGCACCAGATAGGGGCTCTGAATCCAAACTGATTTGGTAGCGCTAGTGATTAACTTGGTGTACCCCAGCTTGATTTGTTGGGTGGGGCGGTCAGGTCCGGATGCAACAATTTGAATCGGCGTGCTGCCTGCGGTCATACTTTCGCTGGTCAGATCCTCGGCACCGCTTTGTTCGACGTTATAGGCAATTTCTTTTTGCTCATCGACAGTTGCGTTCCAATCCATTGTAAAGCGAATTTTCAACGCATAAATGGTGTTCCCGACAATGCGTAAATGTGTATCGCGCCAGTAACCGAATTTCGGTTTACGCGAAACATATTGATCACCGACATTAAAACCGCCAATATAGCCAACGTGATCATCAATCACAACGATCTTGCGGTGATCGCGATAGTTAAGCCGAAAGTCGGTGATGGGATGTTTCGAGCTAAAATAGCTCTCAGCCTGTCCGCCGACATCAGTGAGCCGCCGCCACCATTTAGCCGAGGCACCCATTGAACCCCAGGCATCATATAAAACCTTTACAGTGACGCCTTGCTTGGCTTTCTTTATAAGTAGTTGTTGAAACTGATTACCTAGCTCGTCATTATAAATGGTGTAATACTCAACATAGATATAATGTTTGGCCGCTTCGATGTCACGAAATAACGCCGCAAACTTTTTTTCGCCATCCGTGTACAGTTGAACCTGGTTGTGCGCGAGTACCGGTGCTTGGGCCGTATTAAGAAAAAAGGCCGTTAACGCCTTAGCTGCTGGCGTGTAATCCGTAGGCGGCAATAGCTTATTGCGCGCATTTTCATGTTTTTGAAGTGACACGAAGGCTTTCACGCCAGATTCATATTCGCGTTGAATCCGCCGCAACTTCTTGGTTGACAAGCCGCGACCGGCGAATAGATAAAAACCGAAACCAATAATCGGCAGGAAAATCAGCACTAGTAACCAAGCCCAGGTCGTTGAAATATCGCGGACTTCGCGGAGGACGGTGAAAATCGCCCCAATGGTATTCAAAACCAAAATAATAATAATTAGCCACGTAATGAGCGACATACCGCACCTCCATGAAGAATAATTTTATTGTACCCAAGCCAACGGTCACTGTCACGTTATAGTATAGAAGCGCTAAGCAGGATTCGGTATACTAATGCAAGTTTAGCCAGTCGCTTTTTCAAGAAATTTTCGCTTGGGGGTTTACTTACTAATAGTCAGTTGGTAAACTTATGCTTGTTCTCACATGCGTTGCACCGCCTTTAACGTTCACAGCCAGTGATAGGTGAGGGTGGGTTTGACGGTGTGTGCCCGAACACGTATTGATTAATAATAAAAAGGTGGTTATCTCGTGAATCAAGATCTTCTAAATCTGCTCAAACAACGCCGCTCCATCTATGCACTCGGCAAGGATATCAAACAAAATCCTGACGAGTTGGTTGCATTAATCGAATCCGTTATTCAAGAAACACCAACAGCCTTTAACTCACAGGCTACTCGGGCCGTTTTCCTGTTTGGCGAGCAACATGATAAGTTATGGGACATTGTGGTCAAGCGCTTAAAGAGTGAAGTGCCAAGCGAGGAAGCCTACGAGGCAACCAAGAAGAAAATTGCCGGTTTCAAAGCCGCTTTTGCAACCATTTTATACTTCACCGACACCGACGTCGTAAAACAGTTAGAGAAAAATTTCCCGCTGTATGCCGATAACTTTGCAACTTGGGCAGAACAGTCACAAGGATCGGCTCAGCTTAACACGTGGGTAACGCTGGCTAACAACGGTATCGGTGCTAACTTGCAGCATTACAACCCGATCATTGACGACCTTGTCCGCGAAGCTTTTGATATCCCGGCAAACTGGCAGTTACGTGCTCAGATGCCATTCGGTTCCATCGAAGGCGAAGCGAATGCCAAGGATTACATGGATCGTGAGCAACAATTCAAAGTGCTTAAATAATCAGCTATAACCCAAGCTGGTACGTTTCGATCAAAAAGCCTGAAACTTCCAATATTGCTGGAGTTTCAGGCTTTTTTTTACGTCAATCGATCCATGAAACGACAAGATGACTGACACTAACTTTCGGTTTCAGCTTGGTGCAAACCTTGTTGAGCCAGGTGATGGGCACCGCGATTTTGCCGATCCGGGATCCAGTTGGGCAATACCAGCGGAAACTCGTCAATTAAGCTCAGCAGCTCTGCCGTTAAAGCCGGATAGTGTTTGGCATAGCGCTTTTCAATGGCTTGAATCACTAACTTGGAATCGCTGTAGTAAGCGACTGTGCCTGTTGTCAAGCTGGATTCAATCAATAATTTAAACCCGGCAATGGCAGCAGCAAATTCTGCTTCGTGGTTACTCATCGCAGGCAAAGCGGCATGATGTTGAATTTGCTGAGGCAATCCGCTAACCAGAATGCCGATGCCAGCCGGTCCCGGGTTGCCTTTTGTGGCGCCATCTGTGTATAGTTTAAGCATGATTTCTCCTAAGGAAGTGGCAAATTGGCAGGATATCGAACACATTATCAACCTGCATGGATCGATTTTAGCATGTTTTGGAGTGCGATCGTATTTGGACTTAGTTTAGCGATCATTCTTCAGCTGGAAAGCACCAATTTATCATGGCTGGCGGTCGCGGTTGCAGGTATCACAATTTTAGTTGCGATTGTTCAGATTTTATTGCTCCGCCTAGTCGCAACGCCTAAAGGCCTTCGTTTAACCAGCTTTTTTAAAAGTAACACGATTAATTTAGCTTGGGCGGACATTGAGGACTTTACGAATGGCCGTTTGACCGTTATGCTTAAAACCAAACAATACGGTCGCGTTTCGTTTCTGATGTTCGGCAAAAAGCGAAAACAAAAAATCGTGGCGTTGATCAAAAAAGGTTTGGAAACATCCACTAAATAAGGAGTGTGTTGTATGTCTGATATTGAAATTGCCCAGGCTAACGAAGCCAGCTCAATGTGGCCAATCACGAAAGTTGCCGCAAGTATCGGTTTAACCGCTGATGATTTGGAACTTTATGGCAAATCAAAAGCCAAACTCAGCTTTACGGCGCTTAATGCGTTGAAAGATAAGCCGTTTGGCAAGCTCGTTTTGGTCACATCCATCAATCCGACCCCCGCCGGTGAAGGCAAATCAACCATTACTGTCGGCTTAGGTGATGCATTGCAACAACGCGGCCAGCATCCCGTTATCGCATTGCGGGAACCTTCATTAGGTCCGGTCATGGGGATGAAAGGCGGCGCAACCGGTGGCGGCTATGCGCAAGTGGTACCGATGGAAGATATTAACCTACACTTCACCGGTGACATGCATGCTTTGACCACTGCCGTTGACACACTGGCCGCTTTAATCGACAATCATCTGCAGCAAGGAAACACACTCAATATTGACCCTCGCCGAATTTTGTGGAAGCGTGCGTTGGATATCAACGACCGGGCACTGCGCCATGTAACAATTGGCTTAGGCGGTCCAACCAGTGGCGTGCCGCGCGAAGATGGGTTTGACATTACGGTCGCCAGCGAATTAATGGCCGTTCTATGTCTGGCCGAAAACATTGCCGATCTAAAAGCAAGAATTGGCCGGATTGTGATTGGGTATACCTATGACCGCAAACCCGTCACGGTCGGCGATTTAAAAGTCACCGGTGCCATTGCCATGTTATTGCGCGATGCCCTGAAGCCTAACTTAGTACAGACACTTGAACATACGCCAGCATTTATTCATGGTGGCCCATTTGCCAATATCGCACATGGTTGTAATTCCGTTTTAGCAACCCGCACCGCTTTGCAACTGGGTAACATCGCGATTACGGAAGCTGGCTTCGGCGCTGATCTGGGCGGTGAAAAGTTCATGGATATCAAGACCCCAGTGTTAGGTAAAACCCCGGATGCTGTTGTCATCGTCGCAACCGTTCGCGCACTAAAGTATAACGGCGGGGTTGCATTAGCCGATCTGCAACAGGAAAACCTGGACGCGTTAGCTAAAGGTTTTGCCAATCTGAAACGCCATATCCACAGTATGCAAGGTTACGGCGTGCCGGTTGTCGTTGCGGTCAATCGGTTCACAAGTGACACCGATGCCGAAATTCAGTGGTTAATTGATGCCTGTGCCAAACTCAATGTCAAGGCAGTTACCGCAACGGTTTGGGCAGATGGCGGCCGCGGCGGTTTGGCAGTTGCGGATGCAGTTTTAGATGCTTTGAATCAGCCAAGTCACTTCACACCGCTTTATGATCGCAACAGCGACGTCAAAGAAAAAATCAAGACCATCGTTCAAAAGATTTATGGCGGTGCCGATGTTGTCTATGAAGGTAAAGCGAATGCTGCACTTCGAACCATTGCCAAGAACGGTTGGCAGGACTTGCCGATTTGCATGGCTAAAACCCAGTATTCGTTAACCGACAACGCTAAAACACTAGGCGCTCCTGAAGGCTTCACCATTCATGTGCGCGATATTATCCCTAAGCTAGGCGCCGGGTTCCTGGTCGTCATGACCGGCACGGTTTTGACAATGCCAGGCTTGCCAAAAGCACCAGCTGCTTTAAACATGGATGTTACTGACGATGGTAAGATTTCCGGACTTTTCTAATCATGTCATCGCTGCGAGAAACGTTAACCGCCATTTTCAAGATGGCGGTTTTTCTTTGGGCGCGGTACACTAGGAAACAAACATTAGACGCGCGGCTGAGGTAGGAGTCAGCTGATGCTTACATCATAACGCGCTCCCCGGCGCAGGGATCTGCGTATAAGGACCTTGGTCGCAATGGCCAAAACCGGGCCATCACGCTCAAGGCCACTTATACTCCGACTTCTAACCGCGCTGGCTCGCGCTTACATCATAACGCGCTCCCCGGCGCAGGGATCTGCGTATAAGGACCTTGGTCGCAATGGCCAAAACCGGGCCATCACGCCCAAGGCCACTTATACTCCGATCCCTAACCGCGCCGGCTCGCGCTCAGGAGGATTTTTCTTTGCTTATTTATGTCATGGTTGCTGCTGTCTTGGTTTTGCTTGATTTCGGGATTAAGACTTGGGTTAGGGTTCATATTCCGCTTGGTGACAGTCAGTCATTAATTCCAGGTGTGATTGATCTCACCCATATCCGTAATACTGGTGCTGCTTTTTCGATGTTTGAAGGTAAGCAGTGGTTTTTTTACGTTACTACGATTCTGGCGTTTGTTGTTGTTGCCATGCTGTGGCGCGATAGTCTGCATAAGCCGTTTTATCGGATGGGGTTGACCTTGATCACAGCGGGGGCGATCGGAAACTTTATTGATCGTTTGCGTTTTCGATATGTAACGGATATGTTCCATCTCGAATTTCTTGATCAGTGGCGTTTTAATGCGATTTTTAATTTTGCAGATGTCTGCATCACGCTTGGGGTTGTTTTCGTCTTGATCTACATTCTGTTTGATCGTGACAAGGCGGCGGTAGCATGAGCGATACCTTCACCATTACCACCGAAAGCGGCCGAATTGATAAGATCATCACGGCCCACGAGACGACCCACACCCGCAGCCAGGTGCAAAAATGGCTCCAAGACGGCTTGGTCACCGTTAATGGCAATCCCGTGAAAGCTAATTTTAAGGTGACGGCCGGTGATGTCGTAACGGTGACCATTCCGGAAGTTAAACCACTAAAGGCCGTTGCTGAACCGATTCCTCTCGAGATTGTTTACGAAGACGACCAAGTCATTGTGGTTAACAAACCTCAAGGCATGGTTGTTCATCCGGCACCGGGTCATCCGGACGGCACGCTGGTGAATGGGTTGCTGTATCACACCAAGTTGCCTGGTATTAATGGCGTCATTCGGCCGGGAATCGTTCATCGTATTGATAAAGATACGAGCGGCTTGCTAATGGTTGCAAAAACAGAAGCCGCCCAGCTAAGTCTATCCGCCCAGCTTAAGGCTAAAACGTCGATTCGGGAATATTTGGCACTGGTTCATGGTACGTTTAAAGAAGACGAGGGCACAATTGATGCGCCGTTGGGTCGGGACCCGCGCGATCGCAAACGCCAAGCAGTGGTCGCAGATGGCCGCCATGCTGTGACCCATTTTCAAGTACTGGAGCGCTTTACAAACTACACCTTGGTAAAATGCATTCTGGATACTGGGCGCACGCATCAGATTCGCGTACACATGGCTTACATCCATCACCCGGTAGCAGGCGATCCTCTCTATGGCCCTAAGCGTACCCTTCCTGGTCATGGTCAGTTTCTTCACGCTGCAAAACTCGGCTTCGTGCATCCGGTCACGGGAAAATTATTAACTTTTACCGCGCCGGTACCCCCAATTTTTGAAAAAACCTTAACCGATCTGCGTGCAGGCATTGACAAGACCCGCAACGTTCGGTAATCTTAACTCAATCAAACAAGCACCTTTAACTAAGTCCAGTGAGGCTTAGAAGGTTTCCTTTCCGTTGCGGCGGATTATTCAGGCTACGGTCGCCTTCTATCCAAATTGGGTAGGAGGCGTTTTTTTGTGAGCGTGAACCAGCCCGGTTAGAAGTCGGAGCACAGCTTTCATCCCCAAGCAAACTCACTGGCACCAAGTTTTATCAGCATACATACAAGAAAGGGTGGCACATCAATGGCACAGTCAAAACAGGTTGTAGACGAGGTAACTATGAAACGCGCATTGACACGAATCAGTTATGAAATCATCGAACAAAATAAGGGTCTGAACGATCTTGTTCTAGTCGGGATCAAAACCCGTGGCATTTATTTGGCCCACCGCATCGCCAAACGCCTCGAACAACTAGAAGGTTTAAAAGTTCCGGTTGGCGAATTGGATATCCGGTTTTATCGCGATGATGTCCATAAAATCGACCATGAACACCAACCAGATGTTGAAGGGGCACAGTTGCCGGTTAACATCACCGGCAAGCATGTCATTTTAGTCGATGATGTCATCTTCACCGGCCGCACCATTCGCGCCGCTTTAGATGCGTTGATGGATGAAGGCCGGCCACGTAAGATCAGCTTGGCCGTGCTTGTCGATCGCGGACATCGCGAGTTGCCAATTCGACCGGATTTTGTCGGTAAAAACATTCCAACCTCACTTGACGAGCAAATTCAGGTGCAGGTGGCCGAACTTGATGGCAAAGACGGCATCAGCATTGAAAAGATGGGGGAATAATCAATGGCTTTTCATAATGACGAAGCAGTACTGGATATCGGTGATAAGCCGAAATTCGGTCAATGGGTGGGGCTTTCAATCCAGCACCTTTTTGCCATGTTCGGTTCAACTGTGCTGGTACCGATTTTAGTCGGACTGGATCCAAGCATTGCCTTATTTTCAAGCGGTGTCGGCACCTTAGTTTATATCCTGATTACGCGTGGCAAGATTCCTGCGTACATGGGATCGAGTTTCTCGTTTATCACGATCATGCAAGCTTTGATGAAAGGTGCGGGTTATCCAGCCATCGCACAAGGCACCGTAGCAGTCGGTGTCGTTTATCTCATCGTTGCCTTGATTGTTGCTCGCAGCGGATCAGCTTGGATTGATCGGGCACTACCGCCAATCGTGGTCGGTCCGATTGTCATGGTCATTGGCTTATCCTTGGCAGGCACAGCCGCCACCGATGCGACCATGCGTACAATCAGTGCCACCAAGAGCGTTTATGACCTGCGATACTTTGCCGTTGCGATGATCACCTTGGCATCCGTCATCATTTACAACATGTATCTCAAAAAATTTATTAGTCTTTTGCCGATCTTACTCGGAATTGTCACCGGCTATGTGGTGGCCTTGCTGTTTGGCATTGTTGATCTGACGCCGGTACAACAAGCGGCATGGTTTGATCTGCCAAAGTTTGAACTGCCTTTTATCAGCTATCAGCCGCAACTTTACTGGGGAGCCATTTTATCCATGGCACCGATTGCGTTTGTCACGATGACCGAACATATGGGCCACATCATGGTACTCAACAAATTGACTAAACGTGATTTCTTTAAGGATCCCGGCTTGAACCATACCTTAGCCGGTGACGGAACCGCGTCAATCATTGCTGGATTCGTCGGTGGCCCGCCTGTCACCAGTTATGGCGAAAATATCGGTGTGCTTGCGATGACGAAGGTGCACAGCGTTTATGTATTAGGCGGCGCAGGGATGTTTGCCATCTTGTTCGCCTTCATCGGTAAGCTAAGCGCATTAATTCGTAGCATCCCGAGTCCGGTTATTGGCGGCATTAGTTTCCTGCTGTTCGGGGTGATTGCTTCCAATGGCTTACGGGTTTTAATTGACAACAAAGTCGACTTCGATAAGAAGCGCAACCTGATGATTGCCTCGACCATTCTTGTGATCGGCATCGGCAATGCCAGTCTGCAATTTGCCGGCTATCAATTTTCCGGCCTTGCACTGGCAACCGTGATCGGAATCTTCCTGAACTTTGTTTTACCAGAACATGCCGCTAATGAAGAAGGGGCAGAGAAAAATGACCTTATCTAATTTGACAGATACACCGTTTAAAGATTTTGTTTCCGCTGAACAGGTTGATGAAAAAAGTGCTATGGCGTTAATCAACCGCGCCGAAGACTTCAAAGCCGGTCAAACCGTTCATTTTCCGGAACCAATTTATGCTGCTAACTTATTTTTTGAAAATAGTACCCGTACGCATACCAGTTTTGAAATGGCCGAACGCAAACTAGGGCTAACCGTCATCCCGTTCGACCCGGCCCACAGTTCAGTATCAAAAGGCGAAACGCTGGAAGATACCATTAAAACCATTGGGGCAATCGGCGTCAATATTGCGGTGATGCGGCACGCAAAAGACGGCTATTATAAAGAACTCATGGGTGCATGGCCAACAACCGCCATTGTGAATGCAGGTGACGGTGCCGGGCAACATCCTTCCCAAATGATGCTGGATCTGATGACCATTCACGAAGAATTCGGTCATTTTGAAGGCTTGAACATCGGGATTGTCGGCGACCTTAGCCACAGTCGGGTTGCCCGCAGTGATATGCAGATGCTGCACAAACTTGGTGCTACGTTACATTTTGCTGGTCCGCAACAGTGGTATGATCCTAGCTTTGACCGTTATGGCGACTTCATCAGCGTGCCGGAGTTGGTTAAACAAGTCGATGTGTTGATGCTGCTGCGGGTTCAGTTAGAACGCTTCAATCAGGATAATCGCGAAGCCTTTTCTAAAGAAAGTTATCATGCTAAGTATGGCATTACCGATGACTTGGCTAAAACCATGAAACCCAATGCCATTTTCATGCACCCGGCACCGGTTAACCGTGATGTTGAATTAGCCAGCGATTTAGTTGACGGACCACAATCACGGATCTTTACGCAAATGCAAAATGGCGTCTTCATGCGAATGGCCATGCTGGAAGCGGTCATCAATGCCCGTCACTTCGGAGAGGAGTAACTCATGCTCATCAAAAATGCCCACATCGTTAGCGACACCGAATACACTGCCGATATCCAGATCACCGGCGAGCAGATCACGGCAATCGGCCAGCAACTGACAGCTCGAGCCGATGAAACGGTGATTGATGCCACCGGTGCGACAGTTGTGCCAGGATTGATTGACGTTCATGTTCATTTTCGCGAACCCGGTTTTACCGCAAAAGAAACCATTAAAACCGGTGCGCAGGCAGCAGCACATGGTGGGTTTACAACCGTTGTCGCCATGAGTAATTTAAACCCGGTGCCGGATACAGTCGCCACTTTGAAGCCGTTACTGGCCAAGAATCGTAGCGATGCCAAAATCACCGTTCGCCAGTTTGCCCCCATTACACGAAACCTGCACTCGGATCAAGTGGTTGACATGCCCGCCTTACAAGCAGCCGGTGCACTTGGTTTTTCCAATGACGGTGTCGGGGTTCAAGATGCTGACACCATGTATCGAGCCATGCTACAGGCAGCCAAGTTAAACGCGCCGATTGTGGCTCACATTGAAGACGCAAGCCTCATGCACGGTGGCGTGATCAACGCCGGTCCGGTTGCCAAAAAACTGAACCTGCCTGGCATCATTAACCAAACCGAAAGCAGTCAATTAGCTCGGGACTTAGACCTGGCAGCTGCCACAGGCGTTCATTACCACGCCTGTCATATCTCAACCCGCCAAAGTGTGGCCTTGATTCGCGAAGCCAAGAAACGCGGCGTCAACGTTACCGCTGAAGTCTCACCGCATCATTTGTTACTTGATGAAAATAACATCCCCGGCGATAACCCCATGTTTAAAATGAATCCACCGTTACGTTCACGGGCTGATCATTTGGCATTACTGGAAGGCTTGCAAGACGGCACACTAGACATGATTGCCACGGATCACGCACCCCACACGGCTGAAGAAAAGACGGGATCGTTTAAAACCGCCGCATTCGGGATCGTCGGTTCGGAAACGGCCTTTCCACTGCTGTACACCAAGTTCGTTAAATCCAAAATGTTCACGCTCCAACAACTGATTGCCAAAATGAGCACGATTCCGGCAGCCAAATTCGGACTGCCAGGTGGTCACATCACAGTTGGTGGGCCCGCTGATTTAACCATTTTGGATCTGGAAACTTCTTATAAAATCGATCCCGCCGATTGGTTTTCAAAAGGTAAAAATTCACCATTTATCGGTGAAGAGGTGCAAGGCCAGGCGTTATATACCATTAGTCACGGCCAAATCGCCTATCAAAAGGGAGGACAAGCATGAAGCGCTATTTAATTCTGGAAGACGGCAGTGTTTTTCCTGGCGTCGGCTTTGGTGCGGAAACGGTCACGACTGGTGAAATTGTTTTTAACACCGGCATGAGCGGCTACCAAGAAACCATTACGGATCAAAGTTACAATGGCCAAATCATTACATTCACGCAACCGCTCATCGGCAATGTCGGTATTAACCGTGATGATTACGAAAGCATTGATCCGACTGCAAAGGGGATTGTGGTTAGAGACGTTGCGAGGGTCACCGGTAATTGGCGTAGTCAGATGACGCTGGATGAATTTCTCAAGCGCAAACATATTCCCGGTATCAGCGGCGTTGACACCCGGGCGCTGACCAAAAAAATCCGGGAAGTCGGTGCCATGAAAGCCAGTATTGTGGATGCCGCCGACGAACATGCCTTTGACCAGCTCAAAGCATTGGTACTGCCAAAGAATCAAGTACAACAAGTCTCGACTCAGCAGGCTTATCCGGCACCGGGTACTGGCCGCAATGTGGTGGTCATTGATTTTGGCCTCAAACATAGCATTTTACGGGAACTGGCTAAACGTCAATGTAACGTGACCGTGTTGCCGTCCACAACCACTGCGGCTACCATTCTAGAATTAGCACCGGATGGCGTCATGTTAACCAATGGCCCTGGGGATCCGAAAGATGTGCCGGAAGCATTGGATATGATTCGCGGCATTGAAGGTAAGATTCCACTATTCGGGATTTGTCTTGGCCACCAGTTATTTGCACTGGCAAACGGCGCCGACACCTTCAAAATGAAATACGGCCACCGCGGGTTCAATCATCCGGTTCGTGAAATTGCGACCGGCCGCATTGATTTCACCAGTCAAAACCACGGTTACGCCGTTGATCCTGACAGCATTGACCCGGACACCTTGCTGGTCACCCACGTGGAAATTAACGATGGCACGGTAGAAGGGTTGCGGCATCGCCTGTATCCGGCTTTCACCGTCCAATTCCATCCGGATGCTGCGCCAGGTCCACACGACGCCGACCATCTTTTTGATGAATTTATGGAAATGATGGATGCATTCTCAGATCGTACGCAGAAAGGATAATCATGCCAAAACGTCAAGATATTCATAAAATCTTAGTGATCGGCTCTGGCCCAATTATCATCGGTCAAGCCGCAGAATTTGATTACTCAGGGACGCAAGCCTGTCTCGCATTACGTGAAGAAGGCTATGAAGTTGTTTTGGTAAACTCCAATCCGGCCACGATTATGACCGATACCGAAATTGCTGATCGCGTCTATATTGAACCGTTAACTGTCGAATTTGTCAGTCAGATTTTGCGCAAAGAGTTGCCAGATGCCATTTTACCAACCATCGGCGGCCAAATCGGGTTAAATCTTGCAATGAAGCTCAGCAATACCGGCATTTTAGACGAACTTGGGATCGAATTGCTAGGTACCAAATTAAGCGCGATTGACCAAGCCGAAGATCGTGAACTGTTCAAAAATTTGATGCAAAAATTGCACGAACCGGTGCCGGAATCAGCCATTGCAAACAATGTTCAAGAAGCGCAGGAATTTGCCGACAAAATCGGGTTCCCGGTTATCATTCGACCAGCGTTCACCATGGGCGGCACTGGCGGCGGTATCGCTGACAACGAAAAAGAATTAGCCGAAATTGCTGAAAACGGCCTGAACCTCAGCCCGGTCACCCAAGTCTTGATCGAACGCTCCATTGCCGGTTACAAAGAAATTGAATTTGAAGTGATGCGCGATGCTTCCGACTCCGCAATCGTTGTCTGCAACATGGAAAACTTCGATCCAGTCGGGGTGCACACCGGTGATTCGATGGTCTTTGCGCCAACTCAAACCTTAACGGATAAAGAAGTCCAGATGTTACGTGACTCGGCACTCAAGATCATCCGGGCCTTGAAGATCGAAGGCGGCTGCAATGTCCAATTCGCACTCGACCGCAACAGCTTCAAATATTACGTCATCGAAGTCAATCCTCGGGTATCCCGCTCAAGTGCTTTGGCTTCTAAAGCAACCGGTTATCCGATCGCTAAAATGGCCGCTAAAATCGCAGTTGGCTTAAACCTTGACGAAATTAAGAACCCAGTCACCAAGAAAACCTGGGCCGAATTTGAGCCGGCACTGGACTATGTGGTCACCAAATTACCCCGGTTCCCATTTGACAAGTTTGAAAATGGTGATCGAACCCTCGGCACCCAAATGAAGGCAACCGGCGAAGTGATGGCAATTGGCCGCACACTTGAAGAAAGCTTACTAAAAGCGGTGCGTTCGCTTGAAGTCGGTTTGATTCACCCGCGGCGCCCTGAATTTTCTAAGCTAAGTGATGATGAGCTAAGCAAACACATTATTCAGGCCAACGATGAACGCCTCTTTTATCTAGCCGAAGCCTTCCGTCGTGATTACACGATTGATGAAGTTGCGGAATTATCCAAAATGAATCCGTTTTTCCTCGACAAGATCAAGCATATTGTTGAATTGGAACGGGAATTAGCCGCCCACAAAGCTGATTTATCATTACTAGCTGAAGTAAAACGGTATGGGTTTGCGGACGAAGAAATTGCCAAACTCTGGGGATTGCACGCCGACCAAATTCGCCAGATGCGTAAGGAACAGCATATTTTACCGGTTTATAAAATGGTCGATACCTGTGCCGGCGAGTTTGCCAGCGACACCCCATACTACTACAGCACCTATGAAAGCAGCACGGAAAGCACCAAGAGTGATAAACCAAGTATTCTGGTAATCGGTTCCGGCCCCATCCGAATTGGCCAAGGGGTGGAATTCGATTATGCCACGGTTCATAGTGTTAAGGCGATCCAAAAAGCCGGGTATGAAGCGATCATTATGAACAGTAACCCCGAAACCGTCTCAACCGACTTTTCAATTGCGGATAAACTGTATTTTGAACCGTTGACGCTTGAAGATGTCCTGAATGTCATTGACCTGGAGCAACCAAAAGGGGTTATCGTTCAATTTGGCGGCCAAACTGCGATTAATTTAGCCGAACCGCTTGCAAAACGGGGCATTAAGATTCTGGGAACCTCGGTAGCCGACCTCAACCGGGCCGAGGATCGGGACTTGTTTGATCAAGTCATTAAAGAACTTAAGTTACCGCAACCAGAAGGCGGTACGGCTACTGACAAAGATGGCGCTTTAGCAGTCGCCGATAAAATTGGTTATCCCGTTTTGGTTCGCCCAAGTTATGTTTTAGGCGGCCGGGCAATGGAAATCGTTCACGATGCTGACGAATTAGCGAGTTACATTGATCGCGCGGTATCGGTTTCGCACGACCATCCAGTTTTGATTGACCACTATTTAGTCGGCAAAGAATGCGAAGTCGATTGCATTTCCGACGGTGAAACCGTGGTACTGCCTGGCATCATGGAGCACATTGAGCGCGCCGGCATTCATAGCGGTGATTCGATGGCCGTTTATCCACCGCAAACATTTAGTCAGGATATTATTGACCAGATTACCGATGCAACCATCAAACTGTCGCGCGCTTTAAACTGCATCGGCTTGATGAACGTGCAATTCATCATTCATCAAGGCAAGGCTTATGTCATTGAAGTCAACCCGCGGGCAAGTCGGACTGTTCCATTTTTGAGCAAGGTCACAAACGTTAAACTGGCTCAAGTCGCAACCTTGGCCATCCTCGGTTTAAGTTTGAAGGAACAAGGCTTTACGACTGGTCTGCTGCCTAATCAAGCTGGTATCCACGTCAAAGCGCCGGTCTTCAGTTTCTCCAAACTCAATCACGTTGACAGTCTGCTTGGACCGGAAATGAAATCCACCGGAGAAGTCATGGGCAGCGATACAACGCTGGCAAAAGCTTTATACAAGGCGTTCGAAGCAGCAGGTATGCACTTGCCACAATTTGGCCGCGCTTTAATCACGGTTAAGGATGCCGATAAAGTTGAAGCTACCGAGCTGGCTAAGCGCTTCCGTGAAGTAGGCTACCAGTTAGTTGCTACCAGCGGCACAGCAAAGGCGTTTGAAGCCGCCGGGATTACGGTCGCGACGATTGAAAAGCTTGACAGTGGTAAAGAAACGATTCTCGAAGACATTGCCGACCGCAAGATTCAACTGGTCATTAACACTATGACGGCAGATAAAAAGGCGTCAAGCGATGGATTCCGCATTCGGGAAACCGCGATTGAGCATGGCGTGCCGTTAATGACGAGCCTTGACACGGCCGATGCCATTTTGAAAGTATTGGAATCGCGTGCCTTCTCAATGACACCGATTCGCAGTTAGTATCAGCTGATCCAAAAAAGGATACGCAGGTTAGCGGAGGAGGAAGCGCACATGGCCATCCAGTTACCGGGTTTGACGATGAAGAACCCCTTTATGCCCGCCAGCGGGACATTTGGGTTTGGCGAAGGTTACGCCAAACAATATGATCTCAATCTATTAGGTGCTTTGGTTACCAAATCAACGACTTTAATGCCCCGAATCGGCAATCAAGGCAAGATTTATGCTGACGGGCCAAGCAGTACGCTGAATGCGGTTGGGCTAAAAAACCCCGGAGCAGAGGTCGTGTTACACGAAAAGCTGCCGTGGCTCGCGTCCCATTACCCAGACTTACCGATTATCGCTAGCATTGCGGGCGCCGATGTTGCTGAATATACAGCAGTAGCCAAAAAGTTAAGCGCCGCCCCAAATGTAAAAGCGCTAGAAGTCAACATCTCGTGCCCGAATGTCGACCAAGGCGGCATGGCGTTTGGAACCGATCCCTCCGTGGCCGCTGCGGTAACAAAAGCAGTCAAGGAAGCTAGTTCCGTTCCTATCTTTGTTAAATTGACGCCGAATGTAACGGATATTACTACGATTGCCAAAGCTGTTGAAGCAGCAGGTGCAGATGGGATTTCTTTGATCAATACCTTTGTCGGCATGCGCTTAGATATCCAAACTGGCGAACCGATTTTGACCAATGTAACCGGTGGCGTTTCCGGACCGGCGCTGTTCCCGATGGCGTTGCATATGGTTTATCAAGTCGCGCACACGGTTCACATTCCGATTATCGGGATGGGTGGCGTCAGTTCCGGTCATGACGTCGCCGAGATGCTGGCAGCCGGTGCCAAGGCAGTCGCCATCGGTTCAGCTAATTATTACCAAGAACAGGCAATCCCCAAAATTGCCGCAGAATTTGCACGTATTCAGGAAGGACAGGCGGTATGACACCCATCATTGCACTCGACTTCAAAGATCAGGCTACCACGCTAGATTTTTTAAAGGCTTTTCCTCAAACCGAACGATTATTTGTCAAAATCGGCATGGAACTTTTCTATGCGGAAGGGCCAGCCGTTATCAAAGCGATTCAAGCCGCTCACCCTGTCGACATCTTTTTAGACTTAAAACTACACGACATTCCCAATACCGTTGAAAAGGCGGCGTGGCAGTTAGGGCGGTTAGGGGTCGCGTTGACAACAGTCCATGCAGCTGGCGGCAAAGACATGATGTTAGCAGCCAAGCGCGGGTTATTAGCCGGTGCCAAGGCAGCCCACCAGCCGGCACCAAAAATGTTGGCCATTACCCATCTAACCTCCACTGATCAAGCTATGTTGGAGAATCAGTTATCGATTGATATGCCAATTAGCCAGGCGGTTCAACGATTAGCAGCGATCGCCCAGGCCAGTGACGCAGATGGCGTGGTTGCGAGTGCTTTAGAAACACCACTCATTCGCAGTGTCACCAAACCTGATTTTCTGGTGGTAACCCCGGGTATTCGTCCGCGCGGCACCGCTGTGGGCGATCAAAAACGCGTCGTGACACCAGGCCGTGCTAAACGTCTGGGCAGTTCGGCTATTGTCATCGGTCGCCCGATTACGCAAGCTGATGACCCGGTTGCAGCCTATCAATCAATTAAGAAAGCGTGGGAGACAGCACATGACTAAATTAGAAAATCAAATTGCCAGCGACTTGTTACGAATCAAAGCGGTAACCTTACGACCAGAAGCACCGTTTACTTGGGCAAGTGGTCTAAAAAGCCCGATCTATACCGACAATCGGCTCACAATCGGCTACCCAGACGTTCGTAGCAAAATCGCAGCTGGATTGGCACAAGAGATTGTGGCCCATTATCCTGATGTGACTGCCATTGGTGGCGTTGCGACTGCTGGCATTCCCCATGCCGCATTGGTTGCCAACTTACTTAACCTGCCACTGGTGTATATTCGCAGTAAGCCTAAAGATCACGGTCAGGGACGCCAGATCGAAGGCCACCTTTCTGCAGATGCCAAGTTAGTCGTCATTGATGATTTGCTGTCAACCGGTGGCTCGGTTCTTGGAGCCGTTGCCGCCGCGCAAAAAGACGGCGTGAACGTTCTCGGAGTCGCAGCAATTTTCAGTTACCAACTCGCCGCGGTGACAGCAAACTTCGCCAAAGCAGGGCTACCGTTCTTCACGTTGACGAATTACACAGCCTTGATTCAAACCGCCGAAGCGCAAGGGGCGATTACGAGTGCCCAATTGGCTTCGTTGCATCAATGGCGTGAAGATCCGGCCAAGTGGGGCGTCCAGTTTTAACGACCATAAGCTTGTGACGATACTGCACAAGTAGGACTCTTATGATACCTAAAAATCGGATGGAAGATTAAAAATATCTTGCATCCGATTTTTTTGCGTATATTAAAAAGGTGAGAGTAGTATTAAGCCAAAATTAACTATGGACTAAATATGCCATCTTCTGTTAATATTCTCATAACAATCATCACAAGCGGATGGTTATTTTGATTTATATAGATCCAACATTATAGAAGAGGTGAAGTCCCATGGCAGATTCGGCAAATAAAGAGTTAACAGCTGCTGCACATGCACTAGCTGAGGAAGAAGCCGGCAAAGAAAGCGGGCTGGTTGAAGATCGGCACGCCAAGCAAAAGTCTTCCAAATTAACGGTGACAGTTTTTCTTAATAAGGTCTTATCAGGTACCGCTTTGGGTGTCATTATCGGCCTCATTCCCAATGCCGTCTTATCCGGCATTCTGAAATATCTGGGTACGAATACATTTGCGGTGACGTTGACACAGATTGCCGTCATTTTTCAACTTGCCACGCCATTGATTATCGGGGGCTTGATCGCCTTACAGTTCGAATTGAATCCCATGCAGATGATGGTGACAGCTGGAGCGGCATTTGTTGGCTCCGGAGTCGTTAAGTTTAATCCGGCGCTGAAAGCCTATGTGGGTTCAGGTACCGGCGATTTGATCAATACCATGATTACTGCCTCGATTGCCGTACTTCTCCTGATCTGGATTAAAGATCGGTTCGGTTCAACGGCAGTAGTGGCCATGCCGATTCTGGTTGGTTGTGGTACGGCTTATATAGGTGTCTTACTGCTACCGTTTATTGCGGCTTTCACAACCGCCATTGGGGAACTCATCAACAGCTTTACCACCTTGCAGCCAATTCTCATGGCCATTTTAATTTGCTGCTCGTTTGCTACTTTGATTATCAGTCCGATTTCAACCGTTGCCATTGGGCTAGCCATTCAACTGAACGGTATTTCGGCAGGCGCATCGGCTATGGGTGTGGCGGCAACTGCTATTGCGTTGGTTGTTTTCTCCTGGAATGTCAATAAATCCGGCGTGACGCTGGCAATTGCACTGGGCGCAATGAAGTTAATGATGCCCAATCTGTTTAAACATCCGATTATCCTACTGCCGTGTCTATTCACCGCCATCGTTTCTGCCATTCCGGTTGCGCTGCTAGGGGTCAGCGGAACCCCACAATCAGCCGGTTTTGGTATGGTCGGTATGGTCGGCCCACTAGCTTCATTAGATGCCGGGCTGGCAATTCCCTTGGTCTTACTGTGCTGGTTCGCGGTGCCAATTGCCGCTGCACTTTTAAGTAAGTTACTATTTGAAAAAACATTCAAGCTATTTGATAGTAAAGTTGTCTTTAAGTTTTTGGGATAGGGTAGTACCAGCAGATGAATCAAAAAATCGATCTTGAGCAGCAATCAACATGCTAGCTTAAGGTCGATTTTTTGTGGTTTAAAGTTAGCAGCAATCTTAGCGCACTAAAGCCAGCATACTTACTCCAAATGCTTGTGTCCTTGAGCATCGTATACACGGTGATCATTGATTGTCACTTTGTCGTTCACGGCCTGGGCTAAATCAATTCCTTTTATTTCAGCGATTCCCAGCAGGTAAATGGTAACATCTGCCAGTTCTTCAGCGATATTAGCTTGATCGTGTTTAAGCAACGCTGTCGTCAATTCCGCCATTTCATGATAAGCCAGCAGCATTTCAAAGTTAGTGTCGGTGGTATTCCAGCCATGTTTGACTTTGTTGGCGATGATATGTTCCTGAAGTGGGCGGCTGATTTGGGCTGATGATTCTGACATAAACATGCATCTCCTATTTTGTCGGCGGGTTGCGCAGCTTGGCGACTAAATCAGCGTCAGGCGTTACACTCACTGTTTTTTGGCCTTCGTAAATGACAAAGCCGGGTTTGGCTCCATTAGGCTTACGAATCTTTTTAACCTCAATCCAGTCAACCGGAACATTGGCACTGTCGCGCGCTTTGGAAAAATACGCTGCCAGCTCGGCTGCTTCCAGCAAGGTTTTCTCACTGGGATCACTGCTGTCGATAATCACGTGTGATCCCGGGATATCTTTGACGTGCAGCCAAATGTCAGTTTTCTTCGCGGTGTGTAAGGTCAACTGATCATTTTGCAGGTTGTTTTTTCCGACCCAGATTTTAGTGCCGTCACTGGCATAGAATTGATCTGGTTTGGAGACTTTTTGGCGTTTATTGCCTTTTTTCCCGGACTTCTGTTTACGCAGATAGCCTTGTTGCTGTAATTCCAATCGAATATCGACTAAATCTTTCGGACTAGCTACATCAATCTGCGCCATAATGCCTTCAAGGTAGTCGAGTTCTTCTTGGTTTTCTTGCATTTGCTGGTGAACATGTGCCACTGCATTGCGTAATTTCGTATACTTGGCAAAATATTTCTGGGCGTTGCGTGATGGCGTCAGCTGATTGGACAAGGTGATCTTAATCGGCTCATTATCAGCATAGAAATTAGGCAGTTCAATACTCGTCATGCCGCGTTTGACTTGACTCAGATAAGTCGTCAGAATCTCGCCGCGAATTCGATAATCATCGGCTTTTTCGGTTTCTTCCAGCGTTCGCTTTAATTTGCGCTGCTTTTTGCGATCTTTATCAATCACATTCTTGATCACATGAATCAGGTTGCCGCCTTGTTGCAAAACCCGGTCATGTTCCGCTTTTTGCGCATAATAGGCATCCAGCATCGCGCTTAAGGTTGAAAAATGTTGCTGTTCGCCGGTCAGAGACTGATACGGGATCGCGGTAAAAACGGCTTTTTTCCCTTGGGTTGTAATAGTCGGTTCAGGTGTTGCCAGCGCCGCAAAAAAGCTATCCCAGCCGGCATCGCCTTGATTGAGTCGCAGGGCCAATTCAGATGCAGAATCCTTAGCAAGTCCTTGGTAATGTTGCTGAAGCAAGGTGGCGCGACTCAATGAAGGTGTTACCTGACGTTCAAGTTCGTGATAAATCCGCTCCGAATCATGAAACGGATCCACTTTATCTTGCTTAGGCGGCTCGACATACGGGGCACCGGGCATCAACGGACGATAGCGATTTTGATCCGCAGAAACGTGGCGAATGAGATCAATAATTTTGCCGGTGCGCTTGCTGACTAAAAAGATGTTACTGTGCCGACCCATCATTTCAATGATCAAGCGCAGCCCCAGTTCATCCCCCAATTCATCCCGCGTGGAGAATTCAAAGTGTAGTACCCGATCGTTTTGCACTTGGTGAATCTCTGTTAACGTAGCCGCGTTAAAATACTTCCGCAACGTCATCGTGAAGGTTGCAGGAACGTCTGGATTTGTAAATGGAATGTGGGTAATTTGCACCCGCGCATACTGTGGATTAGCTGAGAGCAACAAGGGATGGTTCTTGCGTCCAGCTCGAATCGTGATGATAATTTCATTTTCATAAGGTTGTTGAATTTTAGCAACCCGCCCGCCGCTTAACGTGGTATTAAGCTCCTGGGCCATGGCATGGGTAAAAATTCCGTCAAAAGACATATCGATCCGCTCGCTTTCCAATTGTCCCAATCATTTTACCGGTTTTAGGCGCGTAAGGCAAAGCTGTCAACGTCACGTGACATGCCGGATTAAAAAGATATCTGTGAATAACGCCCGACTGACGCTCACATACCATTTTCCATCAAGACTAATTATCGTCTGTTAGTGGTAGGCAATAGTCGTCACAACAGGTAAAATAGATTTGATAGTGTAACCGAAACGACTAGGCTAACCCGGCTTTCTAATCTTCGCGCATAATATTTTGGGATTGATCGCTCTCGGCAGCGTCTGGTTCGTAAAATTGCTCAGCATGGGGCAGGGCAGTTAAAAAGTTATTCATGAAAGGGTATTGGGAAAAATGAAGGGCAAACGAAGCATTCTATTGCTTGTTACAGTGGTTTTAATTGCCGCGGCGGTATTATTGGGCGTTGTCAAATACCAGCACGTTCAAGGCGAAAAGCAACAAGCCGAAAAAACTCAGGTGATTTTGAATAATCTTAAGCAACAGTATGGTCAACCACAAAAAAACGACACCCAACGTCTGCAAACACTTAAAAAGTTAAAAGCAGCCGAAAAGCGTTACGCCAAACAGACTAACGCGAGCAATGAAGTCCTGGCGCGTTATCAAAACTATGTCGATCGCGATGTTAAATATTTTCAGGACCAGAATAACGCGTTACTCAAAGACAATACGTTGACAAAAAAAGCGCTCAAAGAAATCTCAGTCACCGACTTACAAAAGAAACTTGATGGAATTGAGAAATTGCTGGCTAATCTCACCAAGCAAGGCCTTGTTGTCTACAATCGCGATGTTTTACAAACAATTAAGCAAAAGGCCAGCAAGTTGAAGCGGGCGTATCAGAAACAAATCGCTCAAAAAGCACCGGAAAAGCAAAGCCAACCTGCAGAAACGCAGACAACTGCTGATAACGCCACTACTTCGACACCTGCAACCAATCAGACCACAACAAGCGATGCGGCGACGAGTTCAACTAACGCCAACACGGCTGGGGCTGCGAATACGTACGGTAACAATACTGCCAATACCTCAAGTTCTCAGTATACTTCTCCCTATTACAGTGGCTATGGCTATGGCAACTGGAATCAAACTGGCGCGGCAACCGGTAACACAACAGGCACTTCCAATACAACGCCCGCCACGCCGCCAACCACATCTAATGAACCCGGGGATGATACGGCTGCAACTTCCAGTGACACCGCAACATCGGGCAATGACAGCAGTGATACGACCGGTACAACTAGCAGTCAAACAAGCGGAACTGCCCAAACTGGTGAGGGGTCCAATTAATCAGCTAAAGCTTTTGGGTTTGACTCAAAAAGCCACGAACCTAACTGCTCCAAACCCAGCCAAACGTGCTTGGATTTCCGAGCGCTCCTGGTTGCGCGCTGCTTACAACTCGTTTTTTTATGGTATGATGTAGACAATCATTTTTGAAGAAGTGGGTGCCTGTATGAAAATTGCTATCGTGACGGATAGTACCTGTTATCTGCCGCAAACCGAAATTGATCAACATCACATCACTGTGGTGCCGATTCCGGTCATTCTTGACGGCGAAGTTTATGACGAAGGTAAAGATATTACCACACAAGAATTTTATGCCAAACTCAAAACTGCCAAAACGTTTCCAAGTACCACGCAACCACCGCTGGGCGAAATGCTGAAGTTATATGAAAATCTTGCTAATGAAGGTTACGACACCATTATTAGTATCCACTTAGCCAGCACAATCTCCGGGTTTGTGAATACTTTAAAGGGTGCGGTTGACGAGGTTCATGGCGCTAAAGTTTATGTTTATGATTCCCAGATCACGGTCATTTTAATGGGTTGGCTGGTGCTGGCAGCCGCACAAATGGCAGAAGCCGGCAAAGACCCGCAAGCAATATTAGCGCGCCTGGATGATTTACGGGCAACCATGGGTGAATACTTTATTGTCAACGACTTGCAGAATCTGGTTCGAGGCGGTCGGTTGAGCAATGCTTCGGCCTTTATCGGCGGCATGCTGAAGATCAAGCCGTTACTGACGTTTGATGATCAATCGCACAAAATCGTTGCAATTGAAAAGATACGTTCGATCAAGAAAGCTTACGCGCGTGTTGAAACACTTTTCCAGGAAACATTGGCGAAGGTTGACTATCCTGTTCGAGCGGTCGTAATCCACGCAAACGATCCGGAAGAAGCGCAGCGCTGGATGGCCGATCTGGAGCAAAAGTTTCCGAATGTACCGTTCGAGCTATCTTACTTTGGCCCGGTTGTCGGTACCCATCTGGGCGAAAAGGCGATTGCGTTGGCATGGATGAAAGATTTTACGAAAGCTTAATTTCAAGTCGCGTATCAGCGCGGCTTTTTTCATTGAGGAGATGGCGGTATGTTTTTTGATCACCCTTTAGCAAAGGGGACTATTTTGAGTGAGACCCCGCATTATCATGGCCCGATTTTTGACATTGTGACGCAAAAAATCAAAACGCCTGATGGCCTAACCGTTAAACGTGACTTAATTCGGCATGCTAACGCGGTGGCAATGTTGGCGTTGACTCATGACAATCGGGTGTTAATTAATCGTGAATACCGCGTGGCGACGAACAGTGAAGTTTATGCGTTGCCCGCCGGCTTAATCGATGCCGGTGAAGATTGGCAAACTGCCGCCAGCCGGGAACTGCGCGAAGAAACCGGCTATATCACGCATGATCTTCAGTGGTTAACCGCCGTCCGTTCAAGCGAAGGCATGACGGATGAAACCGTCCATCTCGTCTTGGCAAAACTTGATTTGGCGGCCAAAACTTCTCAGGATTTTGATCCCGATGAATTTGTCACCAGCCGGCTCGTGCCATTCAGCGAACTAGTCGCCGGAGTTAAAAGTGGCAAAATCAATTCCGCTCAGACGGTAGCAGCGGTCACTTATTACTTAGCCTTTGTCGCCAAAAAATAAAGCGCACATTTTTGTCATTTTATGACGAATGAATAACCAACTTTAACCAAGTCAATCCGCATCATTAGCAAATTCTGTTGCGTACTGGCTTGGTTTTTTAATAACGTGATTGCGCAAAAAATGAGCAGACACGATTGTACTCATATGGATATTTATGCATAATATATTTACATTTTTCGATATAACGGGTAAACTCTAAGACAATTAAGAAAGCAGGTGGCGTAATGTTACGCAACAGTATTGCCGGGCTGCCGGATTATGTCTCAGACAGCACCCCGGAAAGAATCGCCAAAGCGGCCGGTTTGGCTAAAATGACGCGCTTGTCATTCAATGAAAATCCGGTCGGTACCTCGCCAAAGGTCCAGGCAGCGCTTGAAAAATGGGCCTTTTCCCAGGCACGCAATTATCCTGATCCGGATGCTTTGCCATTGCGGACCGCGGTTGCCAAACGGTTGGGCGTTCCAGCGGAGCAATTACTTTTTTCCAGTGGGTTAGACGAAATGATTGCTTTGATTTGTCGCACCTTTTTAGAAGTAGGCGATGAGAGCCTACAACCTTGGCCGACTTACCCGGAGTACCAGTTACAAGCCGCCATTGCCGGAGCCACAACGATTAATGCCCCCGTGATTGCGGCGACCGGGGAGATTGATCTTGACGCGTTATTAGCCCACATCACGACAAAAACCAAAGTGATCTGGGTGTGCAACCCAAACAATCCGACAGGTACTTATTTGCCCCCGGATCAAATCACGCAGTTTATGAAGCAGGTGCCGCCCAACATTCTCGTTGTCGTGGACGAAGCGTATATCGATTTTGTCGATCAGCCCGAGCCATCCACGCTATCGTTAACCCATCAGTTTCCCAATCTGCTCGTCATGCGAACCTTCTCGAAATTATACGGGTTAGCAAATTTCCGGGTTGGCTTCAGTATTGTTCCTAAAGCACTCATCCCCAAAATGCAAAATGTTCGTCTCCCGTACAACATCAGCGGCATGAGTCAGGCAGCGGCTTTAGCGGCCTGGGAAGATCAGACATTCACACGCAAGGTAAAACAACAGATTTTTGCCACCCGGAAGCAATGGGATCAATTTTTTGACCAGCACCAAATCCGCCATTATGCCACGCAAACCAATTTCATGCTCTATCAGGTCAATGATCCGCAAGCACTGGGCACTTTCCTGAAACAGCACGGTTATCTGGTGCGAGACAGCATGGTTCCTGGCTGGATTCGTCAAAGCTTTGGAACGCCAAAGCAAGATGCGGAAGTTCAACAACTGTTACTGACTTTTTTAGGAATCAAACAGACTTCAAATATTAGCTAATTTTTGCATATTTGTTTATAAAAATGCCAAAATAAAAAAACAAATAATCGATCATTGAAAAAGTTTTTTGCCGCACATTCAAAAAATATGGTTGACAATTTTTAAAATGTCGTTATGATGAGAGTCACATTAAATCAATAGCCATGAAGTTGTGATTAGACCAAGTAGGTTGGCACCAATCCACAGAGAGCGCCGATTGCTGAGAACGCGTGATTGACCGACTGAACACACATCTAAGAACTTGATAGCCGAACCGAGTAAGCTATCACGCACCCGTTGCGTTATCACCGCTGCCAATAACAGTTCGCGCAAGCCGACATGGGATTGGTAGATGAGGTTTGGGTCGTAAGGTCCAGACAAATTGAGGTGGTACCGCGAAGTTGATTCGCCCTCGAAAACGTTAAAAACCGTTTTCGAGGGCGTTTTTTTGTTGAATTCGTTTCGATTTTTCCCAACAAAACGTACACGCGATCACTTAATGACCACTGCTTCGTGCAAACGGAAGGAGCAACCCTATGTCAAATCGACACTTACCAGTCGGCACCCGCGATGAATTCGGTCCCCGGGCGATTCGTAAAGAAAATCTCATTCAAATGATGAGCCACCGATTCATTGCTTCAGGGTATGAGCGCGTTAAAACGCCATTATTGGAATACCGTGATGTTTTCCAGCCATTGACGGTTCGCGGTGAACAACCTTACCAAATGTTAGATGATGCCGGAGAGGCGGTTGTGATGCGTCCTGACCTCACATTACCGTTAGCGCGTTTACTGAGTACCACCAGCATTCAGCCTCCTGTTCAATGGTGGTATGTGGGAGACGTTTTTCGAGTCCGAAAAAGCTTAAGTGGTACCTATAACCAAATGACACAAGCCGGTATCGAATTAATCGGATACGCCTCGATAAAAGCCGAATGGGCCTGCTTGAGCGAAGCAACCCGGATCTGTGAAGACTTGGGATTAACGGACCTAACCTTGGAATTGTCTGATGCCCAGTTCGTATCGCAAGTCATGCAGGCATTACCACTTGATCCAGCGACAGCATCCGCATTGCAAGCAGCATTTTTCAAAAAGAATCTCAGTACCTATCAACAACTCATTGCGCCATTACGTGCGGAACCGTTATACCCATTCTTGCAGCAATGGCCATGGTTGTTCGGTGAGGCTGCCACGATTTTCACTCAGCTTGCCCAACTGTTGCCGCCAACGTTACTGCACAGTCGCCTAAAGCCATTACAACAAACTGTTGCTTTTCTTCAACATCAATTTCCCCAAGTCACGATAACCGTTGATTTAACCAGCCAACCGCCACAATCTTACTACACTGGGCTATTTTTCCACGCCTACGCCAGTGATAGTCGTCAATATCTGTTTAGTGGCGGACGCTATGATCAACTGTTGGCCAGCTTTCAGCAAGACCTGCTGCCAGCTGTCGGCTTGGCCTTTGATGTGGACGCCTTAACCGATATTTTGCCGGATGATCCCAAACCGGCCCTCACACTGGTTTATGGCCGTCCGTCTCAATGGCAAGAGGCCGCGGCAGTCGTTGCGACAACCCCGCACGCACAACTTTGCCTAGTCGATTCGCTTGCTGAAGCCAAGACGATGGCGCAAAAGTATCACGCCAAATTAATCGATTTATCCCCAAAGGAGGCAATGCAATGACCCTCACAATCGCCTTGGCAAAAGGGCGCACGACCACTCAGGTTTTGCCATTACTCACTGCAGCAGGCATTGACTGCCAGGCACTTTCGAATAAAAGCCGCCGTTTGATTTTTACCGAAAACCCTGACTACCACTTTATTCTTGTCAAAGCCGCGGACGTTCTCACTTATTTGAATCGCGGAACCGTTGATATCGGGATTGTGGGTTCAGATGTCCTTGAAGAACAAGGCCATCAGCAGTTTGACATGCTTGATCTTAAAACCGGCCGGTGCCGATTCATCCTAGCTTCAACACCCGACTTTGATCCGCAAAAAACCAAACGCAAATTGATTGCCACCAAATACCCCCATCTTGCTCAGCGCTATTTTCAAAGCCAAGGTGAAGATGTTGAGATTATCAAGATTGAAGGATCGGTAGAATTGGCGCCGCTCACGGGGATGGCAGATGCCATTGTCGATATCACCGAAACCGGCACCACCTTACGCGAAAACAACCTCAAGATTTTTGCTACTTTAACGCCCGTTTCAACGCATCTGGTGGTTAATCGATTAGCGTTAAAACAAAAAAAGCCGGCCATTTACCAGCTTATTCAGTCGCTACAACAAGTTCGCCCTCAGGAGGCTTAACATGAAAATTCTTACCGGTACCTTAACCGAGCTTCAACAACAAGTGACCACCCGCCAGCAAACCGTTGCCCAGAATCCGGCAGTGCAAACCACCGTTCAAAAAATTCTGGCAGACGTCAAACTAAATGGGGATAAGGCTTTACTTGCCTACAGT
Organism: Lacticaseibacillus rhamnosus; assembly: GCF_900636965.1. Taxonomy (NCBI): domain Bacteria; kingdom Bacillati; phylum Bacillota; class Bacilli; order Lactobacillales; family Lactobacillaceae; genus Lacticaseibacillus; species Lacticaseibacillus rhamnosus. The sequence continues at coordinate 1,459,155 of NZ_LR134331.1, read as the reverse complement.
GCCAATTTTGATCATGTCACTATCTCCGACCTCCGCGTACCACAAGCACAAATCGATGCCGCAATGGCTGATCTCTCGCCAAAATTACTGGCAGCATTAACCCTTGCCCAAAAAAACATCACCAGTTTTCACCAGCTAGAAATGAGCCAAGGCTTTATTGATAGCCCATATCCCGGTGTTATCCGTGGTCAAAAACTAACCCCACTAGCCGCGGTAGGTTTGTATGTCCCAGGCGGCACCGCGGCTTATCCTTCCACGATTCTAATGACCGCAATTCCGGCTAAACTCGCAGGGGTCAAGAAAATCGTCATGGTAACGCCGCCACAAGCAAAAGGTTTAAATCCAGCTGTATTGGCGGCCGCAAAACTGGCAGGGGTGGACGAAATTTATCAGATTGGCGGTGCACAAGCGATTGGCGCATTGACTTATGGCACTGAAAGTATTCCCAAAGTCGATAAAATTTTAGGCCCCGGAAATCGCTACGTTGCTGAAGCTAAAAAACAGGTTTTTGGCGATGTTGCGATTGATATGATCGCTGGCCCATCCGAAATCGGCATTATTGCTGATGATTCAGCAGATCCGGTACGGGTGGCAGCTGACCTTTTGTCACAAGCAGAGCACGATCCAAACGCGCGCGCAATGTTGGTGACGACCAGTCCAGCGCTGGCAGATGCCGTCAGTAAGGCGGTTGACTCACAACTACTAAGTTTGCCGCGTAAGGCGATTGCACAAGCAGCGATCACCAACCAAGGTTTTATCGCGATTGTCCCTGACGTAGCTTCTGCATTTTGCTTAATGAATACCATCGCCCCGGAACATTTGGAAATTCAATTACCTAATCCAATCACTTATCTCAATGAAATTCACAATGCCGGTTCCGTTTTCTTAGGTGAAAATGCCGCCGAACCAGTTGGCGATTATGTTGCCGGGCCAAATCATGTTTTGCCAACAGCCGGATCGGCACGATTTTTCTCACCACTGGGCGTTTATGACTTCGTGAAGCGCACTCAATTCATTCAATATAGTGCCGCGGCATTGGCAACTCAAGCAGATGCAATTGTGACGCTGGCACAAACTGAAGGACTGGATGGGCATGCGGAAGCGATTTTGAAACGGATTAAGCGTTAGAGCATGTTTTTATGAGTTGAAATGATGTTTTAGGACGTGCTCCCCGGCGCAGAAGTCTGCGTGTAAGGACCTTAAGCGCAATGGCCAAAACCGGGCCATCATGCTTAAGGCCACTTACACTCCGACTTTTAACCGCGCTGGCTCGCGCTCTCACCATAACGCGCTCCCCGGCGCAGGGATCTGCGTATAAGGACCTTGGGCGCAATGGTCAAAGCCCGGCCATCACGCCCAAGGCCACTTATACTCCGATCCCTAACCGCGCCGGCTCGCGCTCTCACCATAACGCGCTCCCCAGCGCAGAAGTCTGCGTGTAAGGACCTTAAGCGCAATGGCCAAAACCGGGCCATCACGCTTAAGGCCACTTACACTCCGACTTCTAACCGCGCTGGCTCGCGCTCACTTTTCTAGGAGGTTTATCATGCGTACAGCAACGATCACTCGGACAACTAAGGAAACCGCGATAACGATTAGTTTGAACCTTGACCAGCAAAGCGGTATTGATATTGATACCGGCATTGGGTTCTTCGATCATATGCTTGATGCTTTTGCTAAACATGGACGCTTGGGTTTAATCGTTAAAGCCCAAGGCGATTTAGACGTGGATCCGCATCATACGATTGAAGATACAGGCATCGTCTTGGGAAGTTGCTTTAAACAAGCGCTGGGTGACAAAGCTGGCATCGAACGCTTTGGCAACGCATTTGTGCCGATGGATGAAAGCCTCGCCCGCGTGGTGGTGGATCTTTCCGGCCGCGCTTATCTTGTGTTTGATGCTGAATTAACCAATCAACGACTCGGAGGATTTGATACGGAAGTGACGGAAGATTTTTTCCAGGCTATGGCCTTTGCAGGTGAATTCAATCTCCATGCCGCTGTTTTATACGGACGTAATACGCATCATAAAATTGAAGCGTTGTTTAAAGCATTGGGCCGTAGTATGCAGGCGGCGGTGGCGCTGAATCCGGCAGTGAAGGGGATTCCCTCAACCAAAGGAGTGATTTCATGATTGTGATCGTTGACTACGATACGGGCAACACGTTGAATGTCAAAAAAGCGCTTGATTATCTGGCTATTGACAACCAACTTTCAGCTGATCCTGCCGTCATTCTGGCTGCGGCCGGTTTAATCCTGCCAGGAGTGGGGGCTTTTAAAACCGCCATGTCTGCGTTGACCCAACGCGATCTGGTTCCGGTTATCCGTCAATTTGCGGCTACCGGCAAACCTTTACTCGGCATTTGCCTGGGAATGCAATTGTTATTCGATCGCAGCTTTGAATTCGGGGAAACAGCGGGACTGGGCCTCATCCCTGGCACGGTTGTCGCAATTCCACCACGAGCGGGATTCCCGACACCGCACATGGGGTGGAACACCAATACGATCACTCAACCCGATCCTTTTGCAGCCGGATTTGCCAACCAAGCGACTTATTTTGTCCACTCGTATTACGTCCAGACCCAACCCACTTACACGCTGGCTATCACCGACTACGGTCAACCGCTAACGAGCATCGTCCGGCGCCAGAATATTCTGGGAACGCAATTTCATCCGGAAAAAAGCGGTGCAGTAGGGCTTGCCGGATTACAGCGTTTTAAGGAGATGACGACTGATGCAACTCTATCCAGCAATTGATTTATTAGCCGGCCAAAGTGTCAGACTCACTCAAGGCGACTACCGGCAAGTCAGTCTGACTGCCGACCCGCTGATTCAGGTGAAAAATTTAACCGCCGCTGGTCTTAAACACTTGCATTTAGTGGATCTCGACGGTGCCCGATCCCAACAGCCAGTCAATCAAGCCGTCATTAGCACAATTCGGCAACACACACCAGCTTTTATCGAGCTAGGTGGCGGTATTCGTACCTTAACTATCATGGATCACTATCTAAATGCCGGAATTGATCGCTTGATTCTTGGATCAGTAGCTGTCACCACCCCCGAACTGGTAACGCAGGCTGTTCAGAAATTTGGCGCCGATAAAATTGCTGTTGGTATTGACGCCCGCGCCGGGAAGGTTGCAACTGATGGTTGGCTGACCACAAGCACCCAATCGCCAACGCATTTAATACAGGCAATGGTCAGGCGCGGCGTCACTACCTTTATCGTAACCGATATCGGCCGCGACGGGATGATGAAAGGTCCTAACGTGGCATTGCTCGCAATGCTTCATCAAACCGTACCTAACGTCAATATTGTGGCCAGTGGCGGCGTGCACACTTTGGCTGATCTGACAGCCTTGCAAACAGCCGGGATCCAGGCGGCTGTTATCGGTAAAGCTTGGCAGACCGGCAGTTTTCCCTTGAACAAACTTAAAGAATTGGAGGACAACGATGCTGACAAAACGCATTATTCCATGCCTTGATGTTGACCAAGGACGCGTTAAAAAAGGGGTTCATTTTATCCAGCTTAAGGATGTCGGCGACCCGGTAGCAATTGCCAAAGCTTACGAGGCGCAAGGAGCAGATGAATTGGTCTTTCTTGACATCACCGCCACCACCGATGCGCGGCAAACCATGACGCAAACAGTCGCTGCGGTAGCCACACAGGTTTTCATGCCGCTAACGGTCGGCGGCGGGATCCGTTCAGTGACCGACATGCATCAGTTATTGCGTGCCGGAGCTGACAAAATTGCCTTAAATTCCGCGGCGGTCAAACACCCTGATTTAATTACCGCCGGGGCCGAAAAGTTTGGCCGTCAAGCAATTGTTGTCGCGATTGATGCGCGTTGGCAACCTAGTCGGAATCGTTATCAGGTGATGATTAACGGCGGGCGTACCCCAGTTGATCTAGGAGTGCTCACGTGGGCTCAGCAAGCAGTTGCGGCTGGGGCTGGTGAACTATTGATCACCTCAATGGATGCCGATGGGACCAAGCAGGGATTTGACCTGCGACTTTACCAGCAACTTAGCTCCATTGTTTCGGTGCCTGTCGTTGCAAGCGGCGGTGCCGGATCCGCAAATGACTTTGTTACCTTATTCCGTGATACGAATGTTTCTGCGGGACTCGCTGCTTCAATCTTCCACTTCGGCGAATTAACGATACCGCAAGTCAAGACAGTGCTAAAACAAGCAAAGGTGGCGATTCGATGATACCACTCGATTTTAAAAAGGCGTCCGGTTTAATCACAACCGTCGTTCAAGACGCAACGACCAAGCAAGTATTAATGGTTGCCTATATGAATGCCGAAAGCCTTGAAAAAACGATGACCACCGGTGAAACCTGGTTTTGGTCGCGCAGTCGGAACATGCTATGGCATAAAGGCGAAACCAGCGGCAACACCCAAACGGTTCAAGCTATCGCCGTTGACTGTGATGCGGATACCTTACTCATCACCGTCAATCCCGCTGGTCCCGCTTGCCACACTGGCCACACCAGTTGTTTTTATCGTCAGTATACAGAAAGGAAGGGCACCCAATGACAGCTGCCAAACAAAGCATTACCGAATTATATGATCTCATCCAGTCACGGAAAAGCCAGCCAGTTTCAGGCTCATACACCGATTATCTTTTCACCAAAGGATTGGACAAGATTTTAAAAAAAGTCGGGGAGGAAAGCACCGAGGTCATTGTTGCAGCCAAAAATCCCGACGATGCGGCTTTTATACTCGAAGTCGCCGATCTGACTTATCATGTGCTGGTACTCATGGTCGAACGCGGCATCTCCCTTGATCAGATTGCGACTGAACTGGCGAGCCGTGAAGGAAAAATGAGTCGCTTAAAAGAGCGCGATAAAATCAACAAATATTGACAACCGCTTGCCAGCCAGCGCTCACGTTTGAAACTCATCCAAACCAAACAAGATCACAAGGAGGCGTTGTTTATGTTTAAACCTACCATTCATCAACTTCATCCCTATACGCCAGAAAAGCCTCTTGCCGTATTAAAAGAAGAACTTGGCTTGCCACAGCTGGTGCGGCTGTCAGCAAACGAAAATCCATTCGGTACCAGCGTCAAAGTTCAGCAGGCCGTGACCAACTGGAATTTTACGCAAAGTCGTGATTACCCCGATGGCTATGCCAGTCAACTACGCACCGCGGTGGCAAAACATTTAGACGTTGCCGCAGAGCAGTTGGTTTTTGGCAATGGTCTGGATGAAGTCATTGCCTTAATTGCCCGCACTTTTTTGAGCCCGGGGGATGAAGTCATTGAACCATGGCCAACATTTTCCGAGTACCGCTTGCATGCCCAAATTGAAGGGGCCACCGTGATTGATGTCCCCGTCAGTGAAGCTGGCAATTTTGATTTACCTGCAATGGCGCAGGCGTTAACCGCGAAAACGAAACTGATTTGGGTGTGCAACCCCAATAATCCCACGGGCACGCTGCTGTCAATTGCGACACTGACCGAATGGCTGCGACAAATACCAAAAGACGTGCTGGTTTTAATGGATGAGGCTTATATTGAGTTCACTGATGACTATCCAGCCACGAGCGCTATCAGCTTATTATCAAAGTTTCCAAACCTAGTCGTGCTGCGAACATTTTCAAAAATCTATGGACTGGCGAATTTCCGGGTCGGCTTCGGTGTTTTCCCTAAACAACTTGTTAACTACTTGCAAACCGTTCGCCTGCCTTACAATTTAAGCAGCATTGCCCAAGTTAGCGCACAGGCGGCCTTAGCTGATCAGGATTTTGTCACGATGACACGCAAGCGGGTGCAGCAAGCGCGCGATAGTTGGGAACGCTTTTTAACCCAAACCGGACTGCCACACACCCGCAGCCAAACCAACTTTCAATTCTTTCAGGCCCCCAAAATGCAGGCATCGGCTTTAAAAAAGCGCCTGCTACAACAAGGTTTTCTTGTTCGTGATGGCTTAAAACCCGGCTGGCTGCGCGTCACGTTTGGCACTGAGGCACAAAACACGGCGGTACAGCGCATCATTGAAACTTTTCAGGCAGAACTCACTGGGCCAAATGCGCTGAAGTGATTGGAACCGCCACCATGCAGGCGTAAAATAATGGTGTGGCTAATGGCTCATCTGAAAGGAAGCATTTATTTTGAAAATTGCCAAATTAAACAACCATCCCTATCTGATAACGTCTGCATCAACGGCGCAACCCATTACCAATGCTGCCGATGTTTTGACAGCTTTAACCCACCGCGACACTTTAACATTCGGTTCTGAAATCAACTTTAAGCCGGAACAATTAGAGGCGCCGGTAGCTGCTAGTTCCCAGATTTTTGCTATCGGAATGAATTTTCTTGATCATTCGCAAGAGATTCACATTAAGTTGCCAGAAGTTCCGAGCGTCTTCACTAAATTCAGTAGCTCACTGGCCGGTCCGACAAGTACGATACCTATCCGTGGACCCAAAACCGATTGGGAAACCGAATTAGTTGTGTTAATCGGGAAGGGTGGCCGCAATATTACCGAGGCTGATGCACTTAAACATGTCGCCGGATTTTTGGTTGGCGAAGACTTCAGCGATCGTGCCGTACAATTTGCCAATGCCGAACCGCAATTTTCGCTAGCCAAGTCTTTCCAAAACTATTCACCCATTGGTCCCTGGGTGACGTCAACAGATGCCATCACAAACCTCGACCAATTACAAATCACGACCACCGTAAATGGACATATCATGCAACAAGCCAAACTTGATCAATTGATTTTTAAAGTGCCTGCTTTAATTCACTATCTCGCCGGGATTGTGGCGCTACAACCCGGAGATCTTATCTTTACCGGTACACCGAGTGGAACAGGCGTGGGCCGTGACCCGCAAATCTTTTTGCAACCGGGTGATCACGTGACGGCTGCCATTTCACAGTTAGGGGCATTGAACCTGACAATGGCAACAACGCAAAACTAAGACAGCCGATTCCAACCATCAAAACCTATACCATTTTAAAAATAACTAGGAAAACGCCACCATATAGCGTATCCTGAAGATGTCTAAAAAATCTAAGAGGTGAATTTGATGTTGGAAAACAATAACTTTGATGAAGTTGTCATGAAGCGTCATACTGCCCGTGAATTTGATCCTGAAATCACAATCAGTAAAGGGGAACTGCTGCAAATTATTACTTACGCAACCAAAGCGCCGAGTGCCTTGAATATGCAGCCAACCCGGTTCGTAGTCGCCCAAAATAATGCCGCCAAAGAGAAAATTGCCAGTGTCGCCGGTACCAATGCTCCGGAAATCTTATCTGCTTCGGCGGTCGTGCTTGTCGGCGGCGAATTAGACCTTGGACCATTTGAAGACGATTTGTTCAAACGCGCGGCAACGGCCGGCTTGTTAACGGACCGGGCAGTGGAACACCAAAAGCCGATGATTGATCACTTGCTGGCTGATTTCAAACAGGACAAGCAAGCACTGCGGGAATTTATCATTCAAAATAGTAGTCTGGCAGCGATGTCGCTGATGTTGGCCGCCCGCGCTTATGGCTATGAAACCGGCCCGATGACAGGATTTGATCACGAAAAGATTCTGCCGGCACTTGACTTGGATCCGGCCCACTTCATGCCAACCTTGCTGATTGCGATTGGCAAACCCAAGAATGCACCGGACTCGCTTTATCGCATTCCGGCAAGCAAAGTCACTGTTTTCAAATAAATCATCAATTACATCACTATTTACTTTATTTACTTTGAAAAACGTGCCTGCCATATGATTTTCATAATGAACCTTGACCGAGTGCTGCTCGGTCTTTTTGGTAACCTGACCGTTGACAAACTTATAAAGGAGCTGATGTTGTGTCGTACACCATCAAAGTAAACGCACCCTTAACGGTTCAACAAGTTCATGATCTTTATCAGCAAACGCATTTTGACAAGCCCATCGCTGATGCTGCCCGTCTACAAGTGATGATTGATGAAACCCAACTGGTCTTGAGTGTCTGGGACGATGAGCATCTCATTGGCTTTGCACGCTGTCTGACCGACTTTGAGTACTGTTGCTATCTGAGTGACATTTTAATTCTGCCCGCTTATGAAGGCCACCAAATTGGGCGGCAATTGATCGCGACGTTACAAGCTTACATCGGCCCAAGGGTTACTTTATCATTGCGCGCGGCTGACAGCGCAGTAGGTTTCTATGAACGCATTAATTTGCCACACGCTGACAACATGTTTCGTATCGGTCGGGAGGGATAAGCCTTGTTACATATTGAAAATAATCAGCCGATCTCGGCCTCGCAGTTTATTGCCGTTTTAGATGCATCCGGTATTCACCGGCCGACTGAAGATCGTGCGCGCATGCAGCGAATGCTTAACAACGCAAATGTGTTGCTCACCGCATGGGATGATCACCAGTTAATCGGCGTTTTACGTGGTGTGTCTGACAAGTCCTATTGCACGTTTGTTTCCGAGCTAGCTGTTATCAAAAGCCACCAGCATCAAGGTGTGGGCAAGGCACTATTGCAAACACTGCATACCATCCAGGGACCCAACATTTCAATCATGTTGCTATCGGCCCCAGCAGCCATGCAGTTTTATCCCAAAGTCGACTTTAAACCTGTTCCGACGGCTTTCAAAGTTCAACGGCAGTTTTAATCCGTCAGAAAAGAACGCTATCACGGTGGCAGTAGTTGTGGACTGCACCGTGATAGCGTTCTTTTTTCAATAATAGATGCTACTTATTTGATGACCCATTCAGATGCTTAAGCCGCCGCCAGAACCCATAAGCGACAACGATTAACAACAAACCGGTCACAATGAAAATCCATCCGATCGGCACACGATCTGCCAGTGGTCCGTAACCCAACATGGCTAACGGATAAATCCCGGTCGACAAAATCGCCCACAGCGAAAAGACGCGCCCAAGTTTATCCGCGGGCACATTTTCCTGCAGGTAGATAGTTTGCCCGGCCTGAATCAGCGGATAAAAGATCCCGGAAACCAACATAAATAGCAAGTAAGTCATAAATGGCTGCGGCAAGCCCATTTCGGCAAATGCAATTCCGCTGCCCGCAAAACCAAGCGCAATCAAACCAAGCTGATCCCGAAACTTTTTGTGCCGCGCAATGAACAAACCGCCTAACCCGGCACCAATTGTCCATGACCACTCGTTAAACGTCAGATGCCAGACCTCCGAACCGAATGTACGATTGACATATAATGTCGATAATTGGGAAGAAGGGGCAATTAAAATAAACGCCAGTCCGGTGAAGAACATAAATGCCAGCAATACCGGCGTGTGGCCCACGTAGCGCAAACCGGCAACAATGCCATTTTTCTGCTTGGTTGCTTGATCCGGATTGGTGACCGGTGTTGGCACGTGAACAATCCCTAAGCACAACACTGCCAGTACCGCTGTGAGCGCATCGATGACAAAGATCCAAAAAATCCCCAGATCGCTCAAAGTATACCCGGCCAGCAGCGGGGAAATCACGAGCATAGCGGCCATCAACATCTGATTATACCCATTCACCTGCGTCAATTGCTTTTCCGGTACCAACTGCGGCAATAACGCGTTAGCCGCCGGATTCTCCAGACCATTACCAAAACTGCGAATCACCGCGATGACGAGCAACAACCATAGCTCTTGCGTCACAAACGCAAACACATAAGCTACTGCGAGGGTCAAAACAGTCACACCGACTGCAGAAATCACAATCAGCCATTTACGATTGTAGCGATCCGCCAAGACGCCTGCTGAAAGCGAAATTAAAATAGCTGGCAGGGCGGTTGCTAACGAAACATAGGTCATCCACGCGCCGGAAGAGGTTTTTAGCGCAATATCCCAGAGCACCGCAAAAAAGACGGTGGACGTTCCAAAAACAAATAAATTTTGACTTAAGAGAAAGGCGGCAGTTTGCCCCTGCCACCCAATTTTGGCTTGTCTCACTTTTAACACCTGAAATCAGTTAAAATAGAAGCTGACTTTAGTTTAAAGCAATTGACTTAAAAAGCCCACGAATCACCACGAGGGGAGCATAACAAACATGCCGCAAAAGATTTTTATTGTTGAAGACGATGACGTGATTGCAAAGACAATTGGTAACTACCTTAATCGGTGGGCATTTACGGTTGAATTGGTCCAAAAATTCGATCAGGTGGACGCAGAAATCCGTGCCGCCGCACCGGATCTGGTGATTATGGATATTAGCCTACCGTATTTTAATGGCTTCCACTGGCTGAGCGAATTGCGCAAACATAGCAAGGTCCCGGTTATCTTCCTGACCAGTTCCGGGGATGATATGAATCTGGTGATGGCGATGAATCTCGGTGCGGACGACTTTTTAGCTAAGCCGATCGAGCTACCGGTTTTATTGGCGAAGATTCAGGGGATGTTGCGGCGAACCTACCAATACCAGCAAACCGATACCAATTTAAGTCACGGTGAGTTTACACTGGTCCCGACCGACAACCAACTACGCTCGCCGACTCAAGTGATCGACCTCACCCCGACAGAAACCAAGTTATTAAGCCTGTTATTTGGTGCCGATGGTGAAGTGGTTACTCGAGAAGCGATGATCGAGAAGTTATGGGAAGGCGATGAGTTCATTGACCGCAACGCCTTGGCAGTGAACATGAATCGGCTACGCAAAAAAGTCGCCCCGGTAGGACTCAACCAACTGATCGAAACCGTCAAAGGAAAAGGTTATCGTTTAGCAAACAAGGAGGGCGGCCATGATTAAAGCTTTTTTGCGCGCCCGCTGGATGGTTTGGCTGAGTTTGCTCATCTTACTGGTTGCCAGTCTGTTAGCAAACTGGCTGATTAACGCTTCGCTTGAAGTCGCGTTAAACAGCTGGTTTTTCGCACTGATTCCGTTACTTGTGATCGGCGGCTGCGATTTTTGGCGGTTTCGCCGCGAATGGTCGCAGCTCCAAGGCGATGTTACACTGCTTGCGGCTGATCAAATTTCCGATCCGCTTGGGCAGGTTTATTTTCAAAAAATCCAAATGCTGCAACAGACCTTACGTCAAAATCATGACACGTATCGTGATCAGGAACAAGAAACGGTCGATACCTTGCAACTGTGGACCCATCAAATTAAAACACCGCTGACTGCACTGGATCTCTTATTACAGGTTGAACCTGTCAATGCCAGCGATGCGCGGCTTGAAGTTGGTAAAATCAACCGTTATCTAACCGTGATGCTGAATTACCTCAAACTGACCACACTGAATACGGATTTGGTGTTAACCGAATTACCACTAAAACCGCTTGTTAACGAAACCGTGCGGGATTTAGCGAAACTGTTTATTGCCAAAGACTTAACCGTCACGGTAGAAACTTTGCCCACTGTGGTGAGTGATAGTCAGTGGCTGCGATTTATTTTCGAGCAATTACTAACCAATGCCATCAAATATACCCCGCATGGGAGCATCCGGATTTATGCCAAGGGCGATGCCGTGCTGGTGGCTGACACCGGTATCGGTATCCTGCCAGAAGATCTACCGCGGATTTTTGAACAAGGCTATTCTGGATACAACGGTCGCGCCAATCAAAAGGCAAGTGGCTTAGGCCTGTTTTTAAGCCGGCAAATTGCCCAAAAGCTAGGGTTAACCCTGACCGTTACATCAAAAGTCGGTGTCGGCAGCACCTTTGCCATTCACTTCCCGCAAACGCGCTGGCTGGCCGAGTAAGCCACCTTACCAGCTTGTAAGCAACGCACGTCGACTGTAAGTAGTTTTTCGGCAGTTTCCCTTTTAAGCTGATAAATGAAAGGGGCGGATCTTATGTCAACATTATTAAAGTTAAAAAATGTCGAAAAGACTTATACCAGTCGCGGTGCCCAACCGGTACAGGCACTCGTGAACATCAGTTTTTCCGTTGAATCAGGAGAATTTGTCGCGATTATGGGGGAATCCGGTTCAGGCAAAAGTACCTTACTGAACTTAATCGCCACGCTTGATGATCCTACCGGCGGCGAAATCAGCCTTAACGGACAGGACCTGCGCAAAGTCAAAGAAGGCGCACGGGCTAAATTTCGGCGGGAACATCTCGGGTTTATTTTTCAGGATTTTGACTTGCTTGACACCTTTAACGTTCAGGACAACATTTTCCTGCCATTAGTCTTAGCCAAGAAACCGCTTGAAATCATGAAAAATCGGCTCACCCAACTGGCGCCGCGTCTAGGTATCACCGATTTATTGAAAAAATACCCATATGAGCTTTCCGGTGGCCAACAGCAACGTGTGGCCGCTGCCCGGGCGATGATCACCGATCCGGAAATCCTACTGGCAGACGAACCCACCGGCGCACTTGATTCTAGAACTTCCAGTGAGCTGTTGGACTTGCTAACCGATGTCAATGCCGACAGTAAGCAGACAATCCTCATGGTGACGCACAGTGCGGTTGCGGCCAGTCATAGCCAGCGCGTTTTGTTTATTCGCGATGGTCAGATTTTCCATCAGCTGTATCGCGGTGAATTACAGCAACCCGAATTTTTGACCCGAATCAGCGAAACCATGACCGCAATGCTGACGAAGGAAGGCGAGGCGCAATGAAATTCTATTTCAAATTAGCCGCCACCAACCTTAAAGCCGATCGCCGTTTATTTGTGCCATTTGTTATCACCACTAGCTTTTTGATGGCCATCAATTTGATCATGCTAAACGCCTACACGAGCAGTGATGTATTGTTCCGCCAGTTCGGACAGGCAGCTGGCAAATCACTGTTTTCATTTGGCTCAATGACGACCGCAATCATTTCCGTCATCTTAATCATCTACGCCAACAACTTTTTGCGTAAACAGCGTATCCGCCAGTTGGGGCTCTACAACATCATCGGCTTTGGCAAACGTGAATTAAGCAAAATGATGGCCACGGAAAAGCTGCTGCTATTGTTGACAACCTTATTGTGCGGCGGAATTTTGGGAACCGTGCTGTCACGCCTTAGCTATCTCACTTTGGCCAAAATGCTGCATGTCAATCACAATCTCGATTTTGGCTTGAGTCAAACTGCCTTCAGCATTGCCGGGTTGATCACGATTGGCTTGTTCATTGTTTTAATGTTGGTTGACGAGTTCTGGCTATTGCGCAAACATCCCATCGAACTCGTACGCGAACAAAACGCTGGGGAACGGGAACCTAAAACCAAGTGGCTAACTTTGATTGTCAGCATTGCGAGTCTGGCTGCCGGTTATACGATTGCGGTCACCGTCAAGAATCCGCTTCAAGCGATGAGCTTGTTTTTCTTTGCGGTCGTCCTTGTCATTGTCGGGACTTACGGTCTCTTCACGTCCGGCTCGGTATTTGTCTTGAAATGGCTGCGTCACCGCAAGAACTACTATTACAAGCCTAAACATTTTATCAACGTCTCGAATCTGCTTTACCGGATGCAGCAAAACGGCGCAGGGTTGGCTTCGATTGCTATTTTAGTCACCATGACGCTGATTACACTTGCAACCACCGCAACGTTATTCTTTGGCATTCATGAGATTGTCAACTCGCAAACCCCGGTTGATTTAGCATACTCAATCAACCCCAAGCGGCCGGATGCAGCGAACCAACTACGGACACTGGCTAAAACACATCACGTCAAAATCCACTCGATGCGAACCTTTAACGGACCCTCAAGTACGCTTGCTTTATTAGAAAAAAACAAGTTAGATTCTCAAGCTAACTTTAACGGCCCGTTTAGCTTCAATAATGCCCGTTCGGTTCAGCTGATGACCGTCGAAAATTATAACCGCTATACTGGCAAGCATGTGACACTTAACAATCATGAAGTTTTAATCTATGCCTCCAATCATTACGAACCCGCCACGTTGCGTATTGGCAAACAGACTTACCACGTCGCCAAACAAGTCACCAGTTTTCCAAATGCGCCTAAAACGTTTATTCCTAACTTGTTTGTTGCGCTCCCATCTGATGTCCAACTATTAACCGCTTTACACGCGCTTTATCCAAAAAGGTCAATGGCACTGCTCAAAGCCGACGTGACCACTAATCAAGACGTAACATTAAGCGGCAGTCACGCCAATCAGGTCAAGCTTTATCATGCAGTCGTCAAAAGAGGGATTGCATTACCGGAATCGGTTCAATCGCGAGCCGCTAATTACGATGATACTGCCAGCATGATGAGCAGTTTCCTATTCCTTGGGGTTGTCTTTGGGGTGACCTTCATCCTGGCAACCTTGCTGATTCTTTACTACAAGCAGTTGGCAGAAGGCTACGCGGATGCACGCCGCTATACCATCTTACAACGCGTCGGCCTGAGCCTTCGGGAAGTTCGCGCTACCATTAATAGTCAGCTACTCACACTGTTTTACCTGCCTTTGATCGTCGCTGCCATCCACGTGGGCTTTGCATTGCCCTTTGTCCAACGTATTATGATGCTATTCGGCCTGCCGGATTGGCAATTCTTCTTAACCGTTTCGTTAATCACGCTTGCAATTTTTGCGGTCATCTACGTGCTGATGTACCGTTTGACCGGCAACGTTTATTATCGAATTGTTTCCCGCCGTCAGCCATCCAGTCGTGGGTGAGGGCGGTCTGACGCATAGTATAAAAAAGCTGCCTGATCGCAAGCCATCAAAGGCGATCAGGCAGCTTTTTTCTATGTCAACCAGCATCAAAAAATGTCGCCACTGTTATCTCACTGAATACTGTGACGTTAATTAGCGCCGCAACATGACTTAACCAGACAACTAACCGCCGACATTATGGTTGCTGGGGATGTTGATCCAAGGCTTTGGCGGCAGTTTCCGAAACTTCGCGTAAGGCCGCTTTTCCACTTTTATCGCTGAGATTGATGTACAGATCCGTCGCGCTGGTCGTCGTTTGTCCGAGTTGATCGGCAACTTGCTGCACATCCTTGGTGACGGTATAAATATTGGTTCCCAAGGTATGGCGTGCTTTATGGGGTGTTGATGGGCGGCCATAAGCGGTTGTATAGCGTTTGAAGAATGCTTCAATCGTATTTTGGCGAATGCGGTTTACCATTTGGCCGATTTGCGTCACAAATAGCGGAGAAGTAGGCTTCTGCTGACCAATCATCGCGGTTCGGGACTTCAAGTAAGCCGTTAAATAAGGATCAATCCAGTCAGCAAAGTTAACGCGATCCTGAAAATTACCTTTACGCACCACCTGCACAGTATGACGATCCATATTGAGATCTTCCAAATTCATATTGACCAATTCACTAACCCGCACGCCGGAGCCAAACAGCAGCGCAATGATCGCCAAATTTCGTTCCTTCGTCGCCTCAAAATAAGCACGCGGTTTCGATGGCAGCTGCTGAGCATATTGCTGATCCAGCCACTGTAAAAAGCGCGCATCTTCGCCATCCACAAACAACATTTCCTGCAGTTTATGATTACGGTAAGTCGTCGTCTCTGCATGGGTCTTAAGTTTCACCTTATTCCAAACATTGCGGTAAAAATAAGGCTCACCGTCCGCATTTGGTTCGCTTTCTTCGGTTAAGAACCGATAAAGGGCCTTGATCCCGACCAGTCGTAACGCCACACTGCGCCGCGTCATACGTTTATTCGGATGGGTTTTTGACGGCCGCTCAAGTAAATACGCCACAAACGCCTGCGCATCACGCAAGGAAAGCCGCTCTAAAGTTTCCAAAGGCACATTCTGTGGCGAAATGGCGTCCGTGACCCGACTGGAGATAAGCCAATGCAGAAATTCCTGGTAAAAGTGCAGGTACTGGTAAAGGGTAGAATCCGCGATGGGAATTGCTTTTTGGCTGTGATAGTAATCCTGAATATAGTCCGGCAGGGAAGGTAGCATGGCTTGTATTAATTTAGGATAGTTCTGTGTCGACAAATAAAGTCACCTCGAACATATGTTTTCTTTTGGATAATTTCAGTATACGCGAAAAAACCAGTGCGTGGCGAGGGATAATGACGAAAATATCGGTAATTCGCAACGATATGCGCCGAAAAAAGCACCAGTGTAGAACTGAATAAAGTTTTAGTATTATCCAAAGGTAAATGGGCTTCTAATCATCAAGCCAGCTAAATCACCAAATTTGTTGATCTGTCATTTGACACTAAACTTAGTTGCATTTCAAATTTGAATTTACTGCACGATCAGGACCATCTGTGCTGATGTCCTGATTCCACGGCGCCGCTTTAGCAACAGTTTAACCAATTAACCAACGATTCATTGGCTGCAATCAAATCAATTTTCGTATTTTGATCCAGAATTCAGCTGACAGCAACACTTGCGACTTGAATGCTGTTTATGACTCAAAATGATACTTTCTACAAATCTGCTTTGATTAATGCTGAATTTACATATATTTAGCAACGACTGGTCATTTTCAAACCAGAAAAAACAAATAAAGCGCACCGCTCACATCCGTACAATTGATTTGCTTCTCTCAAAAGTTTTTGAGCTGTCTGTCAGGTGAGGGGACTTGCATCAATCGTTTTGCCATTTGAACACCAAATAAGTCACGTCAAAGTCAACGACTCAAAATCTCCATTCTAGTTTACATAATATATATTATACGAAGTAGTTATGAGGCTGCGTTTTTTGCACCTCGTTTTAAATTTGAACTATCCTTTTTGTTCATCCAAGTTTTTGAGCACAAAAAAATCGCAACCACAAACGGCTGCGATTTATAAAACCAATTATTAAGTTCAAAATTAACCTTCAAACGCACCTTGCATTGGCGGTACGACCTGCTTCTTACGTGAAACCACGCCAGGCAGTGCCAACCGGTCATTTGCATCAAACTTTTCGTTGAATGCTGCGGCCACTTTGTCACGATCTGCGCCAACAGCAAAGCCCGTTGAATTGCTGTTCAGAATATCGGTTGCAATTAACAGGAAGTCATCATAGCCCTTCGCCTGTGCTTCTTTGGTCATAGCGGCCACCAATTCATCCTGACGCGCATAAATATCATCAAGATCAACTGTATTCACTTGTCCAATACGGATAGACTTACCGCCCATCGTAAAGCTCTTCGCATCGCCTTCAATGATATCCATATCCGACTTGGCAGCTAGATTGGTGCCCGCCTTCAACATAGCCAAGCCATATGATTGCAGGTCAATGCCAGCGATTTTAGCCATTTCCGGCAAGATCTTTTTGTCCTTGTCGGTTGCAGTCGGTGACTTCAGAAGCAGGGTATCCGAAATCAAGCCAGAAGCCATTAAGCCTGCCAGTGTTGGTGAAATTTCATAGCCGTGTTCCTGGAACAACTCGAAAATCACCGTGTTGGTACTGCCCACTGGTTCTGCCCGGTAATATAGTGGTGACGCCGTATGGAAGTTGGCAATGCGGTGGTGATCAACCACTGAATCGATTTGCACGTCTTCGATATCAGCAACGCTTTGCTGGAATTCGTTATGATCAACCAACATTACGTGCCCGGTTTCATTTGCGGCTGTCTTAATGACCCGCGGCGCAGCAACCTTAAAATGATCCAATACAAACTTGGTTTCATCGTTTGGTTCACCGAGTGCTACTGCTTCAACATCGGTATTACCTGCTTGCTTCTGAAATTCAGCCCAACTCATGGCGCTTGTAATCGCGTCTGTATCAGGGTTTTGATGTCCAAAAATCAAAGTCGTCATGTTATCTGATCGCTCCTCAGCTGAATAGTTTACCGTTCAATTTTACCACTGTTTTCGCTGACCCGCGATAGATAATCTTTCTCGGATAAATGTGCGTCAAACGTCTTAAAGAAGTTGGCAATCCGCGGAATATCGGCTTTTTCCTTGCGATACACAAACGAGGTCTCAAAGCGAATCGCTGGTTCAAAGGCAACGGCATGCGCCTTGATTTGATCAGCATGAGCGGCAACAAAACTGGTTGGTAACGCGGTGTTAACACCGGTATGGTTGACAAACTGAGTTAACTGATATGGCGTGGTAAAATGCGCCACAACATGCGGAAAATCAACCATCTGATTCTTATACGCCTCATGCAACAACTGACCCAGGAAATAGTCGTCTGGATAAGTTACCCACGGCTCAGCCAGCGTATCTTTAAAATGCAGGCGTTTGCGATTAGCCAAGGAATTATCATGATGCAGGAACAATAACTGTTCATCAAGAATCTTCTTGCTTGCATACGGCTTCCAGTTCTTAATCGTCTCATCAGGCAGATTCATGATGGCCAAATCAATCTGATTGTTCTCCAACGCTTCCCAGATCTCATGACGTGTCATCATTCGTAGCGTGATTTCGACTTCAGGATTAAGGTCGTAATAATGCGCGATAAAAGCATTAAACGCACTGTCTTCAATTGAACTTAACAAGCCAATATTAATCTTGCCGACTGTGGCACTGGTGCTTTGCTGAATCTCGTCAGTCGTCTGGTTCAAAATTTCATAAATCTCGTGTGTCGCCTTCAACATCGTGCGACCGGCATCGGATAAATGCAACTTCTTACCAACGGAATAAAACAATGGTGCCCCCACTGTTCGTTCCAATTTCTTGATTTGCTGCGTCAGTGCCGGCTGGGTAATCCCCAACAACTGGGCTGACTGGGTGTAGTTCATGGTTTCTGCTAATTGCAAAAAATACGTGAGAGTTTTGGAGGAAAAAATGCGCTCTTGTTTCGTCTTCATAGGGCGGCTTCCCTTTCGTTTATAATTTGATAACGTTACTCAACCATCATCATAAGTGGCATTTAAAAAAAACGCAACGGATTTGCTGCGTTTTTAATCGTTACGTTAAGTTTCAACTAAATCACTGCTTGTTAGCTGGCTGTGGTCGCCAACTTTGCCATCCAGTATAGTCCTCAACGTGTAGCAAGTTCTCTGCATTCTTGACCCGATCAGCTGAAGGCGGCTCGATACCTTCCAGCGGATACGTAATACCTAGTTCATGGTACTTCTTAACCCCTAACGTATGGTACGGAAGAATTTCCACTTTCTGGACCACGCGTTTATCCAAAGTGGCAATATAATCTCCCAAGCGTTTGAGATAAGGATCAAAGTCGGTTCGTTCTGGCACAAGTACGTGGCGAATCCACATATCATCGCCATGATCCGACATATACTGAACCATATCCAAAATGTTTTCGTTTGGGAAACCGGTTAGCTTTTTGTGTTCCGCGGAATCAATGTGCTTGATGTCAACCAACGAAATATCCGTGACGGCCATCAGTTTCTCAAATTGACCAAACCACGGCTGATCACGGGTGAATGGACCACCCGAAGTATCCAAACAAGTTGAGATACCCAGTTCCTTAGCTTTGGTAAAAAGTTCCAGGATAAAATCAATTTGGACGAGACTTTCGCCACCGCTACAAGTAATCCCCCCTTGTTCGCCCCAGAAGGCTTTATATCGCTGTGCATCTGCCAGGATCTGATCAGCGGTCATTTCCTCGCCCACACCGATATTCCAAGTGTCAGGGTTGTGACAGTACTGGCACCGCATCCTGCATCCTTGCATAAAGACGACAAACCGAATCCCGGGACCATCAACCGAACCAAAGCTTTCGACTGAATGAACGTATCCTTTTATTGGGCCTTCATGATCCTGTCCCACTTGTTCCAAAATATTTAACGGGCTTTGTGATTGATCGATGAGTTTCATCTATGCCGCCTCCAGTGCAAATAAATACCTAATTTTCAACGATTTTCATTTCAGTTTGTCAAAAAACGGCAACAGCATCGTTGCCGTCTTTTGACAAAACAGGAATGATCTCCTGTTTTGCGAATAGATTGACTTGATTACATTTCGTCGAAGAAGGTCCGAGCGATAACATCGTCTTGCTGTTCTTTGGTCAGGTCTGCAAAGTAGACGCAGTAACCGGAAACTCGAACAGTCAAGGTTGGATATTCTTCTGGGTGCTTCTGGGCATCAATCAACGTTTCTTTATTGAAGACGTTGATGTTAAGGTGCATGCCGCTATTTTCCATGTAGCCGTCAACCATGTGAACCAAGGTGTCCTTACGGGTTTCATCGTCATGGCCTAAGGTGTTCGGTGTTACCCCAAAGGTATTGCTGATCCCGTCTGTTGCATAGTGATATGGGATCTTGGCGGTTGACATCAAGGAAGCCAAAGCACCGTTCTTTTCAGCACCATACGCCGGGTTGGCACCAGGTGAGAATGGTTCGCCCTTCTGACGGCCGTTTGGTGTTGTCCCGGTATTCTTACCATAAACCACATTAGATGTAATGGTCAGAACACTGGTACTGAGCTTAGCACCGCGATACAGATGATGTGTATTCATCTTGTTGTAGAAGGTCTTAACCAACCACTTAGCAATGTTGTCTGCCCGGTCATCATTGTTACCATAACGCGGATAGTCATCATTGTCAGCAACAAAGTCGATTGCAACGCCATTTTCATCCCGAATTGCCTTCACGTGGCCATACTTGATGGCACTGATGGAATCAACCGCATGTGACAAACCGGAAATCCCGGTAGCAAACGTCCGATTCAGACGTGTATCCTTCAATGCCAACTGCGCAGCTTCATAGTAGTACTTGTCATGCATGTAGTGAATAACATTCAGTGCATTGACATAGACATCTGCTAACCAGTCCATCATCTTGTCGAACTTCTTCATGAACTCGTCATAGTCGATATAGTCGCTGGTGATCGGCTCGTATTCAGGTCCCACCTGTGCTTCCTGAATTTCGTCTTTACCACCGTTGATCGCATACAGCACGGTCTTGGCTAGGTTTGCTCGCGCCCCGAAGTACTGAACACCATCTGCAATTGGCTGCGCGGAAACACAGCAAGCAATGCCGTAATAGTCGGTTCCCCATTCGTTACGCATCAGATCATCGTTTTCGTATTGAATGGTTGAACTTTGGATGGACACTTCAGTGGCATAACGTTTGAACCCTTCAGGAAGACGTTCGCTCCACAACAAGGTGATGTTTGGTTCCGGTGCCGCGCCCATGTTGTCCAAGGTCTTCAGGAAGCGGAACGCGGTCTTGGTAACATGATGACGGCCATCATTACCCATCCCTGCCAAGGACAGTGTTGCCCAGATCGGATCGCCGGAGAACAGTGAGTTGTATTCTTCAGTCCGAATGAAACGTACCATCCGTAACTTCATAACCAAATGATCGATGAGTTCTTGTGCCTGCTCTTCATTCAGCTTGCCCAAACGCATATCCCGTTGAATATAGGCATCAATCACTGTATCGATACGGCCGACAGACATTGCCGCACCATTTTGGGTCTTAACGGCTGCCAGGTAACCGAAGTAGATCCACTGAACAGCTTCTTGAGCATTAGCAGCTGGGCGGGAAATGTCATAGCCGTATTCTTTGGCCATCTTCTTCATGTCATTCAAGGCACGATACTGTTCGTTAATTTCTTCGCGCAGTTTGATAACATCATCTGTCATCTCGCCATCGCCGGTCAGGTTGTAATCGTTGAACTTCTCAGCCATCAGCCGGTCAATCCCATAAATAGCAATTCGAGGGAAGTCCGAAACGATCCGACCACGACCATAAGCATCCGGTAAGCCGGTCACAATCTTATAGTGGCGGGCTTTGCGCATTTCCGGCGTATAAGCATCAAAAACACCTTGGTTATGCGTCTTACGATATTCGGTAAAGATCTTGTGCTCATTAGCGTCGGTTTCGAAGCCATAGGATTTCAAAGCATCCTCAGCCATCCGGATACCGCCAAATGGCATGAATGCCCGCTTAAACGGCTTATCGGTTTGGACACCGACAATCTTTTCGAGGTCCTTATTCAGATAACCTGGGCCATGAGAAGTAATGGTCGATGGAATATTGTTATCTGCATCCAGCACGCCGCCATTGGCACGTTCTTGCTTTTTCAGATTCAAAACCTGATTATTTAAAACGGTCGTTGCTTCAGTGGGGCCAGCAAGGAAACTCTCGTCCCCATCATATTGGTTCAGGTTATGCTCGATAAAATCGCGCACGTTAATTTCTTCTTGCCAGTCGCCGCCGTTAAAGCCTTCCCAATAATTAGGAACTTTGGTTTCGTCAAGCTGTTTCATAGGTATTGCCTCCTAAAGTGAATTACAGATGTGACAGTTCTTACAAACTCAGTATAACACGAAGGCAAATCTATGCAAGCGTTTTATCGCTGATATAACAGGCGTTTTGCTGTTTTTTCGGTGTACTTTCCTGTTTCATAAAAAAAGCTTAATCATTAGCTTGATAAGTTGTGCACAACCGTACTGTCATATAATAAATCAAAAAGTCCTCATCTGTATTAATACAGATGAGGACTTTTTTGCGTTACGGTTCAACCGGTGTTTCTTCACGTGTGCGTACGAAAACCGGTTTTCCTTGGACATCAGTATCAATCACAAAGGAACCATTAGAGTAGCGATCACCTGTCGGGTGGTTCACAGGCGTTAACGTGATCACTTTATCGGCATCGGTTAACACATCCAGACGCGTGTTGTCATCGACTTGCATCATGGCGACAATGCGGTGCGGATCACGCTTTAATTCGCGTAAAACAAGCAATCCGCGGCGAGCACGGCTCATTTGACCGACTTCGCTTAACGCCATACGTTTAAACGCACCACGCTGAGTCAAAATGCCCACCACTGCTTTTTCTGGTTGCTTAACTAAAATAAAGTTAACTACCTCATCTTCCGGTTTGAGATCCATACTTTTGACCCCAGTAGCCCGAGCACCGACCGTGGAAACTTCAGCCAGTGGGAAGTCGAGTCCATACGCATGTCGGCTGACAACAAAAACATCCTGGGCTTGATCGGTCGTGAAGTAAGCATTGGTAACCACGGCACCCGGTGTTTTCAATTTCATTGCCATCATTGGTTTGCGTTTATACGTGCGCTGCGGCTGCAAATCACTCAATGCCGTCTGCTTAATGTAGCCGTCACTGGAGCCAAGGACAAAGGTACCAGCAAGATCTAGCTGATCAAAAGCAAAGACTGCCAAAACCTTTTCATCGGTTCCCAAGCCAACTGTCTGGCTTAAATGTTCCCCAGTGTCCTTCCACCGCGCATCGCTAATTTCGTAAACGGGCCGATAAATGATATTACCGGCATTCGTGACAATGTAAAGATGTTGCAGGGTGCTTAACTCTCCGGTAAAAATCGCCAAATCATTGGGTTTTAAACCGTTATCTTCAGGATCAACAGCTTGGTAACTACGCAAGGAGCTGCGTTTGACATAGCCGTCGCGTGACACCTGGACCATCACGGTTTCATCAGCCACTGTGACCGTCGTTGCCACTTCGAGCGTTTCAATCTCGGCTTGAATACTGCTGCGCCGATCATCCCCGTACTCTTTAGCAATCCGTTTAAGTTCTTTTTCAATCACCCGATCACGCGAAGCCGGCTGCGCTAGAATGTCTTGATATTCGGCAATCGCCTTGGCCAGTTGTGCCGCCTCGTCCTGCAAAGCGGTAATGTCGGTATTCGTCAACCGATATAACTGCAAGGAGACAATGGCTTCAGCCTGCGCTTCGGAAAAATCAAATTGTTTGACCAAATTGCGTTTGGCATCCCCTTTATCTGAGGATGCACGAATCGCCGCAATGACTTGATCCAAAATGGACAACATTTTAATCAAGCCTTCAACAATGTGCTGCCGTGCCTGCGCTTTGTTTAACTCATAACGTGTCCGGCGTGTGACCACATCACGGCGATGCGCCACATAAGCTTCCAACATCGCCTTGAGCCCAAGCAATTTCGGTTGCATATCGGCAATCGCAACCATATTAAAGTTATATGTGATTTGCAGATCGGTATTTTTGAAGAGGTAATTCAAAATTCCATGGGCATCCGCTTCTTTTTTCAGCTCAATGACAACACTTAAGCCGAATCGATCACTTTCATCGCGAACTTCAGCGATACCGTCGACTTTTTTGTTAAGTCGTAGTTCATCGATTTTTTTAATCATTTGGGCCTTGTTGACATCATACGGAATTTCAGTGACCACAATCTTCTCGCGGCCGCCGCGAATGGTTTCGATGTGGGTGCGTGAGCGAACGACAATCTTTCCCCGGCCGGTTTCGTATGCCTGCTTGATCCCGTCAAGCCCTTGGATGATGCCGCCGGTTGGAAAATCGGGTCCCTTAACATACTGCATCAAGTCGGCTAAGTCAGCTTGCGGATGTTTTAGCAAATACAAGATAGCATTGACGACTTCCCGCAAATTATGCGGCGGGATTTCGGTCGCATACCCTGCAGAGATCCCGGTAGCACCGTTGACGAGGAGATTAGGAAAACCCGCTGGCAGTACAGTCGGTTCCTGGGCAGTGTCATCAAAGTTTAAAACCATATCAACGGTTTCTTTATCAATATCCGCCAGCATTTCCTTACTGATCTTGCTTAGCCGCGCTTCTGTATAACGCATCGCTGCTGGCGGATCCCCATCCATTGACCCATTGTTACCGTGCATCTGAATTAACGGTGCGCGTAGTTTCCAGTCTTGGCTGAGCCGCACCATCGCTTCGTAAATCGAGCTATCGCCATGAGGATGATAATTACCCATAACATTACCGACACTCTTAGCTGACTTGCGAAATCCTTTGTCATAAGTGTTGCCGTCTTGGTTCATCGCAAATAAAATGCGTCGTTGGACCGGTTTTAACCCGTCACGAACATCTGGCAGTGCGCGTTCTTGAATAATATATTTCGAGTACCGGCCAAACCGGTCGCCCATGACCTCTTCTAAGGTCAACTCTTGAATCTGATTGGCCAATGGCTTTTACTTCCTTTTCTTATCTAATTGCTTGACGATTTGCTTAGCTCCGAATTGCAACTTTTCATGGTTTGCCGTTGGAGTTTCCAGAATACTGCCTTCATCATCCAGATCAAACTTCACGTGATGTTCAATCCATTCACGCCGCGGTTCAACGCGATCGCCCATCAAAGTCGTAACCCGGCGTTCTGCCAGCTGCGCATCGTCAATCCGAACCCGAATCAGTGTCCGCGTTTCGGGATTCATCGTGGTCTCCCATAGTTGATCGGCGTTCATTTCGCCAAGCCCCTTAAAGCGGGTCAAGGTATAGCCTTTGCCCATCGCCTTGGTTTCCTTAGCTAGCTCTTCATCCGTCCACGCATAGCTGATCTTCGTTTTAGCGCCAGCACCTTTTTGCAAGCGGTACAACGGCGGCAGTGCGATATACACACGCCCGGCATCGATTAACGGCCGCATGTATCGGTAAAAGAAGGTCAACAGCAGGATCTGAATGTGCGCACCATCAGTATCGGCATCGGTCATAATAATGATCTTATTGTAGTTAGCCTGCTGGATGTCAAAATCGGCACCGACACCGGCGCCAATGGTATAAATCATGGTATTGATTTCTTCGTTTTTGACGATATCCTGCAGCTTGGCTTTTTGCGTATTCAAAACTTTCCCGCGTAATGGCAAAATTGCCTGGAACTTACGATCGCGTCCCTGCTTGGCAGAACCACCGGCGGAATCCCCTTCGACAAGATACAGTTCGTTGCGCTTAGGGTTTTTGGTCTGTGCCGGGGTCAGTTTACCGGAAAGCAGCCCCTGATCCTTTTTGCGTTTGCGCCCGGTCCGACTGTCATCACGGGCTTTGCGGGCGGCTTCACGAGCATCGCGGGCTTTGATGGCTTTGCGCACGAGTTCTTGCGATTCTTCGCCGTTTTCCATCAAGAAGGTGGCAAGGTGGTCGTACACAATCCCATCGACAACGGTCCGTGCCTGAGGCGTCCCCAACTTGCCTTTGGTCTGGCCTTCAAATTGTAAGATCTCTTCCGGGATGCGGACACTCAAAATACCCGCAAAACCTTCGCGGACATCGCTGCCTTCAAGGTTCTTATCGCGGTCTTTCAATAACCCGACTTTCCGGGCGAATTCATTAAAAGCACGCGTCATCCCACTGCGCAATCCGATTTCATGCGTGCCGCCATCACCAGTCCGAACATTGTTGACAAATGAAATAATGTTTTCAGAGTAGCCATCATTATATTGACCGGCAAAATCAACGACAATGCCGTCTTTCTTGCCTTCAAAATTAATGACTTGCGATAAGGCGTCCTTACCTTCATTAAGGTACTTCACGAAACTAACCAAACCATCCGGATAATGATACTGATCATGCTTACCGGTCCGTTCATCGGTTAAATTAATGGTGATCGCCTTTAATAAAAACGCGGATTCGCGCAGTCGTTCGGCTAAGGTATCGTAATTGAAAACCGTGGTCTGGAAAACAGTCGGATCCGGCTTGAACGTAATGGTAGTGCCATTGGGTTCGTTAACCTTGCCCAACTTCTGCAACCCGCCATCAGGATGTCCGCCATTAATAAAATGCTCTTCAAAGGCGTGTTTGTCCCGGACAACCCGAACTGTCAATGACTCAGACAGCGCATTGACGACACTTGAGCCGACACCGTGAAGGCCTCCTGATGTTTTATAACTATTCTGGTTAAACTTACCCCCAGCGTGCAACACCGTTAAGATGACTTCGATGGTCGGCTTACCACTAGGATGCATTCCTGTTGGCATCCCCCGACCATGATCTTGCACGGTCACAGAATTATCGGCGTGAATCGTGACATTAATTTCATCCCCAAACCCCGCGAGCGCTTCATCGACTGAGTTATCCACGATTTCATAAACCAAATGATGTAACCCGCGGCTATCGGTGGAACCAATATACATCCCGGGACGCTTACGAACGGCTTCTAATCCGTGTAGCACCTGAATGGATGAATCATTATATGCTTGCGTTGCTTTGTCCATAATAAACTCCCTTTTTGAAACAACTAATTTATAGAATACACCACGCAGAAGCGGAGGGCGAGCGCAGGAACGTTTAAGAAAACCCAATTTCTGTGATCACCGGCAAAATATCACAGTCAAAAACGCCTGTATGAAACTGTCAAGATGCAATATAGTTCACAGATCGAATGTGTGTTCGTATTATTTTACCGGCGTATCCCTCAAAAGTCAAAAATGCTAAAATAGTTTTTAGTCTGAGAGGAGGGGCACATTTGGTACTTGTGCTTTGTTTTATACTTGCCTATTTCATCGGCGCCATTCCGTTTGGGGTGGTCGTTGGCAAACTATTTTATCATACGGATATTCGCCAAGGTGGCAGCCATAATATCGGAACCACCAATGCTTACCGGATGTTAGGACCGGTCGGCGGTACCCTAGTCTTGCTATTGGATATTCTAAAAGGAACACTGTCTGCCAGTTTACCGATTTTATTTGGGATTGACCACCACTGGCTAATCTTGGTTGTCGGGTTGGCAGCGGTATTGGGGCATACTTTTTCGATCTACATTGGTTTCAAAGGCGGAAAGGCTGTCGCAACCAGTGCCGGTATTTTGTTAGCGTATAACCCGCCATTTTTCTTCATCGCCTTTGCCATCTGGTTTAGCCTGATCTTATTAACGTCCATGGTGAGTGTGGCCAGTACGCTGGGGATGGTGATTATCACGTGCTGGTCATTGGTGTATCACGATTGGCTACTGACGACAGTTGCTTGCGGCTTACTGGTTGTCTTTTTCATCAAACATCGCGCCAATTTCAAACGCATCAAGGCCGGTGACGAAAATATGGTACCGTTTGGGCTCGGCCTATACCTGCGCAACCAACATCATCATGACTAATCACCCAAATACCTGACAATCAAAAAGACATCCCTTGGCGGATGTCTTTTTGTAATGGCACAACAATCTTCGTTAACAAGCTTCGTTAATCGGTTAGAAAATGCTAATCGTGTAGCCTTTCTCAAAAGCCGTTCCCGGTTCCAAACGGTTGATGCCGAGTTTCTTGGTCAAATCTCCGGTGGTGCCGATCGTATCCGCAATGCCCCACCACGGTTCGATGCAGACAAAATCACCGGTCTTAGGGTAAGGACTCCAAACACCAAGGTAAGGGGCGTCTTCCATGGTCACACTGACACCGTGCTTGGTTTCATCAGAAAGTAAATTGAAGGTGGTTTTACCAAGCGGCGCAAAAATAAGCGCATCATTTTTAAACGTTTCGTGTGTGAGCGCCAGGTTGGCATCGGTCGCAGCCAAAGTTCGATGACTGTAATCAATACCTTGCCCAGCAACAAGCGGAATCTGCACCAGGGACTTACGCGGCTTGAAGTTCATGTAATAGTCCGCAAACTCGGTATCCGGCGTCATGGGAACGTTAAAACCCGGGTGTCCACCGATGCTGAAGTATAACGGTTCCGTTTTAGCGGGGTTATCGACGTGGTAGGTGACGTGCAGGTTATTATTTTCTAGCGCATAGGTAATGATGAGCCGAAAAGCAAACGGAAACATCGCCCGCGTTTTGTCATCGTCTTTGAGCACGAGACTGGCTTTAAAAGGCGTTGCGGACACAACCGTAAAGTCACGATCACGCGCAAATCCGTGTTGCCCCATATGGTAAGTCTTGCCAGCGTATTGATATTGCTGATCAGCCAACGCACCGACAATTGGAAATAAAACCGGTGCATGGCGTGGCCAAACTTCAGGATCAGCCTGCCATAGTCGCTCACGGCCAGTCAGATTATCCTTAATACTGGTCAATTCAGCACCATGCCGACTGATGTTAACCGTTAAAAAGTCATTTGCAATCGTTACCATACATTCTCATCCTTTACCTAACAGTTCTTCAAAGTTACCTTACAAAATATAGCGCGTCATGTTGCTATCCGCGGCGATATGCCCAATCTTGTCGTCAACATACTGCTGGGTAACCGTGACGCTGCCCATCGCCATATCCGGACCTTCATAAAGCACATCTTCCAACAGTTTCTCGAGAATCGTTGCCAGTCGCCGGGCACCGATATTATCGGTATCATGGTTGACCTGAGTGGCGATTTCTGCGATACGTTCAACGGCCTCTTTCGTAAACGTGATTTTGACCCCGTCTGCGCCAATTAAGGCAATGTATTGTTTAATCAACGCATTGTCCGGCTCGGTCAAGATCCGCACGAAATCTTGTTCCGTTAGATCTTTTAACTCAACGCGAATTGGAAAACGTCCTTGCAACTCAGCAATCAAATCGCTTGGCTTGGCTTCTGCAAACGCGCCCGAGCCAATAAACAGAATGTGATCCGTATTAATCGGTCCGTATTTGGTGTTAATCTGTGAGCCTTCAACAATCGGCAAAATATCGCGCTGCACGCCTTCACGGGAAACTTCACCGCTCGTGTGTTTATCACCGGCTGCAATTTTATCAATTTCGTCGATGAAAATGATGCCGTTATTTTCCGCGCTTTGAATCGCATCATGATAAATATCGGCATGATTGACCAGTTTATCAGACTCTTCTTTGATGAAGATTTCGCGTGCTTCCTTGACGGTCATCGTGCGTTCAACTTTTTTCTTCGGCATCAAAGCGCCAATCGTGTCACTAAGGTCAATACCCATTTGGCCGTACATATCACTCATGCCGCCGCCTTTTTTCTCGTCATTGACGGCAACGGTAATTTCACGATCCTCTAATAAGCCTTTTTCCAATTGCTCCGCCACGCTTAAACGGCGATTGCGAATATCATCCGTCACTTCACCGCCAGCATCAGCATCGTCACCCGCGGGCATCTTGCCATTTTGCATGCCTTGCAACATGCTCATCATTTCCGCCATGGGATTGCTATTTTTTTCTTTGCGAATAGCCGGTACCAAAATTTTAACCAGCCGCTTGTTAGCTTCTTTTTCCGCGCGAACCCGGACTTTTTTAAACTGCTTTTCTTCCTCCATGGCAACCGCCGTTTCGGCAAGATCCCGCACCATCGATTCAACGTCGCGGCCAACATAGCCGACTTCAGTGAATTTAGTCGCTTCAACTTTAACAAACGGTGCTTCCACGATCTTGGCTAAGCGGCGGGCAATTTCAGTCTTCCCGACCCCGGTTGGCCCGATCATAAGCAAGTTCTTAGGCGTGATTTCTTCTTGCATCTTCGGCGACAACTGCATCCGCCGATAGCGATTATACAAAGCCACCGCCACGGCCCGTTTCGCCTCATCCTGACCAATCACATACTGATCAAGCTTTTCTACAATTTGCTTCGGTGTTTGTACTTCTACCATGGGAACCTCCTAAAAGAAAGTGAGCGTGAGCCAGCGCGGTTAGGGATCGGAGTGTAAGCGGCCTTGGGCGTGATGGCCGGTCTTTGGCCATTGCGACCAAGGTCCTTACACGCAGATCCCTGCGCTGGCGAACGCGTTATGGAGCGTGAGCCAGCGCGGTTAGGGATCGGAGTGTAAGCGGCCTTGGGCGTGATGGCCCGGTCTTGGCCATTGCGCTTAAGGTCCTTACACGCAGACTTCTGCGCTGGCGAACGCGTTATGGAGCGTGAGCCAGCACGCAATAAGCCTTTACATCCAGACCTCTGCACCAACGAACGCCCTATAACGCAAACACACACGCCCTAGAAACTCTCAACGATAATATTATGATTTGTAAAGATGTCAATATTACCAGCGATATTAACCGCTTCTTTAGCAATATCAGCCGGCGTCATGTCTGGTGAATGCCGCAACATTGCAATTGCGGCCGCTTGGGCAAAATTACCGCCCGACCCAATCGCAACCACGTCCTCGTCTGGGTCAATGACTTCTCCAGACCCTGAAACAAGCAGCAAATCATGCTCATCCATGACGATCATCATGGCCTCAAGTTTTTGCAAGGTTGGATCTTTACGCCAGTCTTGAGCCAAGGCGACAGCCGAACGTCGTAAGTTACCGGAATAATGCTCTAGTTTCTTTTCAAACCAGTCTTGAAGCGTAAACGCATCGGCGACCCCGCCGGCAAAACCGATAACGACCTGATCATGATAGATTCGGCGTACCTTTTGGGCATTGCCTTTCATGATCACTTTTTCGCCCAAAGTAACTTGGCCATCGCCGGCTAAAGCGGTCACGCCATCTTTTCTCACTGCTGCAATTGTTGTCATGGTATGCTCCTTTTTTGTTTCTTGATATCGGATAATCAATCAGAACTGGCAGTGTTGTTAAATCTGCCAATGTTCATACTTTAAAAAATTCGTCGTGCAATTACATCGTGCTTTAGTCTTAATTATGCTTCGGATAATATTTCATATATTCGTTTTTCAAATGCGCCATCGTCACGTGAGTATAAATCTGCGTCGTCGACAAACTTGCGTGCCCCAGTAACTCCTGAACCGTGCGCAAGTCAGCCCCGTGATCCAGCATATGCGTGGCAAAGCTATGGCGGAGCATGTGGGGATGAATATTCGCGGTCAGACTCGTTTGCTTGATTAATTGATCCAAAATATATTCAATACCACGTGCAGTAATCGGTCGGCCATACTGGTTGACGAACACAAATCGGTGCTGGGCATCGTGCTTGTTCATCAGTGTCTGGCGACCGTCTTTGAGATAGGTCTGCAACGCACGCTGGGCATAGCGGCCAAACGGCACATAGCGATCCTTGTTGCCTTTCCCGTGAATCAGCAATAAGCCGGTATTAAAATCCACTTGATTCAACGTCAAGTTAGCACACTCGGAGACACGAATGCCGGTACCGTACAAAACCTCGAGTAATGCCCGATTACGTTGATCCAACGGGGTTTCCCCTTCTACCGTTTTAAAGAGTTCCTGTATTTCCGCCTCATAGAAAAACTGCGGCAAATGATGATGCTGCTTTTTTAACTCAACCAATTCAAACGGGTTGCGTTTCACAACATCAATCCGAACAAGATACCGATAAAAACTCCGTAAACTACTGATTTTACGGGCAATGGAAGTTCGCGCCAACGCCTGCTTGTTCAAGTCCGTTAAATAGGTTTGAACGTCCAAGTCGTCCACTTTGCTAAAGTCGGTAAACCCACCATTCGCCTTAAGAAAAGCCTGAAATTCCTGAATGTCGTTTAAATAGGCCGTAACCGTTTCCGGCGAATACTGGCGCTCAACGGTTAAGTATTCCTGAAACGCTGCAAGTGGCTTCATCACGACATCCCTCCGCTTAATAGATTAACATAAAAAGAACGATTGTTGACGTTTTCAGCCACTAAACCTGCCGTAAATGTAGGCGAAGACAGGCAAAAAAATTGCAATCCGCCACCATTATTCGCTCATTGACTGCTTGGTGAACATGACGACCCGTGATCATGAAAAAATCCCGGTTACCCGAGATCATTTTCCAATTTTAGGACTGATGTACGCTTTGTAATTCAGTTTGAAAAGTTGCCAGATCATTCAATGCGCGCTCTGCCAGTTGTTGATTCCGTTCTTTTTTATTCCGAACCTTGATTGCTAACGGCGGCATAATACCAAAATTAGCATTCATCGGCTGAAAGTGGCTCGGCGAGGTGTGGGTAATATAGTGTGCCATAGCCCCCATCGCAGTTGTTTGCGGAAAAGCGATGGGCGTTTGCCCCAAAGCCAGACGCGCCGCATTGGTACCGGCAATCAGGCCACTAGCCGCGCTTTCAACGTAACCTTCAACCCCGGTCATCTGCCCGGCAAAGAAGAGATCAGCCCGGCGTTTGGACGCATAAGTCGGCTCAAGAACCACTGGCGATTTCATAAATGTATTGCGATGCATCACGCCATAACGGACGATCTGAGCATGTTCCAGACCCGGAATCATGCGGAAAACCCGCTTTTGCTCACCCCATTTAAGGTGCGTTTGAAAACCAACAATGTTATAAAGACTGGCTGCGGCATTATCCTGACGCAACTGCACCACTGCATATGGCGTCTTGCCGGTTTTGGGATCTTCCAGGCCAACCGGTTTCAGCGGACCAAATAGCATGGTTTTGATCCCGCGCTTGGCCATTACCTCAATTGGCATGCAACCTTCAAACACCGTCATCTTTTCAAAATCGTGACCTTCAGCAACCTCAGCTGTCACCAGCGCCTTGTAAAATGCCTGAAATTCTTCCTTATTCATCGGGCAATTCAAATAAGCAGCCTCACCCCGGTCATAACGCGATTTTTTATAAACGATGTCGTTATCAATCGTGCTGGCGTCGATAATCGGCGCCGCAGCATCAAAGAAGGACAAGCCTGCTTCGCCATTCAACGCAACAATCGCATCGGCAAGCCCCGGTGCTGTCAATGGTCCGGTCGCCACAACGGTTATGCCAGCCGGAAAATCGGTTAATACGTCATGAATGACATGAATACGGGGATGGTTTGTCAGCTGCCGGGTCACCAGCTCGGAAAAAGGCTCGCGATCCACGGCTAGCGCACCACCGGCAGGAACCGCGGTTGCATCGGCACTTTGCATGATAATGGAATGCAGCCGCCACATTTCTTCTTTTAAAAGTCCGACCGCATTAGTAATTTGATTAGCGCGCAGTGAGTTCGTACAGACGAGTTCGGCAAAATTACCGGTGTGATGTGCCGGCGTCATCTTCACGGGGCGCATTTCGTAGAGATTAACATCGACGCCGGCTTGGGCAATTTGCCAGGCAGCTTCTGAACCGGCAAGCCCGGCTCCAATAACGTTAACAGTAGGCATCATGAATTCCTCCTTGGTGAGGTTATTAATTTGATTGAATGGATCACTGATCTTAAGACGTTCATCTTGGTTGTGTTTGGTTATTTTTAAGCGATTCTGCTCGTACTTTGCCTTAGTGTACCCGAAAAAAACAGCAGGTACAAAGGATCCGTACTTGCTGTCAGGTGATTTATGCTTTTTGTAAGGCTTCTTTGTAATCGTTGTTAGGACAGACGACTTGGGTGCCGGCTTTGGATTTCTTTTCGACTAAGAAATGTCCGCAAACCGGGCAGTCGCGGCCGACTGGTTTATCCCAGGAAACAAAGTCACAGTCAGGGTAACGGGAGCAGCCATAAAAGACACGGTTACGCTTGCTCTTGCGTTCCACAACCTGCCCTTTGTGACACTTAGGACAAATAACGCCGATTTCTTTGACGATCGCCTTGGTGTTGCGGCAGTCAGGGAATCGAGAGCAGGCGTAGAATTTGCCATAACGCCCCATTTTGATCACCATTGGCGCGCCACAGATATCGCAGTTAAAGCCGGCCGGTTCATCCTTGATTTGGATTTTTTCAATCCCGGTCTCGGCGTGCGCAACCTCTTTTTCAAATGGCTTATAGAACTGGTCGATGACTTTGACCCAATTGGCCTCGCCGGTTTCGATACTGTCAAGTTCGGATTCGACATTCGCCGTGAACTTGATATTGACGATGTCCGGGAAAAATTCAACGATCAGACTATTGACGATTTCGCCTAATTCCGTGGGCTCAAAGCGGCGGGCGTTGAGTTTGACGTAATAACGCTTCTGAATGGTTTCGATGGTCGGTGCATACGTCGATGGGCGGCCAACCCCGTTTTCTTCCAGAGCCTTAACCAAGTTGGCTTCAGAATAACGTGCCGGTGGTTGGGTGAAATGTTGCGCCGGATCGGTTTTCAGCATCTTCACAGCATCTCCGACTGCAAGCGGTGGTAAAACGTTATCCTTTTCACCGCTATCTCGCGAGGAAACGTATAGCTTGGTAAAACCTTCAAACTTCATCTGGCTGCCATTTGCCCGGAACGTCACGTCATTTTGATTGAGCGTGACGGCGACTGTGTCAATAATCGCCGGCGTCATTTCGCTAGCAACAAAGCGACTCCAGATCAAACGGTACAGTTTCATCTGATCTTTATCTAAAACCGACGCCAAGCTTTCCGGTGTTCGTAGCGTACTCGTTGGCCGGATGGCTTCATGGGCATCCTGAGCCCCTTCTTGAAGCTTACCTTGGCGAATTTTGACAGCAGCATAAGCCTCGCCATACTTTTCATGCAAATAATGACTCGTTTCGGTTTTGGCAACGTTGGAAACCCGGGTTGAATCAGTACGCATATACGTAATGAGCCCAACCGTACCCAACTTACCGCCTAAGTTAATCCCTTCATAGAGCTGCTGGGCTAACATCATGGTCTTACGAGTGCGGAATCCTAGCTTACGGTTGGCTTCCTGTTGCAAGGTACTGGTGGTAAATGGCGGTGCAGGGAAACGTTTGCGTTCTTTTTTAACCACATTGGTGACGGAAAATGGCTTTGCCTTGTCAATCTGACTTAAGACTTTTTGAACCGCCTCATTGTTCTTCAGCGCCATTTTCTTGTTTTTGATGCCATAAAAACTGGCGGAGAATTTCTTACTGCGGCCTTTTTGGAATTCGGCATCCAAGGACCAATATTCTTCAGGAATAAAGTTCTTGATTTCATTTTCACGGTCAATGATGAGCTTTAACGCAACGCTTTGAACCCGACCGGCACTCAGGCCCTTTTTGACCTTCTTCCACAACAGCGGGCTGATCGAGTACCCCACGAGCCGATCGAGAATTCGGCGTGCTTGTTGCGCATCGACAAGATCCATATCGATACCACGAGGGGTTTTAAATGCATTTTTAACGGCATCTTTGGTGATTTCGTTAAAAACAACCCGATTCTTGGCATTCGGATCCAGTCCTAAGATATGACTGACATGCCAGGCGATTGCTTCTCCTTCACGATCCGGATCGGCGGCGAGATAAACGCGGCTGGCTTTTTTTGCGTCCTTTTTTAAAGATTTAATCACATCGCCTTTACCCCGAATCGAGATGTACTTGGGTTCGTAGTTATTTTCAACATCGACGCCCATCTGACTCTTAGGTAAATCACGGATATGGCCTAAACTGGCAACAACTTTATAGGTGCGGCCAAGATACTTCTCAATGGTCTTGGCTTTGGCTGGCGATTCAACAATGACTAACTTCTTGTCGGCCATGAACGCGCTCCTTCCGGTGGCATTGCTACAATAAGCAAGCCCTGTTTAATTTGTGCGGGCTGACGATTCACCGTCAACGCTTCATGAGTTTCAGCTAGGCAAAAAATTTACGGTGCGTCCCGATGCTCAAAACTGGGCCATCTTGCCTGCTGGCTCAAAACAGTTGCTATCATAAGCTAGTCATTTTGCTCTTGTCAAATCAAACGAAAATTTTTCTACTATAAAGTAAGCAGATTTTGACACTTTACGGGTAAAAATGCAGATTTTCTACTAAGGTTTCCGGACCGGTGACAATGGCGGCCCCTGCTTGAATTAATGCGTTGGTGCCTGCACCTAGCACATCGCCAAACCGATTGGGCAGCGCAAAAACTTCGCGATTATGTTGCAAGGCATAGTTAGCCGTAATCAGACTGCCGCTTTTAATTTCGGCTTCGGTCACCATGACGCCATGCGCTAAACCGGCAATGATGCGATTACGCGCCACAAATTGAAAGCGTTGCGGTGCTGTTCCCGGAGGATATTCGCTTACAACCAATCCCACCCGACTAATTTGTCGCTGTAAGCTGCGATTCTTAGCCGGATACACTTGATCGATGCCGTTAGCAATCACGGCAATCGTCGGTAGTCCGGCTGCAAGTGCCGCTTCATGCGCCATACTGTCAGCACCAGCGGCTAACCCACTAACAATTGTCATGGGCGGTAATTGCGGAAACAGTCGCGTCAGTGCTTCAGCTGAATAGTTGGTTGCCTTCCGCGAACCGACGACACCTAAAGTTAATTGATTGATTAAGCCGAGATTGCCTTGATAAAAGAGGACAGACGGTGGCTGCGGGATTTCGCGCAGCCGCGGAGGATAGGCAGTATCAACAAACGTCAGATACGGGGTCTCGCGTGCTGCACTTAAAATTCGTGCAACTGCTGGCGTTAATTTCTGCTTGAGGTCATTTTGATAGGTACTCAAATCAGCTTTTTCCAAAATAGCTTGCTGCAAACTGACCGCCAAGCGCGGATTCTGATGGGTAGCCAAGTGCCATGCTAATAAAAAATCACGTAATGTCATGCTGTCTTCCTCCTACTTGAACATTACGCGAATATTTTAAGAAATATCTAGGATTTCAGACAATGTCTTACGGGGCCAAAACTGCGCCGGTGAATCGGCGTCACCCCATGTGCAGCTAATCCGGCTAAGTGTGCTTTCGTACCATAACCCATGTTGTCTTTAAAATCATAGCCCGGGTAAACCTGATCGTACATCACCATTAAGCGATCCCGAATGACTTTGGCGACAATACTTGCCGCCGCAATGCTGATACTATTGGCATCCCCTTTGATGAGCCGTTCTTGCGGCAAATTAACGGGGACATGCATGGCGTCAACCAGTAAAAACTCTGGGGCAACCCGCAAATGCGAAACTGCTTGTGCCATCGCTAGCTCCGTCGCATGGTAAATATTTTCCCGATCAATTTCGTGATTATCTGCCACCCCGATGCCAACCGCAATGGCTTCCGTCAAAATATGCGGATACAAGACATCTCGTTCATGCGCTGTCAGCTGCTTAGAATCGTTCACCGGCCATTTAAACTGATGCGGCAAGATAACGGCGGCGGTGACAACTGGGCCAGCAAGCGGTCCGCGCCCTACTTCGTCTAACCCAGCAACATGGGAATACATTGTCCATAACTTACGCTCATATCTACTACGATATCGTAAGGCAACCGCTTCTGCTGCTTGATGGTCCTGTCGGCGTTGATAAGCCGCCAAGAGTTTCCCCGCCCCAATCCGACTATCCTGCTCCAGTGCCATTAAAACCGCGGGATCAACATGATCAGCTTGTAAAAGAGCTTTATATTCACTCAGCGTCGGCATCTAATTCACCCGGTTTCTCTAACGTAAATCGACCTAACTTCCCTTGGCGCGCATCGAAAATCAGCCGTTCCGCCATCCGATTAAATTCCTCACCAAATCCTTGCGTTTTCGTTAGTTTTACCAGTACTTCATGCGGTGCAGCCTGCAGATCCGTGTCAGTCAGATGATATGCTTTTTTCAACGCCTCCGGATAGTGCGCCATAAAATAGGTCAGTCCATACAAACCAACCACATCCTCCTGGAAAACAGCATCGGCAATTGCTCCCGTGAATGCCAAGCGCATCCCGATTGTCTGGGAGGCAAACTTTGGCCAAAGAATTCCGGGCGTATCAAGTAATTGAAAGTTGTCGCTCGCTTTTAGCCATTGTTGATTCTTGGTTACCCCGGGCTTGTTGCCGGTCACCGCGATATTTTTTCGAACCAACCGATTCAAAACCGTTGATTTCCCAACGTTAGGAATACCAATACACATTGCCTTAATCATGGGATTGCGAATTCCGCGGGCTTTTTTCCGCGCAATCTTTTCCGCCATTAACTTCGCGGCCGCTTGGGGGATCTGCTGTAGCCGCTTAGCATGTTGTGCATCAATCGCAATCGCAGCAAAGCCTTGTGTTTGATAATACCGAACCCATTCATTCGTCAGTACAGGATCAGCCAAGTCCTGCTTGTTTAAAATGATAATCCGCGGTTTATCACCCACCAATTCATCTAACATCGGATTACGTGACGATTCAGGCGTTCGAGCATCAACGACTTCAAGAATCAGATCAACTTGTTTAATTTTTTCCTGTACTTGCTTACGGGCCTTGGCCATATGACCGGGGAACCATTGAATTGCCAAAATATTTCAAACTCCTTTTATTTACAATTTAAGGCAGCAACGTATTTTTGAATATAGCGGGCTCTGTCCTTAAAGCGATACTGCATGACATAGCGTGGGTGCTCTAATGGGACAATGCTACCAAAGAAATGATACGTCTGATTGATACTTGTTAGCACCTTAAAATTCTCGCCACTACCAATACAGTAACAAACTGAGGTGTCTACGCCTAATTTGATTTGCTCCTGCAATGAAGCAACTATGAATGGCATTAGTCTATCCTTAATCACGTTAGTTTCATAATAATTACTATTTATCACGTTTCCTTTAGCACTTATTTTACTTAACCCCAAAGGACAAGCAAAGCTCATGTAGAAGTCACTATAAAATTTTCTCTTGCCACCATATTGCTGCATTACATCATATAAGAAGTTTGTTGACGATGGCTTAATCTGGAACTTCGCCACAGCGATACCTGTCTCTGCTTGTAACTCGGCTGCATCTTCAAAGGGAACCCCCGTTATGGCAGTGCCTTTTCGCGCTGGCGAGCTCCCCAAAATTAATCGGCGCTTGTGATTATCATTAAAATATTTATGATAAAAAGCTGCCGTGATCTGGTCAACTGCATGCTTCTGCTCTCCGCTATATGGATTCACCAACTGATAGCTACCAGGTAACGTCATTTTGACGCTTGCCAGTCGTTGATGAAGGGTTAGAACTTTGGTGGCGAAATTCGCTTGTTCATTCATTTAGACTCCTCGTTTGCAAATAGGTCTCAATTAGTGCGTTATTGCATTAGCACGATGACTATATTTTAAATATTGCCACGGTCAAACAACGGCGTGAACTTTTAAAACCACTATAACCACCGTCAGATATTACGACAAGCACAACCATGTAAAAAATCTATGGTTGGTCATTGAATTTAGCCAAACATAGATTTTTCCTTCATAATTTTCTTTACTGCCTATTCTTGGACCTGCGATATTCAGGATACTTCCTTTGCTCACTGAGCCAAAACTCCCTAAGATACTTCACTGGATAAGGAACAACGGTGTACTGACCACTGCGCACAAACTCAACACTCATCATTGCTGCAAGTTTAGGAAATAAATTATCAATCATTTCATCATCGCCAGTTAAAGGTAACAGGCGGCGTAATGTTACTGCCCGAGGAATTCTTGTCTGTAGCGATCGGCTGCTGCCAACAAAATAAAACGCATTAAATCCCAAATTACTGTCCTCAATTCGTGTAAGTCCAATCCACTTCATTCCGGTAAGTGGCGAATTAGGCATTTCTCGTTGCAGCGTTGTCTTCAGTGTAAATGAAGCATTGGCCTCTAAAAACCGATTAACTTGTTTCATGCCATTTTTACGTGGTGTTAGGTCTTGGGCACGTGCTGCAGTGTCCAATTCTTTTAGAGTAAAGGAAACAGGCATACCGACTATAACTTGTTGTAATATTTTATACGCCGCAGCCAACTGTTCATTGTCGGAAATTAGAGATCGCAGTTTATTCAGCTCGTTCAGAATCTTTTCTCGTGAGAGGATTCTTTTTGGGTTATTCAGGCTTAGTTGTTTCCTAATTCGATCCCCATCAGGCATCACAGTACGATTGAGTTGTTGAATCAGGACTTGATTACCTTCAAACTCAACAACACATTCAACGCTATCCCAAGCGAATTGCTTTTTTGCAGAAAAAATACTAAAGAAAACTAGTTGACAAACTCGGGTAAACTCATCATCCTGTTCCAACCAATTTAAAGATACCTTTTTTTTAGAAAATACCATCTCCTTCTTGGATGTAAAACTTAGCTTAATCACCATTACCTCGGGATCAGGTGACTCATGCAGAAAGTAAAAATAATAAAAACTAAATGCTAGCGTCTTAATTGCTAATGCTTCTTCCACGAACTCCAAGCGCTTTCGTGCCAAGTCACGCTTAATGCATAGTTCTTGGATAAGTTTAATGATCGAGACATCACGACCCGGGTCCTTATCTTTCCCGGTAACGCTTGGTTTCCACCTAACCTCTTCGTCACCATTGCGATAATTGCCAAACTTTTCAACGGTTACATGTTGAATAATTTGATCTTTTGCGCTGATTTCATAATAGTCCTTTGCTGTTCCTTCACGTTCATCACGAATAACTTGTATATTGAGTCCAGATTGGGCTTTCGACATACGTTTAATTTGAATCTTGCTTTCTTTTACAATGTAACTTTTCATCAGCTCGATTGCCATGCGATCAGCTAAACCTGTACTTAATTTATCGTCAGGTTGCGCATATATGGTAAGTTGACTGCCAGCAATCTGCTTCCAAATAGCTTGGGTTTCGTTAAGTTTCGTACGTGAATATTGTTCTACCAAACTTTTATGAAAAGTAACTGGACGAGTCAAATACGCTTTCTCATTTCGATTAAGATTGTTCAAAACTGTCTGGGCAATCCCTACCTTACTTTGCAAAAACGATGACTCATCTTGTAGAGACAAAAACTCAACAGAATTGCGATTCCGTTTCCGGTTCCCGCGAACAAAGTAAGGCCCATTTGTTGGTTGATAACAACGGACTAACCGCTCATGTTCAGCATCAATTTTATAGATTGGTTTATCCCACTTAAATTCTGCTGTCTCCGTGTATGTTTGAACTCTGAGTTCCAGATCCTGTTCCCAGTTAACCTTCACGTTTATTGCAAAACATTGTAGCCGCATATCTGAACATTGCTGACACCAATTCTCTTTTACAACGAGAAGCTCAGGTGTTTTGCTTGCTTCTGACAAACCAGGACTGTTGGCAGTCTGTTCATTAACTAGCAGCTGAAGTAAGTGGTTGGGGAAAATCCTGAATTGACTTTTATTTTCCAGCAAAATCTCGCGAACATTCAGATTATCGTCATGTGACAACATAGGTAATTCTTTGAACATGAGCAGATATTTACCTTTTCCTATAGCTGTGAGCGCTTGGGGCATGCATGAGCCAATTAGACGGTTATAACTAGCATAAGCATTATTAGCAACTTTGACTAGCAGAAAATGAAAGTCAGCCTGCAACTGCAACATGTTAATCCCATAATCAAGTTTAGTTGTCTGTACCATTGTCTGCATTGTTATTGAAAAACCTCCCTATTTGGAATTGCTGCTCAGTGGTTAAAGCAATCTGGCCGTCATGGGTAATCAACCCGGAGACTTCAAGAATTTTGCCATCAACTGTCATAATCAGTTTTCCCTGATTAATCGCTACGACATTAATAATAATCGCTCGCCATTTTTTCTTAGTATTAAGTTCCAGTCGGTTTAACTTGTCTTCAACCTTTTCTCGTTCCTTATCAGCATTCACACGTGGCATCGCATGCCAGTTTTTGAAATCAATAGCCACTTCTCCTTGC
Organism: Lacticaseibacillus rhamnosus; assembly: GCF_900636965.1. Lineage (NCBI taxonomy): Bacteria > Bacillati > Bacillota > Bacilli > Lactobacillales > Lactobacillaceae > Lacticaseibacillus > Lacticaseibacillus rhamnosus. The sequence goes on along the minus strand of NZ_LR134331.1, from coordinate 1,417,515 downwards.
CATTGAAAATCAAATAACTCATTATTTTCTAAGTCATGAAATACATCTGATTCAATGTTAAAAATCTTCTGTATCATAAATTTACCGCTAAACTCGCCGATAAAACCACAATAGTTATAAAACTGGATTGGATTCAGAATTCGCTCATTAGGCTTCCATTCCGTTGCGATACCTTCTGCTTCAAATGCTTCTTTTAGACCGGGAAAATGACACATTGCAAGCAACCCCGACGCTTCGGCAGAAATTTCCATGCCACTGCCACCAAAATCAAAGTGACCACTATCACGTTTTGGCGCCTTAACCTCGTAAGAGTTACATGACCTCTCATTACACAAGTATTGCAACCCACGTTCATCTTGATATTCTCTAATAATCTTACTCTCGATTAATTCTTTATTTGAACAAGTTGGATGCTGTGCATAAAATAGTCGTAACCTTCGATAAAATTGCGCTGTTTCGGGATCCTTCTGTAAATATAATGCCATCAAAAAAAGGTCCCGATAGGTGTAAAATGTTGCATTTGCCTTCGCATGTTCTACGCGCGATCTTTCATAGTTTGGATTTTGCCTTCCTGAGAATTCAAGCAACGTGCGATATTCAAGACTTGTCCCACTCAGATCGATTCCGCTACCGGTGATGTTTGAAATCACCTGAGGATCTACAATTATTCGTAAGGTTGGCATTTTATTAAAAGATCGGTTCATTCTCCCCAATGCTTGAATGATCGTTCGTGAATAACTGACATAGAGACTGCGGGCATTTTTAGGGTGGGGTTGGGGAATTTGCTTTTGCAGATAATTCAAAAACGTCATCAAGTCATCAACGCTTATCTCATTATTATCAAGGAGGTACTGGCGCTCTATAACAGTGCGAAGTCCAGACGCATCCATTTTAAAAGGCAAATTGCTGCCAAGAATATGCGTGACATCTGCTAGATAAACACCTGCTAAATCAACGGTTTTTTGCCTTGGATCATCTTTAGCGGCATTTTTGGGGGCGATATTTATAACGTTTTTTCGTTCGAATTCGTTCATTTGATGTTGCAGATTTTGTCCGATTCCAATTGTCTGATAAGCACTTAGAATATAGACACGCTTATTTTGATTGCTAGGAAGACTTAAGGCATTTTCTAGCTGTTCTTCAATGCTGCCACTTTTGCGTGATGAAACAATCCTTAGTTCTGTATTTATTGCTGTCGATGACCCTATCCGCTGTTTAAGTTTCTCAAAAGTATCAATGATATACTGTTCATTCATTTCGCTTCCACCACTCGGGAGTAACGACTGCAAGCCTAGAAACGAAGTCATCAGTGGGTCATTCAGAAAGATTTTAAAGCTATTAAATAGATTTAAATATCGTTGGCGATAATAATCCTTACCGCCTTTCCGACCACCAGCGCAAACCATACTTATTTTCTGTTCTAAAATAGCATCTAATGTTCTAATATCGGTTTTATCAACGCTAGAACGATCTGTTTCTAAGATCTCTGAGAAAGACCGGTTGATGCCGCTTATTTCCGGTTTGATGTGAACGTTACCTTTGATATATCTCGCTTTGAAATCGAATTCTTCACGCGTAGTTTTGCTCAGGTAATCGGCACCATTCAATAAACGCGGGCCAAGCATATCTCGAAGGTATTCCAAGTCATAATTATCAAGAACAGTGGGTAAAGTAGCCGTCGCTGAGAGCCCTAAAACATTAGCCTTACTCAGTATATTCAGCAAAAAACGTTCCGGAGTCACAGAAAAAAAGGAAGCGTTGATCTCGGTCCGTAATTCATGTTGAGCATCATTTGTAAATTGAAATAAGCTAAGCCCCCGCTGCTGAAACCGGCGACTACTATGTGGATAGTATGAAAGCTTAATCCCACCTTGATTTGAAAAAGTGTAGCTGAGCGAAAGTAAGACTCTAGCTTGCACTTGTGACAAACCTAAAGCGTTGTAGACAGTATAACAAGCGTCTTCAATCGTCATAGCTTCATCAATTGGCGATAGCTTTCTGTTCCTCAACTGTTGGTATTCCCTAGCCCGCTGTAAAATAAAGCCACTTACACCCCGAAGAAATGCAGAAATTATCGGCAACATCCGATGAAAATGCAGATCATCACGGATTTTTTCACCGACAACCACTTGCCTCAAGTTCTCGTCAAAATAGGCATGCAATTTCTCGCCTTTGCTGATCAAATCTGTCTGGGCAAAATGGATGACAAACCCAGAGTTCCCTTGTTTCTTTTGTGTTTTGTATAAAAAATCCAATTTGAACTCCGAGCGTAGTGCATTAGCGTCTTTCATAATTTTTCGGAATGTATCCCGGACCGTGAAACTTTTAATTAGTTGATCCGGCAATTTTTTATTGTTAATTTTACTAAGCCCCAGTTTACAATTCAAGTGCAACACCCTGACGACTAGACCATAAAGGCCATGAAGACCTATTCTTGTTAGTGCTAGCTAAACAAGAAAGCAGGAATCTTCATGACCCACTCTCAGACTAACACCCACAAGCATTACCAACAACTCAGTTTTAGCGACCGTGCTACAATTCAGGCCCTTCAGGCTGCTGGTGACACCGCGACCGTGATTGCACAGAAGCTTCATCGCAGTAAAGCGACAATCTCACGAGAAATCACGCGTGGATCTGTAACTCAGCTCGACTCGAAGCGTCACTCGCATCAAGTCTATCTTGCGGAAACTGCCCAAGCCATGCACGACCGTAAACGCGATAGAACCGGTCACTACGCCTTTCTTAAGACCGGCCGTGCGTTCTTCAAGGCTCTCGCCAGGGAGCTTACTCGTAAGCCGCGCGTACACAGCGTTGATAGCTTCGTACACTTCTATCGCGACCAGGGCAAGGCTTGCCCTTCAACGACAACTGTGTATCGCTACATCGACGCCGGGCTGCTTGAGCTAGACAACATGACACTTCCCAAGAAGCTCCGACGCCGCATCAAAGGCTATAAGAACGCCCACAAGCGCAAGAATAAGAAGATATACGGCGACTCAATCGAGTTGCGTCCTGCGGCCGTGAATGACCGCACAGGCGTGGGACATTGGGAAGGCGACTTGGTCAAAGGTATTCGCTTAGCTGATGAGCCAGCATTAATGACGCTCACAGAACGGTACAGCCGGACTGAGATCATCGTCAAGATTCCTGACTATCATGCGGGCACCTGCCTTAAAGCCTTGCAGGACACGATCGACGACTACGGGGCCAAGGAATTTGAGAGTATCACTTTTGACAATGGTTCCGAGTTTGCCAAGTTATCAGAGATTGTTGGAACCCAGATTTACTTCGCACATCCGTACTCGCCTTGGGAGCGTGGCACAAACGAGAACGCCAATGGACTGCTTAGGGAATTCTTCCCGAAAGGGAAGTCTCTCAGAGCAGTTACCCTGGTTGAAATTCAAGCAGTCCAATCCGCACTGAACCATCGTCCCAGACGTATTCTGAACTATCTTCGCCCATGCGATTACTACCGATGCATGGCGTAACAGCCTAGACCACTATCAAGAATTCGTTATCATCGTTGCACTTGACTTGAAAATTGAGGTAATTTTACTAAGGCCTTCATATAGAGCATCAAACAATGGCAATAAATCAACTTGAACTTTTAATGCGTCCTCAATTGAATTATCTAAAATCTGCTTCTTTGTGCTATCAAACTCGTCAAGAACAACCAAAGAATTTGATAGAATTGGTGAGAACTGAAAAGATTTCGAACTTTTTTCAAAGAAGGGCGTATAACCTTTTATGAACTTTGATGTTGTTAAAATGATTATTTTTCTTTTATCTAAGTCAATTGTGGGAAATGTGTTATTTAGCCATTCAGAATCTGCTTTTGCTTGCTTCAGGACATAATCTCGAATTGTATTTTTCTGAGTCGGATTAAGTTTAATCTGTAAGTTGTCCGATTTTGTATCTAATATTGGTTTTATATTGGCATGGGATTTTTCTCCCAAAACCGCTATAACTGCACAACGAACCTGGTACTCAGCATTATTCAATAAATTCCAAGATGTCTTTGAGTCAATAGCATCGTTCTGAAGCATCTTATAACACTGAAAGGTCTTTCTTAGTTTTTCAATATTCTTTTTAAATATAGGCGTCTCTCGATACATTCCAGGAATCTTTTTGTGATCCCAGTCGTGAATCAAGCGTTCTACCGTATCTTCCAAAGAACGCACAACCCCAATGCGTTCACTGAATGTTCCTTTATGTTCATCCGCGACTTGATTCCAAGCAGCTTCAAAGTCCTGTAATTTCAGATTCTTTTTCTGATCGGTTACAAAAAAGGCCCTAAAGTTTTCTTGTTCTACCGCGTATTGGCATAATGCTTGGATCACGGAATAACTCTTTCCAATACCTGTGGGGGCATTCAACAACATCAGCCTATACAATGGTATTTTGGATTGTAGCTCAGTAATCATTTCCTTAAAATCTAAAGTTTGCATATTTAATCCTGCTTTTCTATTTAAAATCTATTAACCAGTAACACCTAAATACTTTTCCTACCGCACCGATTAAAAGTCGATTCAAGCAATGTTAGCGGTTTCATTAAGTGCTTTAATCATAGTTTCTATAATTTATGATGTCAATAAATTTTCAGGGATAAGTACGGGGTTGCTCCTTAACAAGTCCAAAATCTCAGATTAAAAAACGCGCCCACACCCTCAAAGGCATGCGCGCGCATTGATATTGATTCAAACGAGCTATTTCGTAACTTCCTTGATAGCAGCCGCTACCATCGGATCATCCTTCGTTAACTGATCACTGAGCTTTTGTGCCAGTGCGGCTAAGGTGTCCTGATCGGCAGTACCGCTTGCGTCCAGCTTGTTGGCCTCCTGGAAGGATTTAACAGCGGCCTGGGTCGCATCATCGTATTGACCGTTGACCGTAGCTGAGCCGATCTTTAAGGCTTTTAGCATCTGTTGCAGCGATTTCACATCACTGCCCTTGTCACCGGGTTTGAGTTGGGTTGCATTGATTAACGTTATTTTGGCTGCTGCGGGGTAAGCAACTTTCACATCAGGCGTTAGGCCTTTGTGGTTGATCCAGGTGCCATCTGGCGTTAACCATTTGGCAACGGTCAGCTTGAGTTCTTTGTTGCTGCTCATCTCGCCGACATTTTGAACGGTTCCTTTACCAAAACTCTTTTCGCCAACTAGCGGAATTTGACTGTTCTGGTGCAATGCTGCTGCGGTGATTTCACTGGCAGAGGCGGAATTACCATCAATAAGCACCGCGGTTTTTTCAGTCACTTTGAAGCCGCCATCAAGCTTTTTGCCTGCTTTATAGACTTCCTTTGCACCATTGCGATCTTCAATCTGCATGACGGTCTGACCGTTTTTGGAGAACATCGAGCTGATTGACAAAGCAGCCGTCATCATCCCACCCGGATTTTGCCGTAAGTCCAGGATAAAGGATTTAGCGCCTTCTTTGCGTAATTTCTTAACAGTCGCTTTGAATTGCTTAACAGTCGGTTCGCTGAAGGTCGAAATCGTAATGACCCCAACCTGTTTATTCGCAGGCGCAAGTTTCCCAGTCACCGTGTCAACGGTAATCTTTTTCCGTTTCATGGAGAAGGTGGCCTGCTTGCTGCCGCGTTTAACGGTCACTGCTACTGTGGTGCCGATTTTGCCACGGATTTTGGCAACTGCTTGGGTAACAGTCTCTTTAGACACATCCTTACCATTCACTTTAAGCAGCACATCGCCGACCTTCATACCTGCTTTTTTCGCCGGTGTTCCCGGTAGAATGCTGGCAATAGAAAGGTTGTTGTGATCCTGCTGAATGGTTGCACCAATCCCGCCAAATGAAGCAGAAATGGTGTCGTCTAAATTGGTTTTGTCATTGTTTTGCAAATAAACCGAATATGGGTCATCAAGGGAACTTAACATGCCCTTGATCGCGCCATCAGTCAGTTTGGTTGTGCTGACCTGTTTATAATAATTATTCGTAACCGTTTCATAAGCCGAAATCACCGGTGCTAAGGCTTTGGGAACTCCGGTTTTAAGGACAGACTGTTGTGCTTGCTGATATGACAGGGCATAACCACCTGCCGCACCGCCACCAAGCGCAACTAGGAATAAAACAATGACCGCCCACAATGGCACCTTGTGTTTATTGATATGAATCGCCTCCTGTGCTTTCACTGGCTTCGTAATCACGGTACGTTTCGTCAAAAATGGCCATCGTCGGTAAATAATTACCGTTGAGTTCTAAATAATCACTTAACCGATGATAATCTTTTTCATGTTTCGGAAAGCTTTGATCCAGGAAAGCATTTTTGGCAAATTCCGCTACCTCGCTGTGGTCATTGGGGTTACGCAGCGTCATAAGATACTCGTAAAAAGTCCGATGCATGATTAGTCCTTCCAGTTTTTGTCGATAAACGCCTGCCGCTGCGCATGCTCCATTGCATAACGCCGCGGATTCTTGGCATAAAATTGCTGGTGCTCCGGTTCGGCAGGATAAAATGGCTTCGCTGACTCGATTTTAGTCACAATCGGATCAGAAAACCGACCACTAGCTTCCAACGCCGCTTTTGAAGCTTCAGCAGCCTGTCGTTGTGCCTCATCCTTGACGAAAATAACCGGTCGATAGTTATCGCCGCGATCCTGAAATTGCCCCATTGCATCGGTTGGATCGGTTTGTTGCCAGTAAATATTCAAAAGTGACGGATAATCAATCACATCCGCATCAAACGTGATTTCCACGGCTTCCGTGTGACCCGTGGTATGCGAAGAAACCTGTTCATAGGTAGGATTGGCAACATGGCCACCGGTATAACCGGAAACCACATTCAAAATCCCGGGTTGCTCCTCGAAAGGCTCAACCATGCACCAAAAGCAGCCGCCTGCAAAAATAGCCGTTTCTTTTTTCATTGTTGTTTCAACTTCTTTCTAATGGTCACTCTTCATCAGGCAAGTAAACCGCAAATTCAAGATCATCATTGGTCAGATCCAACTTGTTTGCCTTAAGGGTCATGCCATTTTGGAGTTTAAATTGGCTCAATTTTAGCACAACCGTACCAGCCTTACTATCTAGACTGACCCACTTTGGAATTTTATAACTGTTGCCAATATAGCTCATGACAAAACTGATTGGTACTGGCAATGCGCCGATATTCAGATTCTTGGCTTTAAGCAAAACGTCACCATTTTTCAACACAAGCGGATCAAATGTTAACTGGAACTTAACGGCATTCCCTAGAAATTTGAACGATCCGCTTAACGCTGCTTCATTGGTTCCCAAAGTGACGGCATATTTGATCTTGCTGTCCTTCAGATATGATTTCAGATAATGCGCCATAATTCGATTGGCGCTATTTTTGGTGACTTTGACGGTAAATACCGGGTCGTTGGATGTCATGGCCGTTTGGGGAGCCGAGTTGATCTTGACTGGCATCAGTGCGGTCTTCGTAAACCAGATCCCGGTTCCAAGCAATAGCCCGACCAAAATAAGGAATAACCATTTCCACCAATTAATTCCGGTTCTCACCGCCTTTTGTTTAGCCGCATTTCTTTGAAGCGATCGTTTCTTTGCCTGCATCTTCTTACTCCCACGCTTTCTTGGTTGCTTTCATTTGCTTCATGAGCTGTTTTGTCATCTGCCCATAACCGGCATTATTAGGGTGAAAATGATCCTGTGAAAAAATCAGCGGATTGCCATCACCGGAAGTCGCTTCTTTAAGCGCTTCTTTAGCGGAAGCCTTATTTGCTGCTGTTTCGCCATTAGATAACACACTGTCGATATCCACATAATACGTGCGATCAAATTGCTGCAAGGTCTTTTGCGTTGCTTGGTTCCAGGCCTTCACACTATTCGTCATCGCCGTCATCTTCGGGAAATAAACATAAAATGGGTTATAGATGCCAAAAACATAAATGGGTGCAGTTGGATTTTCTTTGCGAATCGTTGTCAGTAATGTTGCCAGCCGTTTTTGAAATGCAACACTACCAGCCGTCACCTGCTTTTCCGACAACGTCAAAAAATGCTTTTGCAAGACGTGCATTAAATCATTGCCCCCGGCTGTCACCGTAATAATATTGGCCCGTTTTAAGTCTGCCCGGATTTTAGGCTGCTTATTGACGCGAGTGAGAATCTGCCCACTGGTATTGCCACTGACGCCATAGTTCTTCGTGGTGACTTGATATTGCCCGGTTGCCTCCAGCTCACCTTTAGTCAGTCCGACAAAACCACCATTATTAGTCGCATCTCCAACGCCATAAGTCAATGAATCGCCGAGTGCCGTCAACTGCAAATGTTTGGGGGTGTTGGCAACGACTTTCACTTCACTTGGTGAACTGACCGGTCCGAATAATTGCCATCCACCAAACGCGAGCAGACAAGCGAGCAGCAAGACACCGCAGGAAATAAAGAAATTTTTTAATGTACGCATGTTGCCTCCCATAAATACATGAATAACAAGTTATAATATATTATTTTACTTGAGGTCTCGTGAATAAACAAAGGTTGCTGCTTTAGTCTTTCTCCGGTACTCGCATCAGGTTCAGCAGCTGTATTTTTCGAGCGAACAATCGCAACCCTATCACCGGTTCCCGACTCATCGGTGAGGCATGACTTCAGGCAATCGTCACCCAAATACCATTGTCATTAAAAAAAGCCGACGCTGACGCCGGCCGGTTAAATTTATTTTAAAATTAATCAGTGTAATAAGTGATGGCAAAGGCACCGGGTCCGGTATGTGTTGCGATGACCGGATCGGTTGGGCGAACCAGAATCGGGACGTTGGGCAAGACTTCTGCTAAGCGCCGCCCGATATCTTCACCGATTTCTTTAGCACCTGCCGTTGATACGCCAATACTTTGAATATCGGTCAGCTTGGCCATTTTGCTGATAGTTTCGGTCACGAAATTATTAATCGTCTTCATGCCGCGTCCTTTACGCAAGGCCTTCAGTTCGCCATGTTCCATTTGCAAAACAACTTTAATATTCAAGAATGACGAAATTAAGCCAGAAACGCGACTGAGCCGGCCGCCTTTGACTAAATTATCTAAGTTAGTCACGCCCAACACTAAGATAGTATGGTCACGAATTTGCTTGAGCTTATCAAGAATCGTTGGCATGTCTTTACCTGCCTCGGCTATTTCTGCGGCTGCCAACACCTGAAATGCCATTGAGCGATCGGTAAATTGCGAATCAATGACGGTCACATCGCCTTTTGCCAGCTGAGCCGCCTGTCGCGCCGAATTTACCGTGCCACTGATGGTTTCTGTCATGTGAATGGACAATACTTGGCTGCCGTCTGCCGTTAGTTTATCAAAAACATCGGTAAACGTACCGATCGCCGGTTGCGAGGTCTTCGGCAGATTTTGCGCTGCTGCCATCTCGTCCATAAAGTCTTCCCGCGTAATGGTTTCACCATCAATATAAACCGTATTGTCAATCATAATGGTCAACGGAACAACCGTAATATTGTGTTGGCTGATTTCTTCTGGAGTCAGCTGAACGGAAGAATCCGTGACGATCTTGATATTTGCCATGTCTGAGCCACGCTTTCTGTTAGGTTCGTCTATCGTGATTATTATAGCAAACTACTTAAACAATGTCAGTACACATCACCTAGTTGTCATAACTAGATTTAGTTGTATTGTAAAACGTAACATGCTAAACTTTTAATAAACAGGTAGCAGCCAAACGATCGAGTTCCTGATTTAAGCCATGCTGTGGTTGCAAGCCTGCCATCTTCCCCACCCATTACAAATGTTCATCAGGAGGTAAACAATGCGCGTGTCAAAATCAAGTCATTATGAATTTAACAATGAAATGTTTAGCGCCATCACCCATGCGTTTGCACTTGGCTTAGCCGTAACCGGCACCATTGCGTTAGGCATTAAAGGCGTCAATAGCGGCAGTCAAGTTGAACTTTTCAGTCTTCTCGGTTTTGGCGTTTCGCTCATGTTGCTTTACACCGCCTCGACTGCTTTTCATGGTTTTTATTTTAGCAAGGCGCGCCATGTTTTGCAGGTACTTGATCATTCAGGTGTCTTCATTCTGATTGCCGGTTCTTACCTGCCATATTGTTTGGTCGCTATTGGCGGGAAACTTGGCATTGGTCTGCTAATCGCCATCTGGGCATTGTGTCTCGGCGGCATTGCCTACAAACTTTTCTTTCTGAATCGCTTCAAGCATCTGGAAACGATGATCTACGTTGTCCTCGGCTGGCTTTGCTTAGTCGGCATGGTTCCATTGTGGCATCATTTGGGCCCAGTCGGTTTTTGGTTGCTAGTCGCCGGTGGTGTGGCTTATACAGGCGGGGCGATGCTTTATCTGCAAAAAGGCATCCCCTACATCCACGTTATCTGGCACCTCTTTGTGATTCTCGGCAGCCTGTGCATGTACTTATCTATTTATTTCTATCTGTAAAATAATTGATTAAAATAAACGACAAAAAATCGCCTCTTCTGTACGAGAGACGATTTTTTAAATGCACGCAAATATGCGTCTAAACTCACACCCGCACCAGCTGGCAACCACCAATTCCGGTCATCGGCTTCTGCTTAAGCCTTCTTTTGCCAAACCTCATAAGTGTGCGTCAGCGCCGGATTGGTATCTTCAACGGTGCGGCTGGAGACTTTGGTAAAATCATCCCAGTTTAATGGAATCATTTTCGTATCGCCTTCAAAACTGCCAGCCAAACGTGTTACCAGTAACGTATCGACATCATCTTTAAACGCCGTAAAGATCTGTGCACCGCCAGCAATGACCAGTTCCTGATCGGGATGCTGCTTAGCATAAGCAAAAACCGCCGCAACATCATGCACGACCACGGCACCTTGCGCTTGATAGTCTTCCTGATGGGTCAAAACAACATTGGTTCGCTCAGGTAAAGGACGTTTAGGAAAACTTTCATAGGTGCGCCGACCAACGACCATGATCTTACCAACTGTCTGCGCCCGGAAATAATGTAAATCATCCGGTAAATGCCATGGCAAATGACCATCTTTGCCAATTAAGCCATCGCGATCCTGTGCCCATAAAAATGCGGTCATTCGAGACCCCTCCTTTGAGTATGCAATCCAAAGCCGAACAAAATGGCGCCTTTTGTGTCATTGGTAAACCTGACAAAGCAATCAGACACTTGTTATGACTTGCCGTCTTCTAGCGATTAAACGGCAACCGGTGCCTTAATGGCCGGATAAGGATCGTAATTAAGCAACTTAATATCCTTCATGTCAAAGTCGAAAATATCATGTTTATCCGGATTCAACTGTAAAGTCGGTGCCGGCCGCGGCGTGCGACTGAGCTGCTCTTTAATTTGGTCAAGATGATTGACGTAAAGATGCGCATCGCCGAATGTATGAATGAATTCGCCAACTTCAAGGCCACATTCATGCGCGACCAGATGCGTTAACAACGCATAGGACGCGATATTAAACGGGACGCCAAGAAAAATGTCAGCCGAACGTTGGTACAACTGCAAAGACAGCTTGCCATCATTGACATAAAACTGATAGAGCGTGTGACAAGGCGGTAGCGCCATTGTCGGGACATCTTCCGGATTCCACGCCGACACGATGAGCCGTCGTGAATAGGGATGCGTTTTGATTTGCTCAATAACGTCCCCCAACTGGTCGATCGTGTCACCCTTGCTCGTATGCCAGGCCCGCCATTGGGATCCATAAACCAAGCCAAGATCACCATATTTGGCTGCAAAAGCATCATCATGAAGCACCCGGTCATCGAATTTAGCCATTTCTTCATGATAAACTGCCGCGAATTCCGGATCCTTTTGGCTGCGATGCCCAAAATCAGTCATGTCCGGGCCGTGATATTCATCACTCTTCACCCATTTTTCAAACGCCCACTCATCCCAAATGTGATTCCTGTGTTGGAGTAAGAACCGAATGTTGGTATCACCGTGTAAAAACCACAACAACTCACTCTTAATAAGGCCGAATGGTACTTTTTTGGTCGTCAGTAATGGAAAGCCCTTGCTAAGGTCGAAACGCATTTGGTGGCCGAAAATACTGTAAGTTCCTGTATGGGTCCGATCAGGCTTGAAATGGCCTTCATCCAGAACTTTTTTTGCAAGATCAAGATATGGCTGTTCTAACATTGTCTGCTCTGCTCCTTTACCGTTCACTACTCGACACATATTGATCCAACTCGGCGAATCGATCGAACTTCTGGTCAATATCCTTATTGATCGCATCAAGCTGTGCCTGCAGATCGCCCAGCTTCACGTAATCCTCACCATTGACCTGCGCCATTTCTGCTTTAACCTTGGCCAACTGCTCGTCTAATTCATCAAGTTCTTGTTGGAGCTTATCATACTCTATCTGCTCAGCATATGTCAGCTTTGACTTCTGTTTTGGCGCCGCTTTTTTTGCCGGTGCTTTTGGCTTGGCCGCGGCTGAGTTTGTTTTTGATGCAGCGGACTGCGGTTTTTGTTTTGCCAGATAATCGGAAAATTCACCCACGGCGCGTTCAATTCGGCCATTACCATCAAAAATAAGCAGCTGATCCGCAACTTTATCAAGAAAGTAACGATCGTGTGACACGGTGATCACGGTGCCGGGAAAATGATCAAGATAATCTTCCAAAACGGTCAAGGTGGCGATGTCCAAGTCGTTGGTCGGCTCATCCAACAGTAACACGTTGGGTTGGCGCATCAATACCTGTAGTAAATATAGGCGCCGTTTTTCGCCTCCTGATAAGCGGCCAATCAAAGTGCCGTGCATACTGCGTGGAAATAGAAATTGCTCCAGCATCTGAGTCACCGAAACGCGCTGCCCATCTGCCTGCACGACTTCTTCGCCTACTTCTTGCAAGTAGGTGATGATCCGCTTTTTTGGATCCAGATTCGTATTAAGCTGCGTATAGTAACCTAACCGAACTGTCTCCCCCAATTCAATGGTGCCGCTATCAAGCGCTTGTTTACCTGCAATAATATTGAGCAAGGTTGACTTACCAGCACCATTTTGACCGGTAATGCCGATGCGGGTATTCGGCTGCACCAGCCAATCAAAATGATTTAAGATGACCTGCTGATCAAATCGCAAGCTGGCATCATGTATTTCAATAACCTTCTTGCCTAGTCTGGTACTTGCGATTTGAATCGGATCCAGCTGCTGGTCAGGTGCCGGTGCTTCGTCTTTTGCTTTTTGTAGCGCCTTGAACCGATTAATACGGGCCTGTTGTTTCGTTGATCGTGCCTGGGCACCAGCATGCATCCATGCCAGTTCCTGGCGATAAAGTTGTGCCTGCTTATGCCCAGCCGACTTTTCGGCTTCCAGTTGTTCTGCTTTTTTGGCGACATACGCTTGGTAATTGCCTTGATACTGGAAAAGCCGACCGCGGTCTAATTCGAAAATACGATTGGTTACACGATCCAGAAAATAACGGTCGTGAGTCACAACGACCAAGGCGCCGCGGTAATGACTCAAATAATTTTCCAGCCAGGCAATAGAGTCAAAATCAAGGTGGTTCGTGGGCTCGTCTAACAATAACAAATCTGGCGACTCGATTAATACCTGGGCAAGACCGACCCGCTTTTGTTGGCCGCCAGATAAACTGCCGACCCGTGCCGTTAAGTCGCCGATGTGCAATTGCGTGAGGATCGTTTTAATATCGGTTTCCGCCGACCACGCATCCTCTTGCGTCATTTTAGCATCGGCTTTGGTATAGGCATCGGTTTTTGCCTGATTTAACGGATCCTTTGTATAGGCTGCCAAAGCGCGTTCATATTGGCGAATTGCTTGAAAAACCGGTGAATCACCATGATAGATTGCATCCATAATCGGTAAGTCGGGATCAAGCTCCGGTATCTGTGCGAGATAGCTGATGCGATACTGCTTTGGGGTCTTAATCGTCCCGGCATCAACCGATTCCATCCCGGCTAAAGACCGGATGAGCGTCGTTTTCCCGGTACCATTCACCCCAATCAAACCGATTCGCTCGCCTTCGTTAATCAAAAAGTCGATTTGATTGAATAATTGCTTATCACCATAAGCCTTGCTCAGGCCCTGTGCTGTTAGCGTCTGCATGTCGTCCCTCATTTCCTGTCGTTGTCCATCTTAGCAAGAAGCAAGGCACAAGAAAAGGGGCGCGTGATCAGTCGTAAGCGGTCAACCGCTCGTACTGGAATCAGACGCCCCTGATATTGATGAAATAATTAAAGTTTAGCAGGCCGCTTTAAATTCGCGGATATTCATCATCCACGGTATGCTGAGCATCAATCACAATGTAAAGGTGGCCATTTTTGGCAAGCTTGCTCGTTTGATATTCATTATCGAGCCCGCTTGGATCTTTTTGCTTGAACGGAAAATAAATCTGAACCTGCTTTTTGGTCTGATCATCAAAAACCAGATCCATCTTTTCAATGTCCTGATACTTTGTTGCGCGCCCAAACATCCCCATTTCCAGTGAGCCGGTGTTAATATCACTGGACTTAACGTGGTCGGCTTCAGGCAAGATCTCGACCTTAAAGCTCTTGCATGGATGAATTTCTTGAATCTGGCCACCGTGAATCCGGCCGTAACTGGTCGTCACCCGACTGATCCAGACATCTGCCAATTCATCATGTTGCACCGTCCATTCGTCACCATTACGAAAATGAAAAACTAACTGTTCAAAAACATGTTCTGCCATTGGAAATCCCCCTTCGCCATCAAGTCAGAGCAACAATTAACCGGATACTTTCGCGCGCATCACAGCTAATCTGTTCCGCCCCTCATGATGTTGTTGAATGTGCTTACATGCCTATCATAACACACTTACGACGGTTCTCGAGACATTTCAATAGCTGCAGCTAACAACTTTTTTGAATCATTCGGCAAGCTGCCATCAACCACGCGGTACTCAATTTGATGCAAAATCTTGCCCATCGCCGGCCCCGGGCGCACGCCAGCTTGAATTAAATCACGCCCAGTCAGTGCTAAGGTTTTTTTGGAATGGATCGGCAACGCTTCGTAAGCAGTCGTCAGCGATGCCGGGACAAACTGGTGATCCATCAATGCGGCGACTTCACTGACCACGGCCACAGCTGCTGATCCGGCGCTGTAGAGATCCCAAGCAGTCGGTGTCGGCATTTTCCGCAACAAGGTCACGGCTTGGTCAACTAAACCCATCAAGTCATTGGATTGCTTCCACGCAGGCAAAAACGATTCCGGCGCGACTTTAAGCATGAAGATCAACGCCGTCCAGCCACTGGCAATACTTGTGAACGCTTGATTTGGCAATTCACTAAATTGCTGCAATGCTGCTTGATGAGGCGCTAGCTTGGGTGCATAGGCAAACAGGTGCGTATCAAGAAAGTCTTGCATCCCGGCACGCCGGTCAATGCCAACCAAAAGCCGGTTGAATTCTGCAGCAATCCGTTCGACTGAAATATGCTTCAATAATGGTGCATTAGCGGCAATCGCGGCTTTAGTCGTCGCTTCAATATGAAACCCGAGTTGACTTTCAAACCGGACGGCACGCATCATTCGCAAGGCATCCTCATGAAACCGTTCATGCGGGTCGCCAACAGCGCGCAATTGGCGATTTTTTAAATCCGTTAACCCGTCAAATAAGTCAATAATCGTCCCATCATGGCGCACTGCTAAGGCATTAATGGTAAAGTCGCGGCGCTTCAAATCCTCAGCTAACGAGCGTACAAATGTCACATGATCCGGCCGGCGAAAATCTTGGTAAGCCGATTCGGTTCGAAACGTTGTCACCTCGTAGCCAGTGCCATGATCCAGAACCATCACCGTGCCATGTTCAATGCCAGTATCCACGGTACGCTTAAAAATCCGCTTGATTTCTTCAGGATATGCGGAACTGGCAATATCGACATCATGAATGGGCAGTCCCAGTAAGGCATCGCGGACACTGCCACCCACAAAATAGGCTTTATATCCGGCTGCTTCGATTTTTTTCAAGATCGGGATCGCTGCTTTAAAATCTGGCTGGTTTAAATCTAATTGCATCAAATTCTCCTCTTACTTTCGTCCGGCACCTCCCCTTAATCATACCGAAAAATAAAATCTCTGTTAAAATGAGCTTAAAATCTTTTCAGGGAGGCATCTCATGTCACGTAACACGCGAATCGGACTGGATCTTTTAGTGATCACTTTGGGCTGTGCGCTTTACGGCTTTGGACTCGTGTATATCAATATTGCCAATCACCTAGCAGAAGGTGGCGTCACCGGGATCACTCTGCTGATTCGTTACTGGTGGGGTCTGGATCCGGCTTATAGCACGGTTTTGTTGAATATTCCTTTGCTGATTGTGGGCTACAAATTTTTGGGCAAGCGTGCTTTAGCCTATACCATCTATGGAACTTTGATGTTATCTGCTTGGTTGTGGATTTGGCAACGGGTGCCCTTAAGCATTGATATTCACCATGACTTGTTTATATCCGGCGTTTTAGCCGGGCTTTTTGGCGGCTTTGGTAGTGGGATTATTTATCGACATGGCGGAACCACTGGAGGTACCGATGTCGTTGCCCGCATCCTTGAGCAGCAAACCGGCGTGCCAATGGGGCGAACGCTGCTCATATTCGATGCCATTGTCTTGACCGTTTCCCTGACATACTTAAACATTGAGCTCATGATGTACACGCTGCTTGGCGCCTACGTTTTCTCGCGCATCGTCAACTTTACGCTTGATGGTGCCTATGCTGCCAAGGGTGTCTTAGTCGTATCGGACCACAGCCAGGCAATTGCCACGGCGATTATGGACGAGCTTGAACGCGGAACAACCTTTTTGCATGCAGAAGGCGGCTTTGCCCATGACCGCAAGCAAGTCGTTTACGCCGTGGTGGCTTCCAGCGAAATTGCCCACACAAAACGGCTGATTGAAGCCATTGATCCGCGTGCTTTTATTAGCATTCTGGATGTCCATGAAGCACTGGGTGAAGGGTTCACTTATCAAAAGAAGCGCCGACGCCTTTTATTCGGCCATTAGCCTAAGACCGAGACCGGATCACGTCTCATCATTAAGATCGTCCAACCGCATTTGCATCTCATCATCAGTCGGTACCAGTTTAAGATAACGAACCAGCGCTGCCTTTAGCTCGGTGCGAGCACCGGTTGACTGGAAGAAATCAATTAAATCATGTAGAAAGTCCGGCGAATCCTGGAAACGGTTAAACGCTAACAGGTAATTTTCCCGGGCTTTTTGTACATTATCAAGCCGATCGTAGCTTTTGGCCATATTCCAGTAGATTTGCGGATCAACATCACCGGATTGATCAATGCGACTAAGAAAATCAATGTTCTCCTGATCACGTTCTTCTTGCACCAGAAAATTACTCCATGCCAACATATTGCCTTGATCTTCAGGATCGATCTTCAAAGCTTTTTGTAAATATGTTTCCGCTAAATCAGGATTGTCCTCACTAAGCGCTAGTTTGCCGCCTAACGCGTACAAATCCGGATTCGTATCATCAACCATAACCCCGGCTTGAACCGTATCCAGGGCCTTCTCAGGCTGGTTCTGTGCCTCATAGGCAGTTGCTAAGGGTAAATAGGCGTTGGCAAAACTCGGATCGGTATCAATCACTGCCTGCAAATTCGCAATAGCCTTAGCCGGATCGTGCAGCTGCAGGTACAAACCACCTAGTTCAAACCGGCCATTCAGATCCAATGCGTCAACGCCAACGTCTTCATACGCAGCAACCGCATCTTCATATTGCCCGGTTTGAGCCAAGCTAGCGGCGAGCCGAGCTTCAATATTCACACCGGCCAGTTCCGTCGTGCCAGCAGCAAGCAGCTCATTATATGCCGCAATTGCCTGACCAAAGTGCCCCCAGTCAAAATAAAATTCGCCAAGTGCAAACGTCACAACTGGCTCTTTTGGGGCTAATTGTTTCGCTTTCAGTAGTTTTTGCTCACTAACCTCATACAATCCCAACGACTGATAAACATCAGCCGCACTGATGAGGCTTTGAACGTAGGCAGGATCATCCGGCTGAATCCGACTGAGATAATTTAAAGCCGCATCGGCATCACCGTCAGAAACCGCGATATCAGCCAAGGCGGTCGCTAAATCCCCTTGCTCCGGATAACGACCCAGCAAGCCTTGGTACAAACGCTTAGCCTGACCGTTGAATCCCAGTGCGTAAAGTTCTTCGGCCAGATTGTATTGGGTTTCGTCATCGTCATGCGCCAGAACCTGCGTAAACAGTTGGCGCGCTGTTTCCATTTGTCCCGCCTCAAGTGCATCCAGCATCTTTTTTGCGTAACTCATAGCTGCCTCCGTGACTTAATAATTAAATATAAACGCTATCTAGTGTAAGTCTAACACGCGTCTGACGATTTTGAATGCTCCTGATGACCATCACCGGACACGGCTTTCGCCAAAACGCGCAAAAACCGAGTCCGTTAAGACTCGGTTTTTGGTGTTACTTCATTGTTGCCTCAGAAAACCGTTTATTTAACGGCATCCTTAAGTGCTTTACCAGGCTTGAATGCTGGTACCTTGGATGCTGGGATCTTGATCTCTGCACCAGTTTGTGGGTTGCGACCCTTACGAGCAGCGCGCTCACGAACTTCGAAGTTACCAAAGCCGATTAATTGAACCTTGTCACCCTTTGAAAGGGAATCCTGGATAGAGCCGAAAACTGCATCAACAGCTGCGGTTGCATCCTTCTTGGTCAAACCGGTTGCACTTGCAACACTTTCGATCAATTCTGCTTTGTTTGCCATGAATATTTCACCTCCATAATTGATTAGATGCGTGAACATCTAAACATGCTCATTCCTGACCGCTCAGGAATGAAGAAACAATGATAATTATGTATCATCATTTCAGGTTTAAACATAGCATAGCAAGCCCGTTGTGACAAGGTTTTTGCCAAACTTTTTGGCTGAGATCCTTGAAACCTTTATCGAAAATCACGATTTATTAAATGAAAAGTCATTGTCAGAAATTGTCAAATTTATTTACGTTTACGCGCAATAACATGAATCGGCGTGCCGGAAAAGTCAAATGCCTGCCGTAACTGGTTTATGAGGAAACGCTCATAAGAAAAATGCAATAAATCGGGATCATTCACAAAAACCACGAATGTAGGCGGTTTGACAGCCACTTGCGTCATATAATAAATACGCAAACGCTTCCCATTGACTGTCGGTGTTGGGGTAACAGTAATGGCATCCATTAAGACATCATTTAAGACACTGCTTTGAATTCGCCGGGTTTGATTTTCTGAAACCTCGACAATCATGGCCGGAAGACTCTGTAAACGCTGATGTGTCTTCGCAGAAACAAAAATAATCGGGGCGTAGTCTAGATATTGGAACTCCTGACGAATTAAGTTCTCAAAGTCTTTCATGGTGCGATTATCTTTTTCAAGTGTGTCCCACTTATTGACGACAATAATAATGCCGCGCCCGGCTTCATGGGCATAACCGGCCACTTTTTTATCCTGTTCCCGAATGCCTTCTTCTGCATTGATCACGAATAACACCACATCCGAACGATCAATGGCCCGTAACGCGCGCATCACCGCGTATTTTTCGGTATTTTCGTACACCTTGCCACGCTTACGAATGCCGGCAGTATCAATCATCGTAAAAGTTTCACCGTCAGCTTCGAATTTAGTATCAATGGCATCTCGTGTCGTTCCTTCGATCGGGCTGACAATAACCCGATTTTCTCCCAGAATCGCATTTACCAACGAGGACTTTCCGACGTTGGGCCGGCCAATCAAACTGAATTTGATTGAATCATCCTCGTCCGCACTGGCTTCATTAGGAAATGCAGCTAGCACGGCATCCAAAACATCACCTAAGCCAATACCATGCGTACCTGAAAGCGGTAGCGGCTCGCCAAAACCCAAGGAATAAAAATCATAAATGTCTTGGCGGCGTTCAGGGTTATCAACCTTGTTCACGGCTAAAACGACCGGCTTATTGGCCCGATAAAGAATCTGGGCAACCCGTTCATCTGCGTCAGTCACGCCTGCTTCAATACTGGTCAAAAATAAAATGACATCGGCTTCGTCAATCGCAATTTCTGCTTGATCTTTGATTTGCGCTAAAAAAGGTTCATCACCGAGATCAATACCACCAGTATCAATCACCGCAAATTCCTTTCCTAGCCATTCGCTTTTGCCATAAATTCGGTCACGCGTGACGCCGGGAGTATCTTCAACAATTGAGACCCGTTCACCAAGAATTCGATTAAAAATTGTCGATTTACCGACATTGGGACGTCCGACAATGGCAAGTGTTGGTAAGACCATATATCACGGCCTCCTTTCTTTAACCAAGTTTGTTTTTAGTAGCTTAACATGATCTAGTTCACTCACTGCCAGTATATAAATTATAAACAGCAGCGTTAGCATAAAAAAAGTTGAGCCAAGGCTCAACTTTTTAACGGATGGTAAAATTACTTGTTATCATCCTGATCATCGTTACCTTTAGCGGCATCTTTCAACGCATCGCCAAGGATATCGCCGAGTGAGAAGCCAGAATCATCTTGCTGATATTCAGCAGGGATCGAGCTTGACTGATGGCGATCGTTACCACGACGAGGACGTGATGAACGCCGACGTTCCTGATTGCCGTTATTGCCGCCTTCGTGACCCTCGGACGCATCGCTGGAACCAGCTGGACGATCCTGCAAGGCTTTGATGGACAATGCCAGACGATGAGCATCCGGATCAACCGAAAGCACCTTGACCTTAACTTCTTGGCCTTCTTTCAAAACATCTGCCGGGGTCGCAACATGTTCATGGGAAATCTGGGAAATATGAACGAGTCCTTCAACCCCAGGGAATACTTCGACAAAAGCACCAAAAGTTGTCAAACGCTTAACGGTACCGGTCAAAACCGAGCCAGCAGGCGCTTTTTCTTCGATGTCATCCCATGGTTGTGGCAAGGTTGCCTTGATCGAAAGGGAAATACGGTTACGGTCAGGATCAACATTCAAAACCTTAACCTTAATCTCTTGTCCCACTTTCAAAACATCACTTGGCTTATCAACATGGTCAAATGAAATTTCAGAAACATGAACCAAACCATCAACACCGCCAAGATCAACAAAGGCACCAAAGTTGGTCAAACGAGCAACCTTGCCTTCAACAACATCACCAGGCTGAATTTTTGCAAAGATTTCTTTGCGTGCTTCGGCTTTGCTTGCTTCAACAATTGCCCGATGAGAAAGAATCAAACGGTTCTCACTAGGTTCAATTTCAATAATCTTAAATTCGAGCTCTTTGCCCTTGTATTGATTGAGATCTTCAACGAAGTGATCTTCAACCATGGATGCCGGAACGAATCCACGGACACCTGCGTTAACAACCAAACCACCTTTAACCACACTGGTAACCGGTGCGGTAATGGTTTCGCCGGCTTCGTATTTAGCTTGGATTTCTTTCCAAACCTTCTGTGCTTCCAGACGGCGCTTGGACAGTAGGAACTGACCATTTTCTTTATCTTTGCCAACCGTTGAAAGCACAACTAAATCAAGTTTGTCGCCAACTTTGGCAACATCGTGAATGTCATCGATTGGCTGAGTTGATAACTCCTTGATCGGGACCACGCCTTCAACGCCTGTTCCTTCGATCCCAACGATCAATTGTTTATCTTCAACAGCAAGGACATCTGCTTTAACAGTGTCACCAATCTTTACTGTGGTGACACTCTTAAGGGCGTCCGCCATTGTTTCGGTGTTCTCATTAACGTTATTATCACTCATGCCAAAAAATCCTCCTATGCAGCTGTATACTGGATCTATTGTACTTGAAAACGAATCAAATTACCAGCGCTTATTTTGCTCTGGTCAATCTGCCTGCTTCTTTTCTGCAACCAATGCTAATATCTTCGCGACAACTTCTTCAATTGTCATACTCGTTGTGTCGATACGAATGGCATCGGCAGCTTGACGTAACGGTGAAACCTTCCGCTGGGAATCTTTGCGGTCACGCTCAGCAATTTCCGCTTCCAGCGTGGCAAGTGGCGTTTTAATTCCCTTTTGAACGTTTTCCTTGTAGCGGCGGTTTGCGCGTTCCGACACCGAAGCTACCATAAAGATTTTCAGTGCCGCATGCGGTAAGACGGTTGTTCCAATATCGCGGCCATCCATCACAATATCATGTTTTGCAGCAATATCCCGCTGCCGCTCAACCAATTCAGTTCGGACACCTGGCAAAGCAGCAACTTGAGAAACATTATTTGTCACGTCCGGTTCACGAATTGCCAACGTCACATCTTCATCATTCATAAAAACACGTTGTTCTGGATCGCCAGGCGCAAACCGGATCTGCAGCTGACTCAAATGCTGTAAAATGGTCGTTTCATCATCCAATGGCAACTGATCTTTAAGCGCCATATAAGTAACAGTCCGATACATCGCACCAGTATCGCAATAAATATAACCTAATTTTTTTGCCACAAGTTTCGCGATCGTACTTTTGCCGGCACTTGCAGGGCCGTCAATCGCAATCTGCATGAACTTCCTCCACAACACACAACCCCGTTCATCGATTTAACCATCCGAACAGGGCCGTGTCACTATTATTTCACTTTTAAAACGGTTCCCGGTGTGATTCCGGAGTTGGCACTAAGACCGTTTAACTGTAACAACTCGTCCAACGTCATGTTGTGGTTAACCGCAATCCGATAAAGATTGTCGCCTGACTTGACCGTATAGGAGTTGCCAGCCGTACTGGCCTGACTTGGTGCTGCTGACGCGCTTGCCTGCTCCTGGTTTTGGGAGGCGCTGGGTGCTTGACTAACCTGTGAGCTCGCTTGCGCAGATGTTGCCTGTTGGCTACTTGAGGCTTCCTTTGCAGAAGTCTTAGAAGTCTTAGACGTTTTGGAAGACTTGGCGGATTTCTTGGTCTTGGATGAATGACTGGTCTTTTTGGCGCTTTGAATCACAACCTTGTCATTTGACAGGTTGCCACCGCTGCTTCCTTGATTATCCATGACTTTATAATAAATAATCGGTGCTAAAACTGCCAGTATCAGCAAAATAGCCAATATCCAAGTCAGCTTCGAACTACCTTGCCGCTTCTTACGGGTGGCGACTCGGCTTAAATTGCCCTGATCGTCACGGTCGTCATCGAAAAGGGTTTCCCAAGGCTTATTGGCATCCTCACCCTGATGTTGTTCTTGATCCGCGTTATCATGTTGGTTTTTATCTTTTTCCGCCATCACGATCCTCCTCACTACATGGATTTATTGTATCATATTGAACCGGATCAAGACGCCGCTTATCTAAAGATTTGCCTAAAAACTGCCTGCCAGTGCTTAGGCGGAAGCTGTGCCGATACATTCGCTGTCTCTAACTTCTCTAGCACTTCCGCCGTCACCGGCCCGCAACAAAAGGCATGATGTGAAATGGACGGTGAATCAAAGTGCTTGAGTAACCATGCCCGGCGACAACCGGATTCATTGACAAATGCGGCCATGGCCATAAAACTTGTTTGCTTTTCTGCTAGCCGATGCTGCAATTGTTGTTGCGTTTGTGCCAGCGAAAAACCGGCTGCAATATAGGCTTCGATCAGATTTATTTGAGGATCGTCGAAATCGCGATAAATATCAGGATGGGCAAAAACTGTCTGGATCATCGTTTGATCCGGCAGCATCCCCGCAAGTCCCCGGCTTCGGTTCAAGTCGTCTTGCGTCACAATCATTGCAGCCAGACTCGCGGCGCCGTCTCGCCCTGCCCGACCGATTGCCTGATAATAGGCCTCAAGCGACTCGGGTACATATAAATGAACCACTAAGCGCACATTAGCCTTATCTATCCCCATACCAAATGCGCTCGTAGCACAGATGACTTGCAGTTGATCAAATTGAAATTGACGTTGAATCAAATCACGTTGATGTGAATCCAACCCGGCATGGTAAAAAGCGGCTTTCAATCCCGCGTTCTTTAACACCGTTGCCAAGTTTTCCGCTGCTGCCCTAGTGGCACAATAAATAATCGTTGGTCCGACATTGGCTTGCAAGAGTTGATCTAGGCGCTGATGCTTCTCCTGTTCATTTTGACACATCTCAACGCCCAGAAAAATATTAGGCCGATCAACTGAATCCGCAATTGTATTCGGATTTTGCATTGCCAGTTGCTTTAAAATATCGCTGCGGACTTGATTCGGTGCAGTTGCTGTTAACGCTAAAACGGCATCCACGTGCAACTGCGCCCTAACTCGCCCCAGTTGTAAATAGGCAGGACGAAAATCCGGTCCCCACTGTGAAATACAATGTGCCTCATCAATTACCAGCAGCCCAAGGTCCAGCTGCTTCAACGCAGACATAACATCGGTTCGCTGTAGCATTTCAGGCGAAATAAACAGATAGCGATAAACGTTCAAATACGCTAAAATCTGAGCAAACTGAGGCGGCGCAATTTGCCCGGATAATGCCAAAACGCGTTTTTCGCCCGCTGCCTGCAGCCGTCCCACTTGGTCATGCATCAATGCAATCAGTGGTTCGACAATTAAAGTCGGTTTATGGTTAATTAAGGTCGGCAATTGATAGCAAAGTGATTTGCCGCTGCCGGTGGGTAAAATGCCTAAGGTGTCACGTCCACTAAGAACGGATTCGATAATGGCTTTTTGCCCGGGACGAAACTGTTTAAAGCCAAAATGCTGCGCCAAGGCCGTTTCAAGTTGCGACACGCGACCATCTCCCTTGCAATTTCAAGATTTGAAACAAGCGTACCTGAAAGAAGTCACTAGCTGGAACAGCATCCAATAAGACTTGATGATCCTGCCAATGATCGATCTGATCCAATGCTTGATGGATCGGTTGCGGAATCAATTGTTCGACCGGAAGCGACTCTCCCATGATAGCCGCCAGCAGCAAATGCTCTTTCACGGTACTCAGTTTACGGTGACTTTTACTTGCAATTGCCTTTAAGCCAACACCGGCTTGGACTTGCTGTAAACTATAACGTGCCGGACGCGTCACCAGATCTTGCGGGCCGCCCCATAACTCGTACCACGGATTGCCTTCATCCTTAATTCCCGCAATCTCGTTAACTAAGGCTGCCAAAGCATTAATGCGGCGGAAACGCGCGCTTAAAGTAGGCGGCTGCGCTTGACCAGCGTACTCGTGACCAATTAGATTAGCCGCAAGTATGTCGGCTAACTGCGGCGGCAACCGTTCAAAAAGCGCAATCAGATCAGCAATCGCAGACTCGATATTCAGTTGGCGATACCAGCGTTTAACCGCTTGCTGATTCGCCCAATCGGTACTAATCGGACGATATGCCTGTGAGTGGTAACTGGCTTCTGACAAAACCTGAATGGCCAAAAAGAACCGCGGCGCAAATTTTGACAGGTGCATCCACGGCTGATAGTAGGTCGGTAATGGCACCCGCTTTGCCGCTTGACGCTGAAACTGTTGGCCCTTTGCGGTTAACACCAACCCGGTTTCTGTCGTTGTTAACTGACCATGCATTTTTAACTGCGCCACTGTCTGTAAAAACAACTCTTTAGACAGGCTTGGATAAAGCTGCAGCCATTGCAATTGCTGGTGGGTTAAAGCGGCATAGAGATTTGAAATGGTTTTCTTACCGGCTAACAGGCCGAATACAGCTCGCTCTCGCCGTGGCTGGGTATCAAAAAATTGAATGGCCAAGTCTGTCAACAAGCCAATCACCTCTTTTTCATTGATTATTGTATACTTGGGTGTGGTTAAACTGAAAATTATAAAGGAGTCCTCTATCAACATGGCATTATATGGCAGAGTGGAACGTCCCGAATGCATTGCTTGTGGATTGTGTCAAATGTTGGCACCAGCCTTGTTTGACTATGACGAAGCCGGTATTGCTTATTATAAGCCTGATCGCAACACAGGCACAAAACCCCTGGATGATCATGCAAAAATTGATTTTCGGCTTGCGTATCAGCGTTGCCCGACACATGCCATCAAACGCAGTGACCACCCGTTTAACACGGCTCCGTTTACGCCAACAAAAGCGGAATAATCAAGCGTAACCGGACAGCCAAATTAGACCGCTATCGATAAATTACGCATTGATTCCTGTTAACGTTTATGTCGCTAACATTTTCAGGCAAACAAAAAGCATCCGCGCAAGTTGGATGCTTTTTGCTTGTCTAAGTGAACCGATCAGTCAAATGAAAACCGGAACAGCTTTTAATGGCTCATTTGCATTTCCTGACGTGCTAACCATGGAGCCAGTGCCTTTGCAATTGCAAAGAAGGCAACTGAAATGACGACGCCTTTGATTAAGTTAAATGGCACAACCCCAATTAGAACATATTTAGTCAAAGACATCCCTAAATTGAAATTGAAGACAGCCATATACATCGGGGTGATCACCAGCCAGTTCAGCACGCTCATCACAACTGTCAAACTCAAGGTCCCTAAAACCAGCCCTTCAATCTGCCGCCAAATCCGATGCTTACCGCGAATCGTATAAACGACCGGTAACAAGAAGCCGACACTGGCAATAAAGGCGGCCAAATCACCAATCAGGTTAACAACACCACCGCCAGTTAAAGCGAAGTGAACCAAGCTCCGAACAAACGCAACAGCAATCCCGCCAACAGGAACATAAAGCAATCCCCCTAAAAGAACAACCAAGTCAGACAAATCCAACTTTAAAAAGGGAAAGGCCGGAATAATCGGGAATGAAAACATCATCAGCACATACCCGATTGCCGCCAAAAGCGCAATGCCCACCAAACGATGAACCTTAGAACGACTTGCCATAAAACATTACCTCCGTGAGGCCGTCTTCCGGAACTTAAAAAGACCTATTCCTCCTTCAGGGGGGAATAGGTCTTTGATTGAATACAGATTCAAAAAAGCCCCATCTTCTTCCATCTAGACTATCACTATCGGTACCGGAATCACACCGGTTCCACCGCAAAAAGCGGGTCGCGGACTTTATACCGCCGGTCGGGAATTGCACCCTGCCCTGAAGACGAACCAAATTATTTAATTACAATCACACTGTAGCAAACAACCCTCACAAATTCAAGCATTTACCTTGAATGCGTTAACAATTAATGTGCTTCTTCTTGCTCACCGGTTAATTGGCGGAGATCATGAAGCTCCTGAGGTTTGATTGGCCGGTGTTCCCCTGGCTGCAATCCGGCCAAGGTCAGATTACCATACGCTTCACGAGAAAGTTTGATCACTGGAAAACCAACTGCTTTAAACATCTTTTTTACCTGATGATTCATACCTTGGTGAATGGTTAAGGCCACAATTGCGGTTTTCTTAGCCTTATCAGTTGATAAAATTTCGACCTTTGCCGGTGCCGTCATTTTACCATCAATTGAAACACCGGTCTTAAGTGGTGCTAGCGCCGGTCGGTTAGGGATTCCTTCAACCTTGGCAACATATTTCTTTTCCAGGGCATAGCGCGGATGCATGAGATGGTTGGCCAATTCGCCATCATTGGTCATGACTAGCAAACCGCTCGTATCGTAATCCAGTCGGCCTACTGGATAAAGACGTTCCTGAACGTCCTCGAAATAATCAGTCACAACTTTGCGCCCTTTATTATCTTCGACAGCACTAATAACGCCACGTGGTTTATAGAACAGGAAATAGCGCTTGGCTTCCTTCCCGATTGGCACCCCATCTACTTCAACGGTATCATGCGGTCCGATCTTGATGCCCATTTCTGTCGTAACGTGACCGTTAACTTTAACGTGGCCAGATGCGATGAGTGTTTCTGCATGTCGCCGTGATGCAATACCGGCGTTGGCAATGACTTTTTGCAGTCGTTCATTTTTGGTTGTCATGTTGTTGGTTTTGCTCCATTTTCTTATCATCTTCAGCCGTTTGTGACTGATCATCATCGCGAAATGCCGTAAAGAGATCGACTTCTCCTGTATCCTCAGGTGCATCGGCTAGTGGCGGCAAGTCGGCCAATTGATTGAGGCCAAAATAATCCAGGAAAAACTGGGTGGTGGCATATAGAATCGGACGCCCCGGTGCTTCTTTGCGCCCTGCTTCTTTAATCAGTTGTCGCGATGCTAAGGTTGTAAGCGCACCGGAGCTCTGAACGCCGCGAATTTCATCGATTTCTATCCGGGTAATCGGTTGCTGATACGCAATAATGGCCAACACCTCCAATGCTGCCTGGGATAGACCGGCAGCGGGTGGCCCCGCAAAATATTTTTTAATCGCGGATACAAAGGCCGGTTTGGTCAGTAGGTAATACCGATCGGCAAACTGTTGTACTTGTAATCCGCGCTGGTCGTCTGCGGCCAATCGTTGTTGATATGCCTCCAGTTGTTGGCGCATGGCAC
Source organism: Lacticaseibacillus rhamnosus (assembly GCF_900636965.1). Classification (NCBI taxonomy): domain Bacteria; kingdom Bacillati; phylum Bacillota; class Bacilli; order Lactobacillales; family Lactobacillaceae; genus Lacticaseibacillus; species Lacticaseibacillus rhamnosus. The sequence continues at coordinate 1,389,317 of NZ_LR134331.1, read as the reverse complement.
TTTCACTGATTTCCAAGATACTGGCAAGTTCACCAAGCGTCACACCGCTTTCACCAGCCGTATATAAGATTGCCTCTAATACCGGCTCCATCAAGCAGCCTCCTTCAATGTCACCGTGATCGGATCAAATGGCGCATCTTGTTCACAAATCACCTGATCATTCTTCATCAGTTCCAACAAGGCCAAAAAAGTCGTCACGACCTGTTCCACCGAGTTGACTGCTAATAAATCCGCAAATAAACATTGACCATCTTGTTGCAAGGCACGCAAAACTTCGCCGATGCGTTTTTCTACCGAGACCGGTTCCGTTTCGATGTGGGCAATCGTTTGCCGCGCCGCCTGTTGGGCCTTCATGACCCGCGCCATCGCCGCTTGAAGATCAATTAGTTTGACCGTTCCTGGAGCAAGCGGAACCGCCATCTTTTCATCCGGCAAAGTTGTTGGCTTGGCAAAAGCCTGGGCACGCTTGGCTTCACGTTGCTTTAAATCCTTTGCCGCTTCCTGATACACCTGATAAGTCAACAACTGCGCCACTAAGTCAGCTCGCGGATCAGTCGGCTCATCCGGCGCGGTTGTTTCCGGTTCCGGTTGTGGCAACAATAGCCGGCTTTTTAAGACCATCAAATTAGCGGCCATGACAAAATAATCGCCGGCCACGTCCAGTGCTAAATCCTGCATTTGGTGCAGGTAGTCAAGGTACTGGGTGGTGATCTCGGCGATTGGAATATCATAAATATCGACTTCGTTAGTCCGAATCAAATGCCAAAGCAAGTCCAACGGCCCGGAGAAATCATTCAGCACGAGTGTCAGTGCCATGGTCATCCTCTTTTCGAAACTTGTTAAAAGCAGCTATCAACGATGCGTGTTCCAATGCACCCATCAGTTTCTTATCTGGAAAAAGCTTTGTTAATTCTGCCAATGCGGCAAATGCGGTGGCCTCATCACGGAAGTTTGGCGAGAAGCTCAAGTGCCGCACCAAAACAAAATCGGCACTTAATTCAACACCGACCACACCGACAAAATCATGATGATGTTTATACAAATACAACGCATGGGAATCATCTTCAGTGTACATCTTAAGTTCAGTCTTCAGATGCCCGACATCTTTGAGATCCGGGATAAAGGATAAAAGTCCCATCGCGATTTTCTCATAGTCGTTTTTATATTTAACCAGCATATTTGCCTCCAAAAGATACTCTCCAGACACTCTATCATAGAAACGAGACCGGGGCAATGTGAACTAAATTGGACTATGCCATGGGAATAGCGGTTGGCTATCTGCCGTTGTGCTTAGATTTAAACTTTAGTCACCTTCCGCAAAGCAACAAAAGGTCTGGCCCGTAACGTCTCAACGGCTGTCGGTTACGGTTAGCCACGAGGATGGGTTTTATGATAAACCGCCACTAGATGCTGATTACTCAGATGTGTATAGATTTGGGTGGTACTAATATCACTATGCCCCAGTAACTCCTGAACCACCCGTAAATCGGCGCCATTTTCCAACAGACGCGTGGCAAAACTGTGCCGTAACGTATGCGGTGTTACATCCTTTTCAATGCCAACACTTGCAATATAGGCTTTCAGATTCTTCCAAATTGCTTGACGGGTGAGCGCATGACCATGAAAGTTGACGAACACTGCCTTGGGTTGCTGGTGTTTGATCAAACGCGGACGGGATTCCTGCAAATACCGGTTAACCCAATCGGCTGCTTGGGGACTGATTGGAACCAGTCGCTCCTTATCGCCTTTTCCGGTAACCTGAAGCAAGTTCATTGCTAAATGTAACTGATCCAATCGCAATCCGACAACTTCCGATACCCGCAAGCCAGTCGCATACATCAGCTCAAAAATAGCGCGATCACGCAATCCCAACGGCTTAGTGGTATCCGGCTTTGCCATCAAAGCATCAATTTCCGTCCCTGATAATGTGGCCGGTAAATGTTGTGCTTTTTTAGGGGTATCGATTTTGGTCATCGGGTCAGACTTAATGGCGCCTTCGCGTAACAAGAACCGGTAAAACTTGCGTAACGCCGAAATCATTCGACTGACTGATGCAGGCGCTTTGGTATCATTTTGATGCTTTAAGAACGCCTGAATAACCCCAAAATCTTCGGGAAAAGTTGTTTGCTTTTGGTCGCTTAACCAAGCCATAAAGGTGGTTAAATCCTGCTGATAGCTGACCTGCGTTGTTCGGGCCAGCCCGCGCTCAACATCCAGATAATGAATAAAATCAGCAATCAACCCATGCATACTATGCCTCCTGAGATGGTTGACTATTCGAATCTAATAAAACCGTGTAACCGGCTTCTTCTTTGATCAAGCCCGCCTTCAGTAAATGACCTAGTGCTCGCTTAAATGCGCCTTTGCTGATGCCGAAAACCTGCTTGATGACAGCTGGATCACTTTTATCGGTATAGGCAATCTTGCCTGCCGGATCATGTTGCAAAACGGCTAGAATCATAGCAGCATCGTCACCAATCGCTTGATAAGCACGCGGCTTTAATGACAGGTTCAATTCGCCTTGGTCACTCACGCCAATGACGCGGGCATGCAGGACCTGTCCTAGCCGTGGTTCAACATCGCGCTCACTTGGATGAATAAAACCAAGATAAAAGTCATCTGTCAATACCCGGGTTCCTGCCATTTTCAAACGATAGGCAGTTGCCGTGACATCAGCATTCATTTGGTCCGGTTTCGCACGATTGGCAACGGCACGAATAATCGTTTCATCAGCTAGGTTCCCCCACAACCGATCCTTCTTATCAATTGTCAGCGCGATCATGAGACGATCGCCGCGCTGAGGCCATAAACGACTTAATTCCGGCAGCTGATCTTCACTAACCACGATATCCTTATCCGGTAACCCGATATCGACAAAGACGCCTAAATCTCGGCGAACTTCAACAACCGGAGCAAAAGCGTAGTGATCGCGACCCACCTTAGGCAGCTTGGTCGTCAATCGTGCCTGACCATGTTTATTTTCATACGCAAGGCCTTTAAGTTGACTACCGATTTCTGGTAGCGTCGGCAGTTCAAGCCGGTCGATTGCTAAAGTTACACCCTCATATTGGGCAAACACTTCTTTTTCATTGTGATCCATCACTTGTGCGGTGACGACTTGACCATTAAATTTCATCTTATTGCTCCTTCACATGTCAACAACACCGTCTTAACGACCCGGTAAGAGATTAAAAACGGTTAAAATTACATAGGTCATACCACTTGCAATCACCGGACCGGCGGCAATCCCTTTTAAGAAAACAACTCCCAGAATCGTACCAAAAACCAAAGCAACCGTCATCTCCGGACTTACCGCCAACAAGCCGACACCTTTGGCAGACAATACCGCCACCAATACCCCACAGCCAATTGCAATCCACCCTGCAGGACTTTTAATGACATGCAGTAGTTCCTTAAAGTCAATTTCACCGGTTGCGATGGGTACCATGATTGCGGCCGAAATAACCGTCACGCCCCAATTGATCCCCTGACTTTGCAATAACTTGAGTAAATGTTGCGTTTGCGGAATTAATTTTAACACCATGACAACGGCCACACCGATAACGAGGCTTTTATTTTTACCAATGAGTGCAATAGCAAGAATCGCTAGTAAAAACAGCCAACTTTCCATGGCTATCTTCCTCCAATCGTTTACCGACTTCCTTCATCGGCTGAAATTATATTTTTATCCGATCAAGCACGCTGGGTCTTATTATATGCTATCCCAACCACACTGACGAGCCTGTTAAGCGATTTTAACCACTCGCACTCAGGTTAGCGGGTTATCTAGCCGATATAATAAAAAACTCCCGAGTTTCCTCAGGAGTTTCAGAAAAATCGTTGTTAAACTGATGATGATTAAAGTGCGTTAGTAGCACCCTTGTAGACAATCCCGCGACGTGAATCAACGGTGATAATCTGACCATCAGAGATAACGCTGGTAGCATTTTCAGCACCAACGACAACCGGAATACCCATCGCGATGCCGACAACAGCAGCGTGACTGGTCAAGCCGCCTGTTTCAACAACCAAGGCAGCGGCCTTTTCGATTGCTGGCAGGTAATCTTTGTCAGTTGTCTTAACAACCAGAATGTCGCCTTTTTGCATCTTGGCAGCGGCTTCCTGAGCGTTGCTTGCAATGACAGCTTTACCGATTGTAGATTCATCACCGACACCAGAGCCTTGAACCAGCTTGGAACCGATCAGTTGAACCTTCATGACATTAGTCGTACCTGATTCACCAACTGGAACACCGGCTGTAATCAGAATCAAGTCGCCTTCCTTAGCAAAGCCAAGATCTTGAGCCTTCTTGGTAGCCAAGTCAAACATTGCATCAGTGTTGGCCGGCTTGTCGGCAACAATAGGATAAACACCCCAGTTGACCATCAAACCACGCTGAGTCTTTTCACTGAAGGTAATCGCAAGAATATCAGCCTTAGGACGATACTTGGAGATCATCCGTGCGGTGTAGCCAGATTCAGTAGCAGCAACAATGGTCTTAACACCAAGGTTACGAGCCGTGTGTGCAACACTCTGACCCACTGCTTCGGTAATGTTCTTGTTACTGTATTCCTTCAATGCAAAAGCATCCTGATCCTGCATGGCTGCTTCGGTGTATTCATCAATCCGTGCCATTGCAGCAACAGATTCAACTGGATATTCACCATTAGCAGATTCACCGGAAAGCATGGTTGCATCGGTGCCATCAAAGACAGCGTTAGCAACGTCATTAACTTCGGCACGGGTAGGACGTGGGTTTTCCTGCATGGAATCCAACATCTGAGTAGCGGTAATAACCGGTTTGCCCAAAGCGTTGCACTTCTTGATCAAGCGCTTTTGAACGATCGGAACATGTTCAAATGGAATTTCAACACCCATGTCGCCACGAGCAACCATCAAACCGTCAGACACTTTCAAGATGTCATCGATATTGTCGATACCTTCTTGAGATTCGATCTTAGGGAAGATTTGGACATTAAGTGCGTTCTTTTCTTCAAGGAGTTCACGAATGTCCAAAACATCTTGAGGCTTACGAACGAAGGATGCAGCAATAAAGTTAATGCCATTGTCCAGACCAAAACGAATATCGTTGGAATCCTTCTCTGTGATACCTGGCAAGTTGATCGCAACACCAGGTGCGTTGACCCCTTTCTTGCCACCAAGAACACCGTCATTTTGAACAACGGTGACAAGTTCGCGGTTCTTCTCATCTTTTTCGGTGATCTTCATGTCGATCAAGCCATCATCGAACAAAACGTGGCCACCAACATGGGTATCATCATAAAGACCAGGATAAGTAACGGCAACCTTTTCCTTAGTACCCTTCAGGCTTGCATCCATGGAGATACGAACCTTATCGCCCGTATGGAATTCAATCTTGCCATTAGGGGTATCCTCAACAGTCGTCCGAATTTCGGCACCCTTTGTATCAAGCATGATACCAACGGTTTTGCCCGTGATCTTTTCAGCTTCGTGAACCATGTTCATCCGTGCCAAATGCTCTTCATGATCACCATGTGAGAAGTTGAAACGGAAAACGTTGGCACCCGCTTCAATCAACTTAACGATGATATCAGTGGTGTTACTTGCAGGTCCAAGTGTGCTGACGATCTTGGTTTTTTTCATAAATGAAATCGCTCCTTGCAATTATTTAAACAGACGTTAATGTCGTTTGTTTACAAAAATTAAAATGTTAACTCTTCCGCCAAGGTGTAGAGCGAAAGTTCGGCGTGGTGCTTGGCATCAAACAAAGTCCGGACGTCATGCGCCGTAATTTTGTTATTTTCAATGCCGACTGCCAACGCACCCTTGCCTTGCAGCAAGAGTTCAACGGCGTAAGCACCCATTTGGGAAGCCAATACGCGGTCACGTGCTGATGGCGCACCACCACGAACGATATGACCTAAAACGGTAGCACGTAATTGGAAATCACCATAGGCAGCAAGTTCCTTGGCAAACTGATCGGCGTGCATCACGCCTTCAGCCAGCAAGATAACCGCATGCTTTTGACCACGTTCACGGGAACTTTGTAACTTCGAAGCAATCTTTTTAACATCGAAGTCGTGTTCGGGGATAATGACATCTTCGGCCCCGCCGGCAACGCCAGACCACAATGCGATGTCACCTGCTTCACGTCCCATAACCTCAATGACAAAGGTCCGTTCATGGGATGCAGCCGTATCCCGCAACCGATCCACCGCTTCAACCACGGTATTAACCGCCGTATCAAATCCGATCGTGAAATCAGTGTACGGAATATCATTATCAATCGTGCCGGGTAAGCCGATTGTATTGAAACCGTGACGGGTTAGTGCCAATGCACCGTGGTATGAACCATCGCCGCCAATAACAACCAGTGCTTCAATGCCGAACTTGTTAAGCTGTTCAACCCCGCGCAATTGGCCTTCTTCTTGAGCAAACTGCGGATAACGGGCGGAGTACAGCATGGTACCGCCACGTTGGATCTTGTCACCAACCGTTGACTCGCTCATTTTAAAAATGTCACCGGCCACTAAACCGGCAAAGCCATAATTGATGCCGTATACTTCAAGGCCTTCATGCATCGCCTTGCGAGCAACGGCTCGAACCGCGGCGTTCATGCCCGGAGCATCACCGCCACTGGTCAAAATACCAATGCGTTTCATTATTTCACCTCATGCATATTCTTTTGCGATATGTCCTACCACAAATACTCATTGAGTTTACCACTTTTCTGAAACAAAGTCCCTGAAAATGAGAACATTTTACAATTTTCTCTAGGTTTCCTGCCGTTTTCTTAACACAACATTGTTCGCGCCAAACTGTGTCTTTAACGCATCGATCAGTTCCGTCTGCGCCTTGACCCAGTAACGTTTATCCAGCAAAATGCTTTCGCGGGTGGCAGTATCAACCGTAATGACGGGGGTTGTCCCGTGAGCAGCTTGCAGTTTTTTCAGTAAATCGGTTCGCATCGCCGTATCCTTGGCATCCATGCGAATGAACAATTCCGCGGTCGGCAAGTTGGCTAACAATGGCTGGGCATCCTGAATCCGATTGACCACCAATTGCAAATCATCATTGCGCTTCTCGACCCGGCCATTGACTAATACAACCATGTCTTCCGAAAGATTCTCGATCGTTGGATACAAATTGGGAAAGATTGTTAATGACACGTTACCGGTCGCATCCTGACCATCGATAAATGCCATGGGTTTACCGGTTTTGGTTCGAATCCGCTTGATATGCCGTACTAATAGCAAGATGTCAACGGCTCGTCCTTCTTCAAGATCGCTAACATTAATAAGGCGATACTGGGTCTTTAGCGGGGCATACTTATCAACCGGATGCCCGGAGAGATAAACCCCGAGCACTTCTGCTTCTGCCTCTAAGCGCTCGCTCGCCGGCATCTCGGGAACCTCAATGGTCTTTGGCGCTAACATTGAAAATAACCCGACATCATTACCGGCTAACTTAACGGAATTAATCAGCTCATCCAAATTAGCCAGCGTCTGCGCACGGTTATTGCTGAATTGGTCAAAAGCGCCGGCAAGCGTTGGTGCTTTGTAGTAGTCGGTTTTCAACCACTTAGGATCAAGCCGTTGTAATAAATCACGAAGGTCCTTGAACGGTCCATTTTTGCGGGCGGCAAAAATGGCTTCGACAAAATCCCGCCGCATGCCTTTAATTGATAGTAACCCAAAGCGGATCTTTCCTTGGCTCAATTTAAAGCCGCCATTGCTTTGATTGATATCCGGACCAAGTAACCCCACTTTGCGCGCTTTAGCTTCCTGTACATACGTCCGTAGCTTTGGCAGGTTGTTCATGCTGGCGTTCATCAATGCCGCGAAAAAGGCGGCAGGATAGTGAACTTTGAGATAAGCCAGCCAAAACGCCACTTTACTGTAAGCCACCGCGTGTGACCGATTGAACCCGTAATTAGCAAACCGATCAATGTAAGCATACACGGTTTTCGCGGTTGCTTCCGGGAAGCCTTGCTTAAGGGCACCTTCAATAAATTTATCCTGTTCCGCAGCTAGAACGGAAGATTTCTTCTTACTCATCGCCCGCCGAAGCAAATCCGCTTCACCAAGACTGAAACCACCCATGACGTTGGCAACCTGCATGACTTGTTCCTGATAAACCAAGACGCCATAAGTCGGCCTTAGGATTTTGGCCAGCGCTGGGTCCGGATAGGCAATTGGCTCCTGACCGTTTTTGCGCGCAATGAAGGTATCAATGTTCTCCATCGGCCCGGGACGATACAAGGCATTGACCGCTACAACATCTTCAAAAGCAGTTGGTCGTAGTTTGCGTAAAACGTTTTTGATGCCGGATGACTCAAATTGGAAGACCCCATTTGTGTCGCCACGCGCAAATAACGCCAGCGTGGGTTGATCATCAAGCGGGATTGCTTTGGGGTCAAACGGCTTGCCTGTATCGCGGGTGACGAAATGACTTGCTGCTGCCAAGATGTTGAGGTTTTTTAAACCTAAAAAGTCCATCTTCAACAATCCGAGTGCTTCTACATCGTCTTTGGGAACCTGAGTCTGTTCGAGTCCATCGCCACTAGGCTGGAGCGCGACGGTATCAGTCAATGGTTCTTCTGACAAAACAATGCCAGCCGCATGGGTTGAATAATGCCGCGGCAACCCTTCCAAAGCCAAAGCTGTTTGAAAAAGCATCCGATTTTTTGGCGAATCGGCAACCAGATTTTTCAATGGCTGACTTTGTTCGTACGCGGTTTTCAAATCAATATGAAATAAGTTAGGAATAGCTTTACTCCAGGTATTGCTTTCAAATTGACTCAGGCCAAAAACCCGGGCGACATCGCGAATTGCCTGCTTGGCCCCAAAAGTCCCGAATGTAATGATCTGAGCCATATGATTCTTGCCATATTTGTCGTGAACATACTGAATCAACTCACCGCGCCGATTGTCAGGAATATCCAAGTCAATATCCGGCATTTGCGCTCGGGCAGGATTGAGAAATCGTTCAAATAACAGATTATATTCAATTGGATCGACTTCAGTAATGGCCAATGCATAGCTCACCAGAGAACCTGCTGCAGAACCACGGCCGGCGCCTGGCATAATGTTGACCTTGTGCGCATAATTCATCACGTCCCAGACAACCAAAAAATAGTCCGCGAAACCCATTTCAATAATGACCCGCAGCTCATACTGCAACCGATCTTGATAAGCCGGCGGAATCGACTGCCCATGAAAGCGCTTGGCCAAACCCGATTCAGCCAACTTGGTCAAATAATCTTTTGAAGGCGTTTGATCAGGCGTCTGATAGTGCGGTAACTGGGGCTGTTTAAAGTCAATCGTCACATCGGCACGCGCAGCAATTGCTTCAGTCTGTGTCACCGCCGCTTGCAAGCCGGCTTGCACAAACGGCTTGGCCGCATCGGTTGGCGGTTTTAACCACGCTGGCCCGGCATCCGTTAGAACCGGATCGCGAAAGTTTAACTGACTTCCTGTTTCAATCGCCACCATCACCTTTTGCGTAAAGGCGTCGGTGGGGTCGCGGTACAAAACATTCCCCAAAGCAAGTAACGGTAACTTTACGGTGTCCGCAAACGCAGGCAATGTTCCTTCAAGATGTTCCTCATCCACACCAATGTACAAGGAGCTTGGTTGCTTAGCTTTTAACGTTGTCAGAAAAGTCTGTGCCTGATCTTCGTGACGCTCAGAAACTGCCACGCCAAAAGGTGAATCGGGCAATGTTACGGCTGCCAGCCCATTCAGCGGCAGCAAATCAGCAAATGCAAGCGGCTGTTGGGCAAGCATAATTTGGGTTGAGAGTTTCAACAATTGATGATAACCGGTATTATTTTCGGCAATCACAAGCAACTTGGCATCGGCAATTTCGATTTGCATCCCTAATAACGGCTTTAACCCCGCCGCTTTTGCCTGCCGATAAAACTCTACCAGGCCATAAACAACATTGGTGTCAGTTAATGCCACGGCCGAATAACCCCGATTTTTTGCGGCCTGAATCAAATCAGGCAGTGCCAAAGGGCTGTGTAATAAGGTATAATTGCTGTGAACCTGTAATTGGGTAAACGTCATCTTGCCACCTCATTTCCATTATACTGGAAAATAATTTAATTTCAGTTGAATTCCTCGATAGTCGTGGTAAGATGACGACAGAAAAGAGGGATTTCATGCGGTATTTACCTACCATCGTCTGGGGCGTGATCCTCGGCCAAGTTGTTGGCTTCCTGATTGGCGCCTTGAGCGGCAGCAGTTACGATCCAAAGACAAGTGCCATTGTCAGTGTGATCTTTGTTGTCATTTTATTTTTCTTCCCACCGATTATGCAACATTTTGCTAAGTCAGCGGAAAAACCAGAACATTAAGCAAAGTGCGCCGAACATGTGAATCAAGCGAAGCGGCGCCAAAAAAGCACTCAAGAGATGGCAGACATTTCTCGAGTGCTTTTTTAATGGTATCGTCAACCGCTTAAACTTGGCTACTTGGTTACATAAAGATACAAGTCGGTGGTTGAATAACCCACATCAAACTTAACATTGTTACTCTTAATTGTCTTGATCGTTGTCGAGTTGTTCTTCGATTTGGCATCTTTTGTCAGTTTCTTGAAGTGCGAGAAGACAGTCTTAGCATTAGCTCCGACTGCTGTACTCAACAAGCCAAAACCAGTCGCGAATTGTTGCATCTTTTTGCTGTCTTTAAGCACGGACAAAGGCACAATGACAGCAAAGCCCATCGCCTTACCATTGACAATACTGGCACGATAATTGACGCCAGCCGTTTTTAAAATCGACTGGATGCCGGTTTTAGCGGTGGTTGGCAACTGCTTGCCCCGGGTATTGGCAGTTGCTTGTGCCATCAATGTTTTTAGCGTCTGTGCCTGTTGTGCCGCCGTCAATTTTTCTGCAGGCGTCATCGTTGCCGCACTTTTCTGAAGCTCAGCCGCTGCTGCCTGTCCTTGTTTTAGTTTTGCCTGATCTGCTTTGGAGAGACTCGAAACGGCCAACATTTGATTAAATTTGGTCGCAATAGCAGTGTACTGCCCCAGTGATGTACCGGCCTTAACGTTGACTTCACGTTTAAGCGATCCCGCTGTTAGTTTGATCTGTTGGGTTGTATCCGTCACCGGTACATTGACCACAAACGTTCCGCTTTTCACCGGCACGCTGCCATTACCGGCTTGGCTTGTATATTTAACCCGATCAACCCCGCTTGCACTGCCTTTGATCGTCGCAACCAAACCATTGCGTCCGTAAGTTGCCTTTGTCGTACTTAATTGTTGGCCGCAGCCTACTAGCAGCAGTGCTAATAAACCAATCAAACCATATTTCCAAAACTTCATGCGGAACATTCCTTTCACTTAACCTAATGATGACGCTCATCAGCATAAGCGTTCACCCGCCACTTGACAAGCAGAATATGACTCAGTGTCACATTGACGATACCACGGTAAAGTTATGGTCGGCCTCGGCTTTTAAAACCGGATGAGCTTTCAAATAATCAGCAATCAGTTCAGTCATGTCCTTTTGGTTTTCGCGGATAACCTTTTCCGGGCCGAACATGGCAAAATTGCCTCCGCCTGCAGCTCGATATTGGTTCATCACCACGTCATAAGTTTGCGTGCTGACCACGGGCTTGCCATGATAAGTTAGTTTCGTGACGCGCTGTTTAACCGGTTTGGAAATATCCAAAGTATAATCAATGCCTTGGTACATATCGTAATTGTAGTGTTGCGGTTTAGGCCGTTCAAATCGCGGCGTGACCATCAATTGACCCTGAGCATTTAGGGAAAAATAAGTAGCACACTGCTCTAACGCGGCCTTCAGTTCAGCACCAGTCAGCCGCAGCACCGCCAAAGTGTTGGGATAAATATAATTAGTGACAACATCGCGCATCGTGATGGTTGAGCCAAAGCCACACCCTTCATTGTTGAACAAGGCGGTCCCGGAAATATCCGCACCGGTACTTGCCATTTGCACCCGCTGAATGAATTCAATATAAGGTACTTCTTTAACCCGCGCCGCAAATGGATCGTGAATCCGCATATCGCCTTCAACCCGTGCTAATGGTTGATCGAGCCACGTTTCAACGACTTGATTTAACGGTTCTGCTACTTGCTCAATAACTGCGCTGGGATTAACCGTGCCGGCTTTAACCAAAACTGCCTGCTGATCTGTCACTTGATAACCGGTCGTTGTCTGCGCAAGCGTCAGCGTTATCTTTCCAACTGCTTCACCACGATAACCCGGTTGCGTCACCGGCACACCATTGACGATCGCCGCCAACTGTCGATGCTGATGACCGGTGATCAGTGCATCGATTCCCGGTATTTGCGTCAATGCGTAGCCAACATTCTCTCCTGTCAAGCGTTCAGTCGGTTCGCCGGTTTTTAAATTGCGTTCAAACCCGCCATGGTAAGCAACGATCACCACATCTGCTTCTTTGCGCAACCGCGGCACGTAATCGTTCGCAGTGGCAATGACATCCTCAAATTGGAGGTCGGCAATATGTTTGGGTGCCTCCCAATGCGGAATATACGCGGTGGTTAAGCCGAGAACAGCTATTTTGATCCCTGACCGTTCAAAAATCTTATATGGCTCGCCAAATGCCGGTTGACCGGCTTTCGTGATATTGGCATTTAACGTTGGGTAATTGAGTGTCGCCAACGCTTGACGTAAATAATCGGAACCATAGTTAAATTCATGATTACCGATAATTCCCGCATCATACCCAACCGCATTGTAGATTTGTGTCAACTGTTCAGGCTTCCGATTCATCTTGGCGGCATAATAGGCTAACGGCGAGCCTTGCAACCAGTCACCGTTTTCGATGGTCAGCACAGGCCCTTCTGCCATCGCTTTTTGGGCATCCAAAACCGTTTTGGCCTTGGCCAATGAAAACGGCAGATTCTGGTCGCGTTTAACATAATTCGTTGGCAAAACAAAGCCATGGGTATCACTCGTCGATAAAATGGTCAGCTTCATGCCTTTTTTCCTTTCTCATTAGCAGGGACTTGGGTGAGCGTCAGCAGCTTTTCAACCATCAGTTTTTGCAAAACCGCATTGATGGCTAACGAAACCACGGCATGTTGCGTGGCAGCGGTGCTTGGCTGAACGGTTCGATTAATGGCAACGGTGTCGTTGAAGTCGGAGTTTGCCTGCTCAATGGCACTGATAAAAGTCAAAATGAATGTATCGTAAGCTTGAGCTACCGGGGGCGGCCTTCTTTAGCAAACTGAATCCCCTTGGCAATGGCATCCAAAGCAAAAACCGGTTTTAACATGGCAATGACCAGTATGTTGGCTAATTGTTCGGGGCGATACTTTTTCTTGACGGGTGCTTGGATGACGCCTTTTTTGACGTAATTATTGACCATAGTCGATGTAATTTCGCCAAAACCAAGTGGCGTCACAATATCATTGACATACTGAATGACCTGATCCATGTAAAGATCAAATTGCGGTAAGTCAGCCCACCGCGGAAATTGGGCTTTTTGAAGCTGGGCTAAGTAATCCGAAAATTGTTTGTTATCAGCCATTGATCGCACCTCTTTTAGTCGTATTATATCATGAGATGTGGTTTTGAAAACTAGATAACCCTCAGTTTCGTCATGAAAGAAATGTTGAACGCCACGTACTGCTGACGTCTAGTGCCGCCATCATTTGGCGCCAACAAAAAAGCCAACACCCGAGATGTTGGCTTTTTGTTATGCATTTGCGTTGTCGTCAGACTTCTTAACCACTTGTGCACCCTTGTAATAACCCTTAGGTGAAACATGGTGGGAAACACGGTATTCGCCGGTTGCTGCATCGAATTGCAAGTTAGGCACATTCAACTTAATGTGACCGCGGCGCATACGCTTCTTGGTCTTTGACGTTCTGCGTGCTGGAACTGCCATGAGCGGAAAACCCCTTTTTTAGTAAGATTTCTAAACTACTTTATACGGTCGATGATCAAAATGCAAGTCCAATCATCGTCACGCGTGGACAGAAACATGTTCTGTCACAGCAACGCTAATCATACATGAAAAGCGGCGTCAAGGCAAGGGTCTTTACAGAATAATTCAGCTATTACAGGCTTATGACTTCGCTGCTACTTGTTTTGCTTTGAATTGCAGCTGATCATCCGCAACGGTTATGACCACTTCCTGACCGGGCTGAATCGTTCCGCGAATGAGCTCTTTGGCTAACGGCGTTTCAACGGCACTGGTAATTAGACGCTGCAACGGACGCGCACCAAATGCCGGGTCATAGCCCTTATCCGCCAACCAGGTCTGAGCTTCTGGCGTGATGTCCAAACTAATTTGCTGGTCTGCCAAGCGTGTTCCCAGCTCATGCAGATCCTTAACGGCAATCTTCTTAACATCATCTAGTGAAAGTGGATGGAACATGATGATATCGTCAATGCGATTGAGAAATTCCGGTTTAAAAGCTTTACCGATCAACTGACGAACCTGATCCTTAGCTTGCTGACTGACAGTTCCGTCTTTTTGCACGCCATCCAGCAAATATTCAGAGCCGAGGTTAGAGGTCATAATGATGATCGTGTTCTTAAAGTCAACGGTGCGTCCTTGCCCGTCCGTTAACCGCCCATCGTCTAACACTTGCAAAAGAATGTTGAAGACATCCGGATTGGCTTTTTCGATTTCGTCTAATAGGACAATCGTATACGGATTGCGGCGAACTGCTTCGGTTAATTGACCGCCTTGTTCATAACCGACATAACCCGGAGCCGCACCGACCAACCGTGAAACACTCGCCTTCTCCATATATTCGGACATATCAATTCGAACCATGTGTTTTTCAGAATCAAACAGATCCTCGGCCAGCGCTTTTGCGAGTTCGGTCTTCCCCACCCCGGTCGGACCAAGGAAAAGAAAACTCCCTAATGGTCGGCTTGGGTCTTGCAGTCCGGCGCGCGAACGCAATACCGCATCTGAAACTGCCGTGACGGCTTCATCCTGACCAATGACACGCTGATGCAGATTATCGGCAAGATGCAGCAATTTTTGACGATCGCCTTCAACCAGTTTTGCCACGGGAATACCGGTTTCTCGTGAAATAACAGCAGCAATCTCATTAGCCGTGACACTTTCTTGAACGAGCCAAGACTGCGGCCGATCACTGTGCTCCATTGCCTGCAATTCTTTTTCAAGTTGTGGAATCGTTCCGTGTTGCAAGCGCGCAGCCGTTTCCAAATCATACCGACTTTGGGCATCTTCCAGTTCATGCTTAGCTTTGTCAATCGCCGACTTCTTTTCGTTAAGTTGGCGAATATCCTTCTTCTCGGCTTCCCACTGTGCTTTGAGTTTATTGGTTTTTTCTTTTAAATTGGCTAATTCGGCGTTTGCATTTTCCAGGCGCTTTTTACTTGCGGGATCACTTTCATTCTTTAACGCCTGCTGCTCGATTTCAAGCTGCATCTGCTTACGCTCCGCCACGTCCAGTTCAGTTGGGCGCGAGTTCATTTCAACATTAATCGTGGCACAGGCTTCATCGACTAAATCAATCGCCTTATCCGGTAAAAACCGATCCGTAATATAACGATTGGATAATGTCGCGGCTGCTACCAAAGCCGAATCATGAATGCGCACTTTGTGAAAAATTTCAAACCGTTCCTTCAAACCCCGTAAAATACTGATCGTATCTTCCACAGTTGGCTCTTGTACCAGCACCCGTTGGAATCGGCGCTCTAATGCTTTATCTTTTTCAATATTTTCGCGATATTCGTCCAGCGTCGTCGCACCGATTAAATGTAACTCGCCACGTGCCAGCATCGGTTTAAGCAAATTGCCGGCATCCATTGATCCCTCAGCTTTGCCAGCACCGACAATGTTATGAATTTCGTCAATGAACAGAATGATTTGACCTTCACTCTTTTTGACTTCTTTCAAAACGGCTTTCAGACGCTCTTCAAATTCACCGCGATACTTGGCACCGGCAACCAAACTGCCCATGTCGAGGGAAATAATCGTTTTATTCTTTAGATTGTCTGGCACGTCATTTTTAACGATACGCTGCGCCAAGCCCTCCACAATCGCTGTTTTACCAACACCCGGTTCTCCGATCAGAACTGGGTTATTCTTGGTTTTGCGACTTAAAATCCGAATCACATCGCGGATTTCTTCATCGCGACCGATAATGGGATCCATCTTGCCGCTGCGTGCTTCTTTAACCAGATCAGTCCCGTATTTTTCAAGACTCTTATAATTAGCCTCAGCGTTTTTACTGGTAACTTTCTCGCCGCCGCGAATCTTGGTAATGACTGCCCGCAGCTTTTTGGCGTCAACTTTGGCATCATCCAATAAATAGCGGGTAATCGTGTTGTAACGCTGCTCATAGAGTGCCAGTAACAGTGCCTCGGTAGAAACATACGTGTCACCAAACTCATCTTTGATCGTATCGGCATCACTTAACATCTGCGCCAGATTCTGCGACATGTTTTGGCCGTATGCGCTTGCGCCTTCAATTACCGGCTCTGCGTCAATCGCAGCGTCAATCGCGGCATTTAACCCGTGAATGTTGACGCCGGCTTCACGATAAATCTGCTCAGCTAATTGATTGGGCTGCACCAGACTTTTCATGACGTGGGGAATATCGATTTCTTGATGGTGGCGGACTTGGGCAATTTGTTGGGCAGCACCCAAGGCTTCAGCCACCGCTTGCGTAAAATTATCTGGATTCATCCATCATGCCTCCATAACTGTTCATTGTTTTCAAATTCACTTTACGATATTGGTCAGTTAAGGTCAAACTATTTTAAATAAAAAACGCGAACAAAATATCCGCGTCGTTTCGTTTAGTTTTTGGATGTATCAGAAGGCGTTTCTTTTGGTGCCTGAACCGGTTTCGGCGCCGGTTTTTCGTTTTTGTTTGTCTTGGTCAATTCCGTTACGCGCTGTTGAAGTTCTTTGATCTGCTTCTTAGCGCTCGCAACGGCACTGGTGGAGATTAACCAGGTTACCACCGCGCCGATCAGTACGGATACTGCGATAATCACAATCAGCGGCCACTCTAACTGAATGCCGAAGAAGTTAACGGACACCCCTTGGCCGTTCAGTAAAGCAAAAATAATCAAGATTAAGGCAAGAACCAGTCCGATAATAAAACGTTGCTGACTTTTCATGTGAGCCACCCCTTTACTTTTTATTAAGCATACCACCGGCTAGCCAATCACCGATACCTGGAAATAATGTATATAGTTTAGCCCCAAGACTCATCACGCGCGGTGCATTGATTTCCCGCACCGGATGGTCAAATGTCCCAACGATTCGGCGCGCAAGTTGATCCGGATCCAATGCCAGCCAGGAAACGGTTGCGAGATAATCCAAAGCACCGGCTGCCTTGAAAAAATCCGTCGCAATCGGACCGGGATTAACCGTCGTGACATGAACGCCAAATGGTTTAAGTTCGAGCCGCAATCCGTTGCTATAGCCGATCACTGCAAATTTTGTTGCTGAATAAATGGCTGATTTTGGGGTAGCCATTTTACCAGCCATTGAGGCAACATTAATAATCTGTCCCTGACCGCGTATTGCCATATCACGACCCAACAGTTTGGTCAGATACATAACACCTAAAACATTAACCCGAAACATCCGTTCGACTAACCGCATATCCGTGTCAAAGGCATTTTCAAAGTGACCAAAACCGGCTGCATTAACCAAAACATCAACCGGTCCAACCGTTTCGTGAATTTGATCAACCGCCGCTTCAATTGCCACCGGATCACCCACATCTACTGGAAAAGCATAAGCCGGATGTCCGGAAAGCGCCGTTGCTTCAGCCTGAGCCTGACGTAATTTATCCCGGCGCCGCGCCAAAAATACAACCGTCGCACCATTTTTCGCCGCCTCGAGTCCGATCGCCTTTCCCAAGCCAGCCGATCCGCCAGAAATGACAACGGTCAGATGTTTTTTCACCATAAAGTTCCCTCCTGAGCACGTGTGAGTGTGAACTGGTACCGATAATCGTCAAAAAGTAAGGAGTCGTGACGCGTCCCTATACTTCTGCGCCAGTTTTCGCATTTCAACTCGGTGTATTGCCTAAATTTCCCGTAATCTTCAACAACGCTTGCCTGATGTCTCATCAAACCGGAATCGTCATTTAGCGGAAACAGTCGGTTGCAGTTGCGGACTTGCAAATGGAATGTTAATTTCCTCCAAATCTCTGACAACATGCGTTTGCGGGAAAATATGCCGTGCACTTTTTTCTAACATTGCCACACTAGGGCCAAGATAGCGTGCTGAAATATGATTTAACAACAGCCGACCAACGCCAGCTCGTTTCGCCAACTCGGCTGCCTGAAGATTCGTACTGTGATAATACTGCTTGGCCAGTTGACTTTCATCCGGACCAAACGTACTTTCATGAACCAAGACATCTGCCCCGGCTGCTAATGGTAAGGCCCGACGACACATACGCGTATCGCCAAAAATGGCCACTGTCCGACCCGGTTGTGCTGATCCGATGAAGTCATGACCATCAAAAGTCCGACCATCCGGCAATGTGACGGTTTTGCCTGCTTTCAACGAAGCATAAACCGGTCCAGCCGGAATCTTGGCGGCACGGACCTTATCAATCAGTAACTCGCCCGGGTGTGGTTTTTCTTCAACCCGAAATCCAAAACTGGTAATCCGATGATCAAGTCGATCAAAACTGACTTTGAAGGTCTGATCGTCAAAAATCACGCCTGGATGTCGTAACAACACAAATTTAATTGCATAACTCAAATGACTCTGAGAAACCTTCAAACTTGTCTTAACAAAGTCCTCAATCCCCGGAGGTCCATAAATCGTTAACGGTTCAGTGCCGCCTTGATTTGCCCGACTAGCTAAAAAGCCCGGTAAGCCAAAAATATGATCACCATGCAAATGGGTAATAAATACTTTGGCAATTTTCCTCGGTTTGATCGTGGTCTGTAAGATTTGATGCTGAGTTCCTTCGCCCACATCAAACAACCAAACCTCATTGCGCTCATCAAGCAGCTTGAGCGCCAAACTGCTAACATTGCGGACTTTGGAAGGTGAACCTGCGCCTGTCCCCAAAAATTGAATTTCCATACCATACTTCCTATTCTGTCAAACTTCACTTTGTAGTCTACCACAAGTTCTCTGCGATTATCCCGGAATCATTGCTGTCATAGACTTTCACGCCGTCTATTTTTTCTAAACCGAGTCGCCAATATTATAAAAAATCGAGCTTAGAGAATGGCATGACCTCTAGGCTCGATTTAACTGAACAATGACCGTTCACTAAAGAACGTCATAAAAACGGCTATTCATCAATCTTTTCCAAAATAGTTTTGGCAACAAACGCCGCATACTCAGGATTGCCGGTTGGATTCATATGCACCATATCATTGTAGAACCAGTCAGGATGACCATCGGATTTATGGAACCAGTCAATAACCGTCAGATTTTTGTACTGCTTTTGGGCAGCATCTAATTTGCTATTGACATCATTTTGCCATGCGCGGGTCGGTACGCGAACATTAATCCAGAAAACCTGACGATCAGGTCCGATGGCTTGCATCATTTGGGCTAATTGATCGTCCGAAAACGGTCCATTGGTACCAAGACCGATCACAACAATATTCGCCAACACACCTTTTTCAGCATAACTGCGCACCAAGTCAATGCTATTAATCATTTGTCGGGAAACCGCGGCATCAATCACCGCTTTTGGGAAAAGCTGTTGAAGTCCCGGCTCACCGTCAAGCATAACTGAGTCACCGACTGCCGTGAAGGTAACATCCTGAGCTTGCTGAAGTTGAATTTGGGTTAGCCCATAACGTTCATAGTCCTGATTCACCGGCTTTGTTTTGGCCTGCGAAGCGTATCTGGATTGTTGCGCGCGCGAACTTGACGACTCATCGGCCTTATTTTTATCCGCTTTTTTCTGCTCTGACAGACTGGAGCGCATTGCTTCCAGACGTTTAG
This sequence comes from Lacticaseibacillus rhamnosus, assembly GCF_900636965.1. NCBI lineage: Bacteria > Bacillati > Bacillota > Bacilli > Lactobacillales > Lactobacillaceae > Lacticaseibacillus > Lacticaseibacillus rhamnosus. Next base: position 1,369,404 of record NZ_LR134331.1, on the reverse strand, counting down.
CCTTTTCTTTAGCCGACTCACTGTGTCGCTTCAACTGCTTTGCCAGAGGTGAATTATCACCCACCGCCTTGGCTGAAGGTGCCTTAGCGAGGCCAACGCTCCCAATTGCCAAAATAATAACAGCGGCATAACTGATCCAACGGGCCATACCCATTCGTTTTTTGGGGTCAACCAGTGCCTTAAGAAAGTCCCAGGTTTTATGATAATCAAAATGCGCGGCCGGCTGCTCAATCAACCGATAAGAAATCTCTGTAATCAGAACAATCAAAATCACTTCAATCACAGGATATAAAACCGGATGATCGGCAATGTTGCGGAAACGATTCTCCCAGAAGATCATGACCGGAAATTGATAGAGATAAAGGCCATAACTGCGACTGCCGATATAGCTAAACAGCGGGTTCGTCAACAAGCGATCAAAATGCGCGGCCGGATGCGCAACCACTGCAACCAAAATCGTTGTCAAAATGGAGAAAAGGACCATGCCCCCTTCATAAAGAAAACTACTCTGGGCATCGACCGTGAAAACCATCGTCAGTAACCCAACAAGGCTCACCGTTCCGATTAGATCGAGGCTGAAAACCCATTTGCGCGGTAAATGCGTCGATAACCGACTGCTCGGCCAAATAAAAGCCAGTGCCGCACCGAACAGAATGGAAAACGCACGGGTATCCGTCCCGTAGTAAAGCCGACTTGGGTCAAAGGCCGCTGGCGACGTGTGGGCAACCGTCATCATGTATAAGATCGCCATCCACGCGCCGCTAACAGCTGCCAGGATCAGAACAATATTGGCAATTTGATGCCGATTTTTAACCAACAATAGTAAGCCCAGAACCAAAAACGGCCAAATAAGATAATACTGACCTTCAATTGACAGCGTCCACAAGTGCGTAAACGGCGATTCTCCATTCGCATAGCGGGCGAAATAGGATTGCCCATTTAAAATCTGCCACCAGTTATAAACATATAACAGGTTTGTCAAAACCATCATATGCAGGTTATGCAATAGATTCTGCGAGAAAAGCGTAATATAGGCCGCCGTACCAAACAAAACGGTGATAAGCGCCGGATAAAGTCGCTTAAATCGGCGAATAAAAAAACTTTTAAAGTCAATGTGCCGATAGCGGTCAAATTCTATCAGGAGGCCATCCGTAATTAAATAACCGGAAACTACCATGAAAATTGGGACGCCCAGATATCCGCCCCTAAAAAGTTCAGGACGTAAATGATATAAAATAACACCAATAACACCAATTGTCCGTAACCCGTCGAATCCATGGATATACCGACGCTTTCGTTTGCGCGTCTGTTTCACTTGAGGCCCCACCATTCTTTATAAAATTAATTCTTTACAACATGCTGCTCGAAGATTATTCAACAAACTCAAAAGTAAAATCATCAATAGCGACTAAATCGCCGCTTTGTGCACCGGCCTCACGCAAGGCATCGTCAACGCCCATGCTCCGTAATTGGCGTGCAAACCGCATGACTCCGTCTTCATGATCAAGATTGGCCATTTTAAATGCCCGCTCCACCTTCTCGCCGGTTAGAACAAAGGTACCGTCACTATCACGCGTCACTTTCAATGCTGGTTCCGGCGTGTACTTGTACTCGGTCGATTGAACCGGTTCCTGTTTTGGCTCGAATTGCGGTGCCGTCTTCAAGACTGTTGCGGTTTTATGCATCAAAGGCATGACGCCGCGGTGGGTCAGGCTTGAAATTTCAAAAATATTAGCCGGATCAATACCGCGGTCAACTAAAGCTGCCTTAAAGCTGGCAAACCGTTCCGCTGCACCCGGCAAATCCATCTTGGTGGCAACAATCAGTTCTGGACGCTTTAAGATATTTTCGTCATAAGCGCCTAATTCTTTACGGATTTGATCATAATCTTCCAGCGGCTCACGGCCATTTTCCGGATCCATCTCAACTAGGTGCAATAAGACCCTAGTCCGTTCAACATGGCGCAAAAATTGGATGCCTAAGCCAACACCCTGTGAAGCGCCCTCAATCAAACCCGGCAAATCAGCCATTACAAAATCGGTGCCATCATCCAACTGCACCATCCCCAAATTGGGAACGAGCGTCGTAAACTGATAGGCAGCAATTTTAGGCTTAGCCTGGGTCACCACTGACAACAAGGTGGACTTACCGACAGACGGAAAGCCAACCAAACCGACGTCAGCCAACACTTTCAATTCCAGCTTAATAAACCGGTGCTGGCCGGGCTCACCGTTTTCCGCAATTTCCGGAGCGGTATTTTTAGGCGAGACAAAGTGAATGTTGCCGCGTCCACCGCGACCGCCTTTTGCCACGACCAACTCTTGTCCCGGTGCAGTAAGATCGCCGAGGACTTCACCAGTATCAGCGTCCGTGACCGTTGTCCCAGCTGGTACGGCAATTCGGCGATCTTCAGCAGCGCGACCATACATCGACTTACCTTGGCCGTTACCCCCGGCTGGCGCTTTAAAGTGCCGTTGATAGCGAAAATCCATTAAGGTTCGTAAGCCTTCATCAACATATAAAATAATGCTGCCACCGCGGCCGCCGTCACCACCGGCTGGTCCGCCAAACGGCACGAACTTCTCGCGCCGAAACGCGACCATGCCGTCACCGCCTTTGCCCGCCTGAACTTCTACTTGTACCTGATCGACAAACATTGGCGATCCCCTTTCTGAAAAAACATAATTTTTAATTATACGCGTTATCGCGCTGTTCGCATAGTAAATCAGATGCCTTTTTCATTTTAACACGTCCAAGACAAGGACTCACACTTCAAGCGCAACAATATCGTAAAAATGTAAGGCAAAATGAAAAGGTTCGAATTGTGACAGCAGTGAATGTTTTTAACGGTTTTAGGTTGATTTTGAACGTTTCATCAGTATAATGAAGGACGAGGTGAAACGAAAGTGCTTACAGAAGAACGGCGACAATACATCCTTGCTCAATTGCAACAACATACCGTCATTAAGTCTAAAGCGTTAATGGCCGCGTTGGATGCATCGGAATCAACCATTCGTCGCGATCTGGATGAACTTGAAGCAGCCGGCGAACTTAAACGGATCCATGGCGGGGCCAAGCGTGTCAACGGTCTTGGCGATGAACCGGACGTGGCAAGTAAGTCAACGCAAAATTTACGGGCAAAACAAACCATTGCTCATGCCGCTGCTCGCCAAGTTGAACAAGACGATCTGGTCTTTTTGGATGCCGGGACCACCACGGCCCAGTTGATTCCTTTTTTGGCCGATCTTGGGGTCACGGTTATTACGACCGGGGTTGATAATGCCTCATTGTTAGCCGATTATCAAATTCCGACCTTAATGCTTGGCGGTATGGTCAAGTCAGCAACCAAGGCGCTGATTGGCGCAACGACTGCGGAAGCACTTCATCATTATCGTTTCGATATCGCCTTTATCGGTACAAATGGTATTCACCCTGAATTTGGGAACACCACACCAGATCCGGAAGAAGCCGTGATCAAGCGCTTGGCCATTCACCAAGCGCGTCAACCGATCATTCTCGCAGATCCCAGTAAGTTCGAACAGGTCAGTTTCGTCAAATTCGCCGATATTGGCGATGCAACCATCCTGACCAGTTCACTACAAGGGCTTCCAGCGAGCTATCAAAGGTATCAAAATATTAAGGAGGTTCATTCTTGATCTACTCAGTTACGCTCAACCCTTCGATTGATTATGTCATTGAGTTGCCTCGGCTTAACCTTGGCGCTGTCAATCGTTTGGCCCACGACGTTAAATTGCCAGGTGGAAAAGGCATCAATGTGAGTCGTATATTACAAACACTCGGCTTGCCCACAACTGCCTGGGGATTTCTTGGCGGATTCACCGGGACGTTTATTCAAGATAAGTTAGACGAGCTTGCCATGCCTTGCGATTTTACAAAAATCAAAGGTGATACCCGGATAAACGTCAAGCTCAAAGCAGAATCGGAAACCGAACTCAACGCCAGCGGCCCTGCTATTAGCGAGACCGAAATTGCCGACTTTAAAGCTAAGCTGACCAACCTAAAATCAGGCGATGTCGTTATTATGTCCGGAAGTTTGCCTAAAGGATTACCAAGCACATTTTATCGGGACCTCATCCCCTTAATTCATGCGCATGACGCAGACTTCGTGATTGACACCACCGGCCAGGCACTACTGGATACCCTTTCCGATCATCCCCTAGTTGTGAAACCAAATCACCATGAATTAGCTGCTCTGTTCAATGACGCACCATATACCAGTCATGAGGCAATTATCAAAGCCGGTCGCCGCATACTTGATTTAGGCGCACAACATGTTTTGATCTCGATGGCAGGCGGTGGTGCCCTCATGATTGAGCAAGATCATGCCTGGTTCGGTAACGTACCAAAGCAACCTGCTGTGAACTCAGTCGGTGCAGGCGACAGTATGTTAGCGGGTTTCACCGGAACTTTTGCGCAAACACATGATGTTCTGGAAAGCTTTAAGGTTGGAATCGCATGCGGTTCTGCAACCGCTTTTTCTGAGGATCTTGCCACTGCCGACAAAATTGCTGCCGTTAAGCAGACGATTACGATTAATGAAGTTTAGGAGGACAAAATGGACATTCGTGACTTACTATTAAAAAATGTCATGATCATGGATCTCAAAGGCACCACTAAAGAGGCTGTGATCGATGAAATGGTTGCCAAATACCACGCGGAAGGCATTGTGACTGACGCTGACGAATATCGCAATGACATTTTAAAGCGTGAATCAGAATCAACTACCGGCATTGGTGAAGGTATTGCGATGCCACATGCCAAAGACAGCGCGGTTACCCGGGCTACGGTTCTATTTGCCAAAAGCACTAAAGGCGTTGACTTTAATGCATTAGACGGCCAGCCCGTGCACTTGTTCTTCATGATTGCTGCTCCCGAAGGCGCCAACAACGAACACTTAGCTGCTCTAGCTGCCTTGTCTTCACTTTTGATCAATCCAAAACTGGTCGCTGACTTAAAGCAGGCTAAAACCCCTGATGAAGTCATTGATCTTTTTGGAAAAGCACAAGCGGAAAAAGCAGCCAAGGATAAAGCTGAAGAAGAAGCGGAAAAAGCCCAAGAAGCCAAGGACAAAGCCGCTAAGCAAGCTGAATTTAAAGACGAAAAGCGCAAAGAACGGCCATTTATCGTTGCCGTTACTGCTTGCCCAACCGGGATTGCCCATACGTACATGGCCGAAGCAGCCTTGAAAGAAACTGCCGAGAAAATGGGCGTTGATATTAAGGTCGAAACCAACGGCTCTGAAGGCATCAAGCACAAGCTAACCGATGCTGACATCAACCGTGCGGCCGGTGTCATCGTTGCCGCAGACAAAAAAGTTGCGATGGACCGGTTTAATGGCAAGAAATTATTGAACCGCCCTGTCATTGACGGCATTAAGAAACCGCAAGAACTGATCGAAGAAACCCTTAAAGGTCAAGGCCAAGTCTTTCACGCTGCTGGTGAAGCCAACACCGAAGCCAGTGAAAGTGAGGAGACTTCCGGCGGCACCGTTTGGAATCGCATTTATAAAGACCTCATGAATGGTGTCTCCAACATGTTACCATTCGTTGTTGGCGGCGGGATTATCATGGCGATCTCATTCATCCTGGAACAATGGCTGGGTAAGACCTCTATGTGGTTCACGTTCACGAATAATCTGGGTTCTTTTGCTTTTAGTTTCTTGGTCCCGGTATTAGCTGCTTATATTGCCGAATCTATCGGTGACCGCCCTGCTTTGATGCCTGGGTTTGTCGGTGGTTATATGGCAACCGTTGCTTCGGCATCGGTTGTGAAAGCGCAAAACCCGGCCGGCTTCCTTGGCGGTCTGGTTGCCGGGTTTGCTGCCGGCTGGATGATCGTGGGTCTTAAGAAAGCATTGGCCAAGATGCCGCGCTCATTAGACGGTATGCGGACCATTCTCCTTTATCCAGTCATCGGTCTTGCGATTATGGGGCTGTTAATGTTCTTCATCATCAACCCGATTTTTGCAGCGATTAACGGTGCACTCATTAACTTCCTTGAAGGTTTAGGTACTGGTAATGCCATCATCATTGGGGTCATCCTAGCCGCAATGATGAGTATCGATATGGGTGGTCCTTTCAACAAAGCGGCCTATACGTTTGCAATTGGCGTTTATCAAGCATCTGGCTTTAAAGATGGTCGCTGGATGGCTGCCGTTATGATCGGCGGTATGATTCCACCATTGGCTATCGCGGTTGCTTCCACTTTCTTCCCGAAGAAATTCACCCTACAGGAACGCAATGCCGGCTTATCTAACTATGCGCTTGGTTTAACGTTCATTACAGAAGGTGCGATTCCGTTTGCAGCAACCGATCCATTGCACATCATCGGTAGCTCCGTAATAGGTTCTGCGATTGCCGGTGGTTTAACTCAGCTCTGGCACGTTAACGTTCCGGCTCCTCATGGCGGTGTCGTTGCACTCTTACTAACCGATCAGAAATTTGGCTTTATCATGTCATTGATTATCGGAACCATCATCGCCGCACTGATTCTTGGCTTCTGGCGTCCAGTTGCTAAAGAGAATCGCTAAGTCAAGATAAGCTTGTAAGCGTCACTTAATAGCGGTCATGGCTTAAATTAAAAACTCGCAGCTTTGAAATGCGCTGCGAGTTTTTTTGTCCGTTTGAATGACGCTTTTTAAATTCGGTTTGTGGCTTTCAATCATCTTGCAAAAAAGCAGGCATCAAAAGGCAACGTTTGTCTTTTGGAACCTGCTTTTTCCATTGTCTTGAAAACGGCTCTAAAAAATTACCACGTTATCCGCATCATTTATACCCGACGTGCCGGCGTGGGATCTGCCGTTAACGAAAGCTTCAGTGCCTGGGCGACGCGTTTTGAAATGCCTAGCTCCTGAATATCTTCCAATGGTGCTTCTTTGATCTTTGTGATGGTCTTGAATTTACGCAGCAACTTTAAGCGTGTCTTGGGTCCGACGCCCTTAATTCCCTCAAGGCGCGATGCCAACGAGTTTTTGGCGTGAAGCTGGCGATGGAACGTGATGGCAAACCGGTGCACTTCATCCTGAATACGTTCCAACAGGTAGAAGCCCTGCGACTTCGGATCCAAATTGATCATCTCGTCGGCGTGACCGAATAGCAAGGCAGCCGTCTTATGCTTATTGTTCTTGACCATTCCGGCAACCGGAATATCGAGATTCAATTCATTTTCCAGGACATCTTTAGCCGCGTTCATTTCAATCTCACCACCGTCCATCAGAATCAAGTCCGGCAATGCCGCATGTTCCTTTAGCAGCCGCGTATATCGTCGGCGAATGACTTCGCGCGTATTGGCAGCTTCGTCAGCACCATTATGGGTTTTGTCCGCATCCAACTTGTATTTGCGATAATTGTTTTTGGCAGGTTGGCCATCGACAAATTGAACCATGGCAGACACCGGATCGGCACCTTGGATATGACTATGGTCAAATGCTTCTACCACATGGCCCATCGGTAACTTTAAGGCTGCCATCAGCTCTTTCATCGCCCCTACCGTTGTCCGATTATCTAATTCCATTAACCGAAACTTATCTTCCAGTTTAATCTTGCTGTTCTTGGCTGCTAGCGCCATCAGCTCGCGTTTTTCGCCTCGTTGGGGTGTGCGTACCGGTACTTCAAGGATATCAGCCAGCACCTTATTATCTAGCCCTGCAGGCACCAATACTTCACGCGGTTTAACGTTATTTTTCCGGCTGTAGAATTGTAAGATAAAAGATTCAAACTCTTCTTTAGCCGTATTGACCACCGGAAACAAGCGCGACTCACGCTTCATCAATCGCGCCTGGCGAATAAAGAAGACCTGAATGCTGATCCAGCCTTTATCCATATAAAAATTAAACAAGTCGCGCGTGGTATTATCCGTCGAAATAATCTTTTGCTTCTCAACCGTTTGCTCAATGTAATAAAGTTGATCCCGAATCTCGGCTGCCCGTTCAAATTGCAGATTCTTTGCCGCGCGCTCCATTTTGGCAGTCAAACTGGCCTTGGCTTTGCTGACATTACCGTTCAAAAAGCGTTTAATCCGCGCAATCTGATCGGTATATTCCTTCTCCGGGACGGTGCGAAAACAAGCGCCGAGACACTGCCCCATATGGTAATAAAGACACGGGCGACCCTGATAGCCGTTACAGCGGCGTAGTGGATACACTTTCTGAATAAAGTGCATGGTTTCCTGGGCAGCGTAAACATTGGGATAAGGGCCAAAATAATAGCCGCCGTCTTTGCGAATCGTCCCGGTAATTTCAATCTTGGGGTCGCGTTCATTAGTGATCTTGATATAAGGGTAACCGGTGCCCTTTTTCAGCTTGATATTGTAATAAGGTTGGTACTTTTGAATTAACGTAATCTCAAGCAAGAACGCCTCTTTATTCGTAGAGGTCACAATGTAGTCAAAATCCGCCACTTGTGCCACCATTGCCGCTACTTTTCCGTCATGCGAACTCTTAAAGTAGGATCGAACCCGATTCTTGAGATTTTTGGCTTTGCCGACATAAATAATCTTCCCGTTGATGTCTTTCATTTGGTAGCTACCGGGAAGATCCGGCAGTAACGATAACTTATGTTCAATGTGTGCAGATGCCATTGTAAGCTCCTTATAAAACAAATGTTCGCCTAACATTATAAAGATTCTAAAATGCGATTGCAAGCAGATAGCCTATACACCTGCCAGCATGCTTGTCATACCAAGCTTGTACTTCTGGTTCAAACCTCATGATACCCCACCAGCTCGTTTTCACAAAAAAAGTACCTTGCCCAGTATGCGCCAGACAAAGTACTTTGATGAAAATTATTGTGCGAGGATCTTAGAAAGAAAGTCTTGTGTCCGCTCTTCTTGAGGATGTTCGAAAAGCTGTTCAGGCGTGCCTTTTTCAAGAATCTTCCCGCCATCCATAAACCAGACTTGGTCGGCCACACTGCGGGCAAATCCCATTTCGTGCGTCACCACGACCATCGTCATTCCGGTTTTGGCAAGATCCTGCATGACCTTCAAAACTTCACCAACCATTTCCGGATCCAATGCACTCGTTGGTTCGTCAAAAAGCATCACATCAGGGTGCATCGCCAGCGCGCGGGCAATCGCCACCCGCTGTTGTTGACCACCGGAGAGGCTAGCAGGATAGGCATCGGCTTTTTCCGCCAAGCCAACTTGTTCCAACAGTTCCTTGGCTGTTTTGGTTGCTTCTTCATCCGTCACCGTTTTGACTTTTAACGGCGCCAGTTTGATGTTTTCTAGAACCGTCATATTCGGAAAAAGATTGAAGCTCTGGAACACCATCCCCATTTTCTCCCGGACATTATCCAACTGCTTTTCGCTAAGATCAACCAGGTTTGTTCCTTCAAAAAGGATTTCGCCTGCAGTTGGACGGTTCAACAGATTTAAACTGCGCAGGAAGGTACTTTTCCCGCCACCTGACGCACCGATCACGACAATCACATCGCCTTGGTCAATCGTTTCGCTAATATCATTCAAGACCACATTATCGCCAAACTTCTTGGTCAAGTGGTTGATTTGGATCAAAGGTTTATGCTGCATGATTCATCTTCCTTTCAAAGTGACTCAGGAGCTTGGATAGCCCGAATGTCAAAACAAAGTATAAGACCATTGCGACCAAAATCGGCTGAACACCTTTATAAGTTGCGGTTTGAACCACCGTTAATTGATAGATCAAGTCCGTAACCCCAATGATCGAAACAATAGAACTTTCCTTAATCAGTGAGATAAACTCGTTTCCTAGCGCTGGCCAAATGTTCTTGATGGCTTGCGGTAACACAACGCTGGTCATCGTTTGGCGCTCGGATAAGCCCAGCGAACGGGCCGCTTCAGTCTGGCCAATCGGGATGCTATCAATCCCACTACGGATAATCTCGGCAACGTATGCAGCTGAATTAAGCGATACCGCGATCAACCCTGCTACTAGCGCTGGAATGTCAATGAAAATGCCAATACCGAAGTAGACAAACATGACCTGAATCATCAACGGCGTACCACGGACGAACTCGATGTAGGCAACCCCAATGAGATGTGGCAATCGATGCTTACTCAACCGCAATAAAGCAAAGATCGTACCAAGTAAGACCCCGAAGAACGCCCCAATCGCACTGATGAGTAAGGTATACTCAACCCCTTTAAGGAAATAAGTCCAATAGTGCAGCATACTGGTATCTTCGGTATTCGTCTTCATGTAACTGCCAGCGGTTTTCAGATATTGCGGGATCAAATTCTTTTGTTTAATATCTGCTAAACTCTTATTGGCCGCTGCGACTAAAGAATCAGATCCTTTGGCAAACCCGATAGCAGTCCCCATCGTGTCACTTGACAGATTAAAATGACCGGGAATTTCAACCAATTTATCATCGTTAGACGTATAGGCTTGAGCAACCGCACCTTCCGCGACAACCCCGGCGACTTTGTGGGTTTTTAGCGCCAGAATCAAATCGGTTACTTTTGTCAGTCCTAAAGTCGTACTGGACTTCATTTGGGTTTTTGCTAAGGTCTCCTGCAGACTACCGTTTTGAACGCCGACTTTCTTATTGGCAAAACTCTTGTGGTCTTTGTAAATCTTAGCATCCGTCTTATTAATCAGAATATCCTGACCCGATTTATAATACGTCTTGGAGAAATCAATTGACTTGCGGCGAGCATTAGTCGGTGACATGGCAGCCAGCACCATATCAACCTTGCCGGATTGCAGCGCCACTAGCAACGAGCTGAAATTCATCTGCTTGATGACTAACTTGACCCCAAGATCCTTGGCAATTTTGCGGGCAACTTCGACATCCATGCCGACAACCTGATTCTTGCCATTTTTATTCACCAAAAACTCGTATGGTGCATAATCAGGGCTAGTGCCCATCACAATCGTGCCTTTTTGTTGAATCTTTGCCAGGCTGTCATCTGCCTGGACAGTTTGCATATTTAAGGTCACAATTGCGGCAAAAACTGCGACCAAAGCGATTAACCAACGTTTCAAATGCGTCATAATACCCTCCTTGATTACAAGAATGTACTATACACGTAATTCAATTTTTATGCAACAAATATTCATATTTTGGTGACTCTTTTTTTAACTCGTAAAATCATCGAAAAACACGACCTAGTCCTTAAATCGTTTTCAAGATCAACCTTTGGCCAAATATCGGCATTAGAAAAACCGGTTGTCAGTCTAGACGCTAATGCTGGTTGATGCTATACTTTCTCCAAGGAAAGGGGTGGCCGTGCATGGCACTTAAGATCAACACTCAAACCAACCTAAACGACATGTTCGATAAATTCGCAAGCATTCCCAGCGATAAAGAACAAGCTACCGGGCCAGATCCAAAACATCACGAAAAGATGACGAAAAAGTCTGATAAAGATAGCGCTAAAAAGCCGAAAAAGTAAAGTAACCATTTATGCTGATTTTCATACTCAAGCAAACAGAAAAGCGACTGCCGAAAATTTTTCGGAGGTCGCTTTTTTAGACGCTAAATCATTAGCTGCGTTTAAATATGTTCTGAATGACGCTAAGTTCACTTTTTGGATTGCGGATAGCGTTTTGCCAATGCCTTAATATTACCAGCGGCAACATCATCAAAGTCAATGTCAGCCCACAATGCAATTTGAGAAAGATACCACAGCACATCCCCTAATTCGTGCTGTAATTTAACCTTATCTAAATCCTGACCCTGAAAGGTGTACTTTTTAATCAAGTCAATTGCTTCGCCGCTTTCACTTGCCAAGCCTAGCGATAAGTTGGTTAACACATGTTCGTTGCCGGCCAATGTGCGGTTAGCCTTCTGCTGATATTCATTAAAGTTCATTATTCATTTTCCCCCACTCCCGAAGTCTGACTCAACCAAGACCAAATCGCATCATAGCCTTCACCGGTGACTGCGGAAAACGGAATAACCGTGTCAGTCTGGTTTAAATCCAACCGTTGATTAATTTGCTTAACAACGTGCAGCCGTTTACTTTTAGGCGTTTTGTCGATTTTCGTGGCGACCACTAAAGTCCTGAGCTGATAATACTTTAAATATTGATACATACTGATATCGTCGGCGGTTGGCTCATGACGACTATCCACCAGCAAGACAACCCCACGTAATGGTTGCCGCGTTGTAAGATAGGTCTCGATCATCGCTGCAAACTTTGCCCGGGCTGATTTGCTGACCTTGGCATACCCATAACCGGGAACGTCGACAAAAAACAGGCGACTATCAAGATCGTAAAAATTAAGCGTCTGGGTTTTCCCCGGAACGCTGGATGTTCTAGCCATCGCCTTACGCTTAATTAACTTATTGATCAGTGAAGATTTGCCAACATTACTGCGTCCGAGAAAGGCGATCTCCGGACGGCCATCTTCTGGATATTGCGCAGCCGCAACCGCACTGATTGTCAGTTTGACATCATGGACGTCCATCTTAAACGGCCTCCTTTTTTATTCATCTCTTTTAGTGGCACTCAAGCACCACTGCCTTCAATAGTTTAGCATATTTTAAAAGCTGACTGGGCCGCTAGCGGGAATTTACAAATCTTTATTCATGGTTGAGCCCAAACAAAGAGCACCAGGTTATCCAACCTGGTGCTCTTTGAAACCCTGCTTGCTTTAGGAGGCTTCACGGCCCTTGGTAAGCACTAATTGTGGTTTAGCCTTGCCTTCAACAGCAGACTTCGTGACGACTACCTTGTCGACATCGCTGCGACTAGGTAAGTCAAACATGGTGTCTTGCATGATGGCTTCCATGATAGAGCGCAAGCCACGCGCCCCAGTGTCACGTACAATCGCTTGATGGGCAATGGCCTTCAGTGCGTTAGGTGTGAATTCAAGATCCGTATCATCCAAACTTAACAACTTCTGATACTGCTTAACCAATGCATTCTTCGGTTCGGTTAAAATCCGAACCAAGTCGCTTTCGTTGAGCTTCTCCAATGCTGCCAAAATCGGAATTCGGCCGATGAACTCAGGAATAATCCCAAATTGCATGAGGTCTTCCGGAATAATCTGCTGCATCAGTGACTTATCCGGATCCACTTGATTGGTGGAGTCGGTACCAAAGCCAATCGTCTTTTCGCCAATCCGGTTTTTGACAATATTTTCAATACCGTCAAAGGCACCGCCGACAATGAAGAGAATATTAGTGGTATCGATTTGGATAAACTCCTGCTGCGGATGCTTACGTCCACCCTGTGGCGGAACATTGGCAATCGTACCTTCCAAGATCTTCAACAAAGCTTGCTGAACGCCTTCACCGGAAACATCACGGGTAATCGAAACGTTCTCGGCTTTCTTGGCGATCTTGTCGATTTCGTCAATGTAAACGATACCCTTTTCAGCGCGCTCAACATCGTAATCAGCATTTTGCAGCAATTTAAGCAAAATGTTCTCGACGTCTTCGCCCACATAACCAGCTTCTGTTAACGTTGTCGCGTCCGCAATGGCAAATGGCACATTCAGGATCTTGGCTAATGTCTGCGCCAAGAATGTTTTCCCTGAACCGGTTGGGCCGATCAGTGCAATGTTACTCTTTTGGAGTTCAGTATCGTCTTTTGTCGCAGTCTGCATCTGGTTGACGCGCTTGTAGTGATTATAAACGGCAACCGAAAGTGCTTTTTTCGCAGCATCCTGCCCAATCACGTAATCATTGAGTGATTTCATGATTTCGATTGGCTTAGGGACTTCGAGTAGATTCTGATAGGCTTCTTCTTTAAATTCTTCGTCAATGATCTCTTTGCAGAGGTCGATACATTCATTACAAATATAAACCCCAGGGCCAGCAACGATTTTCTTCACTTGATCCTGAGACTTGCCACAAAAAGAGCAAGTCACCGGACCCGTTGTTTCAACGTTGTCAAACATCTAATTCAACCCTTTCTTGTTACCTTCATTCTACCAGAACCGTCAAGTACCGACTAGCAACTAACCGCTATGCCAATGTCAAGGGATCTGTTCGGCTTTTTGGACCTGTTAAGACGACAAAAGAGACGATCAAGGATCGTCTCTTTGACGCGATTGTGACAACTATTTAGCTGACTTCTTGTCAGAATCAGCCTTATCAGCTGTTTCATCCTTGGCCGCTTCGACCTCTTTGGCATTGTCAGTAATGATGTCGATGGCTTCTTTAACCCCAATATCGTGCTTGAGCATATCTTCACTCAATGCCTGACGAACGGCTTTTTCATCCATGTTGTATTCGGAAGCTAAATTCTTAACTTCTTCGGTCACTTGATCTTCAGTTGGCTGAATATCTTCTGCCTTAACGATGGCTTCAAGAACCAAGTTAGTACGAACCCGAGTTTCTGCATCGGCTTCAAACTGTTTATGCAGATCTTCTTCAGTCGTACCGGTCAATTGATAGTACATCTTAGGACTGATACCTTGGCGTTGCATATTGCCTAGGTATTGATCCATTTGATTATGCACTTCTTGTTCAATCATCGCATTTGGCACTTCTTCGATCGTTGCGTTCTCGGTAGCCTTCTTGATGGCCGCTTCCTGAACTGCATTCTTGGCCGCTTCTTTACGCTGATCGGTCAATTCTTTCTTGATCTTGTCTTTTAACTCAGCCAATGTATCGACATCATCATCAAGATCCTTGGCAAAGTCATCGTCTAATTCTGGCAATTCCTTGACCTTAACTTCATGAATGGTGGTTTTGAATTCAGCTGCTTTACCAGCAAGATCGGTTGCCTTGTAGTCTTCTGGGAACGTAACATTGACGGTTACTTCATCGCCAGATTTATGGCCGACCAATTGTTCTTCAAAGCCAGGGATAAATGAATTTGAGCCGAGTTCCAAACTATAGTTCTTGGAAGAACCGCCATCAAATTCTTTGCCATCAATGGTGCCGACGTAATCAATCACAACGGTATCACCATTTTCAGCTGCCTTGTCGTCTTTAACCACGAGTTCGGCTTGTTGTTCACGGCGCTTTTCCAATTCAGCGTTAACGTCGTCGTCAGATACTTCAACGTCTTGCTTAGGCACTTCAACGCCCTTGTATTGGCCAAGTTTAACTTCTGGCTTAACCGTTACGTTAGCCTTGATCACCCAAGGCTTGCCTTCGTCCATAGACTCAACGTCAATTTTTGGTTGGTCAACCGGGTCAATACCGGATTCCTTAACCGCTGCTTCATAAGCATCTGGTAATAAGATGTTCAAGGCGTCTTCATATAACGCGGCATCACCATACATCCGTTTGAAAACGGTCCGGCTAACTTTGCCCTTCCGAAATCCAGGGACGGTCAGGTTCTTACGAACACGTTGAAACGCCTGGTCTAAGCCTTCTTGAATTTTTGGTAAATCGATTTCAAAGGTGAGTTCACCATCATTGGTGCCCTTTTTTTCCCATTTTGCAGACATGCTGTACCTCCGACAATTAGTCTCGCAATTCACATTGCATACTTAATGTATGATACCCGAAACCGGTGGGAAAGTAAACGTTGTGACAAAAAAAGCCTTGTCGCAACTTGATTTTTTCTGATTTTCACAAACTGCGCATGAACCTAAGAATAACAATCGCAACAACAGCAATCACGTAAACTGTAAATCATAGAGTTCCTTGTAGCGTCCGTTTTGGGCCATTAACTGCTCGTGATTCCCCGCTTCAACAATTCGCCCATGTTCTAATACAAGAATCTTATCCGCGTGCCGCACGGTGGAAAGCCGGTGCGCGATAACGATCGATGTCCGGTCAGTCATTAGCCGATCAAAACTGGTTTGCACAAAACGCTCCGACTCATTATCCAATGCGGCGGTTGCTTCATCAAGGATGACGATCGGCGCATTTTTCAAGAAAACTCGCGCGATTGCGATGCGCTGTTTTTGCCCGCCTGATAACCGAATTCCGCGCTCACCTACCTGCGTCGCCAGTCCTTGAGGCAAACTGCGGATAAAAGCTGCAATGTTAGCGGCCTCCGCTGCTTGCCAAATGGCCGCCTCACTGACAGATGATGTGCCATATTCAAGGTTCTGCTGAATGGTGCCATCAAGCAAGATCACATCTTGCGAGACAATGGCAATTTGTTGCCGTAAACTCATCAGATCCGCCTGACGCAAATCGATGCCATCCATCAGAATGCGCCCACTGGTGGGATCGTAAAACCGCGCTAATAAATTTGTAATCGTTGTTTTTCCGGCGCCGGACGACCCAACCAGTGCCACGACTTCTTCTTTTTCGATGGTAAAGTCGACATCCTGCAGTACTGGCACAGCCTCATCGTAACTGAAATCTACGTGATCAAACTGGATTCGTTTCTGAAATCGCGGCAAGTGGACAGCATTTGGCGGCGAAACAATTTGCGGAGTCGCTGCCTGCAACGCTTCAATCCGTTCAAACGAAACCGTTGCCTGCTGTAATTGTTGAATCAACCCGGTCAGTTGGCGAATGGGCGCCTGCAAAATGCCAAGATAGGCAGTATAAGCGACGATCAAGCCAATCGTAAACTGACCATGCATCACCTGAATCGCACCAAAGCCTAAAATAATTGCCGTACCCAAATAATTGACGAAATCGGTTAGCGGTGAAAAAGTCGCGCTGAGTTTGGTTGCTTTAAGTTGATAATCGCGGTTACGTGCATTGGCTTGTTGAAAGGTCCTTGCCGTTGTGGCTTCGGTCGTAAAGCTTTTAATCAGCCCGATACTGGTCAAAGCCTGTTGAATTTGATTATTCATCATGCCAGAACTTGCCCGCACCCGCCGATAAGCAGCACGAATGTTGCGAACGAAAATATTATTCAGAATAAACAAAACCGGAAAAGTTAATAAAATCAGACCGGTCAGTTGCCAGTCCTGCACAATCATCAGCACCAGCACGACGACAAAACTGAGTAAGCTGCCAAATAGACCCAATGTATTGCTCGATATTAAGCGCTGCAACGTATTGACGTCACTCGTGAGCACCACCATCAAATCACCCGTTTGACTCGTTTCAAAATACCGCATATCTAATCCTAGCGTATGGCGAAACAAGTCATCGCGCATGCGGGCAATCGCGTGCAAACTCACCTGACCGATCCAATAAGTACTAAGACCGCTTAACCACCCAGCCATAGCCGTCAGCAAGAGCGCCATCGCAATCACGCCCATTAGTGTTCCCATCGCACGTTGCGGAATGACCTGATCGATGACATATTGCGTTAGTCGCGGCACCAGATACGAAGCCACCGCCACCCCGACCAATGCCACAATAATACGGAACAATTGACGTTTCATATCTGCCAGCTGATGCCAGAAAAATGCGATCATTCGCCAAGTTGTTGATTTCGTCAAATGAATGGCCCCCTTTTCCGAGACTTTATCATATAACAATAGTTTTAATTTAGCGATTAAAACGCTTAGGCTCTTGTATAAGTATTGACTAATTTCACAGAAAGTCTCATCATACAACCCAACATGACCTAAGAAAGAAGGCTTCGTTGATGGGCTACCCAATTGGTAAATTTTCAAAAATGGTTTCACTGTCAATTGATACGTTGCGATACTACGAAAAAGAACACTTGATTATTCCCGACCGCGATCAAAATAATCGACGGACCTACTCAGATGCTGATCAGCGCTGGATTGCATTCATCAAGCGGCTAAAAGCAACTGGCATGCCCATCAAGGAAATCAAAACTTATGCCCGTTTACGGTATCAAGGCAATAGCACCATTGACGAACGTCTGAAGTTACTCTTCACGCAAAAATCCCGGTTAGCGGCACAACGCCGGGAAATTGATGCCCATATTGCATTTTTAGAAAACAAAATCACGACCTATCATCAGCTAAAAGCCAAATTAACCACAGAAAATTCAAAAAAGTGATTGACATGGAGTTAACTCCAGCATTTAGAGTGAAGCTATCCTAAATGAAAGAGGTCATGAACATGTCAGAAAAAACACGATTAGAAAATGGTCAGGAGACGCTTGCCCAAGTTGACGGTGAGGCTGCGGCCAACGTTATGCATTCGTTAGCCGACATTGCGCCTGATGTTGGTAAATATATTTTGGAATTTGCTTTTAGCGATATTTACAACCGTCCTGGCTTGGACCTAAAACAGCGGGAAATGATCACCGTCACCGCGCTGCTTATCCAAGGCGATACCGCCGACCAACTACAGGTTCATCTCAATGGGGCACTCAATGTCGGTCTGACTAAAACCGAAGTTGTCGAAACGATGATTCACTGCATTCCTTATATTGGCTTTCCTCGGGTACTAAATGGCTTAACGGTTGCCCGGCACGTTTTCGAAACCAGATGAGCCCCTTGAAACAAGTACAACGTTTACAGCAGGCAGCAGCCCTTATTCGCCAACATCACCAAATCGTTGCCTTCACTGGTGCCGGTATCTCCACAGAATCTGGCATTCCAGATTTGAACGGGATTGATCAAATCTTAAAAAAATCACACAAATTTGCTGGTGACATATTTCGTTTTCTTGATCCAGAAGAAGCCAGCGCCGACCCGTCTGGTTTCTACCAGCTATACCGCCAGACGTTCTGTCAGCCAGAGGCGTTACCCAACAGAGCCCATCAAGCGTTAGTGCAGCTCGAACAGGCTAACAAGCTGCTTGGTGTGGTGACGATGAATGTTGACTATCTCCATCAAACAGCCGGAACCCGTCATGTTGCCGAATACTGGGGCGATGTCCGGCATAATCACTGCACGATTTGTCATCATTCTTATGACTGGCAAAAACCGTCAACCAGCACTGTGCCGACTTGCCCCAATTGTGGCGGACTGATTTTACCTGACTTCGTTTTAAGACGCCTGGCAACCTACCCAGACGAAATAAAATATGGTCAGCAAATGCTCGCACAAGCGGACCTCTTGTTAATCATTGGCACGCGCCGTCCTGCCACCAGCTTTCGATTAAACTGTCCAAAAATTGTCATCAATACCTCTCAATCTGCTAGAGACAGTTTGCATGAGTCAAATACCATTTATTTATCCGGTAAGGCTGCTGAACTTCTCCATGACATCGTAGCGTAACAGCTGCAATCAAAGTTTTGGAAGTAGCGACCATTTTTCGAGAACATATAGAAAGAAGCGAATCTTTTATGGTGAGTTACAACAATCAATTTTTTCATGGTGAACGTTCTCTGTTTGGTCAGGAAAATGCCACCATTGTCAAAACGACTTTTGGAAAAGGTGAATCTCCTCTGAAGGAAAGTCGCAATATTAAACTAGATCAGTCAATTTTTCTATATAAGTATCCGCTTTGGTACAGCCAGCACATTACGGTGGCTAACACCATCTTCGAAACCATGGCGCGGTCAGGCATCTGGTATACGAATGACATCACTATGTCCGATAGTGCAATTCAAGCACCAAAAACTTTTCGCCGTAGCCAGAATATTCGCTTAAAAAACGTTCATTTTTCCGATGCCAGTGAAAGTTTGTGGAACTGCAATCACATTAGCTTTGACCATGTGCAAGCAAGTGGTAACTATATTGGTATGAATAGCACAAACATTGTCGCCAACCACCTCGATTTGATTGGTGATTACGCCTTTGATGGTGCTAAAAATGTTGAAATTCATCATTCCACGCTTGTAACCAAAGATGCATTTTGGAACTGTGAGAACATTACTATCTATGATTCCACTATTAATGGTGCTTATCTAGGCTGGAATACAAAAAATCTGACGCTTATCAATTGTACAATCGAGAGCAATCAGGGGTTATGTTATGTTGATCATTTAACAATGAAAAACTGCGCACTGCTTCATTCCGATTTGGTCTTTGAATACAGCACCAATATCAATGCCGACATTTGTTCCGATATTATCAGCGTCAAGAATCCAAGCAGCGGCAACATCCGAGCACAATCGATCGGTAACATCATTCTGGAAGCGGACAAAATTGAACCAGCTAAAACCAAGATTACAGTGACACAGCCAAGCGAAATTAAACAGTCAGCTTAATTTTAAATCCCTTCCTTGATCACCCAGAGCGGCTAATGTTTTGCAGTTACTTGGTTTACCTAATCCCTGCTGAAAATAGCCCAAAAAATCTCAAGCCAAACACGACTTGAGATTTTTTGGTGTCATGATTCGATAAAATAATCTTTGATTTCCCAAGACTGTTCAAGCGTCAAGATCTTGAAACGCAAAATAACCGCGATTATTCATTCCTTATCCATTATTATTGTCCTGACACGGAACCCTGTAATCATCGCTGGCTAACGCTCACTTTCTATAACGCGTTCCCCAGCGCAGAAGCCTGCGGGTAAAGACCCTGAGGCGCAATGGCCAAAGACCGGCCATCACGCCTCATATGTTTCAGCTTACTCCCATAACGCGCTCCCCGGCGCAGAAGTCTGCGTGTAAGGACCTTAGCCGCAATGGCCAAAGACCGGCCATCACGGCTAAGGCCGCTTACACTCCGACTTCTAACCGCGCCGGCTCGCGCTCACAAAAAAAGCCTGCAAGCAAGCTTGCAGGCTTTTAAACGTTTATTCAGAAATTAGTCAAGAATTTCGGAAACAACGCCGGCACCAACAGTACGGCCACCTTCACGAACGGTGAACTTGGTACCTTTTTCGATAGCAACCGGAGCGATCAGGTCAACTTCGAAAGTAACGTTATCGCCAGGCATAACCATTTCAACGCCATCTGGCAATTCAATCACACCGGTAACATCGGTGGTGTGGAAGTAGAACTGCGGACGATAGTTGGAGAAGAATGGCGTATGACGGCCACCTTCTTCTTTTGTCAAGATATAAACTTCACCCTTGAACTTGTTGTGCAACTGGATTGAACCTGGCTTTGCCAAAACTTGGCCACGTTCAACTTGGTCACGGTTAATCCCACGAAGCAGGACACCAACGTTATCGCCGGCTTCACCAAGATCCAAGGTCTTACGGAACATTTCAAGACCGGTAACGGTGGATTTGAGAACATCTGGCTTCAAACCGATGATTTCAACTTCATCGCCGACCTTAACCGTACCACGATCGATACGACCAGAAGCAACGGTACCACGACCAGTAATGGTGAAGACATCTTCAACAGGCATCAAGAAAGGCTTGTCGGTTTCACGAACTGGGGTTGGGATATATTCATCGATGGTATCCATCAATTCCATGATAACCTTTTCCTGTTCAGGATCGCCTTCAAGTGCTTTCAAGGCAGAACCGCGGAGAACAGGAATATCATCACCAGGATAATCGTATTCGCTGAGCAATTCCCGAACTTCCATTTCAACCAAGTCGATCAATTCTGGATCATCAACCAAGTCAGTCTTGTTCAAGAAAACAACGATGTAATCAACACCAACCTGACGCGCCAACAGAATATGTTCACGTGTTTGTGGCATTGGGCCATCAGTTGCAGCAACGACCAGAATCGCACCGTCCATTTGGGCAGCACCGGTGATCATGTTCTTAACGTAGTCAGCATGCCCTGGCGCATCAATATGTGCGTAGTGGCGCTTTTCCGTTTCATATTCAACGTGGGCGGTGTTGATGGTGATACCACGTTCTTTTTCTTCTGGAGCAGCATCAATCGAAGCATAGTCCTGCGCTTGGGCAAGGCCTTTCTCCGACAATACCTTGGTGATAGCCGCGGTCAAAGTAGTTTTACCGTGGTCAACGTGCCCGATCGTACCAATGTTTACGTGGGGCTTTGTGCGTTCATAGTGTTCTTTTTCAGCCATGAAAAAACGAACCTCCTGTATTTTTCGTAAGAATACAGGATACCTTGTTTGTGTACCCTGATAATCCTTTACGTTTAAGTGTACTACATTTGAGCGTAAATACCAAAACAAATATCTACGCTGGAAATGAATTCCAGCAATGAGTATACATGGTCATTTTCACTTTGTAAACAGCTACCGTCAAGTTTCTTTCATTTACAGTGAAAACGTGTCATCACGCCTATTCGGACAATTTCGCTGTTTCAGCCGCTTGCCAAGCAAAAAGATCGTCAAACGGGGTGGTTTTCCCCTGATGATGATCAAGATAGGCTTGAACAAATGCCGCTTGGTCAGGAATTAGCCGACTGATATCCGGATATAAAAAGGCAATCTGTACCCGCGCCATTTGGACCAATGCTTGCCCCAGCTCCTGATCGTCATCGCCTAATGCTTTTTGCAGTCGATCCAGAATCTGTGGCCCGGTTGGCTCATCCGCCATGCCGGGTAACTCACTCGGAATAATGGTTTCGACTCGATCATAAGCCTGATATTGCACCGGTTGATCATAGCCAACATTCGTTAAAAGGTCTAACAATGACACGCGCATCGCCACTGGAATCGATTCATCGGTCAAGTCGGGAACCGCCGCTTTGATAAGTTGTGCTTTTGGCAATAACCCCACCTGATTAAACAGATCCTGCTGCTCCTGCCGGGAAAAGCCCCCCAGATGGCTGACTTTGCGAACCAGTTCCGCAATTTGTTCGCCCCGTTCATTCAAGGCTAAAGCTTCTGCCGCCTCAATTTGCTGGCGAAAACGCTGGCGCCGAATCGGATCAAGTTGCCGCAGCATCGTTCGCGCCATGACAAAGTTAAGCGTACCAAGCCAAGCGTCCAAAACCAGTTGGACATCACCGTCTGTTTGCATAAACGACTGGTAATGCGCCAACATCACATTAAGACTTTCATGAAACTGTTTAAGCCCATTTAAACTAGCCGCTAATGGCTGGGCGATTGCAAAAGTTTGCGTGGCTTCATACGCCTTTTCTAAATGCGCCGCCGCCGAAGCATAGTTACCCTTTTGCAGCGCCTGTTTGCCGATTGTCAGGTGACGTTGCTCATTGTCGGGTAATGATACCATATTGGTCATGCCTTCCTCCTGTCGTTGTTTTATTCGGATATTGCAGTGAAAATAAAAAAATTCGGAAAATGATCCGAATTTTTTGTTGTTTATTGCCGTTTTGCACTGTTTTGATTAACTTCCATGATGACCGGCAAAATGACAGGACGCCGCTTTGTCTGTTCGAATAAGAAGCGGCTGAGTTTATCTCGAACATCTTGTTTCAAATGGGTCCAGTCAAATTCTTTGTTATCCAGATTCTTTTGTACCGTCTCCGTTACCAAGGTGCCGCTTTCGGCCAATAAGTCACGACTGGTTTTAAGATAAACAAACCCGCGACTTGTGACTTTGGGCTTGGAAACAACGCGCTTTTTCTTACGGTCAATGGTGACAACCGCAATGAAAATGCCATCTTCGGCCAGCATTTTGCGATCACGTAAAACAATATTGCCGATATCGCCAACGCCAATGCCATCGATCATGGTATTGCCGGCGTTAACATGACCAGAGGCGTTCATCTGGCCTTTTTCGTACCGCAAAATATCGCCCATCCCGACAATGAAGATGTTAGCTAACGGAATGCCAGCTTCATGCGCAATTTCCGCGTGGGCTGCAAGTAAGCGATATTCGCCTTGTACCGGCACCAAGTATTCTGGCTTGAGTAAATCGATCATCAGTTGCAAATCATTCTTATAAGCGTGGCCGGAAGAGTGAATATCGTCGCCTAAGACTTTGACATCCCCGCCTGCACGATAAATCATGTCTTTCGTTCGAGCCGCCATGGTTTCCATCGCATGGGCAATCGTGGTGGTAATGAAAACAAGATCCCCTTCATGGATGTGAATCAGCCGATGACGGGATGTTGCCATTCGTTGCAATGACTTCATCGGCTCACCCATCCGGCCGGTTTCAAGAATAACGGTCTTTTCCGGTGCCAAGCCTTTTAGCTCTTTGGTTTTAGCTAAAATGTCATCATCTGGCAATTTAATGTAGCCCATACGAATGGCGGTTTTAACGACCTTTTCGACATCACGGCCGGTCAAGACAACCCGCCGCCCAAGCGATGCAGCGGCATTAATCACCTGTTGAATGCGCTGAATGTTGCTGGCAACACCTGCCACGATAATTCGGCCATCTTGGTATTCAAAAGTTTCTTTGATATGGTCATAAATTTCATGTTCGTTGGCATTCGGATAAGGCGACTCTGCATTGGCCGAATCAGATAACAACGCCAACACTTTCTTATTACCGATTTGTGCCAATCGCGCCCAATCCGTTTGATACATCGGGGTAGCGCTAGGATCGAACTTAAAGTCGCCGGTATACACGATCTGGCCTTCGCTGGTTTCAATATCGATACCTAACGAGCCTGGAATGCTATGCGTTGTTTTAAAGAACGACACTGACACATCACCAAAGTCAATGACCGACTTTTCATCAATAACATGAAAGTCTTTAAACTTCTTGGCTTTGCTGTCATGCTGCATGAAGACCTTGGCCATTGCAATCGTCAATTCCGAGCCAAAAACCGGAACTGGATGATCCACAAGAAAATAAGGCAAGGCTCCTACTGCATCCGCATGGCCGTGACTTAGAAAGATTCCGGCAATTCGGTCGGCATTTTCAGTCAAATAGCTAAAGTCCGGGATCACAACATCAATCCCAAGTAATTCATTATCAGGGTATTTCAACCCAAAATCGCATACAAAAATTTGGTCGTCAACTTCGACGGCGTACATGTTTTTTCCATTCTCACGTACCCCACCAAGAGCGACCAGATTGATCTTCGTCATGGTTTCACCTCGTGGTTAATTTATGGAAGTATGGTTGCCGACAATCGATTGCCGCATACCTCCGCCGAATAAATTCTGATACAAGTGTACCACACGATAAGGCGAAAACCTATAGAGCCGAATTTCAGGCGGCAAATGGTTGGCGTTGAATGCTATAAAAAAATCCATCCAATGCCCCTGAAAATGGTCACTGGACGGAGAACGTGGACTTAATATCCAAACGACAACGTTAGCTCAACATGCTCTATCAGACAATTAAAATTCCAACTACCATATCACCTTAAAACGCGGAGGCGCAGTTACACCTCGTTTGCAAAAAAGCGATGCACGGTTTTCAGGTTTTGTTTAGCCGCCTGAAGTGCACTTTGATACCCGGTATCGCTTGTTTGAGCGGCATCCAGATGATACGCAGCAACTTCTTTTCCGTTATCCAGCACCACCGCTACTTCAGGTGAACTGCCAGCAGCAAGGTGGTGACTGGTATCCAGCGCTAAAACAGCTAAGGCAGCCAGATCTGTCACCGGCCCGTATCCTAACCCATGGACATTCGGCAAAATATTCCGAAGCCACTCATGCAAATCAGCTGGTCGAACTTTTTGCTGGGGAACCGTCAAGAAAACCGCCTTGCGCAATGACCAGAAGTTCAGCGGTGCCCCTGCCGGCTTTGGAATCAACTTTAACGCAGATTCCGAATCCGGCTTCAGCCAGTGATGCTCGGTCAGTGCCGTCACCATTGGCAGCAATGATTCCGGCAATGAGGTCGTCGCTAAATTTTTGTCGACTAAGCGACCTGCGATAACGCGGACCAATTCGACGAGTACCGGATCAACTTGTTCCGAAGCGGCCTGCTTTTCATCACGAGGGCTCACACCGGCAACTGCCCACTGTGAGCCAATCGTGCCGATCGCCCACGCAATCGTTGTCGTTACGCTTAAAATGGTGACGCGTACTAGCTGATCCTGATAACGCTGCCGATATTCCGGATACATTAGCTGATCCCTCCTGTAAGTTGGAACTGTCTTTTTGGCCTTTTACCACTAGCTGATGCCCGCTATTAATATAAAAACACGCAAAAAGGCCGCCGCGGCGACCTTTGTTAAACGTGATTAACGACGCAGACCTAATGACTTGATTAAGTCACGGTAGCGAATGATGTCTTTATTGCGCAGATAGGCAAGCAGATTACGACGGTGGCCGATCTTCTTCATCAGACCGACATAACTGTGATGATCCTTCTTGTGAACGGATAAATGGTCGTTCAAAGCTAGGATTTCAGCAGTTAAAACTGCGATCTGAACTTCCGGTGAACCAGTGTCACCATCGTGTCGTGCGTATTGCTTGATAATTTCGTTCTTTTGCGTTTGGTCAATTGCCATTGTGTTGTACCACCTTTCAGAATATTGCCTGAAACTGAGTAAAGCGTCGGTGGTTCGCTAAACTAAGTATCAGGTTCAAAAGTACCTTCATACTTTACCGAAGTCTGCCACTGATTGCAAGTAATTTTAGCTATCAAGCAATTTTCCTTTACAACTTTTTATTGCATTGCCGCTCTGGCTTCTGTATAATAGCGTCTGTTGAAACTTATGCAGTTTTATCATAATCCACTGTTGGAGGTGAACATCTCATGCCACAAATCAAATCTGCAATCAAACGCGTTAAGACGCAGGAAAATGCCCGTGAACGTAACATTGCCCAGCTGAACGCAATGCGTACCGCTGTTAAGAAGTTCAAGAGTGCAAGCGAACAAAATGCTGACAACAGTCAGGATCTTTATAAAGCGGCAACTCGTGCCATCGACATGGCTAACAGCAAAGGCCTGATCAAGAAGAACAAGGCCGGTCGCGACAAGAGCCGTCTTGCAGCCCTACTTAACAAGTAATCAAGGCGTTATGCCAACTTTAATAACCCTTGTGTGACGATATTTCGTCCACAAGGGTTATTTTTTGTTGTCATCGGTTAGGCACACCCGCGCATCATTGACCATCTCAGTTTTAGGAGCGTGAAGCCGTATACTTCCCCTTCCGATGCGCTGACGCTTGACCTGTGTACTTCAGCATGAACAGTTCAAAGGCCAGTGCCTTATCAATCGTTCCCGTCTTCATCGCGGTTTCAGTATCCACCAGCCCACTATAAGCCTGGGCCAGTTGGTGATAAGGCAAACGACCAACCTGCCGTAATGCTAATTTGACTCGGTACGGATGGGCCTTGAGCGTAGCGGCAATATCACCTTGGCCGTAACCTTTTTGCGCTAATAACTTAACCTGAATTAAAAGTCGAAATTGGCCTAGCATTAACGCATTGAGCCGAATCGGTTCTTCGCGTTGTGCAAGCAGATCACGATAAAGTGCCAAAGCATCCGCAGCATTTTGACGCAACACATCCGTTACCAGATCAAAAACCCGGTCATTAAGCTGCTTGGGGACCAATGCCGATACCGCAGCAACAGTTAATGGACTACCATCACTTGCATACGTCAGAAGTTTCCGGACTTCGCCCATCATGACCGAATACTGTCCGTTCGTTCGCTGAACAAGCGCATCGAGTGCTGGTGGCTGAATATCGACTTGATGTTGCTTGAAGATTTGTGCCAATGCCATTCGCGCTGACCGTTCATCCAGTGGCGCAGCATCAACAATCAAAGCTGCCTTCTTCAAAGCTTTCGTCAGCCGTTTACGTTCATCAAGTTTTTTATATGGTGCGATTAACACCATCATCGTTGACGGAACCGGATTGTCAAAATAAGCCTGCAGTCCGGTGAGATCATGTTCAATCTTATCGGTACTTTTTTCGCCGGTTAAAAAGTAAGGATCGTCAATCACAACTTCGCGGTATTCGCCGAAAAAAGGAATTGAAGTCGCATCATCCAAGGCAACGCCCACTGGAGTTTGATGCATGTCATAACGGCCAAAATTCATGGCTTTTTGGTCTTCAGGAATCAAATTAGCCAGCGCTTGTTGAGCCTGTTGCCGTAAAGCCTGCTCCTCGCCAAGAATTAATGTCAGCGGCGGTCGTTCGCCATTTTTCAGATGTTTGATAAAATCACGGACCTGCATGCGATTGTCTGCTCCTTTTCTGCAACCAGCCAAATAGCTGATCCTGTTGACGTTGCGGGTTTGGTTCCACCCAAAGCATCCCTTGTTCACTGGTACTTGACCACGGAACATGGGCATTAGCAAACGTTGCCAATGTTTCTGGATGCGGATGACCATACCGATTATCGACACCAGCGGAAATTAAAGCGGCTTTTAACTGTAAACTCGAAATTAACGCCGGTGCACTGGCGGTTTTTGAACCATGGTGTCCTGCCTTTAAATAGTCGACTTGCAAATGCCGCGGCAGAATTTGCGTTTTTTCAACGGTTTGGTCAGCATCCCCAGTAAATAACCAGCGACTGTTACCTATTTTACCATAGAGAACAATGGAATCCGCGTTTGTATCCTGGGGGTCGTGATGGCCCGTGGCACTTGGCGCAAGTACCTGTAATCGAAGTGGCCCGACCTGCAGCCATTGATCCGCTGTGACTGTTTGCGTTGCGGCAACCCGCTGGCTAACTTTTTTAATCATAGGATGATGCTGCGCGGTTGGGGTGGTTACTAGCCGCTCAATCGGTATCAACTCAGCAAGTTTAGGTGCATCGCCAACGTGATCCATATCAGGATGGGTTAAAACCAGCGTATTCAAGCGGGCATAACCGCGTGCATGCAAATACGGGACAATCGCGCGGCTAACAGGAGGATGGCTGGTTTTGCCGAATATGCGGCCACCCGTGTCAATCAACATAACCCCTTGATGAAACGGGGATTCGATCAAAATCGCATCGCCTTGCCCCACATCAAACATCACCACCCGATAATTCGGCTGATACCAACTCCACAAGGCAAGTACAACAAACCAGCCAACTGCTACGGGCCAACATTGCCACGTCAAAACCAGCATCATAGCAAAAACCCCAAGCACAGCCAACCAGCTGGGAAACGCACCAATAATAATCTGCCCAGGCAAGTGACTCAACCGAATGAGGATGGTCTCTAATAATTGCAATGCATCGTTAAACAAATACGTTAACCCTGCATGCGGCATCAATAAGGCAAATACCAACCCCGGTATGATGATCAGTTCAAAAATCGGCATGAGAAGCCAATTGAAGAATACCGTCAAAAGATTAAAGCTGAACGTATGCCAGGCAATGACAGGCATGCCGCCTAATACTAACCGCCAATTCACCTGCCACTTATGCAGCGCCGGTAAACCAATGAGCAACCCAGTCATCAAGTACGTCAATTGCCCGCCCATGGTCATCAAGACACGCGGTTGCCAGAGCAAGTTGACCATCAACACCATGCTAAACAGATCCAGCCCGGTTAAGCCAAACCGAAGATACCGATTAATAATATCAGCTAACCGCATCCATACCGCCCGCCACAAGCCCGCACCTAATGGCAGCAATAATAAAAATAGTGGCAACAATCCCAATAGCAGGCCATCGACTAATCCTTGCGGTATCCGTAACCTTGCTGCCAACCAATAAAGCGAGGCAACCAAGGCGAACAGATGCAATCCGGAAATCGAAAACAGATGAAAGACGCCTAAATCAACAAATGCTTGGCGTTGCGTTAAAAAATCATCATCCAATTGCCCTAAAAGCAACCCTTTGGCATATTGGCGTACCTTGTTCGGTAATTGTTCGAAATAAGCAAACAGATGGACGCGCCAACTATCAACGACATCAAAAAATTGTCTTCGTGGTTGAAAAGAAAAGTTCAAAGTCGGTTTGACTAATTCATAGGCAAGCTGCCGGCTTTGCCACGCATAAGTTGCATAATCAAATTCAAACTGATTACGTGCAGGTGCCAAACGTGCTACTTCATAACCACCGGCCAATTGTACCGGCTGATCATTACTAGCCAACCGTTCCGCAAGTTCCTTTGAGACCGAACCACGACCACTGACGGCAATCCCGTTGGCAGCCCGACCGATAAAGCTGACATACCCGTCTTTGAGCTTAATGGCTGACGCCGGGATGGTCACACTACCACGGGGTTGCGGCGGATTCTGCCATTGATTGGCATCTGCCCTTCCGCACCCCCAGCCGATGACTAAAAAAAGGCCAACATAAACGAAACTGGTTCGATTGGTTTTCATGACAAGCCAAATAAGCAAGATAGCCAGCACCCACCACAAACCGATACCGCCCATGATGCCGGCAAGTAAAGCAGCCGCAAGTAAGATTAACCGCCCGCTCATGGGCCCACGGTTAGCTGCGGCGCCAGGGTTTCAAAAGTCTTATCCCCGATACCATGAACTTCTTTGAGTTCGTTAATATCCTTGAACCCACCATGACTGTCGCGATAGCTAATAATATCCGCAGCCTTTTTGGGGCCAATCCCACTGATGGTCGTCAGTTGCGCCACATCCGCTTTATTAAGATCAACAACGGCACCACTGGCAGTCTGGGTGGGCTTCCCAGTAGCAGAAGTGCCACCTGCCGTGGTAGTTGGTGCCGTTGCAGTTGACGTTTCGCCTTTTTCCGGGACATACAGGCTTTCCTGATCACTGGCGATCTTGGCTAGATTGACTTGTTGCATATCAGCCGCTGCCGTCAACCCGCCGGCAGCTTTAACCACTTCATCCCAGCGCGTGTTTTCTTTGACCGGATAAATGCCAGGATGTTGTATTGCGCCTTTTAAATGCACGAAACCGTGGCTCGGACGATGACTGCCACTCATGCTTGTTGCCTTACTAGATCGTGACGCCGCCATGTGCGAACTACTATGGGAATTCACACTCACCGACAAAGGCTGATTTGCCGATCCTGCCTTCGCCTGCTGCCAAAAAAAGAAACCGCCGATTAAAATAATCAAGGGTGCATACCAATATGTTTTCAGCCAATAAATCAGTGTCGCCATTTTTCTCACCTCAACAACACATTACGCATGGCAAACAAAAAGAACTGTTTTTTCAACAGTTCTTCTTTAAATTGAACTTATTACAACCACTAACCACTTACTGGTCAGCTTTGGCATAAGCTTTCATATAACGAATGACGTCACCGAGCGTTTTGACTGGCACGATTTTCATTTTGGTCTTGATTTGCTTTGCGGTCTGGACCGCCTCGGCGTAGTTATTGACATAATTAGGATCGTAATGCTTCAACTTTTTTGTGGCCGGTTGATTCGGGGCAAAGAAAATCTTGGCACCTTTTGCATCTGCGGCAACAACTTTCTTATCAATCCCGCCAATCTGACCGACATGACCATCTGGATCAATCGTACCGGTCCCCGCGATGATTCGACCCCGACGTAAATCCTGGTGGGTGATTTGCGTATAAATCTGCAAAGCAAACATGGTGCCGGCACTAGGACCACCGATGTTTCCCGCATCAATCGTCACTTTAGGATCACTGGTCACCGCCGTATTCTCAGTTAAAGTAATGCCAATACCCGCTCGTTTGGTCTGCGGTAGACGAATTAGTTTAGCGGTTGCCTGCTTCGTTTGGCCCTTATGTTGGTAGGTTAACGTGATATTCGTACCAACTTTTTTTGACTTGATGGCATTGACATACGCATCCGCCGTTTGATAAGACTTACCATTCAATTTTGTGATCGTGTCTCCGAGGGCTAGTTTGCCTTTAAATGGTGATTGTGGCAACACGGACATCACATAGATACCGCGATGCTCGGTTTTGACCGGTTGTTTTGCGGCTTTAAACGCAGCTGCTACCGCGTTATTGGCCGCACTTTTCATATAGTAAGTCTGCAACTGATCGTATTCGGCACTGCTGTCACTACCCATTAAATCCTGCTTGGACACAATCTCGGTATGCGCCTGGGTTTTGCTGAAAAGTAATAACGCAGGGGAAGCCGGACCCACAACACCGACCGTCGTCAGCATGTAGCTTCCCTTGGCTTTATCTTTGGTGCCGGCGACTTTGACAAACGGTTTTAAGGATTCGGCTGAACCGGGTACTTCCAAATAATAATTGGTGGGAAAGAATAAAAACGCGGCGATCAAGACGATGGCAATAATCGCGCCAACTAGCCACCGCCAACGTTTTTTGGACTTCAAATGATTACTTTGCTTGATGAGACTCACCTAGTTTCGCATATAAGGCCTTTTCAACCGGTGCCGGTACGAATCGATGGATGTCGCCCCCAAACGCCGCGACCTCCTTAATAATCGTACTAGACAAGGCATCGTACTGTTTGTCTGCTAGCAAAAAGACGGTTTCGATTTCCTGATCCAAGTCATGATTAACCGTGGCAATATCAGCTTCGTAACCAAAATCGGCAACATTGCGGATGCCGCGGATGATAAACCGTGCGCCAATTGAACGGGCAAATTCAACTGTCAACCGTCTAGGGGCCGCAACTGCCTTAACATTCGCTATATCAGCAGTACTGGCCTCGATCAGCGCGAGTTTTTCATCACTGGAAAACAGCGCGCGTTTACTGGTGTTCGTCATCGCCGCAACAACCACCTCATCAAATAAGCGACTGGCACGTAATACCGTGTCTAAATGGCCATTTGTAAACGGGTCAAAGCTGCCGGGAAATACTGCAATTTTCTTAGTCATGGTCTTCCTCGTTTCGCTCTAAAATAAGCACCTGCGCAACGCCATAGGTCTGACGCCGTATTTTGGTATATCCGGGGATGACCTCAGGATAATCAACATCCAAGCCGGTTTCAACTAACACCCGCCCGCCTGGCACCACTAATTGTTGGCTGACAAACGCAGCTAATTGTGCTAAAACATGCTGCTGGGCATACGGCGGATCCATCAAAATAAGCTCAAACTGCTGGTGATTGGCCGCAAAATGGCTAATCGCTTTCGTCACGGACATTTTCAAAACCGTAAAGCGCTCTGCCTGTTTAGTCAGGGCAACATTGGTGTGAATGGTTTTGATCGCTGCATATTGCCGATCCACCAAAACTGCATCCGTCAACCCCCGTGATACGGCCTCGATGCCAAGCGCTCCGGTGCCAGCATACAAATCCAGTGCATGCCCACCATCAAAATAAGGGCCAAGCATGTTAAACATTGATTCCTTTACCTTATCGGCGGTTGGCCGCGTTTGATTACCCGGTACCGCATTTAAACGTAACCCCCGAAATGTACCGCTAATGACGCGCATGTTGATCACCTTTTGCCTCGCCGGTTAAAAGTCGGGCGTGTCGTTGGGGTTTCGCCTTGGTTTCCAAATCTTCCTCAGTCGGCTTGAATTTGCCAATTTCATCACCGAACTCTGTTTTCAACTCAGGCCGATGTGACGGTTCAACGCGTTTAACGAACCGCAATTTTATAAGCTTGTGACTCGTTGCTGCAATTTCATCCCGATCCAGATATAAATAAACGTATTTTAACCGCCGCGAAACGTACATAATGGTGCCATAACGGCGCAAGGTCTTTAATTGCTTAAGTGAATAGACCCAAACGACTAAACCTTGCCGCTGTTTCATTGCAAACATGTTCTCACCTTCTAAACTCACTGCTTGGCGGCCCCGGGTTGCAGTTTAGCCAACAGTTCCTGACTCTTGATTAATGCACCTGCTTCAACATACAGATGGGTCACTGTTCCGGAAAATGGTGCGTGTACCGTTGTTTCCATTTTCATCGCTTCAATAACAAACAAAGCCTCACCTTTGGCCACATGCTGTCCTTGCTTAATGGCAACCGAAACAATTTTTCCAGCCATCGGCGCACCAATTTGATTCTTATCGGTTGGTTCGGCCAACTGATGCTGCAAGCCAGCACTCTTTTGATGAGCGTCGCGGATCTGAATTTCCTGTTTCTGCCCATCAACGGTAAAGTACAACGTCTTCATTCCGCTGGCGTCCGCTTTGCCAATGGCATTCAGTTGAATAATCAACGTCTTGCCGGCCCGAATTGGGACCGCCACCGTTTCACCTAGGCGCATACCTTGAAAATAGGAAGGTGAATCCAATTTGGTCACCGGCCCGATTTGCTTTTGCTTGCGCGCATAGGCCTTGAAAACATCGGGGTACAAAACGGCACTTAAAATATCTTCGGTACTTGGATCCGGCACACCTGCCGCGATTAAATCCTGTCGTACCGCCTCAAAGTCAACCGGCTTGGCTAATTGTCCGGGACGCACGGTTAACGGCTTTTGTCCTTTTAGAATCTTTTTCTGTAAGGTCTTAGGAAAACCACCGACCGGCTGCCCTAAGTCACCCTTGAAAAAGGCCACGACTGAAGCAGGAAAGTCGTATTGTTCTCCGTGTTCCTTAACGTCTTGCGGGGTCAAATGATTTTGTAACATAAACAATGCCATATCCCCAACGACTTTTGACGAAGGCGTCACCTTGATAATGTCACCAAACAGCGTATTGACTTGCGCATACATGGCTTTAACTGCCTCAAAATCCGTAATGCCCATGCTGTGTGCTTGTTGTTGTAAATTGCTATATTGACCGCCTGGCATCTGGACAGTGTAAATATCGGTTAACGGACCGGTCACCCCATTACTGAAGTCCGCATAATACGGACGAATCGCCTGAAAATATCGATTCAACGATTGCGCCTTTTCGATCGCGACTTCCGGCTGACGTTGATTGCCACTCAACGCGTAATACAGGCTTTCCAGACTCGGCTGACTGGTGGTCCCGGAAAAGCTGCTTTGCGCCACATCCACAATATCCACGCCGGCATTGGTAGCAGCCAGATAAGTTGCAATCCCATTACCGGTTGTATCGTGCGTATGCAAATGGATCGGAACCGTCACCGCATCCTTAAGTGCCGCGATCAATTCAGTCGCAGCTTGTGGCTTGAGCAGTCCCGCCATGTCTTTAATGGCAATCATGTCCGCCCCGGCATCAACTAACTGCTTAGCTAAGTCGACATAGTATGCCAACTGATATTTCGGATGGGCGTCACTTAAAATATCCCCGGTATAACACATGGTCGCTTCGGCAATCTTGCCAGCCTGCTTAACCGTATCAATACTCAAGGTCATCTGCGGCAACCAATTCAAACTATCAAAGATCCGAAAAACATCCACACCGTCATTTGCTGCCTGGTTAATGAAGGCCTTAATAACATTGTCAGGATAATTTTGATAACCGACCGCGTTGCTACCCCGAAAAAGCATTTGTAACAAGGTATGCGGTAAAGCAGCTCGCAACTTCTTCAAGCGCACCCACGGATCCTCATTTAAAAAGCGGTAAGCTACATCAAAAGTCGCACCGCCCCAAACTTCCATTGAGAAAAGATTAGGCAAGCCGTTTCCCATATCCTCGGCGACCGTTAACATATCCCGGGTCCGCATTCGCGTTGCAAACAGACTTTGATGGGCATCGCGGAAAGTCGTATCGGTTAAAAGCAGCGCTGGATGAGCCTTTACCCAATCCGTAACCGCCTGGGCACCTTCATTTTTAAGTAGAGCCACCAAATCCGTCTGCGGTTTAGCAGCAGAAAAATGGCGTGCATATTGCAACTCCGGATAGTACTTTTGACTTTGCCGTTCAACCCCTTTAAAGCCGTTGACGGTTACATCGCTGATATACCAAAGCAACCGGGAAGCAACATCTGGTTTCGCCTGCACTTGCAACAATTCCGGATGCGCATCAATAAAGGCCGTTTCTGCCTCACCGGTCCGGAATGTCTGAGTTGCCAGTAAGTGTTCCAAAAAGGCGACGTTGGTCTTGACGCCGGTAATTTGAAACTCATGTAACGCGCGCTGCATCTTAGCCACGGCAGCAGGAAAACTAGGTGCGTGGACACTTGCCTTAACCAATAACGAATCAAAATATGGACTGACAACGGCACCCGCATAGGCATTACCAACATCAAGCCGGATGCCAAAGCCGCCTGGTGACCGATAAGTATTAATCGTGCCGGTGTCAGGCATGAAGTTATTTTCTGGATCTTCAGTCGTAATGCGACATTGAATAGCCGCCCCATTTTCCCGTAACGCATCTTGCTGCGGTAAGTGCAAGTCCGCAAATAAATCGGCTCCGGCAGCAATGCGCAATTGGGACTGAACAATATCGACCCCGGTAATCAGTTCCGTGATGGTATGTTCCACCTGAACACGTGGGTTGACTTCAATAAAGTAATACTGATCGCCATCGACCAAAAATTCGACGGTGCCAGCATTTTCATAATGCAGACTAGCCATCAAATCAACGGCGCTTTGACAGATACGGTTTCTTAATGCTAACGGCAAAGCCACAGCAGGAGCAATTTCAACAACTTTTTGCTGCCGGCGCTGAACCGAACAATCACGTTCAAAAAGATGCAGCAAATGCCCATGTTCGTCGCCCAGGACTTGTACCTCAACGTGTTTGGCGGACGCAATATATTTTTCAACATACATCCGATCATCGCCAAAACTCGCTTTAGCTTCATTGACCGCATTTTGGTAAACGGCTTCTAATTCGGCTTCGGAATGCACGATCCGCATGCCTTTACCACCGCCGCCGCTTGCCGCTTTTAACATAACCGGGAAGCCGTGCTTAGCCGTAAAATCCTGAATTTCGGTAAAATCACGCGTTGGCTCCGGTGTTCCCGGAATGGTCGTTAAACCAGCCTTGTGGGCAGCTTCCTTAGCCGCTACCTTATCGCCAAACACATCCAATAGTTCCAAGCGCGGTCCAACAAACGTCAGCCCGGCCGCACGTACTTTACGCGCAAAGGTAGCATTTTCCGAAAGCAAACCATAACCGGGATGGATCGTATCCGCCCCGCTTTGCTTAGCGATCCGGATAATGTCATCCATATCCAAATACGCAGCGATCGGCGCCTTACCTACTCCCACCTGATAACTTTCCTGTGCCTTAAAACGATGAATCGACAAAGCATCTTCTTTGGCATAAATGCCCACGGTTTTTAGGCCCAGTTCTTCACAGGCACGGAAAATCCGAATAGCAATTTCGCCCCGATTTGCGACTAAAACTTTATGCATGCGTCTTCTCTACCTTTCGTTGCGTACGTTCGCTGTGATAACTAATATTAAGCATAATCCCCACTGCCATGGATAAGACGATCATACTCGATCCGCCGTAACTAATAAATGGCAATGTCACACCGGTCACGGGGATAACGCCTGCCACTGCACCCACGTTGAAAATGGTTTGCACCAGCATCATCGTCGCAATGCCATAAGCAATCAGCGTGTGATACGTATTTTTAGACCGAACCCCGATTAAGAAAAACCGCATCACTAAGAAAAATAATAAGCTTAAGATGACCACGGTTCCAACCAATCCGAGCTCTTCGGCAATCACTGCCAAAATGAAGTCAGTATATGGCTCCGGCAGATAGCCCAGCTTTTGGCTGCTCATTCCCAAGCCGACTCCGAACCAGCCGCCATGATTGATCGCGTAAAGAGAATTGACCACCTGATTACCCGCAGCATTGGCTTTCTCAAACGGGTGAATTGCCGCTACCAATCGCTGGTAGGCATAGTTATTTTCAAGACCGGCAAAATGGTAATGCGACACAATGTAGTACCCTAAGACGCCGGTTGCAATCAACCCCAACACCCAGAGCAGTCCATAGCGCATGGGAATCCCGCTGGACATCACAACGACCAAGGTAATCAAGAAGAGAATCGCAAATCCGCCAGTGTCCGGCTCAATGAAAACCAAAAACATGATGACGCCGGCCATAAACAGCGGCTGCCACATTTGGTGTAACCGGAAATTTTCTTGCTGGAAACTGTTTTCACGCGATGACAACATATGCGCTAAATAAAAAATCAAAATCATTTTGGCAAACTCGGATGGCTGTAATCGAAAACCGCCAATCGTAATCCAGGCCGATGCCCCATTGACCGCACGACCATGCAGGATCAAATAAACCAACAACACCAGCAAGGTACTCATCAAAATAAAAAGCACCCAGCGATTACGTAAAATCTTGAGTGACATCTTATAAAAGAAGAATACCGTTCCGATGCCAAGAATCACAAAAAGAATCTGCTGAACTAAGTATTTAGTTTCGGCGGCGCCATATTGACGTTGTACCCAATAGGCGCTGGCAGAATAAACCATGACGATTCCAATCGCACACAAAATCAGATACGGCACCAAGATGAAATAATCCATATGGCGTATTTTTTTCATTAGGAAAACGCGGCCTTTCAAGCAATGATTGGATTAATTATAGCATACCGGCTCGTACCGCCAAGCCGCACAGGCAATCGTTATCAGGAAGTTTAGTTTGTCTTAGTCAGAAATACGCACCGTGATTGGTCCTGCCCTTTGCCTGCCATGAAAGCCGCTACCCACGATGGTCAAAAGATGCCGATGCTGAAATATTGGTTTTGGAGATCAAAAAAAACGCCAGAATTTGACGGTTTTCTGAAAAATTATTTAGAAGCAGCAATCTTCTTACGCTTTGCAGCCTTTTGACGTTCGCCGGTGTTTAGAATCTTTTTACGTAGGCGAATGTTTTCAGGGGTTACTTCGCAATATTCATCATCGTTTAAGAACTCGATCGATTCTTCAAGCGTCATCTTCTTTGGCGTCTTGATGGCAGCTGCATGGTCCTTCCCGGCAGCACGGGTGTTCGTCAGGTTCTTACCCTTAGTAACGTTAACAGCAATGTCGTTTTCACGAGAGTTTTGACCGACAATCATGCCTTCGTAAACTTCCGTGCCAGCATTGATGAAGAGTTGGCCGCGATCTTCAACGGATTGCAGACTGTAGGTAGTCGCAGTGCCGGCATTGATAGATACCAACGCGCCTTGAGTACGACCCGGTTCCCAGTTCTTGATCACTGGCGCATACTTTTCAAACGTATGGTTCATGATGCCATAACCGCCTGTAGAAGAAAGGAATTCGGTGGAATAACCGATTAAACCACGGGATGGGGCAAGGAAAGTGAGCCGCGTTTGACCGTTGCCTTCATTTTCCATATTCTGCATTTCGCCTTTGCGTTGGCTCATAGCGTCAATAACCGTACCGGTGTATTGCTCAGGAGTATCGATCTGCACCGTTTCAAACGGTTCCATCGTCACGCCATCAATATCGCGATAGATAACTTCTGGCCGGCCAAGCTGTAATTCAAAGCCTTCACGCCGCATCTCTTCAACCAAGATGGAAAGATGGAGTTCACCACGACCGGATACCATCCAGGCACCGGCTTGATCCGTATCGTCAACACGCAACGAGACATCGGTTTGCAGCTGTGCCTTCAACCGTTCCTCTAGTTTCCGCGCCGTTACGTTCTTACCTTCACGACCGGCAAAAGGGCTGTCATTAGCCACAAACATCATCTGCAAAGTCGGTTCGTCAATCCGTAAAATCGGCAAAGCCTCTGGCGTATCGGCAGCGGTCACGGTTTCGCCGACAAAGATATCATCCATCCCTGAAACGGCAATCAAGTCACCGGCTTTAGCAGAATTGATTTCGGTCCGCGTTAATCCGAAGAAACCAAAGAGCTTGGTAACCCGGAAGTTCTTTTGTGACCCGTCAAGTTTCATAACCGTTACATTGTCACCGATCTTGATCTTGCCCCGGAAAATCCGGCCAATCCCGATCCGGCCAACATAATCGTTGTAATCCAACATGGCCACCTGAAACTGCAATGGTTCGTCACTGTTATCGATTGGCGCTGGAATCGTCTTGATGATGGTCTCAAAAAGCGGATTCATCGTGTGCTTTTGGGTTGATAAGTCGGAATCCATACTGGAAGTCCCGTTAACCGCTGAAGCATAGACTACTGGAAATTCCAATTGCGCATCATCGGCACCCAATTCAATGAACAATTCGAGCACTTCATCGACCACTTCTTCAGGACGCGCACCGGGACGGTCAACTTTATTGATAACCACAATTGGTGTTAAATGTTGTTCAAGCGCCTTCTTCAAAACAAAGCGAGTTTGTGGCATTGGGCCTTCGAATGCATCGACAACGAGCAAAACGCCGTCAACCATCTTCATAACCCGTTCTACTTCACCACCAAAGTCAGCATGCCCCGGGGTATCGAGGATGTTGATGGTGGTGTCGCCGTATTTCACCGCCGTATTTTTACTAAGGATGGTAATACCGCGTTCCTTTTCAATGGCGTTGGTATCCATCGCCCGGTCTTGTAATTGAATGTGTTGATCAAGTGTATCCGATTGTTTAAGCATCTCGTTAACCAAAGTTGTCTTACCATGGTCAACGTGGGCAATGATCGCAATGTTGCGAATATCGTCACGTGTTTTCACGTTTATACTTCCTTTCTGCTGGCACTACTGGCCGCTTACCGCATTAAAAAAGTGCCAGCAACTGACACAGTTATACGATTTTGAATTATAACACATTCTACCCAATCTGTGTGAGTTTTCTGAAAAGTGAAGTGATTCACGCGAATGATTTGATGGAATTTTCTTTGAAATCCGTGCATCTAGGCCATACATTCAAAAAACTGACGGGAATCGTCTCCGCCAGTTTTTGAGGTTGCTCGTTAATGAGCGGCGTTAATGCGCCTGTTCACTTTTACCGGCCATCATGGCTAGAATCGTTTGATGTGCTTGCGGGGTCGCTGCCACGACAACGCCTGGCTGACTTAAGTTGATTGCCGAACCGTCTTCCCGACTAAACTCGACGCCCAAGCCTTGCGTAATCGCCATGCCTGCTGCAACATCCCAAGGCTGCAGATAGGAAACATAGCCGACTTGCCTTCCTAAGGCGACTTCAATA
Organism: Lacticaseibacillus rhamnosus; assembly: GCF_900636965.1. Taxonomy (NCBI): domain Bacteria; kingdom Bacillati; phylum Bacillota; class Bacilli; order Lactobacillales; family Lactobacillaceae; genus Lacticaseibacillus; species Lacticaseibacillus rhamnosus. The sequence goes on along the minus strand of NZ_LR134331.1, from coordinate 1,329,236 downwards.
AATTCCATCCCGGCACTACCACTCATCCGCGCACCGGAACTAGCTAAGGCCACATCACCTAAATGCAAGCGATTCTTGATAGCCATGGGCCCTGCCACTCCCAACAAACCGTCCTTCAGTGGCAGATCCGGTAATGGCTTCAACTGACGTCCGGCAAACGTGACTGGTAGATTCGGACCGCCACTCAACACTTCATTGCGCATCACATCCATAATAGCCCCGACAATCGGTTGCCCGTCACGATAGACACCGATCATCACCGCAAAATGTGCCTGCTGTTTAACAAAATTCATGGTGCCATCAATTGGATCGACAAAAAAGACCAACCCATTAAGATCCGTATCATCATGGCCGTGACCTTCCTCGCCAATGATTCGCGCCGTTGGAAAATCGGTCTTGATATGTTCAATCAAAAATTGCTGATTGGCTTTATCGACATTGGTGACTAGGTCATTGCGATTGCTTTTTTGGGCAACATCAAGTGGCTGTGCCATTGCTGTCAAAATGCGTTTCCGGCTGGCAGCAAACCAACCGATCAATGTCTCACGTATCTTTTCTGGATCTTGTGTCATGTTTAACTCACCCTCACCCTAATCTTTTGACTCACACCTTGGCGTGCCATTTGTACGACCGTGTACATCGAGTAACCAGAGAGTGTTTCAAATTCACGCCCCAGTTGACGCTCGGTTCCTTTATCCGGTACGACCTGCTTGAAACCCTTATAGGCAGCAAGTAGGTTATCCCGATCAACCCCATGCTCATAAGCATCCTCGACCAACGCATAAAAGGTGGTCACTTTAATCTTTTCTGCCGTGGTCCAATCGAGATCTAAGGGATAATGATAGTTAGCTTTCATTCTTATTTGCTCCTTGTTCGATCGCTTCAATCTGGGTCTGGGCTGCTTGAATCGCTTGGCTTAAGGCAGCTTCTTCATCATCGGAACCTGCCACCATCGCCAACGTCACCACCCCGCGTTCATCCAATAAAACCGGCGAACTGCTAATCTGTCCTGTACCATCATCGGCATCGCGTAAGTGGGTAAAAGTGCCTATCACCCCATCACCGGCAAAAGCAGCTAGGATCGGTTCAACCAACTTGCCAAGCATCACGGTCAACGTACTGGCTAAGAAAGTCTGAACCGCCTTCACAGCCTCGGAAAAAATTGTCTGGTCATCCAGTAGGCGCAACACCGGCGTGGCGCCTACATAGGCTCGGCTCCAAACCAGAACCGGCGTCTGACTGGTTCCGACCACATAGGCAGTCACTTGAGCGGCGGGAACCGCCAACCGCTCTGCTAGAAATTGTTCAAATTGCCAGGTTGCACCAAAAGTACCTAAACCGACAACCTGACGCTTATTCAAGCCGGAAAATCGTTGAGCGAAATAGGTGAAAAGCTCGTCATGGGTCATGGCAACGATAATCCGCCCCTTAAACCCTGCTGCCATTGCCGAATTTAGCACTTTCCGAATGGCCGTAATATTAGTGGCTACAAACCCCTCATCTGCTGGCGTCCCTGTGTCAGTCAGAATCAAAACATCGGCTGCCTTTAGAACTTTGGGCGTCACCTTCACAAATGTATTGTGACAAATTTGACTCAAGGCCGTCAACCCGGCTACGTCAACCAATGTTTCATCAGGTTCATAACAGCCGACTTGCAAATCAAGCAATGACATAATCAGCATTTGTAAAAGCCCTTGTGTCCCCGTGCTGGCACCATGTACCACGACTCTTTGCATGAAAACCCTTCCTCTCAGCTGCGTTATCTACATTTTAGCGGAAGCGCAATCTTAAGACAAAATTAAACAGGGTTATTTTTGCAATTGTTAACTAACTGAAATATTAGTCCTTTTTCATGAAGTCCTTACACTCGCACTTTCGGCTTTTGACTTTGTGCTTTCCCATCAAAAAAGTGGGCACAGACAATCAGTTGTCGATACCCACCTTAACAGTGCATCATGTTGGCAATATGAATCTACTTGCTAGATATTAATTGGCAACCCTAATGCAACTTCAGCATCATCCATAATGGTTTCACTTAAGGTCGGATGTGGATGGATGGTCAACGCCAAATCTTCAGCGTTGAGTCCACCTTCAACGGCGACCGTCAATTCTGAGATCAAATCACTGGCACCGGCGCCAGCAACTTGACCACCGATGACGGTTCCGTTTTCATCCGTAACCAGACGAACGAAGCCCTCGGTTTGCGCCAAACTTAAAGCACGGCCATTCGCCGCAAATGGAAACTTGCTTGCTTTAGCTTTGATGCCTTTATCCTTTGCCTCAGCAAGCGTCATGCCGGTTGTGGCCAGTTCCGGATCCGTGAAACAAACCGCCGGCATTGCTTTATAGTCAACCGCGCTTGCCTTGCCACTGATCGCCTCTGCCGCTATCTTACCTTCATAACTTGCTTTATGCGCTAATGCAGCACCAGGAACAATGTCACCGATTGCATAAATATTAGGCTTATTGGTTCGTCCTTGCGCATCGACTTTGATCAAGCCGCGATCCGTTGTTTCAATGCCAACAATGTCTAAGCCCAAATCATCGGTATTTGGCCGCCGCCCGACTGTGACCATCACATAATCTGCGGCAATGGTTTGTTCTTTACCGTCCGCTGTATAGGTTACCTTGACGCCATTGCCGGTATCTTCGGCTTCCTTCGCCATCGCGTTGGTAATCACTGTAACGCCGCGCTTTTTAAAGGAGTTCAAGACGAGTTGAACCATATCCTTTTCAAAGTTTGGCAAAATTGAGCTGGTGCCTTCAAGAATTGTGACATGTGCGCCTAGGTTAGCATAGGCGCTCGCCAGTTCGGATCCGATGTAGCCACCGCCAATCACCACGAATTCTTTTGGTACTTCCGGTAAGTTTAGGCCACCGGTTGAATCCAAAATCCGTTTGCCAAATTTGAAGCCTTTGATTTCAATTGGCCGGCTTCCGGTTGCAATGATCAAATTCTTGAAGGTGTATGTCTGAGCCGAGTCTTTTTGCATAACCCGCAGACTATGATCATCTTTCAAGAAAGCCGTCCCCATAATGGTTTCGATTTTGTGCTTTTTTAAAAGCATCGCAACACCGCTGGTTAACGTGTGTACAACCTTGTTTTGCTTCCAATCCTGGGTTTTTTTGAAATCAAGATCCGCACCCTTGGCATTAATACCAAACGTGCTTGCTTCCAAGGCATCTTGATAACGGTGACCGGCATTGATCAAAGCTTTTGATGGAATACAGCCAACATTCAAACAAACCCCGCCAATGAAGGTATTCTCGATAACAGTTACCTTTTGACCCATTTCGGCTGCTCGGATCGCAGCTACGTAACCACCTGGGCCAGAGCCAATCACAACGGTGTCCAAATCGATTGCAAAATCGCCTACAACCATGCTTATCCCTCCATCAACAGCAGATCAGGGTCTGCTAACAATTTATCCATGAGATTCAATGCGGTTTGCGCCAAAGCACCATCAATCAAGCGATGATCATAACTCAAGCTCAACTTCAACAGGTTACCGACAACAATTTCATTATCAGCGTTGACATATGGCTCTTTAGCAATTTTACCGACACCAAGGATGGCAACTTCCGGCTGATTGATCACCGGTGTGAACCAGCCACCACCAATTGAACCAACGTTACTAATGGTCATGGAACCGCCGCGCATCTCATCTGGCTTCAACTTGCTGTCATATGCCTTTTGTGCATTGTCACTGATTTCCTTGGCAATTTCGAACATGCTCTTGGCATCAGCATTCTTGATGACCGGCACGTATAACCCATGATCCGTGTTCGTGGCAATCCCGATATTAAAGTAATGTTTGTAAACAATCTCATCGGTGGTGTCGTCAATTGACGCATTAAATTCTGGATATTCACGCAATACCGTGACCAAAGCTTTAACGATGTATGGCAAGAACGTTAATTTAATGCCTTTATCAGCCGCGTACTGCTTGTACTTCTTCCGATGCGCCATTAACTTGGACACTTCAACCTCGTCAAAGCTCGTGACATGCGGGCTTCGTTGTTTCGAAGCTAACATTGCCTTGGCAATTGCCTTGCGCGTTGGCGTCATCTTCTCGCGAGTCTCCAGCTCGGCTTCACTGCCGGTTGAAACGTAAGGCGCGACTGGCTGCGGTTTTGGCGCTGCCGGTGTTGCTGCTGGAGCTGGTTGCGCTGCTTTAGGCGCGGAGGTTGCTGCTGGCTGCGCAGGTGCTGCAGCTGGTGCCCCTGCTTTAAAGGCATCGATATCGGCTTTGGTAATGCGCCCATGCTTCCCAGTTGCTGGCACTTGTGAAATATCAATGCCTTGTTCGCGTGCATATTGGCGAACAGACGGCATCGCCAGAATTTCCCGATTTGGATCGGTGATGGCCGGTACTGATCCGGCAGCAGCTGGTGCCGCGGCCGAGGCAGCCGTATCCGTATTGGCTTGGGGCGCTGCAGCGGTACCCGATGCAACCGGCGTATCATTATGCCCCGGTGCGTCAATATCAACCAGCGCTTCGCCAACAGTTGCGGTTTCGCCTTCTGGTACTAAAATTTTAACAACGGTTCCGGCAACTGGTGATGGAATCTCTTCAACGCTTTTATCGCTTTGAACCTCAAGCAGTGTATCGTCTTCTTTGATCTGGTCACCGGGTTTAACCGCCCACTTGACAATTTCACCTTCCGCCAGACCTTCACCAAGTTCTGGCAATTTAAATTGATAGACCGACTTAGCAACTGGCGCATTGCCTGCTGAAGCATCGGTTGCCGCGGCAGGTGCGGCTGCAGGTTGTGCGGCCGGACCGGAGCCATCATCAATTTCAACCAGTAAATCACCGACTGAAGCGGTTTCACCTTCTGGTACTAAAATCTTCAAAATTTTTCCTGAAACCGGTGAAGGAATTTCCTCGACACTTTTATCACTTTGAACTTCAAGCAGGGTGTCATCCTCCTTGATGTCATCGCCTGGCTTCACGTCCCACTTGACGATCTCGCCTTCTGCCAAACCTTCGCCAAGTTCTGGCAGTTTGAATTCAAAAGCCATGTTGGCACCTCTTCTCTCTAGAAATTGACAGTTTCCCGAACTTTAGCTTCGATATCCTTAGCATTTGGTAACCAGATATTCTCCGCTTGGCCAAATGGGAATGGGGTATCTGGAGCCGCGACCCGACCAATCGGTGCCTCAAGCGATAAAATGGCCCGCTCAGAAATTTCACTGATCACATTAGAAGCAACGCCGGCCATCCGCTGCGCTTCCTGAACCACAACCGCTTTGTGTGTCTTTTTGACGGAAGCAATGATCGTCTCGACGTCAAGCGGTGCAATCGTCCGTAAATCCACAATCTCAGCGTTGATGCCGTCTTTCGCCAGATTATCAGCTGCCTTAAGTGCTTCGCGAACCATCGCACCATAAGTGATAATCGAAACATCTGTGCCTTCGCGGGTAACGGCTGCTTTATCCAGTGGAACCGTGTAAGTGCCATCCGGAACATCTTGCCGGAATGAACGATAAAGTTTCATGTGTTCCAGGAACAAAACCGGATCGTTACTGCGAATCGAACTGATCAGTAACCCCTTGGCGTCATATGGATTACTTGGAATAACAACCCGCATACCAGGAAATTGAGCGATCAATCCTTCAAAATTATCACTATGCATTTCCGGTGTATGGACGCCACCGCCAAACGGTGCCCGAATCGTAATCGGCATGGACCGTGTTCCGCCCATCCGATAGCGCATACGTGACATTTGCCCGCCAATGCTATCCATCGTTTCAAAAACGAAACCAAAGAACTGAATTTCCGGAATTGGCCGCCAACCAGTCAAGGCAAGTCCAATTGCCAAACCGCTAATGCCTGATTCTGCCAATGGTGTATCGAAAACACGATCCTCACCGTGTTTGGCCTGTAAGCCATCGGTTGCCCGGAAAACCCCGCCATTCTTACCAACATCTTCGCCGAATACCAAGGTCTTAGGGTCGTTCGCCAACTCAACATCAAGCGCATCGGTAATGGCTTGGATCATTGTTTTTTGTGCCATGGTTACTTCGACTCCTTTCCTTGAAATTCTGCCAGTTGTTCAGCAACATTTTGCGGGGCGACTTCATAGGTGTCTTTCAAGAAGCGCGATACCGTCTGCTGCGGCGCTTTATCGGCCTTATTGATAGCATCTTTAATTTCATCCTTGACCTTTTCAATCAAGGCATCTTCTTTGTCTTTGCTCCACAAGCCTTTATCGGTCAAATAGTTGCGCATTCGAATTAAAGGATCCCGTTTTTGCCATAACTCATCGGTTTCTTTGGAGCGATAACGAGTTGGGTCATCACCTGATAGCGTGTGTGGGCCATACCGATATGTCAAAGTTTCAATCAAAACCGGACCATTACCAGCCGCCGCCCATGCACGGGCTTCCTTGGTGACTTCATAGACTGCTAAAGCGTCCATCCCGTCAACCTGCACGCCGGGAACACCGGCTGCAACCGCCTTTTGCGCAAGCGTTTTGGCTGCCGTCTGACTCGCCCGCGGCACGGAAATAGCAAAGCCGTTATCCTGAACAATAAACAGTGCCGGAGCTTTGAAATGCCCAGCAAAGTTAACGCCTTCATAAAAGTCACCTTGTGAAGTACCGCCATCACCCGTATAGGTGAAGGCCACCTCATCACTGCCATTTTTCTTCAAACCGAGCGCAACACCCGCAGTTTGAACATACTGCGCACCAATAATGATTTGCGGCGGTAATGCGTGAAAATCTTCCGGATACTCATTGCCGGCAACATGACCGCGCGACCAGAGAAAAGCTTTGTCAAGCGGTAACCCATGTTGAATCAATTGCGGTAAATCACGGTAAGCTGGAAGCAGCCAATCTGATGACTTCATAGCAGCGTGACTACCAATCATGCTGGCCTCTTCGCCTGCACTTGGGGCATAAAAACCTAATCGTCCCTGCCGATTCAACGCTGTCGCCCTTTGATCCAGCACGCGTTGCCAAACCATTTTTGACATCAAATCGACCAGCTGATCATCACTCAAATCGGGCATAATATCAGGATTGACGACTTTGCCAACTTCATCCAGAATTTGGATCGTGGGCTTAAAATCGGCATCTTGATTGTCCAACAGTTGCTTAAAATCAACTGCAGCATGCTGTTTTGCCATAATCAGAACCTCTTTCCATTCCTGTAGTCATTAACTCAGGAAAACTGTACTAATTAAAACTCCTACAAAGAAAGCGTAACATTGCAAAATTCTTGTTGCAAGCGTTTTATTTCAAGGTGAGCAAGAACTGACTTGCGATAAGATTGCCGCTTATCCGAAAGCTTAATGGACTATAACAGAATACTTTTTAAACTAAAACACAAAGAAAGCATGCGCCTTCACAAGCGCATGCTTTCATAATTGAATTTAATGACCAAGCTTCACGAGACTGGATCTTGGTTGTGCCGAAAATCACTAGTTTTACTGTGATGTTTCATGGCCCCAACCAAGGTAGCGTGATGAGCAAATGCGATCTCTACCCGAATCTGCTCGTCTCGGTCTATTTGCTTATTTTTTAACATTTCAAGTGACGCAACTGATACAGCCAGACGGAAAATTCGGCAAATCTGTTGTAAGACCAATTTCAGGCCGGCAACCGCACTCGTTACAAGTGAAGTTGGCGTTGTTGTAACAGATTGTCCAGCCAATTGCTTGAGTCCATGATCAAGCAATCCGTCATTTAAAACTGCGGTCACTGTTGCCTGGGTATCGGTTGCCATCACAGCACCGGCAATACCCACCCCGGTTGGCACCCGCCGATTTAACAAAATCAGCAGCCCGGCCAGGTCACGTGGCAAGGTTACGGATGCACCAGGAGCTAATGCAACATCAACCGGCAGCTTTTCTCCTGCTGTCAGCATTAAAACATCACCAACAACGAGATCTTGCGCGCGAACTTGACGAACCAATCCGTCACGCACGACCAACACTGGCTGCTGCGGCTGACCTTGATGGCGCGTGATTGCTTTTGCCAAATAAGCAATGACCATCACCGTCAAACTAGCCAAAATCGCAACAATAGCAGTTAAAAACCAGCTGTGGCTCATAACCATAATTAAACTGCTCACACCAGCCAATGTCATCAGCAAGGGCAAAAAGAGATTCGTCTTGCTGATCGTTTCTTGGCGTATGGTAGTTGTTTTTTGGGCCTTCTGCGCTTCGTAGCGTGTCAGACCGCTTGATACCATCATCAACATCGACAAACTCCTTCCCGTATCCCGGGAAGAGCCGCGATGCTGCCGAATCCATTAATTTCACTTAAGAGATCGTAGTGGCAGCATAATGGGCCTTCCGGGATCTGCTAAATCGCTACTACTACCACTACTCTTTGAAGATTGTTCCATTATGCTCACCACCTTTTTTCTTCCCATCAAGCAAAAAAACTGCACGCCGATTGAGAGCGTGCAGAAAAAGCATCCCAATCGTTTAGTTTTAGCACTATACGCCTAGAAGCGAGCTTCAGCTGCATTAGCGTAAGCCTTAATGGGCAGACGCAGTTGACTCAATTGGCATCTCTCGATGTTTCTGAGCAGCAGCATTGTTCGTATAGGAGCCTCACCTAACGGAAAGCACCGTATTTGTTGAACCTTCTATATGATAGAGGATTGGGTGGTAGATGTCAACACTCCGACTCCTGCTGCAATAACGCGCTTTTCACATTTTCGCTCCTGTGCTAATCTAATAGAAGAAATGAACGGAGGTACGGATCGTGTATTTAATGAAGGATATCACCCGTGACGGCGCTAAGGTTTTGCGAGAAAGGGCCAAACCGGTTACTTTTCCGCTTTCCGATGAAGATAAGCAATTGGCGCATGATATGATGGCATACTTGGTTATCAGCCAAGACGAAGAGCAAAACGAGAAATATCATTTGCGTCCGGGTGTTGGTTTGGCAGCGCCGCAAGTTGGTCAAAGTAAAGCAATGGCCGCTGTCTTGGTTCCTGGTGACAACGATGAAATTCTCTTCAAAGAAGTTTTAATTAATCCGCGGATTATTAGTAACAGTGTGCAACATGCCGCATTGGCTGAAGGCGAAGGTTGTCTCTCGGTTGATAAAGATGTTCCGGGTTACGTTGTCCGTGCCGATCGCATTACGATTGCTTACCAAAACGAAGCCGGCGAACACAAAAAAGTCCGACTCAAAAACTATCCGGCAATTGTTTGTCAACATGAAATCGACCACCTCAATGGCGTTTTATTCTATGACCACATTAACAAGGAACATCCCTTCTCGATTGATCCGGAAGCGGTTCTGATCCATTAAACAATGAAGCAGCGAGCCTTATAAAACGGCTCGCTGCTTTTTTACTTGTCCGGATTACGATTTATTAACTGCTGTTCTTGAATCCACGCATTTAAACGCTGATATTGGTGAGCAGACAATCTTGTCTGTTGCCACTTTTTCAATTGTGCTTGGGCCGCGATTAACCCTTTTTCACGAATCACAGTCATGAGCGTTTTTTGATAACTGGCCAGACTCACTTCTGCTTCGTGAAAAACGATCACGGGTTGGTCTGATTTGCGTTGATTTTTGCCCAAAGCAGCGCCTAATCCCTGAGCAAAGCTTTTGATTTGACGCATGATTAAGTCTTGATCATCATTCATATCGCGCGAGCTCCTTATCTGCCTATGACGACACACGATTAACGTCGCGAACATATTCAATAGTTGCCTCGTTAGTAATAAAGGCAACATCAATATGTAATTCGCCTTCGAGTTCAAAAAAATCGGTTAAAACAAACGGTGGCAATGCCGGATCTGAGCTGGCAATGTCTAACTGTCTGGCTGCTTGGCGTAAAGCTTGATCAAGTGCCGGCTGGGTGACTTTCCCCAGACTTGACGAAATTTGATATGAAAATGCCATCACCCCATGCCCCCAAATATCGGCGATGGGCTTTGACGTCATCGGCTTGTCAGTTGAGATGCCAAGCTGCTGTAGAGCCTCTGTCATCGCCTGATCGGTTAATCGTTGGCTGTGGTAGAGCAGGATCTGAATCGCCTTGTTTCGCCGCCAACGTTTTCTGAATAACCAGAGAGTGGCAAGCACAACAAGCAGTACAACAATCAGAAGCCAGACCATGGCATCCACCCCTTTCACGCTGATTCTGCGAACGTACCTGTCTTCATTATACCTAAGTTCAACGATTAACTCACCATTGCTACTTAAAAGGGCAGCTCCTCGGTACTAAAAAGTCTGGTAGTCGGGGCCGTCCAGCTATGATCGAGGTATCGACCAAGTACGTTAAACTTTTCTTGCCACAATTAGCTGATTCGCCAGCAGGCACGTCTGTGATGCTCGTAAGCTGTTCACGCTCCATTAAATATGCTAAACTATGCCTAGCTGTTGTATTCACAACAAATCGATCGGTCATAAAAGTTTTAGGAGTTGTGGCAGGAAATGGACCACGGCAATGGTGTTATGTTGCCATTTTGCGGTTCAAGCGACGAAACATCGGCCATTCCAGCAAGATCGCCCATGCTTTTTGTGGTTCGTCATCTTGATGGCATGTCCTTTTTTTCGGAAGCTGTTTTGTTGCACTTCCTTTCTTTTTGTACCACGGAAGGAGTCCAAACATGATCTACAAAGTCTTATATCAAAAAGACAAGATCCAAAATCCGCGACGGGAAACCACTCAGACGCTATACCTCGAGGCGCCATCTGCGGTTGAGGCGCGTGCGCTTGTAGAAGCCAACACGCCTTACAATATTGAATTTATTCAGGAACTTTCTGGAAATTTCCTGGAGTATGAGGAAAAGTCAGCCAATTTCAAGCTGACCACTTTCTAATCATATGAAATTAAATATTAAAAATAACGAAACCGCCGTCTTTGCTGTCGGCGGTTTAGGTGAAATCGGGAAGAACATGTACGGGGTTCAATTCCAAGATGAGATCATCGTCATTGATGCAGGGATTAAATTCCCCGAAGACGATTTACTTGGGATTGATTATGTTATTTCCGATTACTCCTATTTGGTTCAAAACAAAGATAAGATCAAAGCTTTGGTCATCACCCACGGCCACGAAGATCATATCGGCGGGATTCCCTATTTTCTCCAGCAAGTGCCCAACGTTCCCATCTATGCCGGCCCATTAGCGGCAGCGTTGATTCGCGGCAAACTTGAAGAACATGGGTTATTACGGACCACAAAGTTAACTGAAATCAACGAAGACACGGTTTTGAAGTTTAAAAAGCTAAGTGTCGAATTTTTCCGTACCACCCACAGTATCCCGGATACGCTCGGGATTGCGGTGCATACGCCACAAGGAATTGTCATCCAAACCGGGGACTTCAAGTTTGATTTGACTCCGGTTGGGGATCAGCCATCACCGAATTTCCAAAAAATGTGCCGGTTCGCCGAAGAAGGCGTTTTGGTCTTGATGTCTGACTCGACCAATGCTGAAATTCCGACTTTTACAAAATCAGAGCGTTTCGTCGGCAAGTCAATTCGGCATATTTTCGACCGGATTGATGGCCGCATCATTTTTGCCACTTTTGCTTCCAACATTTCACGGATTGCTCAAGCGGCCGATGCAGCAATGGCACATGGCCGCAAGATTGCGGTTTTCGGACGGTCTATGGAAACGGCAATGGTGAATGGCCGTGAGTTAGGTTACCTTAATATTCCCGATGACGTCTTAGTGGATGCACATCAACTGAATTCATTGCCAGCCGATAAAGTAATGATTCTATGTACTGGCTCGCAAGGTGAACCTATGGCTGCGTTAAGTCGAATTGCCAACGGAACTCACCGGCAGATCAGTATTCAACCAGGAGATACGGTGATCTTCTCCAGCAACCCGATTCCCGGCAATACGGTCAGCGTCAATCACGTGATCAACCAGTTAAGCGAAGCCGGCGCAGAAGTGATTCACGGCAAGGTCAACAACGTCCACACGTCCGGACATGGTGGTCAAGAAGATCAAAAATTAATGCTTCGTCTGATTAAGCCGAAATTCTTCATGGCTTGCCACGGCGAATACCGGATGCAAAAAATTCACTGCGAACTCGCCCAACAATGCGGGGTTCCAGAGAAAAACTGCTTCATCATGGAAAATGGCGACGTGCTGGCGTTAACCGAAAAAAGTGCGCGAATTGCCGGACACTTCCCTGCTGGTGACGTCTACATTGACGGTAGCGGTGTCGGTGATATCGGTAATGCCGTGATTCGCGATCGCCGCATGTTATCCGAAGAAGGTTTGGTCGTTGTGGTTGCAACGATCAATATGCAAAAACAAGCGGTGCTGGCCGGTCCTGATTTACTCTCTCGCGGCTTTATCTACATGCGTGAATCCGGGGAACTGATCAACCAGGCTCAGCGGCGGGTTTATCGCACTATCAAATCAACTTTTTCAAATAATGAAAAGGTCACCGAAGCTACCTTGAAGGATGCGATTACCAGCAGCTTGCAGGAATTCCTTTTTGATAAAACCGAACGTCATCCGGTTATTCTACCGATGCTGATTCTGCTATAGCAGCCTTCACAATCTCAAATATTTATTCTCACACCGCACCTGCCATGTAAGCTGTGCGGTGTTTTTTTGCAATTTTTAACCTGCCATTTAAACGTTAATCTTTTTGAAAGGCCCCCTGACCGTTACGCCGGCTTTGCTGAAAAGTTAAGTTTACTTCTATTGACGAATATGCTATTCAAATATGACGGTAATATTGTTTTTCTTGGCTTTTTCGGTATAATTGATTGCGTGTCTAATTAGGAGGAAAGTTGATGGCGGCTGTTTTTTATTATCTCATCTATAACCCGGCGGCAGGTGGCGGAGCAGCAATTCCTATTTTTAAACAGGTTAAAGCCGTCTTAGACCAACGCCAATTGCCTTATGCAATCAAAACCTCCCGCTATCCCGGTCATACCAATATCATCGCGAAACAAATTGGTAATTTTAATACCCGCGACCATGCTATTTTACTGGTGATCGGCGGCGATGGCACATTAAATCAAGCCATCAACGGTTTAATCGGTACCCGGCAGCACGATCTGCCCGTCGCCTATGTACCGGCCGGATCCGGCAATGATTTTGCTCGCGGTATCGGGATGTCGGAAGATCCAATGCACGCGCTAGAACAGGTACTGCAAGCCACTAAACCGGTTGCAATCGATATTGGCCGTTATCATGAACGTACTCGTGATGAAACCGGTTATTTTGTCAATAATATCGGGATTGGCTTTGATGCGGCGGTTGTCAGTGCAGCCAATCACAGCGATAGTAAACAGCTGCTAAATAAATTTCATCTCGGTAAATTAACTTACTTGTTTCACGTTATTGGGAGTTTGCTAACCCGCCGCCCGTTTCCGGTTGCGGTCTATGAAAAAGGCGTCCGGCATTTTTTTCATCGCGCCTACATTTGCACAACGACAAACATTCCCTATTTTGGCGGTGGTATTCAAATCTATAAGCCGGCTGACCCGACTGATGGGCATCTTGATTTGATCATTGTCGAATGGTTTAATATCGTGTCCTGGGCATTCGCGATGATTCAACTCATGCGCGGCAAGGCTCCAACAAGTCGCGCGGTGCATCTTTTTCACGCCAAAAAGTTGACAGTTGAAACCAGTTCACTGGAATTTGGCCAAATGGATGGCGAAGAAATGGGAACACGCCCGTTTGAAATCGACTTTTCGGTGGCCTCCCAAAAGTTTTGGATTGACCGTAGTATTTAACCTTTTTAAATAGTTTCCAATTAAAAAAAGCCTTCAGATAAAAATCAGTCTGAGGCTTTTTCGCTTTTATCACATAAAACCCATCACGTGCAGGCTTTGACAACAGCATGCAGTCTTTCGAAATGCCGATCAGAAATAGTCCGAAAAATAAGGCTCTTCCATCGGTACCGCATTCTCCAACAACTTGATCGCATGTTTGCTAGCAGACAAACGCTCGATTTGGGCTAAATAGGATGGGCGCCGGTAACTCATTAACATCGTGGTTAAGGTTTGAATGTCCGTCGTAATCGCTTCGCCAACAGGTCGGTTCGTAATTTTTACCTGCTGATGCTCATCCCAATAAACGCCAAATGTCCCATTATTCCACGGCGCCAAGGGATCACTTACAACGAAATGAAACGGTTCTGTCGTCTCGGCAGCAAACGGATATTGTGCCAGAAATGCTTTAACGTCCACAATTCGCGCCATATAATACGGCTTGATAGTTTGATAAATATCGCCATCGTCCAGAAGAAAATGTAACGGCTCGTTTTTATAGATATTGCCCTTAACGTGGGTCACCATTGAAAAGTGGGCACTGATAAAATTCCACAAGCCTACGCGTGCCTCTTGATTGGTATAAATCATTTCTTTGACGTGAAAAACTTCATCGGCAATCCAGTATAAAACATAGCCTTGAGGTTCGTCATTGGCATCATAATACACGCCGGCTGTTCGCTCTTCTTCATTTTCCCAACGCCAATATTCATCCCAGTTTAGCTGATTGCGAATCATGGCACCGTGATTTTTCATGGCAAAGCGATTGTAAGTTTCAATCACATCAGGATCATCTATCTCCAGCCGTTCAACGTGACCCGGAACCTCGACTTGTTTCGGCAACTGGGTATCCTTCACATCAAACGTCAGATGATCAGACATGATTTCCCAGCCTTTTTTCCGATAAAACGGAATACTATACGGATACAGATAGGAAATCCATTGCTTATGTTGCCGCATGTGCTCTAAGCCTAACTTCACCAAATCGTGCATTAAGCCATGCCCTGCGTACTCCGGATAAGTGCCGACTCCGGTTAAACCAGCCATCTGATATAAGGTGCCGTGAATATTGACGGTGCACGGATAGATTGCCAGCGAACTGACCAGCTCATTTTGATGAAACCATCCCAATACGTCCGACTTTTCCAAAACCGGACGCTTGGCCCGTTCAAGTTCCCCTTCTTCATACCCAGATTGTTCCAGATCTTTTTGCGTGACCTGAAATACATAAGTCAAAAGGTCGTTGAACTGTTCAAGATCCTTAGGCGTCACTGATTTAATTTGCAGTGACTTGCGTATGTTGTCCTCCATAAAGGTTATTTCTCCTTCGTCATAAACATTTGTGGCGTCACACCATTCATCCCAATCATAGGATCAATCCGCTGTGAAGCCACCAATGCAGGGGTTAGCTGATAATTGTTCGATTCGTCAGTACTAATTCCATTATCCAAGTCAGACGGGTTAGTGTCAATTTGTCCGTTATTCTTGCTGACTTCAGTTGCAGGCGTCGGCTTTTCTACGTCCGGCTGGGAAACGGTCATGCCAAACGCTTGTTGCAGCCGCTGGACCAAACCCGTATGCCGATTTACCGCAATTTCGCCAACTGCGGTCTCAAATGCAGCCAGCTCGCCCACCAGAATCAAAAACGATTTTGCTCGGGTAATGGCCGTATAAAGTAGGTTCCGGCGCAGCATCCGGCGACTCTGCATGGTTAATGGCAAAATCACCATTGGAAACTCGCTGCCTTGCGCTTTGTGAATCGAAGTCGCATAAGCCAAGGTGATTTTGCTGAAGTCGCTGCGTTTATACGTTATTTCATTGCCGTCAAAATCAATCGTCAACTCATCGGTTTTACTGGCCGCCTCTTTGGCAAGTGTGATCCCGACAATCTGGCCAATTTCGCCATTAAACACATTTTGATTCGGATCGTTGACCAATTGCAGAATTTTATCGCCAATTCGATACTCGGTTTCGCCAAAATGAACGGTTTTTGTCCGAGCGCTGCGTTTCGGGTTCAAAATATCCTGCAACAATGGATTCAACCGATCAATCCCCGCAGTTCCGCGATACATTGGTGCAAGCACCTGAATGTCCGCAATCGAAAACTGTTTAACCGCGGCACGCTGAACCACCTGCCCGACCACTTCCGGAACCTGGCTGGGTGAACACGGCAAAAAGCTCCGATCCACTTGCGGGCGGGTGAAGTCATCCGGCAAGCGCCCGGCATTGACTGCATGCGCCAACGGGATAATCGAACTGTCCGCGTCCTGGCGGTGAATGTGGGTTAACGCTGCGTGAGGTAAAGCCTGGCTGCGTAACAAATCAGCAAAAACCTGTCCCGGTCCGACACTTGGCAGCTGATCTTTATCGCCAACCAACACAATTTGCATACCCGGGTGCAGCGCCGTCAACAACGTTCGAAAAAGATACGTATCAACCATCGACATTTCATCAATAATTAAAAGGCCGTCCGGGAGATCATTAGGCGCAAACTCCTGCGTATCCACGCCCAATCCCAATAGTCGATGAATCGTGCTTGCCGGTAACTGTGTCGTCTCACTGATCCGTTTAGCAGCCCGGCCAGTCGGTGCTGCTAGCATAATCGGGAAAGGATCATCCGGCGTGTATTCATGGCGATCCAAGGATAAATCATGCAATTGCGCATAGGTGCGGACAATCCCGTCCGTCACCGTTGTCTTTCCGGTTCCGGGGCCGCCGGTTAAAAGAAAAATCGGCGACTGCAAGGCAGTGATAATCGCCTTTTTTTGCACCTCATCATAGGCAATGCCAGTCTCTTCCTGTACGGCGGCCAATGTTTGTTTAATTTCGGCCAGTGCAGGTTGCTTGGCAGCGCGCCCGGCATCCGCCAGTCCTTTTAACTGCCGGGCAATCTGCCATTCGGAATCATAAAGTCGTTTAGGAAAAATGCGCTTACCTTCCGCTACCAGCGCATTGTCCTTGGCTAAAGTGACGATTGCCTGGCCGACTGCTTCGGGGTTCACTGCAACCTGACGCGCTCGCTCCAGTAAATCAAGCGTCTGGGTGACCAACGTTTTCAAATCGACAAAAGTGTCGCCTTCACCGTCCGTCAAGCGCTGCAAGGTATCCATGACCGCACCACCGAGCCGCAGTTGCGAATCCGCGGCAATCGCTAACTTGGCGGCAATCTGATCGGCCCGCGTAAACCCGATACCGTCAATATCATTGATTAACTGATACGGATTTTGCTTAATGACTTCCAGCGCATCATTTTGATATTGCTGATAAATTCGGCCAGCCATGTTACTGGTGAAGCCGTAGTCATTAAGACCGATGATGACCCGTTCCATTCCCTGATTCGTCTTGAGATTGGTGACCAGCATCTTCTGCTTGGCCGCCGAAATCCCCAATCCTTTTAAGCTCTCAGGGTCATCCAAAATACGATCAATCGCATCAACCCCGAGCTTGTCAATGATTTTCTCCGCTGTTTTGGGGCCAATTCCCGGAAACTTGTCGGAACTAAGATAATTGATCAGTCCCGTTTTATTCGTAGGCCGATCCACATGGTAATTATCCGCTTGAAACTGCTGGCCATATTTCGGATGGTCCACGACATGCCCGGTAAACGTGTACGTCTCATCTTCTTTAATATCCCCGAACGTACCGGTCACCACAATATCCGGCTCCGTCCAGGTAATCGTGGTTGCCGTGATATCAATCAGCAGGATTTTAAAAAAGTTAGTCGGATTCTGAAAGAAAATACTTTTGACCCGGCCAGTGACGCTATCTTCATGCCTGTCCATCATGGCCCCCTTCCTGCAACCGTAAGAAGCGATTGATGTCAGCAACGGTACCGGCTTTTTGATCGTAGCCTTTAGGATCAAGCCGTTTGGCTGCATCTAAATAGGCACTGCCATCTTTACCCGCAGCACTCAACGCCATGCCGTAAGTAAATAGAACTTGCGGCTGACGGGTTTCCAGCAGCGGTTTCAAAATCTCCGCGGCCGCGTCAAAAGCTTGCTCGCCTAATAACAAATCTGCCGCCAGCAACGCCGCATCTGTTTGCTTCGGCGCCAATTCGTGTGCCGTCAATGCAAAGGCCAGTGCTTTTTTAGGTTGACCGGCTTGCTGATAGCTCAATGCCAACATGTACGTGGCATCGTTTTTTAACGTCTCATCCTGGCGACACTTAGTAAACCAGGCAGCCGCTGCCGGAAAATCCGCCTGCGCATAGGCAAAAAGACCAGCTGTGTACTGTAATTCCAAGTCATCTGGGAAGAGTGCCCGCGCTTTGGCTAGTAACTCACCTGCTTGATCCAAGGCCTTCAAACTAATCAGCATCGTTGTCAAAACCGCATAACGCTTAGGATTTTTCGGATCAGCATCAATCGCTTTAACGGCTGCCTGAATCGCCTCTTCGTGTTTTCCTTGATTAAATGCGGTTAAAATATTTGAATCCATAGCATCCTCTTCATTCAGTGTGCGATATGATCGCAGTCACGACCATTAAATCGTGTCGGTTGGCTTCGGTGGCTCGGGAAGAAAACTCGTTTCATTCCAGTTTAACAACTTAAATGGCAGACTCGGACCATCCGCTTGTAGAATCGTCACACTGCTATTTGTCAGCCCACCATCTTTGCGAATCTCTGCCAATGGTGTACCAAGCAGACTCTGAATAACCGCTGCCAAGGCCGCACCATGACTGACATATAACAAATTAGCCGTACCGGTCCGATCCATCGCGACGGTAGCCACAATCGCCGGAATGGCCCGATTAATCAACTGCGGAAAAGATTCACCGTGAATTTTACGCGGATCATACGCTGCCGGTTCATGCCGAAATGCATGTAATTCCTGAGGAAAATGCTTAGCGACATCCGTAAATGTCATCCCTTCCATTTTCCCTAAATTGAACTCCCGCAAAGCCGGCATAATCGTCAACGGAATCGGTTCATTTAAGTCTTTAATAAGCGTCTGGGCCGTGACGCGGGCACGTTTGAGCGGACTGACATAAGCATGCGCAAACGAAATGCCACGCAAATAATCAGCCAATGCTTTGATTTGTTCAAAGCTCTCCGGCAATAATGGCGAATCACCATTTGCACCTTGATAACGCCCCTGATTATTCCATTCTGTTTTGCCATGGCGCACAAAATATAACTTGGTCACAAGCCGCTCCCCTTTTCACATCTTAACCTTTTTATTATCAGTATTTTCGGACAAAATATCAAGAGCGCGAACAGGGCCGCTTAGAAACCGGAGCATAAGTGGCCTTGGACGTGATGGCCGGGCTTTGGCCATTGCGTCCAAGGTCCTTATGTGCAGGTTTCTGGCCCTGTGAGCGCGTTTCGGAAACAGAGCGCGAACAGGGCCGCTTAGAAACCGGAGCATAAGCGGCCTTGGACGTGATGGCCGGGCTTTGGCCATTGCGTCCAAGGTCCTTATGTGCAGGTTTCTGGCCCTGTGAGCGCGTTTCGGAGAATAAACCCGACCAACCAACAGCGGCGTTATAAAACCCAAAACAACCCCACCCCAATCAGCCAGACAAAGTAAAACGGCCCCGGAGATAAAGTTTATCTCCGGGACCGATCTTCCTTACATCACATCATGCCAACTTGCTGGCGCACTAAACATACTGCAACTCATTAGTATGAGCATAGGCTGCATCAATCGTACCGCCGCCTAAACACTCCTCGCCATCATAGAAGACCACTGCCTGACCGGGCGTAATGGCTCGAACCGGTACATCAAAGTCGACAGTCGCCGTTCCGTCATCATGATAGTGAATCGTCACGCCGGTATCACGCTGCCGGTAACGAAACTTAGCTGTCATATGCGTGCCATCAGCCGGAGCCTCGCCGGTGGTCCAATTAAGGTTCGATGCACTGAGACTTGTGGCCATCAACGCCGGGTTGTCAAAACCCTGACCAACATACAAGATGTTTTTGTCTAAATCCTTGCCAACCACAAACCAAGGCTCGGAGTTTTGCGAGTTACCGCCGATGCCCAAGCCTTGACGTTGACCGATTGTATAATACATCAAGCCGTCGTGGGTGCCTTTCTCAACGCCATCCACTGTCATCATCTTTCCGGGTTGAGCCGGAAGATAGGTGCTGAGGAACTGCTTGAAGTTACGCTCACCGATAAAGCAAATCCCGGTTGAGTCCTTCTTCTTGGCAGTTGCCAATCCAGCTGCCTCGGCAATCTTGCGCACTTCCGGCTTCTGCAAATGACCGATTGGAAACATCGACTTCTTGAGCTGATCCTGGGAAAGCTGACTTAAGAAGTACGTTTGATCCTTATTACCGTCCGCGCCTCGCAACATATGAACAACGCCCTGCTCATCGGTTTTAACCTGCGCATAGTGCCCCATTGCAATGTAATCCGCATTCAGCTGCTCGGCATAATCCAAAAATGCCTTGAACTTGATTTCCTTGTTGCACATCACGTCCGGGTTTGGTGTGCGCCCAGCCTTGTACTCGTCAAGGAAATATTGAAAAACGCGATCCCAGTATTCCTTTTCGAAATTAATCGAATAATAAGGAATGCCTATCTCACTAGCCACCTTAGCAACGTCCTCATAGTCCGTGGTGGCCGTACAAACACCATTTTCATCAGTGTCATCCCAGTTTTTCATGAAGACACCGACAACATCATATCCTTGTTGCTTCAGCAATAATGCCGTGACGCTTGAATCAACGCCGCCGGACATGCCAACAACAACACGGGTGTTGGAATTGTCCAAAACAATCACCATCATTTCATCAGATTCTGGAGATATCCGATTTGAAGGTCGAATTCCAGTAAGTGCTATTATAGCAGGCCAAGAACAGATAGCAAGCGAGCTCCCTGCTAAGTGCGCCAAAGTGCTGCCATTAATCGTGCTGACGCTCCGGTGCTGCATTATATTGCCGTAAAGCCTGTCCGGTGCGCGATTGCTTAGCCTCCATACTAGCTTGCGGCGTGCCAGCATAGAGAATCTTACCGCCATAGATACCAGCATCCGGTCCCATGTCAATGAGCCAATCGGCCTGACTGATGACTTGCAAGTTATGCTCAACAATGATGAGTGAGTTGCCCGCTGCCACCAAATCATCAAACAAATGCAGCAATTTGGTGACGTCTTGTAGATGCAACCCGGCAGTCGGTTCGTCCAATAAGTAAATTTCGCCAGTGCGGTTTAATTCAACAGCAAGCTTCAATCGTTGTTTTTCCCCACCAGATAATGTCGTCAGCGGCTGACCGAGCGTGAGATAATCGAGCCCGACTCGCGCCATATTTTCTAACGGCTTGGCAATGTCGTGATTCTGCGCAAAAAATGTCTGCGCTGCGGCAATCGGCATGGCTAAAACATCTGCCATGTTTTTGCCTTGAAACGTATATCCAAGTGCCTGATCGTTGTAACGTTTGCCATGGCACTGTTCGCAAACGGAAACAACCGGATCCATGAAGGCCATGTTAGTAATGGTGACCCCTTTGCCTTTGCACCGCGGACATGCGCCACGGCCGTTGTAGCTAAACCAACTGCTGCCAACGTGATTGGCTTGAGCAAATACTTTCCGAATTGGATCAAGGATTTTCAAATAAGTCACGGGTGTCGAACGGATATTAGCACCAATATCCGCTTGGGCCAGATCAATGTACGGCACCGTTAAATGATCACGTAACGCCGCAACTAACGTACTTTTACCGGAACCTGCCACACCGGAGATAACCGTTTCGATGCCCAGTGGGATGGCAGCATCGACATCTTGAAGGTTGTGGCGGGTAATATGCGGCAAATGGATGGTCGTTTTAGCCGATCGCGGTTGCCGAAATGTCAGTCGCTGTTTAAGCAGACGCCCCGTCAAGGTTTGACTCGCCAATAGTTGCGGATAAGTGCCGGTAAACGTAATGTGGCCGCCAGTTGTGCCAGCACCGGGCCCAACCTCAACAATATAGTCGCCTAATGCGATCAGCGCTGGGTTATGCTCAACGATCAAGATGGTGTTGCCTTTTTCCTTGAGACGGAGCAGTGCCCGCTTGATCAGCTCGATATCGTGAGGATGTAACCCAACACTTGGTTCATCGAGAATATAAACCATATCGACCAAAGCACTGGTTAGAAACTTGGCGATTTTGATCCGTTGGGTTTCGCCGCCGGAAAGCGTCTCGGTGGGTCGATCTAAAGAAAGATAGCCGAGGCCAATATCAATCAGTGCATCAATTTTGCGTAATAATTCCCGGATCACATCCTGAACCAGCGGCACTTGAATGGCTTTCAGAAAATGCCGTACGTTTACCAAGTCCATCTGCAACACTTGGGCAATATTGGTTTGATTAATCAAACAGGTTAACACTTCCGGACGTAGGCGTGTCCCTTGGCAATCCGGACAAGGCTTGCGCGTTACGATTTCTGCCAATGCCGCCTTATGATGTTCTGCTTCTTTTTTACCAATAATGGATCGTTTAATGCGAGGCACGACACCTTCATATAGCGCTGTTCTGGGCCATTTAGCTGGTGCATGCTTCAGTGTCTGTTGCGGTGCATAAAGTAACAGTTTCATTTCTTCGGGCGTGTAGTCACGTAAAGGTTTGTCATTATCAAACAACCCGCTGTAGGCATAACGCCGCCAACGCCAAGTATCCGGTCCAAAACTGACAAAGGTGATCGCCCCTTGGTTAAGCGATTTATTGGGATCAATCAACTTACTGACGTCAATATCATCCACGTAACCTAAGCCTTGGCAGGTGGGGCACATCCCCTGAGGTAAATTAAACGAAAATGTGTCCGAATAGCCGATGAATGGCTTGCCGGCACGCGAAAACAACAGCCGTAACAGTGAGTAAATACCCGTGTAAGTTGCTAAAGTTGAGCGAGCGTTTTTCCCGATACGTTTTTGCTCCACCACAATGGCAACCGGCAAGTGATCGATCGAACCGACATCAGGCTGGCCATACTTTGGTAAATATTGCTGGGTAAAGCTCGGAAAAGTTTCGTTCAACTCCCGCCGTGACTCCGCAGCAATCGTATCGAACACTAACGATGATTTGCCTGATCCTGACCGACCCACAAAAACCGTAATGGCATCCTTAGGTATCTTCACATTCACATGTTGTAAATTGTTCTGATTGGCATCATGTACCTCAATAAACCCATGTTCAAACATACAAGCCCTCCTTCATATCAAAATTTCAATGTTTCCAGCTTACCACTTTTGGCCACTTGATTTGGCGGTCACGACATTCGCCTCACTAAAACCACGCATCCGTGATGTGGCTCATGCTTTACCAGTCGTAACGCTTTAATCCGTGATTCATGCAACAAAAAAACACGGTAATCTCCGCTTGTTTAAAAGGAAAGTTACCGTGATTTTCAAAGAGACTTATTTAGGCTCGAGCACACCACGTTCAATGAAATTGTTAATCCAATATTCATATTGTTCAACATTTTCCTTCGTGCTGTCATTCTTGAAAATGTTAATCGCCTTAAGCCCGTTGCCTGTGGTCACATCCAGCTGAAACTTGTCCAGCGTCTTAGCCACCGTCATCTTCAGTTTATTCGCCGCGGTATACGGTGAATTAGGATCCAACGACCGCTGAAGCTGAAAATTACCATTCTTCGTTGGAACAAAACCTAAATCAATTAACGTAAATCGTTTTAAGTTGGACCCAATTCGATAAGTCTTAGGATCCCCTTGAGCCGATCCGGTTGAAGCTAAAGCCATGATTACCAAACCTCCTGAGCGTGAACCAGCGCGGGTAGAAGTCGGAGTGTAAGCGGCCTCAGGCGTGATGGCCGGGCTTTGGCCATTGCGACTGAGGTCCTTACACGCAGACTTCTGCGCTGGAGAACGCGTTAATATGAGCGTAAAACGCAAGACACGTGCGTTATGAACACGCTTAACTACCCATAAGTTTAGCACATCACGGGATTGCCCGAAAAGTGTCTTCTTTTCCATCGCTTAGCTTCACAGTGCCCTAACGAGTCTCAAGATGGTACTGCCTACTTTTCCGAAAGCTACCGACTCGTTTGTTTGGCAGTTAACCGTTTGATAATCGGCAATAAGGTATCAATAAACGCCTGAATATCATCTGCAGTCGTCTGCCCACCAAAAGAAACGCGAATTGATTCACCCAGACGCGGACTATCACCGCCAAACATGGCCGTCAAGACATGGGATGGCTCCAGTGATCCCGCCGTGCAGGCTGACCCGCCAGATACCGCAATCCCCGCTAAATCCAAATTTGTTTGAAGCGCATAAGTCGAAATCCCTTTTAACCACAAATTGAACACGTGATTGACATTGTCCGGCCGAATATCGCCATTAACCGCATATGGCACCTTTGCATCATCTAGAGCGGTCATAATCTGTTGCTTAAAGCCGAGATATTTGCTTTGGCGCTTAGCCTTTTCCTCAGGCGTAATCAACTTCACCGCAGAAGCGAAACCGGCAATTCCGGCGATATTTTCGGTCCCCGCACGCCGCTTGAGCTCCTGTTCGCCACCTTTTAAAAGCGCAGGGAACTGAACTTTCGGATCGCGATACAAAAAGCCAATCCCCTTTGGACCATTAATCTTATGGGCCGAAACACTAAGCATATCAATGTGCTGTGCGTTGACGTCAATATCAAGCAAGCCATACGCCTGCGTTGCATCGGTGTGGAACCAGGCTTGATGGTCAACCAGCCGTGCACCAATTTCACTAATCGGCATCCGACTGCCAACCTCATTGTTACCCATCATGATGGTGACCAAAATGGTGTCGTCATCCAGCGCGGCATCAAAATCAGCTAACCGGATACGCCCGTTCTCATCCACAGGCAAATAGGTAACGCGATAACCTTCTTTTTCAAGGGCCTTTAACGGCTGCAACACAGAGGGATGCTCAATCGCCGTGGTAATAATGTGTTTACCTAATGACGCACGCGCATGTGCCGTCTGGGTGATAGCGGTATTATTACTTTCGGTTGCCCCACTGGTGATCACAATCTCGCCGGGTTGGGCATGAATCGAGTCCGCCAAAACTTTCCGGCTTTTGTCCATTACCGTGTGAGCTTCCCGGCCAAACCAGTGAGTCGAGCTGGCGTTGCCAAAATCATGTTGCATTTGATCCGTCATGGTCTGAATGACTTCAGGAGCCATCGGTGTGGTGGCAGCATTGTCGAGATAAATGTGTTGCATTACAATCACTCCTAATTATGCTGTGATCGCTGCAAATGACTAAAGAACTGTAACAACATCGCAGCACTTTGCTCCCCTGCTTTGATCACAAATTTGTCGAAATCAACCCCAGACTGCTCATCAGCCACATCGCTCATTGCCCGAATAACAACAAACGGGGTGTGAAATTCCTTGGCAACCTGGCCAACCGCTGCGCCTTCCATCTCACTGGCAAGCGCTTGTGGATAAATTTTCAAAATTCGGGCGATCGCCTCTTTGCCATTAATAAACTGATCGCCCGAAACAATCAAGCCGACTTTTGACGTCAAGCCGGTCGCCGTCGCAGCAGCTTGAATCTGGCGCACATAACTCATGCCGGCTTCAAAAATCTGCGGCTGTTGTGGCAATTGCCCCGGCAAATAACCAAACGCGGTCGCATCCGCATCATGATAAGCCACACCGCTTGAAATCACAACATCACCGATCGCCAAACCGCTACCGATACCACCGGCACTGCCAGTATTGACAACAACATCCGGCTTAAAAGTCGCTAACAGCAAGGCAGTCGTCATCGCTGCTTGTACCTTACCAATTCCGGATTGTACCAAAATAACATCAACACCATCTATTTGGCCTTCAAAGTAATGCTGGCTGGCAATCACCGTTTCTTGCTGATGAGTCTGTTTAGCCAGTAACGTCCGAATTTCTTCTTCCATCGCACAAATAACCCCGACCTTAATCAAAAAATCGCCTCATTCTTTCTTTAAATTAATGTCGTGAATCTGATCATAAACTTTCCTGAGCTTATCAGCGTCTAAGTTAGACAAAGTATAAAACCAAAAAGACGATCACAATCAAACCGACGACAATACCGATTGCCCAATTCAAACGTTTCTTGAGACTATTCACTTTACGAAAAGTAACGTCATCAAATCGAGCTGCGGTTACTTCGGGTTTTCCCCGTCTCTGCCGCGCATAGGCTTTTTCAACCTCAATACGTTTGGCTTCACGTTCACGCGCTGCTCGTTGCGCTTTTTCCTGCTCCTCACGGTATGCTTTGCGTGTATTAACCTCTGCCATAATTTCCCTCCTGCAGCTGCCAATACAACAAGGCGAGCAGCGTTTTACTATCACAGATTTGACCATCGTCAACTGCCTGTTGCGCCTCACTCAGCGTTAACCAGCGATGTTGGACAAATTCATCTGCATCCTGATCCAAATGATGTTCAGCGGTTGTGACGTGACGCGCTAAAAAAAGTGCCATGGTTGCATCGGAAAAACCGAGTGACTGAAAATAACTTGCCAACGGTTGCCAGTCGCGCGCCTGCATCCCGGTTTCTTCATTTAATTCGCGCTGGGCAGCTGCTAACGGCATCTCGCCTGGGGCTATCTTACCAGCAGGAATCTCCAAGGTCATCTGCCCGACCGTTGACCGAAATTGACTCACGAATAAGGCCCGCTGATCTTTGAGCGCCAACACGCCGGCCGCTGGGTGCGCCCGTACAATCTCACGTTTAGCCGTCTGCTGGTTATCCAATTTAACCGTCAGTTCATCAACCGCAACCAAGTGACCGGTAAACAAGCGTTGCTGGGCAATTGGTTTTTCTTCCACCATGATCGCCTCCTGTTAAAATAGTGTCGCTATTCGTCAATGCTCTTAAGTCCGATTGACGATCAGTTTTTTTAGCCATGTCATCAGCTTACACCAGCAGACAATTTGGTGCTTGTTCTTAACAAAAAATTTGCGAATATCCAACTTCCGGCTGATAGGCAAGGTACAAGGGTGTGCTAAACTAAACTCAAACGAAAGAGGAAGTGATCTCGTGGCCACAAGCAAACGTATTCGCACTTGGCGAATCATACTCTGGGCCGCCATGGGTGCAGTATTAGGTGCTTTGTCCGGACGATGGCTCATTGCCATTTTTGTCGGCACCGTTTTCGCATTTGCCCGCTTTATCGGTGAATTGAGTCGGCCCAAGCCAAAATCTGCCAGTCTGCCAAGTTTAGATCCCAAAATGGCGGAACACTATGCGGCATCTGGATTAAGTGAAGAAGAAATCAAACTTTTCAGAAAGACGATGGCTGATCTTGCCGAGCAAATTCGCACGATTGAAGCCTTAACCCAACAAGTCCCCAAATTACGGGCATTAACCTTAAACACTGATTTAGTTGATTTACTCCACGCTTATTTCGAGGCCCTAGTTCAGGCACCGCAACGCTTGACCGATGCGGGTACCTTCGTCTATCAACAAGTGCCAAATCTGTTAGATCTCATGCAAAAATATGCTCAAATTACCCATCATGAGGTTAAAACCGCCGACACTTATGAAACGCTTGATAAAGCCTTTGAAACCATGACGAATATGGCAGGCAAAATTCGCACTGATTACCAAGCCTTCATTAAAGACGACTTAGCTGATCTCGATAGCGATGTGCGCTTAGCTAAAAAACACCTTGAACCCGAAAAAACTCATGAAACGGAGTGACCAACGTGAGCGATGATAAACAAACCAATTTAACGGATGATTTATTAGCTGATCCGTTCAGCACAGCAACAGACGCCAATGCCGAGCCAAACATCCCAGAAGCAACGACAGCTAAACCTAAATTGAATCCGGAACAGGAAGCCAAAGCACGGGATTTAGCCAGTAAAATTGATGTCACAAAAGGTGAAACCGTGCTTAATTATGGTGCCGATGCTCAAAAGCAGCTTGGCGTCTTTTCCCAAAATATGCTGACAAAAGTCCAAAGTCAGGATACCGGTGCAGTCGGTGATGCCTTAACCAGCTTGATGACACGTTTAAATGAGGCCAACCCCGATGAGCTAAAAGCAGAAAATAATAATATTTTCCGCAAAATCTTTGGCCGTGTCAAGCGCTCGATCTACGAAATTACGGCTAAGTATCAAAAGATTGGCGCGCAAATCGACACCATCGCCAATCGCCTTGAGACTTCACAACAAGGTCTGTTAAATGACAATAAACTTTTGGACGAACTTTATGACCAAAATAAAGCCTATTTTGATGCACTGAATATTTACATCGAAGCGGCCAATCTCAAAATCGCGGAGTTAAATGAAAAAACGATTCCCGAAGCAGCCAAAGCCGCAGAAGCCGCTAATGATCAAATGGCGATCCAACAAGTCAATGATCTCAAGCAATTTGCCAGCCGTTTGGAAAAACGTGCGTATGACTTACAGTTAGCGCGCCAAATTACAATTCAGCAAGCACCGCAGATTCGCCTTATTCAGAACACCAATCAAGCATTGGCAGAAAAAATTCAGGCCAGCGTCAACACAGCAATTCCGCTATGGAAGAATCAGGTGGCCATCGCCCTGACGCTTTTACGGCAAAAAAATGCGGTAACCGCCCAACGTCAGGTTTCGGAAACAACGAATGATCTGCTCAAGAAAAACAGCGAAAT
The DNA here is from genome assembly GCF_900636965.1 of Lacticaseibacillus rhamnosus. Lineage (NCBI taxonomy): Bacteria > Bacillati > Bacillota > Bacilli > Lactobacillales > Lactobacillaceae > Lacticaseibacillus > Lacticaseibacillus rhamnosus. The sequence continues at coordinate 1,300,964 of NZ_LR134331.1, read as the reverse complement.
GTTGAAAATCAGCTCAATTGAAACTGCCAAAGAAAATGAACGCGGCGTTGTCGATATCGAAACATTGACCCAAACCCAAAACGATCTTATCGATACCTTGAAACAAACCTTGCAGATCCAACAAGACGGCCGTCTAAAACGCCAAAATGCCGAAAAGCAGTTAGTACAAATGGAAGGCGAATTAAAGCAACAATTATTAAACTACACGCACGGCAGTATGAACGAACAAAATCCCAAAGACGTGACGCCACACTAAGTTAAATCTACTCAGTCGCCATTGATAATTGCGTCAATACTTTGAAAAAAGCCTGTGATCATACGATGATCACGGGCTTTTTGCGTGTAGTTGTACGATTCAGCAGTTATCAGTTCTCGTTACCGAATTCATGCCTGCGTTTGTGTGCGCATCTGCCACATCCGATAACCCGTCAAGGCCAGAGCTAGGCAGCATAAGGCAGTTGCAACCCAAAATGACACATGCATACCGGCGATGAACACATTTGGCTGACCCGTCAGATAAGTCGTCACCTTGCGTCCGGCAGTATGACTCATTGAAGAAAATAGCACCGTGGTCGCACTCGAAATGCCGACAACCATGCCCAAATTACGTGCCAAGGCATTCATCCCGCCAGCAATCCCAAGATCTCGCGGCGCCACACTCGACATCACGACCGTATTATTTGGCGCTTGAAACAACCCATTACCAAAACCAACCAAGCCGATCATCAACGCGACAAAAACAAAAGACGTTTGTAAATTAAACAATGCATACCCGATCTGACTGCCAACAATAAACAACAAGCCGACCATGGTAATTCGATAAGGTCCGATACGATCCGCAATTGAACCGGCTACAGGTGCCACAATAACCTGCACAATCGGGAAAATCATCAACAAGTACCCGGCTTTTTCCGGTGATAACCCACGCGCATTCTGCAAATAAAACGGCGAAATCACGTTAAAAAAGAAGTTGGTCACGAAAATGAAGAATGCCGACAACAAGCTCAGTGTAAACGCACTGTTACTGAATAATTTAAAACTAACCAAAGGATCATTTTTGTGCCGTTCAATTTGTACAAATGCAGCCAGCGCAATCACGGCGATCACAAATAACCCAAGAATCAGCGGATCAGTAAAGCCGCGTTCCTGACCCAAAAAAATCCCCATAAAAAGCGTGAGAATGTACGCCAGAAAACTAATAAACCCTGACCAATCGATTGGCACCCGCTTACTTGGCAAATCTTTTGGCAAGACGACTGTTCCCAGAATGAGGGCAACAATCCCAATTGGAATATTAATCCAGAAAATATAACCCCATGGCAGTTGGCCAAGAATCAGGCCACCGATTCCGGGACCGGCAATGGCGCCGATCGAAACAAATGAACCAATCAATCCCAGCGCCTTGCCGCGTTCATTCATCGGAAAAATTTCCGTCACGATACCGTTATTATTGGCCATGGTCATAGAAGCACCGGTCGCCTGCACAATTCGCGCCGCCAGTAATAACGCCAAACTATTATTGAAACCAGCAAAAAGCAAGCCGATTAAAAACAAAACCATGCCAATTCGAAATACTTTGATTTTACCGATCGAATCGCCAAGTTTGCCAAAGAACAGCAACAAGCCGCAGATCATCATCAAATAAATGGAAACAACCCATTCCGCCTGATTCATTGGAATGTTTAAATCGCGACTCATGACCGGCAGCGCAATATTGACAATTGAACCATCCAATGTCGACATAATGGTAAACATCCCAATTGCCGTGATGATCCACCACCGGTTTTTCTGAACTTTTTGATCCTCAATGTAATTTTTCACATTTTCCGCTCCTTTAATAACGCCTAACTGAGTCATTATACGCCGACTTTGGTTACTTTTTCAAAGGACTGTTGAACATATTTACAAAAGCAAAACGCATTATTTACATCAAAGTGGTCAAGTCTTTACACACAAACCTTATCCTAAAGTTATTCAAGTATTGGAGGGAAAAGTAATGAAGCATTCGAAATTGTTAGTCGGTTTGACCGTGGCCTTAACTGCCACTTTGGTATTAACGGGTTGCGGGTCAAAATCCGCCAGCAGTTCAAGTTCATCCAGTTCAGCACCGGCAAAACAAAGCAAAATTCTAGCGGTCGGATCCACTGCCTTACAACCGCTGGTAGAACAGGCCGCGAAACAATATCAAACAGATAATCCAAAAGCGGAGATCACTGTCCAAGGCGGCGGTTCCGGTGCCGGCTTAAGCCAAGTGGCAGCTGGATCGGTCACGATCGGTAACTCGGATATTTTCGCTCAAGAAAAGAAAGACTTGAAGGCCGATGATCTGGTGGATCACCAGGTAGCGGTCGTTGCCATTGCGCCGGTGGTCAACAAAGATGCCGGGGTTAAGAACATCTCAACCCAGCAATTGATCGATATCTTCCAAGGCAAGATTACGAACTGGAAAGACGTCGGCGGCAAAGATCAGCAAATTGTTCTGATCAATCGTGCGCAAGGTTCAGGTACCAGGGCAACCTTCGAACAGTTCGGGATCAAGACCGATAAAGTCAAGACCAGTCAGGAACAGGATTCTAGCGGTACCGTTTATCAGATGGTCTCCTCAACTCCCGGTGCTATTAGCTATCTAGCCTTCTCGGCAATTAAAGATGGCGTCCAAAAGCTGGCACTGGATAAGGTACAACCAACTGATAAGAACGTTACAACGAACACCTGGAAGATTTGGGCTTACGAACACATGTACACCAAAGGCAAGCCGAATGCATCGACTGCCGCATTTATCAACTATATCCAGTCCAAGAACGTTCAAAAGACTCTGGTTCCAAAGTTAGGCTATATTCCAATCACCAAGATGACCGTTGCTCGGACTTATGACGGTAAAATTGAAGAAGTTAACAAGTAACCTACCCAGCATCACCAAATAAAAAGCAGCATGTATACAAAAACCGCGATCAACGCAATGATCGCGGTTTTCTTATTGTCCTATAAACTTGAGTCGTCAACATTAAAAAGCAATCCTGACAGCCACAGACGTACTTGCTAGGAAGCATCACTAGCTTGCCACCCAAAGACAGACTGTTCGGATTGCTTTTAATGAATCACGTCACACGATTGAACGAGAATTTATGCATGATCCTCAGTGTCGGGTTCGTGATGGATCGTGACATTTGCTGCTTGCGGACCCCGCGGACCTTCGACAATGACAAAATCGACTTGTTCACCAGGCGTCAGACTTTTAAATCCAGACTCATTGATCGCCGAAAAGTGGACAAAAATGTCAGGCTGCCCTTCAGCTTCAATAAACCCATAGCCTTTATCGACGTTGAAATTTTTGACCCGTCCTTGCATCATAGCCTCCGCTTACTTATCAAATCCGTTTGCTGCCGCTTCAGGATAATTAGCTTCAACAATCGCGGCACACCGACTGCATAACTCCGGTAATTTAGGATCTGTGCCGATATCGGTTCGTACCATCCGGCAACGTGGGCAAACAGTTCCTTTGGCATGTTCAACGACAACAGCCATATCCTCAAACTGTTCGGCATTTTCCGGCGCCTTCGCCTCAAGTGGCGCTACTTCAAAGTGACTGGTAATCAGCAATTGCATCACATTGGCTTCAACATCATCGAGCATGTCGCGCACCGGCTCCGTTGGGTAAACTGTTACCGCTGCCTCCATGGACTTACCAATTACCTTGTTGTCACGGGCAACTTCCAAGGCTTTTTGAACTTCGGAACGAAAATCCATAAACGCTGCCCAGATATCTAGGAGCTGATCCTCATCAGCAAAGTGGGTCACATCTGGCATGTCGGATAACGCTGCGTATGCTTGTTTCTGCTTAAGATACGGCCAAACTTCTTCGGCAGTATGCGGCAGGATCGGCGTCAACAACTTGGTCAAGTCCAGCAATGCGGTATACATAACCGTTTGCATGCTGCGACGTTTAGGATCGTTTGCGGCTTCGATGTATACCACATCCTTGGCAACATCGAGATAAAAGGCACTTAAATCGTTGACCAGGAAACTGCTGATGGTTTTCTCTACCGTAGCAAAGTCGTAGGCATCATACGCTTCTTTGACTTTGGCGATGACCTGATTAAGCCGAACCAACAAATAACGATCCACTGAACCTAGCTGATCATAGGCAACCGCGTCTTTTTCCGGATCGAAATCGCCAGTATTGGCAACCATGAACCGGAGCGTGTTGCGGATTTTACGATAGGCTTCTGACGTCTGAGCGAAATTATCGACTGAGACCCGAACATCAGATGATGAATCAACGGTTGCAACCCAGAGCCGAATGATCTCAGCACCAAACTGCTTTTCAATGGTTGACGGCACAATCGTATTGCCCAAACTCTTGCTCATCTTCCGGCCTTTGCCATCAAGCGTGAAGCCTTGTGACAAAATCCCGCGATACGGCGCGATTCCGGTTGCAGCAACACTGGTAATCAAGCTGGAGTTAAACCAGCCGCGGTATTGATCGGAACCTTCCAGATATAAGTCAGCCGGGAAGCTTAGTTCAGGACGTTGCGCCAAAACAGCTTGGTGTGATGAACCTGAGTCAAACCAAACATCCATAATATCTTTTTCTTTAGTGAACTTGCCATTTGGGCTGTGCGGATTGGTGTACCCATCAGGTAAAAGATCCTTGGCCTCGCGTTCAAACCAGACGTTGGAACCATATTTACCAAACAAATCGGCTACATGATTGATCGTTGCTTCTTCAATAATCGGTTCACCGTCTTCTGCATAGAAAATCGGTAATGGGACGCCCCATGCGCGCTGGCGGGAGATGACCCAGTCGCCGCGATCACGAATCATATTGTACAGCCGCGTTTTGCCCCAACTCGGTTTAAAGTCAACGGTATCAATGGCCTTCAAAATTTGATCACGAAAGGCCTCAATTGACGCAAACCATTGGGTGGTGGCGCGGAAAATAACCGGCTTCTTGGTGCGCCAATCATGCGGATAACTATGGGTGAAGAAGTCCAGCTTCAGCAAGGCACCTTTTTCGTCCAACGCTTTCGTGACGAGTTTGTTGGCATCATCATAAAAGACGCCTTCAAAACCAGGGGCATTTTCATTCAGGTACCCTTTGGCATCAACCACTGAAATAACCGGCAAGCCATATTTCATTCCGACCTTGTAGTCGTCTTCCCCATGACCAGGGGCGGTATGAACCAAGCCAGTCCCGGCATCAAGCGTAACATGATCCGCATTCATCACTAGACTTGTCCGATCATACAACGGATGCTTGGCTGTCATCTTATCCATTTCAGTGCCTTTAAAAGTCTTTAAAATCTTAGGTTGTTCCCAGCCGACTTCTTCAGCTACCCGATCAAGCAACTCGGCAGCAACGACATACTTATGCTCGCCAACTTGCACCTGGACGTAATCGAAGCGCGGATTGACTGCAATACCGTAGTTGGCAGGAATGGTCCAAGGCGTTGTTGTCCAAATAACAAGTGACGTATCTTGGTCCAGGATTCCCTTGCCATCAACCACCGGAAAGGCAACATAAATCGAAGGTGATTTGTCATCATGATACTCAATCTCGGCTTCGGCTAGCGTCGATTCGGATGACCATGACCAATAAACCGGCTTTAAGCCATGATAGATGTAACCTTTCTTCGCCATGGCACCAAAGACCCGAATTTCACTGGCTTCATAAGCATGTTGTAACGTAATATACGGATGTTCCCAGTCACCCATGACGCCAAGCCGCTTGAAATCAGTCCGTTGCTTATCAATTTCCTTCATCGCAAACTGCCGGCATAACTCGCGATAGTCGGTCATCGACATTTCCTTGCGTTTAACGCCTTGTTTGGCCAACTGTTGTTCAATTGGCAAACCGTGCGTATCCCAGCCAGGAACATAAGGTGCCCGGAAGCCATTCATCGACTTATACCGAACAATGATATCCTTACTGATTTTATTAAGCGCATGCCCCATATGAATATTTCCGTTGGCAAACGGTGGGCCATCATGCAGCATAAACGTCGGCTTGCCTTCATTTAATTTTTGCCGCTGCTCGTAAACGTGGTCTTCATCCCACTTTTTTTGCCAAATCGGTTCATTTTTAGGCAAGCCTGCTCGCATTGGAAAAGTCGTCTTGCCCATGTTCAACGTATCTTTAATTTTCACGTGTCCCGCTCCTTTGTTAATTGAATGAAAAAAGCCCGCCCTATATTAGGACGAGCAAACGTGGTACCACCTAACTTCAGGGAACAAGTCCCCCTCAGTGATTGCTTAACGGTGATCAACCGGTCTCGCTTAGTTATTCGGCGAGACAACTGCGAACTGATATCATTCAGCGGTACTTATCAGGCTCACACCTATTCCTGACTCGCTGCAAAGGGGACCGGCAAATGACGCGTGTTCATACGTTATTGTGCGTCTTGATCAGTTGTAACATCGGTATCGGCACTTGTGGTTGCGCTTGTTGTCGCTTCTGATTCAGAATGATCTGAATCCACCGGTGCCGGCGTTGCAGTTGCCGACTCGGATGTTGCACTTTGATCATCTGGGAAAATAATCTCCGTATACGCATCAGCACCGGAAACTGCTCCACTAGAGTTTACGAAACCAGCCTGCGAATTGTCAAGTGCTTCTTGACTTGGATCCGTGGTATCTGCAGCTTCAGGAGAACTGGACAGTAATTCTTTCCATTCCGGACTTTTCACAACTTCCAACTGCGATTCCAGCATGACCTGTAACCGCTGACGGAAAACCCGGCTCTGGCGTTTCAAATCCTCTGTTTGAACAGAAATGTTCTGACGCTTAAGTTCGGCATCATGCAACGTCTGCTCGGTTTGCGCTTGGGCTTGGTGAACTTTCTGATCAGCATCAGCCTTAGCACGGTTGAGGATCCCCTGAGCATCTTGTTGCGCCTGCTGCTTGATCAAATCGGCTTCTTGATGCGCACTGTTCTTCACCTTTTCAGCGCTTTCTTGAGCCACAATGATTGACTGATTCAAGGCTTCTTTCATATCGGTGAAGTAACGGACCTTTTCTTTTGCATCCGCTAATTCCTTCTTAAGCCCCTCATTATCCTTGATCAGGCTACTATAATCCTTAACGATCTGCGCAAGAAAATCATTGACCTCATCCTTGTCATAACCTCGCATCTTGCTGCTAAATTCTTTATTGTGAATGTCCAGTGGACTTAAAGCCATAAATAGTCCTCCTCCTCTAGTGAACGTGCGCCAACCGCTTGTTAGGCCGGCATACGCGTGATCATGAACGTACTTTAGCTTATTGATACGTCCCTCATCAGGCGCTGATTGCTGCAACCTGTTAAAAAGTTACCGATAAACCAAGCGCATTGAACCGCCTACGATACGGTTTACTTATGAATCACGGCAGCAGAGACACGCAATTTACCTTTTTTGCTTTCACCAAGTATCGCATCTAGCCGCAATCGCCCAAATCCACGTACTGAAATAATATCAGAAGTGGCGACCTCAGCGTCAGGTGCATCGTTTTCGCCAAAGTTCAGCCGGACTTTTCCCGCCTGAATTAGCATCTTGGCCCGCTGCCGTGACATATTGAAACCGTGGGCCACTATGGCATCCAACCTTAGTGCACTAACTGAAAAGCTGATGGGTTCCCAGTCATTTTCAGGCGTAACGGCAGCGTCTAACGGATAGTCCGTAAAATGGACCCCGACACGCCCGATTTTGGTGATATTACTCATCACCCAATCTTCCATATGTGCGGCAACAAAAAACTGCCATGTGCGCCCGTCCGTCACAATATCGCCAAAAACATCCCGATCAAGCCCGGCATTTAACAATGTTCCTTGAATCGTACTGTGATGCATTTCGGCAAACTTTTCGGGATACACCACTTGTAAGAGCCGAATATCAAAATCAGCTGGCTGAGCGGCAAAGTAGTCCGGTGCAAAAATCAGCCGTTGTCGTTCAGCATGCGGATACCCGCCGAAATGTACCAACTTCATATCATCATGTGCATTGATCAGGCTCGCAGCAATCAACCGCTGCCTAGGATCGGTAAAATCGGTTAATACTGCCCGATACTCGGTCCGCGCAGTTTCGATTAATTCTGCAAAATGATCAATCAATGCTGCTTCATCTTTGCGAAAATGTTGATAGATGGCATCCATGCTTGTCACCCAATTATTTGAACAAGTATCAGAAACAACCGCGACCATCCAAACTTAATCAGCGAAAGCACGAAGAACGCCAGGATTGGCGAAAGATCAAGTCCACCAATAGCAGGAATGATACGGCGAAAGATACTCAGAAACGGATCAACCCACCGACCTAAGAAACGGTCAATGGCGGTTCCTTGAGCGTTTGGAAACCATGAAATCAGGATATAAATAAATACCATGATCATGTATAAATAAATCGCCCAATCGCCGACTCGAAATAATGCATAAAGAAAATTAAACACTTGACACCTCGTTTATGGTTGCGATGAGAGATTCAAACCATCGGAATCAATGGTACTAGCCAATGAACCATCAATTTCAAAATTGGCTGGCGTGACTAAGAAAATCGACTCACCAATCCGCTTAATCTCACCATTAATCGCAAAAACAGTCCCAGTTAAGAAATCAACAATTCGCCGTGCATCATCGGCCTCAATTCGATCAAAGTTAATGACGACCGCGCGATTGTTCAGTAAATGCGAACCAATCTCTTTGGCATCTGAATAAATCCGCGGTTCATACACAACGATTTTGGCAGTTTTACCAACCGGACTATTCATTGATACGACTTTGTTGCTACGATACTGGCCATGATTTGAAGGTTCCTTAGGTGCAGCCTGCGTTTGTTCGTCTTCTTGGTCCTGATATTCATCTTCGTCATCCATGGCAAAGAAATTGTTGAATTTTTCCCCTAACTTTCCAAACGCCATGTTTCATGACCTCCTGACTACTGACGCCGCCGTTGTTTAAAGAATGGCGGCTGATCATCGGTTCCGGCATCGTCTGCATTGGTTTGATTCTCGAAAATATCAAAATCTTTCTTCTTAACGTTGTTCATATCATCTGCACTCGGGGTCTGGCGCTTGCTTGGTTCCCGCCGCAAATCCCAATTACCAAACGGATCATCATTTTTAGGGGCTTGATCGGCAGACTGCTCATGCCCGCCGAATGTTGGCCGATACGACCCGTTTGACTGGGTCTGATCAGTGTTACGATTGGCAGCAGCTGGCCGGCGCGTTGTTTCGCGGCGTTGGTCTTCTTCTTCGATACCGGTGGCGATCACGGTCACCACCACTTCATCTCCGAGCTCTTCATTGATGGAAGTCCCAAAGATAATATTGACATCATCTTTAGCTGCATCCGCAACGATTTGTGAAGCATCCTGCGCCTCAAACAAGCTGAGATCCGGGCCGCCGGTAATGTTAAGCAGCACCTGCTTAGCCCCACTGATATTAACCTCCAGAAGTGGGCTGGAAATCGCTTTTTTAGTCGCTTCAACGGTGCGATTTTCACCAGTTGCACTGCCAATCCCCATCAGCGCCGATCCTTGATTTGCCATAACCGTTTTTACGTCGGCAAAATCAAGGTTAACGTAGCCTGGACTTGTAATCAGATCAGAGATGCCTTGAACCCCTTGCCGTAAAACATTATCCGCAGCATGGAAGGCTTCCAGCATCGGTGTTTTTTTGTCAACAATTTCTAATAAACGATTGTTGGCAATAATCACCAAGGTATCCACATGCTCTTTTAACTGAGCAATCCCCTCAGTGGCGTTTTTAGCACGCTTAGGGCCTTCAAACGTAAATGGGCGGGTAACAACCCCAACGGTCAGCGCACCTTGATCTTTGGCAATTTTGGCCACAATTGGCGCTGCCCCGGTTCCGGAGCCGCCGCCCATCCCGGCAGTCACAAAAATCATGTCGGCACCTTGCAATGCTGCCCCAATCGCCTCTTCGCTTTCTTCAGCCGCCTTTTGCCCGATCTCCGGGTTGGAACCGGCGCCCAAGCCGCGCGTCAATTTCGGTCCGAGCTGGATCTTGGTTTCTGCGTTGCTGGCATTCAATGCTTGCAAATCGGTATTGGCAGCGATAAATTCAACGCCTTTGACATCTTCTGCAATCATGCGATTAATGGCATTACCGCCTGCACCGCCGACACCGATTACTTTGATGTTTGCACCTTTTTCACTTTGTGCGTCCATTTGAAAATCCATTCGTGTTCCTCCTAGGATCGAGATTTATTCAAAGAAATTACCAAAGAACCGGCGTAAAGGAGATGGTTCCTTAGATTTTGCTTTTTCGGGTTGTTTATCAGGTTTGCGCTTGGCAGAACGTTGATTTTCCGGTGCCGCCGGGGTTTCTGGTTGCGGCCGTGCCGGTTGCGTTGGCATTTGCGCCCCATCAACCATAAACGGTGTTGGCAAAACGCTTGAAACAAGCATTTCAATATCCGTCATTTCAGCGGCGTACTTGATGAGCGCTAACCCTTCAGTAAATGACGGATGGCGCAGGCCCATATCTTCCGGAATAAACCGTTTAACCGGTCGCTCTAAAATGTCCTGGGCTAACTCGGTGACACCCGGCAGTGCGGTGGTGCCGCCGGTAATGACAATCCCACCCGGCAACTCAAGCGCATTAACCGCATCCAGTGCCTTCTTGAGTCGCTTGAATATCTGAGCAACCCGCGCTTCGATAATTTCAGACAGATATTTTTCCGAAATCATGGCCGGATCATGCTTGCCGACAACCGTAACCGGAAAAGTCTCATCTTCACTGGTAGCCAGAGAATCCGCATTTCCATACTCGCGCTTCAATTTCTCGGCATCGGTAAAACTGGTATTCAACACCACGGAAATGTCTTTGGTGATGTATTCCCCGCCTTCTTGATCCACCGAAGTGAACTTGAGCTTACGGTCATGAATCACTGCTGCCGTGCTTTGACCGCCACCCATATCAATCAAGACGGTGCCAAAGTCCTGCTCACCATCCGTTAACGCAAGCCGGCCAATAGCTAGTGGTGAAATAACCAAGCCGCCAACTCGTAAGCCGGCTTTTTCGATGGCCTTTTTGGTATTATGAATCACAGTTTTAGGAACTGTCAGCATAATACCGCGCATCTCCAGCCGAACACCCAACATCCCACGTGGATCTTTAATGTCATCAAACCCATCAACGATAAATTCGGTTGGAACCAGCGATAATGTTTCACGCTCAGGCGGTAGATTACGTACTAATGCTGCCGCAGCAACACTGCGCACGTCTTTATCGGAAATTTCTTTGTTTTCCTCGCCGACCGCAATCATCCCCGAAACCTGTTCAATCTGCAGCATATTAGCAGGGATGCCAGCTACAACCCGATCGATCTTGATATTTGCCTTGTCTTCAGCTTGGGCAACGGCCGCTTGAATCACTGCGACTGCCTTATCGATATCAACGATCACCCCACGACTCACGCCTTCAGACCGCTGACTTCCCACACCAATAACATTCATTTGTCCCTGTACTGCTTCGGCAACAATGACTTTTATTGAGGTGGTTCCGATATCAAGTCCAACGTAAATACCTTGATTATCCATGTATCGGGAACCTCCTTGTGTAACTTTTTAATTAACTCAATTTTCATATTAAAACGGTGCCATCATCAGTGTAACACACTCATTTTCTGATGAGAAAACAATCCTTACAAAATCAGTCATTTGACGACTTTTCGCTACTAGAATACGGTCGCCAAAATGCTCCCACTTCCAAATCAACCACGCCTTTTTGCTTAACCTGTGAAACAATCGCCGGATAATACTTGATTTTCTTGGCAATGGTGCGCGTATCGGCAATGATGCGATAACCGTCATTCATGTTGAGCGCAATCTGGTTAGGATTGGCATCCCCGCGACTGGCGTCAATTTCCGAGATATCACGCCGAATGGCAGCAGGGAACTGTTTAAGTAACGTAATCATTTGTGGTAACTCTTTGGCTGTAAACCCGGAAAAAACCGGATAAGTCGTGACTGGCGTTTGGGTTCCGGCGGCTAACACTTCCCCCGTAACCAGAATCTTGTGGTACGCATGTTTTTGATAAACATATCCGACCGTCTGATATTCGCTGGTTTTAATAATAATACGATTGAATCCCTTGATCGTCAGGCTGGCAGTTTTAATTTCCGGTAAAGATTTCTGTACCCGCTGCGCAATGGCATTTTTATGAAATGCCACACTCAACATCAAGTCATCGTCTGATAATTTAGTCGCGTTGATGACCTGCTGATCCGGAACCGTTGTCACGCCTTGAACACTCACAAGTCCGACTTTGGATAGCGGGCTGGCAAAATAGCCAAAAACCCCCAGCAATAGCAGCAGGGGGAGCAGAATCAAGACAAGGTTCTTCACGAGTTTACGGCGCCGCAACGTCTGGATCTTCGGGAGATTAACATCCAACTTCGGTTTTTGGCGCCGATCATGACGCGGCGTCTGCTGCTGGCGTGCCTGGTATTGTTGCCACGGCGTCAGCGGATCAGATTGCTGTTCTTTTTTTCGGAGCCAAGCCAAAGTCATCACCCACGTTTCGTAAGTAGTGTTGTCATCACCGCAATCAATTGATCACTTGCATCAGGCACGCCCAGTCTTTTGGATGCCTGTGCCATTGCAGCGCGTTTTGCATCATCTTCCATCAAGGTCACAACCCGCTGGGGAAAATTCTGATTCAATTCTGGTTCGGTAATGGTTAACGCCGCGCCTTTTTTGGTTAGGCTTTGCGCATTCAGGTACTGATGGTGGTGGGTCACATTCGGGCTGGGAATGAGAATTGCCGGGATCCCCAGTGCTGTGATTTCAGCAAGTGTGGTTGCACCGGCGCGACTAATCAACAAACCGATGTCCGGTAAAATCGATGGCATGTCATCAATGTACGGAACGACCTTAATAGATGCCGGTAACGCTGGCAAGCCCGCATTAATGGCGTCATAGTGACTGCGACCAGTTGCAAATAACACTTGAAAGTCTGCCTTAGCCCAAATAGGCAACGCCGCAACAGCTGCTGCATTAATTTTAGGGGCACCGCGCGAACCGCCAAAGATCAAAAGTGTTTGTTTATGCGGATCCAGCCCAAAATCTTTAAGCCGGTCATTGGGCTTTAAGCCGGCAACCTGTTGTGCCCGCGGATTACCGGTGACAACGACTTTCTTAGCCGGAAATGAGGATGCAACTTCCGGAAAGACAATCGCCACTCGATCGACAAAATGACTTAAAAACTTATTCGTCACCCCAGCAACCGAATTGGACTCATGGATCACCGTGGGAATATGCAACCGTGCCGCAGCATATAAAATGGCACCTGAAACATAACCGCCAGTCCCAACGACAATGTCGGGTTTAAAATCTCGTAATAACTTTTTGGCTTGACCGAGACTGCCGATAAACTTTTTGACCGTTGTCACATTGCTTAACGAAAGGCTGCGCTTAAAGCCTTGCAAGTCCAGGGTTGCAAACTTCAAGCCGGTTGCAGGGACGATCCGACTTTCCAAGCCTCTTTGCGTGCCCACGTACAAAACATCATCAAGTTTACCTTCTGCTTTTAGGGCTTCAATCAAAGCTAAAGCCGGATAAATGTGGCCGCCGGTACCGCCACCAGAAATAACCAGCCGCATTTAATGACCCTCGCTTTCAAGATTTTGCTGTAGGCTATGAACAGCCTTGATGAAATCATCGCCGCGCACTTCAAAGTTAGGATACTGATCCCAACTTGCTGCTGCTGGCGAGAGCAAAATCACATCGCCGGGGCGGCTGGCTTCATAGGCCAATGGAACCGCCGTCATAACATTCTCGGTTTTTTGAACCGGGACGCCGGCTTCTTTAGCAATTTTTGCCATTAATGGCGCGGTTTGACCGAATACGACCATGCTTTTGACGTGTTTCTTAACGAGCGGGGTTAAAGCGTCCATCGGCAAACCACGATCAAGCCCGCCTGCCAACCAAACAATTGGCTGCTGGAATGCATTCAAGGCTACAGTTGCCGCCTCGACATTGGTTGCCTTGGAGTCATTGTATACCCGACGCCCATTGATCGTTTCCAAATATTGAATTCGGTGTTTGACGCCAGAAAAAGTCCGCAGTACCTCACGAATTGCGTCATCACTCACACCCTTCAGTTTGGCCGCGGCAATGGCAGCCAAGGCGTTTTCGATATTGTGCAACCCCGGAATCTGCAGGTCACTGGCAGGCATAATCTTGTCACCATCAAACGTCAACCAGCCATCAATTAACGAAGCCCGTGCACCAGCAGCCTGTTTGCGGGAAAATGGGACAATCTGGGCTTGACTTTGCTTTGCTAACTGGTGCATTTCGGGAAGATCCCAGTTCATGATAAAGTAATCATCCGGCGTTTGATTCATCGTAATGCGCATTTTCGCCGCAACGTAATTAGCGCGGTTGCCATGCCAGTCCAAATGAGCCTCATAGATGTTCGTTAATACTGCGATATGGGGATGCAATGTCTTAATGCCGCAGAGCTGAAAACTCGATAGCTCAGCAACAATGGTGTCATCTTTACCTGCTTTTTGAGCCACCTGACTGACCGGAATGCCGATATTCCCGGCATCAAAGGCGTGGTGAGGCCACTGTTGGTTCAACATTAACCCGATCAGCGTGGTCGTCGTTGTCTTGCCATTCGTCCCGGTAATGCCGATCCACTCTGCTTCGGATACCTGAAAAGCTAGCTCCGGCTCAGTAATAATCGGCAGGCCCAATTCTTGCGCGCGCTGAACCATCGGATTGCTGTATGGAATACCCGGATTTTTGACCATCAACTCAAAATGCTCATCTAACAATTCAACTGGATGGCGCCCGGTAATCACGCGCATCCCGTCTGCCAACAACTCCTGAGCCTCTTTGTTGTCATCGAATTGCTTCTTATCATTGACGGTTACCAAAGCCCCTAATTTATGTAGTAAGCGCGCTGCATTGACGCCGCTTTTTGCCAGTCCTAATACAAGCACCTTTTTATTACGATAATCCGAAATGTTTTTCACAATCGTTCCTTCTTTTTATAGCTTGATTTTATAGGAAAAATACCAGATAAACACAGCTTGCGATCAGTCCAACCAGCCAGAAGGTCAAGTCAATCTGCCACTCGGACCAACCTTTCATTTCAAAATGATGATGAATAGGCGACATGAGGAAGATTCGCTTACCGGTTAATTTGAATGAAGCAACCTGCAAGATCACACTGGCTGTTTCAATCACATAGATGATCCCGATCAATAATAACGACCATTCTCGATGAAGCAAAATGGCAACAACTGCCAGCATCCCGCCTAATGCCAAGGATCCTAGGTCGCCCATGAAAATCTGAGCCGGTTTATGATTGAACATCAAAAATCCAAGCATCGCGCCGACAGTCACCAGACAAATAATCAACACGTCAACGCGGCCTTCACGAACCGCAATCACTGCATACGTTGCAAACGAAATGGTCGTCTGTCCGGCAACCAAGCCATCCAAACCATCTGTCAGATTAACCGCATTACTAAAACCAACGAGCCAAAAAACAACGAATATCACATAAAACCAAGTGGCATTGACATTACCTAAAACCGGAACCCATAACGTATGATCAAAGCCTTCGTGAAAATAAGCGATCAGAAAAATGACAGCGCCAAGAATCTGACCGGCTAATTTTTGCCACGCCTTTAAGCCTTCATTACGATGGTGCACCAATTTCTGGAAATCATCATAAAATCCTAACAAGCCATAAAGAACCAAAATAAATAAGGAAATCCAGACACTCAGCGTTAATTGGTGCTGCCAAATGCTGACCCAAATAGCCGAGATGATGATCGCAGCAATGAATATCAAGCCACCCATCGTTGGGGTTCCTGACTTCTTTTCGTGCCAGCTTGGTCCTTCTTCACGAATCACCTGGCCTTCTTTCTTATACCGCATGTAACCGATAAAAAGCGGCATAAACATAATGGTAATGGCAAATGCCGAAACCATCGGAATGAGCATTTGAGCAAGTTGCATGACTATCCCCAATTCTATTGTTGTTTAAACTCAATTGTCCCGCTGGCATTACCTAATAAGGTACCTTTAGCAATACTTTGCCGAACAACGAAGCCATCACCGACAAGCTTAAATTTCTTGCCGGTCAATTGTACAAATTTTAACACATCGGATTTCGACCAACCAGTGAGATCAGGCATTGTCATGGCACCATTCGTCAAAAGTAACACCCGTGAATCCCGCAATGCTTTGGTTCCGCTTGCTGGCAACTGTTGGACGATTTTATTCCCGGTTCCGATCGTTGCTACGTCAAATCCGGCCTTTTTAACCGTATCCTGTGCACTCGCCAACGCCGCATTGGTGACAGCAGGCACTTCAGCAGTGTTGGTTTCACCTGACACCGTGCTATTCGCGGTTGTGTCCAAAGCCCGTTGCATCATCGGCTTGAAGATGCTTGCCAAGATTGATTCCGCTGGTTCCGTCATCTTCTGTGGCTGTTTCATCGCAACGTATAAGACATACTTTGGATTGGAAGCCGGCGCAATTCCGGCAACGCTAAACGTGTAATTGGAATCCCCGGTTAAATAGCCGCCTTGAGCACTAGCAATCTGACCGGTCCCGGTTTTAACGGCTAAGTCAACACCCGGCATTTTATAAGCCACCCCGGTTCCGTCCTCGTCATTAACCACGTGACGCATGGCATCAATAACCCGAGCTGCCGTTTCTTTTGAGATCGGCTGACCCACCACTTCCGGCTTATAAACAGTGGCTTTACCGTTCTTATTAACCACCTTGGATACAATTTGCGGCTTAAGCATCTTGCCATCATTTGCCACCGCACTAATTGCCTGCATCATTTGCATCACATTGACTTCAATGCCTTGACCAAAGGCGGTGATAGCCTGATCCAATGGGCGTTGAAAACTAATCCGGCCACTTGTTTCTCCCGGTAACGTAATGCCGGTTTTTTGGCCAAATTTAAATTTATCCAAATAGCTCTTCCAAATGCCGGCACCCATTTCCTGTTCGATCTTAACCATGCCGACATTACTCGATAACGGAAACGCTTTGCTCAGCGGAATGGATCCCCAGCCGCCTGTCCGCCAATCGTTAACCGTGCCGCCATCAAGCTTAACAGATCCGGACTGGAAATATTCATTGGGGTGATACTTACCGCTTTGAATAGCAGCAGCCAAGGTCATGATCTTCATTACCGATCCCGGCTCATAATTATCCTCAACCAAAGAATCCCGCCACATATCGCCTAATCCTTCGCCAGTCGAAGCATCAAACGTCGGACGCTGTGTGGCAGCTAAAATACGTCCGGTCTTGGCATTCATCAAAACCGCCGTCATGCCTTTAGGTTCATATTTGGTTTGAACATCTGTCATGAGAGTTTCCAAATAAGCTTGGAGACCACTATCAAGCGTTGTATAGACACTGCCGCCATTCACTGGGGCCTTGGCTTTGGTCTTGGCATTAGGCAGTTTATATCCATATGCATCTGTTTCACTTCGCCGATAGCCATTGGTGCCGGTTAAAACGGTGTTAAATTGTTTCTCTAACCCCATCACCCCGGTCAAACCGCCGCCATTATCCTGCGCTTGTGCCAACCCAATCACATGACTGGCAAACACACCATTAGGATAAAGCCGCGATGGGGTTTCGCGAAAATGAATCCCCGGCAATTTCTCAGCTTCGATTTGTTTTTTGATCGCCAAACTTAATTTCGTCCCTGGCCGACCAAACTCGACTTGGAAAAGATTCTTACTTGGATTTAAACGTGCTAAAACTTTATCTTCACCAATCGCCAAATAACGACTCAGTATTTTGGCCGTTTTAGCTTTGTTGGTGACATAATCAGGCTTATCGCCATTTTTGTTTTGCTTATCGAGGATGGCATAAATGGTATACGTATTTGAATCTTCGGCGATCACATTACCACTACGATCCAAAATAGCACCCCGCTGCGCTTGCAAAACGGTGTCGGTCTGATACTGCTTTTGCCGCTGCTTCGCCAGATTATTTGAATCCACTTCGCCAATGGTTGCAACAAAAGAAAAACGAAGAACGAACCCACCGAGTACCAGAAGCGTAAACCCGATCAGCCCAATACCGAAAAATTTACGGTTGCGGGCTGGATGTGCATTCGTTGATCGTTTTGATTTGAAAATTTTCATTGATTATCAACACGCCTTATATTGCCGTTAATGACTTTAAATCCATGGGCCTTAGCAAAGGCATCAAGTCGTTCGGAGTTGGAGAGTTCGCCAATTTCTTGCTTGAGATTCGCCGTGGCTTGCGATTGCTTCATAATTTGCGCCTGTAAATCTTCATACTGGCGTTGCGTGTTGCTCAAGCGATTTTGCATGAACAAACAAACGACACAAACAACTGTTGCTAAAACGCCACAGGCAAACATCATCGTTTTCTCGAACCCGCTAAAAGCAATATGTGTGTGCGGTGCGGGTGCAGGAGCTGATTTATGTACCGGTTTCGGTGCCGGTTGTTGCACTAAAGGCCTTGCTGTACTCTCAAGCATATATGGAACCCCCCTAATTGCGAATTTTTTCGATCACCCTGAGTTTGGCGCTGTGAGCACGATGGTTTTCAGCCAGCTCGGCCGCACTCGGTAAAATCGGTTTACGATTGACTAACTGGTAATGTGGTTGAGCAGCTTCCGGCACCACCGGCAACCCGCGCGGAACATCTTGGACGGTTGACACTTCTTTAAACATGGTTTTCACCAGCCGGTCTTCTAATGACTGGAAGGTAATGACACTGATGCGTCCCCCAACGTTAATCAGCTTGAGTGCCTGTTCCAAAGAAGCTTCTAGCGCGGATAATTCATCATTAACCGCGATTCGGATAGCCTGAAAGACTTTTTTAGCCGGATGGCCACCCGTTCTCCTTGCTTTAGCCGGAATTCCTGCCTTGATCAACTCAACAAGTTGGAAAGTGGTTGTAATCGGCGCTTGGGCACGAGCTTGCTCAATTCGACGCGCAATCTGCTTAGAAAAATGCTCCTCACCATAGCGCGAAAAGATCCGAACCAATTCAGCATACGGCCATTCATTGACAATCGTTTTGGCATCAAGCGTTTGCCGCTGATCCATCCGCATATCAAGCGGTGCATCGAAACGATAAGAAAAACCACGCTTTGAATCGTCAAATTGCGGCGAAGATACACCAAGATCGTACAAAACGCCATCAACCTGCCTAATGTCCAAATCAGCCAAGGCTGCGCTTAAATCCCGAAAGTTTCGGTGAACCAGCGTTAACTGCGGTGGTAACGTCCCAAAATGACGCTTGACCGCGGCGATGGCTGCTTCGTCTTGATCAAAAGCGATCAGACGCCCATTCGTAAGCTGATTTAAAATCTGGCGGGTATGGCCTCCGCGTCCCAAAGTGGCATCCACATATGTACCATCCGACTTCACGGCCAAAGCCGCTGTTGCTTCTTTTAAAAGAACTGTCTCGTGTTTAAATTCTGTCATGGCTATAACCCAAAGTCCGTTAAGTTTTCTGAAATGTCATCAAAGTCTTCTTCAGCAGTGTCGGCAAATTGCTGCCAGCGCTCGGCATCCCAGACTTCAATGCGGGTATTGACCCCTACAAGGACGCAATCCTTTTTCAACGCCGCATGTTTGAACAGTGGCTTGGGAATATTGATCCGTCCCTGCTTGTCAATTTCACATTCGGTCGCAGCCGAAAAAAGAAAACGCGTGAAGGTGCGGGCATCTTTTTTAGCTAAGGGTAATGTGGCCAATTTTGCCTGCAGTTTGTCCCATTCCGCGATTGGATAACCAAAAAGGCAGCCATCCATGCCCCGGGTCAAAACAAACGATGCACCCAATTGCTCACGAAATTTGGCTGGAATAATCAGACGCCCTTTAGCATCGATACTGCGTTCAAATTCACCCATGAGCATGGCCTGCACCTCCCTACGATTTTCAGTCTACCACAACGCCCCACTCTTCTCCACATCTAACCACTTCTGAAGCAAAATTTAGTTATTTTATTGTTTAAAAAACATTTAAGCCACAAAAAATCCCGCGATCACAAGGATCACGGGATTTTTTCACAAGTGGTAAGTCGGTGGTGACTCAGCCCATAAAATAAATAAAAATACCGCTAAGCCACCAACAAGTGGTTGCTAGGGAGAGAATGCGCGTCAGCATCCGCCAATATCGGTGAATAATCAGGTCATATTCGCGGATTACCTGCCAAACAACCAGGATTAAGGCAATCACCATCGCCGTAAACAGGATCACCCAGATGAAATTCGGACTTTTGGTAAAGGTTAACTCGAAAATGGCCCAGAGGTTCACCATTGTCAGTAAAAAAAACCACGAACCACCATGAAAGTCGAAATAGACGACAGCGGCAACAACCAAGAGCCACACTAAAATTGGTAATCCCAACGCAAGCAACACCATGACAATTCCCTCCAGCGGCAGCAACCACGTAAGGTGCTGTCTGTTGATACTTCTCAATTAACCGTACCCAAAGGAAAGAAAGGCGTCAAGCAGAAGTTAACGCTCTTCAGCGCAGGAATTCGCGTGTACGGACATTGTATTGGGTGCAATGACCAAAGCCCGGTCATCACACCCAAGGCCACTAGTCCCCCTTTATGCCCATAACGCGTTCGCCAGCCCAGAAACCTGCACATAAGGACCTTGGGTGCAATGACCAAAACCCGGTCATCACACCCAAGGCCAATAGTTCCCCTTTACGCCCATAACGCGCTCCCCGGCGCAGAAACCTGCGTGTAAGGACCTCGAACGCAATGGCCAAAAGCGGGCCATCACGTCCGAGGCCGCTTACACTCCGGTTTCTAACCGCGCCGGCTCGCGCTCAGTTTTAGTTGCCGTTTTTTCCAAAAACCAGTACAATGAGACCCAGAAGAACTTTAAAGGTGGTGTTTTCGGTGCAGAAAAAGAAAAAGAGCAAATTCCAGAAAATGACAATTATTAGTGCTTGGGTGATGATTATTATCACCGTGCTTGGTGTTGTTCTCACCGCGCTCGCAAGTTTGCAAATCATCTAATCCGATCACCAAATGACCACAAAGCCGCTGATTTTTCAGCGGCTTTTTTAATTGCCAAAAAATCAGTGAATGGTTCGCCCATCACAAAATCGGCGCCAGCAACCGCGATAACTCTTCGGCCAAGCGTGCTGGTCGTTTCTTGGCCTTAATGACCTTTTGCGTATACGGCATGGCACGTTCCATATCCGCAAGAAATAGTTTTTGAAATGTTTTGCCTAAATGATGATCATAAAGAAACGCAGCAACTTCAAAGTTCAATTTAAATGAACGGATATCGAAATTTGCGGTGCCGGTTGAAACATACTTGCCGTCAACCACAATCGTTTTAGCGTGTAAGAAACCTTCTTCATATAAAAAGGCCTGACCACCATTGGCAACTACTTGATTGAGGTAAAACTGCGATGCTTTGGCCATCAGACTCTGATTTGTTTTCTTCGGCACCATAATGCGAACATCGACTCCCGCATTAGCCGCAATGGTCAATGCGTCCAACAAACTGTCATCGGGAACAAAATAAGGCGACTCGATCCAGATACTACGCTTGGCTTGATTAATCAATCCTAAATAGCCAAGTTTAATTGCTTCAACCTGCTGCCCCGGTCCACCAGCGACAATCTGCATGGTTGTGTTTCCGGTGACAACCGGTTCACGAAACAGCACATCGACGTCTTTGACCTGTTGCCTCTTGCTAGTACCATTCCAATCCATCAGGAAACGCGCTTGAATCACGGCAACCGCCTTACCTTGAATTCGTAGTTGAGTATCCCGCAGTGTTGGCAAACCGCGATGTTCTTTGCCCAGATTAAACCCACCCAAGTATGCCAAATGCCCATCAATCACAATCAGTTTACGATGATTGCGAAAGTTGATGCGCGGATTCCACCGTCCGAGTTTGGTCGCCACAAATCGCTCCACCTGACCACCGGCTGCTGTCAAGCCTTTCCAAAAGCTAATCGGTAAACCGTGGGAACCAAACGTATCGTATAAAACGCGCACGGTGATCCCTGCTTGCGCCTTTTCAATCAGTAAATCACGCAATTGCCGGCCCACTGCATCAGGCTGAATCGTATAGGCTTCAATATGAATATGTTCGGTAGCCAAGCCAATATCTTCAAATAACTGTTTAAAAAAGGCTTCCCGCAAAGAAAGCACCTGAACTTCATTGTGAGTTGTGACCAACGCATCGTCCGCCCGCAATAACGTTCGCACCAGCTCCGAAACCCCACCGCTACCTGGCGTCCCAATCAACGGCTGCCCTGCCGCAAGCGCTTCTTGTTGCTGAACCACCAAATCATTAATACCCAATAGCCGTTGCGTCATTAAATCCTGCATGCGATCCGCCCGCAGTTTACGCCCAAAGACAAAATAAATTAAGAAACCAACAAACGGCAGCAGCAACAGCACAAGCAGCCACGCCCATACAGCAGAAATATCACGATGGGACCGAAACACCGTCACAATCGCAATAAATGCATTGATGATATAAAGACCGCCAACAATCAGCCCAAGCCACATAAATTTCGCCTCCCTAACCAGACAATCTCACACCTCAGCCATTCGTCCAGTCTCTACATGCGATTATCATACTCTACTTTACCGATAATCAGGGGAAAAAGTCCAGTGAGCGTGAGCCAGCCCGGTTAGAAACCGGAACATAAGCGGCCTTGGGCGTGATGACTGGGCTTTGGTCATTGCGCCCAGGGTCCTTATGTGCAGGTTTCTGGGCTGGCGAGCGCGTTATGGGCGTAAAAGCGGACTAGTGGCCTCAGGCGTGATGACCGGGCTTTGGTCATTGCGCCTGAGGTCCTTACACGCAGACTTCTGCGCCGGTGAGCGCGTTATGGGCATAAACCGGAACATAAGTGGCCTCAGGCGTGATGGCCGGGCTTTGGCCATTGCGACTGAGATCCTTACGCGCAGACTTTTGCGCCGGTGAGCGCGTTATGGGCATAAGCCGGAACATAAGTGGCCTCAGGCGTGATGACCGGGTTTTGGTCATTGCGCCCAAGGTCCTTATGTGCAGGTTTCTGGGCTGGCGAACGCGTTATGGACATAAACCAGAACCCAAGCGGCCTCAGGCGTGATGGCCAGGCTTTGGTCATTGCGCCCAAGGTCTTGATGTGCAGGTCCCTGCGCCGGTGAACGCGTTAAGGGAGGCGTGTTGAACAACCAACAAAAAAGCCAGAATCAAAGTTTTCATGCAGTTACCTGTCGCAATAGAC
The DNA here is from genome assembly GCF_900636965.1 of Lacticaseibacillus rhamnosus. Lineage (NCBI taxonomy): Bacteria > Bacillati > Bacillota > Bacilli > Lactobacillales > Lactobacillaceae > Lacticaseibacillus > Lacticaseibacillus rhamnosus. The sequence goes on along the minus strand of NZ_LR134331.1, from coordinate 1,277,741 downwards.
AGTATCCACACAACCACAATGATTCCAGCCTCAACATAAAATTGCCACGATGTCTAAACTCTGAACCCTTATCAGCGCTAACAAACAACTCATTGTTCGACCTTGCCAAACCATTTCTTCTGCAGTTTAGCAATCGTTCCGTCCGCCTTCAACGCCTTCAATCCCGCGTTAATTTTCTCTCGTAAAACATGATCGGACTTGCGCATACCAACCGCGAACTCTTCTGGCGGGAATGAGTCGCCGATAATGTGATAACTTGCAGGATCCGGCTTGTGGGCAATGTAGTAACGTGCGTAAACCTCATCCATTAAAATGCCTTGAATTCGTCCAGCATCCAAGTCAATAAATGCATCATTGAAGGTATCGTAAAGGATCGGCGTTTTGTTGGCGATCATATTTTTTAACAATTTGGGTTGGGCATCTAAATCAAATGCCCCGCTTGATCCGGTTTGCACGCCCAAGGTTTTCCCCTTCATATCCTTCAACGTGTTAATCTGACTTTTGGTTTTGGTCACCAGAATTTGATGGTTAATCAGATAATCATTCGAAAAAGCAACCTTTGCTTTCCGCTCCGGGGTCACGGAATAGCCATTCCAAATTAAATCAATGGTCTGATTTTTCAATTCGGTTTCCTTCATCGACCAGTCGATGGTCTGGAAATCCGCTTTAATGCCATATCGTTTGAAAACCGCTTTGGCTAAATCAATGTCATAGCCGGCCAACTGCCCATTTTTTTGACGAAAACCCATGGGAACAAAGGTATCATCTAGCCCAATCACAACTTTTTTGGTCCGTTCAATGCGTGGCCAGGAATTGTCGACTGTTTCGCGCGCGCATCCACTGATTACGATACCGGCCATGGTCAAAAACACCATGACGGCCATTATCATTCGCCGTTTCATTGACCATCACCGCCTTTGCCAACGTGATAAGTCGTGTCTGCAACACTTTGGGCAAAGTCCATGTCATGGGTCACAACCACCTGAGTCATACCTGATACTTTAAATTGGTTGACCATTGCAGCAACATTATCGCGCAACATCGGATCAAGCGCACTAGTCGGTTCATCGTACAAAAGAATTTGCGGATTTAATGCCAACGCCCGTGCAATTGCCACCCGCTGCTTTTGCCCGCCAGACAGTGAATAAGGATACGCCTGCGCCTGATCGGTTAGTTCAAGTTGATTCAGAAGTTTCTTGGCTGTCGCATCGGCTTTTTGTTGATCAACCCCCTGCAAAGTAGGCGCCAAGGTAATATTGCGCATAACCGACAAATTCGGGAATAATTCAAAGTTCTGAAACACCACGCCGATCACCCCTTGTTTGCGTAAAGCCTGCGCGGTCGTCGGCTGACCGTTCCAGATCATGGTGCCGCCATCAGCACTTTCTAAACCGCTGATGATCCGCAATAAGGTGGTTTTACCGGCGCCACTGGGACCCACAATCGCCAATGTTTTGCCATCCTCAATCGTGACGTTAACATCTTTTAAAACCGGTCGCCCGTTAAACGCTTTGCTGATATTCTTGAGTTCTAACATTTTTAACCCTCCTAGCGATAATATGAAAATGCTGCTTCGATCCGTTTTTGTAAGAACGTCAGAATCAGCGTCAGCAGTAAGTAGATGACCCCGACCAATACCAGTGGCAGCAAGGTAACATCCCGCGCACTGGCAATGTTACCTGCTCGAAGCAAATCGCCTAAGCCAATGACGTAAACCAGGCTAGAATCCTTAACCAAGTTGATGACTTCATTACCGATGGAAGGTAGCACAATCTTGACAACCTGAGGAATCACCACAAACCGCAATGCCTGCCAGCGGGTCATGTTGAGGACCGTACTTGCTTCGAACTGACCTTCATCAATTGCGCCAAAGCCACCACGGAAGATTTCTGCGAAGTAAGCAGCATAATTCAAAATAAACGCGACTAAAGCAGCTGAGAAGCGGTCAAACACGATACCGATAATCGGCAAGCCGTAAAAGATAAACATCAGCTGCAACAACAGCGGCGTGCCCCGAAATACCCACACATAGCCTTCCAGCAAGCTTTTTCCTGCCTTACCAAGTAGCGATTTAGGCTTGGGAATTAGGCCGACTGATAAAATGAGACCCAGTGGAATGGCTCCGACTAAAGTGATGGCAAAAATCCCCAACGTCATTTTCACACCAGATAATAATGCCGGTAAAATCTGAAAAATATAAGTCATGGTGCTTCCTCCTTTGAACCTGCCTATATTTGAGTCGCGCAGATCCGTTTCTTTTCTAATTGCGCTTTGTGGCTGTCGATGAGTTGAGCGGTTGGGCAACTTGTTCGTGGTATGAAAAAAGCGTCCTCTTGCTTGATGCAAGAGGACGCTTCTGCGCGGTACCACCTCAGTTTACCGATTGTTCACACACCCGGCCTCATGTGGTTGCAGCACCGCACATGATTTCGAAAAAATCGCGACCATTAAAAAATCCTCTTACAGCACTTTGCTGTAAGAGGACGGCTTAAACCGCGGTTCCACCTCAGATTTGTCAATTGCTCACACAATCAACCTCATGTAGTTGCTTCAACCACGGCGATAACGAGCCCAACCGAGACGACCTACTGTTGTTCAATCGTCCACTCATGGATGTGTGATAAACGGATGGCTATTCGGTTCCCATCAACCCGAACTCGCTGTGAACCATGACCGCTTATCGATTCCACTCAACGCTTTAATGAATTATCACTAAATTACACCGAACTTTAACGAAAGTCAACTGTTTCAGAAAATTAATCTTTAACAGCCGGCACAAAATCACCGTAAACCGTCTAATGATGGCGATGGAACAATTTTGACCAAAAGCCTTGTTTTTTCAAACGAATGTCCATCAACGGCACGCTATCACCTAGTAACCGGCGGGCAATATTGCGGTAGCCTTTACTAGCAAGGTCATCCGGATCCATCACAATCGCTTCACCTTTGTTTGAACTCTCAATCACTCCATCATCGTCAACAATGATGCCGAGTAAATCAAGTCCCAGATGACTGGTAATTTCGTCAATATCCATCGAGCGTCCATCAGCTAACATATTTTGGCGAATGCGGTTGATAATGAGTCGCGGTTTGAGCGGCATATCACGTTGTTCCAGTAAGCCCACGACTCGATCCGCATCACTCACCGCCGATATCTCCGGGGTCGTGACCACAATCGCACCGTCAGCCGCCCCAGTCGCATTCCGAAAACCTTGTTCGATTCCGGCAGGCGAGTCCAAAATAATAAAATCAAAATCCGGTCGTAACTGTTCAACAATCTCAACGACCTGATCAGGTTCTAACGCGTCTTTTTCCGCATTTTGCGCTGCTGGCAGTAAATAAAGCAAATCGTCAAATCGTTTGTCCTTGATCAACGCTTGGTGTAGCTTTGCGCGGCCAGTGGCAACGTCGACAATGTCGTAAATAATCCGATTGGACAAACCCATGACAACATCTAAGTTGCGTAGTCCAATATCAAGGTCCAACAAGACGACCCGCTTGCCTTGTAAAGCCAACGCGGTACCGATATTTGCCGAAGTGGTGGTTTTGCCAACGCCGCCTTTACCGGAAGTCACTACTAACGCTGTCCCCATCTACATTGCCTCCATTTGCTTAAATAATCGCGGCCGAAGATTTGCTAGTTCAGCCAACTTGGTATGTGCCATCGTATGTAATTCGCTCAAATAAGCAACCGGTTTAACCGGATCATAATGGTCAGCGACAATTTCGATGACATCGGCGATTCGAACCTGACTAGCACCTTGCAAGTCACCCACAACAACTGCGCGGGTGTCTCCTTGACTGCCTGCCTGGATAACGCCACTAACTTTGCCCATCACAAAGACATTGCCAGAAGCACACAGCGAGGCACCGGCATGTAAATCGCCTAAAAACAGCACATCGCCCATGACATCAATTGTTTGCCCTGATCGAACAACACCACCGATGCGATGGGTCATTTTAGCCGTCACCATATCGGCAACGACCGCTTTATCAACCACAGCACTCGTGATGCCATTAATTGAAAAGCGCGGGTAATCTTCAAATACAGCCTGAATTTGCGCCAACTGCTCTTCCGTTAAAAGCCGATTGCCCGTCTCCAAACGATAGCTGACATCACCGGTTGGCGTTTCTTCGTACAATTTGCCTAGTAATGTTTTCAGTGTCTGGATAATCTGCGTAAAGTCCGCTGTATCTTGAAGGTGCAGCGCCAGACTATCATTTCGACCTTTTAAGACCACACTGTCCACATTATCACCCCAAATTATTCTTCCGCTAAATTCATCAACAATCGATGTAATGGACCATAGACAATCACAAAAAGAATGAGATTGACCGTTAATCCCGGCCCTAAATGATTCGCTATCAGCATAACAACACTGGCAGATCCGTAGCCAATAAAATGATTCGCAGCATAACTGGCAACCCCATAGAGCAACAAAGCAATAATATAAACCATACCAACAAAAATCGGCGTGTGCGGGATATACGGCCGAATCTGGCGAACCACGTAAATGACCAAGGCAAACAGTAACGCATTAATCCCTAGAATGCCCGTGTAAAAACTGTCGAATAGCAACCCAATCAATGCCGCAATCCAGGTTATATACTTTTCTTGCGGCACCAACAACGTCACCATGACTAACCCTAACAAGGTCAATTGCGGCGTCCCCATAAAGTTCGGCTGCATGATCCACTGTGCCAGCACTGATGCTAGGCTGCCATCAATTAATAATAACAAAAGCAGCAGTAAAAAGATCCACCAATGTCCTGTGAAATGTTTTTCGTTTAACATGTTAGTCACCTTTGATCGTACGTGAGATGACGGTTACAACGGTGACATCGTTTAGATTTGCGGCGGGATCCAAATAAACGGTGTTGGCCAGACCATAGTCATCTTTCTTGACGCTGGCGACTTTGCCAATCAGTAATCCTTTAGGTGTCATGCCACCTAAGCCACTGGTAACCACCTCATCGCCTTTTTTAATCGCGGTATCCGTATTCAGCTCGCCGAGAATCAAATCACCGGTTTTTTCGTCATATCCGGTAATGATGCCGTTAACTTCTTTTTCGCCTTTGGTCTCAACGGCCGCCGCAATCCGGTCACTGGATTTATTGGCCGTTGATAGCATCTCAACTTTTGAACTCGTCCGATTGACCTCAACGACACGGCCAATCAAGCCGGAACCTGCCATAACCGGCATGCCCTTCTTAACCCCGGCGGCACTTCCTTGGTTAATAACGACCATGTTGCGCCAGTCACTCGGTGTTCGTAAAATGACAGCAGCACTGATCTGCGCGTAATCCGTCAAAGTACCGTTAAGTTTCAACTGTTGCTTCAACTGCTTATTTTCGCGTTTTAAAGTTTGTACCTGCACCTTTGTCTGCGCTAAATTATCCAGCTGTTGCTTGAGGCGCTGATTCTCCTGAAACGTATCCATGAGATTATTGATGTCATCTAATCCATTGCGGGCAAAATCTCCCGGCAACGCGACTAACCGCCCACCGATGCCAACAACATCATTGGCAATCCGCTGAATAAACGGCGGCGTATTGCGATTATTGCTCGCATAGATTGATCCAGCGACCAGACCAAGACTGACCAGCAATGCGATCATGAGGGCGATCAATTTTTTGTTGGAAAAGAATTTCTGCATTGGTTCCTCCGTCACACTCGCGAAAAGAGGCCAGGATCCTTCATCCCAGCCTCTTGCCACACGCAAACCATCTTCATTTATGGGCTGTTAACGCTTCTTTAAAACGTCAATATTCTTCAACGATTCACCAGTGCCGATTGCCACACAATCTAGCGGATCCTGCGCAATGAAGACCGGTACTTTGGTCTCATCGGAAATGACATCCGGTAAATGCTTCAAAAGCGCACCGCCGCCTGTCAACACAATCCCATGATCAATGACATCGGCAGCGATTTCTGGTGAGGTTTCTTCCAGTGTTTCTTTAATCGCCGTGATGATATCAAGCACGTTTTCGTGAATAGCAGATGCAATATCCGTGGCCGAAATGTCGATGGTCTTTGGCAGGCCGCTCAATAAATCACGTCCGCGCACGGTCATCCCATCGATATCGGCAGCCTTTTCAACCGATGCCGAACCAATTTGAATCTTCATGGCTTCAGCCGTACGTTCGCCGATGAGCAAATTAAAGTTCTGGCGTAAATGATTGATGATGGCTTCATCAAACTTGTCACCAGCCACCCGAATCGAGCGACTCGAAACAATACCGCCTAATGAAATCGTTGCGACATCAGTGGTCCCGCCGCCAATATCAACAACCATACTACCGGTCGGGTCCATAACCGGCAGACCGGCACCGATTGCAGCAGCGTAAGGTTCTTCAATGACGAAAGCATCGCGTGCTCCTGCGACTTTTGCAGCGTCAATAACGGCCCGTTTTTCAACTTCCGTCACGCCGCTTGGCACACAAATCATCACTTGCGGGTGGCTGCCGTTACCTAATGCCTTTTGCATGAAGTATTTTAACATGGCCGCAGTTGTGTCGTAGTCAGCGATGACCCCATCTTTCATTGGTCGGATCGCCACGATATTGGTCGGGGTACGACCGATCATGTCGCGGGCTTCTTCACCAACGGCAATGACTTCTTCCGTCTGGGTATTCTTCGCGACTACGGAGGGCTCATTTAACACAATGCCCTTGCCGTCGACGTAAACTAAGGTATTTGCGGTGCCAAGATCGATCCCGATATTCTTTGATCCAAATCCAAACAAGACGTTCTCTCCTTATGCTGACTCATTTCGTATTAACTCCATGCATTATAGCATATTATTTTCTATGACAAAATGTGAAACCGCCTGTTTTTGCCCTCATTGCGCCAATTTCAGAAAACCTTACAACTTTTTAGCAAATTAATTAAATTCCGGATCATCGCGCGCAAACGAATAATACGACTGCCGCCCGATGATCAAGTGGTCAAGCAAGTGCATGCCGAGTAACGCTGCCGCCAGCTGAAATCGCGTTGTTGTATCACGATCGGCCTGACTCGGAGAAGGATCACCACTGGGATGATTGTGCACCATGATCAAATTCGTGGCGCTTAGCTTTAATGCTTCCCGAAACACCACCCGCGGATCGGCTAAGGCTGAATCCACCGTTCCAATTGCCACGATTTGTTCCGTGATGATCTGATTCTTGACATCCAAAAATAAAATCAACATGGATTCCTGATTAGCTCCGGCAAAGCGTGACACCATCGTTTTACCCAGTTGCTCGCTATTTTTGATCTGCCCATATCGAACCGATTGACGACGCATGACCCGCCGTCCTAACTCCACACCCGCCAAAATGCTGGCCCGTTTAGCCGCGCCCAGTCCGCGAATATGGTCCAGTGAATCACCATCACCTTCTGCTAAGCCTCGTAATGCAGGATAAGTGGTCAACACCTCACTGACAATTTCCTGGACCGGATAGTGCTGGTTGCCTGCGCGCACAATCAATTGCAATAATTCCGCATCCGTCAGTGCCTGTGGTCCATGCGCCAATAAACGCTCACGTGGTTGTTCAGTCGCATCTGCCATCGTCTTTCCCTCCGTCATGCCGCTTTCAGAGTGGGACTGCATCCTCTTCAGCCTTCTCTGATGGGGCCGCCATTTTGAGTCATCTGAAGACTCATTATGGACATTACGCAAAGGTAGGGTGATTTTGCAGCCAGTCAGGTAAATCCGTGATCGCAGCTAAAATCGCGGTCGCCTTATGATCCGGCCCTTGACCGATGCCTGGAATCATAACGACCGGGAGTCCAGCCCCTTCTGCTGCGGCCACACCCACATGCGTATCTTCAACGACAATCGCCGGTGTCTCAGGCAACTTGGTTTTCATCACGTGATAAATTTCCGGATCAGGTTTGTGTGCCGTCACATCACTGCCAGTCAGAATCGGGTCAAACCGCTTCACCCAACCAGTTGCAGCCAACACCACGTCAACGTAATGTTTGGCACTACTTGTTGCCAACGCTAACCGATAACCCATCTGATCAAGCGTCTGCAACGTTTTGTCAGCTCCGGGTAAGACAAAATCGGCACCGCTGCGAATCTGGTCCAAAACATCCTGGGTTGAAAATTGCTGGAACCATGCGGCATGATCGGCCCCAACCAAATCGGCAATGATTTTAGCTTCACTTGGTCCGGCAGATCCAACTAATGGCCGAAAATCAGCTTCTGTCCGGTGCAGTCCCAATACTGCCGCGGCTTTAACATTACTTTTAAGGTAAAGTGCTTCAGTGTTAACCAGTGTCCCGTCAAGATCAAAGATGACTGTTGCGGTCATGATTTTCCCCCTAATAAAGTTTGACGAACAGCTGAGGCTAAATACAGCGAACCGGTGATCACAATCGGCTGATCCGGCACATCATTAAGACTCGCCGCCAATGCTTCCTGCCACGAATCCTTTAACCGACCTTCGTGCAGCGCCTCATAACCAGCCTCAGGCAAGGCGCGCGGCGTCCCCGGCACCGGAACCAGATAAACCGTGGAAAATGCCGCGGTCAGCCTATCCGCCATCGCCGCATAGTCTTTATCCGCCAAGATGCCGGCAATAACAGTAATGGGTTGGGAAAAAAGTTGCTTTAGCGCCGTAATCAAACCATTGATGCCATCCGGATTGTGCGCCCCGTCAATGACGATCAAAGGCGTATCACTTATCTTTTCGAGTCGGGCTGGCCAATGACTGGCAGCAAGCCCTTGGCGAATATTCTGGGGCGTCAAAGGCCATTCTGTCTGCTTGGCATACACTTTTGCCGTTTGAATCGCAATTGCCATATTACGTTGCTGGTAATCGCCAACCAACGGCACCTCCAAATCACTAATACGTCCATCTTGGTCTTCATAAGTAAACCGTTGGCCCCAACCGTGAAGCTTAGCCTTAGGAACCGAAAAATCGCGGTCAAAACGCAACCATTGACTCCCTGTTGTCGCGACCTTGGCTGCGACAACGGCAGCAGCATCCGGCACCAAGTTACCGGTTACAACCGGAATACCCCGTTTGATAATACCGGCCTTATGCTTGGCAATCGCCGTAATCGTATGCCCCAGCAACTTCTGGTGATCTAAAGCAACCTCGGTCAAAACACTGACAACCGGCGTGATGACATTGGTCGAATCCGTGTCGCCGCCAATACCGACTTCAATCACCGCAACATCAACCTGACGCTGACGAAAATACCAATACGCCAGCGCGGTAATGAATTCAAATTCCGTCACGTTAAAATCAGCTTGTTGCTGCTGAAGCCGCTCCAGTGCAGCCCTGACAAACGCAACCGCATTGACTAACGCAGCATCCGGAATCGGTTCATGGTCAATCATGATCCGTTCATTAAACCGCATGATAAACGGCGAGGTATATAACCCGACTGTCAAACCGCTTGCCTCAAGGACATGTGCAATCGCATTAGCGGCTGAGCCTTTTCCATTAGTACCAGTCACGTGAATATACCGCCCTTGTTGCTGCGGATTGCCGAGTGCATGTAATAACGTTAAAATCCGCCGATGGTCACCGGTCTTGGCCAAACGCGGAAAAGAATGAATGTAGGCAACGCTTTCTGTGTAATTCATTGTTAACTTTCCTTATTTTTATCATTTAGGCAGCCAGCTTTCATACTGCTGCAATATATAGCTTCATCATACCAGAAAAATGGGTCTAACTTATGAGCTTAGCCAGCCAAATTTACGTTTTCATTGCTGCCAGAACCCATCGGACAAACGGCCGCGCGCCAGATTGCTTGCTTGCGGCATGCTTTAACCACGACCATCAAAAAAGCCGGTACTAGGGCTTAAAACTCAACCCTAATACCGGTTTTTTCACCATAAAATCGCTTAAAGCCACTTGGTAACTTAAGCTCGTTGTAATTGTTCCAACCGTTGCTTAGTGCTCGTTAGCTGATCTTCAAAATCACTGCGCTTAGTGCGTTGTTCTGCAACAACCGCTTCCGGTGCTTTGGATAAGAAGCCTTGGTTATTGAGCTTCTTGTCAATTCGGGCAATTTCTTGCTCAAGCTTCTTAGCGTCTTTAGTCAGTTTGGCCTTTTCCTCGTCCAAATCAATTAATTCATTGAGCGGTACGAAAATGGTGGCGCCTGTGATCACCGCACTGCCCGCCATTTTAGGCTCGGCCACATCGGTTCCAACCGTGAAGGCTTTACTATTGACGAACCGATCGATAAAGTCAAAGTTCTGTTCAAAGATTGGTTTCAAAGCAGGATCCGTCAATTTAACGAGAATATCGACTTTGGTCTTAAGCGGAGCGCCGGCCTCTTTACGGATTCCGCGAACGCCGCGGATGAGCGCAATGATCGCATCCATTGCACTGGTAGCGTCAGCATTTTCAAAGGCAGTGTTTGCCACTGGATAGCTCGCCGTCACAATTGATTTGCCCGTATGCGGTAACGCCAACCATAGTTTTTCCGTCACAAACGGCATCACTGGGTGCAATAGCCGTAAAATCTGATCCAGTGCATAAGCAAGGTTGACGCGCTTGGCTGCTTTGGCCTGCTCATCATCGCCGTAAAGCACTTCCTTACTCATTTCAACGTACCAGTCCGCGAAAACATTCCAGGTGAAGTTATACAGGGTTCGACCCATTTCACCAAATTCAAACCGCGCCGACAAATCCATTACCTGCTTGATGGTTTCGTTCAATTGCGCAAAAAGCCATTTGTCGGACAAATCAAAGGTACTTGGATCTGGCTGTTGCGGCGTATCCAAGTCGCCTAGGTTCATCATCACAAATCGGGAAATGTTCCAAATCTTATTGATGAAATTCCAAGCTGCTTCAACCTGTTTATAGCTAAACCGTGTATCCTGTCCCGGTTTATTACCGGTAATCAGGAACCACCGCAAGGCATCGGCGCCGTATTTTTCAATCACATCCATCGGGTCAATCCCATTACCCAGTGACTTACTCATCTTCCGGCCTTGTTCATCACGCATTAACCCGTGAATCAAGGTGTACTGGAACGGCCGTTGATGGGTAAAATGCAACCCTTGGAAAATCATCCGCGCAACCCAGAATGGAATGATATCATAGCCGGTCACTAAGGTATCTGTTGGGTAATAACGCTTGTAATCCGGCGCATCGGTATTCGGCCACCCCATCGTGGAAAATGGCCACAACGCACTTGAAAACCAGGTATCCAACACGTCAGGATCCTGCTTCCAGTTTTCAATGTCTTTAGGTGCTTCCATCCCGACATAGGTTTCGCCGGTCTGCTTGTTGTACCAAGCCGGAATCTGATGACCCCACCACAGCTGCCGTGAAATAACCCAGTCATGAATATTTTCCATCCACTGCAAATAGGTATGTTCAAACCGCTCAGGAACAAATGTCACTTTCTTGTCCGGTTCTTGCTGCGCTTTGATTGCCGCTTCAGCTAATGGTTTCATCTTGACAAACCATTGTGTTGACAACCGTGCTTCAACTTGAACGCCGGTACGTTCGCTATGGCCGACACTGTGCACAATCGGTTCAACTTTAAGCAATAAACCGGCCTTATCCAAATCAGCCACCATGGCTTTACGGGCTTCAAAGCGATCCATTCCTTGATATTTGCCGGCATTTTCGTTCATCGTGCCATCGTCATTCATAGTGTTAATTCGTTTCAAATCATGACGATTGCCCACCTGAAAGTCGTTAGGGTCATGGGCTGGCGTGATTTTAACCGCCCCAGTTCCAAACTCAGGGTCAACGTAAGCATCTTCAATGATTGGAATTTTGCGATTGGCTAATGGCAAAATAAGTTCCTTGCCCACCATATCTTTATACCGTTCATCGCCTGGGTGAACGGCCACCGCAGTATCACCCATCATGGTTTCCGGACGCGTCGTTGCAATCTCAATGTAGCCGCTACCGTCCGCGAATGGATATTTTACATGGTAAAAAGCACCTTTATCGTCTTTATGAATGACTTCAATATCCGATAGTGCCGTGCGCGCTTGCGGATCCCAGTTAACGATATATTCGCCACGGTAAATCAAACCCTGGTTATAAAGGTCAACAAACACCCGTCGAACCGCTTGATTCAGGCCCTTATCCAAAGTAAAACGTTCCCGACTATAATCCAGTGACAAGCCCATTTTGGCCCATTGTCCATGAATCGTCTTGGCAAATTCGTCCTTCCATTCCCAGACTTTCTGGACAAACTTTTCACGGCCTAAGTCATAGCGGCTGATGCCTTCTTTGCGCAACTTTGCCTCAACTTTAGCCTGCGTGGCGATTCCGGCATGATCCATCCCTGGCAGCCACAAGGTATCAAACCCCTGCATACGCTTTTGGCGGATCACGATGTCTTGAAGCGTGGTATCCCATGCATGCCCCATGTGTAACTTACCGGTGACATTTGGCGGCGGAATCACGATTGAATACGGCTTAGCCTTCTTATCACCACTTGGTTTGAAGACATCTTCATCAAGCCATTCCTGATACCGGCCTTCCTCGACTGCTTTATGATCATACTTTGGTGCTAACGTTTCATCACTCACTGGCTCCACCTCACAAAATTTTTTCGTCCATCCGGTTTCTAGAATTGGCACGCGCCGATGCATCACACGCACGCCAACCCGGAAGCTGGGTCGCGCCGTGCGTATACACAAAAAAACGCCCTAATATCGATTATTAGGACGAGTCTACTCGCGGTACCACCTAAATTGGGAATCAATCCCCACTTGGTTCAGGATAACGGCTGTCACCGGCCGTTCCCTACTCACTTCAGGACGGCAGCTCACAAGCTACAATCACGGTCTTCTTTCGAGATTCACACCAACCATCCCGTCGCTGGAAAAAAAGAACGCAACCCTCTTGATCATTGCATTAGCTGCATTATAACCCGTGATCATGACAGGGTCAATGTGAGGTGAGCGTGAACCGGCGCGGTTAGAAGTCGGAGTGTAAGTGGCCTTGGTCTTGATGGCCCGGGCTTGGCCATTGCGACCAAGGTCCTTACACGCAGACTTCTGCGCCGGTGAACGCGTTATGGGCGTAAAGGCGGACTTGTGGCCTTGGTCGTGATGGCCCGGGTCTGGCCATTGCGACCAAGGTCCTTACATGCAGGTCCCTGCGCCGGGGAGCGCGTTATGGGCGTAAAAGCGGATTTGTGCCCAAGATCTTTATATGCAAATTTCTGGGCAGCTGAACGCCTTATAACGAGCGTGATCCAGCGCGTCAAGTAACGCTAGCGCAACGGTTCCGTCACCTGTCGCGAAACCTGTTTTTGATGATCAACAAACAATAACGCCTGTAGCTCACTCGTAAGATCAATATAGCGAATCGTGGTTGTCGGTTTTGCCGGGACCGGCTTAGGGGCAAAGGTTAAAATAGCGGTTATGCCATTAGCCTCAAGTTGGTTAATAACGCTGGTCTGGGCGGAACTCGGCACACAGACAATGGCAGTATGCATCCCCGGGCGAATATTTTTGGCTAAAGTTGTGAGATCAAAAATCGGCACCCCGGCAATTGTCGTCCCAATGAGCTGCGGATCCGTGTCGAATCCCACCACAATGGTCAGATCCGGATTCCGGCGAAAATTATTGGTCAACAACGCCCGTCCGAGGTTGCCACACCCCACCAGTAACATCTGTTCTTCCGAGTGCACTTCTAATAACTCGCCAAACACCTGTGCAAGTAAATCAACCGAATAGCCATAGCCGCTGCGCCCTAAATCGCCAAAATTGGAGAAGTCCCGCCGAATGGTTGCTGGCGCGATATGAACCAGCTTACTTAGCCGATCAGACCGAACCCGCTTAACCCCCGTCTGTTGCAAATCTTTGACGGTTCGATAATAAACCGGGATTCGCTTAATCGTTGCTTGTGATAACGCTTGTTTACTGACGACCACCATCAACACCTCCGCACATGTTTGTTACCATTTTCACATATTAAGTTTAACAAATTGCGCGCTCTTTTACCACTGTTTTTACTGACCCATTTTATATTAACGATCTTTTCAAACCAGGAATTAAGCACAATGCGTCTTCTGCAGGTGACAACCATTTTTCGGGCAACCATGATGGCATTCGCTCCAGCAGCTTATTAATATCGCGAAATCTTGTGAATTATTTCTTTTTTAAGATCATTCGCCGACTTTTAACGCTAAACTAAAAAAGCGGTAGTTACCGATAAGCAAATAACTTATCAGCAACTACCGCTTTTATTCAATTTTTAAAGCAATTCTGCGATAACATCCTGATCCTGATTCAGGAACTGATCAGATGACTTGATCTCCTGAACCTTGATTCCGGCCAACGCGCGCGCCATCAAACCATCGACATCAAGTTTGCTTTCGTAATACCGTGCGCGATCCGTCTTTGGTTTGGTTTTAGGCGACGGCGGGGCAAAAATAGTACAACAGTCTTCAAACGGCATGATCGATAAATCATACGTGTCGATCTTTTCTGCTTCGGCAATGATCTCATTCTTATCCATGGTCGCAACCGGACGAATAATCGGCATCGTGGTGACATCATTGATTGCAGCCATTGATTCCAGCGTCTGCGAAGCCACCTGGCCGACTGACTCACCATTAAAGATAGCCAGATCGCCACGTTGTTTGGCAATCGCTTCGGTTAGTCGCAACATCATTCGGCGTTGCACGGTCATCAGATAACCTTCCGGAACCGTTGCTTTGACTGCCTCCTGAATCTCGGTAAATGGTACTTCAATAAAGTAAATCCGGCCAACATAAGGGGTCAGCTTGGCCGTGAGCTGTTTAGCCTTATTCAGCGCCTGTTGACTGGTGTAAGGTGGGCTGAAAAAGTGCACCATTTCAATGTCCACGCCACGTTTTAACGCATAGTAACCCGCAACCGGCGAATCAATCCCGCCACTAAGCATCAAGGCCGCGCGCCCTGCTGTTCCAACCGGCAATCCGCCAGCACCTTGAATTGTTTTAGTGGATAAATAAATTGCTTCACGACGGACTTCAACTCGCAAAATCATATCAGGATGATGCATTTTGACAACTAAGTCCGGCCGCTTATCCGTCAAGAAATCGCCTAAATCAAGATTCATAGCATTGGTATCCAAGGCAAAGTCATGATCGCTCCGCCGCGTATTAACCTTATAGCTAATGCCGTGCGGTGCCGTTTCATTCATCAGCTGCAACGCAACCTCGTGGACTTTTGCCATATCCTTTTCTACGGCAATACTTGGTGAAAAATTCTGGATGCCGAATACCTGTGACAGTCGTGCCATCACCTGATCACTAGGCTCGCCATTCAATTCAATGTGCATCCGATCACGTTTAGGCCGAATGGTGAGGTTGGGGAATTCATGCAGCGCTCGTGTAACGTTACCGTTCAAACGACCGATAAACGCTTGCCGATTTTTTCCCTTGGTCGAAAGCTCGCCGTAACGAACCATAATTTCTGAATATTGCATCTTAAAATCCTTTCATGTAGGCGGTAACCGATCCAATGAAAACCGGTGATGCGTCAAAACAAGTTGGCAGTATTAGTCGCTATGACTGACACCCGGCCACTCCTCGCACTGGAAATGGCTGATGCTCGTTTAGACGGTCGCTTTATCAAGCTTGGCAAACTTTGCATAAATCGTATCAAACGCTGCATTAAACGCATCCGCTTCATCCAAAGTATTAGCTTCATCCAAACTCACCCGAATCGCGGAAGTGGCAATTTTCGGGTCCGTATGCATGGCGGCCAAGGTACTGCTTTCCGTGCCTTTCTTACTTGAGCAGGCACTAGTTGTGGAAATGTAAATCTGATGATCCTCAAACACATGAACAATCGTTTCGCCGCGGACACCAGCAATGGCAAAACATAAAACATGTGGGGCAAAATCCGGTGTTAACTGACTAAACATCGTCACCTTGGGCTTTTGGCTGACATGATCAAAAATCCGCTTGCGAACTGCTTGCTGCCGAGCCACGTTAGCATCTTCATTAGCCAAAAGTAAGCGCAGCGACTTGGCCATTGCCGCAATCGCCGGAACATTTTCCGTGCCTGAGCGCCAATCATGTTCCTGACCGCCACCGGTTAGCAACGGATCAAGCATGCGACCCTCTTTGGCATAGATAAAGCCGGTACCGCGGGGAGCATGAAACTTATGACCGGAAAAACTGAGAAAATCAATCCGCGGGTCTTGCAACGCTGCATCCAAGCCCTTACCAACGGCTTGTACGGCATCGACATGAAAATGAATATTCGGATAATTATCCAACACCCGCGCGGCCTGAACAATCGGCTGCATACTGCCAATTTCATTATTAACCGCCATAATCGACACCAAAATCGTATCTTTGCGAATAGCCGCTTTCAAATCGTCAATATGAATAAAACCGCGCCGATCAACCGGCAAATAAGTCACTTCAAATCCCAGTTTCTCTAGCTGTTTCATCGTATTGATCACAGCCGGATGCTCGATACTGGTCGTAATCAGATGACGGCCAAATTCGCGCTTAGCCATGGCAGTGCCTTTAATCACCCAGTTATCGCCTTCCGTTCCACCGCTCGTAAAATAAATCTCGTCCGGCTTCGCACCGATTAATTTAGCAATCTGGGCTCGCGAACTTTGCAAAACCTCATTTGCTTTAGTTCCCAGAGCATGCAAACTGCTAGGATTCCCAAAAAAATCCGTGCTGACCTTGTTATAAGTCGCCAACGCATCAGGCGAAATCTTCGTCGTTGCACTATTATCAAAATAAATCATCAGCCGGCCCCTTCCGTTAATTCGACTGGATTGAATTATAGACAAAAAGTTAGTAAGTTTCAAGAGCGTGAGCCAGCCCGGTTAGAAACCGAAGCATAAGTGGCCTTGAGCGTGATGACCGGGCTTTGGTCATTGCGCTCAAGGTCCTTATGTGCAGGTTTCTGGGCTGGCGAACGCGTTTAAGCAAGAGAGTGAACCGGCGCGGGTAGAAGTCGGAGTGTAAGTGGCCTTGAGCGTGATGGCCCGGTCTTGGCCATTGCGCTCGAGGTCCTTACACGCAGACTTCTGCGCCGGTGAACGCGTTTCGGAGACGTATATACCCTACTGAATGATTATTAACCATTTAAGTCTGCAATTTTCCCTGCAGATCCCTGCACCATATCACAACCTCTACCCCAAACCAAAAGCCAGCCCCAACCCAAGCTGGCTTTCCAATCACGCAAATCAATATAATGAAGCTTTCTTCCGCGCAAGATAAGCATCTTCAACTTTCTTGTAGCTGCCCTGCTCCGTCTGCTCCAACGCGGTCGCCAACGTATCGGCAGCCTGCTGATAGTCAAATTGCATATACAGTTCGGTCGCATGCTTAACCGCGTCTGCTACCGGCTTAACCGTTATTTTGTAACGGTTGGCATATTGCATCAATTCTTCGGTTAATCCGGCCGCATCAATTAAGGCACTGGTTGTTTTCTTTAAATCATCAATATCACTGGCAATCTTAATCAGAAACTTGGCAATCGCATCCATGTTAATTTTAACCTGATCCAAATCGTGATTAAGCTGATCAATTTCGGCAGTAACATGTTTAACCTTATCCACATAGTCTTGCGGCAACCCCGGCAAGTGATGGCGGACGATTTCATGCTTAATATTCCGCATATCGAGTTCAAAACTCTCTGCTTGTTTATTAGCGATGATCTCGCCTTTTTTCAAACCTGCCACGTCTTGGTTAATCTGGACCTGTTGCTTTTCAATCGCCGTTAACTGTTCTTTGGTTTCATCAAACCGCGCAATCACGTCCGAGTACACGGCCTCGCCTGCTTCAATCGCATCGGTATCCTTCGTGTAATTTGCGTCAATCGCATCTAACTGCATTTTTAAATTTTTAGCGGTTTTGATTTCATGATGATTCAGCGTATAGCTTTGGTTCAGATGATCCAATTCTGCCTGCAATTCCCGATTTTGGCGCAGTGCATGATCGATGAAGCGCCGCAAATCAGGGGACGCAACATCCACCCGTTTCTTGGCCTGCATCTCTTTTTCCATAATGGCGTACATTTTATCGATTTCAGCTTCGATTTCCGCATTGGCTGCCTCTGTTGCCTCCACATCAATCGATTTAAGAGCCGCATTGGCATCCTTCATCTTGGCCTCGACATCCGCAACCATCCCCGGAATATCATCGGTGAACACATAATGGGCGGTGGTGAGTTGCCGGTAACCGTGCTGAATTTCGTTAATTTGTCCAGGAAACTCGTTGACCTGCTCGTTTACCAGTGGTGGTAATTCCTTAACCTGCTTCTTCAAAACCCGCATCTGCTCGGCTAACTGTTTAATTTCTGCCTTTGCCGCCTGATGATCGCCATCATTATTGATCTGGTCAATTTTTTGAAAAAGCTGCGCCAATTGCTGCAACTGTTGCTCCAATGCTGGCTGAGCATCACCGAAGACAAAACTCTTGGCAAGAATCGTCTTGCGTGAAACCTGGTAATCATCTCGCAATTGCAACATTTTACTACGGTTATCTGCTTCGTCGTGCCGAATGTCTTGTAGTGCCTGGCTAATCAGTTCGTATTGGCGCTGAGCCGTCTCGATTTTATCTTCCAGCACCTTAGCAATTTTCGATGCCCGATCTAAACGGAAGCGTTTAACCTGGTCTTCGAGATCAAGCAGAATTTTTTGCAGCTCAGCTAGATCATGGTCGTTTAATTGATCAAACGCCCGCTCCCACTTGCCAAAGGTTGCCAGACTGTCACCGGTCAGCTTCAGTTGCTCAATGCTGCGAATCTGACTCGAGAGCGCACCAATATCAATCGCTTCGACTTTTTCGTCTAAGTCTTTGATACGCGTTTGAAAATAATGCTGCAGCCACCAGACACTGCCAGCAGCCACAATTATAATCGCAACAATAATGAAGAACCAGATCATCCCTACACCCTCTGCTTTACCGATTATCTTTCTAATTGCATTTTGCCTACTTACCGGCTAAAATGCCGTTAAGTGTTAAAAACGATAACATCCTAGCTACCAGTATCGCAAAAAAAGCCCGCAGTTAAAAGGCCTAGATGCTGCTTTTCATAAATTCCTAAAAGGACTGATCAAATGACAACCCTTGATCCTATTATTATCGATCAACTTGATGGCCTACTTACAGGCGAAACCAACCCCATCACCGTACTTGCCAATGCCAGTGCACTGCTAAATGACAGCATCTCCGAGCTCAACTGGGCTGGTTTCTACCTTTATAATGGCAAAACCGGACAACTCGACCTCGGCCCTTTCCAAGGCAAAGTTGCCTGCATGCACATTCAACCGGGCAAAGGGGTCGTTGGGACCAGCTATCAGCAAAATAGCGTGATTCGCGTTGCTAACGTCCATGAATTTGCCGGTCACATCGCTTGCGATTCAGCCAGCAACGCCGAAATCGTCGTACCGATCAACGTTAATGGCGAAACCGTTGCCATCATGGACATTGACTCCCCGAAACTCAACCGTTTTAGCGAAAATGATGAACAGATCCTGACACAGTTCGGTCAAACACTCGCCAGTCACCTTGACACCGCCGCGCTAAACACGGTATACTAGCTCGCGTGTAAAATAATGCAGCAGCGGCCGGCATGGTCGGCTCCAGTCCTGCCTCGGCATCACGCCGATGACAGTAGTAACCGCGGCTGCGAAGGTGAACCTTTGCAGGACTGCCCGTGTGCTAAAGCCGCAATTCGTTATTTTACTCCAAATAAAAACTTGGAGGAATACTCATATGTCTCGTTATACAGGTCCTCGCTGGAAGCAAAGCCGTCGTCTCGGCTTGTCCCTTTCCGGCACTGGTAAAGAATTAGCTCGTCGTCCTTATGCACCCGGTGATCACGGTGCCAACAACCGCCGTAAGATTTCCGAATACGGTCAGCAACTGCGTGAAAAGCAGAAGCTGCGTTGGATGTACGGTTTAAACGAACGCCAATTCCAGAACTTGTTCCTGCGCGCTGGTAAGATCAAAGAAGGTACCCATGGTGATAACTTCATGATCCTGCTTGAAACCCGTTTAGATAACTTGGTTTTCCGTTTGGGCTTGGCTTCCAGCCGTCCTCAAGCGCGCCAACTTGTCAACCACGGCCACATCACAGTTGATGGCAAGCGCCTTGATATTCCTTCCTATGAAGTACAGCCTGGCCAAGTGATCGGTCTTCGCGAACGCTCACAAAACCTCGCTGTTGTCAATGAAGCTATCGAGAACACGGTTTCCCGTCCAGCTTACGTAACCTTTGACGACAATAAGAAGGAAGGTTCCCTTGTTCGCTTACCAGAACGTGGCGAACTCGAACCAGAAGTTGACGAATCACTGGTTGTTGAATACTATAACCAGAAACTTTAATACTTTTGTCAACAAATACTGTTACATCGGTGTTTGTTGCGATCTATTGCGTGCAGTTTCGTGCACTCAGTTCAGTAGGTCAAATAATTGTCGAACACGTCCGTCTTGGGCGTGTTTTTTTCGGGCATTAACGTGATGTAATATTCTAGCTCAATGCTCAAGCGGCACAACCTAATTGTTGCTGTCTTAACTTTACGACTATTTTTGTGATGAATCTAAACTGCAACAAGGATTTAGCCCAATTTTGATGCCGCCAAAAAAGGTTGCTTGAAGTATTTTCTTTCTCCGTTCTTCCCATTTTCTTTTTCACACCTTTTAAAATTTACGGTCAGATAAAAAAAGTTTATACTCATAAGTAAACGCTTTAACTTGAGCGTTTAGTTTTATTTCTTTTTTTGGGGGGAAGGTAATGAATCTTGAAAAGTATACGGAAAAGATGATCAGCTTTTTACCAAAGCAACTGTTCAACAAAGATCCGATGCTTAGTAAAGTTTTGCGCGACTTCACAGCCGCCGAGGACTCAGGCGGTGGCTATTTATATTACTACCTATCAGAACAAGTCCCTGCCGCGTTAGCAGCATTGGCTGCTCTACGCACACTATTGTCAAACATAGCCGATCGCCAAGTCCTTTACCCAGAGAAAATCAAATCCGGGACCCCTCTAGTATATGCGGAAACAAGTTATACTTTTATCGGCGTAGAAAAACTTAATGGCCATGACGTCTGCAAAATGGCCTCAGATTCTGATGGACTGCTATTGACGATCCCACGAGAGATTTTCTTATCCTCAGTCAGCCTTGCAAAATCGGTTTCCTCAAGGAAAACTACCGACACAAGAGCAAAAGTAGCTGCTCTTTTTCACATTTCTCACTTCAGCCGAACGGATGAATCTAACATTGTAATTTTGACCGACAAGGTAGTCATTGATCGCCTTGAAAAGATGAACTTTAGAATTGAAGGAAGAGCCCTTAGCTTCGGTGCTGTTGTGCCAAGCGAATATTACCCTGCAGGTGGAAAGACAAAGCATCTAAAAGGTACGACGAAAACGATGGTTCCCATGGTTACCTTCGTTTCAAAACTTCAGACCCTAAATACCCTTCTCCACGAACGAATCAGCAAACGTTTCACGCTCTACATGATAGGCGATACTTGGTGGAAGTACTCGAACAAGGACATGTTGGCCAATGTCCGTGATTTTATCACCAGACACTCGATAGAGACGCACATTCTCTCCATGCTTAGTTCCGCCGTGTCGACCGCTGGTGCAACTTTCATGAATGCGTCGGATACTCTGTACAGTTGGCTGACAGCAGATGAGTTCAAGACGAGGACTATTTCTGCAAACTTTATTCAGACTGATGCCACAATCGACGCAGAATCGACCGAAATTACCGAATTCTTGGCAAGTATTAGAGATCAACAACTCTTCGATCTCGAGAGAAGTTTGCGACGTTTTCAGCAAACACTGTTTTCTTCGGTGATTTCAAATTCCCAAAGTGTTGCTCAAGCGTTCCAATTGGTGAAAGATGAGCTGCAACTTCAAAATATTGTCGCTGAAGATACTGCAAAAGATCTTTTGCAACATCTTACTCGGTTGGTTAATGGAAACTATGCTGTTCAGTTAGATAATCTTCTTGCCGGTTTAATTATTGATAATCAGACCGTCATTTTAACTCACTCAGTATTAGCCGGAGAGATGAGAACGAATTATAACCTTCGAAAGAAAAAAGCTCATGTGATTGAGTATGGCGAGCCCATTCAATCAATCGACAGGCGTTATGTCCCCGAACGCCTGATTATGATCGTTCCACAGATCTCAGAGCGCCGTCGCTGGATGTATTCTGGCATCGCCCGAGAAGTCACAATTGTCGCACCAAAGGACTTCGCACGTCAGCTGGCCACTTCTCTTTCCAATGACCTTTTTTTTCTAAAACAAGTCCTTCAGACTGATCAACTCGTCGATGTCGATTATGATTCCGCTTTTGTAAACAGTATTTCTAACTTGAGAAACTCTTTAACATGCAAATCGGAAAAAGAAGACTCTGAATTGACTCCCGAAGAAGACTCCGATTCTTTAGAGCGAGAAGAATCCATTTTGAATGATGAAACAAAAGAACAACTTTCAAAAACTTCGCCAACGGCCACGCAGGACAACCATGTCATAGCCAAGTACCGGTTGGCTTTTCTGGAAAATAAAAGGGCGAAAATGTTTGTCACTCCTTCTGCAACCATCCTCACGCGTGACAACGAGGGCATTCTTCGTCACAAGCCAATTGCTGATTTCAAACCCATGGATGAAGTTGCCTATGTCCAGCGCATAGAAAATGAGCGATGGTACCAAAATGACTTTGCAAAGCTCTTCGATAGCACTGAAAGCTTAGCTAAATTATTCGAAAATCATCCAGACCATCAAAAAGACTTCGAATGGAAACAAGTGTTCATCAAATACGTTCGCTCTAATCACTTGACACCCAACGACCTTGTACAGAAATTCCTACGATACGGTCTCGATCACACTCAGGGATATTTCCGGTACTGGTCTCAGCCGAATAGCGTTAAGTTTGTTCCTCAAGATCTGGAGTTCATCCGCATCATCGGACAGCTCACCAATAATCTCGACATCGAAGAAAACGCAGAAACGTATCGGCAATCGAGCGTTACGGTTCGTGACTGGTATCAAGATCAACGACAACAAGCACTTGATCGCATTGAAGGCCAAAAGCTCGACATGACTGACACACCCATTAGCTTTATGACAATTGCCACTATCACACCAGTATCCGAGTACTTACCTAGATACAGAACGAACAGATTACTAGAAGATTGACACGGAGGTAAAATATGACAGATAGAATTTCAAAGTCAAAGCAAGAAGCCATTCGCAGTCGCTATCTGAATTCGATCACTGCCAAAATATTAGGACCAGGGTCTGAACATTTCGTCTCAGATTCAAGCGTCGAAATCATCTCCGAGCCTCCCCGCAATCGTTACATTACTGGTATCCTTTATCCGAAAGTAGCAAGCAAAGCAACAGATGGCGTTTCCGGAGATGACCAAGATGTCGACTTTGATGCCGAAAGCGAGCCTATCGTTGTCGATAACACTTTCAAGCCGAGTTCCATTGGCTTATCGTTTTACTGCTTGAAAACTTCCACCTTGGATTTCACGATTAACACATCGGTTTATGACACAACTGTCAATCCTTGGATTGATTTACCAACGGATCTTCTTGAGTCGATTTTAAACATTGTAACTGATGCTCAAGCAACCGAACCAATTTTGAAAATTTCTGATGACCAAAAACAAATTGCATATGCTGATAGCTATGCTCAAAAGCCGATAAGTCTCCAAAAACAGCTTAGAAACTTACTTGATCAGCTTAAAGAAAAACCGGAAATGAAAGACGCCACTGCGTTTCTTTATCGGCTTTACAATCTCAATTACCGCTCGGAAAAATCTAAGAAGGCAAAACCCCAAATTTATCAGCGTCGTCCGATTTCCACCAAGGTCACTTTAGATTTGACAAAGCCAAGATTCACTACAGAAATTATGAAATCCGGCAAACCACTGGGATTATCGATTTTTGCGAAGGTACGAGAACTTCCCCTTTCTGACAACAAAGGGGAAGTTTGCTCCGTCACGTTGGTCGTCCAGAATACTTCAAAGTCGACGATTTTTTTCCAAACCCAAGTCATCCTGAATGCAACGCGCTCACTCAAGTTCTATGCTTCCGAGGATGTCATGGATACTCACCTAGACCAGCTTAGTAAAGAAGATCAAAAAATTCGCTTTGAGTACCGCAACAAGAAAACCTTCGCTATCGGGCACGGTATTTCGGTTGGCTGGTTACCGCAAGCTGGCGAAGTTCAATCCATATTCACAGAGTATATCCCAACCTATGAACTCTCACCCATGTCTTTTGATTTGGAGGGGCTTAGTAAGGACATACTCCGCCCGGACAGTTACCTTTTTGAGGTTCCTAAAGAGACACAAATACAATCCTTGACCAAGTTTGCTGCGAAATACGACGCATGGATTGCTAAACGTGAGCTACAGGTACCTGAGATCAAAATGGAGAACCCATGTTACGCCGAGATTGCTAATAGCAACCTTCGAGACTGTCGAATCTGCAGCAACCGCATACACCAAGGTATTGAGGTCCTGCGTAAGGACCCAGCTGCTCTGCTCGCCTTCGATCTAGCTAACGAGGCTATCTTACTGCAAAGAAGTAAAAACCTCGAACGGAAGATGCAATGTTTTCGGTCTCGCACCTATGAAAATCTGGAAGACGACCCAAACACGAGTTTTGCTTGGCGCCCTTTTCAACTGGCCTTTATACTCACAACGATTGATTCACTGATAAATGAAAGAAGCGACTTCCGTGACGTTTTAGATTTGATTTGGATAAGCACTGGCGGTGGCAAAACTGAGGCATACTTGTGTGCCATTGCGTTGGTGGTTCTCTATCAGCGTCTCGGCGACGCTGATGCTAAAGGTGTCACAGTTATCATGCGCTATACATTGCGTTTGTTGACCGCACAACAATTTCAACGTGCCTCTTCAATGATCTGCGCTCTTGAATTCTTGCGTCAGCATCGTGACGATCTGGGTATCAACGAAATTAGTGTTGGTTTATGGGTTGGCGGAGGGTCAACACCCAATCATCGTAAAGAAGCAAAAATGGATTTTATTAATCTTCGGAAAAACCATGACAGCCCAAATCCGTTTCAGGTACTTGAATGTCCTTGGTGTCATCAAAAGCACAGCATTATCCCAGATGATACAGAAAAACTTGTCATAGATGCTTGGGGATACGCCCCACTAGTCAATGACAATGGTTTTGATCTCCAATGTCAAAATTTCAGTTGCCCTTTCCATGAGAAGTTGCCAATTTATGTTATTGACGATTCTATCTACAAAAATCAACCGACGCTCTTATTTGGAACCGTTGATAAGTTTGCACAAGTGCCGATCAACGAAAAGACCGCGGCCCTGTTTTCTTGCTCCAACAACAAAACGGGCAAAGTCTATAAACCACAGCTCATCATCCAGGATGAATTACACCTTATCTCTGGTCCGTTAGGTAGTATCGTCGGGCTTTATGAGAGTAGCTTCGATTACATCTTGTCTTCAGGAGCTTCACGGCCTAAATACCTCGCCTCAACAGCGACTATCAGAAATTCTCAAGAACAAGTTCGCAATCTTTTTGATCGAGATGTTATGCAGTTTCCACCGGACGGACTAGACGTTGACGACAACTTCTTCGTCAAAACAAGCAAGCCGTCTGCTGGTGGCAATCTATACGGTCGCCTATATGTTGGCGTGATGGGCACAGGCAAAACCCAAGTGACGACAGAAATTCGTCTATTTGCGGCTCTTCTTCATTCGATTGTTGAGCTTGATCTGAGTCCTGAAGAGCAGGATCTTTTCTGGACAGTCGTCGGTTATTTCAATAGCCTCAGAGAGTTAGGGAAAGCTTCCACTTTACTGATGGATGATGTGCGTGATGAGCTGCGTCGCCTCACCAAACTTGAAGGCTCCGCTTCTTCGCGGCAGCTTAATACGTTCGGTAATCTTGAGCTTACTTCACACGTTTCTAGCAGCGAAATCGTTAGCACAATTGAGAAGCTCACGCACGCGCATACCTCAGATGAACGAGCTGTCGACACCATGATTGCTACTAATATGCTCTCAGTGGGCATCGACATTTCAAGATTGAACAGCATGATCGTTGTCGGTCAGCCTAAGCTCACCTCTGAATATATCCAAGCGACCAGTCGGGTTGGCCGAGATACATTAGGTTTGGTGTTTGCACTATACAGCTCGACTAAAAGTCGCGACCGTTCTCACTATGAGGCTTTCACAAGTTATCATCAGAGTATGTACGCACAAGTAGAGCCAAGCAGCGTAACACCATTCTCCCAACCTGCCTTAGATAAGGCTTTAGCAGCTGTTTTGATTGGTATGCTACGACACACGAATCCTGCCCTCTTGTCCCAGAAAAATGCTAGCTCAATTCTTAAGTTCAAACCAGAGCTAGCACGTGCAAAAACATTTTTGCTTGATCGCATACAGCGAAACGATTCAGAAAATCTTTACACAGCTAAAGCAAGTGAAAAGCTTGATGCCATCTCTGAACACTGGTTGCAATTTGCCGTGTTAAGTGACAACACTGCAAACAAAAATCTCTTATACTTTGCGGGGAAGAAAGACGCCACACCAGATACCGTTTACCTCCTTAAAAGTTTTGATATGAGACAAGCTCATCACGAAGCTTATTTCGCGATGAACTCTATGCGCGATATAGAAAACTCTGGGAATATTTCCATAAAGGAGAGTCTGACAGATGACTAGGTTTAACGATGGTAAAATTTCAAATGACGGTCAGCGCCGTTCACCAGAAAACCAAATTCGCCAATCACAGCTGATTACTCCGTTTGGGACTGGCGCCCTTACCCAAATCAACAATCAATCGGTTATGATTTGTGACTCGCAGTTCTGGCAACCCACAAGTAACGAAGACCCTATCGTTGACATTCGATTACAATCTAGCCTCAATGCAGCGGGATTTATCGCTCCCCCAACTGATCTTACCAAAGAATTTATCACTGGAGTTTCATTTCCACAGTGGTATTTCGGGCCAAAGAACCGCGAACTTCGGACACTCTCGCAGTGGCGTGCTGACCTCCGAAACGATGCTGATCTGAAGCGATTTAATGTCAAGCCGTTTCATTTTGAACTATCAAAGTCTAACAAGCGTTATCGGGAGGAATTAATCCCGGTCCGACTTGTCTGCGCTTGCAGAGATGGGCACATTCAAGACTTTCCATGGATGGAGTGGGCACATTCTAAAGAAAAAAACGATTTTCCCCGCGGCACTCATCGGCTAAAGCTAAAAGATAACCTTCTTTCTGGCACGATTGGGGATCTTGTGGTCGAGTGTTCGTGTACGGCTAAACGTAATCTGCAAGGTGTGTTTGATGATTCATTTGGCGCCACCCTTTTGCGCATTGGCGTGAATTGTCACGGTCGGTACGGATGGAAGAAGAACGAACACCCTAAACAATGTCACCGACAGCCAGTCGCACTCATGCGGAACGCGAATAACCTTTACTTTTCCGACATTGTCGGATCTGTCAATATACCCGAGGAAGACACTGCACTCCAGGAGCAGTTAGTTCAGAATCCTACCTACCAGACCTTACTCAAACAAGTGTTGAAGTCTACAACGCTCAACGAGGCGAAAACGATTCTTTCTCAAAGATACGCCCCCCTTTTGGAAACGCTTGTTGATGAAACCGAAAACTCACTCACACCGGAAAAACTAATTAATGTCTTTTCCAGCGTGTGGCAAGCTGCTCACGCAGAAGAAAAACAAAGTCAGATGGATTACCGACGAGATGAATATCTCGTTTTAACTGGCGCTAAGGAATATGCCCGTAACACCAATCGCTTCGACATGACACTGCAACCTCGTGAACACTTTGGGGATACGAAACTCGCAAGTGTCTTCCAAAACATTACGCTCCTAAATCAACTCGAGGTCATTTCTGTTCTTAAAGGCTATAGTCGAATTCGTCCAATCGAGTCGGATATGATGCTGGAACAAGAACAAATCGAACGTGCAAGTTCAGGACGAGCTGGCCTCGCAGACGAGGCTCCTGTTAATGAAGTTTCGTTGCGTCGCTCAGATAACCGGTTTGTCGCTCTGAAAAATTCAGGTGAAGGTATATTCATTGAACTGAGCAGTCAACATCTAAACCTTTGGAGAAATAAACTCGACGGTTCAAAAATCTTCGCCAATATCGTGCGTAAACGTTCGGTTCAAGTCCCAGAAAACCGTAAACCGTTGATCGATCCCGCATACTATATGCTTCACACCTTTTCTCATATACTTTTACGTGAACTCAGTTTCGCTAGCGGCTATTCGTCTTCTGCATTAAAAGAGCGACTGTACTTTTCTAGGGGACAAACAGACAAATCTGATATGGCTGGCATCTTGATCTATACATCAAGCGCAGACTCTGAAGGCACGTTAGGAGGTCTTGTTCGCCAGGGTATACCAGATAATTTCTTCAAAACACTCGCCAGTGCCTTAGAAAAAGCTCGCTGGTGTAGCTACGACCCCACCTGCATTGATAGTTCTGGCCAAGGACGCGATTCGTTAAATATTGCTGCCTGTCATGCGTGTGCGCTTGTGGCGGAAACGAGTTGTGAAATGGGTAATGTGTTCTTAGATCGGGGCGTCCTTGTTGGTACTCTGGATGAGCCCAATTTAGGATTCTTCTCAGCTTACATTAACGAATAACAAACAATGAGGTCAGCTAAGCTGACCTCATTGTTTGTTTAGTAATATCGTTTGCGCCATTTTCTTAGCTAGGTAGGGAGGAACTGCATTGCCTATTTGCTTAAAGGCCTGCGTTCGTGAACCCATGAAATAGAAATCATCCGGGAATGTCTGAATACGTGCCGCTTCTCTTACTGTAATCGAACGATTTTGCTCCACATCTGGATGAATGTAGTAATGCCCGTCTTTAGCAATATGAGCTACAACTGTTTGTGAGACCCCATCTGCCGGTACCGCTTTGAAACGATCTAAAAATGCCTTTTTATTATTGTGAGTCTGTAGGTCTTCGGGCAAGTCATTGTAATGCAAAATTTTATGTTTTGCTCTCTTTTCAGCTGCAATCTTGTAGATTTTTAGATCCAATTCCCGATTGGGCCGGGCAACGTTCTGAGTTAGCTTACTTGCAGGAGTGCGAAGATTTTCCACAACAAAAGCACACGGTTGAGCCTTGGAATATTTGTTACAGGTCTCTCCGGCCTTCAGCTTTGGTAAATCCCTGAAGAGTTCACCAACAGTCCCGGGAGTTTCTTGCAGATCTGCAAGTCTTTCAAAGAAAGAAAACTTCGGCAGATCATTTCGCTGTCCATAAAGAATAATACGCTTTCGTTCTTGGGGGACGCCAAATTCGGAACAATCGATTAGTTTCCAATCAATATGGTAGCCTAGTTTATCAGTGATTGCCTCGAACTCTTGCTTCATCTTTGGAAACAGTCGCTTACCATCTAAATCTTTGAAAGAAAGAAGTCCCCGCACATTCTCGAACAAGAAAAACTCCGGCTTGTAATGCTCCAAAAACTGAATATAGAAGCGATACAAATAAATTCGCTTGTCAGTTTCCTTCTTAGCCTCATTACGCTTCCTTCCCACTGTAGAGTAAGCTTGACACGGTGGTCCACCGATAATTCCATGTACTTGTCTGTTCGAAAGCTTCGAGTCGATCTTTGCCAATATTCCGTCAATAGTACCCGTATCAATTGTTTCATTGATTGTTAAAGCTTTTTGGCGTAATCCACACTGCTGTTCCAGTTCAGAAAGTGAAATTTTTCCATCCAGGAAATTGCGATATTGCTGAAGCATGTTACGCTTCTTCAGCTGGTAATAGTCATCTCGTAATCTCAGTGTCTGACAGGCATCAACACTCATTTCAACGTGCGCCAAGATATTATATTCAGGGCGCCGAAAGCCTTCAGTAAGTCCTCCTGCGCCCGAAAACAAGTCTATGATGTTTTGTTTCATGCGTGCACCTCAGAGGTATTATATCACCTTAAACCGTAGTAGGCTATGCCGCAAAACATGTCTGGGCGTAATTGTATGCCCTATACTTTTTTAATTCACCAACCACTAAATGGTTAAGAGTAATCAATCAAATATTTGGGGAAAAAGTGATATCTTTTGTCACGCATTACCTAAAACACAGTTATCGTTCAGAGTCTCGCAGATCTAATGGATTCGAACTGCACATACCAGTTTGCACGTAAAAAACCGAATTATAGGTTTGATTGCTAACCCCCGACCTGGTTTTTGTTAACTTGTTCCAATTTCTTGAGTGGTTAAACTTTCCCATGCTGCCGGTACGTGTATGTCAAGAAATAAAACGGTACCGCCACGAGCAACGCGCCAAGGCCGATGACCAGCTGACTTACCTGAACCTGAACCAATAGCCAGATGCTGACTAAAATTGCTACTGCAGGAATGACGGGGCCAAGCGGCAGATGGAAGGTACTGCTTTTATCCTTGGTCTTGGTTTTGGCAAATACAATTACCGCCAAACATGTTGGAATGTATTGGGCAAATCTTGAAACCGCGCTGATTTGAGCGAGGTAGCCGAATGTGCCGGAATACGCGATGAGTAAGGTAATGGTTGCGGACACGACGATCGCAACATATGGTGAGTTGACCCGATTACGTTTAGCCAATAATTGCGGCATCATGTGATTTTCAGCGAGGGCAACTCCAGACCGCGGGGTGATAAAGGAACTGGCAACAAGCAGTCCCCCAGTCGATAACAGCGTCCCGGCGGCCACCAAAGCATTGCCAAAGCCACCGGTGATTTTAGCGAAAGCGGTTTGAATTGGTGTATCTGTATTTGCCAACGCATTTCCCAAAATACCGGTGCTGACAACCTGAATCAGGATGTAAAAAAGTGCAACCACCGTCATGACGGTAGCAACGGCTTTGGGTAAATTACGCTTGGCATTTTTCATGTCGCCCGCCGCAACGACTAAGCCTTCAAAACCGGTGAAAGCATAAAACATGACCACCGCGGCTTGCCCGAAACTACCGGACTTATAGCTGCCGCCTGGGAATAATGGCGTGAAATTGCTGCCTTTGATGAAGAAAATGCCGATTGCAACAAACAAAACTAGCGGAACCAATTTTGAAACGCTAATCACATTGTTGACCACGGTTGAAACCCGGACACCGGCGATATTCATGAGCGCCAAGCCGATGACCATGACTGAAATAATCGAATCGCGAATAATAGGCTGGTTTAACGCTGGAAAAGTCCCGACTAATGCAGTTGTGAAAGCAACCGCCATCGTGGCCTCCGCGATAATCCGAATCGCCCAAGTGACAAAGCCGACCTCAAAGCCGACAAAATCGCCAAATGCATCTTTGGCATATAAGTACGGACCACCATCACGATCAAAATAGGTCGCGGCTTGAGCAAAACAAAGTGCAATACTGATGACCAACAAAGCATCAAAAAGTAAGACAAAAATACTAGCTGACCCAATTAACTTAGCAGCCTGATTGGGTAACAGAAAAATTCCGGAACCGATAATGCCGTTGATCCCCAGCAAAATCATGCTCCAATAACCCATTTGTTCTTTCTTCACAACATTATTCATTGCCATCACCTCCTGCACGTTTAACAATATCGGCAAATAATGGTAGTTGTTCCGGAAATTGTTGCCACATATTTTCCGGATGCCACTGAACGCCGAGAATCAGATTCGACTCCTTGCTTTCAACGGCTTCAACGACTCCATCCGGCGCTTTGGCAGTGACTTTAAGACTCGCTGCAACATCCTTAACTGCCTGATGGTGCCGGGAGTTAACATAACTACTCGTCCCTAACAATGCTGCTAAATGGGAGCCCGGCGTAATCGCAACGTGATGGGTCGGCCACTGTCCCGGTGCAGCCTGGGCATGGCGAATGGTGGCTTGCGGGTTTTGGCTTGGCAAATCCTGATAAAGGTTGCCACCTAATGCCACGTTAAGAATCTGAATGCCCCGACAAATCGCAAAAATCGGCTTATTCGCCTTCAAAGTTGCTTTAATTAAGGCAATTTCGAACCGATCCTTTTGATAAGTAGCCCGCCCCATCGCTTGAATGGGTTCTTCGTGATAAAATGTCGGATCAACATCCGGTCCGCCTGGCAAAACCAAACCGTCAAAAACATCAACATATTGTGCTGCCAACGACGCTGCTGCAGCGTCATCTTCAGGATACGGCAAAATTAACGGTGCCCCGCCAACTTTTACAATTGCATTTTTGATCATGTTTGGCGCCATGTCTGCATAGTTCAGATTAATGACAGGCGAAGGCGCGACCATTGAATCTCCGGTAAGTGCGATGATTGGTCGCATACTGTCAGCTCCTTTTTTAGATATTCTTGTATTTTAATCTTTCTATAATTAATTTCAACCGTTGTTTTAATATACGGTTATTCTGAAGATTTTATCGACACTGTCATTAAGCACACGAAACCGGATACATCCAACCTTCATTAAACTAAAAAAAATAGGCGGTGGCTTCCTAATATTGGTCCTTGAACCAACATTAAAAACCACCGCTCGTATTTTTTCTATTTATTGCAAGCTAGCCGCTTAACCAACAGTCGGCGCGATCATCGTCAGCTGTATCCGCTCGCGATTGAGATCCACCGATTCAATCCAGACCGTCACAATATCACCGACTGCCACAACCGTTTTAGGATCGCGGACAAACTTGCGGGTCATTTTAGAGACATGGACTAAACCATCGTGCTTAACGCCAATGTCCACAAACGCGCCGAAATCCACGACATTGCGGACAGTTCCTTCCAGCTTCATGCCCGGCTTCAGGTCTTCCATGGTAAGGACATCTTGCCGAAGAAGCGGTGCTGCCATGTTGTCACGAAGATCGCGACCGGGATTTTGCAGACTGCTAATGATGTCATTCACTGTCTCAACGCCAACGCCATCATTGACAAATGGCGCACCATCAACACTAGCAACCTTGGCAACCGCCTCATGATCACCTAAATCAGCCGTGGATAACCCCGCCGCAGCCAGAATCTTTTTGGCAACGGGGTAACTTTCCGGGTGAATATCGGTGTTATCAAGTGGCTGCTTACCGCCGATGATTCGCAGAAAACCAACTGACTGTTCAAATGATTTCGGTCCCAGCCGTGGTACTTTTTTCAATTCGGCACGGCTGTTATAGCGGCCATTTTCATCGCGGTATTTCACAATATTAGTCGCAATCGTTTTCGACAACCCGGAAATGTGGGTTAACAGTTGGTAACTAGCTGTGTTCAGGTTAACGCCAACCTGATTGACCGCGCGTTCCACGACTGCATCGACTTCACTTGCCAGCGCCTTGGCGGGTAAATCGTGCTGATACTGCCCCACACCAATCGATTCCGGATCAATCTTCACTAATTCCGCCAGTGGATCCTGCAGGCGGCGAGCAATGCTGATTGCGCTGCGCTGTTCGACATGCAGGTCCGGAAACTCATCCCGCGCCTCTTGACTGGCTGAATATACCGATGCGCCGGCTTCGTTGACGATGACATAATAAATATCCCGCTTGATCTGCTTAAGCGTTTCCGCCACAAATTGTTCCGATTCCCGACTTGCTGTGCCGTTGCCGATCGCAATCATCGTCACATGATACTTTTCGAGTAGCGCGATCAGTTCCGAAGCCGCGGCCTGACGCTTCTTCTCTGGCGCCGGTTTGTGCGGATAAATGACAGCTTTGTCCAAAAACTTACCATTTTCGTCCACCACGGCTAGTTTGCAGCCGGTGCGATAAGCTGGATCAAATCCGAGAACCACCTTGCCTTTAATCGGTGCCTGCATCAGCAAGTTGTACAGATTCTGACCAAAGACCTTAATCGACTGCTCCTCAGCACTTTCGGTTAAAGTATTGCGCACTTCCCGTTCAATCGCCGGGCCAATGAAGCGTTTGTAGGCATCCTGATACGCCGCTTCAATAAACGCTGTTGCTTCGGTACTCGGGCGATTATCAATCAATTTAAAATGGCAATATTGCATCACCGAAGCAGGATCAACTTGAACCTTAACTGTCAAAATCTTCTCTTTTTCGCCGCGATTAATGGCCAGCGTCCGAGTCGATGACATTTTCTTGACGGTCTCTTCAAAGTCGTAAAATTGCTGATAAACGCCTTTTTCGTCCAGTTCCTTGCCTTTGGTTTTGACGGTCGTTTTAATCGTACCAGTACGCATGGTGAAATTGCGCACCCAATTGCGGATCGGCGCCATTTCGCTAAACTTCTCCGCAAGAATTTCATGGGCACCGTCCAATACGTCCTGCTCAGTCGCAACCTCTTTGTCCGGATTCACAAATTTAGCCGCTTCAGACGTCAAATCGCCTACTGGGAAAGAAAGAATCCACTGCGCAAAAGGTTCAAGTCCGCGCGCTTTAGCAATGGTTGCCTTGGTCTGACGCTTTTGCTTATAAGGTAAATAAATATCCTCAACATCCTGCAACTTGGTACTAGCATGGATTTGCTGCTCCAGCTCAGGTGTCAGCGCCCCTTGTTCGGCAATACTCTTGATCACCGCAGCTTTACGATCCTGCAGCGCCGTCACCCGTTTATAGGCTTCCTCAATCGCCTGAATCTGAACTTCATCCAGACTCCCGGTCATTTCTTTACGATACCGCGCAATAAACGGAACCGTATTGCCCTCATTCATCAAATTCAAAACCGTACTGATTTGCCGACTCGTCATTCCCGTCAAGTCTTGTTGTACGATTTGAATGGTTTGGTCTTCAATCAAAATATCTTCCCCACAATTTCTGTTCAGTCTGCTTAGTTACTCAGCAAATATCATTATAGCAACCCAGTGAGCGAGATAAAACAGTGATCTGTCCCCCAAAGTTGGCACAAAACTTTGGGGGACAGATCACTGACTAGGATCAGGCTGTGCTCTTTTATATCTAATCGTGAAAAAGCTCGTTTAGCGATTCGTTTAAGATTATTTTCTTGATAAGATAACATCTAATTAAATGCAGCACTTGATCATCAGATATCTAACACATAAACATGTTCCGTGACAATCTTACTGACATCTTTAAGCAGGTCAATATTTACCTTTTTACCAACAAAGTACGTCTCCATATCCTGCCCGTACGGAATCTCAGCACCTTGAGCATCATAAAGCGTCATTTGATGATCATCTGTCACGTGAAAATTCACCCACTGCGGCACTTTATTATGAGAACTGTGCCCATGGACAATTGCCGCTGTATAACACAACTTGGCGCCAACTGCTCGATACAGTTGATTCGCTGGTTCGTCATCCAGCGTATAGATCAATAACGCACCGCCACGACTTTGTAACCGCCGTTTCAGCTGAGCCAACAACGCCTTAGCAATTCCTTGATGTTGAAAATCAGGATGAACTGCCATGGTGTCAAGGGTGCTCAATGGCATCTTTGCGGGCAAACCATAAGATTCCGGTTTGGCCTGTTCTTGATTTAAAAAGATGGCTTCAGCGATCCCAACAACTTGGCTATCAACCGTTGCCACTAGTGAGATGCCATTTTCTGCCGTCACAGTTTCTTTTTCACCGGTGATCTCATCCTGAAACCCACTGCGCATATATGCTAGGGCACGACAACGCAACCAACTTTCTAGTAGCTCGGGGCGATAATTTTCGATCGTATACATTGGGCTATTTTCCTTTGCAATTGATTAAAAACACTTGCTCAGTTTCTTACTAATCTTCCTGCTTCAACCAATCCGCGATCCGCTGGGTATAAATCGGCATGAGCTGTTCCTGTTCCACAAATTTTCCAAACATTGTGACCGAGACCATTTCAGCTTGGAAAACCGGCGAAGTGACTTGAAGCGCACGTGTCCGGGCCGAGTTGCGTTTCCCTAATTCTGCCAGCCAAAGTCGGACATCCCTTGGCGTTTGCAAGGCCGCCACTGCTTCTGCTGGCGTTTGCTTCAAAAGACTGGCAAATCGGTCGGCCATGCGGATACCAGCACTATCAATGTCGCCTAAATATGCATAACGCATCCCTCGTTCTTCCAGTCGTTGAATGAGTCGCACATACACATCATTGAAATCATTGCCGGACTGTAAAATCAACGGCCAGTCTGGATGTTCCTGATGAAGCAACGCAAACACCCCGTTATTTTCGATGACCACCGCCTGTTTGTTTTTCAACGGAAAGTCGAGCATCGGTGTGAGTTGCCAAGGATTCAACGTCAATGGTTGGGGTAAGTCGGTTTCAAAAACATTTGCAGAGGTGAACGCCATGCCGATCAACCGCGCTGTCAGTTCATTGACCTGTCCAGACTGAAAGCAATGCGTCATGACCCACCGGTAGTAAGCAAACAGCGCCGGATCTTCACGAGCATCGTTGAGTGTATGCGCTGTGAGTCCCATGGCGACTGCTTTTTTTCTAATGAGTGCGGTTAAATCAGCAGCCGCCACCCCTGCGCCAAGTTGATGGGCCACTGCCAAAGCGACCAGATAAGGCTTGGCAACACTAGGCTGGCGTTGCGTGTCCAGTAGCAGCGCATAACGATCCCCGATTTCTAAAACAAACCGCCCGCCTTGCGCCCACTGTTCGGCAATCTCTTGTTTGTTGACAGCCAACGTTGACCAAAGTTGCGGATTGGCTTTAGGACTCATAAATTGTTCTGTCAGTAAAACACGGTTAACTTTTTGAATCTCGCTTACTTCCTCTTGGGATTGGGTATTGACCAAATAATTCACCAGGTTCTGGGTAAATTCATTGAAATCCGGATGAACCTCCCAATAATCATCAATTTCAGCTGGTACATTTTCCGAGTCGTCTTCAAGGCGATCTGGGGTGAACAACCCGAATCGTTTTACGAACAGTGCATCAATGGTACGCAACAATTCCCGCTCATCTAGCTCCGTAACCTCGCTATGCACCTGCCGGACGATTTTTTGGGTGGCAATGGCCCGGTCCGCTTGATTATTCTGTAATTCCGGCTCATTAATGATCGTTTTAACCGTTGCCAAAAGAACATGAACCTGCACCGGCGAAAGTTTCTCGGTTCCCAATAGAAAAAGCAGATTTTCTTGAAAGTTTTCGGGCATGATGCCGAACATATTCTTAAAGTAAAAGCCGATTCGTTTCTGCACAGAAGGTTTCTTTAAATCCGCAATGGCACCTCGACTCAATTGCGTGGCGGCAGCAAGCGGCGTGGTGGTAAACACCCCGTGATCCAACAATTCATTAATCACCAGTTGATCGCGTTTAGTTATTTGCGCCATCTTATTTCTTCTCCTTAATCAAACGAAAACGTGAACCCATGCGGCAGCACAACTGCATAATCTTCGCCTGCCACTTGCAGCTGTAACGGCGGCGAATCCGGTAATGCTTCGACTGATTTGGTTGCGCGACCAAATGGAGCAAAAGCAGCAAGATCTTTGTGATAGGTGGCAGCAAATAGTTTAACGATTTCATCGCGCGCGGTAACTGTCTTGAGCGTCAAATTGTGATCAACCCGGCCATGGAAATCATCCACCATCAACGTCTGCCGAAATTCTCGCAGTCCTGCCAGTTGAGCCTGCTCACTCGGCGCATCATCGGTGACGGTCGGATTGTCGGCGGCACTGGCCGGCTGCTTTGTAATGGGATTGGCTAAATAATGAACTGGCCCCATCGTAGACGCATCTAGCAAATCATTGGGGTCATCAACTTCACGATCCGCCGGCAAGTGCCGTGGGATCTGGGCAGGAATCGTCAGCTGGACGTAATGTGCGAGTAACCCATCAATTTTCTTAGACAGTACTTTCAAGTCGATCGTTTGGCGCTTGGCATGTTCAAATTCCTGGCTAAGTAAGCGCACAATGCCTAACAAGGTATTAAAGACAAGATAAATCGAGTCAAGACTACTATCAATCGCGGTCGTCGTTGGACTCATGCTTAGCGATAACCGATTGAGCTGCGACTGTGCCCATTGCTTGTTCCGCTGAAACCGCGTTACCAACACATCTTGGCGGCCAGCAGCATGGGCAGCATCCAAGTCCCCCTCACCTTGCTGGGAATGGGCAATCTGATCAGGAAAAGTACGGTCGTCAGCCAACCCTTGAATACGTGCTGCCTGATTCAACATTTGCCGGTATGCCGGGATCGCTTCTTGGCGCAACATTTGCTGCAAGTGGGCTGCAGCCTGACTTCCATGGTTAAAGGCAATATCGTTTGCAATCTCATCAAGATCATCTTCTAATTTATGAATGCCTTTCATCACATCGTCATAGGCATCGAGCATATTTTTAAAATCATTGTAAAGCCGGGTGTCGGCCCCCGAACGAACCGGTACACTCAGTTTTTCGACCAGATCCACGTATTCCTGAATCCGATTGGTGTTGGCCGTAATGGTACTTTCGGCATCGATGACTTTTTGCATCATTTTCAAGTATTCAATGCCGCTGCTTGTGATCCGGTAAACATACGACTGGCGGATATGGTACTGACCGCTGCGCATGCGGGCGCGTACTTTTCGCGGGCTTACTTCAACTAACCCCGCTTGCGTCACGAGGACATCGAGCACCTTTTTCAAGACGTCATCGGCAATGGGCGTTTCCCCACTGAGGCCATCAAGATAATCGTTGTTGTACTTCCGGGCTAAATAACTCAAGGTAATCGGTTCACTGCTGCTGCCAGCATCGCGATAAAGAATCGTCAATACTGACCAGCCGGCTAAAGGATGATGCACACTCAGTCCTAATTGACTTGCTAATAATAGATTACGCAAAGGCTCCGATAATGTCGCTGCCATCTTCCTGATTCCCCTCTTTTAATCCGCGTCCATATTCCTTCCATTATACAAGAAGTACGGTTCGCACAATAGAGATGCTGCTGCTCCTTTGATCTGACGCTTCCGATGATTCATCATCATAGCAACAAAAGGTCGTGTGCCTCTCCAGCGCAATAAAAATCGTCAGTCATGACATTTGTCACATCACATACATGACAATCGCGACTACTGGCAATCATGGTGGCCGCGTAGTATCGATGTTGGAGGTGGATGACATGCACACAATTATTCGAACTGAACATCTGAAATTCAGCTATGGTAAAAAACAAGTTTTAAATGATATTAACTTAACGGTAAACGCCGGTGAAATCATCGGTTTGATCGGCGTTAACGGCGCAGGTAAAACCACCCTGCTAAACATTTTACTAGGACTACTTAAAGGTGAAGGCGCGGTCAGCGTTTTTGAACAGCAGCCCGGATCGGCCATTAGCAAGGCACGGATCGGGT
This sequence comes from Lacticaseibacillus rhamnosus, assembly GCF_900636965.1. Lineage (NCBI taxonomy): Bacteria > Bacillati > Bacillota > Bacilli > Lactobacillales > Lactobacillaceae > Lacticaseibacillus > Lacticaseibacillus rhamnosus. Next base: position 1,238,626 of record NZ_LR134331.1, on the reverse strand, counting down.
CGATGCTTCAAGGCGACATGGTTGTTCCCGGCATCACGATTGCAGATTTACTAAAGCTTGCTGCGGCTGAAAGCGATCATCCGCTTAACACTAATAAATTGCTCACGGACTTACGCTTAGAACCTTTTAAAACACAGCGACTCGGCAGTCTTTCCGGTGGGCAATTGCGTCGGGTGACATTTGCCGTTGCCTTAATCAACCAACCGGACTTACTCTTCCTCGATGAACCTACTGTCGGGATGGACGCAAACTCGCGTAAAGCATTTTGGGACAACATCGAGCAGTTGCGCCAAGAAGGTAAAACCATCGTGATTACCAGCCATTATCTTGAGGAAATCCAACAAATTGCGGACCGCTTGTTGATTCTGCAAAAAGGTCGCTTCACATTTGACGGCTCCCTCCAGCAACTGCAAAAACAGCATCTCGGAGCCACCATTACATTCGAAACTGACCTGCAACTGCCCATTTTCAACGGATTGCCTGCAGTTGATCGCGTTGATCATCTCAAGCATAAACTCGTCATTCACAGCACAGATGGTGACCAGACCTTGCGCGCATTGACACCGCTGCTTGACCGTCTACACCAAGTGAGTGTGAATCGTGAATCATTGGAAGATATTTTCCTACAGTTAACCCAACAGGAGGCCAGCTAAAATGAAAACATTCTTTGCACAATTAGCTTTTGACGGCAAGCGATTAGTCGTCCGAAACGCCTCATTCATTTTCTTTTCAATCATCATGCCAGCTGGATTTTATTTACTTTTCACTAAGATCATGGTGAGTGGATCAGCTGCAGAAATCAAGCAATTCAATCTCACTTACCTGGGCCAGATGATCGTCTACAGTGTTTTAATTGAGGCTTTCTTCAGCATTGCTTCTATCTTAAGACGTGACCGTGAAAAAGGACTGACAACTTTTTTGCGGCTTTCTCCGCATGGCACTTTACCTTATTACACGTCCATCACTTTTTGGATGTTGATGATGAGTTTGCTGTCAGTTGTGGTGCTAGGCGGGATTGCAGTTGGGGTTAATGGCGTTCGGCTCGAAATCACCCAATGGTTGGGGCTGATAGTTGTGGTCTTAATTGGCCAGCTGCCTTTGCTCATGATCGGAATTGCGTTGTCGCATATCCATCGAGAAGAAATGCTCAGTCTTGCCAGTAACTTGCTGACTTTCCCGATGGCCCTTGTCAGTGGCTTATGGTGGCCCATCAGCATGTTGCCAAGTTGGCTTCAAGCGATTGGCAAGCTGATGCCGACTTATTTCGTCAACAATCTCTTAAATGAACTGACGTCACGTGCTAAAGTAGACTTAACCAATTTGATTGGCATAGCTGTTTGGGTCTTACTTGCCGGCTTGGTCGTTGTGGCAATGACTCGAAACGAACAACGGAGAGGCGTGGCATTGGGTGAGGCATAGCTTTCGATTATGGTTAAGTAATCTGGAATGGACCAGTTATATATGGCTGCTTTATCTGCCATATATTATGAGCGAGTTCATCCCCACCAAGTCCAGTATTGACTGGCTGTGGATCGGCTTAGGGGTCCTTTTCCTGGTCGTTTATATTCTCGTTAATGAAATCGATCGGTGGCTGGCGGTGACGATTCCACTAGAACTCTTCATTGCCGGCTTGTTTTCGATCTTTGCCTTCAATAACTACATGATTATTTACCCCGGATGGCAGATTTCATTTATCTTGGCCCGGTACCCGCGAAAATATTTTCGCTGGTTTGCCACCGCTTTTTACCTGATTATGTTCATCGGACTCTGGCGTTATAATCACTTTCATCCTGGCGTCATCAGTCTCGACAATGCGAATATTGGCGACCTTATTTTTCCATTAGCCTCGCCGTTGATTTCATACGCGGTTGCGCGCTCAGTCATCCGTCGCCGCCAGTTAAGTCAAACCAATCGGCGGCTGCAGGCGGTTGTTCGCCGCGGTGAGCGTGAACGCATCGCACGTGACTTGCACGACACACTTGGCCAAAGCTTCTCAATGATCACGCTCAAAACCGAATTGGCAAAAAAGTTACTCATCAAGGCGCCGGAACGGGTGGCCCAAGAACTAGACGATATTGCTAAAACCAGCCGCGACAACCTACAATTGGTCCGCGCCATTGTCAACGACCTTCATCAGCAGTCCCTCAGCGAAATGATGTTGGAACAAGGTAAAAATCTTGCCGAAGCGGATGTGGTTTTACTGACAAACGGGGAAAATGAAGCCACTGAATGGCCGACAACCGTTCAAGCCCAATTGAGTGCCGTCATTTCCGAAGCAATTACCAATGTGATTCGTCATGCGCACGCTCACCAAGCCATCATTACCTTCGATCAAACCCCGACCGCTTATCTGGTTGAGGTTCAAGATGACGGTCATTCAAAAAGCTATGTTCGCGCTGGGTCAAATGGTATTAGCGGCATGCAACAACGCATGCAAGCGGTCAATGGCACTTTTTCCATTGTCCATAATCGCCAAGGCACACGGGTTTCACTTACTTTGCCAAAGGAGGCCTGATGATGATCACGTTATACCTTGCCGAAGATCAAAGCATGTTAAACTCGGCACTGTCGCAGTTACTCAACTTGGAAGATGATTCAACCGTCATCGGCAGTGCACAAGACGGCGCCACCGCTTGGCAAGCCATTCAATCGCAGCCGCCTGATGTCGCGATCCTCGACATTGAAATGCCGAAAATGACCGGCCTGGATGTTGCTGATCAAATTCACACGCACGCTTTACCTACCAAAGTCATTATCCTGACCACCTTCGCGCAAAAAGCGTATTTTCAACGCGCTATTGCTGCTCAAGTGAACGGTTATCTTTTGAAAGACAGCCCAAGCGATGACCTAATCGCCGTTATCCGGAAAGTGATGACGGGGCAAACAGTTTACGCACCGGAATTAGTTGCGAACATGGTCACGGCTGAAAGCAACCCCCTGACAGAGCGCGAATTGGCCGTTCTCGGGGAAGTCGCCAGTGGTTTGTCTTCCAAACAAATCGCAGCCTCGCTTTTTCTATCTGAAGGCACCGTGCGTAACTACTTGTCGGCCATCTTTAGTAAGCTAGGGGTGCATAATCGGATTGAGGCAATTGAGATGGCGAAACGGAATAAGTGGTTGGCATGAAGGCGTCGTTTCGATAAAATTCAACTAGCTGGCTAAACTAATTCAAAGCTCATTCTATGGCTACCCTCTTCTAGGTCATCACCATCATTCAAAGTGGGGTCTAAAAATGGACACTAGCAAACTAACATTGTTGTTTCCGGGAAATCCCTTAAGAGTCTCTCAACCCGACCCAGATTACGCCGAGGAATATACGGTTGCAAAATCCATGACTAATGTTCGGCTTATTAATCTTGATTGCTTATTAGATCAAAATCAGCTTGAGTTGAATACGTCTTTTCCTTCTGAAACAACAGTTATCTATCGTGGATGGATGTTACGGCCAGAGACATATTCTAAAATGAATAGTTTAATCTTAGCTTCTGGAGCAAAAATGCTTACTGATACCCACGCCTATACAGGGACCCATTTGCTTCCTAGATGGGCCCATCACTCTAACACACTCAAGTCAGCTTGGACAACCGATTTATCCGATAAAGATATCATACGAGTGCTTAACCAATTTTCCGGACCAGTCACAATAAAGGATTTTGTTAAGAGCAGAAAACACGAATGGTATAGTGCCTTTTACATTCCAAATGCTCAAAACTTTTCACAAGCTTTGGAAGTGATTCATAACTTCATTACTCGACAGGGCGAGAACCTTGTTGGTGGTCTTGTCATACGTGAGTTTGTTCCGCTACTTCAGACAGGCACCTACTTATCAAACAATCCGACATTTGAGGAATATCGCGTTTTCTATTGGCAAAGAAATCCATTTGTGGTTATTGATTATTGGGGGAAGAATTTTGAAAGCTTGAATGCAAACGATCAGCAATTCATTAAAAAACAAGGCGCTGATATTAAATCTTCTTTTTTCACAATCGACTTTGCCCGAAAGATCAATGGTGATTTAACAATTATGGAAATTGGCGATGTTAATCATTTTTATCGGTTATGGTTAAATCAAAAATAAATCTTCAATCTTTTCCGATAATTGCTGAAAAGTCAGATAGATTTTCCTTTATGTGTGAAAATCTATCTGACTTTAATTTGCAAAGAATTAGTTTTAACTTTAATGACTGGTCATCATTTAACATTCGCAAAAAATAACCATTCGTCATAGACGCTTAATACGATTGCACAGTAGCACCAATCAACCCCGGTCCAGTATGAACGCCGAGCGATGGTGACACTTCACCGATAAAATCAACCGGGTGTCCTGTAGCTTCTTCTATTTTTGCGGCTAGTTTCTTCACCAGCGTTGGATTCTGACCATGCGCGACTCCAATTCGATAATGGTCACTGTTGACGCAATCCTGCTTAATCTGATCGACCAGTTTTTGCAGTGCCTTTTCCTCCGAGCGGGCTTTAAAGATTGGATAATAAACGCCTTCCGGATCACATGAAATAACCGGTTTAATATGTAAGACTGAGCCGACTAACCCGGCTACCCGACCAATTCGTCCCCCCGCACTCAAATATTTCAGCGTTGGCACGTAAAAATAGATCCGACTTTTAACAATTGACGCTTCAACTTTTGCCACCAGCGTCTGAAACGATTCGCCGGCATTGATTAGCGAGGTCGCATAGGCAACTTGAATGCCACTGCCAATGCCGATGCTTTTCGTATCCAAAATGGTAATCTGCTTGTCGGGAAACTCCTCCGCCGCTAGTTGAAAGACATGGTGCGTGACTGACAGCGCACTCGAAATTGTAATCCCAAGAATCTGCGTATAACCCGCCGCAAACAGCCCTGCCAGCGCTTCTTTGGCTGCATGCGGTGAAGGACTGGATGTTTTCGGCAAGGTTTCAGCCGTTGCCAATGCGGAATAAAATTCATCCGGGGTAATATCAACCGCGTCCAAATAGTTATGCCCGTTCATCGTAATGTTCAATGGGACAACCGCAATATTCGGGTTCGTATCCAGCACACTTTTAGGAACATCCGAACCTGAATCAACGAGAATTGCAATTTTTTCGGTCATGTTGCGCCTCCATCAGCTTTAATGACTATATTATATAGTTTTAAAAACTAGATGTAAATAGGTTCATGACGTTTATCACTTTTATTTGTATTCTTCCACAAACAAAAATGGCTCTGAGACTCACAAACACTGTGTTCTCAGAACCATAGCCATTTTTATAACTTCCCCAGTTTACAATTCAAGTGCAACACCCTGACGACTAGACCATAAAGGCCATGAAGACCTATTCTTGTTAGTGCTAGCTAAACAAGAAAGCAGGAATCTTCATGACCCACTCTCAGACTAACACCCACAAGCATTACCAACAACTCAGTTTTAGCGACCGTGCTACAATTCAGGCCCTTCAGGCTGCTGGTGACACCGCGACCGTGATTGCACAGAAGCTTCATCGCAGTAAAGCGACAATCTCACGAGAAATCACGCGTGGATCTGTAACTCAGCTCGACTCGAAGCGTCACTCGCATCAAGTCTATCTTGCGGAAACTGCCCAAGCCATGCACGACCGTAAACGCGATAGAACCGGTCACTACGCCTTTCTTAAGACCGGCCGTGCGTTCTTCAAGGCTCTCGCCAGGGAGCTTACTCGTAAGCCGCGCGTACACAGCGTTGATAGCTTCGTACACTTCTATCGCGACCAGGGCAAGGCTTGCCCTTCAACGACAACTGTGTATCGCTACATCGACGCCGGGCTGCTTGAGCTAGACAACATGACACTTCCCAAGAAGCTCCGACGCCGCATCAAAGGCTATAAGAACGCCCACAAGCGCAAGAATAAGAAGATATACGGCGACTCAATCGAGTTGCGTCCTGCGGCCGTGAATGACCGCACAGGCGTGGGACATTGGGAAGGCGACTTGGTCAAAGGTATTCGCTTAGCTGATGAGCCAGCATTAATGACGCTCACAGAACGGTACAGCCGGACTGAGATCATCGTCAAGATTCCTGACTATCATGCGGGCACCTGCCTTAAAGCCTTGCAGGACACGATCGACGACTACGGGGCCAAGGAATTTGAGAGTATCACTTTTGACAATGGTTCCGAGTTTGCCAAGTTATCAGAGATTGTTGGAACCCAGATTTACTTCGCACATCCGTACTCGCCTTGGGAGCGTGGCACAAACGAGAACGCCAATGGACTGCTTAGGGAATTCTTCCCGAAAGGGAAGTCTCTCAGAGCAGTTACCCTGGTTGAAATTCAAGCAGTCCAATCCGCACTGAACCATCGTCCCAGACGTATTCTGAACTATCTTCGCCCATGCGATTACTACCGATGCATGGCGTAACAGCCTAGACCACTATCAAGAATTCGTTATCATCGTTGCACTTGACTTGAAAATTGAGGCATTTTTATAACTTTTTAACCAAAACCAAACACGGATTCCAGGCATCCCACAACTGCGGGAAGACCTCTAAGCGCTCAAACCCCATCGCTTCATAAAAACGAATCGTTCGATCATATTCCGGATAATGACCTTCATCAACTGTCTTAACCTGCAGATAATGTGCATGTTGCCGCGCAAAGACCGCTAACGCCTGAAATAATTGCCGGCCAACTCCCTTGTGGTGGTAAGCTTTCTTGACGCCCATACAGTTAATCTCACCTGTTGCTTGAGTTGTTTTATCAAAATCAATGAACCCAATGACTTGATTATCCTGTTTAGCGACCCACAGTGGTAAAGTTGCCGCCGCATCAATATATTCCTGTGTTGATGCGGGTAGCCCAAACCATTCAGGCAAGTCTGCTAAAACTTCGCGCACAATGGCCTGCTTTTTTGCTGGCGCTTTTTCACGTGTGACGATGATACTGTTGCTGCTGACCATGCTGCATCTCTTTTCAATCTTGGATTAACTTGACGAAAAACAATTCACTCACGCCATTGTCAGGATAATCAACGGTTCCAAATTGTTGAAATCCTAGCGCAGGATAAAACTGCGGGCCTTGGAATGACAACGTATCTAAATGGACGATCGGGCAATTAATTTCCTTGAACGCGGCCAATAGTTGGTTCACCAGCCGCGTGCCAAGTCCTTTACGCCGATACGCCGGTGCGATCCACAAGGCTTCAATGTAGCCGATTCGATACATAGCGCTATAGCCAAAGATACCGCCAACACACTGGCCATCTTCTTCGGCCAAAAAAGTGAACGTGATTCCCGGTTTTGCCTGCAAAAGCGGCTTCTTCGCCAAATTCTCTGCTTCAAACTGATCTTCAACCCAAGTCATCGCTGCATCATCCCCTGAGGCTAACGTATAGATCGCTGGCAAGACTGGTGATACTTGCAACTGCAATGGTTTGACAAAAAAGTATTCGGTCAATGCTGCATGGGTATAATGCAACTTGCCGAACGCTTGATATTGATTGGCGCGATAAAAAGACGGCGCCTGATAATCGAAAGTTTCTAACCTGACTTTGCGACATCCCGCCTTGAAAAGTTCCTGCTCGACTGCCACTAGCAAAGCCTGGCCAATTCCCTGCCGACGAAACATTGGATCAACCCATAGCATCTCTAAATAACCGATCCCGTAATCATCCGAACTCGCCGCCACGCCGCCAATAACTTGAGTGCCTTGTTTAACAACGAGATTAATGGTCAAGTCAGCCCCCTTCCCGGAAAAAGGGTGCGACTTTACATTATCGTGATCTAATCGGTCTACCAGTTCCCACCCTTGATCCAAGGTGCCTGATTTGATTTTCATTTCATCCTCCAGTCATTATAAATAAAGTAATAAAGACTCAAAAGTAATTGCTTTGTTCAAAGACTTTTGATCATAGCATTTGTAAAGTGGTACGCTTACTTGGCTTTGATTATACTGAATATTCAACTAAAATAAAATGAAAATCAAAGAGGTCATGAAAAGCTATCGTGGTATTTCACCGCATATTGAGTGTCCCTTCCGGAAAAGGACTCGCAAATTATAATTTATATCGTGCGATTTCCTCACGATATCGGCTCAATAACTGATGTGTACAACGCTTGGGAGTCATTGATCTTTTGACGTTTTTCCAGAGAATTGCTGCAACTTTTAATCGAGAACTAAAGACAACAGTAGCATGATCAGCAAAGAAGTCGCGTACAAATCGATTCCACTCGTAAGTCTGTTCCTCGACATTATGGGCAAGAAACTGTTTGCGCGCCGATGGTGTTTGCGTCGCTTGATAAACCGCAACTAGATCGGCCACCGTCAATCCTAACTCAGGCCGCGACTCGGCTTGCCGTTTGACAACTGCCATTGGCTTGGTGAACGCAAACTTAGATGTCTTAAAATACGCCGCAAAAAAGCGACGTGCGGCCGCGTTAAACGCGAAACCCGATCCGGCAAGTGGCGTCGTGAGCGTGATCGCACCAAGATTAACCTTGGCTGTCGGCCCGCTCGTTCGCGTTGGGGTTTCAGGAGGCTCACCTAACATTACCGCCCTTAGCCGCTAATTCAATTCCGCTTTGGTACCGGAAGCAGTCAAATGATACTCACGGCAAAGTGCAGCCAACTCGGTCTTGTAGTGATAATGATCAAAAAAATCCGCTTTTAACACCATGCCACCTGTCCCTTTGTTGACTTACCATCTTGTGTCAGTTACTTCTTAAGTATACATTAGTCTAAATTAATTCTCATGCCGGTTTTTCACCGAGGACGGCAAGTTGCTTATCGTGGGCGTAACCGTACAACGGTGATTGATACTTTTCAGAGTTGACTCGGTCATCATCTAAAAACGCATATTCGGTTAAAATAAAAAGCCCGTGGTTAGATCATCAACTTACTTTGACAATCCCCACAGGCGCTCAATATTAATCTTTCATATGTTCAGTTAATTCTACTTTAGCAGCGTTATAACCCTTGATAAAATCGGCAACCTCTTGCATCCGATGACCAGTGACCACATTGCCAAACGGTGCGATTTGCCCTTCACACACAACACTTCCTAAATACTCAAATGGTGCCGCATCCGCTCATTTGCCGTACACTTCTTTAGCCAAACCCATTGCCGACCACGCCTTGGGCCACCCTGCATAAAATGCCAAATGCGTGATGGTTGCAACGACTTCCTCTTTTGTCAAGCCATGATCCTTACCCATTTTCAGGTGTGCTTTTAACTGGGGGAAATCGCCGCTCGTCATAAGACAGGCAATGGTGATCAAACTGCGATCACGCGCCGACAACTCGTTTTCTTTGGCCCAGACTTCGCCGAACAAGACATCATCATTTAGTGCGGCGAATTGCGGGGCAAAATCGCCTAACTGTTTTCTTCCTGCTGTTTGTTTCTTCATTAATTACTCAACCTCCGTTAATGCTGCATATGCTTCATCACTGACAGGTTCAAGCCATTCGCTAGTTCCCTTTGTAATTGCAATATGGCTCATCCAATGATCTTTTGTGGCCCCGTGCCAATGTTTGATACCTTCGTGAATCGTGACAACATCGCCTGGACGTAACTTTTGCGCCGGCTTGCCTGCTTCTTGGTACCAGCCTTCACCACTTGTTACCAACAAGATTTGAAATCCGTGATGATGAATGTGCCAGTTATTGCGGCACCCAGGTTCAAACGTCACATTGGCGACATGGACATCAATTTCATTTTCCGCGCCTACAAGTGAATGCAAATAGCTCTGGCCTTTAAAATATTGTTGATAAGCGGTGTTAGCTTGGCCTAGTCCGAAAAGACCCGCATGATCATTCTCTTTGGTCACAAGATCTACCTTCTTTCGTCATTGAGTTCATTATGCGTCAGCGATCGAAAAATGTATAATACTTATATAGCATATATCATTATGCATTTTTATCATGATTAGGAGCCTTGACCTTGGAATTACGCACGTTACGTTATCTGGTAGCAATTGCCGACGCAGGCACGATCACGGCTGCTGCCAATAAGATTCACATTTCCCAACCTGCCTTGTCGCGCCAAATGCAGGAACTAGAGCGTGAACTTGGCACCAAACTTTTTAATCGGAAAAATCGGGCGATCAGCTTAACTGCTAATGGCACTTATCTCGTCAACCGGGCACGCCAAATCCTTAACCTGACAGACGCTGCTATCACCGATATGACCGATGACCAAGCCATTAACGGCAGCTTAGCCATTGGTTTGGGTGAATCCAGGCTTAATCGCAGTGTTCTGCACGCGGCCAAGACCTTGGTGACCACATTTCCTGATGTTAAATTAAAAATCTACAGTGGTAATGCGGCCGAGATCACCGAACAACTTGACCATGGCTTACTCGACTTTGGCGTTGTGATCGATCCGGCCGATACTTATAAATATGCCTATACCCCGATTACCGGTGAAAACATCTGGGGATTGGTGGTTCCTAAAACCGATCCGTTGGCTAAATTCGCGGCTGTCACGCCAAAAATGATCCGCCATCAACCACTCATCATTTCAGAACGACAACCAGTTGTCACCTTGTTTGAAAAATGGGCCGGTCCGAATTTTGATCCCGCGCAAATCGTTGCCCGCTTCAATTTAGCCTACAATGCCGGAATACTGACAAACCTTGGCTTAGGTTACACTGTGGGCCTTGATCATTTACTCGATAACCGGGAAATGGCCTTATCATTTATCCCATTTTCGCCTAAGCTCACGACCCGTATGACGTTGATCTGGACCCGCCATGCACCCATGTCGCGAACCGCGCAAAAGTTTCTGACAATCTTTCAGCAACAAAACCCGTCACCCGCCACTTGAAGATTAACGCAAACAACCAGCAGATGCGCCGACTGAGGAGACGTTATCTGCTGGTTGTTTATTCAAGCTATGATTGAAAGTGACTCAGGTTATAACTCTTTTTTCTGCAAAAGCCATGCTGACGATCCGATCATCACAATCAAAAATCCGAGGCTAACTGCAATATACGGCGGCAACTCGCTCATTTCCATGCTACCAACGCCCAAGTTCTGGGAAACTGCCAAGAAATCAATATACTTCAACCAAGACCACTCTCCAATTAGATGGATCACCCCTACGAGAATCGGGAAAATAACCACGACAATCGTGGCAATTGTCATCGAGCCAGTCGCGATTAATAAAAAGACACCCAGACTAAAGATGACACTCAGGAAAAAGGTGGCTGCTACAATACTTAAGCTCATGGTATTCAAAACACTTGGCCAGCTGGCACCTAATGCGCGGCCCTTCGCTAAACCGCCAAGCAGCGCAATGCCAAAGTTAACGGTAAATAAGATAAGTAAGTCGAGCAACATCACTAAGTATTTCGCCAGAACAAATTGGAGGCGTGAAATCCCTGAAATCAGCGTGTTCTTGTAAACCTTTTGGCTAAACTCATAGCCAAAAACAATCACAAAGACCCCGATAAAGAAATAAAGTAAGAGCGTGTCCGTCATATTGGCGGCCTGCACGCCAAACTGAACCGTCCACGTTTTTGCAGCAATTTGAGCAATAAGATTGTCATCCCCATGTACTGTCACACCGCCGACATTCTTGCTTGTAACAGACCAAACAGCATAGGCGATGGTGATAAGAACGATGACATACATGCCTAGTGTACGGCGTTGGCGATAGAAATCGGCGCGAATTTGATTCATCATGCCTGTCCCTCCTGTTTTTCAGTCTGCCCTAGCAAGCGCATGTAAAATTGCTCCAGTGAACCGGCTTGGTGGCTGACGTCTTGAACACTCACCCCACTGGTCACCAGTAATTGATTGACCGCGGCCGCATCGACATCTTTTTGGCGTAATAACAGATGCTGGTCGTCAAGTACATCAAACGGCTGATAACCGTGCTGATCCAATACCTGTGCGGCCACCGTCGCCCGGTCAACGGTAATGGCCAGTCCTGATTGATTAGCCTGATCCAATTCCGCCTTGCTTAATTGCTTGATCATTTGACCATGGTGAATGATGCCAAATCGAGTGGATACTTGATAAAGTTCACTCAAAATATGGCTCGAAATCAAAATCGTCGTCTTACGTTCTTCATTTAATAACTTAAGTAATCGTCGAAATTCCATAATCCCGGCCGGATCCAAACCGTTGATCGGCTCATCTAAAATCAAAAAATCCGGCCGTGGCAAAATCGCTAATGCTAACCCCAAACGTTGTCGCTGCCCAAGTGAAAGGTGCTTAACTCTAGTGGTTCGCTTTTCCCGAAGCCCCACAAAATCAATTGTCTCTGCAATGACCTGTTGATCATTGATGCCATGCTGAATGGCGCAAAGTCGCAAGTTCTGAGTGACCGTTAATTTTTCAAACGCTGCCGGGCTTTCAATAATCGCCCCTACTCGACTCAAAGCGCGCTGGTAATGTCCGGCCCGCTCGCCCAGCAGTGTAATCGTGCCTGCCTGCATTGGGGATAAGCCGGTAATCAGCCGCATCAAGGTCGTTTTTCCTGCCCCGTTTTCGCCAATTAAGCCATAAATATCACCACGTTCAACCGTAAAACTCACTTGATCCAGTGCCTGAAAATGACCGAATTGTTTACTGACCTGATCAATCGTTAAAACCGGTTCATCCATCGTCCTTACCTCCATTATTTTGCTTTACAAAACCAGCATAGCGATCATTCCTTAATTACCAGCATAATCAATCCTTAATTAAACCTAAATTGTGAAAAGGTGCATTAATAGCTTACACTATCATTGGAGGAAAGGAGTGACGCTGATGGCGAAGATATTAATTGTTGAAGATCATCAGGATATCCAGGCCTTATTAAAAGATGTGCTAACCCCGACTTATACGGTCATCCAGGCTTATGACGGCATTCAGGCTTTAACGGCCTTTCATCGAGAACAACCGGACTTGATCATTCTCGATTTAATGCTGCCCAACGTGACCGGTGAAAGTGTTTTAACAACCATTCGTAAAACATCCCAAGTTCCCGTGCTGGTGTTAACGGCGATTCAGGAAAAAGCCAAAACCGTTGCCCTGTTGCAGCAAGGCGCAAACGATTATTTGACCAAACCGTTCGACATTGACGAATTACTAGCACGCATTCAAGTCCAACTGCGCCAAGTCAGCGGCCAACCGTTAATGACGAACGATCAACTAAAAGTCGGCGAAATTCAATTAGACCCTAAGCGTCATGTGGTGACCGTTAATCAGCAAACCCTAACGCTGCCTAAAAAAGAATATGACATGTTGGCGTTAATGATGCGTGATCCCCATCAAGTCTTTGATAAAAGCCAACTTTATGAACATGTATGGGGTGAGCCGTTTTTAAATGCCGACAATACCCTAAACGTTCACATCAGCAACTTACGGACAAAAATCAATGAACTTGCCCATGATCCCAAATACATCATTTCAATCTGGGGCATCGGTGTACGTTTGATTTAGCAAGGAGAAATCATTATGCTTGGCTTCCTTATTTTACTTATCGTGATCTGTCTAGTACTCTTTGCCTTGCTATTACTGGTGATAACCGATGTTCATCGCATCAGCCGTGATCTTGATTATATTAATCACCATAACACCAATGCAGGGATCACAAGTAACACGAACCTACCTTTGATTCGCAAACTTAGCGCGGGCATCAATCAAAATCTCAATACGATGCATCAACTTCAAATCGAACAAGTTGAACAGGAAAAAAAGATTCACCAAATGCTCATGGATCTGACGCACGATATCAAGACCCCGCTCACAGTGGCAACCGGTTATGTTCAACTACTTGACCGTCAGCCTGAAGCCGATCCCAAGCCTTCCCTCGCCCGGATTGCCAACAACCTGCGTTCAGTCAACTACTACCTGCATTATCTGATGGACTTCAACCTGATTCAGGAAAAGACCCGCAGTTTGAACCATCAATCTGTTAACGTTTCGGAATTACTTAAAAACGAACTCTTTGATTACTATGACCAACTCACCGCCAGCGGATTAAAAGTGACACCTGCCATCACCGATCAATTAATGCTCGAAACCGATGAAACCCTCATGCGCCGGATCATTCAGAATTTAATTGGCAATTGGCTTAAATACGCCAAAAGTCAGGCCAAGCTTTCTTTTGCCCGCCAAGATAACCATCACTTGGTCATGACCTTCTCAAATGACACGGCACAACCGGTTTCGCACGTCGATCAATTAGTCGATCGCTTCTACACCACCGATGCGGCGCGCACCACGCAAAGTGTCGGCTTGGGTTTAAGCATCGTCCAATCGCTGACGACCACACTTGGCGGAAAAATGAAGCTTGAGGCCCATGACGACTCATTCACCGTTAAATTGACATTTCGGACTGATAAGCTGCCAGCACACTAAATCCCGCGATACTCCTTATCCGAGACCCACTTCAGAATAGCTGAATACGAGGTTTTTTCGAGCTAAAACGCTTGCTTTTTGTAAGGAGATTGTTATTCTATTAACAGTCTATTAACTGGAGGGGCAAGACTTGAAAACACAACATAAATGGCTCGTTATGCTCACGGTAACACTCACAATTGTTCTAGCTGCATGCGGTCAGCAAGGCAAACAATCGAGTCCCAATTCGAGCAAACAACAGGTCTGGCACCGCATGGAATCAGATGTGTTGCAAACGCTTGATCCAAGTAAGGCATCGGAAGGCGTTTCCGGTCAGGCGATTATTGATACCATGAATGGCCTGTACAAGTATTACGGTCATAAACTACAGCCGGCAATGGCAACCAAGATTGTGAAGCCAACTAACAATGGGCTTACTTATACTTTTACGTTACGCGATGCTAAGTGGAGTGACGGCACCCCGGTCACGGCACAGGATTTCGTTTTCGCCTGGCAGCGGACGGTCAACCCGGCCACTAAGTCATCCCAGGCCAATATGTATTCCGGGATCAAGAATGCTGACGACATCCGCGCTGGTAAAAAACCGGCCGCGACCCTTGGCGTCAAAGCAATCAACAGCAAGACGCTGGAAGTCACGTTGGAACATCCGATTCCCTATTTCAACAGCCTGCTAAACAATGTCGCATTCTTCCCGCAACCCGCTAAAAAAGTGCAGGAATGGGGCAACAAATATGGCACCAAGTCCGAATACACCCTTTCAAACGGTGCCTTTAAATCCAAAGGTTGGACCGGTACCGGCGACAAGTGGACCGAGGTTAAAAACAACCGCTATTGGAATCAAAAGAATGTTCACCTGACTCAAATCGATGTTCAAGTGGTCAAAGACACCAATACGGCACTCGACCTTTACCACACTGGCAAACTGGATGATGCCACGTTAACCGGCCAACTTGCCGCACAACAAAAAGGTAAAACCGGTTATGTCGCCACCAAACGCGCCCGCACGTATTTCCTGGAACTAAACGAAAACAAAGTGCCCGCGTTTAAGAACACGAAGATCCGACAGGCAATTTCAATGGCCATTAATCGCGATTCTTTTGTTAAAAACGTTCTTGCTGACGGCTCAATCGTTGCACGCGGCATCACCCCGGCCGACTTGAGTCAATTGCCTGACAGCTCAACCGATTTTGCCACTGCGGTTGGTAAGGGCACAAAAACAATCACCACATATAACAAGAAAAAGGCCCAAACGCTCTGGAATCAAGGGCTTAAGGAACTCGGCATTAAGAATGTTAATGTTGAGCTTCTCGGTGATGACGTTGATGCAGTCAAGGCGACCCAGGAGTATCTTCAAGGAACACTTCAGGAAAATCTGCCTGGCTTGAAGATCAGTATTGCCAGCGTGCCGGCCAAGAATCGCCAACAGCGGGCATCGACGCGTGATTTTGACATGGTGTTAAGTACTTGGGGCGCAGATTACCCTGATCCGAATACGTATCTGGATCTGTTCACCAGCACCAGTGAGTACAACCACGGTCAATGGCAAAATAGCGATTACGACCAGCTCATGGCCAAGGCCAATGGTGCTGATGCCAACAATCCAACGGCGCGGTTTAAAGACATGACGCAAGCCGAACAACTACTTGTCAATCAAGCCGGTGCGATTCCGCTTTATCAACTCGTTGCCGCGCGGATGGTTAATCCAAAAATGCACGATCTAAAAACCAGCCCGGGTAACAGTTTCAACTTTGTCTATGCTTATTTGAAGTAAACAAAAGCCGTTTCCGCTCATCATCTGCGGAAACGGCTTTTTAGTGCGTTAACCTTCAATAAACATTATCTGCATCAACCACAGGCGGCTCAATTGGCACCATTGTCCGATGATGGCGGCGATAAGTTGCAATTTCTTTGACGCCGTGCCGCTTTAACATGGCCAGTGCCTGGTTAAAGTTGGCTTCATAATGCGGACCTTCATGCGCATCACTGCCAATCGTGAACAAATGGCCACCTGCCTGCTGATACCATGAGATGGCTTGGTCATACAAAGGCGCATTCTGCCAGCGATACATCGACTTGGTGTTTAACTCCAATGCAAGATCATGCGCGACTGCAATGGCAAAGATCTGATCCAGCAGTGGCTTTCCCCATGCTTCCAACTGCTCCGGTGTGATATCAAAGAGCCGCAAGCCATAATCAAAATGAGCGAGAACATCCGCATCGTGAAACTGTTTGAGTCCAGCCAGCATCCGCGTAAAGTAATCTTCCAATTGCTGTTTTGCCGGTAATCCAGCCAGCTGCGCATCTAGGTAATCATGCTGCCCGTCATGATGAAAACTCAACAGCGTCAAATCAAAGTCGTGATTGGCCAGATAATCGCGTAATCGTTCCTCTGCCGGCGCAAAGTAGCCTGCCTCTATCCCAAGTAACATTTCGTTTTGATAGTGACTAGCAAGAGCGGCTTGTGTTCGTTTCATCCCGGCATAATCCGGCAGATCATCACGCCCGCCATCATCAGGATTATCAAATTCAAGATGCTCAGTGGTGACAACAGGCGCCTGAGTCTGCGCTAAATAATCCCGCAACTGGGCTTCAGAATCAAATGAATACAGTGTATGCATATGCTGATCATAAATCGTCACGAATGGTTTCCTCCTTCAATAGTTCACCACATCTAAGCCAAAACGCCATGGATGACGCCTACTCCTATTTTTATTTAATCATAGCATAGACACGCGGTAATGATTGCCAAACCTTAAAACGTACCTCTGTAGCTTTCCCCGTGCAATTTCAGTACCCTGTTTTTGAATTCTGGTGATGAGCGCCAAACAAAAAGGTTCTAAGTTAACGATCCTGCCAATCAGGATAGCTACTTGGAACCTTTTTGGTGGCAACCATCAAAATTATGCAAACTTCGAAATTGGACCGGCTGCATGTTTGGCTTGTAACGCCTCAAAAGTCTGGGGTGATAGCTTGCCTAGATCAACTAGCTTAGACTCGATCTGATCAAGCACTGTCGCCCGATCCGCTGCGGAATGCATGAAATCATACCGATCACGGTCAATGGTAATCATGGATGAGCGCGTGTAACCTTTTGCCCAATCTTGATAGGCAGCATTGACGCGCTGATAATATGCGACCAATTCCGGCTTTTGGCGAATGTCTTCCATATCCCGACCGCGACTTTGAATTTCATCGAGTTCATGATCCGGATCGATTTTGAGATAAACGGCTAAATCCGGCAACCCGTTCCATGGACTGCCATTGACGTTACTTTGCATTTCCTGAGACAACGTGACATAGACGTTGTAATCAATGTCATCGATTTCGCCATGTTTATGCAGTTGTGACGCCATCACAAAGTCCGATTCCAGTGATGAGTCCATAATCGCATTTTCCTGCGTCACGGCTTTTTTCAATTGCTGATAACGGAAGGTCAAAAATGCAATCTGCAACATGGCCCCAGTTCGTTTACGACTGTCAGCGCCGGCACCATAGAACTTCTGCAGCATATTGGCAATCATCCCGTTACCTTCAACATCTTCATAATACGCAGGTGCTTCCATATCCGCTGACAAAACTTTTGTCAAAGACGTTTTTCCTGCACCAATACTGCCCAGAATGTAGATCACAAATCTCGCTCCTTAATTAGCTTAATTAGGTTATAACAAATTAAAACATTACCACATCAATAGCAAAAGTGCTATTTAAAGTGTCTTTAAACCAAGTTGCTTACGCCCACGATTGAACCAAGGACTCACAGTGAACGCAAGGATATCATTGATGACATAAATGCTGGAGTTGATCGCCATTGCCAAGCTCGCATCGCCTTGCGCAAAGGTGACTGCCCATAAAATAAGTTGTGCAATCCCGCTGAACAACCACCAGAAATATTGATTGTTGTACCGCAAGAAGCAAACAATGCCACCTGTTAACGAAATTGCAAATGCCATACCATCATAAACTGGGCGAGGATCATTTGTGAATTGACCGATTAAGTACGCACTGACTGCCCAAACCACCAAGGTGAAGCCAATAGACAACACCCATTTCTGCAAGTTGAAAGTCTTCAGATGGTTCTTGGTATCATCATTCCAAGTCCGCACACTAATTAACACCGGCAGATCCAAGGTAACCACGTAAGCAATCTGTTCGAACATGGAAAGGTAATTACGAGCGGTATAACCAACAAAAATAAAGCAGGCCGCACTCAGCAACCCAAGCCAGCCATTGACAGCCTTGGTCGCGTTAATTGCCAGCACACAAAGTACCCCTAAGGTTGTGCCAATAAAGGTAATAACGGTAACAGCAGTAATTTTTGCATCCACCAACGTCATCAGCTGACACCCAAAGGCAAACCAAAATAAATAATAATTCTGTTGCGGCCATCCTTTTAACTGATGCAGCAACCAACTAAAATAATTCCCAGACGTTTGCACAAAACAAGACTCCCTTAAGTTTCAGTTTTCGTTGTACGACAACAACCGTTTTTATTATGCCGCAAGAAAATCTGAAATGTAAGTCTTGAATATACAATATATCGGTGGTAATAGGAGCGATCACCACAACATGTGCTAATATTAAGAAACCCTTTTCATAGCGGTCAAATCAGAATTGTTGAAAAAAACCCAGCCCCAACATCTGCGTGAACATTTCGAGTACAGGCTAAATACCTGTCACCTGGCGTGAAGCACGATAAAGACGGTCCAACAAAGCTTGATCATGAAGTTCCGGTCGCTGATTCCATGCCGATAAGCCGGGATACCCGCGCAGACCGTGCCATAATGCCGGAGCATAAATAACCCCGCCTTCTGCTCGAGGTGCGGTTGCGGCATAGAGTGCGGGTAAGGCTGCTTGCTGCGGGGATTGGCGCATCCAAGGCAGCACCCGAAAACTCACTGCTGCCAGTCGCATGGGCCAGGCCGTTGCTTTCGATTGAATCACCTTAAGACTGGTTGCCGCCAGTCCCGGGCTGGACGCATTCACCATGACCGAGTGTCCAGCTGCTTGAAAAAGCTGGTTGAGTTTGACCGCCATCATGGCTTGAGCCAACTTGGACGTGATATAAAAATGCCATGGTCGATAGTTGTGGCCATCAAACTGGTTAAACGTCAGCTGCGGGTTGCCCATTGCAATTGACGCAACATTGACCACCCGAGCTGCCGGTGCTTTCTCTAGTAATCCCGCCAGCCGCAGCGTGAGCATAAATCCGGAAAAATAGTTCACCGCCCAAGTCAATTCAACGCCGTCAGCCGTCGCGATTCGCTTAGCCGGCATCATAACCCCGGCATTATTGATCAAAATATCTAAATGCGGCAGCACCTGCAAAAGGCGATCTGCCAGCCGGTTAACCGCTTGTTGCTCACTAAGATCCGCGGCCATGAAGGTAATGGCTTGCCGCTTCGTCTGTTGCTTTAACTTCACAACCGCCAGCTCGCCTTTGGATTTATTTTTACCTACAATCGTCACCGCCGCGCCATGTCGCAATAACGCTGCGCTCATGGCTAGGCCAACCCCGCTTGTTCCGCCGGTCACCACGGCAACCTTACCCGCAAGATTAGGCATATCACGCTCGCTCCAATGACGTTTAGGTTTTTGCATGTCATCATCCCCTCGGCCAAGCTACTTAGCTTTACGGCGTTTCAGCAACACCCGCAAATCACCTTGCGCATGCTGAAACTTAAGAAATTGCTGGCGGGTTTTTTCAACCAACTGGTAACGTTGCGGATTCTTTTTGTAAAAGTCCTGATGATAATTTTCTGCAGGCCAGAAAGTGGCAGCAGGTTCAATGGCCGTCACAATCGGCCGCACATAACGCCCGGAAGCCGCCACCTTAGCTTTAGCAGCTTCAGCAATTTGACGTTGGCTCGGTCCGGCAACGAAAATGACAGGGCGATAATGACCACCGCGATCTTGAAATTGCCCCAATGCATCGGTTGGATCCGTTAATTGAAAATACAAGTCAACCAATTCCTGATAGCGAATCCGCCGCGTATCGAAAATAATCTCCACTGCTTCGACATGGCCAGTCTGGTCACTGATGACTTGCTCATATGTCGGATTGGGTACGTCCCCACCTGTGTAACCAGAAATGACTGATTGAATACCGGGCTGATCAACAAATGGCTCAACCATGCACCAGAAACAGCCACCAGCAAAAATGGCCCGCTCCTGATAAGCCAGATCATGCTGAAAATGTGCACTAATATCCGTTGTTTGCGCACCTTCAGAATCACCTGTCTGCGCCCGATAAAAATCGGCTACATCCGGCGTCAGGTTATCGCGAATCGCCAAGGGTCGCAAGCTTGCTTTTAGTTGATCCCAGCTCGCCCCGACAGAAGCGCCGCCTTCCACCTGCTGTTTGGCCCGCACTAACTGTTGGCGCTCAAACGCACGCGTGCCTGGCGCTAATAGTAAATTGGTCAACTTGGCAAGATAAGCTTCGACTGTCAGCTTCATCATCCACCGCCTCCACTTCAAAATTCACCTTAAGTATACGCGCGCACGGCCGATTTAGATAGTGCACAATCTTTTCGAAAATAACAGGGTATCCGCAAAAAATGACTTGATTTTCCGTTCACCAGCACTCACAGGCGCAAAAAAAACGCCTACTTGATGATGTGACTAAGCAGACGTTTCTTTTCAAGCATCGTGGGTCCAGGCTTCCTTCAAACCCTGATCGCGAAAACTCGTATTATCCAACCAGGCGACTTTAAACCGGCCATCTTGGTAGGTCACCTTGCTAACACTGGCATTGGTTAGTTCAGTACGATTGGGCAAAACGCCTCCATGTGCACGTAACCATAACAAGCTAGCCGTGCCGTGACTCACGACGAGTACATTGGACTGGCCGGCTGTTTCCGCCGCTGCAACAATCCGACGCAAGGCAAAATCATAGCGGGCAATAACTTGTTGACTGTCTTCCGCCTGATTCGTGGTATCGGCGGCATGAAACCCGTCCGCAATCGCTTCAATCGGCACTTTGCCACTGGTGACCAGCTGATGATAATCTGGAACCTGAAAAACTTCCTGGGAAACATCTTCCAGTTCACGGCCTTCAAAAATGCCATCATTTTGTTCACGTAGACCGCTGTCAGTTTCAACTGGCAACTTTTTTTGCATCCCTAATAAGATCTGCTGGGCGGTTTCCTGCGCGCGAATGAGATCACTTGCCACTATACGCTCTACCTTCAAACCACTCGTGCGCAAACCAACACCTAAAGCAAATGCCTGTTTACGCCCGCGCGCATTCAAGTGTGAATTCGTCACGCCTTGAATTAAGCGGCGCACATTGCCTGCTGTTTCACCATGTCGAATAATATATAAATTAATCACGATTGACCCTTTCCAAATGCCTTGTTGCCAGTAACGCCGTTTAAATAAAACTCATGCCGGGTAAAAATCTGTCGTGCCGTCATTGAATCACAATTACTTTTTGCCGAAGATTTGTTCTTTCAGCCGTAAGCCAGTTGGTGTCGTTGCTAGGCCGCCCTCACCGGTTTCCCGCAATGTTGCTGGCAACTGCATGCCGACGCGATTAACCGCTTCAATCACCTCATCGGCCGGAATCACACTGATGCAACCGGCCAATGCCATGTCAGCGGAAATCATGGCTTGACTTGCTCCCAATGCATTTCGCTTCACACACGGAACCTCCACCAAGCCGGCAACTGGGTCACAAACCAACCCCAGCATGTTTTGCAACGTAATCGCAACGGCGGTGGCTGCCTGTTCGGCACTGCCGCCATTAGCACAAACCAACGCCGCCGCAGCCATCGCACTGGCCGAGCCAACTTCTTCCTGGCACCCGCCTTCTGCTCCGGCAATCCCGGCATTATTTGCAATGACCAAGCCAAACGCCCCAGCGGTAAAAAGAAAATCAAGCTGCTGATCATGCGTCAGGTGCAGGCGATCACGCATCGCCAACAAAACACCGGCCAGAACTCCTGCCGATCCCGCAGTCGGCGTCGCACAAATCAGCCCCATTTTAGCGTTCACTTCATTAACTGCCACTGCATTGCGAACAGCCTCCATGATCGGTTTACCGCTCATGAACCGGTCATCAGCAATATAATGGTTCAGCTTTTTGGCCTCGCCGCCGGTTAACCCGGTGACACTTTTGACCCCGGCAATGCCTTCCTTAACCGAGCGTTCCATCACTTCCAGATTACGGCTCATTAAATGACGGATCTGTGCTTCAGTCCGCGTTGAGTTTTCGACTTCCGTATGCACCATGAGTTCGGCAACCGAGGAGAAGGCATGACTTTGTTCTACAAGTTCTTTAACGGTATAAAACATGATAAGCTCCTTTATTAGCCAGTTCGTAACCAGTTGTTAGCGCGTCATCACTCAAAGTAAGTGACATTGCGCATATGCGGTAATAATTTCAATTTGGCCAAAATATCATCATGATAATCATCCGTTTCAATGATCATAATTGCCTGTTCCCCTTTAGCGGTGCGGGTCACCGTCATTGTCCCGATATTAATGCCGGCATCGGAGAAAATCTTGGTGACCTGTGCAATCATCCCCGGTACATCGTCATGAATGGTGATATAAGTCGGCTGACCCATGCTCAACGATATCTTAAACCCATTGATTTCCGTGATCTGAATATTCCCGCCACCAATGGAAACCCCGGTGACCGCTAACCGGTGATCACCGGCTTGCAAGACAATATGTGCCGTGTTAGGATGATCAACCTTATCGCTTTTCGGCACAAAACTCACTTTAATCCCTTGGTCATAGGCCAGCTTCAGCGATTCCGGCAACCGCGGATCATCGGGTGCCATCCCCAACAGCCCTGCTACTAGCGCCACATCGGTACCATGACCGCGATAGGTTTTGGCAAATGATTCGTAAAGGTAAATCGTAATCGTCTCCGGGGTTTCGCCAAAAATATCGCGCACGACTTTACCGATCCGCGCTGCCCCGGCTGTATGTGAGCTACTAGGCCCCACCATAACCGGTCCAATAATATCAAAGACGCTGTGAAAACGTACATCTGGCATAGTTTTCTCCTTTATGATGACCGAAGTCGAAGTTTTCAGTCGTTCAAGCCGACAACCCGTTTCTTAATCAGTGTGATTTTACCACCCTGATGTTTTCACTGCTAAGTTTTTATCAGCTTTTTTTGAAATCACATCAAGAATCGAAATCATGACAAGTAGTTATGCTTACCGGACAGCGGCAGTATTTTGAACTAACCGCGCAAATACCGGCGCTAAGGTTCGCACCCGCTGTTGTATGTCTAACCATAGCTTATCAGGTATTTGCCAAAGCGGGTCGCTTGCCAGATAAACCCAGCCAACCAGAAATTCCGCACTTTTTACGGTCTCAAATCGTTCAATCGTCTGTGCCAATGACGCAGCGGTTAACGGCACGGTTGCCTTAGATGTATGCTCACTAGCCAGTAACCAACTGTCAGGTAATGTCGAAATAACATCAGTGATACCTGAAAAATCATTCGGTACAGGTTTACTTTCGCGCAAACAGGACAGCCACAAAAACAGGCGATCATCCCAAAAACCTAACGCCAGATGCGGCAACATTTTATAGCCGCGGCGACTCGTGGAAAAGGCTACCCAGGTGTTTGGCGGCGGGTTCTTATGCCGACGCCGATGTTGGGCAATATGGGCAAAAATTGGTTGGTTCGGCGTCTGCAACAATGGCACAATGCTCTGCGCGGCTTGCGTAAACTTCGGATCCAACTGTTGCCGAATCAAGGCCATCCGCGCACTTAGCGTTGGCGCAGCAAAAACTGCAAAGTCGTCACTTGTAAACACCCTTTCGTCATTCCTTTCTTTACGCTAGAACATGTTACAATGAGGTCATATTGTAACGCGTTGTCAGGTTTCAACTTTACGACTCGCGTTCACACAACAAGACGGTTCACCAGGGATCGTTATATCTTTAATTGATCAAACCAATCATAAGGAGGCTTTTCATCATGGCAGAAGACAATATGCAGGAACATCTCAACAGTGCATTATACGGCCCACCGCAAACCAAACCCGACGAACGCCGCAAGTACATGGGCTCGTTACGTGAACGGGTCGCTTTATGTATCAGCAATCAGGAACTGGCTGATCCCAAACGACAGCATCAGGTTGCCCCATTTTTAAAAGATTTCCATGACCGCAACTATAAAGCCCTACTCAACGGCAAACTTGATAATGCCATTACCGGTCCTTACATGAAGCTCCTCACCGATGCCAATGTGCCATTTACATTGGTTGCTAACGAAACGGCCCAAACTGCCGATACCGCGCCTGGGCTGCTTATTGTGGCAGCCACTGCCATCAATCAGGCTAACATCACATTGCCGCCACTTGATGACACGCAAGAAAAGCCTAAGAAAAAGTGGTTTTGACTTATTTAAGCAACCGCTAAAGACATTTGGCGCAACTTAACAAATATAATGGAATGTGACCGCACCTAAATGTCAGCATCGTGCCCGTAACGCGCAGAAGCATGATCATGAACGGTGTAACCCAACCGACCTTAGAGCAAATTTACCACGCTGAGGTCGGTTTTAATATGACCTCGTTTACTTATCTCACAGCAAACAGCCAGTTTAGCAATGCCGGGGCAAGTGCGCGTGATTCGCCCATGTCCAGGTGCAAAGGCGCAGCGAGATCCGGTACCGGATTGACACTAATTACGTTCGCCTGCCCATCTGCCTCCGGATCATATGGTGCATACAGATTATCAATCACAATGTCGACAGCTGCTACCGGCAAATCAAGTGTGGCGGCAGCTTTTAGCGCCAGTTGCTTGTAACTGTCATCAATCTCGTCCGTCACGTCATACAAATCGCCACCGGTTTGCGGATGCGCGGCAGTGGTTAAGAAAACCTGCTGCCCGCGTTGAAGCACAGTCTCAGGTGTCAACGCTTGTGCCTTTAACTGACGGCGCGCGCTAGCATCAAGCTGCAATTGCCGGGAAGTCGCGCGGTGACCATTTTTCAAGGCGATCAATTCCTTAATGGCTTTGCGCCCATCGCCTACAACATTAGCTGCTGCTGTTTCCAAAACGCTGAGCACTTGTTGCCCGATGATGGTAAAATGGTAGGTCGTGCCGCGTGCCATCATTTCAATGAGCACCCCATGATGGCGATTGGCTTCATGAAAGGCTCGGTCAAACTGCTTTTCAGTCGGTGGTATCGAAAACTGCTCAACCGCTTCGCCTTGGCTGCGTGCCTCGGGTTTCACCACAATACTTTTATGCGCAAAGCTGTGCTCAAAAGCTGCTTTGGCATCCGGCCATTTAGTAAACTTAGCCCCACGTGCAACTGGTATTCCTGCTGCGGCCAGCAACTGTTTGGCTGTGTGCCGATGGGTGGCAACGATCATGGCATTGGCTGGCGTATAGTTGGTAACAACGCCGTCTGCAATGACTTGTGTCTGGGTATCCGTGGCAATTTGCACCAGATTCTGTTGACGATCCAGTATCGTGAACTGATACCCCCCATCCATAGCAGCTTGTAACAATGTCTGGGTGTTTTCCGATAAATCTGTCATCCCCGGCAACTCATTGGTACTGGTTAAGTCCGCCTGTGCTTGCCGACTCAATGACTCATCCGCAGCTGTTTGGTCATGAAACGTTGCAAGAACTTGACTGGCAAGGCTCGTTTCCGGCTTCACTAATCGCGTCTGCATCAATTCAAAAGCTTGTTTTTGTTGCGCATCAATGCCAACATGATTTAACCATGTCGCCATCGCATCCAGCATTGCCGGCAGCTCGGCGACTTTGGCATCAGGTGCCATCTGGGCAATTGTCCGCGCCTGCATGACAGCATGCCGGCGTACTTCACTTGCCGCGGCAACCGGAATGGCCGGTTGACTTAGCGCAAACCAGCAGCTATCACGCAAGAATGTCAGCATTTGGGTCGTGATCCCGCTAGCAGCGTACGGATCAAGCTCCACCACAACGTCCAGCGCAAGAATTCGATCCAAGTGGTCTGGATCCGTCACTTTTTGAACCAGTTGCCGTTCCTGATCCGGTGACGGCCAAAATGCGCGGTGACCGTCAGCTGGAGAAGCAGAAAACAAGTAAGTCAACAATGGCAACTGCCGCGTTAACCCGTCTGCTACCAACTGATAAACTTCATTACGATAGGCAACATATTCCGGACCATGGCCCTGAAAATTCTCTGCTGTGTACAACCGTTCAAATAGTGTTTCCGGTAAAACTATCCGGACCGTTTGCTGGTTCACTTTTTCCGCGGTAAAAGCCGATAAGTGCCCTGCTTCCGGTAATGCCGTCCAAATTCGACTTAGCCCAGCCCGTAACTGGTCAATAACGGCAGGAAAATCGTCTAGTAATGGGGTTACGATTTGCAACACTGAAGCAGAAAGTGGCTGAACCAAAGCATGGCGGCTACGTTGCGGCCACTGCGGTAAGTTGGTTTCTGCCGGCAGAATGGGTTTGACAGTTCGAATCACACCCATTCGCGTCTGAGCGGCCAAGCCAAACAAATGTTCTTTTCGAATCAGTTGCCAATAATGATTCACAATGTGTCATTCCTTTAATTGATGATTTAAAATTAGATTAACACGCAGCCGGCGGGTTTAACAGCATGCTTGTAAGGGTGCAGCATTTTTTGACTGTTAGAACTGCAAGCAGCCGAATTTTAAAATATGATTTTTTAATGTATCAGGTGACCGCATGAGGTGCTCGTCGACGTAGACTCGGCTCACGCTCACTTTCTATAACGCGTTCGCAGTCGCAGCAATCTACGTGTAAGGACCTCAAGCCTAAATGGCCAAAGCCCGGCCATTTAGGCTTGAGGCCGCTTACACTCCGATTGCTAAGCGCTCCTGCTCACGCTCACTTTCTTTAGGAGGGATCTTTTTGCAGCAACCGCTTGCTTTTCGCATGCGTCCTCAAAATCTAGACGAAGTTGTCGGTCAACAAGAGCTTGTTGGTCCCGGACGAATTATTCGCCGCATGGTTAGTGCGCATCGTTTGAGTTCTATGATTCTTTATGGTCCGCCCGGTACTGGTAAGACGAGTATTGCCAGTGCCATTGCCGGCAGCACAAAATATGCGTTTCGAATCTTAAATGCCGCTACCGATACCAAAAAAGATCTGCAAATTGTTGCCGAAGAAGCCAAGATGAGCGGAACCGTGATTCTGTTGCTCGATGAAATTCATCGATTGGACAAAACCAAGCAGGATTTTCTATTACCACTATTAGAAAGTGGGCGCATCGTTCTCATTGGGGCCACGACCGAAAATCCGTATATGAACATCCAACCGGCCATTCGCAGCAGAACTCAGATTTTTCAAGTCAAGCCACTAACCCCAACCGATATTTCAACCGCCATTGACCGCGCCCTTGCAGATAACAAACGCGGACTAGGTAAGTATCAAGTTGATTTAACGCCAGAAGCACGCGATTACCTGACCCACACCACTAATGGTGATTTACGGGCGGCGCTCAATGGTCTTGAGCTCGCGGTACTCTCTACGCCTGCTAAAAGTGACGGAACGATCACAATTGATTTAACAACCATTCAGCAAAGCCTTCAAAAACCAGCCATTTCCGGTGATACAAATGGTGACGCTCATTATGACATCATCTCGGCTTTTCAAAAATCCATCCGCGGTTCTGATGTCAATGCCGCGTTGCATTATCTGGCACGTTTAATTGCGATCGGTGATTTAAATAGCATTACGCGTCGACTATTAGTCATTGCGTATGAAGACATCGGTTTAGCCAACCCAACCACGGCCAGTCGAACACTAACCGCGATTCAAAGTGCGGAACGCTTGGGTCTACCAGAAGGACGGATTCCACTCGCCGATGCCGTCATTGATCTTTGTCTGGCACCAAAAAGCAACTCTGGCATCAAAGCAATCGATGCGGCACTAGCTGACGTCGAAAGTGGACAAGCTGGTCAGATTCCTGATGACTTACGCGATGCACATTATCGCGGGGCCAAACAATTGGGCCACGGGCAAGGATACAAACTACCCCACAACTATCCCAACGGCTGGGTGGCACAACAATACCTGCCGGATAACCTCAAAAATAAACAATACTATCAGCCCAAGACAACGGGTCGCTATGAAGCTGCACTTGCCCAACGTCAACAACAACTTAAAAGCTGGCAACACGAAGCCCAAAAGGTGAAGAAAAAGTAACGAAAGCGGTTTCGCTTGCACGAATGGTCGTTCTCGTGCTACTATAACGGTGAAAGTTCTAAGGTGTTCGCGCTTCCTTAACTATCAGTTGACCGAACAGTATCGAGACCTTGGGACCGGAAGAGTCATGGACGGTGCTGCTATTTCACTTAGCGGCTAATGTCCTTGGCGTCTGGGCCCACATAGCTAGCAGCGGGTTTCAACGATCCGGGAAGAAAACGGCACCAGTTAGTCTTTCATAAAAACCAATCATGTTTTTGGCCGGCCAAGCGCCGGCTTTTTTTGTGGTGAGCGCGAGCCGGCGCGGTTAGAAACCGGAGTGTAAGTGGCCTCAGACGTGATGGCCGGGCTTTGGCCATTGCGTCTGAGGTCCTTACACGCAGGTTTCTGCGCCGGGGAGCGCGTTATGGGCGTAAACCAGAGCTCAAGCGGCTTCAGACGTAATGACCGGGTTTTGGTCATTGCGTCCAAGGTCCTTATGTGCAGGTTTCTGGGCTGGCGAACGCGTTATGGGCGTAAACCAGAGCTCAAGTGGCCTCAGACGTGATGACCGCACTTTGACCATTGCGCCTCAGGTCCTTACACGCAGACTCCTGCGCCGGCGAACGCGTTATGGGCGTAAACAGGTGCTCATGTATCAAAACTTAACCACCCACACCCAAACACTTCACCACAAAAATCTCCACCAGCACTCCCACTCACTGTGGCATAATAGAACCAAACAGCTAGGAGGGATTTTACCCGTGACACTCATTTTAATGAGCATCTATGCGCTTTTCGTATTTGCCTTAGCCGCCTATACATGGCGTCACCGCAACCAAAACTTTTTAATGATCAAAAAACCAGCCCCAGCCCTTACCCGTTTTTTGAAGATCTTTACGGTTCTTTTTACGGTGGTCGGTGTCTTTGCCATTATTGGAGGATTAGCCTTCCCAACTTGGGCAAATCTGGTGATTCTGGTCAGTGGGGCTTTTCTGGCCACCATTTTCATTTTTATCAGTCTTACCCAGATCAAGTTGTGAAACGCTTTTCATTTAATTTCATGATGGAATCAAGTACAATGAAGGTAGAGGTGATGAGGAATGTTACAACAATATCAACATATTTTGGTTGCGATCGATGGCTCATATGAAGCCGAGCTAGCGTTCAAAAAAGCAGTTGCCGTTGCAAAACGAAATCAAGCAGAACTAATTCTCATTCATATTGTTGATACCCGAGCGTTTCAAAATGTTTCGAGTTTTGATTCCGCAATGGTTGAACAAGTTACGGAAAATGCCAAGACCACCATGGAAGGTTACGTCGATCAGGCCAAAAAAGCGGGACTAGAAAAGGTCAGTTTCAGTATTGAGTACGGCGCGCCAAAAACAATCATCGCCCGCGACATCCCCAAAGCTAAGAATATTGATCTCATTATGATTGGGGCTACAGGGTTAAATGCCGTTGAACGTCTGCTTATTGGTTCGGTAACCGAATATGTCACCCGAAACGCCTTATGCGACGTCCTGGTGGTTCGGACCGATTTATCAAACAAGCCGGCTCTAGCAAGTACAAAAAAGCCTACCCCACACGAACCAAATGATTAGTTAAATCAACGACTTCATCATATAAATGTTTTAATCAAGAACGAACTACTTTTGTAAGTTAATCATGTCATCTTGCGCCTCGGCAAAGATGCCGGACCGCACCAAAAAATACCTGAGAATGTCGTCAGCTGCAGCAACGATGCTGCAAGACGACTATCTCAGGTATTTTTAAACATCACCGCATAACCGGATTATGCAGTTTCAATATTGGGCTTCTGCGCTGCCATCTCTGCACTTAACCCAGCAGCTAATGTTGTTGAACCGCTGACTTCAGCAAAGGCAATCGCGATTTGGTAAATCTTATCTGCCTGTGGATCGCCCAGTAGTTTCATGGCACGAGCTTTTAGGGTAAACAGTTCGTCAAGCAAAAACAGTTTATCGTGCTTAACTGCTTCGCGAATCCCATGATCGGCATACTTCAAAACGGCCTTGAAGTCACTTAACTCATAGTAAACGCGGGCAATATGCCAATAAATCGTCAACTCAATATCGAGATATTTGCTGTCGGACAATGGTACATGCTTCAACATTCGTAGCGCTTGATCAATATAGACCCGCGAACGATCAAAGGTATGCTTGTCCGCATATGCTAAGCCTAAGCCAAGCGTGGCTAGAATACCGTATAAATCCCGTTCCGAATTAACAAGCGGGCTTAAGACCCGACCAAAAAAGTAGATGGATTCATCAGGGGCATTGTTCTTGAATAACTCAACAATACCTTGGTAGTAGTAATACCGTTTCTGATCGTCTTCATTCTTAATCTTTTCGAACCGAATTTTGCTCAGATTGTCTGCAGCGATTGCATATTGGTGATGGTGAATCTGATAATCAATCGCATTAAGCATTTGTTGAGCCCGATCATGATGCTCAACGACAATATCATCGAGTTGAATACCCAGTCGACTAATAAGCCGCATCAGAATATTCATGCTTGGTACTTTGTTCCGCTTCTCAATGAGGCTAATGGTAGCTTGCGTACAGATATTTGCTGCCAGTTCCGCCTGAGATAGGCCTTTCAACTTACGATAGTAGCGGACTTTATCCCCCAAAATCCGTAGCGTTTGCTGCTCCTTTCGCACACTTATCACTCCCCAGTGTTCCTTCTTACATATCAACATAGAAATCGGCGGGATCTCCCCCTTAACCTAGTGTCAATTATACGGATAACTGGTTTTAAAAGCTAATAATAACAACCGATATTTATTCTATTTTTGTAAAAAAATTTTTTAAATTTTGAGCTTTGATAATGAAAAGGCTCACAACGTTAAAACTAATATACTATAATATCTACTCACTTATAATCATTTATAACTATTTTTATTGGTCAGCCATCTTTAAATTGTTAAAAGTTAGCTAATACGTTCATCAGCTCGGTTTTAATCTCATTTAGGCCTTAACCCATAGTACTCAAGTATCAGTTGAATGATCGCATGCTTTTAACCATTTGCCTTTCGAAAGCATCTTCACCTGGGCAACGACTACGTATACCTTGATCTGCCTTTTTTAACGTGGTAAATAATTTTCTGATCTGCATTTAGTGCAGGATGGTTCACCTGTGCTTCGTCAAGTATCACGTCAACCTAATTATGCCGTTGCAACACACGCCATTCTAATAAAAAACCGATTCAAAACCGCGTTATCACAGTTTTAATCATTCGGAACCAGCTTATATCAGCGAACGTCAGCTGCAACGCCGATTAATATCAAAAATAAATATCTTAATGATCTGGCGCTTCGAACGCTCAAAAAAGATCAACAATCTGTTGAATATAATCCGCAATCGGCTGTGGTAAATCAGCGCGCAACGTTAATGCCTGCAACAAGCGATTGCGATTATACCATTGTACCCAAAAACGGTATGATTCCTGTGGCCGCACATTGACCAGCGTGTGTTGCCAATTTTTCAGACACATCAAAAAGGTCTCACTATAAAACTGATTGACGTTGGTTAAGCTACTGAAATAAAGCGCCAGCCGATGATCTTCCCCAAAAATCAACGGGGTTTCGACCCGTCGCCACGCCTCAACAACGGCAGCCATCAAAAAGACCTTTTCTGAACGCGGAAGAACCGGCACTTGGCTCAATTCCTCAAGCATATTCCCGATATGGGTAAAAGCATGCGCCCAGCCTTTATTCGGAACATAACCGCGACCATCTTTCTCCAGCAAAATATAAGTACCGATATTTTGCACGGTGCTCAAATAATCATTTTTGCTAAGAATATGGTAACGATTCTGATCCGCGTAGATCATCCCACTGAGAATCATAACGGCAAAACTCCGCAGAAAAATCGCGTCATTTTCCGGTTCAAAGATGTGGCTGAACAAAATATCGGGTGCCTGCAAGCGCTTAAAAAGTGCCTTAACTTGTTCATTCGTGAACGCCTCAGCCTGAAACAAATCGTTAAACAGGAAAAACACGCCTTTATCGCGAACAGCCGGATTGGTACTGGCTAAGTGTGCGACCAAAAAAGCAATTTCATCATCGGTCACACTTGGATCGCTGGTTTGTTTAACCCGCTTTTGAATGGCCCGAATTCTGGCGACAGCCGTTTTATCATCCCAGGGAATTTTCAGACTCGTTTTTGGCTCAGTCGCGATGCTAGTGATGACTTTGCCCAGCATGTCCGGTAAAGTCGCGAAGATCTTGCCTTGATTCAACGAAATCCGCAACTGTTGCACGGTGGTTTGAATGGTATCAAGTTGCGTCAAAATGATCCTCCTCTAAAAAATCCTTAGCTGTTTAAGCAGTAATCATGATTAGGATGTTACTTATAACAAAATCGGCCGACTTATTTTCTGGGTCGGATGCGCCAATACCCATCCAAAGTCTGTCGGCAATACCCGTTTGGTCACGCGCATACCGGGCTGATTCATGATCGTAAACGGATACTGATGTGCCAGCGCCTGCATCATATACTGATTCACCAAACTCTCACCCATCCGACCGTTTAAAAATATTCGGTAACCGGGGTAACGCTTCAAGACTGAATCAAGCATTGCGGTGATCTGGGCATCGCGCAGTTGTCGAATCGTCACTGCCATCGCCACCCGTTCGCGAAAATTCCCCAAAAATGCTCGCTTCTCATCCGGTTTAATGGTTGGAATCCCCAGCGCCATCGCCTTGATGAAATGCTCCAAGTCCTCAGCCATCATCCGCCTCCTATTAATCCAGCTACATTGCTACCCGACCCCAGCCGCATTCTTTAGCTTAAGGTGAGTATTCATACATTCATTCATTGTAGCACCCCCACATAACGTGAGCCAGCCTGCTAAATCGCATCAGTATCCAACCATGGTCATCATTAAACCTGCAAAAACGTCGACAAGGCTCAATGACCCACTTTGCTGAGTCATTGAGCCTTATCGACGTTGTCAACCTATCAAGACTGATCAGTCACCACACTCAAAGTGCCGGACTTTTCAATCAGTCCAACCGATCTTACGAAAGTCTCCCCTTTCGTATCCGGACCAGCGTATGCCCCAACTAGACCCGTTTTTTTCGATACAAGCTTGCGATTCGCTCAACATATGCCGGTGGCGCCTTTTGAATGCCCTCATAGCGATCCCGGTAATGCCAGATCTGACCGATACTGATGCCTGTTTCCTGCGCAATTTTGGACAACGCCATTGATTGCAAGACCTTTCTTGCCTTGTCGTAGTTATCCATCTGCAGCCCCCTCAATAGAATCATTTTTGGTGCCGCATCTATCATAGCCCAAAAAATTAGGCTTGCCTAATATTTTATGCAAAAAAAAGCCAAACATCACTGTAGCTCCATCCGCAAATGAGGCTACATTGATATTTGACTGATAAATACATCTTAAAAACTTGCACTTAGCTGTTTTTGCCAGATACCTGAAAGACCTGGAAGGTGACCTGAAAGTCTGAGAAACCGCGCCACCAAAGCATCACCCGACAGACCCATCCATCTCCATGCCGATCAAGCGATTAAGTTCAACCGCGTATTCCATTGGCAATTCTTTGGTAAAAGGTTCAACAAAGCCCATAATAATCATTTCGGTTGCTTTGGCTTCAGAAATGCCGCGGCTCATTAAATAATACAGCTGTTCTTCGGAAACCTTTGAAACCTTAGCTTCATGTTCCATTGAAACGGTTGAATTGTGAATCTCATTGTATGGGATCGTATCGCTGGAGCTCTTTTCGTCCATTAAAATGGTGTCGCATTCAACGTGGCAAAAGGCGTTGTCGGCTTTCTTGGTGAAACGCACGGTGCCGCGATAATCCACCGCGCCGCCATCTTTGGCAATCGACTTGGACACAATCGAACTACTGGTATTAGGGGCATTGTGAATCATGCGCGCGCCATTATCCTGATCGACTCCTTCACCGGCGACCGCAATGCTCAACATGGTGCCGTGCGCGCCTTTACCATCCAAGTAAACGCTGGGATACTTCATGGTTGTCTTACTGCCGAGATTACCATCAACCCATTCCATCGTGGCATTATCCAATGCTTGCGCCCGCTTCGTTTCAAGCGAGAAAACATTCTTGCTCCAGTTTTGAATCGTGGTATAGCGACAGTAAGCATCGTTTTTAACAAAGACTTCAACCACCGCGGCATGGAGACTGTCGCTTGAATAGTTCGGCGCCGTGCAGCCTTCGACATAGTTCACATGTGCGCCGGGTTCAACAATGATCAACGTGCGTTCAAATTGGCCGGTGTTCTCGGCATTAATCCGAAAATAGCTTTGAATCGGAACATCGGTTTGCACGCCCTTAGGCACATAGATAAAACTACCGCCGGACCACACTGCCCCGTTGAGCGCCGCAAACTTGTTGTCGCTAGGTTTAACCAATTTTCCGAAGTATTCGTGAACCAATTCCGGATATTCCTTCAAGGCTGAATCCATATCCATGAAAATAATGCCAAGCTTTTCAAATTCATCCCGCATATTATGGTAAACCACTTCGGATTCATATTGCGCACTCGCCCCAGCTAGATATTTTCGCTCGGCTTGTGGCACCCCGAGACGGTCGAAAGTTTTCTTGATGGTATCAGGAACGTCTTCCCAGTCACGATAGGTGCGATCAGTAGCCTTTTGGAAATACAGCATATTGTCTAAATCCAAGTCGGATAAATCCGGTCCAAAGTTAGGCATGGCCAGTTTGCGGTAAGTGGCATAAGCCTTTAACCGATATGCCAACATCCAATCAGGCTCATGCTTTTCAGCGGAAATAGCCCGAACCGTGTCTTCGGTCAAACCGCGCCCGGTCGAGTAAACCGGCTTGATATCATCTTTGAAATCAGCTGGATTCTCATCCGGTAAAAAGTCGATATCCGCGGCAACGACTTCATTATTTTTAGTGTTTTTGGTTTCAGTCATCGGTTTCACCTCTCTGCGTCAAAACTTGCGCGGCTGCTTTCCAAGCTAAAGTGGCACATTTGATGCGCGCCGGAAACTGATGGACACCCTTTAAAACAGCAGCATCCCCCAGAATCTCCGCATCAGGCACCGAACCATTGATAATCAAGTCAGAAAAAGTCTCGACCATCTGCTCAATTTCTGCAGGCGTTTTCCCTAAAATCTGCTCCGTCATCAAACTGGCACTTGCTTGCGAGATCGTACAGCCGCTACCGGAAAAAGCAACATCATCCACCCGACCGGCCTGTTCGCGAATCTGCAAATGCAAAACATCGCCACAGCTAGGGTTACGGACCGTTATTTCATGATCGAAATCGGTTAACGTACCATGATGCCGCGGGTGTTGGGCCTCATCAAGAATGACCGCACGATACATTTGATCCAGTTTAGTCAACGCCATGGAAATACCTCCTTGCCGCCCGAACCGCTTCGACTAACTTAGCAACATCATCAGCATTGTTGTAAACGCCAAAGCTTGCGCGAACGGTTGCCGGAACCCCTAATCGTGCCATCAACGGTTGAGCGCAATGATGACCGGCACGAACGGCAATCTGCTGCTCATCTAAAAAGGTGGCCAGATCATGGGGATGAATGCCCGCCAAGTTAAATGACACCGTTGCCAGACTCGCTTGATTGCCATAAACCGTGACATCCGGTATCGCTGCCAACTCAGAACGCAGCTGATCAGACAGGTCGTGTTCGGTTTTTAATACTGCCGCATCAACATTTTGCTTAAACCAGTGCAGCGCTGTTCCTAATCCGATCACACCGGCAATATTGGGGGTTCCGGCCTCATATTTAATCGGCCCCTCTGCCCAAGTGCTGACATCATCGCGAACTTCTGAAATCATTTCGCCGCCAAACTGAATCGGCGGCATTTTGGCTAGAAGATCAGCGCGACCATAAAGAACCCCGATACCGGTCGGCCCATAAATTTTATGCCCGGAAAAAGCGTAAAAATCCGCGCCTAACGTCTGCACGTCAACGGGCAAATGTGCCACGGCCTGCGCACCGTCAACCACCACCACCGCACCAACTGCATGCGCCTTTTTGGCAATGGCCGCAACCGGTAGCGTATCACCGGCAACATTTGTCACTTGGGCGATGGCAACCAAATTGGTCTCAGGCGTAATCGCTGCAAGCAAGGCAGGCACATCGACCACCCCATCAGGATACACGGGGGTCACTTCAAACTTGGCATGTTGACGCTTGGCTAATTGCTGCCACGGAATAAAGTTACTGTGATGTTCTGCACCGCTAACCACAATCCGTCCGCCTTCAGGAACTGCATGTGGTCCGAATGCACTCGCTACCAGATTCAGGCTATCAGTCGTGCCACGCGTAAAGATGATTTCATCGGCACTTTGAGCTCCCAGAAAATCCGCAACTTCCTGCCGCACTCCTTCATAGGCCTCGGTCGTATCATAAGCCAGTTTATAAAGGCCGCGATGTACATTGGCATTTTCATTAATATAGTAGTTTTGCAGGCTATCCAACAAGGCTTGCGGTTTTTGTGAGGTCGCCGCAGTATCTAAATAAACCAATTCTGGATGAGCCTTAAAAAAAGGAAATTGTTCACGCATCTTCAGCCACCAACGTTCGATCAATCGTTGCAAACAGTTCTTTCTTCAGCCGCTGATCATCAATCTCAGCCAAACCGCCTTCCAAAAAGCCGCGAATCACGAGACGTTTGGCTAACGTTGCTGAAAGACCGCGACTCATTAAATAGTAGAGTTGATCAGCATTGACGCGCGTCACCGAAGCAGCATGCCCCGCGGTGACGTCATTTTCATCAATGAGCAAAATCGGATTGGCATCACCTTCCGCACGCGGCGACAGCATCAGTACCCGATTTTCCTGCTGGGCATCGCTTCCCCGGGCACCTTTGACAATATGGCCAATCCCATTGAATAACAAATGGGCACTCCCGGTAATGACACCGCGCTGGTTAATATGGCCAACTGTGTGCTGCCCTTCGTTGGTCACAGAAGTTGTGTAGCTGACATGCTGACTCCCTGAAGCCAAGACACCGACATTAACCGTTGCTTCAGCATTTTGACCTAATAAGCGGACGTCAACCCGATTCAGGCCGGAGTTATGCGAAAAACCGGCTAATGTCCAGTTAAGTTTAGCATTGTCAGCCAAAGTGGCGGTGCGATTAACCAAAACGGTATCCGCAGAGAAACTATCATAGCTTAACCAATTGACCTGGGCATCAGCTTCAATCACTAGCATTAACCAAATACCCAGCACATGACCGCCACTAGCCCACTTTTCCTGGACGGTGACGTTAGCCCCTTTGCCAACATGAACATACAACAAGCCACCAGCGTTCTTGGGACCAGTCAAGACAATCGGATCGTCCCCACTAACAAAATGGGCAGGAATATCGATAGTCGTTGCGCCTTGAGGTGATTGCAACAGCCAAGCATCAAGGCTCGTTTTGGGATTAAATCGCTGCGCTTCACTGGAGCCGGCAGCATAGGCAATGTCTTGAGGTGCATGTAAAATCACACGATCCTCAACGGCATCAGGTTGATTTTTTAAATAACGTGCTAGTGGGAATTTCGGCAGATTAGGTGCTGGTAAGGTGGTGGTCTCAACCATTCTGATCACCTACTTTAAGATGTTCATACCCGGTCTTTTCCAGTTCTTTAGCGAGCTCCGGGCCGCCGCTTTCGATGATCCGGCCACCTTTCATCACGTGCACCACATCCGGAATAATATAATCGAGCAAGCGTTGATAGTGGGTAATGATCATGCTGCCAAACTCAGGACCACGCATCAAGTTGACGCCTTTTGCGACAATCCGCAGCGCATCAATATCTAACCCGGAATCGATCTCGTCCAGCAGGCCAAAATGCGGGTGAATCATCATCAGCTGCAGAATTTCGTTACGCTTCTTCTCACCGCCGGAAAAGCCTTGATTCAGGTACCG
Source organism: Lacticaseibacillus rhamnosus (assembly GCF_900636965.1). Classification (NCBI taxonomy): domain Bacteria; kingdom Bacillati; phylum Bacillota; class Bacilli; order Lactobacillales; family Lactobacillaceae; genus Lacticaseibacillus; species Lacticaseibacillus rhamnosus. Next base: position 1,200,270 of record NZ_LR134331.1, on the reverse strand, counting down.
ATCCGCCATTGACTCCGGCATTTCCAGCGTTGCCATGGTTTTATCCAACTGGTTCAAAAAGTCAGTAATGCGAATCTGGTCATCTTCTGGGCGCCGCGCATTGATTGCCGCCCGAATGAATTCAGCATTTGTAACGCCCGCTATTTCTTGGGGATACTGCATGCCAAGAAACAATCCGGCTCGCGCACGCTCATCCACGGCAAGATCGAGAATCGATTGGCCGTCAATCAAAATGTCGCCTTGCGTTACCTCATAAGCAGGATTGCCCATAATCGTTTCGGCTAGCGTTGACTTGCCCGTACCATTAGGCCCCATGATCGCATGAATCTCGCCGGTTGCTAATTTTAAGTTAACGCCGGTCAGAATCTCCGGATGCTCTGGTTCAGCTTTAATTTTGACATGTAAATCTTTAATCTCAAGTGTATGCACAACGTTACCCCCGAATGGATTTGACTTTTAGTTATAGGGTCATTTTACGTCAGAAACAGTATACCGGCAAACACGGCAACTTTTTTTGCTTTCTATAAAGTTAATCGTTCATGGTTGTTTGGACGCGTGTAAAGGAAAAGGCAGCACTCAAACGAGAGTGCTGCCAAATCAGCTTAAATTCTAATGATGACTCTTGCGGGCAAAGAAGTCGCCGATGAATTGAACCAGGAAGACCAATGCCAAGATGAAGATCAAAGATACAATGATCACATCATATTGATAACGTTGGTAACCCACGGCGATAGCAAGGTTCCCGAGGCCGCCGCCACCGACCGCGCCTGCCATTGCAGTTAAGCCGATCACGGAAATAATGGTCAAGACCGAAACCCGAATCAATTCGGAAAGTCCTTCACGCAGATAAACCCGCCAGACAATTCCTAATGGCGAGACACCCATCGCCTCTGCCGCTTCAATCACACCTGGATCAACCGTTAACAACGCGTTTTGTACCTGCCGCGCGTAAAACGGGGTCGTGCCGGCGATTAAAGGTACCAATGCCGCAGTCGGCCCAATCCCCGTACCAACAATTGCTCGGGTCACGGGCGTCATAATCGCCAGCAAAATGATGAAAGGGACCGCTCGGAAAATATTAACCAATTTATCCAAAATAAAGTAAAACGGATGATTGGCAAGCAACCCACCTTCATCAGTCAAAACTAGCAAGATGCCGATGATAATTCCCAAGATACCAGCCACGATTGCGGTTAAAGCAGTCATATACAGCGTTTCGTTAATGGCTTGAGTTACGCCGCCATCACCGGACCAGATGGGAACAACGTTAGGAAAATATTTTGTAAAAAATTGTGCCATCTACTTAGGCCTCCTTCTTAAGAATGTCTTCAATCTTGACATCCTGTTGTTCCAGATAATGAATCCCGGCGTCAACATCCGTCTGAGCACCTGATAACACCACAATCAGATTACCAAAAGGCGTGTCCTGCAGGATTTGAATATCACCAAACAAAATATTGGCGGTCACATGATAGCTTTCAAACAACTTGGCAACCAGCGGCTTATCTGCAGAATCTCCTACGTACGTTAAGCGCAATAGCCGGTCGTTAGCACCCAGATTCTTGACTGCCGGCTGCTGCATAACGGCCTCAATTGCCTGATCCAGTTGCAAAGTTGTATCAATGAAATCTTTAGTCAACTGTTGCTTAGGATCAGAAAAGACTTGCAATAAGTCACCACGCTCAATGATCGCGCCGGCATCCATCACGGCGACCCGATTACAAATCTGCTTCACCGCTTCCATCTGGTGGGTAATGAGAACAATGGTCAGTCCCAGCCGTTTGTTCAGCGACTGCAGTAATTCCAGAATCGAACTGGTCGTTTTAGGATCCAACGCACTCGTCGCTTCATCTGAAATCAAAATCTCAGGATCAGAGGCAAGCGCCCGCGCAATACCGACGCGCTGCTTTTGACCACCGGATAATTGGGCCGGATAAGCATTGGCGCGATCTGTCAACCCAACGAGGTCTAACAGCTCAGCAACCTTCTTTTGAATCTCCTGCTTGGACTTGATACCTTTTAGCGGAAACGCAACATTATCGGCAATGGTGCGGCTATTCATCAAATTAAAATGCTGGAAAATCATCCCAATCCGTTTACGTTCCTTACGTAATTCTGCCGGTGCTAAAGCAAGCATATCCTGTCCTAATACATGAATGCTGCCGCCAGTTGGCCGTTGCAGTAAATTGATTGTCCGAACAAGTGTGGACTTACCGGCGCCTGAATAGCCGACAATGCCATAAATGTCGCCGCGGTTGACGGTTAAGCTTACATGGTCAACGGCATGGACTGAACGGTTTTTACCGTGGAATTCGACGTCCACATCTTTTAAAGTCACAACTGCTTGATCTGACATAATTGTCCCCGTTTCTAATTAAAACTTATAGTTCCAAGCCGGTAATGTAGAACCTTTATAAACTTTCTTCAACAATTCAGCTGTCCGCTTCGTCTGATAGGCCTTAACGATCTTCTTATAGGTTGCATTGTTCTTATCCTTAGAAGACTTAGCAGCGATAAAGTTCACCCACGGCTTGGATTGGCTCGTAATCTTTTCAACCGCAATCGCGTTGGCCGGTTTCAGATTAGCTGCTGCGGCAATATCATTGTTGACAACCGCAACGGCCACATCGTTCAATGAGCGTGCTGTTTGGGCGGCATCCAGTTCCGTGAATTTCAAGTTAAGCTTGTTTGAAGTAATATCGCGGATCGTTGGTGAAGCAACGCCTTTCTTCAAAGTGATTAACTTATTTTGTGCCAAAAGTTGTAATGCGCGGCCTTCGTTGGATGGATCGTTTGGCAAGGAAATCTGATCGCCTTGCTTAACCTCTTTAAGTGACTTGATCTTATTGGAATACGCACGCATTGGGCCGATATAAGTATCGCCAATATCGGCAATCTTGGTATTGTGCTTCTTATTCCAGTTATTCAGGAAATTATGATGCTGAAAAGCGTTCAGTTGAATATCGCCATCTTCAAGTGCTTGGTTCGGCTGGTTATAATCAGTAAACTGCACCAACTTGATGGTGACGCCTTGCTTCTTCAAGCGGGACTGAATATCGGTCCAGATTTCTTTGTCAGTACTCATAATACCGACTTTAACCGTCTCATTCTTACTGGAACTCGATGACGACTTACCGCACGCCGCCAAGACGAAGACAGGTAAAACCAATGCAAGGGTTATAATGGCTCTTTTCCAAAACTTCATAAACTTTTTCCTCCTCGTTCGGGTCACAAACAATATGTGTCAGCAATTTGCCGAAAATTAAAAAAACCCGCTTCCAAAACAATGTTTTAGAAGCGAGTTAACTCGCGGTACCATTCTAATTCGACGCCAAAGCGCCCTCAGTAACAGGCAATAACCTGTGTGCGGAATAATGACCGCCAGCCATCATCGCTTAACCAATGCTCAGCGATGCCGATCAATGAGCCATCTTCAATTCAATCAACTACCCTGCTCTCAGCCAACCAGGTTTTCTGTACAGTCTCATCAAATCTACTCACTCATATCATTCGTTTCCCTAAATGAATTAAATCGATTCTAGACGATAAAAGTAGTCATTGTCAAGTAAAAAGTAAAGTAAGCGCGAGCCGGCGCGGTTAGGGACCGGAGTGTAAGGTGGCCTTGGTCGTGATGGCCGGGCTTTGGCCATTGCGACCAAGGTCCTTACATGCAGGTCCCTGCGCCGGGGAGCGCGTTATGGGCGTAAGCTAGAATGTCAGCGGCCTGAGACGTGATGGCCCGCTCTTGGCCATTGCGACTCAGGTCCTTACACGCAGATTCCTGCGCCGGTGAACGCGTTATGGGCGTAAAGGCGGACTTGTGGCCTTGGGCGTGATGGCCCGGGTCTGGCCATTGCGACCAAGGTCCTTACATGCAGGTCCCTGCGCCGGGGAGCGCGTTATGGGCGTAAGCTAGAATGTCAGCGCCCCCAAACTAACGGCCGCGCTTTGGCCATTCCAAGCAAACTCCTTACACACAGACCTCCGCATCCAGAAGCGTGCCATAGCGAAGCATAATCCAACCCCGCTCACATCCCCCAAAACAAACATCTAACTAAAACTTCTGCGTCCAAGCCGGTACTTCGCTTCCGTGATACAACTTCTCGATCAAATCAGCGATATCCTTAGTCCGAAAAGCCTTCACAATCTTCTTGTAAGTGGCGTTATTCTTATCTTTCTTATTAGCCACAAAGACGTTAATCCACGGTTGGCTTTGCTTGTTCACTTTCTCCGTGAAGACTGCCTTTTTCGGATTTAACTTAGCATCCTGAGCAACGCCGGAATTAACAACGGACGCTGCCACATCTGGCAAAGAGCTGGCAGTTTGAGCAGCATCAACGGCTTTAAGTTTCAGATTCAATTTATTGGTGGTCACATCGCGCGTTGTCGGCAAAGCCACTTTCTTGTTAAGCTTGATCAACCCAGCTGTTTGCAGCAATTGCAGCGCACGACCTTCATTTGTCGGATCATTTGGTAAGGCAATTGTGTCGCCTTGCTTAATTTGGCTGATTTTCGTGATCTTTTTGGAATAAATGGCTAGCGGTGCAATAATGGTCTGCCCAATGCTAACCAAATCAGCGTTATGGGTTTTATTCCAGTTATTCAAGAAATATTGATGCTGGAATAAGTTCAAGTCAATATCATGATCTTTCAAAGCGGTGTTGGGCTGGTTGTAATCTGAAAACTGAACAATCTTAATATTGATTCCTTGCTTCTTAACTTTCTTGGCGACTGCCTTTAAAACGCGATTATCAGCACCGACAACCCCAATCTTGACCGTTGTCTGCTTCTGACTGCTAGCTTGACTGCCACTTTTTCCGCAGCCTACCAAAATCAATCCTAAAAGAACCACCGTTGCAAAAATTTTCCAGATACGCTTCATCCTGCATCCTCCTCGTTTGTTTGCACCAAGTACGATTTATTAACTTGCCGCATTTACCTGAAATCGCCAATCAATGAACCCAATAAAAAAAGCCCACCCCTAACAGTTGCTGTTAGAAGTGAGCTTTGGCCCACGGTACCATTCTAATTGGCCACGAAAAACGCGACCCACTCACCGGACGTATTCATCCGGGAGCACGATAATGGGCGCCAACCATCACAGCCTTGCAAAAATGCTCGGTGTGCCGTGTGCACTAAGCCATGTTCATGATCACTCACAACCCTGCTCTCATCACTACAGGTTTTCTGTACTGTCTTGCGATCACTACTCACTCAGTCCGTTTATCATCAATTTCAAGTTTGTATTCATGAGTTTAGCACAAATTTCTTGGTAGTCAATCATTGAATTTTAATTCAAAAAGAGTGTAAGCTGTCTTCAACACCGACATGACATTTTCAAATCGCCAATCACACAGCCGGCATACGGAAAGGATGATCAAACATGACAGATCCCATTGCGTTTTTGCAAAAACTAATCCAAATTGACTCTGCAAATGGAAACGAACTTGCAGTAGCCCGCGTTTTGCAAGCTGAACTCGAAGCGGCCGATATTCCGACCAAATTGATCCCATACAAAGATGATCGGGTCAATTTAGTTGCCCAGCTCAATCACGGTGACCGCGTATTAGGCTTCACCGGCCATGAAGACGTGGTGAGTCCCGGCGATGAGAACGCCTGGACCTATCCGCCTTTTTCCGGAAAGATCGTGAACAACACCATGTACGGTCGCGGCACCGATGATATGAAAAGTGGTCTAGCAGCCATGACCTTGGCACTGATCCACCTTAAGCAAAGCGGCTTTGCCCATCCGCTGCGTTTCATGGCCACGGTCGGTGAAGAGTTTGGTGCAATGGGAGCGCGCCAACTCACCGAACAAGGTTATGCCGATGACTTAGCCGGACTCGTGGTAGGCGAACCAACGAACAAATTGCTAAAATACGCACACGGCGGAACGGTTAACTACGAAATTGACAGCGAAGGCGTTTCCGTCCACAGCTCCCGGCCGGAAAAAGGCGTTAACGCAATTGAAGGGTTGGTGGCATTTGCTACTCGCGAACCGCACGCCTTTGATCAGGCCCCTGATGATCCTGACCTCGGTCCATTCCGCCACTCCATTACCGTGATCAAAGGCGGCGATCAAGTCAACACCATTCCGGCCCATGCATACTTACGCGGCAACTTGCGCCCGACTCCTGCAGCAAATATCGAATTAGTCGTCGGGTTATTGGAAAAATTAGTCGATCAGGCAAATAAAGCCACCGCCGCTAACTTGACGTTGAACGTTTTACATCGTTTTTTGCCGGTACACTCTGACAAAAACGGGCATCTCGTGACAACCGCTAACGAAGCCATTGCCGCCGTGACTGGTAAACCAGCCGAGTTAGCGGTGGCTTTTGGCGGAACCGACGCGTCAGAATTCATCCGTTCCGATAACCAGTTTGACGTGATTGTCTATGGTCCCGGCGATAATCATTTCAGTCATCAGATTGACGAACATGTTGATTTAGATAGCTACACGACAGCGATTAAAACTTACGAAGAAATTGCCAAACGCTTTTTTGCCTGAAGCTCACGTCCGCCACTTATGGCAGTGTTAATAACCTTTTCCAAAAGTCAAAAGCAGCCGAGTCATTATCGTTGACCCGACTGCTTTTTTTACGCTGTGAGAAGTCACAACACGATTGATTGCTGACGCTTATTTGGTTGAAACCGTGACAACCCAATTATCGTTATGATCGGTTTCGTCTAACAAAGCAGGTTTGTCGCTGAGCTCACGATGAACATCAACAACCGTACCAGCCAGCGGTGCCTCAAGATCTAGCACGGCCTTTTCAGCTTCCACACTCAAGAAGGGTTTGCCCACGGTTAAGCTGGTACCAATTTCAGGCAGGTCCACAAACTTGATCTTACCCAACGCTTCCTGAGCTTCTTGCGTCAAGCCCAAGCGAACTTGTCCTGCAGCCAATTCATCTTGCCAAAAATACGTTGTCGCCATTATAATCTCCCCTATTCAAAATCTTCTGTGTCCCGGCTGAACATATAGCTCGTGTGATGATAACGCATGGATAGTACCATCCCAACCGATAACATATTCGCCAATAAGAATGATCCCCCTTGCGAAATGAACGGTAACGGAATCCCTGTCAGCGGCAACAAGCCAATATTCATACCGATATTTTCAAACACATGGAATAAGATCATCATGATGACTCCTGTCGAGATATAAGCATAGAACTCATTCTTGGTGTCAAATGTCACCCGAATCATCTGATAGATCAACATAAAGTATAACAGAATCAACACAGCCGCGCCGATAAATCCGAACGCCTCACCGATGACCGAGAAAATCATATCCGATTCCCGAACCGGAACCGCAACGGCGATATGAAACGCGCCTTTCCCGGTTAATTGTCCGGATCCGATCGCTTTCATCGATTGCCACAATTGATAACTGTCGCCACTTGTGCTGCCGGAAGGGTTCAACCATGAGTCAATCCGTGCAAACTGATACGTCTTAAAGCCAATGGATCCAAGGAAAGACCGCCCCCACGATTGGGTTACCAGCAAGATTGCCAGTGTTCCAATGGCTGCCCCAATTAAAGCGATGGGCAATAAAATGCGCCAGTTAATGCCGGCAACTAAAGTAACCCCGGCAAAAATCGCCAAAAATACCAGCGTTGTCCCAAAGTCGTTTTGCAATTTCATCAATACCGCAATCGGCAAGGTCCATAAAACCATGCGTCCGATCAGCTGCCAATCATGCTGAATCGTGTGCGAAAAAGCGGCATTGTGCTGGGTCACGACCCGACTCAGCATCAAAATATACGCAGGTTTCATAATCTCTGAAGGCTGAAAACTAACCGGTCCCAAAGCAAACCAGCTTTTAGCCCCTGTATTAATAGCCGTCGTTTTATCATAAAAAATCAAAACGGCAATCATCAAGAAAATGCCAATCCCGTAAAGATAAGGCGCAATCCGCCAAAGTTGCTCAGCGTCAAAACGCATCACAAAGAAAATTCCGATGCCGCCAATCACGTACCAAGCAGCCTGCATGATGGTTGCGCGAACCGGATTTTGAAGCGTTGTCGTATCATGAGCGGTCGCCAAATAAATCGAGACTAGTCCAATCAAAGCCAGCAGCATGACCGACAGAATAATACCGTAGTCGATGCGATCGCCTTCAGAATTGGATTTGATTTCATGCGATTCCACGGCCAGCCTCCTTACACCACATTCATGAACCCATTGCCACACCGTTAAAAGCTAGGTTAGTCATTCACCTACAGTGTTTCGCTAGGTTATTGTTACCGTTATTTTAACAAAAGAAAATTGCTCAGCCTTGATGCAAATGATATTCCGCAATTAAAGCATTCACTGCATCATCAATATTTTTAAAGCGATTGGGCTTGTTAGAACCGGCAACATAAGCGGCAAACCGCGTGCCATCCGGTTCGATAAAACCAATCTCCTGATCGCCGATTCTTAAGACGGAAACCGTGTGGCCATTGCGGGTTTCATCCATCTGTGCGACTTTAATATTTTTTTCTTTAGCCATGATGGCCTCCTAGCTTGCGATTAAGATTTTGAATGTCACTAAGATCCAAATCATTTTCGGGATGCGGATTACGCCGCAACGTAAAATAAGCTGGCACCGGATCTAGCCCACCTTTAACAAAGGGGTTGCATCGTAAAATCCGAGCAATCCCCATTAAAAGCCCTTTTACCGCCCCATGTCGTTGCAACGCCTGAATCATATACGTCGAACAAGTCGGATAATACCGACAACTCGGCGGAAATAACGGGGAAATAAATCGCTGGTAGCCCCGCACCAGCCAAGTCAGGATTTGTTTCATGTCCACTCCTAACGCAAGAAGTTAAAGAAATGGATCCAGGTTGAAGGCAAAAATACCTTAAATGGATTATCGCCACCCATACCAAAGCCGATTAACAAGCCCAAAATCAAGGCAATCAAGGCAACAATCAGCCAAATCTTGACGTGATGAAAAACGCGTTTAGGATATTGCGAGTCCATAAGTGACAACTCCTAGTATTGGCGATGATGTTCAATATTGTCTAATAACACGCCTGTTCCCAGTGCCACCGCATCTAAAGGATCGTCAGCCAGCAGAACCGGTACTTTCAATTCGTCGGCAAATAGCTGTGAAATGCCTTTCAATAAGGCACCACCGCCTGTCAGCATGATACCGCGATCAATAATATCAGCCGAAAGTTCCGGCGGGGTCTTCTCCAAAACCCCTTTGGCACCATCAATAATCGCCATCATGGTCTCATGTAACGCATCTGACACTTCAGCTGAGGTCACCGAAACCTCGCGTGGCAGTCCGGTTGCGATATCGCGACCCCGGACTTCAATCGTTTCTTTAGGATCGGCATCATAAACCGCACCGATCTTGATCTTGATTTGTTCGGCAGTGTGTTCGCCAATAATCAGCTTGTGCTTGTTCTTGACGTAAGCAGCAATGGACGCATCCATTTTATCGCCGGCTAACCGCAGTGAACGACTGGTAACAATCTCCCCCAGCGAAAGCACGGCAATATCGCTGGTCCCGCCACCGATATCAATCACCATGTTCCCTTGCGGCTGGAAAATATCCAATCCCGCTCCTACCGCTGCTACCTTAGGCTCAAACTCAAGGTAAACATGGCGGCCACCAGACTTTTCCGCGGCCTGGATAATAGCCTTTTGTTCAATGTCCGTAATATTAGTAGGGGCACAAATCAAAATATTTGGTTTTGAAAAAACGCCTTTTACATTTAATTTGTTAATGAAATATTCAAGCATTGCTTCGGTAATGTCGAAATCAGCGATCACGCCATCTTTCAATGGGCGAATTGATCGAATGTTACCCGGTGTGCGCCCAACCATTTTGTAGGCTTCTGTCCCAACTGCCAGCACTTTGCCGGTATGGGTATCAATGGCGACAACGGACGGCTCATTCAAGACGATGCCTTTGCCTTTAACATTGATTAGTACATTGGCCGTCCCTAAGTCGATCCCAATATCTTTTGCCATGGGTATATATCTCTCCTCGTAAATTGACTAACTATCGCATTATAACATAGTTAAGACGAGGTTTTTATAGGAAAAGTTTAGGTAAGTTTAAAGCTGCTTGAACCAGTGATAAAAAGAAGGAACTAACTAAATAACCTAAGCCAACTGCCATAAAAAGTAACAGCACCTGTGCCTCGCGAACATGATTGGCCTTAATAAACTGCTCAAAGCGTAATGCATTCAACGCCCGAAACGCCAACATGATGAAAACAAAATGGGAAACAAGGGTTATGGCAGCATTTAGGCCGATTTCCTGAAACATGCGATCACCTCACAGAACATCTTCCCGCACTTTCAACAATCACGCAAGCCTAAGTGAGCGTGAGCCAGCCCGGTTAGAAACCGGAGCATAAGCGGCCTTGGGCGTGATGGCCCGGCTTGGCCATTGCGCCCAAGGTCCTTATGTGCAGGTTTCTAGGCCAGCGAACGCGTTATAGAAAGTGAGCGCGAGCCGGCGCGCTTAGAAGTCGGAGTGTAAGCGGCCTTAAGCGTGATGGCCGGGCTTTGCCATTGCGCTTAAGGTCCTTACACGCAGACTTCTGCGCCGGGGAGCGCGTTATAGAAAGTGAGCGTGAGCCAGCCCGGTTAGAAACCGGAGCATAAGCGGCCTTGGGCGTGATGGCCCGGGCTTGGCCATTGCGTCCAAGGTCCTTATGTGCAGGTTTCTGGGCTGGCGAACGCGTTATGGGCATAAACCAGAGCATAAGTGGCCTCAGGTGTGACGACCCCGGGCTTGGCCATTGCGCTCAAGACCCTCACACCCCGACTTCTGCGTCCAGAAGCACCTCATGGTATATACCGGGCTTGGAATTAGGACTATAAAAAAACAACCCATTCAAAAAAGGCGTCCTATTTTTCCGTTAAGTTTGGAAAATAGGACACCTTCTTTTGCGCCAATGTGCCAATCCAGCCACATTGGCGTATCAAGGTGATTATCGTGGAGCTAACGCCGCAACGACTGATCACCTTCCAATCACTGACTAGTGACTGGTTTTAACGTTGATCCGGTTGATTGCCCGTCGTAGTGCGACTTGCGCCCGCCGTAGATCATCTTGGTTATTTTCATCCTTGGCCTGAGCGATCCGCTTCTTGGCCCGGTCACGTGCAGCTTGCGCACGACTAAGGTCAATATCGCGTTCACGCTCGGCTGAATCAGCGACAATAGAAGCAACATTATCTGAAACTTCCATAAAGCCGCCATTCACCGCAATTGAGTCGTTATGATCACTTGAATCAACCCGCTGAACGTCAACTTCCCCTATTTCAAGAGGCGTGACAATCGGCTCATGATTCGCCATGATCCCCAATTCACCGGCGACCGAATGAACGACTAACATCTTTGCATGATGGTCATATACCAAACCATCAGGCGTCACGATGTTAACCCGCAGAACATTGCTCGTTTCTGCCAAAACGCGTCGCCTCCTTAGTTAGCTGCAGCTTGTGCAGCTGGCTTTTCGTCAGCATCCGTGTCCTGATCATCAGGAGCAAAGCCCATCTTTTTAGCCTTTTCAACGACTTCTTCAATCCGTCCAACTGAACGGAATGCATCTTCTGGATAGTCATCGTACTTGCCTTCCAGAATTTGTTTAAAGCCTTTGACCGTTTCTTCAACCGGTACATAAGAACCCGGCTGACCAGTGAACCGTTCCGCAACGTTAAAGTTCTGTGACAGGAAGAATTGAACCCGACGAGCACGGGCAACGATAACCTTTTCCTCGTCTGATAATTCATCCATCCCTAAGATAGAGATAATATCCTGTAACTCACGGTAACGTTGGAGAACCTGTTGGACTTCTGTTGCGACTTTATAGTGTTCTTCACCGACAATTTCCGGGGTCAAAGCACTTGAAGATGACTCCAGCGGATCCACAGCCGGATAAATCCCTTGTTCAGTCAAACGCCGCTCCAAGTTAGTCGTGGCATCCAAATGGGCAAATGTTGTCGCTGGCGCCGGATCGGTATAGTCATCAGCAGGAACATAAATCGCCTGAATCGATGTAACCGATCCTTTTTTAGTCGACGTAATCCGTTCCTGCAACTGACCCATTTCAGTAGCCAACGTTGGCTGATAACCAACAGCTGAAGGAATCCGACCAAGCAAGGCCGAAACTTCAGAACCAGCCTGGGTGAACCGGAAAATGTTGTCGATGAACAGCAGGACGTCTTGACCTTCGACATCACGGAAGTACTCCGCAATCGTCAGTCCAGTCAAGGCAACCCGCATCCGGGCACCAGGCGGCTCATTCATCTGACCAAAGACCATCGCTGTATTCTCCAGAACGCCGCTTTCCTTCATTTCGAAGTAAAGGTCGTTCCCTTCACGGGTCCGTTCGCCGACCCCGGTGAAGACGGAGATGCCGCCATGCTCTTCAGCAATGTTATGAATCAGTTCCTGAATCAAAACGGTTTTACCAACACCAGCACCACCGAAAAGTCCAACCTTCCCGCCTCGCAGGTAAGGTTCGAGCAAATCGATGACTTTGATGCCAGTTTCCAGAATCTCAGAACTGGTATTCAAATCTTCAAATTTTGGTGCATCACGGTGGATGCTGTCACGCCGATGATCAGGTCCAAAAGCCTCACCGTCATCGATCGGGTCACCCAATACATTGAACACGCGACCCAGTGTGTCTTTACCGACAGGCACTGAAATCGGACCGCCAGTATCTTCAACCGCCATGCCGCGTTGCAAACCATCAGTCGAATCCATCGCGATAGTCCGCATCACACCATCACCCAGTTCCAGCGCAACTTCCAGCACAAGCTGAGAGCCGTCCTTACGGGTAATCGTCAAGGCGTTGTTAATTTCTGGCAAATTGTCATTGATTGGGAAGGCTACGTCGACAACAGGACCGATCACTTGCGCGATTTTACCAGTTGAATTTGGCATATTCGTCCTCCTGTTGTAAAAGTGAGCGTGAACCAGCGCGCTTAGAAGTCGGAGTGTAAGTGGCCTTAGACGTGATGGCCCGGTCTTGGCCATTGCGGCTAAGGTCCTTACACGCAGACTTCTGCGCCAGTGAACGCGTTATGGGCATAAGCTGGCACATTAGAGTCCTGAATGTAAGTGTCTCTAGACTTGATGGCTCGACTCCAGCCATTACAACCAAACTCCTTACAAACAGCCCCCTGCGCCAACAAACGCAATATTTATTCCAATGCTGCCGCACCACCGACAATTTCGGTAATCTCGGTCGTAATCGCAGCCTGTCGTGCTCGGTTATACTGAGTCGACAGATGTGAAATCAGATCATTGGCATTATCAGTAGCACTACGCATAGCAGTTGTCGAAGCCGCGTGCTCCGCTGTTTTCGCATCCATGATCGCACCAAAGATCAAGCTTTCCGCATATTGCGGTAACACCGCATCTAAGACGGCATCAAGATCAGGTTCGAAAAGATACTCAACATTGGTATCTTCAACTTCACTGACATCTAAATCACTGATTGGCAACATTTTCTCTGCCCGAAAAGCAGAGGTTAATGTGTTGACATGGTGGTTATAACAAACGTATAGCTCGTCAAAGACACCGTTGTCATACATGGTCACAGCAGTTTTCACAATCTCCCGTACCTCATTAAAAGTCGGGATATCGGAAACGCCACGATATTCATAAGCCAGATTCATACCGCGGGCTTTAAAAAAGTCAGCGCCGACACCACCGATTGCCATCATGACGTAATCGTCAGGGCTTTCGTGGTCATCTTTAATCATCTGCATCATGGCTTTTAATACCGTGCTGTTATAACTGCCGACTAATCCGCGATCACTTGTGATCACAAGATAGCCCGTCTTTTTGACAGGTCGCTTCTGAAGCAAGCTGGCAACGGAAATGACCTGATTCTTATCTGTCTCAGTGTCATCATTCGCAGCAGTAGCTAGTTCAAGAAGTTGACCCGCAGCTAAATGAGTCACAATCTGGCGCACTTTGTCAGAGTAAATTTGATACTTCTTGGCACGCTTTTCGATCTGGCTCAATTTGGCGCCGGAAACCATCTGCATGGCTTGCGTGATCTGACCGGTTTTCTTGGTCGAAGCGATCTTGCGCTTGATATCCATTAATGACTCAGCCATGCGGCACCTCCTTAACCTTTAGCTGCAGCAAGTTGTTTGCTTGTTTGGAAGCCGCCAGCAAACGCCTTAATCTGCGCATCAAGCTTATCGGTATCCGGTAAATTACCGGTATCGCGAATTTGCTTCAGCAGATCAGCTGCATTGCTATCAAAGAAATCAAACATTTCGTCTTGGAAACGGCCAATATCTTCAATTGGAATTGGATCAAGGAAGCCATGGGTCAAGGCATAAAGAATCAACACTTGCTTTTCGACTGGCAATGGCTTGTGTACCGGCTGCTTCAACACTTCAACTGTTCGACGGCCACGATTCAGTTTTGCCTGTGTAGCTGCATCCAAGTCAGAGCCAAACTGCGTAAAGGCTTCAAGTTCACGGAAGGATGCCAGATCCAACCGCAATGTCCCAGCAACCTTCTTCATCGCTTTGACTTGAGCATCACCGCCGACACGAGAAACAGACGCACCAGCATCAATCGCTGGACGTGTGCCCGCATAGAACAAATCACTTTGCAGGAAAATCTGACCATCCGTAATTGAAATAACGTTGGTCGGAATATAAGCAGAAATATCGCCTGCCTGGGTTTCAATCACAGGCAAAGCCGTCATGGAACCACCGCCAAGCTTATCGCTTAGTTTTGCGGCCCGTTCTAGTAAACGACTGTGCGTATAGAAAATATCCCCAGGATAGGCTTCACGACCAGGCGGACGACGAAGCAGCAAGGACAGCTCACGATATGAAGTTGCCTGCTTGCTTAGGTCATCATACACGATCAAAACGTGTTTGCCATTGTACATGAATTCCTCACCCATCGCCGCACCGGCATAAGGCGCAATGTATAGCATTGGTGCGGGTTCGGATGGGCCAGCGGTTAGCACAATGGTATAATCCATCGCGCCATATTTCTTCAACGTTTCAACTTGGGCACGAACCGTGCTGTCCTTTTGCCCAATCGCAACGTAAACACAGATCATATTTTGATCTTTTTGATTCAAAATCGTATCAATCGCAATTGATGTTTTTCCGGTCTTCCGATCACCGATAATCAACTCACGCTGACCACGGCCGATCGGAACCAAGGCATCAATCGCTTTTAGTCCGGTTTGCAAAGGTTCTGACACGGATTGACGTTGCATAACCCCCGGTGCCTTAAATTCGATTGGGCGGGTTTTATCCGTCTTAATCGTACCTAAGCCATCAACTGGCTGACCCAAGGAGTTAACAACCCGACCAATCATGGCTTCCCCAACAGGAACTTCCATAATACGACCGGTTCGTTTAACCTGGTCACCTTCGCGAATCTCATCGAAGTCACCTAAGATAATGATCCCGACATCATTCGTTTCAAGGTTTAACGCCATCCCGTATGAGCCATTACTAAATTGGAGCAATTCGTTGGCCATGGCATTTTCCAACCCAGTGGCGCGGGCAATCCCGTCACCAATGTAGGTTACAGTGCCAACTTCTTCAGCCGCCAAATCATCTTGATATCCTTCAAGTTGTTTTTTGATCAGAGAACTGATTTCCTCAGTCTTGATGCTCATCCGGTTCACCTCTTTACTTATCTCTAATCTGCCAGCAGTGCCGCTTTCATCTTCTCAAAGCGGTGCTTGACCGTACCATCAATGACCGAACCGCGAGCTTGAATGCGAACACCGCCGATCACACTTGGATCAACGATTTGCTTAAGCTGGGTCGATTTCATGCCAAAACGCGCAGCAATAGAACTGCGTAAAGCATCGGCTTGGTCGGCTGACAAAGCAACTGCAGTCGTCACAGTTGCTGCAATAATGCCGGCTTCATCATCATAGGCGCGATTAAACGTCGTGATAATTGCCGGTAATGCACCGAATCGGCCATACTGTTGGGTCAACTTTAACAAGTTAGCAACAAGTGGGCTTGCATCCTTGGTCAAAGTTGTCAACAAGTTGGCTTTGTCTGCGGCTGAAATTCGGGCATTGTCAAAAATTGTCAGGATTGTTGGATTTTCTTTGAATACAGACGCTAACGCCTGTAACTCTTCATGAACCGTCTCCACTTGATTTTGGTCATGCGCCGCTTCTAACAACGCTTTAGCATAACGCGGTGCAACCATTTGATTAGTGACTGCCATTTGCATCACCTAACCGTTTGATATAGTCGTCGATCAAGTCTTTTTGATCGTCTGCATTAAGCTCCTTGCCAATCAGCTTCTGGGCAATGGCTAAACTTAAATCTGCCACATCATTTTTGGCACTGGCCAGTGCGTCTTTGCGCGCTTGGTCAATGTCCGCTTGCGCATTTTTCTTTAACGTAGCGACTTCGGTGTTAGCAGCGTCAACCAATGATTGGCGTTGCTTTTCACCATTTTCTTTAGCTTGATTGACAATCTTAACAGCATCGGCTTGGGAGTGTTGCAGCGCTTCTCGACGCTTAGCCGCTAATGCCTCGGCATCTTTGCGGGACTTTTCAGCATAATCCAAGTCGCCGGAAATTTTTTGTTGGCGCTCCGCCATCATCTTTGAGACGGGCTTCCAAGCAACTTTCCCGACCGCGATCATCAGGACCAAAAATGTGACGAGTGTGAAGAGTGTGTCACCTAAACTCATCTTTTGCCACTCCCTTCTTTATTGATGACTCAAAATTAACGAAGCATCAACATGAAGGCAATAACAACAGAAATAATCGGAACAGCTTCGATCAAGCCAACACCGATGAACATCGTACCACGCAAGGTCCCGGCCATTTCTGGCTGACGCGCCATACCTTCAAGTGTCTTGCTGATAACCATCCCATTACCGATTGAAGCACCGAGAGCAGCGATGCCAGCGGCGATTGATGCAGCGATGAATTGCATATGAAATTTCCTCCTAAATTAATTACTCGGACACAACTTTGTGTGACGTATAAACCATACCAAGCGTGACGAAAACGTACGCTTGAATACTACCAATGAAGACTGAGAAGCCTTGCCAAACGATCTCAAGCAAGAACCCTGAAACAAAACTAAACGCTCCGCCCGAAAAAGCAAGCTGCCTAATGAGTAAAACTAAAACTTCACCGGCGAAAATATTCCCATACAACCGTAAGGAAAGTGTAATAAAGTTCGTAAACTCTTCCAATAGGTTGATTGGAAGCAGGATTCCGATCGGTGACACATATCCCTTGAGATATCCCTTGAAACCCTTAAAAACAATCCCAAAATAATGTGAAATAACCAATACTGTCATGGCCAATGTCATGGTAATGACAGGCGATGCTGTTGGCGAACGAAACCAGGTGTCTTTGCCAATATCAAGCTCAAGGAACAACCCAATCTGATTACTAATGAAAATGAACAAGAACAGCGTAAATGCAAACAGGTTAAAAGTGTACCGTTGTGAACCGGGAATTGCACCCTTCACAATGCCGTTCGTAAAATTCATAATCCATTCCAAGATGTTTTGCTTTGCGCCAGGCCGCATCTGCAAATTGCGTGACAACCAAAACACCAGTAAGAATACCAAGATCGCCGAAACCAATACGCCAATGTCATTGGTCAGGTTGAAATTTAAGCCGAAAAGCTTGATCGAGGGATATTGTTCGTTCACAGAATTCACCTCCTTACTGAAGCGGCGTCATATCGTATGTATCATCAAACCGATGATGCAAGATTACGGAGACTTCGATAATCGTTGATACTAGGGTATACCCTTGAAACACAATCATTACTCTAACACCATTTCGATGAAAAGACAAAGCCAGAAAAGCAGAAACTTTTGCCGCCATAGAGGCTTTTTCACTCATGTTTTCACATCAGACAACAGATTCTCCCTGCCTTGACGCACCATAAAAATTATTTTAACTAAAAATGAAAAAGGCATGTGCACGGCCACATGCCAAATCATGTTATTTTGTCCCAAAAAGTCTGTCACCGGCGTCACCGAGACCAGGCACAATATAACCGTTCTTATTTAAATGATCATCAAGTGCAGCGGCATAAATATCAACATCCGGGTTAGCCGCCTGAACTGCTTTAACGCCTTCTGGTGCCGCCACCAGCACTACCAACCGCATAGAAGTAGCGCCACGCTTTTTGAGCGCTTCAATGGCCATGTTAGCCGAGCCCCCGGTTGCCAGCATCGGATCAACAATGATCAGATCACGCTGGTCAATATCCGGCGGCATCTTAACAAAATACTCGTGCGGCTTTAGCGTCTTTTCGTCACGATACATACCGATATGGCCGACTTTTGCAGCAGGAATTAGCCGCAAGACGCCATCAACCATCCCTAGCCCGGCCCGAAGAATCGGAATCACAGCAAGCTTCTTGCCAGCAAGCTGTTTTTGAACCGTTTTGCCCATCGGCGTTTCGATTTCGATACTTTCAAGCGGTAGATCCCGCGTAATTTCATACACCATTAATTCCGCGATTTCATTAGCGATTTCGCGAAATTCCTTGGTGCCAGCATGCTTATCGCGAATTAACGTAAGCTTGTGCTGAATCAACGGGTGATTTAAAACTGTAAATTTACCCATGAAGCGCCTCCTGTGAGAACCATTTGTTTGCAAACCCTATCTATGATAAGGGATGACGGGCAGTCAGTGCAAGAACTTCTTGCCGAATTTGATCCAAAACTGGCTGTTCGTCACGATGCGCAATGGCCATGCTGATGAGTTCTGCCACGCGTTTGCTTTCTTCTGGCGTAAATCCACGCGTGGTAATCGCAGCTGTCCCGACCCGAATGCCGCTGGTTTTAAACGGACCATTTTGCTCGCCGGGAATTTGATTCTTGTTCGTGGTGATATCGACTTCATCCAGCAAGTCCTGAACCTGGCGCCCATTGACCCCGTAACCGGTGACATCGACTAAGACCATGTGATTGTCAGACCCGCCGGAAATCAAGCGTAAGTGTTCATCTTCCTTGAAACCTGCCACCATCGCATGCATGTTGTCAATAATCTGCTGCGCGTAAGTCTTAAACGCCGGCTGCAACGCTTCGCCTAATGCCACCGCCTTAGCTGCCACCACGTGATCCAGTGGTCCGCCTTGAATGCCGGGGAACAAGGCTGAATTAATTGCTTTGCCATACTCCGCCTTAGCCAAAATCATGCCCCCACGCGGTCCACGCAAGGTCTTATGCGTTGTGGTCGTGACCACATCTGAATACGGCACCGGATTCATGTGCAATCCCGCCGCAACCAAGCCCGCAATGTGCGCCATATCAACCATTAAAAAGGCACCGACATGATCAGCAATTTCGCGGAATTTTTTAAAATCAATTTCCCGACTGTAAGCGGACGCACCAGCCACAATCAAACGCGGCTTGACTTGTTCTGCCTGCTCGCGAATTTTGGCATAGTCGAGGCGCTCTGTTTTCGGGTCCAAACCATAATGGTAGAAATGATATTCCTGACCACTAAAACTGACCGGACTACCATGGGTGAGATGTCCGCCATCCGTTAAGTCCATGGCCAAAACCTTATCGCCGTCTTCAAGAAACGCCCGATATGCCGCCATGTTTGCCTGCGAACCAGAATGCGGCTGAACATTGGCAAATTCAGCACCAAAAAGCTTCTTCGCCCGCTCAATAGCAAGATTTTCAACCACGTCTATGTATTGATTGCCACCGTAATAACGATGACCGGGATAGCCTTCAGAATACTTATTCGTCAACACCGACCCTTGTGCCGCCCGCACTGCCGGAGAAACAATATTTTCCGAAGCAATTAGTTCGATATTATGTTCCTGACGCGCTTCTTCTTCGTGAATTGCGCGGAAAACTTCTGGATCATGCGCCATTAAATCCATGCCTACCACTCTCCTCTTAAAATCGATTCATCCACCTATCGACAGGTGATCGCCGTTTAACCTGTGCAAACTAGCAAATGCCAAAGCACGTTGACTAGATTTCCCCAACACTTTGCGCTCAATCATAACACGCTTACCGGCGCAGGGATCTGCGTGTAAGGACCTCAGGCGCAATGGCCAAAACCCGGCCATCACGCCTGAGGCCGCTTACACTCCGATCCCTAACCGCGCCGGTTCACGCTCAATCATAACGCGCTCCCCAGCCCAGAAACCTGCGTGTAAGGACCTTGGCGCAATGGTCAAAGCCCGACCATCACGCCAAGGCCACTTACACTCCGGTTTCTAACCGGGCTGGCTCGCGCTCACAAAAATAGCCAACCGACTTGTTGCTGTCAGTTGGCTATATTATAGCAAATCAAAACCGATCCGTTGGCATATTCGGTTGATAGTGCATGTTCCCAGCCGATTTAAGCAGTCGATTCATATAAGCGGCACTTAATTCGCTGTGGCTAAAGGCTTGGGCCAGCACGAGTGTTACGTCCGGATGCAAGTCAAACCAGCGCAGCCCGGCAAACAAGGCGTGTGTAGCGCTGGTAATATCTTGGCCCAACGAGTAACTAGGCACATCAGGAAAATGGGCAAGAATCGAATCTGTCGCCAAAAGTCCAAAAGTTTGGCCCGTCTTTTTAGCCCACGCCACTGCATCATCAAATTGATCAATCGTATCCACTACAACGACTTGCGCTGCTGGTGCGTAATGTTTGTATTTCATCCCCGGCGCTTTCGGTGCTTCGTTTTTGCCAACGTGATGCGCCGCAGAATCAACCGGTCCAAGCAACGGTTCCAATTCATGCGGTCCAATTGCACCCGGTCGCAAAATAGCGGGTGGGGTCACGGTTAAATCAATAATGGTTGATTCAACTCCGACTCGGGTTGGCCCATCATCAAGGACGCCGGCAATTTTATCGGCTAGATCGTGCAACACGTGATCGGCCGTTGTCGGACTTGGCTTGCCCGATGTATTGGCAGACGGTCCCACAATCGGCACGCCAGCGGTTGCGATCAACTTTCGGGTTAAGGCGTCATCCGGATTGCGAAATGCCGCGGTTTGCAACCCGCCTGTCACCTTCATTGACAAACGCCCTGGCAAAATATTCAAAATAATCGTCAGCGGCCCCGGCCAAAAGGTGTCCATGAGTTTCGCCGCATCCGGGGTAATCGTGGCATACTGACTAACCATTGCCGCGTCCGCCACTGTCACAATCAATGGATTATCCGATGGGCGCCCCTTAGCAGCATAAACTTGACTAACCGCCGTAACATTAGTCGCATCCGCTCCCAACCCATAAACCGTTTCAGTTGGAAAAGCGACCAACTCACCACGTTTTAAAGCGGCTGCTGCTTCCGGAATATCTGATTCATGATAACGTTTTGCCAAAATGATGCCTCCATATCCATTGACTGTTCGTTTTTACTAAAATACCACATCATCGGACTTGAGCTGAAAGATGACGTGTCTTCTTCTGACAATGGCAACCTAAAATTGAAGTTTGACCATGCGCGGATGCCCAGCCATGTCGCGGCGAAAAGTTGCTTGAGCTTGCGGCAGCTTTTCGGCAAATAATTGCCGCAGTGCCGGTTCCTGATGATAGCCAAACTCCAAATACACTGCGCCATGCGGGTTCAGATGTTGCGGTAGTTCAGTGACAAACCGTTCAAATAATGCCAAGCCATGATGATCAGCAAACAGCGCCAATTTGGGTTCATACCGTAACGTACTTTGATCCATCACCGAGGCTTCTTCAGGCGCAATGTAAGGCAGATTGGTCACCACAAAATCAAAGCGGCCAGGCAGGTGGTTGAATAAATCACTGGTCACAAAATGCACGCTCGCTTTCTGCGCCGCGGCATTTTGCTTCGCGACAGCCAAAGCAGACGGAGAAACGTCACTCAACGTCATGTCAATTTGTGGCAACTGACGGGCGAGGGTTAACCCAATCGCCCCACTGCCTGTCCCCATATCAAGGCCGGTTTGTGCATTCGTTTGCTCCTCTGCAACCCATGCAACAAGTTCTTCGGTTTCAAATCGGGGAATTAAAACCGCTGGGGTCACAGCAAACATCGTGCCAAAAAAAGGCGCTTGACCGGTAATGTATTGCGCCGGCTCAAAGTGGGCCAATCGCGCAACATCCGCCTGAAATTGACGCCAGGCAGCATCCGGCATCGGATCTTGGCGATGTAAAATCAGTTGGCTCGGCGTCCAGTCAGCGCGTGTCATGAGAACATAACGGGCGCCGTCAGGATCAACTTTTTGCTTGGTCAATAACAAAGACGCCCACTTGAGCGCCTCAGCGTATGTTTTAGACATTGAGCGATTCCATCTTCTGCGCCTGATCGTGGACAATCAGCGCATCAATAATTTCATCCAGTTCGCCATTCATAATGCGGTCTAGCTTATTAAGCGTCAAGCCAATACGGTGATCGGTCACCCGATTTTGTGGGTAATTATAGGTTCGAATGCGTTCGGAACGATCCCCGGTTCCAATCGCATTCTTACGATTTTGATCGTATTTTTCCTGATTTTCGGTTTCGTAATAGTCATAAACCCGTGACCGTAAAATCTGCATAGCGCGGGCACGATTTTCCTGCTGACTACGCTCGTCTTGCATGGAAACAACAATCCCGGTTGGAATATGGGTCATCCGGACCGCTGAACTGGTCTTGTTGACATGCTGACCACCAGCACCGGAAGAACGGTAAACATCCGTCCGAATATCTTTAGGGTCAATCTTCAAATCAACCTCGTCATATTCCGGCATGACACCAACTGTTGCAGTACTGGTATGCACGCGACCGGCACTTTCAGTCACTGGAACCCGTTGCACGCGGTGGGCACCGTTTTCGTACTTGAGTTTGGAATAAACATTGTCACCAGTAATCATCACGACGACTTCTTTATACCCGCCGACTTCAGTAGGGGTTGAATCAACAATCTCCGCCTTCCAGCCTTGCCGTTCCGCATAGTGCATGTACATATTCAACAAGTCGCCAGCAAAAAGACTCGCTTCGTCACCACCGGCAGCCCCGCGAATTTCCATAATAATGTTCTTATCGTCATTCGGGTCCTTAGGCAGCATCAGCACCTTAATCTTCTCTTCAAGATCGGCCTTTTGCTTCTGCAAGTCCTCCAAATCTTCCTTAGCCAGCGCTTCCATGTCTTCGTCTTTACTCTCACGAAGCACTTCTTCGCTTTCTTTAATATCAGAAAGCACCTGTTTATATTTCTTATAGGCAGCCACAACATCCCGCATGCCGCCTTCTTCTTTGGACAAAGCCAAGTAACGTTTCGTATCACTGATAACCTCAGGATCCGACATCAACTCTTCTAGTTCCTCATACCGAACCAAAAGCCCATCCAACTGTTCAAAAATCTTATCCATAAAATCCTCCTGAGCGCGAACCGGCGCGGTTAGGGATCGGAGTGTAAGCGGCCTTGGGCGTGATGGCCCGCTCTTGGCCATTGCGACCAAGGTCCTTACACGCAGGTCATTGCGCCGGTGAGCGCGTTATGATAGAGCGTGAGCCAGCCAAACCGCACCGACCAAGCACCTATTCCTCATCCTGATCAATCTTATCCAACGGCGGGTGAAAATAATGATGCCGGCAAACCGGATAATACGATTCATTGCCGCCAATCAAAACCTGCTCGCCTTCATACACCGGCTTGCCATCGTGAATCCGTAAATTCATAATCGCCTTTTTCGCGCAAAACCAGCAAATCGTCTTCATTTCTTCAATCTTATCCGCATACAGCAACAAATATTTTGAACCTTCAAACAGCTCATTGCGGAAATCGTTCTTCAAGCCAAACGCCATGACTGGAATATGCAACTCGTCAACCACCCGCGCAGCTTCAAAAATATGATGCTTCTGCAAAAACTGCGCCTCATCAATTAAAACACATGCTGCTTTCGGATCAGTCGTTTTAATGACATCATACAGATTCGTTTCATGCGCAATCGGAATCGCAGTCCGCTCAAGACCAATGCGACTGGCGATCATGCCAACACCGGCGCGATCATCCACGGCGCTGGTCATTAAAATCACGCGCTTATTTTGTTCTTCATAATTGTGGGCAACTTTCAGAATTTCAATACTTTTTCCTGAGTTCATTGCGCCATAACGAAAGAAAAGCTGGGCCATATGCCGCCTCCATTTAAAATCTCACGTCTCACAGTATAACGGATTTTTTTCGCAAAGAACACTCCGGCTGCCGGTTTGATTTCAAGTTATGCTAAAATAGTCCCATTAAGTTGAGAGGAAGAACGCCGTGGCATTTTCAGCAAAAGCCAGCCTGGCAACTGCCATTGGTCGCAGCAGCTACTGGTTCTTACACACATTTTTCAAAGGTGGATCGAGTCTCCCCGGAAAACTCGCTAACCGCCTCGATCCCCATGTTCTGCAAGCATTAGGCCATAACTATGATGTGATCGTGGTCACCGGTACGAATGGTAAAACGCTCACAACTAGCTTGATCGTCAAGGTACTCAAACAAAAATATCAGGAAGTCCTAACCAATCCCACCGGCTCTAACATGTTACAAGGGATTACGACCGCTTTTTTAGCCCAGCCCAAAAGCGGTCATGGTCGCGGGATCGCTGTTTTGGAAGTCGACGAAGCCAATGTCGCTCCCGTTGCCGCGCAGTTGAAGCCTAAAGCGTTTGTGCTGACCAATATTTTCCGTGACCAAATGGACCGCTATGGTGAGTTTTACACGACTTACCAAAAAATTCTGGATGGTATCACGCTTGATCCCACCGCTGTCGTGCTTGCTAACGGGGATGCGCCGATTTTCAGTTCGCGGAAGTTGCCCAATCCGATTTATTATTACGGCTTTACGTTGACCAACGAAGGCGATCACAAGGCCCCGCCGAATACGGATGGCGTTCTTTGCCCGGTTTGCCAGCACATTTTGCATTATCACGCTTTGACTTACGCTAATCTAGGCAACTTCTTTTGCCCTAATTGCGGTTTCAAACGACCAGAGTTGACTTATCAAGTTAATGCCGTTACCAAAATGACGCCGCAAAGCAGTGAGTTTGTCATTGACGGTCAGCTGTGTCACATTGACATTGGCGGCATGTATAACATCTACAATGCCCTTGCCGCATTTGCAGTTGGCCGAACGTTTGATGTCAGCCCTGAACAAATCAGCCAAGCGTTTGCCTACGATGAAAAAGTCTTCGGACGCCAAGAAGTCATTCAGCTCGGGGCCAAAAAGCTGACATTGATTTTAGTTAAAAATCCCGTTGGCCTGAATCAGGTTCTGAGCATGATTCAAACCGCCAAGCAGCCTTTTGGGTTTGCAATGCTATTGAACGCCAATTACGCGGATGGTATTGATACGAGCTGGATTTGGGACGGCAACTTTGAAGAATTCGTTGCGAGCAAAAAAGCCGCCGACTACCTGGTTGGCGGCGAGCGCTATCAAGATATTGCTCTCAGGCTGAAAGTAGCCGGAGTGCCAGAAACCAAGCTTACCATTAAGCCAGATCTTGGCGATGTGCTCACGACGCTTCAGGAAATGCCGCAGCAGCAACTCTATGTCCTCGCAACGTACACGGCGATGCTACAACTACGGAAAAAACTCAGTGATGGTGGTTATATTAAAGGCGGTTTTTAAACGGTTAAAGCTATCATACACACAAAAACAGGGTCGTGAATTTCGGCCCTGTTTTTGTGTACGCATTACTGGTCTAATATCGGCTGATCATTCAAAAACCGGTGAACCAACTGATCGCGTCTTCCCAGAAATTCCTGATTGGGCTGCGGATGGACGCGATTCGTCAAGACAATCAGTGCCAGTTGACTTTGCGGTTGAACCAACCAAAAAGTTCCGGTATAGCCAGTGTGATAAAGCCATAAGCGGCCCTGATTGTCATGTTTGAGATCCCAGCCGAGACTGCGCCCAAGATGATGAACGGTCCAGTCACGCGTTAGGTCTTGGGCATGTTTCGGCCAAGCTGGGGCGGTTCGAAGTCCGAATAAATACTGGGTAAATATGATCAGATCGTCCAAACTGGCAAATAAGCCGGCTGCCCCACTATGCGCCCCTAAAATGGCACTCTTGGGATCATGCACAACCCCGCGCCGTAATCCCGAAAGTGGCTGATAAGTAGTTGGCACACACTGCGCTGCTTCAGGTTGAAAAGTGGCACGTGGTAAATCCAGTGGACGCAAAACCTGCCGTGTCACTAGTTTCTGAATCGGTTGATGATACACTTCCTCAAGTGCCCAACCAACCAGCAGCAAATTCACATCTCGGTAAACCACCTTGCGATTCACTTCATCCGTCACCGCTAATTGAGTCAGCAGCGCATGTTTTAATGCCGGAGCAGGTAAAGCATCGCGATGAGGAATGTACCCCTCAAGTCCCGATGTATGCGTCAGTGCCTGCTGAAACGTGGTCGAATGTGGAAACGCCGCCAACAGTTGTTTTAACGGCATTGTCGGCGCAACCAGCCCATGATCCCACGCCTGCAAAAAGACAGTGGTAGTGCCGACCACCTTGGTTAACGAAGCAATATCATAAAGCATCTTAGGCCGCAGCGGTTCCGGATGCGGCAGCCACTGCGCTTCACCTGCCACCTTGGATTGAACCCGCTTGCCAGCTAGCATTGCAACACTAAAACCCGGTACAATCCGCTCCGCTACCCATTTTTGCAACCTCGTCGTTACTGCTTGAAAATCCATCCTGGCCTTCTTTCCGATCCAAGGCCAGATCGGTTACGCCACTCGAAACCATAGCGTCAGTCGATTCGGCCCAGCGATCATCAAAAACTGGTTCTCATGGTGATAATCGTAATCCGTTAAGCCAGCTGCATCAAGGTTCATCAAAATGTTGGCCATCGTCATTTTGTCAGGCAAAATAAAGCTCACATAGTCCAATCCATACATATCAGGCGTCGGTAACAATAATTTGGGATCCCGGCGTAAATTAATCCCAATGTGATGGCGATAGTCGCCTGCAGCAAGAAAGATCTCATCTTTTACCTGTGTTGCCTTTTCGCGAAACCCAAGTCCTTGCGCCAAATAATGACTGGTCGTTTGTAAATCAGCCACTCGAAACTGAACGTAGCCAATCGCCGTCCCTGATGGCAGGCGGTCATAATCGCGCACCGCATGCTTGCCAATTTCTTCGGGATCAAGCGCCTGTTCCACTTCATCATCCCAATTGTATTGACGCTCCTCTTGATACTGTTCAATTGCACGATCAATTGTAAAGGCCACGCCATTACCTTCCGGATCATGCGCCAAAAAGCCTTGGCGATAATTTGTCTGAAATGCCTTGGTCACTGCCTGATCCTGCTTAACAATGCGATACGCCGCCCCTAAAGCCCCCGGATTCGGTAATAAAATGGCAAAATAATCCAGTCCGGTGACCGCTTCTTGAGGGGTTAATCCGCTAATCTCATGCAACACGACTAACACCTGCTGATTTAACCGCGTGCCCAGATAAACCGTACTGCCGTTTTGCCGCAATAAATCTAACCGCGCAACGTCTTGATACCAGCGACTCACCTTGGCCAAGTCAGCCACTTTAAGCGCAATAAAATCCACGCGTGTTTCTTCCGGCAATGGAATTCCTGCCATGTTGACCCTCTCCTTCTCATTCATCCATGAGATCCTAACGCCTTTAACCTTTTGTTGCTGCCAACAGCATAATGAGTCTTCATCTTTTTTGCCAATAAAAAGCTTGATGCGCATGAGTACAAGGATCGGTTTGCAAAAATTCTTAATCTTTTTTAAAGTTAAGAGGAACTAATACTTGCAAAAATTGTTATTTTTGGCAGGTTGTTACTTAAGTCGTTTATTTTGTTTTGTGAGGCTTTCAAATGAAAATTTTAGGTATTTACGGCGGGCAGGATCCTGATGGGTTGACGGCTAGCCTAGTTAAAACAATCCTTGCCGGCGTTACGGCACCGGCGACAACCGAGTTTATTGACTTGAATCAGTACCAGCTGCGACCTGATCGTCCTGGCCAGACCAACCCCGTGCTAGACGAACTCGAGGAAAAGTTGCAAGCGGCTGATGTGTGGATTCTTGGAACACCCACCTACTTTGGAACCGTGGCTGGACAGTTTAAGCAGTTACTCGATTGTTTACGCCATCGCATCACTCGGATGACGCATCAAGGGGATACGCTTCCAGGAAAGTTTAAAGATAAACATTACGTTAGCGTCACCAGTTGTTTTGCCACCGGCCTGGACAACACTTTTACGCATCAGACCGATGCGACCCTTGTCACCATCGACAAAGCCATGACCGCTGCCGGTTTACATAAAATTACTGAACTGGTTCTCCCACATACTTGGGGCATGACGGCTTTACCAGCGGCCAAGGTCAAACAAGCACAAGCGCTCGGGGCAAAATTGGCCACTTTTAAAAAGAAGGATGATGAGACTTTGAAACGTTACTTATTGTTGTTCGGCATGATCGTGGTAATGGCTTTGGCAACCATGGGTATCCAGCAACTCATACCAGGTGTGGCAACCAACTTCTGGTGGCGCTATGTCAGCTTTGTTGTCATCTTTTTCGTCTTACTTGCTTGTTTGCTACACTACGCAACGTTTATGCGGCACAAGCGGCGGTAACGCTAAAAGGGTCCCGAAGACAAGATCGTTCTTGTCTTCAGGACCCTTTTTCATGTCACGGGATAAAAACATTTTCCCCGCAACGCACTATTTTTCTAAGCCTCAGCATCATTGCAAACTAACTTAAATCGCGACATTGCCACTGAACTGACTGTTGTACAGATCAGCATAAAAGCCGTTTTTAGCCATTAGTTCGTCATGATTCCCGGTTTCAACAATGGAGCCGTGATTCATCACGATAATCTTGTCGGCATCACGAATCGTTGACAGCCGGTGGGCGACTACGAAGCTCGTACGATCAGTCAGCAAGCGGTTCATAGCGTGCTGAATATGAATTTCCGTCCGCGTATCGACCGAGCTGGTGGCCTCGTCCAGAATAAGAATTTCCGGATCTGCCACGAAGGCTCGAGCGATCGTCAACAACTGTCGCTGACCTTGCGAAATATTCGAGGCTTCTTCGTTCAGAATCGTGTTGTAGCCATCCGGTAACTGCCGCACAAAGTTGTCAACATGGGCTGCTTTGGCTGCGGCCAATACTTCGTCGTCAGTTGCGTCTTCCCGGCCATATTTCAAGTTATCCCAAATCGTGCCGGTAAACAGCCAAGTATCCTGAAGCACCATCGCAAAATGCGCGCGAACATCTTCTCGCTTCATATCGCGGGTATCGGTACCATTCAAGCGAATCGATCCGCCGCTAATATCATAAAAACGCTCTAGCAGGTTGATGATCGTTGTTTTCCCTGCACCGGTCGGCCCGACAATCGCGACCATCTCACCTGGTTTGACTTGCAGGTTATAGTCCTTGAGCAACAAGGCATCCGGGGTATAACCAAACTGAACATGATCCATTACCAGTTTGTTAGGATCATTGGCCACTGCCGGCACACCAGACGGCTCATCCTGCATGTCTTCTTCGTCCAACACCGCAAAGATCCGCTCGGCACTGGCAATAGTGGATTGAATCGTATTGGCTAGGTTAGCAAGCTGGGAAATCGGCTGGGAAAATTGCTGCATATACTGGAGGAACGCCTGAACATTCCCAAGGGTGATCGTGCCATTGGAAACTTCAATGCCACCCATAATCGCAACAAACACGTAACCAATGTTGTTTAGGAAAATCATAAGCGGCATGATGATCCCGGAAACAAACTGCGCTTTCCACGCTGCATCATAAAATGCCTGGTTCTGGCCTTCAAATGCCTCAACTTCATCATCTTCACGATTAAAGCTCTTGATGATCACCTGGCCACCATAAGTTTCTTCAACTTGATTATTCAAGAGACCTAAAGCTTTTTGCTGGGCGGCAAAGAACCGTTGCGATTTTGGTGCGACAATCCCGACAACAATTAAGCCCAGCGGAATCGTTACCAATGCAATCAGCGTTAACTTCCAGGAAATCGTAAGCATCATCCAAATGGTCCCCACGAACATAACCGCACTGGTTACCATCTGCGTCAGACTTTGTTGCAGTGTCGAGGCGATGTTATCCATATCGTTAATCGCCCGTGACATAATATCGCCATTACTATGTGTGTCATAATACTTGATCGGCACAGTCTTCATCTTGTGCTTGAGATCTTTACGCAATTGATAAACCGTATTCTGCGAGATCCGAGTCATGATGAACTGCTGTAAGAAACTAAACAGTGCACTACCCAAATACAGAACCAAGACGATTAAAATAATCTGTTTGATCTTATCAAAATCAATTGGATAGTTGCCAACAGCGATACCGGCCTTTTGCTCCGCTTGGCCTTTCATAACCCCTTTAAAAATCTCGGTTGTAGCTTCCCCCAAGATTTTTGGTGTGCGAATTTGAAAGACGGTCGAAGCAATGGCCAAGACTAGCACCGCAATAATACCAATCAGACGGTTGCGCATGTAACCAAATAACCGCGCTGTTGTGCCCCAGAAGTTCTTCGGTTTTTCAACGAGACCACCACGGCCAGGACCCATCCGTGGGCCAGATGGCTGCTTGGTCGTTTGGGCTTTGTGATTGTCTGCCATTATTGCTCGTCTCCTTCCCGAATCTGTGACTTGATAATCTCCTGATACGTTGGATTGTTGGCTTTCAACTCGGCATGCGTACCTTTACCAACCATCTTACCTTCGTCTAGCACGACAATCGTATCAGCATCTGCAACTGTCGAAACCCGCTGACCAACAATCACAACCACTTTGGTCTGAATCTTGGCATCGGCTTTCAAAGCTGCACGCAGATTCGCATCGGTTTTGAAATCCAACGCTGAAAACGAGTCATCAAAAACATAAATTGAGGCGTCTTTCACCAATGCGCGGGCGATGGCTAGTCGCTGCCGTTGTCCACCAGAGAAATTGCCGCCGCCTTGTTCAACTTGATAATCAAGGCCTTCTGGGTTAGCTTCAATAAAATCGCGGGCCTGGGCAATCTCTAAGGCATGCCAGATGTCATCATCAGTCGCGTTTTCATTTCCATATTTCATGTTATCGCGAACACTTCCGGTGAAGAGGTTCGCTTTTTGCGGTACAAACGCAACAGCTTCATGCAATTTTTTCAAATCAACTGCTTTAACGTCTTCACCGTCGACGCGTACGGCCCCTTTTTCCACGTCATAAAAGCGTGGAATGAGGTTGACCATCGTCGTTTTACCACTCCCGGTACCACCAATGATGGCTAAGGTCTGTCCGCCTTTTACCTGAACATCAATGTCGCGCAAGGCCGGTTCTTCGGCATGGTGATAACGGAACTGAACATGGTCAAATGCCAATGCCGGATGAGCGGTATCTAATGCTTTAGGCGCTTCTGGTGTGGTGATCCGACTTTGTTGCGCCAGAACATCATTCAAACGTGCCGCTGATGCCTGAGCACGCGGAATGAACACGAAGATCATGGAAAGCATCATGAAACTCATCAGAATCTGCATCGCGTAAGTCATAAACGCGATCAAGTTCCCGGTTTCAAGCGCTTGTTGGGCAATTAAATGGCCGCCCCACCAAGTGATACCGATATTGGTACCACTCATAATCAAGGTCATGACCGGGAAAACAGCGGCAATAATTGAGAATACCTTGACCGCATTTTGGGTGTAATCCTGATTGACCCCTTCGAAGCGATTCTGTTCAAAATCATCTTGCCGAAACGCCCGAATGACCCGCACACCGGTTAAGCCTTCACGGAAAACCAGATTAATATTATCAGTCTTTTTTTGCATCGCCTTAAACAGCGGAACAGCAAAATACATAATGATGACTAGAAAAAGGGCCAATAATGGCAAGCTAATCAAAAACACCATCGTCAATGTATGACTCTTTTGATACGCCAGAAAACTTGCGCCGATCAACATAATCGGTGCCATGATCATCATGCGCAAAATCATCATCCAAACATTTTGAATCTGCGTGACATCGTTGGTTGTTCGGGTGATCAGCGAACTGGTCCCGACTTTATCCATTTCGTCATGCGAATAGTTGATGACTTTACGATAAACATCTGACCGTAATTTTTGCCCTAGCTTTTGTGATGTGCGCGACGCAAGAAAGACGTTCCCTACGCTCGCCAGAATACTGAGCAAGGCAAAAAGAATCATTTTCATCCCGGTTGCCCAAATATAGTCAATATCACCCTTGGCAACCCCGTTATTAACAATATCGGCCGTTAAGTTCGGCAAGTACAGATTACTCATGACCTGAACAATCATAAATAATATGGCACCAATGACGGCCAGTCCTGACATTCGCTTTTTTGCAAGCTTAAGCATAATTTCCTCCTAACAGTTGCTTTGGACCCCGCGTATAGTCCAGTGTGATGCGTTGCTAACGCTGCTGACGATCACTGGCAACACCAAATTGCAACCAGTCAAGGAGCTGATGACTACGCCGTTTTAATTCGGCGACCGTAATCGGCTTACCTTCAGCCTGGTGCGAATAGTAATAACCGATTGTCTGCATGAACATGCCGACAATCTGGCGAATCAGCAAACTAATCTCATCATCCGTTTGAATCCGGAGGCGACTGCGATCAATGCTGGTTAACAAAAACGCATGAATTTCACCATGCCCGTGCGGTGGCTTGGAAAATGGCACATCCGACTTTGCCATTTTGGTGGCACTCCGAATATCCATGTGCAAAAAAACATTCCGATACAATGCAGCATGTGGGCCATGAGTGAGCGCTGTGATCACTTTGTCAAAAAATTCTGACATCGCCGCAAACAAATCGCCATGATGTTTGGTCATCACTTGTTGTAATAATGCCACCGTCCGCTGTCGGACATTTTCCAGCAAATAAAAATAAAGATCCGCCTTATCATCGAAATACTGATAATAGCTGCCACGCGGAATACCGGCCTGCTTAATAATATTACTAATGCTGGCTTCATTAAATGGTGCCCGCGCAAACTCTTGATAAGCCGCATCCATTAATCGCTGTTGCTTAGCTTTTGGCAATCGAAAAAAAGTTGCTTTCGGCATGGCGACCTCCTTCCTAGTCTTCATCTATTCGTCAATTTGGAAAGTGTTTCATTATGACATCCCGTCATATGACAAGGTGTCATTATAGACGCCCATGCCACAAAATGCAATCGAAAAATGGAAGTATCAACTTTTTCTTGGACCTATAGAGATGCTTTTCCCGTTAACTTTGGCATGATTCCTGATAGTACTTGTTCCATGAAGGTCACTTGTTCCTCTACTCTTGTTGGTAACTTAATTAGCGAAGCGGGTCTCTTTTTAAACTCCTCCTTATGGCTCTATTATTTGGATCTATCGCCTTACCGATAGAAATTCTACACTAACTCAAAAACGGTAAATTCAGTCAATGGTCTGAATTTACCGCTTGCAACTGTTTTTGAGGTTGGTTTCAATAGCTTCTCTAACTAACGAAACTTGTCTAACATTGATGACTCTTTACCTTGGTCAATACTTTGAGGATCGTTTTGATGATCGTCTTTTTGAGGCTCATCATGGCGCAACGCCAGAATATCTGATTCACGAATCAAGTTGACCCCACGCAGGCGCATCCCCTTGTCAGTCACATCTACTCGCGTCACGCTGGTATTTTTTAACAACCCCAGCGGTAACTGTTCCGGTGCCAACTGATAGATTAAGGCACTCAATAATAAGCCATGCGACACCACCAAAATGTCACTGTTATCAGGACTCTGAGTGTCAATCTGCGCAAACGCTTGGCGAACTCGCACTAGCAGATCCGGCAAGTCTTCAGCCTGATGGGTCGGATCGGCATTGCGAATGGATCGGATCAACCCAGCAAAACGCTGTGAACCCACCCACGCGCGCCATGATGCCGTCAAGCCATAGCGGCGAATTGTCCGTGTCATCACAGCATTGCCTGGATCACCTTCCAGTCCGCCAAAATAATATTCACGTAAAGCCGATAACTTGATTAACGCCGGTTGCGGTTGATGACCCGCAATAATTCGCCTAGCCGTTTCAATCGCCCGTTCGCGATCGCTTGAAAAAGCCTTGACAAATGGTATCGGCCGCAACAATTCACCCAACCGATCTGCAGCATCACGCCCTTTTGCCGTCAAGTTTGCGTCGGTAATCCCCTGCAGCTGACGAGCAACATTCATCGGCGTCTCACCATGTCTGACTAAATACAATCGTTTTGTCATGCTTTTAACCGCTCCTATATATCTGTGCTGGTGGACTTATCAACTTAGCGTAAACTTATAACTTGGTCACTGGGACGCGTGTAAGAGCCTTGGACGCGGCGGTTACCGCTCTTTTCCTAAACGCGTTCCTCGGCGCAGGAATCTACGTGTAAGGACCTTTGTCGCAATGGTCAAAGACCGGCCATCACGCCCAAGGCCGCTTACACTCCGACTTCTAACCGGCCCCGCTCACGCTCTCTTCTAAACGCGTTCGCTGGCCCAGAAGTCTGCGTGTAAGGACCTCAGCCGCAATGGCCAAAGACCGGCCATCACGGCTGAGGCCACTTACACTCCGACTTCTAACCGGGCCCGCTCACGCTCTCTATTATGTTATCATGAATTTCGTAAATAATTTTGATTTGAATGGAGGTCTTTTTGTGATTGACGCAGCCATTATGATTCTGGCATATGCGCATGACCATCCGCAAAGTTATCAGGTTCGTCAGGTACCGTATCAAAATGTTGCTAGTATTTTGCTTGACGACCAAGTCATCTTCCCGCAACAGCAAGTTTTCTTCCCACCGAATCGATTGCGGGTTATTCGATTACCAGAACACTTTTCTTTTGACAATCCTGACATTAGCGCTTGGTTGCTGAGCTTGTTGCCTGATTTAGGTGAAGATGTTGAAGCCCCTTCGTCTGATCAGATGTGGCTCACGACCAGCCATTTGACCAAGGCCAAGCAGTTACTCATTGAGGTTTCTTTTGAATAGCACTGTCAAAGTCGTCTTAACCCGCGGATTACGTGCGGTATTGATGGCTTTCTTCTTATTCATCGCCCGCGCCTTTTTGACCTGGCCGTGGTTGGCATTTATTATCGTTGCTTTCTTGATCTATGCGTGCGGGTGCTTTGCTTATGCTGGGTTTTTAGCTTGGGTGCAGCGTTTGTGAGGTTTTTCGTGACGCCCAAAATTGAGACAGATCTGTAAACTAGCATCTAATATAGGTGCCCGCTTTGCCTGACGCTTTTAACAACCAAAGCTACCGTATTTGTGTTTAATTGTCGCTAGAATCAAATTAAGATATTCGTGCAACAAAGGCA
This sequence comes from Lacticaseibacillus rhamnosus, assembly GCF_900636965.1. Lineage (NCBI taxonomy): Bacteria > Bacillati > Bacillota > Bacilli > Lactobacillales > Lactobacillaceae > Lacticaseibacillus > Lacticaseibacillus rhamnosus. The sequence continues at coordinate 1,165,064 of NZ_LR134331.1, read as the reverse complement.
CACACGCAAAGGAGGGCGCGCCATGCCACAAGTAAAGAATGCCTTTTATGTGCATGGAAACTCTGTCGTTGAATTTAAGCCAGATAAAACGGTTCGAATTGACGATTATTTTTTAGTCAATAACCAGACAAAAACAAAGGTTATAGGACTCCTATGGTACCGCCAAATACGCCATTGTCATTTCTCATGACTGGCAAGCTACACGTTGGCGATATCTTGACATCCATTCCGTAACCAAAATAATTCACAATATTGATGGTAAGTTTACCAATAAACTATTTGGGAGAAACAACACCTGTTGCTTATTTGTGTCGTGACTCGAGGTGGTTTAATTTAATTTATTAGTGCCAAATTTTTTCTGAACCCGTTTCAATAAATCATCACGCTTTTTCTTGAAACCAGGCTGACTTTCAATTTCCCTCATGTGGGCTTTCTGCTCATCCGTAAGTGGACGAGCCATACTCTCATCAGAAACCATATATTCTTTTTCCTTATTTTCAGCCATACTTCAATACCCCCGATCTAAATATCAGCAGTTGCAATTTTCTTGTTCTCTGATTGGAATGAACATCTTCTTTATGGTCGCCACATAGCGACTTAAAGCTTCTGCGGTCGACTCAGAAAGGAACGAGCACCTGAAAATTTCTCATCTATCAATATCACAATCAGGATTAAACTCAGTCAGAAAGATTTGCTAAACTAGCACGACTGATCTTTAACAATCCGAAGACTAGGTCAAAACAATCGCCTCCTCGTTAACGACCCATCACCAAGACGATTGTTCATTTCAAAACCAGAAAGAATTATTTTCATTGCAAGTCTCATTGTATTTTTCAGATCTTTAACGAGTTGTAAGTTTATAACTACAGTTTTACCCCCACAAGGTCTATCGTTTGCATAGGGCATGCTTAAGTTTACCATAGACAGAAACCCAACTTTGATAGCCTTCACAATATTCTTGTGGTGATATGAACGGTAATATTTTGATTCTCTTTTAGAAATACCCGTAATTTTGAGGACAACTAAAAACCGCGACCCACAAGGCTTCATAAGCGCTTGTGAATCGCGGTCACTGTTTTACGAGCATATGTTCAAAAAAGCAGAAGAAATTCAAGTTAGAAAAACACTAAAAGCGCTCGATCAGCTTTGAATTTGTCTCAATCATGTCTCAATTGCCCGAAGTTAACGGATATTTATGGAAAACAAAAAGCAGAAACCCTTTATACCAAGGCTTCTACTCTCATTAGTAATCTATTGTAATGTCCAGAATTGGGTAGATAGGGATCGAACCTATGATTATGGATTCAGAGTCCACTGCGTTACCACTTCGCTACTACCCAGTAACTTAACAACGAGTAATATCTTAAAAAAAAATCGCGCACTTGTCAACGACTTTTTTGATGAAGGTGCAAAAAAGTTAATTCTGGCGTAAACTATTACCAATACTTAAGAAGTGAGGCGCAAGAATGAAAATTGAATCTGCATGTACTTCGATTCTGGTTGGTAAAAAGGCCAGTATTGACGGTTCAACGATGATCGCTCGTAACGATGACACGTTTAGCCCCCTGACGCCGCAACGGTTCTATATGCACGCCGGATGGAAAGGCGAGAAATCCTTGCACGTCAAGTCACCGCTGAATGGCTTCGAGGCGGATTTGCCTGAAAATGGTTATCGCTACAACGCGGTTCCAAACGTTGAAAACGATAAACTTGGCGACTACGAAGAAAGCGGCATTAATGAACGTAACGTTGCAATGTCGGCAACGGAAAGCACTTATGGCAATGAACGGGCATTGGGTTTTGATCCGCTTGTCAAAGAAGGTCTGGATGAAGACTTGATTGTTAATATGGTACTGCCTTTCATTGAATCGGCTCGTCATGGCGTTGAATACCTTGGCCAGCTCATCAAACAATATGGTTCGCCAGCTGGTAACTCGGTGCTCTTTTCCGACAAAGATAGCGTTTGGTACATGGAAATCGTCACCGGCCATCACTGGGTTGCCCAACGTATCCCTGATGATGCGTATGCGATTGCGGCCAATCAGGTTGCGATTCAACAAGTCGATTTTGACGACACCGACAATTTTGCTTGGAGTGAAGGCATTCAGGAGTTTGTCGAAACCCATCACCTCAACACCGATAAAGAAGGCTGGAATTTCCGCCACATTTTCGGCACGATGAATGAAAAAGACCGTCATTACAACACTCCACGCGTTTGGTACGGTCATAAACTGCTCAATCCCGAAATTGAAGCCGATCCGGAATCTGCGGAATTGCCTTTTATCATGCGGACCGATCATCTCATCACCCGCGAAGATATTGCCCAGATTCTTGGCAGCCACTATAACGAAACACCTTTTGATCCTTATGGCCACGGTGATGATGCCGACCGCTTCCGTTATCGGCCGATTGGTTTAAACCGAACCCAGAATTCCCACATCCTGCAGTTGCGCAGTGATGTTCAGGAAGGTTTGGAAGCCATTATGTGGCTGGCAATCGGCATGCCTTCATTTAGCCCGTATGTCCCGTTTTATTGCAACGCGAATGACACCGACCCGAGCTATTCCAAAACACCGAAAACCTTTGATATCGATGCTGATTCGGCTTACTGGCTGCATCGATTGCTTGATGTATTGGTAGAGGCACATTACACCCAGTTCATTCAAGCGGATCGTGACTATCTAACCGCCTTGAACCGCGACTATCGCGAAATGATCCAAGGCTTTGACAAAGGAGCCAAAGAACTTGGCGCTAAAGAATTAACGCAATATCTGACAGACGCCAATTACAAGATTGTCGCGCATACCAAGGCGGCAACGAAAGCCTTGATCAACGAATACGTCATGGAAAGCTTGAAACTTTCAAAACTAACCTTCAACATGGATAAGAACCTTTAATAGCAAGCAAGCGGTCAAAATGATGGCCGCTTTTTTGCTGGGATTTTACTGTTACTTGACATTGTCCTTCACTGCATCACTGATCTGCACATGTGGGTGCCAGCAACGTCACAAGCTTTTTAACGTGAACAAATTCAGCATGCTTGCTTTAATGCAGGCAGGTTTTGATTGCTCCGATCCGTGCCCACCCGAAAAAGTCATCGGTCACGGCTATAAAAATGGGTTTGACCTACTACTCATGCTTGACGTACGATGGCCTTATTATATTGGGACGGAACATTTATTAGTGACAAGCAGATGGGTTGATTCATACCCAGCGCTGACTCAACTAGTTTGACACAGCTAGAACACCATGATCACGATTCAAGTCTTGGTTCGGTGCTTCAAAACCCGATCCCCCAAATATGTTGACATACAAAGGATGGTGTTGTCATGCAACGCGAAATCAGACTGCGCTGGCTTCTAACTGGTGCTTTACTGAGTAGTATCGGCATGAGTTTTATCTGGCCACTAACCAGTATTTATTTACATAATCGGCTTCATATCTCGCTAACGGTTATCGGTGTCGTTTTATTACTCAACTCACTTGGCAGCGTTATCGGCAGTATTGTTGGCGGCCGGCTGTATGACCAAAGCGATCCTTTTCGGCTAACGTTATTTGGCGTCGGCCTCACCGGCATCGTTTTAATTGGCCTGACAATTTGGCATGGATGGCCGGCTTACTGTTTTTGGCTGGCACTACTTGGTATCGGCTCCGGTTGGAACATTACCATGGTTAATTCTCTCGGCACCAGTCTACGTTCAAAAGATGGTCGATACGTCTTTACCATGCTCTATTTCGCGCAAAACGTCGGCGTTGTTGTCGGCACCTCTTTAGTTGGTTTTATCTATGACATCAGCATCACCCTGCTATTTTTAATTGCGGTCATCTTGTATGTGCTATTTTTTATTGTCGTGCTTACAAAATTTCAGCCAGCATCCAAAATCACACGTACACCTTCAAAAGAAGCGATGGCAGCATCCCCAAAAGCCACATTACCGGCAGCAAATCACCTAATGTTAACAACTTTCTTTTTTGCCTTACTGGTCTTTTGGCTCATGTACCAGCAATGGTCATCTAACTTGTCAGTTTATATGACAGGACTAGGCATTCCACTACGCAACTATAGCTTTCTGTGGACGCTCAACGCAGCTTTAATTGTGGTTATTCAGCTATTTCTAAACTGGTTTAACGAACACGTCAACGGCATCCGCATTATCTATCAAATCCTGTTTGGCCTCGTGATGGTGGCAATTTCTTTTCTAATCCTCATCACCGCCCGAACTTACCCCTTCTTCGTCATCGCCATGATTGCCTTAACCACGGGTGAAGCCACCGCATCCCCTGCTATTCCCGCTCTAGTCAATGACTTAACGCCACGGGCGATTAAGGGGCGATATCAAGGCTTCGTTAATTCGTGGGGATCAGTGGGACGTGCACTGGGTCCGTTATTTGGCGGCCTTGTTATCGATTGGCTCAACTACCGCAGCCTCTTCATCATCGCTGCAATCGGCGTCTTAGCACTTGTTGCCATTCTCACTGCTATCTGGATCAAAACCCGCCGCGACCTGATACGTTACCAGTAATCCATCTTTTTCTCTTCCAATTAAAAATACCCCATCTGCAACTAGCAATAAAATTTACGCCAGTAGCAGATGGGGTTTTATTACGCGGCTTTATTTGTCGCTTTTAATTGATGAATGGCTTGTTCAATTGTCCGGCCAGTTCCAAAATGATTCTGGTCATGCGCATCAATCGCCACAAACAACTGGTTTTTGGTATCGAGTTGAATTCGATATTGCATGATGCCGTCGCCTCCATTTTTATATCAAAAGGCTCCTTTAAAATGTTAAAGGAACGCCTACACCTTCTATGTTAAAACGGTTGTCAAGTGAGAATGTAGGCAATCTTGGATAGGCATGCGAAATTTTAAATACTCTGGATCATCTTTAGTTTGTGGTTGGATTTTTCTTTGGCTCATTATCCAGCTGAATAGTTTTACTCTCATTTAACGTCATTGGAGAGAAGCCTCAGTTGTTTTTTAGTCCTACAATCAGAAAAAAAGAACACAAAAATAGCCCCTCAAAGGCAGTTGGACACTTATCTTTCAGTGCGACTCTTTACCTTCGAGAGCTGTAATTCTTTGTAAGCTTCTTCAGCTACCTCGGCTCGCTTATATTGATCAAAGTCTGCTTGCTGCCGAGCTGTCGGATGCTTAATTGTGAGCACGGGCAAACCGCTTTCGAACTTAACATATTTAATGATACTAATTGGAGGAATGACCAAGACTGCTCAGCTCCCTTCGCGTGATTTTTTTGACGAATCTCATAATGATATTATCAGGATCGGCGTTCATCTTGGCATCTGCTTAAGCTTCTCCAGACATCTTCATAGCACACCTACTATAACGTACTTTTCAACGTACATTTGTGTGTATTCTATGTTGGCTCGCTTGAACGCCTCAACCACTCCATCATCAAGCGTGTGCTGGTTCGTTAATTTGTGACTCAGTTTAACTTTTTGACCACATTGTCATTAGTTGCAGTATCTTTGTCTGACTATATCGCGATAGTAACAATCTATCTGTAATAAAATGCGCCATTTCACAATTCATAATGCCATAAAATTAGCCGTTCACTGGCGGCTAACCTATTACTTGTTCGTCTTTATTGTTAAACGTTAACCCACTCATACTCAGGATAAAGGTTTTCCCAAGCTACTTCATTAGGCTTTTTTTCTTTCGAATGTATTTCAATTTGAGTTTTCTGCTTAGCTGTATTGTCCCAGGCAAACAAAATCACTGTGTAAGGGGTGATCCGCATGAATTGATGTCCAAACTTGCCATTTGGCTCTTCTCGCTGATTCTTCAATATTCCAATGATATAGTCCTTGAATTCCGTCAACCGTTTCCAACTCCTTTTCTGCGTTTCTTCATCCAGGTTAGGCCTGCCTGTTCGGCTCTTCTTCAAAGCGCGTCATATGACCCCGACCAAGTTTTACCCCGTAATTTTTGTACTGTCGAATATGTTCTCTTTCATGCAAGTACGTCATTTCATGATTCATAACGGCATAAAAATAGCCGCTCACTGGCGGCTTGACACTTTGTTAATTTGCTGTAGGCGCTGGCCATTCGGTTAATTTATCGTTTGCTTCTTTGTGCAATCTATCAAAGTATTCCCACTCTTCTTTGGGAAAATCAAGCTTCCATGGAACAATATCTTGTGGTCGTAGTGGCAGGTCAATTTTCGCTGGATGAGGCATGTAATAGTCAAAAGACTTTCTAACAAAATCTGTTCTCAGTTTAAACCATCCCTCCCCTTATAGGATGCATGCGCTAACATAAACAACATCAATTACACTGTCAGTATACTTGCGTGCCGTGCTTCAGCAACAGATGCGTCTATAACTTTGTTGATCATTTGTATACTCCACTAGTTGGTCAACTATGTATTTAAAAGCCCTGATGTCATGCGTACCCACAACGCCAAACTTTTAGTCACTTCCTTGACACTGCCTATCGTGGTTGAGCCATAATTCTACTCGAGGACATGAGACTCATTAAATTCCGAATACTTTAATAGAATGGGTTATTAAAACAGTTCCGGGCCGTGCCTAACTACGCAATCTCCGGCCAGATGGGGCTGGAACGCTGTGACGGCGCTTGGAGCCTGCAAGTCCGGCAGCCTCCAAGTCGCCTAACAACCCGCGACAAAACCCGGTCGCTGTGTTGTTTTCACGGCTGAGCCCCATCCGGCCTACGATTGCGCCGCTTTGGCACTAATATCGTTAAAACTCATGTTGATGTAAGAAACCTAAAAGACGTACAATTCATCGATTAAATCGATGAATTGTACGTCTTTGTTTCAGAACTGTGAATTATGGCCCAACCTCAACCATTTTATTTAAATTTCTATATTGTGTTTTCATCCAATTGTTGTCTCGGGCCATTCGGTTAGCTTATCGTCTGCTTCCTTGAGAAGTTGATCAAAATATTGCCATTCCTCTTTAGAAAAATCAATTTTCCAAGGCACAATGTCTTGTGGGCCAAGGGGCAGGTCAACTTTTGCAGGATGTGACATGTAATAGTCAAAAGACTTCCTAACAAAATCTCTTCTCATTTTAAACCATCCCTCCCCTTATAGGGTGCATTCGCTAACATAAACAACATCAACTACACTGTCAGTATACTTTGCATGCCGTGCTTCAGCAACAGAAGCGTCTATAACTTTCTTGATCATTTGTATGCTCCGCTGGTTGGTCAACTATGTATTTAAAAGCCTTGATGTCATGCGTACACACAACGCCAAGCTTTTAGTCACTCCTTTGAAACTGCCTATCTTATACGAATGTATTTCATATAAAACTATTTTATTTAAATTTTTCATATTAGAAAACGCGCAATTTCTTGTTACCCATAAAGTCATCTGACGGAGCTTTTAAAATCTCATTATCAGGAAAGGTCTGCAGAATTGCTCTATAAGACGTTGGGTCCGTTGTGTATGTCGTCATAATAGTCAACGCCATCGGGAAGAGTGACTACCTGAGGAATATGCACTCGTATTAACTGTGAGAAGAGCGCCACGATCTTAGAATCATCTCCCTTTAAAGAACCGTCCCAAAACAGTACTGACTCTCTATTTAGTGAATTGACTTTAACTTTAAAGCCCACAACCATCCCTCCCTCATTTTACTCACGCGCTAACAAGCCTAGGATCATAGATGCATAATCCTTACTGAGATTATATGTGAGCCGGAATGCCGATTCAAGTTCTTTGAGAAGTAACATGCAAGAGGACTTCTCCGTATTTCCTTAATCTTTTCCCAATATACGGATGAACGGAATCATTATCCATATCGAATGCCCCACCAACATTTAAAGTTGTACGAGACGATTTCGCAGTTGTTCTTTTGGCCTGCAAGCAGGAAAAGAGGCATAAACATAGCCGACACACTGGCGGCCTTCACAGTTATTATCGCTTCATATCTTCTTGTATTTCCTTGCGTATTTCTGATAATCGCTTACGAGCTTTTTCAAGCGAAATTTGCTCAAAATCAGCGATAATTTGAACAGATTCTTCTTCTGAGAGCTTTCGGGCTGGATGAATCGGTCGTTCATCAACGATACCTACAGGAATTGGTACGTCCTTTTGAATATCCTTCAACTTCTTACTACTCATCAAATCCATCTTCTTCCATCGAAAATTCAAATATCTTCATCACCCGCGTCGGCGCTCGTAACATAGCTAAGTTCCGGCTAGCAGCGTTTGCCATATAAAAATCAATCAATCTATCAAGTTAGAACTCACTTGGGATCTTCTTTGCTGAACGATTATACTTTATATCCTATCTATAATGCCTAATCACCGCAGTTGAGTCAATTTTTCCGTTCGCCTAAAATCAATCTATTCACCATAAAGTCACTCTCGCAAAAGAAACATCTTTAAATTCCCAAAAGCCACAAAAATAAACCTTCATCCAGCATCAGCGAGCAGAAGCGCATTCATCAGTTTTGTGCTAACCGTTCCCCAGCCAATTTAATTTGAGGATTCTTCAATAGTCTGTTGAGACACGATTGGACAAAATTACCTTGGCAAAGTATCCCACAAGGTTGTCAAAATGGATCCAACGTAATTCATCAAACGTCAAAGTCTTTGCCACTCAAAGGGGTACAGGCATCAATGATGAATATCGAACAATCAGCCTAGATTTATCAAACGCCAAAGCATTTGTACCACAAGACTTCCTACTTTTGACGGTGAACTTGAATCTCAAGTATTCAAATCTTTTCTCTCCAAAACAAAAACCCCCGAAACACCGTTATAAAGGCATTCCGAGGATTTCGTTTCATCACATTTATTCTATTTCTCACCCGTACGGGATTCGAACCCGTGTTTCCGCGCTGAGAACGCGGCGTCTTAACCCCTTGACCAACGGGCAATGAGTGGCGCTTTATCGTACCTAAATTATTCTACAGGAATCTATAAAAATGTCAAACATATTTTGCGAGTAAGCGACCACTTCGCACCCTTTTCCACCAAGCCACCAGCTCCAGAAATGTGTGTCAACTTATCAATACAATTCCTTTTGTGCTGACTGATACGCCTTAAACGCGCCGATGGTCAGATTGCGATCATGCTGACTCAGCTTCAGCATTTCCCCCTTTAATCCGGCATTGATAAAGTCATAAATTGCAGCATCGCGAAACCCAATTGCCGCAGCATCATCAGCGGTATTGCCATAATAGACTTGTTTGATATTTGCCCAAATAATCGCACTTAAACACATTGGGCAAGGCATCGCCGAAGTATAGAGCTCACAACCGGACAAGTCGTGTGTTCCCAATGCCTGGCCAGCTTTGCGAATTGCGGTAATTTCGCCGTGTGCAGTTGGGTCATGATCAACCAACACCCGATTATGTGCACGACTGACGACTTGACCGTTCTTGACAATTACGCACCCGAATGGCCCGCCATCGGATCCGTTAACATTTGCTTTTGCTTCTTCATCAGCCATTGCCATAAATGATTTTTGATACATAGCACTTGTCCCCTTCCTTATCTGCTGGTCCGACACTCATGTTCAAGCTGGCAGATTTCATTTTATCGATCTTCAAAAGCGTTTTGGGTTAGTACCCTGTCTAGTTGTTAATTTGATTGACCAAATCGGCGACAACAGCGTGCGCTAATTGACTGGTTGCCGGTGATACCGGATTCTGGCCATCTGGATTACCCACGGCCTGGACAAATGCCTGTACCATTGGCGCAAATCCCCGGGTTTCAAGCATAGGCTGCCAATCTGGGGCAAAGGTTTGTGAAGCGCCACCACGGCCATACACGACGAGTTGATCCAGGTTTTGGACGCGTTGAACGCCGCTTGGAGCTGCCACTTGTGCCTCTTCAAGGTTGGTGCCTGCTTGTAAGTCAATCCCTGCCTCACCGCGAATACCTGGAGCCGTGAACGTCACGCTTGCTTGTTGAAGTTGGCCATCACTCGTGGTGTGCAAGGCATAGCGGGTGTTTGGTTTTTCCGGATAGCCAGCGAGCATCAGTGCAGTGTCTACCGGATGAATGAAAAGATCCCACAGCGCATGTTCGGTATCATCAAGCGCATCAATGCGATTCTTATCAACGCGGACGCCTGTTTTATCTGTCACTTGCGCTAAATCTTGAATCATTGGGGCAAACCGGCGATTAAAGCCAACCGTCAGCATGACATGTTTCGCATCGGCCAAATCATATAATTCATTAACTTGCGCCATATCGGTTGCTAAAGGCTTATCCACAAAGACATGAACACCTTTTTCCAAAAAATGCTTAACATACTGATAATGTGTCGCGGTTGGTGTATGAATCATCACCGCTTCAAGTGGTTGTCCATCGAGGTCTTGTAGCGAATGGCCTGCACTTTCAAGCCCGTACTGTGCTGAAAGCTGTTCTAACTTGTCTTCATTGCGTGTATTCAATAACCAGTGCACTTGATTTTGCATTTGCGCATAAACTGGCAAGTAGGCTTTTTGAGCAATCGTGCCTAAACCAATGACTCCAATCGTTAACATAGCTTCACCTGTTCTTTCATTGATATCGATACTTTCACACTAGCACAGCCCCATCTCACGGTAAAGATAAGCATTCATTATGATTTGAACAGGCGCTTAGGAAAGCTGAAATTTCACTGGCCAACCAGGTCCTCGAACTTCACGATCATAATGGCCGGTTACAAAAAGAATTCCGTCCAATGGCAATATTTCAAAACAAGCCTTCATAATATTATGGCAAAACCCTCTCTATCATTCAGAATACGCCGTTCCAACCTTGGCGAACTTGAAAACGATCACTATTTAGCTTACGGTTATTATGTAAACTAAAATAAGCGTCAGGCATTTGCATCGTCTTTTAGTTTAATCGGGTATCGCCGCTGACAAGCAGCCGTGACACCAGACTTCTTTTTTCTACCTAATTTTCGAGTCTTTGCCTGCACTTCATCGTTCGAAAAATTTTGAGGAGGAATGGCTGTGAAACCTGCAAAAACTAAATTTAGTGACGCTCCTGATGGTAGTATTCATCAATATGATCAGATACTTAAATACTTCAACGATCGGCCTGCCGATCAAACCAAACCGCGCGGCAATCGGATCACTTTTGTAACGACCGGTATCATCGGCTTTGATGGTGGTCAAACAACAATGCTGCATTTAGGAACCTTGTTAGCCAATGCGGGTTATGACGTTTACTATCTAAGTTACGTTCCGCAAAGTCAAGATGAGATGATTCAAAACGCCGAATTTAACTATCCAGGCTATAAAGGAACTTGTTTGCCAATGGGAGAACTCGAATCCCATCGTTCTGACATCTGGGTCGCTACTTTATGGGAATCCGTTTATGTCATCAAAAATAAGCCGGGTTATAAGATGTATTTTGTCCAGGATTATGAACCTTATTTCTACCCATACGGTGATCGTTACCAAATGGCGCGCCGTACTTATAGCCTCGGACTGCACATGGTTTCACTAGGGCCTTGGTGCGCACATATGATTACGACACATTGCAAAACTAACAGTCCGATTGACATTATCAATTTCCCGGTCGATGTAGCTCGTTATCCGTTTAAAGAACGCGATCCCAAGCCTTACCAAGATAAAAAGCAAATCAAACTGGCGGTTTACACCAAATGGAGCAGTCCTCGCCGCGCGCCTGTCACCATTCAAATTGTCCTTGAAAACTGTCGCCATTTGCTACGAGCTAAGGGAATTGATCTCAAAATAACTTACTTTGGCACGGGTCGCAGCAAACGTTTTATTAACGGTCAAAATCTCGGAAAGCTGCCCCCATCAGAGCTCAATCAGCTTTACCATGAAGCGGATTTTGGTATTGCCCCTTCAATGACCAATTTTTCTTTGGTTCCTTACGAAATGATGAGCGCCGGCCTACCTCTGATCGACTTTAAGGAAGGCACTGGCAGCTACTTCCTGAAAGATGGCACTTACTTTTCATGTCACTTGGATGAACGTGATCTGGCCAAAACACTCCAAACAGCATGCGAAAAACCCGAGATCATTACCCAAAACATCGAAAAAGCACAAGCCTATCTAAAAACAATCAGCTGGGAACGAACCGAAAAAGATATGCTTGCGATCATCGCCAGTCTATATGCCGATGTTGACGTGGTGAAGTCCTAATTCAAATCGAGCTTGACGCTTGCCGCCAAGCTTTTTTTCTGGGAAAATAAACCTTGTAAATAAGGAATGACGAATATTCTTATTCGAGATTATTCCTAGTTCGAACCTAGCAATATTGGAGGAGAAAAATGGCTACATTGGGCGACTTTTTAATCTTACTCGGATTGGGTGGGACTATCTGGGGTGCCGTGCGCTTATTTCGGCAACGGAAACATCCGTCAACGAAACGACTCAACCTAATTCTACTAATTGGCGGTATTATTTTAATGTTCATTGGCACCCCGATAAGTGACACAAAAACATCGACAGTTTCAACTTTGCAATCAAGCGTTGTTAATAAAAGGTTAACGGCAAAACAGCGAAAACTGCTGAACGCCGAAAAAACACACGGAAAAGTCTTATTGGCAGTAAAAGCTAAAAAAAACGCGGAGTTAAAAGCCTTAACCAAAGAACAAAAGAAACTCGAAGCAGCCGCAGACGAACGAGCATCCTCATCGCGAGCGGCAGCAGCTTCCTCATCTATTGCTGCATCCACATCAGCATCTCAGGCTGAATCTGCAAGTAAAGCAGCTGCGGCATCCATCCAAGCGGCTGCCTCATCGCAAGCAGCGGCAAATGCAGCCGCAGCCAAACAAGCAGAAGAAGCCCAGAAATCGGCAGCACAACAGCAAGCTGCACCGGCACAGCAGCAAACGCCAACAAACCAAGGTGATTTATATACTGGCACGCAAGGAACCATCGTTGGCAACAGCCGTAGCAAGATCTATCACGTTCCTGGTCAAGCCGGCTACCATATGAACGCTGCAAATGCTGTCTACTTCCATACCGAAGCCGAGGCATCATCGGCTGGTTATCGAAAGGCATTACGCTAATGAAAACAAAGTTAATGAAATATCTTACCCCTCTGCTCATAGTAAGTCTCTTACTAACCGGTTGCAGTACTCAAGGCACCTCAAAATCAACCTCACCATCCACGGATCCTGTGGCCGATCAGACTAAACTTAATAATAAGACTAATTCTGCGATCAGCAGTCTCGATGAAGCTATTGCTGATAAACGTGAAGAAGTTAGCAGTCTAAAAGCGACATTAGATAACAGCAAGCCAAGCACAGAAGCTTCAAAGACGACAGCAGGTACCACGGATGCCAATACTTTAGCCAATCTCGATTATACCGGCCAGCAAGAAATAACCGTCAATAACAACGATCCCGCATTTTCAAAAAATGATCTTTCAACTGCAAAAGGCGCATGGGCCACTTATTCCGATTTAGATAGTCTCAACCGAGTGACCGATGCCAATGCCTTGTTAAACCGCTCACTCATGCCTTCAGCCAAACGCGAACCACTAACTTGGAACCCAACCGGCTGGCACAATAAAAAAACGGCACATGGATGGTTATATAATCGTAGCCATTTAATCGGGTACCAGCTGACCGGCGAAAATAATAACCCAAAGAATCTCATGACCGGTACTCAAACGCTCAATAGTCCCTTGATGTTGGCTCATGAAATGGATATCGCTTATTATCTCAAACAAAGTAATGACCACTACGTCCGTTACGAGGTAAAGCCAATTTTCCGCGGTAACGAACTCGTTGCACGCGGTGTTCAAATGCGTGCTCAAAGCATCGGCGACAACACCATTCATTTCAATGTCTATATTTTTAATGTCGAACCAGGATACACCATCAATTACGCCGACGGAACAAGCACCAAAAATTAAATATTTCTGTCCAGAGAAAAAAGTCGTTGATCAACTGTCTGCTCAACGGCTTTTTTGCGCTCGCACCGGAACCGATCTCGTGAAATCCTTAATCAAGTTTACCCAATCTTGTGACCCATTCCGGCTGAAATAAGCTCATCACAAGTTATGGCCCCACCCCATTTCGATTGCTGCCCATTTTTTGCTAGTATAATCAGTTGTAGTGACGATCTTAGCGGCAAAAATTTGCCTTCTAAGAACGCCTCTATCAATACATTACGCCCTCGTGGCCAAAACCCCTTTAGGAGGAAGAAAATGAAAATTATTAATGTTACCCTACACGTCAAACCAGAGCTTGCCAGCGACTACCAGCAGTTCATCAGTCAATTGGTTGCGGGATCGCGTGCTGAAGCCGGTAACCTCAGCTATGACCACTTCCAAAGCCTCACTGATCCCAACAAATACGAGATCATCGAACACTGGCAGGATGCCCAAGCAGTGGCATCACATAACGAAACCTCCCACTTCAAGCAGTTTTTGGCTGGAATCGATTCCTTCTTAGATGCGCCGCTTGAAATTATTCGTATGGACTATTCGGCGTAATCAATCCTAATCAATATAGATAAGGAAAAATGAAAATTAGATACCTGATTATCTATAATGACGTTGAAAATGCTCTCCCCGAAAAGGCACGTAATTTAGCGCGTCAGTATGGAACTGAGCTAAAACCCTGGAGTCAAAAGCAATTAATAGCATTAGTTTAGTTTTTAACGCTGCTTCAGCTCTTGTGGAGCAACAAATTCAAACGCTGCCCGAACACTTGCCCATAAAAAAAGCCCCAGAACCAGTTGATAACTCCTGACTGACAGCCACAACTCAGCCACGGACCTTTCCAACATGATTCTGGAGCTCTTTATTTACCTTATTTCAAATCGCGCAAACCCTTGCGATTAAAGGCGTGCGTTCAATTCCTTGGTCATATCCTCATAACCCGGACGACCAAGCAGTGCGAACATGTTCTTCTTGTAAGCTTCAACACCAGGCTGGTTGAATGGGTTGATCCCGTTCAGGTAGCCGGAGATGGAAACTGCCGCTTCAAAGAAGTAGATCAGATAGCCTAAGGTGTAGGCATCTTGTTTCGGAATGGAAACGGTCATAACTGGGACGCCGCCATCTGTGTGGGCCAGAACAACGCCTTCGTAAGCTTTGCGGTTAACGAAGGACATCTTCTTGCCAGCCAAGTAGCCGAGGCCATCAAGGTTTTGCGCGTCGTCAGGAATGGTTAGGTCGCGGTTAGGTTCTTCAACCCACACAACGGTTTCCATCAGATTGCGGAGGCCTTCTTGAATGTATTGGCCGAGACTGTGCAGGTCAGTACTGAAGTTAGCGCTTGAAGGATAGATGCCCTTTTGATCTTTACCTTCAGATTCGCCCATTAATTGCTTCCACCATTCGCCAAGGTATTGCAAGGTTGGTTCGTAGTTTTCGAGTAGTTCGGTGGTGTAGCCTTTGCGATATAAGATGTTACGCAAAGCTGCATACTGATAGGCTTCGTTTTCTTTCAAATCAGCTGATGCATAGGCTTTTCGACCATCACCGAGGCCACGCATCATTTCGTCAATGTCGCCGCCAGCAACTGCGATTGGCAATAAGCCAACTGCTGACATTACTGAGAAGCGGCCGCCAACGTCATCAGGAACCACGAATTCTTCGTAGCCTTCCGCATCGGCTTCTTGCTTCAAAGCACCCTTGGCCCGATCGGTTGTCGCATAAATTCGTTCCTTGGCACCATCTTTACCATACTTTTCGATTAACTTAGCCTTCAAAATACGGAAAGCAATGGAAGGTTCAGTCGTGGTACCGGACTTGCTGATGACGTTGATCGAGAAGTCACGATCGCCGATAATGTCGAGCAAATCAGCTAAATAAGTACCGGAGATTGAGTTACCCGCAAAATAGACTTCTGGGAACTTTAGCTCAGGATCGAGGTTACGGAAGGTTTGGGAAAGAAAATCAACTGCCATCCGTGCGCCTAAATAAGAACCGCCAATCCCAATCGCAACAAAGACCTGGGAATTGCCTTGAATCTTCTTGGCCGCAGCCTTAATCCGGGCAAATTCGTCCTTATCATAATTGACTGGCAAATCGAGAAAACCACGGAAATCCTTGCCGGCACCTGTACCTTCACGCAATTCCTTGTCAGCTGCAGTTACTAACGGCTGCATCTGTTCAAGTTCATTCGCGTGAACGAACTTATCCAGCTTAGATGAATCAAATTTGATGTACGACATCGTGTGCGTTCCTCCTCTAAATACGTACCTTACCGTGAAACTTTTGATCAAACCGGCATCGCCATCAAAAATAGCGGCACCGCTTCCAACCAAAAGTTTACGCCAGTGCAGTACGCTGTTCAAATTCACACTCTAACAAGTTAACTTTAAAATTGAATTTGTAAAAAAGCAAGCAATCCAGCAACTTCTCATCAGATTACTTTGCTTTCATGATCCCTAAGACGACCCCGCCAAGAATGACGAGAGCCGAACCGCAGCTGACCCAGATCATTTCCTTACGCGTCTTATGCTCACCAAGTAAGTAAATGGATCCAAACGTTGAAATAACGATGCCCATTTGTGAAAGTGAATAGGAAACTGCCAACCCGACATTTGCCATTGACAACAGCATGAACACATTACCGGTCCCCCACAAGAGTCCGGTTAAAACATTCTTCGCAGTGGCTTTAGCAAAAGGCTCATGCCCGATGCTCATCAACAAAGCGCCAATAATCATTCCAAGCGATTGCGGCATCACCACTGCCAAAGCACCAAGCTGGCCGGCATTGACGATAATCGTGTAGCCGGCATAACCTGCTGTTGAAATCAGTAACGTCCGCAAACCCTTAGCGACGCCGGTTTCCGAGGTGAAGTCATCATTTTGCTCCCGCCGCGAAGTCAACGTCGCACCAATGATTAGTAACGCCAACGCCAAAATGCCAAGCAACACATCACGGCCGCTATGCCACTCATGAAACAGCAATGCACCGGCCAACGTGGTCGCAATCAGTTGCATGCCGGTTGAAATCGGCATGGTCATTGAGACACCCATATATTTCATAGACTGAAACTGTTGTCCCTGTCCTAATGCCCAAAATAACCCAGAAATAATGCCAAGCAGCCAAGTCTTAGTGTCGAGAACCGGATGCATGATCAATAACGTGCCAACGCCAAAAACCAGCGCGCCAAACGTCATCCCCAAAGTCTGCTGATAGGCATTGCCGCCAAGTTTGCCACTGACCAGGCCAATGGAACCCCAAGCAAGTGCCGGGATCAACGCAAGTAAAAATACCATAATGCGCCTCTTTCTTTATCGTATCGTTTAACTGAGTACGAATACACCTGCTTAGAAAACTTCATATAAACGACTTTACACGTGAGATGAACGTGGGTTTCTTCCATAGAAAGTCTTTATACAGAAGCGCCTGCAGATATACGCGTTTTTTATCGAAAATAGAACACAAAAAAATATTCTATCGTTCTTTTCCCAGCAAAACAAGTCGAATTTTTCGCGCAGGTAGGCGGTTAGTGTTGCGAAAAAAAGCTTGACTGCTTCAATTGAAGCGACCGCCGTCTAACCTTTTGGATGCAATAACCGGTAAAAGGCATATCCCAAAATAGCGCCGATAACATTAAAGATGACGTCATCAATATCAGCAACGCCGCTAATCAGCAAGAATTGTAAAGTCTCGATACTTAATGATGTGATAAGTCCGATCCCGACAACGGCAAACAATCGCCGCCGATGCACACTGACCCAAGGAATGCCAAAGCCCAGCGGCATAAACCAGGCAACATTGCCTAACGACTGATACCATAAGTCAAAATGACTGGCGGCCTGCCGCAATTTCAGCGTTTCGACCATGGGGTGTAGATTAATGACAGAAAGTGAGCGTTGCCAATGAAAAACCAATTGCCACGGATAGTACACATCGCGAAAAACCGTGAGTGCAAACAGTAGCATCAAATAGCCGACAAACAATCCCAATTTCAGTTCGCGTCCGAATGTCGTTCGCCGATGATGTCGAACCAGCCAGAGGCATCGCAAAACGGCAAACACTAATAGGTAAAGGATGGTCTTGTCCAGACTAAAAATAATGAGCCGCACCAAAGGAAAATGGTTCACCTGACTCAAAGACGTTGAATTAATCCAGTTATAAAATGGCCCCAAAAAAAGCATGGCGATACCTCCAGTTGCCATTGTAGCAAACACAACGCGTGATACCCACAAGCGTTGCAACTTTTAAAGACTCCATAAGAATCAGCCGTCAATGCCTAGGTTAAGGCAAACTGCGGTACGCTATTGAATACAGCAATTATCATTGGCGGTTCCCCTTCACCAGCCCGGAACCTGTACATAAGGACCTTAGACGCAATGACCCAAAACCTGTGAACACGCTCAAGGTTACTAGTCTGCTTTTACGCCCATAACGCGCTCGCCGGTGCAGAAGTCTGCGTGTAAGGGCCTTGGTCGCAATGGCTAAAGTACGGCCGTCACGTCTGAGGCTACTAGATCCGCTTTTACGCCCATAACGCGCTCCCCGGCGCAGAAACCTGCGTGTAAGGACCTTATCCGTAATGGCCAAGACCGGGCCATTACGGATAAGGCCACTTACACTCCGGTTTCTAACCGCGCCGGCTCGCGCTTACCGTCTCTTTTTGTGCAATTGCCGTTTTGCGGGTACAATGACAAAGAACAAAGTGGAAAGGAGTTGCCGCTTTGAAACGGTTACGACTCAATCAACTTTTACAATGGGTACGCAATACTCGAATCGGCTTCTTAGCCCTGCTGCTTTTTTTATTGTGGGCAAAAACGATTTTCGGGTATTTCGTTGACTTCTCGCTCGGGCTGAATGACCCGCTGCAATATACCCTACTCATCTTAAATCCGTTGGGAACGGGCATTATTCTCCTGTCATTAGGGCTATACCCCAAGCATGCCCGCCGCGGTTACGCTATTGGCCTGATCGTCTACATATTAAGCACGTTATTATTGCTCGCCAACGTCCTTTATTATCGTGAATTTACCGACTTCTTGACGGTCACAACGATTCTTGGTGTGTCAAAAGTCAGCCAAGGACTCGGTGCCAGTTCTTTAAGTATGGTCAAACCCCACGATTTAATTTATATTCTGGACATTGTGATCGTAATTTTAGCTTATTTGGGTTACAGCATCTGGAATATTTGGCGCTATATCCATAATCAACGGCTTAAGTGGCCGCATTTTGGGCTGTCGTTGGATACCAGCCGCCTGCCCTTCCATCTGCCCCAAGCGGTGACGGTTTTTGGCATTGCCTTTTTTGCTTTGATGACGGCAGTGAGTGAAATGAATCGACCACAGTTGCTGACGCGGACCTTTGATCGTAATTACATCGTCAAATATCTCGGTTTGGCGCCTTTTACAATTTACGATGCAGCTAAAACGGCACAAAACAATCAGGTACGGGCTCAGGCAGACAGTGCCAATCTCGATCCGGTTCTACAATACACGCGTTCGCATTATGCCGCTCCTAACGCTAGCTATTACGGAGCCGCTAAAGGCAAGAACGTGATCATCATTCACCTTGAAAGCTTCCAGCAATTTCTGATCGGTCAAAAAATCGATGGTCAGGAAGTAACGCCATTTCTGAACTCGTTGATTAAAGAAAAAGACACGTTAAGCTTCAATAATTTCTTCCATCAAGTCGGACTCGGCAAAACCAGTGACGCGGAAAATATGCTGGAAACCAGTACGTTCGGGATTGCCAATGGATCCTTGTTCAGCAGTCTGGGAACGGAAAATACGTTTGAAGGCGCCCCGGCAATTTTAAATCAACGCGCTGGCTATACCAGTGCTGTCTTCCATGGCGGCTCCGCTTCATTCTGGAACCGCGATAATGTTTATAAGAGTCTTGGCTATAACAATTACTTTTCCGGCAACTTCTATAATCATGATGAAAAAGCGGCCACCGAATATGGGATTAAAGATAAATTGATGCTGGCAGAAACACCGAAGTATTTAGAGCATCTCCAGCAACCGTTTTACACTAAAATTATTACGACCAGTAACCATAATCCATTTTATATCACCCAGGCGGATTCGGATTTCCCGGATGCCGGTACTGATGACGCGACGATCAACGGTTACTTCAAGACGGCTCACTACCTTGATGAAGCATTACGGGAATTCTTTAATTACCTGAAGGCCAGTGGTTTGGAAAAAAATTCACTCGTGATGCTGTATGGTGATCATTTTGGTATCAGCAACGATCGTAATACCACCTTAGCGCCATTGTTAGGTAAAGACGCCAGTGACTGGAATGGCTTTGACGATGCCCAACTGCAGCGGGTTCCGCTAATCTTCCACATGCCGGGTCTTAAAGGCGGCGTGAACAATACTTATGGCGGCGAAATTGATGTTCTACCGACGCTACTGCATTTGCTTGGGATCAGCAGTAAGCGCTACGTCCAATTTGGTACCGATCTGCTTTCCAACCAGCATGACAATGTCGTTGCTTTTCGAAATCACAATTTTGTCACCCCGAAGTACACTGTTTTAGGCAGCAAAGTTTATGATAATACGACTGGCAAACTCGTGACCATGACGCCAGCCTTACAAGCAACCATTGATAAGGACCAGAAATCAGTTGACACGCGGCTTAGTCTATCCGATGACGTTGCTAATCGTAATCTATTGCGTTTCTATGTACCATTAGGCTTTAAACCGATTAATCCCAGCCAGTATGATTACAATCAAAGTCTCAGCAATGTGCTGTCGATTGAACACGGTCGCGGCAGCAAGAGCACGAGTCTTTATAGCGAAAATAACGACCAATCAACAACCGGACTCTATCAAACCGATGCGCCTGAATTAGCAGATGACACCTCACCGATCACCGATTTTCCGGAAAAAGTTCAAAATCAAACCGATTCATCCGCTAGCAGCAGTGCATCTAGCAGCTCCAGTACCCTCAATATCAAGAATAACCAGCTCAAATGAATCAAATAACATAATGAATGCTCGGTTTATGTTCACACTTTGTTCAAATTCATTGCTTATACTGCTTGTGAGGTGAACGGGTAGATGCATTTCTTTGAGCGAACGTTCTCGGGTTTCCGTTATCATCGCCGTTATTACTTTGTGATGATGCTGCTGTCAGTTGCGTTCTGCTTGATCAGCATCATGCTGATAACGAGTGAAATGATCGACCAATCCGCACAAAGCGCTTTTTTACAGCGGCTAAATTCTTTTGGTACCCAAAATAAACAAACGATTCTGCTAAGTACGCAAGTTGGCCAAGCCCATATTAAAATGATGCAAATCACGCAAACATTATTAAATCGTGTCGTCATCATTAATGGTATTTGCTGGTTGATCGGGACGGCCTTGCTGTGGTTTCTGCGACGTTCTGAAACCGATGCGCTTTATTTGGTCGGCAAAAGCAGCATGTCCATCGGGTTACAATATGCGTTTGAAGCATTTTTCAGTTTCTTAATCAGCTTTATCATTAGTGTTTTTCTGATTATTTTATTTAATGATCAGCTGATTCAGTTTCTGACCAATGCGAATCGTTCTGCTTTTGGTCATCTTTTACAGGAAGGCTATCGTGGAATTGACATGAATCACGCCTTTCAGCAACTCTTTGCCCGTCACCTAACTGGCTTTACGCGTGAAACCTTATTCTATTACGGCGGTAAAACGGACGACCTCACCCAACCGGCCGGCTTCTTGACAACATTGAGAAACGGCCTTGGCGTGATTTTCGTCACCAATCTAGGCTTGGTAACCCCGCTTTCGATTATTCGCAAACGGCTTGTCATGCCGCGTTAGGAGACAGCTATGTTATTTCGGTCAAAGCAGCTTGATATCTATCGTGAAAGACTTGCAAAGCTTTTCGCGCCTAAAACGATTCAATATTTATACGTCCCGGATGAGGAAGCACTGACCGCATTACGCGACCAATATATCAAGGATTTTATTAATGGTGGCCTCATCAAGCAACTTGCTTTCATCAGTAGTCGCGACACTGGTATCTTGGATTATCTCAGTGTTCGGAATAACCTTTGCATCAATGGGCACACCAAGCATACGGACTTTTTGCCGGAATGGCTTGCCAATACTTCTCCGGTTCTCGATCAACCCGCGGCCACTTTAAACACGTTGCAACGGATCTATTTGCAATTTTATCGTGGTTTGATGGGTAAAAAACGATATTTACTATTAAGCGGTCATGCCGAGATTTTTGATCCGCAAGTTACCCGCGAGTTCTTAACCGAAGCCAACCATGCTTTGCAACAAACCGAAAGCTGCTTATTGGTCCTGACAACCGATCAATCGCTGCTCAGTGCCAATCCTCAAAATGCTTGGCAACAACCACCTGTCTTATCACTACATGCCGTTACCAAATGACCTTGCGAAGTTACATTGCAAGGTCTTTTTTTGCGATTATTGTCACCGGCACCGATTTTGAAAAAGTTGGCGCTAGCGTACCGGATAACGACTGTCGTTCAAATTTAAAATTTAAACACAAAAATTGACCCTAGAAAAATTCTAGCGTCAATTTTCGTTATCATATTCTGAGCAAACTTGTGAAACTAAGCCAGTCCAACGCGCTTGAAGATTTCATCAACATGCTTGAGATGATAGTGATAATCAAACGCATCATCTAAGTCAGCCTCGCTTAACCGGCCCATGATTTCCGGATCGGCTTCTAACAGCGGCCGGAAGTCGCGGTGCTCGTCCCATGCAATCGCGGTCTTAGGCTGAACTAGGTCATAGGCTTGTTCCCGACTCAAACCACTTTCGATGAGTTTTAACATCACTCGCTGGCTATAAATCAAGCCGTGTGTGAGGTTCATATTGGCCTTCATCCGTTCCGGGAAAACATCCAGATGATCCAAAATACTCGTGAAACGATGCAGGATGTAATCTAGCAAGCCGGTTGCATCCGGTAGCATGATACGTTCGGCACTGGAATGGGAGATATCCCGTTCATGCCATAGTAGGACATCTTCTAGTGCCGGCGTTTCGTACCCGCGAATCACCCGCGCCAATCCGGAGACATTTTCCGAGCCGATTGGGTTACGCTTATGCGGCATCGCACTGGAACCTTTTTGCCCCTTGTTAAAATGTTCTTCGACTTCATGCACTTCGGTTCGCTGCATATGCCGAATCTGCAAGGCAAACCGTTCAACTGAGGTGGCAATCAGGCCCAGCGTTTGAATGTAATGGGCATGCAGATCACGCGGCAATACCTGGGTTGAAATCTCCTGTGCGCGAATGCCTAGCTGCTTGGTCACATAAGCTTCCACAGCTGGCGGCGTGTTGGCAAAAGTTCCGACCGCCCCGCTGATCTTTCCTGCTTCAACATCACTTGCCGCATCTTCAAATCGCCGAATATCGCGATTGAGTTCCGAATACCAAGTGGCAACAACCAGACCGAATGTTGTTGGCTCAGCGTGAACCCCGTGCGTCCGGCCCATCATAACCGTATCTTTATGGGCTTTTGCCAGTTTCGCCAAACTTGCTTTTAATACGGCTAAATCCGCACGTAGAATCTGGTTAGCCTGTTTAAGTAAGTAACCTTGAGCCGTATCGACCACATCGGTACTGGTTAAGCCAAAGTGCACCCACTTCTTCTCTTCGCCAAGGCTTTCGGAAACATCCCGCGTAAATGCGACCACGTCATGGTGCGTGACCGCTTCGATTTCGTGGATTCGATCGACATCAAACTTGGCGTTGGCCCGTAAAGCTTTAACATCGGCTTCCGGAATTTCGCCTAGTTTCGACCAGGCTTCAGCCGCTAAAATTTCAACTTCCAGCCATGCAGCATAACGATTTTTTTCTGACCAAATTGCCGCCATTTCAGGACGACTATAACGCGGAATCACAGGTAGTTTCCTCCTCTATTGTAAGCGCCATGTTCTATACTCATCATCGTATCACCGGTGAGCATGCCGACTTTTCCATGCAGCCGGCACGCTCGAGAATCTTTACTGAATCACAAAATGTCCCGTGGCATTGATGCTGTCTTTTATTGCTTTCAAATCACCAACGATTTCAATCTCGCCGACTAACTCATTGCCAGTCGGATAGAAAGCAAACCGCCAATCCGGCTTGATTTGAATCTGCGTCAAAACCGCATCCATGTCTTTTTGCCGTAACGGAATCGCAACGCCATCTTCGGCCAATTCCAGTTCTGGCAGCGGCCAGCCGAGAATCGCGCGCAGATGTAGTTCATATTCCGAAATATCGCTGGTACATTGCATGAGGTGACCATACAATTTTGGCCCCGGGAAAACCCGTTTGACGTACAGGGTCCCGTTAGCCGCCAAGAAAAATTCAAGACTGAAAATGCCATTATAATCAAGCTTCTTGGCAATTTTTTCTGCAATGCGGCGAATCTCAACAATCACCGCCGGATCAACGTCAGCCCGAACCGAAGATGCTTTGAGTTGATGATGTTCAAAATAATTCTGAATCACCGGCCCAATTCGGATTTCTTTATCAGCCTTGGCGACCATGACGGCAACTTCTTTAATATTTTGCAAATAGGCTTCCAAAATGTACGGACGCTGCTGCAGTAATTGTTTGGCGCGATCGACATCCGCCGGGGTTGCCAGCAACAACTGCTGATCCACGCCCATCCCCTTTTGAATTGGCTTCAATAAGGCCGGATAGCCAATGGTGTCAATTGCTTCATTAATATCGCTAGGCGTGATGACTTGGGTATATGGCAGAATATTCATGTTGAGATCGTCAAGAAAGACCTTTTCCAAGTACCGATCCTGGGTCACGGTCAAAATATCGGTTCCTGACGGCAATTGGCTGCTGGTTGCTAATTCAGCCAATACAGCGCCGTCAACGTTTTCATCGGTAAAGGTCATGACCGTACTCAGTTGCGTCAACTCTTTTAATGCTTCCCGATCATCCGCTTGCCCGACCAACGGAATATCGGCTTTTTCCAGTGCAATATCCGTTTGGGTCGGTGCTAAAACCACAGTCCGCATGCCCATTAAGCTTGCAGTATCAGCCATGCGAAAAGCTGATACGCCACCGCCAATAATGCCGATGGTAGCGCCTGGACTAATAAATTGCGTCACAATTGTTCCTCGCTTTGACTTTATTTGTCTGAATCCTGTTCGTTTAACCCGCGATCAACCGGCATTTCAGGATGACGACTTGGTGAATTAAACAACCAGTTCAACAACACCGCACTCAGACTTGTCATCAAAATCCCTGATCCAAACAACAGTTGAATGGTTTTTGGCAAGAACTGAACAATATGCGGCTGTACCGTTACCCCTAAGCCTAAACCGATTGAAATCGCGGCAACCAGTAAATTCTTATCATTTTCAAAATCAACCTGTTGCAGCATCCGGATACCTTGCACCGCAACCATCCCGAACATCACCAGCATAGCACCACCAAGAACCGGTGCCGGAATGATCGTTGCCAAGGCGCCGATTTTCGGCAGCAACCCAAGGATAACCAAGAAGACTGCCGAATAAATTACCGGCTTGCGGGTTTTGATTCCGGAAAGCTGCACCAACCCGACATTTTGCGAAAAAGTTGTGTACGGGAAGGTGTTGAACAAACCGCCGAGTACCACGGCTAGGCCTTCTGCGCGATACCCGCGTTTCAGGTCATCTGCTTCAATTTTACGCCCGACAATATCCCCTAGTGCAAAGAAAACACCGGTACTTTCAACCATAGACGTCATTGAAATCAGAATCATGGTCACAATTGAGCTCCATTCAAACTGTGGAACCCCAAAGTAAAATGGCGTCGGGACGTGGAACCAACTTGCCTCAATGACCGGCTGAAAACTGACTAAGCCGAGGAACCCGCCTAAGACCGTGCCCGCAATCAAGCCGACCAGAATCGCGATTGAATGCAAGAAGCCGCGTCCCCAGACATTAATAGCCAAAATCAATAATACCGTAAATGCGCCGACAAACAGGTTCGTCATATTGCCGAAGTCTTTGGCTGTCGTCGAACCCCCGCCTAGATTCTGGAAAGCAACCGGAATCAGCGACAGACCGATCACGGTAATCAAGGAACCGGTCACCAGTGGCGGAAACAAAAAGCGCAGTTTAGAAAACGCACCGCCAATGAGAAAAACAAACAGCCCAGCAACAATGATGGCGCCATACATGGTTTGGAAGTTAAACTTCTGGCCAATCATAATGAGCGGCGCCACTGCCTGAACTGCACACCCCAACACAACCGGTAATTTAATGCCGAAATATTTGTTACCAAACACCTGCAAAGCCGTCGCAATCCCGCACATGAAGATATCAATCGAGACAAGATACGTCATTTGCTCAGAGGTAAAGTGCAACGATGCCCCAATCAAAATCGGCACCAACACTGAACCCGAATACATCGCTAATAAATGTTGCAGCCCCAATGCCGCTGCTTTTGGATTGGAAATTGTTTTATTCTTCATCTTCGAGCCTAGTCCTCCGGTTCAAAAACAACCTGACCGTCTTCAAATGCACGAATCCGCGCCAACGATTCCACGCGAATGTGCTTATCATCCAACAATTTACGGCCTTTTTGGAAAGTCTTTTCAATGACAATACCAACGCCGCTTAAAGTTGCCCCAGCCTGATCAATAATATCCATTAATCCTTCAACTGCTTGTCCGTTAGCCAAAAAGTCGTCAATAATCAACACATTGTCATCAGCCGACAAAAACTTCCGCGAAATGGCAATCTCATTGGAAGTCTTTTTGGTAAACGAGTAAACCGTTGCTGTGTACAGGTGATCTTTCAACGTCAGACTCTTATGCTTGCGGGCAAACACCAGCGGCTTGTGGAACGACATCGCGGTGGCAATCGCCGGGGCAATCCCAGAACTTTCAACTGTCAAAATCTTTGTAATCGGCTCATTGCTGAAACGCCGGTAGACTTCCTTACCAAGATCAGCCATTAAATCAGGATCAACTTGATGATTCAAAAAGTTGTCCACCTTCAATACGTCTGTTCCAATAACCTGGCCATCTTTTTTAATCCGGTCTTCCAGTAATTTCACCACAAGCACTCCTTTTATTTGTAAATTTTCAATCAGCTTACCATAAAAAACGCCGTGGAACAATACAAGCTCACTAATTCCCGAACAAACTAAGTAGCCGCTTTCACAGCGATAAAAGAACGAAATCCCCGCAATTTGGCGCTACCATAACCAAATAACGAGGATTCAATAATCAACAAAATACGAACATTCAATTGTCATACTGGGTCAGATTCCATGCTTCGATCAAATGAATCAGCTTCTGGGGATAATCCGGATCAGTGGCATAGCCGTCCGTCTGCAAAGCCGAGGCAGCAGTCTTATAATCTTTTGCGGCTCTTACCGTTGCATACTGTTGCGGATTCCAGTCGGTACCGTTAACGAATAACAAGGCATGATCACGAATCGAAGCAGCATCATCGCTATAAACCCGAAACCGACCATTAACGGTAATCCATTTATCGTTAACATATTCCTTCGTCCGTAATACTTTCGTGGTGGCAGGATCCGTCCCTTTAATGCCAAATAAGTTATGGTAATCCTTGGCTAACGTGCTCGTTCCCCAATCAGACTCAAGAATCGCTTGGGACAGCGTAATGCTCGTTAAGACACCATACTGTTTCTGCATGGCCTGGGCTGTCGGCACCAATCGCTTGATAAAAGCCTCTTTCTTCGCTTTTTCAGCCGCCTTCTTATCGACAATTGCTTGGCGCTGTGAAACTTCGGCTTGCCGTTGCGACCAATACGAGCTGACAACCAACATTGAACCAACCGCAAAAAAAGCGATGACCAGCCAAGCCGCCAATGGAACCTTCTTTAAGGTAAAACGTCGGCGCTTTTTCGCCAATAGCCTTACTCCTTTGTCTTATCCTCACGCGTCAACAACAATTTGCGGCGTAACACGATCATGTCCTGTAATCGCAAGCCATCAGCATAAACCGGCTGACTATATTCATCAAAAAAATGCTTGCGAATCGAATCAAATCGAAACCCGCGGCGCATATAAAACCGAAGATTATCAAAATCAACATCTCCGGTACCCACCAGCATATCCTGATATTTCTCGGCGTACACCAAACTGACATGCCGCAATAATCCTGATGCAATCCCTTGACGGCGGCGGGCAGGCGTGACCGCAAGATTCTTCAACTCTACCGTGGTCGCATTGACCGCCACCACCATGGCAACGCCAACCGGCACCTGCTGATCAATGGCCGCAAAAAGTGTCCCTGCACCTAAATAGCGCTGAAGCATAGCCGGATCCTCATCGCCCACCAACAAGAGATCCAGATATTGGAGTCTTGCATCAGGTGCTACCTCTTCAAATCTTAACATGTGCCCCCCGCCTTCCATAGCCCAATCCTAAGCTTATAACTGCTAACTATCAGTTTACCATGAACAGCTGCTTATGAAGCTCTCCATCGCCAAAAAAGGCCTACATCTTTAGTGTTGATATATCACCAACGCCAAAAAGTGTAGACCCCTTTTTGAATGTTTGATAGACAGACATAAATGATTGATCTTTTAATGTATTCAAATACCCAACCTGCCTACTGATATGGGATCTGATTATCACTATTCATGCCAGGCGTCCTCACGTCCAATTGGAATATCATTGTCACCAATATTTTCTTCCAGCATTGCCTGACGTAAATCGTAGCCAGCATTACCCCTGAAGATATGATGCTTAACAGGTAGCAGGCTGATGACGCCATTTTCGTCAATAATCGGTTGATATTCAACGTTTTCGCCAATATTGAATAACGCTGGAACGGTAACCACAATTGAGTTTCCTAGCCGATAAGTTTTAACAGTCATGCTTGTCACCCTTTCGCCTGTAATGATATGTGTCATTACAAACCACGGCAATACTTGTGCTTTACGGTGATTGAACTTAAGCGTGTTATCTGATCCCGAGTTTGCCAGACGGGACTTCTGAGCCTTGAAGCGCTAAACGCTAATCACCTAATCAAAAGAAAAAGTGTACCATTTTGAAATAAAATTCAAAATAGTACACTTTTGTTTTGAAACTTTTAAATTAGTCTTTGTTAACGTTAACCGCTTGTGGGCCGCGATCGCTGTCTTCAACTTCAAACGTTACCGCTTGGCCTTCTTCAAGAGTCTTGTAACCTTCGCCTTGGATTGCGGAGAAGTGAACGAAAACATCGCTGCCATCTTCACGTGTGATAAAACCGTAACCCTTTTCAGCATTGAACCATTTAACTGTGCCGTGTTCCATGAGAACATTCCTCCTTGCGCCTATTGACGCATGATAATATCGTGTATTTCTGTTTGGTACAAGTGGAAGAAAGTCCTGAAACCATGCAACCACGACCATTCAAAAAGTACATGTTTAGTCTAACATCACGGTAAAAACCAAGCAAGTAGGAACGCTTTCAAGTAAGTGTCAGGTTTTTCTCGGTTCTACTCTAATTAAGTGATTTCCGATACTCCGAGCTGGCTCCGCGGTGGCTGGGGCTGGCGACCGCGCAGCTAGAGTGGTGGGCACGACTTCGAACCCGCAAAGACCGCGGTTTCGAAGCTCGGCCTTGGTCTAAAGCGGAGAAGCCCACTCCGCTTAAGACCAATTTCACCACTGAGCCCGCCACCGCTCCGCCAGCTCTTGCTTTCTATCCTAATAATCGAACAAGGTGACCCATCGCACTGCTTCTAAAATCGTCTAAACTGATGCAGCCTTGCTTAACACCCACTGAAACTTTACGCCATTCGCTCAGCTAGGCAATTGCTCGTCTGATTCAATTCTGCGAAGAAATAATATGATTAAAATTCCGCTTCAACTGCAACAGCCGGGAAAAATCCTCCAGAAAATAGAACAACCGGGCGCGACTTTCAAAAGAAGCACGATCCGTTGGCAGAGGTGAGGCAGCAAAATCACGCTGAATTTTCTTCACCATTGTCACCAATTGCGCTGCCGGATTGTCTTCATTCAAAACACTGGCTGTCATTGCCAAGGCATCACTGATCACCGCCGCCTGCATCACCGGCGTTTCAATACGATCCAAACTATCTTGCATCTGCCGCAGCAGTTCATATTGATTCGCGCGCATTTCAAAATAGGCCTGATAGTAGTCATTTTCAGACAACAACTGATTATCGCTATGTCGATTGGCCCACGCAACTGCTGCGTCCAGCGTCATCTTCAAATCAGATAAATTGGCCCAATTGTCCGCACTTTTAAGCTGATCTGTCCCTAACTGCTGACTCATATGATCAATAATTTCACGCATCTCGGCTTCGACTTGTTTTTGAAAGCCCATGATCTTAGCTTCAAGACTTGGCATAAACAGATTGGCAATGAGCGCCACCCCGGCCCCGATCGCCAGCAGCAAAAGTTCGTTTTTAATCCAAAACCAACTGCAACTGCGCGCCATCATAAAATGCGTTACCAAAACGGCAGTCATCACAATCCCGCTTTGGACCGCGAACACATTGGTAATCGGAATAAAAATCACCAAGAAAACGCCAAAAGCAAACGCATTGTAGCCTAAAATCAAGAACGCCCCGATCGCAATCACGAATCCTAGCAGCGTGGCTAATAAGCGGTAGGCGACTAACCGAAACGACGCCTTCGTTGTGTTTTGCACTGACAAAATGGTAATAATACCGGCAGCGGCCCAATATTCCAAGTGCAACGAATAAGCGATCAACATCGCTGCTGCTGTCCCTACCGCTGTTTTGATTGTGCGCATCCCAATGTGCATCGTCATCACCCTCCACCTGTCAGTTTAGCATAGGAACGCATCAAACCAGTTACACCACAAATTTTTTAGCCCGCCCGTCAGCTATGTGCGCTCAGATATCTGTTATTTTACCGTTAGCCGCGGCTGTCGTCACGTAAACTTTCCACTGACCGACCACCTTATCATGATCCTTGAAAAGAACTTGTTGCCGCTTCATTTTTCTCGTATCCTGAAGAAACAGGATTCAGGGGTGAAATTCATTTGCAATCCCCCTGCTGCTAGTATTTCAGCCGGCTTTACGCTACCATATATTTAGAGGAGTTGCTGATGAAAAAAATACTCATATGGCTCGCGGGTCTGGCACTTCTGATTGCCGGATGTTCGGCCACTTTAAACCCTAAACAACAATTAAAAACCACAACCGCTACCGTTCAAACACAAGTGCAAAAAGAACAAGCTGCACTAAAAATTATTGGTGATAGCGTCGGCGCGTTTCCATCAACGTTTGAAAAAGCGTATCAAGATCATCCTGATACAGATTTCAGAAATGATGACGGCCCCGTTAAAAAGCTGCTCGCCAAACGTGCAGCTGCGTTCAAACAGCTTGAGGCAGCCAATACTGCTTTAGTAAACGCCAATAACACGCTCACCAAGTTAAATAACCAGCCGACCGATGATACCCCCCAAACTCAAGTCAACAAAGTGCTAACAAGTCTGAAGCTCGCCAAATTGGATCACAAAACGCTGGTTAGCTACTACCGCGAAATGCAGACAGCAGAAGATGCCTTTTTTGATAACACTGCTGACAGTGAAGAGACGTCTCAAGCCGACCTAGAAACGCAAATCTCCCAACTAAACCAATATTACAGCTCACTCAATCAGCAAATCGATGTCATGACTGCGAACCTGACAACCGTATCAAGTCAGGCCGACAGCTTGGCCAAGGCCGTTAAAACGATGCATGATGATTGAGTATTGATTTTGCTAGGAATCATCAATTTATTAAGAAAATTAACTTGAAATCGAGGAGGCCGTTTCATGCCGCAAAGCGTGGCAATTATTATTCCTTGTCATAATGAAACCGAAAATGTTCCACTGATTTATCAAGCATTGATCAAGACTTTTCGTGAAAGCTTGCCGCAATTGCAACCGCAAATCTGGTATGTCAACGATGGTTCTACTGACGATACCCTCGATCAAATCAAGCAGTTGCAAGCTAAAGACGATCAGGTTCATTATATCGATCTTTCCCGCTCATTCGGTAAAGAAGCAGCGATGTATGCCGGCCTTTCAACTGCTAAAGCCGACTACTATGCCGTTATGGACGCCGACTTACAGGATCCGCCATCAATGCTGCCGGATATGTACGCAATTTTACAAGAAGGCTACGACATGGCTGGAGCTCAGCGCGTGGATCGGTCTGGCGAGGCTCATCTGCGTTCTTTCTTTTCGGATATGTTCTACAAATTCATCAATAAAGTGTCGCAAACGCAAATCGTTCCCGGCGCGCGTGATTTTCGCTTAATGACGCGGCAAGTGGTTGAAGCCATTGTCCAAATGACCGAGCGTAATCGGTTTTCCAAGGGACTTTTCAGCTGGGTTGGGTTCAAAACCAAGTATCTACCTTATCGCAATATTGAACGCCAACACGGTCAAACGAGTTGGTCGTTCCCCAATTTGCTCCGTTATGCTACTGATGGCATCATCGACTTCTCCGATGCCCCGCTAACGTTTGTTTCCATTGTCGGCATCACCAGCTTCATCGGTGCGTTCATCGCTCTCATCTTCATCGTTGTCCGTGCCGCTTTGTTCGGCGATCCGACATCCGGCTGGCCTTCTATGGTCTCGATCTTTCTGATGATCGGCGGCCTGCAGCTCTTTGCACTTGGCATCGTAGGACGTTATATCGGTCGCATCTATTTGGAAACCAAAAGGCGCCCCATCTTCATTGCTCGCGAGATTAAGTGAATAAGGCAAGCCGACTTTGCAAAATCAAGGTCAGCTTGCCTTATTTTTCTGGTTATATCGCGATGCCAACAGAATGGCTCAAAACAACTACCATTTTCAATCGAAACATCACTTATTCAATGCCAAAAACCGCATGTTCATACAGCCACCGCTTAAGTTGATCAGCTCTCCCTGTTTTGTAGTACTTGGCTAATTGAGACAGGTACCAATGCATCTTTTTCTCTGGCACTGCTAATAAACCGACTTTAGCTTGATACATCAATGCATTAGCCGCTACTATCGCCGTTCGCTTATTCCCGTTTGTGAAAATTTGTTGCCGTGACAATGTAAGCATCAGTAGTATCGCTTTTTCAGTAGCACTCTTTTGAGAGGTTAACAGCGCTTCCAGATTTTTGGTGACATTGGCTTCATTTGGAATGGCAGGGACATAATCTTCGTTGGTTAAACCGACTAATACCGTCTTAGTCCTGAATTTACCTGCGTCAGGCGTTCCTGCACCTTGAATGATAAGATTGATTTTCTGTATTTGTTCAATCCCAAACTGAATCGTCTGCGGTAATCCGACGATATATTTGTAAGCTGCTTTTAAGTTAAGGACAACTTCAACATCATCAGGTTTAACCCCGCTAATGGTCAGATTATTGATAATTGCTTTAGTATCGAGCAATGTGGTGCTTAAGTTTTCGTACTTTCCAGCAAGATAAATCATGGAAGGCAGATTCTTCTCAAACAGCAACTTTTCTTCCGCATCGGACATCTTATACTTATCTTCAAACACTTCAACATCACCTCTGATCTCTTCGCTGAACATAATTTACCCTATCTATCCCTTCAGAAAGCATAGCATATGGGGTCTCACAGTCCAAGAACGCCGAATATATCTAATTTTAGGAAGTTCAGAAATTGCCGCTGTTCAAAAACTGCCATGAGATTGTGTTTTAAAATGCTTGTTATCCGCACATTCAACGCTTTTCGCAAACTTACTAAACCAGCGCATCATCCACATCCCGTTGCCTCCGAGCATGGACAACGATCCACCAAGCGAAAAAGACAAACGCAGCGACAAGCGAGATCCACCCGGTCACATGTTGCAAGACGGTTCCGGTGTAAACCACCCGAACATGATGCGTACCCGCGGGTGCATGAAGCGTGATACGGTCAAGTTTGCCGCTTGGGTGATAGGCAGTTGGGCGGCCATCAACCGTCACCGTATAACCAACATAAGCAAACTTAGGCAATCTTAGCGTCACGGCACGCCGACTCGTGTACGAAAATTGCATGTCATTGTAGTTTTGGGTCGGGGTGGTAACATGCTCAAGGTTATGTGACGCCAAAACCGTCTGATGATTTTTCTTAAAGAATGTGGTCATGTCGAATTCTCGCGGCGCATATTCACTTCCGCCACCGGTAGAATCCTGATAGTATGAAACCGCATTTTTATCTGTAATGCGGTAAGTGTTGGCATTGATCATGGTCGTGTTGATATTAACGGCATAGCTAAAGCCGACGATGCAAGTCGCCAGCACCAACCCCAAAGCTAATGGTTGCGGTTGCGACCGATCTGCAACCAAAAGACCAAGCGCCAGACTGAAGAATAAGGTCACTAACTCCAAATATCGCCAAGGAAATTGAATCGTGCCTAACACGGTTTTGCTAAATAATGCCCACGGAAATAAATCAGTGCTTAGAAAAATACCGATAAAGCCCAAACCAGCCGCAACTTTGACTGCCCGCGACAACTTTACCCAAAAAATGGCGAGTGCAATGGCCGTCACAAGCATCAAGACGCCAATCCCCGGCCGAAAAGCCTGACTGACATTTTGCATGCTGCTGGTTGAGGCATACATGCTCAATGAGTTCGTGACTAAATCACCTAAATTGAATTGAAGATAATTGGGCCAAATCGTTGCCGAATCCGCGAGTTTAAGTGACAGGTGCCGGGAAAGTTCGACCATTGGCAAATAACTGCCCAAGCCCATCAACAACGCACTCACTGCCGCCATGGCCGTATATCTGACCATGCGCCACGTTACCCGCTGCAACGCCACCAAAACCAGGAACCCGCCGACAAGAAATACCAGCACCATCACGAGTGACAACATATGCGCATACATCAACCCAGTCACGCCAAATGCCAGCAAGAACCAGTTACGCGACTGCTTGGCATAAATTTCATACATACCTGCAGCAATCACCGGCAAGAAAATAAACGCCAAATTCTCGCCCAAAGCCCCGCGTACAAAGGCATCCAAGGCCCGATAAACCGCTGTCGTGTAAACCAGACTAAAGACGAATCCTGCCAGTGGCTGCCGGCGAATCCGCAAAAAACTAACGTAAGCCGTGACCACAGTTGCCACTAGAATCAGCGTCTGATAGCCGTAATAAGCACTGACAATCCCCATCCCTGCCAGTCGCAACCAGACATATGGCAATAACAACAATGACGGGTAAAAGGCATCAAAAGCATAGCCGAAATTGCGTACTTCTTCGGGAAAGACTTTTGGAAAGTAGCTACCATGCCGGACGCTGGTCACATAACTCTCCATTCGGCGTAACTGCGGCATCGTATCATCCTGATGGAAAATGTAGGTCAAATGTAACTGCGGCCACTGGACAAGCAACACCAAAATAATCGCTAAAAGTGGCAATAGCCAGATTGCATTGGCCTTAAGCTGTGAAACTAAACCTGAATCTTCGGTATCCGCGCGCATGAAAATCCTCCCGCTAGTGCTTTCCCAATATTGTAACTTTCAAATCGTAAGTTGTCATGTGTGCCGAGGAACGGGACGGTGCGATCGCCATAACGCGCTCCCCGGCGCAGAAGTCTGCGTGTAAGGACCTCAGGCGCAATGACCAAAGTACGGTCATCACGCCTGAGGCCACTTACACTCCGACTTCTAAGCGCGCCGGCTCGCGCTCAGTTCCTGACGATCGCGTGCCGAGCCATTCTGCGTTATGATTTAATTAATAGTTAAGGTTACCTGATTTTTTAACCTGTTATTTCGCTTGCTATCATAATTAATGACAATATTTGATTTTCAAGGTTTTCAAAAAGGAGTCCTCGTCTGATATGTCGCGTTCAAACAAACAATCAACCTGGCCACTACTCTTCATTAGTTTCGGTGTTACTTTTGTCATCAGCCTCATCGTTTTTGCGGCTTTAAAAATGGCTCCGTTTGGCTCATCATCCATTCTTGCTAATGACTCGGCCGTTCAATATGTCGACTTCTTTACTTACCTAAAACACGCACTGCTGGGTACTGCCGGTAAAGCTTATTCTTTTTCCAATAGTCTTGGCGGCGGCATGTATGCCAACTGGACTTACTATTTGTTAAGTCCATTTAATCTCGTATTTGTTCTGGTTCCCCGCTCCGCATTACCAGTGGCGGTTTTATTCGTGACCGCGCTTAAATACAGCACCGCGGCCATGGCAGCACAAGCCTTGGCGAATTATCTGACAGGCGGCCGCTGGTATAGCTTTGTCTTCAGTATTAGCTATGGTCTATCCGGATTTCTGGTTGCCAACTTTTTGAATATCATGTGGATGGACGGGGTAATCCTGTTACCACTTGTGGTCTTGGGCATTGAACGATTATTTGATGAGCAACGGCTGCTACCATACGTCATCCCGCTGAGTCTGGCATTCATCACCAATTATTACATTGGCTTCATGGTCGCCATTTTTGCGGCGCTTTACTTTGGCTGGCACTGGGCGATTCAACATCAACCGCAATTACTGCGAAAAATCAGCCTATTTGTTATTGGCTCGCTACTCAGCGGTATGATCGCGGCGGTCGTGCTCATTCCGACCTATTACGCGCTGAGTGCTTCCCGCCTTTCCAGTGCAGGTGCTGATTTCAGTTTCAAAGCCTTGTATTCGCTGATTGACTTGCCATCAAAGTTACTTCCGGGTAGTTTCAATTTTGATCAGCTCTCTAATGGCCTGCCTAACCTGTATATGGGCATGATCGGCCTATTAGGTGCCAGTTTTTATTTCCTTGCCCGCACGATTCCGGTTCGCGAACGCTTGATTTCGGCCGGCATGACGTTACTCTTGATATTATCCATCTGGCTCAATCCTCTCGCCATTATCTGGCAAGGGTTCCGCGCGCCGGTGTGGTATTTATACCGCCACTCATTCATTGTCATTTTTTGGTTCTTACTACTCAGTCTCCGTGGACTCATGCAGCTGCGAGCCGTGTCTCGGTTACGTTTACTCCTCACCAGTCTAGTCATCGGCGGGCTGCTCATCATCCCCGCCGCCTTGCGCATGGGAACACACAAATATGTCACCTTACCGCATCTGATCCTCGCCGGTATCCTGCTCCTAACCGCCGCCGTGCTGCTCTACAGTTATGCCACCCGCCTATTCCCGGTAAAATGGACGGTTGGCGCACTTTTGACCTTGCTTGTCATCGACTTAGGCGCCAATGCCTATGCCAGCCTCGGCGCCATCAGTTTCATCTCCAAAGCCGATTTCACCGTCACCAGCAAAGTGCTTAGTGCCGCTTACAACGATGCTAAAAAAATCGGGCCATCCGGGTTCTATCGCATTAATGCCGACACCCAACGCTCCATGGACGATCCCTACCAATATAACTTCAACGGGATCAGCACTTTTTCTTCGGTTTTAAACACCAGCACCATCAATACCCTCACCAATGTCGGGGCAATCGGTTCAGCCGGGCGGGTCAAAAACAATGACCTCACCTGG
The DNA here is from genome assembly GCF_900636965.1 of Lacticaseibacillus rhamnosus. Lineage (NCBI taxonomy): Bacteria > Bacillati > Bacillota > Bacilli > Lactobacillales > Lactobacillaceae > Lacticaseibacillus > Lacticaseibacillus rhamnosus. The sequence continues at coordinate 1,127,820 of NZ_LR134331.1, read as the reverse complement.
CCGCTAGAAAGCTTACTCGGCGTCAAACAGTTATTGCTCCTCAACACGACGAGTAAAAAAGTCGGCACTTCCGAGTATCAACAAGCTTCCTCGCGCAATATTTTCAATGCCCGCTATGATTTGCCAGCCTACAAATTAGTCGGTCACAACCAGCTCTTTAATATTTATGAAAATCCGGATGCCTTACCCGTGGCCACTCAGATTTTCAGCAAAATTCCAACCCAAGTGCAGGCAAATCCGGTCTTGCAACAAAATGCTTATTTTGCCACTTTGACGAACCAGCAAACGGCCCCGATCTTCACCACTTCTGATTTCTCCGGGATCAGTGTCGATAACGTCAAACCGCTGACCACCCTCACCAATGCCGTGGCAACCAAGGTAAACAAAAAGCTTGGGGCCAGCATTACCTTAAGTGTCAACCCTAGCAGCGAGCAGCAATATCTCGTGATGGGTGAAGGCATGCGCAAGGATATGACCATCAGCATTAACAACATCCCCCTTAAAAATGATCCCGACAACGGCTCCAAGACCGTATCATTGCCACTTAATGCCACGAAACCGACCACCGTCACCTTGACCTTCAATCGCGGTTTCAGCCAAATCGACCTCGATCACTTTGCGCTGTATACCCTTAACCGCCAAGCCTTCAAGCAAACGGTTAAAACCGCCAAAACCAACGCACCTAAGCAAATCATCCAAAACGGCCGTCTATCGTTAACCACGCAAAAAAACAACAGTGGCTACATCATGCTCACTATCCCTTACGAAAAAGGCTGGCAAGCAGATACCCAGTCCGTGAAAATTCAAAATTATCGCGGCTTCATTGGGATTAAAGTCCCTAAAAAAGCCACTACCTTTACCCTCACTTACCACACCCCGGGGATACCGCTTGGTTGGCTGGTCACCATCATGGGGCTGATCGGCCTCGCAGCCCTCATTCTCTATGAATATCACCCGCGTTTTCGCAAGCGTATGATGACTGGCAGCCAGCCTAAAAGTCGTTAGCCGTAACAGTTTGATTAAACATTCGCCGCTGAGATTATTAGGCATGAACATGTTGGTATTCATTTTAATTTTATGTACAATTTAATTCAGCTTGCTATTTATCGTTTATTTTTAGATAAATAATAAATAGTTGGATACAAACAATGCAGAAAGCAATCTAATTAGGTTGCTTTTTATTTTGGTATCCGTTATCATACGCTTAACAGCTGATATCACATCTACTGTTACCGGGTAAACAGACAGAACTTTGATCATCGTTTTATCGTTCAAACGATCTTCTTGGCTATGTCTGTTTTTTTACTGCCAATAACAGGGTTTGTTTATGAAGGGGGTTATTCATATTGCAAGTACAAAAGCATGACTGTCGCACGAGCAACCAGTTGAATAAAGGATTCGGGCATCAACGCGGCAAAATGACCGTGGCGTTAAGGGGGTGTCTTGACCGTGTCTGATCCAGCCAAAATCGCCACCCAAATCATGGCTGCTGTAGGTGGGATCCAAAATGTCAAAAGCCTCACCCACTGCGCCACTCGCCTCCGCTTCACTTTACGCGATAAGCAGCAATTCAATCAGGCACAACTCGAAAAAATGCCGGAAGTTCTTAGTACCGTGGTGGCCGGCGATGAATCTCAAGTCGTCATCGGTGCTAACGTGACCAAATACTATGCCGCTATCCAGCAACAATATCAGCTTCATGAAGCAGGCGAACCGAATCAACCGACACCAACCCAAGAGAAAAATTTAATTAAACGCATTCTTAACGCCATCGTCAGCATCATGGCCCCGATCATCACCGTTCTCATTGCCGGCGGGATGTTCAAAGTCGTCATCGCCATCTTAGCCTTAGTGGGCCTCAATCCAAAAAGCACCGCCTATCTCACCTTGAGTTTCATGGCTGATGCCGCGTTTTATTTTCTACCATTCATGCTCGCCGTCAGCGCCGCCAAGAAGTTCAACACCAATACCTATCTGGCAATGATGATGGCCGGTGTGCTACTTCACCCTAACTTCACAGCGCTGGTCGCAGCAGGCAAGCCCATTGCGTTATTCGGTGCGCCCATTCGCCTAGCATCCTATGGTGGAAGCGTCATTCCCATCATTTTAATCGTCTGGTTTATGAGCTATGTCGAACGATTCGCGGAAAAAGTCGCACCCAACATGATCAAAACCATGCTCAAACCGCTGTTAGTCGCACTCATTACCGCTCCGATTGCCTTAATTGTCATCGGTCCCATCGGCAGTCTTTTAGGCGATGGCCTTTATACCGCGGTCACCTTCATTAATCAACATACACCATGGCTCGTTCCAACCCTGGTCGGCGCCTTCACCCCACTGCTGGTCATGGTTGGCATGCATGTTTCACTTTTGCCATTAGCGACCTTGTCCATGACCAAGTTTGGTAGTGAAACGATTATGGGTCCCGGAATGTTAGCCAGCAATATTGCCCAAGCTGGAGCCGCTGCCGCCATTGCCGTGCGTGAAAAGCAAACCCGCGGACGCCAAATCGCGCTCTCTGCCAGCGTCACCGCGTTGTCCGGCATCACGGAACCGGCACTGTACGGCGTCACGCTCAAGTATAAACACGCGTTAACCTGCGTCGTGGTTTCCGGGGGACTGGCCGGTCTTTTTGCCGGGCTCACTGGGCTGGTCCGCTATTCATTCGGTTCACCGGGGATCTTCACCCTCCCCGTCTTCATCGGCGCTAATCCTACTAATTTCCGCAACGCCTTACTGACTGTGGCCATCGCATTTGGCGCGACTTTTCTTTCCACCTACTTCTTTGCCACCGTCGCGACCAATGCAAGCACCAGCGCTAAAACGCACCCGCAACCTTTTCAGAGTGTGGTCGCGGGTGAGATGATCCCGCTTGCTCGCGTCCAGGATGAGGTTTTTGCAGCTGGCACGCTGGGACACGGAGTCGCTATTATTCCTGAGAGCGGCACCATTGTCGCGCCGGCCGATGCCACTGTCTCCATGTTATATCCAACGAACCACGCGATCGGCTTAACCACGGCCTCGGGACAAGAGGTGCTGATCCACATCGGCATTGACACCGTGCGACTGGATGGACGCTTTTTCAAACCACTTGTCTCTCAAGGTGAGTCCGTCAAAGTCGGCCAACCGCTCATTAAGATCGATTTGCCGCTCATTGAAAAGTCTGGTTTTGATCCCACGGTGATTGTTTTACTACCGAATACGCCTCCCGAACGGATTGAAGTGCATGAAAAAGCATCTGTCCGGCCAGGCGATAAGCTATTCAGTTTCATCCCCGAAACCTAATGAAGGAGGTCGTTATGTCCATTTGTCAATTTCCCGAAAATTTTCTCTGGGGTGGCGCAACTGCTGCCAATCAGCTCGAAGGCGCCTATAACGTGGACGGCAAAGGGTTAGCAACCAGCGACTTGTTACTGGGCGGCACTCACAATGTCCCCCGTCAACTCACCCGCGAGGTACGTCCAGACGCGTTTTACCCCAGTCATGAAGCCATTGATCATTTTCATCGTTATCAAGAAGACATTGCGCTGTTTGCGGAAATGGGCTTTAAAGTCTACCGCTTCTCCATCGCTTGGACGCGGATTTACCCAACCGGTTCTGCAAGCGACGGCCCAAGCAAAGAAGGGCTTGCCTTTTACGCGGCGTTGATTGCTGAACTCAAGCGCTACAACATTGAGCCACTTGTCACGATCTCGCATTTTGAATCGCCAATTGCACTGACGAAGGCGTTCAACGGCTGGGCGTCACGAGACATGATCGAAGAATATGTTACATTTGCGCAAACTGTCATTGCCAACTTTCACAATGATGTCCACTACTGGCTGACCTTTAATGAAATCAATATGCTAACCCGACCGATGGGAGCCTACTTAGCTGGCGGCATGTATGTGGACGACACCAACCGGTTCATCAGCCCTGATATCGATTCCACCCAAATGCGCCTCCAAGCACTGCATCATCAATTTGTGGCCAGTGCCAGAGTCTGCAGCTTTGCCCATGGGTTCGATCCCAACCTGAAAATTGGTTGTATGCTGGCTTATCGCATGCTCTATCCGCTGACAAGCCACCCAGAAGATATTGCCCTTGTCCAAACTGCCACCGAACTTAATAATTTTTATTGCGGCGATGTCCAAGTGAAAGGTCGCTATCCCTATTTTGCCAAACGTTATTGGCGCGATCACAATATCATCATGGATATGGAGCCGTGGGAAGAAGAGCTCCTTAAAAGAGGCACCGTGGACTTCTTTGCTCTGTCTTATTACCAGTCCAGCACCATGGCGACCACTGAAAGCGGCGAAACCAGCGGCGGTAACTTCTTTGCTGGCGTCAAGAACCCCTACCTCCAGCGCAGTGCCTGGGGCTGGGAAATCGATCCCCGCGGGTTACGCACGGCGCTTAATCAAATTTACGATCGCTACCAAGTGCCGGTAATGGTCGTCGAAAACGGCTTCGGTGCGCGCGACGAATTGATTGAACAAGATGGCCAAAAAACCGTTAATGACACGGCACGCATCAGCTATCTTCGTGCCCATGTTGCCGCCATGTATGATGCTATTCAAGACGGCGTGGATCTGATCGGCTACACCTCATGGGCACCGATTGACCTCATCTCCGCCAGCACCGGTGAAATGGCCAAACGCTACGGCTACATCTACGTCGACAAACACGATGACGGCAGCGGTACTTTGAAGCGTTATCGGAAACGATCATTTTATTGGTATCAACAAGTCATCCGGCAAAACGGCTTATCAGAATCTGACGCATAAGCCTGCCGATGCGCAAAAATAACCCCACATTCTCGCAATGATTGCGAAGATGCGGGGTTTTTTTGGTTTCACACGACTAAGGCGCCTTGACCAGCGTCCAAGTAGCGGTAGACTGATACGTTCCCGGCTGAATCGTTGACGTTTGCGGCACCTGCAGCGAAGTCGTGGTAGCGGTTGTCGTGGTAACGTCCTTGGTCACTTTGCTGTAAACCGTCACCGGCTGGCGGTTATCTTTGGCCTGAACCGCGGTCCCATCAGCAAAATGCAAGGTCACAGCCGCACTGCCACCAGTCTCCGTTGATAAATAGTGCTGCGTTGTCTGATTTTTAAACGGTGAAAACTGAACATTCAAACTCCAGGTACTACCGCCGCCAGCAATCGCCAACGCACCATGATTGTTACCATCCCAGTTTGTCTGGTTAGCGATTGTGCTCGGCTGATACACCATGGTCACACCCTGTGCGGCATAAAAATCGGCAATGCTTGGGTTAGCGCCCGAACTAAGCGCAAACTGCAGATTAGGAACCGCGTGCAGCTGCGGAGCGGAGGCGGTGATGGTTAGTGGGGCGATGTTACTGTACCAATAAGACTTTTGGCCGCTATCAAATTCAACTTCTAACTGATAATACAATGTCCCTGCCGCCGCCTGGATATTTTGCCAGTTTAAAGTGTCGGTATTATTCGTGATTTGTTCACCAGCCACCGGCGAATAGTCCTGACTGCCTTTTTGATCCTTATACAGATGCCATTTAAAAGTGGGCTTAGAAGGATAAGTCACGCCATCTAATGCTGCAGGCTTAACGCTAAAACTTGTGCCCCGCTGCACTGTCAACGGATTAAGTCCACCAATCGTTGCCTGGACCTTGCCGGAAACTGTGGTCTTATCATCGTTAGTCGCTGTCGCCGTGAATGTAACCGGAGTGCCGTTATTGGTTTGTAAAGCCGCGTTGGTATTGCCGCTGGGTGCCTCCGTTTTAAAGCTGGTGATCCGGCCGTTAACGTTGGTAAAGGCACCAACGCCGCTAGCCGCATTCGTGCCCCAAGCAACTGAAGCAGTACTGTTTGTAGGCGTCAAATGAGCATTCAAGCCAATTGATTGCCCCCATAGGACTGTTGTCGGATCTTGCCACTGATTTGGATGGTCCTCTAGCATTTGGGGGAGATAATCGCGATCAATGTTGGTATATACAAAGTCTAGGAAGTCGGAAATATCCCCGTTCCTATGATCCTTCACATGATCCTTCACAAAATCTTCTGCAACTCGTTTAAAAACTCCTTTTATAACTCGTTCAAGGGAAGAAGCAACCATCACTTTGTCTCGCGTTGCATAAACACAATCACGTTGGGCACGGAAAACCTCACCGTATTGCAAGGTTGAAAATCGTGCACTCCGACCTGCATTGCTGACGCGATTTTGAGCTTCGTCAATCACCCTATGAAACCGACCATGACGACTGAGCTGTTGATGCTTGTCATGTGAATGCTTGTAAGCATATTTTTGAACCCGTTTCGGCGCATTCTGAATGACGATCCGATCTTCAAGAGATGTATAAAAAATACTGCTTCCAGGCTCTCCTTGTCTGCCCGCCCGTCCGCGTAGTTGATTATCAACTCGCCGATTGGCCATTCGCTCTGTTCCTAAAACAAGCAGCCCCCCTTTTTCTTTAACTCCCTTTCCAAGCTTAATATCCGTGCCACGACCTGCCATTGAGGTTGCAACAGTTACAGCCCCTAGTTGACCAGCTTCAGCCACGATTTTTGCTTCTTTTGCGGCACTGCGCGCATTCAGTAAACTATGTGGAATTTTTTCTCTTAATAATAAACGTGAATAGAGATTCGAAAGCGAGAGTGAACCGGTTTCAATCAAAATAGGACGTTTCTCATCGTATGCTTTATGAACAGTCTTCAAAGATGCCAATAATTTGGCTGTTTGACTGATGTATAGCTGATCAGGTAAATCCTTGCGAATCATCGGTTCATTGGTCGGCACACGGTATACTGCCAAGCGATAAACCTCCATAAACTCCGCGGCATCAGTGGCAGCTGTTCCTGTCATCCCTGCAAGCTGGCCGAACATTCGAAATAGATTCTGATAGGTTACGGAAGCCATCGTACGCATTTCATCAGTCAACTTAACGTGTTCCTTAGCTTCAATTGCTTGATGTTGCCCACTTTGCATCTTCATACCGATCAATTCACGACCATTATCGCGATCAACTAAAACGACCATGTCATCATCCACAACATAATCACGATCCCGTTTGTAAATGAAGTGTGCTTTTAAAGCCAAAACTAAATGACGATATAGCTCATGCCATTCATCGCCTAGAAGATCATCAACACCAAAGAAATGCTGCATACGTTTAATGCCATCAGGCGTAAACCAAACAGACTTACGATCATCACTACGCTTATAGTCGACCTTTTCCTTGAGCATGTTAATCATGCGATCTGCCGACTGATAATAATTTGACTGGACTCTAGGAATACCAGCGATAATCAATGGTGTTTGCGCACTGTCGAGTAGAATTGCATCGGCTTCATCAAGCAACGCATAATTCAAATGATTGATATACTGTTCTTCTGGATTGGCCGCAAGGTTGTCAAACAAATAGTCAAATCCGAGCGCCGAATTTGTCGTGTAAACAATATCTGCTTGATAGATTCTCTGCCGATCGCGTTTTTCGCTTTCATGCCCGGGCTGCGCAACACCGGAAGCAACTGTTAGGCCAAGCCAACGGTAGACCTGACCCATCTGTTCCGCATCACGATTAGCTAAATACCCATTTGCTGTAATTAAGAAATTCCCAGCACCTGTCAATCCGTGAAGATACATCGGCATGGTCGCCGTCAAAGTCTTTCCTTCACCGGTCTTCATTTCAACGATGTTATTGTATTCCATTGCAACGGCGCCCAAAACTTGAACAGGAAATGGTCGCATATGGAGAACTCTAAAGTCTGCTTCACACACAACAGCATACGCTTCAACGAGTAACGATCGCAAAGATTCGCCTTTTGCAAGTCGTTGGCGAAATAATTCAGTTTGCTGTCGAAGTTCCTCATCGCCCATTGCACGATACGTCTCTTGCAACTTAATTATTTTTTTTGCTTTTTTATGATATCGGTAGCTAGAACCCCAGAAATTCATTCATGAATCTCCTTCATATTTAATTTCATCTAGAGTTGCTTTTGTTTTTTTGTCTCTTTATACTCAAAGTATTATGAAACAAAAAAGAAAGAACCTAATCGACAAAGACATTGCCCAGCGCGTCCATAAAGAAAACGAAGAAATCACGAAACCATCCAAAGACCATTTAAAGATCAGTACAGTCGTTCAAGTAACGGTATCTGTTCTGTTAGCAATAATGGTTTTATTTGGTATTGTGTACTCTCTCTTTCAGATCTTCTAGTCATCAGAACGGTAATGTACCCTTTACTGCCAAAACAGCTTGTAAGGCAGCCATCTGATTGTGCCTTCCGCTGCGGATTAGATCGCTGATGTTGGCTACCTTATCGACAATGCGATTAAAGTCATCTTCTGTGACACCTTCGATAATGTTGCCTAGATTATCAAGGGAGTCAATGGCGATTCCTAATCCGTTTTCGCTAACGTACCGGCCAATAGCAGTTTGGTTACATGCAATAACCGGCAAACCAAGAGATAGATACAAACTAAATTTGTGGGTCATATTAATCCTGGCATATGGGTCAAAATGATGTTCCTTATCTTCATCCCAAATTAAGCCGTAACCATCATTTAAAGCTAAAGCCAACTCTTCTTGACGATAGCTCCCTAAATATTCTACAGAATCCGCTAGCGAAAAAGGCAGGTCAGTTTTACCATCAGCTGAACCATATACCTTAATATGTAAGTTTTCTGGAAAGTTTTGCAAAAATCCGGCCTTGCGATCAACTAGATTGCCTGCATAGTGAAGCGTCTTTGAAAAGCTAGGCCGACGATAAGCAATCGGTTGGCGATACCCCCACGGGCCACTCGGAATCATTGGAATATTGACGCCATCTGCGGCCAATTTTTCTTTTACAAGCTGCGTACCAACAATCAATGCATCAAATGATTTGAAGAAACTAAGCACCTGTCCTTTGTCATAAGAGTCCGGAAACCGTAAATATTCGACATCATGGACAAATGCGATAATAAGTGCGCCCTGCTTATGCACCAGCTCAACAACGGCCTTCTCTACGGAGGGTTCAGCATAAGTGGGAATCTGATAAATGACAACATCTCCCTTTCCAACTGTCGCAATTATCCCTAAAATCTCAGATCGCCAGTGCTCATCATTCCAAAATACATAACGCGATAAAAACAATTCACGAAACCCAACTTTTCCAAAAAAGTAGGCCGTATCCATTTTTGCTTTAACGGTCGCTTGATCAGTATCAGGTTGCAATGGTGAAATTACATATTCCATTAATTCAAATCCTCCATACTGTTTAGCAGCATCCTAATTTCATAAATAATGTTATTATAGCATAGCAAACCAATTTACAAAATTTGCCAGTTGGTGCCCAACCCTCACCACCACAGACCATTGTATTAATAGATACTTTTGCACTGGAGCATATGTGGCTACTTTTGCTATCTAGCAATAAATCTAAGTTCCTAAAGCCCTCTTTGATTAAAGTGTTGAGTATCTACAGAACATCTTGAACAGTTAAACAACGGCTGGCCTATTGCTGTGTCTATATTGTGATTCGTGATGCCAGCTCGTGTCACCCTTACCGAAACATCTTTAGGAGGTTATATTAAATGAGCGAAAACGCCGTACTTTTTACTGTTACCGGCAGTCACATCCAACTTACGGGGACTGCCATTGCTTCCCTTGTACTACACTGGCCAGTCAATATTCCTCTTAGAATTCTGGTAATGGCTGATGATTATCTTAATCAGGATATTTTTTGGTTAAAGAGCATTCCCAAACAACTTCTGCGCCCCAATATTACAGTTGACGTCTGGCAAAAGCCATCGATCATGGATCAGGTTCACACGGCCAACACAAATACCAGATATCCTTCCGTTGTCTTGTGGCGGTTGTTTGCGCCGTACATATTTAGTGACACAGACCGTTTGCTCTATTTAGATAACGACGTCCTTATCTGTGACGACATATCACCTATGTTTGACATGTTACCGGATGATAAAGCCATCGGTGCAGTCAATGATTTTCAGACCCTTCTATATGCTGATACTAAAGAGGGTTCCATTTGGCCAGAAATCAAACATTTTGACAGTTACTTTAATTCTGGCGTGCTACTTATAAATACCCACAAGTACATTCAAGCGTATACTCAGGATCAATTGGTTAATACTATAAACACTTCTGATTATTCGTTCATTGACCAAACCATTTTAAATAACCTGTTTGAAAGCCAATCAATCCACCTTCCTTTACAATATAATTACCAAAAAGATGATGAATGGTTAAACGGTTACGCACTTCACTACAATCTAAAACAAGCAAAAAAAATGCAAGCAGCACGAAAAAAAGTAGTTATCCGTCACTTCGTTAGTGAAATCCGTTCACTTCCATGGGAACATGGGTATTCACGGGATGAATTCGAACAAAATTTCTGGCGTGTGTTTAGCTTGGTAAAGTCGATTACGCGTTAAATTCTAGTATAACTAGGTAAGAGCTGGGGTATCTTACGCCATTAAATTTAGAGGATAGTGCGCATCTTATCTTGCATATATTGAAGATCTTTTGAAAATGAAGAACGCTGAAGCGCAATGAGATTGATTACGCTTGAAGCTAAGAGGCGGGCCAATTTCCTAATCTCAAGGAAATCGGCCCGCCTCATTCAATAATGGTCACAGTCTTTAAGCCTGTGCTTCTTTTTTCAGATTCAAGGACAAACCAGTGTCCGAAGATAATCATCAGCAACCCACTACATATGTCCCATTAAGGTTCATGAACTGTATCCTCGGTAGTCCTAGCTATGAAATCCAGGTGCTTTTTTTGCATATCAACAAAGGTTTCCCACCACATTTTCTCCCATCTTGTAGTAGGCGTGAAGACATACCAAGGCGGGAGAACAAACCCGTTTGCTGCAAAGTGAATAATACCAGGCTCATTTAGTTGTTCACGAATTCCTTTAATACGTTGCGGTGCAAGACTTTCATATTTATCAAGGAGCCGGTTATCGTATTGTAAGTTGAACCGCCATGGCAACAAATAAATATGATTGTAAAACGCAATATTCAAAATATTTTGATCGCCATATGGATAGTTATGCCGATTAATGATCTCTATCATTTTCTCGAACGGAACAACTGACCGATATGCATTTGAATTGGCGACAAATACCCCTGCATTAATATATTGATCGGTACTAGGGAGGTAGAACTCTTTTGAACGATCGTGATCAGGATGCGTAACGTCTTCGTAGTCTAACACACCACCAATAACATCTTCAGGTAGCATCTGATCAAACAAATCGTTAATGTCGGTTGTTATTAAAATATCATTGTCCATATAAGCAATCTGATCATAATCAGGAAAATAGTATGGCAAGAACAATCTCCAAAGAACCAATTTAGGCAAACTTGTACCCGTCTCAAACTGATCGGAAACTTTATCTAGCAGAGGATATGGAGGCGCCCAAAAATCAACCGAGATCTGTTGTTTTCCATACAAACTCGGGATACTTCGAATAAAGTTAATATCGTCTTGATTTCCGCCTTCTATTATAACCAGGATTTTCATTTCCCGATCAGAATGGTATTTTTTAACTAAAGACGTTATAGCCGTTGCTACAAGCATAATGTGCAACCCTTTTACACAAAAAACCACTGCCCGTTTTGTCATATTAAGACTCCTTGCTATGTTTATCAAACCGGCATACTAACGATTTATGCTAGGTAAAGTCGGATATAAATTTTATTTTGCCATATTGACTTGCAATGCTAATTAGTGGATGGTGAAAAACTATAAAAGTACTTTCATGATAGGCTTTGACAATAGTTAAGTGTATAATAAGTGTAAGCCTTATTTGCCCGAAATGCCTATGCTTTGGGATTTACCCTTGCACTTATCGCTGACCTATCGGAGGAATTGATCATGGTTTATCGTCAAAAAGCAACGCAACTATCACTTGAATCCTTTGGAAGCGCTCTGGGAACACCGCTCAGCCCGGACAACGAGTGGGTTCAATATGCAGAATTGATCCCATGGGCCAAACTTGAAGAGGCATACCAATTACAGTTCCCTTCAAAAACCGGCCGAGCAGCGAAGCCATTTCGATTGCTTTATGGCGCAACGTTGATCCAGTTGAAGAAAGGCCTGACCGACCGCCAAGTTGTCGACGATATCCGTGATACACCAGCCTATCAGTACTTCATCGGATTACCCGAATATCGCGCTAAGAAGCCATTTGAACACACAACGTTGGTGCACTTTCGCCAACGGCTTTCAGCCATCTCAGATTTGATCCGCAACATTACTAATGACTTCACGCGCGAGCGGTTGGAGGCCGATCTACCTGAGGGGACACATGTTTTGATTAGTGATGCGACTGCCGTTCCGGTCAAGATCAAGTATCCCCAAGATACAACGCTGCTTAACCAGAGTCGTTTGAATCTCGAACAAATGGTCACAGATCTGGCCCACGGGTTAGGTGTGGAAATTCCGCGGACGTACAGACGTGAAGCAAAAGGTAAGTGGACCGCTTTTTCGAGGAAACCGCGGCGTCAAAACAAGGAACGCCGCAAACAGCTTCAGGCTCAGCTACAATACATCCGAAGAGATCTGCGATATGTGGCGGAACTGCTTGCGCAAGGCGGTCAGCTCACTGATTGGCAAGCACAGCGTCTGGAAGTGATTAAACAAGTCTATGAGCAGCAGCTCTTCATGTTTGAGAACCACACTCACCATGTCGAGAATCGCATCGTTAGCCTTCAACAGCCGTATATCCGGCCAATCGTGCGAGGTAAGGCAAAGCAGTCCGTTGAGTTTGGCGCCAAGATTGACTGTTCCATGTTGGATGGCGTGATTGATGTAGAGCGTTTCGACTTCAATTCATTTAACGAAAGCACTGATCTTGAAGTAACGCTTGACCATGCTTTTGACCTAGTGGGTGAATATCCGGATGAGGTGCTGGTCGATACTCTCTATCGCACGCGAGATAACATCAATCTGTGTAAGAAGCTAGGCATTAAACTTAATGGGCCAAAGCTGGGTCGAAAGCCCAAACATGTGGATCCGAAACAGCGCAAAGCCGATGTCAGTGCGGAAAACCGTCGCGGTGCCATTGAGCGCAAGTTTGCCTTCTTGAAAGGTTCACTTGGGCTTGACTTAGTGAACACCAGAACGGCTGAGTCCTTGGTGGTAACGGTGGATAGCGCGATTGCATTGGCAAATATCGACCTCCTCCTTAAGCTTTTTTCTGTACCAATTTCTATTGTGGTCGAACAGGGTGGCCTGCATTATCAAATCAACTATAAAGTGACTGAAATTCGGCCAGAAACCGCAGCCTAAATCACCAGGCACTAATTAAGACATTACTAATTTTACCATTCATGAACTCATGATGCCATTGCCAACCAAACAGATCTCGCAAAAGTATTGCACAAAACAGAACGAGTGTCATAACTACAAAAAAATAACTTAGCCATTTTAAGAACTCCATGACCAAGTTACTTTTGTTTATCATACGTGACTTTAAGATTTACTTCTTATTTGCCGGCTTCCCCACATGCTTGCCTGATTGCAACTTAGCAGCCAGATCAAGGATGTATGCGCGGAGTTCATCTTTTACTTCCGGATGGGTCAAGCCATATTCAACATTAGTCTTGACGTACCCGAACTTATTGCCGACATCGTAGCGATCCCCTTTAAACTCATGTGCAAAGACGCGCTGAGTTTGGTTCAAGGTATCAATCGCATCGGTTAACTGAATTTCATTGCCTTTGCCCGGTTTTTGATTATCAAGAATATCAAAGATTTCCGGGGTCAGCAGGTAGCGGCCGATGATAGCCAAGTCACTTGGGGCATCAGCAACAGCGGGCTTTTCAACGAATTTCTTAACGTTATAGAGGTCTTTGGAAACTTCTTTTTCCGGATCAATAACGCCATATGCCGATACTTCATCATGCGGCACCTTTTTAACGGCAAGAATGGACGCATGGGTTTTATCATATTCATCAATTAATTGCTTGGTCAACGGCACTTTGTCATTCATCAGGTCATCACCCAACATGACCACGAATGGTTCGTCGCCAACAAACGATTTGGCTAAGCGAACGGCATCACCAAGACCACGCGGATATGGCTGCCGCACGAAGAATAAGTTGACGCCGATGTCGGTTGTGGAATGAACCAGCTGTAGCAAGGCGTCTTTATGTTTTTCTTTCAGATTCTGTTCCAACTCAGGTGCTGAGTCAAAATGATCTTCAATAGAGCGTTTTTGTTTACCCTCAACAATCAGAATATCCTCAATCCCACTAGCCTTAGCTTCTTCAACGATAAATTGAATGGTTGGTTTGTCGACAATCGGCAACATTTCCTTAGCTAAAGCTTTGGTTGCTGGCAGAAAACGGGTCCCAAGCCCGGCTGCCGGTATCACTGCTTTGCGAACTTTCACACTCATACAAGTCCCTTCTCTACTAATTTAACTACCTACTCTACTATACTAGAAACCGCTTGCGAAGAGTACGCCTTTTCTGATAATTCCCAGAAAAATTCATAAGTTATTCGTATAAAAATAAAAAAATCCCAGCTACTGGGTATTTGCTTCGCCATTGGATCCTATCCATCCGGAATCTGCTTACCAAATCATAGCTGAGATGTCGTTAATCGTTGATTTCGTGTACTTTGAATTTCAATGGCTCAATGTGGTGCTTACGCCAAGCTGCCAGCAACGGCTGAATCGCCTGATGGGAATCAATTAAAACAATCCCACAGTCGCCGCCGCCTGCTCCGGAAGACTTGGCAGCCCCGCCTGCTTGCTCTGCTAACGTTACCAGTTGTCGCAATGCTGGCGTCTGAATCGCCACCCCCGAGAAGTGTGCCAATTCATCCAACAATTCGCGATTGCGCCGAATGCCAGCCTGAATGTGGCTAAGCGAATGCTCCCGGAACCCATTGATCAATTTCTCCAGCGTCTCACGACTAGCAGTTAAGAAGTCATGGTAAAGCTGTGGTTTTTTGGCTTTAGCTAACGTAATTTTATCGACTAATTGGGAGGTTGAAGCCGGCGATCCCGTCCAGCCAATCAGAAGTTGCATATCAGCCGGTGCCGTTAAGAGTTCAATCGACAACTCCGGCCATTCAGCATTGATCAGTGCCGACAGCGACATTTGGTTTCTAGCTGCCGCCAACCATGCTTTGTCAAACGAACGATAAGCAATCCAACCGCCATAAACTGACGCAGCAATGTCACCTAAAGAGCCATTACCCTGAACATCAAGATGGGCAATGGCCGCCAGTTTATAGATTTGATCCTTGGACATCTTCAAGTCATAGAACTTGGCAAGTGCTTTGATCGTTGCCACGGTGACTGCGGCTGAGCTACCCAACCCATACTTTTTCCCGTCTTTAGCATCCAGTTGTGAATCAATATACAACTTATACAGCGCCAACGGTTTGTTAAGTTCACGCGCATATTGTTCCGTTAATTTAATTGCCGAGAGAATGTAGTGGAACGGATTATCTCGGTTATCAAAGACCATTTCATCGCCTTGACGTTGCCAATACAACGAATTTTCCTGATACTGTTCAGACACGATACTGCCGAAATGTTTCGTTGCTTCAACGGTTACAGTGACGAATTGATCTAACGCCACGATGATCGCAGGGAAACCAGTTTCGACCACCGCGTATTCACCGGCAACATAAAGTTTACCTGGCGCCTGCGCTGTTATCACACAATCAGAACCCTTCAAATTTTCATTAATCAAGGACCCCAGAAGGAATCCGACTGTAAGTATAGCTGACTGTACATAACAAAATTGTAAGTCAGCAAAAACCTTACTCTTTCTAAAGAAATACCTTAATTATTTTAGCAGACATTCGATATTCTGCAATGGTTACAAATTTATAAGTTAAGGGTTGTCATATTCACTAACTCACCGATTTATATCAGTGTAGGACGCAAAAACTTCCTACACTGATCGGGATTTTGGACCAAAATATCCAGTAATAACTGTCTGGAATGCAGGCCACATTCGGACAACACAAATTCTAACTGAGGAGGAAACATCATGAGTCGCAATGTTAACAAGCAAACCATCGTGTACACCCTAACTGATCCGGAAAACGAGGCATTTAAGCAGGTACGCCGGATGAACAATGTCGCTGCCGATGCGAAGGACGAGCAACTGGTCGCGATCGGGCAAGCCTTTGCCAAGCTTTATCCAAACGCTGCTTTGACGAGCATTGTCTTGCAGCAAAACGCAGAAGTCACAGCCTAAACGGAGGGATAATCAATGAAAACACTGATTTTTAATTTCAAATCCGAAGCTGGTAAATCCACAAGTATTCGGATCAGCAAGTACGAAGGTGATATCACGGCTGAGCAGGCGCAGACCTTCGCCGATGCGGTTGCAAAAGCCCAAGCGTTCAAGAAAGAAGGCATCGGCCTGTATGCAACTCCGGTTGGCGCCAAGGTGACTGAAACTCAAAGCACCGAAATCTTCACCACGGAGAAAAAGCCAGCTTAACTGCCTGCACCAACACCCCACCCCAACATGCCGCGGCATGTTCGATCTCGATACGAAGCCATTTGCCAAAAAGTTGGCAAATGGCTTTTTTACTGAGCGCGAGCCGGCGCGGGTAGGGGCCGGAGTGTAAGTGGCCTTGGGCGTGATGGCCGGGTTTTGGCCATTGCGACCAAGGTCCTTACACGCAGATCCCTGCGCCGGGGAGCGCGTTATGGTGAGCGTGAGCCGGCGCGCTTAGAAGTCGGAGTGTAAGTGGCCTCAGACGTGATGGCCGCACTTTGGCCATTGCGGCTGAGGTCCTTACACGCAGACTTCTGCGCCGGGGAGCGCGTTATGAAAGTACAACTCAACTCACCCTTGAATCCCTCCCTACACGCTAAGACTCCTTTTTAACATTCTCATCTTCGCTATTTGCCAACTTGTTCAGGTCATCAAATGTTGGCAATCCCAGCAGATGCGACCAAGCACGCAGTTTATCCAGTAAACTGGCTTTATCGGACTTATCTGTGGCCAAATCATCCGCATCCCCAGCCGAGATAATCCCCTGAAACTCGCGAGCATATTGCGCCAAAACCATCCCTAACTGTTGGACATACCCCCAGTTAGCTACAAGCTGCCGCGGCGACATTTTCGATAAAACGAACAGGCTTAAGGCAGCATACCGGCGAACTGCCAGTGAAGTTAACTCCGGCTTTTCCCGAGCCAACGTTAAGAAAACGGCACCCAATTGATGAATGGCTTCCAAATCACGCTTCTGAAACTTGGCGTGGACGCTACTGGTCGCATTGAAGCGATAGTAGTAAAGTGGTTCATCAATAAAGTTGATCTGGTCTATTCGTGGCAACAGCTGCCCAATGAAGTAGGCGTCCTCAAGCAGATTGAAGTTCGCCACTGGTACCGGCTGGCTAAATAACTCAGCGCGAAACATTTTATTCCACAAATATCCGCGCAGGTCGCGATCCTCAAGCCAATAACGGTACTTGTCATCACCGGCAATCTTAAATGCCTTCTCGTGAAAAGAACGGGCTTTCAGCTTGGTGCCGCCGATATAGTTATAGTAATTGACCACAGACATATCGACGCGTGGAGCCCGCATCCCTTCTGCCATGGTTGCTAGCCACTGGGGATGAACCAGATCATCACTATCCATAAAGGTAATCAGTGATCCCTTGGCGTGTTGAATGCCAATTTGTCGAGCCCGTGCCTGTCCGCCGTTTTCCACGTGAATAACACGTATCCGTGGATTCTGACGTGCATAAGTCGCCAAAATAACCTTGCTAGTGTCCATTGACCCGTCATCCACACAAAGCACCTCAAAATTGGGATAGTCCTGAGCGAGCAAACTATCCAGTGCCTGAGTCAAATACTTTTCGGCATTATAAACCGGCATGATGACCGAAACCACTGCTTCATGACCTGCCATATCGTCCCTCTTTTCCTTCGTGTTTTAGTATAACGTAATTGCTCCATTGTTAAACGAAACCGGTTAACATTTTAAAAAAACAATAAAATAAAAGCAGGAAACAATGACTGCTTGCTTCCTGCTTGACGATTTGATGCTTCTGGCACCTCATAACACATAAAAATAGTAATGGTGGTCCCCGTTATTCCGGAAGCGTCTTCAGATCGTCTTCGGTTAACTGATATTTAGCATCAATCGGATCACCTTGCGAGGTCAGAATCTTAGGACCATTGTCGGTAATCACTAGAGTATGCTCATACTGTGCGCACTTACTTCCATCGGCGGTTACATAGTATTCCCATGTATCGCCGGGAACTTGTTTACCCTTAATCTTCCAAGTACCTTCCGTAATCATCGGCTCAATGGTGATCGTCATGCCGGCTTTTAAGCGTAAACCGTGACCGGGAACGCCATAATGCGGAACATTTGGGCTTTCATGCATCGTTGGTTGAATGCCATGCCCAACCAATTCACGCACGTCGCCATAGCCGTTATCATCTTCGGTATAAGTCTGAATCGCGGCACCAATATCACCAATACGATTGCCAACAACTGCTTCATCAATACCCAAGTAAAGCGACTTCTTGGTTACATCCATCAGCTTCTGATCAGCTTCAGAGACCTTCCCGACACCATATGTCCAGCAAGAGTCACTAAAATAACCATTCCAACTGATAACGGTGTCCACACTGACGACATCACCGTCTTTTAACTTCAAGCCCTTACGCGGTACCGCATGCGCAACCTCATCATTGATACTGACACAAGTAACATACTTATAACCTTCAAAACCGACCTGCTCAGCCTTGGCACCATGGGATTCAAAAAATTCCTTAGCAAACTTTTCAATTTCCCAACTCGAGATACCCGGCTTAATAATATCGCGCAAGCCAACATGCATCGCCGCCAGAATCGCTCCCGACTTAGCCATACCTTTTATTTCACGTGCTGATTTGATGGTGATCAAACTTCCAGCCTCCAATACGAATTTAACTCGCAATTAGTGTAGCATTAATTAGAAGAGAGCGCGACCCGGCGCATTTTCTAAACAACCAAATGCTGTTAGTATGCGAGTTGATCCCATCGGCAAATCAGTTAATGCCATTGACTATTTACCAGTTTCTAAGATATACTTTATCTGTCGAGGGAAAGGCCATCAGGATGCTCCCCGATGACCTCAACGTGATATCAGATGACGTTTTGGGTAAAGCTAGCCGTTTCGGTTAGCTTTTTTGAATGGATGCAAACCCGTCAATATCTTGACGCCTCACCAGCCCCTAAGGTATACTTTAGAAGTCGAAAAGAGGCCATCAGGATGTAGCCCCGATGACCTCAACGTGATATCAGATGACGTTTTTGGGTAAAGCTAGCCGTTTCGGTTAGCTTTTTTGATTATCGCGTATGCCTTAGCACCGCTAGTAAGCAATATGCTTATAGCGACGATAATCGTTGCCACGTCCAACGCGGCGATCCCCTTTCGTCTCCTGATTTTGGCATGGCTGTCACCTCCGTTTTATCAAAATGTCGAGAGGTGTGTGCCATCCAAATCACTGGGCTCAAAGAAAAAGATGATGAATCCCTTTTCAAAGCCGTAATGACAGTCTACAGATAATGAGAATTGACGTCAACAAAATACTTCCACGTAAATCAGGAGACGAAGGGGGGGACGGTCCAAAGCCTACCCCACCACACATAGCCAACTTCAGTGAATCTCCCCAAGCGGCTTTCCCGTATGCTATAATCAGGCGAATGAACAAGAATGACAGCCTCGCCGACTTGTAAGCTCCCGAGTGCTGTGTTTTAGGAGGAATACAAGAAAAATGGCAAGCGCACGGATTGTATATGCCAGTTTGACCGGTAATAATGAAGATATTGCCGGTATCATTGAAGAAGCTTTTGAAGACCTGAATGTGGACGTGACGACCACTGAAGTTTCCCAAGCACTCGCGAGTGATTTTGAAGATGTCGATATTTGTGTCACGGCAACTTACACGTACTCAGATGTCGGCGATGGCGAACTGCCGGACGAAGCGGTTGATTTCTATGAAGAATTGCAAGAGCTGGATCTAACTGGAAAAGTCTATGGTTGTTGCGGTAGCGGTGACCGCTTCTATGATGACTTTGCCACTTCGGTTGATGATTTTGACAAGGCCTTTGCCAAAACCGGCGCCACCAAAGGAGCAGAGAATGTTAAGATTGATCTTTCTCCTGAAGAAGATGACATCAAGCATCTTGAAGCTTTTACAAAACAGTTGGTTGATAAGTTCAACGCCATGCAATAGTAAGTAGGCAAAAGGCTCGCGCTGATTTCAGTGCGAGCCTTTTCGTATGCCTTAGATCATCTTATATTGGCGGTCACGGAGTTTCTTTTTCCGAATGTGCTGACTTCACTCGGCGTTTCAAAAAGTCGTGCACTTTACCCTTGCTGCTGTGCAACCGGCCGATGAAGTATTCTGCGGTTAACGCGTTAATCACAGCGCCCCAAAGCAAGACGAGCGCGGAGAAATTCAACCACAGCATGATCGCAATAAACGTACCGATCGTGCCATAAGAAAGATAACGCGTGCCAAAATAATGCATATATAACGAAAATGCCTGAGCAATTAAGAGCCAGCCAATAACGGTGAAGGCAGTTCCGGGTAACACCGTCCACATTTTGATTTTGACATTCGGTAAAAAATAATCCAAAAACATAATAATAATGAACAATGCGGTAACCGTGATGGGCCAGCGTAACGTATTAAAGGTTCGCAGCCAGCTGGTATCCAGTCGTAGCAACGGTATCAGCCATTCCAAAAATTGGCGGCCAAATGCAAAGGCAATTAAAATGGCGCCCATCACAATAATTAAGGTAAAAGTCATGAGCATTGATAATAATCGCTGAATAATGAAGTTTTGCGTTGCCTCCACACCGTAGACTTGATTAAAGCCCATTTTTAAGCCGGTTACACCTAGACTGGCTGCCCACAGCGTTGCAATTGCCCCGATTCCCAGCAATCCCCCGCTGCTTGAATCCAGTAAATTTGCGATGATGGGATCGAGCCATTCCATGACATTTGCCGGCACTGCCTGCGTTAAGTACGTGGCCAAACTGCTATACTTCAGTCCAAGGTACGGCAAAGCATTGGCAACAAATAAGATTAACGGAAAAAGCGACAGCAACGTATAGTAAGCCAATGTAGCAGCACTTTGCCCAATGTTGGAGTCGGAAATCCGATTAATGGCAAGCTTGATGAAAACCCAGAACTTGGTGCGCTTTGGTAGCTTCATGTCTGCTAAAGCCGTACGTCCTGAGCGAATGTCAGCTGCTTGCTTTGCCGACAATAATGACCGTTTCAACGGGTGCTTCTTCCGTCCCATACTTTACCTCCCTCCCAGCCTTGCTCGTTAATCGCAGACGATCATCCTCTTTAATTCTGCCAGAAGCAATCCGCAGAAAACAAGCTAAACTTATTTTTATGAATAAATTTTGCAAATGAATCCGGTAAATAAATACACCGGCTAATCAAGCACTTTTAGGCTAAAACACGTTGCTTGACTGCGCGCATAAACGCAGAATAATCGGCTTTCACCTGATTCAGATACCACTTGCTCCAAGTTTGCACCGCACTATCGAAATGTTTATCCAGATAACCGGTCACGACTGCTGCTTGCGGGGTTTGCGCATGCGCCATGGCCAAAAGATAAGCCGTAATTTGCGTATAGTACTTGAACTCGGGAAAACTAAGCTCATCAAGATCAACGGAGCCCTTCATGTCGCGAAATTGGCGGACATAGTAGCTCTTGTTGTCCACATTAAACCACCCCAGAAACGGATCGGACGCTTTTTGGAGGATCATTTGAGCCGCAATAATTCGCTGCCCCTGACTGACTTCTTGTTGCAAGGTCATGCGTTCCATATTGGGCAATAATTCCCGGCGTGGCGGTAACGCCTCTTTAACTTGTAGCACCAAATGACTACCGCCTAAACCACTCAGCAGGATCAAATAACAATTCGTCCCGAAACTGCCAATCCCGACACTGTGATGAATAATGTCGGTAATGCGATATTGGCTCAGTAAAACCAAAATGTCCGGACGCGTGGTTTTGCGATACTGGGTAAAGCCATCATAAATTGCCTGATAAGTTGTTTGATCAATGTGAACCGAACTCGGCGGATCATCTTTAAATCGCATGTGCCCCGCTTCATTAGTCTCGGTGTACTTTTTAATGACCGAATCGTTGTTGCGTTTGGTCGCCTTTTTAATGAATTTGGCCAACAACGGTGAATCTTCGGCTCCGGGGATGACCTGCACTAAACGTTCTACTTCAGTCGATTGATAGAACCGATCCAGCGCGCCCAGCTTGAATAGATCCCGTAATGTTTTCCGATAAATACTGGCATCGTTTTGGACTAAATCGTCGAGATCATCACTGTCAAACCCTTGCTGATCGCCAAGCAAATAAACGCTGGTCAGCAGGCGCTTGATGTCGAATTCAAAACTATTGATCTGAGCTTCATCAAAGTCATTGAGGTCAAACAGCAAATTGCGTTCCGGCGAGGCATAAAAGCCAAAATTCTGCAGATGGGCATCCCCGTCAATTAATAGATTAATACCTGATTTTTCGCCTTGCCGCAAATCATAAGCCATTAATTCGGCCGTGCCGCGGAAAAAAGCCGCCTGAGATGCACCCATTCGCTGATGGCGCATCGGCAGCAACGATTTGATAAGATTCTGCTCAACACTGTTAATAAACTGGACTGGATCACGGTCAATCTTGCTGACCGCCCCTAGATTTTCAATCGGAACCGCTTGCCGAATCTTTTTACCGGTTTCCTTGAGGTCGTCAATTGTGTACTTAGTGGCGACTCGTTCGCGTAATAAGTCTTTTAGATCTGATGAACTTCCCATAATAACCTCTTTCGAACGCCTTCTAACGCAGATCCTTCCATCGAGGAGCGCGTTATGTTGCATGTCAGCTATTTGTACCAGCATGGCACTTACTTATTAAATCAAAAGTAGCGCATTGGCCGCCAGTTTTCCAGTTTTATGTGCATTTGGCGATCAGGGGCTGAGGTGAGGTGGCTGTGGGTAAAGGGGTTGGAGGCGGTGGTTAATATGATATATTTGAGGAAAATCGCAGCAGGGACAGAGGTATTCTCTTTTGGGCAATTTGGGAGTTTTATTTTGCTTTCTATAACGCGTTCGCCAGCCCAGAAACCTGCGTGTAAGGACCTTAGCCGCAATGGCCAAAGACCGGCCATCACGGCTAAGGCCGCTTACGTTCTGGTTTACGCCCATAACGCGTTCGCAGTCGCAGCAATCTACGTGTAAGGACCTCGAACGCGATGGCCAGGCCCGGGCCATCACGCCCGAGGCCGCTTACGTTCTGGTTTACGCCCATAACGCGCTCACCGGCGCAGGGATCTGCGTGTAAGGACCTTGGTCGCAATGGCCAAGCCCGGGCCATCACGCCCAAGGCCACTTACACTCCGATCCCTAACCGCGCCGGTTCACGCTCAACAAAAAAACCGCTCCCCCCGCGGAACGGTTAGCCCCAATTAAACTTTTAATAGCCTTGGGCGACTTTTGCTTTTTCGAACCAAGAAATGCGCGGGTCATCTGAGAAGCGGCCGTTAACGATGAAATCTTGTGTGACCGCCGTTAAGATATCAACCATTTGATCGCGTGTAATGTCGATGAACCCTGGCGCCATGAGATTGGCAATCCCGGTTGCTACGATCCATACCCCGCAAATCGTATTGCGTAATTGTGCCTCACTTAAATTCTTAGCCGGTTCATACGCATCAAACACGCGCATAGCCGTACTCATAGCGTATTCACGCATTTCATCAACGCCAAAGTGATCTTCAACAAATACTGCTCGGTAAAGCGGCCGATTTTCAAGAGCAAAATAGATATACGCCAAACCTAAATCAACCACTGGATCATTGGTGTAGTGTTTTGCCATCTTTAAAGCCAGCAGTTCTTTAATACGATCCATCACGGCCTGTTTCAATTCCGCCATATTCTTGAATTCCAAATAAATCGGCTGCGTTGAACAGTTCATCTTCTTAGCGATATTACGCGCCGTGAAACTTTTAAAGCCCTGTTCCACAACGAGATCATATGCTGCATTTAAAATCTGATCATGTGTGATCGTTTTTTTTCGTGCCATATTGTTCCCCTTACTTTCTTTAAGTTATTTAAAACTAACTTGCACACAACTTAATTCTGACAAATAAAGTTAAATCTCCACTCCAAAAGACCAACTTCATGTCTTGGTGTTATTTTACCAGACATGAAGTCAGAAGGAAACAGAATTTACTAATAAATTTCAGTTTTTCTTAATTTATTTTGAAGATTTCTGCCACGGCACAGCAGCATTTTGCACTGAGAATTCGCCGCCCTATGGTAAACTATTGCCAATCACTTTGAGGAGGAGCGTTTTTATGACATTATCTAACTTTAAAGAAAGCCTTAAAAAATATGCCGAATTGGCAGTCGATATTGGGGTGGCCGTTAAACCCGGCGATACCGTTTACGTGCAAATTTCAGTGGATCAAGCACAGCTGGCACGCTTGATCGTTGCGGCTGCTTACCAACGCGGTGCCGCGGAAGTTCAGGTTCAGTGGTTCGATGATGTACTCAAGCGTTTAGATATGGCGCACATGGCAGACGAGCGCCTTTTCAACATCCCGGCGTTTGTCAAAGGTCAATTCGATTATTGGGTTGATCACCAAGCCAAGCGGATTACCGTGGTTTCATCAGATCCGGATAACTTGGCAGGAATTGATTCCAACCGCATTGCCAAGTATCAAGAAGCGTTCGCAAAAGCCTACAAACGACTCATGGAAGCAATCAGTTCCATGAGCATTAGCTGGACGATTATCGGTGCTGCAAGTC
This sequence comes from Lacticaseibacillus rhamnosus, assembly GCF_900636965.1. Classification (NCBI taxonomy): domain Bacteria; kingdom Bacillati; phylum Bacillota; class Bacilli; order Lactobacillales; family Lactobacillaceae; genus Lacticaseibacillus; species Lacticaseibacillus rhamnosus. The sequence continues at coordinate 1,103,031 of NZ_LR134331.1, read as the reverse complement.
CGCGCTGGGCTCAAAAAGTTTTTCCTGATGCCGCCACCCCTGAAGAAGCAACTGAGCTACTCTGGGAGGCAATTTTCAAAACTACCCGAATCGATCAACCCGATCCGGAAGCTGCCTGGAAAGCCCACGATCAAAAGCTGCGGGAAAAAGCGGCTTGGTTAAACAACGAACAATTTGATCAGCTTCATTACATGGCTCCGGGAACGGATTTGGTAGTCGGTTTACCAAAGAACCACATTTGGGAAGGCGCCGGCGCTTTTAACCCGCGTGGTGAGGAATTTATGGCTAACATGCCAACCGAGGAAGTCTTCACTGCCCCTGATTTTCGGCGCATCGACGGGACCGTTGCTTCCACCAAACCGCTTAGTTATGGCGGCAACATCCTCGAAGATATGCACTTTACTTTCAAAGACGGGCAAGTCGTGGAAGCCCACGCCAAACAAGGTGATGACGTCTTACAAAACCTGCTGAAAACGCCGGGTGCTCGTTCATTAGGCGAAGTGTCGTTGGTTCCGGATCCTTCCCCCATCTCACAATCAGGACTTATTTTCTTCAATACGCTGTTTGACGAAAATGCTTCCGATCATATGGCACTCGGTCAAGCCTATCCGTTCTCAGTCAAAGACGGGGTTGCCATGACCAACGAACAACGCGCGGCGGTGGGATTAAACCAAAGTCCGACCCACGTTGACTTCATGATGGGCTCAGCCGCGATGAACATTGACGGCATCAAACCAGACGGAACCATCATCCCAATTTTCCGCAACGGCGACTGGGCCTAACTTCTCATCGCTACCGTTATTTTAGTAAAAAACCGAGCCGCGACTTTTTTGCACTCATTCTGCAAAAATCAACGGCTCGGTTTTTCTATGCGTTATTATTTGTGTGAGCGTGAGCCAGCCCGGTTAGAAACCGGAGTGTAAGTGGCCTCAGACGTGATGGCCGGGCTTTGGCCATTGCGGCAAAGGTCCTTACACGCCCCTGCGCCGGGGAACGCGTTATCGCAAGCGTGAGCCCTAATCACGCTTTCTCCGTTTGAATCGCCTGCAACACATCCAAGAAAATCTGCCCATACTTATCAAGTTTCGCCTGGCCAACTCCTTTAACCGCCAGCAACTCATCCAACGTTTTCGGCATCGCATTGCCAATCGCTTTTAACGTCTTATCGGAAAAAATCATATACGGCGGTAAATGCTGCTGCTCCGCCAGTTGCCGGCGAGTACTGCGCAGTTCTTGGAAGACTGTGTCATCAACTTCAAGCGTCTGAGTAACTTTTTGCGCGGTCTTTTGGAAAACAGTTGTCTGTCCGCGTAACACTTCAGCACCTTTTGCGGTTAAGCCAAGCGTTGGATACTGACCACCACGCGTTTCCAGAAAGCCACCGGCCGTCAGGAAATCAATGAAGGTCGTAATATCCCGCTGCCGGCGATTTTTCATCAGCCCATATGTTGACAACTGATCGAGATGAAACGACAAGACGCGTTGATTGTGCGCACCAGCCAAGACCTGGGCAACAACGCCTTTCCCGAATCGCTCGTGCAATCGAACAACACATGACAGAACCTTTTGCGCGTCAATGGTCACATCAACGGATTCACGATCATCTAGGCAGTTCGAACAACGTCCACACGGGGCAGTGCCAGTCTGACCAAAATAGTTCAAAATAAACTGCTGCAGACACTGATCGGTATTGGCATAGCGCTCCATGATTTTCAGTTTGTCATACTGCCGCCGTTGATGCGCCTCGTCACCTTCAGACTGTTCAATAAAAAACCGTTGCACCTGCAAGTCTTGCGGTCTAAATAACAAGATCGCCTCACTAGGCAACCCATCACGACCGGCGCGACCTGCTTCTTGATAATACGATTCCAAATCTTTGGGAATCTGGGCATGAATCACGAAGCGAACGTTACTTTTATCAATCCCCATCCCAAACGCGTTGGTAGCGACCATAATCGGCTTACGATCAAACAAAAAGTCTTCCTGATTAGCAGCACGTTGCTTTTCAGTCATGCCGGCGTGATATTTGGCTACCGGCAACTGCTTATGCTGCAAAAACGCATAAATCCGATCGACTTCTTTGCGCGTACTTGCATAAATAATGCCGGATTGATCAACATTGAGTTTTAGATAATCCAACAAGTACCGATCCTCATCCTGATCGCGCACCACTTTGAAACTCAGGTTGTCACGTTCAAACCCTGTGTTGATGACCCCATCGTCCGGGATCATCAAGCGTTGGCAAATATCTTGAGCAACCCGCGGTGTCGCCGTCGCAGTTAAGGCAATGACCGGCGGCTGCGAGGGTAATTGAGCCGCAACGTTAGCCAAGTTGAGATAACTCGGCCGAAAATCATGTCCCCACTGTGAAATACAGTGGGCTTCATCAATAGCAAAAAGCGAGATATTCATGTCACCGAGCTGCTGAAGGAACCAATCCGCATCAAACCGTTCCGGCGCCACATATAACAACTTAATGTTCCCACTGCGCGCCTGTTCCAGACGTGCAGTAATTTCACGATAATCCAACGTGCTATTAATAAACGCCGCCGGAATGGCATTGTCGTTTAACGCATCAACTTGATCTTTCATTAAAGCGATTAAAGGCGAAACGACCAGCGTCAAGCCCGGCAGAATCATCGCCGGCACCTGATAACACAAAGACTTGCCGCCACCGGTAGGCATCACGACCAGCGTGCTCTTACCGGTCATAATTCGCTCAATTGCCTGCTTTTGACCGGCTCGAAAGTGATCGTACCCAAATTTTTCTTTTAAAATCGTCGCTGGCTGCGGCAAAAGCATCTTTTTCCTCCTATAAAAACTTGACTGACTCAATCATAGATTATGCCATCGCAATTGAATTTCCCTTTTAAAAATTTCTGATTAGTATAACGCCAACTGCTACTTCATCACAGCAACTAAAACATACTGACCAGTAACCAGATGAGCAGACTAAAACTCAGCATCACTAAATTCAACAGTAACAAATTCAAATTTACCCACGCCCACCAAGCAAATCCTGCTGGCCAAAACGTCAGCAAACTATAAAAGATCACAATTGTTACCAGAAAAGCAATCGGCGCACTCTGCCACATATTTTGCAAATCCCGATGCGACAAAGCAACCCCTGGCGTTAAAACTAAGGTTAACACGAAAAAAATCAACAGCCAACGCCAGTTAATCTGCATCATTTCGCGCATCATAACCCATTTTTCACCGAGACTGGCCGTGGTCGCAAACACCTGCCACACTTGACTACCTGCCGAGAAAAAAGCCCACCGCCCTAGTACCAGCAAAATGAGGCTAATTCCCCAAACCGGAGCGCTGCTAGAAAGAAACAGTCCTAGCTGGGCAATCGGATTATGCCGTTGATATTGCAAACTAACATGAGCGGCACTGCCTTGTCGCGGATCAGCCCGCAACGAAAAATTCGTCACCTGCAAACCAAATAGCCGCGCAACAATTGCATGAAGTAATTCATGGACAAAAATTCCCGGCTTCATATACCAGATCTGCGTATTAGACCGACCAACGCGATTAACCAAGGCTTGAACTGTCGCCCCGTTGACCGTACTGATCAACACGATCCCGCCAATAAAAATCAGCCAACCCGGAACATAGATGGCCATAAACGCCTGCATGTAAGGCCCCTCCTTGTTTGCTATTGAAAGATGCCTATTTCAATTTAATAAAAAGCACAGCCAAATGACTGTGCTTTTTATGACTGTGCCCTATCGGAATCGAACCGATGACCTACTGCTTAGGAGGCAGTCGCTCTATCCTGCTGAGCTAAGGGCACCAGACAAAGTCAATTATGCCAAAAGCAGCAGCGCAATTCAAATAGATTTGTTGTCTCAGCAGCTGCAGCTCAACGATATCGTTCCTCTTAGCCTCATTAAGCCGTCATATAAGAACGCTCAATCGAGTCCAACATCCGGCCAACATTACGCCGCCGCTTATGGCCGACAAATAGCTCGGTGACCATCTGTTTAAGCTGCGCCGCCCAATTAACCGGCTGCACGGTTTCACTAACCTGCACACGACTTGCATCAGCACTAAGCGGCGTGATCAAATAACGAACCTTAAAGCGAGAAAAACGGGTCATCGTCAGCATCGCAAATTCACGATTGATAACATTTTGCGTAATCTTGACCTTTGCCCATTCACCATCAGGAAATTGTTTGCGATAGGTATAACCAGCAAGTTCATCAACTTCAACCTTACGATGACTCGCCGCCGCAATATCGGCCTGAACCGGTGCAACGATTTTACTATATAAAAATGCTGCCGGTGTCTGTAATGTTTTCTCGATTTTCATGGGGATTACCTCTTTTATAAAGTGAGCGTGAACCGGCGCGCTTAGAAGTCGGAGTGTAAGTGGCCTCAGACGTGATGGCCGCTCTTTGGCCATTGCGGCTGAGGTCCTTACACGCAGACTTCTGCGCCGGTGAACGCGTTATGGTGAGCGTGAGCCAGCCCGGTTAGAAACCGGAGCATAAGTGGCCTTGGGCGTGATGGCCCGGGTTTGGCCATTGCGACCAAGGTCCTTATGTGCAGGTTTCTGGGCTGGCGAACGCGTTATGAGCGTGAACCCGTGCCCCAACGCATTCGCCAGACAAACAACCTCTACCAACAAACCCTTGACCTACTTCTGTGCGTGCACTTGCTGGTAAAGATCAATAATATCATCCGCAAGCCGGCGAATCGTCATGGCACTGATTAGATGATCCTGACTGTGCACCATTAATAACGTTACGTCAACTTTTTGCCCTCGTGCCTCATACGTAAGCATTTGGGTCTGTGCTTGATGTGCCTGTTTCAACTTGGCATCCGCGTGCTTTAACAATTTGCGGCTGCGGTCGATCTGATCGGCTTTGGCTGCTTCAATCGCTGCCATTGTTGCCTGTTCCGCATCACCGGCTGCACTCATCAGTGTCATCATTGCAGCCATTTGTTCCGCCTTCATACTCGCCATGACTGCCCTCCATCCTTATCATACCGCTGATGCAGCCTCATGTGTTGTTTTTGTGCTTGCCTTTATTGCGCTGATCACGTAGTCGCTTTTTTTTATGCTTACGCCGCGGTTTTTGCTCAGGTTCATTAGTAACAACCGACCGATCTTTAGCCGCAACCTGCTGACTTTTATGCTGACTCGGTGCTGGCGATTTGAGCGTCACCGGCGTTTCGTTATCTGGCTTTCGGGCTGGTGGTGTGGTCACCAACTTTCCATCGGTCATATAGGCACGCTGAATGGCATATTGCGGTACCAGCTTTTTCAAGTCCCGGCGATCGTGGTCGTCTCCTAACGTTACCACCAGTCCGGGTTCACCCATCCGACCGGTACGACCTGCACGATGAATGTAAGCTTCAGCACGCTTAGGCGGTTCGAAATTGACCACGGCAGGAAGCTTAGGAATATCCAATCCGCGGCCAGCCATGTCGGTCACAAGTAATAAGGTAATCCGCCCGTTACGAAAATCCGTCAACGCTTTTTGGCGGCTAGTCTGTCGGCCCTCCCGTGACAATACGGCAAAACGAACAGCTTGGTGGCGCAAAATGCCGGCCGCGCGTTCCAACGATGCATTTTGATTAAAAAACACCAGTGCCTTGAAGCCATCAGTGTGCGCCAACGTTCGCAACCAATCAATTTGATGTGCCCGATCCGTTTGCAAGAATAAGTGCCGAACCGTCCCGCGTGTTTGATCAATCGCACGAACATCAACCAGCTTAGGCGTCTTGCCAAACCATTTATGCATCTCGCTAAAATACGGACTCGGTGTCGCCGAAAAGAAAGCAAGTTGGGCATCGGCCGGAGCCGCAGCCGCAATTTCGCGAACCTGATCGAATCCCGGATCCCGTAACATCTCATCGGCTTCATCAACAACCAGCGTCTGTAAGCCATCCAACTTCAGCTTGTGCGATTGAATCAGTTCAAGCAAACGACCCGCTGTTGCGACAATGACTTCGGGTTTTTCTTTTAGCTTCGTCAATTGCCGTTTCACATTAGCCGACCCGATGATGCCCTGCACCGCCACATTGATATCGTGTGCATACGGCGTTAAAACATCCCGTGTTTGAATCGCTAACTCCTGCGATGGCGCCAAAATCAGTATTTGCAAACCATCACCGGGCACGATTTTTTCCAGTAATGGTAGGCCAAATGCCAAGGTTTTCCCTGAGCCGGTTGGAGCCAAACCGATGACATCCTCATCGGTTTTCAACGGCTGATAAACCGCTGCTTGAATGGGTGTCTGCTCCGTATACCCGGCAGCCTGCCAACGTTTTTGAAACGGGGTTGCAATTGTCACAATATTTGTCCTCCATAACGCGTTCGCCGGCGCAGAAACCGCGCCGGTTCACGCTCACTAAAAATCAAGATTTGCGGACGTCCGCAGAATTGACATGACTTGATGAACTTCCTTGGCCAGCTGCCATGCCTTATCAAACGCATTGCGATCATGACCGGTGATAGCTTTGGCAAAATAAGCTGCTTCTGCTTCCATCGGGTTGGCTAATTTCTCGGTACTAAGCACTTGATCATCGAGCTTGATAGTTTCAAGTTCAGCAGCATTGTCCATCGTCAACGTTTGCTTACCGGAATAAATTTCGGATGGCAGGAAACTATTGGTTGTTTTACCCGTAATCAACGTTACTGCGAATTGATCATAATCCAAGCGCGCAACCCCATCGCCATCCACACCACTCTTGAGAAAATGCGGGAGGTAAACAGCGTTATCGGGAACCCCAAACCAAGCCACCGCATCGTAGACCAAATAAATACCCAGATCCATCAATGCACCACCGGCAAACTCGGGATTAAAAACATTCGGCAACTTGCCAGCCAAAAAAGCATCGTACTTAGAAGAATACTTCATATAAGTCAAGGTAGCCCCGTCAATCGGATGATGATGGGTAAATTGATCGACAACCTGAAAATTGTGCTCATAAACATGCCGAGCTGCCTCAAAAAGATACAAAGAAGGCTTTTTGCGTAATGCCTCGTCTAATTTTTCAAATTCCATGGCGGTTGCAACCAAGGGCTTTTCAACAATCACATGCTTGCCGGCATCAAGAGCTGCCAAGGCTTGAGACGCATGCAAACTGTTAGGACTGGCAATATACACCACATCGACATCACTACCAAGAAAATCGTCCATTTTGGTATACGCTGTTGCTGGTGCAGTTTGATCAATGAACGCCTGAGCACTCTCCTGATGACGTGAATAAACGGCAGTAAGCGTATATGCCTTCGTGGCCGCCGCTGCATCCACAAACTGCTTAGTAATCCATCCTGTTCCAATCACACCAAGTTTCAACATGGTAAAATCCTCCTCTAAACGTAAGCTGGTGCGCCAGGAAGACGGGGTGTAAGGGGTGTCCTCAGGCGTGACGGCCCGAACTTGACCCTTGCAACTTAGCTCCTTACACGCAAGTTCCTACGCCAGTAAACGCGTTATCAAGCATTATAACAGTCATTCACGGCTGTACGTATGATATCCAGCTCTGCCGTGATTTAACATCAAGCTGGCAAAACTACTCATGATTATTGTAACAGCCCAGTAACAGAAAAACAGCACCACTGTAACCACTAAACTAAAAACTCATGGTAGACTATGCTTAAACAGAAATGGGAGGTCGAAAAACATGGCGAGTTTTTTACGCGGGCTGAAACATTTACTCGCGCACCACGGTCATCATCAGAAGGCACAGGACAAGGCGCCTAATCCCGCATTGGCGTTGGCAAAGAATTTCACAGGGAGTTTTGCTTTTCTTGATGAGCAAACCAATAAGACCCACTCGCTAGCGATTTCGCCCCAACTGCAGATTAAGATCGACAATAAAACGCTACCTGGGCAAGTTGTCGGCATCACCATCAACGAGCTGACTTTTCTCGATCATTATGGGTACAAATTAGTCATTAAGGCGGATGATAACGGTCCGCAAACCATTTATGACGAGGCAGAAGATGCTACCTACGCCATTATCATTCCCAGCGCATAAGATGCAAAAAGTGCGATCCGAAAATCGGATCGCACTTTTTTTGTGTGAGCGTGAGCTGGCGCGGTTAGGGATCGGAGTGTAAGCGGCCTTGGGCGTGATGGCCTGGGCTTGGCCATTGCGACCAAGGTCCTTACGCGCAGATCCCTGCGCCAGCGAACGCGTTATGGTGAGCGCGAGCCGGCGCGGTTAGGAGTCTGCGTGTAAGTGGCCTTGGGCGTGATGGCCTGGGCTTGGTCATTGCGTCCAAGGTCCTTACACGCAGACTTCTGCGCCGGGGAGCGCGTTATAGAAAGTGATGCATTTGATTGCTTTATTCAAGTTTTGACAAGGCTGCTTTGGGAACTTCCGAACGCGGCACACTTTCCCAGCTGGTGACCCCTTTTTTATCATTGTATGTTACTTTTAGATAAGCATTTTTTCTCAGCGGTCGATCTTGGTTCGCATTAAACTTCAACTGCTGCAGACCGCCTTTCTCATCATATCCAGGCAAATCATAGGCATAAATGATGTACTTGTTGCCTTCATCATCGCGATCCGTCACCCGCTGACCAGTGTTGGTAATTTTTGTGTAGTATGTGGTTCCGCCATAGTTGGTAATTTCAAAAATTTTCAAACCGCCAAAAACGAGCACAATCAGCACAACCAAGCCGATCAGGACTTTTTTCATTATCTGTTCACCTCGCTTATCAGTATGTCCCAATCGTTCAATTAAGTAGATAGTTTCGGCGAACATTCAACGAACATTTTTGTTAGATCAGTGCAATGCTCGGCTTTTTGCACGAATTAATGGTGGTCCGACTATTGAGCCAGCTTCAAAAATGTGCCGCGCTTGCCCATGAATACCGCTGCTCGATAGGATGCCTGAGGACCGTCTGGCAACCGCGCACCGTCAGTATATTGCCAAAAGCCGCCGTTATTAGCAGGCCGCTTGTCCGTGATCGTCCACCGCGGTGCTTGTGGAACCACTGTTTTGACCACCTTTAAAATATCAGGACTACCCATCAGCAACACTTGGCGATGATAGCGTTGTTGAATGAACGTGATAAACTCGGTTAGATGCTGTGTCAACCACGAGGAACTTGGCTTTTGCTCGCGATAATAACTTAGGTAAATACCAATGGGCAGGTCGCCAATGTTGGAACCTACTTTGCGGATAAATTGAGTTGCTTGAGCTTGCGGTGTCGTTTCAAAACTAAAAACGTGATACACGCCTATGCTCACTCGACTCCCTGCTGCCTGAGTAAAGTTGGTATTGAAATTATCGTCAAAATAGCTGCTGCCTTCTGTGGCCTTCAAATAAACAAAGCTAACCCGGCTGCTACGTAAACGATCAAAATCCTGAACGCCATCGGTTTGATCAAGGCGAACGCCCAACACTGGATAAGCGGTCGGATCCGGCCGTGGATTACGCAGCAGCCACCAGCCGATTACTAAGGCCGCGACCACCCCTGCGCTAATCAGCAAAAACCACAACCGTCGCCGATGCTGATAAGTATTTGCATAAATCACTCGTCGTCTACGCATCAACATCCCTCCTACTAAAAAGTGAGCGCGAACCAGCGCGCATAGAAGTCGGAGTGTAAGCGGCCTTAAGCGTGATGGCCGGGTTTTGGCCATTGCGCTTAAGGTCCTTACACGCAGACTTCTGCGCCGGTGAGCGCGTTATGGTGGGCTGAGCGTGAACCGGCGCGCTTAGAAACCGGAACATAAGTGGCCTTGGACGCAATGGCCCGCTCTTGGCCATTGCGTCCAAGGTCCTTATGTGCAGGTTTCTGCGCCGGTGAACGCGTTATGGAGCAAGAACCAGCACAATCAAAGACGCACACCTACGACAACTGCTCTGGCTGTTCATTCCACAATGGTCTTATTGTAACAAAGTCTTCCACAATAAAAAGTGTTTGAACTAATTACGGAATGAAGCATAGACTGTACTAAAGTTCCAGCATAGAATAACGAGCATAATTTTTTCTTTCTAAGCCGTCCCAATTGTCTTTCATTCAACCCTGCTTTAAAATTGGCTTGTGATAATCATTGCTAGCGTCAAGTAACAAAGCAATCAATGAAGATGACCAGAAAGGAGTAGCGCCCATGCTTGACGATCGCCTTTTAGGGACAACGTTTGTCTTACCAACATCGCATCAAGAGGGTGAGATTACGCTTTATGGCATTCATTATCATTACCGGGTCACTGATGACGCTGCGGCTGGCGATACTGTTGTTGTCAATGCAGTTTCGCCGCTTTATCTTAGCGTCGTCAAACCAGAACATCGCTTACATTATTGAGATTGAGTCGTAATTGACTCGCTCACACGGGGGGCTTTCGCATGAATATTATCCTGATTTCTGTTCTAGTCATTGTTTTAGTCATCGTCATCGCAATTCTTTTCACCAGCGTTGCCATTATCCATACCGGTGAAGTTGGCATTGTCGAACGGTTGGGGAAATATGTGGCAACATTGGAGCCAGGTTTTCATGTGGTGCCACCGTTCATCTATCGGATCACCGAAATCGTCAACATGAAGCAGATTCCGCTGAAGGTCGATGAACAGGAAGTGATTACAAAAGATAACGTTGTCGTCCGTATTTCCGAAACGTTGAAATATCATATCACGGATGTTAACGCCTATGTTTATCAAAACAAGGATTCCGTGCTGTCCATGGTTCAAGATACGCGGGCTAATCTGCGTGGGATTATCGGCAATATGGATTTGAATGACGTCTTGAACGGCACCGAAACCATTAACCAAACCTTGTTTCAGCAAATCGCCGAAACCACAGCTGGCTACGGCTTGAATGTTGATCGGGTCAACATTGATTCCATTCAAGTCGATGCTACCATTCAAGACTCCATGAACAAACTGTTGCGCGCTTCACGGGAAAAGGAAGCCAACATCATGGAAGCTGAAGGTCATAAGCAAGCAGCGATCGCTAAAGCTGAAGGTGAAAAACAGGCCGCAATTCTTGAAGCCGAGGCCAATAAGCAAACGCAAATCCTTCAAGCACAAGGCCACGCAGAAAGTCAACGGCTGATTGCAGCGGCGGTTAAGGATCAAATTAACTCGATCAATGCCGGCTTGATTGACAATGGCGATTTATATTTGAAATATAAAAATGTCGAAGCACTTGAAGCCTTGGCTAAGGGCACTGCCAACACAGTGGTGCTACCAAGTACCGCGATTGATTCATTAGGCAGTCTCCCTGCTGTGGGAACCCTATTCAATCAAAAACAACCGTCAGCATCCACCAAGGAAAAGTAAGGTTAAAAAGTCGAATCGCATTGTGCCATTCGACTTTTTAAGTTCCGCTACTGCGTATCACATCAGGTAAGGCTGGTATCGTTCAACGACTTTATGGTACGCCATCCGCCCTTAGCTTTCAGAACAACCCCAAACAGCGTAGTATTGATGAAAACAGATCCGTTTTAGTGCGGATATTTTGAGGTGAAACCATGTATCAACTGTTAACCGATTCTTGTTGCGACTTACCCTACCAGACTTTGCATGATCATCAAGTTGAATTTGTCTCCATGCACTTCACCGTCAACGGCACAGATTATGAAGACGATCTTGGAGAAGATCATTACGATATCAATGCATTTTACGAGCAACTGAAGCAAAATGTGATGCCCACAACGACACAGGTAAATGTCGGCCAGTTCGTTGACTTTTTCACACCGTATGTCAAAGCAAACACGCCCATCTTATATGTCGGCTTCTCCAGCGGCTTAAGTGGCACATTCAATTCGGCGACTCAAGCACGTGCCATGTTACTGGAAAAGTATCCAGATGCGCAGATTTACTTGGTTGACACCCTGGCTGCGTGTGCTGGCGAAGGACAATTGGTGCTGGATGCCATTGAAAAACGCGATGCTGGCATGCCAATCGATGAACTGGCGCACTGGCTCACAGCGCACCGATTGGACTACCGGATGTGGTTTACGGTCGATAAATTGGACTTTCTGTACCACGGTGGCCGCGTGTCGCGTACTTCCGCGGCATTGGGAACGATGTTAAACATCAAACCGGTGATGGACGTTGATACGGCCGGTAAATTACGCGTTGTGCGCAAGGTTCGCGCCCGCAAACGCTCGCTGATTGACTTGGCCAACGAGACTTTAAAAGCCATTCAGGAAAATCCGCAACATCGCGTTATTATCTCAACATCCGGCGATTTTGAGGCAGCAAACTTTGTCAAAGATCGCCTGCATGAAGCCTCCCCGCAAACCCCGCTGCAGATCGGTAACATCGGCCCAACCATCGCCAGTCACACCGGCTTTGGCTGTGTGGCGGTCTTTTCAATGGCGGCTTCGGAGCGGAAATAAGTTAGACTTTCAAAAAATTTTAAGCTCAGACTTCATTAGCAGCTTTTTGCTGTTGTTGCAGGTAAAATAGTTGCAGATGAACTTGTGTGCAGTGCTTATTTTCACAATCGTTAAGGCTTCATCACGTGTTTCATAACTCGTTGCTTGACACAGGAATCTGCATGTAAGGGTCTTGGTCGCAATGGTCAAACCCGGGCCACTTACACTCCGGTCCCTAACCCGTCAACTCACACTCCATAACGCGTTCACCGGCGCAGAAGTCGGAGTGTAAGGACCTCAGTCGCAATGGCCAAAGCCCGGCCATTGCGACTGAGGCCACTTACACTCCGACTTCTAAGCGCGCCGGTTCACGCTCACTTCAATCAAGGAGGATTTTATTATGGCAGTCCGCCCTGCAGTGGCAACCGATATCCCACTCTTATTACCGCTTGTTCAAGGTTACTATCATGATAGCCCGGTGCCGCTGACCATTGACTCACAGGCAATGGCTCTTCACCTTGACCGCTTGCGCTCCGATACCAGTCTTGGTCACTTATTGGTCGCCACCGTTGATCAAGAATTAGCCGGATTTGCGATTTTATACCGCAGCTTTGAGACCCGGGCGCTGAAACCACTGCTTATTATCAATGACGTCTACGTGGCACCAAAGTTTCGTCGGCACGGGTTGGCGCGTCAACTCATGATCGCAGCGTTCGACCTGGCAAAAGCGCACGGATACAGCGGCGCAAGTTGGCAGACTCGCACCAGCAATCTTGGCGCTCAACATTTGTATGATCAAATCGGCGAACGCGAAACCGGCTGGCTGCATTACTACCACGACCTGTCCCAAGATTGAAAAAAGGTAACGATTGTCTCACGGCAATCGTTGCCTTTTTGTTTACGCTTCCCCATGAACAAGTGTGACACACAGTTGATCTCGCGGTTCTCGAAAAAGGTTCACATAAAACTCTTTTATTTAAATATTACCGATGCCAAATCGTCAGCCGCTTCTGTGGTTGCCGATACATACCATCTTGTGGCTGAACATTAAATGCCTGGTACCATGCAGGAAAGTTCTGCACCGGCACATTCACGCGTAAGGTAGCCGGCGCATGAACATCTTGCCGCAAAACAGTTTTAGCCCGCTCCGGTCGCATTTTGGTGGCCCATGAACGAGCGTAAGTGATGAAGAATGCCTGCAGATCCTTAACATCCGGCTGATCGCCTAGTAACGCCAACGCCACATCCATGCCGGCGTTATCCGCCATGTTTTCACTAACGGTCAGTGTACCGTTGACCTTAACTCCTTCATAGTCACGGCCATCAAACTGTGCCGCCATCGCTTTTACCAGCTGATCAAATGCCTGCTTATCCGCTGGCGTCCACCAGTTATGCAAATTACCATGTTCATCATACAGCGCCCCGTTATTATCAAACGAATGCGAGATTTCATGACCGATCGTTGCGCCTGTCCCTCCGAGGTTTTCCGCCCGGGTCCACTTGAGTGAATAATACGGCGGCTGCAAGATACCAGCGGGAAAAGTGATGTCATTTTTCAGCGGATCATAACTGGCATTCACCAAGTGTCCCGGCATATTCCATTGATTCCGATCCACCGGCTGGCCTACCTGTTTAAACCAAAAGGCCTGCGTCTGTGCGCTCAGTTTCAGAATTGCCGTCAACAAATCATCGTCAGCATCCACGCTCAAGTGATCATACAAGGAAAAGAGTCGCTCCGGATACCCCATTTTGACTTGCATCGTGGCTAACTTGCGCATCGCCTTTTGCTTCGTAGCCGGACTCAGCCAAGTGTTGTTTTCTAGCTGTACGCGGTATTGCGCAAGAATCTGCTTAACCATGGCCGTCACATCTGCCTTAGCATCGGCACCAAAGTAGGTTTGACCATAATACTGACCAATCACATCGTCAAAATACTCATTGGCAATCCCAAAAGCGTGTTTCGTCCACGATGACGCCTCAGGTTGACCCGCCAAAAACCGATCATACTGTCCGGCCAATTGACGTAAATCATCACTGAGGTAAGTGGCGCAGGTTAGCAATTCGTTAATCACCATCCATGCGTGCCATTCTGAATAGTTATCCGCCGTCAGTAGTTTGCTTAAATGCGGAAGATAAGCCGGTACAACCGCATTGACTTTCGCCGGTGTTTGCAGCATGTAAGTTGCAAAGGCTTGTGGGATCCCCAAATAACCGGCCGCATCTTCAAACGCCTGCCAGCTCAATGGATTGTCATACGTGCTATCTACCGCTAAGTCAACATTTGCTGGCACATAATCAGCCAAACGCCGATCAAATCGTTTAGCCGCTTCAACATATGCTGTTTGATCAGTCTGACTGAATCCCGCCGCAGCCAGCATGGCAGCTGCCATCTGCGACCACGCTGCCAGATCCGCCGCATTTTCGGCATCTTCCTGTTGGTACATCGCCGCATCAGGTAAAATCGTGTCTGGTCCGCCAAGATTCAGGATATTATGCTCGGCATCGTGCATATCAGCATCAACGTAGGGACTGATTGGTAAGACGTATTGGTCAGCAACCAGTTTGGGCATAGCGGCGCGAAATTGATCAAGCGTCGTGAGCGTCATCAAAAAGCTTATCCGGTCACGAACTGGCTCAATGCCTAGCTGCTGACGGCGGGTTTGGTCATTGGCTTTGGCAAACAACCGCGCTGCATACTGGAGCGGCAAAGTTTTGGCTGTTTGCATCATCGTGCTTAAGTCAGCCACTAGTTTTTGGCGAATATCATCGGTCAGATTACTATCCGCACTCACAACACTTTTGTCAGGTGGAATCGGCGTCTTGGCTTGCCATTCGCCATTGACGGCCAGGTACAAATCATCTTGAATTCTTGGTAATGTCATGCAATTGCCTCCGTTTTCATGTCGTAATCTCAGCATAGATTTAATCCGCCAAGGCGTCAATTGCTTGCACATCCTAGGCGTAACTACTATGTTGAAACTAAGCATAAATCGAAGGTGATAAGATGACATTGGAAAAATATCGTTTTGACGGCACTAGCACCTTTAACATTCAAGCGTTTGCGACCGCGCCGCCAGAACATTTTCAAAATAAAAAAGAGCAGATCAAAGCAGACATTGATCATAACATCAAGGTGCTCTCTAAAGTTCAGCAACACTTGGCGGCGCAGAAACAATACAGCGTCTTGATTATTTTTCAAGGGATGGATGCAGCCGGCAAAGACAGCATGATTGAACACGTCATGTCCGGCGTCAATCCGCAGGGAACCTCAGTGGTATCGTTTAAGATACCAACTGAGCTTGAACTAGGCCATGACTTTTTATGGCGCATCCATAACGCTTTCCCGGCTGGTGGCGAACTGACGGTGTTCAATCGCTCTCATTATGAAGAAGTGCTGGTCGACCGGGTTCATCCCGAGTTGCTATTAAAAGAAAACCTGCCGGGAATCGATACCGTTGCTGATGTCCATGACGATTTATGGGCCAGGCGCTTCAACGATATCAAGGCGCTAGAAACGTATGCCCACCGCAATGGCATCTTGCTGCTCAAGTTCTTCTTGCACATTTCCAAAGCCGAACAAAAAAATCGCTTCTTAAAACGAATCGAAATTCCCGAAAAGAATTGGAAGTTCTCATTGGCGGATATTCACGAACGCCGCTTTTGGGATGATTACCAGCAAGCTTATCAAGAGGCCATTCAGCACACCGCCACCAAAACAAATCCTTGGTACGTCATTCCGTCAGACGATAAGTGGTATTCCCGACTGGTTGTGTCCCAAATCATCAACCGCGAAGTCACCGCTTTGCCGCTAAAATATCCGGAAATCTCTACAGCTCAGAAGCAGGAGTTGGAACAGGCGATTATTGACTTAAAAGATTAGGTTTAAATAAAACTATTTTGGTTAAAATAAAAAGCGGGTCGACTTCCATCACCAAGAATTCGACTCGCTTTTTTATTAACCTTCACCCATTGCATACTGCTTGATGGCGACTGCTGCCCCATCATGATCATTATCAGGTACAACTGTTTTAATGACATCTAACACCTGAGGCAAAGCATTTTCCAAGGTCACCCCTAGGCCGGCTGCTTGCAACATTGGCAGGTCATTTTCACCATCGCCGAGTGCCATCGTTGCCGCCATTGGAATGTCGAATAAATGACTGAGCGTTTTTAACGCCGCCTCTTTCGACACTCCTTGCCGGACAATTTCCAGATAAGTTGCCTTCGACCGACTGGCAACCAACTGCCATTCCGGATGGGCTAAAACGATTTGTTCAGCACGATCGATCACGTCAGGCTCCCCCATACATAAAAGTTTATGCACTGGCAGACCGTTTGCTAACCCTGTTTCAATCGGAACTGTTTCCGGTGCAAAACCGGTGATCGCTGCTTCTTGCCGGGTCCACTGACTCGTATCAGCGACATACCAATGCGTGTCACTGAACACATTCAAGCTCAGTGTTAAGCTAAATAATGCGGTATAAACTTTGGCTGCAATTCCTGCTGGCCAAGGCGTCGTTGCCAACACTTTTAGCTTCTTATCATCGGTTGGCTGAGCAATGACCGCACCATTAAGACTGACAAGCGGCACCGCCAACCCCATTTGTTGCGCGAGCGCAGTCATGGCTAAAGGCGGTCGCGCCGAAGCAAGTACAAAAGTCCCGCCCGCAGCAACATAATGCTGAATTGCTTGCTTAACGCCGACAGTCAACTCGTGTTTTGAATTAAGCAGTGTGCCATCAATATCACTCAGAATCAACCGATAGTGCAAGAAAAAATCCCCTTCCCTGTGCCTTTGAACGTGCCCTATTGCATGAAACCTAAAACTGAATCTGCATCATTTGGCGGTTAATGAGCCGCTGGGTGTAACGGATCATTCAGTGCCGGAATACTTTCGCGGACCGTGAAGGCAAAGCCCAACACCGCTAATAAAATCAAACCGGTGGCACCGACAAACAACAACCGATAACTTTGCGTACCTTCAATCACCATTGCACCTAACAGTGGCCCCAGTGCCCGGCCCGCTGATGCAAAACCTTGAATCAATCCTTGATAACGCCCTTGTTGTGCAAGCGGCGTAAACAAAGTGACATAAGTTGAAACTGCCGGCAATGCCAGAATTTCGCCTAAAGTCAAAACCACCATGGCGACAATAAATGTCAGATATTGCCCGGAACCATTTAGCAAAATCAAAAAAGAACCGGCAAATAACACAAAACCACCGATCAACCGCAACCGGATATGCTGCAACAACCAGTGATCAAACGCAGTCAAAACCGGCTGGAACAAAACAATCAGCAGCGCATTAACTGTCCACAAAAAGCTGTAGTCCTTGACTGTAAGGCCTTCGCTTAACATAAAGGCGGAAATATTGCTTTGCCACTGTTCATACATTAACCACGTCACAAACAACGTCACCATCAGCATGATCAACCGTGGGCGCGCCGGATTGCGACTGCCGTGGGCGACTGGCTGTTCGGCGGCTGTCGGAGTTTCTTTTTCAATACGATAATGCCAGATCGCGACCACTAAAAAGACCGCAAATAGCAGCGCGGCCAATGCAAACACCATAGCAATCCCATAAGGCAAGACAAATCCGACAATCAGCGTGCCGATCACAAGTCCTAGATTTGATGTGAAATACAAAATATTAAACACCACACTTGGGCGCTTGTCGCGAATTCGCGTGGCATAAGAGTTAATCGCCGTGGCCGTAATCCCACTGCCAAAACCGGAAATAACCAGTAGTAACGGATACGCCGGCCAGCCATGGAAAAAGATCAATAAGCCAGTTGCGCCAAGATTCAGACAAATACCCGCCAATACCGTTCCATACGGTTGCCAATGGTCAAACAACCAGCCCCCGAGACTGTTGCCAATGACCATAAACATTGAATTCAAAAAAAGGACGATTCCCGCCACTGTGAGTGATTCACCCAAATATTCATGCATATAAATCGTTGTTAACGGCCAAATCAAACTAATGCCGGTATTGGTGATTAGTGATCCCAAAAACAACCACTTCATTGCCAAAGTCTTGTGCTGCACCATTCTCCCCCATTTCGTGTCACTGATACTGATCATAATCGAAACCAGCCAAACATAGCAACTTGAATGAGCAAATATTTAGGCGGTTATCATGATTCTGCCGTCAAGCCGCAAAATATAAATAGGCGTACCATCCTGAAGTGCCCCACAATCGTTAGAGTATCTGCCTAACAATTATGGGGCACTTCAAAAATAGTACGTCTTTATTTCGGAGTTGTAAATTATAGAACCAACCTCGATACTTGGCACATACTCACAATTAACCCAGATTTAACCCGCTATGCTTTAACCCAACGTCAACGCGGTAATACTTTCAATATGCTGCGTCTGCGGAAACATATCCACCGGCTGAGTTTCTTTGGCTGTATAACCAAACGCTGTCAGCAACTGCAAGTCACGCGCTAGGGTAGCGGGATTGCAGGAGATGTAGACCATCTTTGGCGGCTTCATATACCCCACCGCGTCGATAAAGGTTTTATCCAAGCCTTTGCGCGGCGGATCCACCATTAGGACATCAACGGGCAGGTCCGCGTCCTTCCACTTCTGCATGACGTCTTCTGCTTTGCCAACCTCAAACGTCACATTTTTGATGTGATTACGCGCTGCATTAGCCTTTGCATCGCGCACCGCTGATTCAACGACTTCGACGCCATAAACCTGTTTTGCGTGCCGCGCCATGGTTAAGGAAATCGTCCCGATGCCAGAATACGCATCAATCACGGTCTCCTTACCGGTTAACCCCGCTGCTTCAATGGCTTTCGTATAAAGCACCTCAGTTTGAATCGGATTAACCTGATAAAAACTGACTGGCGAAATCTGAAACTCACTACCTAATAGTTTGTCTAAAAGATAGTCACGGCCGTAAATTGTTTTTGACTTACGCCCGAGAATCACATTGGTACGTTGATCATTCAGGTTAACCACCACACTGGTGACCTCCGGAAGAGCCAACGTGATTTCTTCGACAATATCATTCAGATGCGGTACTTGCCATGTGCGCGCCACCAACACAAGCATCATCTGGTGCGTTGCCCGCCCACGCCGCACCATAATATTACGAATCACGCCGCGGTTCGTACGTTCATCATAAGGCGGCACCTGATATTTACGTAACAAGTCGCGAACCACAACGATTGCCTGATCGATTTTAGGATCCTGAATCAGAAAGTCCTCAATCGGCACTAAGTCATGGCTGTGTTTTTTATAAAAACCAGTCTGAAGTTCGCCACGAACCAACCGCACTGGCACTTGCGCTTTATTGCGATAACCTAGTGGATGCTTCATTCCGATTGTTGGCAACACTTTGATCGCCAAGTGGGCCTTTTTATAGAGTTCCTGGATCTGATGTTGTTTGAATTTTAATTGTGCTGGATAAGCCAAAATCGACAACGGGGCAATCCCGGTGCGAATGTAAGTACTATCAGCGCCGGCCACGCGATCAGGCGAGTCGGTCAGTCGCTTCACCACTTTGGCAAAACCGTATTGCTTCTGGGTCTTAAGCACATGTACCTGCATCTTTTCGCCAGGTAGCGCGTCTTCGATAAATAGCGGAAAACCCGCGACTTTCGCAACGCCCATGCCTTCATAAGTGAGATCCTCAATCGTAACTTCCAGATCCTGATTCTTGGTAACAGCTGGTTGGGCCAAATTAGTCATCCTTTTCATCTTGTGCGCCGATTTGACCATCGCCATCAATGTCGCGGTGGGAGATCGATTCGACTTCTGCCATGTAGTCTCTTTGCTTCTGGGCATCCGTCCCTAAATTCTTGGTTGGGATCTCATCTACATTAGCATACATCGCGATATGTTGCTTTAAATTAACAAACGTCATCGGTGCATCGCCGCCATATTCGCCATCCAGGTTGATCTTAAGCGTGTCTTGGCCGCTGGTTTTGACTTTCAACTTTTTGGTCTTGGTATAGACAATATTGGGATCGTCAACATGGCGTCCACCGTTGAAGACAAGCGCCATCAATTTCAACAAATTGGCCATGTTGGCAGTCTTGACAATAATCAGCGAGAACTTACCGTCACCCAACTCGGCATCCGGCACAATTTGTTCAAAACCGCCAACTGAATTGGTCAAACCAAGAAAGAACATGCTGGCCGGCCCATCATAGACACCACCGTCATATTCAAGCTTCATCGGCATCGTCCGGACCGCTGGCAACATTTCGGCGCCCTTAATGACATAAGCAAAATACCCAAAAATAGACTTGACTTCGGATGGGACCGAATAAGTCAATTCGCTTAACAAACCACCTGCTGCGATGTTCATAAAATAATGATGGTTTGCCTGACCGATGTCCATCGCCAAAGTTTGCCCTTTTAAAATAACCCGTGCCGCTTCAACCGGATCATCACGGGAAATCCGCAGTGCCCGCGCATAATCATTCGTTGTACCGGCAGGGATAATCGCCATTTTAGGCCGCTTTTTGGCTGGCGCAATCCCATTGACAACTTCATTGATCGTCCCATCGCCGCCTGCTGCCACAATGAGCTCAAAGCCGGCTTCAGTAGCCCGCTTTGCTTCTTCACGCGCGGAAAAAGGCTTTGGCGTTGTTTGAAAGGCCGAGCTTTCATAGCCTGCCTGTTCCATGATGTTTAAAATGTCAGGAACGAAACGTTTTAATCCTTCGTTCCCGGATGTCGGGTTGTAAATCAAGCGCGCCCGTTTTCTCATGACTCTCTGCTCCTTCAATGCACAAGCCAATTCCAAAACCAACTGACTTGCGGGTTCTTTTCACGTGGTCTAAGGTCATCACATTCTAAGCATGTTTAACCTGACCAATACCCGAAAAACGGCGGCCCAATGGTGTACCACGGACCGCCGTCAATCGGTTGCAATCGTATGTGGTCAATGAATACCGTACCACAATTTTCAATAAATGCCTTTAACGCTTTTTGATTTCTGTCATCAAAATCTGATTGACAACTTTAGGATTCGCCTGACCATGGGTTTGCTTCATGATCTGCCCAACCAGGAAACCAATTGCACGATCTTTCCCGGCTTTAAAGTCATCGATACTTTGCTGATTGTTGTCCAATACCGTGGTAATGATCGGGGTCAACTTAGCCGGATCGGAAAGCTGAATCAGCCCTTTTTCGTGAACCCACTGATCCGGATCGGTGTCATGCTGAATGATTTCCTTGAAGACCTTCTTAGCCATTTTACTGGAAATCGTGCCATCGCCAATGAGTTTAATCATGCCAGCCAAGTGTTCCGGTGTCAGCGCAACGTCACCAAGCTCCGTGTGTTTGGCATTGAGGTAACCGGAAACTTCACCCATTAACCAGTTAGACGCTTGCTTGGCGTCCGCACCTTGGGCAACGGTGGCCTCGAAGAAGTCAGACATTTCCTTGGTTTGCGTCAAGACGCCAGCATCATAGGCCGGAATGCCCCAGTCCTTAATGTAGTGCTCACGCCGTTCTGCCGGTGGCTGTGGCAACGTTGCCTGCACTTCATCAATCCACTGCTGGGAAACCGTAACTGGCGGTAAATCCGGTTCCGGGAAATAGCGATAGTCATCGGCGCCTTCTTTAACCCGCATCAAAATGGTCTCTTTAGTATCCGGATCCCAACGCCGCGTTTCCTGACGTACTTCACCGCCGCTAAGTAAAACTGCTTGCTGGCGCTTTTCTTCATATGCCAAACCATCACGAACATGAACAAAGGAGTTTAAATTTTTAATTTCGGTTTTCGTTCCAAAATGCTTTTGTCCAATTGGGCGAACGGATAGGTTGGTGTCGACCCGCATGGAGCCTTCTTCCATCTTGACATCGGAAGCGCCGGTAAACTGCACGATTTGGCGCAGGGTTTCAAGGTAGGCGTATGCTTCTTCCGGGCTTGTGATATCCGGCTTGGAGACGATTTCAACCAACGGCGTGCCTTGCCGGTTTAAGTCGACATAAGAGTAACCGTCGTCTTCATGCTGGTTCTTGCCGGCATCTTCTTCAACGTGCAGTTCCGCGATGCCGACCTTTTTCTTCTTCCCATCGACTTCAATTTCAACCCAACCGTTAGTGCCAAGTGGTTTTTCACTTTGCGTAATTTGGTAAGCTTTGGGGTTATCCGGATAGAAGTAGTTTTTACGGTCAAAATGCGTCTGCCGGGTGATGTCTGCATGCAACGCTAAGGCCACCATGATGCCAAGTTGGTACGCACCGCGATTGATGCTTGGCAAAACGCCCGGAAAGCCCCAGTCAATGACATTGGTCTCGGTATTCGGCTCTTGCCCGTAAGTGACTGGCGCTGGTGAGAACATTTTGGATTTGGTTTTTAATTCAACGTGGACTTCAAGCCCGATTGTCGTTTCAAAATTCATCTTACTTGCCTCCCGGGATCTGTGCTAAGTAGTCGTTTTGCGCTTCAAAAGCTGCGGCAACTTGGAAGATCGTACTTTCATCGAAATGTTTGCCAATCAGTTGCAAGCCCACAGGCAAACCATCAACAAATCCAGCCGGAACAGAGGCAGCCGGTAAGCCAGCTAAGTTGACCGGGATCGTCAAAATATCATTCATATACATGGTAACCGGATCGGTGACTTTTTCCCCAATCTTGAAGGCAACAGTTGGCGTGGTCGGTCCAATGATTAAATCATAATCCTCGAAGACAGCTTCAAAATCCCGGGTGATTAACGTACGTACCTGCCCGGCTTTTTTGAAGTAGGCGTCATAAAAACCAGCAGACAAACTGAAGGTTCCTAACATGATCCGCCGCTTTACTTCGGGTCCAAAGCCTTCGGAACGGGAACGAACATAGACATCTTCAATGTTGTGGACATCTTTGGCACGGAAACCGTAACGAATCCCGTCAAAACGTTGTAAGTTGGAACTGGCTTCGGAACTGGCGATGATGTAATAAGATGGTACGGCATATTGGGTGTGTGGCAAGGAAACTTCTGACACGGTTGCGCCTAAAGCTTCAAGTTGCTTAGCTGCAGCTTTGATTTTAGCTGCCACTTCAGGGTCGACCCCTTCACCCAAATATTCTTTAGGCAACGCAATCTTCATGCCTTTGATTGATTGCCCGATCTTGGCCGTGAAGTCCGGTACCGGCGTATCGGCAGTGGTGCTGTCGCGTTCATCATGTCCGGCAATCACATTCAGAATCTGAGCGGCATCTTTAACCCCGCGCGTCAACGTGCCAATCTGATCCAGACTGGAACTAAACGCGATGAGCCCCCACCGGGAAACCCGGCCATAAGTTGGTTTAAAGCCGACAATGCCGTTGAAAGCAGCAGGTTGGCGAATCGAACCACCCGTGTCACTACCCAAAGCGGCAATCACTTCACCGGCCGCCACAGCCGCTGCTGATCCACCTGAAGAGCCACCGGGAACGCGGCTGTGATCCCAAGCATTTTTAGTCGTTTTGAAAGCAGAGTTTTCAGTTGAAGACCCCATCGCAAATTCATCCAGATTGGTTTTACCCACATTAATCGCACCGGCAGCGGCCAGCTTCTGCATCACCGTTGCATCATAAATGGGATTAAAGTTTTCCAGAATTTTCGAAGCGGCGGTTGTCACAACGCCTTTAGTCACGATGTTATCTTTAATCGCGATCGGCACCCCGGATAACGGCTGATCATCGGCAATACCGGCTTCGTCAATTGCGGCTGCCTGCTTCTTGGCACCGTCCGCATTTATGGCAAGGAAAGCGGCCACTTCCGGATCGATTTTATCGATACCAGCCAGCGTCTCATCAACCAACTGGCGACTGGTCAGCTTGCCAGAACGTAACTGTTCATGAAGTTGATCAAGATTCGTTTTAAAATAATCCACGCCCTAGTCCTCCTCCTTGTCAATGATCGCCGGCACTTGAATATAGGTTCCTTTTTTAGTCGGAACGTTCTTAAGCAATTCGGCGACTGGTTCGCTCGGCTTAGCAACATCCGGACGCATCACGTTCTCAAGATGAATGCTTTGGGTGGTGACTGGTACATCCTTAGTTGAAACACTTTCCAATTGTTCAACCATATCCAAAATTTCAGAAAGCTGACCGGTATACTTCTCCAAATCGGCTTCGGAAAATTGCAGCTTAGCCAGACTGGCCACGTGTGCCACACTGTCTTTTGAAATCATGCTATCCCCGCTTTCATTTTCATTATCATTCGTAGTTTACCATAGTTTCCTTTAATAACTTCCAAATACATGCGTATAAAAGCCTTTGTCCCCAGAACTTCGCGAGACAAATGCCTGGATGCCTTGGGTACTTTGAATGGTAATTTCAATTGGCACACCGGATGGCAAATACTTATTGGCGGCAGTTGAAATGTACTGCGTGAAACTTTGAATTTCCGTCAAGCCATAGAACTGAGTGTTAACGGTAATCTTCATGCCGCTTAAATTGCCATCTTCATAATGCGCCTGAGCCGTGATCCCTGCTAAGGTCGGGAAGAAGCCTTTTACCTGATTTGTAAAACTCGAAAAGTCATTGGCAACCGTACTGTTAATCGCTTTATGGTCACTGACAACCGGCAGAATTTCATTTTGCTGATTAAGTTTCTTCCAGGAACCGAGATCCGTTCCACTCTTGCTGGTCGCGTGTTCGACATAAACGCCGCCAACCAGACTATCTTGTTCGGCGTTTTTGTAAATACCTACCAAAATCGGTACATCACTCGGCACTTTTTCCATTTTGCGTAGTCGTGCGACAACTTTTGCTGCCATGGCCTCGCCTTGTTTCTTCAGCGTTGCTTCGGAAATTTCGGTTTGATATTGCGCGCCATATTCGGTCTTGGTGTAGTAATCGACCTGATTCATGCCAAGCGCAATCGCAATCCCGCCTAGTTTCATGCTATTGCCGTCTTGCACCATGAAGTCCTGCTCCAGAATCTGCTGTAGATACATCGGATTACGGGTATCAGGATCTTTCTTCCCGTTATCAACCGGATTTAAGCCATCGGGATTGCTCTTTGACTCCCGCTTAAGCCAACTTCTTGCTGTTGCCGTGCTCAATAACTGCCCTTCTTCAAACGAATATTTATCCGTTGAAAATTGGGCTTTGGCCAAACTCTCCAAGCCACTTTCCATACTCTTGATGTTAAAAGTATTTTCGCCTTGATCGTTTTGTTGCAGCATCAAACCACGTGCACTGCTGGTCTGATAGCGGCCATTCTTGATCACGCCTTGGTACATACTATTATCAACCGTTCCAGTCGTTTGGTAGCTGCCGGTTTTGGTTCCACCGGTGCTACTGCTGCCGCTGTCAAGATTTAGCTTGCCGCACGCCGCCAACAGCACAATGGCGCCTGTCAGTAAGGTTAACGTAAAAAATTTCTTCATTGATGAAGTTCCTCAATTCTTCAAGTTCGTCAACAACGCTGTCTCATCCATAATTGGAACATTCAAATCCTGTGCTTTGGTCAGTTTGCTACCAGCTGCATCCCCGGCAATGACGAGATCGGTTTTCTTCGACACTGAGCCAGTTACTTTTGCACCCAGCTGCTCTAAGCGTTTCGTCAATTCCGGCCGGGAGAACTCGGCAAACTTGCCGGTGATCACCACGGTCTTGCCAGAAACAAAACTATCGCTTACTGCCGGACGGGTTGGACCGGTATAACGCAGGTTAACACCGGCAGAGCGCAATTGTTCAACCAATTTCTTCACCGTATCCGTTTTAAAATAGGTGACAACCGCTTCGGCAATGGTTGGCCCGATATTCGGAATTGCCGCAACTTGGTCTTGGTCGGCTGCCATGAGCTCATCCAAACTGCCAAAATGCTCGGCCAGAATACGTGCCGCTTTGCCACCGACATGGCGAATGCCCAACCCAAAGATTAGGCGTTCGACAGAATTTTGCCGACTATTATTAATCGCATTTAACAAATTATTAATTGATTTTTCTTTGAACTTATCCAGCTTTTCCAAGTCAGTGGCCGTAAGTCGATAAAGATCGGCGACATCCGTCACAAGCTTCTTAGCCTGCAGTTGCGCGATGATTTTCGGACCTAATCCATCAATATTCATTGCATTACGCGAGGCAAAATGGGTCAACTGTTCTTGTACTTGCGCCGGGCACATCGGATTGATGCAGCGTAACGCCACTTCATCATCAAGGTGAACCAGTTTTTGACCGCATGATGGACATTCTTCCGGAATCGGCGCTGGTGGGGTATTGGCTGGCCGTTTTTTAACCAGTACGCGTGAAACTTCCGGGATAATATCGCCGGCTTTATGCAACATGACAGTGTCGCCGATGCGGATATCCTTATCCCGAATCATGTCGGCATTGTGCAACGTTGCCCGTGCGACTGTTGTCCCAGCCAACTGAACCGGATCCATCACCGCAGTCGGCGTCACAACCCCGGTTCGACCCACCGTCCACACGATATCGTGAATCACCGTTTTGGCTTCTTCCGGGGGAAACTTATAGGCAATTTCCCACCGCGGTACTTTGACGGTGTTTCCGAGTTGGGCCTGCAAAGCCAAGTCATTGACCTTTAGCACAATCCCATCGATTCCATACGGCAAAGCATCCCGATCACTGGTGTATTTCGTTATATAAGCATCGATCGCTTGCATATCACTAGCCACTTCGGAACTTGGATTGGTTGTGAACCCAAGATCCTGCATAAATGCGATCGCCTCATGCTGGGTTTTGACATTAAACCGATCGGCGTCAATTAACGTGTAAATAAACGTATCCAATTCACGCCCGGCAGTGATTTTAGGGTTGAGCTGTCGCAACGAACCGGCCGCAGCATTACGCGGGTTGGCAAATGGCGTGTCCCCATCTGCCTCCTTGCGTGCGTTTAATTTGGCAAACGCAGCTTTAGGCATATAGCACTCACCGCGCACTTCAAGCGATAGTGGCCGCTTCAAAGTCTTAGGCACCGAAGCAATGGTTAAAACATTTTTCGTCACATCTTCGCCGATATTACCATCGCCACGGGTGGAGCCTTGCACTAAGCGGCCATTTTCATAAATAAGCGACAAAGCAAGGCCGTCAATCTTCAATTCAACATTGTAATCAACCGCATGCCCCACATTAGCCTGCATCCGCGCATCCCATTCGCTAAGTTCTTCAAATGAAAAGACATCGCCCATTGACAGCATGGGAATCGGGTGCCGAACTTTGGCAAAATCCGAATTAATCACATCGCCAACTTGCTGCGTCGGTGAATCAGGCGTCACCAGTTTTGGAAAAGCGGCTTCTAACGCTTGCAAGTCACGATAATGATCATCATAAACATTATCTGTGACCGTTGGAGCGTCTTTGGTGTAATACTCCAAGCGCCATTGATTTAACTGTTTTCGAAGCTTGGCAATCTCGGCTTCGGCTTCTTCAAGTGTAAATTGAGCAGCTGGTTTACTTAACACGGCGAACCTCCTTATTCACTACGCGGTTAACAACCTTTCATGCATCGTTAAGCTTCAACTTTTTTAATCGGGGCAAACGCAGCTAATAACCGTTTAATCCCCATCGCTTTAAAGGCTATATCAAGTTCCTGATCGTCACCGGTGCCGGTTACTTTGACCACGGTACCGATTCCCCATTTACGGTGTTCGACTTTATCGCCGGCTTCCCAGCTTGTCTTACCGGCACCAGTGGTTGGAGCCGGTTTAACGGTTACCGGCGTCCCGGTGGTTTCAGGATGACGGCTATAAGGCGAACTAAAGGCGCGATCGGTGCGGTTGATGAACGGTATATCACTTTTCGGCTGGGCAGCACCGGAAATATCAAGCAATTCAGGATCAATTTCTTCAATAAAACGGCTCGCCGGATTATTTTGACGCTGACCATACAACATCCGGGCATAGGCATTGGTCAAATATAACTTTTGTTTTGCTCGGGTGATCCCGACGTAAGCCAATCGCCGCTCTTCTTCAAGCTCGCCTTCATCCATGGCCGCGCGACTCAACGGGAAAAGCCCTTCTTCCATGCCCACCAGAAAGACCACTGGAAATTCCAGTCCCTTAGCCGCATGCAACGTCATCAACGTCACTTCCTGGGCATCTTCTTCAACTTCATCTTGATCAGACAACAGCGCCAATTCAGCTAAAAAGTCGACAAAAATATCACTGTCTTCATTTTCTGGCTGGTAGCGCGCATCAAATCCTTGGGTCACTGACAAAAGTTCTTCAAGGTTTTCCACTCGCGTTTCGGCTTCCAAGGTGTTGGCGGCACGTAACGTCCCTAAATAACCGCTATCATCCAGAATTGCCTGCATCATTTCCGTAACGTTCAAATCTTTCCGCCGCTGACCAAGTCGTTGAATCATTTTACCGAATTGGGCTAGATTGCCGCGGGCTTTGCCTGAAATCGGACTAAGCTCAGCATTTGCCGCTGCTTCCAAGAGTGACCAATCATGCTGATTAGCAAAGGCTTCCAGTTTAGCAACACTTGTATTGCCAATCCCGCGCTTAGGTTCATTCACGATCCGATTAAAGCTCATATCATCATCCGGATTGACGACCAACCGGAAATAAGCCAAGGCATCGCGAATTTCCTTACGATCATAGAATTTATGTCCGCCCACCATTTTATAAGGAATGTTGGACTTCACGAACGCTTCTTCAATCGCACGGGATTGGGCGTTTGTCCGATATAAAATCGCAAAGTCCCCGTACTTGCGGTGATGTTCTGCCATTTCCGCTTCAATGCGGCGAATCACAAAAATGGCTTCATCGGTTTCGCTTTGAGCCCGATAATACGTGATCTTGTCGCCGGTGGCATTTTCCGTCCATAACGTTTTGGCCTGGCGATTCAAGTTGTTTTTAATCACATCATTGGCAGCACTCAGGATTGTCTTGGTTGAGCGATAATTCTGCTCAAGCAAAATGACTTGGGCTTTAGGGTAATCCTTTTTAAAGTCCAGAATGTTTTGCATATTAGCGCCGCGCCAACCGTAAATACTCTGATCGGCATCCCCGACCACGCACAGATTGTGATAACCTTCCGCCAGCATATGCACGAGGCGATATTGGGCTTCGTTCGTATCCTGATACTCATCAACGTGAATATACCGGAATTTGCGCTGGTAAAAGCCGAGCGTTTCGGGATCCTTTTCAAATAACACAATGGTCTGCATGATGAGATCATCAAAGTCCAGTGCCTGATCACTGCGCAGGCGTTTTTGATATTCCGCGTAAACTTGGGCCACAGTTTTGGTAAATGGGCTGTTGGCCTGCTCGTCTGAATAAGTTTGCGGGTCGATTAGTTCGTTTTTGGCACCCGAAATCGCGCCAAGAATCGACTTAGGATCATAACGCTTGGGATCCAGATTGAAGTCAGCCAAAATGTGCTTAACCAAAGTGAGTTGTTCGGCTGGATCAGCAATCGTAAACGCCCGATTGTAACCGAGTTTGTCAATGTCGCGCCGCAAAATACGAACACACAATGCGTGGAACGTTGAAACCCAAATATCGCGGGCAATTTCAGGATCGACCAGTTTACCCACCCGTTCCCGCATTTCCCGCGCAGCCTTGTTCGTAAACGTAATGGCAAGAATGTTCCATGGATTAACGTTTTTTTCTTCAACTAAATAAGCAATTCGGTGGGTCAAAACCCGCGTCTTGCCAGAACCGGCCCCTGCCATAATCAAAACCGGTCCTTCAGTGGCTAACACCGCCTCTGCCTGCTTATCATTCATACCCTTTAATGCGGCATCCATTACCATTTAACGAATCGTCCTTTCAGAAAAGCCAAGTGAAAAATTCCTTGACCTATTGTACCAAACTTTGGCGTTAAGCGTGAGCCAGACAATCACGATAACGCGTTCTCCGGCGCAAGGGCTTGCGTGTAAGTAGGGCTTTTGGTCGCAATGGCCACGCCCAAGGCCACTAGTTCTCCTTTACGCCCATAACGCGCTCCCCGGCGCAGGAGTCGGCTCGCGCTCACTATAGCGCATATTCATTGCGTTGCCCGATGACTCTGATACACTTAAGTAAAGAAGTTGGAGGATGCAACGATTATGGAAATGAGAAATGGACGAAATTCTTTTTTCGATGGCGGCTTATTGGCTTATATTGGCTGGGCCATTCTTGGTACAGTGATCACAATCGCCACGTTTGGCATCTGCTATCCTTGGGCGTTGACCATGTTGTATGGCTGGAAGATCAACCATACCGTGATTGAAGGCCATCGGATGCATTTTTACGGTTCCGCTGTCGGTTTATTTGGCAATTGGATTAAGTGGCTGCTGCTATCGATCATCACGCTTGGCATTTACAGTTTCTGGGTCTTTATCAAGCTAGAAGATTGGAAAGCGCGCAATACCCGATTTGTTAGCTAAAGACCATTTATAACCAGCATGTCATCAGTCGATTCAAGAAGGGTATTGGGATGAAAAAGATTTGGTTGGGATTGGGTGTTTTACTATTGTTGCTAGCGGCTGGCTGTGGGGTTTCGCGGCAAGCTGCTAAGTCAAGCCGCTCCTCTGCGCCAGTTCGCAGTCGGCAGGCCAGCGCCGCTTCAACGCCGCCGCGCCCGACCCGACTGGCGCAATTGAAGGCCAAAAGCAAAACACAGTTAGTTTATGCTCCTTTTGGCGACAGTCTTTCAGTTGGCCTTTTTGCCGATAAAAAAGCCACTCGTTTTACATCGCTTTTTGCCCGGCAGCTGGCCCGATTAACCAGCAAAACCGTCACCGAGGCCGGCATTGCGGAAGTGGGAAAAACGGCTACTAACTTGGGCGTCCCCGCTTTACCGCAACTCATTGCTCAGCATCCGGATGTGATCACTATTGAGTTTGGCACCAATGACGCTGTCGGTGGCGCAACCCCAACTGCGCTCGCTGCCTATCAACAAGCACTGACAACCATTGTCACCACGTTGCAAAAAGAAACCTCGGCACAACTGATCCTCATGACAACCTGGTCACCAAATCAAGGGCCCTACGTTAATGCCGACTTGAAATTCGATGCCGTTGTTAAAGCAGTGGGGCAAACCTACCAGGTACCGGTCGTTGACTTGGCAACCATCTGGCAAGGTCATGATGATGTCACCGGACCGGCTGGCACTGTCATTCCGGATTTCACTGCCAATGGCCCCCGGGATACGTTCCACCCTAATCAACGCGGCCATGATCAAATTGCTGCTCAACTCATTAAAACTTTGGAGGAATGATACATGCAAACACCGTTAAGATTCTGCCCTAACTGTGGGCAACCGATTAAACCGGACGATGACTTTTGCCCAAACTGCGGCTTTGATTTACGGTCAGCCCGCCTGCAAGCGCAGCAAACAAGCGAAAACGAAGCGTCCACGCCGCAACCGCCAACGACCCCTGCATCAACAACTGCAGCAGCCCCAGCGCCAACCCGACATACGCCGCACTCACATCGGCGCTGGCCATGGATTGTCGGCATTGTCGTCATCTTAATAGCCGGTTGTGCCTATTTAGCCGGCGCCGCCTATTATAGTCAAGACCGGCAAGTTGCCGAGCTTGCCGAAGAAATGACAAGCGGCGATGCTGATGATATGGCGGAAGTTGCCGTTGCCAGCGATGGAACGCCTTTGCATGAAGATGACCTCAAACCACTGGCCCAACTCATTGAGGATCGCCATTATCGCAGCCTTTTAAATACCATGATTCGGGCTAAGTCCACCAGCGGCATGGTACAGGTGGTCAAGCGAGGTCAGGAAATGCTGTTTTTCCCGAAGTATAAATTCAAGCTTGGAACCACCGCGGTAACCGTGAAGACTAACCTTAAAAACGCAGCGTTAACGCTGAATCATACGCCGGTGCAAGCTGCCAATCATAATGGTCAATACACGATCAACAATCAACTTCCGGGCCGCTATACCCTTAAACTCAGCGGCACGCATGACGGTGCTACTAAAGATTTCACCCGTGACGTGATCGTTCCCCTGAAAGGCCAAGCCGCTGCACTCACTTTAGACGCAGCAGCTGCCTCGTCCAACACCGCCTCGTCATCGTCACAGGCTTCACAAACAAGTCGTGACACTGATGACGACGATGATGATGACTATGACGACAATGGCGTGACCAAAACCAACCGCACCTACCCATCTGACACTTCAAAACGCAACGATAATCACTCAACCAGCGGCATTGTTGGCCGGTGGGAATCCGGCGATCGGGCAACGTTCAATTTCAATAGCGATGGCACATACACAGCAACTAACAACAACACCCCAAGCAACGGTACTTGGGAGGTGGTTTACCGCGATGATAATATTTTAAACATCAAATTCACGAAACCAGATGGCACCAGCGTGGTTGAACCATTTGCACTCGATGATGGCGACTTAATCGAAACCAACCTCAAGATCAAATGGGAGCGTGATTGATTCACGTTTCGATCATGCTGAACGACGGTGTTGCCTGCAGCTTAACTTGGCTATTAAGTTCGTGGTGCTATACTAATGGCAGAAGTTAACATTCAATAGCAGGAGGCGAAGTATGATGTTATCGGAAAAATGGCGGCCTTTAATCGTTACTTTGAGTGTTATCGCAGCAATCTTTACCGCCTTATTCGTTTTAGCATTCGTTACCCACGGCTGGACAGCCATTGCCCCTGATACCATGATGCACGGTTTTACATCTTGGGCTTCATCCTGGCATATGGGTGGCTGCATGCGTTAGTCAGTTAATAGTTTCAACCGATAAACTTTTGATCCACGGTGTCTTTTTTCAGGCAGCGTGGATTTTTTATTTGCGCATTGTCAACGTAAGCAGAAAATAACTTGCCTTTGCAAACATACGTTCGTATAATAGCCACAGAGGTGATTGATATGCGCTATGACTATTCGCATGAACCGCATCGCGTCATTTTTTTGATCGACAACAAGTCCTTCTATGCATCGGTTGAAAGCATCGAGCGTGGACTTGATCCACTCAAAACCGTCCTCGTGGTGATGTCCGAACAGGAAAATACGAACGGCGGTTTAATTTTAGCCACATCGCCAATGGCCAAAAAAATGTATGGTCTCAAGAGTAACGTCAGCCGGCAACGCGATTTACCTAATGAACCACATTTAATTGTCGTGCCCCCGCGTATGAACCTTTACATTAAGAAGAATCTGGCTATCAATGACATTTTTCGTCAGTTCGTTGCCGATGAAGATTTATGGCCATACTCGATTGACGAATCCATTCTCGATTTAACCCATACTTGGCGACTTTTTGGCAAGACACCACGCGCCGTTGCCAAGTTAATTCAGGCAACGGTTCACCAACAGCTCGGTTTACGCACCACTGTCGGTATGGGTGAGAATCCAGTCCAGGCCAAGATAGCACTGGATGTATACGCCAAGCACAATTCCGATTTACTCGGCGAAATTACATATGCAACGGTGCCTGAAACTATCTGGCGAATCAAGAATATGACGGATGTCTGGAGCATCGGTCACCGTACCGCCGCACATCTAGCACGAATGGGCATCACAAGTATGTATGAACTTGCTCACGCCAATCCGTACGCCTTAAAACAAGAGCTGGGCATTCTTGGCACGCAGCTTTTTGCGACCGCATGGGGCATTGATCGCACCAAGATTAGTCAGCGGATCGTCACGCGCCAGCCAAGTATCGGTAATTCTCAAGTGCTGCCACGCGATTATCGTAATCAGTTCGAAATCGAAATTGTGATTAAGGAAATCGGCGAACAAGTGGCCGCCCGCTTGCGTCATCACCGCAAACGGGCCGGTGAAATCACACTTGGAATTGGCTTTTCATACGCTGAGAGCCAAGCAGACGGTCGCACTGGGTTTTCACAAGCTAAACGAATGCTGCCAACGAATCGCGACTCAGATATCGTGACGACTTTACGCGAAATTTTTCGCGATAACTGGCATGGCGAAGTCGTTCGTAATGTAGCAGTCTACACCTCCCGCTTGGCCCCGGACACCGGCGAACAACTCAATTTTTTTGAACCGATCGATCAGCAAATCAAGGCAACAAACCTGGAACGAACGCTTGATGCGATCCGCAATCGATTCGGCTTTAAAGCACTCGTCTACGCCAAAAGCGCCATGCACGGCGGTACCGCCATTCAGCGCGCATCACTTGTAGGAGGCCATAATGGTGGCAATAGCTATGACTAACGATCTCAAGATTATCATGGAACGATTGACCCCGTTATTTAAACGGCGCCGGAAAACACGGTACTGGATTTCACTTGTCAACCAGACCTACACGCCGGCATTTAACTTCTTTTTTAACATCCAACCAAAAGATCAACGCCTGCGTTCCATCCCCTTGCACAGCCTGCACAACTATGATCTGGCGCAATTAGAGCTTTTTATCGGCTTACTGCGGCAACAGACCCGCCTAACCATTGAATTCATCGGTTTCGAGGAACTGCGCTGGCCGCGAACCAATCGGCTCATTCAACGACGCCCACGTGCAGACGAAACGTGGCCCAATTAAGCGATCCGACACTTTTTATCATGCCGATTGGTAACGGTGCCAAGGTTTAGTGCTTCGTTTTACTGAACCCATTAGCTGAAAAAAGACCTTAGCGCAACTGAAATTGTTAAACGCTAAGGCCAATTTTTTAAACATGCTATTTCCGGTTTCGAGAACATCCCAAAACGGTGAACTTACCTTCGATTATTTGTTAATAAGCAATGGTATATGAATGACGTTTATCTAAGACAAAAGCCTCTGCCATCTCCGGACCGTGTTGCGCGAGAATCTGGTCTGCCAGATACGCTTGAAGATCTTCATGAAAATACGTCTCTAAACCAAAACTCCACGCTTGAAAAACATGTTTTCCCTGACGACGCCCAGCTTTGTAATTTTCATAAATAGCATGGTAGATCGCGCGCCCAGTTAAATGAACCCTCACCGGAAGGACTAAGCGTTCACCGCCGCGCTGAAATCGGGCATTAACTGTCCGGAAAGTCATAAATCGAATAATGAGCAAGACACTTGGAATCATAATGCCCAACCCTACCAATGCAACAAAAATAGTGCCCATTACAAAACCAACGGCACTGACTGCCAAAGCACCCGAAATAACAACGCTCAGGCCAATGACAAACAAAATCAATAATAGCGCCGGAAATAAAGCAACTCCGGCTACTAACACCCAGAGCAATAATTTAAATGCGATTTTCATAAAGCCTCCAAAAAAACATGCCGCTTATTCTACCGAAATCAGATGAACATCACTGACGCCGCGAATATCGCCAAGTTTGGTTACTAAATCATCAATGGTCCCTTGCAGTGCCGAAATATCAAATGAGATCACAACACTAGCCCAATTATGGATTGGAATATTCTGGTTAATCGTCACGATGCTGGCCTGTGCATGCGATATGACCGTCAAAACTTCTGACAAAATACCGCGATCGTGATGGAGCATTAATGAAATGACCGCCTTTCGCGATGCCATTTCATGATCAGGCAGGAAAACATAATCTTTGTACTTGTAATAGGTGCCGCGAGAAATGCCAACTTGCTTAACCGCCTCGCTGACCTGTTTAACTTCACCATTTTGGAGTAAGGTTCGTGCGGCAATCACTTTGCCAACCACATCTGGAAGAATTGAACTGTCAACAATATAAAACTGCTTCACGCAAAATCCCCCCAAAATAATTGACAGCCACCACACCTTACGAACTACCTGATAGCCGTTTGAATATGTTCATATTGTAACAGTCATTGTCACTTCTGCAAAGTAATCGTTAAACTGTAACCGACTTGACATGTTGTGATACCTAATAAACCCTGTCGTTTAAAAGATTTCGCCAGGCCATGAATCATCAACCGAATCAATCGTTAAATGGACACATATGCAACGATCATCACAGCAACTCACAGGTAAGGGCTTTAAACTCAAGGATTTTTGCAGTAGGCTGATGGTGACTTTTTATTAAGAAAATATGATGATTTTGACGGGCGTAGAAACCTGCGTGTAGAGGTTGGAAAATTTCCACGCGTCAGGGCTCCACACCTGCTAGTTTCGAAACGCAATCAGTTAGTTAAGACCCAAAAAAGAAGGCTTTTAAATGAAGGCACGGCAACCCTATCATCTGTCATGGCAACTATTGACAGCAGTCATTATCATTGGTTTCGTCATCTTTGTAGAATATTGGCCACATGTCACTGACAACACACTAATGGGCGGTGCTTTGGTCAGTGGCGGCCTGTGTATCGGCACCTTACATAAGGCACATCAATCAGCCCACCACAAAGAAAAGTAATGTTTGAAGGCAACGACCAGCAAAATAAGCTGCAGAGTAACCTGCAACTTATCAACGGATTCAATTAATTTGTCTAGTTTGGCATTTTGGCAAGAAATGGGCGTGCATAATTGACTTTCCCGTGCACACTGGCTAGAACACCGGGCACGAGTTCCTTAATGAGATGATCTTCGGCAACAATCGAAAATGGCGGTTCAAGTTTGTAGGCGGCTGCTTTACGAAATCCGAACCGGCCGAAGAATTGACGATCACCAATCGCACTGACAAAATCGCGGCGTAGATCGGTTGCCCGCATATCAAGCTCAGAGACAATGGCCGTGCCTAAACCGCTCCCTTGATACGCCGGTGCGACTGCTAACGGCCAAAGTGCTACTCCGTTCATATGCGCATCCGGCGTAATCGTTGCCGCCGTCATGAGCCCATAGCCGACTAAATGTCCATCAATCATGGCAACGACTTCTAAAGCCGCTTCATAATCAGTGGTTCGCCTCAATTCTGCTACGAGCGCTGCTTCGTCATGATAGCCGCGCTTACTGGCGCTAAATGCGGTATGCAATAATGCGTCTACATCAGCAAAATCACTCTGCTGTATTCGTCGGATGGTCATAAGGGTCTCCTTTTTAGTGCTTATTTGTTTGCTTCACACTGCTTGAGGGGCGTTTGGGGATCGGCGCCCAATAAATGTGATTTGCTTTTACCTATCAAAAATCATGTCTGACGCTTCACTATCCACCCGCACGTCCAGAAAAGCTACTGTTACTCGGACTTGGGATGGTCGTTTGATGCAGCGTCAGTTTCTTTGGACGCACCGGCTGTCGATGACGTTGTGCTTGACGATGATTTTGTTCCCGGCTGCTTTTGTTTAGGTGCCGTCGCCTCATCCGGGAAGATTAAGGTGAAGGTCGTTCCTGAACCCAACTTGGAATCCACCTCAATTGTTCCGCCATGTAAGCCCATTAATTGATGAACAATGGCCATACCAAGTCCGGATTCGCCGTATTTCGTATTTTTGCGTGATGGGTCGGCTTTGTAATAGCGTTCCCAGATATTCTTCATTTGATCTTTGGACATGCCGATACCGGTATCACTGACGGTAAATTCGGTTTGGTGATACCCTAATTTACCGCCAATCGTAATCTGCCCGTTTTTGGTGAATTGAACCGCATTTTGGACAATGTTAAACAGAATCTGGACAAAACGATCATGGTCAGCGTAGGTCGGTAATTGGGCTGGCGCTTTAATCGTAATGGTATCGCCTGCTTCTTCGGCCTTTTGCGTTAGCTGCTCGGTAATGTTGTCAAGATCTTTACGGGCATTAAACGTGTGCTTGCTTAAAAGAATCTGATTGGTGCGAATCTTTTCGTAATCAAGGTTTTCATTGACCAATCTAATCAGCCGATTCGTTTCATTGCGCATCAATTCGATACTTTTCCCTTTGCTTTCTTCAGGGATCGCATCGTAAGCCAACCCTTCCAACAAGCCATTAATCGTTGTCAGCGGGGTACGCATTTCATGTGCTGCATCCGCCATGAACTGACGCCGGCGATCTTCTTGCCGTTGGATTTCCTGTTGGCTTGCTTTTAACGAGTTCACCATATCGCGAAAATCATCCGCTAATTCGGCCACTTCATCATGGCTGCGGCTTTTCATTTTAACGGTCACGTCATAATTACCTTCCGCAACCTGATGCGTCGCCTGACGTAACTGATTAATGCGACGAACCTGATAAGAAGCAATGAAGTAACTAATGATGAAAGCTGCTAATGTTGATAGCACAAATGCGATCAACAAATTGTGTTCGGTTTTGTTAATCGAACTTTGGATCTGCTCTACCGGCGCAAATGCAGCAATGACAAATAACAGTTTTTCACTTAAGAAAACCGGCTGATAATAAATCGTCATGCTTTGTGCGCTACCGCTAATCGGATTCGTCATCATTTCCGGCACTGCCACTGCTGATCCCTGCTTCAACTTTTTCCAATAACTCGCTTTAATCGCAGTCATCCGACCCTTTTGCGAAACGGGATATTTTGCAACGTTATTCGCATCATAAATAACAAAATGAACATGCTGATCACTCAAAATTTCTTCGGCATTCTGAATAAACCGCGCATTGATGACATACGTATTTTCGTCAACCGCGTTATTTTTCAAAACATCCGTATACTGTTCAAGTTGTTTGAACCCATTTTCCCAAACCGTATTGGTGGTTGAGCGAATAAACAGAATCGACACGATCACCAGCGTCACCATGATGACCGAAAAAAAACCGATTAGCTGTTGATAAAGCATTTTCATTGATCAAGCCCCGAATCATCAAACTTATACCCAACGCCCCAGACTGTTTGAATGATTTGTGGACCGACTTTTTCAATTTTTTGACGTAATTTTTTGATATGCGCATCAACGGTTCGTTCATCGCCATAGTATTCATAGTCCCAGACCAGCTGCAGCAGCTGTTCGCGTGAGAAAACCTGTTTGGGACTCTTGGACAAGGTATGCAACAAATCAAATTCTTTGGGCGTTAACCCTTCGATCTGTTTGCCGTTCAAATAGGCTTCCCTAGTCTTTGTGCTGAGTTTAAAGTGATCGGTTTCAACATCAAACCCGTCTGCTTTAGTTTCCGGCGTTGCTTGTTCCGCGCCAGCTTCGGCTCCAACCTCGGCGCGCCGATGCAAAGCCTTAATCCGCGCAATTAATGTAATCGGCGAAAACGGCTTGGTGACATAATCATCAGCGCCGAGCTCTAACCCCAAAACCTGATCACTTTCGGTATCACGCGCAGTTAGCATAATTAGCGGCACTGTTTCGCTAATTTGCCGAATTTCCTTAGCCACCTGCATCCCGTCCATTTTCGGCAGATTCAGATCAAGCGTAATGATATCAAAGCTGTCAGGTGCCTCTTTGAATTTCGCCAGTCCTTCTTCACCATCATAGGCGTTGACAACTTCCCATTTTTCTTTTTGGAAGAACATGGCCATCATTTCGGCCACACTTGTATTATCTTCAATCATTAATAGTTTCACTGCTGAATCCCTCATTTCACAGATCTTTAAAACCTTTACGGCGTTTAGGCCTTGGCGCATCATCCGGCGCAACATAATCATACGGCAGCGCATCGTGTGCCTCCAGATAATGCTTCAGTCGACTTTCGGTATAAACAAAACCGGGCAAGAATAACAAAACAGCCAGAAAAAGCCAGATAATAAAATAGTTATCCCACGCTAACCGGTGAATTGCCCAGCCAGCAAGTCCTTCAACGGCGCCTGTGGCAATTAACGCCTGATAAAACCACCTTTGTGCCAACCGAAAACTATCAGCGTTGACACTGGCGAGATACGATGTGTAGCCCCACAGGCCGGTTTGATGACGCGGTCGAAAAATAGCAAGAAGGATGCCCATTAGTAATTGCATGCATCCTGCAACAAGTAAGATCATAGACATGCCCCCATAAAAATAGCTTAAAACCTAAGTGTGCGTCAGTACAATGATAACTGCAAATGTTTTGACAAGTTTAATTATACCGTGGTAATATATCATTTGCACCTTCTTGGGGGTGTAATGGTCTCGACATTGCTTTTCGCGCATGCGGTGCACCTCGGAGGCTCGGCTCCGTCATCAACGGAACAGTTAATATAACTGCAAAGAACGAAAATTCTTACGCTTTAGCTGCTTAATAACCAGCTAGCGTGATCCTTCCGACTTCGCTCAAGGGTCGGGTCTGGGTCTCAAATCATTGAGCTACGGTTGATGTTGCCACCTGAGGCATCAACAAGAGACTAGTAGGTTAGCTGCCTTGTGTTAGCCTTGTCGGTTGGCGCGACATCGCAGCGAATTTTAAATAAATCGGCTATGGGTGTAGAGCCGCATGTAGCAGGGGTGATGGACAGGAGTTCGATTCTCCTCACCTCCACTTATCATTATCATTAGCTTTCATCGGTGTTCAAAATGCCGATGTAACAGCATTTTATGTTTGGCAGATAGTCGCTGATTATCATTAGTTGGTAACATCAGGTAACATTTAGGTAACATTTTAATCTGCTAGGCAGGCGGTGGTCGTCCATTATGGACGGCTATTTTTTCGCTTTCAGAAAATTCTATCGTCTGCTATACTATGGTGCGTTACATAAATTTTGGAGGCGAACAATATGATTAAGGAATTTCGGGACTTTATTATGCGAGGCAATGTTCTTGACTTAGCCGTTGGTGTTATTGTTGGGGGCGCTTTTACTTCTGTGGTAACTTCACTGACTAAGAACTTAATAAATCCAATTATTTCAATGTTTGCAGGAAAGACTGATTTAAGTGGTCTGTATTTTACACTATTTAATGCCAAGTTCAAGTACGGTAACTTCTTGAACGATGTCATTAACTTCTTGATAGTTGCATTTGTTGTCTTCCTTCTTGTCAAAGCCGTCAATCGAATTATGCCCGCAAAGAAGAGCGATGTTCCCACAGTATCAAAAGAAGAGCTGCTGCTTACACAAATACGTGACTTGCTTCAAAACAGCAAATGATTGCATACGTAATCCTAAGCTGCTAAGGCTGATTATTTTACATTCTAATGGTTGTGTGTCTATAATTAAATTGTGCAATAGATATTCAATTTAATTGAAGGAGGAATTATTATGCATTTTCTTTGGGCTTTAATTGTTGGTGCTATTATTGGTGCAATTGCTGGTGCTATCACTAGCAAAGGAAAATCGATGGGCTGGTTTGCTAATATCATCGCAGGGTTAGTAGGTTCTGCTATTGGTGAAGGGCTTTTAGGCCATTGGGGGCCACAACTAGCAGGAATGGCTTTGATTCCATCAATTATCGGGGCAATTATTGTTGTTGCCGTAGTCTCCTTCTTTGTTGGCAGATCCAAAGACTGATAGGAGGACAACTTTATGGACGCTTTAAAAGCTGCATTTAAGTTTATGGTTGCTAGTACTCTAATCGTTGGCGGTGTTTTAGTTGCAGGTACAGTCTTCGCAGCTAAGGGCATTGATAATGCTGGAGATAAACTACAAGAAAAGCTACATGACTAACACAAAATAGCCACTTCGCTATGAGGTGGCTATTTTTGTATCCATTGACTAGGTTGACTAGGTGACTATTTGTCACTTGCTTCCCATAAGCAGGTCAATATTTTTGACTTGGATAGCAAGACACGAAATTCGGGGCCTGTTAGTTGCTTCAATATTATCGAGCGATCATTGAATATCAGAGGGGGTCGTGTTTTGCGACCCCCATTTATATTGCCAGAACGACCATACTCAAGGCAAACTTGTTCAGCTTGCACCAGAATGCGTCTGTCAGCACAACAACGAGCTGTGTATTTACAGATACACACCAAACATTTCAGTTCAATTAGATTGACCTATTTCGCTATCGTTTTGAATGATAGCAGATTATAATAGGCCATTTTGAAAGACCTGAAAGTGGGTTTGAGCCACTTAGAACTTTTCCAGCACAACAAGCAAACATCTCAGTGTGCTTGAGCCATTGAGAACTTTTTCAGCACACAAAAAAACGGGCATCTCTGCCCGCTTCGCCCAATGATATTGCTACTTTAGATGAAAAAAATGAAACAAGTCAAGGAAAACTATGACTATCGTATCAGCGAGGGTTGAGGAAGGTCCTTCACTTGCTACGAGAAATCAATCTGACTTGGTCTATAAAATGCGCCACCGGTTAGCTATGCCGTGCGTCGGTTAAAACGGATCTACCCGCTTATCGCCTAGGACTATCCTAATTATAAGTTAAAACTTATTTATTGGCAACTGGTTTCCCTATAATCGTTGTCCATTGTTTTTTGGCTGTGTCCGGTGTCAGTTTCACGATGTCGTACTGCTTTCCCTGCCATTCAATGCACCATGAGTTAAGGATAGTTTCTGGCTGATCATACCGAATAACAAAGGTCACCGTATCTTCGAGCTTCGTCCCAACTGACGCCTTCACTTCGCTTAAATATTGGCTTAACACAAGTGCCCATGTCGTGAAGTGCTCTTTCCTGACGTTGCTCACAGGAACCCCATTTACATTACCCATCGTGTAGCTCACTAAAGTAATGGGTTCATTTAGTTGGCTGATGCTATTTACCAGTGGCATAGTCAACACCCCGCAATTGCTGAATCATGCTCACAACGCTATCTGGTACATACGTTGCCCCATCGACACCACGGTTAATATACCAGTGTTGTGCTAACAACGAGACAGCAAAGTCAAAACGAGGATCATCTCCAAAGTTTTCATCCGTAAGGGTCTGGTCAACCGCGCTAATCACGAACTGCTTTGCCGTCAACAAGTAGGCTGACAACATAGCATCATCTTCGTTGTGGCTAATGCGCAGTGCTCTCTTTAAATCTTCTGTGGTAACACTCATGTGTTCATCTCCTATATAAAAATAGGGGCGTACCCTAAGGCACACCTCCACTAAATTATGCTGCTGGCGTGGCTGCTACCGGTGTAATGTCAACAATTCGAGCAGCGTCTGGATCAACCACTTCATAGTCGTTGCGGATGACAACAGCCAAGCCTTGGCTATAACTGTCGAACCGTTCCCACTGGGTGTTGACTTCGTTCTTTTGGGCTAAGAAAATTGCTTGAGCAAAGTCCCCGATGATGATCCGATAGGTGCCCGCCTTATCAGTCGGCAATACTTTGTTAGCAATCACGATCACCGGCGCCCCAAATAGTTGCTTGCCTGATGGTGCCGTGATGGACGGTTGTAACAAGTAGCGGCCTTCGCTGTCTTTCAGGGTATCAAGGTAGTTGAAAGCGTCCTGATTGACAATAACAGACAAGGACAATGCTGGGTCTAGCTCAATATTGAAGGTTTTCTTGAGGTCATCGAGACCAGTACCTGTGATGTGCTTGAAGTTATCGTTGGTTCCCGTCTTGCCAGTCAGAACACTGATAATGTTGCTATTGTCCGTGTTTTGTACCAGCTTCTTGAGTTGATTCTTAACCTCGGCAACAATATCAACTTCACTGTCTTCTACCAGTTCATTAGACAGATAAATCTTGCCAGCACGGCTAGCAACTTTGTAGTCAACGCCACGGAATAGGTTTGAATCGATATCTGGAATGTCTGCGAGTTCTGCCTTTGTGGCTAAGACACCATTGTTAGTGAGGGCAATCGGGTACGTGCCGACGGGGGTTCCAACTTGCTTCACAGTGACATATTTAGCCAGATCGTAATCAGATTCTTTTAGATCGAATACGTCATTGATGACTTCTTTTGGTACGACCGCACCAGCAGTGGTTGTCGTTATGCCGTCACGTTGTTCACCCATGCTGCGGATGTAGTCTTCGTAAGCGCGGGATTCGGTATGTTCTTTGTTGTCGATAATAGTTTTTTCGGTCATGGTTTTATCTCCTTTTTCTGGTTGTTCAGTATTAGTTTTAAGCCACTCAGTGTAGCTGCGTTTGTCCACTTGGACGTTGGTATCGTCATACGCTGGAATAGCTACCAGTGAGACGTCAAACAAGCTCTTTACTTGCTTGATGGTACGGATCACTTGCCCGCTGTCGTCCTTAGTGAACGTGTCACCGTCTGGCGCAGCATTGAAAGTAAAACTCATGGCTGACAGATTACCAGCTTGGACGTTGTTATAGGCATCGTTGGCTGTGGTCGTATCGGGTAAGGTTGCTTCAAACTGCAAGCCTTTATCATCCACATTTAAGGTCAAGGTGCCGGCCTTGGTGCTGGCTAAGACTTGGCTAAAATCATGGTTTGAAACCATATAGACGTCTGATAAGTCCACATCATCGAAGGCGTGCGGATCAACAACTTCTTTAAAGCCACCGAGGTCTTTACTTGGGCTATTGAAAACTACTGCATAACCACTTAGTTTCTTTGGACTGCTAGTGGTGTCTTTCTGTTGTTGTGTGTCTGGATCGTCTTGGCCTTTGCTGTCGTCTGCTTTGGCAGTTAGACCAGCGTTAGGATTCAGACGTTTTTCTACGTCATCTTGATTCATTTTCTGGATCACTCCTTTGTCTTGTGTTTTGATAGTTTGTCAGGTTGCTTAGTGGCGTGTAGTTCAGACTGGCCATAATCTCATCTCCACCGGTAATTGGCGGCAGGTTTAACTTGGCTCGTGCTTCATTAGTGGTCAGAACACCGCCTTGTAGCCCCTTAACTGCTAGTTCTTGCATCGTGGCTGGGTCCGCTGAAAACAGCTTGTCAGTGTTGAAGCTGTACCGGTTGTCACCTGTGGACAGTTTGGCATCCATCTCACTTGTGAAGCAGGTAAAATACTGAATCAGCGTGTTTTGCAAGTACATCACGTTAGACTGTACGGCATTTGAGTGCTCGCTTTCGATA
Source organism: Lacticaseibacillus rhamnosus (assembly GCF_900636965.1). Taxonomy (NCBI): domain Bacteria; kingdom Bacillati; phylum Bacillota; class Bacilli; order Lactobacillales; family Lactobacillaceae; genus Lacticaseibacillus; species Lacticaseibacillus rhamnosus. The sequence continues at coordinate 1,058,250 of NZ_LR134331.1, read as the reverse complement.
CCCAGCCGATCCAGTGGTAACCCGAACGCTTTGGCAATCTGCTTCGTGGTCCAATCGCTAGAATTGACTAGATTCAGCACGTCAGTATTAACTTCGAGTTGCTTGTAATCCATATCATTGTCCAGAATGATGGTCTTTAGGGCATTATCACCACTATTGGCAGCTTCAAATTTATTCCGGATGTTTTCTTTGGCCTTACTGTCTAGCTGGGTCTTGTTGACTTTAAGAATGCCTGTCCCTTGAACACCGGTGTTAAAGAATCCCTTCAGCAACGCATGCCCAGACTTTTGTACCCCAACCTCATCATGGAGGCTATAAAGTGGCGATATTCCTTTGTAACCGTCTTGTGTGAAGCACTTGAAGTGTAAGACCTCGCTGGCATTTAAACGCTGTGAGCGACCGCTGTCAGGCGTGTATTCGTAGCTGATAATGCCGGTCGTATCGTCTTGTTTAACCACCATCTGGCTGTTAGGGACCAACTCGAAGCCAGTAACTTGTCCGCTGGGATTCTTAGTAACCCGTGCAAAGCTGTTACCATTCAGCAGCATGTTAGCAGCTAGGGCAAACTTGAATGCCCACGCGGTCATGTGGTCATTGGGTGCCTTGTTAAGAAGCACGCTGATGCGCTTGTCACTGTATTCAATCGGATTAGTTGCAAGATCACTGGCAATCACGCGCACGGCCGTAAACACATCCGAATTACGTAAAGCACCAATTCCCACATATAGGCCGCTGTCGTTACTGGTCATGCTGACAAGCGCATCTAAGAACGGGTCGCTGTTGTCATCGCGTGGTTGTGTCGCGCTATTCGTGAAAAAGCTCATTGTTTCACCTCCCTTTGTTAAAGTTGATAATGACTGCGACAGAGATCAAGGTCGTGCCGACTGCTAACATACCAACGCCAAACCCGAACAGCCACCAGATCCCGACAACCATACAGATCAGTCCCAGTAGTAATAGCACGGTCTGCACATTAAAAACTAAAGTCATCGCTCGAATAAAAGTCATTGTCTGCCACCTCGCTTTCCTTGTTTTGATCCATTGCAATTGTGTAGGCATTCATCAGTGCGGCTACGGGGTCAATCTTCGTAGCGTTGTGGGCCTTATCGATAATTGGATTGTTGTTAGCGTCATATTTCAGAATTGCGTTGTTCACCGCATAGGCCAGTAACTGATTATCAGGGTGCTTTAACTGGCCATTGAAGAGATCATCACGAAAACGAGTTGTCGGAATTGAAAGTGTTCTAACACCTTGTCGCACCTCAAGCAGTGGCAAATCGCGTTTTTCAAATTCTGGAATCAGGTAGCCCATGGCGAAGGGATCATAACAGATGGCACGCACGTTCCACTGGTTCCGCTCGATCATGTCGAGAATGAAGCGTAGCACCTCGTCATAGTCGATCATGCCGCTATCAAGTTTGGTAATGCTACATTCGCCGCGACTAGCACCACTGATGTAATCGAACCCGTCACGCTTGATTTTCTCTTCCAGTCCGTACTTCGTCCCCACGAATGAGTGGCTGTCGGCATACAGGTAGCCATCTTCTGGAACTAACCACGAGATACTGGTCAGGTCGCTAGACTTAGAGAGATCCAGCCCGATATACACGTCCTTGCCCATAGTGTCTGGTGGCTCGATAATGGCTTTCTCCCAGTCGTCCAGACTGATGTAACTGTCTGCTCTGGCTGATTGCCACATGTTGAAGTTCTTGACGAGAATTGGCCGCAACGTTCCTTGCTTGGCTGCTAGATCAACATCAGCTTGCAAGCTAGGTCGCATCGTCTTCGCTCTTTCAGTATTAGCCAGTAGTGGATTTGACTTCTCCCAAGTCTCTGGTACAAAGGCTTCATCCTTGCTATCCTGTTCAAAAATGGCAATAAAATACCGATCTGCTTGTTCGCGACCGGTTAAGACTTTGGAGACAAATTTATATTCTTTATACATAGGGCCATTCAGGTCTGGCCCCGTGGTCGAGATGACGGCTAGTAAACTGTTGTCGCTGTTGATCTGGCCGGATTTTAGTGTTCGTAGAATCTCATCAGTACGAGCTAAGGCGAACTCATCAATAATGGCCAAGTCACTTTGATAACCATCTAAGCTATGCAGATCAGACGCAAGCGGAACAGCTCGGCTGTTGCTCGGCAAGTCGATAATTTCGTTGCGATTGATCTTCAAACGATCGCGCACCGATTTGGACATCTTGGAGACCTGACGCAAACCACTAGACAGCATATCAAAAGCCAAATGTGCTTGAGCGTTGCTATTGGCTGTGTAGACGATTTCGCGGTTCATGGCTGGTTTGTTCTCCATGAGGAGATAAAGTGCACCTAGATCAGCCGTCAGGAAGCTCTTACCATTCTTGCGCGCCATGCTGATGTAGGCTCGATCATAACGACGATTGCCGGTTTCTTTGTCTCTCCACCCGAAAAGCTCTGAGATCAAATATTTTTGGAAAAGTTCTAGCTTGAGTGGTGATCCATCACGTGCCGGCATCAGTTCGATAAACTCAACGGCTTTGTTGGCAAAGTCCTCATCAAAGTAATACGGCCATGGATTCTTTTTGCGCTTGCTGGCTTTCAAGTCTCTGCGATAACGTCTTGCTGCTTGCTTAATCTTTTTGCCGGCAACAATCTCACCACTTAGCACCTTGTCGGTATATTCAGTCGCATAGTTCACGATGACACCAGCTCCGCGAACGGATCGTCAGGCTTCTTCTTAGTCTCACTCTTCAAGGCAAGTTTCGCCCGGCTATACACTGACAATCCCAATACTTCGTCAATGCGCATCATTTGATTTGTGGCATCGAGCTTCATTTTAACTGCTGGGTTAGCTTTCACACTATCGGTGGTTTCAACCATCATGCCTTGTTTTTGAATTAGCTCGGCAGCTTTCTGAATGTCAGAATAGGCTTGGCAATGACTGGCAATCAGGGCGGCATCTAGTTCACTCACTGGAATGTCTTTTTTGAGCAATGGTACAATACGGTGCCACTCGGTCACAGCATAGTCATCAAGCCATGTAGGGGGCTGTACTTGCAATTCTTTGTAAGTGAACAGTGCTTTTTCAGAGGCAACACGATCAGCTAACTGTTTTTTGGATAAATGTGCACTTAGGTTAGTCACTGATTTTAGGGGTGCTCCCATGTGTAACGTCCTTTCTGAATTTGTATTCGTTTATACCTATTATAATTATAACACATTGATTATACCTATGTTCTATGATTTTCGGTATTCATCGAAAAGAAAAGAGGCCGACCGTTCTTTTGCTCTAAAATTTGAGGGCGGGGGTCGATCTGTCGGGGGATCTCATCCGGCGTTGTGCTACCTCCCGTGCGGTCTTAGCGTTATGACAAGTCTGGCACAAGCTTTGTAAATTGCTCTCATCAAGCCTGTGTTGCCAACCATAAGCTGTTTTGATTGGCTCAATATGATCAACAAGCACAGCTTGACGAATAATCCCACGTTTCAAACAGCTAGCACAAGTTGGATTGCGCAACCTGAATGACTTTGAAAGCTTTGTCCATGTTGTTGACTTGTAGAAACGTAATTCCTTCTCTTCGTATTGCATGCGTTCCTGATTCGTCGCTTGTTTGCTCTTGTCTTGCTTATGCTCCTCGCAAAAGCGTTGATTGAACGGGATCATGCGACGGCACCCGGGGTGCATGCAAATGTGCAAAGGCACACTCATTTGCATCACTTCGCTTTCATCTCGGCCTTGGGGGTTCTTAATATCTCTTATCCTTGACGAGATCAATCATGCGGTCAATTGAACTAATAGTGTCACTTGCTGAGGAGCAAAGTTCATGGTATGCAATGTGGCTAATGCTTCCATATGAAGATCGTGTCAATAGATTAACGTGTGAGAATTGAAAACCATCTGACATTTCAAACGTTGGATATACTTCAATTTCATAGCCTTCACGTTGCTTAACAATGATGAACCAATCTTTTGGTGTCATGCTACGAACTAAGTAGCGTTCTTTTACAAGCGCCCCAAGTTCAGCCCATTTGTCTCGATCGTGTTTAACGTCTACAAGTGCTGCTTTGCGATATGCTGTTTTTGTCATTTCAATTTCTCCTTGTGGGTAGTTTTAAACTTGCTTGTCTTTGACGTGGTCCACGTGGTCCACCCGGGCAAACGCTGATATGCCGGCGTTTTGAATTGCAACGCACGTGGTCCATACCCGGTCCACACCCGGTCCAGTTTCTTAGCTGTAAACGGTGGACCACGCATGGACCACGTTTAGCCCACGTATACAAAACTCGCAATCCATTGCTGTGCGTGGGATTGACCACGTGGACCACGTGGACCACGTTAGAAACGAGAAAACTATGTCCGTACATAACCATGTGGTCTGTTTCCGTTGACGCGCAGCCTTTGTGCTTGCCAGCCTTCCATGTTGTCCATAATGAGCTTAATACGTTTTGCATCAGAGTTTGTGCGCCCCATCAGGTAACGATCGACTGACTTGTCGAACACCACTTCCATGATCTCTCTAGTGGTGGTTTGTTGCAGTGGTTGTAATTCTCCAGCATCCAAGTGCTGTTGTAACCAAGTGGCCACATCACCGTTATGGTCAATATGAGTGTGAAAGAAGCTGGCCTTTAGGCTCAATGACAGATTTTCCCAATTCGATGGCACTTTCATGTTGAGAAAGTCTTCAATGGCCTCTTTCATAGGGTCAACGGTCTCTGCTTCTTGTTGATATGGTTTAGCCAGTTGCATCAGCTTATCATCAGCAAAGACACTCTCACCTGCATCCACCCATGTTTTGACCTCTGCCAGTATCTGATGTATATCGTGGTTAATCTTAGGCACGCTTTCTTCATTGCGCCATACGGTCTTTGTGGGCTTTGTAACGCCGCATCTGATAGGGAAGAAACGGCGTTCACCAGTAGCGTCTTTCAAGTAGTCCTGTTGATTAGTGCTGCCAATGAACACACACTTGCGTAAATGTGGATAAACATAATGGCTATAACTCCCTCGGTATGAATCAGACTGGGCGCTAATGAAACTCTTAGCCGACTCAATCTCAGTTTTTTTCATTGCAGAAAGTTCACCGAGTTCCATGATCCAGTTACCTTGCAGCTTCTTATAATCTTCGTCCGTTTTGCCCATTGATTTTAATGAATCGCTGAACTTTTTCGGGAACAAGTTACGAGCAGCCGTGCTCTTACCAAGTCCTTGTTTACCTTCAAGAATTGGAACGAGTTCAAACTTGCAACCCGGCTGATAGACACGTTTTACAGCCCCAGCTAACCATTTACGAGTAACAGCACGGGTATATTCACTATCCTCGGCACCTAGATAGTCGATGAAGTAACGTTCTGCTCTAGGGGTACCGTCCCATTGCTCAGCTTCGATCCAGTCTTTAACCGGATTAATTGAATGTTCCTTGCCAACAACAACCATGGCATCTTGCTCATTCTGCTTGCTAAACAAGAGATTGTGCTTACGCTCCATATATGAGCGGACGACAGCGTCATCTTCATCAGTCCAGAAACCTTTACGAATCGGCAATCCTTTAACGCCTTTTGTCTTGATGAGCATCTCTGAAAAGTCGTCCCAAGCAACGACATTGGCGAAGGTTGGATCATTTTCAAGTAGCAGTTGAATATTAACCACTGAATCTTTTCTAATCCCACCATTGCCATCAAGTTTAAGGTCATTTCGCCATTGCTCTTGACCTGTAAAATCAACGTTGACCACTTTCTTTGCTTCTTGCTTAATATCTTCGGGCATCGTTTTAACCAACCGCACGCCTCCTCTCTTCGGCTTTCAATACTGACTTGAAAATCTTATTAACTTCGGCTTCTGCCAGTGGTGTATCTAAATAGTTATCATTAGTTGTAAACAGCAAGTTATAAACTGTCTGCGGCTCTGCGCCTGTGAAGAACATTTTGCCAGCAATCTTAGTCAGAAAATCATTGCGATTGCCGGTACTAGCGCCGTTTACTATTTCATCTAGCAGCTTGCCTGTCCATCGTTTGCCTCGATAAACTGTTGAACCACCAAACCCTAGGTTAGGGTGGCTGACACGTTGGATTTCATCTAGTAACCACTTAGGTGCTGGGGCTAATTTGGTGATCTTGTGCCCTTTGAGTGGTTGATACATGCCGTTCTCGCGAATGCTAGGGAAAACCGGCACTCCAGTTGCAACATAGTCAAGGCCGGTTTTCTCGCCATTCTTTGAGAACAAATCCGATCGACTAGTTAGTTTCAATTCCTTGGGATAGGTGAAGAAAATATGAAGTCCACCGTTTGGCGTTGTTTCTATATAGGTAGAAGGAATTTGATCAGCACGACCCTCAGCGCTCAATTTAGCCAACGACTCATTGCCATTAGCCTCGCTTTTATGCCCCATATCGATATCGAATACCAGCACGCCATCAAGCCCTAAGCCGATATTGTAATTAGGATGTTCGCCCCACCATTTTTTGGCCTGTTCTGGGTCTTTGGTGGCATCTTTGTACCCATGCGAACCAGTAAGTGGTGTTCGTGTCTCTGGCGCAAGTGGATAGACTGAAAAGCCATGCTGCTGATAACCAAGCGCTACTTTAAGCACGTCGACCATCGGCAGCATCTCCCTCCATAAGTAGACGGCGAGCATCAATAATCATGTCAGCGACTGTGTCGGCCAGTGCTGATTGCTGTTCATCGTTGATCTGATGTCGCAAGATATTCACCATTGCACTTGTATCACTCAAAAGTGCCTGTGCGGTTGTATAGTAATCTTCCTTCATCATTTGTTTACCTCATCAATCGTTGCCAAGCTGCTATCAACGTATTCTTGAATTGTTCTCAGGAGCGCCATCCATGTATAAAATGATCGATTCGTACCGTATGCCAAGATTGCAGCATTTTTTTCATTACGATCGTTTCGATATGAAATTACAGAGCCTTCCATAGTGTCGAATTCATCACTAAGAGCTTCTAGAAGTCCTTTTGCAGTGCTTAGGTTATAAGACGCCATTCCTAAATCAGGCGCTTTGGTGCTGTTTGAAACATTTTTTATCATAATTGCCTCCATTTTCCTTGACAAAGTAACCAATTCGAGGCAAGCTAAAAGTCGATATAGATTTTTTCGCTTGTCTTCTTCTCGCCTTGAGTTGCCGCTCTTGGCGATTTTTTTGTGGCCTCAATTAGTGAGCGTTTTTCGGCTTTTTTAGCTGCCCAATACCGATCACAATCAGCGTCAGCTTGGACGTAGTCATGCCACTGCCAGCCAAATTTTGTGCTAACCCTTTGTGCCATGACGATCGTCCTCCGAGAATTGAGCATAGGCACCACAGACAGCTCCAACCATGAAAGCCATACAGAGCGCCGGAACAATGAGCGGGTGGCTTAGTAGCCACGTAATAATGCTAATCATCAGCATCATCCTCGTTTTCATACATCTTTAGGATTTCCGATACCCGCAGCAGCTCTTTTGCAGTCGTAACGGCCAACTCGCTATTGGGAATATACTTGCCATCAACCGTGACAGTACTGTCTTCTGCAATGCCATGAACGTTAAGCTGAATGTCGTCAATCAAATTTCCAAGCTCGTGATCTAGTGCTATCTCTTCTTTACTAAACAAATTCATAATGTTTCCTTTCTGGCTTTATGTTCCTGTCATAAGTTACTTACAATTTTCCGCCTGCCCAGCGTGATTACTTGCCGTGGTTATTCATGTAATCGTCTATGTCTGCGGTATTGATCCGCTTAACGCCACCAACCACTTGCATCGGCAAACCTTTTCTAGTCCAAGACAACAGTGTGTTACGAGCCACACCGGCATAAACCGCTGCTTGACCGATGTTCAGCTTTTTAGGCTCATCATGTTGTGGTGCAAGCTTGCTAACTGCTTGGATCACTTCCTGATGAATACGATCTTGTAGCTGCTTATCGAAGTCTTCTGACAATACTAGTTCTGCTTTCATGTATATTCACTCTTTTCCGATGAACTGTTAAGTTGTTAATTAACCTTAAATCTGGTTACTTAACAACATAATAATGCACCTTTCTTTTATGTCAGTCAATAGGCTATTTGAAAACTTTTATAGTCACACGACTTCAAATTTTGTATAATTGGCCGTGAGGTGACGAATATGCTTCAAAATAGACTTAATGTTTTAATTGCTCAAAAGGGATATTCAATTAAAAAAGTTCATGATGATACTGGGTTGTCAAGAACAACTATTTCAAATTTGGTCAACAATGTTGGCGGTGGCATTCAGTCGGTAACGCTCAATAGACTGTGTTTATATTTCGGTATAACTCCAGCTGATTTTTTTGATTTTGTACCGTTTGATCTATCTTATGATGCTGTTGCTGACAAGCTTTCCGCACTGAATATAGTTTCTGAAAGCGACGACCCAGGTGGGAGTTTTTTCAATTTAATTATTTCAGCTGATAACGGACAGCTATCTGTGAATAAATACTATTTTAGAGTTGGGGTATTCTTTTTTAATAAAGGCCTGAGCGATCCTCAGGATTATAAGGTACCGTATTCGGCTTATGTATACGTCGCTGGGTGGTCACAAGACAAGCACCAAGAAGAAGCGTTGCAATTTAAACGAATGTATTTCGATAAAATGCCTGCAGCATTTCAAGAACAGTTTTATACTTCATGCACCCAGCACATTGTCGAATATGTCTCGCTTAGTCTTGCACCCAAACGCCTTATTTTCGAAGCCGACAGTGATTATAAGATGATTGTTAATCTTCCATACGGACGTACTGTAGAAGCATCTATTATTCCAAAATAATAAATCCAATATCATGGCCGAAAAATCGGCCGCCACCTTTTCGCCATTTTCGGCGAAAACTCTCCAATCTAACACCGCCTGCCCAGCGTGACGGATAGGAGAAGAATATGGCAATTAAGAAAGTCAAGCTTAAGTCTGGTGCAGTTCGCTACCGCGTAACGGTCAATGCTGGGCTTGTTGCTGGAAAACGCAAGAATATTGTTCGCAATGTTCAAAGCATGCAAAAAGCACGTCTACTAGAGTCAAAACTCAAGCTAGACGTGGCTAATGGTTTATATGATGAAGAAGACACTACCCCACCGGTTCATACCTTTAGTGATTTGTACAATCAGTGGTGGCCGATCTATGTTCAAACTGTGGAAGGAAGTACAGCCTATAAGACTAAGCAACTTTTCCATAACCACTTGATCCCTATGTTTGGTTCTAAAACTCTCACCGCGATAAAAACCGGCAGCATTCAAAGTGCTGTCAGTCAGTGGCGAGAAACAACCACCAAGGCATACAAGGAACGTTTCATTTATTTGAAAAAGATACTCTCATTTGCTGTTAAGATGCAGTACATCGAAAAGAACCCCGCAGACGGTGTCGAATTGCCACGCGGGGTACGATCTGGAAAGTCACCAGTGTACTGGGATAACAAGCAAGTCGCCCGATTCCTAACTTGCATTGATCCTAATAACGATCCAGAAAAGTACACAATGTTTCTGCTGATGGTTAGCACCGGTATCAGGCGTGAAGAACTATGCGCCCTGAACGTATCAGATGTTAATTTCAAAACGTCCACACTGTCAATCAATAAAGCCTATGCAACTGGTCTGAATGGTAAGGAATCAATTAAAGGCACCAAGTCAACCGCGGGTATGCGCACAATACCATTAACCCCGAAAGTGACAATACAGCTTAAAAAGTGGATAGCATTACTTGACACAAGCAAGATTATCAGCATTCGAGATGATCGGCCACTGTTCCCATCTCCACAACACTTTGAAAAACGTTTAGGCATTAACAGGCCTAACAAGTGGCTGAAAGATATTATTGAAGCAAACCACCTTACACCTCGCATCACATTGCACGGTCTGCGTAAGTCTTTTGTAACGAATATGATTCGCAGCGGTGTTGATGTTTCGACTGTACAGCGGCTTGCCGGTCACTCTACGCCCGATGTGACGCTTCGCATATATGCTGGCATGAATCAGTCGGATGCTCGAGAAGGCATCGAAAAGTTAGCAGATTATATGGAACAGGTAACATTTTAGGTAACATTTGGAGTAAGGCCACCGCACAAATGCTGTTATATCAGCGGTTAAGGCTAATGGAGTTGGAGACTCCTCACCTCCATTTTGACCCTTTTTCTTGTTTCTGGTTAGTCCCGAAATGCTGTTAAATCAGCGTTTCGGGGCTTTTTATTTTGTGCTGTTTAGGGGTGTTTTTGAAGTGAAGTGCACAAAAAGTGTACGTTTAGTGTCCGATCTTAGCTGTTGAAATCCCCTATTCAAAGTGAGTTCAGTCCATAAGAATCTCACTTAACGTGACCAAATAAACTTCACCTTTAACCAGTTACATTTGTTAAAATACGGATATTAAACGAAAGAAAGAAATCATCAACCTTCGCCATTGTTTTTGTGCCAGCTATGACCCACCGCAACTCTAGAAAGGAATGTCAAACTTGAAAAAAGCCAACCATTTACCACTCAGTATCATAACAATTGTTGCTGGCAGCCTCAGCATCATTGCCGGCGCTATGAATCTTGCTTCAGGCATCTTACTACTGGTGAAAAGCCGCCATTCGCCATCATAAATTGTTGAATGGCGACAATCAAATATCATGAAATGAAAAAAGCCCGTTGCAACGAGCTTTTTTTTGTTATTGTTCAAATTTCAAACTAGGCGATTAACTAAACCCGAGCCGCGTAGTAACGTCTCAAGCATGTCCAACCTTCTGCTGCTTGCGAGTCTCAGGTTGATGCTTGCCGGTTTTGGTTGCTGTCACCCCGTCAAAAGTCAATAAGGCCGATTGATAGTCACCGATCAATTGGGCTTGTTGCCGGTTAGCGCCATTGAATTGGATCGGTAAGCGAACGCCAACCCGCTGCAAGACATCACCGGAAACCGGCCCAGTGTGACCGTTTACCCAATAACGTTGGTTTGGCTGGGCAACCGGTATCTTCATATACTGCACGGCGCGGCTGTCTGCATCGGCAAGGACGCGGAAGAAGCCTAAGACTAAACGCTTGCGGGAATGATCGCTTAGCAGCCATGCTACTTGATTCTGGCTGTTGGATTGACGTGGCAAAAGCAGCCGAAAATCACCATTTAAGACTAATGGTTGTAATTCATGATAATAAGCAATTTGGTTTTTGATTGCTGCCAATGCCGCATCATCCAGTTTGGTTAAATCCAATTCATAGCCGAGAATGCCAAATGCTGCCACACGAAATCGCGTAGCCAACGGTGTGGAGCGTCCGACTTGTTCATTCGGTATCGCCGTCACGTGATTGCTCATACAACTTAACGGATAAGCCAGTGCGGTTCCTGATTGAATTGCCAACCGTTCGATCGCATCAGAATCATCACTGGTCCAGATTTGCGGACTATAAAAGAGAATCCCCAAATCAAAGCGCCCGCCACCACCAGCACAGCCTTCAATCAGCAGGTGGGGAAAGGCCGTGAGCAGCTTTTGATAGAGGGTATAGACGCCTTGTACATAGCGATGGAAGAATTCACCTTGAGGATGCCCAATTTTTGCCAGGTAGGGTGAATAGGCTTCGGTAATACTGCGATTGAGATCCCACTTCACATAATCAAGCTTGGTTTCGGTAATAACGCGTTGCATTTGCGCAAAAATATTATTCACGACCGCTGGATTACTAAAGTCCAGAACATATTGATGACGCGTGATCGACATTCGGCCGCGCTTGGGACGGACCACCCAATCCGGATGTTCCTTGAAAAATTGCGATCGAGGCGATACCATTTCCGGTTCAAACCACAGGCCAAACTGAAGGCCGAGGCCATGAATTTCCTCAGCAAAATGCCCTAAGCCATCCGGAAACTTATGCTTATTTGTGAACCAATCCCCCAATGAACTTAAATCATTATCACGGGTACCAAACCAGCCATCATCAAGAACAAAACAGTCAACCCCCACCTGACGTCCCAATTTAGCCAGATGCAGCAACTTTTGTTCATTCAAGTCAAAATAGGTCGCTTCCCAACTGTTCAAAACAACCGGACGCGGCTTTTGGCGCCATTGCGGGTCAATAATATGCCGGGCCACAAAACGCTGATTGACTTGGGATAAACCAGCTAGTCCCGCTGAACTAAAGCTTAAGACCACTTCAGGGGTAGTAAAACTGGTTTTCGGATCTAGTCGCCAGCTAAAAGAAGCCGGATGAATGCCAGCCAAAAGCCGCGTCTGATCCCATTCATTAACTTCAATGCTATCCAGAAAGTTCCCCGAATAGACTAAGTTCGCACCGTAAGCATCGCCAACAGCAAAGGGTTGTCCGGCTGCGTGCAATGCGACGAACGGATTTTGTTCATGACTCGATGCCCCGCGCAAAGATTCCACTGAAAACGTTCCTTGCGTCAAAGGCTGTGTCTGAATATGCCGCTCTTTGGCCCAGTTACCTGACAAGTGAACAACATCATAACGGCCTTGGGGTAAATTCAGCGCCCCGCTCAACATCCGCTCAATCATAACCGGCTCAGCACCTTGGTTCGTCAAAGTAGCTACCCGAACGACCGTGGCACTATCCGAAAAAATCGTATACTGCAGCGTTAATAATAACTGCGCCGTTTCATCTTCAAGGTGAATTGTCAAAATATCGGTCAGGGCTGGATTACCAAAGCTCGTTGGATGATGCAAATCCCGCATTTTGGTGTGACTCACCTGATAATCTTTAAACACAAAATTCGGATACACGGGTGCGTCTGCTTGGGTCACACTTAAACTGCCTTGCCGAAAATCGCCAGTTCCATAAACCGGATACTCCTGTTGCGCATCACCTAATGCAAACGGCTGATCGTCGGAAAAGTTAGCCATCCACGCAAACGGACTGGAACCTTGCGATAGATAGGTCAAATCAGCAGTCGTCAACGATAATCTTGGGCCAAAATAGAGATGGCCCAACTGACCATTTGGCAATAACGCACAAATATAGCTGATCTTTTGATTATATAAATGAAAAGCATGATCGTCAGTAACATCGATCAATTAGGGTCTCCTTTCCGCGATAAATATCACCTTTGTTATAGCATATAAACTGTTTTGATGTACCTTTCTATAAGTGGCATTCTGCCGTCAGCATCGGTGTGACAAAAATACCGTTTTCGTTAAGGCTTGGTTCGACCCATTAAGCAGATCGCGCCAAATGGCAAAATAAAAACGAACTTCCCATCGAAAGAAAAGTTCGCCTTTGGTTAGCTTATTCTGTGGCTTACCGTTCAGGATCCCAACCAGCAATATCCTGCTGCGTAAAAGCATAGGATAACGGTTTGCCATAAGCGGCTGCATACGCTTGACATTTTTGGGCATAATCACGCTGCATCATGTAAAAACTATTGTCGCGCGCCGAAAGCTGCGGATCCGGATAAATTGGATCAAGAACATGCAAAATATAACGGACTTCGCGCAGTTGCTGATTCTCGCGGACTGGCAGATCACGAATTTCCGTAAAACAGGAGATAATCGGAACGCCCGCCTCGGCAGCATAGAAATAAGCGCCGCGCTTAGGTGGTCGTGGTTTACGATAATTGAACCACATTTCCTGTTCAGGATAGATCAACACCCAGTGATGGCCCGCAAACGCCGCATTTAACATTTGTTTAAACGGACCATTTAAGAAACTGGGGCGTCCGGACAGCGGAATCGTATCATCATAGTTCATCACAAAGCCTAGCAGCCCTTTCATTGCCAAGTTTGTATCCTGACTGACAATATACATGCGGTGCCGTCCTGCCAGATGCACGGCTTTACGCACGGCCATATTTTCAAATGGGCTGAAATGATTGCTTGTAATCACACCGCCACTTTTGATGCCCCGAATTTTATCGACCCCGACTACTTCAACATCTTTGGTCACCTGTAACGCATAGGCATTAACGACCAAGCGACAAACCAGTGTCTTGAGCTTAAACAGCTTGTCCTGACGCTGTTGTAAGTAATGTGTCACAATCCGCTGCTCCTCCGACTTGGAAAACACCGGATCATGTTCTTCAACTTTAATATTAAACGCTTTAGCCGCCACCGCACGCCGAATATTGCCAACAACTTCCGCGCGATCCGGACCGACAAACCGGCCCGATTTCATAGCGCCACCTGCTCGCCATGTTTAACGGCATTCAAAATTGTATTCTCCGTGTGGCAAACATCAATAGCCGTCTGCAACATCCCACTCATACTTTGCCGATCAGCCTGCTGATCCGCCAACGTAAATGCTGCCAACTGCTGCTTCAGTTCCGCCTCAAATCCCGAATCCGGTGCATACCGCCAAAAGCGATCGCCTAATTTAGCATGATGATAATGCCAAGGCTTGCCAAACAAATTATAGTGAATCAACTTTCCACCAGCTTCTGCAGCCGCAGGGACTCCGGTTTGCATATTCCAGAGTTTCGGTAAATATTTGATGCGATGTTGTGCGATGACATTGATATAATCCTGGTCGGCAGCAATCATCGTAAAGTGGTAAGTCTTCAACAAGTGCAAGAACCGATCGGAAAAATGCTCCTGACGCATCTGCGCAAGATTCATCACCAAAACACCGGAATTAATATACTTACCTGGCTGAATGCCGAAATCGCGTTGAATGTAAGTCATGGTTTCCGGATAAGTCATCATTACCGGATCAGCCACACCGGCAACTAGGTTATCACCTAAATCCGTTGCAAACAAAGTGGTCAAGTCGTCTTCTGCCACCGTATCCGCATCAATATAAATCGCTTTGTCATACTGTGGAAACATATCCGCGATAAACAAACGAAAATAAATGGTCATGGTCACGTAATCACCGCGCAGTTTGTTTGTATCACCACTGATTTGTCGCGTGACCTTATCCATCGCGATAAAGCGAATGTCAAAATTGGATGTCCCTAAAGCAGCCAACCGCTTTTGATTGGCGGGTAATAAGCCATTATTAAGAATATTGATTTCAAAATTAACGCGTGGATTTTTATTTGCCCGAATCGAAGTCAAAGCAACGGCCAGACAAGGGACGTAGCCATCATCGACGGAAAAGAAAATTGGAACCGTAGTTGGAGTTGGCATTTAGGACACTTCTTTCAATTTAGGTGCTAGCCGGCGATAGTCTTTCAGCAAATCATCATATTCATGCAATCCTAGCTGCTGATGAACGGCATGAATCTGCCACGGCTTGACCGTCACAATGCGAAAACGCGGCCAAAAGCGAAACGATGTCGTAAAGTGCTGAAAAACCGTATCCGGCTCAAGCTTATGCTGCTCATTGTATTTTGGCGGCAGAATCCGTTTACACTTGGCCAGCTTATTTAAGGCACTCTGATCCGGCATAAACAGCCACCGCTGCTGTAACAACTGACGACAGCGCGCTAATAAACCATCTGCGCGAATTCTAGCAAGATTCATCAGCAAAACGCCGGAATTGAGATAATCAAACCACATCAACCGGTGATGAAACCACCATTTGCCATAGTGGTCCAACGCGCCGGCAATATCAACACCAGTCATGGACTCATGGTAAAACGCAGCAAATGGCCGCCGACAAATGACATCGGTGTCCAGATAAAGCATGCGATCCGGTAACTGTGGCACCAAATCGGCATACAACCGTAACATACAATAAGGCGTAAACATCGTTGTTAGATTAGCGCGCGGCGGATTTGCCTCAAACAAATTCGTTATATCAATTCGCGTGAACTGATGCACTGGGTTTTCTTTTTGCATCAACTTGGTCATTTGCGCGGCGGTCGCAACTGGAAACGGCTTATAACGATGATCGTTAACTGTCAGTGTCGCGGTCAAAACAAAGATATGCAGCGGCTCACGCGTTTGCCGCATCAAGGATAAGGTTGCAAGCAAAACACCATCGGTCATGTTGGCATCACCGCAAAATAAAATATTCATGGTCACGGTTGCGCCTCCTTTTGCTGCTGATAGTGAATATAGGCAACGTTGCTCAATTTAGCTCGCTTCTTCATTACGGTCCGGACTGTGGTTGCTAACTGTTTTTGGCGCATTTTTAATGGCAGCTGCTGATCCGGCCAATAAGGACCATCGACATACAAAATGCGTTTAGGCCGAGGCCACCAGTGTCGCCGTTGATAAGTCATGGTGGTGACAAATACGGGTGCATTTAGTTCAGCCGGATAATGAAATGCACCGGACTCAAACGGGCGGATACCGGTATAATATGGCCAAACGTGAGCCTCCGGATAGATCATCACAACTTGTTTGGCCGCAATTAACCGTTTGATTTCAGTATTAAAGGCGCGTAGTTGGTGCAACTGTTTGGGGACTAATAGACCACCGCCGTATGGAACCAACCGTCCAAGAATCGGGACACTCAAATTTGCCGGTGCCGCTAATGTCGCCACCCGTCGCGCCTGATTAACGCGCATCGGCGTAAAAACATCCCCAAATGGCTGCGTGTGGTTGCCATAAACAAAGTAACCGCGACCGGCTGCCTGGCGTAAAACGCTGCGATGACGCACCTGCACCCCGATGCGGCAATACCCCTGAGCAAACAGCCACGCACCGGCATAAACCAGATCGGCCTTGAAGCGAAAACCCAACGTCGGCTTCCAACAGTAATTAGCAGGAAGCCGATCTTTTTGATTAGGGGCAGTCACAATATCATCGGTTAGTCGCTGATAAGTCACAACTTTTACCACGCAAAGCCCCTCTTCCTGTCGACAATGTGCGTTATGCCGCTTTTTCCGCTCGCCGCAGCCTCCGCAATATAAAGAGTGTGGCAATCCACACAATTGCGAAGATCAGCGCCGATAACATTGCGCGATCAAACATCATGATCACTGCGGTTAATAGCAGAAAACCCAGCACGAGATAATCGGCAAATGGGTACAAGGGCATCCGAAAGTCGGTACTGTGGGGATGCAACTTCTTGTACCGCAAATGTGCCAACATGATCATGCCCCAAACAAACAGAAAACTGATCGTTGCCATACTTGAAACCAGCGTGAAAACCGAGCCGGGGAGAAAAAGGTTCAAGACAACCGCTACGGCAATGACACCGGTTGAGACTAGAATCGCCCGGGCTGGCACCTGGCGTCGTGAAAGTTTGGCAGTCCACTGCGCTGATTGACTTTTTCCGTTCAACGTTAGCGAAAATAATAACCGCCCTGTGCTAAAAATAGATGAATTACAAGCCGAGGCCGCCGCGGTTAATACCACAAAGTTAATAATATCGGCCGCAAACGGAATCCCCACATTATTAAAGACTTCAACAAACGGGCTGTTAACCGGGGAGACATGCCGCCATGGATAAATACACATGATGACAAACAAGGCCCCCACATAAAACAGCAAAATCCGCATTGGAATTTCATTGATCGCTTCCGGAATCACCTTATGCGGATTTTTGGTCTCACTAGCAGTCAAGCCGACCATTTCAATGCCGACAAAACTAAACACAACCATCTGCAGCGACATGAGAAAACCGCCAACGCCTTTAGGGAAAAAGCCGCCATCGTTAACAAGATTGTCAAGACTGGCATGACCAAGTGGCGTTTTAAAGCGAACAATTACCATGAAGATGCCCAAAACAATGAGTCCAATGATGGCCACAATTTTAATCAAGGCAAACCAGAATTCGGCTTCTCCGAACAATCCGACACTGACCAGATTCAACAACAACAAGATCGCTAAAGCAATTAAACCGGGTAGCCACTGCGGCACATCAGGCAACCAGAACCGAATATATAATCCAATCGCCGTCACTTCAGCCATCGCAAGTGCTACCCAGCATATCCAGTAAGTCCAGCCAGTCACCCATCCGGCATCCTTACCCAAGTATTTTGTGATGAAATCAATAAAAGTATGTGAATCCACATCAGACATCAACAACTCGCCTAATGCGCGCATTAGCAAAAAGCAAATGCCACCAGTTATTAAATAAGCAAATAAAATGGACGGTCCTGCCGAGTGAATCGATTGACCAGAGCCCAAAAACAAGCCAGTCCCAATCGTGCCGCCTATTGCAATCAGTTGAACATGGCGACTCTTCAAATGACGTGCTAGTTCAGGCCGATCATCTTTTTCGGCTTGCATACTCATCCTCCTTTAAAAGCATAAAACAGTCTTGAAACTTATTTTTCATCTTGTTTCAACGGCGCGAACCAAGCTTAAAACTAATCATTGTCTGACTATCCTTGTGTCACACTTATTAATAGAGACGGCCAAAATAGTTGTTGCCGTCTGAATAATAGCATGCGGTATTAGAAAAATTATACACCATTTTCAGAAAACCCCAAATCATTCACACCTAATCGTCAATACTAATGCGGTCAGGCGGCATCTTGTCAGCTAAAAATGCGTTAATGGTCGGCGGATCCTGACGAAACTGCAATTTTAACACCGTCAGATTTCCCGCCTGTGCCAACAAAACCGTTCCTTTAGGCTGAGCTTGTAAGACAACCCCGGTCAGATTCTGATACATGCGAATACTACCCAAACCACCAATGATAGCGGGATCAGCTAAACCTTTTTGCCAGCTTGCAAAACAAAGAAACATGACAACAATGAACCCGCCGCTGATCAAGTCGTCAAAGGAACGGCTTTGTTGCAAGGTTAACACCAGACTAAACGCCGCAACTGCCAGATATAAAAGAATACGCCATGCTTTCGGACGCGCTCGTATCCGTACCTGCACAATGTCAAAAATCGTGACGCCGACAGCAACAATGGCAATGAGTACGTAAGCAATACTCAATAACGACATAACCAACCTCCTGTTTATAACTATCTATTCTACCTGATTGTTCCCCAAAAAGCAGAAAATGCCCTTTGAAGAATCGTCTCGGTAGCTTATTTTGAGTCAAAAATAGACGCCAGTTTTCTGACGTCTAACGATTCATTTCTAACAATCAGCAATAGGCAGGATTGATTTTTCCCTTTAAGAGCCAGCTTAGCGATGATCCCACTCGCCACATTGTATCGCCGGAACCTGACGCAATTCCGCATAGTCTTCACAGACAAGCCGCCGCGCCCTATTGTGCAATATTGGCGGCAGCCCAGTCTTTAACCTTTGCAATGAAGGCGGCGAATGCCTCACGATCATTCAAGTTCGGGAACTGACCGAGTAAGACTTGTTTAGCGCGCTTCACGTCCTGACTTGGCTTTTGAAGAATCAGCAGGCTCTTTTCTGCTTGCTTATCGGCAAAAAAATCATCTGGCAAATTAAGCAAGCCTTGGAAGTAAGTTTTTTCCGCCAGCCATGCGGTTAAACCGGCAGCTTCTTCGGACTGAAAGACCCGACTTGGTACATAAAACATCCCCAATCCGCCTGGTTTCAATACTTTCATGCTTTGTTCAATGAGCAAATGATGCGCATATGAATGACCCTTTTTGGCTGCAGTCGCAAATTTCTTTGCCCGTTCATCTACAGGGTAATACCCCACCGGCAAATCGGAGACCACCACATCAATATCCTTAAATAAAAGCCCATCCAGTGCATCTTGATGAAACAGTTCAACGTCCAGGTGTTGTAAGCTACTGCTCATCCCGGCAACCGCCAACAAGGCCTCGTCATTATCAACACCGTAACCTTTTACCGTAACGTTACGTGCTTTGTGTAGTTGATTCATCACTGCAAACAACAAGTTCCCGCTTCCAACTGCCAAGTCCGCCACTTTGAGTTGGTTCGGTTGCTGCTGATCAAAAACGGTCGCCATAAAGGTTGCAAGACTGGCCATGGCATCCGGTGTGATCTGTTTATTGGGTTCAATGCCATCAACTTTGATGGCTTTAACCAGTACCAGCTGCAAAGCCTGCCGTATTTCTTCCGGTTCATATGTTGCCAACTTCACCTGACCAAACAAAGCTTCCAGTTTCTTCTTAGCTTCATCATTAGGCAACCCATCTTCTTGCATCACTTCACCAGAAGAAAGATCTTCGCCAGCTTCAGTAATTGCCGCAATATCAGTAGATTTCAACTGCTGATGCAAAATCGTGGTGCTTTCATCCAAAACATGATAAAGCTTCTCAAGATGTTCATTCGCCACAAAGACAACCCCCTAAATAAAGTGAGCGCGAACCGGCGCGCTTAGAAGTCGGAGTGTAAGCAGCCTCAGGCGTGATGGCCGCACTTTGGCCATTGCGACTGAGGTTCTTACACGCAGACTTCTGCGCCGGTGAGCGCGTTATGATTGAGCGCGAACCGGCGCGCTTAGGGATCGAGTGTAAGTGGCCTTGGGCGTGATGGCCCGATCTTGGCCATTGCGACCAAGGTCCTTACATGCAGATCCCTGCGCCGGTGAGCGCGTTATGGTTGAAGCCGCGCATCATCATGACCATATACGGCCAATAAGCATTTTATTGGGAGTCTGCTGCTAACGCGCCCCTTCAACGCTCCATTTACCAGTGTACCGATTGGAAATACCTTATTCAAGCGGGATCATTCTTTAACCTAGGGCACCGATTTGGTATCTGTCTCACTGACCGTCTTTTCAACCACTGGCATTGACCTCGTTGGACTGACACTTACTTCACTCGCCTGACTAGATTTCAAGCTCGCACTGTCAGCTGTTTCTGACTTATCATGATGGTTGACTCCTTCCGCATTTTGCCGCCACTGCGAATAAGCCGACTTAAACTGGGACTTTTCGACTTGCTTAATAATTTGATAATGCTGCTGCCAGCGGTTAAACTGCTTAAACATCCCAATTGTCATCGTCAAAAATATACCGAATAAAATGATGGTATTAACCAGCACACTTCCACGTAATTTCATTGATTAAGCCGCACCCCGCCTTCAAAAGTCTGGTTAGTACCCAATCTTATCTCATACAAAAAGCCATGAACGGACCCCAAAAATTGGCCGGACTTGATTTGCATAAATAATGGAATATGGCCCCCATCATTGGTTCTAGCGCGAATCATACTGTTGCCATTTTTGGTATAAAACTCAAAAACATAAAATTTCGATTGATGACCATCTTTTCCCTGAAGCCTGACCCGTTTCTGTTTAAGCGACTCGAGTTTCATCCGATGGGTCCGCACATTAGCCTGTAAGTCTGCATCTGCTTGCAGTGCATGCAGTAAATATTGATCTTGATTTGTAAAACGTTGAACGCCTGTCAAAAGCGGCGACCAAAGCAACATCACCGCGACTATGATTCCTAATCCAATCACAACTTCGATCAAGGTGAAGGCGCTAAGGGTTAAAGGTATAGCTGGCCGTCGAGTTATTGGCATCAACCCGAACCTCCTTTGCGCTCACCACTACCTTCCAAACATCAGGGCCAACGCTAACCTGAGTTTCCCCACCACGCGCAGGCACCCGCATTAAAGCAACGCGAGCGGCATAGTAAGCAGTGGTTTCTTGTCGGACAGGTATGACAACTTGCTGATAAGTCCTCATCAATAACGCCAACCAACCCACAGCCATGAGAACCACGCCCAAAGCCGCAAGATGTTCGACTAACAACACCCCACTTAATTTTTGGTCAATATTGCTCGCCCCCATCCTAGCTGAAAACTTATCTTCCAAGTAATGTCTTTAAAATGTCTGAAATATAACGATCCTGCCGTGACTATTTTTCCGTTTGGGTTACATTCCATCCTACTTTCACCACCAAATGCCAATGATTCAGGGAAAGCAAGGATCTTTGTCTTGCCTTGAGTCACGAATCTAACTTCCCTTTTTTCACCATTCACATACATATTGCCACTTGATGGTTCAGCTCTTGCCCGCATTTTAAGCATTTCCCATTCTTCCACCAAGGCTTCCATAAATTCACGTTCGCGGTATTGCGTTAAAACATTTCGGCCAACCGGGACCGCAACGATTGCTAATGCAGTTATGACAAACATGACAGCCACGACTTCAATCAAGGTAAAACCATGTAGCCGTTTCATTTGCTAAACGTCGGTGGTGATCCTGCTGTCAGCTTAAACCCGCCTTTTTTAAGGGTGTCTGCCTGGCTTTGTGAAATCACGTCTTTTTTAACTAATTGATCCGGAGAACTAAAATCAACCCCGCCGTGATCTGGCTCATTGTAAGTCATTTCCAACTGGGTGTTGACCGTCGCCACGGTTGCTTTCAGGTTCTGAGTATCAACACGTTTCATCTGGCCCTGAATGGTCAAAACCAGCGCGAGCGTCAGTAGAATAATGACTCCCAGCGCCGCAACTACTTCAATTAAGGTAAATGCGCGCAACTTTTTTCGTTTCATGCTTAACCCCCTATAGATTGATAAAGTGGTAATAAGATTTGTAAATACACCAGTAAAATCTCTCCGCCGATGATTAGAAACAAAAACGGCTGTACCAAGCTCACCAGTCGTTCCAATTGTTGTTGAAGCCGCGAGAAAAGCTGTTCACCAAAAAGTTTTAACCCGGTTGCGACCAAATGATGCGATTGGCCCATGGTTAGCAAACGGGCAACTTCAGCGGGAATCAACGGCTCTTGAAGCGCCACACTTAATTCGTATCCCTGTTGAACCTTCGCCTGAATGCGGATGCCTAATTTCCCCATCGGTCCGTCTAAGGTTGCTAAGTGCTGGCAAAAGTTGGCAATATCTGCACCTGCCAACAAAAATTGAGCCGCTCCTGCTGTAAACTGAAACTGATAATAGGTTCGTAGCAGTTGGCGCATCCCCGGGACGTTCTGTAACACCAGTAGACGTTTGAGCGGCGACAAACGATGCCAGTAGCAGTAACCCAAGAATCCAATCACTGTCACCACGCCCAACCCAATCAATTGAAGCGCGACTAAATTCGACTGTGGTAAAGAAAGCGCCGGAAGAACGCCAAAAACAACGACAATCTGTAAGACCACCAGCATTGCCAATAACAGACACGGATAAACCAGCAACTGTACAATGCGTTGCCGATTGCGAACCCGTAAGTGAAGATAATCCGCCGCAATCGTCAACGCTTTCGCTAAGTCACCATGAACCTGAGCCAACTGCAATTGTTGGAAAAGAATCGGTGCCAGATCCTGGCGCGCAACTGCATCCGAAAAGGCTATGCCGTTAGCCAATTCATTTTCAATTCCTTGCCAAATCGCGGTGTGTTTAGGCAAACTCACTTGCAAATAGGCGAATACGTCACTCAGATTGAAACCCGCCTTCATTAAGGCTGCACTTTGACGACAAAAACGTTCCTGAACGATCAGAGGCACTTTCACGAAACCACCTCCGTTGCACCGCTTTGATGCGCCGGCTCAAAAACAACCACTTCAGCTACCGGATGAATCGTTGGACGATACTGCAACGTGATTGCGGCACTGGCTGTTAAGGCGGCAGAAACCAATTCGGCAGGTAAGCCAAAGCTAGTCAGTCTCAGTGGGGTGTCGTTGGCCGAACGTGCGTGCACGGTCGCAAGCACAATATGACCGCTAATGGCAGCTTCACAGGCGCTCTGGGCGGTTTGCCGATCGCGGATTTCACCAATCAGCAATACATCCGGGCGATGACGTAAAGCGGCCTTTAACAACTGCGGATAACTCATTTCCGCTTCTGGGTTAACCTGAAGTTGCAGAAACTGGGGCTGATTAATTTCGACAGGATCCTCGATAGACAGCACCATTTTCGAGGCGGCCAAGCGAGTTGCAAGCTGGTACAGTAACGTTGTTTTACCCGATCCGGTTGGGCCAGCCAATGTCAACATGCCTCGGCGTTGCGTCAAAATACTCATTAATCGATCCAACAACTGACGTGCACCCTGCGCATCTGGAATACCACTGATCAGTCGCACCACCAATGATTCGCGGCCCCGAAAATCTGCCACCGAGCTTAAACGCAGAAAAACATCAGAGTCCGGATGATAAAATGCGCCTAACTGGACACGGCGATGCTCTGCAACATTCATCCCAGCCATGAACTTCAGATAATTAATCTCTTGCTGACCTATGCGCGTTTCCAGTTGCCCTAAAGTCACTAACCCTGTCGGTAACCGAAGCCGAATCAGATAACCATGCGGATTTGGCAAATAGTAAATATCGCTGGCTCCTTTGTCTAATGCGTTGGTCAATAACGTTTTCACTGACTGCATATTTTTTCCTCCTGCATTAAAAGAATTCGCAGGCAAGGACGAGTTTGTCATTAACATAAAAAATTTACCCGTCATGCTTTTTCGGGTGTCATCGTTTGCACATAAGGACATTGATCACGGTGATTAAAAATACGATCATTATGTCTCAAGATGCTCACACTCTGTCCCTTAGCCGCGCTGTTTCCGCCCTAGCTATGCAACGCCATCCATCTAGCCAGAGATTACTCCGCCTTGGTGCTAAAATCGTTAAATGCTATTGATACTAATGTAGAGAATCTAAAAGGCGTACCATTTCTCGTCAAATTCGAGAAATAGTACGCCTTTAGTTTGAAACTGGGAATGATAGCCCAGCCTCTTCACTCATTTATTCAACTCATTAATCGTCCGGCCAGTCGCCAGCTGTGTAGACTTCTTGCACATCATCATCGTCTTCTAGCTGATCGATCATGGCTTGGAATTGTTCGACTTTATCTTTAGGAATCGGGGTCAGATTTTGTGGTACCATCGTCAATTCGTTCTGGACGAATTTATACCCTTTTTCTTCCAAAGCATCGCGAACCTGTGCGAATTCTTTGGGATCGGTGTAGATTTCGTAAGCATCGTCTGAAGTTTGCATATCTTCAGCCCCAGCTTCGAGTGCATCTTCCAACATCTGATCTTCATCGACATCATACGCTTCACGTGAGATAACGAGATACCCTTTGCGATCAAACATGTAAGAAACCGCACCGGCTGCCGCCATATTGCCGCCATGACGGGTGATGGCAACCCGAACTGAACTGGAGGTTCGATTTCGATTGTCCGTTAACGCTTCAACCAGGATTGCAACGCCACCCGGGCCATAGCCTTCATAGGTAACTTCATCATAATTAGCCGCATCGCGATCACTCGCCTTGTCTAATGCCCGCTTGATATTGTCCTTAGGCATGTTGGCAGCTTTGGCTTTGTCCATGACCAAACGGAGGGATGGGTTACCACTGGGGTCAGGACCACCTTGCTTTGCTGCCATGTATAATTCACGTGATAACTTCTGGAAAATCTTACCACGCTTCGCATCCTGAGCGTTCTTACGGCCCTGAATGTTATGCCATTTGGAATGTCCTGACATGATAAACCCTCTTTTCATAAGTATAGAAGCATATGGATCGCTAAAATTATAGCAAAGAACGCGCGGTTATTCAACGCCGCTTCTGACGCCACAACCATCCCCACATGAAGGTCACTGCAATCGCAGCGGCAACCGTGTCTAGCATCACATCCTGAAACAACGGCGTGCGCCCGCCTGTCAGCATTTGATGAAACTCATCAAATGCTGCAATTCCGGTACAACTCAACACCATCAGCGGCCAATGCAACCACCGATTTTTTTGATACATAAACGTCCCTTGCGTCAAACCCAAGCCCAATAAGAAAAAGATACTAACGTGGGCCCCTTTGCGCACAAAAAACTCAACGAACTTAAAATATCCGACTTTAGCAACTGACTGTGTCTCGCCGGCATAATTAAACTGAATGCTACTTAAGAATGGCTTGAACGGCTCATTATGCAACAAACGTTCCATTAACGGGACGGTTGTTTGTTCCTTATAGGTCATGCTAGAACTGACGAACAAAACAAATAAAATTGCGGCCGTCAACCATAATCCCCAATGCCGTTTAAAAGAATTCACAAATTCAACCTACTTTCACTCATACTTTTCTCATCTACTGTATAATGAACCTATTTGGAAAGGAAGTGCTGTTATGTCTTACCCCATTAATTGGAATCTTGATTCAATCTTCCCAGGTGGCATCGACTCGCCACAACTTACCGCACGGATTCAGACAGTGACCGACGAATTGCCCCAACTTGAAGCCCAAGTAGCAGCGTGGTCGCCTGAAGATGATGCCCCTGAGTTTACCGATTTCAAAACGCTTTGGCAACTTTTTGAAGATATCAGTAAAGGTCTCGGCACCACAGGCAGTTTTGTCGAAATGATTGCCAGCGCCGATACTGCCAACTTAAAAACCGGTCCCCTGCTAGGACAACTTACAACACTAGAAACCCGTTTTCAAAACATTAACAACCCCTTGGCAAAGAAATTAGCCGCCATGCCACAAACTGCTTTCGATCAGTTGACGGCTACTGGTACATTGGCTGAGAGTCGTTTTGGTTTAAGTGAAATTCGTGATCAGGCCAAGGAATTGCTTGATGATAAAACCGAAACCATGATCAATGACTTGGCGGTTGATGGATTCACCGGCTGGAGTAATCACTATACAACGCTCAGTGGCAGTCTTAAGTTCCCGATCACTCAAAATGGCGAAACGACCGAGCTAAGTGCCGGTCAAACGCAAAATAAGTTTGAAGGTGCACCTGATCCTAAGACGCGCAAGGACGTTTTCAATGTTTGGGAACAAGTTTGGAGCGATCATGCCAGTTTGTTTGGCGAAACCCTCAACCATATTGCCGGGTTCCGCTTGACCAACTATCGCTTACATCAGTATCCAGATTATCTATACAAGCCACTGCAATATAACCGGATGAAGCGTGCCACCTTGGATCAAATGTGGCAAACCATCAGCGCCAATAAAGCGCCTTTCGCTGCCTATCTCACGCGCAAAGCCCAATTAACCGGGCAGTCCACCATGCAATGGCAAGATCAATGGGCACCAGTGGTTGTTGGCGACTTCAAGCCGAAGACCTACACTTTTGACGAAGCTGCAGAATTCATTGTTAATAATTTTGCGAAGTTTTCACCTAAAATGGCCGCCTTTGCGCAACATGCGTTTGAAAATGGCTGGATTGAAGCAGAAGATCGACCGGGCAAACGGGCAGGCGGTTACATGACCAGTGTTCCGGATGTCAAAGAAAGTCGCATTTTCATGACCTTTGACGGTTCGGCGTCTGGTGTATCAACCATTGCTCATGAACTAGGGCATGCTTTCCACAGTTCTATTTTGAAGGATATGCCGGTTTTGCGACAAAACTATGCCATGAACGTTGCCGAAACTGCGTCAACTTTTGCCGAATTGATTGTTGCCGATGCGACGGTGAAAGCTGCTAGCGAACCGGCAGAAAAGCTCAACTTATTAGACGCAAAAATGGCCAATCCACTAGCGATGCTGCTCAACATTCATGCGCGATTCTTGTTTGAGGACAGTTTCTATCAAGAACGTGAGCACGGTATTGTAAGCGTTCCCCGCCTGAAAGCCTTGATGACCGCGGCTCAGGAGAAGGCTTACGCTGGCGGCTTGAGTTCATTTGATCCGATGTATTGGGCCGATAAGTTGCACTTTTATTTTGACAACCCACCGTTTTATAACTTCCCATATACATTTGGCTACCTGTTTTCTAGCGGTATTTACGCTAAGGCACAGCAAAGCGATCATTTTGAAGATGATTATATTGCCTTATTGCGGGACACCGCCAACATGAGCACGGAAGCACTAGCGAAAAAGCACCTCGGCGTTGACTTGACCCAACCAGAATTTTGGCAGCAAGGAATTGATTTAGCCGCTAAAGATGCCCAACAATTCATGGCATTAAGTGAAGCGTATCTTAAGTAGCCTTCTTTAGATCGCTCGGTAGCCTTCAATAAACAAAAAAACTGTTTGCCACATTTGGCGAACAGTTTTTTTGTTTAATCCCCACTGACATTAAATTTAAATATCAACTTAACCGTCATGGAATTTTTCATGCCATTATGAGCTTAGACCTATTCAACAGTAACCGACTTAGCCAAGTTGCGGGGACGGTCAACGTCATACCCACGATCGGAACTCGTGAAGTAAGCCAGCAGTTGTGCTGGGATGATCGTAACCAGTGGCGCCAGAAGCGGATCAATTTCGTCGACGATAATCTGGTCACCTTTTTGGGCTTGGCTCGCCATGGCAATGTGTAATACCTTGGCTCCGCGCGCCTGCACTTCATCGGCATTGCTGCGGGTCCGAGCAGCGGTCACTGGGTCGGAGATGATGGCAACGACTGGGGTATCCTTTTCAATTAAAGCGATGGTGCCGTGCTTTAATTCGCCAGCCGCAAACCCTTCAGCCTGCACATAACTGATTTCCTTGAGTTTCAATGCGGCTTCAAGACTGGCATAGTAGTCGCCGCCACGGCCAATGTAAAAAGCATTGCGCGTGGTTTTGAACATATCGGTTGCCAATTCATGAATCCGATCCTTTTGATCAATCAGTGCTTGTTGGCCGGTTGCTGCCAAACCTAATTGGTGAATCACATCAAAGTCCTTAGCGTTTTGTAAGCCCTTTGCTTCACCAACGGCTTTGGCTACCAAGGCTTCTACTGCAATCTGGGCGGTGTAAGCCTTGGTTGATGCGACCGCAATTTCCGGCCCGCCATGCAGCAACAAGGTGAAAGTTGCTTCACGGGCAAGGGTTGAGCTGCCAACATTGGTAATCGTCAGTGTCTGATAACCTTGCGCTTTGACTTCAACCAAAACCTGACGAATATCAGCAGTTTCACCACTTTGGGTCAGGAAAATAAACAACGGATGTTTGGAGAGTAATGGCTGATGATAAGCAAATTCCGAAGCAACATGGACTTCGGTTGGAATGCCAGCCAGCTGTTCAAACAAAGGAGCACCAACCAACCCGGCATGGTAGCTGGTCCCCGCGGCAACAATGTAAAGCCGATCTGCATTCTGTAAGGCTTTCATTAAGTTTTCAGGAATCACCACATGCTGCTGATTATCGGTATACTTTTCAACCAGTCGCCGCATCACAATTGGCTGTTCATCAATTTCTTTGAGCATGAAGAATGGATAGGTTCCCTTTGAAACTTCGCCATCATCGACTTTGACGGTAAACGGCTTGCGATCTTCTACCTTACCATCAAGGGTCTCGATATGAACTGCATCAGCGGTTAGGGTCACAATTTCCTGATCTTTCAGTTCAACAAACTGATCGGTTTCGCTCAACATCGCCAATGCATCTGAAGCAACGACATTGAAGCCTTCACCGCGGCCAATCAATAAAGGACTCTTATTTTTAGCGATATACAAAACTGTCGGATCCAAACGATCAACCATCGAAAAAGCATAGGAACCTTGAATCATTTTCAACGTTTTCCGAAAGGCTTCTTTGGCTGACAATCCTTCCCGAGCGAATAACGCGATGAGTTGAACCACGACTTCTGTATCAGTATCACTGTGCAATTCAATATCTTGAAGATACTGTTGCTTCAGGTCATTGGCGTTGGTCACAACCCCGTTATGCACGAGATAAAAGCGTTCATCATTGGAAACTTGCGGATGTGCGTTGGCTTCGGTCGGACCGCCATTGGTCGCCCAACGTGTATGTCCAATCCCCATCACGCCTTGAACATCAGGCGTTAC
The DNA here is from genome assembly GCF_900636965.1 of Lacticaseibacillus rhamnosus. Lineage (NCBI taxonomy): Bacteria > Bacillati > Bacillota > Bacilli > Lactobacillales > Lactobacillaceae > Lacticaseibacillus > Lacticaseibacillus rhamnosus. Next base: position 1,028,954 of record NZ_LR134331.1, on the reverse strand, counting down.
TGCTTCTTCCAAGTTCGAAATATGGCCAACCCGCTTAATCAAATGATCATGGCCTGCCTGATCATTAACGTAAATACCTGCTGAGTCGTAACCACGATACTCAAGTTTTTCAAGTCCCTTAAGCAAGATTTGGGTTGCATTTTTCTTACCGATAACACCGACGATTCCACACATAGTCAACATCCTTTTCCGACTGTCTCAAAATTGGTTTAGACAGGTTTATTTATTGGTATTGTTAAAAACAAGGCTAACTATATGTTTTACAAAGCGATATGTCAACACCTGTTTTTCAGTGGTATACTTTAGTAAGTAAAACCGGTCTATATCAGATCGCCAAAAGCCGTCATTTCGGTTAATCGTTTCCCTTTATAACAAGGTTTTGCACAAACGCGCACTTTAGTCTTAAAAAAATTTAAAGAATACGCCTAGCAACGGCAACTGAAAAAAGTTGACTAAAAAAATCGGTCGTAGCGACAAACACGTCACTACGACCGATTCACTTTTGGAAAGATTTATCGAATGCTGATCCACCTCAGCATCAAGTTTAGACCTTCATCATCCAACTCAACCTAAGCGAGCTGACAATTCAATTCAAACCAGAGTTAGGCTTCCGAGCTTCCCATTTCCTGCTTAACAACATCGACAATTTGATCAACATATCGTGACACCAAGTCCTCGGTTTTGGCTTCTGCCATGACCCGCAACAGTGGTTCAGTACCTGAAGGGCGGACGAGTACCCGTCCATCACCCGCCATTTCTTTTTCCACGGTATCAATGGCTGCTTGGATTTCCGGATAGGCTTGCCAATTTTCTTTGTCCGCCACTTTTACGTTGACAAGTTTTTGCGGGTAATCCTTAACCGGTGCTGCCAGTTCAGAAAGCTTTTTGCCAGTCTTTTTCATAACATTCAGCAAGTGAATACCCGTGAGCATCCCATCGCCAGTGTTGTGGTAGTCAAACAAAATGATGTGGCCGGATTGCTCGCCACCAATGTTATAGCCGTCTTTGCGCATCGCTTCGACAACATGCCGATCACCGACTGCCGTTTGAACCGACTTCATGCCATTAGCTTCCAGCGCCTTATACAAGCCGAGATTGCTCATAACGGTCGTGACGACTGTGTCCTGCTTTAATCGACCTTGAGACTTCATGTAGTTGCCCAGGATGAACATGATCTTATCGCCATCGACAATATTGCCTTCCTCATCAACCGCGATGCAGCGATCGCCGTCACCATCAAAAGCCAAGCCAACATCGGCCCCTTTTTCAACTACGAACTTAGCTAAGGCTTGCGGATGGGTTGAGCCAACATCAGCGTTAATGTTCAAACCATCCGGCGTTGTCGCCATCGTATCAAAGTCAGTTTCAAGGTCAGCAAAAATACGGCTGACCAATCCGCTGGTAGCACCATTAGCGCCGTCTAGACAAACATGGATGCCACTCAAATCATCAGCAAGCGTCTGTTCCAAAAACTGCGTATATTTAAGGGCACCTTCAGGATAATCATCGACTGTTCCCAATCCTTCTGCAGCAGGGCGCGGCAACTTGTCTTCCGGTGCATCCAGCAAGGCTTCGATTTCTTCTTCGGTTTCATCGGAGAGTTTATAACCATCGGCGCCGAAGAACTTAATGCCGTTGTCTGCTACCGGATTGTGTGAAGCAGAAATCTGAATTCCGGCATCGGCCCCTTGAATTTTAATCAAATAAGCCACAGCCGGTGTGGTAATAACACCAAGATCCAGCACTTCAATTCCGACCGACAGTAAACCGGCAATCAATGCATCGGCCAACATCTGGCCAGAAATTCGCGTATCGCGAGCAACCAAAACCAATGGGCGGCGACTGGCATCTTCCTTATGCTGCGTTAAAACGTATCCGCCTGTCCGGCCTAACCGAAACGCCATTTCCGGACTCAATTCCTTGTTAGCAATGCCGCGAACACCATCGGTACCAAAATACTTTGTCATCTTAATTCTTCCTCATTTCTTCCAGTCATTAATCTTCACTTGTCGATGTGCTTTCACTTGAAGAGCTTGATTGAGAAGCACTGGCACTTGTACTAGCAGTCTTTGATGAAGTAGCCGAGCTCTCAGCGCCACTGCTATTATTACCACTATTGTCGTCATCACCGCTACCGGTATTACCAACACTGACAGTCACTTTAATCGTTTCCGGACTAGCGGCAGAAATACCATCGTTTAAATCCGTGACATTAAATGTTCGGGTAGTACTTGATGTTATGTCACTGACATCAACGGGAACGGTCAATTTACTGAGCTTGTCCAAACTCTGTTGATCTCCATATACGGTAACCTGTTTTGTATCTGACGACAAGGCATACGTATGTCCGGAGACGGCATTGCCAGTTTGCTTCAGCTCGACATTTATTTTTTTACTGGGCTGGGAAATTGGCAAGGTGACGTGCACTGTTTGCGGTGATAGAACAACATTCATGGTATTGCCATTGTCATCCAGTGCCTGTAATAAGACTTCTTGATCAACCGACTTACGCGTATTATGCGCTAACGAGACATTTGCAACCACTTGCGCAATAGAATCGATAACGGAGCGGGCACCGGTCACTTCAACAGTGCGCGTTGAAAGTTTCGGTTCACCAGCTGCATAGCCAGATGCAATACTTGCCTTATTATACCGAACCTGAATCGGCATCGTCTTGTTATCCCGAACCTGGATGTCAACTTTCACTGACTTTGGCGAAATAGAATAGCTAAGATCCTTATTCAATCCTTCCGCCTTCAGCCGAACCCGGTGTTTCCCGACACCCAAATTGGTTAAATCAGCAATGACGCGAAAATTCTGTGTGTTTGCTGTCATTGTGACTAAAGAAGCCGTGCCCGTCAATGCTACTGAAACTTTTGACGGATATCCAGTAATAAAATACTTGTCGGTATTGGCATTAACCTGAAGCGGCACTTTCACGGTCTGCGTTTTATTAGCGACCAAGGTGGTGTCATCATTGGCACTTTGCCGGGTATTATTAATACTCTCGACATTAACATAGGCAAACAAACCGATTGCAAGAAGCAAGGCTAACAACCGATTGACCCATGGTTTATCCCATAAGCGATTCATTGCTTGCCCTCCTTCTTTTTACGTTGACTAAAAAGACGTGAAAAGAAACTGACAACCGGATTGGGATCAGGTGCTTCTTCTTTAGGTACCAGCTGTGCGGTCAGAAACTTCATGTAGTCTTCACGGGTCAGATTGCGAATCAAGTTGTTGTTATTCGTAATCGTGACTTCCCCGGTTTCTTCTGACACAACAATTGTCAAAGCATCCGTGACCTCACTGATCCCCACTGCCGCCCGATGACGGGTGCCAAGTTCTTTGGGAATGAGGTTGCTATCAGACAATGGCAAATAGGCCGCAGCGACAGCAATCCGATTATCCCGAATAATGACTGCCCCATCATGCAGCGGTGTATTAGGAATAAAAATATTGATCAGTAATTCACCGCTAATATCGGCATCAAGCGGAATCCCCGTCTCGATATAATCTTCAAGGCCGGTATTCTTTTGAATGGTGATCAATGCCCCGATTCGACGCTTGCTCATGTACTGAATTGCTTTATCCAATTCCTTGACCATCCGCGCTTCTGCTTCATGCTGATTATTATTGCTACGGAAAATCAGTGAGCCCCGACCAAGATGTTCCAACCCGCGACGAATTTCAGGCTGAAAAATGATCACCAGCGCCGGAACACTCCATGTAATCACCAAATCCGTTAAATACCCAACTGTTTTCAGCTGCAAGAACCAGGAAATGATCTTGATGGCCGCAATCACAAAGACACCTTTAAGTAATTGAACCGCCTTTGTACCGCGAACCAGCATAATCAAGCGATAAATGACGTACCAGACGACGAGGATGTCAACCAGATTAATAAGTGTGGACCAAGTTAATAAGTTTGCGAGATAGGTGCGCATCCGCGTCCCTCCATTATTGTTAAAAATCGAACTTCTGAATAATTATACCACGAGAAACCGAACGGGCGAGGACGGAAACAAATGACGAAGCGTGGCACCGCCTTCACAGCCTCCAAGTTCAAACGCAGCATCACAATTAGCCTCATCGCCGCAATTCCTAGGCATCGGTCGAGATACGTAAATCAGTTGCATTTTTTAACAAATAGCTTACAATGCAGGTGAGTGAGTACTCACTATCAAAAAGAAGGTGGCGAATCAAATGTCAACTCAAGCAATCGTCCAGGTTTCCGATCTTCAACAGGGTTACGGTACAAAAACGGTGCTTAGCCACATCAATCTAACATTGAATCGCGGTCAGATTCTCGCTTTGATCGGTCCTAGTGGCGCTGGTAAAACAACTTTGATCAGCACCATTATGGGGATGATCCGTCCTCGCGCCGGGAAGGTTACCGTTTTTAACCAGCATGTTCCCAATCGCTTATTATTAGGCCGCATTGGTTTTATGGCGCAAACCGATGCGTTGTACGAAAGCTTAACCGGAGCCGAAAATCTCACTTTTTTTGCCAAAATGCAAGGCGTTGGCCGTTACTTACTGACCAAACAGTTAATGTATGCTGCTGACGTTGTTGATTTACAAACTGCCCTTAAACAACTCGTCAAGGATTATTCAGGCGGGATGAAAAGACGTTTATCATTGGCCATCGCTTTAATTGGCAAACCACAATTGTTGATTTTAGACGAGCCGACGATTGGCATCGATCCTGCGTTACGTCGCCAAATCTGGCAGGAATTGCATCGACTGGCAAAACAAGGCGTGACAATTATTTTAACCACCCATGTGATGGCGGATGCTGAAGAAGCGGATCTGCTCATGATGATTCGCAATGGTCAAGCAATCGCTCAAGGCACACCGAAGCAGTTGCAAGTTGACTATCAAGCGAATTCGATTGAAGCGGTATTTCTAGCCGCAGGGAGGCAGCAAGATGCGCATTGAAGCTTTGATGATAAGAATTTTCAAAGAAATGTTACGTGACAAACGCACACTGGCCTTAATGTTTATCGCGCCTTTGTTTATCATGACGTTAATCTTCTTCTTATTTCAGTCCAACACAACGACAAAGGTTGATTTGGCCGTGCATGGCGTCCAAACATCCTTAACCAAGGCGATGGATACGAAGCATTTAAGATTACATCACGTTGGCACTGAAAAACCTACCCGCATAATCAAACAGCATGATTATGCGGGCGTTTTAACGCAACATGGCAATCAGCTTACGTTAACGCTTGCCAACACCGATCAGGGACAAAGCACGCTGTTGAAGCAAACATTACAGGCTGCCACCGTTAAGTTAAGACTAAAAGCTGCGGCCACCAGCCTTAAAACACAAGCGATTGCCTTAAATAAACTGACGGACGCGTTACAACAAGCCACGCACGGTGCGGTACAAGTCCCCATCCCGCAACAACCCAAGCAGACCAATTATCGCATGACAACCCACTATCGCTACGGCTCGTCTGAATCCACTTACTTTGATACTTTGTTACCGATTCTTATTGGCTTTATCGTCTTCTTCTTTGTCTTTTTTATTTCCGGCATTGCCTTACTGCGCGAACGGACAACCGGAACGCTTTATCGCTTGCTGGCGACTCCGATTCGTCGCGGTGAAATCATCAGTGGATACCTACTTGGTTACGGGATCTTTGCGGTCATTCAAACGGTTTTGATTGTCGGTTATGCCTTGGTGGTCTTTAAGATCCAAATTCTTGGAAGCATTCCGGCCATTTTTCTGATCAATTTGTTGCTGGCATCAACAGCCCTTGCGCTCGGCTTGCTCATTTCAACCTTTGCCAACAGTGAGTTTCAGATGTTGCAGTTTATTCCTATTATTGTGATCCCCCAGATTTTCTTCACCGGATTGATTCCTGTCAATCAGATGCTTGGATGGCTGCAACCCATTGCGCATTTGATGCCACTTTATTATGGTGCCAATGCTTTAACCGGAATTATTACCAAAGGCCAATCACTAGCAGTTTTATACCCTGATGTCATTGCATTGGTAGGCTTTTTCCTGCTATTTTTAGACTTGAATCTTTTGACAATGCGCAAATATCGTCAAGTTTGAAATTAATTCAATTTATGAAAGAAGTGTAGCTCGATGAAACCGCATAATATCACCGATTTATTCTCGGCATCCCTTGCAGATAGTCAGCTATCAACCAAACAGCAAGCCGTACTCAAGGCCAGTTTAAAGCTCTTCTCCGAACAAGGATACGATCGCACCAGTACCCAAGAAATTGCCCGGGTCGCCCAAGTCAGCGAAGGCACTGTCTACAAACAGTTTAAGACCAAAGAAGGTATTCTCCGTGCGCTATTGGCTCCGATGATTCAACAGGTCATCCCCAGTGCGATCACAGAGTTTATTCATGAAGTTGGCGAGCATCATCTGCCTGATTTGCATACTTTTTTAACGTTTATTGTCCGCGATCGCATGACATTTGCCATCACCAATCAAGCCCAATTGCGTATTCTTATTGCCACCCTTTTGCGCGATTCATCTTTGAGCAAGGCACTAGCAAAACAGTTTCAAACGCAATTTTTGGGTGAAGCCACGCATTTACTAACCGCGTATCAAGAAAAAGGCGTTCTCGTTAATTGGCCGGTGATCCGAATTCTGCAGTACATTTTCGGCACAGTGTTCAGTTATCTGCTTCCGGTCATACTCGATATCCAATCACAATTTGATCTCAACGCCGCGGTGAATGAAGCCGTCACCTTTCTTGAGCGCGGCTTACAAGGAGAAGTCGCTTATCCTGCCCCGCCAACTCATGAAAATTAGCACTTTTGGTGTTTTCCATCCCGCAGAACGTTAGAATGGAGTTAAACGTTTTTTCAAAGGAGACGTGCTTGAGTCATGAAGAATGAAAAGGAGACGCGGCGTAAGTTTGCCACTGAATCAATTGCAGATTTAATGACTGATTTACACACAACTTCAACCGGATTGAGTCAACAGGAAGCTTCAACCCGGCTAGCAAAATACGGTGAAAATACGATCACCCGCGAAAAGCAGGCATCGCAGCTGTTGATCTTTCTCAAGAACTTTACCAGCGTGATGGCGATCTTACTTTGGGTCAGCGGATTTGTTGCCATTTTGTCCGGCACATTGGAGCTAGGCATCGCAATTTGGTTAGTCAATATTATTAATGGTGTTTTCAGCTACTGGCAAGAACATGAAGCTCAAAAAGCGACGAATTCACTTATGAAAATGCTGCCGACCTATACGCAGGTCTATCGTGATGGCAAGTTGCAGCAAGTTAATGCGACCCAAATTGTCCCTGGCGATGTGTTTAATCTGCAAGCCGGTAATGCGGTCCCTGTTGACGCCCGGTTAATCAAAGCTACCTCCGTTCAGGTTGATCAAAGTGCCTTAACCGGTGAATCCGTACCCGAATCCAAAAAAGTTGCTTTTGATGCCGGACAAGGCGAGTTTGCCGAGTCCAACCTTGTTTATGCCGGTACCACTGTTGGCGCCGGTACTGCAACGGCGGTGGCGTTTGCAACAGGAATGCATACGGAATTCGGCCGGATTGCCGCGTTAACCCAGCAACAAAAGCGCAGTCTAAGCCCATTGCAACTGGAACTCAATCGCTTAACCAAACAGATTTCGTTGATTGCGATCAGTTTAGGGGTACTTTTCTTCGTTGCTGCTATTTTCTTTGTCCATTATCCGGTCGCGCAAAGCTTTATTTTTGCGCTAGGCATGATCGTTGCGTTTATTCCGGAAGGGCTTTTACCGACTGTCACGTTGTCGCTGGCACAAGGCGTTCAGCGGATGGCGAGAAAACACGCCTTACTCAAAGATCTAAACAGTGTCGAAACGCTTGGTGAAACCACCGTTATCTGCTCGGATAAAACCGGCACCCTAACGCAGAATCAGATGACAGTTGATCACGTCTGGACGCCGGCGCACACTTATACCGTCACTGGCCAAGGCTATGTCAACAACGGCGAGATCCAGCTAAACGGTCAACCGATTCACTATGGTAGCGATCCGGACCTGGATTTACTCATCCGACTGGTCGCGTTTAATAATGATACTGAAGTCGAACCGGCAAAAGGCGAAGCACGACCGAAAATTCTCGGCACTCCAACCGAAGCCTCGCTGGTCATTTTGGCGCAAAAATCAGGCATCGATACGAACGCCTACACCCAGAAGTTCCCGCGACTCAAAGAATTGCCGTTCGACTCGGATCGAAAGCGCATGACCACCATCCACCAACACGATCCCCAGACGCTCTCCATCTGTACCAAAGGCTCATTAAGCGATTTATTACCACATTGCGATACCATTCAAGAAAATGGTAAAGTCCGACCGCTAAAGCAAGCTGACAAAGATGCCATTGATGCGGCCAACCGTAAATATGCAGCTTTAGGTTTGCGGTCAATTGCCACGGCATATCGCGAAATCCCACAAGCAGCTGACAAAGAAAAACAGCTCGATGGTCTGACGATTGAAACGGCTGAAACCAAGCTCACATTCGTTGGCTTAGCAATTATGTCCGATCCGCCACGACCAGAGATTTACGCGGCCATCAAAAAATGTCATAACGCCAGTATCAAGATTATTATGGTCACCGGCGATTCGTCGTTGACTGCTAAATCTATCGCGGTCAAAATCGGCTTAACCTCTGATAAAGCCCGCGTCGTCACCGGCACCGAACTGGATGCTATGAGTAAAGCCGACCTCAAACAAGCGCTTGCTGGCGAAATCATTTTTGCGCGGGTAGCACCGGAACAAAAATATAAAATTGTCTCAACCCTTCAAGAAATGGGTGAAATTGTTGCTTCCACCGGTGATGGCGTCAATGATGCACCCGCCTTGAAAAAAGCCGATATTGGCGTGGCAATGGGCGTGACGGGAACAGACGTCGCCAAAGATGCAGCCGATATGATTCTCACGGACGACAATTTTGCTTCTATCGTTGCGGCGATTGAAGAAGGTCGAACTGTTTACAGCAACATTCAAAAGTTCCTGATTTATATTTTGAACTCTAACCTGCCTGAAGCTGTGCCATCTGCGCTTTTCCTCTTCTCACGTGGCGCTATTCCCCTACCGTTAACCGTGATGCAAATCTTAACCGTTGACCTCGGAACCGACATGATGCCTGCTTTGGGACTGGGATCTGAAAAAGCCGAGCCCGGGATTATGGACAAACCACCGCGCGCACGTAATGCTCACCTGATGAGCCGAACCGTCTTGTGGAAAGCCTTCGCGTGGTACGGACTGATTGCTTCAATCATCTCTAGCGGCGCCTACTTCTTCGTCAATCATCTGGACGGCTGGCCGACACATGGTTTAGCCACAAGCGGTTCAACTTATGTCATGGCAACTACCATGACCCTAGCTGCGATTATCTTCTGTCAAATTGCCGCAGCCATGAATTGCCGCACGGAAAATGCCTCAGTCTTCAAAGTCGGTTTGTTTGCCAATCGACTTGTCTGGTTCGGCATTATCTTTGAAATTTTCCTGCTGGCCCTACTCAGTTACACCCCGTTCTTACAGGAACTCTTCCACACGGGCCCACTAGCCCTCACCGATTGGATCTTCCTAGCCATCATCCCGATTCCACTCTTCTTAATCGAAGAAGGACGGAAATGGCTCAATCGTCGGCGCTTAGCCCATGCGAAGGTAAAGCGTGTCGAATAAGCAACACTAAGAAAATGGCCTTGGAATTTGAACTTTCCGAGGCCATTTTTTAGTGTCACTTTTAATTTTTAAATCAAAATTACCATGCATATCTTTTGATAAGCAAGATAAACTTATGCTACACTCGTCGCGAAAAATGAGAGCGGATTCACACCCAGGATTTACCTGACTGATGCAGATCATTCTGGCCAATCACCAATTTTTAAAAACCGCCACTGTTTCGCCAATCGCACAAAAAGCTAATGCCAACATAATAATGATATATGGCCGATTAATATGAATCACCGTTGCCGCGGCCACCAAACTTCCAACCGCCAGCCATAGACTGATACAACAAACGATATCCAGCCACACACCTTCACTATGCCGACTATGCTTCTTCATCGCGATCACCTCATTCCTATGGTACCCGATTGCAGCTGCTTGTACTACTCATTTAAAAAAACCGAATAAGCACGCCCAAGCGTAAAGTTTGCATTAATCTATCTCACTGCCTTAAATTTAAAACGGTATTGGGAAATTACGAACTAATAAAAATCCCATTGCACTATTTACATGAAACGTTGGCATTTATGAAAGAAGTGATATCCCAAATCAAAATAAACCTAATTGTTGTATCTAAGTATTATCACACAAGGCTTTGGTGTTGATCCTATTTAAGTGTCGTTATGATACAAAAGCTTTTTGTAAAGGGGTTGGATTTTTATGGGCAAGATAAAGATTAATATTTGGACTGCCATTTACGACATTGTTGCCTGCTTTATCTTCGCATCATCTTGGTTTGTTATCTTTGCAACTGCCGTTAATGACGCGGCCAATAAAACCAATGTCACATCTGGCGCAGGCATTTTCTTTTACACCGTTGCGTGGATTGGCGTAGTTCTAAACGCTGTTGCACTATGGCAGAGCTACAAACACCATATTTCACTTGTCGGCGGAATCCTGGGAGTCATTGGATCACTCTGCTTTGGCATTTCTGCTGTATTTGCGTTTCCTGCTATTGTTCTATTAATTATTGCTATTGTGTTCCTGTTTTTGCAACATCCACGCAAGCAAAACAAAGTTGCTTAGTCAGCATGATAGTCCTAGGAGGAGAAAATGAAAAAACTGATTTTAGTGACAGTCGCAACCTTATCAATATTTTTTTTAGCCGGTTGCAGTAGTTCCAGTTCAGCAAGTAAGGATAACTCGTCAGCCGCCAAAACTTCCACTGCTGAAAAAGCAGAAAAGGCAGAAAACAAAACCTCTACCCCAAAAAGTGGTTGGTCCTTTAAAAATGATACTTGGGTCACAGCAAATATGACCTTCAAGTTCACTAAAGCAGAAGTCCAGGATGCCTACGAGCAAGGAAAGAAGAATCTTGTCTTATTTGTGGACGTTACAAACACTTCCAAGAAAGAACAGATGCCAATGGCTGGAATGGTATCGATGAATGTTAAACAAAAAAATGACACTTCAAATGTCGACTTAACCAGCGGAATGCCTAAAATGAATGACGATGGCTCAAATCCTTTCGAAGCGCAAGAGAACGCTATGCATAATAACTTACTACCAGGTAAAACTGTTCAAGGTGTCTTTATTTATGAACTAAAAAATGATAATCCAGTGACTGTTACGTTTGAAAATGCCAGTTTCCAAACTATTGGCACCAAAACCTATAACGTGAAGTAACATTTAGGCGCAATAATCGGCCCTCGGAAAATCTTCCTGTCAACGCTTATTCTCCACCATAAGCGGTAAGATTTTGAGGGCTATTTTTGTTGTCCAAAAATATAAAGCATCGTTTCGAAGGTATTTAAAGCAGCCAAAAGTCCAAACAAAAAAGCCCGCCAAGTCAGCTTTTTCAGCTAACCGTAGCGGACTGAATGGTACCAAAACCCTCAGCGGCGGTACATCTTAAATTCTAAGAATAAATCATTGTATAGACCAACTTTAGCCGGTGGCAGATCGGAATAGATCTCAAGATGTTTCATGGTTTCGTCATCAGGGTAGAATTGGCGATCGTTTTGAACACTTTTAGGCAATAGCTTTTTAGCCGTTGCATTTGGTGTGGCGTAACCCACGTATTCTGCATTTTGCGCGGCGTTCTTTGGCTCCATCATGAAGTTGAGAAAGGCATAGATCGCTTTGAAATGCTTGGCCGTCTTAGGAATGACAAGGTTATCAAACCAGAGATTGCTGCCTTCTTGAGGAACGACATAGTGCAGGTGTTTGTTGTTAGCTAACATTTCGCTGGCTTCACCTGACCAGTCGACGGCAATTTTAGCTTCATTTTCTGCCATGTACATCTTGATTTCATCCGCAACGACAGCTTTGACGTTGGGCGAGAGCTGATCGAGTTTGGCTTTGGCAACAGCAAGCGTTTGCGGATTGGTCTCGTTGACCGATTTGCCTAGCGAGATTAAGGCTGGCGCAAACACATCACGAGCTGAGTCGATCAACATAATCGAGTCTTTAAACTTCGGATTCCACAATTGGTTCCAGTGTTGAACCTCACTGGCATTGACAAACTTGTCATTATAAATAATGCCCAGCGTGCCCCAGAAATACGGAATGCTGTACTTGTTGTTTGGATCGAATTCTTTATTAATTAAACGCGGGTCCATATGCTGCATGCCGCGTAATTTACTTTTATCCAGCGGTAATAGCAAATTGGCCTTCTTCATTTTCTCGATCATATAATCTGAAGGAACGGTCAGGTCATAACTGGTGCCCCCCTGTTGAATCTTGGTAAACATCGCTTCGTTGGAATCAAAGGTCTCTTGATTGACATGATAGCCAGTTTGCTTTTCAAATTTACTGATCAAGGCCGGATCAATATAATCGCCCCAATTAAAAAGATTCAGTGTATTGTCACCGGTATCTCCTTGCGATTTTTGTAAGTTCTCGCTCCAAACAGCTAATCCGAGACAGACTGCCAGGATCGCAACTGCAATACTAATGAGTCGTTTCATTGAGTAACGCCTCGCTTTCTCGCTTGTGTTTTGCCCGCCTGCTCTGTCCCGCTTGTTGGATAAAGTAGTACCCCACCACCAGCAGCAAAGCAAAGACGAACATCACGCCAGATAATGCGTTGATTTCCAAGCTGATTCCCTGACGTGCACGGGCATAGATTTCCACCGCCAGCGTTTCAAAGCCGTTACCGGTCACAAAGAAGGTTACGGCAAAATCATCCAGCGAATAGGTGAAGGCCATGAAGAAACCCGAGAAAATTCCCGGTGTGATATATGGCACAATGACCCGCGTCAGCACCTGATAGTTTGAAGCACCCAAATCACGCGCAGCATCAAGCATGGAATGGCTCATTTCCTGTAGCCGCGGTAAAATCATCAACACCACAATCGGAATGGAAAAGGCAATATGGCTCATCAGTACCGACCAGAAACCCAGCGGTACTTTTAACGCGGTATAAAAGATTAAGAAACTGGCCCCAATGATGACATCCGGACTGACCATTAAAATGTTGTTCAATGACAGCACCGTATTTTTAACCACCGGCCGACTGGTACGATCAATCGCAAGCGCACCTAATGCCCCGATAATCGTGGCGATCAGGCTGGATAGTAACGCCACAAGCAGTGTATCCAAAACGATTTGAATCATCCGGGTATCCGCAAAAAGTTCGGCATAGTGTTTCCAGGTAAACCCGGAATAGTTACTCATGCGATCGCCGGTTGAAAATGAATAAATGACCAGATAAAAAATCGGAACATATAAACAGATGAAGACGAAAATCAGATAAAGGTTGGACCACTTAAACTTACGCTTCATGACGGCGGACCCCCTTCTTCTTTCGTTCACCGGTTAGGAACATAATCACAAACATCGCCACAATCAAGACCACGCCAATTGTGGAACCCATCCCCCAGTTCATGGTGGTGAGAAAATGCTCTTCAATCGCGGTCCCTAATGTGATCACCCGGTTCCCGCCGATCAAGCGCGTTAACATGAACAAGCTCAAGCTAGGGATGAACACTGCCTGAACGCCCGATTTAACGCCGGAAATGGTTAGTGGCCAGACAACTTTGGTAAATGTCTGCCACCCTTTGGCACCCAAATCACGTGAGGCATTGACCAAATTTTCAGGCAATTCTTCAATCGCATTGAAAATCGGTAAAATCATAAACGGAATTTCAATATAAGCGGCGACAAAGATAAAGCTGAAATCAGTAAACAAAAATTGCTGCGGGGCAATTCCGAACATGCCCAAGAAACTGTTCACGCCGCCATCCTGACTAAAGATTCCGATAAAGGCATATGCTTTAAGTAACAAATTAATCCAGGTTGGCAGAATAATCAGCAACAACCATAGCTGCTTGTGCTTGGCATAATGCAGAAAGTAAGCGGTCGGATAGCTGATTAGCAATGTTGCAAGTGTGATTAAAAAGGCATACCAGACTGAATTAATCGTCATCATAATATAAGTGCCTGATTGAAAATAAGTCTGATAATTTGCCAAGGTAAAATGGCCGCTAATATCAAAGAAACTTTGATAAACGATCAACACCATTGGCGCGATCACAAACAACGCGAGCCACATCACGTAAGGCGTGTAAAATGCTACATTCGTGGTGGATTTTTTCACGATGACCCTCCTCAGATTAGAAATCAAACGGTGCTTAGCCGAAACCGTGCGTTAACGGACACGGTCACAGTAAAGTCGCTGTCAATACTGTGCTTAATCGCCTTCATAAGTTTCCAGCCGCGCATCGAATTCTTCTTCGGATTCGTTTAGCCGCATAACGTGAATGTCTTCAGGATCAAACGTCAACCCCACCGTCTCGCCGTCTTTTGCCGGATTGGTCGAGTGAATCAACCACTCATTCTTAAGCTGATCGTAAGCAACGATTTCATAATAATCGCCGCGGAATAATTGGGTATCGACTTCAACGTTCACTTTGCCGGCATCGGCTGCGGTGATATCAAGATCTTCTGGCCGTAAAACCACTTCGACCGGTTCATTCGGCCGCATCCCTGCATCGGCACATTCAAATTGCTTACCGTTAAATTCGACCAGGAAATCTTTAATCATATGCCCCTGAATGATATTACTTTCACCAATGAAATCCGCAACAAAGTGATTCACCGGTTCATCGTAAATATCAACCGGGGTACCACTTTGCTGAACCTGACCATCATTCATGACAAAAATTTCATCCGACAGTGCCAGTGCTTCTTCTTGATCATGGGTCACAAACAAAAAGGTAATCCCGAGCCGTTCTTGTAACTCGCGCAACTCATACTGCATATCTTTACGTAACTTTGCGTCCAGTGCCGATAACGGCTCATCCAATAACAAGACTTGCGGCTCCAGCACAATGGCGCGGGCGATGGCTACCCGCTGCTGCTGGCCGCCAGACAATTCAGAGATTTCCCGGTCAGCATAGCCTTGTAACCGAACCATTTTAAGCGCGTCTGTCACTTTGGTCTTAATCGTTTCCTTGCTCATCCGATGCAGACGTAATCCAAACGCAACGTTGTCAAAAACATTAAGATGCGGGAATAACGCATAATCTTGGAATACCGTATTAACCTTGCGCTGATTTGCCGGTACATCATTAATCCGTTTGCCATCAAAAAGCACTTCGCCTTCCGAAACATCCAGAAACCCGGCAATGGCGCGCAGAATCGTCGTTTTACCAGACCCGGACGGACCAAGTAATGTGTAGAACTTGCCTTGTTCAATTTCGATATTGACATCTTTTAATACCTGCGTGTCGCCATAACGTTTGCCGACATGCTTCAGTTCAACAATGATATTGCTCAATGACCCCAACTCCTTATAGATAAGATGCCGTCGCAACCAGCAGGCATTTGCTGCGACCCGTTGCGGCGTTCACCAGTTGATGTTGTTTCGTTGCGTGGAAATAAATAGTTTCCCCTTTTTTAGCGACATAAGTCTGTTCACCCAGCAACAACTTCACTTTGCCGCTAACCACATACACAAACGTTTCCGCCGGTGATGGTTCGAAAGTTTTAAAAATCCCATCCGGTGCAAAATCAATCATCACCGGCTCCATCTCGTTTTCATTGCTTTCGGGAACTAACCACTTCAATTGATAACCTTTGTCCTCATCAAGATAAGTCACCTGATCCGAAGCATGATAGACCAGTGAATCAACTGGTTCTTCACGGAAAAAATCGGCTGGCGACTCACCTAAAACGCTTAAAATATCAAAAAAGGTTTCCAGTGACGGCGAACTTTGATCATGTTCAACTTGCGAAATATACCCCTTTGATAAATCAGTTCGTTCCCCTAACTCTTCTTGGGTCAGGTTTTTGCGAATGCGCAAATCACGAATTTTGCTGCCAATGTCCATGGCACACCGCCTTTATAAGTTTCGTTAAACTAAACTTTAAGTTTACTAACTCTGCCTATTATACGAACGTCACGCACCAACGCAAGCTTTTATAGCTGATTTTCAAAAAAAAATTTCACGGCAGCTTAAATGCCCTTTGATACAACAAAACGGCGCCCGCACATGCTCATTTGAGAACATCTGGTCGCCGTTTGTTTGTCGAGATATTTTTTAATCCCAGTTCCTAAACTTCTTCCATCGAAGTTAAAGTTGCAGCATTTTCCGTGAAGTTAACATTTTGATTTAAGCGCTGGGCCATGGCCATGGTGATATACCCTTTTTCAAGTAGATCATGAATGGCCGTTCGCTCGGCTGCAAACGCAATCGCGCGTAATCGGCCGAGTTCATGTTCATATTGCGTTGATTTGTGGGTGTTTAACGCTTTAACCGATGCAATTCGATTGCGGTACTGAACAATCAACGAATAAATCACTTGGCGGTTGTAATGATGGGCCTTGTTTTCTTTTTGACGAAGAAATTGCGACAAATACTTCAAGCCGCCTTTTGCTGTTTCCTTTTCAATAAACAGTTTCTCATTGAAAAAGCGATGCGAGCGATTCTGTTCACTCGCGACCGTGTACCAAAAGTGGGATAGCTTCAACGCGGACCGGTCAAGAAGCATGCGCAATGTTGGTCGGCCGGAGCGTTTCGCCATTGAATTCAAATCATCCAGGCGATGCTGCAGTTGTTTGTGAGCTTTGGCATAACTTTTGGACATGATTTTGTTCTCGCGCCATAAGTCATCTAACGCGTATAATTCGCCTTGAACCCCCACCTTACGTAAATCAAGTTCATCTTGAACCAATGGCGGAATGGCGGCGCCGGTATCCTCGGCTAGCTCCAGGCGCCGAATCAGATTTTGATATTCGGCGATCAGATCAAGTGCCGCTTTTTGATTTGACTCCCGCCGCTCGGATTCAACGCGACGAACTGCCATTTGATAGACAAACAGCTGGGCTTGACGCTGAGAGATAATGCGAACATCGTGACTATTTTCATCATCCTCGGCGACATCGCTGCTACCATCTGCGGCAATCGTGGAGCCACGGGTTTGCAGCGGTGCGACTGAGCGCGTCACCAGCGGCAAGGCCACAATCGCCACGATTAAGCTCAAGACGACAACGCCGGCAGCAATAAACAGCATCAGGCTGCGCTCGGGGAACGGCTGGCCATTTGCCAATGCTGCGGGAACAGCAAACACACCGACTAGCGTAATGGCACCGCGGACACCCGAAATACCGCTTAACAACGCCGCCCGCCAAGAAGGAGGATTGCCTTTTGAACGAACCGTAAGCCACATGTAGCCATAAATCCATAACGTCCGCAAAACCAAAATGCCGAGATAAACAATCACAACAAATTCAAGAGCTTGCCATGTGTTGACTTCATGATCGGCTATCGTGTCCCGCATGGCAACAGGAAGCTCAATCCCTAAGATAAGAAAAATAATCCCATTCAGGGTATAAACAATTAAATCCCACGTCCGTTCAGAAACAATCCGCAACTCCGGCAACGCGGCAACATACCGATTATGCTGCGTATTGCTCAGTAAACCGGCTACTACGACAGCAATGACGCCAGAAGCATGCATAAATTCATCCACAATCAAATAAATGAAAAACGGTGTCAACACCTGCAAAATCGTATGCAAAATGACATCATTGAGCCCTTGTTGCAAAAGCCAGTTGCGACTCAAATTAATCAAGCCGATTAGCACCAAGCCAGCTAACGCCCCTACTAACGCCACGTAGAAAAAGTCCCGAACAGCATGGCCTAGTGCAAATGCTCCGGTCATGGTGGCCGCGATGCCATACTTAAACCCAATCAAGCCACTGGCATCGTTGATCAAACTTTCGCCACTCACCAAGTGCAAAACCCCGCTTGGCAAATGCACACGCTTAGCCAAACTCTGAACCGCAATCGGATCGGTGGGGCTAAGGATGGCTGCCAACGCAAAACTCGCTGGTAGTGGTAATGGCGGAATCAGGAAATGAATTAAGTAACCTCCGACCAGCATCGTTGCAAACACCAGAAAAATGGCGTTCCCCATAATCGGACCACGCAACTCCCATAGTTCTCGCCGCGGAAAATGCCGACCATCGTAAAACAGCAGCGGGGCAATGAAAAGCAACATAAACCAATCAGTCGCTAAATTGATCGTTAAATGAAAAAATAAAGCCGCGCCTAGTCCCAGCGCGACTTGAATCAAAGAAACCGGGACAGCCACAATGTAATGACTGAGCACGTTTGAGATGATGACCAATGCCATCAAGAATAAGACGGCTTCGACTAAATGCATTGTGTAGCCCCTTTCAAATAGATTTTAAGATATTGCTTAGTGTAACGGTTCGCCAATGATCCGAACTTCAGGCTCTAGGTCAACGTCAAACTTGGCTTTAACCGTTTTTTGAATAAGGTGGATCATATCAAGATAATCGGTTGCCGTTGCATTGCCTAAATTAATGATAAACCCGGCATGTTTTTTCGATACCTGCGCACCGCCAATGATATGCCCTTGCAAACCGGCTTTTTGAATCATCGGACCAACAAAATGATCCGGGGGACGTTTAAACACCGAGCCACATGATGGATACTCCAGTGGCTGTTTAGCTGCCCGTCTTGCATTGAGTTCATCCATCTTGGCCCGAATAGTAGGCTTATCGCCAAACTTCATGGAAAAGGTGACACTCAAGACAATGTCACCGGTATCTTGAACCACACTATGCCGATAGCGAAAGTTTAATTCACGATGATTGTAAGTTTTGAGTTCCCCTGCGCGCGTCAAAACGTGAGCCTGACTGATCACACTGCAGACTTCACCGTTATAAGCGCCCGCGTTCATGAATAACGCGCCACCGACACTGCCGGGAATCCCGGCCGCAAACTCAAGTCCGGTTAATCCGGCCCGGTAAGCGGCTTCGGTTGTGTCAATCAGCCGGGCCCCCGCCTGAGCCGTTACATCGTTACCATTCACGGTGATTTTTTTCATCGCCGTTAAAATCAAGACTAACCCCCGAATGCCGCCATCACGCACAATTAAATTGCTGGCGTTGCCGATGACCGTTAACGGCATATCCCGCTCCCGAGCCATTTCAACCAAAGCCTGAACTTCAGCCACGTCTTTAGGAAACGCAAGCAAATCAGCCGGCCCACCGGTTTTTGTAAAGGTATAATGACTCAACGGCTCATCATGCAACATGGTGATACCTTCAAGTATCCGTGGTGCGTCTACCACAACATCAGGTCCTTTCAAAAAGACTACTTACTATTTTAGCAGAAATTCGGGCGCATGAACACAGAGCGCAAAAAGCAGTAAGTGTCAACTTTTTCTCGGTTCTACTCTAATTAAGTGATTTCCGTTACTCCGAGCTGGCTCCGCGGTGGTGGAGGCTGGCGACCGCGCAGCTAGAGTGGTGGGCACGACTTCGAACCCGCAAAAACCGCGGTTTCAAAGCTCGGCCTTGGTCTAAAGCGGAGAAGCCCACTCCGCTTTAGACCAATTTCATCACTGAGCCCGCCACCGCTCCGCCAGCTCTTGCTTTCTATCCTGATATTCGAACAAGGTGCCCCTTCGCACTGCTACGAGAATCTTCTAAACTGATGTGCTCGTGTTTGCCCCTCCACATGCACTGAGAGAAGTTTTACACTAACAAGAACGCCAGTCGCATTCACCCGTAAAGTCTAGTAAAATGAAGGCGCATAGCAGCGATAGGAGTGAAGCATGTTGAAAATGATTTCATGGAATGTAAACGGCTTACGAGCGGTTTTAAAAAAAGACTTTATGACGATTTTTAACGAATTGGATGCAGATTGGTTTTGTCTTCAGGAAACGAAGATGCAGGCTGGTCAGGTAGAACTCGATTTGCCCGGCTACTATCAATATTTTAATTATGCCGAACGTAAAGGTTATTCGGGAACCGCCATTTTTACTAAGCACAAGCCGCTGAATGTCACGTATGGCATGGGCATCCCTGAACATGATACCGAAGGGCGGATCATTACGCTTGAATATCCCAAGTTTTATTTAATGACGGTCTATACGCCTAATTCCGGTGGCGAGCTCAAACGACTCGACTATCGCCAACAGTGGGATCGGGATTTTCTCGCGTACACGAATGAACTGGCAGCAAAGAAACCACTCGTTTACTGTGGTGATTTAAACGTTGCCCATGAACCCATCGACCTGAAAAATGACAAAACCAATCACCACAACGCCGGCTTTACCGATGAAGAGCGGGCTGATTTTACCAAACAGCTCAATAGTGGCTTCATTGATACGTTCCGCCATTTTTACCCGGATACGGTCACATATTCCTGGTGGAGTTATCGCTTCCACGCGCGAGCTAACAATGCCGGCTGGCGGATTGATTATTTTGTCGCCAGCTCAGCCTTTCAACCTTACATTCAGGATGCTAAGATTTTAACGCAAATTATGGGCAGCGATCACTGTCCTGTCGAATTGGTGACTCAGGATTTAGTTTAGGAGAAGATGACATGGATTTTATTGCGATGGATTTTGAAACGGCAAATCGCAAACGGGCTTCGGCTTGCTCGCTTGCCTTAGTCGTCGTGCAACAAAATCGAGTTGTTGACAGTTTTTACACACTGATCAACCCGCAGATGCAATTTGACCCGCAAAACATTCGGATTCACGGGATTACACCTGATATGGTTCAAGACCAGCCGACTTTTGATCGGGTTTGGCCGCATATTCAAATGTTTTATACGCCTGGTCGGATTGTCACCGCCCACAACGCACCGTTTGACGTTTCCGTATTGCGCTTGACACTTGATCGCTATGGCATTGCCGCGCCACGCTATCAGGTCATTGATACGGTTAAAACATCACGGCAGTTTTTACCAAAGTTACCGAATCATCGTTTGGATACAGTCAGTGCTGCACTCAAGATTCCGCTTGAGCACCATCACAACGCCTTAGCGGACAGTTATGCGTGTGCAAGAATCCTCATTGCCGAAAATGAACATTTTGGCGAAGCGCAGACTAAAGCCATGATGAAGTTAGCTAAAGCAGGCTGAAGCTTAACAAATTAGCGTATAAAACTAAAAAACGAGTGCAATTTTCGCTGCAGCTTAACACGAAAAATTGCACTCGTTTTTATTTTCAAATTGTAAACAGCACGCTGATCGTCAAATGTTAAAATGCATCTTTGCCAGCCATTTTTATTTACCCGTTCAGTCAGGCGTTCACAATTTCTTTTTCAGCTTATTTTTTCACGACATGCCGCTCTGACTTCCAGATGCTAAAGGATGTCTTCATTGACTGCCATAAGCCGGAGCCTGAGTAAACCAACACATTATTGCGATAGACTTTGACCGTGAACATTGTAAACAGGGCCAAGAAGGCGATGCTAATTGCAATACTGATCCACGCCTCGCCCATACTTGCTCGTCCCAGTGACATTTGCGTCGGCATCACGAAGACATTTAAAAACGGCACATAACTGGCTATTTGAGCAAGCATTGAATCACCTGACTGCGCGGCAATGGTAATGAAGTAGCCAACCAACCCCAACATGCTAATCGGCATAGCAGCTTGTTGCACCTGCTCCTGATTGGAAACTAGCGAACCTGTCAAAGCAGCTAACACCGAAAATGTTAGTGTTCCAATAACAAAGAAAATCGCGATCATACCGGTAGTCCCGGAAAATAGAATCGAGAAATCAAACTGTTTCAAGACCCCTGCGACCATGCTTTGGTTTTTAAGAAATTGCCAACCAATCAATCCGGCAACAAGATAAATTGCCAGCTGTGTCAATAACAAGGCGAAGATCCCGGCCAGCTTACCGAAGAACTGAGTCGTGGCACTGACGGATGATAGAAGAATCTCCATAATCCGTGAGCCTTTTTCCGTCGCGATTTCCTGCGCGAGAATTGAGCCGTAAACCATCGTCACCATCAGAATCAGCACCATGGACACGACGGCAACACCATGGTTCATGAGTTGCGTGGAGTCTGATTTGGGTACTTGCTTGCCATCTTCAATCGCGACTGTTTTTGAGGTAACCACAGGCGGCTGCGTTAAGGCGGTAACTTGGGCAGGCGTCAAGTGCATACTGGCAGCGGTACTGCTGAGCTTAAGGCCGCTCAGTGCGGTGACAAGGGTCGACGTGTCAACCGTTTGCCCGTTATCGCGCGCTACATAATGGGAACGGAAATGGTCAGCAGCCTTCACCGTTAAAACACCGTCAATCTTCTCATCATTTAAAGCAGCATTGGCTTTTTTATCTGACGAATAAACCTTAAACTTTAAGTCATCGGTACTTTGTTTGCTTAATGCCTGACCCACGGCGCTAACGTCACTGACAACGGCCACTTGGGCAGGAGCTTGTGTTTTGGCTACATAAAACGCGATGCCGACCCCAATTGCCAGAAAAAGCAATGGCGACAACACTAGGAAAATCCACGAACCACTTTTGACATTCTTTTTGTAAACCTGACTCATAACCACCCAGAACTTATGCATTCGACTCACCTACTTTCAGGCGGAAAATTTCATCAAGCGTAGGCGGTTGTTGGCGAAATTCCGGTATGTAGCCATTCGCCACAGCTTGGGTAAATATTTGTCGACCCACTGCTGGATCAGCCAGTGTTAACTCAAACTCCTGTCCGTGTCGGCGAAGATGTGTTACCCCGTCAAATGCTTGCAATTCTGCTTCCGACAAGCCAGATTCAATAAACAGTTTGGTTCGGCCAAAGCTTTCCCGAATGGCATTTACAGCACCATTTAAGACCATGCGACCTTGTTTCAACATCACCAAATGATCCGAAATAGCCTCAACATTAGCCATATCATGACTGGAATAAATAATCGCTGCGCCGTTGTCTTTAAGCATCTCGATGCCGGCCATTAACAAACTGGCATTAACCGGGTCGAGTCCGGAAAACGGTTCGTCAAGAATGACCAGCTTTGGCATATGTATCATTGTCGCGATCACTTGAACTTTTTGCTGATTGCCTTTGCTTAAATCCTTGATCTTATCCGTAGCCCTACCTTTAACCTGAAACCGTTCCAGCCATTCCGGAATCCTCGCTTTGATTTCAGCTGTTTTCATACCCCGCAACCGGGCAAAATAAACAATTTGATCCTGCACCCGCATTTTAGGATATAACCCGCGTTCTTCCGGCAAATAGCCAATGATGTCGTAATCTTTGGCCGTCAATGGTTGCCCGTTCCAGCTGATGGTACCGGCATCAGGCGTCAAGAAATTCAGAATCATTCGAAAAGTCGTGGTTTTACCCGCGCCATTTTGCCCGATTAATCCCATGATCTCACCGGGTTTTACCGTGAAGCTCACATGATCAACGGCGGTCATGGTACCGAAAGTCTTGACCAGATCCTTGACTTCTAACATTTTGCACCTACTTTCCTATTCGTTCAACAGCTCACATTGCTATTAGTTTAGCATGCAAACTTTAGTTATCAAAATATAAGCGTTCAGCTAGACAATTACTCGGCTGATTCAAAAAAAAAAACAGCACCGGGCATCGCTTTTTCGACTTGCGATCATGCTCGATCCTGTTTTTCCGAATGTTCTCTAGCAAACCATCATTAACACATTAGCTGAGGCTTTGAAGTAACGCCTCATAACGCGGACCACGGGGAACCAGTTCTAAGTGACGTGTGGTATCCGAATTATCATCCTTTTGAAAATGAATCAGCAGGTCGGTTTCCGGTTCACTAAGCCCCAGAAAGTCAGGCCACTCGACAACCGAAACCCCGTCACCTTCGAAATATTCTTCCAACCCTAAATCCTCGGCGCCACCATCTTCCAAACGATAAAGATCCATATGATAAAGCGGCAGGCGGCCATGGCGATATTCACGAATAATTGTGAAGGTTGGGCTTTTGACATAATCCGTAATGCCCAGCCCCTTAGCCAAGCCTTTGGTAAAACTAGTCTTGCCAGCGCCAAGATCCCCGTCTAGCAGTAACACATCGCCTGCTTGCAACTGCGGTCCCAGTGAAGCAGCAAAGGCCTGCAGTGCAGCTTCACTGGTGAAATCTTTCTTTAAGCTTGTCATAGCAAGGTCTGGGCCGCCGTGATAATGGCCAACTTATAGACGTCTTCTTCATTTGCACCACGGCTTAAGTCGGAAACCGGTTGATTCAGTCCCTGAAGAATTGGCCCAATCGCTTCAAAGCCGCCGAATCGCTGGGCAATTTTGTAGCCAATGTTACCTGATTGCAGTTCTGGGAAAATAAAGACGTTAGCTTCCCCGGCTACCTTGGAATCAGGAGCCTTTTGCTTGGCAACGGTTGGAACAAAGGCAGCATCAAACTGTAATTCGCCATCCAAAGCCAAATCCGGTGCCAATTCATGCGCCTTTTTGGTGGCTTCAACCACTTTATCCACTTGCGGTCCCTTGGCACTGCCTTTGGTTGAGAATGATAACAAAGCCACGCGGGGTGGTTCGATATCAAATAATGCGGCCGTTTTAGCCGATTCAACCGCAATCTCAGCCAATTGGTCAGCATCCGGATCGATGTTAATCGCGTTATCGGCAAATAAGTATCGTTCATCCCGACCGCGTTGCATGATGAAAGCACCACTCACTAAATGAACCCCAGGCCGCGTTTTAATGATCTGTAACGCCGGGCGCACCGTGTCAGCCGTTGAATGGACCGCACCGGAGACCATCCCGTCAGCTTTCTTCATGTAAACGAGCATGGTCCCAAAATAATTGGCATTCTGAACAATCTTTTCGGCTTGTTCTTGGGTCGCCTTACCTTTACGCCGCTCGACAAACGCCGTCACCATTTGGTCATGGAGCTCGTCATGTTCAGGATCGCGAACGGTTAATTTACTCAGATCCCAGCTTTTTTCGGCGGCCAGGCTTTGAATCTTATCCGGGTTACCTAAGACAATTGCCTGAACCAGGCCATCAGCTGCAAGCCGAACTGCAGCGCCTAAAACCCGCGGATCCTCGCCTTCCGGAAATACAATCCGCAAATGTTTACCGTTAATTTTATCTTTTAAGCTTTCAAATAGGTCCAAACTTTATCCCTCCATAAAAGCGCTTTATTCTGTATCATCATACCGTTTTTATTGGGTTATGACCAGCAGAAGTCAGAAGGAAAAATCGGCTGCTCGTTCCTCAACACCCCACTGTCCCCGCTGAGACAAATGGGGATCACTGGTTTGCACCGCTTAAACGGCTGTTGCTATCATTTTAATTTTCTGTCGTAACCGTCTCTGGCAGCTGCCAATTAATCGGCGTCTCTCCCATTTTCTCTAATGCCTCATTCGTGCGTGAAAACGGTCGACTACCAAAAAAACCACGTGATGCTGACAAAGGACTTGGATGTGCGGACGCAATGATGGCATTTTTAGAAGTGTCAATCAAGGCGGCTTTTTTCTTGGCCGCATTGCCCCATAAAATGAACACGACGCCACCGCGCGCTGACAAAGCGGCAATCGCGGCATCGGTTAATGCTTCCCAGCCGTGATTCTGATGCGAATACGCGTGTCCAGCCTGCACGGTCAGGACCGCATTGAGCAATAAAACGCCTTGATTCGCCCACGCTTTAAGATAGCCGTGATGCACGGGTGGATACCCTAAGTCGCTTTGCAATTCTTTATAAATATTCTGCAGTGATGGTGGCAAGGCAACGCCAGGCGCAACCGCAAAACTAGCCCCCACTGCCTGATGCGGATTGTGGTAAGGATCCTGGCCTAAGATCACCACTTTAACATCATGAAACGGGGTCCATTCGAAGGCCTGGAAGATATGATGCATCTCGGGATAGATCGTTTTAGTGGCATACTCTTCTTTTAAAAAGCCATGCAGCCGTGCATATTCGGAACTTTCAAAAATCGGTTCCAGAACCGTCTGCCAATCATTATGGATTAATGTTTTCAAAAGCTGCACCTCCGCAAATAGTGTACAAGAATCCCAGCACGTTTGCTACCGGACAAGCGTTTTTCATGCTAAAATTAAAATCGTAACGGCACCATGACAAACCGGAGGGAACTGTAAATATGATTAAACTTATTGCATCGGACATGGATGGCACCCTTTTGAATGACAAAATGGAAGTCTCAGACGAAAACGCCCAGGCCATCCGTGAAGCGCAAGCCGCTGGTATCGAATTCATGGTTGCAACCGGACGCGGCGTGACTGAGGCAAAACCCTTATTGGCAGCTCAGAACTTAAAACCCGCCTTCATCACGTTAAATGGCGCAATGGTTTTTGACGAGGCTGGCAAGCTCGTGGTCACAATTCCAATTGCTGATGATCTAAACGATTACATTGTCAAAACGCTGCAAAAAGACAACATTTACTTTGAAGTTGTCACCAACAAAGGCGTCTTCTCAGATAGTCGCGTCGAGCGGATTCAAAATGTTGCCGATTTGCTCGTTGATCTGAATCCTGATACAACTTACAAACTTGCGGTGGCACTGGCGGCTGCTCGGCTTGAACTGATGAATATCAATTACGTTGATAACTACCAAGAATTATTGGACGATCCAACCATCCAAATTATGAAGTTCATCGCGTTTACCGGTGAACGGCATGATATTTTAAAAGCACCCGCAAAGACTTTTGAAGCCACCGGCAAACTCAGTGTCACCTCAAGCTCGGCCAACAACATTGAAGTTAACAATATTAAAGCACAAAAGGGTTATGCCGTTGAAGCTTATGCCAAGCAACGGGGCATCACGATGGATGAAGTCATGACGATTGGCGATAATCTCAACGATGCTAGCATGATTAAAATGGCCAAGTATGGCGTTGCGATGGGAAATGCGATTCCTGAAATCACTGCCTTGGCATGGGATACCACCAAAACCAACAGCGAAAATGGCGTTGCCGCCGCAATTCGCAAGGCTATTCGCGTTAACAAGGCAGAAGCATCAAATGCCCATTTCTAATCTTTGCGGTTAAACACAGCATGTGACCTTTCCTGGGAGGTCTGCAAATGGCGTTATATCTTGATATGAATGCGTTAAGTACCGGCAGTCTGAGCGTGGTAAAAACCGACAATGGCAAACCGGCGTATATTTTGACGGCCCGCCACGGTATTATCAATGGCGGATTTGATTTGAACACACTAAGCGGCAATCCGCTCGGTTCGATTCGTCAAAAAACAGTCAGCGTTTTCCCTCGCTATGACCTATATATTGCCGATCGTAATGTTGCCAGTGTCAAAAAAATGTTTGGCGTCTGGCACCAATTCATTTTTATCTCCAAACTTAACTGGGTCGCCATGGGTAACTTGCTCAACAATCATTATCAGGTCTTCCATGGCGTCAAAACCATTTTTAGTGCCGAAGAAGTCGCTCCGGCAATTGTTAAGCTTACGATTCCCAGCAATCGGGACATTCCTGCTGCCATTTTGTTGGCGGCTATCCTCGACCGCTTCCGCCATGTTGGGGTGGCTGATCCGTTGAAACGTTATGAATATGGTCTGGACTTCCCCGACTGAGGCTTTAGCTGCTGTATTGATACAAAAAATGGACGATACCTTAAGTATGGTAAGAAAAACAAAACGGCACTCGCAAAAGATTTCCCATCGCGAGTGCCGTTTTGTTTGGTTCCACTACCAGCTGTAAGTGCCGACTTTTCACTTAATCACCAACTGGCCGAATCATATGATCGTAGCGATGGCTGCCAATCATCAGCTCGCCATTTTTGACAAAGCCATTGCGTTCATATAACTTCTTAGCCCGCGGATTCTGCTTGTCCACGTTCAAACTGACTACATCGGCTTTGCGGGCGCGGGCAACCGGATCGACCGCTTGTAATAACTTGGTTCCAATGCCATGTCCTTGCGCAGTGGCCGCCACGGCTAAGGTGTCAAGATACCATTCGCCTGGATAAGTTTCGGTATCCGTAAACAAAGATGACTGCGGGGTTAGCCCCAGTTTTGGCAACAAGGGACGTAAAGCATCATCAATATGCGCTTCTTGTTCGTGTAGATAACCCACTGCAATACCTTCAATATGCCCATCCTGATCGGCTACCAGAATTTGTGGATAACCGTAACGATAAGTGGGCAGCAGAAATGCTTGTTGCAAAACTGCATATAAGGTTGGTTTTGGAACCCGCATTAACTGCGGTATTTCCATTTCAGTAAAGACAATATCAATCAGCGGGGCCACCTGAGCAGCATCCGCTGGTTTACTTGGACGTATGATCACAAAAATCGCTCCTTTTTCATGAATTTATTATAGCAAAGAAGCCGAACGTTCGCGTCTTATCACTTGTTGTGTAACAATCAAATGTTTTTAAGCGAATGAGTCCAATTTTGAGTGAAATTGGGTTAAAATATGTGAAGAGTTGTGTTGTCGCCCCGCCCCCTAGATATGCTTTAGTGAAGTGGCGGCACCACAATATCTTGTTCCAAATTTTCTTTTTGGCGCGACCCCACCGGCATGCTTGCGTGGGACCGACGAACGGAGGTGAGGAGCAGAAAACTATTCGAAGGAGCGTACTGGGTTGAAAGTTACTTTCAAGGACGTCACGATGTCCTACGATGGCAAGAAAGATACCCTGAAGGATCTGAATTTTACCATTCCCGATGGCACGCTGGTTTCCCTGCTGGGTCCTTCCGGCGGCGGTAAGACCACGACACTGAATTTGATTTCGGGACTGTTGGCGCCAACTGCCGGGCAAATTTTCTTTGGTGATACGGATGTCACTAAAAAAGATGCCTTAGCCCGTAAAGTCGGCATGGTATTTCAGAACTACAGTCTGTATCCGCACTTGTCGGTCTTGGACAATATTGCCTTTCCACTGAAGATGGCTAAAGTCGGAAAAGCCGAGCGCCACGCCAAAGCTAAAGACCTTGCCAAATTGGTGCACGTTGAAGACCAGCTTGACAAAAAACCGGGAGCTTTATCCGGTGGTCAACAGCAGCGAGTCGCCATTGCGCGCGCGTTAGCCAAATCGCCAAGTCTTTTGCTGCTTGACGAACCACTATCCAACCTTGACGCGCGGTTACGAATCGAGATGCGTGAAGAAATTCGCCGGATTCAACGTGAAACCGGCGTCACCACCATTTTCGTCACCCATGATCAAGACGAAGCCCTGCATATTTCCGACAACATTATGGTGCTTGCAAACGGGTCCATTCAGCAGTTTAGTTCGCCACAGACCCTCTACGATCAGCCTAACAATCTGTTCGTTGCTAAGTTTATTGGCGAACCTGTTATTAACACGATCCCGGCACAGGCATTATCAGCTGATTTAGCTAATGCGGTACCAGAGGCGATTTTGAAACAAGCTGTCACTGCCGGCATTCGTAGCGAAGCCATTATCCCTTATGATGCTGGCGAAAATGTCCTTGCCAAGTTCCATGGCAAGATCACGCATAGTTCCAAATATAGACGTGAGGCGACTGCCGATATTGATTATAACGGCGAACGGCTTCTGTCTACCGAAATGGCCGGCGTTTCCAGTCGTCAGCCGGAGTTGGATTTTTACATCACTAAATCAGGATTTTTTCTCTTTGATCAGTCTGGCGCCTTGATTTTTGGTGGTGAAAGTCATGCTGAATGAAAAAGCCACGCTCAAATCGACGGCTAAAGCAGCACTCTATTTACTGCCAATGCTCGTCATTACCATCACCTTCAATATCTGGCCGATCATTAATTCCTTTTTAATGAGTCTATACACCAAGTATGACTTTTACACGGATAAGGTCAGCGGCTGGGGCTTTGACAACTTCGTCTATCTCTGGAATGATCCTGATTTTCATTTAGCAGTGCGCAACACCTTGGTCTTTGTGATCGGCGTTGTCCCGATAACAGTTGTTTTGTCATTAATTATTGCTTTACTGCTTAATCAGGTAAAGATCATTTCCGGTTTTTTCCGAACCGTGTATTTCTTACCATTTGTCACAAGTACGGTTGCGATTGCGATGGTCTGGAATTGGATGTTCCATGGTAATTACGGCTTGATCAATTACTTCATGAGCTGGTTTGGACTTCATCCGATTAACTGGTTGACTGATCCGCACTACGCCTTGTTGGCACTGATCATCATGAGTATCTGGAAAAGTTTGGGCTTCAACATCATCCTTTTCCTGGTTGGCTTAAACAACATCGACCACGGTTATTACGAAGCTGCTGAAATTGATGGGGCCAATGCTCGTCAGCGATTCTGGAACATCACGATTCCGATGCTTTCACCGATCACTTTCCTGGTTTCCGTTAACGGGATTATCGGCAGTTTCAAAGTGTTTGATGAAATCTTTGCCTTATTCCAAGGGACGCCGGGACCAGGCAAGGCCGATTTAACGATTGTGTACTACTTGTACCAGAAATTTTACACCGAGTATAAGTATCCGATTGCGGCCGCATCCGGCGTTGTGCTTTTCTTCCTCATCTTGCTCGTGACGCTCGTGCAGCTGTGGTATTCGCGCAAGCACGTTCATTATTAAGGGGGAAAAGCAAACTATGGCAAAAAAGCTCAGTAAAGTCTTACTTTATCTGATCGTCATTTTAGGGGCCATCACCATGCTGATCCCCTTTCTATGGATGATTTCGACATCGCTGAAAACCGCACCGGAAACAATCGCCGTTCCACCAATTTGGATTCCAAAGGCCTTGCAGTGGAGCAACTATGTTAAGGCATGGAATGAAGCGCCATTTGGTCAGTATTTCATCAACAGTATCATCGTAACGGTGGTGACCACGGTTGGACAGCTTTTCACCAGTATTCTTGCTGCCTTCGCTTTTTCACGGTTGAAGTTCTATGGCAAGAATATTCTGTTTATCATTTTCTTGGGAACCATGATGATTCCTGGTGAAATGCTGATCATCCCCAATTTCGTCACCTTGTCGCACTTAGGACAAATCGACCACTACGGAGCGCTGATTCTCCCGTGGCTGGCCAGCTTCTTTACCGTCTTCACGTTGCGTCAAACTTTCCAATCGACGCCGGATCAGATTTATTATGCCGCCAAAATTGACGGGGCGTCGGATTGGAAGTATCTATGGCAGGTGCTCGTTCCAATGAGCAAGTCCACGATCACAGCGGTTACCGTCCTTCAGGTGATCGGGTCATGGAACGCATTCATGTGGCCTTTGATCGTCACGAACTCTGATAAGATGCGCACCTTGCCAGTCGGCTTACAGGCCTTCACAACTGATGCCGGCACACAATATCAACTTTTGATGGCGGCTTCCACATTCGTCATCATTCCAATGGTTATTTTGTATATCTTCTTGCAGAAGTACATTATTGCTGGGATTTCTAAAGCTGGATTGAAAGGATAATCTATCAAAATGAAAAAGCAAACTTGGGTAAAAGCATTACTTGCAATGTTTACGGTCATGTTGGTTGCCATCTTAACCGCATGCGGCAGCAACAGTAGCAGCAAATCCAGTTCCACGACTAAGAGCGATTCGGGTAAACGTGTGACGATCACCTTTTGGCATGGGATGAACGGTCCTTATCAAAAGGCGCTTAATCAGATCATCACGGACTTCAACAAGAGCCAAAAGCAGTATAAAGTTGTCGGCACCGCGCAAGGCAATTACACCGCGTTGCAGCAAAAGATTATGGCTGCCGCAAAGTCGCGTAATCTCCCGACAATTGCGCAGACAACCTACACCACCGTTCCTGATTATGTGAAAAATGGTTTCATCACCCCGCTTGATCAATACATGCTCAAAGGTGATGACAAAATGAGCAGTAGCGACTTGAAGGATATTTACCCAGCCTTCTTGTCTAGCTCCAAGTACCAAGGCAAGTACTATAGCGTGCCATTCTCCAAGTCAACGCGGATTCTCTTTTATAATGAAGCACTGATGAAGAAGTATAACATTGATAAGCCAAAGAGCTGGGAAGACATTAAGAAGGATGCCGAGAAACTCAAGGCTGACGGCGTTGCGGCAATTGGCTTTGACAAGAGTTTCGATATGGAATTCGAAGGACTTGCACGCCAAGCAGGCAATCCGCTTGTTTCTGCTAACCCGCTGAAGGCAAACCTGGACAGCAAGAAGACTTTAACCGCAGCCAACTTCATCATGGATATGGTGAACAACGGCGAGGCTAAAACCGCTGGCGAAGATATTTATGGCGATAAGAACTTCACTTCCGGCAAAACGCTCTTCTACGCGGGCTCCAGTGCCGGTATCACCAACATGAAGCAAAATGCGCCCAAAGACTTTAAGTGGGGCACCATGCCACTACCAAGTTACAAGGGCAAGAAAGCAACCGAACTGGCAGGCAACGATATTGTCCTCTTCAAATCCGCTTCTACTGATCAGCAAAAAGGTGCTTGGGCATTCATGAAGTTCCTGCTATCTGAAAAGGAAACTTCCAAGTGGGCACAATTAACCGGTTATGTTCCGCTGCGTAAATCCGCGGTTCAATCAGCTGACTTCAAGAAATATCTCAGTGATAATCCAACCAGCAAAGCAGCTGTTGATTCACTCGGCTTCGGTTTCCAATCTACTGCCTTCATCGGCTTCTCGGAATATCGCAACGATCTTCTGAACGCGGTTGATGCTATGCTGACGAAACACGAAAAACCAGACCAAGCTTTGAAGACGCTGCAAAGTCAGGCAGAAACAATTATCAAGACAAACAAATAACCAAAAACTACTAGGTTGGTATGCTAAATTATGACTTGTCATACCAGCACGACACCGAATCAGCCCCAGAGACGAAACTGTCTCTGAGGCTGATTTTAATTTCCGGGTTCACTTTAATAGTTGCTTTTCACGCATAGACGGGGTACGATTTAATGTTCTCGCGAATGCCAACGAGAGACATTGGAGGAAATTATTGTGACGACGATTCGCTTTTTAAACGGTCTCAATACCATTGGCGGCAACATTGTTGAATTTGCTACCAAAACTAGCCGGGTCATCATGGATTTTGGGGTTGCAGCTGATTTAAGCCATGAAACGGTTGCCTCGGCCATTGATAACGGCAAATTACCGCATGTCCCGGAACTTTTTTTCGATCAACCGGATTCGTTTGCCAATGAAGCCATCTTCATCTCGCACCTGCATATTGATCACATGGGCGCCTTACAATATTTGCAGAAAAACATTCCGATTTATCTTTCCGAACCATCCTATCGCCTCTATCAGGTGCTCATTCGCTTAGGCATCGAAAAACCGGTTGCCAATCTCCATCCCTTAGCCTTTGAATCGCCACTGGCAATTGGCGATTTGACAGTAACCGGGTTTCACAGCGATCACGATGAACCCGGAGTGATGGCGCTGTTGATTGATGATGGTGCGCGCCGCTTTGCCCATTCCGGGGACGTTCGCCTCAATGGCCCGCATGCCGATCGCGTGCACGCCTGGGCTAGCCGTTTCAATGCTGAAAAGATCAGTCTCTTCTTGCTTGAAGGCACTAGCTTTTCGTTTGATACACCGACACCAGTTGAAGATCAGGATCATCCAAGTGTGCCACTGACCGAAATGAGCCTGCAAACTAAATTTCGCCAATTGCTGACTGACAGCTCGCAACTGGTTGTCATTAACCCTTACAATCGCAATTATGAGCGGATGGCAGCCTTCCAAGTTTCAGCGCATGCAAGCGGGCGTCAGGTGGTGTGGGAGCCTAACGAAGCGGCAATTTTAACTGCAATGACCAACCAGCAGCCTGATGCGATTCTTGGCAAAACAATCCAGTTAACTGACCTTGCACAGGCGCCTCAACAATATGTTCTGCAAAATAGTTACGCGCACCTTGAACGGTTGGCAGACTTACCAATCAGCGCTTATGTACACAGTAACGGTGAACCTTTGGGGGATTACGATCCGCGGTTTGCTCAGCTGAAGGATTGGTTGGCGGACCATCAAATTCCTTTGCAGTTTATGAATGCTTCCGGCCATGCAACTCGCGAGGACTTAATCACGTTGGCTAAAGAAGTGAACCCCCGGGTGATCGTGCCGTGGCATAGCTTTCACCCGGAACGTGAAGCTGAGGCGATTGACGCGGAAACAAATGCAGATGTTGTCTTACCCGAACGTGATCTTTATTATGACTTCGATGCGCTCGGAGAAGATGATGATTGATCTATCTAAAAAGCAGGCTATTCACGTTGTTGACGTGGACAGCCTGCTTTTAACTTTGAAAGAGATGATCAACGGTTGTCTGTAACTGCCTGGCTAACGCGAATGCTAAGGACAACGTGGGATCATACTTATTGTTTTCGATGGCATTGATCGTTTGCCGCGTAACATTGACTGCATCTGCTAATTCCTGTTGCGTCAGGTGCTGCTGGGTTCTAAGGGTGCGAATTTTATTTTCCATGACGCATCAGCATCAGCAAGCCCAAGGTTAAAAGAGCGGCCACTAAAATAATCGTACCAACTAAAATACGGCTAGGTTCGCGATCAGTTTTATCCGCCCGATGTTTAAGCCATTCAAAGCTTCCAAGTTGAATGACAATCGCAGCGCCTATCACAAACGATGTAAAATCGCCTTTTTCACCATGAGCCAACTGAAAAAGATTATAAAAGACCAATGATGTCATCGCAAAAACATAGGCATATTTGACCGATTGATCTGAAAGTTTAAGCTCCATTTCGTCCATTTTCCGCATGGCTCTCACTCCTTTAATTCTTGTTGCGTCAAATGCCGCTGAGTTTTGAGGCTCCGAATCTTATTTTCCATGACGCATCAAGGCGAGCACGCCAACAGCAAGAACAATCGCCACCCCTGCGATGGTCATGTACAAAACTCGTCCCGGCTCCTTGTCAGTTGAATCAGCTCGGTGTTTGAACCACTCATAGCTGGCAATTTGAACAACTGTCACCACGTTAACCACAAAGAAATCGAAATTCCACGCTCCTGTACGAATATGCTGAAAAACCGCACTTGACCATAACATTAGAAACATCATCATGTAAGCAATTCTTATCGAGTGATCGGCAAAATTCCGCTCCATTTCATCCATTTTCTTCATGGCTCTCACCCCTTAAATGTCAAATTCTTTTGACATGATTAGTATAACGCCAGCGAAAGAAATGTCAAAATGTTTTTACTTTTCAGCACATGATTTTTGACCTATCAATATCCGTATCAACTTAGCGTGACGTCGCTGATTACCGCGCATGATACCGCTCAAACGCCGCGACAATTTGATTATAATCAAGCTGGGCTGTATTGCTAACCAAATAATCGGCCGCCGCCAATGCCGAAGCCTCCCCGATGCCGACTGCAAACTGGCCGGCTGCTTTAATCGCCGCGATGCCAACCGGTGCGTCTTCAAAGCTAATGACCTCATCGGCTTGCAACTTCAGCAATTCCTGCGCCGCGCGATAAATTTCCGGATCCGGTTTGCCATGGTGTAGACTTTGCGGATCGACAATCGCATCGAATTGCGCGAATAATCCCAACCGCTGTAAAATCAACGGAGCATTTTTGGACGCCGAGGCAATCGCCAATTTTAACCCCGCCTGCTTGGCATTTTTCAACAGTGCTGGTATTCCCGGTAAAATATCCGCAGACGTCAGTGATTGAATGAACGTTTGGTAGCGCTGATTCTTTTCTGCGGCTAAGGCGGCTTTTTGTGCCTCATCGTAGTCATTTTCTTGATGACCATAACGCAGGATCAGATTCAGCGAGTCCATTCGCGAGCGGCCACGCAACGCCGTATCGGCCGCAGCTGGCAAGTGAATGGCGAGACGCTGCGCCAGTTCATGCCAAGCAGCCAGATGATAAGTGGCTGTGTCGGTTAAAACCCCATCCAAATCAAAAATAAACCCTTTAAGCATGGTCATCCTCCACCTCCAAGTGCTGCGTTTCACCATTGATGTCGAGATCGATCGGTGGGCCAGCAAGTAGCGTAACCGTTACCTTTTGGCCAACGTCAACTGCTAACAGACGGCCACGATAAGTCAGCTTAAATTGATACCGCCGCCAATTTTTCGGTAATTGTGGCCGAAAGCGCAAACGGTCATGGTCATAGCGCATGCCGGCAAATCCTTGAACAATCGCAAGCCAACTCCCGCTCATGGATGTAATATGCAACCCGTCTTGAGTATCGTGATTATAATCATCCAGATCCAACCGAGCCGTGCGCGCATACAAGGCAACGGCCGTATCCATTTTGCCAAGTTCTGCCGCCAAAATAGCGTGAATGGACGGACTAAGTGAGCTTTCATGAACAGTTAAGGGCTCATAGAAATCAAAATTCCGTTCTTTTTCCGCGTGCGAAAACCGGTCGTTTAAAAAATACAATCCTTGTAAAACATCGGCCTGCTTAATAAACGGTGAACGCAGAATTCGATCCCATGACCAATGCTGATTAATTGGGCGTTGCGCATCCGGAATCGTACTTACCGGCCGTATATCCTTATCTAAAAAGCCGTCTTGTTGCACAAAAATTTCCAATTTCTTGTCAGTGGGATAATACATCTGGTCAATAATCGCCTGCCAATGCCGCTTTTCCTGATCTGTTACTGCCAATGCCGCCACAATATCAGGATCGCCTTTAGGTAACCGTGCCAGCGTATACTGCAACTCCCACACAGCCATGGTATTGGTATACCAATTGTTATTGACGTTATTTTCGTACTCATTAGGGCCAGTGACCCCGTGAATCATATACTTTTGGGCATGCTGGCTAAAGTGCACCCGATCAGCCCAAAAGCGGGCAATGCCGACCAATACTTCGAGCCCATCGTGGTTCACATAGCTTTCGTCGCCGGTATAAACCGTATATTGATAAATCGCAAAGGCAATCGCCGCATTTCGATGAATTTCTTCAAAAGTAATCTCCCATTCGTTGTGACATTCAATCCCGTTAAACGTCACCATAGGATATAACGCGCCGGCCAAGCCTTGCTGACGCGCATTGTGATAGGCACCCGGTAACTGATCATGCCGATACTGCAGCAGCGCGCGGGTCACTTCCGGCGGGGTCACGGCTAAATACATCGGCACGATAAAAGCTTCGGTGTCCCAATAAGTCGCTCCGCCATATTTTTCACCGGTAAATCCCTTTGGCCCGATATTGAGACGTTTATCTTCACCATAGTAAGTCATAAATAATTGCGCGATATTAAACCGAATCCCTTGCTGCGCGGCCGGATCACCATCAATGACGACATCACTTTTAGCCCAGCGCTGAGCCCAACGTTGCGTGTGAGCTGCTAAATGGGTCTTGAAATCATCCTTGACGACTCGGTTCATCAGCTGGGTAGCTTTTGCGGCTTGATCGTCAGGGGCAATATCACGACTTGTCACAACCACCACATCTTTTTCCAGCTGATAGTGCTCGCCTGTTGTTAAATGCACTGTGACCTGCTCCTGAAGCCACCCACTAGCAGTTGTGACTTTGCCGACAATTGCCTGCCCATTCACGCGTAATTGTTGCTTAAGTAATACGGTGAATTGCGGGACGGCGTAGGGATTCGGTTTTGTTTGCAGTTGAATACTTTTAGCCGTTGCATCCTCATGCTGCGCTATCCAAAACCGCTCATCATAGTTACTATCTTCATTTGTCACCCGCCCATCCAAGGTAGCGTCAAAAGTGATCGTGGCGGTTCCTTTTAACACGCTCGCATTAACGGTGATCAAAGCTGCCTCTGGTATTGTCTGACTCAAAAAGCGGGCAAACTCAAACTGAACTTCCACGTCAGCACCGATATAAACAAACCGCCGTGTCAACAACCCTTGATGCAGATCCAACGCCAGATAAAAGTCGCGGTAATGGCTTTTGGCTAAGTCCACCTGTTGACCATTAACCGTTATCCCAATCCCCAGAAAACTGGGCGCATTAATCACTTTGCCAAAATACTCCGGATAACCGTTCTTCCACCAACCAACACGCGTTTTATCCGGAAACCAGACGCCGCCTAAATACGTCCCTTGCAAACCATCGCCGCTGTAACCTTCCTCAAAATTCCCGCGCAGGCCCATATAACCATTGCCTACCGCCGTGATACTCTCTTGCAGCCGACGATCTGTCTTCTCTAAACGATGTGTTGCCACTAACCAAGGATCGACTTCGAATAATCGCTTCACTTTTAATCCCCCCACTAAAAGAAAATAAACGCTTACTGGCGCGGGTAGAAACCTGTACCGGTAAGCGCGTTATGGCACGTACTCCTTTGCACAGGTAGGTCTCGTTCCATACGCAAACCCTGATACTCCTTACCGGTTACCCACTTGTACCATAAATCCTTTTGGCGCCAACTTGCCATTCGTAAAACCTTGCGTCAAAACAGCACTGCCACCAACGGCTGCTTCATGATCCTGCGTATTAAAGTAAGCCGTCAACGTTTCATCACCATGGCGGGTCACTTTTATCAGACCGGCCGCAGTCACCGACATCCTAGTGCTGCCTTGGCCTAATGTCTGTGCGTGTTTCCGGCGAAAGTGTACCAGCTCCGCCACCTTTTTCCAAATCGGGCTGCCAAGTTTGCTCCAGTCCATCGGCTTGCGGTCATCCGGATCATCGCCACCCGACATCCCCATCTCGGTACCATAATACAAGCATGGCGCACCAGTCTGCATAAAGGTAAACGTCAACGCCTGCAATGCCAGAACTTCATCACCATGCGCCAGCGTCAGGATGCGCGGCGTATCATGCGAATCCAGCATGTTCAACATAACCTGATTGGTTTGATCGCGATAGTACATGAGTTGATCGGTTAACAGCGCCACCATTTCTTCAGCGGTCAATGTTCGCTTGAAAAAGTGATCCTCAATCTGCTGCGTGAAGGGATAGTTCATGACCCCGGAAAATTCATCCCCGTTTAACCATGGCTGCGCGCGATGCCAGACTTCACCTAACACATAAAAGTCCGGCTTAATCGCGGTTACCGTGGCGTAAAACCTTTTCCAGAAATGATGATCGACTTCATTGGCAACATCTAACCGCCACGCATCAATATCAAATGTCTTGATCCAGTAAGTGGCAACTGTTAATAAATATTCTTGAACTTCAGGATTGGCAGTGTTCAATTTAGGCATCTTTTCTTCAAATGCAAAGGTATCATACTGCGGTTGGCCGGCATTCTTGAGAGGATTGTGAAACGGTGTGACTGGTGTTTGATAGATGTGAAACCAAGACGCAAACCGCGATGCTTCTCCGTTGCGTAAAACATCTTGCCACTGCATACTGCCAAAGCCCATATGATTGAACACCGCGTCAAGCATGACTCGCATCCCGCGTTGGTGAGCCGCCTGAATCAATTTCGCGAACAAAACTTTATCGCCAAACGCGGGGTCCACGTTCAAATAATCAATCGTATCGTACTTGTGATTGGAAGCAGCCGTGAAAATCGGGCAAAAATACAGCCCATTGATACCAAGCGCTTGTAAATCG
Organism: Lacticaseibacillus rhamnosus; assembly: GCF_900636965.1. Classification (NCBI taxonomy): domain Bacteria; kingdom Bacillati; phylum Bacillota; class Bacilli; order Lactobacillales; family Lactobacillaceae; genus Lacticaseibacillus; species Lacticaseibacillus rhamnosus. The sequence goes on along the minus strand of NZ_LR134331.1, from coordinate 989,671 downwards.
TCAAGGTGGTCCAGTACCCCTTGTAAATCACCGCCGTAATAATCCTCGCGCCCGGGATGATCCGTTGGCCGCCACGGCTTGGTTCCAATCGGATCGTTATCGGGATCCCCGTTGGCAAAGCGTTCTGGAAAAATCTGGTACCAAACTGTCTGTTTAACCCAATCAGGCGTTTTAACCCGATCAATCGCATGAAAATACGGCATCCGAAAATAGTTTTCCGCCTTATGTCGTGCTGCCGCGTGATTTTCTCGGACGCCGCGATCACCATACAACCACACAGCGCCATCTTGGCCGGTAACTTCAAATAAATATTGCAGGCGGCGATAAGGAGCTTCGAGTGTCACCTCCCAGTGATCCCTAGTTTGCCCGTGACCTATCAAATGCATCGACCGGCGCTGATAAATCAACTTATTAGTGCCATCTGCATCAGGCAGTTGCCAATAAGGATCGCCATACAGAACCGTCACCTTCGCAACATCGGCACGTGCCGTGTGAAATCGCACACGCATTGCCTCATCCGTATATAAGAAACAATCTTCACTTTCCGGGCGATGCAACAAAGCAGCTAAGTTCATAATCCGCCCTTCTTTCTTCATAAGTAACAAAATCCTGCCAAAAAACGGTATCTATACAGCGATCATACCGCCTTCATATCAGGCGCTCAAACAATTCGCATCAGCGTGTTTGCCCTCCGCTTAACTGATCATCGTTTAATGTCATTTAGGCTACAATCATAACAGTCTATTGGCGGTTCATCATTAGGGCATCATACAAGGCGTCAGGGCCCGATGCGTCAGAGCCCGATGACCTTTCATTGAATGGGGCTGCCACACTCAGGACAAAATAAATAGGCATCAGCGTCATCTCTGACCGCTAATGCCTATTTGTGTTACACCAACACTCATCTGCCAAAAAGCCTTCATGCTAGCGTAAATTTTATTAATACCGCGCTTTTAATGCCCGCTGAACCTCACGCTCTTGATCCTTACGCTTTAAGGTTTCGCGCTTATCATAGTTGTGCTTACCTTCCGCAACGCCGATCAACACTTTGGCATAACCATGTTTAAGATACATCCGCAACGGAACCAAAGTAACTCCTTGGCGCGCCGTCATTTGACCGAGCTTGCGAATTTCTTTTTTATGCAGCAACAGTTTACGGTTACGCATCGGATCAACGTTAAACAAATTGCCTTCTTTGTAAGGACTGATATGCACATTTTCAAGCCAAGCCTCGTTGTTGCGAATACGGGCAAAGCCATCACGCAAATTGAGCTTGCCATCGCGCACAGATTTAATCTCGGTACCTGTCAAAGCAATCCCGGCCTCATAGGTATCAAGAATGTTGTAATCATGACCGGCCTTTTTATTCTGGGCGAGCAGGTTGTCAGGTTTTTGTCGATGTTTCTTCGCCATTGAACCATCCCCTCGTATATTTAAAAGTTGCCAGCGTTATTTAGTCCCGCGCTTGGCGTTATAATGTTTACCTTGATGAGGCGCACCTGCTGGCTTATGTGGTCGTTGATTATTGGGCTGATTACGATTACCACCACGCCCATTGTTCCCGAAGCTCGGGCGACTGCCATTTGAGCGTCGATCACGGCGATCATCTTTTTTAACCAACTTGCCTAAATCGCTGGTTGGCGTTTTTTCGTCTGGAATCAATGAAAAGTCAACTTGCCGCTGATCGATGTCCACATTGTCTAACTTCACGCGCAACGATTGCCCGATTCGATAAGTCCGCTTGGTGCGTTCACCGACTAAGGCCATTTGACTTTCGACAAACGAATAGTAATCATCGCTCATTCGTGTGATGTGAACCAAGCCTTCAACGGTGTTTGGCAGTGCCACAAACATCCCGAAGCTCGTGACACCGCTGACAACGGCGTCAAATTCTTCGCCAACCTTATCAGCCATGTATTCAGCTTTCTTCAGGTCATCAACGGCACGCTCGGCATCAATGCTGCGACGTTCGGCCATCGATGCTTGGGTCGCAATATCAGGCAGCTTCTTATTCCAAGACGTCTTCACGTCATCGGTGGTGCCTTCCAGAGCGTAATCCCGAATCAAGCGGTGCACAACCAAGTCAGGATAACGCCGGATCGGGCTTGTGAAGTGACAATAGTATTTTGCCGCTAAGCCAAAATGCCCCAGCGGATCTGGTGAGTACCGTGCCTGTTTCAAGCTCCGCAATAATTTAACATTGACCATGGCTTCTTCTGGCGTGCCAGTTACATCGGTTACAACATCTTGCAGTTGTTTAGGAGTGATCTCCTTGCCTTTTTTCATCGGTACCGTGATCCCGAAACTGGCAATGAACTCCATGAATTCCTTGACGCGATCTGCATCCGGGGTTTCATGTACCCGATAGAGGAATGGTAAATGCTGCTTGTTGTAGTGCTCAGCCACGGTTTCATTTGCTGCCAGCATGAAGGATTCAATCATGCGCTCTGAGACGCCGCGTTCGCGCAGCACAATGTCAGTTGGATGACCCATATCATCCACAATGATTTTGGCTTCGTTTTCTTCAAAATCAATGGCACCGCGAGCATGACGCATTTTATACAAGATCTGATGCAATTCAACCATGTCTTCAAACATGGGTACCAGTTCTTGATATTCGGCCATGACTTCCGGGTCGTGATCGGTCACGATTTTATTCACATTGTTGTAGGTCATCCGGGCATGACTCTTGATCACACTTTGATAAATCTCGTGGTTTACGACATGACCATCATGATCGATTTCCATATCACATGACATTGCCAATCGATCTACACCTGGATTTAACGAACAAATGCCATTGGATAGTCGAAATGGCAGCATTGGAATGACGCGATCAACCAAGTACGTACTGGTACCACGATCAAATGCTTCTTGATCCAACGCAGAGCCTTCCGTCACATAATGCGAAACATCGGCAATGTGAACCCCAAGATGGAAGTTTCCATTTGGTAATTTCCAAACCACCACGGCATCGTCAAAGTCTTTACTGTCATCCCCGTCAATCGTGACAACAGCCTGATCGGTAATATCTTTGCGACCAACTCGTTCTTCTGGCGTAACGTGATCGGGAATGGCATTGGTCTGATCCATCACTTCATCCGGAAATTCCGTTTTGATATGGTTTTGCATGACCAGCGACATAATATCAACGCCAGGATCATTCTTGTTGCCTAACGTCTCGACAACGATCCCATACATCAACTTGGGATGATATTCGGTTGGAAATTCAGTAATCTCCGTCACGGTCATATCGCCGAGTTGCGGAATATTACCGGTATCTTTAACATAAACCGGAAAATTCTTCAGTTTCTTTTCATGACTAACCACCATTCCGATAAATCCAGACTTAGCCCGATCTTTATCGGAAAATGGTTTGAATTCACCAACCAGTGTGGTTAAACTGCGCTGCACAATCTTAGTGATTTCGCCTTCAGGTCCGCGACTATCATTGGGACGGGCTTCACGAACGATCCGCACTTCAACGGTATCGCCATCAAGCGCAAAATCGGTGTTCATCGCCGGTACATAAACATCATTGTCCAAGCCCTCAACTGCCACGAAGCCAAAGCCTTTTTCGTTGCCGCGGAAAGTGCCGGTCAAGACTTTAGGCGCGCCGCCCAATGCATAACGTCCTTCGTGATTGGCGTGAATCAGGTTATCATTTTCCATACCGTTTAACGCCTGGACGAGTACTTTAAAATCGCCGCCTTCACTTAACTTAAGTGCGCGACTGAGTGTTTGAACCGAATAATCAATGTTCGGATTCTTACGAAATGTTGCTAATAGTTCATTACGAATATGGCCAACTGTGGTCATGCTATCCCTCGTTTTCTTGTTGCATAAATGCGATTACGTCTTCTTCTAATGCGTGATGGGCCGAGTTAACGGTAATGACATGCTTGGCATCATCATACCAATGAAAATCAACGCGTGCAGCATTGATTAAGGCATCGCGTAATTGATACGCTAATCGACCATCAACTAATTCATCCTGACCGGCTTGTCCAATAAAAGTCGGCTGTTTGACTAAATTTAAATCAGCAGCAACCGTCGTGGCAAACTGATCGATTGCGGCCAACTGTCCCGGCAAATATGCCAGAATCTGTGTGCTTTCATCTGATTTGCCTGCTAACCGATTCATATACTCGGCATACTTTAAAAAACCCGGTACTAAGTGATGTTTGCCCGGCAAAATCGGGGATGAAAAAACACCGCCTGCTGTAATCCCTGGCAAGGTTTCTAGCGCCTTCATCGCGAAAATACCTCCCAGTGATAAGCCAAAAACAAACACCTTGGCGTATTTTGCCGTCATATGCGCAACCGCGGCACTACTTTCTGCCCACCAAATATCCGGGTTGCCTTTTGTCAAAATGTCTAACGGCTCCACTGTCCCATGCCCGGAAAAAAGCGGAACATAAACCCCATAACCGGCTCGCTGCAAGGCCCGCGCCATAAAATTCATATCATTGGGGCTACCCGTGTATGCATGTAACAATACCACGCCAGTATCGGTACCTTCATATTCGAATGGTTGTGGTTTGCGGAAAATCATGATCAATCATCCTTCGTGACAATCGATTAGCAAGCAATCCTAAAAGACCGCCAACCGATAACTGCCTGTTGCCCTGCCTGACATAAAGAGCTTAAATTAAATGGTTATGTCAGCATACTGCAGATTTTATGTACTCTGCAAAAAAAGTCTCCTGAATGTTCCAGGAGACTTTGTTTTAGTGGGCTTCCAGATAAACCAGCGCGATGGCAAGCCCAAAGAAAATGACACCCAGTACGACGGTGACTTTCTCCATAAACGCTTCAAAACCGCGCGATTTCGTCTTCCCAAAAAGATCTGTTGCTCCACCGGACAATGCGCTTAACGCGTCCTGTTGTTTGCTTGGTTGCATTAAAGTTGCGATCACGATCAAAACCGAATCGATCACTAATAATGTGGTCAATAAACTTTGCAAGTTGCTGCCTCCCTTGCGAAAAATCTCACTTTAGTAGTTTAGCATAAAAGCAAGGCAAAGGCGAATTTTACCCGATTTTGTTCTTATAGCCGTCAGCCGGATATTTTAGCCGCCATTTACACTTCAAACCTGACAAAATCATGTACACTGACGAAAGATTTAAGCGGCATCAGGACGTTGCTTAACCGTTCGATACAACATATATCCGCCAATAATCGCAACAAGAAAAGGAGCCAAATAACTCGCCTGATCAGCAAGCTGCAACGGTAATATCAGGTTCAGGCCAATGTTAATTCCCATCAAAGCCGGATACCCCAGATACCACCAGCGCATCTGCTTATCAACGATTAATCCTGCAATGACCAACGCAATCATGCCCCAATTAGCAACAAAGCCCAACAAAAATGGCACCAAAAAACTCGCAACGCCACTACCAGATGACGTAAGCAAACCCAGTTCTCCGCCGATTGAATAAAACAGGCCTAAGAAAATACTGACAATTGCATATACAATGCGAAGTTTTTTCATACTAATCAAAACCTTTCTATTGCAAGTCGGTACGTCTTTGCTAGGTACAAGTATACGCCTGAATTGACTAAACCAACTTGAAAAAGCTTCGCCCTAATCGACTATGGTTCAGACTTATGCGCGGTTGCCAAGGCTGCTGAAAAAGCATCTATTCGGCGTTTCACTCGTGCTCGTTGTGCTTCATCCGTCAACAATACCAATGTATCGCCTTCACGAATCAACGTGTCCCCATGAGGAATAACTTCACGCTCGCCACGCCGAATGCCGATGAGCAAGGCTTCTTTTGGCCAAGGCATGTCACGAACCAGTTTGCCATTTAACGAACTACCAACGAATACCGGAATTTCCAAACGATCAGGCCGGTGCAGTTGAGCGACGGTTTTAGGAATCGTCATCTGTTCCAGCAAGGCTTCATAAATCGGTGCCCCACCAAGCAAATCAACCACCAGATACGCAGTCAGTGACAAAACAGCAAGGGGCATGAGATGCGTTAAGTTGCCCACCATCTCGGTTACTAACAAGATTGCCGTAAACGGCGCCTTCCCGATACCGGCAAAGTACCCGGCCATCGAGAAAATAATCAAATTCATGATATAAACATGCGGCAATAACCCTAGCTGATTCATCACCACGCCATAAACCGCACCAATCACTGCCCCCAGCGACAAAATAGGTAGAAAAATGCCGCCGGGTAACCCCGAACCGTAAGAAATCATGGAAAAGATAAAGCGAATCACAAAAATACCCAATAACACCAGAAGTGATGGCACATATTGGCCAAAACCAACAATCAAACTATTCCCACCACCAAGAAGATTCGGTGTGAAGTAACCGACCGCCATTAAGAGCATAAATGGGACAACACCTTGGATTGCACGCGGCAAGTGTGTCAATCGCTGATACCAACGGGGCATGGCTAGTAACATTCGCTGATACAAATAACCCAGCAAACCTAACAAAATCCCTAATAAAATCAAATGCCAGTAACTCGTAACCGGTAAACTGCGCGAATAACTCAAATGCAAGACCGGCACTAGTCCAAACACATTTAACGAAATAAAGTCCGAACCAATCGCCCCAGCCAAGGCAGTCAGCCAAACCAGTGGCGAGAAGTTATGATAAACCTCTTCTAGCACAAACAAGGTACCGGCAATCGGTGCATTAAACGCCGCCGCCAAACCAGCAGCCGATCCAGATGCAATCAGCAACCGTCGATCAGTGCCGCGCAGTTTAAACCCGCCTGCCAAGCCTTGCCCGACTGATGCACCTAACTGAATCGAAGGCCCTTCACGTCCAAGAAACAAACCGGGAGCAAGCGCCAAAACCCCGCCGACAAACTTGCGCCAAAGAATCGACCACCAATTCATTTCCAACTCACCGGCAAGTTGTCCTTCTACCTGTGGAATCCCTGAGCCGGAAATATACGGTTCCTTTTTAAGCAGCCACGCAACAATACCAGCAAGCACTAGGTTAAAGCCGATTAACAACGCCCAATGCCACCAAACAAACGGTGTTACGCGCAAATAACCGTACACCTGACGACTGGCGCGTAAGCCAACTTCAATACAGTAACGAAACGCACTGACAACTGTTCCGGTCATTAAACCTACAAGCAGTCCTAGCAAGACAAACCGCAGCCGGGTGATATCAAATTTTTCTTTTTCTTTTACCGTTCGTGCCAAAATGCTTCCCTCCATGCCAACATTTATTTAGTATAACCCTTTGAGGGAAACGTGAAAAACATCATTTTTAGAGCGTGAGCAGGAGCGCTTAGCAATCGGAGTGTAAGTGGCCTCAACCCTCAATGGCTGGGCTTTGGCCATTGAGGCTTGAGGTCCTTACACGTAGATTGCTGCGACTGCGAACGCGTTTTGGAGAGCGTGAACCAGCGCGCCTAGGGATCGGAGTGTAAGCGGCCTTGGGCGTGATGGCCGGGCTTTGGCCATTATGACCAAGGTCCTTACACGCAGATCCCTGCGCTGGTGAACGCGTTTTGGAAAGCGTGAACCAGCCCGGTTTCTACACCGACTTGTGCGTTACGCTCTGCTCACGCCAAGCAATCCACGCCATCAAACAACCGAGTATCAGCGTCAACATCGGAAAAGGATACGTAGCCCAGCGTTGCACCATGATTTTAGGGAAAGACCACGCTAACACGTTATAGATCAAGGTAACGACTAGTGTTACCACATACCACGGCCAATGTTGCCGATCAATAAACCACCCGACAAGCGCATAGATCAATAAGCCATATAGCAATACGATGCCAATTAAGACGATTAAGGCGCCGAAAAAAGGTCCTGTAGCTCGCAATCCAACATCAAAGGTCATCCACAGCATGGCTAGGCCCAAAATAATCTCAAGCCAGGCAAAAATTGCAAAAAACTTTCTCATCATTGCCTCCATTCGTTTTATTAATGCTCAGACATAGGTGCTTGCACCGGCACCAGACAGTCCTCAGTCACAAAGCGTGAGCAAGTTCATCTTTTGCTTAAGCTAAGAATAGAAAAAACACGCCACCATTTGAAGTGACGTGCTTTTCATGTTAACGTCAAGCGTTAATTAGTCAATTGCTTTAACGTTGTAGAAGGACTTGCGACCCTTGTATTGTGATTGAGCACCTAATTGATCTTCGATGCGCATCAACTGATTGTACTTGGCAATCCGGTCAGTCCGGCTCATTGAACCAGTCTTGATTTCACCGGCGTTGGTTGCAACAACCAAGTCAGCAATCGTGGTATCTTCGGTTTCACCTGAACGATGTGAAACAACAGCCGTGTAACCAGCTTCTTTGGCCATTTCGATTGCTTCGAAGGTTTCTGTCAATGTACCGATTTGGTTCAACTTGATCAGGATGGAGTTAGCAACACCCATGTCAATACCCTTCTTCAGGTAATCGGTGTTGGTAACAAACAGGTCATCACCAACGATTTGGACTTTGTCGCCCATCTTCTCGGTGAATGTCTGCCAGCCTTCCCAGTCGTTTTCATCGATTGGATCTTCAACAGAAACGATCGGATACTTGTTAATGTAGCCGTCAATCATGTTGGTCCATTCTTCGGTTGTGTACTTCTTGTCAGGGTTGGACCACTTGGTTGTGTACGTCTTGGTATCAGCATCGTACATTTCTGAAGCAGCAACGTCGAAGGCTAAAGCAATGTCATCACCCGGCTTGTAGCCAGCTTTCTTGATCGCTTCAACAAGCAATTCGAAAGCTTCTTCGTTATCCTTCAAGTTAGGTGCAAAGCCGCCTTCATCACCAACAGCAGTGATGTCACCCTTGCTCTTGAGCAGTGCCTGCAATGCGTGGAAGGTTTCTGAACCCATCCGAACGGCTTCGCGAACACTCTTGGCACCAACAGGCATGATCATGAATTCCTGGAAGTCAACGGTGTTAGTTGAATGTGCACCACCATTAAGAACGTTCATCATTGGCGTTGGCAAAACATGAGCATTCGGGCCGCCAAGATATTGATACAATGGCAGACCAACTTCATCAGCCGCAGCACGGGCAGCAGCCAAGGAAACACCCAAGATCGCATTGGCACCGAGCTTGCCTTTATTAGGCGTGCCATCAAGATCGATCATGGTTTGGTCAATCAAGCGTTGTTCGGTGACGTCAAGGCCAATCACAGCCTTAGCAATTTCATTGTTTACGTGGTCAACGGCCTTCAAAACACCCTTGCCGCCAAAACGATCCTTATCGCCATCACGCAATTCAACGGCTTCATGTTCACCGGTTGAAGCACCTGATGGAACTAATGCGCGGCCGAAACCGCCATCTTCGGTATACAATTCAACTTCAACAGTAGGGTTGCCACGTGAGTCTAAAACTTCGCGTGCCAATACATCAGTAATGATAGACATATATTCTTCTCCTTTTTGCCAGAAGGCTGTTTAATATTGAAACCAGATTAATCTTGGTAGTTAGCCAAGGCGATGAAACTGTCAGGATCCATCGAAGCGCCACCAACTAAGCCACCATCAATATCAGGCTTAGCCATTAATTCCTTGACGTTCGCTGGTTTAACAGAGCCGCCGTAAAGAATCCGAACAGCATCTGCCGTATCTTTATTATACAACTTCTCAACGGTTGCACGGATGTGAGCAACAACTTCTTGTGCTTGATCTGCAGTTGCTGTTTTACCAGTGCCGATAGCCCAGATTGGTTCGTAAGCCAAAACCGAAACCTTAACTTGGTCGGCACTTAAGCCTGCCAAAGCTGCTTCGATTTGAGAAGCAACCCAATCTTCGGTTTGACCGGCTTCACGCTGAGCCAAACTTTCACCACAGCAGATAATCGGCAAAAGATTGTTCTTAAAGATGGCCTTAGCCTTCTTGTTGATATCTTCGTCGGTTTCGTGGAAATAACCACGACGTTCACTGTGACCGATAATGACGTAATCAACGCCCATTTCTTTTAAGGCTTTCGGGCTGGTTTCGCCGGTAAAAGCACCTTCGTCTTCAAAGTAGCAGTTTTCCGCCGCTGTCTTCAAAGGAGTGCCTTCTGCACCGGCAACCAGCGTCGTTAGATCAATGGCAGGTGCGCCAATGACTGTTTCAACTTTGCTTGCATCAGGTAACTTACCTTTAACAGCATCTAAGAAGGCTTGCGTCTCCTTAGGGTTCTTGTTCATTTTCCAGTTACCAGCAATGAATGGTGTCCGCATGACATAGCTTCCTTTCATTATGTACCGACATGCATCAAGCATGTCGATAATGACTGTTAGATCAGCATCACTAACAATTACTTGTCAGAAATGGCTGCAATACCTGGTAAGGTCTTGCCTTCAAGGTATTCAAGGCTAGCACCGCCACCAGTGGAGATGTGGGTAATCTTAGGTGCAATGCCAAGTTGCTTAGCTGCAGCTGTTGAGTCGCCGCCACCGATGATCGTAGTTGCATCCTTCAAATCACCAAGAGCACGACCAACTTCAAGTGTGCCTTCAGCATAGTTACTCATTTCAAAGACACCCATTGGGCCGTTCCAGACAACTGTCTTGGCACCCTTAAGTGCATCCTTGAATTCCTGAATCGTCTTAGGGCCGATATCCAACGCCATGTAGCCATCCGGAATGTCGCCTTCAACAACCTTATGCGGTGCATCGTTAGAAAATTCTGGGGCAACCACAGAATCAACAGGCAAAAGCAGCTTGTCACCAGCTTGGTCCATGATCTTCTTAGCTAAGTCGATCTTGTCCTTTTCAACCAGTGAGTTACCGATGCTCATACCCTTGGCAGCATAGAAGGTATAAGTCATGCCGCCGCCGATGAGAATCTTGTCAGCTTTAGGAACCAGGTTTTCAATCACACCGATCTTATCGGAAACCTTAGCACCACCCAAAATTGCGATGAATGGATGCTTTGGATTGTCCACAGCGTCACCCAAGAACTTGATTTCTTTTTCCATCAAGAAGCCGGCAGCAGTTTGTTTCATGTTGGAGGCAATACCAACGTTAGAAGCATGCTTACGGTGAGCGGTACCAAAGGCATCATTGACAAACAAGTCGCCTAAGCTTGCCCAGTACTTGCCGAGTTCAGGATCGTTGCCGGATTCTTTTTTACCGTCAAGATCTTCAAACCGCGTATTTTCCATCAAAAGTACGTCGCCGTCATTTAACTTCGCGATCGCGTCTTCCAATTCTTTACCACGGGTAGCCGGTACAAATGTAACTGGCTTCTTCAGCAATTCACTAAGGCGTTCTGCAACAGGCTTCAAGGTCAGCTTTGCCTTATCTTCTTCGGTCTTAACCCGGCCAAGGTGAGACAGCAGAATTGCCTTGCCGCCGTGATCAATGACATATTGGATGGTTGGCAATGCTGCCACGATCCGATTGTCATCACCGATAACGCCGTCTTTGATCGGCACGTTGAAGTCAACGCGAATCAAGACTTTTTTGTCTTTAACGTCTAAATCTGAAACGATTAATTTAGCCAAAAGATATGACCTCCTTCATTTTCCTAAAGATGATGCTTCAATTAAGCTTACCATCAACATCTCGTTTACAAAGGCCAAAGCGACACTGATAAAAGCACCTTTTAATGGTCTTTCCAAAAAAAGCGGAGGGAGTAAAGCTCCCTCCGCTTCGGATGTTGCGGTTAGAAAAGCGTTACTCCGGATTAGAGAGTAGCAAATTTCAGCAAGGTACGGATCATCTGGCAAGTAAAGCCATATTCGTTATCGTACCAAGCAACCGTCTTAACTAATTGATAGTCACCGGCAGTTGTAACTTCGGTCTGAGTAGGATCGAAGATTGAACCGTATGTCGTACCGATAACATCGGAAGATACGATTTCGTCTTCGTTCCAGCCAAAGCTAGGGTTGTTTTCGGTGTGCTTCTTGATAGCTTCGTTGACTTGGTCAGCCGTAACGTTCTTGGTCTTCAAAATGGAAACCAATTCGGTCAAGGAACCGTCAACAACAGAAACACGCTGTGCATGACCCTGTAACTTGCCGTTCAATTCTGGGATAACCAAACCGATAGCCTTAGCAGCACCAGTGCTGTGAGGAATCGTGTTAGCAGCAGCTGAACGTGCAGCACGCAGGTTGCCGCCACGAACTGGGCCGTCAAGCAACATCTGAGTTGAGGTGTAGGCATGAACGGTGGTCATGGTACCAACTTCAATGCCGAATTCCTGGTTCAGGAAGTAAGCCATTGGTGCCAAGCAGTTGGTCGTGCAAGAACCTGCAGAAACGATCTTGTCGTCTGCATTCAAGGTGTCATCATTAACGTTATAAACGATAGTCTTAATCTTGCCAGCTGGGGCAGAAATCAGAACACGCTTTGCGCCTGCATCCAAGTGAGCTTGTGACTTTTCAGCAGAAGTATAGAAGCCTGTGCATTCAAGAACGTAGTCAACGCCGTCGTTCTTAACCCAAGGAATGTTCTGGGCTTGCGGTTCTGCGTAGACACGGTATTCTTTACCGTCAACGACAATACCGTTATCGGTTGCACTAACTTCACCAGGGAAAGTACCGTGGGTTGAATCATACTTCAGCAAGTGAGCCAGCATGGTTGGGCTGGTCAAATCGTTGATCGCAACAACCTGGATGTCATTGCTCTTTGCACCCAATTCGTAAATACGACGGAATGCCAAACGACCGATACGGCCAAAACCATTAATACCAATCTTAACAGTCATGCTAAAATTTCCTCCTTTAGGAAATAAGGTTTTATTCTAACGGGTTGCCCCAGTTAAAATCGAGTTTGTGGCACCGACGTCTGTTAACAGCCACGTCCGACTCGGTGCATGTTGCATGTACGCCGCAATTGCCTTGGCTTTACTTTTGCCAGCCGCAACTGCGAAGACATACGGAATATGATCAAGATCCGCAAGTTGTAATCCGATTTGCGGTATCTTGTAAACGACCTTGCCCTCTGCATCATAGAAAACACCAAATGCTTCGGCAACGGCATGTTTGGCTTTCAACATGCGGATCGTATCAGGTGACATGCCACGGCGTTTCGCCATAACAAGTGCATCACCTACGCTATGAATCACGACTTGAGCTTTATCGATAAGTGTCAAAACTTCTTTTACCGATGGCTCTTTAATTAATGACTCGTAGGATTCCGAGCTGAGGTTTTCAGGAACATATAACGCTCGGTATTTGCTATCGGTTGCTTCTGCCATTGCAGCCGCAATCGAGTTGGCTTGAATCGTGACAGCCTCACCGAGACCACCACGTGCGGGAACAAATGATAGTTCACGGCCGGCAGATAATTGAAAGGTCAACTGCGAAGCCAAATGAGCCATCGTTGTACCGCCCATCACCGCAATTGTCAGGTGACCGGGCGGCAACAGCAATTGTAAGGTTGAATTCAGCGTTTTACCAAGTTCGTCTAAAACTCGGCTGCTTTGATCCGCATCTCCGGAAACGACCAGACAATGGTCAATCTCCAAATGAGTTGCGAGTCGTTTTTCATCATCCTTGATGCCCAGTAGTTGGTTCATCAGATGATCGAGACCATGAAAAGTTTCCAACCCCTTAGCTGTTAACACCATCCCGGACTTAGAGCTTTCCAAAAGCCCCTGTCCGCGTAGAAAATCCGTTTCCGTACGCAAAGCACGTTCCGAAATCTTCATCTGTTCGGCTAAAGTTCGTCGACCAACTGGTGCCATCCAGTTAATAAATTGAAGGACCTGATAGCGTTTAGTGACAACGCCCATCAGATCAGGCGCGATCGCTTTGAGCCACGCAAGTTCAGTATGCATAAGGCACGTCCTTCTTTAATGGGTCATTCCACGTCCCTCCGAGTCGTTTTCCGACCCAGCAAGCTGAAAAAAATTAGGAATCCAACATTTGCTGTTTTCCCTTACCAACAGAACCAATTGTAGCAGGGGTTCCGCTTTATCGCAAGTCTGATGCCTAAATCGACTTAAAGTAATCACAAAACCCGCTAAGTTTGAACATCTAATTCGAAAATTCTTCAAGTGTTCGGTTTTTAGCTTTCCCGATGACCCTGAATCGGCCTTTTGATAACGCAGGTTTCGGGTGGGTTCTAATGAAATTTTCATGAAGTTTCTGTGTGACTGTTTCAGGCTCCCGAATATACCTAACACGCGCTTCTTTCACCGAGACATGTTCTGTTTTGAGCAATTTTCACTTGTAAATTAATTATTTGTTGGCAGGCTTTCATGAAGACTATCTTGTTACTGACAAAGCCCGCTAAGCCTGTTTGTAATCGCATAACGGGTGCTACTAGATATTTCACTAAATTAAGAAGTCTTCCAGTCTTCCCACCCCATGTTTAATTCCAGCTCGAATTATTGTGTCAGCCGCAACCCATACGCTACCATTTAGGTTTTTAAATCACTGTGTCCGCCGTATTGCCTGTACCTTAGTCGATTCAGCTATGTGTGTGCAATCGTGTGCAATAACCAATTTTTTAGACGTTTTTTTAGGTCCATTGCACATAAAATTGCACATAAATTCGTTTTCCCCACTTTTCCGGCAAACAAAAAGCCCACCGTAGCGGGCTTTTACTGTTCCTAGCTTTTCCCATTTGACTGGGTTTCTGCGCAGCCCGGGAGTCGAACCCGGATTTCGAGAACCGGAATCTCACGTGCGATCCATTACACTAACCGCGCAAGTACCTAATTATATTACTCAATCAATCAGAACTTTGCAAGTCTTTTTTGGAATGAACGACTTTGGAGGCGATGCCAAGACTTAGGCCATTAGCATTCATACCTTTACATAGGTTGCTGCCTATAAACAAAGGAGTTGGCCTGAAAGCAATTTTGAACATGTCACAATTATACATAGAAACCCAACATCTCAATCTTACACCGTTAATGTACGTGCTCAACGTCCAAAAAGGCCCCTGCTGTCAAACCTACAAACGCTTTTATGCCAAACAAAAAACCCACCGCCTAATGAAGGTCGGTGGGTTTAAACGCTTTAAACTTACTTTTGGTTGTTCTTATTGACCAAAATATCATCAATCAAGCCATAATCTTTGGCTTCCTGCGCGCTCATATAGTGATCACGTTCGGTGTCCTTCTTGATTTGCTCAACCGTTTGACCAGTTGCATCGGCCAAAATCTGGTTCATCTTCTTGCGAGTCTTCAAAATTTCTTCGGCCGCAATTTCAATTTCGGTTTGCTGACCTTGCGCACCACCTGAAGGCTGATGAATCAGAATGGTCGAGTTCGGTAATGCAAACCGCTTGCCTTTAGTGCCACCAGCCAATAAGACGGAGGCCATGGATGCCGCCATCCCAATTGCAATGGTCTGCACATCGGACTTGATGAAGTTCATCGTATCTAGCATTGCCAGACCGCTGGTGATCACGCCACCAGGACTATTGATGTATAGGTAGATATCCCTTTCAGAATCCTGAGCATCCAGAAAAAGCAGCTGCGCAATGACAGAGTTGGCCATTTGATCGTTCACTTCACCGGACAACATGATAATCCGGTCTTTTAATAGACGTGAGTAAATGTCGTAAGCGCGTTCGCCACGACTAGTTTGTTCAACGACGGTAGGTACTAGCATGTCCTAACCTCCTGAAAAAATCGTTTTTTAGCACTCTTTAAAGTACAGTGCTAAGTATACTGCTAAAGTCAAATAAGGTCAAAGATTTTCATCACAATCTTTGACCTTATTGGGAAGATTTATGCTTCGGGATAAGCATTATCAGCGATAGCACTCAAATGTTCGTCCACCCGCGCTACTTCGGATTTAATATGATCATATTCAGACTGCGGCAGATTCATCAGTTTCATGCACGAGCCAACATGTTCAAAAATCTGATCGCGGGCATCCAAAGCCTTTTTCGTCAGGCTCACATCAACGCGACGCTCGTCTTCAGTTGAGCGTTTGCGATTGATCCAGCCGTTTCATCAATGGCGTTAAGGTACCACTGTCCAGTTCAAGCGTTTGTCCGACTTGTTTAACCGACATCGTACCGTGTTCATATAAAGACAACAGGGTGATATATTGCGGATAAGTCAGCTTAAACGGTGCCAATGCCTGCGCGTAAAAATGGTTATATTGTTTTTGTGCCTTGTAAATCGCAAAACACAGTTGTTCATCTAATGTAATCGGTTTGACCATGATGTTTCCTCCTAAAAATTGAAGCAAAAACTATCAAACTTTGTCGCATCCAACATTCCGGATATCGTCGAAAATAATCGGCAATCGCTGCCACGCGTGAGTAAAGTTGCTTTGACAAAATGTGTGGCGTTATGTCCGTGAATTTAAACTAAACCGGCACATATTTTGCCTACAAAAACACACACCATAACGCTTGGTGTCGGTTACATTGTACACGATTATCTTGAGGAAACAAAGGTATTATTTTACTGGTCAATAAGGTATTAACGATTTTATATGATCGATTTGGTCTAAGCATCTTCTGGTTGTTGATATCCCTCAGCAATTTGGTTCAACTTGCGCAACCGATGATTGACTCCCGACTTCGAAATCGTACCCCCAGGAACCATTGCCCCTAATTCTTGTAAGGATACATCAGGATGCGCCAACCGCAACACTGCAATTTCGCGTAATTTAGTTGGCAAATTATCTAAACCGACATGATCTTTAAGATAATTAATGTTCTCGATCTGTTTTTGAGCAGCATCAATGGTTTTGTTCATATTAGCCGTTTCGCAATTCACCAGCCGATTAACGGAATTCCGCATATCGCGCACGATGCGAATATCTTCAAATTTAAGCATCGCATTGGTAGCGCCAATGACCTGCAAAAAATCGGCAATCTTTTCCGCTTCTTTTAGATAAACGATATAGCCGCTGCGACGTTCAACGGTCCGCGCATTCAGATGAAAATGATTCATCATTTTTAAAATACCCGCGTTATGATCGGCATATAATGAGTAGATTTCCAGATGATAGCGCGATGTTTCCGGGTTGTTCACCGAGCCACTTGCCAAAAAGGCGCCGCGCAAATACGAGCGCATGCGTTGTGGTTCCTTTAAAACGCTGGCTGGCACAGTCGTTGAAATGGCCATCGTGGTTGGATCCAAAATAGCCAAGTCAGACAGAATATCATTGACGCCTTCCGTCAATCGAACAATATATTGGTAATTCTTCTTAAGCTTCATTTTTCGATGAACGACCAAGTTCGCTTCGTGATGGTACACTTGGCGAATCAAACTATAAATACGCCGCGCAATGGCGGGATTCTCCGTTTGAATGTTCAACACAAACCGATGTGCCATCAACGTTAGACTGCCGTTCATTCGAATCAATGCCGACAGCTCCGCCTTAGCATGCTCAGGATGAACTTCCAGTTGCGTCAGTTCTTTTTTCACAATACTGGCAAAGCTTGCCATGCGCTCACCTCCGCGTTTTGGCACTTACTTGAAAGGCTAAGTTCAAAATCTCCTTGGCCACCTTATCACCATCATGGAAAACGCCACGATCGCGCAGTTTCAAAAAGTCTTCTGAAATGACGCGACAGCCCATATCCCGTAGTCCCTGATAATTATGCTTCACCGGCGTCAAAATTTCGTTATATTTTTGGTGATCCAAATAATTATCCGGTACCGGCTCAATATTGACCAACACCGTATCAACAAAGTTCTCACCCATTTGCTCGTTTAAGACGCGAACATGATCGGCATCGGTAAAGTTTTGCGTTTCGCCTTTTTGCGTCATGATATTAACAATGTAGATCACTTCTGCCTTGGTCTTTTTCACCGCATCCCCGAGGTTACCAATCATCAAGTTGGGCAAGATACTGGTGAACAGACTGCCTGGTCCCAGCACCACCACATCCGCATCCATGATCGCATCAATCACTTCTTGGACGGCTTTGGGTTCACCATTAGCCGGATCAGTCTCGGACACGGAAATATGCTTAATGTTCTTCCCGGCTGCGGTTATTTCCGCCTCGCCGGACAACTTTGTACCGTCAGTAAACTCGGCATTCAAGGTCAGCGGCGTATTGCTGGCGGGATAGACATGCCCATCAACCTGCATCATCTCGCTTAACTGCTGAACAGCCGGGAAAATGCCGCCTTTCATCTCTGACAAAGCCGCAATAATCAAATTTCCAATCGCGTGACCGGCAAAAAAAGCATCAGTCGTATTAAAGCGATATTGAAAAATGTCCAGATACAAACTCGGCAATTCCGATAAGGCAACCAAAACGTTACGAATATCACCAGGCGGCACGACATTAATATAATTGCGAATCGTCCCTGACGAACCGCCATCATCGGCAACCGTCACAATCGCTGTCACATCGGCATCTTGCTCATGTAAACTATGCAAAATCACCGGTAAGCCAGTTCCTCCACCAATCACGACGACTTTAGGACGCCGACCGCGAATAACCCGAATAAATTTAGTTTCACGACTCATGAACGATTCACCGTCTCCTTATGCTTCTTAATGTCCCGATGTGTGATGTCAACCGCATAAGCATCGGAAAAGGCTTTGCCAATACGTTCTGCAAACGCTACGCTGCGATGTTGTCCCCCGGTGCAGCCAATAGCAATGGTCACGCTGGTTTTCCCTTCAGCCTTATACTTAGGCATGATTTCGGCCAACAAAGCGTAAAACTTATTGTAAAAACTTTCCGCGTCTTCGTTGTCCATCACATAATCATAAACGTCCGGATCCAAGCCGGTTTTCGGGCGATAGGCCTTGATATAAAACGGATTAGGCAAGAACCGGACATCCATCACAATATCGGCATCAATCGGTAAGCCGTACTTAAAACCAAAGGACATGACTTCAATATGAAACGCCGGTTGGCTATTATTTTCTTTGAAGTTCAGGAAGATTTTTTCGCGTAACTGTCGCGGGCTTAAAGTCGTCGTATCAATGACCACTTGCGCACGATTACGCAGCTCAGTTAATAACACCCGTTCCTTTTTAATGCCATCCATCAACCGGCCTTCCATTGCCAGGGGATGTGAACGGCGGGTTTCTTTATAACGGGATACCAATTCTTCGTCGGTAGCATCCAAAAATAAAATTCGGGAATGAACATACGCATTGTTATCTAAATTTGCCAGCATATCGATGATTTGATCGTAAAAAGCCCGACTGCGCAGATCGACGACAAGCGCAACTTTTGAAATCTTGCCGGATTCCTTCACCAATTCCCAAAACTTAGGCAATAGTGCAGGTGGCATATTATCAACGCAAAAGTACCCCAAATCCTCAAATGCTTGCATGGCGACAGTCTTACCTGCGCCAGACATTCCGGTAATAATAACAAGATCCAAACTTTCAGTCATAAACGGCTCCTTTGTGATCATATTCTATACAGTATAACATTCCGGGCGTGTCATTCATACTGCTTCATACTTTTCTCTTGCAGCGGTGCGATCCGTGAGTCGGTGGCTTTCACGCTCCATAACGCGCTCCCCGGCGCAGAAGCCTGCATGTAAGGACCTTGGGCGCAATGGCCAAAGACCGGTCATCACGCTTAAGGCCGCTTATATTCTGGTTTACGCCCATAACGCGCTCCCCAGCGCAGAAGTCTGCGTGTAAGGACCTTGGGCGCAATGGCCAAAGACCGGCCATCACGCCCAAGGCCACTTACACTCCGACTTCTAACCGCGCCGGCTCGCGCTTACTAAAAAACCCAATGCCACGGTTTGATCACCACGTCATCAGGTTCAAATGAAACATTAAATATTCCGCCGGGCGAACGCAATCACGATACATTCGATTCCGAATAAGACGAAGAACATTGCCAACAGTGTGACTAAGGTGACTGCTGCAACAACCGGCTGCATGAATAGCATCAGCGAAACAATCACCGCCAGAATGTCCAAAATCAAATATAAAATGAACCAGCCGGTACCGGCAATGCGCAGATGGCCGACGTTAAATAATGACCCGACAGAATCAACCAAGAACCAAATTGCAAACATCATGGTAATCGTTGCCATCCCAAAGCCGGCATTTAACAGGAAAACCAACCCGATAACGAGATCAAAAATCCCCATCAGTAAGGAAATCCACGCTAACTTACCTGTAAACTGGCGCAAGGTGGAATAACCGGCAAGAATCGCAATGCCACGAATAATCGCCACGACCGCAAAAATAAAGGTAACGGTTTTTAAAGTGGCTAACGGATAGCGTAAAACCACAAAAGCAGCGATCAGGAATAAAATACCAGTGATAAACTGTCCCCAGTCAAAACCAAAACTCTTTCGATTTAACATTTAATTCCCTACTTTCTTAATCGTTTCAATCATACCATTTCAAAAAGCAATTTAAAAAGTGTCTAAGGTGGCTGTTTACTGACTTCCACCCCAAAGTTCCGGCTTGAAGTCGCGGTGGATAACTTTTCGTCAAACTCAAAGAAAGCCAAACGTTTGTTATGTACATAAATAGTCGCGCTTTTCACGCGACTATTTTTGATGCTATTTCGTCGATGTTTTAGTCGCTTTTGCCTGCTTAGACGAACCGGCCGCGGCTTCTTTCGTCCGTTTGGTGTCACGAATTAAAACCGGTTTAAGGTACTGGCCGGTGTAACTGTCTGCTACCTCGGCAACTTCTTCAGGTGTACCGGTAGCAATCACCTGACCACCGCCATCTCCGCCTTCCGGTCCTAGGTCAATGACCCAATCAGCCGTTTTGACAACATCCAGATTATGCTCGATCACCAGGACTGTGTTACCTTCATCCACCAGCCGTTCGAGGACTTCCAACAACCGCTTAATATCATCGGTGTGTAATCCCGTTGTTGGTTCATCGAGAATGTAGAAGTTTTTACCCGTTGATAGCTTTTGCAATTCACTTGCCAACTTCATCCGCTGTGCTTCCCCGCCTGATAAAGTGGTGGCACTCTGACCAAGCTTCACATAACCCAAACCGACGTCGACAATCGTCTGTAACTTCCGGCGAATCTTAGGAATGTTTTTAAAGAATGCGGTTGCTTCTTCAACGGTCATATCCAGAACTTCAGCAATATTCTTGCCCTTGTAAGTGACTTCCAGAGTTTCGGAATTATATCGTTTGCCGTGACAGACTTCACATGGAACGTAAACATCAGGCAGGAAGTTCATTTCAATCTTGATGATGCCGTCACCTTTACAATTCTCGCAGCGTCCGCCTTTAATATTGAAGCTGAACCGTCCCTTTTTATACCCCCGCAACTTGGCTTCATTGGTTTCCGCAAACAAACCGCGAATGTCATCAAAAACACTGGTATACGTTGCCGGATTACTCCGCGGTGTACGCCCAATCGGACTCTGGTCAATGTTGATGAGTTTCTCGATATTTTTATAGCCGAGAATCTTATCATATGGCCCGGGTTTTTCGGAATTGTGGTTTAACTTTTGCGCCAGTGCCCGCCGCAAAATCGAATTAACCAGCGTCGATTTACCTGATCCGGAAACGCCGGAAACAACAATGAACTTACCTAAAGGAAAATCGACATTGATATGCTTCAAGTTGTGATCAGACGCACCTTCCAGCCGAATCACTTTGCCATTGCCCGGCCGTCGTTTTAACGGTACCGGGATAAACTTGCGACCCGATAAATATTGGCCGGTAATTGATTTACGCACGCGGGCGACTTGCTTGGGGGTTCCTGATGCCATGATTCGACCACCATGCTCACCCGCGCCAGGACCTACATCAATTAGATAATCGGCTGCACGCATCGTGTCTTCATCGTGCTCCACAACGATTAGCGTGTTGCCTAAATCACGCATTTTCTTCAGCGAGGCAATTAAACGGTCGTTGTCGCGCTGATGCAACCCAATAGATGGCTCGTCAAGCACATACATCACACCACTTAGATTAGAACCGATTTGTGTGGCCAATCGAATTCGTTGCGCTTCACCGCCTGACAGCGTCCCCGCGCTTCGACTTAAGGTCAAATAGCCGAGGCCCACGTTGACAAGAAAAGTTAACCGATCCACCACTTCTTTGACAATTGGCTGAGCAATCACGGTCTCGGCTTCGCTCAAATGTACTTGCTTGAAAAACGGCAGCGCATCCTTAATGGCCAAGTCAGATACTTCAGCGATGTCACGTCCGGAGATCTTAACCGCGAGTGCCTGACGATTGAGCCGTTTCCCATGACAAACCGGACAAGGCAAAGCCGTCATATAACCGCGCATCTGTTGCCGGGTGAAGTCGCTATTTGTCTCGGCATAACGCCGGGAAATGTTGGTCAAAACGCCTTCAAACGGCACATCAACATCGCGAACACCGCCGAAGTCATTTTCATAATGAAAGTGGAATGGCTTGCCATCACTGCCATTGAGAACAACATTCCGTTCGCGCTTGGTCAGTTTTTTAAACGGTACATCCATTCGCACCTTAAAGGCAGTTGCCGCTTGTGCCAACAGTTCCGGGTAATATTGCGAACTAATTGGATTCCATGGGGCAATGGCACCTTGAGCTAAAGTCATACTTGGATCCGGTACAACCAGATCCATGTCAACAGTCAACTTCACACCCAGCCCGTCACATTCCGGGCACGCTCCAAATGGCGCATTAAATGAAAATAACCGCGGCTCCATTTCACCAATCGTAAACCCGCAAATCGGGCAAGCAAAATGTTCCGAAAAACGCAATGTATCGCCACCAATGACGTCAACATTAGCGTATCCTTCCGAAAGCCGCAACGCCGCTTCAAAAGAGTCAAATAACCGACTGCGGGCTTCTGGCTTCACCACAATCCGATCAATCACGATATCAATATCATGGGCTTTGTTTTTGTCTAGTTCATAATCCGCTGTGGCATCCATGACTTCACCGTCAACGCGCATCCGGACATACCCTTCACGCATAATTTTGGCAAAGACTTTCTTATGGCTGCCTTTTTTCCGCCGCACAATCGGTGACAGAATCTGAATGCGGCTCTTTTCCGGCAAAGCCAAGACGCGGTCCACCATTTGTTCAACACTTTGACTGGTAATCGGCGTCCCATCGTTAGGACAAATCGGATGCCCGACCCGCGCCCACAACAGTCGCAAGTAATCATTAATTTCAGTGACCGTTCCAACTGTCGAGCGCGGATTCTTGGAAGTCGTCTTTTGATCAATCGAAATTGCCGGACTGAGACCATCAATCGAATCAACATCCGGTTTCTCCATTTGACCAAGAAACTGGCGTGCATAAGCAGATAAGCTTTCGACATAGCGGCGCTGGCCTTCTGCATATAACGTATCAAACGCCAGACTCGACTTACCGGAACCAGAAAGGCCCGTCATGACCACAAGCTTATTGCGCGGAATCGTCACATCAATATTTTTTAAGTTATGGGCCCGAGCCCCGTGGATTACAATTTTATCATTTGCCATTCACAAAAGATCTCCTCAATTAAAACATGCCGACAACTGGTAGCGCTGGCGGGAACAAACTAGAAATGCCTCAGCACTTGCGCCTAATTCGAAAGCAAGAAAACAGCCATGATCGCCGGATCTGCTCATAGCAATCATGGCTGAGTTGGTGCCATCATGCAAGTCCTGTCCACCTCATTCTCAAGACATATCCGCTTGCAATTCCAAAATCGTATCGCGCAAAGAAGCTGCCTGCTCAAAGTCCAACTTTTTGGCCGCCGCCTGCATCTGTGAACGGAGGTTGGCAACCAGTTCTTTCTTATCCGCTTTACTCATATCTTCGTAATCAACTTCAGCAAAAGTCTTCTTTGCATCGGCTTTTTCGTCATCCGATTGTTCATAGGTTGAAATAGCCGCCCGAATTGGTTTGATGATCGTCTTGGGTTGGATGTGATGTTCTTCGTTAAACTTCTCTTGAATTGCCCGTCGCCGCCGAGTTTCATCAATCGCGGCTTTCATCGAATCCGTGACCTTGTCAGCGTACATAATGACTTTACCATGTTCATTACGCGATGCCCGGCCAATCGTCTGAATCAGCGAACGCTCTGCCCGCAAGAAGCCTTCCTTATCGGCATCCAGAATCGCAATTAATGATACTTCCGGTACATCAATCCCTTCACGCAAAAGGTTAATCCCGATCAATACATCAAACTTACCTAGCCGCAAATCACGAATAATCTGGGTTCGTTCAAGCGTCTTAATGTCGCTATGCAAATAACGGACTTTAATTCCCATATCCTTAAGATAGTCGGTTAAATCTTCCGCCATTTTCTTAGTTAACGTTGTGATGAAGACTCGTTCATGCGCATCAATCCGCTTGTTGATCTCGCCAACCAGATCATCAATCTGACCCATCACCGGACGCACTTCGATTTTAGGATCCAACAACCCGGTCGGTCGAATAATCTGTTCAGCAATATCTTCTTTAGGAACGCGACTCAGTTCATAAGGTCCTGGCGTTGCGCTCACATAAAGAATCCGTTTGACATGTTTTTCAAACTCATCAATCTTCAAAGGTCGATTGTCCAAGGCACTTGGCAGACGGAACCCATAATTAATCAACATCTGTTTCCGGGCCCGATCGCCATTATACATGCCTTTAACCTGTGGCATCGTAACGTGACTTTCATCAACCATAATCGTAAAGTCTTTCGGGAAAAAGTCGAGCAACGTATACGGCGGTTCTCCGGGTTTCCGACCATCCATGTGGCGCGAGTAATTTTCAATCCCACTGGTAAAGCCCATTTCGCGCATCATTTCAATATCATAATTAGTACGCTGCTCTAACCGTTGGGCTTCTAGAAGCTTGTTTTCACCGCGCAACACTTTTAAGCGATCCTCGAGTTCTGCAGAAATACTCTTAATTGCGCGTTCCATCTGTTCATCGCTCGTCATGAAATGAGTGGCCGGGAAAATGGCAACATGATCTCGCGTACCAATCACTTCACCCGTCAAAGCATCGACTTCGGTAATCCGATCAATTTCATCACCGAAAAATTCAACGCGGATGGCGTGATCATCACGACTGGCCGGGAAAATTTCCACCACATCTCCCCGTACCCGAAAACGACCGCGTTGAAAATCAATATCGTTACGATCAAACTGAATATCTACTAATTGCCGCAACAACGTATTTCGGTCAATGGTCATCCCAGTCCGCAACGATAACACATGGTTCTTATATTCATGCGGATCACCCAAGCCAAAGATAGAAGATACCGAAGCAACGACAATCACGTCATTACGCTCAAGCAACGCACTGGTAGCGCTATGCCGCAATTTATCAATCTCATCATTAATGGCACTGTCTTTTTCAATATAAGTGTCCGTGCTAGGCACATAGGCTTCAGGTTGGTAATAATCGTAATAAGACACGAAGTACTCAACCGCGTTATGTGGGAAAAACTCCTTAAACTCACCATACAGCTGACCAGCCAACGTTTTATTATGCGATAAAATCAAAGTCGGTTTGTTCAAGTTAGCGATGATATTGCTCATCGTAAACGTCTTCCCGGTCCCGGTTGCACCTAACAGAATTTGCGCCTTTTTACCTTCTTCAAACCCCTTAGTCAGCTTAGCAATCGCCTGGGGCTGGTCCCCGGCTGGCTTATAAGGCGAAACCAAATCAAATTTACGATCAGCAATTCGTTCAATCATCGATGTACCTCCAAAGAAAAGTGAGCGTGAGCCAGCCCGGTTAGAAACCGGAACATAAGCGGCCTTGGGCGTAATGACTGGTCTTTGGTCATTGCGACCAAGGTCCTTATGTGCAGGTTTCTGGGCTGGCGAACGCGTTATGGTGAGCGTGAACCGGCGCGGTTAGAAGTCGGAGTGTAAGCGGCCTTAGACGTGATGGCCCGCTCTTGGCCATTGCGACCAAGGTCCTTACACGCAGATCCCTGCGCCGGTGAACGCGTTATGGCGAGCGCTAACCGGCCAACGCAAAGCTCACAACCACACTAAAACCTTCTCATTAAAAAAGTTGGAACCGATAAGAAACGCATCCCAACTTTCATCCTGCATATTATAACATAGCGAACATACTTTCGCTACTTGCCAGTCTCATGTTCTGCCATGGTTTCTTTAGTCAATTTAGCCAGTTGATCCCGACTGGCGAACTTCTCATCTAGCATATCCGGTAATACTTCATCAAGAAAGTAGCGAACACTCGGACGATTCTTGAACTGTAAAATAGTACTTAAACTTTCCGAATAGATATCGAGAAAAACCTGCTCCGGATTGCCTTTTTCGATTTCCCCAAAACCTTCATACAGTAAATCAATCTTATCCGCAACGCTCAGGATCTGACCTTCGAGCGTTTCGTCTTTGCCCTCAGATAACCGCCGACGATAACGATCCTGAAAATCGTGTGGAATTTCATTTTTGATGAAGTTTTCCGTCATGGTAGCCTCAACGTCAGCCAACATTTGCCGTAACGTTGGGGTTGCATATTTCACTGGCGTCTTAATATCACCGATGAAGCGCTCGGTATAATCATGATTGAGTGACTTCTCATAGAGCATCTGCCAATTAACCTTGTTTCCAGCTAACTCCTCAACATCGCCCAACATCTGCGCGATCTCCGCCACCTTGAAACTGTGAGCCGCCACCGAATGCTCCTGATACTTGAAAAAGCCCGGTGCCCGCCGCAGTGTTTCCAGATTGCTCAGTCCTTGGATAAATTGGTGCATGCCCATTTCGAAATGACCTCCTGATAGTTGTCGTGTCTGATCGTGAAATTTACTTAAATTGTTAAAAGACTACCACCATCAAGTAGGCATTGCAAGAAAATTCACAGTGAGCGCGAGCCGGCGCGGTTAGAGACCGGAGTGTAAGCGGCCTTGGGCGTGATGGCCGCACTTTGGTCATTGCGACCAAGGTCCTTACATGCAGGTCTCTGCGCCGGGGAGCGCGTTATAGAAAGAAAGCGTGAACAGGGCCGCTTAGAAACCGGAGTGTAAGTGGCCTTGAGCCTAAATGGCTGGGCTTTGCCATTTAGGCTCAAGGTCCTTACACGCAGGTTTCTGGCCCTGTGAACGCGTTTATAAGTGTATACAGGGATTTACATTCTGGCATAATAGCCACCCATTTTAGCCATTGCGACCAAGGTCCTTACACGCAGACTTTTGCGCTTGCGAACGCGGCTAGAGCCAATTAAAACGCTGAAGCATTGTCCACTCCATGATGTCAGTCACTATCCCAATAACGAATATGGATAACATTGATCAAAGCGATAGAAACCCTAAAGCAGCAACTGTGACACCACCTAAAAACAGGCTCTTGCTAACTCAACCAAATCAATTGGTCAAGATCTTGATGTTTCAGTATTTGATGACTCACGCCGGTAAATACCGCCCAAATAAGCATCAACATTCCCCCTGCAATCAAGATCTCTTGCCATGGCACGCGATAATTAAACGCTATGCCAGTGTTTGCCACGCGATAAAGTAACCATGTCAGTCCGGTTCCGAGAATGCTGCCAATGACTAAACTTGTTCCAAACAAAAAACCATTTTCAAGGCCAATCATGCTTGTGATCTGACGCGGCGTCATCCCCACGCTTTGCAACATCGCCAAACTACGCCGTCTTTGCAGTAAGTTGGCAAAAATATGATTGACAATGTTAGCAAGACTCACCAAGGTTAGTAAGGTTAAAAACCCGTAAACCATCACTTGAATAGCCAATCCAAACGAACTTTCCTGGGCTCGATTAGCAATCTGATCATTCAGTGCTCCTTGAGGCACCATTTTGCGTAATATTTTTGCAACCGAATCATGAAATTTAGCCTGGGTCAGTTGCGTTTGAATCGAATAATCAAGCTCACGATCATTGATGGCCAATGCTTTTAATAGTTTCAGATACCGATCACGGGACAGGACTAATCCGGATTGATCGCCAAATTGCCACTTACCCAACGCCGCTGTTGTTTTAGTCACGACGCGAATTGATTGCGTGAATTGCTTTTCTCCGCGCCGATTGATCAGCTGTAAGGTCCCAGAAAAGTCTCTCGGCAGTTGCCACCGTTGCTCACGCTGACCGGTCTTTGAATTCACAACCAGTTGGCTACTGGTCAAAACAGTCGGCTGATTCTGAAAAGCAGTTTGAAAAAGCCGGTCGCTAACAACGATGATATTTATTTTGTCTCCAAAAGCTTTCGGCGCATGAGCCAGCTGCATTTGCTTGGTTCCAGTCACAGTTGCCTGCTTGATCCCTGCATCTTCTGAAGGTTCAAATGTCCAGGGTATAGCATCCACGGCAGCGGTACTGGCAATGGTAACATCAGCTTGCTGCGTGAAAGTTTCATTGTTCAACGTCAAAACACTTCGAAAGAAACCGGTTAAACCAATAAAAATCATCAGTGAGAGTGATAAAGTCGCGATCATCGTCAGTTTTGACCACCCTAACCGGCGATACTGCTTATAAGCTAGCTTTGCAGTTGGGGAACGGAGTAGCCGCTCGATCGGACTAAGCCGACGCGACCGGCGACTAATCTTCACACTCTCAGGCAGCATTTGAACCGCCGCAATCGGACTGACTGAAGCCGCGCGATGTGCCGGGCGCCACGCAGCTACCAACGTCACTAAGAACATGAAGATCGCCCCTAGAAAAATTGGCCACCAATCAATCACAAGGAATAATCTGAAGGTATTTCCTTGCACTATAAAGCGCTGATTGAGGATGTGAAATGCGACTGCTAAGCCACCGATTCCCATTCCGATACCAATTAAAAACGCCGGAAAAGCAAGCATCGCCGCCTATGAATAAACTAGTCTGCGCAATTGTTTAGGGGTCGCGCCAATTGAACGTAATAAGCCATAACGCTGTGTTTGTGACCGGACACTAAGATTAATACTTGTATAAATTAACGCTAGCGATACGAACCCAATCACACTTAAAATAACGACTACCAATAAGGCAAACATGACTCTCAGCTTAACATCACGTGACTCGCCTGCCCGTTCTAATGCCATGTTATTAATTGCCAGCTGACGCGAATGCACTCGATGCTGCGATGTCAGTGCATGAAGCTTTCCATAAAAATTACTGTAGTCTCTAAAAGCAGCTGCCACCGTGTAATCTTTGGACCCGGTCACCGTACCAAGTGTTAAAACGCCATCAGGTGGCAACAGTCCTGCGTATCCGCGATAACTACCGACAATTCTCAACTGAATGTTTTTGCCCTGCTGCCGACTTTGAATAATCTGACCAATTCGATACTGCTTTGTCACCAAATCCTGGGCAAGAATGGCTTCGTTTGGCTGTTTTGGCAACCGCCCGGCAAGTACCACCGGCTTCACTAATCGTTGCATGGCCGCTTTTGGTAACGTTAGTAACGGTGATGCCATCGTTTTTGCCACTCCCGGTTCCTTAATATCAACCGTTCCTTGCCGTTGATAAACCACACTTTTGGCGATTGCTGAGTCTTTCCCGATTGCCTTTGCCGTTTGTCGATCTAACTGCGAGATTGCAAACTGCATGCCGCCAGTACTTTGGATATTCTTTTGATACATCGAATGTCTCGCCGAATAAATGCCGATTAAGGTTGCAAGTGTCAAGGTGGCAGCGACTGCCATTGCTAAAATGGTCGTCACGGTCCGCGCTTTTTGACCCAACAGCTGCTCTTTAGTCAAATGTCCCACGATCCCCATCATCTCACCGCCCCCCGCTCACGACCCCATCGTCAATGCGGACAATACGATCAGCTTGACTGGCAATGTCTGGATCATGGGTGATCACGACCAGTGTCTGCCCCTGCTTAATATTGGCTTGTCGTAGTAGCGTCATCACATCCTGTGAATTCCGGCGATCAAGATTGCCTGTAGGTTCATCGGCCAAAATAACCGCGGGATGATTGATTAACGCCCGTCCAATTGCCACCCGTTGCTGCTGCCCGCCTGAAAGCTGATTAGGCAAAGCAGATGCCTTTTCGACAAGGCCCAAGGTTGTTAACATCTCCGTCAAAACGGCTTCTTTAATTGACCGTCCATCCAAATCCGCTGGCAATGTGATATTCTCAGCCACCGTCAAGTTCGGAATCAAGTTGTAAAACTGATAAATCAAGCCGACTTGCCGACGTCGAAAAATCGCCAGTTGCGTTTGATTCAGTGCGTAGATATCCGTGTCATATAACCGGACCTCCCCACTGGTTGGCTGATCAATCCCGCCTAACAAATGAAGCAAGGTTGACTTTCCTGAACCACTCGGCCCCACTATGGCAACAAACTCGCCTTGTTCAATCGTCAAATTGGCATGATCCAGTGCCGGATGCGCTTCACCAGCATATTGCTTGGTCAATTGGCGTGCCGTTAAAATTGCCATCCCAAATCTCCTCCTTTACCCGACAACAGCCTATCCTGTTATCGGTTTCTTGCCGTCATTTTAGCAACGCCAAGTGACAGGTGAGTGACAGCCACCGTATCAGCGGAAAAATTCGAAAGTCATTTGGACACCATTGGCAGTATTAGCTGCAGTTAGCCGACCATCATTGGCAGTAGTGATGCCAGCAGCAATTGCCAGTCCGATGCCCACATTGTTGGCAGTAGCATATTGACCACGGTAAAAGCGCTCGAACAAATGTGGCAGGTCCTGAGCGGCAATTGGTTGACCGGTATTCATAATCATAAGCCGCGTGCGCACCGGGTCACCGATTCCGCGCACACTCATTCGGCCGCCAACCGGGGTATGCGCGACTGCATTTTTAAAAACATTGGCAAAGGCTTCTTTGACCAATACCGAATTAACGTTGATCGTCAGCGCTGGTGGCACTTGCCAATCAACGGTAATCTCTTTGTCGGCAATCTGGCGCAAGAATGGACTAAGGGCTGCTTTCCCAAGGTCGGTCAACACAACGATTTCCCGCCGCTGACTCAACGTATGCGTATCAACTTTTGCCAGTAAGATCAGCTGCTCGATTAATTGCGCTTGGTGCTGCTGTTGTGCCTGCAAAGCCAGCCGCGTCGTTTTCCAATTCGATTCAGTCATCATCTCAAGCAAGTTACTGTTGGCTGCAAGTGGCGTCCGTAACTGATGCGCAATATCCGTAATCGCCTCATTGAGATGATCACGATCACGCTTAATAGCCTCACGCTCGGCTTGCATTTGGCGCGCATAGTGATAGAGACGATTATTGAAGTCAGAAAATAAACCTTCATCATTGCGATCAATTAGGTAATTGTCCTCGGTTTCCTTCGTCATATCCAATTGCAAAAGCGCTTGATCAAAATGATAACTAAACTTTCGCGCCCAGCACCATGTTAACCAAACACTTATGCCAGTAGCCAAACCGCCCACCAGCACCAACCATATGCGCATATCCGGTACGGTGATACTGGTTAATAAAAGTACCGTCCAAAGAATCCCAATTAATATCGCTGTCAATTGAAACACTTGACGCGTCTCAGGCATCGTCCAATAAGCATGCTTAACCATCGATAAAATACCCCATTCCTCGTACGGTTCTTATGAGTGTTGGCTTGGCGGGATCATCTTCCAATTTTTCGCGCAGCCGTTTAATCGTTACCGTCAACGTGTTATCAGCAACAAATTGTTCGCGCGTATCCCATAAAGCGGCCAGCAACTGTTCACGGGTCAAAATTTGGTTGGGATTAACAAAGAAATAGGCCAGCAGTCGTTGTTCGGCACTTGTAAGCCTAACTGGTTTGCCGTTTTTAGTGACCTGACCTGTCCGCAGATTTAGCGCAACGGCCCCAAATTGCTGGGACTCTCCCGGTAATTGTTTGGCAATCCGTGCTTTAAGAACCTTAAGACTCACCGGCTTGACCACATAATCATCGGCAAGATCCAAGCCGGCAATCGTGGTTGACTCGTCATCATTTGCCGTCAAAACAATCACTTTAGCCGTCAAATAAGCCCGCCACCGTTTCAACCACGCCAAACCGTCCCCATCCGGCATGCCCAAGTCTAAAATGATCAACGCCGGATGTTCTGTTTTCACAATCGTGGTGGCTTTTGCCAGTGTCGCCGCTAGCCAAACCTCTTCGTCACGACTGAAATAGGTCTGAAGCGTCTTCCCCAATGCCGGTTCGTCTTCAATGATTAAATACGTCACGCAATCGCCCCCCGCCTGTCAATTTGTCATAGTAACCAAAGTATACTAAAGAAAGCTGTGGCAGAAACAGAAAACGCTTACTTTTCCGTATACTTTTAGCTCCAACGCTAGATTTAGCGTCACGGTTGCATTAGCGCAAAATCAAAAAATAGACCCCAAAGGCTGCCCTTTAGGATCTATCGGTTAAAATACACTTTTATCCGCGGTTATCACATTGCATTCACTAGCACGACTGCAACCGCTGACCACGTGAATCGTTCATCTAAGCTTCCTTACGAAAAGCATCCAAAGCTTTCTCAAAGGCATCAAGCTTTTCTTGCGCCTTTGCATCCGTATCGGCTTTGGTGCCAACGTAGAACTTCACTTTCGGCTCTGTACCGGATGGCCGAATGGCAATCCAGGTACCGTCTGCCAAAATATACTTCAGCACATTGCTGGATGGCATCGTCAGCTTTTCAACTGTGCCATCTGCGGACTTAGCTTCTTGACTCAGGAAATCTTCAACTTTCGCGATCTTAACGCCAGCAAAATCATCTGGCTGTTCTTCACGGAATTTGGTCATCAGATTAGCCATCTGCTTAGGCCCGTCAACGCCTTCAAAATCAACGCCAACAGTCTTTTCGGCGTAGTAGCCATACTTCTTGTAAAGTTCCTGAACGCCATCCCAAAGTGTCTTGCCTTGTGATTGATAGTATGCGGCCACTTCAGCTAGCAAAACAGTTGACTGGATGGCATCCTTATCACGCACAAACGGTTTGATTAGATAGCCATAGCTTTCCTCAAAGCCAAACAGGAATTCATGTTCGCCTGTTGCCTGGAAATGTTTGATCTGATCACCGATAAACTTGAAGCCGGTGAGCACATTGATCATGTCCACGCCATAATCTTTGGCAATGGCCGTTGCCAACTCAGTGGAAACAATCGACTTGACGACCGCACCGTTCTTTGGCAAAGTTCCGGCTTGTTTACGTGCTTCAAGAATATAATGCAATAGCACAGACGCAATTTGATTACCGGTCAACAACTGATAGTGATCGCCAACTTTAACCGCAGTTCCCAGCCGATCAGCATCGGGATCAGTGGCAATCAGAACATCGGCCCCAATTTTCTTGCCAAGTTCAATTGGCAAATCAAAAACTTGGGCAAACTCAGGATTTGGAAATGGCGTTGTGGCAAATTCCGGATCAGCAACACTTTGTTTCGCAACCAACCGGAAATTTTCAAATCCGGCATTACGCAAGACCATTTGTGCCGGAATCCGACCGGTACCATGTAACGGGCTATAAACCAGCGACATGTTTTTCCCAACGGTTTTGATCAAATCATGATTAATCGTAACCGTTGCGACTTCAGCATAATAAGCTTCATCGACATCTTCACCAATTGGCTGCATCAAATCCTTAGCCCGTAACTCGTGAACGTTCAAGGCCTTGATGGCAAAAAGATCATCAGCCGACCGCGCATATTTAGTAATCTTGTCAGACTCTTCCGGAGGCATTTGACCGCCATCAGGGCCATAAATCTTATAGCCATTATATTGTTTCGGGTTATGGCTAGCTGTGATCATAATTCCGGCATATGTCTTCAGGTGACGGACAGCAAAACTCAGCTCCGGTGTTGGCCGCAGTTGATCAAAGACGTAACTCTTAATGCCATGAGCGCCGAGAACGCCTGCGCTTTGGTAGGCAAATTCCTGACTCATGTACCGAGAATCGTAACTAATAGCAACACCCCGAGCCTTAGTTTCGTCAGTCAAGGTATCCATAAACCGTGCCAAACCTTCAGTCGCCTGCCGGACGGTATAAATATTCATGCGGCCGATACCGGCACCAAGCACACCGCGCATGCCGGCAGTCCCAAATGCCATTGGTTCCGCAAACGCTTCTTCTTTGGTTGTTTCATCGTCTGCCATTTTCTTAAGGTCAGTTTTTAGCTCTGGATCAAGCGTTGGTTCATCTACCCATTGTTGATACGTATCACGATAACTCACGTGATCAGCTCCTATCTGTCTAAATTGATAATTTCGGGTACTACCCTTCCCTGTCCAATCATACTATAAGTGACCAACGCTGGGTTGAAAACGCGCTCAAATAAGAAAATTCTTTTACGATTTTTGCCATCATATTCGCAATAGTGTGGTATTTTTAAAAGCAAAAACGGTTCTAACAGATTTTCGTGTCTGCTAGAACCGTTCCTTGATCAAATTCAATTGGTGGATAATCTTAAAAGACTCGTCAAAACTTAGGCTTTTACTTCAACACTGGTGTCATTCAGACTTTGAATATAATTGAAGACGCCTTGACCAGCGGTGCCGCCTTCTCCGACAGCAGTGGTAATCTGCCGCAAGTCTTTAGCGC
This sequence comes from Lacticaseibacillus rhamnosus, assembly GCF_900636965.1. Classification (NCBI taxonomy): domain Bacteria; kingdom Bacillati; phylum Bacillota; class Bacilli; order Lactobacillales; family Lactobacillaceae; genus Lacticaseibacillus; species Lacticaseibacillus rhamnosus. The sequence continues at coordinate 955,459 of NZ_LR134331.1, read as the reverse complement.
GAACATCGCCAATCGCAAAGATGCCAGGCACCTTGGTTCGCATGTGTTCATCCGTTGGAATCCAGCCATGATCGTCCAGAATTCCTAGATCCTGGAATGGCTCGGTCATTGGCATGATGCCGACGTAAATGAAGACACCGGCAACTGGCAAAACATGTTCCTCACCGGTTTCTTTATCACGATATTTGACGCCGGTAACTTTCATATCGTCGCCTTGGATTTCCTGAACCTGGGCATTCCAGACAAAATGCATCTTGTCGTTTGCAAAGGCTCGCTTTTGAATGATTTGTTGTGCCCGTAATTGGTCACGACGATGAATGACGGTGACCTTTTTGGCCATCTGCGTCAAATAAAGTCCTTCTTCAATGGCCGAGTCGCCGCCGCCAATGACTGCAAGTTCACGATCCTTAAAGAACGCACCATCGCAGACCGCGCAGTACGATACCCCTCGGCCACTGAAGGCTTCTTCGCCGGGTACACCGAGTTTTTTGTGTTCAGCGCCAGTCGCAATGACAATCGCTTTAGCTTCAAACTCGTCTTCATCGGTTTTGACCAACTTAGTAGCGCCGTGATTTTGGACACTGATCACGTTGCCGTACGCATATTCGGCACCAAATTGAGTTGCACCATCGTACATCTTCTGGCCAAGATCAGGCCCAAGGATAGACTTGTAACCCGGATAGTTTTCTACTTCGGCGGTATTGTTCATCTGACCGCCATAGACGCCGCGATCAAGCATTAACACTGATAAGTTGGCTCGGGAAGCATAAAGTGCTGCTGTCATGCCCCCTGGTCCGGCACCGATCACGATTACATCATATTTTTTTGCCATGGGCAGTCTCTCCTTTTGCCTTATTGCTTACAAATAGTAAGCTACATGTTCTAATATACAGGGTTTTATGGTTTTTGTAAACTGGCATTATCAAAATCAAATTCAGGTTTGCCAGTTCGCTTCATGAGATCGGTAATCACCGTTCGAATCGGCGCGTCTTCATACAAAACCTGATAAATCGCATCGGTGATCGGCATATCGACACCCAACTCACTTGCCATGTGGTGGGCAACTTTGGTCGTTGAAACACCTTCAACCACCATGCCCATATTTTTCAACACATCGGGAAGTTTCTCACCTTGGCCAAGGGCATTACCGGCACGCCAATTACGACTGTGAACCGACGTACAGGTGACGATCAAATCACCGACGCCGGATAAGCCGATGAACGTCAACGGATCTGCGCCCAACTTGACCCCAACCCGACTGATCTCTGCCAGACCGCGAGTCATCAAAGCAGCTTTCGTATTATCGCCGTATCCGAGACCATGCAACGCGCCAGCCCCGATTGCGATAACGTTTTTTAAAGCAGCTCCGATTTCAACTCCGATCACGTCAGTATTGGTGTACAGCCGAAAATAGTCATTCATGAATAACCGCTGGACTTTTTTGGCCAGTGATAAGTCTGCCGATGCTGCTGTCAGCGTTGTGATATCATGAGTCGCTACATCTTCGGCATGGCTTGGACCCGAAATCACCACGATGCCTTGAATGAGTTCTTTAGGCAGGACATCAGCTAAGACTTGTGAAATCCGCAGCTCACTGCCGCGTTCCAATCCCTTGGCTGCATGAACAATAATCGGCTGTTCACCACGACCACGATGAGCCTGCAGAATGGGTCTAATCTGCTCGGCAACACTGCGAATCGCATTGGTAGGCACAACGAAAAGAATCACATTGGCTTGATCTAATGCTTGGCCTAAATCAGCCGTGACATGCAGCGCATCGTGTAAGGTAAATTCTGCACCTAAATAATGTTCATTTTTGCGGGTTTCTCGCATGGTCGCAACCTGTTTAAGATTATGACTCCATAAATCGACTTCGTGGCCATTTTCCGTTAACAAATTGGCTAACACGGTTCCCCATGAGCCCGCTCCTAAAACCGCTATTTTTGTCGGCACAAAATCACTCCTATTCAACCGCCTGCAGTGGATTACCGTCTAAGTACCACGCGACATCGCCACGCCGCCGTCGGTACCAGATGAGCCCGGCCGCCACCACGAATAAAACAATCGACAAAAGCTGGGAAACACGTAAGCCCGGTATGACATATAACGAATCCGTCCGCATGCCTTCAACAAAGAACCGTCCAAAACTATACCACATGACATAACTCAAGACGATTTCTCCTTGCTTAAACCAGTGTTGGTGATGGCGAACCGTCATAATTAAAGCAAAACCAACGAGATTCCACATGCTTTCGTATAAGAAGGTTGGCTGGCGATAAGCACCGCCGATATTCATTTGTTGAATAATGAATTCTGGCAGGTGCAAGCCGCGCAAGTAAGCCAAGCTGGTGATGGCACCATGGGCTTCTTGATTCATGAAATTACCCCACCGGCCAATTGCCTGGGCTAACATCACGGTTGGCGCCGCAATATCCAACACCAGCCAAGCCGGCAGCCATTTGACGCGACAATAAATCGCAAAAACAATCACACTGGCAATCAAAGCGCCGTATATGGCAATCCCGCCATGCCAAATTGCGATGATTTCACTTGGATGAGCCGCATAATAAGACCATTCAAAAGCAACGTAATAAAGGCGTGCACCGATTAACGCAAATGGCAACGCCCATAAAATCAGATTTAAAATATGATCTTCTTTAATACCGCGTTTTGGTGCTTCCTTCATTGCCAGATAAACCGCCAGTAAAACGGCACTGGCGATAATAATCCCGTACCAGTGAACTTCCAGCCCACCCAACTGAAAAGCAATTGGATTGAGTGTTAATAACAAGTTATTTTTCCTCCGAACTCTTCTGGTCGTTCGCTTCGTTATGTTCGATCAGATGATTTAAATTCTTTTCAAATGTTTTAGTGGCATCATAGCCCATCGATTTGGCGCGGAAATTCATCGCGGCCACTTCGATGATAATGGCTAAGTTACGACCAACCTTGACCGGAATCGTAATTTTGGGAACCGGCACGTCAAAGATCATTTGCGTCTGTTCGCCAGAGCCCAAGCGATCGAAGGTTTTGTCTGGTGTCCAATTCTCCAAGTGCACAATCAGCGAAATGGTGGTGTCTTCACGAACTGCCCCGGCACCAAAGAGATTCATGACATCAATGATACCCAATCCGCGAATCTCCAACAAGTGGGATAAAATCGGCGGTGCAGCTCCGACAACCGTTTGTTCATCTTGCTGATAAACATCCACCCGATCATCAGCAATGAGCCGATGACCACGCTGAACCAATTCCAAGGCTGTTTCGGATTTTCCCACCCCGGAATCGCCAGTAATGAGCACGCCCAGACCGTAAATATCAACCAAGACGCCATGCATGCTGCGACGTTCAGCTAGTTGGCTGTCTAAGTATTCGGTGATCAAACTTGACAGCCTGGTGGTCGGCAACCGTGATCCTAATACCGGAATATGTGCGGCAGTGGCTGCCGTGATCATTTCTGCCGGTGGCTGCAATCCTCGCGAAACCAGAAAGGCCGGTGTATCTTCTGTTGCCATCCGTTTCAGAATTAATAAACGCTCTTCTGAAGACATATTACGAGCAAATGAAATCTCCGTCCGCCCGAAAAGTTGAATCCGTTCATGTGGATAATAATTAAAGTAACCCGTTAACTCAAGGCCGGGACGCGAAATATCACTCAAAACGACTTGCCGGGCATCAAGATACTCCGAGCCGCTGTATACCTCAAGCTTTGTCGCTTTGACAAGTTGCCGTACTGTCACGCTGTCTGCCATGAAGTCCACCTTTCTTTCGCCGTATTTGCTTTATTTTACCATAACTCGCCGGCCCTCATAGCAGCTCGCTTCAAAACATTCGCCTAATTCTGAAACGATGGCGTTTAATATGTCAATGTTGAAAATGGGCATTTTCCACGCACTTATCCACTAACCAATCTCTTTAGACAAAATAAAATCGACCTTAAAGACAGGAAACATCTTTAAGACCGATTTATTTTTACATGATGATAATCTCGTGACGCACACTTTTATCGTTAAGCTGACTTAATGTTTGCCGACAAAGATCATATTCAAGACGGATATGATGATGGCAAGTACCATCGTTGACCCGAAACTGCTGAAAACAATTCCGGGAACGAACCATGTCATCATACTTAACATCAGCCCATTGAGCACAATCAGAAACAACCCTAGTGTCAGAATCGTAATCGGAATGGACAAAACGACCAGAATCGGCCGCAACAAGCCATTGAGAACCCCTAAAACGAGTGCCCCGACAACGGCAACACCAAAGCTCGCAACGAACAACTGACCAGGAAACACCTGAGCATAAATCAGGAAGACAGCTGTTGTGATAACTGCGCGTTTGATGAAGTTCATGATTAGAAATCGCTCCAATCATCATCACGTGATTCGGTCACATGCGTTGCGTTTTTTCGCGGACGAGACGTGCTCTGGTCACGGTAAGGGTGGCGCGGACCTTGCCGTTTCTCATGATCATGGCGTGAGAACAGCCAAACCGCTAACACCACTAACAAGGCGGGAACGATTAACAGTTTTAGCAAGAAAATACCGATTGCAAACACGGCCACCAGTACCAGGCCAACGATGAAGAACATAATTGGAATTATTAGAAAAGGCATAAGCGATCCCCTCAGTCATTTGAATCTTTTAATTGAATGTTGCCACTTGTTGTATTGAGTTTCAACTCGCTGTTGCCGGTTCCGGGCCGGTCTAACTCAAAACGCTTGAGTCCTTTGGCTGGCTCCGCAACGTTGCTAAGTCGGCTCTTAATGCTACCAAAATGGGTACGGGCTTCACCTTTCAGTGCAATAGAAGCCGGAACCGCCACTTTCACATTGCCATTCATGGAAGTCCCTTCAATTTTGGTAAAGTCCGTGTGATAAGTGGCTCGAACCGTCCCATTGACCGTCTTTAGTGCTGCTGTTGCCGGATCGGCATCCACTGAAACATCACCATTAACAGTCGTCAACAATAAGTCATGGGTATGGCCGCCTTGGACCTTAATCGATCCATTGACGCCTTCACTTTCAATCATCACACCATCCACGTTGGTAAAATTCATTTGGCCATTGGTGCTCTTAACATAAAAGTCTTTACCATTCAGACCGGTTAAATCCGCACTGCCATTCAGCAAACGAACTGACACGTGGTCGTAAGTGCGCTTTGGCAACGAAATGACCAAATCGGCCTGGACGCGCTTATTTGGCACTTGGAAGCTAAAATGATCGTCGGTAACATCAATGCGGCTACGATCTTTAAAAGCTTCAAACGGTGAATCGGCATCCATCTTTCCGTATAACTTAATCGCTGCTTCGACTTGAATTCCCGGCTGATCCCAAGTCTTAAACTTCACATCACCGTTGGCCACTTTGACATCCAGAATCGTCGCCTGACTGTCTGGAAACTTGAAAACATGTTCAAATTTTTCAGTCGCCAACCCGGGAACCGTTACAGTAACATTCTTCCAGTCAACGTTATCTAGGACATTGTTGACAGTGTCCTTAACGAAACCGCCTAGTTGTGACGTGGCATCCCCGATGTTCTTGCCAAACTCCGAGAAGACATCACGAGCATCTTTTTGCCAGTCATCGTTGAAGATTTTGTCACTGATCTTTTGGCGTTCAAGATCATGCTTTTGACGCCGCAACGTTGCCAGGTTGGCCTTCATGGTTTCAACCTGTCCCTTTAGCTCGGCTAACTGATCGTTAAGTTTCTGATTCTCTTGCTTCAATTCCCCGCGCTTTTGATATTTTTCCGGGGAAAGTGCTTCAAGATCTTCCATTGTGTCTAAAACAATAATTTGTTCGTTATTCGCTTCAATTTGCTTACTGATGCTTGTCACTTGCGCCGTCGCAGCATCCAAGGCACCGGCGGCTTCGGCAATTTCGGTGTTAAGCTCTGTCAATGCAGCATCCGTATCTTTATTAGCTTCTTGTTGTTCCTGCGTTGATTGATCATCGGTTTCGGTCTGTTCCGAATGAGCTTCGGGAGCAGTATCATCGGCCGGGCTGCCGGCTTGCGTACCTTGCTGTTTTGCGAGGTTTTCCAAAAGCACAAGCGCCTCTTCGCTTGAAATGACGCCTTTTTTAACGAGGTCTAAAATTCTTTCGCGTTCATTCATGGGTTATCCCTCCAGGATTTGATTACATGATTAGTATGCACGGAATTCGGCCAAGGCGCATAGGTCCAAAGGTTGATTTTTAAACAGGTCGTAAGGCGGACGCGATCAGTTTTGTGGTCATCCCGACACCTCACTGCTTTCTAAAAAAGCGGAATGAACGAGGGTGTGGCATCATTCCATTTCAGGATTCGCTACTCACCAAATTCGAATATCATCGCTAGAAAATAAGTCAAATAGTCCCGTGTCGCGCCAAACGCCGCAATCGTCAAGGCTCATTTGTACTCATATGAATAAGCCAAGGGACTGAGGCATAATTCTATCTCAGGATGTGATGCGCACTAAAATCCGAATACTATGACTGAGAAAGTAACTAAAGTAGTTCCGGGCCGTGCCAAACTACGCAATCTCCGGCCAGATGGGGTGACGACGCGAAGCTAGAGCGGAGACGGCGCTTGGAGCTTGCAAGCCCGGCAGTCTCCAAGTCGCCTAACAACATCAGCGACAAAAACCGGTCGCTGTGTTGTTCCACGGCTGAGCCCCATCTGGCCTACGATTGCTCCGTTTTGGCACTGGAATTGTTAAAGCTCATTTATACTAATATGAAGAAGCCAAAAAGCGTACCATTTCTTAAAAAATCGAGAAATGGTACGCTTATATTTTGAAACAATGAATGATGCCCCAGCCTCGTTAAAAAAGTCTCCAGGATCTAGAACTTGTCTTCAATTGCGTTTGAGTTTAATTCGGTAATCTTACCGGTCTTTAAGTAGACAATCCATTCACAAATGTTGGTTACATAGTCGCCGATTCGTTCAAGATAGGACGAAACCAGCATATAGTCCATTGATCCGACAACGGTTTCGGGGTTTTCCTGCATCTGGCGGATACACTCTTTGTAAATCCGCGATGAAAAGTCATTGATACCGTGATCTTCCAAGGCAATTTTACGTGCACGGGCTGAATCTTCCTTCACATAGGCATCCAGCACCTGTTCAACCATCTCTTTTACCGCGTCTGCCATCCCGGCAATATCAGCTTCGATTTGCGGTACCCGGGTTTCACCTTTAACTCGAATAGTAGACTTAGCAATTGAAACGGCATGATCTCCCATCCGCTCCAGATCGGAACTTGCCTTCATCACCGTGACAATCACCCGCAAATCGGTCGTCACCGGCTGCTGCAAGGCAATCAATTCGAAGCTGCGTTTTTCCAAATCAACTTCACGCTCGTTAATGTGTTTGTCTTCGTGGATCACTTCGCGGGCTAAAGCTTTGTCATGATTGATGAAGGCTTTCACGGACTTATAGATGGCCTCATTAACCATCATTCCCATTTCCGAAAAACGTACATGAAGATCGTTCAATTCGTCAACAAAAAGTCGTCGCATACTACCCCTCCTAGCCGAAGCGTCCAGTGATATAGTCTTCGGTTTCCTTTTCTTTTGGATTTAAAAACATTTGTTTCGTGTCAGCGAATTCGATCAGGTTGCCTGTCAGGAAAAAGGCGGTTTTATCGGAAATTCGAGATGCTTGATGCATACTATGCGTCACTAGAATGATCGTGTATTGGTCACGCAACTCGAGTAACATGTTTTCGATTTGCGTGCTGGAAATCGGATCCAAGGCACTCGTCGGCTCGTCTAGCAAAACAACATCAGGTTTGACTGCCAATACCCGCGCGATGCAAACCCGCTGCTGTTGGCCACCTGAAAGCGATAATGCACTGTCATGCAGATGATCCTTCACTTCATCCCAGATGGCTGCCTGCTTGAGACTGGTTTCCACCGCTTCATCCAAAATGCTTTTATCTTTAACCCCTGCCAAACGCAATCCATAAATCACATTTTCGTAAATGGAGAAAGGAAACGGATTGGGTTGTTGGAAGACCATGCCCACTTGCTTACGTAATTGAACCACGTCTTCACTAGGCGCATAGATATTCTGACCGCGTAAACTGATGGTTCCTGTAATCGTCACCCCCGGAATCAGATCATTCATCCGATTCAACGTTCGTAAATACGTAGACTTACCACAGCCAGAAGGTCCGATTAAAGCTGTGATCTCATGTTCGTTAAAATCCAGATTAATCCCTTTTAGCGCTTCAAACTTACCATAAAAAAGATGAACATCTGAACTTGTAATGATTTTTTGTGCTTCAGCCATGGGAACCTCCTAGCCGAAATGTCCGGAAACATAATCGTTGGTTGCTTTAATCTTGGGACGCGTGAAGATTTTACGGGTTTCATCATACTCAAGCGCTGCTCCACTATAAAAGAACGCCGTGTAGTCACTAATCCGGGCCGCCTGTTGCATGTTATGCGTCACGATGATAATCGTATACTTATCTTTTAATGACAACAAGGTATCTTCAACTGCCGATGTCGAAATCGGATCCAAGGCACTGGCCGGCTCATCCAAGAGTAAAATATCCGGTTTCATGGCAATCGCCCGTGCAATGCATAACCGTTGTGCCTGGCCACCGGAAAGCGACATACCGCTTTGATTAAGATCGTCTTTAACTTGATCCCACAAGGCAGCCTGTTTCAAACTGGTTTCAACAATTTCGTCGAGTTTCTTTTTGTCCTTGATGCCAAACCGCCGCAGTGCAAAAGCAATATTGTCGTAAATCGACTTGGCGAATGGATTAGGCCGTTGAAACACCATTCCAATGTGTTTACGCATCTCATAAACGTCAACCGCATCACTATTGATGTCAATATTCCGGTACATGATTTTACCGGTGACTCGCGCACTTTCAATATTATCGTTCATTCGATTGAGTGAGCGCAAGTATGTCGACTTCCCGGAGCCGCTTGAACCGATCAATGCAGTGATTTTATAGCGTTCAAACGGCAGCGAAACGCCATGAATGGCTTCATTATCACCATAAAAGACATGCAGATCTTCCGTTTCAAGCGCAATTTCCTGCCTTTCGCGATCAAATGGTCGAATATAAGTGTCATCTAATGAATACTTTTCCAGTTCTTGCATCCTCTGCCTCCACGTATTATCGCGATTATCATACCGGGTAAGCCTCATTGATACTAGAAGCCTAACCCGTTTAAGCCGCCGTCATCTTTTTAAATAGTCGATTGCCTAAATAGCGGGCGCCAACGTTGAAGACCAAAACGGCGATCACAAGTACGGCACTAGCTCCGGCAGAAACAGCAACGGCATCAGGTTGAATGCCTTCAGAGTTGATTTTCCAAATATGCACCGCCAACGTTTCGGCCGGTCGAAATGGGTTTAGGGGACTCGCAATATTAGCCGGATTCCAGTTGGTGAAATCCAGCGCCGGGGCACTTTGGCCAGCAGTGTAAATTAGCGCCGCCGCCTCGCCAAAAACCCGTCCGGCACCTAGAATCATCCCGGTAATAATCCCCGGCAATGCCTCAGGGATGACAACATGTAAAACCGTCTCCCAGCGCGATAGGCCAAGCGCTAAGCCGGCCTCACGCTGTTCAAAGCCAACGCCGCGTAATGAATCTTCAACATTTCGCGTCAGCAACGGGAGGTTGAAGACGGTCAATGCCAAGGCCCCGGATAAAATCGAGAACCCGAATTTGAATTGTAAAACGAAAATCAGAAAACCGAACAGTCCAACAACCACAGACGGTAAGGAACTTAGAATTTCAATCGAAGTCCGAATAACATCCGTCAACCAATTCTTTTTGGCATACTCGCTGAGGTAAATGCCTGCCCCTAACGAAATCGGTGTTGAAATCAGCATCGCAAGGACTAAAAGATAAAACGAGTTGAACAATTGAATGCCAATGCCGCCTCCAGCTTCAAAGCTTTGTGCTGGACTCGTGAGAAAATGCCAGGAAATATGCGGTACCCCTTTAAAAAGAATGTACCCGAGGAGACTGGCCAAAATAACAATGATAATCCCTGAAACAATGTACAGAACCGTTGTGGCAATTTTATCAACAACTTTTGGATTCATTTGTTCAGCTCCCCTTTCTTCCCGATCCAACGAATCAACAGGTTAAAGGCTAATGACATCAGCAACAGCAGCAATGCCAAGGACCATAAAGCGTTATTTTCCAGCGAACCCATGACTGTATTACCAATCCCGCTCGTCAAAACAGAAGTCAACGTCGAAGCTGGCGAAACAAGGTTCTTTGGCAACAAAGCCGCATTCCCAATGACCATTTGAACCGCCAACGCTTCACCAAAAGCGCGCGCCATCCCAAAAACAATACCGGTCAAAATGCCGGGAATTGCCGCACGCAGCACCACGCGATAAGTCGTCTGCCACCGAGTAGCACCTAGCGCCAATGAAGCCTCGCGATAATGGCGTGGGACAGCTTTTAACGCATCGACGGTCATGGATGTTACGGTCGGCAGGATCATGACAAACAAAACAAAAGTCCCGGCTAAGATCCCAAAGCCAGTACCGCCAAAGATATGGCGAATGAAAGGTACAATGACGGACAAGCCGATGAAGCCATAAACCACAGATGGAATCCCGACGAGCAGCTCAATAACCGGCTGTAACACTTTTTGCCCCCACTTGTGGGAAATCTCGGTCATGAAAATGCCGGCGCCAACCGCAAATGGCGTTGCAACGATTGCCGATAAAAAAGTCACGCCGAAAGACCCGACAATCATCGGTAACGCGCCAACTTCCGGATTCCCATGGGCATCTTTAATTGATGGGTTCCACACACTCTTACTCAAAAACGACCATAAATTAATCTTATTTTGAAAGAATGTTGCTAATCCTTTTGAGGCGACAAAGAAAAATATTGCCACCACTACAAGTACAATCAGACTGATACAAATCAGGCTAATCGTTTTGCCGCGCCGCTCTAACTTTGATGAGCGCGATTTTTTTAGCATCGCTTCTCGAATTGGATCCATCATAACCTCCTAAAACCTCACCGCAACTAGCCATTGTCCTGGCCGCATCTGCCTTCATTGATCTGCTAGGTTGCCTGAACCTAACTGCCCACACTGACTTGTTTCATCAATCCGTGAGCCGAAAAAGCTTTTAGACGCTAGACTCGCTTATGGACGACTAATCTGGCCACTGGCGTTACGCACTACTTTCATTTTAGTCATCGGAATGTAGCCCATTTTTTGGACCAGTTTCTTCTGAATGGCCGGTGACATCATGTAAGTCAAAAATCGTTTGGTCAAACCACTTGGCCGACCTTTTGTATACATATGTTCGTACGACCAGATATGCCAGCGATTCGTTGCCACGTTACTATCAGTTGGTGCAACGCCGTCTACAGACAAGCTGCGGACGGTTTTATCAACGTAAGAAAAAGCGACGTAAGAAATTGCCCCTGGCGTACTGCCAACGATTTGTCGCACCATCCCGGTGGAATCCTGTTCCTGAGCGGCAATCGGTTGCTTGCCTTCAAGCGCCCATTTTTCAAAAGTCGCGCGGGTCCCTGAACCTTGTGCGCGGTTGACAAGGACAATCGGCACATTCTTGCCACCTAACTGTTTCCAGTTGGTGATCTGACCAAGAAAGATCTGTTGCAACTGCGTCATTGACACATTTTTCACGCCGACTTTTGGATTAACAATCGGCGCAATCCCGACAACGGCCACTTTATGGTCCACCAAGGCGTTGGCTTTAATGCCAGGTTTTTCTTCAGCAAAAAGATCCGAATTACCGATATCAACCGCCCCTTGCTGGATCTGGCTTAATCCGGTACCGCTCCCGCCACCTTGGACGTTGATAAACACGCCGAGATTTTCCGTCTGATATTGTTCGCCCGCCGCTTCAACCAAAGGCTGCAAGGCACTTGATCCAACTGCGGTGATTGATTCACCCGACTGTTTCGAACTATGACTGCTGCCACATGCACTTGCTAACAGCGCCAAAAATACGATCGAAAACAGGGTCACAATTTTTTTCACACGAAATCCTCCATTTCAAGCTCCAATCATCTTAACAGTTGCGTGTAAATGTTCATGTCGTTGAATGTAAAGGTTCTGTAAATATCTCATCAATCTTGCTGCTGGCGCTTGCTGACCGGCAATGTCACGGTAAAGGTCGATCCAACCCCGACTTGACTCGAAACGGCAACCTGACCATCCATACTTTTCACCAGCTCACTAACGATTGCCAGACCCAAACCAGTACCGCCATTGTGACGACTGCGCGCTTTATCAACCCGATAGAAGCGTTCAAAAATCCGTGCCTGCTCTGTCTCGGGAATCCCAATACCGGTATCAGCGACCGCCAATGACAAGTGCCCTTCGACTACTTGGGCCGTGATCGTCACATGTCCGGCTAATCGATTATAAAACACGGCATTGTTCAAAAGATTCCGCACAATCTGAGTTAACTTGCGCTCATCGGTCACAACCTGTAAGTCTGGTGCAATTGCCACCTCCACCCGAATCTGCTTGTCTTTAATCACTTTAGCTAAATTACGCAATGCATCGTCGACTAACTTCTTAAGTGGTACTTGTGCCTGCACCGTTTGATTCGATTCGGGCCGGCTCAACGTTAGAATATCATTGATGAGCTGGGTCAGTCGCTTACTTTCATCGAAAATAATCTTCAAAAACTTATCTAGCGTCGCCGGATCATTTTTAGCCCCGCTTAATAGTGTCTCGGCAAACCCGGAAATAGCAGTCACCGGCGTCTTTAGCTCATGACTCACATTGCCAACAAAATCGAGCTGCATTTTCTCGACTTGGCGCAAATACGTGACATCGTACAAAATAACCAACACCTGGAGACGACTAGTTCCTTGGTTTAAAGGAATGACACTGGCATCAACCGACTTTTGGGTTGCCAGGACGGTCAACTCCTGATGATGAGTCTTTTCATGGCGAAAAGTGTGCTCAATCATCCGGGCCAACGCATAAGTCTTAACATCGTCCAGATAATTGTGCCGCGGCTGCGGAATCTGATGGCCCAAAAGCTGGGACATGGCATGATTATGCAAAATGACATCCTTATTGGTATCAATCAACATGACGCCTAGTGGCAAATTATCAATCAGACGATCAAAACTGGACTGCCGTACTGCGACTTTCTCACGTAAATGGGTTTGTTCCGCAGCTAAGGCATTAATTCGCCGTGCCACAGGCGTAAACGGCGACTGTGGCGGCAGAATCACAGGCTCGGGCTCTTTTTTCTGGCGAATCCGATCCAAGTTGTGGCTCATGACCCGAATGGCTTCTTGATACTGATGCTCCGAGCGAAAAAGCCAAGCCAGAATTAAAGCAATCAGGACCGCAAATGTCAGCGTCAAAATCCAAAATTGCTCAGGCGCCGTTGTCCAAACGCTGGACTTATAGCGACTAATGGCAACCCAGTGTCCCCGGTGACGAAACAGATATGCCTGTTCAGCTCGCCCAAGAACATTAACCGTTGTCACAAATGGTTCGCGATGATTGCCACGTAAGGCATCGGCCATCACTTTTTGTCGGGTGGTTTTGGGATTATCCGGAACAACCGTAATAAAAGCGGCTTCGGACTTTGCCAGCGCTTGCGGATCAACGCCATCCTTAGCAGAGGCTGCATAGGTTCTGGCTACGCGCCTCAAATCGCGTGCCTGCTGATGTACGATTTGTTGATTGACCGTCGTGACGAGTACAAAAAAGCCTGCTAACGAGAGCAGACTAATAACCAGTACACGGCGTAAAATCCGTTTATTCATGTGGCGCCTCCATTTGATAACCGAATCCCCGCACCGTCTTTAAGTAATCCGGATGTTTAGGATCTGTTTCGATTTTATCCCGCAAATGGCTGACCTGAATATCGACCATCCGTGTTTCCGCCGGGTAATCGAAGCCCCAAACCCCATTAAGCAAGGCATCGCGTGATAGCGTTTTGCCAACTCGTTGAGCAAAATAAACCAATAGTTCAAATTCCTTAGGGGTCAATTGCAGTCGGTGTCCGGCTTTGCTAGCTTTATAATTTTCAGGATCAATCGTAATTTGACCAACCGTAATTTGATTGGCATTACCGGGAAGTGGCGCTTGTGGTTGACTTTGACTACGCCGTTCGATGGCTTTAATTCGGGCAATAATTTCCCGCGGCGAAAACGGTTTGGTCACATAATCATCGGCACCAAGCTCAAGTCCGACGATCTTATCGGTTTCGTTGTCTTTGGCCGTCAGAATCATGATTGGCGTTTGAATCTTTTCTTCACGAATCTTACGGGTGACATCCAGTCCACTCAAACTCGGCAACATGAGATCGAGAATAATAAAATCAAACGGCTCGCTACGTACTTTATCTAAAGCCTCCTGACCATCCGTTGCCGTTTCAACCTGATAGTGTTCAGCCTCTAAATTGTATTGCAGCAAGGTTAAGATGGCTGGTTCATCATCAACAATCAAGATCTTCTTCATGCTGTCTCCTCCGGGAATAAAATCATACCAAGTTCATGGGGTGCACCGGCAAAAATTGCGGTTTCGGCTAGCCGTATCTCGCCATCTGCCTGTTGAAGCCGTAAGCGGCAATAAGTGGGTTCCTTTTGAATTGCGTTATAAAGTTCAGCGGCATTGTTGACGGCAATATGATTGCAGGTTAAGACCCGATCACCCGGCTGCAAATCCATTTGTGCAGCTGGTGTCTGTGGGACAACCCCGATGACAACCACCCCGTGATTGGTTTGTGTCACGTTTAAATGTACTTGATGTGCTTGCCAAATTAAGCCGGCACCGAGTATCAAACTCACCAACACAGGTATTAAGGCGATTACCATCACAGGTATGGTAAGGATCCGACCCACCAGTCCAAAGACGATCAAACCGCCACCGGCAACTGCAAACCATGGCCAACTTCGGCGCAAATACGGTTGAACGCGATCACGCTGCGTGGTAAATGCCGCGCCTAAGACCAGTGGAAGCCCAACCGCAACAAAAGTGTCCGTTGCGATTGATAAGAGCGGCAATCCCGCAACTTGGTCAACACTCACCGGTAAGAACAAAGGCACCCAGTAAAACTGTCGCAATCGAAACGCAACCTGTTGACGTTGACGTCGATCCTGCAAAATAACCGGGGACTCAATTTGAGTGCCCCGATTTAACCGCGCGATCAAGGCTTGCGCTAACCACAACACACCAACTAAAACGGCTAAATCAGCACTCATTTGGCTCGTTGTCGGCCGCAGCAATTCAACTAAGCCCGCTAATCCTAGCCACCATGGACTGAACCGCCAGCCAGAAAAGATTAGCCCGACCAGCGTTAAGCCACTTAATGCTAATAATGCGGGCAAACTAACTTGTAAGCGCGCAACCAACATCAGTGCCGAGATAACGATGCCTAGCAAAATACCGACCCAAAAGAATGGGGCAATTTCGCTATGTCGGGGATGAATCGCCCGCAAGTACTGATGGCGTTCGCGGCTTGTCCGGCTAACCGCATACAAAATCGTCAACCCTAAAGCAAGCCAGAATACGGCACCAATCGGGCTGATAAGTAAGGCAATGATCACTGCCATCGGTAACCCTCCAATATTCACTGTGACCAGTATAGCAGAAATTAACGACCGCTTCCTACAAGGTTTTGGGCTCATCAAACAGAAAATGCCGAAAAACGGCCATTTTTGTCCCATCGATTAACACGTATGAGTTATTTTCGACATAAGCTTGCGTATTCAAAACATCGTACTGACATTCATTAAAACCGCCCACCAAAAAAGGACTGCCCGGAAAAGAGCAATCCTTTCACATTGAGTCGATAGCAGCAACTCAAATGTTCAATTTTGAAATTAAAACTTAAGAAAACGCCGCATGGAGATAACTGATCCCAGTGCCCCGATGACAATGCCAATCCCGGCTAACATCAAGTCAAGCCAGAACAAGAACGGCATGTTGGCATAAAGCGTATAACCACTGGCTCCGTTTGCATAAGTGAAGCTCCGATAGACAATCGCATAACCGACATCCACAATAATAATCGGTAATACTGCCCCAAACAAACCGGTCCAGGCACCTTCAAGCAAGAAAGGCCACCGAATGTAGGAATTGGTTGCCCCCACCAGTCGCATAATCCGAATTTCGTCGGAACGTGACAAAATGGTAATTCGAATCGTGTTATTAATCAGGAACACGGCAACAAACAAAAGCAGAATCGTGAAAGCAAGCCCCCATTTCTGGGCTACATCCACAGAATTAAAGAGTTTCTTTGCCGTTCGCCCGCCATAGCTTGCATCAACCACATGATCCAGTTTCTGTGCTTCTTTTGACACGCTAATGGTGGCCTTAGGACTATTCGTCTTAACCATGAACACATCGCTTAATGGGTTTTGGTCCCCGGAGAACATCCGCCACTGCGAACCATAACCCCCGATGATTGTATCCAATTCTTGTTGACGTGAACGGTAAGTGACCTTGTTGACATGATCCAGCTTTTTAAGTTTGTCTTTAAGGTCATCACGTTGTTTGGTAGTTGTTTTTTTATCAATATAAACCCGCACCTGAACATCATTTTCAACTTGTTGTGAAATGTGGTGCAGGTTGAAAATCAAGGCCATAAAAATACCGACCAGCAGTAATGTGACGGTGACTGCACTAACCGCTGCAACCGACATCCAGCCGTTACGCCGCAAACTGCGCAGGGAATCTTTAACATGGCGGAAAAAGACCTTACTCTTCATTGCCGTATGTGCCTCCTTCTTCGTCACGCACTAAGCGACCCCCGGCAATTTCGAGTAGCCGGTGTTGACGTTCATTCACAATATCCTTGTTATGGGTTGCCATGATCACCGTTGTTCCATTTGCATTGATACGTTCAAGAATATCAACAATTTCATCGGAGGTTTGCGGATCAAGGTTCCCAGTCGGTTCGTCAGCAATCAACACTTTAGGCTTGTTGACAATTGCACGCGCTACTGACACCCGCTGCTGTTCACCACCGGATAATTCATCAGGAAAACGCCGCAATTTCTGTTCCAAGCCAACGAGTCCTAATACTTCGAGCACGCGGTCTTTAATTTTATCGTCCGGCGCTTCAATGACTTGCATCGCATAAGCCACATTCTCGTACACCGTCAAGCGTGGTAAAAGTTTGAAATCCTGAAAGACGATCCCGATGTGACGACGCAAAAATGGCACCTGCGACGGCTTCATGGTTGAAAAATCAAAATCATCAATTTTAATACTACCGCTGGACGGCTTTAATTCATGATACAGCATTTTAACGAACGTTGATTTCCCGGCACCACTAGGACCGATGACGTAAACAAACTCACCATCCTGGATTTTAAGATTCAAATCCTTAATGGCAGTGACGCCGTTAGCATACTGTTTCGTCACGTTTTCCATTTGAATCATGCATTTTGCTCCTTTTTCTAAGCTAGGATTAGTATAACAGCCGATTAAGTCAGCAAGATTTCAGGCAGGTTACAGTTTAATCAGGATTTTTCTGGGCGAGCTCCCATTGCAAGTATGCATTGATAAATGGATTAAGATCGCCATCCATCACTGCCTGCCCATTACCGGTTTCGTAATTCGTTCGGTGATCCTTGACCATCGTGTACGGGTGGAAAACGTAAGACCGAATCTGTGAACCAAAAGCAACATCTTTTTGCTCGCCTTGAATGGCTTTGGCTTTGGCCTTTTTGGCTTCCTCTTCACGCTGATACAACTTGGCCTTCAACATCGCCATTGCCGTGGCCTTGTTCTGAAATTGTGATCGTTGTGCCTGACTGGAAGTGACAATCCCGGTCGGCAGATGAATCAGCCGAACCGCACTGGAAGTCTTGTTGATATGCTGACCACCAGCACCACTGGACCGAAAGACTTCCATTTTGATATCCTCTGGGCGAATATCGACTTCAATTGAATTATCAAGCTCCGGCATCACATCAACCGAGGCAAAACTGGTATGACGGCGGCCGGCGGAATCAAATGGCGAAATGCGGACGAGGCGATGGACGCCTTTTTCACTTTTCAATAAGCCATATGCGTTTTCACCGTTGATCAAAAGCGTCACACTTTTGATGCCGGCTTCATCACCAGGTTGGTAATCAGCAACTTCAACCTTGAAGCCATTCTGGTCGGCCCAGCGCTGATACATCCGCATCAACATCGAACCCCAGTCTTGTGATTCCGTACCACCTGCACCGGGATGAATTTCGAGAATTGCATTATTGTGGTCATATGGCCCATTTAAAAGCAACTGCATCTCATACTGATCAAGTTTTTCCTGCAGATCTTTAAGCTTGGTCTCTTCTTCGTGTTGCAAATCCGGATCGGGTTCGTCTTGTAACAACTCCAATCCGGCCTCAAGATCTTCCAGTTCATTTTCAAGTGCGTAAAAGCGATCGTGTTTTTCTTTGAGTTTATTGTTGGCATCGATCACTTTTTGTGCTGCTTCCGAATCATCCCAAAAGCCCGGTTCCGCCATTCTACCTTCATTTTCACTAATGCGTTCATTCAGCGCATCGAGGTCAAAGAGACCCCCTGAATTGATTTATTTTGGTTCGCATGGCGGCCAAGGTGTTACGCATGACACTGAGTTCCATGATAATTGCTCCTCTTTTTTAAGTTGATTCTAGTGATGACTGGGTTGCCTCAATCCCACATTTAGCTTCTGCTTCTGTTATCCTCAAAACACCCCAGTACCGCAAATTTGAGCTTGCAGTGCCGGGGCGCCGGTTCACCATTAACGGCGAATATTTTGCCGAATTTCGGCTTTCATGAACAGTCGGGTCACATCATCATCAATTGACGCAATCATTTCCTCAAACATCCGGTAGCCTTCTTCTTGATATTCGACTAGCGGATTCATCTGCCCATAACCACGCAAACCAATAGACTGGCGTAGTTGATCCATGGCGTCAATGTGATCCGTCCAAGCTGAGTCAACAACGCGTAAGATGACCACTTTTTCGAATTCTAGCATCTGCGCGTCATCGCCAAGTTGCTTGTTTTTATGCTGGAAGTTATTTTCAGCCATATCCGCCAGTAAACCGATGAGCTCATCTTGCGACTTGCCATCAAGTTCGCTGCGCTTGAATTTCTCCGGATCGGCCATGTTTGCGGTGATCCAAGCATACAACGCATCAAGATTCCAATCCTTTTGATCGCCTTGGGTATGCGTTTGAACGATGCGGGTGATGGTTCGATTAATCATCGCCATCAAAACGGGCTTGAGGGTCTCGTCTTCATTGATAATCTGCTGACGCTGCTTATAGATGACTTCACGCTGTTCACGCATCACATCATCATACTGCAGCGTGTTTTTACGTGTGTCGTAGTTATTCCCTTCGACACGCTTCTGCGCTGATTCAACCTGCCGTGAGATCATTCGACTTTGAATGACCTGATCGTCATCGGCAACCTTGAACCGATCCAGCATTGCTTTAATCCGCTCAGAGCCAAACCGTTTCATCAAGTCATCTTCTAGACTCAGGTAAAATTGGGTAGAACCCGGATCACCTTGACGACCGGAACGGCCACGTAATTGATTATCAATTCGGCGACTCTCATGCCGCTCAGTCCCAATAACAGCCAAACCGCCTAACTCGGTGACACCAGGGCCTAATTTAATATCCGTCCCACGACCAGCCATGTTGGTCGCAATTGTCACGGCGCCTCGTTGCCCGGCATTCATGATGATTTCCGCTTCTTTAAAGTGGTTCTTCGCATTCAAAACCGTGTGCGGGATCTTTTCATCATCTAATTGCTTACTCAGGCGTTCACTCGACTCAATCGCAACCGTCCCAACCAGAATCGGCTGTCCTTTTTTATGGCGTTTTTTGATATCGTCAACAACCGCATTGAATTTAGCATCCAAAGTCGGGTACAAAACATCCGGTGAGTCAACCCGGATAACCGGTTTATTGGTTGGAACCGAAATAACTTCCATATTATAGATTTCGCGGAACTCTTCTTGCTCCGTTTTAGCGGTCCCAGTCATCCCTGCCAGCTTGGTGTACATCCGGAAGAAGTTTTGATAAGTGATGTTAGCCATCGTCTTATTTTCATCCTGGATTTGTACCCCTTCTTTGGCTTCAATTGCCTGATGCAAGCCATCGGAATAGCGCCGGCCTTCCATTGCCCGACCGGTAAATTGATCGACAATCAGCACTTCGCCGTTAGACACCATATAGTCGATATCTTTAAGCATAATGTAATTTGCCCGCAATGCTTGGTCGATATGGTGGGTTAAAGCCGTATTTTCGGTATCGTATAGGTTATCCAAGCCAAAATTCTTTTCGGCTTTGCGAATGCCGCTTTCAGTGAGCGAAATGGTCTTCGTTGGCCAGTCAATCTTGTAATCAGTATCGGCTTTAAGCGTCTTAACGAAGCGGTCCGCCCGAATATAAAGGCCGGTTGTCTTTTCTGCGCCACCGGAAATAATCAAAGGCGTCCGGGCCTCATCAATGAGAATCGAATCAACTTCATCAACAATTGCAAAATTCAGTGGCCGTTGTACCATCTGTTCCTTATAAACCACCATGTTGTCTCGCAAATAGTCAAAGCCGAGTTCACTATTGGTGGAATAAGTGATATCGCAATTATAGGCTTCGCGTTTTTCGTCACTGTTCTTGGAGTTAAGATTCAACCCGACGCTGAGACCGAGCCAATTGTACAACTCGCCCATTTCCGTTGCATCACGCGTGGACAAGTACTCGTTAACGGTAACCACGTGGACACCTTTACCAGTCAAGGCATTCAAATAAACGGGCATGGTTGCCGTCAAAGTTTTACCTTCACCGGTTTTCATTTCCGCAATATTGCCTTCATGTAAAACGATCCCGCCAATAATTTGAACCCGAAACGGGAATAACCCTAAAACTCGTTTAGCCCCTTCACGCGCGGTGGCAAAAGCTTCCGGTAAAATATCGTCTAACGTTGCCCCTGCTGCAAGGCGATCCTTGAATTTTTGGGTATTTGCTTTTAATTGATCATCTGATAATGCTGCATATTCATCTTCATAGCGCTGAACTTGATCAGCGATTTTGCCGAGGCGACCGATTTCTCGCTTATCGCTTTCGACCCATTTTCTAAGAATATTGGCCATTAATGGATTCCTCTCTGTCGAAACCTCGTAGAACTAACACTACTTTAATCATTCTAACATTTATACATCTTAACATTTATACATTCTAACATCTTAACATTTTAAAGGGGAGATTGAAAATAACTTGGTGAGCGTGAGCCAGCCCGGTTAGAAACCGGAGCATAAGCGGCCTTGGGCGTGATGACCCGGGTTTGGTCATTGCGCCCAAGGTCCTTATGTGCAGGTTTCTGGGCTGGCGAACGCGTTATGGGCATAAACCAGAACATTAGCGTCCTTGAACGTGATAACCACACTTTGGCCATTGCGTCTGAGGTCCTTACACGCAGACTTCTGCGCCGGGGAGCGCGTTATGAGCGTAAGCCAGAACATAAGTAGCCTTAAGCGTGATGGCCCGCTCTTGGCCAATTGCGACCAAGATCCTTAAATGCAGATCCCCGCGTCAAAAATCACATTAATTGCCACACTTCTCATAAACTGCAATAGCCACACGCATCGTTTTATAGGCATGATGGAGCTGACAGGCAAATAAAAAGCAAGCCCGCCGATAAGCAGCAGCCTTGCCTCTCTTTTAAGAAAATCGCTATTATTCGTTCGTTTCAATCAAGCCATAACGGCCATCACGACGCTTGTAAACAATGCTCGTGCCATTTGTATCTGCATCTTCGAAGATAAAGAAGTTGTGGCCCAGCATATCCATCTGTAAAATGGCTTCCTGTGAATCCATTGGTTTTAACGAAACGCGTTTTGTTCGCACAACCTTCAGATTATCATCATCTTCGGCCGGTTTCGGTTCAGCCGGTGCATTGCTATCGATGTCAATCTGACCAAAGCCTTTTTCACGTGACTTGCGATTAATCTTGGTTTTGAACTTACGCACCTGCCGCTCCAGCTTGTCAGTAACAAGATCAATGCTGGCGTACAGATCCGGACTGGTTTCTTCCGCACGCAGGGTCAAGAACGACAGCGGGATCGTCACTTCTACTTTTGCGGTCTTATCTGGGTAAACCTTCAAATTGACGTGCGCTGTCGCAGTAACTGAACCACCAAAGAACTTGTTCAGTTTGCTAATCCGCTTCTCCACGTAATTTCTGATGGCTTCGGTGACTTCGATGTTTTCGCCACGAACATTGTATGTGAGCATAAAACTTCTCCCCTTTCCTGCGTGTAGGCAAACGCTTACACGCTGATTGGCTGGGGTAAAACCCTTCCAATCTCCACCTTCATTATACCCGAATGTTACCACCAGACACAACAAAAGCCACATTTCACCGAATTAATGTAAACGCCTGGATAGTCCCCTTGAAACCGGCAGCCACTAAAGCATCCCGCGCGTGGTACAACGTCCGCCCTGTCGTATACAAATCATCAAGCAATGTTATCTGACGCACGCGGTTTAAGGTTTTGGCTGAAACGAGCACCCGAAAACTTTGTGGCGTCTTCAGCCGTTCTCGGCGGGTCTTTTGAGCTTGTGGTCGCGCTGTTGCCGACTTTTGGAGCCAGTTTTGTAATGGCAGGCAACCAAATAATCCTAAAATCGGATCAAACCCGCGCCATTCATAATGTTTAGCTTCGCTTGGAATGGGGACCAACGCTTCTGCATGTCGCAGACGCTCGGCAATCAAATCCTGAAAAGCTACATGCAGCCGATAGTCACCCAGTCCTTTATATTGGTAAATCCACGCCTTCATTTTTGCGTCATACACAAATAAGGCCCGGTTATTTAAAAGCGGCCCATGCTTCGCCCATTTTCGACAGTCCAAACACGGCTCCGCGGCTACCTGCATTCGCCCGCAGCCGGAGCAGGTTATACCGGTAATGAAACTAAATTGGCTCAAGCAACTGTGACATAACCTCGGCGCTAGCAATGGACCACGGGAAAATAACGTTGTCAGCTTCAAGCCGCGATCTGTCGGGCGGGTACAACCAATACAGCGCATCGTCTTCACCTGCCATTCATCATCACAATTTGGCGTCTGGCTGCCAACATCGCAAGGGTATAACGATCGGAAAAGAAGACAACCGGATCGTCCGGACTATCCGCTGCCCGACCAGCTCGACCGGCAATTTGAATTAAAGCTGATGCCGAAAACTCGGGATCTGCCGCTGCTAGCACTGCAACCGCACAGCGAGGGACGGTAACGCCTCTTTCCAGAATTGTTGTCGTCACTAAAACCTCCAATTGTCCTTGTCGAAATGCTGTAACCTTTTCCGCCCGCTGCGCATCAGTACTCGCAACACCAGCCGCCTTTAGCCCTATTTGGCGCAACTTACCGGCAAGTTGTTCTGCCCAACTAATCTTCGGCACAAACAACAGACAGACTCTTTTAGTCGCTAGCACTTGCTGCACCCACATAATGACTGCTTTGGGAAGCGAATGGGGCACATGCCGTAAGTTCACTAATTGAATCCGAGGAACCGGTAATGGATGCCCGTGAAAACGGCGAAAAAGTCGACTAACCCCAAGCCGCCCCCGCCGAATTGCCTGTTTTAATTGACGATCAGGAGTGGCAGTCAAATAAGCAACCGAGCCGCGGCGTGCCTGCCTCACTGCTTGATGTAACATTGGTGTTCCGCGCATAGGAAACGCGTCAACTTCATCTACGACAATTAAGTCAAATGCCCGATAAAAGCGTAATAATTGATGAACCGTTGCTAAGAGCAAATCACTATCCGTTTGATCAAAATGCCCACCATAACGCACGGAAATGGGTGTGGTTGCAAATGCCGTTCGAAATCGTGGTGCCAGTTCCCGAATCACGTCAATTCGTGGTGAAACAATGGCCACCCGCTTTTGCTGCTGGATCAGCTGGGCAATAGTCGGAAAAAGCATTTCAGTCTTCCCCGCCCCGGTAACCGCCCAAATCAAATGTTCACGACCTGCTGCGACACTCGCCTGTAATGCATCCGATGCCGCCTGTTGATCAGGTGTTAGTAAACCATGCCAGGTTAATTGACCATCACCAACCGGCAGATGCGCCTGTTCAAACCGATAAAGATGATCGGCATTGGTCAGTCGTCCTAAAGCAACACACTCCGGACAATAAATTCGGCCATCTGGCAGTGCAACAGGTCTTCGGCTGCAACATCGCTGACATTGCCACTGATGATGGTCTTTTACCAATGCCGGCACAACAGTTGCGTGTGATATATTAGAGACAGCTAAACGCGCCAGTTCACGCTGTGTGAGTTGGGCACCTGCCAGATCCATTTTCATCACCTCAAAAGGAGATTACGCATAATGAAGCCATATCTCACCATAAAAGAATCCGGAAATTACACTCAAATCATTAAAAAGTCTCGTTTCATCACCCACCTCGCTCGTATTCATGATGAAGACGAGGCAAAGGCTATTATTGATCGCATCAGCCACGAGCATGCCAAAGCAAATCACAATGTCTTTGCTTACGTGCTCGGTAACGAAAACCAAATCCAGCGGGCCAGCGATAACGGCGAACCATCCGGAACTGCTGGCTCCCCGACACTTGAAGGCCTCTTGCAACATGAACTTCGCGATACACTCGCCGTGACGACGCGTTATTTTGGCGGGATCAAGCTTGGTGCCGGCGGTCTGATTCGCGCTTATGCCGGCAATGTCAACGCCGCAATTGAAACAATTGGCATTGTAGCCCGAATTAAGCAAAAGGCTGTTACTTTTCAGATTCCATATGCGGATCTTAATCCACTGCAGCATTTTTTAGAAACGCACAACCTCACAATCGCAACCATTGATTATGGCGTAGCAGTGACACTGACGTTACATCTTGATGCTGACCAGTTAGACAAGAACCTCGCCTTAATCAAGGATTTCCTACACGGCCAATTTGACCCACAGATCGGTACAAGTCAGTATCGTGAGGTCCCATATGCCACGTCAGAAGTTCACAAGCCTTAAAAACGCAAAAAGATCCGCAAGCTCAATTACCGCTTGCGGATCTTTTTGGTTTACATATAGTGCCCTTTAATAAGGCCTAACTGCAAACTTATTTAGCATATTCAACGGTTCGGGTTTCTCGAATGACTGTAACCTTGATGTGACCCGGATACTCTAATTCTTTTTCAATTTCATTGCGAATGTCGCGAGCCAAAATGACACTCTGATCATCAGAAAGTTTTTCTGGCTGAACGATCACCCGTACTTCACGACCGGCCTGGATCGCGAAACTATGGTCAACGCCAGCATGACTGTTGGCAATAGCCTCCAATTTCTCTAAGCGATGCAGGTAATTTTCAAGTGATTCCGACCGCGCGCCTGGACGAGCGGCGGAAATAGCATCAGCGGCGGCGACTAGTACCGAAATGACACTAGTTGGTTCAACGTCACCATGATGGGACGCAATGGCATTAATCACCGTCTTTGGTTCTTTGTACTTTGTTGCTAGCTCGACCCCAATTTCAACGTGGGATCCATCGACTTCATGATCGAGCGCCTTACCAATATCATGTAATAACCCCGCGCGTTTTGCTAAGGTAACATCTTCTCCTAATTCAGCAGCCATCACACCGGCCAGCTTTGCAACCTGAATCGAATGATCCAGAACATTCTGACCGTAACTCGTACGAAAATGCAAGCGACCCAAAATCTTAATCAAGTCAGGGTGCATGTTATGAATACCCACATCAAAAATAGCTTGTTCGCCGATTTCACGAATGCGGTCATCCATCTCTTTGCGTGCCTTATCAACCATTTCTTCAATGCGGGCCGGATGAATTCGGCCATCTTGAATGAGCTTCTCCAACGCGATTCGCGCGATTTCCCGTCGAATCGGATCAAATCCGCTCAAAACAACGGCTTGCGGGGTATCGTCAATAATTAAGTCAATCCCCGTCAAAGTCTCAAGTGTCCGGATATTTCGACCTTCACGACCGATAATTCGGCCTTTCATGTCGTCATTTGGTAAATTAACAACCGTAACCGTTGTCTCGGCAACGATATCTGAAGCACTGCGCTGAATTGCATCCGCAATCAGTACCTTGGCTTTCTTATCTGCGGCCTCCTTTGCTTCATCTTCGCTTTCTTTAATCATCACGGCGCGTTCATGCGTCAATTCTGATTGTGTCTGGTCAAGGATCTGAGTCCGAGCCTGCTCATGGCTTAGCTCGGCAATTCGTTCGAGTTCTGTCTGTTGTTTGCTGATTTCAGAAGAGATAGCTTGTTCACGTTCATCTAACTGTTGCTGCCGCTTGTTCAAATTTGCTTCCCGGTCAGCAAGACTCTGCTCTTTACGATCAAGCGTGTCATCACGCCGATCAAGAGTATCTTCTCGCTGGTTCAGTCGATGTTCTGACTTCTGGACTTCCGCCCGCCGATCTTTCAATTCGTCTTCAAGTTGGGTTCGATAGCGATGATTCTCATCTTTTGCTTCTAGCAGTTTCTCTTTTTTTAAAGTCGCTGCTTCTTTTTTAGCGGCCTCAATGATACCTTCTGCTGTCTGCGTCGCTCGATCCAAACTGTTCTGGTGGAGCTTCTTTTGAAGTGCAAATCCGATCAATAAACCGACCGCTAAAGCGATGACTGCTGCGAGGGTTATTGAGACCAGTGTTACTGAACTCATCATTTCACCTCCGCATCATCTAAGCGATTCAATCATCAAGTTGATCAAAATCTTTGATGCTTTTTTTAAATTATTACACCTCTATTAGTTTACGTGCTGGCCTGCAAGGTGTCAACTGGAGGCAAATTTAGTGAGCGCGAACCGGCGCGCTTAGAAGTCGGAGTGTAAGTGGCCTCAGGCGTAATGGCCGCACTTTGGCCATTGCGACTGAGGTCCTTACACGCAGACTTCTGCGCCGGGGAGCGCGTTATGGGCGTAAGCCAGAACATAAGTGGCCTTGGGCGTGATGACCGGTCTTTGGTCATTGCGACCAAGGTCCTTATGTGCAGGTTTCTGGGCTGGCGAGCGCGTTATGGGCGTAAGCCAGAACATAAGCGGCCTCAGGCGTAATGGCTGCACTTTGGCCATTGCGCCTGAGGTCCTTACACGCAGACTTCTGCGCCGGCGAGCGCGTTATGGGCGTAAGCCAGAACATAAGTGGCCTCAGCCGTGATGGCCGGGCTTTGGTCATTGCGATCAAGGTCCTTACACTTCGATTGCCGCGACTACGAGCGCGTTATGAAAAGCGTGAGCCATTTCCACACACGATTCGCTCGCAGCACAACAAGCACCCCTTTTAACCAGTCATGATGCAGCAGATGTGGTAGTATCTGTCTCCGTGTCCGCTTGATCGATAACGTGATCCGGCGACATTCCATAAGCAAGCCGGACTTGTTTTTCAATGGTTCGGCGCAGCTCCTCATGCGTTTCAAGATAGCTTTTAGCGTGTTCACGTCCTTGACCAATGCGCTCGCCTTGGTAGGCATACCACGAACCCGCCTTTTCAATGATGTCTTTTTCAACCGCCATGTCGACAAGTTCACCGCTTTGGGAAATGCCTTGACCATACATAATATCAACAATGGCAGTCTTAAACGGCGGTGCAACTTTATTTTTAACCACTTTGATTTTGGTGCGATTGCCAATAATATCGGCACCGTTTTTGATCTGCTCAGAACGGCGCACTTCCATACGCACAGTGGCATAAAACTTCAGCGCCCGACCGCCCGGCGTAATTTCAGGATTGCCGAATACAATACCGACTTTTTCCCGGATCTGGTTGATGAACAAGGCAATTGTTTTGGTTTTATTGATCGCCCCAGACAACTTTCGTAAGGCCTGTGACATTAGCCGTGCCTGTAACCCAACGTGTGCATCACCCATGTCCCCTTCAATTTCTGCGCGCGGTACCAGAGCTGCCACTGAATCAACCACTAAAATATCAATGGCTCCCGATGCAACCAGCTCATCGGCAATTTCCAATCCTTGTTCACCGGTATCCGGCTGTGAAAGCAACAGCTCATCAATATTGACGCCAAGTGCCGCTGCATATTTGGGATCCATGGCATTTTCGGCATCAATATAAGCGGCCGTGCCACCGTGTTGCTGAACCATGGCAACTGCATGCAAGGCCACAGTCGTTTTTCCGGAACTTTCCGGACCATAGATTTCAACAATTCGTCCACGTGGCAGCCCACCAACACCAAGTGCATCATCAATTGCAAGTGATCCGCTGGAAACAGCAGAAACGCGTGTCTCCACTTTGTCCCCCATCCGCATAATGGCCCCTTTGCCAAAATTCTTCTCAATCTTCTTTAACGCCGTTGCCAATGCTTCCTGTCGTTCGGTTTCTGCCATCTCTTACCGCCTCCTGTTTAATGAGCTTGTTCCATCCACAACTATTTGCTGTTATTCGCGTAAACGCTTCAACACCATCATCATCCCCGTCATAACGGCGCGCTTGCGGACGTCATTTCGCCCACCCGGAAAATGATAAACTTGTGCTATTGGTTTCTCTCCTAACCGCGCCAAACCAATCCAGACGGTGCCGGCTGGCTGTCCTTCCAGCTTGTCAGGACCGGCAACTCCGGTAAAACTAACGGCAATGTCTGCCGCGGCTCGTTGACGAGCATGCTCTGCCATTGCTTTGGCAGTAAATTCACTCACCACACCATGTTCTGCTAGCTGACGGGCATCGATATTTAAAAATGCAGCTTTTGTCGCTAAAGCGTACGTAACGAAGCCGCCTTTGAAATAAGCCGAGACTCCCGGAACGTCTCCCAATGCCGCTTGAAATGCACCTGCAGTCAGGCTTTCAGCGGCACTAATTTGCTTATCACTAGCCGCCAATGCTTTGACTAATTCCTGAGCAAGACTGTTATCGTCACCGTAGCCGTAAAAGTAGCGGCCTTCACGATCCATAATGATGCCGATCATTGGCTCAAGTTTTGCCGCGGCTTCTGCTTGTGTTTTGCCACTCGCAGTTACCCGAACTGTCACCTCATGATCTTTTATATAAGTTGCAAGTGTCGGATTCGTCTGGTTGGCAATTAAATCACTTAAATCTGTCACAAGTTGCGATTCGCCGACACCAAAGAAACGCATCACGCGACTTTCCAAAACTTCTTGATGCCCGCTATATTTTGCCAGTCGTGGCAACAGTTCATGATCAACCATTGGCACAAACTCTTTAGGTGGTCCCGGCAATAAAACATAGGCGTGTTGGCGCTGCTCAACCCATGCGCCGACCGCCAACCCAACACGATTGGCCAATACGATTGCGCCTTTGGGATACATCGCTTGCAAGCGATTATTGGGTGTCATTGGACGTTGCTGTTGTTTAACCCGCGCAGCCAACTTGGCCATAGCGCCAGCGTCTTCCACCAAGGGTAAATTCAGGTGTGCGGCTAGGGTTTGCTTCGTTAAATCATCCGGTGTTGGTCCTAAACCGCCAATCAAAATAACGATATCACTGCGTTGTTCAGCCAAACTTATCGCGTCAGCCAGTCGTTTTGCGTTATCCCCAACAACCTGTTGATGATAGCTTGCAATACCTAATGTAGCCAGTTGTTTAGCCATATACGCGCCATTTGTATTTGTGATTTGTCCCATCAGAATTTCCGTTCCGATAGCAATAATTTCTGCTTGCATATTTTTCCCACCTAACAATAGAATTCGATGTTTAGCACATCTGCCCTTTAATGCATTCACTCAATATTCAAAAATTCTGCTGCCAATCTGCTGCAATCACCCAACCATTAACATAAACAATGCCTCCAAGCCCAACAAGGTTCAGTTTTATTTTACTACCCGTTCCGTTTTGCGCCGAATGACGGGCACAAAAAAACCCAAGCTATCAGCCTGGGTAAAAAAACGATATTACTGCTGTTTAGATCCAAATGAATCTGCAAAAACGCCGCGATTCTTGTAAAAATATTCCACGCCAGAATAAATCGTGAAGAACACTGCAACATAGAAAAGGATTAGCGCAAACGGAATGTTAATGTTGTTGAACCATGCGTTATTGAGCATCAAAAAGATGATCGCAAACATTTGCGTATTGGTCTTAATCTTTCCGGGCCAAGCAGCAGCCAGTACCTCTCCTTCATTGGAAAGCAATAGTCGCAATCCCGTCACCGCTAACTCACGCCATAGGATAATCGCCGTTCCCCATGCCGGAATCTGTCCAGCTGCTGTCAGGAACAAAAATGCAGTCATGACTAACAATTTATCGGCCAACGGATCGGCAAATTTTCCAAAATTGGTCACTAAATGTTTGCGCCGGGCAATCTGACCATCCGCAAAATCGGTAAGTGAAGCCACAATGAAGATGATCAAGGCGATAAACCAGCTCATGGCAACTTTTGTCCCGGCAATTGTCAGATAACCAGCTGGCCAATTGAATGCCAATAACAAAGTGAAAACAGGAATTAAGAAAATGCGAATCAGCGTCAACTTATTAGGGAGATTCATTCTTGAGAAGCCTCACTTTCACTTGTACTGCTTGTGAAGGTAATCGTCCGAACAACACTGGTACCGTTTGAAATGTCAACCTTCTTGCCATTCAACTCAATCGTTGTAGCAGTCGCATTCCCTGAGCGGACTTGGAAGGTGGACGTATTATCTGGTAATGTCACCTCTTGTGTATTTCCGGATGTCAAGGAACCCTGCCAAGTTGTCGAACCATTGACAATGACTGAAATCCAAGCGGTCGCCCCGTTTGCACCGAGTGTAAGTTTATTCCCGCTGGTCGGCAAATTCTTCAACGTAACTGCCTGAGTAGCACCATTTGCCGCAGCAACAGAAATGTCGAGCTTGTCACTCTTCTTTTTGCTTTCTTTAGATGCCTTTTCTGATGACTTGGAACTACTTGATGCAGAAGACTTGCTAGACTTCGAGGATGATGAGGTTTTTGATGATTTCGATGCCTTAGAACTACTGCGCTTGGACGAAACCGCAACACTCTCGGAATCCGCGGGAATCGTTTGTTTCGGTCCGGATTGTGAAAATAGCATCACGACATAAATGACGATGATGGCAACAATCACAAAGGCAGCAATCGCAATCTGCGGAAGATAGCGCCGCAAACGGTTAACCGGACTCGCTTCTTCGGCGCGGGTCGCCCGAGTCTTATTTTCAACTGACTGTGCAGCGTATTCTTGGGGTTGCGGTTCCGGGATATCCTGCTGAAATTGCGTCAACAATTCATCCCCGTCAAGCCCAACCGTATCGGCATATTGCTTGATAAAGGCACGCACATAAAAGTCGCCTGGCAACGCATCGAAATGACCTTCTTCGATCGCAATCAGGTAGCGTTTTTGAATTTTGGTAATTTGTTGTAGATCATCAATGGTATAGCCTTTTTCAATCCGGGCGTCCCGTAATTTTTGCCCAATTTCATCCATATGTTTTCTTCACCCGCTATTTTTTATTAACCATTTTTAGTATAGCATGAAAAACCGTCTGAAAGCCTTAAGAAATCCTTTGTTTACTACATGCGCCAGCCGCCTGTTACGTACAGTGTCTGTCCGGTTAGATAAGCCGCTTCCTCGGCAACCAGCATACTGACATAGTAACTAATATCCTGGGGGGTCGCAAACCGAGCCGCGGGAATCTCTGCCTGAACTTTGGCGAGTGTATCGGAGTCAAACATCTTTGTATTCATTTTGGTGGTGACGGCTCCGGGGGCAACAACGTTCACGGTAATGCCAAGACTGGCAACTTCTTGTGCATAAGCCTTCACAAAGGCACTTTGCGCTCCCTTGACCGTGCTATAGGCCACCTCCATCGCTGATCCGGTACCACCATAGACAGATCCAATGAAAATAACGCGTCCATGACCAGATTGTGCCAATTTACGCTCCACTTTAGTCAAAAGAACCATCGGCGTTAACAAATGGACCCGCATCAAAGTCGTCATCTCAGGGACCGTGGTTTCTTTAAAAAGATGATAATAGGTCATGCCGGCTGCAAAAATGACAGCATCAAGACTAAAAAGTTGATTTGTGAGTTCGTCTAGATGACGGTCATCCGTCAAATCATATTGTAACGGAATAAAGTCCTGATGCGGATATGCTGCTTGATAAGCCCTCATTTGATCCATCACAACTTGCTCATGCTTAAAGTAATGCAGATAAAGCGACCACCCTGCTGCCGCCAATTTTGCTGCTACCGCTTGGCCAATATCACCAGAAGCGCCAATGATTAAAGCCGATCGCATTATTTTCCCTCCGGAAGCATTGTCAAAACCGTTAAAGCTTCAGCATTAAAAAGTTTAGGAATTAACTGCTCAAGATCTTCAAACCTAATCCTGTTTAATATTTGCGGAAAATCAAACAAAGACGCTTCGCCAAAGCTTAAGGCGCTTAATTGGTTGGCAACGCCATTTAACCCATTCAGTCCGGCATAGTATTTGCCGAGTGACGCGCGTTTAATTAGCGCAACCCGATTTCTATTCAAATCAGCCTGATCCGCAGCATGTGCCAATACTTCCTTAATGGCGGCGCTTAAGCCTTGAGGATCATCGGTGTCGCCGCCAACAAGCCCATAACTAAAACTACGCTGATTCGTAAAATCAAAATCAAACGAGTCATCAATCAAACCGCGATCATACCATGCTTGATAAAGCTGCGATGAATCTCCAAACAAAACTTCCAGCAATAGGCGAATACTTAATTGATACCGCCAACCAGCAGCCGTCTGCGGAATTGCCACCTGTCCTTTAAAGCCAACCAGCGTTTTGGGACGACTGACCGGCATTTTCAACTCCCGATAAGGAATAATATCTGCTGTTTGCACGTCTGCTTCAACGCCTCGCACAATTGGCTGTCGCGTTGGAAATGTCTTTTGAGCCTGATTGGCAGCAACAAAATCAATCACATTCTCCGCATCAATATTGCCAACAATCACCAAGGTCATATTACTTGGTTGATAAAAAACGCGGTGAATGGTATAAAGCATCTCCGGCGTAATCTGAGCGATACTTGCTGCTGTCCCTGCCACGTCAACATGCGCTGGATGATTGGGGAAAAGGTTTTCCAGCAAACCAGCGTACACCCGCCAACCTGGATCATCTTGATACATTTGAATTTCCGAGCCGATAATGCCTTGCTCTTTAGCCACCGATTCCGTGGAAAAAAACGGTGCCTGCACAAAATCAAGCAAAATTTGCAGGTTCTTATTTAATTGAGTGGTCGTGGAAAATAAGAAGCTGGTTTTTGTCGCACTGGTAAACGCATTGGCTGACGCACCGGTCTCGCCGAAAAGATCAAATGCATCATGATCTTCTTTTTCAAATAACTTATGTTCCAAAAAATGGGCGATACCGGCTGGATAAGTCACCATCTGCTTGCCGTCCGGTGCAAAGCGCGTATCAATCGCACCATAATCAGTGGTCATGATCGCATAACTTTTATGATACGCCGGGCGCGGCACCACTTGCAGGCGCAAACCGTTGGGCAGCGTCGTTGTGATGAGTGTTTCATCAACATCACGGAAATATTGTGTCTTCATTCGCTGTCCTCCCCAGTCAGAAAATACGTCGCTTGCAGTTTCATCGCGGCAGCCGCTTGTTGCACTGCCTGCCGATCCACGGCCTGAATTCGGCTAGCAAAGCTTTCAAAGTCTTGCGGTGCGTCCGGCACTAACAGTCGATACAGCGCCTGATTTGTCAAAAACCGCGGACTATCATACGCTGCACGCTGATGATCCAAAATGCCATCTTTAATCGCCTGCAACCGGTCATCGGAAAAATCACCGCGCACAATGGCTGCCAGTTGCTGCTGAATCAAATCCGCAACCCGCGCCTGATCTTTGCTTTCAATCCCGGTTTGAACCAACATCAAGCCGCGAAAAGTATCCAACATGGAACTCGCATAATAAGCCAGACTGGCCTTTTCGCGAACGTTGGTGAAGAGCAATGACAAACTTGAACCGCCAAACAATTCTTCTGCCACTAAAGTAGCTGCATACTTTGGACCCATCAAATCCGTGCTGACATGATAGGCAAGATCAAATTTAGCTTGTTGGGCAACGACTTTGGCGGTTTGGCTGACGACTTCGGCATGCTCCGGTAAATTAAATGCAATCGCGGGGGTGGTTTGCGAGCGCGCCGCCAGTGGCCAATCAGCAAACAAAGCCGCCACTTTTTCAGCCTGAACATCGCCTAAAACGGTGATAACGACTTGATCTTCACTGATCATTTGGTGGTAATAGGCGGTTAAACTCGCTGTCGTGATCGGCGCAAGATCTTCACGCGTGCCAAAGCTGGGGATGGCCTGATCAGGATCAACGCCGAAATACAGACGCTGGACACCCAATGCTGCCTGCGTTTGACGATCATCATCTAAACTGGCCAGATAGTGATCCAAGTTTTGCTTTTCCCGATCAAAAGTTGCCGCGTCAAATTGCCCAGCTTGAAAGTTGGGGGAAAACAAAACCGTCTTCAAAAACGCTGCTGCCTTTGGTAACAACGGTGCATCCGTAAACCGATCGTCCACAGTACTCATTGTCACCCCAACCCGGTGCAGTCGGCCTTCGCGCGCAACACCAATACTGAAGTTTGCACCGTAAAGTGACTCTAAATGGGCCGCCATAGCTGCCTGAGTTGGATACTCCTGACTATTTGTCTCCAAAAGACTGGTCAGCAACGTTCGTTTTGTGACCGTATCTCGCCGCAATGGGGTTAAAAACTGAATATTGATCCGAGTAGTTTTAAATTGGGTGGTTGGCAAAACCATAAGCCAAACGCCCGGCTTGATTTCTTTTTGCATAGTCTCCCTCATGACTGATTCCCATCTGTTGGTGTAACGAAAACTTTCCGGGGCTTACTGCCTTCGCTGGGGCCAACAATCTGATTAGCTTCAAGATCGTCAATCAATCGTGCCGCACGATTATAGCCAATTCGAAAGCGTCGTTGCAGCATTGATGTAGAAGCGCTTTGTTGTGCAATGACAAATGCCTTGGCATCATCGTACAACTCGTCTTCAGAATCCCCTTGTTGCTCGGTTTCAACATTTTCAGTCGGCGTCATACTGTCTACATAAGCTGGTGCCACTTGATCCGTGATAGCTTTCACAACCCGTTCTACATCAACAGACGGGATAAACGCACCTTGAACTCGTAATGGCTTGGAAGCGCCAATCGGTGAAAACAGCATATCACCGCGGCCCAGAAGTTTTTCTGCGCCATTACTGTCAAGAATCGTACGTGAATCAATGCCGCTAGATGTGGCAAAAGCAATACGTGATGGAATGTTAGCCTTCATCAACCCCGTGATAACATCCACAGATGGCCGTTGTGTGGCAATGATAACATGAATGCCGGCAGCGCGCGCCATTTGGGCCAGTCGTACAATGGCGGTTTCAATTTCGTGACCCGCAACCATCATCAAGTCACTTAACTCATCAATAATGACAACGATATACGGCATTTTGGACTGACCACTGGCAGGATTTGCTGCTACTTTTTGATTAAATTCTTTCATGTTACGCACGCCTGCTGCCGCAAATCGTTGGTAGCGTTCATCCATTGCGGTTAAAATCTTATTTAAAGCACTTGGCGCCTTTTTTGCTTCGGTCACGACTGGCGTCAATAAGTGCGGCACGCCATTATAAACGGACAATTCAACACGTTTGGGATCGATTAACATCAGCCGGACATCAGTTGGCTTCGTACGCATCAAGATACTCGTCAGGATCACATTGATCATCACTGACTTACCTGAACCGGTTGCGCCGGCAATTAGTAGGTGCGGCATTTTGGTTAGATCAAAGGTGACCACTTGACCATTAACATCCCGGCCAAGTGGTAACACTAAGGGATGATTCGGTGCCTTAGGCGTCTCCGCCATGACCTCTTTAAACCCGACTGTTGCAATATGTTGATTGGGCACTTCAATTCCGATTAACGATTTCCCGGGGATCGGTGCTTCAATCCGAATATCTTTTGCAGCTAAAGCCAATGCCAAGTCGTCGGATAGATTCACAATTTTTGAAACCTTTACGCCGACCGCGGGCTGAATCTCATATTGCGTAATTGACGGCCCTAATGTCGCACTTTTAACGCCCACCTTAACCCCAAAGCTTTCAAAAGTTTCCTTCAGTTTTGTACGGTTCGTTTTAATTGCCTGATATTCTGCACTTTGGTCGACAGGCGGTGTCGCCGTCAGCATGGCTAGGCTAGGCAACTGATAGTCTGAAGCCGGCATGTCTGCGTCCAGCTTGCTGGCGGGCACCTGCGCAGTGGCAGCAGATGACTCACTCACAGGTGCGGCACTTGCTGGTTTCGTTGGGGCAGGCGCTTCACTTTGCGGCAACGGTTTAACCGGAGTTGGCCCCTTAATCGTGAAGTCATCGGCTCGCTCCGATGATGGTTCTGATTGCGTGTGAGCAGCATCCGTTGCAGCTTCTGGCGTCGATGTTGGACGAGTGGCAGCCTTTTTAGCATCTGCTTTTTTTAGCGCCGTTATGTGATCAGATACCTGAATCAATCCACGTTTGCAAGCCTGTCCAAAAGCTTGCAACCAGTTAAAAACCTGGTTGGCGCCCACCCCCAAAAACACGAGGATACCGGCAATGACACCAAACCACGCAAGAATGGTTGCGCCTAAGCTACTTAATAATGGCGCCAACAACGCAAAAAGTCCTGCACCAAGCAAGCCGCCTCCGACTTGTGACGCGGTTGTCATTAACCCAAAATCATTTTGCAACAGGTGCCAAGTCGCTAGCAAATAATGACTGTGGACATTCAGTGTCGCCATTGCCTGTGCTGTTAGTAAAACCAGTGCGGCGATCAGAATGATACTTAACCCGATCCAGACATGCCGCGCCAACTTCGGCAACCGATCTGCCAATAAAAACCAGATACCGGTCACAACAGTCGCAGCACTGACTACCAGAAAACTATCGCCAACTACTAACCGAAAAACGTTGGCAAGGACCGTTCCAACAATGCCGAGACGGAAAAATGCCAGGCTCGCGAACACGACAAATAGCGCGCCAACCCAACTTAAGGTGTGCTGTTGCTGTTTAGTTGGTCGTTTTTTGCGCGGTCGCCTGCGCCCGCCACGTTTTTGTGCCATGGTCATGCTCCTTTCATTCCTGCCTATTATACACGAGCTGAGCCCGCATTTAAAAAGCCACTGCGGTGATTTTGCTATGTTCTTTTGAGATATGCGGTGGGTCGTTATGCCGGTTTTTACAATAGCCGGGGTTATGTTTGGGCATAACGCGCTTTCCGGCGCAGAAGTCAGAGCGTAAGGACCTTGGGCGCAATGGCCAAAGCCTGGGCCATTACGGCTGGGGCCGCTTATGTTCTGGTTTACGCCCATAACGCGTTCGCCAGCCCAGTAGCCTGCGTGTAAGGACCTTGGGCGTAATGGCCAAAACCTGGCCATCACGGCTGAGACTGCTTATGTTCTGGTTTACGCCCATAACGCGTTCGCCGGCGCAGAAACCTGCGTGTAAGGACCTCAGCCGCAATGGCCAAGCCCGGGCCATCACGTCTGAGGCCGCTTACACTCCGGTTTCTAACCGCTCCGGCTCGCGCTCAGCAAAAAAGGCAGCTTTCCGGCCGCCTTTTTGATCTTTTCCTATTCACTACCTGCTTAAGCTTGGCCAGGTTGTTCGTCACTTGCGCCGAACTGAAGATTAACGCCTTGATCCAAGGCTACCGCTGTCACCTGATAGGTTAAGGTTTCAATGGTTTCAACCAGTGGCCGACTCAATTTGCCCAGTTCTTCTTGTGGCAGCTCATTTGCTTCACCGAAATAATCCATAACCTGAACAATTTGGGTGATCTTACCGGAAATTTCAAATCCGGCATTGTCAGGCACCACGTCAAAGGGAATCATCATTTCAAAAAGATTGCCTTTTTTTAATTCTGCCTGTTTCTTAGGGTCAGACCACTGAATCTGACGCATGGCTACCTGTAAATCGTTCTTCACTGGGGTTCCTTGTTTCACGAGATCATAATGAAATGATTCAACCGTAATCGGATAACGTTTTGCTTCCATGGGTTGCGCCTCCTAGCGTATTTTCACTTTAGTTTGTCATGTTCATAGGTATGCACGGTTTCCAGTCCGGCAAAATGCTGCTGTCGTAAAGCTTCATAAACCACTAATGCTGCACAATTGGATAAATTGAGAGCGCGCACGTTTGCCGTCATGGGGATACGAAGGCACTGATCTTCATGTTCCCGCATAAATCCCTCAGGCAGTCCAGTGGTTTCTTTGCCAAAAAGGAAATAGTGGTCGGCATGCGTATCGGTGTAATCGCGATCAGAATAGGTTTGATCTGCAAATTTGGTGATGAGATACAAATGCTGCGGATCCTTGACCGTTGCCATGAAGTCATCAAGACTATCATGATAGACAATTCGAACCTTGGCCCAATAATCCAACCCGGCGCGGCGCAAATGCTTATCATCAGTCTCAAATCCCAATGGCTTAATCAAGTGCAAATAGCTATTGGTCGCTGCACAAGTCCGCGCAATGTTACCAGTGTTCGCTGGAATTAACGGTTCAAATAAAACAATATGATTCGCCATGTTATCGTCCCTTCAACACAAGTGCTTTCAGTGTAGCACATTCTATTGTGTTAACACCAACCCGCAGTGAGCGTGAATCGGCGCGGTTAGGAATCGGAGTGTAAGCGGCCTGAGACGTGATGGCCCGCTCTTGGCCATTGCGACTCAGGTCCTTACACGCAGATTCCTGCGCCGGTGAACGCGTTATGGGCGTAAAGGCGGACTTAGCGCCGAGCGTGATGTCCCCCGCCCTTGGTCATTGCGACTCAGGTCCTTACACGCAGATCCCTGCACCGGGAAGCGCGTTACAAAGCAAAAACTTGGCGCCAACCTGATTTTAAGCAAGAAAAAAACGCATTGCTTCGGAGCGCACTCAGCGAAGCGATACGTTAGTGAAGTAATTTATCGCAAACTTTTATCAATTACCCAAAAGCTAGCCCTGATAAAAGCCCGAAATAAATAGCTTAAAAGCATATTAACACCGGTTATTCCTGTTTTCAACCCTTTTACTTGACAAGATTCGAAACGGTGAGTAAATCAACCTCAATATGAATACTTTTTGGCGGATTGGTTAACATTACCTGGCGCCGTTCAGCCGGTGCTTGCCAAGACAGTGGCGTCATGGTCATCAAATCGGTAAACTGATCTGCAACCAGTGGAAAATCATACGTTATTGATTGGATGGTTGCTTGAGGAAACGCTGCTAAAAACCGTTCACGCACAGGCTGGTTATCATATTCAGCCTTACGTGTTCCAGAATATAACCCTTCACGCAACTCTTTTAAATAGCCGGCGCGTGGAATAATCTTCAGCAGCTGTCCTGTTGGTCGTAATACGCGCCGAAACTCCCGGTAGTTGCCTGGCGAGAAAATGTCGATAACCGTGTCAAAAGCATCGTTGACAAATGGTAGGTGCGCCAAATCGGCCACGGCAAATAATACTGGCGCTGCCAAACTACCCGCTAAGTTAATTGCCGGTGCTGAAATATCGAAACCGACTGCCATCTGTTGCTTTTGGTGAGCCAAGTAAGCAGTTGGTGTCCCCTCACCGCAACCAACATCTAATAGGCGCTGATGCGGGACTAATTTAGCTGCCATAGCGTCCAAAAACGGTGTAAACAATCCCGCCGTCAACATTCGCCGTCTGGCTGCTAGCATCGTAGCTGTATATTCAGTCGCGACTTGTTGATTCAAGAAGTTCACGGTCCCTTTACGACTGAAATCGCGCCGGTGTCCTTTAGAACAAATAAGCGATCCGGCTTTGACCTGCATTGGCTGAGCGCACACCGGACACGCAAATAAAGGCGTTTGTTGAGCCGCCAATTCAATTTTTGCTTCACGTTTTCGCATGATTTTCCTTCCTGCATAGCTTGGCCGCTTGTTGTAAACTAAGAGAAAAAGCCAAGGAGACTGCCATGCTTTCAATTTATCGTTTCGATGACAAAACCGGCCGGCTAAATCCACAATCGCGGATCAGTCCCGGCGTCTGGATCAATGTGGTCAACCCCACCCCAAAAGAACGGGAACAATTGCAGACTAAAGCCAATCTATCAGAAGCATTCCTACTATATGGCCTTGATCCGGATGAAGGCGCACGGTATGAGTATGATGAAGACAATGACAGCCACTTGTTTATTTTTGACATGCCCGTTGTTACCCGTGACGCCCGAAAAAAAGTAGTT
This sequence comes from Lacticaseibacillus rhamnosus, assembly GCF_900636965.1. Taxonomy (NCBI): domain Bacteria; kingdom Bacillati; phylum Bacillota; class Bacilli; order Lactobacillales; family Lactobacillaceae; genus Lacticaseibacillus; species Lacticaseibacillus rhamnosus. Next base: position 915,307 of record NZ_LR134331.1, on the reverse strand, counting down.
TATGAAACGGCTCCGCTTGCCATTATTATTACAAATATTGCGGTGATTACGATTAACGAAGAACCGATACCGTTGCTGAGCCTTTTTTCGGAAGGCAAAATAAGCAACTTCAATCCGCAACATCAAAATCGCACCGTCTTACAGATACTGTATCAGATCTCGATCAGTTACCTGACCTACCTGCGCGATCTCAACAAAGCCCGCGAAGCCAACGAAAATAAACTTCAACGCAACTTGCGCAACGAAGAACTTTACGGATTAATGGGCATTCAACGCTCCTTGGTTTACTTTATGATGAGTCTGCGAACCGACCGTAATGTCCTGGAACAACTCAAACGCACCAACCCATTGCATCTAAACGAAGATGATCAGGATCTTCTGGAAGATACCATCATCGAAAATCAGCAAGCGGTTGAAATGGCGCAGATTAGCAATTCCATTATTAACGAAACGGCTGATACTTATTCGTCAATCATTAACAATAACATGAATGGCGTCATGAAATTTCTGACATCCTATTCAATCTTACTGACCATTCCCACGTTGGTCTTTTCATTTTATGGCATGAATGTCCACTTGCCACTAGCAGATATGAAGGTGAGCTGGATCATCACGATTGCCATTTCAATTGCGATTGCGATGGTTCTTGCCTTTCAATTTTGGCGAAACAAATTTTTCTAATCCACTTGCTACCTGGCCGGGATGTCCCGGCTTTTCTTATTTTTAAGCAAAACACGAACATTAAAAAGAAAAGAAAGTATTTTGGTTGACTTTTACATTTTAATCGCGTATCTTAGCACTTGGTGTTTTGAATAACACCAATAATACTTAACAATGTTCGGCTTTTGCGAAAGGATGAATCCGATGAACAACGGCATGCAGATTTTTGATTACGAAGATATTCAAATGATTCCCAACAAATGTGTGGTGCGCTCACGTAAAGAGGTTGATACCAGCGTGAAATTTGGCCCACACACGTTTAAAATTCCGGTTGTTCCTGCCAATATGCAGACCATCATTGATGAACCTTTGGCGATCTGGCTGGCCGAACACGATTACTTCTATATTATGCATCGCTTTCAGCCAGAGCGGCGCATGGATTTTGTCCGCGACATGAAAAAGCGCGGTTTGATCGCGTCAATTAGTGTTGGCGTTAAGGATGAAGAATTTGATTTTATCGAAGCGCTGGCTGCTAACGATTTGACGCCAGATTATGTGACCATTGACATTGCCCACGGTCACGCCCAAATCGTCATTGACATGATTCAGCATATCAAACACTATTTGCCAAAAACGTTTGTGATCGCTGGTAATGTCGGAACGCCTGAAGCTGTTCGTGAACTGGAAAATGCCGGCGCCGATGCAACGAAAGTCGGCATCGGTCCCGGTAAGGTCTGCATTACCAAGCTCAAGACCGGTTTCGGGACAGGCGGTTGGCAACTTGCAGCTGTCCGTTGGTGCGCTAAAGCAGCGCGTAAACCCATCATCGCAGACGGCGGTATCCGTAACAATGGCGACATTGCCAAGTCCATTCGCTTCGGTGCCACCATGTGCATGATTGGTTCTCTATTTGCAGGCCATGAAGAAACGCCTGGTAAGCACGTCACCATTGATGGCAAAGAATATCAGGAATATTACGGTTCAGCTTCCGAGTATCAAAAAGGCACCCATCATAACGTTGAAGGCAAAAAAATCCTGCTGCCAGTTAAGGGTAAGATCGGCGATACATTAAAGGAAATGCAAGAAGATTTACAATCCGCTGTTTCCTATGCCGGTGGTCGCGATCTGGAAGCTTTAACCAAGGTCGATTATGTCATTGTCAAAAACTCGATTTTCAATGGTGATCAATACTAACCGCTTATCTTTTGTAAGTGTTGCGAGTGACTTATTGCTGTGCTATGCTATGTGGGTTGAACTGTTCGAATACCAGTATCCAATACAAACGACAAACAAGGAGTGATTGCATAGATGGCTAAGAAGTCAAAGATTGCCAAAGAAAAAAAGATCGAAGCGACGATTGCCAAGTACGCTCCGCTGCGTGCCAAGTACAAGGCCGAGCATAATTATGCTGCTTTGCAGGCGTTACCGCGGAATGCTTCCCCTGTTCGCGCACACAGCCGTGATGAACTTGACGGTCGGCCACATGCTTACATGCGTAAATTCAAAATGTCACGCTTGAACTTCCGCGATTTGGCTCACAAAGGTCAAATTCCCGGTGTTCGCAAGGCATCATGGTAAAAAAAACACCTGTCATTACAGGTGTTTTTTAATATCCAATTAACAACCGCTAAGCTTGCGTGTTATAGGTCAATGTTGTTCCAACACGAAATGCCGGCCGTTGGGTGGGTTTGAGATAAATGGCATTTTGCATTGGCTTTTCGGCTGGTACGTCTTGGAATAATAAGGTGACGTGACCGATTGTCTTCAAATTGCTGATGGCTAACTGGCCCACGTAAGTCATGGTGAAAGCTGTCCCGTCAATCGTCAGCCGATCCCCCGCCTGAATGGAGAATTGGGATAAGGCCGCGGGATCATCAAACTGCTGAATCACTGCAACATCGCGCAGTGCATCTGTGGCTTCCGGGCCAAATAAAATAATCATGGGATCTTTTGAACTTAAAGCGTCTTTACCAATGGCAGTGATCGTTGCCGTAAATTGCATGTTGTTGCCTCCGTTTTTACTTGTGATATTTTTAAGCCTATATCGCAGTACTAAAAAAGATGCGGTACGTTCGTTTTTGTCGGTCTTGCTGTACCTCGAAAAGTGACAGATAAGCCGCTGCTTTGAAGGACAGCTGGCAGCAAGTTAACCAGCTATGTTGGGGCGGCTCACGCTCTATATCATAGCATAAGCATCCCCAAAACATGCTATACTCAAAGCAAATTCGAAAGGAGCGTTTTGTCTATGAAACAAAGACTCTTGTTAGGCGGTTATACCCGTCACGGCGGTGCTGGTATTTATACTGGTACGTTTGACGACACACAAGGCCAATTAACTGCCCCGCAACCGTATATTACCGATTTAGGTTCCCCTACTTATTTAGCCGTTTCAGATGACCATATTTTATATGCGGTTGATGCTGAAGGGGATCAAGGCGGTGTAGCCAGTTATGATCTCAACGTTAATCCTCCTAAGCTGATTAATCGCGTTTTACAACCCGGCTCTTCTCCTGCCCACATCTCAATCGATGAAAATCGTCAACTTGTATACGCGAGCAATTATCATGAAGGGCGCATCAACGTCTATAAGATCAACCGTGATCATAGCTTAACTGCGACAGACGAAATTGTGCACACCGGTAACGGTCCGCGTCCGGAACAAGACGGCGCCCATGTCCATTTCGCTGCCGTGACGCCAGATTTTCAACGCTTGGCAGTCGCTGATCTTGGTAATGACACTTTGACCACTTACACGATTAGTGATGCTGGCAAGCTTGGCGATCCCGTTGTCTTCCACGCTGAACCTGGGTTTGGTCCGCGCCATATTGCATTTAATCATAACAATCCGGTTGCTTATTTACTTGGGGAACTCTCGAGTCAGGTCAGCATCTTAAGCTATGATGCTGCCACCGGAAGTTTTGAACTTATTGCTACCTTACCGACTATTCCGGAAGATTATACGGATCATAATGGTGCCGCAGCTATTCGCCTAAGCAGTGATCAACGGTTCCTATATGTTTCAAATCGCGGCTTCAATAGTTTAACCGTTTTTGCTGTCAGTCCGGATGGTCGCAACTTATCACAACTGCAACAAATCAGTACCGCCGGCGATTTTCCACGTGATTTCAACTTCGACCTCACCGAACGCTATGTCTTGGCAGTTAATCAAAACACTAGCAACGGGACTTTATACAGCCGGGATTCTAAAACCGGGCTGCTAACCGAAGAACAGCGCGATATTCCAACTCCGGAAGCCGTTAACGTTTTGTTTCTGGCAACCAAATAGCCGACTTTCAAACTGAAAAGCGGCTTTAAATCAGATCTTTTAACAGCGGCTTTAACGCAATTTGCTTAAGCCGCTTTTTGCTTGCCACAAATCAGTTCACCATTAACCACACAGATTATATAAGATCTCGCTAAATTGCATTTGCACTATGGCAAGTAGGATAAAACCTTGTATACTGTTAACATTGAGAATTGGAGGGTTATTATGTTTGATATTATCAAGGCCGTGATTATCGGCATTGTCGAGGGGCTGACAGAATTTCTGCCGATTAGCTCCACCGGCCACATTGATCTGGTTGACCAGGTCGTTAAGTTGTCGCAAGGACGGCAATTTATGAACATGTTCGAATACGTCATTCAGTTTGGGGCAATCTTAGCGGTTATTTTGCTTTACTTCAATAAATTAAACCCATTTTCCAAACCGACTGTCCAGGCGCAAAAAGATACTTGGCAGTTATGGGCCAAAGTCATCATTGCGGTGCTGCCATCTGTCGTTGTCGGCTTACCGCTCAATGACTGGATGGACAAACATCTACATACACCACTCGTTGTCGCAACGACTTTGATCCTTTACGGGGTTTTATTCATTGTTTTGGAAAATTACCTCAAGAATAAGCAGGCGCACATTACAAGTTTGGCCGACATCACCTATCAAACCGCTTTGTTAATCGGCTTGTTCCAGGTTCTGTCAATTGTTCCGGGGACTTCCCGCTCTGGTGCCACCATTTTGGGGGCCTTATTGATTGGGACATCGCGCTATGTTGCGACAGAGTTCTCTTTCTTCTTGGCTATTCCGACCATGGTTGGCGTTTCTATCTTAAAAATTGGCAAGTATTTGTTGCAAGGCAATGGCTTTACCGGCGAGCAATGGGTTGTGTTACTAACCGGCTCAGTCGTGTCCTTCTTAGTCGCCATCGTTGCTATCAAATGGCTGCTTAAATTCGTCCAAACGCACGACTTCAAACCGTTTGGCTGGTATCGAATCATTCTGGGTGCCATCGTGTTACTTGTGATGTTTCTTTAAATAACGACAGGAGGTTACCATGTTACGAGAAGTTGCTGTTGAAAACTATACCGACATTCCCAAGGCACTTGCTGCAGGCGCTGATCGAATTGAACTCAATGATAATTTGGCGGTTGGTGGGACGACCGTTTCCAAAGGTGTGATGGCTGAAAGTGCCAAGTATGTCCATGAACATGGTCGCAGCCTCGTCACTATGATTCGGCCGCGCGGAGGCAATTTTGTTTACAATGACACCGAGTTGAAAATCATGGAAGCCGATTTATTCGAGGCGCAGGCACTTGGCGTTGATGGCGTTGCATTCGGTGCCTTACTGCCGGACGGGACAATTGATGAAGATGCCATGACGAGTTTGATCGCAGCAAGCGCCGGTATGAGTGTTGTCTTCCACATGGCTTTTGATGCCATTCCCGAAACCAAGCAGCTGGCCGCCATTGACTGGCTAGCCGCACATCACGTTGATCGGATTTTGACGCATGGTGGCCCACTATCAACGCCAATTGAAACAACCTTGCCACATCTACAGGCGCTGATCGCCCATGCAGCGGAAAAACAAATCACGATTCTTCCCGGCGGCGGCATCACTAGCCAAAATGCCGCTACTATCAGCGAACAATTAGGCGTTAAGGAGCTTCATGGCACCAAATTGATCGCCTTCTAGCTTTTTTTGTTTATTCAAGACACTAAAAAGGCCGGCTTCAGAGACAAATTCGTCTCTGAGGTCGGCCTTTTTAATGTACCCAAGTAATTCGTTGATGGTAAACCTGACTTGGCCAATATCGGTTCGTCTAAATCACAGTGAGGCGAGTCGCGTTTTTCTTTTTAGAAAACGAGCGTTATGATATTAAAGGGAAAAATGAAATGAGGGTTAAGTAACATGCGTAAAATATTCATCGGTCTCATTGCTTTCATGGGACTTTTAACATTAGCCGGGTGCCAAAAGAAAACACAGGCGACCTATCTAAAAACGCCATATACACGTAATGAATTCGTCATGGGGACAACATGTACGCTTACCATTTACGATAAAGGCAAAAAGTCAGCTTTAAAAGATGGTTTTGCGATGATCCATCATGTTGACGCCGAAGCTACCTTGACTCGTGGCGGTTCAGTGCTTGATAAAATCAACGCCAATGCCGGTGTCAAGCCTGTCAAGGTTCCAAAAGATTTTATGCCGCTACTGGAAAAGGCCTATTATTTCTCCAAAAACTCAAATGGCAGTTTTGACATGGCAATCGGTGCTGTTACCAATCTCTGGCAAATCGGGCTGCCTGGTGCGCGTGTTCCCGCACAAAGCGAAATCACCCAAGCATTGCCGCTCGTTAACTGGCGCGATGTCAAGCTTGACACCAAAAACAACACGGCCTACCTAACCAAAAAAGGGATGCGGCTTGACTTTGGCGGTATTGCCAAAGGTTGGGTTGCCGACAAGGTTCGCGAAGTCTTGCGTAAAGATGGGGTGACCGCCGCCATTATTGATCTTGGCGGTAATGTCGTGGTCATGGGTCATTCACCACTTGGAGCGAAACGTGATTGGCATGTCGGGATTCAAGACCCGACAGCCGCGCGCGGTACTGCCGTTGGGACAATCCCGGAAAGCAACGAATCCATCGTCACTGCCGGCACATATGAGCAATACCTAATCTCGCACGGTCACAAATATATCTATCTCTTTGATCCCAAAACCGGTTACCCATACGACAACAATCTGGCCTCGGTCACCATTGTTTCCAAAAACAGCGTGGACGGGGATGCCTTGTCAAACGCCGCTTTTGACAAGGGGCTCAAGGATGGCTTACAGTACATGAATGCCAAAAACAGTCAGCACATTCAAGCCATCTTTATCACCAACGACAAAAAGATTTACTTAACTAACGGACTCAAGAAACAATTTAAGTTCGATGCTGATTCCGGCTATCATAAAGGGAATTTTTAACCTGACAGTGGCAAAAATAAAAAGTATCCCATTTTCGCGATCGCGTGAAAATGGGATACTTTTATTTAGAAGCTGCAAATGATGTCTCAGTCTTCATGCGGCCAAACGACTTGCCAGTGTCCCCTTCATCAATGACGCCATGCCTAATAAACAACTGGTAAATGCAAGTGGTCGCTAAGCTTTGCCATGTCAGTTGGTAACGGTGCATGCAAATCGACCCACTGTTTTTGCAACGGCTGCCAAAACCGCAAATGCGCGCAATGCAAGGCTTGCCGCTTGAAATCATCAGCTTGCCGATTATACAGATCATCGCCAAACAACGGATGTCCGATCGCGGCAAAATGAACGCGAATCTGATGGGTACGGCCTGTGTGTAACGTTACCAGTACCGCGGCGGCGTGCGAATTTTGCGCAAGTGTTTGATATTCAGTCACAGATGGCTTACCGGTCTCACTGACGACACGGCGCATGTAAAATCCTGTGCTGACACCAATTGGCAATATAATCCAGCCATGTGCGGACAGCAATGACTTACTCGTCACCAGCGCCAAGTACTGTTTTAAAAAATTCTCGCTGTGCAATTGCCGATCCAGCAAACTGTGCGCCAAACTATGCTTAGCAAACACCATTAAGCCGCTGGTGTCGCGATCTAGCCGCGTGACAACATGAACTGCCTGACTTTCTGCATGGGTCTTAATCAAATATGCCTTAACCATATTGGCCATGCTGTCATTTCGCCGGCCAACTGCTGGAATCGATGCTACCCCGGCAGGCTTATTAACGACCAAGTAATCATCGTCTTCATAACAAATCGGAAATTCATGTTCATACGGGACAACACTAGCGGCGGCTTGCTCAGGCGCGGTTTGGACCAGAATCCGATCGCCGTTTCGCAGCGGATAAGCTGTATGCCGCTGCCGTTTATTAACAAAAATAAAGCCGCCTTGATAACGCAGCTTTTTAAGTTGGGCCCGGGAGAAACCCTGTTGTTTTAAAAAAGCCGCCAATTTGAGCGGCGGTCCCTCGTATTGCCATTCAAATCGCATTAATGTTTTGCTCCAATAAACGCATCCTCCACACGGTCCCAAAAATGCATGTGCCGATAACGGGCAAAGTGAATGCGCTCTTTTGCAATTTTATAACGAATCTGCTTAATCGTCGGCGGATTAATCACAAACTGGTCAACTGTCATCACATAATCATCCCGCCCGGTTGGTTCCAAAGTGACCCATTCATCTGGTGCGGTAATAATCGGTGAACTGAGGGTCCGGAAAACCCGGTTATTGATTGAGGCAATCTCTGTAATTTGTAAGGCATCAAGACGCGGATGAATCACGGCCCCGCCATTTGACTTACTATAGGCAGTTGATCCGGTCGGTGTCGAGACGCACAGCCCATCCCCGCGAAAACTTTCAAAAAAGTCGCCTTTAATATAAACTTCTGTCCGCATCGTGCCATTCAGACGCTTCAGTGTTGCCTCATTCAGCGCCAAATAATGGGCACTCGTAGCATCTGCATAAATCGCCCGAACATCTAATAGCGGATAACTGACACTTTGGCCTGAGTCTTCTTTTAAAGCAATGACTAAATCCTCAATTTCAAAATCACGCCAGTCCGTATAAAAGCCTAAATGCCCTGTATGCACGCCGATAAAGCGAATCGTATCCAATTGGTCGGCATAACGGTGAAAGGCTGACAGCAGCGTGCCATCGCCGCCAATGGTGATCACAACTTGAGGATGGCGCTCATCGAGTTCAAAATGGCCATTTTTTAATAACTTAAGTAGTTTCTGCGCTGCTTTAATTGAAGCAGGTATGCTGTTATGAAAAACTGTCACACGCATCTTATTCATCCTTTTTATCATCAGGCTTTGAGTCATCGGTTGTATCTGAATACGGCTGTTGGCCTTTACCGTAGACAAATAAATGTTGTGCTTCCTGAATTTCTTCGCGAATATCCGACATTTCTTTATCAAGCATAAAGGAAGCTTCAGCAGCGCGTTTGAGTCGCGCCTTTAACGTATCGGGAAACTCGCCATTATATTTATAATTCAGACTATGCTCGATCGTTGCCCAGAAATTCATGGACATGGTTCGAATCTGGACTTCCGCAAGAATCTTTTTTTCACCATGAATCAATTGAACGGGATATTCGATGACCACATGGTAGCTGCGGTATCCTGAGGGCTTGACGTTGGTCACATAGTCGCGTTCTTCCACAATCTTCATGTCGGTTCGCTGCCGCAACAAGTCAACCACTTGGTAAATATCTTCCACAAATTGGCACATAATGCGCAGGCCAGCAATGTCTTGCATGTCTTGTTCCAGGAGCTCATCGCTGATAAACCGCCGACTTTGCTTTTCGATAATCGAACTGACCGGTTTTACCCGCCCCGTCACGAATTCAATGGGCGTATGCTCGTTTGCCTGTTGAAATTGTTTACGCATCCCGCGAAATTTGATTTTCAATTCCCCGACCGCTTGTTCATATGGCATTAAGAAACTGTCCCAGTCCCTTTGCATTACTGGCCCTCCCATACTAAACTACTAGATAATGTGATGTCCATCTGGCTAGTCGTCACCACGTCAGCTAAACGCGATGTTGACTTTGGCTAAATATGACACTCACGACCATCATTCTATCATATTTTTGGCATGTAACCGGTGCCGTTGTTTCTGGAGGCAAATCATGTCTATTTCCCGCGAGCAGGAATTCAAAACTTGTTTAAGCAAAAATGCTTTCTTAGCGCTTTTGAATTATTTTGATTTTGAACCGGCCTTTAGCCAAATGAACACCTATTATGACACAGCTGACGGTGCTGTCAAAGCAGCGCGGCTTGGTTTGCGTATCCGTCAGTTTGCCGACCATGCGGAACAAACCCTTAAAGTACCTAATGAAAGTACCCAGCGCGACTTAGAAGAAATCACCGATCCATTGAGTTTAGTGGAGGCACAGAAACTAATCGAACAAGGCGAGCTCAAATCAGGCCAAGTGACTCAGGCTCTGGCTGCCCGGGGGATTGATCCGGCAACGGTTGCTCCTCAAACCCAAGCCAAGACAACCAGAAGACTTGCCCATTTGCCGGCTGGTTTGTTAACGCTCGATCAGACCTTTTATATCGACCAGACTTCTGATTTTGAACTGGAAATGGAGTATCAGAATCTTGCTGTAGCGCAAAAATTTTACGATGATTTACTACGCCATTTTCACATAAAAAAACAACCCGTTATTAATAAGGTGCAACGTGCATACATGCATGTGCACGATTCACAAGCTAAATAATTGTTACTTTTCGGTTTTCTGATAAAGTAAGTATAGAAATTTGTTGCCAGCAAATTGGAGGCCATGACCGTGTTAGAAATCTTTCTTTTTTTCAATCCTATTGGCAGTGTCTGTCTTAGCACCGAACAAAAGCTGCTACACCAGTTGGACAAATTCGAACAGGAAGTCAAAGTTCACTTTGTTCCGGTTTTAAATCTGGATATTATCGAACAGTTTATGCAGTGCGAACAATTAAATGTTCACAGCCTCGCCAAACGCAACCAGTTATTGCGAGCTGCTTATAATCTTGCTTTAGATTACAAAGCTGCCCAATATCAAGGAAACAAAAAGGCCCGGATGTTGCTGTTACGACTACAACAGCACGCGCCTTTAGTTCAATATCAATACGATGCAGCGTTTGTGGCGAAAATGTTAACCAAATGCCACTTAGATCATGAGATGTTTTACGAAGATCGACAACGGTCAGAAGTCAAAATGGGCTTTGATTCCGATCAACGCACTGCTAATCAAATGGGCATTACCCAAACCCCATCTTTGGTGATTGTCGATACCGATCGCAAAGTTGATGATGGGCATGCCGTTTTAATTGAACAGATTAGTGATCCTGATCTTATTCCCCGCCTTTGCGAGCTCATTCGAACCGATCCCTCCCACTTCTTTACTGAGCGACCAGAAAACATGGGCAGTCATTTCCGATTTTTCTAACTATGGGCAACTTTGATTTCACCAACACTTAGTCTTCGTCTGAATGAAGCAACTTTTGTAGTTGGATTTTAACCCAACCTTTTTGCTAGCGGCAACATCAAATAAACTAAAATTTACTGGTTTTTAGCGGGCTCTGCGATTATGCAGGGTTTTTTTTACGCTTAAACCGGCGCACTTAGGAGTTAACGAAGCAATTGACCGCGCTGTCCCATCGTCGTTATTGCTTCTGAGTCCTTTCTCTCAGGGCTTTGCGCTTGGGACGATGCATGATGGAGCAACAAGTTTGTGATCAATATCCGTAAACCAGTGCGGTAACTGACGCCAACGATACCCCAAATGATCACGCCGAATAAACCCAGCTGTTTGTAGCAGTTCCAACCAGTGTTTACCGATTAGTGTGCCGAGGGTTCCTGCTGGCAACAACGGCGTCCAGACATTCGGTAGCGCCGCCAGCCAGAAGTTTAAATTGTCGCGATCCGTAAACGTCCGCCCTTCAAACGTCAGTAACCATTTAACCCTTAACAATAATTCCGGGATGCCAAAATGCCGCAGCGGATGTGAACGGTGATGCACAATCCATGGAACCCCGTGTAAGTTATGATGCTGCTGATATGCTAACGCCTGAAGCGCCAGCCATGAAGGTACTCGCTTTTGTAAAGACAAACCGATATGCCTAGTCTGACGCAACCCATCTACCAGTTCCGGTTGCCAACATTGTTTAGGAGAGCACCGCTGAACATAATAAGTCAATAGACGTCCATTTGGCATCAGCTGAACCCGTGTAAGTTTGCCAGCTTGCGAATTCAAATACCACAGTGTCAACAAGTTGTCTTCCAACGTTAAAAACTTTCGTGCCTGTCTTTTACCACGGTTATGCTGATACCGCCGTCCTAAAATCCAAGTGACTTCCCACCCACGCGCGTGATACATCGTGGTACGCTTTTTCAAATCGGGAATACTTAACGGACTGGCTTGGAATTCCAATACTTTTGGCGGGTTACGGTGAACAAGAATATCTGCCCGCTGCCGAATGTTGGCATCATAGTACTCCAACGTAGCCGCCTGCTGATGCAATCGAAGCCAGGTTACCAGCCAACTTTTACCTGTCAGGTGTTCGACACTCTCCGGTTCTCCTTCATTGTCTGATCGCTGCCGATGAGCAAAATGTGCCGGCATCACCACACCATTTTTAATCAAAACGTGTTGTTTGCAGATTGGACAATGGAACGATCGGTTGCGTAGTTGTTGCGCCTGTTCATGACTGGTTAATATGACTCGCCGGTTTTCTTCATCCAACGCTACAAACATCATTCTCACCTCATGAATAGATTACGCCGTCAATTAAAAATGCCTTGCGCCGCCATAAAATCATGAGACGGGCAAGGCATTTTTCGAATGCAACTGCAAAGTACGTTATTAAAAAAATAAACCGGCCATCAGAAATGCTTCCATGCTAAGAATTTAAAGTAGCGGGTTAATTCTTAAAGCTATGGATTGGTGCCGGGATGCGACCGCCGCGATTAATAAATTGACTGGCATCCCCATCATTAACCGCCATAATCGGGGCAGTTCCAAACAAGCCGCCAAATTCGACTTGATCACCGATTTGCTTACCGGGTACCGGAATCACGCGCACTGCAGTGGTTTTATTGTTAATCATGCCAATCGCTGCTTCATCGGCAATCATCCCGCTAATTGCTGCATCTGGCGTATCACCAGGAACGGCAACCATATCCAACCCAACGGAACAAACTGCCGTCATCGCTTCCAATTTTTCCAAACTGATTTGACCATTAGCCGCTGCTGTGATCATGTTGGCGTCCTCAGAAACCGGGATAAACGCACCGGATAGACCGCCTACTCGTTCAGCAGCCATGATCCCGCCTTTTTTGACCGCATCGTTAAGCAAAGCGAGTGCCGCAGTGGTTCCTGGCGTGCCAACATGGCTAAGACCCATCGTTTCTAAAATCTGGGCGACGGAATCACCTTGAGCCGGCGTCGGTGCGAGACTTAAATCGACAATATTAAACGGTACCTTTAGCCGATCAGCAGCAACCTTTCCAACAAATTGCCCCATTCGTGATACCTTAAATGCCGTTTGTTTAATTGTTTCGCATACTTGTTCAAAACTGGCATCCGGTTCAGCGGCGAGTGCGCGCTGTACCACGCCGGGACCGGAAACACCGGTGTTGATCGCAACATCACCTTCTGAAATCCCCCAGAAGGCTCCTGCCATAAACGGATTATCTTCAACTGCATTACAAAAGACGACCAGCTTCATGGCATTTTGCGGCTTCCGATCAGCCACCTGTTTGACCACCGTTCCCATCAACTTAACGGCATCCATGTTCAATCCACTACGCGTACTGCCAATATTTACCGAAGCGCAGACCCGTTCTGTCGTTGCTAACACTTCCGGCAAACTCTTCATCAGCGCGGTTTCGGCCTTGGTACTGCCATTTTGGACTAATGCCGAATACCCACCGATTAAATCTACGCCCAGATCCTTAGCGGCACGATCCATCGCATAGGCAACCGGCCGAAAATCAAGCATTTGATCCGCTCCAGCTAAAAGACTAACCGGGGTCACACTGATCCGCTTATTCACAATCGGAATGCCATACTCATCACTAATGGCATCCGCCACCGCTACCAAATTGGCCGCCTTTTTCATAATCTTAGCGTAAACATGATCAGCGGTTGTTTGTAAATTACCCGTCACACAATCCAGCAAGGAAATCCCCATGGTTATCGTTCTAATATCCAGATTTTCCTCACTGATCATTTCAATTGTTTCTTTAATCTGTTGCGTCTCCATGATCAAGCTACTCCTTTATAGTGAGCGTGAGCCGGCGCGCTTAGAAGTCGGAGTGTAAGCGGCCTTAAGCGTGATGGCCCGCTTCTTGGCCATTGCGCTTAAGGTCCTTACACGCAGACCCCTGCGCCGGCGAACGCGTTATGACTAAACCAGCTTACAGACGGTGCATCGCGTCAAAAATCTCCTGACGGGAAACTTTGATCTCCACACCGATTTTGTCGCCTAAAGCTGTTAGTTGTTGCTTAACAGTTTTGAAACTGGCATCATCCGGAATTTTAGCCAATAACATCATGGTAAAGGCGCCTTGCATAATGGTTTGTGACACATCTAAGATATTAACATCTAAATTAGCGAGTGCAGTGGTAACCTGCGCTATGATCCCGACCTTATCTGTCCCAATAACGGTTACGATGACTTGCATGATTCTTTCCTCTCTTTAAAAACAATTATTTTGGTTCATACGGTGAAACGATGCTTTATTTTACCATAACCGATGAAGTAAGCTGCGAAGATTTTCAACAACTGCCTGCAGTCCTCCACTCCCAAATTCGCATCCGGCAATTAATGCTTATACCTAAATAAGTCAATCTGGCGCTGGTCTTTTGTCATGGTAGAATCAACTTTGGAGGCAGAAAATGAAAGTCGGTAAATATTTGGTAGCACTGTTTGGTATGTTCCTGCTCGCATTAGGATTAACCCAAATCCACCCTGATCACCAAACACCGTTAACTGACGATGCCCATCCACGCATCTGGGTGCTTAGTGATACGCATTTTATTGCGCCTAGTTTGCACGATGAACGCAGCGCCTATACCCAAATCAAACGATCAGCCGCGGGTAAAGATATGGATTATCAACCAGTTGCTATTCATGCATTAGTGCAAAACGCCTTAAAATCACGGCCAACCGCCTTAATTATCACTGGGGATGTGACGTTTAACGGTGAGAAAACCAGTGCTGAAAGCTTGATGCACCGACTACAACCGCTTGTTGACCACGGCATTAAAGTGTTAATCATCCCCGGAAATCACGATATTTATGACGGTTGGGCCCGCGCTTATAAGGGACGCCAACAACGCCTGACTGAACAAATTAGCCCCAGCGACTGGCGCCAGATCTTCCACAGCAGTTATGAACAAGCTGCTGCCCAAGATGGGAACAGTCTAAGTTATCGCGTAAATCTCAATCACCAATACCAATTATTGCTGCTAGATAGCAACATTTACACGATTGAGCCATCTAATCGTCCGCCTAATACAGGTGGTAAGCTTTCTCCGCAAACGATGACCTGGGTGCGCCGCCAATTAGCGCTGGGTGCCCGCGCGCATCGCAAGTCAATTATTTTCATGCATCACAATCTATACACGCATAACGAAGCCGTCAATCAAGGTTATGTTTTAGACAACAGTGACGCGTTAAAAAAATTGTTAACCCGCTATCACGTGCCCTTAGTCTTCTCCGGGCATATTCATGCTCAAGACATCAGCCGCGACCCAGCTGGCCAGTGCCCGACTATCGAAATTGTCAGTGGTGCATTTTCTATTAGTCCCGCTAGTTATGGGGTCGTCACGTTTGGTCCCCAGCAAATTACTTATCAAAAACAGATCACCGACCTGACGCCTTATCTCACCGCAAAACAGCGAAAAAATCCTGATCTCTTGCACTATCAGCGTTACTTGAAAAAATTATTTCTGCAAGATGGTGAAGCGTTAGCCTATGGTGATTTAATGGACAATAATGTGACCAATCAGCGTGATCTTGACGCCGCTGCCAGATTAATGGGTATTTTGAATTGGCGCTTTTTCACCGGAAATGATCATCCAAGTCGCGCTGAACTTAAACGGTTGCATGCCGACCCCGGTTGGTCCGTGCTTGAACGTTCAGCCATGTTACGCCGATATCTGAAAACCATTGTTCAGGATCACAATCTAGGCGATCAGTATTTACGCCTCAAGCTTCGATAACACGTCCCATATCAAGTAAACTGGTTTGTGCAGCACAATATTAAAAAAGCTCGGATTCAAGGAGAACCATTCCGTCTCTTTGAATTCGAGTTTTATCTTGAAAAAGGCAATTTAATTCTTGTCCCGATCACCGCTGCGGCTGCTGTGCCAAATGAGTGGTTAGTCGGTTAATCGCCTCGGCAACAAGCTTAGGATCAGTAGCTAAATTTAAACGAATATAAGTTGCCGTTTGCGGTGAAAACCATGCACCATAATCAACGGCCAATCCGCACACCCCTTCAACAAAGTCTTTGATCTGACTTGGCGCAACATAAGCACCAATATCAACATAAGCCAAATAAGTCCCTTGTAAGTCGGCCAGGGTCGCTTGTGGTGCCGCCGCGGCTAAACAAGCTTGCAGTTGCCGATAATTGTAGCGAACCACTTGTAAGACCTGATCTAACCAAGCAGCGCCATGCCGATAAGCAGCTTCACCGGCCACTTGCCCCATCAAGCTCGTATCAACCGGATGCAGCTGCTTAATGAAGGCATCATAACTCGTACGCAACGCTTGATCGGGAATAATAATGTGTGAATTCAGCAAGGCGGCTAAATTAAATGTTTTTGACGGCGCATTGAGCACAACAAGCTTTTTTCGAGCTTTACCTTCAGCGACCTGTAGAGCGGATGTAAACTTCGGCCCACTCACTTCAAGATCACCGTGAATTTCATCAGAAACCACTGTCACATCATACCGACTTGTGATGGCAAAAAGTTGTTCTAACTCATCTCGGGTCCAGATCCGACCAACCGGATTGTGCGGTGAACACAGAATCATCGCTTTAATTTCATTCGCCGCCAAGGTCTTTTCTAATTGGTCAAAATCCATGCGCCAACCATCAGCGGTTAATTGCAAGTCAACTGATACGACTTTACGTCCAAGATCATTAATGGCATTCATAAAGGGATAATAAACCGGCTGCATGATGAGGACCGGATCACCAGGTTCTGTCAGCCAGTTCACCATCGCATACAGTGATTTGACAACGCCAACGCCAAAACGCATCCACTCAGGTTCAACCGTGATGCCGTGTCGTTCTTTTTGCCAGTTAATGAACGCTTCGTAATAAGACTGCGGGCGAATGGAATAGCCAAACGTCCCTTCCTTGACGCGAGCTGTCAATGCATCCAAAACTGCTTGAGGCGCCTTAAACTCAGTGTCGGCAATCCACATAGGCAACAAGTCAGCCCGGCCAAATTCTTCTTTCAGACCGTCCCACTTCACAGCATTGCTATTATGGCGATCAACTAAGTGCGTGTCCACAAACGTTGCAATATCAGTTGGCAAATCTTCCATCAATGATCCCTGCTTTCTTGCTTTTGTTGTCATTGTACGCATCCAGTAGAACCATGTCCACCGTCATCAAGTACCCAATCAGTCATCCGGCAATCCTTTTAAAGCCTTAGGATAACAGCTCCTCAACCGCTGGCTCGATTGCTTCAGGAGTTGTTTTAGGTGCAAAGCGCTTCACAACATGACCGTTGCGATCGACCAAAAACTTGGTGAAGTTCCATTTGATCGACTTACCCAATTCACCTGGAGCCTCGGTCTTTAAATACTTAAACAACGGCGCCGTCTGCTGACCATTGACCTTGATCAGTTGATGCATCGGAAAGCTGACCCCGTACTTCATTCGACATGCCTCTGCTGCAGCATGTCCATCCGCCAGCTCTTGCTTAAACTGATTTGATGGAAATCCTAACACGATCAAGCCTGCTTTTTGATACTTTTTATACAATGCTTCCAAACCGTCGAACTGCGGGGCAAAACCACATTTGGTTGCCGTATTGACGATCAACATCGGCCGGCCTTTATATTTATTCAATGAATACTTGGAACCGTCTTCTAGCGTTACTTCAAAATCGTAAATTGACATGATGCTACCACCCTTCTCAAATAATCACGTTGCTTTATCCTAACATTTTTTGAATCGGACAACCCGGAAAAATATTTAAAGTTTTGCTTGCGCCCCTTCTACGCATCCGCTATAATCATTATTGTTGTTGCCGCGATGGCGGAACTGGCAGACGCGCAGTGTTCAGGTCGCTGTGGGATTTATTCCCGTGCAGGTTCGATTCCTGTTCGCGGCATTTCATAGGATATTTTAGCCTTCTTTAGAAAATGAAATGCCTATACATCAACGTTTTAGCCCTCCTAGGTTATCTTAGGAGGGCTTTGTTTTTGTTTCCAGGGGGACAAAATGGGGACCAGCCAAGGTACTCATTGTCTCACCTCCCTCTCCGTGCTACGCTTAGACGATGGAGGCGAGACAATGACACATAAAACCCATCGCGCGTTTGGCTGTTATGGCATTGCAACCATTGACCAGCGCTTGATCGTCATTCGGAAAAATGGCGGACCGTACATTCATCGATTCGATCTTCCCGGTGGCAGCTTGGATGGTCCCGAACCACTTGAGCATGATGTCTTGAGGGAGTTTAGCGAAGAAACCGGCCTAACTGCCACAATCGACCGACAGTTAGGGGCAACCAGCTTTGTTTATCCGTGGCAATATGAACGTTGGACGATTAATCAACATATTTGCGTGTTCTATGCATTGACGTTAACCGGTGGACAGTTGGCATCGTCAGTCCCACAGTTTACAGGTCAAGACTCACTGGGAGCATGTGCCCTGCCGCTAGCAAAGTTAACTTGGGAAAACGCCTCACCACTTGTCATGTTTGCCAAAGACTACCTGCAAACCGGCACCCCGAATTTATCCACGCAAACATTTAATGACTGGACGGTTTTAAAAGAGGTGCCCACACCATGAAACAACTGACGGAACAATTAGCGCGTGCCATTGTTCGTCCGCGATCACGGAATACTTATAAAGGCAGCTTCGGTAAAATCCTTATCATCGGCGGTAATGCGCAATATGGTGGTGCAGCAATTATGAGTGCCAGTGCGGCTGTTTACACCGGTGCCGGACTGGTTAGTGTTGCGACCAATCCTGTCAATCGCAGCGCTTTACACGCCCGCTTACCTGAAGCGATGATCCTGGATGCTTCCACTTCGGCACTGGAGACAGCGATCCATCAAGCGACCGTCATTGTTGTGGGACCGGGATTAGGCACGGACACGACTGCTTTGAAAATTTTAAAGCGTGTCTTTGCAGCCGTTAGTCAAGCCCAAGTGCTCATTATTGACAGTTCGGCCATTACCCTTGTCGCCGCTCATCACCTCGCCTATCCCCAAGCCCAGCTAATTTGGACACCGCATCAAGTCGAATGGCAACGTCTCTCCGGCTTGGCACTCGCAGCGCAAACAATTGAAGCCAGTCAACAAGCAGCCGCAAAAATCCCTGGAATCATCATTGCCAAAAGTGCCCAAACGCATGTATTCATCGGAAACGAAATCTATGCCAACACAGCTGGCGGACCAGCCATGGCAACTGGCGGCTCCGGTGACACCTTAACCGGCATCATTGCTGCTTTTGCGGGGCAATTCCATCCTTTGACCCAAGCTGTGTTAGCTGCGGTTTTTGTTCACTCGCATGTAGCAGACATTGTAGCTATGAACAGCTACGTCGCCTTACCAACCATGGTCATTCAGGAACTACCAGCCTACCTGAAGCAATTATCCGAATCAGCAAATTAGCTCAAAAGATGACAATCAACGCAGTCAAAAAACGTCCTTAGAATTTCGAACTTCTAAGGACGTTTTTATGTCGTCTGCGGCGCTCATCTTCATGAATCTTAACGAACACGACCCGCCAAATCGGTCAAAATCAACCGCCATTTAATAGAAAATCCAAGACATTCATCCCCGAACTGGTTTCACTGCGATATAGCTCGGTATAACCACAGCGGGTACACGAAATCGTCACGAACTTCTTGTTTTGAACATCAAAGATTTTGGAAAAATTACCGCCCGTTGCCTGAAACCGATCCGAAATATAGCTTGTATTTTGACATTTGGGGCAAATATATTGTTGTTGGTCCATTGCGCTCACCCTTTCTTGTCTATCAGTATAGGGGTGCAACTATGCCATGACAATGGATCCGTTAACGAAAAAGTAAAGCTTAAACTTAGCGTACCATCTGATCCAGTAGCGAACGCTCATCATCCGTCAGTGCCCGATACTCACCGGCGTCTAAGTCCTCAGGCAAACGTAATGGTCCCATTGCAATTCGTGTCAATGCGACGACTTCATTATCAACGGCCAGCAACATCCGCTTAATTTGGTGGTATTTGCCTTCTGTAATTGTGATATAAATTTCTTTATTGTCAGTCGCCGGTACAACCTGAACATCAGCTGGTGCCGTTGTAAAGTCTTTTAAAGCAACGCCATGTTCTAACTGGTGTTTCATCTCAGTTGTAAGTGCCTTGGCTAACTTAGCGGCATAAGTTTTTGGCACATGGTGGTTCGGTGCTAACAAAGTATGCCCTAAATTGCCATCAGTTGTGAGCAATAGCAGTCCGGTTGTATCTTTATCAAGGCGCCCGACTGGATAAAGGCCGGGCCGATAATCATGCGGTCGAATCAAGTCCAATACCGTTGATTGCGTTGGATCTTCGGTTGCGGTGATGACGCCAGCCGGTTTGTTCATTAAATAATCGACTTCAAGTGGCCCGTCCGCTTGAGCATCATTAACCTCAACGGCAACACCCGGAAGAATATTGTAGCCCGGATCCGTCACTAACTCCCCAGCAATCCGAACGCGCTTGTCGCGAATCAAGGCTTTGACTTCTTTTCGACTACCAAACTGTAAATGACTTAAATATTTATCTAATCGCATAAAATCACCGGATGTGTAAAATTTCGCGCAGCCGACTGACCCGTGCACCAATGATCATATCGGCCAAACGTGTTTTCAAAATCAAATAACCGTAAATCAAAACGCCAACACCAACTGCTACCAGTAAAACAAACGCTGCGCCAAACTGACTCTCAGGGTTAATGAGAATACCGGATACGTCCACGATCAAGTAGCAAACCGCACACATAATCAGGGAAAAAGCTAAAATACCGACGCCGCGCCGAATGGTCTGTCTGACATGAATATTGTACATCCGATTAGTCGAATACAACATCAACAAACTAGACACCGTCATGCCCAACATTGTCGCCATCACCGGCCCGTAAACATTAAAGAAGAAGATCATCGGCCATTGCGCAATGACTTTAACAGCGAGACCAACCAGCATCTCCTGAATCGCCAATCGATTATTAAACAACCCTTGAAGAATAGCAGCCAATACCGTAAATAATCCTAGAAGAATCGCCAAAATTGACGAAAATTGTAACAAGCGAATCCCAAGGAAGTCCATATCACGATAAAACAAAACATATAACGGACGCGCAACGGCCACCATGCCTAACGCCGATGGAATCATGACGATGAAGAAAAGCTGCAACGTGTTCGTAATTTGCCGCGCTAAACCTTCAACATCCCCGCGCGTTTTTGCGCCAGCCAGCAAAGGAACAACCGTAATTGCCATGGCCACTGCAAGACTGACAATGATCATGATCAGCTTGTTGGCGTTGCCGGCAAATAATGCATAGAACCGATCAAGCTGATCTTCGCTAACTAAGTAGAACGCCTTCATCATTGGATTAAACGTGTATTGATCAACAATATAGTAAATATTAATCGTTGAATCCATGATAATGAACGGAATCGCCTGCCGCGCAACATCAACTAAAATTTCGTTAACGCTGATATTGAGCGCCTGTTTACTGTGTGCCACCAAAGTATCCAATCGCGGTTTCTGCCGAACAAAATACACGACCAATAAGCCAAGTCCAAAAACTGCCCCAATGAATGCCGCAAAGGTTGAATGCACAACCGCATTCAGGTAATCATGGTTACCGGCAACCATGATGGCATAAGTCATGACAAGCATATACAGAATACGGGCAACCTGTTCAATAAACTGACTGATCGCACTAGGCGCCATTTCGTTATAGCCTTGGAAAAAGCCCCGAATCAGGCTCAACGATGGAATCAGCAACAGTGGCCATGCCAACGAGCGGAAAACCGGAATCATCCGGGCATCCCCTGCTGCGAGCAATGGCGCTAGCAACCACATTGCCCCACAAGACAGGATCCCCATAATGAACATGGCAAATGTCCCGTGATAAAAAAGCCGCATACCGGTTTTATATTCACCCATCGCATTATAGCGGGCAACTTGTTTGGAAACCGCGCCAGGCACACCAGCAGTTGAAATAATCAAAAACAGGCTGTAAATCTGATAGCCTTTAGTAAATAAAGCATTAGCCGTTAAAAAAGCCGCTCCAAGCCAAATACGCCACGGAATGACATAAATAGCACCAAGAATCCGCGAAAAAACACTGCCGGCAGTCATCCACGCCGAACCGCGGATCATTTTTTCCTTGTCTGAACGTGGCGGTTGCGTCCCGCCGCCCAGCGAATTTTCCATGATAAGCTCCTGTCGTGTTGCGTAATCCTTTATATTTTAGGCAATCCCAGCCTCACTTGCAATCTTTACTGAGTTTCTTTGTTGAATCAAAAGAAATCTTTGAAAATCGTAGTCACGTAAACTAAACCATTGCCTTCACATAATGGTTAAGGCCACTTATACTCCGGTTTACGCCCATAACGCGCTCCCCGGCGCAGGGATCTGCGTGTAAGGGCCTCAGGCGCAATGGCCAAAGACCGGCCATCACGCCTGAGGCCACTTATATTCTGGTTTACGCCCATAACGCGTTCGCCAGCCCAGAAGCCTGCGTGTAAGGACCTTGGTCGCAATGGCCAAAGACCGGCCATCACGCCCAAGGCCACTTACACTCCGGCTTCTAAGCGGGCTGGCTCACGCTTACTTTCTAACCGCGCCGGCTCGCGCTCACCAAAAAAGCGATTCCAGAGGCAGTTTTTGTCTCTAGAACCGCAATTGTGGCAATCAAACTTATCCTATCAGTCTGACCAAAATGCAACCACATTACTTAGCAACGATATTAATAATCTTACGTGGTACGACAATGATTTTTTTAATATCCTTGCCTGTCGTATACTTCTGGACATTTTCATTGGCTAAAGCAGCTTGTTTGATCTCGTCATCAGTCTCATCAACGCTCGCAGTGATGGAACCACGAAGTTTGCCATTGACCTGCACCATCATGTCGTAGGTGTCGGTTTTAAGCTTGCTTTCGTCATAACTTGGCCACGGCGCATAGGTTAAGCTGTGATCATGTCCCAGCCGTTGCCAGATTTCTTCCATCAAGTGCGGTGCGATCGGTGCGAGCATTTTGACAAAGCCTTCAACATATTCTAGCGGCAAATCATCGTCTTTGCGCGCCGAATTGATGAAGACCATCATTTGGGCAATCGCCGTGTTAAAATGCAACGCCTCATAGTCCTCGGTTACTTTTTTAACCGTTTCGTTGTAGACCTTATCCAAACGACCGTCATTAATGGTGGTGATACGATCGCGCAGCTTGCCTTCATCATCAATAAAGGCGCTCCATACTCGATCCAAGAACTTGCGGGCACCCGCCAAACCATCCGTGGACCAAGCGATACCGGCATCCAATGGTCCCATGAACATTTCATACAGGCGCAAGGTATCGGCACCGTATTCGTCCACCACGTCATCGGGGTTAACGACATTCCCTTTGGACTTACTCATCTTTTCATGATTATCACCCAAGATCATGCCTTGGTTAAACAGGCGCTGGAATGGTTCCTTGTTTGGAATCGCGCCGATATCATAAAGGAACAGATTCCAAAAACGCGCGTACAGCAGATGCAGCACGGCATGTTCGGCCCCGCCGATATAAAGGTCCACTGGCATCCACTGCTTGAGCTTGTCATAATCAGCCAAGGCCTCTTTGTTATGTGGATCGACAAAGCGCAGGAAGTACCACGAAGAACCAGCCCATTGCGGCATGGTATTCGTCTCACGCTTACCTTTACGCCCGTTCTTGTCTACAACATTGACCCAGTCAGTCAGGTTGGCGAGCGGGCTCTCACCGGTTCCACTTGGCTTGATATCAACTTCTTCCGGCAAAGTCAGCGGCAATTCATCTTCTGGTACCAGGGTTGTCTCGCCGTCTTCCCAGTGAATCACTGGAATGGGTTCGCCCCAATAACGCTGCCGGGAAAAGACCCAGTCACGCAACTTATAGTTAACTTTTTCCTGGCCAATGCCTTTATCTTCCAGCCATGCGATCATCCGATCAATGGCATCCTGTTCGTTTAAGCCATCAAGAAAGCCGGAATTAATGTGCACGCCATCGCCGGTATAAGCTGCCTCGTCAATATTGCCACCTTCAATCACCGGTTTGATTTCGATGCCAAATTTCTTAGCAAAAGCATAGTCGCGATCATCGTGGGCCGGCACCGCCATAATCGCCCCGGTACCATAAGTTGCCAGCACATAATCCGAGATCCAGATCGGCAACTTCTCGCCATTGACGGGGTTGGTCGCATAAGCACCTGTCCAGACGCCGGTTTTTTCCTTATCGAGCGCCGTCCGGTCAAGATCGGACTTATGTGCCGCTTCTTCAATATAAGCATCAACAACTGCCTGCTGTTCCGGCGTCGTAATCTTTTCAACCAAGTCGTGCTCTGGTGCCATGACGACATAAGTTGCGCCAAAAAGGGTGTCCGGACGCGTTGTGAAAACGTCAAACTTTTCCTGAGTATCGGTGACCGTAAACGTGATTTGCGCCCCGGTTGACTTGCCGATCCAGTTTCGTTGCATCTGCTTGATTGATTCAGGCCAATCCAAATCATCCAAGTCTGCAAGTAATTTATCGGCGTACGCTGTGATCTTTAGCATCCATTGCCGCATCGGCTTACGAACAACCGGAAAACCGCCCCGCTCCGTTTTACCATCAATCACTTCTTCGTTAGCGACTACGGTTCCCAAATCAGGGCTCCAGTTAACCGGAACTTCAGCTTCATACGCTAGTCCATGTTTATACAGTTGTTCAAAAATCCATTGTGTCCATTTGTAGTAATTCGGATCGGTCGTATTAATTTCCCGGTTCCAATCATATGAAAAACCAAGGCTATTAATTTGACGCTTAAACGTTTCAATGTTTTGCTTAGTAAAAGTCCGGGGATTGTGACCGGTATTCAAGGCATATTGCTCAGCTGGTAAACCGAATGCATCCCACCCCATCGGATGCAAAACGTTAAATCCTTGCATTCGTTTCATCCGCGCCACAATATCGGTCGCGGTGTAGCCTTCTGGATGTCCAACATGCAAGCCCTGGCCTGATGGATATGGGAACATGTCTAATGCATAATAATTCGGTTTCTTCGGATCGGTTGTGGTGTTGAATTCGTTATGTTCGGCCCAATAACGCTGCCACTTCTTATCGATCTCATGATGATCGTATGCCATTTTGTTACCTCCCACTTATTTTCAAACAAAAAGCCGCCCTAGTCTTCATTAGGACGGCTCAGCCGCGGTACCACCTAAGTTCTGCTTTCACAGCGCTCAAAAGGGGTAACGGTCCGGCCGGCTGCGATTACTCCGTTCACCGCAGCAACTTCAAAGGTCAGTTCAGTCTTAGCATCGTCAGGCTCGCACCACCGCCTGCTCTCTGAAACCCGCGCCGACTTACTACTCCTTTGTTCGTTTGATGATTGCGTCAATCATAGCAAAAACCATGAAAGTGTTCAATGGTCTTTATGCTATTCTAGTCATATTAGTTATTTTCTTTGTCAATCTGCGGAAACGTCAACGCGTCACCGTGGATTAACCAAAAGCCGACTAAACGGTATTCAGTCGGTTATCAATTTACGTTTACAGGAGGTTGTCTTGTTGCATCGTCGGTCATTGCCACTTTATTTTTCAGGTACTGCTTTTATGATCTTCATTATTTTCTTAATTGGCATCCTCAATCAAGCCAGCTGGATTCAAACGACTGATCAGCATGTCATCGCATTTGTGACCCGGTTCCATGTGGATGCGCTAAAGCCAATCCTCATCGTCATTACCGAACTGGGCAATCCGAGCATTCTGATTTTTTTAACGCTCGGGTTAGCAGGGGTGCTTTTGATCTATCGTTATCGTATCGCCGCTTTATTTACGGCTAGTGTCGGTGCCATGATGGGGATTCTAAATATTGGTATTAAATATCTAGTCCAACGGCCGCGTCCATTCATCGCCGACCCGCAAATTCGCGCTTTGGTACAGGCTGGCGGGTTCAGTTTTCCAAGTGGGCATTCAAGCGGCACGATGATGTTTTATGGAACCTTGATTCTTTTAGCATGGACTTTTGTCAGGCGACCGACTGTTAAATGGACGATAACCTTATTGGCTGGCGGCATGATTGGATTGACCGGTTATTCGCGAATTTTTGTGCGGGTTCATTATCCAACCGATGTCTTCGCAGGCTTCGCGCTCGGGTTTGCCTTATTAATGCTCAGCTGGTGGTACTTTAGCCCGTATTTCTCCCGCCGTCATCAGCGCCATGAAAAAAGCAGATAACAGCTTTAACGGCTGATATCTGCTTTTTGATTGTCGCATCGTCATCAACATTAACTCGGACCGGTTATTTTTGTTGTTGAACTTCTTTAACCGCCTGTTGAATCATTGCTTGTTGAACCGTTGCTTGTGCTTGTTTCAACAGTGCAGCCTGATCGCTCGCCAGTTTCGGATTCGCATGAGCCAACTCAGCAGCTTTGGCTTTCACCGCGGCAGCCATGGTTGCTTTCTGCTGAGCATTCGGGTGTTGCAAGGCTTTGAGCTTAGTGCCGAGACGTTTGGCTTGCGTCGTCGTCAGCTCAATCCAACTTTTAGGCATCACGAGTCGATTATGCTGTGCCACCAACTGGCCTGCACCTTGGTGGTTAAACAATGCACTGAAAAAGCTATTTTGATATTCCCAGCGAGTTGTGCGACTTGTCATCGAAGCCGTTGTTCCTGTCGTCTGCACAACCTGATTGCTGACAGCCAGATCTGCTTTGGTATGCACCACTTTTTTCTTAGGATCGGTTTTATAGATGTAGACAACATGCTTACCGGCAGTGCCAACATTTTGCTTCAATAACATTGGCATCTGCGCATTGGGTGATGCCGTATAAATCGTTTGTTCATCCGTAGTCGTTCGTTTTTCCATTCCAAAATGGGCATTATCGTTAAGCACCATCAGTAACAGACTGCCCATCAAGCCAATACTGAAAATGGCAATTAATGTGCTCCGCTTTGCCGATCGATGCATCATGATGAAACTGAGATAAAGGCCAATGACCATTAGACCTAAGAACCAAAGAATCATGCCTTCACCTTCTTTTCTGGTTGAATCGTGATTTCCTGTGACATGGCGTGGCTATTCAGGAAAAATGCAAGCACCCAGCCAACCAGGCTAAAGCCAACTGCTAATAAAAAGGCTGCGTGGTAACCGTTTAATGTTGCATTGAGGAAATCCTGTTTATACTGCAAAGGATTACGCTTCAACAAGCTGGCAGCCGGCTTGGCGAGGTTGGTAACATTTGACAACACGGAAATCAAAACCGCCGTTGTCATGGAAGTCGCAACCTAGCGTACCGTGTTATTCACCGCGGTACCATGCCGAATCATATCAGGTGTCAGTGCATTCATCCCGTTGGTGGTCAATGGCATCATCACCATCGAAATCCCAAACATCCGCACCGCATAAATCACGGTAATGAAGATTGACGGCGTATTCGTCGTTAAGAAGAAATACGGCAACGTTGCAATCGTCAGGAAGAAGAGACCTAACTGGGCTAAGCGTTTTGCCCCAATGCGATCAAAAACCTGACCGGTAACGGGACTCATCACGGCAATTAAAAGCGCCCCTGGCAACAGCGTTAGTCCTGATTCCAAGGCACTTTTACCATGAATGATCTGCAGATACAGTGGCAAAATCATTTCAACGCCGACCATCGCCATGTTGGCAATCGTCCCTAAAGCAGTCGATAACGCAAAAATCTTACTCTTGAAAACTCGTAATTCGACAAACGGCTCCTTAAGATGCAACTGCCGATACCCAAAGATGACAATGAAGATGAGTCCGACAGCAATGGAACCAAGGACCATTGGATCGCCCCAGCCGTCATTACCGACTTCAGAAAAGCCGTACAACAAAGCGCCAAATCCAATTGACGACTCAATCAGCGACGGCACATCCAGCTTCGGATTCGAAAGTGGTAACACGTTTTTGAAAAAGAACATGGCCGCAAGAATCACCAACGCCGCGATTGGCAGGATCATGCCGAACAAAACCCGCCAGCCGAAATTATCGATGACATAGCCGGAAAGTGTCGGTCCGATTGCAGGTGCCACCCCAATCGCGATCCCCGCCATTCCCATAGCAGCTCCACGCCGATTTGGTGGGAAAATCGACATCATGATGTTTTGTAACAGCGGCATGGTAATTCCGACGCCGATCGCCTGAATCAATCGTCCGGCTAATAAGACGCCAAAACTATTAGCAACAAACGCCACCAGCGTGCCAACAAAGAAAGTACTCATGGCACTCATATAGAGCCATTTTGACGGGACTTTTGCGCTTAAATAAGCCGAAACAGGAATCATAATACCGTTTACCAGCATGAATCCCGTTGACAACCACTGGACGGTTGCGGTTGAAATATCAAAAGCCTTCATCAACGTTGGAAACGCGGTGGAGAGAATTGTCTGATTAAGAACCGTGATGAATGTCCCGACAATGAGGGTAATCACCATCATCGGTACGTTCACAGGTTTCCCGTTGATATCTTTAACGTCCATAACTTCGCCTGATTTCTTTATAATGTTTCATACTTTTAATATCACATAATGTAATATTGACAAGAGATTATATTACATTTAAACTAACTAGTTGTCAAGGTTGTGATTTGAAAGTCGCTGCATATTTTTTAAAGGCAGCGGATTCAGTTTTAACAAATTCGTCTGGTTCACGCTCACCATAACGTGCTTCCCGGCGCACGCTCATCAGAGGAGAGATTTTCATGGAACTGTTTAATAAGCGGTTGCGATCACTCGATATTTCACTAGGCATCGGCGAAACAAGTCGTGTCACCGGTGCAACCCCTACCCAAATTCGTTATTGGGAAAAAAAGCACCTGATTCATTCACGTCGCCACGAAGCAAATGGCAACAAACGTTATTCGCTGTCCAATATTGCGTTAATTGTCATGATCAAAACCATGCTGGATGAAGGTTATACCTTAGCTAAAGCCAGTGAAGAAATCAAAAAGTCGCATCAAAAAGCCGACATGCTTCATGTCCTCATGAGTACCCGCCTTCAAGACATTCAATACGATGACCAGCAAACCTTGCTAAACTTTGGGCCTCTTGAAAATGACCCCACATATGATGTCGTGGCCGTCGTAAATGAAAAAAATGCTAAATTATATAAACAGCCGATTAAACCGTCCGCCGCGATCAATCAGCAAACGACCGATAACCTGCTGAAATGATTGATACCTCTTTTCGCGCTTGATGATGAACGCTGCTATGCAAAATCGGCCTTAGAGAAACGAATTGACGTTCTCTAAGGCCGATTTTTTTATGCCCGTCCGCTAAATAATACAACGGCTTGATTAGAAAAATTTTGGCTCAAACAACTGGCTAACGTAACTACCGGCTTCATAGCTCAAGCTTCTTCATCAGATTCTTGCGTGGCAGCTTTTGCTAAAACCTTTTTGGCTTCAAAATGATTGGCCACCAAAGCGAGCGCCACAATCACAATTGAAAAGAAGTAAATATTGTGCAGCCCCTCATAAAGGATTTGACGTAACGTTGGCAAAACGCTAGCCGGTAACTGTTTTGCCGTATGCGGATTGATCAGTTCGTTTAACATATTACTGTTTAACCGGCCATCAGCTGCTACGCCTTGAGTCAGCCGCAAGTTAAGCACGATCCCATAAACGGAAACCATCAAAGTTTGCCCCAGCGTCCGCGATAACGTATTAAAACTCGTCGCTACACCCACTTGATCAGGGCTGACCACCGCCTGAGCTGTAACCGTTGTGATCGTAATGACCAAGCCAAATCCCAAGCCAAGACAGCCAGCAACTAGCAGGAAGACAAAATACGGCGTTGACTGTGGCACCAGCGCTAAGACCAAGCTTCCCCCAAGTAGCCAAAACATGGCCCCTGTCAGAATCGGTTTAGGTTGAAAACGTCCCAGTAACTTACCGGCAAAAAACGAACCGACCACCCACATCAACGAACTCGGTGTTACGGCAAAACCGCCAAGTGATGCATCCATGCCAAGAATGCCTTGAATCCACATCGGCATATAAACTTCAAACCCAATCACAAACCCTGAAATCAACGCGGCAATCAAGTTATGAATGATAAACGTGCGATTTTCAAAGAGTTTTAGATCAATAATCGGATCAACTGCCTGCCGCTCTGCCTGCCAAAAACGCCAAAAGCCAACAACGGCAATAAGTGCCATCCCCGCTAACTGCCAAATCGCATTGGGTTCAGCAAGCGTCTGGAATCCGTACATCAGTGCTAACAACGCAACCAAAAGCCAGACCGTACCGCGCATATCCAACGGTTGCCGTACCTGACGCCGATCTTCTTGCAAAAAGAACCAAACAAGACCAAAAGTGATTAACCCGAGTGGCACATTAATGAAGAAGATCCAATGCCAGCTCAATTGATCCACGATGAAGCCACCCAGTAACGGGGCAATGACAGATGCAATCCCCCACATCGAACCATTAAACCCCAGCATTTTAGCCCGCTTTTCAAACGGATAAATATCAGCAATGATGGTAAACGTCACCGGCATAATGGCACCAGCACCGACCCCTTGAATCGCGCGAAAGACGATCAGCATCACCATCGACTGCGACAAACCCGATAACAAAGAACCGATAACAAAAATAGTCAGCCCAATCAAGAAAACCGGTTTACGGCCAATTTTGTCACTTAATTTCCCATAAATCGGCGTTGCCATCGCATTAGTCAAAAGAAAAATTGAAAAAACCCAATTCATAAGATGCACGCCATGTAAACTACCAATAATCGTCGGCATCGCAGTTGAGACAATCGTCCCCTCGATGGCGGTCATAAAAGTACCCATAAAAATTGCCGCCGTCACAACAGCAACATTTGTTTTTCTCTGCTTCATAAATTACTCCTTAAAAAATGTGAGCGCGAGCCAGCCCGGTTAGAAACCGGAGTGTAAGTGGCCTTGGGCGTGATGGTCGCACTTTGACCATTGCGCCCAAGGTCCTTACACGCAGGTTTCTGGGCTGGGGAGCGCGTTATGGTGAGGCGCGAGCCGGCGCGATTAAAAGTCGGAGTGTAAGCGGCCTTAAGCGTGATGGCCCGGGTTTGGCCATTGCGCTTAAGGTCTCCTTACACGCAGACTTCTGCGCCGGGGAGCGTGTTATAGAACGCAATGTCAGTTCCCTTAATCGCCTAAATCAGAAAACTTTCCCGTCCTCCCGCCTATTTTCTTAAAATCAAGCCGTCTTTAGCCGTGCTGGTCACACTTTGACCATTGCGCCTAAGGTCCTTACACGCAGGGTTCTGCGCCGGGGAGCGCGTTAGGTGAGGCGCGAGCCGGCGCGATGCCAGTGCTAATCTCACACTACCAAAGCATAAAAAAACGACCCGGATGGGAATACGCCCGTCCAAGGCCGCCTCTTTTCTCGCTAATCTCGATACTTGAGAAGTGCTTGCACCTTATCTAAGTGCTCCCAAGGAAGATCAACATCTGTACGTCCAAAATGACCATAAGCCGCTGTTTGTTCATAAATCGGCCGCTTAAGATCTAACATTTTAATAATACCAGCTGGTCGCAAATCAAAGTTCTCGCGAATAGCCTGTTCAATTACTTGTTCAGAAATAACGTTGGTGCCAAATGTGTTAACAGATACCGACACCGGTTTAGCAACGCCAATCGCATAAGCCAGTTGCACTTCCACGCGTTTAGCCAAGCCGGCTGCAACAATATTTTTAGCAATATAACGCGCTGCATAACTAGCAGAGCGGTCAACCTTCGTCGCATCCTTACCGGAAAAGGCCCCACCGCCATGCCGGGCAAACCCACCGTAAGTATCAACAATAATCTTACGACCAGTCAATCCGGAATCGGCTTGCGGACCACCTAAGACAAAGCGACCGGTCGGGTTAACATAAATTTTCGTGTCATCATCCATCATGTCAGCTGGAATGATCTTCCGAATGATTTTAGCCTCTACGTCACGCCGAATTTCTTCCAGTGTGACGTCAGGATCATGCTGAACAGAAAGAACTACTGTATCAACCCGAACAGGCTGCTCATTATCATCATACTCTACTGTTACCTGGGCCTTTGCGTCTGGGCGCAGATAACTGATTTCGCCAGCGTGCCGCAATTTATCCGTTTGACGCATCAAGGCATGAGCCAACGAAATCGGTAATGGCATATAGGTGTCGGTTTCGTCAATGGCAAACCCAAACATCATCCCTTGATCACCGGCACCGATTTTATCTAACGGATCGGTATCGGAATCGCGGGCCTCAAGACTTTCATCCACACCTTGGGCAATATCCGGGCTCTGTTCATCAAGTGCAACCAAAACACCGACACTATCCGGATCAAACCCAGACTCTTTTGTATAACCAATTTTCTTAATCGTGCCACGAACAACGGACTGAATGTCAACATAAGCATTGGTCGAAATCTCGCCGACCACCAACACCAATCCCGTCGTCACAGTTGTTTCACACGCAACTCGAGAATTCGGATCTTTTTCGAGCATTGCATCCAGAATGGCATCACTGATTTGATCAGCAATTTTATCCGGATGTCCTTCTGATACAGACTCAGAAGTAAATAAATGGCGTTCTTGCATCGTTTGTTTCCCCCTCATGATTTTCGGTTACAAGGCATGTTCGTTAATCGCTAACGAACCCCATCGGGAATGTATTGCAACTCTAGTAGCATAACATAAAAAATATAAAAATTCCGAAAATCTTTGTCTCTGGCAACGTGGTTTTGTAAAATGAGGCTATATAGAAAGGACATCCATCTTGAAAAAAATCGATCAAAGCGCCTACGCAATCGCATTCTTAGGCCAGGCACTTGCTTACCCATTTTTAATTGCTATGGCGCTGCAAGTCAACTGGACTTTTCAACTTGTCGCATTACTGTTTATGACAATATGTCTTGCTGGAACAACACTCGTCAGTTCAAACAAGCTTATGCTCCTACTGCTCATAGCAGGCGTTAGCGGTATCATCGGCACAATCAATCAATGGCTGCTACTGCCACTCATTATTGTTCAAATCGTCATTGCGTTTCTTTTACAGACGCAAAAAATGCCTGCGCTCTGGCTTGACACTGTCGTTTTTGGTCAGGCCCTGCTACTTCAAATTACGCTAATCTATGCCAGCCTGCATTTCTTCAATCGCACCATGCTACTAGACCTAGCGCTTCTCTATTTACCTGCGCTGATCGGGCTTTGGGCCAACCGTTTTCCTAAGTGGACCGATCTGATTCTTCTACTGGTCGTTGCCATCCTTGGCTATGTACAGCAACGAATAAACTTCATTGCCATTGGCGGCATGTTCATCATTGTCACCGTCATTAACAGTCGTCGTCCCTTTAAATTGCCTCGTTACATTTATCAATTCAGTCCATTAATCATGACCCTTTTACTCTACTTAGCACGCATGCATGGTTAGCATAAATACCACCGTCAACACTAAATCTCCTCCCTTAATTCAACAGTTTAGGGAGGATTTTTTTAACTTTCACGATGTCACAATCAAAGTTTAGACGTTGAATTAGCTTAACAATTCAAAAAAACGCCCGCAGTGACAGCGGACGTAAACTGATGGAGGATACAGGGCTCGAACCTGTGACCCTCTGCTTGTAAGGCAGACGCTCTCCCAACTGAGCTAATCCTCCATGACGATTACTTACTACTTGTACAAGACTACCGGAGACAGCCAAGAATGGCAAGTACTTTAAACATTTATTACAAATAAAAATTAGCGTCAATTTTACTTTTGTAGCATAGGCTTTAAGAATAAAGATCTAGTCTCGTCCAGCAGGTCTTAATTTAGTCTCAAAATTTTTAAAACATCCAAAAACAAGAGAAAATAAAAATCCCAAAACACTGTCATATCAGCGTTTTGGGAAGCTATGGAAAGCAACTAGAGACAATAAAACGGAGAGTAAGGGCGAAACTAGATCCCTATTTAATAGACTTTAATAACATTTTGTGCACATTGTGTGCACATCAAAAAAATGAATGCAAAACCCCGTCCACAGTTGGAACGGGGCGGAGTTGGCAAGGAATTGTTTTAATCGGGAAGACCCGCCGAGGGGGCAGGTTCCTACCAGTATACAGTCCGTATGCGCGATTATTCTTGGGGTGGGTAGCAGCTTAGCTTGCCAACTCCTAAGGAGCTTTTTACTCCTAGCTATTGGAGTTTTTCTCCTTCACCGTCAGTATCGCATGGTCATGCTGGGTATGCAAACAATTTGCTCATAGTAAGTTACCTAATCCGGCATATGTAAACCTTTTGCCTTTTTGAGTCGATTCTGTCAACTCTGTGCACAAAAATAAGCCTCCCTGAGCAAGGGAGGCAGAACGACAAGGTATTACAGGCTGACTAAAATATTTAGTTGCTTACGTATCTTATTTTACAGCATTATGCCCGTGCTTCAAAGCAACAAATTGTCAACTCAAGTGCAACTTTTTACCCATGAAGACTTCTTATCTCTCCTATTATATAGGGAACATTTCATAAACTTTAAATGGATTATATTGACAGTACTGTTTATGCATTTATCGGCCATTTCAGAATACAAAAGCTTTTAGGATATTGTATCGAATTTAAACGAAAGCAATATTACGCAAGCAAAATGTAAGCAAATTAAAAATAACCGCTTTATAAAGGAACGTTTGTTTGTATAATATCAATTGAGGTGATCATCTTGAATAAATACGCTAAAATTATATGTGACCGAATTGATCAACATTTCCGTCCTAAACGCAATCAGCAATGAAACTACGCCCTGAAATTAACAAAGTCATATTTTGTGGTGTCCGATGTATCCTTATGATACAATAGGTTTCGCTTCCAGTGCTGTGATCTAATAAAAGTACCAGTATTTGGGGACTAAATTTAGGGGTGGTTTTGTGCTTTTTTTGGTAGGAATTTTTGGAGTCCTGTTGCTTTGTAGTCTGCGCTTTAGTTCAGACTACAAAGAGGGCGTATTATCAGTTGATACAACAGGAAGGCTTGAAGGCGTTCTCGTATTTGTTGTTATTCTAAGCCATATCGCTATGAGTGATTATCGTCTTGGTATTGGGTCATCGTCTTCCATGCTTGTACATGTTGGTGCATTAGGGCGCTTGGCAGTTTCGGTTTTCTTTTTTATATCGGGATACGGA
This sequence comes from Lacticaseibacillus rhamnosus, assembly GCF_900636965.1. NCBI lineage: Bacteria > Bacillati > Bacillota > Bacilli > Lactobacillales > Lactobacillaceae > Lacticaseibacillus > Lacticaseibacillus rhamnosus. Next base: position 880,289 of record NZ_LR134331.1, on the reverse strand, counting down.
TTGCTTAAACAACTTCAAGCACGTAAGAATGCATATATTGCTCAATTCGTTCGTCATCGTATTATGCCGTTCATGCTGTCATATTTTATCAGCGCTTTAGTTTACTATCCTCAATTTTCAAGTCAAGTGCAACGATGATAACGAATTCTTGATAGTGGTCTAGGCTGTTACGCCATGCATCGGTAGTAATCGCATGGGCGAAGATAGTTCAGAATACGTCTGGGACGATGGTTCAGTGCGGATTGGACTGCTTGAATTTCAACCAGGGTAACTGCTCTGAGAGACTTCCCTTTCGGGAAGAATTCCCTAAGCAGTCCATTGGCGTTCTCGTTTGTGCCACGCTCCCAAGGCGAGTACGGATGTGCGAAGTAAATCTGGGTTCCAACAATCTCTGATAACTTGGCAAACTCGGAACCATTGTCAAAAGTGATACTCTCAAATTCCTTGGCCCCGTAGTCGTCGATCGTGTCCTGCAAGGCTTTAAGGCAGGTGCCCGCATGATAGTCAGGAATCTTGACGATGATCTCAGTCCGGCTGTACCGTTCTGTGAGCGTCATTAATGCTGGCTCATCAGCTAAGCGAATACCTTTGACCAAGTCGCCTTCCCAATGTCCCACGCCTGTGCGGTCATTCACGGCCGCAGGACGCAACTCGATTGAGTCGCCGTATATCTTCTTATTCTTGCGCTTGTGGGCGTTCTTATAGCCTTTGATGCGGCGTCGGAGCTTCTTGGGAAGTGTCATGTTGTCTAGCTCAAGCAGCCCGGCGTCGATGTAGCGATACACAGTTGTCGTTGAAGGGCAAGCCTTGCCCTGGTCGCGATAGAAGTGTACGAAGCTATCAACGCTGTGTACGCGCGGCTTACGAGTAAGCTCCCTGGCGAGAGCCTTGAAGAACGCACGGCCGGTCTTAAGAAAGGCGTAGTGACCGGTTCTATCGCGTTTACGGTCGTGCATGGCTTGGGCAGTTTCCGCAAGATAGACTTGATGCGAGTGACGCTTCGAGTCGAGCTGAGTTACAGATCCACGCGTGATTTCTCGTGAGATTGTCGCTTTACTGCGATGAAGCTTCTGTGCAATCACGGTCGCGGTGTCACCAGCAGCCTGAAGGGCCTGAATTGTAGCACGGTCGCTAAAACTGAGTTGTTGGTAATGCTTGTGGGTGTTAGTCTGAGAGTGGGTCATGAAGATTCCTGCTTTCTTGTTTAGCTAGCACTAACAAGAATAGGTCTTCATGGCCTTTATGGTCTAGTCGTCAGGGTGTTGCACTTGAATTGTAAACTGGGGCTTTAGTTTACTATGGATATTATAAAGTTCTGTCGTCAATTCGCCTTGCTGATGCTTTAAAAAGTCTCATTAATGGCAATCCTTTTATTGTTAACAGTTGGTTTATGGAAATCCTGTTAATTTTATATTTCATATTTTATCTTTCTGGTAAAATATGCCGTTCCCACATTTCGTCAACAGTATTGCTCGTTGTTACAGGTAATATAGTAGTTTTTCTCCTTTTTTATTTAAATTCATACCCGCATAATTGGTACAACACGGTTCTTTGCTTTTCTCTTGGTATTCTATGGGCATTGTATGAACCATTGCTAGGGAAAGTCATGCGCTCAAAGTCGTTATATATAGGCACAATTATATTTTTACTTGTGTTGTTTCTATTTTTGTTTTTGTCAAGAAAATTAGAAGCAATTAGTTCATTGCTATTTGCAGCCATCGTTATTATGATCAGTTATACTTTTACTTTTAAAAACTCATTCTGGAAGAAAACAAAACATATTGGATTAGAGATGTATCTTTATCACGGATTATTTATTAGCCTATTTCGTGGAAAATACCTGTTTATAAACAATACTTTTATTTTTGGAGCAAGCATTTTTCTGGCAACCTTCGTAACTGCTTTAGTCATAAATAAATTAACTAAGTTATTTCTCTCCGTTGTTCAGCGTCATGCAGCTTAATTAAAAAAAATCCATCGGCGATAGAAAAATTAAGTTTTGTGCCTAGAAGAAATAATAATTAAGATTAAACATTGCGGTGAAACGTTTGCTTTTCTAAAATCATACAGAAAGCCCTCCGCCCGCATTAGCGAGCAGAGGGCCTTTTTGTTACCTGATATACAGGCTTTCGCCCGGATAAATCAGGCTATAGATTGATTTGCCGTTGTTAGCAGCCAGCGTGTACATGCTGATGCCATACTTTCTGGCAATGCTCCAGAAGCTGTCACCATATCGGACTGTGTAGTACGTGTGGCTTACCAGCGAAGTATATCCAGACGAACGCGAGCCATAGCTCTCCCCACCATTCACGCCCAAGGCAACATAACGATACCTGCCTGAATAGCTGAGATAACGTGCCCAAACATATGTGCCACGGATATACACGTGATCATAAATCACGCTTTCACCGGGTGCATAGCTACCAACAGATGCATATCCAGTTCCGGCACCCGTGCGAATGTTTACCGTCGTGGACGGCTTGAAAACACCCGCTTGCGCATAGTCGGTATCACTGGCTGCATTCGATTTCGCTGGTTGACTTGGTACCGGTGTTACAGGCACCGACGGAGTTGCTGGCTGCTTCGAGTATCCATTATCGGTCACACCAAGCAGATCAATGTTACCATCGAGGCCTTGCGACAGCCCAAATGCGCTCGTGTACTGCCAAATAGCTACCCCATCCATACTCGGAAAATAACCGTAGTCTGGTTTGGTAGTTGGTAGATAATCACGGTAAGCAGCAATCCAAAGGCTGTTAGGAAATTCTTTCAGAATACGCTGATAATCGACATGTGCCAACGTATATGGCTTGTAACTGTAATACATGGGCGTGTAGCCTTCTGAATGAATGCGCCGCATACCAGCTAAAATTGCATCCGTATTAGCTGCCATATTCCCGGAAGCACCATCTTCGTAATCCAAAGCAACGATGCTTCCCTTTGGTGTCTGCGCTTTGATACGAGGCATATAACGGTCAAGTGCTTCTAACCCCAACTGGCTACTTCCACCAACGCCATACCAGATGTAGCTATGCACACGTTTTCCTGCCGCCTTGGCACTGGCAATTTGGCTATCGTACGTCCACTGATCGATGTAAGTACCACCGTAAGTACCGCCAATCTGAGCGATGATGAACTTGTCTTGGCCTGTTCCATATCGTCCACTTGCTCCCTGATACTTTGACCAATCAGGTCCCTGATCTCCCTTGGCCGCATTGGCCTGCGATGGCAAGGCAAAAGAAATAGCCGCCAAGAAGGCGACTACCAAGGTAATTAGTTTGGTTTTTAGTTTCATGGTTTCCTCCTTTATTCTTTATCAATTTGGATTGCACGATTTTCAAATTTTTTGTAAGCATCAAGATACAATTCATGTTTATCACCATTGTATGTTATCTCGTAGTACATGCCGTCGCTGACCTTTGTACTAGCCAGTGCCTTTGAGTTCTGAAGCGCTCTGCATGACCAAACGATATATACATCATCCGGAGTGATTGAGTCCCCATCGGTCTTATCCATGTGATCATTTGCATAATCAGCAACTAAACGCTGACACGTGTTTCTAAAATCTAAGTCATTCATTGATTTTCCCCTCCTTATTGCTGTGGAGCAAAAGATGCCGGAGCTGACTCCGCCGGTGCTGCAGAAGACGTCTCTGGAACCACTTCACTAGCAGCAGTTACCTGGTCAGCCTCTTTATCCGCTTGCAGTGCCTTAATCTGATCCTCTAGCGCCTTGATCTTAGCTGCCTTGGTGGTAATGAGTGCCGGGTAAGCTAACGCCTGCTGACTATCACTAACGCCCTCCGTGGTTGGATCAACCGCTACCCCGACAATGGTCAATAATGCAAACACTGCATTGACCACTGCAGTGAGTTCTTTACCCAAACTAGCAAAGTCCCAGTTGTAACCGAAGACTGCCGCTACCGTTTGGATCACCAACAAAGAAGCTGGCACAACGGCCAGCCAGAATTTGACGCTTAATACTCGTACTTTCCAATTAATCTTCATGGTTATCTTCTCCTTTAATGCCTACATGGTCTTCCAATCGAGTAATCCTAACCGAGTGACTGCCAAGCTCATCATCGTGTGTCCTCAAGTGTTGTCCCAAGTCTGCCAGCGATTGTTCGTGCAGTTTTAGCTGACGATTAATTGTCTCTGAAAGAACTTGAATATCAGAGCGTAATGGATCTAAGGCAATCTTTTTGAACAGCCAGCTGCCCGCACTTACACCCACCCCTATGATTGATATAACCTCTGCCCAGTCACCAATCGTGTATCCAAAAAATGTCACTTTCTCACTTCCTTCCATAAAAATAGCCGCTAGCTTTTGCTGGCGACATAGTCACTGATGATTAGAAAAAGCCCAACGGTGAGTGCTGTATGTGTGGGTGATCTCTGATTTTTTTTGCATTGTCATCACCTCCTGTTTGATTTACAAATTTTTGAAAATGTAATCGGATATGCGGAAACGTGTGATAACGTTCTTCCGAAGCGTTTTGAAATCGAAGAACGTTGAAGGAATGTTAGGCCAGCGTGATAGTTCCTTGGCGTAGGCGTTAGTGCCAACACTATCCATGAACTCCTCGAACATGCTGGTGACTTTGTCTGGCGTCAGTACAGACGTCCTCAGCTGAGTATACCGTGCCTTGATTTCTGGCTTGAACGCTTTGAGGGTTCGATTCATAAGCATGTTCAGTTTGAAGTTAGCAAAGTTCTTGCTTGTCAGACCGGTATTTAGCATATCCATTTCAGGGTCGAATATTGTCTTGCCGTCCCAATTTAAACCCCATGTAGAATCAAGGTCATAAGGAATTGGTAGCCAGATGTTGCCATCGTATGTGGTGTACTCAATATTCTTGATATAAGAGTCACTGCATTCAGCAACTTGGTAAAAGATTAGAAAGTCGATAACCGCTTCGAGGTCAAGATATTGACTGAATTGGTCGTGGAACGTAGCATCGTCAGACTGCGAAACAAACTGTGCTAGTCGGTTAGTTGCCGCTTGAAATTCAGGAGTTGTCGTGCCGACTTGAACTTCCATATCTGCATCAGGATTGGCTGTGATGTCATCAGTGATGACAATGGTTGGCTTGCCGAACCCTTTATCCGTGAAATGATTTTGTGCTTCTAGAACACCGGCATTTGAAGGCACGTTATCAAATCCAAACAGATTCTCATCTTTGCCAGTATTGATGGTGTATAACCCGTGAAAAGAGCTGTTCGTATACAGAAGCGCAGGGGTTCCCTGAATTTCCCCGAGCATGCTTGCGTTTAGCAGATTTGAGTTCACATTCGCGCGGTTCTCTGTTATTTCGGCAAACAGCTTGGCGCTGACGATATTAAGCGCATGAGTGACGTCAATCCAGTTGGCTTTTAGGACAATGGTTCCCTCGTTGAGCCAGCTTGGGGCTGCTTTGAACTTGGCCTTTACAGTGCAATCAGGGTCGCTGTATAACTTGAGCTTGTAGTTCTTCTTGTCGTAAGTGGCCGAGGAGTCGCCCTGAATAGACAACTTAGCGAAGTAATTTTTGGCAATGCCATTTTTGAGAATTCTAACCGTTACTGTTGTTTTATCGCCTTTTTGAGTTGGTAAAGTACCGTCGATTTTGATAACCGGAAGATTTGTTCCGCTAGTGAAGGCGTGTTCCCCTTGGTTATCAATACCGACATCAGCACGAATGTTAATGTTTGATACTGAATAAGACAAGTCACCCGTTGATGTTGAGCAAAGTCCGAAACCATAGTTGAATTCATCAGGCTGGAAACGCGGCAATATGAAGTCAATATGGTTAATAACGCCAGCTGTTAGTGGTAGAGCGGTAATGACATAATCTCGAACCTTGGCGTTATTTAAATCGTAGCTGGTAGCGTTCACGGTGTAAATTCCTGTTGTGTCAACCAACACATCACATTCAACCAAAACATTGTGAGTACGGAAGTCATCATTTGTGGTCTCTTCGTTATTGAACAGGTATTCGAGACGAGATGTAGGCTGTTTAGACGCGGCTGGACACGAATATTTTATCCAGCGATGGTTTAGCAACATTACTGGAGAGTATGCACCGCCATTTGATGTACGGAAGTAGGCCGATCCAGTTTTTAGCGTTGGATCGTCAACTACGTTCATAGATAGCCGGTCAGGTTTTTCAAAAGCGATCGGGTAGCCGACAATTTCGGTGACGTTGAAGTCAAAAGCGGCTGAGTAATGATCCTTAAAAGTGATGAGGACTGTCGAAAGATCGGGGCGTCCAATTCGCGGTATGAAGAAATTAACCTTTGTTGGAACCGCCAAGTCACGCGACTTTACCGTATTGACGATAACATCATCAAGAACAGCCCCATTAACATCACGGAAAATAGCATGAATATCAATGACACTCGCAGCGTTGAACTTGATGATGAGTGATCCGCGAACACCCGTATTACGGACACCGTTTACTAGTTTGGTACCATCCGCACCTAAATAGCTCACGCTTTGTCCAGTGTGTCCTCCAGTCCACACGTGAAGCCATTTTTTGTCCGCGTAGAGCTCATTCCTGAAATCTACATCCGTACCGCCCTTCTGCCAAGGGGTTGTCCCCTCAGTGAAGAACGAATTTCTGAATACATTGTCACGGTTTGCGGCTTCGATATATCCGGATTCTAGGTCCGAATTGTTTGAAACTTCGTCCTCCTTGACGAGTGAATAATCAGTTGCTGAAAAGCTGACTGGCTGTCCGTCTGTATTCCATACCATAATCAAGAAATTGTCCTCCTGCCCCGTCACGTCAATATGAGCGCTGTTTCTCACAGCCATTATTTTTTGTGCATGTGCATTGAACGTCCCGAAGTCAAAGCTGGGTAGCCAGTCACCGTTTGCCTTACGCGGAATCAGCGTGATTTTCAGATTTTGATCAACTGCCGAAACAATGCGAACACCAAGACGGTAGCTACCGGTGCCAATGACGGGTTGCCCGATGCTATTCAGTCTAGGGACGACAATACCAACCCCTTGATTGTTGACGGTGCCGGAAGGTGATTGAACCGTTACCCACGTTGTGCCCTCACGATGACTTACTGAAAGCAAAACGCCGGCAACCGAAGGAACAGCATTATTGATCAGCCCGTTTTGAAACTTAGCATTTGGTACGAGGTTATTGCGGGACAGATTGTCGAGGTATTGGCCAATCTGATCCATTTTAGCGGCATCGATTGCCGGTATCTGGTAAACTCCGCCATCCTGCCATGCACCGTTTTTGTAGTAATACCATCGTTGGGAATCCAAAACCGCATAAATACTCTTACCGCCATCTCCATTAGGAAACGCCTTTTTGAGGTCATCAAAGGTTGGATACGTTCCTCGAGGTGTCTCATTTTTCATTTTGCTGAACCACTCAACAGCAAGGGCAAGCGATTCACGAACGTCTAACCCCCACTGTTTGCTACGTATCCACGTGGCTAACGACTCAGAAATATTATCGACAAAGCCGTTGTTGATGTCTTCCCTAATTGAATTTTCGTATGGAATATGCTCTGGATCACGATATGGTTCCTGCTTGTCTACCATTATTTGCTCCCTTCTGCCGGTTTGGCAGCATCTTCTAATTTCTTGACACGTTCTTCTATGGTTGCAAGGGTTGCTCCAGTGGAGGTCGTTTGTGCCTTTTTTAACTGGTCAACGTCTTTACCAATTGCGCCAATATTTTCAGTAATCGAATTGAGTTTATCGCTTATATCGGTCAGCGAATTTTTGATGCCATTAATGTCGGCATCACTAAACTCTGTCTGTATTTTGTCAACAGTTTGCTGTGCTTCTTGAGCTGCTTTTAAAGCATCCTGAGCATTAGTGTTCACTAATTCGATACGGGCCGATTGGCCGAGAACTGTTTTCTGGATCTGACCATATAAGCGTTGATTATTAAGATTTTTTGCTACAGTATCGACTGCATAATCAACGCCAGACTTAAACTTATCACCAATAACGAGCTCAGCGTTTTGAGGTTGAATCAAGTCAAGTGTTTGTCCAACGATCCGCATTGTTTCGTCTGTTTGGGTTAGCGGATTAATTACTCGATTGAAGTTGTATACTTTGAAGTCTTCTGGAGCACGCCTAAGTAGGGAAAGGTCTAATGCTGTAACAGAAAACTTCCGCGTAACTGGGCGCTGTCCACTTATCCATGAATTAACAGCTTCTTGAAGTTGCTCAGGTGTTTTTGCATTATCAAAGACTTGTACGCCTTCAAGGACTCCGTATTTATTTATCAAATCAGGAATATCCACATACAGCGATTTTCCAGCGTCTGTTAAATTAACCCGAGGCTGAACTGACTCTTCGGAACTCACGTTATCTTTGACAGCTCCTAAAGGAACAACTCGTGTAATTATCCCAGTAGGGTCAGTTTCAACCTTCATTGCTTTCAAATTGATGCCAAGACGAATGATTGTTTTGCCAGTTTCGCCAAGCTGTGACTTAACATCTAAAAAACGTCCATTCTGAGCAGAACGAACGCGGATATCATATCCTAATGTGGTCACTACAAAATCATGAAGCGTATCATACAGGTCTTTTTCTGGAGTCGTTTCTAAGGTTTGTGACTGTGTAGATTCTGGCATAATCCCCAGCTGCATTTGTTTAAATGGGTCAACTCGGGAATTGAACATATCAACCAGCTGCTTGATGATCGTAGCAGGCGTCCCGGTAAACGTTTGGTATCCGGGTACAACATCGTGGAAGAATGCGAGCGCACCCTCACAAGTATAAGAACGTGCTAGAGCACCAGTTTCGGCCATTTCATTAGTGGGAACCAAAACGCGACCGTCGAAAAGGACCTCACCGGTATCTATTCGGACAACCCGCACTCTTGTGACCATCGGCATTATCTCGTTATAGCCAGGATTGTTAGGCAACACACTAAACGTAAATGACGGAATTGAATTGATATCCGTTTTAATTTCTGCGGACGTCAGCATTGTTCTACTGCCGCCAGGACGCATGATAACAATAGACTTGTCATTATTAATAATTGTGACCTGATACAAATTAGATCACCTCCCTGTGCCATGCGAATGAGATTTTTCCCGATCCAGTAACGGTAATCGTGTTTGTTCCTACCTCTAAGGGAATATCTTGTGATGTGCCTTGTGGAAGTTGATACTCGATTTGTCCAATGCGCACAGTCAAAGCCGCATTTGTGGTTATTTGCGGTGTCACGATTGTCACGCTGTTATTGATAAGTTCAAAACTCCGACTGCCGTTTATTTCGAAATCAACGTCCTGAGCAACATCATTATTAAAATCAAACGTGTCCCAATCGTCATCGCCTTCAAACTTGTTCGCAATCATGAATGGATAGCAAGTGAATACGACTGTTAGCTCTCCTGATCGAACATCGTCTTTTAAATCTGCCGCCTCTTGCAACTCGGCCAAAAAATGATAATCAGGCAACTTGTCGTCATAAAGTTCCGCTTTTGAATTACTTGAGTACAGCCAATTGGCTATTTCCGTTTTTAATTCGTGCATTGAAACTTGATCATATCCATATTTATTGACAACGTTTATGACATAGGTCACTTTGCGTTCGTTATAAGGCTGAACCCCACCAATTGTTGAAAAGTCATAGCTTTGGTTACTGAATGGCACCGACACAATCGTTTTAATCTTTGAAGGAAAGCCAATGTCGTGGGAAACAACATGAATGTACGCGCCGAAATCGCTCGGCCGTTTTCCTAAATACGTGAAGTCATGAAAAGGCATTAGCTTGTCACCCCTCTTGTTTGCAATTGAATTGCCTTGCCGTTTGCGTTGTTTAACATTGGCCCAACGACTTGGCCAAGAACCTTACCGTCAACAATTAGGTAGATCGGCCTGTCATTGTCTGGTTTAACGTTTGAAGCCAGTGCTTTGCCAAGGCGTTCAATCGTTTGGTCGGATAAAGTCATATTGTTGGTGATGCCGCTGACATTCACTGTACTTGGCGTCCGTGCTGCGAACGTTTGCGGATTCAATTGGTTTATTCTATTAGCAGCGCCTCCGAAGTCTGTGGTGCCACCAGCAAAACGTGGAATCGAGTAGTTTCTTGCGGACTGCATGGCAGTTTCAATTTTTGTATGTCGAGGAAGTGGTAAGGTAACATTTCGCCCATATGCCACAAATTTTGCTCCATTTGGTAGTGTGACGACCTCTTGATAACGAGTGCCAGATGCGTCGTTAATAGTTGCTAATCCACCGGTAAAGTTTTGAGTGCCTCGTGCAAACTTGCCACTGTTCAAAAGTCGTTGTACAGCGGGATCAATATCTGCACTAATCCTGAATGTTTTTGTGATGGTAGCATTGCCACCGAATGCAGCAACCGCATTAACACCAATTTGTGACGCTGATGAAACACCATCTGCGTTACCATTGAAAAACATCATAATCGGTACTTTGCTGTTAAACGATGTTATGCTACTTTTACCTGACTTAGATGCTCCATCAACGCTTCCCGAATTTCCTTGGAAGAAACGCATGAGAGGATTTGTAGCGTTGAAGCTGCCTATTTCTTCCTTTCCTTTTTCCGCATGATTTGTCACGCTGCTTGAATCGCCGGGAAACAGTTTTAATCCCGGCAATACCTCGTTATACTTAGCAATACTCGTTCCGCCTGAAGATGATTCATGTTTAACCTTACTTGCATCGGCAGGGAACAGTTTTAATCCCGGTAGAACTTCGTTGTATTTCTGAATGCTCCCTTTGGCTTCTTCTGTTTTTCCAAGCACATCAGTATTATTTGCTTTTAGCCCTTTTTCGTTGGGGTTCTTAAACAAATTATATTGATCAATTGCAACTCCAGCTTTTTCCAATTTTGTACGAGCATCGGAATCGTTCATCAACAGACTTTTGGTAGAGTTTGGAAGGCTGTTCCAAAGACCGTATTTAACAACCATATCGGCTAAGTCGGATTTGCCTTTGGTCTGCATAATAGCAGTTTTTTCTTCTATTGATAGGCCATTCCACTCTCCGGCTTTGATCATGGCCTGGACTAAGCCTGCAGAAGCCTTATCTTTAACGATTGCTTCTAGCTGGCCAAGAGTTAATCGATTCCAGTCATTTGCTTTATCAATAGCAGCTATCAAAGAGCTGGTATCGCCCTTTGCTACAGCCTTGATTTCTTTTGGTGTAAGTGTATTCCACAAATTTAGCTGATCAATAATATCAGCGATGTCTTGCTTGCCAAAAGAAACTAGGGTTGCATATTTCTGCGTATTTGGAAGCTTGTTCCAAACTCCCATGTCAAAAATGATGTCTTCAAGATCTTTCTTGCCTTTAGCATTGACAATCGCTTCTTGAACTTTTAAGTCGAGCTTCTGCCACTCGCCGGTTTGCTGAAGTGAAGATACTAATGGCACTGTTGCTTTATCCTTAACAATGGCTTCTTGCTGTTTCAAGGTGAGATTGTTCCAGTCTCCACTCTTGACTAAAGCATTTACTAAAGGCGTGTAATCGCCCTTCACAATTGCTTGCTGATCCTTAAGCGACAGACTATTCCAGGAAACAAACTTATCCATAATATCAGCAAGTTGCTCGCGTCCCTGAGTACGGATAATTGCATTCTTTTCGGGAACGCTCAATTTCTGCCATTGTTCAGATGATGCCAGCGCTTCGACAATCATTTGCTTGGCATTTGATGTAATCTTGGCGTACTTGAGGTCAAAGACAAGTTGCTTCCAACCTTTTTTAGTGCTGGCCGTATCTTTCAACACTTCAGGAAGATTTGTTTTAACTTTTCCTGTTTTGGTGTCAAATACAAGATTGTTCCAGTGGTCACCTGCCTGTTGCGCAGCTTTGCCAAATCCTTCAGTTGCCGCCGCAAAGTCGCGATTACTCTTGACGCCTTTCGCCATAGCATTTTCGTAACTATTCATCGCAGACTCTGCTTGCGATGCTGTCAGATGAAAGTCAGTTTGCAGTTCCGCTAGCATTTCGGAGCGAGACGTTCCCTGTGCTTTCATGGCTTGGATAGCACCGGCATAGAGGCTCTTCATCTTATTCTGGTGATCGCGTTCTAAACCTTCTAAAGCAACGTGACGCATGGTCGCATCATTCTTGAATTCTTCATTAATTTTTGCTTGTTGCGACTTGTATGCACTGTTTTCTTTGTTAGCAGCGTTCCACATATCTTGATACTGCTCTAGGGCAGCACTCTTAGACATTCGTGTTCTCTCACCAAGGACAGCTTTGAGCACATTATTCTGTTGTGATCCAGAAATCTGTAGCGTCTTGACAGCCAGTGCGGCATTTTTACGACGGTAGTTATCCAACAGTTGATACTGGTCAGCCGTCATCTGTGCTCCGCTCTTGTTAAACGATGCAGTAATGGCTTGGGCCTTTTTGTTGTTGCTTTCCATCTCTTTGATTCGCTTAGCGTTAGCGGCTTTTTCCTTAGCGGCCTGCTTTTCAATGTTGTCTGCGGCTTCACCGCCAAGGCTTTTAGCCAATTTCTTTGCTGCTGTCTCAGACTGATCAGCGGCTTCTTTTGCGGCCTTCGTTAAATCATTGAACCCTTTAGAAATCGTCTTAGCATTCTGGGTGACTGTGTGGTTTGTATCATCAAAAGCACCAGAAATTTCCCCAGAGGCATCTTTCATTTTGGAAGCAGATCGGTCGGCATCGGCACCAATATCAGTACCCCATCGTGAAGTTCTGTCAGCAGACTCAAGAGCCTTTTTGCCCCACAATTCCCAAATGGCTACACCGGCACCGACGACTGCTGTCACGCCTAAAACAACTGGGACGATTGGCCCCAATGCCGCTAGCAAACCTGTTCCGCTCGCTGCGGCTCCGCCCATGGCCGCTCCCATTCCAGAAGCACCATCTGCTACCGCAGCCGCTGCAGGTGCAACCTTCAGTGCTTCAAAAGCTGTCTTACTAAACCCAGACTTGAGCACATCCATTGCAGTCCCGCCAATTTTTGCGGCTGCGGATGCTCTCCCAATGACTCCCGCAATTCCAGATATTCCTTTGCTCAAAGCAACAACCGGCTTAAGAGCTCCACCGATAAGAGAACTCACTGGCCCTACAACTGCCGCAAACGCTGCAAATTTGATAATGGTTTGTTGCGTACCGCTGTCCATTTTTGAAAAGGCATTGACAACATCGGTTGCTGTTTTGATAAGAGGAGTCAGCGTCGGTAGAAGTTTTTGACCTACTTCAATTCCTAAAACATGAATCGACTCTTGAAATCTCTTCAATTTGGCGGCATCCGTATTGTTTAACTGGTTAGCAATTTTGGCAGTTGTTCCGCTAGCATGCTCAGCTTCACTGGTATATTTGCGTAGCTCACCGCCACCTGCACTAATCAAGGCATTCATGCCGGCTTGCGCTTCAGTGCCAAAAGCCAACGCTACTGCAGAAGCACGTTGCTGGTCCGTCCACCCCTTAGTGTTATTCTTGATTTTGTCAAGAATCTCTGGAAGAGTTAGCGTTCCTTTTTTGAAATCAGCAACAGATATGCCTAATTCACTAAAGCCTTCAATGTTTTGCTTAGAAGGCTTCAACAGTCTTGTTAAAGCACCACGTAATGCTGTGCCAGCAACTGATCCTTCAATCCCTTTGTTGCTCATAATACCAATAGCAGCCGCTGTTTCTTCGAGTGAAATACCAGCAGCATGAGCAGAAGGGCCGACATATGTCATTGCCTCGCCCATATCCTGGAATCCTGCTGCAGTAGCGTTCGCAATATAGGTAAGAGCATCTGTAACGCGAGACGTGTTTTTAAGCATGCCCGTTGTTGATTCTGTCTTTAGACCAAATTGCTCCAAAACGGATGTAGAAACATGCATAACATCGTTGAAGTCATCGCCAGACGCTTTTGCCGCATTGAGAACTGCAGGCATAGCGCCTAAAGTTTGCGCAGCGGTATAGCCACGTTTGATCATTTCTGACATGCCGTCGTTAATCGCAGCCGTGGAAATGCCATATTCAACCGACCACTTTTTAGATGCTGATGCTAGTTGATCAAGTTGCGCACGATACTTAGCAGTAATCGCACCCCCATTTGTTAGCAAAGGTCCCATTGCTTGAATTTGGCTGTTGAAATCAATAGCAGATTTAGCTGCTGCCACAAACCCAATGGCAATTGGAGCAGTTACCGCCCTTGTCATCGTTGATCCGAAACTGGTTAGTTTGGAGCTTGTCTTTTCGGTAACAGATGCAAATTTAGAGGCGCCGTTTGATACTTTAGTCCAGCCGTCACTTTGCAGTGCAATCTCTTTGCGTAAGGCCGCCATTCGATTTTCATTTTGAGCAGCAGCGGCAGCAGTTCGATTATACTGTGATGCAGCATTAGCTTGCAGTTTTGTCGCACGATTAATTTCTTCCTGCGATGCAGTCTCACTTTTATTAAGTCTTTCAACCGCTTTCGAATTTTCATCATACCGTTCTCGCTGTTTCTGAAGCTGAGCTTGGTAGTTCTTTGACTGGCGGCTCAATGTGTCATAGGTTGAACGCATGTTGTTGATAGACTTTTCAGAGCCCTTAAACGCAGCATCTTGAGCCCGCAACTCAGCGGCAGTTGCTTTAATTGAAGAATTCAAAACTCGCTGGCTTACTTGAAACGGATCAATGTTCAAACTAACAGTAGCCGCAATTTGTCCGAGATTTCCTAACATGTTTTACCTCCCTTCATAGAATTAGAAAAGGAACGGAAAGGCCTTGTCGATCGTGGTCTCCCGTTCCTCGTAAATCTGGTTAAGCTTTTCAATATCGCGGAGCGTCATAGCATCAACGTCAGCTAATCGGTAGCCTTCAGAGAGCCTTGCTTTGTAGAAGTCGTCAAGGTTGCTAATGGCTTCTTTGACGTCCGCTTCGGTGATTTTTTTGCTGTGTCCTTCTTATCCTCTTCACCATCGCTTAGAGAATCGCCAATGGCATCATTGATTGAATCCAGCGATTTCAAAGAAATAGACGAGCCATCAATAACATCATCGGTAGTAAACTGGTTTTTCCAGAAATCAACCGCAAATTTGGCTAAGTTTTTCTCGTTCTCATCGTAATCATCGTTTGAAGGGCCATCTTTACGGTTTAGCATGCGCAGCTGTTGTTGCTGCACTTTTAAGGCGTTCGTGGTATCAC
Source organism: Lacticaseibacillus rhamnosus (assembly GCF_900636965.1). Classification (NCBI taxonomy): domain Bacteria; kingdom Bacillati; phylum Bacillota; class Bacilli; order Lactobacillales; family Lactobacillaceae; genus Lacticaseibacillus; species Lacticaseibacillus rhamnosus. The sequence goes on along the minus strand of NZ_LR134331.1, from coordinate 865,202 downwards.
GTAATGTTGGCTCTCCATTTCGTGTGAACACGCAAGTTTCGCCTTTGATATTTAGTTTAATTTGATATGCCATGCTTAATCTCCTTAGGTATAAGCCGCCCGCTGTTCGCGTATTGTGCATTTACAAGGCGACAATGATAGAAACGGCTCCAGCTAATGTGTGATCTGCGAATTACTAAGCCGGTGTAGCGGGAGTAATAGTCGCGTCTTCAGCAGTCTTAGGGAATACATAGCTGTGGAAGGTATCAAAATTGAATCCATCGTTGTCTTCACGACCAATCAACACAACATTGCCAGTATCTTGGTCACCACGAGGAATAAATGAGCCTTCGATGCTGTCAGCACTTGGATCTGGTGTGCCGTCAACAGTCTTGGTATCAACGCCCGGAAGTGAGAACATTCCCTTGAGCATACCAACCCAAACGTATTTACCATTTGAGAGCTTTGTACGGAACAAAGTTGCGGCGTAATTAGGGCTAAGGTTCTTTGGATATACTTCAACCCCATTAACAACATTAATGCCAAATAAATCAGACTTCATCTGTGAATCCACATCGTACATTTCGATTGTTTCGGTTGCTTCTGTGATACCACCAGAAAGAATCAAGTACGGGCCATCATCAGCGGACAGCGTCTTTTGCTCTGTTTTAATATCCAATTTCACACTAGATAAGCCTTGAATCTTTCGTGTGCTTGGTACAAAGTCGTCATCACCGACAACCCCGTATTCAAAGGCCGAAGCCCCAAATTTTGCTAACTTCTTATTAGTTGTAACAGCAGTATCTGCCATATTTAAAATCCTCCTTTAGGAAAATAAAAAGGGCTAGCCAATCGGCAGTCCTTGAAACTGAAAGTATCCTGTTGTCATACGGAGGGCTGGGGTATCACCATCAACGTAGGAGTTGCGATAATACCTTTCCCAGCCAGCCGCATGTAGTGCTTGATATATCTGTGTTTCAATTTTTTCTTGTTGATCCCAGTCCGTTTTGTCCACCCAAAAATCTACTTGTACTTTCGGATACTCTAGGATTCTAGAATCGTCAGCATAATCAGCAGCATCACCGGGCAAAGAAGTGATTCTCACCCATGGAGCTAAACTTTCAGGAGTTACGCTAGTCTGGTTATTGAAGCTTGGAGTGCCTATATACACCTTGTCAGCAATATCCAAATTGGCCGACAGGATGTCATAAACACGTTTTTCAGGTGCCATTACATCCCGCCTTCCTTCAAGTGGCTTAGGAAAGCAGCGATAACAACTGGCCGCATGACTTCTTGGGTTTCTTCAATGAAATGTTGCGGGTCCTGCATTGAAGTGCCCGAGTTTGGAAAGTGAGCACGCCAGCCAGTATTTTTACCATATCCAACGTCTACTTCTGTTACACCACTCGTTTCACGGACACTTGAAAGCTTGATGTCATCTCTCAGATGTCCGCTCATATCCGTCTCGCCGTCCCACTCAGGCGTATTGCTTTTTAGCTTGTCGGCAAACTTTTGTGCGCCATCTCGGACAGCCGCTCGAGCCTCTTTTGCAACTCCAAATTGGAGCTTGTTAAGATTAGCAAGCAGTTCAGCATCCCCTGTGACTTTTACGCCCATCAGCTCACCGCCTTTGCCGTAATCGTTGTCAGATCGCGCCTCTCGTAATCAGGATCAAGCCCTGTGATTTGATATTCATTACCACGCCATTGAATTCTCCAAGTTGGTTGGATTTCCTCTGCGGTCAAAAATCGCACTAAAAAAGTCGGGCTGTCTTTGCGAGTTCCCAACTTTGTCTGTGGATCATTTGCTTCTCTGATTGGCACCTTAGGAACTTCCGCCCAAACCGTCATATGCTTAACAAGCACACCATCAACCGGAACTCCGTTAACCTTTTTTGACTCATAGCTGACGAACGCAATTCTCTCAGTCATTCGATTAGTTCGCATCAGGATCACCATCCTCTTCCGGCAATTCTGAGCGAAGCTGATTGATGATATTTGTGGTTGATGTTTGCAACGGAAAGCGCATGACTTCAGCACCCATACCTCGGTAGTCATAGTCTTCCTTCACTTGCTTCATAAGTGCTGTGAAAAAACGATCCCGAGTTTCTGGATTGCTTAGAAATTGTTCCGGCTTTGATCCAAAACTAATAGCCGAACTGATTTCACCACAAGCGTCATGCACCAGTTGCATAATCATTGGGTCTTCGATTGTCTGATCAACTTTCAAGTACATTTTCAGAACCTGAAACTGTTCATCAGTCAGTGGGCTTTTGTCAAGCGTAGTATCTGCCAAGAGTAATCACCTACCCGGCGTTAACAGTAACAGCAAGCGTTGAGCTGATGCCATTAGTGCTAAATGTGATTGTCGCTGTGCCCGCTGCCAGATTGGTAATTGTGTAAATACCATCGGACTTCTTAACAACCGTAGCGACGCTTTCATCGCTCGACACAGCTTCGACTGCTTGAGGAGCGCCATCAGGAGTGACTGTCACCGTGATATCTTTTGTGGCACCGACACCACCCGTGAACGTTTTCTGGCTCAAAGTCACTCCGTCAGGCGTTACGCTTTTGGGGTATATGTTAGGAAGTACCCTGCTTTTTCGTCAGCAACAGATACACCAAAGCGCATACCAGCTTGCAAATATTGACCGTGAATCTGGTCATCCGTCCAGCGAACCATGAAGTCTGCGCGGTTAGCAAACAGAATCGCCCGCTTGATGTCACCCAAAAAGGCGTGTGCTTCGCCTGCTGCACCCAAAGTATCATCAGATACAACAACAATCGGCATACCAAGAACGCTCTTGCCAGACGGGGTCAAGATACTGTCTTGCAACAAGTAACGGCCATTACCGTCTTTCACCGTATCCAAGAAGTTGTAAAAGCTCTGGGACGCGATGATTGCACGAGAGTACGCAGGGTCCAAATCCACGTTGTTGATATGCTTCAAATCATCAATGCTAGAGATCGTCTTGGCAGTGAAGCCTTTCAGCAGAGTTGCAACGGCACTGTTAGTCGTGTTGACCTTAATTTGTTGTGCGTTCTGGGCAATCAACCCAACCAAATCAATTGCGGAGTCGTCAATAGATTCCTGTGAAACCGGAAGAGCCTGACGATACGTTTCAACAGACCAGTCGATCGATTTGAAGTCCGGCTTTGCCATTGCTGGGTTCTTTTCCAACTCGGCAACAGTAGCCATCTTGGTTGTAGCATTTGCAACTGTTGGGTAAGTACCCTTTTGTGTGGAGGCTTGGAATACGTTCGTGAAAGGTTTCAGATCAACAACAGTCTGCAATTCACGCTGTGGTGTATTGCTAATAGTTTCTGGAATGGTCACGGCCGCATCCGCTGCCTTAACACCTGCATTTACAGCATCACTGGCATCGGTAGGATCGGCACGAAAAATTGCAAATTCACCAGCTTCTGTCTTTTCAAAATTGACGCCATCAGTATTACGACCACGAGTATGCAAATAAGCATTCAGTGCATCGCGATAGCTATGCTCTTCCGGATGATTGGGCTTCTTCCCACTCGGCTGTTCATTGCCTTTCAACGCAGCCTCGTATAAGTCACGTTTTTCTTCAAGATCTTTGATCTCTTTGCCAGCTTTATCATACTTGGCACGAACGCCTTCTGCCTTCTTCAGGTTTTCCTCGGAATCTTCACCTTCAAGTAAAGAACGAAGTTCTGTCTTCATAGCTGGCAACGCTGAACGCTTTTCATCAAGTTGCTTTTTAACAGCAGCTAATTTTTCATCTAAAGTCATCTAGTGACCCTCCTTATTTTTTGTATAAAAATAGGCACCGATTATTCGATGCCCTTGAGCAATTCCTCTTTATTCAGTTGATAAAGCATCTTGCGCCGCTTAAGTTCCCATTCTGGCGGCTGATCTAGCGCTTTTATCTGTTCCAACGATCGTGCTCCGACCTTTACCTCAGTGTCTGGATAAGCAGGTGTTGTCACCGGCGAAACATCAAACAGATGATCAATGTTGTTGATTGTGCGCTCGTATTTAACCCCTCGTTCGCTTGACTTTTGCCACTTTTGCGCGTCTTTGTCTGGCGCAATCGTAAATGCAAAGCTTGACTGACTGATAATCCCTTGCCGGACGTTTTCTAGTAAGTCACGACCGAGTTGTGTATCTGGTGGCGTCAGAGTGTACTTAAGTCCAGTGTCGTCAATGGTCAGTTCCAAATTAACGCCAGTGCGGCCTAACACTTGGTTTTGATCATGGTTAAATAGCGCCACGACATTGCTCATATCAGCATTGTCGAGCGCATGGCGGTCAATGTGCTCACGAAAACTAAATTCACCGCCGCCCATGATTTCAGATTTCCGGTCAAATTTAAGCGCATAACCTTCGATGACAGTTGGATGTTTCTCATCCCCATCACGAATTTGCATGGGTGTCGCTGTCATTCGCAGCTCCTTTGTCATTAGCATCACCTCCCTTCAATTGCGATGCGTGTTCAGCTTGATATGCTTCCTTTTGATCAAGGAACACTGTGTTAAGTGTCGACTGAATACGATCCATGTTCGGGTCTTTTAACGGTTTCTTTCCAAGCTCCGCACGTCCCTCGTTTCCAGTCCACAGTCCGCCATTAACTGCTGTATTGACGTCAGCAATCGGCAATCCGTTTACTGATTTTGTGTCAAAGCCAATGCGATACTGATGGCGCTGGTTGTCATCAAGCAACTTTAGTTCAAACTCGCTTGTAATCGGTTCAAAGTAAAATGGAAGATCATTGCGAATATAGTCATCAGCAAGCTGCTTAACTGACTGATTGGGACTATTTTGGGCTAATCGATACGCTGGCACCCGTAAAGCCTTCGCAATCTGCGCTGTTGAATAGTTATTGCTGTTAATCAGATTAAGAACGTTGGTATCAACTTCCAACGGCTGATAATCCATCGTCGCGTCAACTATAATTGGCGATCCAGCATCAGCACCTGCCTGTGCCCTTTCAAAATCTTCACGAATCTTCTGGCGTGCTTCGGCAGATAGGCGGCTCTCTTTTGCTTTGATAATTGAGCCTTTCAATCCGCTCTTGAAGAACTTTTGAAGCGTGGAAACACCGGATTCTTGAAGTCCAATCTCATCACCTAAGGAAAGTAGCGGCGAGCGGCCCATGATGGTGTCATATGAAAAGAACTTCCAATGAATAACATCCTCAAAACTGCAAACTTTTTGAACACTTGCGTTGTATGGTGTGAATCGATAGACAAGATTCTCGGGATCGCTTGTGTCCACCTGCGTCTGTGATGGGGCATAGAACTCAAACATAGCTGGTTCGTTGGTTATCGGATCGCGCACAATCCGCGAATAAGCATTGCCAGTCAAAATTGCATTGACCATCATGGAAAATTTCCACTGATATGCTGATAAACGTTTGTTAACCTTTGTGTTCATCAGATAATCAATGTCAGACAAGTCTATCACTTCATCGGTTGAGCTGTCAGTAATCACTAACGGGAACCGGCTGACGTCACCAGCGACAATTGATACTGCTGTTAGCACATCAGAGTTGCGTAACGCTGAAATCCCAAGATAAGCCCCACGAAATGACGGAATCACCCCTGAATCAAGCAAATTATCAGCCCAATGGGGATCTGCTTCTGTTGCAAGTCCTCGAAATAGCTTCATTCAATCACCTCCCTTCGTTATCAGGAAGCAACAGAATAAAGGCGAGAACAAACAACAATCCGCCGCAAACCATGAATCCAGTAGGCCTATTGATCAAAAAAGCCCCATATCCAGCTAAAATGAAGCCTAAAACAGTGGCAATTCCAGCCATATTTGCGCCAAGAATTCTAAAAAAGTTAGCTAGTTTTCCATTCACGTTCTCACCTCCTAGAAGCCAAAATCATCGCTGAAGACACGCTCATCGTCCAAGTAGTTGTCCAAGTCTTCCTTGAACGCGATGGCATAAGCATCAAGCGTGGCATCAATCATGTCTATTTTGTTAGCATACTTATTCTTATTAATACGGACGCCGTTGTTGTCAGACATTAGAACCGCGTTCATTGCGGCGGCCTGCATAATGCGATTATCTGAATGCTTTATGCGACCGCCTATAACATCATCGCGGAACTGCTTAGTTGGCATTGACAGTGTCAGCGTTCCTTGTCGTACCTGTACCATCGGCCACTCAGGATGATTCTTCTCAATTGCCGTTAGCATTGGTCCAAATTGATAAGGGTCGTACATGATACCTTGAACATCTAAGTCATTACGTTCAATGAAGTCTTCGAGCCATTCATATACCCGATCGTTGTCGATGATACCTGACTCTAAGCTGCTGATCTCTCCTTCGCTGTGTTGTTCAGCAGCCAAGTAGTCAATCCGATCCGTCTTGATTTTGTTATCAATTCCGCCTTTAGAAGCGACAAATGCATAACCATCGAGCCACCACCAGCCTTCTTGCGGGATTAACCAAGTAATGGCAAAAAGGTCGCTTGTACGACCAACATCAATACCAATCCAAGCTCTTTTGCCGCGAATATCAGGCTTTTCACTCAATTCAGCATCCTTCCAAGCATCGAAGTCTAAATAACTATCTTCAGTCGCTTGCCGCCAAATGTTGAAATTCTTGACCAGTTTTGCATTTAAACTGCCATCAGCACGTGCTTGAGATAGCTTTGTGGTCAAATAGTCGGTGATCTGATCATGCACAATATCAACGTCAAGTAGCGGATTCGATTTAATCCAAGAATTGGGGTCATCAACCTCTTGTACGTTGTCTTGTTCAGCAATGAATGCAAAATAGCGTTCTGCCGTTTCTTCACCGGACAACACCTTTTTTGCATATGGATAATTTTGTTGAAACATCGGCACGTTCATGTCGAATCCAGCCGTTGAAATGATGAACGTCAGATAACTAGGCAGTAACACCTGACCTGAGGCAAGGGTTTCAATCATATCTGTTGTTTTAGCGTTGGCATATTCGTCAACCACCGCAACATGGGGTTCATAGCCATCGACAAGTCCTGTATCACGAGAGAACGAACGAATTGTTGATCCGTCGTCTAAATTGACAAGTTCATCTCGCGTAATCTTAACCATTCGTTTGATGCCTGGGTCTTTCCGCATGAGCGCACGTAATCGGTCTTTTACCATTCCGAATACAATGCCGGCCTGCTTGCGATCATTAGCAGCGGTATATAATTGCCGTTTGTTGGCTGGATTCTTTCCGAACAGAAACTCATACAGAATGACGCCAGAAATCAAAAGCGACTTACCGTTTTTTCGTGCCATCGAAATGAACACATCGGTAAATCGCCTTATATTTGGATCATCTTTGTCAACCCAGCCATATATACTGCCAATAATGAATTTTTGAAACGGTGCTAATGGTTGTGGTTTCCCACTTTTTGGTTCTGGCAGAATCTCCATAAATTTAACAGCTTTTCCCGCTAGATTTGGATCATATCGCCATCGCCAATCTGTTCGTTTCAAGTCTTCTTGATGCCGTTTCACCGCGAGATTAACTGCCTTAGAAGTAATAAGACGACCGTCTAGCACACGTTTTATGAAATTAGGCATTGGATCTTTAAATTTTGACAACCAGCATCACCTCCATCGCGTCTAGCCAAAAGTATCAATGATTGAATCGTTCTTCTGTGCTTCGGTCTTAGGCATGCTCATCTGCATCCGGCTGTTGACATTAAGGCCAAGATCACTGGCTAGACTTTTAATATTTGCTGTGGCTTTATTCAAGGTGCTAATGTACGCATAATATTCATCTTGATCTCCATTCTTTAAAGCCAATTTCATGTTGACCGATGTGTTTTTGTAAACCGAATACCATGTACAATAGTTTTCCAACTCGGCGCGATCGAGATTTCTAAGTGGTAAGGTCCCCAAAGATTCGATGATTCGCTTGTATTCTTGTTTTGCGACTGGGTCAAGATGATTAGGCGGTGTTACCTGAAGTTTTGGAATGCCATCTTTGGCCATTAATTCCGCATGTAGCTTGGCTTCTTGCCGTTCTTTGGTCAAATCACCCTTAGACATTTGCAACACTTTGTATTTTCCAGCCATTTCCCACTTCACCTCCTAATATCTATATAAAATGGGCTGAGTTTACCCCTGCCGCCTTAAAAATCGTTACAATTTGGGGTGCAAAAAAGAGGTCGATCGTTCTTCTGTTCCAAGAAATGTAACCCCCGATAAAAATGGAAGGGGGGTCTAGCCGTTTCCAGCCCGTGTAGTCGCCCGATAAATTGTCGAAAATTTGTTTTTTAATTTTTTATTTTCTTGAATTTTGCAAATTTGTTTTCTGATTTCATTTCGTCAAGTTTGTTCATCGCTTTGATGAGTTGACTCACATCTCGACCTTGCTTGGATAGTCTCTGCATGCATGTGTCTCGGTCAGTGTCAATGAGTATGTGTTCGACATCTCGACTAGCAAGCAACGTGTCTAACTTATCATCTGGATATGTCATGACTAACCATACATGGTCGAATGTCTGCTCTGCTTTAAGCTTCCGCAGTATCAGCTCATAGATTAGCTGCACATAATCATTGGCGTCTATATTGCCCTGATGTAATGGCAGCCCTGTTAACGCCGTCATGAGATGGTAGTAATCATAGACGAGGTCATGCTGTCCTTGATGCCGCTTGACGTACGTTGACTTGCCACTTGCTGGATAGCCAACGATTACTGTAATCTTCATGGCTCGATGTTGTCCCTTCTTACGCTTGGTTGTCTCACGTCTCGTCTTCCAGTAGTGGCAGTCCCTGCATAAAGCCTGCAGGTTATCCGCATTCGTGCGGTCTTCCCAGTCATCTTCGCTTGGAACAATATGATCAACTAATGAGGCTTGCAGGCCACAGCGTTGGCATAAACTGTTGTCTCTAATCAATATCTGCTCACGCAGCTGCTTCCATTCATTACTGTGATAGAACCTAAGGTAGTCCGACTGCTGCTCATTCCGCACACGGTTGTACTGCCTATCCGCCTCCGATCTAACACGAGCATTGGCATCAACCAATTGTGGTCTTCCATTTATAAAGGCGAGCTTCTTACTTGGCATAGATATCTCCCGTATACGATGTGTTAGTCATGACCATCACTCCTCGTGTAATCTAATGATGATCCCAAATAAGATAAACAACGCCAGTAAAGCAATCATCACTATTAGTGGCGCGAATACTAGCAGCCAAATCCATGCGATCAAGCCGAATAGCTTGGCCAGCACGAATATTAGTGTGAGCAGTAATAGGAAATTGCACATGCTAAATCATTTCCGTGTATTGTTTGATCTTGTCAACCCGCAAGTCGCACCATTCATCATGTGTGCCGTCTGCCTTGTAGATTGTTACGACTGGCATTGATCGGTATCCCAGCTTGCGGAACCGCTCGTAGTCGTCCGCGTCTGCTGTGATGGTTTGCACTGGCATGACTTGTGACAGCTTGAATACTGTTCGCCGGCACTTTTGACAGCGCGGCTTTGTGTAAATGATTGCGTTCATGTGTTTCTCTTCTCTCGATAATTTCTCAATTATTGCTTGCTCTGTGTGGCTAACGTACCCGTAGCTGACTCTTTTCATACCTGACATGACCTACACCGCCAACTCGAATGTATAGCCGTGGTGATGTTTTTGCCTGCCACAAAGGCAAGCATGTACTCCAGTGTCCTTCAGTCCGAGAAGTCTCGAGGCTTTCTTAATACTGTCGAAGTAGTACCGGTGTCCTGAGCTAGTGATTACATAAACCGGACTTCCGTTCGCCTTTGCCATGCGTTCAACTAAAGTACCATATGTCATATTGTAAAGTCTTGTGCACCATTCCAGATTAGATACATTGTTGTTTGTCTTGTCTTCGTCTTTGTGGTTGACTTCGGGCAAGTTGTCGGGGTTCGGCAGAAATGCTTCACTCACAAGACGGTGAACGAGTTTTTGCTCAACTTTTCCATCTCGATGCAGGCCAACCTGAAGATACCCAGCACCTGCTAAATTGTAAGCGAGCACTTTCCCTTTTAAGTGGTTTCCTCGCATGTCTACACGGTCAAGACTCCTTACTCGGCCAAGATTGCTAACCTGATATAGTCCTTTGTAATCTTCAATATCTTTCCAAACTTCAGTTGAGTTCATAAGTGCACCGTAGCCTTTCATCGTCATAAACGAACGCATACAGCAGATGTTTGCCCGTGGTGAAGCCATTCTTAATCTCATAGGGATCATTTGGCTTTGCTGTTCCAAGCTGGCGCCACATAATGCCACGATCATCTTTAAACCGCTCGCTATGATAGTGGCCTGAGTGAAGTTCGTATGTTTTTGCCATATTGAATATCTTTTTGTACTCAAATGGGAAAAGCCCTGTCAGCTTGTCCTTGGCTACATCTCCGTGGGCGAGCATAATGCCAACATGCCCTAGCAAGTATGCACAGCGCCAGTCGGTTGCCGGATTACTGTCATTGAGATCAACGTGTACTTGCGGATAGCGATCTATTAGCGCATAAAGAAAAGCGTATTCGAGATCACCTGAATGGTTACCGAACACGCTCTTTATTGAGACGCGATTGCTATATTCAATTGCCAGCGGAATAATCTGATCAAACAACTTCACAGCATCATGGAATGCCTGACGCATGTTTGCGTGATCTAATTGTGTTCCTCTAACCGTTTGTGTTGCATGAATCTGATCACTATGGAACAGATCTCCCAATTGCTCGATCACAATCTCGTTGTAGCCGTCCATGATTATCTCTCTAAGTTGACTCACCATGTCTTTTAGATCGGCGAATGTTGTCCAGCCAAAATGCAGGTCAGGCAATGGGATGACTAAGTTGCGATCGCCCGATTTCTTCATGCCGTAATTGACCGGAATGATTTTGTCGTTGAACGCTTCAGCCATTTCATTTATCGATAAGCCTTGTTTCGGCTTTACGCGAATATGAATGCTATACTGCGGAACTGTGCCGTCTTCGGTACTATGCTGCTCATAAACTTTGTAGTCGCCTAAGACCATCTCGAACTTATCAGGATCGTATCCACACAACTCCATCAAAGTTCGTGGGTCTTTATTTGGCTCATGCTTGAGTCTCATTAAGGCCGTGACTGTTTGACTACCATCAGCATTAAGAGCGACTTTTCTATCAACGGGTTTGCTGTTTCTATCTGTTTTCGCTGAATCGTATTCATTCTTGGCTGGTTTTTGGAACTCGATGCCAAGCCGTCTTGCTTTACCTTGAAGCGCATCATAGCTAATTCCGAGTTTGTCGGCTGTCTCGCGTCTGGTAAAGCCTTCAGAGGCGAGCTTCCTAATGTCACCGATCTGTTCATCTGTCCATTGCATCTACTCGCCTCCTGAAATATAATGACCGTGAGCAGTTTGATGACGCTGCTCACATTCTCATGAAGAACTTCCCGAGTTCTTAAGCCCTCGGATTCGGACCCGAAAGCTTTTTTGTTGCTTAAAAAATTTCGATGAGTTAGAATTAAATTGTTCCCAACAGATACTCATTTTCACTCCTCTGTAATACCCTATCTTTAGGCTCTCGGCCCCCAACCGAGGGCTATTTTAGTATCTTCTATAAGGAATGTGCTAATATATATGCGTGAGTAGTGTCTTTTCTCCTCCAAGTCAACCGCTGCTGCTCACACAAGTATTTCGTTTTTTCATTCTTTTGGCTCTTGGACTGGTCTCTGAGGGCTTTTTTAATCCGATTTATTGCTACATGTGTTATACTCTTTTTTGGTACCGTTGTTTCACCTCAGTAAACACCGGTAGCTAGGCCCTCAGTTAATCGCTCAGAGGGCCTTTTTGTTGCACAAAAATAGCACCTCACCGTTCGGCGGAGTGCTTGGGTAAATAAAAAGACGCCGTGGCGTCTTGATATCTCACCGATTTGTCTTTCGTTTGATGTCGCTTGATCCGAGATTACAAACAGAAAAGCACAAACTAAATATTCCTAGAAAAAGACTAAAAAGAATCATTTTATTTCCCTCCATATACGTTCAAATCGCCACTGACTCTTTCATTCAAATCCTTACCGTTCTTTTCTTGGAATTTTTGATTGAACTTTAAGTATTTTGTGGCTAGATCATTCCTCTTCTGCAAAGCATTTCTGTCGTCAAGAAGAACCCGTCTAACTACAGCCAATGAATTCATGAAGTCTTCCCGGTCTCCTGCAGTTAGATAGAAAGACTGCTTGTACTTTTTATTTTCAAACAGCTCAGTTACTTTGGCATTTAATCGATAAATGACATCAGCTAAGTCCTTGCGATAGACTTGGTAATTCATTGAATTGCGTTGAGGCAAACGAGTTATTTGAATATCTTCAATTACTTTCAAATTTTGTTTCAAGCTATATATTTGATAGTCAATTTGATTTTTTGTAACGGCTATGTGATCTGACTCTGCAACTTTTCCAGTCAAAATATCAATGTCAGTTTCGGCTAGTTTAGAAGAGTTTACCAACGCTTGATTTGACCTTTGCATGTATTCTTCATTTGCTGTCCTATAACTATTCCACGTATTCAAACTGATCGCAACCGAAACTATTGATATTATTATTGGAATAATCTTGTCCCACTTTGTTTTCATTACGTGGAATATTCCTAAGACAAAATCACCAATTCGCTCATACAGTGGCAGCTTCACTTTCAATCACCTCAAAAGAATAGTACCCCAGCATGAACTGGAATACTACATTGAGGTGGTGAAGGCACGAGAGTTGGATTCGAACCAACGGTTAATGACGTAGTTAAATGCGGCCGCATTCCTCCATAATCGTCATTCAGGGCAGGTGCTGTGTTTTAGACCACTCAGCCATCTCGTGCAATGCAACCGGCGGGATTTGAACCCGCGACACCGACGCACGCGCGAACTTTAGTCGGTGAGCCTATCTCAATCGGTTGCTGCTCGCTCTCCCAGTGTCAGATGGGGTCGTCGCAAGCTTTGTCCGGTCGCTAAACTGGACAATGTGGCATACGGGAATCGAACCCGCCTGACTATCTCAGCCAGTCCTCATTGCCACGCCTTGCCACAGCTTTATCATCACTGAGGCTCGGAGGAAAAATGCGGTGTCTCAGGTTTCTCACCTTTGGCACAATACAATCATAAGGGATTCCGTTTTTAGTTCGCCACTCATTTATCAATCAATTAGTCCTCAAATAGTCCTCATTCATCGATCATTTATTGCTCACTACTTTTTCTGGGTGTGACGCCAAAGTACCAGGCCGCTGCTAACAACGCATTTTTCTTTCTGCGTGTGTAGGTTGCTGCAGATATATCGAGAATATTCATTGCATCACCGTCTGGCGTATCTGTTTCTGGCCCATCGCAATAGCGCACCCTTAATAAACGCTGATGTGATTGTTTCGGCATTGATGCAATACAACTGTCGCACCATTCACAGAACTTACGTGCCGATTCTTGTCTTTCCAAACGCTGCTGTGCATACAGCGGACGCTGAACAGTGCTGGCAGAAGTTCCGTCTCCCCATGCACTAGTGATCTTTGGATTGACTGGCGCCTTTATGAATCCACGCTCTGCTCGGTATTTATTTAGGATATTTTCGACTGCTTCCCGATCCTTTTCATCGCTAATTGATAAAAGCTCCATCACAAGCGCCACCCCTTATGGTATAATTAAATTTGTAAAAGTTTTGGGGATAAGCGTGCCTTCGTGGTGCGCTTTTTTGATGCCTTAAACGTGCGTTCAACATGTGCGTTTGCTATACTGTCATTGGAGGCCAACTCCTAATCTTTGATTTCATTCACTCTCAATCGTACGTTTGGCCTCCGGCGCGTCCCTCATTAGGCGCGCTTTTTGTTTACAATCATTTGATCCTTTCCCAGTTAGCCCACATCCACATTGCAGCGCCTGAGATTAGCAGCATTACGGCAATCATTGCTTTCCCTCCAATAGCTGTTTGTCTTCAAAGATGTTGCCAATGTGACGTACTCCTAATCAAATTTGATTGCTGTCATGTTCAGGTGCTCAATCAAGCCAAGGCGTTCCAACCGCTCATAGTTGAGACGCTCGCAGTATAAATCTGCTTCGTACTGAGACCTGAATTCCTTGATTTTGGTTTCGCCATTGCGACCCACAATCTTGAATTTCATTTTTTTATCGGTCCTATCCAGTTGGCTCATTTCTTCATAATGTTTACTCATTTTTCTTCCTCCAATTTCACAATTTCGCCGGTTTCCTCAACGCGCCATACACCTAGCACCCATGCAAGGGCGAAGGTGTCCTCATGTTCAAACGTCATCCATGGAGATAAAGAAACTACTGCGGCGTAGCTCATCGTTCCGGATAGAGAGAATTTTTTGTGTTTGAGTTTTACAATCACATCGCCTACCGCTTTCGGAATAACCGGCAGATTATCTGGAAACGCGGCGTCATATCTGGCACGCCATTGTTCTGAACCGTGTGACATGTCAGCCATTAATGCGTTGAACACGTCTTGCTTCGTCTCATTGCTCATCGTCAGTCACCTCCAACTGTTCCTTGTTGTAATCGATGATGCGTTGATAGCCATCATGTGCTTGCCACGCGCAATCATACAGGCCACACAGATCAAGTTTGTTGATCGCATTGTTCGCGGCATCGATGGCCTTTTGCGCAGCGTCTATGTCGGCTTTATTCGTCATCGTCAGTCACCTCTTCTTTTTCGCAGTATTGCAAGCCGTAGTGCTCGATCTCTGCTTCGGTGAACTTGCCACGAAGTTCTTTATCCGCTGGGCAAATCGTTAACAAATCTGTATCGCCGGACTTGTAATACCAAACCTCTTTGGTATGTGGCACCTTGACGTTATACTTCTTCTCCTTTGCCACGGTGTAGCCGTTGACGTAAGCATTCATCAGCGGCTCTTCGTCATCATCGCCATAGAAAGCAATGCTGGCTGCTGGGAACTTGCCGCTATGTGCACGTTCAACGATTTCGGCTTGCTCCTTGGTTAGGACTACCTTTTTAGGCTCCTCAACGAACGTGACAACGTGACCGCCATACTTTTCCGCCCATGCAAGCGCAACATCAATATTTCTTACAGCGGTTCCTACCGGACTGTTCCACCAAGGTGCCGTACGCTCAACGGTCAAGTATTCCCCATGATCGTTCTTAATAAGGTATATTTTCTCTTCGCTCATTTTTCGTCCTCCTCTTTCTTGATAATCAGTGGTTCCGGAATATCGACTTTAATGTCATCGCCACGGGTGTTGTGCGATTCCGTGTGCTTGGCCATGTTCTCGTTTATCCAGCGGATACACTGAGATTGATACTTTGCTCGGTAATACTCGGTTCTTGTGTTTAAGCCTGCTACTACGTACATTTGTGTGCCTCTCATTTCGCGTTGACTGACTTCACAGCCTGATCGGAATAGTCCTTGATGCTCTGTGCGTCTTTGATGGCTTGTGATAAGTCATTGTTTGCCTGTTTGGCGGCTTCTAACTGAGATGTAAGATCATTGATGGTCTGCTGTTTAGCATCGACCTCAGCCTGTTTCTGGGCAACTGCTCGCTGTCCTTCAATGATCTTTTGCTGAATCTCGGCATCTTTGCTTGCCATGTCGTTGTCGTATTGCTGTTTTAGGGACGCATACTGTGCCTGCGCGTCAGACAACTGATGCTGCAAATCGGACAAGCTAGATTTTGAAGCGTGAATCTTAGCCGTCAGCTTGTCGATATTGTTTTTGGTCTCCACGATGTTCTGGTGACCTTGCCAAACATTGTCGGCAATGGTGGTTGCACCGGCCCCAAACATAAGTCCTGCTAAAACAGTTACTGTAAATGTCAATTTTTTATTCATGATTTTTTCTCCTTAATCGATCTCTTCGACTTCAACTCTCGGATTAGCTTTGTCAATAAAGAACCGATCTCGCAGTTCTACAATGTGATCCCAGTTGTCGTTTTCTAAAAATTCAGCCTTTTGCATGCCGTCGAAGATAAACTTGTGCTGAAACGCGATGTTGTCCGGGTCTGTTCGCTTGTCATACCAGTACCAGTCGAAACTTAGAGGTTTTCCCCATTGAAATTTCACGCCCTGATTCATCGCTTTTCTAACAGCCAACATTACCGTTTCCGTTGCTTGTTTCTTGACTTTTGCTCCGCCGAACATATTGCCTCGTTCAACCTTGATGTACTGATTAAGAGTCATGAGGGGCAATGGAATAATGATCCTGTTCACGCTGGTTTCACGTCCTTCAGATAATATTGACGTTGCTTGCCGTCAACCATCTCAACCGTTGCGATTAACTCTTTAGGCGCATTGTTGTCAAAAGCAACTGGCTTGTTAATATCTTGTCTTGCTCCTCTGGCGTTGTATCGTTCAATCCTGATGATTCGTGCCACACCGCCAAGATCACGCACGCCCATGAATACTCGATCAGGAACCATAACCAGATCACCGACCATCATTTTTGTTTTAATTGCTTGCATTTGAAGATTCCTCCAGTAGTTCCTTGTATTCTTCCTCGCTAATTGGCTGTTTTAGCTTTTCTAGCGATATTCCCATGGCTTTAGCTATCTTTGTAAGTGTGATCATCATTACCTCTCTGCCACTAAGAAAACTAGAAATAGTGATGCGACTCACGCCAGCAATCAAAGCAAAACGGTATATTGGCAAGCTGGGATGATCATCAAGAAAGTTGCGAAGTCGTTCACGTGCCCAATATTGGCCTGCATTGTTAGTTTCGTTCTCATGCTCAATCATGCTTTTGCCTCCTCAAAATTTTTGTTCTGGTAAACTCACGTTTAGCTTCTGCAAGTATCCTCGCCAAATATCGTATGTGTTTTGGCAGTATACTCGCGTTACTGGATCAGTTTCTTTCGTGGGAAGATAAGCACTAGTTTCTCCGAAATATTCTGACTCAGCCGTCTCTAAGGCATCGACCAAGGTAACGTACGCCCACTGGTTCCAAAACTTCTTCATACCAGCATCGGCTTGTTTTGCCTTTTTAAAATACTCCACGGCTTCATCAAGTTGCAGAATAACGAACAGTGAGTATTGATAATGTCCCTCCTGCATGTACTCATTGAACTCTTTAAGTGTCATAGTTGGATAAGACATTTCAATACGCCACCTTAAACTGCAACTTTGGCGCGAAAAAACGAAAATCAATGCTACCAAGTGCTCCTTCACGATTTTTGGCAATTGTTAAAGTCACAGTACGGATATCTGATTTTTCATCCTGCCGGTCACTGTTCCAAAGGAATCCAATGGCATTGCTATCTTGTTCAATTGATCCCGACTCTCGTAAATCTGATAGTACCGGTTGCTTGTCCTGACGATTCTCAACGCCTCGTGATAATTGACTAAGCAAAACAATTGGAATATTAAGCTCGTTGGTCAGCACTTTAAACTGCCGCGTGATCTCTTCTATTTGCAGGCGGCGATCAGGCTGTCCACGAACACCGATCAATCCAAGGTAATCCACGATGGCAAGATAGCCTTTTTCCGCTTCTGCGGCTCGCTGACGCATTGTTTTGACGATCTGTGGTAATTCCACCTGCTTGTCGTAAAGCTGCAAGCGATAGTCTTTAAGAACGTTTCCCGCCTTTTCAACCTCAACCTTCTCAGCATCGCTTAGACTTTTCTGCGGGTTGATGAATTTGCCAGCACTGATGCCAGTCTTGCAGGCCAACAAGCGGTTGTAGTTTTCTGCATTTGACATTTCAAGCGAAAACATATCAATTGTCAATTCCGGTTGCTGTTTTAAAGCCTCAATGATGAGATTAACCGCAAATGCTGATTTACCGACACCAGGGCGCGCACCAATCGTCAACAAACGTCCCGGCATCAAGCCACCACCCAGAATATTGTTAAGAGTGAAGTACGTTTTAATCCCATTGTCAGCGGCACCGTGTATCATTTTGTCTTCCATGTCTGCTGCCAAATCAGCAATGGTACTTTCAGTTACCGTCTGACTGGCAGCAGTAGCATTCTGTGAGGCAACCATCATCGCGGTAAGATTGTCCTCGCTTGGTTCTTCCGAGTACGCTTGTGCTGCTTTAATGAGCTGACTACGGAAATAATCCCGTTTAAGCTTGCCTACCCACCAGTCAAAACGTGAGGTGCCAAAATCACTGGTCATAATGTATTGCCAATCTGCTGCTGACATCACGCCGGGATGAGCTGTATCGAAACCATCCTGCAATTCCAGCGTATCGACGTCACCTGGCAACTTGTTCATGTAGGCAACTACTGCAGCGTATTGCTGGCTGTTAAACCATTTAGGATCAATCCATTCAGACTTGATGAGTTCCGGCTTCGTATATAGTCCATACATGACATGTGGTTCAGGATTGCTAGGGTCATAAAGCTTTTTTGTCAAGCTTGTTGCCTCCGTTCATCGTATTCAGCAATGTAACGTTTAGCATCTTCTGGCTTGATCGGAATACCTTGCGCTTTGATTTCTTCAAGCACTCGGTCAAGGCTGTTGTAGTCGATATACATTGCAATAGCAGTTTTCTTGGGATCGAACTTAGGCTTTCGAGCTTCCTGCTCCTCTCGTTCTTCCTTTACGACCTCGAGGTAATCGTTCCATGCCTCTTGATTGAAGAAAGTACTACCGTCTTTGACAAACCGCTTCTCTGTGCCTTTGCTCTTGATTAGCTGTCGATAAGCCACAATGCCATCCTGAATTTGTCTGTTGGTAGCAGGGTTCTTCTTTCTACTCATTGCTCGTTTGTAAGCAGCTAATGCTGGCTTCTTGCCAATCTTCTTTGGATACAGTTTCCAGAGCTTTTCAAAGTCACTCTCTAACGTGCTATTTGCACGTGTATTTATATTATTAATACTTGTATTATTCTCTTGCTCATTTTTGAGTATAGGGTACTCGCATTTTTGAGTATAGGTATTCTCATTTTTGAGTATAGGGTAAGCATTAATTCGGATATACCTTTTTTCGATTTCTTTACTGCCATCTTTGTATTTAACGGTTCGATCAATATATCCATTTTTTTCAAGTGAAGTTAGCCACCTCTGAATCGTAGCTTGGCTAACTTTATAAAGCCCCATAAAATACTGATCGCCAGCCCAACAGCAACCGGTTTTATTACTCAAAGCCGTGATTTCTCCATATAGAAGCTTTGCTCCTTGTTGAATGCTGTTGTTATACCGTACATTTGCAGGTATAATTGCATAGTAATTAGGGGTTTCATTCATGATCGTCACCACCTTCATGGAAGCATTGATCGGCAATATTTTGGCGAACATCCATTAAGTCTGCTTCGAATTTGATCATATCGAGTGATGTTTGACCCAAGATATCCATGTATTTTTTAAAGTTATCTTTCAGGAACAAGCGGTTTTGAATCTTCTCACCATCGGTCATGTGAGGATCATCATCCCTGAATAGATCGCACTTGGTTTCTGCCCATTCTCTCAAATAATCCAAGAGGTACTGATTAGTTCTTACTTTGTATGCAAGTGATTCAAGACGGTCAAGTTGCTTGCCAATTTCTCTGGTCATTGTTTTACCTCATTTCCTTCTGTGATATAATGAGGTCACTCAACGCGAAACCTCATTTTTGGCCGTTAAGTGTTCTAGCGCTTAGCGGTTTTTGTTTTGCCAATTATTTCGTTGATTAAGCTGATGGCGGTTTGCAAGCCGTCTTCTCGTCCCATGGCATAAGCTCGCGTCTGATCCGTTCCTTGACGGTAATTATGGCCAACCAGACGTGCGTTCTCAGCCTGGGTATACAAGTAGGAGATAAGTGGAACTAGCTTGGCTATAGCTTCTTCATTCAATCCACTGCCTCCAATTTCCGCTGTGGCCTAAGCAGTGACCAATGATCACGCCGAAGGCACCACCAATTAGTAAATATTCAATCATTATTTGCCCTTCTCTCTAAGCGAACTTGAAATCTCTGGGAACCATTTGTCGATGAATGTTCTCCACGGGCCGGCGTGAAACATATATCCCTTTTGACCAGGTGGTGGGTAATGGACGATCCTGTCCTCTAACACTTTTCGAAAGCGAGGTACATCGAGAATATTGTTAACGACCCATGTGTTGTTATGTCCTTTGATTAGACTAGCGGCCGTTGTTAGGTCCCAATATTCCATTCCTTCAAGCTGACGTTTTAGTTCTTGGTTCTCCTTGATCAGCTTTGCTTGCTCTTCTGCATCAACTGCCAAATATTTTTTGCTTGAAATCTGCTTATTTTCGACAATTTGTAACAGTTCCATGGCATTTCCTCCTTTCTTTCGACCTCCCCTTGGCAGATAATCAGGTTATCTAGTGATGGAAGGAGGTGATTGATATGAAAAACGCAACTTTGCTTTTTGCTGATGGCTCCCGCCTTGAACTTCATGAAGGTGAAAAACTTAGCGGTGTTTCGTTTTCTGAAAATGCAACTCATCCACGGAACAAAGATCAAGAGTATGAAAAACTGATTTACCCTGAACTTGCTTTAGAGGGCGTTGTTCTGAAGCTCTGGTCTCATCCAGAAGTCGGACTAGCTGAATCTGTTTTTGAAGTTCTTCACAACTATGAGTGGTTTAGGCCATATCACGAAAGTGGTCATTACTATCATTCAAGCGCCGTTATATCTGCTACCTTCAGTTAGCTATGCGTTGGCTTAACGCAACTTTGATGATTCGATCAATCGCTTGTTGGAAAACTTGATCATCATCTGAAAATCCATTTAGGTATCTATGGTCTCTACGTTGCTTTTCTAGATCAGAAATTGCGTCGTCATAGGTACCTTTTTTGTGTTGCTCGATTAACTTTTCACAGTAAGATGCCAACTTTTCTGCCTTTAAAATCTTTAAGTTCAGGCACACTTGAGATAAGCTTTGCTTTTCTTGTTCAGCTTTCATTTAGACAGCCTCCTTTTGTAGAAACTTGTTGATAAAATACTGCTGGCCTTTTCCGGTTACCTTGGTAGTCTTGGTGATCCGCACGCTGCCGTCTGGGTTCTGGAATGTACGTTCCTTGATGTCGAACAGTTCCAAGTCCATCGCGCGTTGCGTTGGCATGTTTCGCCGGTCACCCTTACTAATCAGATAGCCGTGATCTCGCAGCCAAGCGAACAGCCTATTCTGGCCAATATCCACACCGTTCTGGCGGATGAGTTTGGCTAAGTCACCGATGAGAATGCTCGTATGGCTGGTGGCTACCGCGTCTGCAAACAACGCTTTAGGCGCTTGAATCGCGATGGTTTGCTTCTGTTGCTCAATCTTTTCAGCTTGATTAGCTGCCAGCTTCAACGCTTCGGCATAGCTTCCCGGGATTGCATAACCCGTTCTGATCTGCGTTTCCATACTGTTAAAGGCTTGGATGTACTGAATCTTGAACTGAAGCGCACGCTTCCCAGTGAATCCAACAGCCAGCAATGTGAATCCGTCACGATTCATGTAGTACATTGGATTCGTTTTCCCATTAGAAGCGGTGTAACTACCATCAATAAAGTACTTTTTTAGTACAGCGTAATTTTCCGCGCTACTCATCAAATCACGAATTGCTGCTAGTACATCTCTGTGGTTCTTTCCAAATGATTCAGCGACCTTAAGACTGGTGGTGACTGCCTGACGGTCGTGCATAATTATTAATTCATTCAATGTGTTCCCTTCTTTCTTTTGGCCTCATTCATTAACGATGGCCATTTCACGTGCTTGACCTGAGGTACCGATTTGGTACTTCAGCTGGTCTTCTTCTTCAACTATGAGACGGTAACAAAGTCTTGCTTGCCACCGGGGGTCATCAATTTGGTGACTCCTTTTTCAGTTGCGAGATTGGTCTCGCCTGATAAGCCCCCTAAGTTAAACTTAGTCACCTCATCGCCGTCTAATGATTTCAACGCTACCGTTGTGTTTGTTAGTTTCAGCGCATTCGTAATATCCGGTGCTGAAAACCAGATAATGCCGTTTGAGCTGACAGTCCGAATTTGGTTATCCTCGAACTGAAATAGTTGTAGTTCGTTCATACCGTCTCCCCCTTTGTAAGCAAATATTTTTTGCCAACTACAAATGTTTCGTAGTCTTTGGGCAAAAAAATAATCGAATCAAATGGTAGTTTAACTAGCTTTGCAAACTCAAAAGCTTTATCTGTTCGCAAAACTTTTCGATATTTCTCATAGTCAGCATAGGTTTTGGTGCTCATTCCCAGCGCTTCCGCTACTTCTTTCTGTGAAAAATGCAAGTTGTTTCGTGCTCCTTCAAGCGTAAAAGCTGGTTCAATTCCTGTCATTTTCGTTCCTCCTTTCAACAAAACTAAATATACTACGAATGGTTAGTAGTTGCAATAGCTTTTTGCAAATAAATTGTATTTAGGTATGTACTTTTCTACGCAACAGGTGTACATTATAGCCAGCATAAATAGGAAATGAGGAAACGAAATGAATACTGGAGACACCATAAAAAAGCTAAGAAAAACCCGCGGGATGACGCAATCTGATTTGGCTAACAGATTGGGAGTTGCTCCGACCACTGTGTCTTCTTGGGAACGTGGAGCTGCTTATCCATTAATGACTACTGCTAAATCCATAGCAGATATCTTCGGTGTTCCTGTTTCTGTGATTGCTGGAGAAAAAGAGATCTCAAATATTGCTCCATCTATGCCTGTACACTCCTACAAATACTTAGATGCAGGGGTTTCATGTGGTGCCCCTGAATTAGTTGAAGCTTATACGAAAGACAACTTGGAAGAAATCCAATTATCAGATGCCATAATGGGACGCTACGCTGGTGATGATGACATTCTTATCATACATGCCAACGGCGAATCAATGAACAGAGTTTTCCCTGATGGTGCGCTTCTCGCAGTAAAGCGGACAGATGATCTAAGCAATGGAGACATTGTCGTCTTCTCAATTGACAATGAAGATTTTTCTTGCAAACGTTACTATAAAAACGATGAAGCTAAAGTAGTCTCTTTTCAGCCTGACAGTGATGATCCTCGTTTTGAACCATACGTTTATCGTTATGAAGATGCAGACAATGTCGCTATATTTGGTAAGGTTGTCGTATACACAGTCGTTTTATAAAAAATAATCTTACGTCCAAACCCTGATCGACGTTAAAAGCTGATGGAAATTGGGGGAAAATCGACATAGGAATGTTTGATAATGCTTCAAAGAAAGCCACCCAGTATCTTAACAAGCAAGGACTTGGCGATCTCGGCGTTGGCCGTGTGGCCGACGAGGGCGTCACATTCAAGCAGCTGTCCCGCGATTATCAACAAAAGAAAATTGTTCTACACTCACTGAATGACAAGTATCCCGACAGATGCCTCGATCCCGAAGATATCAGCATCATAGGCGTTGTCATCAACTAACCCGCAACAGTATCAGGACGCGGCGTCGGCCTACTTACGCGATACAATCTAGTCAACAACAAATAAACGGCTTAGAGGTGACAATCAACCGTGACTACAAATAAACAAATGGTACCGGAGCTTCGCTTCAAGGGGTTCACTGACGCTTGGGAACAGCGTAAGGTTTCGGAACTAGCAGACCGCTATGATAATCTTCGAGTTCCAATTACAGCATCCGAACGTGTAGCTGGGGAAACACCTTATTACGGTGCAAATGGTATTCAGGACTATGTTGAAGGTTTTACTCATAATGGTGAATTTGTTTTGGTCGCAGAAGACGGTGCGAATGATTTACAAAACTACCCTGTTCAATATGTTGATGGTAAGGTTTGGGTCAACAATCATGCCCACGTTCTTCAAGCTAAAGAAGAAAGAGTGGACAACAAATTTTTGACGAACGCATTGAAACATACCAACATAGAACCATATTTAGTCGGCGGTGGACGTGCTAAATTAAACGCCGATGTCATGATGAAGATTAATTTTAAAGTTCCAACATTACCTGAACAAGTTCAAATTGGTAAGTTTTTCGATAATCTTGACCACCTCATCACTCTTCATCAGCGTAAGCTTGAAAAACTCCAAGAACTTAAAAAAGGCTACTTGCAGAAATTGTTCCCCAAAAATGGAAGCAAGTTCCCACAATTAAGATTTGCTGGATTTACTGACGCTTGGGAAAAGCGTCCTATCAAGAAAATCGCTACCGTGAACGGTGGCAAGGACTACAAGCACCTTAACAAGGGTGACATTCCAGTCTATGGAACTGGCGGATACATGCTAAGTGTCGACCAGGCTTTATCTGAGGAAAACGGCATTGGCATTGGGCGAAAAGGTACAATTAACTCCCCCTACATTCTAAGAGCTCCATACTGGACCGTAGATACGTTGTTCTATGTGATACCTAAGGGGACACAAGATCTAAATTTTCTGTATGCGATTTTTCAACGAGTTAACTGGAAGAAATACGACGAGTCTACCGGTGTACCATCATTGTCGAAACAAACAATCAATGCCGTGGAAGTTACAACTCCTACTCAAGCTGAGCAAGAATTGATTGGAACAATGTTTAAGCAACTTGATAATCTCATCGCAGTCAACCAGCGTAAGGTTGAACTGTTAAAAAAATTGAAGCAAGCCTATCTCCAGAAAATGTTCGTGTAGTACTTAACTGTGGTACAACTGTCATCAACAACCCACGCAAGCGGCGTCCCCGTGCAAGCCGGAGAGTGGGGCTTGTACCACATACCAAGTAAAGGATGTGAGTCATCATGCTAAAAAAGATAGTTGCCATCTTACTTATTGTTTTGTTGGCTGGCGCAACAACCGCTTGCGATGATGACACCGGTCATGATGAAAACGTTGAAATATTTAACTGAGTGCGAACTGGATACAAAAAAGCCCCGGCCGCTGTGGTCGAGGAACAGTTGTTTCTGTCAAACGTAACTACTGTCGCAATCTGGCTGTTTTGATAGCATCTGGTGTTAGCTGAATCCAGTGAATATATTCACCATCTGAAAGATCAACAAGGGCCTTACCAGACAAAAGTGCAGCAACCTCGTTTGGCCCAATATTGGGCTTACTTGAAAACATGCCATACATGCCCGATGCTTCGTCGATATCCCATACTTCGTCTTTTTCGTCAACGATATATATGCCATTTTCCATTTGGAGAACCTCCTTTATCATGATTACGGTTCACCTAATTTCTTTTTTCATGAATTTCATTCACTTAATTATATCACGAAAAGCGCCTACTTCTTCAAAACATTAAAGAAGCCACACAGATTGTAGGAGGTAAAACCTATGAAGCCAGTTACAGTAAGCTCTTATAAGTTTGGCGAAAAAACCTGGAAAAATTTTGAAGGAGAACCGATCAAAAAATATGAGCACTCAGTTCTCCTAGACATTTCAAACACCGAAGTCTTCAGTGATAAAGAAAAAACAGAACTAAACCACAAGATCGTTGTCCCCTTTTCTAGAATTAGAGAGAAACGATTCATCAAAGATATTCCACTCAGTAACGTAAACGAGGCGCTTAACAAGAAAAAAGCAAGTAGGAGAAAGTAACGACAAAAAGCGCCTACCCAAGCGAATGGGTAGACGCCTAACAGAACGTGACTGCATGGTTAGGTGCAATAGCACCCGTCTGTATTGTAGCACAAGGAGGTGTAAATGTGGCCAGTATTAGTAAACGTGGCAAAAAATGGCAATATCGTGTCTCTTACAAGGATAATGATGGAACACGCAAGTATGTCAACAAAGGCGGCTTCCCCTCAAAAAAAGCTGCTGATATAGCGGCAACCGAAGTCGAACGTCAGCATAATCGCGGTGCAAATTTGGATCTTAACAAGATAACGTTAATCGACTACTGGGACAAATGGATTGAGCTGTACAAATCTGGTAAGCATTCTCGTATCACCGAAGCCCGGTATAAAACAATTCGTAAACAGTTATTAGCCTACTGGGGCGAAAGCCGTGAACTAAAATCAATTTCAAAATCAGACTGGCAGGGATTTATCAATGAGTTTGGCAAAAAAAGGGCTAAAGATACAGTCAGCAAATTGAATGGCTATGTTCGCTCAATGGCTGATTCTGCCGTCGATGACCAAATAATATATACTAACTTCACTCATAACGTTGTCCTCACTGGTAATGAAGGCCAAGCAGGAATCATCAAATATTTGCAAGTAAAGGATTTGCGCAAGCTCGTCAATTACTGCCTAGAATTTGCAGACTACGAGCATATTGCTTACTACATCATCGCAACCGGGGCACTGACCGGAGCTAGGTATTCTGAAGTTCTTGGGCTCACGTGGGATCATGTTGATCTTAAAAAACACGTTGTGCACATTACTAGAACGTGGGATCACAGATATGGCAGCGGCTTTGCGGCTACTAAGAACAAATCAAGTGTACGTGACATCGACATCACGAGAGAACTTGCAGACTTGCTTTTACGTCTCAAGAAGGAACAGCAAGAGGTATACGTTGCTCAGGGATATCGTGATAGCAAACAACTATTATTTCGCAGCATACGGCATAACATGCTATCGAGCACGGCAATTAATAAGGATCTAAGGACGATCGAGAAGGCTCTAGACATTTCCCCCGCGATTACTTTCCACGGGCTTAGACACACTCACGTTTCCTATTTGATTGCCAATCACGTTGACATTAACTATATTTCAAAAAGACTTGGGCATGCCAATACAATGATCACTCAAAAAGTCTACGCTCATCTTCTTGAAGATCAAAGAAAAGAGCAGGTATCCCAGACGCTACAAGCACTTTCTAGACTTTAGCTTGTGCACATTTTGTGCACCGGAGGAAAAAAACAACCGAAAATAAAAGGAAACAAAAATCCCGAAATGCCTTTATACCAGCATTCCGGGAAGCTATAGAAAGCATCTAGAAGCATAAAAACGGAGAGTAAGGGATTCGAACCCTTGATACAGGCAAAACCCGTATACATGGTTTCCAACCATGCTCCTTCAGCCTCTCGGACAACTCTCCATAAAAAACTCCGGTTGTCAGGCTCGAACTGACGACAACCTGATTAACAGTCAGGTGCTCTACCAACTGAGCTAAACCGGAATAAACAGCGTGGCAGCTTCCTACCCTCGCAGGCAGTTTCCCACCAACTACTCTCGGCGTGAAGAAGCTTAACTTCTGTGTTCGGCATGGGAACAGGTGTATCCTTCTTGCTATCGCCACCACACTTATGAGAACTTTGCGCTCTCAAAACTGGCTATCATTGTTGTTGGTTTTGCCGATGACGCGTATTTGTTCATCGAAACGCGCTCCCAGTCGCAGAAACCTCCGCATAAGGACCCTGACCGCAATGGCCAAAGACCGGCCATCACGCTCAGGCCCGCTTATGCTCCGGTTTCTAATCGCGACTGCTCGCGCTCTTACTTGGTTAAGTCCTCGACCGATTAGTACTGGTCCGCTCCATGCATCGCTGCACTTCCACTTCCAGCCTATCTACCTGATCATCTTTCAGGGGTCTTACTTCCATATAGGAATGGGAAATCTCATCTCGAGGGGGGCTTCACACTTAGATGCTTTCAGCGTTTATCCCTTCCGTTCATAGCTACCCAGCGATGCGCCTGGCGGCACAACTGGTACACCAGCGGAACGTCCATCCCGGTCCTCTCGTACTAAGGACAGCTCCTCTCAAATTTCCTGCGCCCGCGACGGATAGGGACCGAACTGTCTCACGACGTTCTGAACCCAGCTCGCGTACCGCTTTAATGGGCGAACAGCCCAACCCTTGGGACCGACTACAGCCCCAGGATGCGATGAGCCGACATCGAGGTGCCAAACCTCCCCGTCGATGTGGACTCTTGGGGGAGATAAGCCTGTTATCCCCAGGGTAGCTTTTATCCGTTGAGCGATGGCCCTTCCATACGGAACCACCGGATCACTAAGCCCGACTTTCGTCCCTGCTCGACTTGTCAGTCTCGCAGTCAAGCTCCCTTCTACCTTTACACTCTGCGAATGATTTCCAACCATTCTGAGGGAACCTTTGGGCGCCTCCGTTACATTTTAGGAGGCGACCGCCCCAGTCAAACTGCCTACCTGACACTGTCTCCCGCCACGATCAGTGGCGCGGGTTAGAGTGTTCATACAGCTAGGGTAGTATCCCACCAATGCCTCCATCGAAACTAGCGTTCCGATCTCTACGGCTCCTACCTATCCTGTACAAGCGGTACCAACACTCAATATCAAGCTACAGTAAAGCTCCATGGGGTCTTTCCGTCCTGTCGCGGGTAACCCGCATCTTCACGGGTACTATAATTTCACCGAGTCTCTCGTTGAGACAGTGCCCAAATCATTACGCCTTTCGTGCGGGTCGGAACTTACCCGACAAGGAATTTCGCTACCTTAGGACCGTTATAGTTACGGCCGCCGTTTACTGGGGCTTCAATTCTGGGCTTCGCTTGCGCTAACTCATCCTCTTAACCTTCCAGCACCGGGCAGGCGTCAGCCCCTATACATCATCTTACGATTTAGCAGAGACCTGTGTTTTTGATAAACAGTTGTTTGGGCCTATTCACTGCGGCTGACCTTGCGGTCAGCACCCCTTCTTCCGAAGTTACGGGGTCATTTTGCCGAGTTCCTTAACGAGAGTTCGCTCGCTCACCTGAGGATACTCTCCTCGACTACCTGTGTCGGTTTGCGGTACGGGTAGTTTATTTCTCACTAGAAGCTTTTCTTGGCAGTGTGACATCAGGAACTTCGCTACTTTAATTTCGCTCCCCATCACAGCTTGTCCTTAAGGCGGCAAGCATTTCACTCGCTACCGGACTTACTGCTTGGACGCACTTTTCCAGCCGTGCGCTTTCCTTAGCCTCCTGCGTCCCTCCATCGCTTAAACAAAATAAACTAGTGCAGGAATCTCAACCTGCTTGTCATCGACTACGCCTTGCGGCCTCGCCTTAGATCCCGACTAACCCTGGGAGGACGAGCCTTCCCCAGGAAACCTTAGTCATACGGTGGATCAGATTCTCACTGATCTTTCGCTACTCATGCCGGCATTCTCACTTCTAAGCGCTCCAGCCGTCCTCACGATCGACCTTCAACGCCCTTAGAACGCTCTCCTACCGCGCACCCTGACGGGTGCACCCACAGTTTCGGTATTATGCTTAGCCCCGGTATATTTTCGGCGCAGTGCCACTCGACTAGTGAGCTATTACGCACTCTTTAAATGGTGGCTGCTTCTGAGCCAACATCCTAGTTGTCTGTGCAACGCCACATCCTTTTCCACTTAGCATAAATTTAGGGACCTTAACTGGTGATCTGGGCTGTTCCCCTTTCGACAATGGACCTTATCGCTCACTGTCTGACTCCCGGAGTAAGATCAATGGTATTCGGAGTTTATCTGAATTCAGTAACCCTTGACGGGCCCCTAGTTCAAACAGTGCTCTACCTCCATGATCCATCCTCCGAGGCTAACCCTAAAGCTATTTCGGAGAGAACCAGCTATCTCCAAGTTCGTTTGGAATTTCACCGCTACCCACAACTCATCCCAGCATTTTTCAACATACATGGGTTCGGTCCTCCAGTGTGTTTCACCACACCTTCAACCTGGTCATGGGTAGGTCACTTGGTTTCGGGTCTACATCTACCTACTGAAGCGCCCTGTTCAGACTCGCTTTCGCTCCGGCTCCGACTTTTCATCTTAACCTCGCAGGCAAACGTAACTCGCCGGTTCATTCTACAAAAGGCACGCCATTACCCGTTAACGGGCTTTGACTAATTGTAGGCACACGGTTTCAGGAACTGTTTCACTCCCCTTCCGGGGTGCTTTTCACCTTTCCCTCACGGTACTGGTTCACTATCGGTCACTAGGGAGTATTTAGCCTTGGGAGATGGTCCTCCCGGATTCCGACGGAATTTCACGTGTTCCGCCGTACTCAGGATCCTGGACGGAGAGTCCGCCGTTTCGTTTACAGGGCTTTCACCTTCTATGGCGCAGCTTTCCAGCTGACTTCGACTACGTCGAACTTTGGTAACTCCAATGTCCAGTCCTACAACCCCGAGAAGCAAGCTTCTCGGTTTGGGCTCTTCCCACTTCGCTCGCCGCTACTATGGGAATCGAGTTTTCTTTCTCTTCCTGCGGGTACTGAGATGTTTCAGTTCCCCGCGTCTGCCGCCAACAAGCTATGTATTCACTTGCAGGCAATACACTGATGTGTACTGGGTTCCCCCATTCGGAAATCTCCGGATCAAAGCTTACTTATAGCTCCCCGAAGCATATCGGTATTAGTTCCGTCCTTCATCGGCTCCTAGTGCCAAGGCATCCACCGTGCGCCCTTTGTAACTTAACCTGTACTGACTTGCGTCAGCGGTTATGCGATGCGAATTTCTATTATTAGAAACTCATACAAATACGCTGTGTTCTCGGCAATTTAAAACATTTACAACAATGATATCCAGTTTTCAAAGAACAAAGTCGCACCCGCTAGGGTGCTTGAGGGTAATCCCCTCAAAACTAAACAAAGTTTCGTGTGTGCAGGTTTCCGTCAGACTTTCAGTCTGTTTCCTTAGAAAGGAGGTGATCCAGCCGCAGGTTCTCCTACGGCTACCTTGTTACGACTTCACCCTAATCATTTGTCCCACCTTAGACGGCTCGCTCCCTAAAAGGGTTACGCCACCGGCTTCGGGTGTTACAAACTCTCATGGTGTGACGGGCGGTGTGTACAAGGCCCGGGAACGTATTCACCGCGGCGTGCTGATCCGCGATTACTAGCGATTCCGACTTCGTGTAGGCGAGTTGCAGCCTACAGTCCGAACTGAGAATGGCTTTAAGAGATTAGCTTGACCTCGCGGTCTCGCAACTCGTTGTACCATCCATTGTAGCACGTGTGTAGCCCAGGTCATAAGGGGCATGATGATTTGACGTCATCCCCACCTTCCTCCGGTTTGTCACCGGCAGTCTTACTAGAGTGCCCAACTAAATGCTGGCAACTAGTCATAAGGGTTGCGCTCGTTGCGGGACTTAACCCAACATCTCACGACACGAGCTGACGACAACCATGCACCACCTGTCATTTTGCCCCCGAAGGGGAAACCTGATCTCTCAGGTGATCAAAAGATGTCAAGACCTGGTAAGGTTCTTCGCGTTGCTTCGAATTAAACCACATGCTCCACCGCTTGTGCGGGCCCCCGTCAATTCCTTTGAGTTTCAACCTTGCGGTCGTACTCCCCAGGCGGAATGCTTAATGCGTTAGCTGCGGCACTGAAGGGCGGAAACCCTCCAACACCTAGCATTCATCGTTTACGGCATGGACTACCAGGGTATCTAATCCTGTTCGCTACCCATGCTTTCGAGCCTCAGCGTCAGTTACAGACCAGACAGCCGCCTTCGCCACTGGTGTTCTTCCATATATCTACGCATTTCACCGCTACACATGGAGTTCCACTGTCCTCTTCTGCACTCAAGTTTCCCAGTTTCCGATGCACTTCCTCGGTTAAGCCGAGGGCTTTCACATCAGACTTAAAAAACCGCCTGCGCTCGCTTTACGCCCAATAAATCCGGATAACGCTTGCCACCTACGTATTACCGCGGCTGCTGGCACGTAGTTAGCCGTGGCTTTCTGGTTGGATACCGTCACGCCGACAACAGTTACTCTGCCGACCATTCTTCTCCAACAACAGAGTTTTACGACCCGAAAGCCTTCTTCACTCACGCGGCGTTGCTCCATCAGACTTGCGTCCATTGTGGAAGATTCCCTACTGCTGCCTCCCGTAGGAGTTTGGGCCGTGTCTCAGTCCCAATGTGGCCGATCAACCTCTCAGTTCGGCTACGTATCATTGCCTTGGTGAGCCGTTACCTCACCAACTAGCTAATACGCCGCGGGTCCATCCAAAAGCGATAGCTTACGCCATCTTTCAGCCAAGAACCATGCGGTTCTTGGATTTATGCGGTATTAGCATCTGTTTCCAAATGTTATCCCCCACTTAAGGGCAGGTTACCCACGTGTTACTCACCCGTCCGCCACTCGTTCAAAATTAAATCAAGATGCAAGCACCTTTCAATAATCAGAACTCGTTCGACTTGCATGTATTAGGCACGCCGCCAGCGTTCATCCTGAGCCAGGATCAAACTCTCATATAAATATGAGCTGTTCGAATAGCTCGATTTGTTGTTCTAGCGAATTGACTTCGCAAATGTTACTTTTTGCCTCGATACCGAAGTATCAAGGACCCTGCACATTTAAACGAAACTTTGTTCAGTTTTCAAAGGACTACTTTGTCAAAAGACAACTTTGATAGATTATCATGATCAGCATATCATGTCAACATTTTTTGTTAAAAACGCTTCATATGTTTTATTCATGACTATTTTTATCTTTACCCCAAAAAGGGATCTGCTTTTTGACAGCAATAATATAATACCAGCAAGCCGGTTGAGGCGCAAGCATTTTTTCAAAAAAGTCTTGCTTGATTGACGTTGCTCAAAGCACAGGATCATTGCACGTTAGATATTACGGTGACTTATCCTTTGCAGCGTCTATCGCCAAATAAAAACAGCCATCACTTATGCTTGATAGCTGTGTCTAAATAAAATCTCATTTTAAAGCGTGGCCATCCGAACAGTAACGTAGGCTTATTTCATACCCAGTTTAATCTGACACTCGGGACAAATACCGTAAACCTCGAGATGATGTCCACTGACTTTGAAACCGGTTTTTTTAGCTGCCACTGCCTCCACATCCGTGACCCCTGGGTAAGTGAAGTCAAAAATCTTACCGCAGTTGGTACAAATCGCATGGTAGTGTGGCTCAATCGGGAAATCAAAATGAGTCGCCGCATCATTAGACGACATTTCCTCAACTAAATTAAGATCCACCAGTAGACGTAAATTGTTGTATACGGTTGCGACACTCATATGTGGAAACTGTGGCGATAGTTTTGCATAAATCATTTCAGCTGTCGGGTGTGCCGTACTGTCGATCATATAGGAAATGATCGCCTCGCGCTGCGGGGTGACCCGAATCTGCTTTGCTTTGAGCAAGTTAATTGTTTTGTTATAAACTGCCTGATTCATCGTCAGCCTCCTAATTTGTAACTATTATCATCTAGTAAAATTGTACGCTTTTTTCTAATTTAGCATAACCTTTTCACTTACAAATGTTTAGAAAATTTCAAAATTCAAAAGTACACTAAATGCATGTGTTACCAATTATCGCTTAAATTTAGCTTCATATCAGTCCAAAAAAACAGTGCCTAAAAAGACACTGTCGAAAAGGTTTAGTCGCTTATTTGGATTCGCTACTACTTTCGTCATCATCGCTTTTAAGCTCTGGCGCATCGGTCTTATATTCATTTGCCACCGATTTACCCTTATTTTCTGCTTTCAAGCTTGTACCTTTCTTCTGGGCGGCTTTGAGCTTCTTTTTCGTATCGGTCAGCTTATACGAAAAATCGCTACGATCGACCTTCTTAAATCCGCTCGGCGTGTAGAATCTCAGCAGATCACCATTGATGACGCGATCAGATAAGGACAGTTCCGTTGTCACACGGTTAGTGGCAGCGTCAACCGTTTTCTTTTGGCTTGGGGATAGCTTGGTGATTTTCTTCCCTGTGCTGGTATTAAAGTATTGACTGCCTACCTTAGTGAAATCAGGTGTGACGAAATCACCATTTCTGAACGCAACTGTTTGCGGATGATTAGCGGAGAGCAAATCTGAACCAAACTGAACCGTATCATTGTCCTTAACGCCTAACAGGTTCAATATTGTCGGCAAGGCATCAATTTCACCGCCATATGTGTGATTAATGCCGCCTTTTAGTCCTGGCATGTGAATCATAAATGGTACGCGTTGATACATGGCATTGTCATAGTCATTAAAACCGGTAATGTTGGTTAACTTGGCCATGGCTTTTTTATGGTTGTTTGAAATCCCATAATGATCACCGTAGAGAACAATCATTGACTTATCGTACAGTCCGGTTTCCTTCAGCCAGTCAAAGAATTCACCAATTGCTTCATCGAGATAACGGGCTGTCTGGACATAACCATCAACGGTATCATCGCCAGTGTCGGTCTTACTGATGGTCTGATTTTCCTTGTCCAGTGTGTAAGGATAGTGATTCGTGACCGTAATCATTTTGGCATAAAATGGCTGCGGCAGTTGTTCGATGTACTGCGCTGAATCTTTCAGGAAAATCTTGTCCTTCAACCCATAGCCGACATCATAATTTTTCCCACTTGAGAAGTAACTCTTAGAAAAGAAATAGTCGTATCCCCAAGACTTATAGGTGTTATCACGGTTCCAGAAACTTGGTACATCCCCATGGAACGAAGCGGTTGTGTAACCCTGCTGATCTAAGATTGCTGGTGCCGCCTGGAAAGTGTTCGTCGTCCCGTCAGTTACCATGGCCGCCCCTTCAGGCAACCCAAACAATGAATTTTCCATCATCATTTCCGCATCAGCCGTTTTCCCTTGACCAACTTGGTTAAAGAAGTTGTCAAAAGATAGTGTGTCTGATTCATGATAGAGCTTATTGAGATTCGGAGTGACTTCCTGTCCATCCCATTTGAAGTCAATCATAAATTGCTGCAGGCTTTCCAAGTGGATGACAAAAACATTCTTACCTTTTGCCACACCGGTATATTCTGCGTTCGGGGTAACACGATTCTTATTGAGATAATTCAGTACGGATTTGACATCACTCGAATCAGCGTTTGCCTTCGTTGCACTATTGCTGGCAGTTTTGACCCCGTCAACAACAGTATAGGCATTGAGACCCAGATATTTCACAATGTAGTTATTGTCAAACGTGCGCGTCAACAGTCCGGAACGATCGCTATAAGCCATAGCCAGATTCGCCCCAAACATTAACACTGCCAGCAGCGAAACTCCCAGTGCAAACCGCTTTTTGATCGGGCGGATATCCATCCGAATAACCTTGAAAGCTAACAGTAAAATCAAAAATAGAACATCGACAAACACAAGAAAGTCTGTCGGCTGAACGATCCCCATAATTCCCTTGTTCAAGTTATTGGAAACCGCACCTGATCCTTTGATTAAAGCAAAAGTCAGAAAGTCGGAAAATTCCCGATAATAAAGTACATTAGCAAAAAGCCAAACCGACGTCAGGGCATCGATAATCAGCATCGTGACATACGATTTACGTCCCGACATATATAAAGCAATCCCAAAAAGAAAAAGCGTTGTCGGAATCGGATTAACTGCCAGAATTAAATGCTGAAAGCTACCAGTGACCCCTAAGTTGAATTTAGCTTGATATGCCCAATAAGTTTTTGCCCAGAATAAGACAATGGCAAGTACCAGAAAACCGAGTCTGGTATTGAAAAATCCTCGAATTTTAGCGCCGATCTGGTTCATGTGGAGCCTCCAAGTCATTGTTTAATGTCAAAAGTATAGCACATTCGCTAGGATAACCGCTCATTCCTTAAAAGACAAACTTTCAATGCCGATTACAGTCGAATCAACCGCAATCTTAAAGAAGCCTTAAAACCACGTCATTCAAGTTAGTGGCTCGTTGCCAAGTGTTTAAATCTTTTCAACGGTTTAAAATTGATCCTTTGTAAACCGCCTATCTCCTAACGCGCTCCCCGGCGCAGAGACCTGCATGTAAGGACCTCGCGCGCAATGGCCAAAGACCGGCCATCACGCGCGAGGCCGCTTACACTTCGGTCTCTAACCGCGCCGGCTCGCGCTTACTAAAAAGCCGCGATGTCATTTTAGTGACAAACACGGCCTAACGCTTTTCAGTTCAAATCGGCCATTCGCAATGTGGCAGTCTTTCTCTCGAGCTTGTTGAAACTGATACAGGTATCTACTCAACAGCCTATCAATAGCCTACATTTGAATGCGTTTGAGCAAGGCGGTGCGCGTCAACCGCCATTTAACTCAACATCAGTCAAATTTCATACTACTGATCCATCAAATCAGAAAAGATTCACACAGAAAAAGCGAACCTTCGCAAGTCCGCTTTACTCAGAACTCAAGCTTGAGCCTGATCGCTACTATCAGTACCGTTAGTGCCCTCGTCTTCATCAAAATCCATTAGATCATAGATTTCCATGGCCGCAAGATCGATATTATCAAACTGGAACGTCTGGTGAGTGCCTAATTCTTCAAGTTCGTAAGTTTCGGTCTTGGGATCGTACGTCACGAGGCCCTTTTCATCACCATTTTTTTCGAAGCGGCGTGACTGTGCCTCGCCATCGCCTGCCTGCATGGCTTCAAGGCGTTTGATGATGGCCACGAGCTGTGATTGTTTCATAAAATGGCCTCCTAATTTTTCCTATTTCAAGAAATAGCTTAGCATAAACCGTCGCCTCTGTGGGAGAAATATCACTTTGAATTCTACTTTTATGACGTTGCGTGTCGATAGGCAAATGGACTATGCTATTTGCATGCTATTATAACGCGTTTGCCGGCGTAAAAGTCAGTTAGGCAATCTTTTAGTGGTAGCCGTCTAACTCCGACTTCTAACCGCATCGGTTCGCGTTTACATCATAATGCGCTCTCCTGCCCAGAAATCGGGTTGGCTCGCGCTTACTTTATTAAGGAGATTTGTATGACATTGCAACCTTTAAACGAACAACTACCTGCCATCGAGGTTAGTGAGATTCGACAATTTGACGAAAGTGTCAGTGATATTCCCGGTATTTTGAAACTGACGCTAGGCGAACCTGATTTCAACACCCCGGAACATGTTAAGCAAGCCGGGATCAAAGCCATTCAGGAAAATTACTCGCATTATACCGGGATGGTTGGTGATCCGGAGTTACGCGAAGCCGCACAACATTTTTTTAAAACGAAATATGGCACTGACTATCAGGCTACAGATGAAATTCTGGTGACAGTCGGGGCCACTGAAGCACTGGCAACCGCTATTACGACGATCAGTGATCCGGGTGATGCTATGCTGGTTCCGTCACCAATTTATCCGGGCTACATTCCGCTTCTGACGCTGAATCACGTTACGCCGCTTTATATGGATACGAGTAAAACCGACTTTGTTTTGACCCCAGAACTCATTGAGGCCACCATCACTGCAAATCCTGATGCTAAAATCAAAGGCATTATCCTTAACTATCCAAGCAATCCCACCGGTGTCACGTATCGGGCGGCAGAAGTAAAGGCCATTGCGGACATCGCCGCTAAACATAACCTCTACATTATCTGTGACGAAATTTATTCTGAACTGACTTATGGTGAGCCGCATGTATCCATGGGACAATTTGCCTACGATCGTACATTTATTGTCAACGGTCTGTCTAAATCACATGCAATGACCGGCTGGCGAATTGGCTTTTTGATGGGTCCCCAGCAGTTAATCGCGCAAGCCAAAAAGGTGCACCAATATCTTGTGACTGCCGCAACGACCATTGCCCAGCGCGCTGGTATTGAAGCTCTGACGAACGGTGCAGACGATGCTCAGGTGATGAAAGCAGCTTACGTTAAACGCCGTGATTTTGTTTATGCCGCCCTCATCGACATGGGCTTTAGCGTGGCTCGTCCTGATGGTGCCTTTTATCTTTTTGCAAAAATTCCGACCCAACTGCATCTAAGCTCACGCGAATTTACGCACGCCTTGGCACATGAACAGAAGTTAGCTCTGATTTCAGGTACCGCTTTTGGCCCCGGCGGCGAAGGTTATATCCGAATCAGTTACGCGGCATCAATGACCGATCTTCAAGAAGCCGTTAAGCGATTGCGCGCGTTCATGGCCAGCCACATCGGCTAATCAAGCGTAAACGGAAAGAATCCGCACGCGTTTTGAATCATCATCAATTAAAAATGGGATCCTGAAGACATAAGTAACTGTCTCCGGAATCCCATTTAATTTAATTTCAGCTTGCCATCCATCCGCCAGAAAACCTTGAACCAAGCTGACTGGCTGAAGGGCGTTTACGCGTCTTTTTTTGGAGGTAATGCCATTGCAACAATGCCGCAGATCATTCCTAGATAATAAGTTAAAAAGCGCCATAACAACATGCCAAGCACTAACTTAGATGGTGAGGCCACATACGTCGCAAACAGGGTTTTAAAACTATACTCTGCACCGCCAGCTCCACCCGGAATTGGAAACAGACTGACAATCATCACAATCATCACGTGTAACACAATCACTTCAACAATGCTAACGTGATTCACACCCAGTGCCAATAGCACAAAATACGGAACCGCATAGTAAAGCAGCAACTGAATTAACGTCAAAAAGCACGCCTTAATCACACGAACTTTTTCGCGCTTCAAGTGCAGGCTTTCGGCGTAAAAAGTATCGATTTTGTGATCCAGATCAAGCTGCATCGCCATCTTCTTTTCCGGCTTCACGAACCAGCCGACTGGTATCATGATGATTCTGACGAGCTTCTTGGTGAATTTGTAGTAGTACATCACCATGAGCAAGCCGACAATCACAATCACGTGGATAACAAAGCCAAAGATGATGAAAATCACAAGGGCCCCAAAATGCCGAGACACTTGATCAAAGCCGATAAGTAAAGTGAGTACAAAGTTAATCAGCACCATAAACTGATACACAACAAACTTCATCAACAGTACCGAACTCGCGCGACCAGCCTCCACCCCACTTTGCATGAGCGCAAACAGCTGAGCCGGTTGACCGCCAGATGCCATGGGCGTAATTGCGTTGAATAGTTGCTCGACAAGCGGAACCCGCAACGCTGTCTTAAAGTCTAATTCGTCCGATCCGTTTTTAATAAAAATCTGCACAACGAAGGTTTCAACGATCCATGAACCAAACATCAGTAAAAAAGCCACTAACAGCCACTTAAGATCAAGCGATAAAAGTTCATGGATCAGTTTTGCGCCATTAAGATCACGTGCTTCATAAATAAAAATGCCGGCGCCAATCAGAACCATGATGAAGACGGCCAGTTTGTTCTTCCGTGTCATATAACTCCTCGGCTAGTGTTTACCCAACGCTGCTTGTTGCACGTAAAAATCATGCCAGACTTTTTCAAGCCGAGCTTCATCGTACACCTGCGCCGCTTCACGGCTCTTGGCCGCATATGTTGCCAAAAGCTCGCGATCATCGGCTAATGCTCGAATTCGTGCCTGCATGTCTGCCACATCCGCCGCCGTAATTGCATAAGGCGTGATGATTTGCTGATACAATTCAAGATCACGCACCATTACCGGCGTATCCGTTGCAAATGCTTCTAAAACCGACATTGGAAACAACTCTTCAAAAGATGGCAGAAGGAACAAGTCTGCCATGTTATAGTAGTCGATCATCGTTTCTCGCGGCATAATACCGGTAAAGTTCAGGTTGGCAGGCGCATTTGCAACTGCCTTTTTGAGCCGCTCATAACCTTCTGTAATGCGGCCAAAAGAAAAGCCGCCCGCCCAGACAAAGCGGTAGTCAGGGTTTTGTTGCGCGAGTTTGATGAAATCACCGACGCCTTTGCGATCTTGCACTTGCCCGGCGCCAAAAACGACAAAATCATCCGGCTTAAAACCATTCGCATGTCGTAACGCCTGCCTTTTTTCCCGGGAAACCGGATGAAACGTACGTTGAGAAACGAAATTTGGAATGTACGTTACCTTGTCCGGATTAATCCCATAGGCCTCAAGCTTAGGAATGAAGTTTGGATTCACGACAACAAGTTCATCCATACGTTTGTAAAAAGCTAACGTATAGCGGTCTAGTGTCCACCGCGCCACTCGCGGCAACTTTAAACTCGCATCTAAAGTACTAGGCACAAAATGAACGAAGCCGATTTTGCGGCCTCTTTTTTTGGAGAACGTCGATAAATAAAACTTAGGATCGATTGTATGATAATGACTAATATCACTGCGCGTATAACGATTGACATTAATTTGAAATTCATTGGCAAAATCGTGTTTCAACAGTCCCATCAGTTCTGTGTAAACTGCACCCACGCCTTGCCCAGCAACCTTATTGGCTGAAGAAAACATGTTAATAACGATCATAGTTAACCTTTCATGGTCCGTTTGCTACTACTTTCATCGGTCCATGGCACAGTTTCATCAGCTTCATTCGGGGAATAGTGACTGATAACATCGCGATAGAAATCAAGTACCCGATCGCCAAACCGATCAGCAGAAATTGCCACCAGCTTTTCAGTTCGCGGTTTGGGATCATCATAGGCATTAGGATGCTTCAGATAATTCACAACTTGATGAACCATTTCTGCTTCAGTCGTAAAAGTTGTTCCCAACGCCGGATCATCCAACAGTTGATCAGTATAATCACCAGCAAGGGCAACAACTTTCCGATCAGCGGCCATTGCCTCAATATAAGTCAGTCCCTGTGACTCTGAATCACTAGCCGACACAAAAACATCGCCGACACGATAATAGTCGCCTACATCATCATGGTCAATTTCACCGGTAAACCGGACATGATCGGCAATCCCTAATTCAGCAGCCTGTGCCTCTAGATCTTCACGTGCAGGGCCATCACCGACAATT
The DNA here is from genome assembly GCF_900636965.1 of Lacticaseibacillus rhamnosus. NCBI lineage: Bacteria > Bacillati > Bacillota > Bacilli > Lactobacillales > Lactobacillaceae > Lacticaseibacillus > Lacticaseibacillus rhamnosus. The sequence goes on along the minus strand of NZ_LR134331.1, from coordinate 825,003 downwards.
AGGAGAACTGCTTTAGGAATTTGCGCCAAAATTGCGGGCATGGCGCTGATTAATTTATCAATTCGCTTTTCATAAGCAACGCGACTAAGCGAAACCAATACCGGCACATCTGCCAGTCCCAGCTTTTCCCGTAAGTGCGGGTCCTTTTGCTCTGCGAATTGCGTTAAATCGACTCCGGTTGGAATAATCTTAATGTCGGTCTTAACGCCATAACGCCGCAACGTATCATACACCCGCTCAGACGGCGCAATCACACCGCTTACGTGATACAGAAAAGCGCGGGTAAATTGCTTGACATGGTACGGCTTTAGCAGATGACCGTTTAAGACATAATGCAGATAATCCTCATACATAGTGTGATAAGTATGGATCGTTGGAATTTTCAGTTGTTTGGCCACAAACTTACCAATGTAACCCATTGAGAACTCAGTTTGTGTATGCACAATATCCAGATTTAATTCCTTAGCCACTGCATAAGCGTGAAACAGCCCCCGAACCGCAATGCGCCGATCAGTAAAAGAAACAAACGGCACACTTGTAAATCGGAACAAGTTCGGTTCGACCGCATCATCTGGCACATGTGGGTCGGTTGTCGTGAAAATATAAACCTGATGACCCTTACGTTCTAGATCGTCCTTCAAGGTCTTGATGGACGTCGCGACACCACTGACTTGCGGAAAATAGCTGTCTGTAAAAATCCCGATATTCACCTGATCCCCTCCAGACGTCATTTGTTTAGTATAAGTATAAAGATAGGCATGACTAAATGCAATTTTCTCACAAACCTTTAAAAATATCTTACCTTGCCATCAGATGAACATCATCCGGCAAAAGTCGTAAATTTTTAAGCAGCCGCTTGCGAAACATCCCGACAATCAGTCATTTACAACCTATCTTTTTTGAAGAAATATCTATTAATTCATTTATGAATACATATTAACATCTTCACTTTTGGGGTTACTTGTCACGCTCGATGTCTTCCGCTGCAGGCATTTTAACTTTATCGTTAACACGCGCGGCCTTACGGAAGTACTTCGATATGATATGACTGTTGATCCCCCAAAAATAGAAGACCACCGCGCCAAGTATAATGACGACAAAGTCCATTGGATAATGGATCCAGTTCAACCCATTAAACTCAGCACTGCCAATCAGCGAAATTACCGAGAGAAAGACCAGGTAACCAAGCATCCACGCCGAGGCTTTTAACTGCTGCCACGTACTGCGCCAACCTGATCGCCATTCATAAAACAGATACAACGGAATCCCTAAAAAGATAACCCCAATGACTTCAACGGTGGTTGGCCATTTTGCCCAGTAAGCCGCTAATGATGTCAACACAAATGCCAACGGTGCCATTACTCGCAACATCGCTGATTTGACCGGACGCTTGAAATTAGGCGCCATTTCACGCAAAGAGATCACCGTGACCGGTCCTGTCAGATAAGCAATTAACGTAGCCGTTGAAATAACACTGGCAAGCGTCCCCCACGATGGAAAAATAGAGACCATAATCATACTTAAGACAGCATTGACCACCATCGCGACACGCGGAGTTCCGTACTTTTCGTCAATTTTACCGATAAACTTAGGAATGTGATTGTTGCCCACCATCGCCTGAAGCGCACGACCGGACGAAGCGACAAACGAAACGCCAGTCCCAAATGGCGAAACAAACGCATCCATATACAGCAAAACCGACAGCCAGTGAATACCAAGCAAAATTGCCAAATCCGCAAACGGCGAGTTGAGGTTCAGGCCTTTCCATCCATGGGCAGCAAGCATATCAGGAGAAATGGTCGTGATAAAGACACTTTGCAACAGAATATAAATAATTCCGCTAATAAGCAAAGAAATCCCGATGCCGCGACCAATATTCTTTTGCGGGCGTTTCACATCGCTTCCCATGTTAATAACAGTCTGGAAAGCGTTAAAAGAAAAGATAATCCCTGAAACCGAAGTCGCCGCAAAAATCGGTGCACTACCATAAGGCATCAAGGTTGCCAACGAATGCCCATAATTTTCGGGGTGAAAACTCGACAAGGCCAGCAAAACGATCGTCAACAACGGTACCCCAATTTTAAAAATGGAAATAAAACTGGTAAAGCGCGTCAGCAACGTCACTGACCAGTAATTAAGCAACGTAAAAATGATGATAAACGCAAAGACCACTAACAGTCCTTGTGGGGTAATCCTCCCTGCATGTAAAAAGCCGTGGGTAAAACCAGCCCACTTCCATGGCCACGATGCCATATACTGAACTGCGGCAACTGCTTCAATTGGCAATAATGTCACCAAAGAAATCCAGTTAGCCCATGATGCTATAAAGCCAACCAATGAGCCATGCGAATACTGCGCAAATTTACTCATTCCGCCTGATTCCGGAAACATCGTACCTAACTCCACGTAATTATAGGCAATGACACCGATAATGACGCCGCCAATGACCCAAGAAAAAATTGCCGCTGGTCCGGCGACTTCTGCCGCTTCCCACGATCCAAACAACCAGCCCGATCCAATTAACGAACCAAGTGCCAACATGACTAGCTGAAATAGACCAATTTTGTTGTCTTTTGTTTTTGAAGAAATAGTTGGAAACCTCCTTATAAAATGACCTAATTAGGTTACCGCAGATTACGGAGTATGTAAAATAACTCACCTCGTTAAATCAAGCGCAAAAGCTCTTCCTTACGCATCGGGCAGCTTTTTAAACTTTATTTCCACAGGTACCATTCAGCCCAATATTAAAGTACAGACAGTCGCATCATATAAAGGCTATTTACCATACCAATTTTAGCCAAACGTGCCAATTAAACCGGATCACGATGTCCACGCGCTAATCAGTCATTCAACTTGATCAGGACGCATTCTTTGATTCTAATTGAAAAAATAAGAAAATAATGTTAATAATTTTGTGCCCCAGAAAAGCTGATTCTTTGCGATTTCTTATACATGCCCTGGTATAAAAAGTTATACCTGAACAATTGTTCCCTATTCAATTGTAAACGTTTTATTGTAGAATGATCTTGCTAGTAGATCAGGGGAGGAGGATATATGAAAAAAGAAGAACTGAGCTTGATAAGAGAAGCTGTGAACGATTCAGAAGCTTTCCGTAAACTATTCGAACAATACCGCCCTCTGGTTTTAAAGGTTTTAAAACCCTACAACCTCAGAGAATTTTCCTATGAGGATTGGTTGCAAGAGGCCAGAATTGCCATGATAAAAGCTGTTGCGCGTTATGACGGCAGCAGTGGCTCGCAATTTGGGCCGTATTATCGAATGGTGTTACAGTCCCACTTACGTTCAATCTTGCGCAGACACTTTGCCCATAAGCGTCGGATTGATGCTACCGCTATTCCATTCAAAGCGAGTGCGCTCGAATCTTTGCAGGAACGGCTAGCAATACGTTCAGTCGAAGACGGATTGCTCATGCGTGTTGAATTTTTTCAGCTTCTAGAAAACCTGTCACCCCTGGAATATTAGGCGTTTGAGACGGCAGTCTTGCATCCGTTTGATACGCCCACAAGCAATCGTTTCCGTCGTGCTTTAGAACGCTCACGAGCAAAGATTATTAAGTTTACACGGGAAGATTAATCCCAAGCTGTGAGCTTCTTAGGCCAGTTCAAGATTGTCCCATGATTGCCTTGGACACGGCAATCATGGGACAATTTTTTTGCTTGAATTTTCGCTGTAAGCATTGCAATCGATCTGTTGTACTTGAGTGCTAAGGAAACGCAAGCCAGATTTAGTTCTCTCTCAACGCCATCTGTTGGTATCACCGCATACAATTAAGGAAGATTCGTCCTTGATACAAAGGCTCCCAATCTATCTCGTCTGACAAATTAAGCGAAAGCGACTCCCATCTATCTTTCTTGGGCCACTCGCCAGTTGTTTATACGAGGAAGCAGTTAACGGTGATGCCGTAACTGCGAAATCCGTCGTGCAAGTATGCGTTTAGACATGCTTGGCCTAAGTTCCATACCCTTCGCCACACTCGCAGTAGTATTTGCCTGTTAAGGGTATGGCTATTTAATTCATGTTTCGGCGCTCGAGACATGAGAACATCGAAATCACTTTAAAAATCCACAAACCTCTGATAGACAAGTTGGCTCCAAGACAAGCGGCGAAAACCGTTAAAGTTTTGTGATAGCCAGCGACCACTTTGCCGACCAACAAAAGGCTCTCAATACCTTGACACACGAGGAGTAGCGTCATTTGGAATTACGAGCTAACCGACCACTTTTAGCAAAATACCCCCAAAAAGCAAAAGTGGTCGGTAAAAGCATCTTTTTTCAGGGATTTTTAAGCGCCCAGAAAAAACAAGAATCCCAATTTAAAGCCATTTCTGAGCACTAAAAAAGCCCCTCTAGGGGGCCGTGCTACCGGTGATCGGGGTCGAACCGATACTCCATCGCTGGAACGGGATTTTGAATCCCGCGCGTCTGCCAATTCCGCCACACCGGCATAATAATGATAGCTAACACTCTGTCTTGCTGGGGTTTAGCCGCAAGATAAGGCGGTGATCGGAATCGAACCGACGATCAAGGTTTTGCAGACCCATGCCTTACCGCTTGGCTACACCGCCATATTCATCAAGTTGAGTGCATTTCTCCTATGGCAGTTGGAGAAATTGGGGTAGCTGGATTCGAACCAGCGCATGACGGAGTCAAAGTCCGTTGCCTTACCGCTTGGCTATACCCCAATAAAAGGGCGGTATGTGGGGATCGAACCCACGTATGCCGGTGCCACAAACCGGTGTGTTAACCGCTTCACCAATACCGCCATTATAAAGCAGGGATAGTAGGAGTTGAACCCACACTGACGGTTTTGGAGACCGTAGTTCTACCATTAAACTATATCCCTATGAATGGAGGAGATAGGATTCGAACCTATGAACCCGAAGGAGCGGATTTACAGTCCGCCGCGTTTAGCCTCTTCGCTACTCCTCCATAATGGCGCGGGACGGAATCGAACCGCCGACACATGCAGCTTCAATGCATTGCTCTACCGACTGAGCTACCGAGCCATTTGAATCTTTTTATAGAATTTGTTCCTCTCAAATCGAGAGGGACGGTCCCAACGGGACTCGAACCCGTGATCTCCTGCGTGACAGGCAGGCGTCCTAACCAACTAGACCATGGAACCATATTAATTGCGGGAGCAGGATTTGAACCTGCGACCTTCGGGTTATGAGCCCGACGAGCTACCGAACTGCTCCATCCCGCGATAATTATAAAGGAGAATGAGGGATTCGAACCCTCGCGTGGATTGACATCCACCTGACGGTTTTCAAGACCGTTCCCTTCAGCCAGACTTGGGTAATTCTCCATTTAACCATGACCCGTACGGGATTTGAACCCATGTTACCGCCGTGAAAGGGCGGTGTCTTAACCACTTGACCAACGGGCCACAACGGAGAAGGAGGGATTTGAACCCTCGCACCAGTTTCCCGGTCTACACCCTTAGCAGGGGCGCCTCTTCAGCCACTTGAGTACTTCTCCATGTGTATATAAAATTAAGTGGTGCAATGGGCCTAGGTGGACTTGAACCACCGACCTCACGCTTATCAAGCGTGCGCTCTAACCAACTGAGCTATAGGCCCAATATCATAACCGCAGCGGGTGACGAGAATCGAACTCGCGACAACAGCTTGGAAGGCTGTGGTTTTACCACTAAACTACACCCGCATAAGGATGATTATGAATATGGCGCGGGACAGAATCGAACTGCCGACACATGCAGCTTCAATGCATTGCTCTACCGACTGAGCTACCGAGCCGCAAACGGTCCCAACGGGACTCGAACCCGTGATCTCCTGCGTGACAGGCAGGCGTCCTAACCAACTAGACCATGGAACCATATTAATTGCGGGAGCAGGATTTGAACCTGCGACCTTCGGGTTATGAGCCCGACGAGCTACCGAACTGCTCCATCCCGCGATAACAGTAACAAACTGATTATACCGAACAGTGGCCCGCCTGTAAAGATGGACCTTGTAGGGCTCGAACCTACGACCGGGCGGTTATGAGCCGCCTGCTCTAACCAACTGAGCTAAAGGTCCAAGCTCAATCGCGGCGGGGGGGATCGAACCCTCGACCTCCCGGGTATGAACCGGACGCTCTAGCCAGCTGAGCTACACCGCGAGAAAAACATATGGACTAAGCGTCCAATCGGGAAAACAGGATTCGAACCTGCGACCCCCTGGTCCCAAACCAGGTGCTCTACCAAGCTGAGCTATTTCCCGTTAAATGCACCCAGTAGGAGTCGAACCTACAACCTTCTGATTCGTAGTCAGACACTCTATCCAGTTGCGCTATGGGTGCAAATCATGATAATGCCGAGGAACTTTTCGACCAAGCACACCCTCGGCACTGTGCTTGGAAAGCGGAAGACGGGATTCGAACCCGCGACCCCCACCATGGCAAGGTGATGTTCTACCACTGAACTACTTCCGCATGAAACAAAATGCTTATCAAATTATTGGTGCCATGCCGACTAAAGGATTCGAACCTTCGACCCCCTGTTTACAAGACAGATGCTCTACCAACTGAGCTAAGTCGGCAAAAATATCGACTTGAGCCGTCAATTAAAACCAATAATTCTCTGAGCCGTGACAGGCTCGAACTGTCGACCCACTGATTAAAAGTCAGTTGCTCTACCAACTGAGCTAACGGCTCAATGGAGGATACAGGGCTCGAACCTGTGACCCTCTGCTTGTAAGGCAGACGCTCTCCCAACTGAGCTAATCCTCCATATGTAAGCGTGGCAGCTTCCTACCCTCGCAGGCAGTTTCCCACCAACTACTCTCGGCGTGAAGAAGCTTAACTTCTGTGTTCGGCATGGGAACAGGTGTATCCTTCTTGCTATCGCCACCACACTTATGAGAACTTTGCGCTCTCAAAACTGGCTATCATTGTTGTTGTTTTTGCCGGAACTTAACGTATTTCATCGAAACGCGCGCTGGCTTAGCGCCAGTTGGCGCTTTACTTGGTTAAGTCCTCGACCGATTAGTACTGGTCCGCTCCATGCATCGCTGCACTTCCACTTCCAGCCTATCTACCTGATCATCTTTCAGGGGTCTTACTTCCATATAGGAATGGGAAATCTCATCTCGAGGGGGGCTTCACACTTAGATGCTTTCAGCGTTTATCCCTTCCGTTCATAGCTACCCAGCGATGCGCCTGGCGGCACAACTGGTACACCAGCGGAACGTCCATCCCGGTCCTCTCGTACTAAGGACAGCTCCTCTCAAATTTCCTGCGCCCGCGACGGATAGGGACCGAACTGTCTCACGACGTTCTGAACCCAGCTCGCGTACCGCTTTAATGGGCGAACAGCCCAACCCTTGGGACCGACTACAGCCCCAGGATGCGATGAGCCGACATCGAGGTGCCAAACCTCCCCGTCGATGTGGACTCTTGGGGGAGATAAGCCTGTTATCCCCAGGGTAGCTTTTATCCGTTGAGCGATGGCCCTTCCATACGGAACCACCGGATCACTAAGCCCGACTTTCGTCCCTGCTCGACTTGTCAGTCTCGCAGTCAAGCTCCCTTCTACCTTTACACTCTGCGAATGATTTCCAACCATTCTGAGGGAACCTTTGGGCGCCTCCGTTACATTTTAGGAGGCGACCGCCCCAGTCAAACTGCCTACCTGACACTGTCTCCCGCCACGATCAGTGACGCGGGTTAGAGTGTTCATACAGCTAGGGTAGTATCCCACCAATGCCTCCATCGAAACTAGCGTTCCGATCTCTACGGCTCCTACCTATCCTGTACAAGCGGTACCAACACTCAATATCAAGCTACAGTAAAGCTCCATGGGGTCTTTCCGTCCTGTCGCGGGTAACCCGCATCTTCACGGGTACTATAATTTCACCGAGTCTCTCGTTGAGACAGTGCCCAAATCATTACGCCTTTCGTGCGGGTCGGAACTTACCCGACAAGGAATTTCGCTACCTTAGGACCGTTATAGTTACGGCCGCCGTTTACTGGGGCTTCAATTCTGGGCTTCGCTTGCGCTAACTCATCCTCTTAACCTTCCAGCACCGGGCAGGCGTCAGCCCCTATACATCATCTTACGATTTAGCAGAGACCTGTGTTTTTGATAAACAGTTGTTTGGGCCTATTCACTGCGGCTGACCTTGCGGTCAGCACCCCTTCTTCCGAAGTTACGGGGTCATTTTGCCGAGTTCCTTAACGAGAGTTCGCTCGCTCACCTGAGGATACTCTCCTCGACTACCTGTGTCGGTTTGCGGTACGGGTAGTTTATTTCTCACTAGAAGCTTTTCTTGGCAGTGTGACATCAGGAACTTCGCTACTTTAATTTCGCTCCCCATCACAGCTTGTCCTTAAGGCGGCAAGCATTTCACTCGCTACCGGACTTACTGCTTGGACGCACTTTTCCAGCCGTGCGCTTTCCTTAGCCTCCTGCGTCCCTCCATCGCTTAAACAAAATAAACTAGTGCAGGAATCTCAACCTGCTTGTCATCGACTACGCCTTGCGGCCTCGCCTTAGATCCCGACTAACCCTGGGAGGACGAGCCTTCCCCAGGAAACCTTAGTCATACGGTGGATCAGATTCTCACTGATCTTTCGCTACTCATGCCGGCATTCTCACTTCTAAGCGCTCCAGCCGTCCTCACGATCGACCTTCAACGCCCTTAGAACGCTCTCCTACCGCGCACCCTGACGGGTGCACCCACAGTTTCGGTATTATGCTTAGCCCCGGTATATTTTCGGCGCAGTGCCACTCGACTAGTGAGCTATTACGCACTCTTTAAATGGTGGCTGCTTCTGAGCCAACATCCTAGTTGTCTGTGCAACGCCACATCCTTTTCCACTTAGCATAAATTTAGGGACCTTAACTGGTGATCTGGGCTGTTCCCCTTTCGACAATGGACCTTATCGCTCACTGTCTGACTCCCGGAGTAAGATCAATGGTATTCGGAGTTTATCTGAATTCAGTAACCCTTGACGGGCCCCTAGTTCAAACAGTGCTCTACCTCCATGATCCATCCTCCGAGGCTAACCCTAAAGCTATTTCGGAGAGAACCAGCTATCTCCAAGTTCGTTTGGAATTTCACCGCTACCCACAACTCATCCCAGCATTTTTCAACATACATGGGTTCGGTCCTCCAGTGTGTTTCACCACACCTTCAACCTGGTCATGGGTAGGTCACTTGGTTTCGGGTCTACATCTACCTACTGAAGCGCCCTGTTCAGACTCGCTTTCGCTCCGGCTCCGACTTTTCATCTTAACCTCGCAGGCAAACGTAACTCGCCGGTTCATTCTACAAAAGGCACGCCATTACCCGTTAACGGGCTTTGACTAATTGTAGGCACACGGTTTCAGGAACTGTTTCACTCCCCTTCCGGGGTGCTTTTCACCTTTCCCTCACGGTACTGGTTCACTATCGGTCACTAGGGAGTATTTAGCCTTGGGAGATGGTCCTCCCGGATTCCGACGGAATTTCACGTGTTCCGCCGTACTCAGGATCCTGGACGGAGAGTCCGCCGTTTCGTTTACAGGGCTTTCACCTTCTATGGCGCAGCTTTCCAGCTGACTTCGACTACGTCGAACTTTGGTAACTCCAATGTCCAGTCCTACAACCCCGAGAAGCAAGCTTCTCGGTTTGGGCTCTTCCCGCTTCGCTCGCCGCTACTATGGGAATCGAGTTTTCTTTCTCTTCCTGCGGGTACTGAGATGTTTCAGTTCCCCGCGTCTGCCGCCAACAAGCTATGTATTCACTTGCAGGCAATACACTGATGTGTACTGGGTTCCCCCATTCGGAAATCTCCGGATCAAAGCTTACTTATAGCTCCCCGAAGCATATCGGTATTAGTTCCGTCCTTCATCGGCTCCTAGTGCCAAGGCATCCACCGTGCGCCCTTTGTAACTTAACCTGTACTGACTTGCGTCAGCGGTTATGCGATGCGAATTTCTATTATTAGAAACTCATACAAATACGCTGTGTTCTCGGCAATTTAAAACATTTACAACAATGATATCCAGTTTTCAAAGAACAAAGTCGCACCCGCTAGGGTGCTTGAGGGTAATCCCCTCAAAACTAAACAAAGTTTCGTGTGTGCAGGTTTCCGTCAGACTTTCAGTCTGTTTCCTTAGAAAGGAGGTGATCCAGCCGCAGGTTCTCCTACGGCTACCTTGTTACGACTTCACCCTAATCATTTGTCCCACCTTAGACGGCTCGCTCCCTAAAAGGGTTACGCCACCGGCTTCGGGTGTTACAAACTCTCATGGTGTGACGGGCGGTGTGTACAAGGCCCGGGAACGTATTCACCGCGGCGTGCTGATCCGCGATTACTAGCGATTCCGACTTCGTGTAGGCGAGTTGCAGCCTACAGTCCGAACTGAGAATGGCTTTAAGAGATTAGCTTGACCTCGCGGTCTCGCAACTCGTTGTACCATCCATTGTAGCACGTGTGTAGCCCAGGTCATAAGGGGCATGATGATTTGACGTCATCCCCACCTTCCTCCGGTTTGTCACCGGCAGTCTTACTAGAGTGCCCAACTAAATGCTGGCAACTAGTCATAAGGGTTGCGCTCGTTGCGGGACTTAACCCAACATCTCACGACACGAGCTGACGACAACCATGCACCACCTGTCATTTTGCCCCCGAAGGGGAAACCTGATCTCTCAGGTGATCAAAAGATGTCAAGACCTGGTAAGGTTCTTCGCGTTGCTTCGAATTAAACCACATGCTCCACCGCTTGTGCGGGCCCCCGTCAATTCCTTTGAGTTTCAACCTTGCGGTCGTACTCCCCAGGCGGAATGCTTAATGCGTTAGCTGCGGCACTGAAGGGCGGAAACCCTCCAACACCTAGCATTCATCGTTTACGGCATGGACTACCAGGGTATCTAATCCTGTTCGCTACCCATGCTTTCGAGCCTCAGCGTCAGTTACAGACCAGACAGCCGCCTTCGCCACTGGTGTTCTTCCATATATCTACGCATTTCACCGCTACACATGGAGTTCCACTGTCCTCTTCTGCACTCAAGTTTCCCAGTTTCCGATGCACTTCCTCGGTTAAGCCGAGGGCTTTCACATCAGACTTAAAAAACCGCCTGCGCTCGCTTTACGCCCAATAAATCCGGATAACGCTTGCCACCTACGTATTACCGCGGCTGCTGGCACGTAGTTAGCCGTGGCTTTCTGGTTGGATACCGTCACGCCGACAACAGTTACTCTGCCGACCATTCTTCTCCAACAACAGAGTTTTACGACCCGAAAGCCTTCTTCACTCACGCGGCGTTGCTCCATCAGACTTGCGTCCATTGTGGAAGATTCCCTACTGCTGCCTCCCGTAGGAGTTTGGGCCGTGTCTCAGTCCCAATGTGGCCGATCAACCTCTCAGTTCGGCTACGTATCATTGCCTTGGTGAGCCGTTACCTCACCAACTAGCTAATACGCCGCGGGTCCATCCAAAAGCGATAGCTTGCGCCATCTTTCAGCCAAGAACCATGCGGTTCTTGGATTTATGCGGTATTAGCATCTGTTTCCAAATGTTATCCCCCACTTAAGGGCAGGTTACCCACGTGTTACTCACCCGTCCGCCACTCGTTCAAAATTAAATCAAGATGCAAGCACCTTTCAATAATCAGAACTCGTTCGACTTGCATGTATTAGGCACGCCGCCAGCGTTCATCCTGAGCCAGGATCAAACTCTCATATAAATATGAGCTGTTCGAATAGCTCGATTTGTTGTTCTAGCGAATTGACTTCGCAAATGTTACTTTTTGCCTCGATACCGAAGTATCAAGGACCCTGCACATTTAAACGAAACTTTGTTCAGTTTTCAAAGGACTACTTTGTCAAAAGACAACTTTGATAGATTATCATGATCAGCATATCATGTCAACAACTTTTTAAATTGAATATTTATTCAATTTATTGAAAATGATGCACATCCTGCTGATTCATCAACTTTATCTCATCAGTTCATCCGTCAAGGAACGACGTCTTTGTTTTGACAACAACAAGTATCATACCAGCACTTGCGCGAACTAGTCAACAAAAAATTGACATAAATCAAAATAAATTCCAATTCCGAAAAACAACGAACGTTAGCAATTAAAATGCATAAAAATTCGCATATTTTGCGAACAATTGGTGGGAGGACGTGTTAAAAGTTCACTAAAACGTTTGATGACACTTGCGAACGACTGTGGGGCATTCCGTTTTCCATTTGCCACAACGACAATTAGCGCCCTGCATCAACCCATGATTCCCTTACACTAAGCTCTAAGGCAGCGTGCATCTCCTCAAAATGCTAAAGATCGTATCGTGAACCCAAAATTGCCACGTTAATGTCAAATTCTAAAAATTCGCTGCATCAACCTTGCAAACTGGCTGACCACATTCTCGCAATACCCTAACTTCATTACCATGAACAGCCTAATGCCATTTAATTAAGCCAGAGCAATCTATGCCCGCCTCATTTGCCTGCACTGCTGATGAAGCGTAAAGAAAAAACCGCTCATTTATGAGTGGTTTCTCCATCTAAGTGTTCAAGTGCTTCAGCGACCCACCCATCTAAATGAGCGGCAATCGGTGCAAAGCCGGTGTGAAATTTACGACTGGTCCAGTAATGTTTGCGACGCCGCTTCTTACCTAACCGAGGCGGCGCTTGCAACGCACGCAAGGATAAACTAATTTTTTTGGTATATTCGTCGATGTCCAAGATCACAACTTCAACTCGCTGGCCGACGTTAAAAATATCGCTGGTGTCCTTGACATAACCGTGCTGGCATTCTGAAATGTGCACTAAACCTTGTGTGTGCTCATCCAGCATGACAAACGCCCCATATGGTTGGACCCCTGTCACTTTGCCAGTCAAGATATCTCCTATGCGATATTCCATTCTGACACTTCATTTCATTGGATTTCTCTTTGAGTATACCCTAAAAATCAGCGGCAACCAATATTAGTCTTGAATTGTCAACCGATCGATCGTCACCGGCTCAACCGGCTTATCGTTGGCACCGGTTTTGACTTGACCGATTTTCTCCACAACCGATAGTCCTGATAACACTTGACCAAAAACGGTGTGGCGATGATCTAACCACGGTGTGCCGCCTTGTTCATAGGCTTTGATAATCGGTTCGGGAAATCCGGCTTCGCTTAATTGTGCCTTCATGCTCGGATCCAGATGCCTATTCGTGACGATGAAAAATTGACTGCCGTTGGTGTTAGGACCCGCGTTGGCCATTGACAAAGCACCTTTTAGATTAAATAGTTGATTTGAAAATTCATCTTCAAAGGGTTTGCCCCACAGGCTTTCGCCGCCCATTCCCGTGCCTGTCGGGTCGCCGCCTTGAATCATAAAATCGGCAATGATGCGGTGAAAAATCAGGCCATCGTAGTACCCTTTTTTAGCTAAGCCGATGAAGTTATCAACGGTTTTAGGAGCCTGTTTTGGAAATAGTGCAATCTCAAAATGTCCTTCGCTGGTTTCAAAAATTGCTTTTGGTCCTTTGAATTCTGCAAGTTCTAGTTGTGGATAGTCCATAATCAGTCTCCTTCATTTGTCTCATTCGTATTTCTAACACTAGGCGTAGTATACCAGCATCATCAATATGGGCAAAGTAAATGTCATTTGCTTTGTGCACTCCCTTAGTCAATGAACCATTCAATGGTGATATCTTGTTAAACAGGCTTGCCAGACTACTGTCACCTTGGTAACCATTAGCAAAATATGGTAGGGTATGAACGTCATATTATTTATCGAAACGGAGCATTGCAAATGTCAGTGCAGCATGTATATGAAATCACTGTGATTGGCGGCGGCCCGGTCGGCATGTTCGCCGCTTTTTATGCCGGGTTACGTCAAGCAGATGTCTTATTATTAGAAAGTCTTGACGAACTCGGTGGTCAAACCGGAAATTTATATCCGGCCAAGATTCTTTATGATATCGGCGGCTTCCCCCATGTCAGCGGTAAGGATTTAGTCGCTCAACTGAAAACTCAGCTGATGCATTTTAAGCCGGACGTCAAAACAGCTACTGAAGTTCAGACCATTGACGAGGCTGATGATGGTACTTTTGTTTTGCATACGAGCCAAGGAGATTTCCACACTAAAACGGTCATTGTTGCGACTGGTGGCGGTGCCTTCACGCCGCGTAAATTAGCCGTTGATTATGACCCCGCTTTAGAAGGTCAGCAACTTTTTTATTTTGTTCAAGATCTGGAGACTTTTCGCGATCAGGAAGTTGCCATCGCTGGCGGCGGCGATTCTGCCATTGATTGGGCTTTGGCGCTGGAGCCGATTGCCCGGCATGTTACTTTAATTCATCGCCGCTCCAAATTTCGCGGACTTGAGGCAAGTGTGGCTGCACTTGAAAAAAGTAGTGTGACGATCGAAACCCCGTATTTAATCGAAGCCGTCACGCACGAAAATAAGCGCCTGGCTGTACGCTTAAAAGAAGTTCGTGGTGAGGACCAGCCCACCTTAACAGTCGACAAATTGCTGGTTAATTATGGCTTTGTTACTGACAAACGGCATCTTCAAGCATGGCAGTTCAAAACCGATCGTAATGGCATCCTGGTTGATTCACAGATGCAAACCAGCCGACCCGGAATTTTTGCGATTGGTGATGCCGTCAGTTATGCCGGAAAGTTGCCATTGATTGCCAGCGGCTTTGGTGAGGCACCGACTGCCATTAACGAAGCGCTCAGTCGGCTTTACCCGGAACGCCGTCAAGCTTTGCACAGTACCCAACTTTATCGATAAAACCAGCCAGCTCAACCTAATGACGCTAATGTGTTCGCCAGTACCGACTGCTAAGCACACTGGCCAACGCCCACTTTGAATGGAGAAGCGAAAAATGACAAATGAAGAGAAATTGTATGAACGCACGATCCAGTTATTACACGAGCGCGGTGTGCAACTCAGTGATATTGGTGAACTTGTCATGTTCTTACAGGAACGTTTCATTCCTAAATTGACGATCGAAGAAGCCACGCAAAACGTTCGCATTGTTTTGCGTAAACGGGAGGTTCAAAATGCCGTGATGACTGGCATCGCTTTAGATAAGGCTGCTGAAGCAAACAGTCTTGAGGAGCCTTTACAGAAGATCATTGCAGAAGATGAAGGGCTTTATGGGGTCGATGAGGTGTTGGCCTTTTCAATCGTCAATGTTTATGGATCAATTGGTTTTACTAATTACGGCTATATTGATCGGATTAAGCCAGGAATTCTGGCCAAGCTCAATGCCCACGAGCCGGGGATCATCCACACTTTTCTTGATGATATCGTCGGGGCAATGGCTGCCGCTGCTGCCAGTCGCCTTGCCCACTCCCATCCGGAAATCGAAGACGATATTTATTGATGTTTTTCTAAAATTTTCGCATGTTTCATGAAACTTTCATCTTATCCCGTATAATGAAAGATAATTCATTAAAGGAGTTTACAAAATGACCCAGTTGTTTGATTTCATCTTACACATTGATGAACATTTGATCACCATCGTCAATAGCTTCGGCCCCTGGACCTACGTCATCCTCTTTGCGATGGTCTTCATCGAAACCGGGGTCGTTGTCTTCCCGTTCTTACCCGGAGATTCACTGTTGTTTGCCGCAAGTGCTTTAGCTGCCAACGCGGCTTACAACTTGAATGTCTGGATTCTCTTCGCGGTTTTCTTGGCTGCTGCGGTTTTAGGCGATACTGTTAATTATGAAATCGGTAAGCGTGTCGGTTCTGCTGCTTCTACCGGTAAAGGCTGGTTCGGGCGCTTGATCAATCGTGACAAGTTGCGCCAAGCAGAGGCCTTCTTCGATAAGCATGGCGGCAAAACAATTGCAATTGCCCGTTTCATGCCGCTTATTCGCACTTTTGCCCCATTCGTTTCCGGTGGTTCCCGTATGCACTATGGTAAGTTCATCCACTACAATTTACTTGGCGGTTTCTTATGGGTCACCTTATGCGTGCTCGGCGGTTTCTATTTCGGTAATGTGACTTTTGTAAAAGAACACTTTTCACTCGTTGCGCTTGGCATCGTCTTGATCTCACTTCTACCAATGGTCATTGCCGCGGTTAAAACCCGCACTGCCAAAGTCGCTGATCGCTAATCATCAAATCTAACAAAAAGGCGCAACGCATGTTTATAAACAACATGTGCTGCGCCTTTTCTATTGCTTTGACCCGAGCCGTGCATCTTGCCGCCCTCGCCAAATGCCCCATATCATCACTGCTTCAAACAAACCAAATGCTAGTAGGAAACAAAGCATGAAGAATCCTTCCGGCAAAACATTGATAATCGGATCGGTTGCCGGATCAAACAGCCAGTCCTGATTCCGGAAAAGCATTTCATGAAAAACAATAAAGAACCGGTCAAAGTTCATCGCCAATAGTGCCGTTAACCCGATTGGCACGACTGCCCCGATCATAAACGGTCGCACCAACAAGTAACGCTTACTCGTGGCTTTGAGCCGATGTAGCCAACGAATAGCAAAAGGCAGCGTTACGAGGGCCACGAGGATATCGAAAATAAACAGACGACGCACGTCAGCAAAGTGAACCGCTCCATGCAGACTAGTTGGAAAATCCTGCATTCGAAGTGTCCCAATCCAAGGGAAATTCAGGTAAGCCATCAATTGTAAGTAATTGTGGTAAAGCCTTCCTAATGACATAGCGGCAATTTGCGGTAAGTCATCCATATGTGCATAAATTGGAAACGTCAGCAACGTGCTCAGGATCGTGACCAAAATGACGGTACTAATTATTGCCAGCCAAAGAACCACCCACTGCCCAGCGCGTTTCATCTAAACCTCCCAGTCCGTTAACTGGTCAATTTGATGCGTTGGCTGATGAACTTGTTTAGACACATAATCACGCGTTGACACCCCGGTATAAACCAGGATCGTATCAATGCCCGCGTTTAATCCCGCCTTAATATCGGTGTTGTAATTATCACCCACCATGGCAACCGAGTCTTTAGGCAAGCCCATCTTTTTAAGTGCTTTCTCCATAATTGTCGGCTCCGGTTTGCCAATGTAAAAAGCGCGCTGCTGGGTACTACGCTCTACTAATGCAATCAGTGACCCAGCTCCTGGAACCAATCCCCGTTCATTGGGTAGGTTGGTATCCGCGTTGGTGCCGATAAACTTGGCGCCACGCTTAATGGCCAAAGTCGCCAATTCAAACTTATGATAGGTGACATCATAATCCAAGCCCACTACCACATAGTCCGGATCCACTTCATTTAACCGTAATCCGGTATCCAAAAGTGCTTGCTTCAAGCCAAGCTCACCGATGATATACACGGATTTCCCTGAAACATCCCCGTGATTAAGGTCCGTCAAATAAGCCGCCGTTGCCAATGATGGCGTGTAAATCTGATCAGGCGTGACATGAATATCGTGATTTTTGGCTAAATTATCAACGACATCTTCAGGGCTTTTAGTCGTATTGTTCGTTAAAAATAAAAACGGAATCCGCGCCGCTTGCAACCGTTCGACAAAATCCTTTGCTGCCGGAATCCGTTCTTTCCCCCGATAAATCGTTCCATCCAGATCAATCATATAACCTTTATACTTCAAGTCTGTCCCTACTTCTTGTTAGTCTCACGTTGACGGATCGTAAAATGCCGTTTGCGTGGTTGGTTTTGGTGTACGGTTTTAGCCTGTTCGCCGCGAAATTGCGGTGATCGAACTGACTTTTCCGTGTATGGTTTGTTGGCTTTACGTTTGCCATGTAATGGGTGCTTATTGGCATGTTTACGCTGCGCATTCTTAGTCGTTTGCGAATGCTGATCGCGTCCTTGCCGGCGGGGACTCGACTTAGGGGCGGGCTTGTCTAGACATGCAAGCACAAAGTAAGCACAGCCAAAATTACAGTATTCATACAGGTAATCTTCTAATGTGCTGATAAGCTGATCTTTGCTGGCACCACGGCGATCGTCTTTATAAAAGCCCCGAAGCCGTAACTGGTCATATCCCCAGTCGCCGACAATGAAATCATACTTATCAAGAATATCATTATAGCGTTCATTTAATCGCTCAAGATCGCAGGCATCCCGATAATTCTCGACAATCCGATACCGGCGCCCATCGATCGTGATCAAATCGTGCCCGACATTGACGATTCGTAAATCTTTTTTTAAGGCCGGTATCAAGGCATCATCGATTTGTTCGGATAATGGTGATCGTTCACCCAAGTCATGACCTCCTTTTTCATCTAAAAATCGTTTCATGCGGCTTATCATCGCCGCACGTACACAGCAGTCCTTGCGTGGGTGTTCCAAAAGTATAACACGAAACTATCTTGGATAAACTTTTGCCATGTAGTCACCGATAACCTGCCGCAAGATTTTGGGGAAAAGCAATTCATTACTGCCCATAATCTCGATGGTTGGGAAAAATGGAATGAATAAAAAGTTGTCGACGGTCGCAAACGTATATTGCTTCTCCGGAATCAGCGGCTCACCTTGCCATAAAACCCGCCGCTTCTCCCGATCCACCGTTATCCCGCGATAGCCGATATCGCCAAAAATTTTCCCGCGAAAACTCATCCCGATCATGTGAAAGTGTCGTAAAAACATCCGATTCTTTTCCATTTCCATGATCAGCCGCCAAAGTTCCTTACCACTCAAAGTCACCTTCAGTAAATGCATCGGATGCGGTAAGCAAGCTAACAAATCGGCTTGGGTGACAACCCCGGGGCCAAGAGGGGTCAAAAACAAGCCGGCATTCAAAATTGCAGCATCCGTCTGAGCGGTTGCTGCCACCGCGGCTAAACCAAAATCAAGTAACGGTGAGGGCCGATCGTAGCTAATGGCTAGCTGTTTAGGTAAATGTGCGACTTGCTGTTGTTTTAATAAGGCGATTCCTTTACTTTCATAGCCTTGAATCTCACGTGGATCCGCCGCGGCACTTTGCAACAAAGCCGTTTGAAAAGTTTCGGCTCGCCGCGTTTGAATGTGATGGTCATCATTTAAGGTTAAGGTTATTTTCCCAACATAATGACCATATTTTTCAGCGGCGGTTAACAAAGTGGTGCCATGCAATTCGCCTTCAGGGAGCAAGTGATGCGTGTGCCCACCGATAATGACGTCTATTTGCGGATAATGTTGCGCCAAATGTCGGTCGGCTTCAATGCCTAAATGCGACAAAACAACCAAAACATCATACGAACCCTCCAGCTGCTTAAGTATTGCCGGGAAAACATCCGCCACCGTCTTAACCTGCCAGCCATTCGGTTCATACGTGAGAAAAAACGGTGCCGTAAAGCCCACAATCGCCACTCGGGTTCCTGCTGGTGTCTGCTTCATAACAACCGGTTTTGCCCAGCGTGGTCTGGTCCCATCCGGCTCAAATAAATTGGCAAGTGCAACCGGAAAATTGGCATGATCATATAAATGTTCCAGCACTGCATGCGGATTACCGACGCCTTCATTATTGCCAATGGTTACTGCGTCATAACCGATTTCGTTTAACAATTGAATGTTAATCTGGCCATCGGTTGCCTCGGTTAGTGGCACGGATCGATCCATGGCATCCCCATCGTCAAACGCTAAGACACTAGCTCCTTGCGCTTGCTCAGCCGCCCGTGTTCCTAACATGAATCGCCGAATTTTTGGCCAATTTTCAAAGTGGGAATGCAAGTCATTCGTGTGCAGGATCACCAACTTCTCCACAAGGCACCTCCTTAGACTCCTTGCAACCAGCATCTTTTCAAGGTATTGCTATCAATCCATTCTAATTTCATCCTATGCCCGAAATTGCGACCGGTCAAACCGCTTCTGATCGCTACCGTTCCTTACTCAAAACTGCAACCTTTAGTCGATAAATCTCATGTATTTCAGCTGCCGTCAGTGGCGTCCCGAAAGGCAAATGCGGCACCAGTAAATCGCGCTCCGGTGCATCCACGCCGACGTTGATATTTTCCGCGATGTTGACACTATTGTGATGAATGTGACCATGTAGATTCAGTGTCTGCTTCACAATTCCCATCATCAGCGGATAGTGTGTCATAATAAATTGCGTGTGATCGTCTTTGATAATCGTACCAACCGAATGAAACGTGAACTTAGGCAAACCATTTACGCCCGGGTCATGCCGGTGCAGATATTTGAATAACGATTCATAATCATGATTGCCCTTGATAAAAACAATGCGACCGTGAAGCTGCAATAAGATTGCCAAAACTTCCGGCGGCTGGGGAAAATGCTCCGGATTCATGGCAATGTCGCCCAAATGATACACCACATCCCGATCGTCAACCCGTGCATTCCAAGCTTGAATCATCGCATCGTCCATTGCTTCTACAGATGGAAAAAGTCGCGGTGCAAAGTCATTATCACCTAAAAGATCCGCGTGAAAAAAGTGGGTGTCCGCAATAAAGTATTGCATGTTACTCCTTCCGACGATGTGCATGTCTTGTCGCCACAACCCAAGTGGTCATCGGTACCGTTAAGATCACCGCAATAACCGAAATCAAGACCTGCAATAACTCGCCAACGAAAATTTTGTTATTAATCACTTGTGAAAAAGGATATCTAAGGGAAGCAAACCAGATAAACAAAGAGGAAAAACCACCAAAAAAACCGAAGAACAGCGTGTTTAAAGCCGTTCCAATGATTTCATGACCCATTTGTTTAATGCCCGCGCTGCTCGCTTGATCCTTAATTTCATCCATCCCGGCTGCGACCGCAATCGCCGCTTCAGCGATGGCGCCAAGCGTGCCCAGTAAAGTTGTTGCAATCAGAATGTGTGGAAAACTAACCCCAATATACACCGAGAAACCTTCAAGGCTCTCGGAATCTTCCGGCCCGAAACCGGCTGTTTGACTTAAGGTCATGACCACCAAAATCAAACCGACCAGTAACGTCATGATCAATAAAGCAGAAACAAACGCAGGCCCAGCAACATTAAGCTGATTGGTGCTCAAAAAGATCGTTGCCGCTAAAATGATTAAGCCAAAAATAACCGCGACAATAATCGGATTGAACCCGCTGGCCATTAATATCACGACCAAAATCATAAGCAGGGCATTGGCAGCCAAGGCAAAGAAGTTCGCTAAGCCTTGCTTGCCGCCAACGATAAACATCATGACCACTAACACCAAGGCTAGCGCAAGAATCGCGTTCATGCTGTCACCTTCTTAATCTTAGCCATTAACGCCGCTAATCCGCTGGTCACCGGTACTGCCAGGACAATGCCGAATGCGCTAATCAGACTTTGGGCAAAACCAAGTCCCATCACCCAGATAACCGTTTGCGCGATCGAATTATTATTGCGAATCCACAAAACCGACTCCATAAACGTATCGGCGATGAAGATCATGAAAAGCACGGAAATTAAGGGACCCATCACATTCCGTCCAATGGCCATGCCAGCGCGAAATCGTTCTTTAGCCGTCTCGTGAAGCTGGAAAATAGCGACCGAAATATCACTTGCTTCATCAAGCACGGCTCCTAAAGAACCGATAACAACCTGAGCAAAGAACAGCAACTGCGGCGTTTGGGTAGCATATTTGACCTCTTCAAAATGAACCCCATTGTAGTTTGTCATGGCCATAATCCCGTAACCAAGCGCCACTGCCAGTCCGGTCGCCACCAAGGATCCCAAAGAAATAGCAACAGCAATCGCTTTAAATCCGACAATGAAGACAGCCGTTAAAACAGTAAAAACAACCGCTAACCCGACAAATAACCACCAGGCTTGCCACTGTTTACTGCCAATTTCCCATTCAACTGCCGCAAAGAAGATCAGCGTATTCAGCAAAATACTGATACTCGTTAACCAAGCACGCCGTCCCATCACAAGGAAAATCAAACCAAACGTTAGCACCAAAAGCCCCGCCAGAATTGCGTCTCGTTTGACGTTGTTCAATGTGTAGGTGCCTTTATTGACATCCAAAAACACCTGCTCACCAACCCGCAGCTGATTATCCAAGCCGCCGCTAAACGAGTAGGTATTATGCATGGTGACCCGCCGCCCCCGGTTAGCAGTATTCAGCAGCCGAACCTGCACCTGTTGCCTCACCAGACGATCGTGATTCTGGTCTTCATCCTGATGACTCTCGGTCTTGACTACTTTCACGGCTTCGACTCGCCCAATCGGTTTGGTATAAAGGCCGCTATCAAACTGCATGCCGATAAAAACCGCAATTGCCGCTATAAACGGCAGTAGCCATTTACCTATGTATTTCACGCGGACCCCTCGCTTTCATATGCCTTACATTATATAAGTGGCGTCAATCCAACGCAAAATCCCCGACCGGTTTAAACCGGAAGTTCTAAAATGGCGCGCCTACACCCGTAATGATGCTGGACTTCATTTAAAAATTGATATTTTTATTAAAATATTCGGCTGCCATGTACCTTCACCGAGACAAGTGAATGCAGCAGCTAATTAACCGACGTGATTTTGCTTGAGGATCTCATGATAAGCGTCACGAATTGGGCCCTCCGGCTTGTCCCATTCTTCCCAACTCGTTAAATCGGCCGGTGGAAACTCGTAATGTTCATTAATATATTTTTCATAAGTCGTCACGGCCGTCGAATGGGCAATATTCAGTTGAACGATCCGGACCCGCTTAATAAACCCTTTCATCGCGGCTTTTTCGGCACGTCCGTTCATCATGACGTTCCCTAGCTCGAAATAACGACTCCCGTCAAGACGCGTTATTTCCTGAATTAAATCGAAAACCTGATATTTTTCTGCCATTTTCAATTAAGGCTCCTTATTTGATTTCACGAAGTATGGGAAATTGTCCCAGTCGCGTTGCGGTGCTATCTTTGTGGTATGATGTTTTTTTCTGGAAAGGAGCAGCCTGTATGGGCAAACGACTCACACTGATAGTCTTTTTAGTGCCATTATTTCTTCTGCTTTCGGGGTTTACGCTAGTCGGCCACCGTGGTGATCCTTTAAATTATCCGGAAGAGACCTTTCAAAGTTTCGACAGCGCTTTTAACAACGGAGCTGATTACGTTGAGCTTGACGTCCATGAAAGTGCAGATGGTGTGATTGTGATTCAACATGACACCACGATTCAGCGAACGACTGGTGCCAACTTGGCGATCGCGAAAACAAACTTCGCACAACTTCAGCAATATCATACCAAAAATGGCGAACCGATTCACAGCCTAGAGGAACTCTTCGCCCATGAGCAACAAACAAAGCATAAATTCCTGATTGAGACTAAAATTGTAAAAGGTGAACCGCATCCGCATCTAGAAGACAAAGTTGCGGCCCTGATCAAGCAATATCACATGGAAAATCGCGTGATGTTTCATTCATTCTCAGCAGCTAGCCTCAAACGCTTGCAGGCAGTTCTACCAAATATTCCGCGAATTTTGATCGTTGGCTCGCTTAAGCGGATCAACTTTGACGTCTTGACGTACGTGGACGGTATTAATCTAAGTTCCGATTTAGTGACGCCGCAACTTGTCACCCAACTGCATGATCTTGGTAAGAAAGTTTATGTCTGGGATGAAATGAACGAGGATCGGGCGAAATGGACTTGGCTCGTCAATCTCAACATTGATGGCGTCGTCACTAATTACACCAGCCTCGGCCACGAGTTTCAAACGCTTAAGGCAGCTGCTGTCACCACCAGCATCAATGATCTTGGCGCAAACTCAAGCCTTGCTGCACTGCCAGTTTATGAAAATCCTTATCAGCCATTGTTGCGCTCTGAACGGCTGGCACCGCAAACCCCGATCATGATTTCCAGCATGGTTTCCCTCGCTGGCAGTACTTACTATCAAATTGGCGACAATGCGTTTGTCCCTGCCGAAACCATTAACCTTGCCCCTGAAGCCGGTTGGGCAAGTCTTTTTCTCCATCAGCGCATCGTCATCACCAGCCGACACTTTAAGGTACCCGTGCACGCCGATCCCTTACATCAGCAAGCCATTACCGGCCATGTTGGCAATCACAAATGCTACTGGGTATTAGCAGCCCGTTATCAAAGCGGCCAGCTGTATTTAAAAACAAAAATCGGTTGGTTAAACGCCAAAGATTTACAGGTGCTGCCAACCGCCGAGAATATGCATATCTGGCTCACGCTCTATCGCAGCATCCCCGAAAACCAAAAACCGCTCCTTCACTGGGCACTTGGCGACACGGCCTTCGATACACCGCTTCTCAATGCCAGTGTCCTGAACATCGGTTAAAAACTTGAGTTGCTCTATCAATAGGCGCGGCGTCTGTCTTCACTACGCATTATCAATGATCGAGTCATTCATTCGTTTCTATGCCTTAAACATGCTATTCTTAAGGCAACACTAGTAAGAAAGTAGGTTAACCTTATGACCATTAATTGGCAGCAAGAAGCTGAAAAATTGGAACCCCAACTTCTCTCAGATCTAACCACACTTTTGAAGATCAATTCGGAACGTGATACTGACCATCAAACCGATGAGTATCCTCTCGGACCGGGACCGGCCAAAGCGCTTGAAGCATTTTTGACGATTGCACAGCGGGACGGTTTCAAAACATTAAATGTCGACCATGTTGCCGGCCGCATCGAATTAGGCGATGGCGACGAAATCTTTGGGCTTTTTGGCCATGTTGATGTCGTGCCCGCGGGACCAGGCTGGCAAACCGATCCATTTGACCCCGTTATTCGCGATGGCAAGATTTATGGGCGCGGAACCAGCGATGACAAAGGCCCAAGTATCGCTGCTTACTATGCCTTAAAGCTCATTCGCGATCTCAAGTTGCCGATTAATAAAAAGATTCACTTCATTCTTGGTACCGATGAAGAGTCTGACTGGGTCGGTATTCACCGCTATCTCGAAACTGAACCTGCTCCCGACTTCGGGTTTTCACCAGACGCGGAATTCCCTATCATCAATGGCGAAAAGGGGATTGCCAGTTTTGAAATCGTTCAAAAACCAATCGCCGCTGCAACCGCTGATCTAACGTTGAATCATTTTTCCGCCGGTATTCGGCCAAACATGGTGCCACAAGAAGCAAAGGCTGTCATCAGCGGACCATTACCGGAAGCATTTATGACGCAAGCCGAGAAGTGGGCGGCAGAGCAAGAAGTCGCCCTCACCCTGACACCAGGCAACCCGACGACGATTGAATTGATTGGAAAAGGCGCCCATGCCCAAGAACCAAAAGATGGCAAAAACGCCGCAACCTATTTAGCAACGCTTTTGGCCGACTTACCATTTGATCCAGCCGGGAAAGCCTATCTGACCATGATTGCCAACCACCTTCATCTAGACTCACGTGGTCACCATTTAGGGATTAATTATACCGATAAACTAATGGGCGACCTGACCGCAAGTCCGGATATCTTCACCTTTACGCAAGACGGTCCCCAAAGCGTTCTGGTCAATGTCCGCTACCCGCAAGGAACCGATGCAGCCAAAATCCGTGATCAGATTGAAACGGCGCTAGGAGCAGATCAGTACAATGTGGCAGTCAGCGGTCACGCTCAGGAACCACACTATGTATCTGGTGATGATCCACTTGTCAAGACATTGCTTCAGACTTTTAGTGATCACACAGGCATCCCCGGTCATGAACAAGTCATTGGCGGTGGCACTTATGGTCGTATCATCAAACGCGGTGTTGCCTTTGGTGCCCAAATGCCAGGCCAGGAAAATGTCATGCATCAGGCAAATGAATATATGCCGATCAAAGACATTGTGGCAGCAGTCGCCATCTATGCCGATGCAATTAGCCGGTTAGTGAAGTGACTTTGCCCGCTTGATTGCGCTGCGAACACTAACGCCTTGACGCTCTTTAAACTAATCATGCAACCCAAGCGCCAGAAGTCGGCAACTCACGATGTTGCGGTGACTTCTGGCGTTTGTGCGATGCAAATCAGAAAGGAAGCTTATGATGTTTACACCTCATGCTTTAGATCCATGGTTAGACGATCCTCATTTGCGTGCAGCCGTTGCTACTCAAGCAACCGTGACCTCTACCAACACCGTTTTAAAACACGCCGTTCAAAATAACAGTACGGTTCCCCAAATTCTTATTGCCGGTGAACAAACTGCCGGAGTCGGCCGCCATGGCAAACATTTTGCCAGTCCTGCCGATGCGGGGCTTTATCTTAGTTACGCATTCCATCCGCAAATCAGTCAGTCCCTGATCACACCAGCTGCAGGGGTTGCGCTGCAGCAAGCAATTGAAACCCAGTTTGGCATTGTGACCGCGATCAAATGGGTGAATGATCTGCAAAAAGGTGGTCGCAAGGTTGCGGGCATTTTAGCGGAAGCACTCATTGAACACAACGCTGTGGTCTTAGGCATCGGGGTTGATCTTTTTCCGGCTCAATCAGCAGTGCTGCCAACCGATCAGCCGATCACCACGTTACTTGCCAATCAGCCAGATAGCGATCCGCGTCCAGAACTGGCAGGCCGATTTTTAACCAATCTGATGCGTCTATTTGCCAATCCGGAAACCATTATGCCGATTTATCGCGCAAAAGCTGCATGGGTTGGCCGCCGAATTACGGTGAATGGCACACAAAACCCGCTGACCGGAACAATCAGCGGGTTTGATGATAATGGTGCCTTACTGTTACAAACGGCCCAAGGTACCATGGTGGTTACGAGCGGCACCATTCGTTTAGCCGACTAATCAGTTCAGACAGCCGTTAATTAGCCAAGAGTAATTTAGTTAGATCACTAAATTCGTTCAGTTGGTAAGTCGGGGTAATTTGATCGCGATTCGGCTGAAAATGCGGGTTAAACCAGATCGAATCAATCTTACCGTTAATCCCGCCTTGAATATCCGAGGTTAACGAGTCGCCCATAATCAACGTCTCGTTGCGATTAAACCGCGGAATATGTTTAGCAACATAATCAAAGAACGCGACAGTCGGTTTGGGACTACCCACACTATCAGAAACAAAAATATCCTCAAAGTAATCAATCAAGCCACTGGTAGCCAATCGCTGGCGCTGAACCGGCTCAATACCGTTACTAACAATGAAGAGTCGATAATCTTTTAGTGCATCCAAGGTTTCCATAACATGTGGCAATAAGATCGCTTCTTGGTCCAAAAAGTGGTGATAAGTGCGTTCAGCCAAGTGCGGATCAGCATCAATGCGATGATGCCGAAATAGCTTGGCAAACCGCACATCAAAAAGTTCCGGTCTAGTGATACGACCTGCTTCGTAATCGCGCCACAAATTGGCATTTATCTTTAAATAACTCGCTTCAATCCGCGGTGTGTACGTTAATTTCAGCTTGGCAAACATTTTTGCCAGGCTTTTTAATTCCCCTGCTTTAAAATCCAACAAGGTATCGTCCACATCAAACAAAATAATTCGATACATAACCTGCTCCATTCTCTCATTCATGACATATGCTATTAGTCTTACACAATGAAAGTTAAGTCGCAAGAGCGTGAACCGGCGCGCTTAGGAGTCGGAGTGTAAGCGGCCTGGGACGTGATGGCTGGGCTTTGGCCATTGCGCCCCAGGTCCTTACACGCAGACTCCTGCGCCGGTGAACGCGTTTCAGACCAGAGCGTGAACCGGCGCGCTTAGAAATCGGAGTGTAAGTGGCCTCAGACGTGATGGCCGGGCTTTGGCCATTGCGTCTGAGGTCCTTACACGTAGATTTCTGCGACTGTGAACGCGTTTCAGACCAGAGCGTGAACCAGCCCGCTTAGAAACCGGAACATAAGTGGCCTTGAGCGTGATGGCCCGGGCTTGGCCATTGCGCTCAAGGTCCTTATGTGCAGGTTTCTGGGCTGGTGAACGCGTTTTAGAGCAGAGCGTGAACCAGCCCGCACGCGTAAACCTCCCCCTAAAAAACCACCACCCCAAGCCTAACGCTCCTTAGATTCAAACCTCCAAACACCTCACTTGGCACTCCCCATTTACAGCATTAGAATCCGCCCTGTTTTTAAGGTATACTAAGGCGTACTAGACCAAAATTTAAGGTGGGACAAGCACTTGAAAAAGTTCGTCAATCGGGTCAAGACGCTTGGGACTCGATTTTGTCGTTGGTTCACGCAATTCGTGACCCGGCATCCCGATTCCAAAGCAGATACCAATCAACAACTAACGGGTAAAGCTGCCGTTGTCTATTATGGCAACGTCACACTTCAAAGCATCAAAACAACTGTTTACTATTTATTAGGCGTTTTAGGCATTGCTGTCGTGTTTGGCCTCGGCTTGTTTGGCGGCTATTTTGTGTCGATTATTGACGCAACGCCAATTCCAACTGAAACTGCTATGAAAGCAACGTTGTCCAATACCAGCCGCACTTCCAGCATGTATTTTGCCCACAACGTCAAGCTTAGCGATGTTAAAAGCGACCTGTACTCAACCAAAGTCAACCTCAATGAGATGTCGCCATGGCTCACCAAGGCGATTATCGCCACTGAAGATGAAGACTTCTATCGCCACAACGGCATTGTTCCTAAGGCGGTTATCCGTGCGTTCTTCTCCGACTTAACCGGTATGGGCAGTCAGACAGGTGGGTCAACTTTAACGCAGCAAGTGGTCAAAATGATGTTTTTAAATTCGGAGACAACCTTTAAGCGTAAGGCTGCTGAAATTATGCTGGCCCGGCGCTTGAACAATCACTTCAGTAAAAACACCATTCTGGCAACCTATCTCAATGTTGCTACGCTTGGTCGTAATAACAAAGGCCAAAATATTGCCGGAGTTGAAGCAGCGGCGCAAGGACTGTTTGGGGTTTCGGCTAAGGAAGTTAACTTGCCGGAAGCGGCTTTCATCGCTGGCCTGCCGCAAAGTCCATTTGTCTATACCCCTTACACGGCCGATGGTAAATTGAAAACCAGTCTCAAAGCCGGTATCAATCGCCAACAAACCGTCCTCTTCCGCATGTACCGGGCTGGCGTTATCAGCCATCGTCAATATGTTGCTGCCAAATCATTTGATCTAAAGGGTGCCTTTCTCCAGCCAGAAAAAGCAGACCAGGATGATGATGAGTATGGTTATGTCTATAACATGGTACTAAGTGAAGCCAAATCATTGTTAGCCGAGAAATTAGCAAAAAGCGATGGCCATTCTGCAGCAGAGCTCGCAAAAGATAGCGCTTTAAACAATGATTATCTCCGACAGGCAGGTGATCTTTTTGCGTCCAAAAACTATCGCATTAAGAGCACGATTGACAAAGATGTTTATGATCGCATGCAATTTGTCATGCGCGCAACCCGTGATACGTTCGGTCAAACTTATACCAGTAGTCAGATTAATCCGAAAACCGGTGAAACGGAAACCGTTAAATACCCGGTTCAAAACGGATCGGTTGTCCTTGATAATCAAACCGGGGCCGTTCTCGGCTTTGTTGGCGGCGTTACCGGCGAACTCAACCATATTTATACCCTCCGTTCCCCCGGTTCGACGATCAAGCCACTTTTGGTTTATGCCCCTGCGATTGACCAAAAAATTATCGGCTCGCAAACTGCCTTAGCTGATTTCAAAACCAATCTCGGGAACAATTACAGCGTCACTGACTATGGCGGCCAGATCCAAAACCGCTTTATCCCTGCCACTGAAGCACTGGCACAATCCTATAACATTCCTGCTGTTAATCTATATAAACATATCAAGCCATCCGTAAACGTCAAAGCCTACATGGAAAAGATGGGGATCAACACCCTGACCGACAACGACTATAGTCAACTTGGTCTGGCACTTGGAGGTACTGATTACGGGGTCGACGTTAAGGAGCAAGCCAGCGCCTTTTCAACATTCGCCAATCAAGGTGAACATGTTCCCGCCTACGTCATTTCCGAAATTGTCGATCCCTCAGGCCATGCCGTTTATCGCCATCAAGTCAAAAAGACCAAGGTTTTCTCTAAAGGCACCAACTACATTATGAACCAGATGCTCAAAAACGTGGTTGCATCCGGAACTGCGGAAAGCCTGAACTATCAGTTGCGATTTAATACCGATAATCTGATTGGTAAAACCGGGACCAGTAACGATTTTCGCGATATTTGGTTCATCGGCTCAACTCCGGGCATCACGATTGCCAGCTGGATGGGGTACGATAATAGTAATGGCACGAACTATACCCTCACGGAAAATAGCTCGATGACCAATGAAGCATATTGGGCAAAACTGGCCAATGCGGTATATCATACTATTCCTAAAAAATTCAAAGCGGATAAGAAACTAAGTCGACCGAGCACCGTCAAATCCGTCACCGTTGATAAACAAACCGGTCAGCCGGCTGCAAGTCTTTCGTTTAACGGGCACACCTACCGTACTGGCGGCTCAACTGTGACCAGCCTTTATAATGACTGGGAGCCAACCGCCAAGGCCGAGTTTGCAATTGGCGGCAGTAAAGATAATTATCAGCTGTTCTACGATTATCTTGATGGCAAAAGCAATGGTTATGGCCAAGTGTCAGATGCTAACGGCCGCTCCACCGAGGCTAAAAAAGAACATCAGGAAACGCCGATTACGACAGAAACCCCTTCATCAGCAACAGTTTCTAGCAGTCGTACACCTAGCGTAACCGTGCCATCGAGTCAGCAAAACCAACAAGGCACTTCGGAAAATCAACCGAGTGAGCCGCAAACTACCGGTACTGGCGGCAACAATGGCACAACCGGTGGCGGTACTGGCACTGAAGCAGCCACCACCAGTTCTGCACCGACAACAGGCGGTACCACGACTACTCCGCAAACCCCGTCAACTAATACAGGTACCGGCCATTAACTGATTAACTACCGTCTAAGCAATGCGCGGATGGCAGCATTGATCTTTATCATACCAACAAACCAAAAAGCAGATGAACCGCGCCATATATGCGCTGATTCATCTGCTTTTTATCGTCTATGCTTGCTTGGCATGCCGCCAGAATATCGTGTTACTTCTGCCTACTTGGTTGAACCACGCTTAAGAATATCAAAACCTAGCATAACGGTCTTTTCTTCGATTTCTTCTTTATTCATCATCTTGGTGAGCAAGCGCATCGCCACCGCACCAATGTCATACAAAGGTTGATCAATGGAGGTCAACTGTGGCCGTGTCATTTCCGTCAGCTTCGTATTGTTACTGGAAATAATTTCGAAGTCTTCCGGGACCTTAACGCCTTTGTCCAGCGCACCATCCAAAATGCCAACCGCCAATTCGTCATCGCCGGCAATGACAGCTGTTGCGCCAACCTTTTGCAACTTACCGAATAAGGCCAACCCAGCCTGATAACTTGGTTCATTTTCAAAAATCAGGCTTTCATCGTAAGCAACACCCGCTTTTTCAAGTGCCTGCTTGTAGCCTTTCAAGCGAAATTGACCATTGATCGGATGTGTCAATGAACCGGTTGCCAAGGCGACGCGCTTATTGCCGCTTTCAATCAACTGTCTGGTCGCCTCTTCAACCGCAGCCACGTAATCAATATTGACGCTGCCTACCTGTTCGTCAGGATCAATTGACCCGGCCAAAACAACCGGTGTTTTGCTGCGTGAAAACTCGGCGCGAATCGCATCCGTCAACTCGTGCCCCATAAAGATCAAACCATCGACTTGTTTCGCCAGTAAGGTGTTGAGAACCGAGACTTCCTTTTGGTTATTCTCATCCGAATTGGCCAGAATGATGTTGTATTTGTACATGGTAGCAACATCGTCAATCCCCCGCGCCAGACTTGAAAAGAACATGTTGGTCACGTCGGGAATGATAACGCCGACAGTGGTGGTTTTCTTACTAGCCAAGCCGCGGGCAACTGCATTTGGTCGATAGTCAAGGCGCTCGATGACTTCCAAAACCTTTTTACGCGTAGCCGGTTTAACATTTGGATTGCCGTTAACGACTCGTGACACCGTTGCCATGGACACATTTGCTTCGCGGGCAACATCATAAATTGTAATTGTTTGTTTTTCCACTTTATTTTCTCCTTAGTCGCGAAAATGAAAATTCACGAAACCTCTATTTACATTCCAAAATAACAGAACCAGAACGGCAATGCAAGCGTTTTACTGATTTTTCCATGAAATTTTCACAAATAGGCTTTTCAGAAAGTTTTAGCATTTTCTCCGTGTTATACTGATGGGTAAAGTTGCGTTTGTGTTGCTTGCTAAGCCGCTAGCAGCGAGTTTTAAGGAGTAACCTGAACCAACTGTTTTCAACACACCACAGGACATGATGAATCGTCAAGAAACTGACTTACCCAGTGGCTGTTTAATCAGGTATGTCATTTTGACGTTTACTTTTGCATTTGTCCTTTGAGGAGGAAAATCATGAACGAACATTTAGCAGCATTACAGACTTGGATCGGTGAAGAGGGCCTTGATCTTGCTTACATTAGCGACCCGATCAACATCAACTACTACACCGGATTCTTCCAAGATCCAGAAGAACGGATTACGGCTTTAATTGTCGCTCCAGATCACGATCCCTTCTTATTTACACCGCAACTGACCATCGAAGAAGTCAAAAAAGCCGGCTGGGCCTACCCGGTATTCGGTTATCTTGATCACGAGGACCCGTTTGCAAAACTGGCGAGTCATATTAAAACCGTCAACCCTAATCCAACGAAATGGGCAATCGAAAAAGATAATCTCGCCGTTTTCAAATTTGAAGCGATCATGAAGCAGTTCCCGGACGCTACCTTCCCGATTGATGCTTCTCGTTTTATTGAAAAACAGCGCCTGATCAAAACCGCTTCAGAGATCAAGCAGATGGAAGCCGCTGGTGCTCAAGCCGACCGGGCATTTCAGGCAGGATTCAATGCCATTAAAGCCGGAGCAACCGAACAAGAAGTCGCCGCTGAAATCGATTATGCCATGATGAAAGAAGGCGTCATGCACATGAGCTTCGGCACCATTGTCCAAGCTGGTGTCGATGCTGCCAACCCGCATGGCGAACCGATGGGAACAAAACTCGCACCTAACGAATTGGTTTTGTTCGATCTGGGCACCGACAATCATGGGTATATGTCCGATGCGACCCGCACAGTTGCTTTTGGTCAAGTCACTGGTAAGCCACGGGAAATTTTTGACATCTGTCTTGAGGCTAATTTAACCGCGATGGACGCTGTTAAGCCAGGACTTAAAGCATCCGAACTGGATAAAATTGCGCGTGATATCATTACTAAAGCGGGCTATGGCGAGTACTTCAATCATCGGCTCGGCCACGGCATCGGTATGTCGACGCACGAATTCCCGTCCATCATGGAAGGCAATGATATGATCTTGCAGCCCGGCATGTGCTTCTCCATCGAACCCGGTATCTATGTTCCGGGAGTGGCGGGGGTCCGCATTGAAGACTGTGTCCACGTCACGGAAACCGGCTGCGAACCATTTACGCACACATCAAAGGAATTCACGGTCATTAATGGTTAACTTGTGACGTTAATTGTTGCGCTTTTGAAATCGAGGGTTACATGTCAATCTAGTAAAAAAGGTTCTAACAATGACAAGCTCAGTCATTGCTAGAACCTTTTTTAGATTCACTCACCAATTTCTTTCAGCCTAAAAGCTCAGATACTAAACTATTTATCCCTGATCCGCTGCTTCCTCCAGCTGCTCATATAAGATACCCGCCTGATGAAGCGCCATTTTAATCTTCGCAATGTCGCTTTTCTGCTTGACACTAATGCTGTGCAAATGAATACCGCCCGTTAATTCTGATAAAAGATGGCCATGATACCGCGCGACCCGACTCAAGAACAGTTTCATGTCGGCAACGGTACGAATATTCAATTGCCCGCGTAACTGGCCATACAACGGATGCTCAACCAAAACGTCTTCAATCCAGCCACCGTTATCAAGAATCAATTGAAGCTCCTGCTCGGTTTGGGCGGGGGTATGCTTACATGGAACCAAAAACTCAAGTGCAGCTGGTTGCGATAACGTATAGCCTCTTGGGGTGGCGATAATGGGTTCGCCTTGTGCCCGTAATAGTGCAATATCCCCGACGATCGTTTGGCGACTGACCGTAAATCGGCGTGCAAAACTCGATGCACTAAGCGGTTCAGCTGCCGTACTCAATGCAGCCTTGATATGCGCCTGACGTTCACTGTTTAACATGTTACTCCCTCAATTTCTAACCAAAATAGCCAATTCGGCTCGCCTTGACCGTTACGATGTGAAAAGCGACAAGCGAAGGGTACTCACACGGAGTTACCTTTCGTTTGCCGCCATCTTTAATCATCAAAAAGCTGATAATTACTTATCTGCTGCTTGAGAATCTGCCGCTGCCGAATCTGCTGATGCCTCTTTAATCGTTACCGGTTTTGTCGGTTCAGGCACTTCATCGGTGCGGGTTTCACTACCTTCATCATCGTCTTTCGCCTGCGCAAACGCACTTTTACCATCAAGAACGATGTCATCAAAGTCAGCTGAAGTATCGGTATCATTAGCCGTGTTCAGCTGATCGCGTAATTGTTCGGTTGCAGCATCATAATTAGCCAAGGCTTGTGACCCGTCAGCATCGTTACCGCGCGTCTTGATCTCATCTACGAAATCCGTTGCACTTTGCTTCCAATCAGCACTTGCTTCTTTGGCGTAATCGAAATAATCAACCGCGCGATCAGCAAGGTTCTCAGACGCATGCTTAACCCGCCGCTTCAACTCATCACTGGTTTGCGGTGT
The DNA here is from genome assembly GCF_900636965.1 of Lacticaseibacillus rhamnosus. NCBI lineage: Bacteria > Bacillati > Bacillota > Bacilli > Lactobacillales > Lactobacillaceae > Lacticaseibacillus > Lacticaseibacillus rhamnosus. Next base: position 790,492 of record NZ_LR134331.1, on the reverse strand, counting down.
CAATAAATAAGTCGTTGCCAAGGCGCTAGCAGCTCCAAATACAAATCCAAGCAAAAAATGTCCTTTTTTAGCCATTATGTTTCCCCCTGCTATTCATTTTGATGTTTCTTTTTGGTCAACATTGAAAATGCTTTGGCACCCATTCGTGCAGCAACCGTTGCCTTAGCCCCGTTTTTTGCACCATTCGTGACCCGCTGAGTGAGCTGACGCGTTGACTGGTTCAAGTCCGAAACACTTTCGCCAAGTTCACCAATCGCGGTAAAGACCGGATCAATCGCCGCCACCTTGCCATTTACATCTTCAAGAAGGGTATTGCTCTTGGCAAGTAGGCCTTCAACTTCTTTCGTCAAAATGCCAAGCTCCCCGTTGATCGTATCCAACGTCTTATTCGTCTCAGCAACGGTTTCTTTAACTTCTTTGGTTACGCCAGAAACGCGAACAGCAATGATGGCAATCGCCAAAGCAATAATCAAAAAAGCCGTTGCCGCAATAATCCAAGCAATCTCTCCACCTGACATCCAACACCCTCCTATTTCAAACCAGTTGGTTACATTAATCATAACATCGTCACAACACGCGTGCAAAAGATTTAAAGAGCGTGAGCCAGCCCGGTTAGAAACCGGAGTGTAAGTGGCCTTGAGACTAAATGGCTGGGCTATGGCCATTTAGTCTCAAGGTCCTTACACGCAGGTTTCTGGGCTGGCGAACGCGTTTCAGAGCATGAGCGCGAGCCGGCGCGGTTAGAAGTCGGAGTGTAAGTGGCCTTAAGCGTGATGGCCGGGCTTTGGCCATTGCGCTTAAGGTCCTTACACGCAGACTTCTGCGCCGGGGAGCGCGTTATGGGCGTAAACCAGAATATAAGTGGCCTTGAGACTAAATGGCTGGGCTATGGCCATTTAGTCTCAAGGTCCTTACACGCAGGTTTCTGGGCTGGCGAGCGCGTTATGGGCGTAAACCAGAATATAAGTGGCCTTGAGCGTGGTGACCGGGTTGTGGTCAATACATCCAAGGTCCTTACATGCAGATTTCCAGATTTCCGATCCCGTAAACGCGTTTCAGATCCTAAGCCGATTTCAGACGTAGCTTTCTGCACCTACAACCACATATTGAAACCATCCGTCCCCACACTCGCCACTCGCACTTTCTCCACAACCCTGCCTAACATTAAAAATTGCCTCACACGCGGCAAATCCCCAGCAAGCTAGCCCTGATTCTGATAAAATGAGGCTAATACAAAGGAGGCCATCACGTGATTCGCACGATCTTCACAACCGCGACCGTGACTGGACAATCCAATGTCTGGTTAAGGTACTTTACGAAAATAAATTGGGACCAGATTGCCGGAACTTTGATTGATAAAGTGCTCTCGTTGCTATTCTTCTCAATTCTGTTTCTTGCGCTCTACCGCTTAGGCCAATTTGCCATCAATCGCACCTTTAAAAGTTACCAACATCGCGCCAAGTTATCAGGAACACGCGTCAAAACTATCCACGCGTTGTCCAAAAATCTTTTTTTCTACTTTGTTCTCTTCTTTTATTTTTACGCGATCCTCTCAACATTAGGGGTTCCTGTTGGCACGTTGCTCGCCGGGGCTGGTGTTGCCGGGTTGGCGATCGGCTTTGGCGCTCAGGGCTTCGTCAATGATGTCGTAACTGGTTTCTTCATTTTGTTAGAAGCCCAGTTTGATGTTGGTGATGTGGTTAAACTAGGAACGATTTCCGGAACCGTCACTAGCCTAGGGTTACGCACAACTGTAGTAAAAAGCTACGATGGTACGGTTAACTTTATTCCTAATCGCAACATTACGATTGTTAGCAACCTTTCGCGCAGCAACATGCAGGTACTTATCAAATTGCCGTTAGCCCCAACGACCGATCTTGATTTGGTCCGCCGAACGATTGAACATGTCAATCACAATCTGGTACCGAAATTCTCAACCATTACGGATGGACCGGATATCCTTGGCCTGACTGAAGAAAAAAACGGAACTTTTACCTATCAGGTTCTGTTCTACGCCGAAAATGGTGAACAAGTCAGCCTCCAACGAACTTTCCTGGCTGCCTACATTGCCGCATTGAAATCTGCCGGCATTCATGTCATTACACCGCCGCTGAATCTGCAAGCAGGTTCATGATCGACCTTATCCGTGTTTGTCTATTAATAAATCCATCTATAAGGAGATGTCATGCTTAATTTTATCAAAGGTGCCATTATCGGCATTGCACTTGTCATTCCCGGACTTTCCGGCAGTATCTTTGCGGTTGTGGTTGGGCTTTATGATCGCCTCTTAAATGCACTTAATCACTTTCGCGCCAATCCGCGCAAAAATTTACGCTTTCTGACCCCGGTTGGCTTAGGCGCAATCGTCGGGATCCTTTTGTCTACTAAAGCGGTTCTGGTTATCACGACCCACTGGCCATTACCGAGTTACGGCTTTTTCATCGGCTTGGTACTGGGGATCGGACCGTTCATTTATCGCAAGCTGGTTCTTAAGCCGTTTTCATGGTGGTATCTTTTGTTGGTGCTTGGCGGATTTATTGCGATTTATGGATTAGCCAAGCTTGGCGGCACCCAACCGGAGAACCTGATCGCCATTCAACGACTATCGAGCGTGCAGGATGCCGCAATCATGGGCTTTTCAGGTATCTTTGCCGTATCATTAATGGCGATTCCCGGAATTTCCGGATCGGTCATGCTCATGGTGATCGATCAATATGGCACGGTTTACCATGCTGTCAGTCAGTTAGGTGATGCTGCTCGGGCTTTGGTTGCCGGTAATTGGGCCGGGTTTACGTCTGCGATGGGATCTGTCGCCTTACTGGTACCTTTTATGGTAGGTGCGTTGATCGGGCTCATTGCCATTGCCAAACTAATGGGTTATTTACTAGAACATTTTGAGGTTGAGGTTTATTACTCGGTTTGTGGCATTGTCGCCGCGGCGGTGGTCATTCTGATTGAAACAGGGATTGCTCCTTATTGGCCAACTACGGGTACGCTGGCTGCTGTATTGGCTGTTCTTGTCAGTCTCGTGATTGGGGTTTTGGCAACTGTCTTTTTGGATAAACCGGAAAGCGATCGGGATGCCTGATGACAGCAAAAAAACCAGCACGCATTCATTTGCTTTGCTGGTTTTAATCAATTAGGATTCTTTCTCCGTTACCGGTGTGACCGGCTCCAATTGAAACTGCTTGTCGATGTTGTGGCCAATGTTGTTGATGCCTTTCATCACTTCACGTCGCGTCACAATTCCCGTAAAGTAGCCATCCTGAACGACTGGAATAAACGGATTATCGACCAGCAAATGTAACACAGTCTCCAAATCATATGGGTCGTTAATCGTGGCGACATCCGTTTGCATCACGTCTTTAACCGTCATGGTGTCCAAAGATTGAAAACTGATATGGTCCAGCCCCAGCATCGTGTCGGTAATCATAGGTAGTGAGATGAGTCCTTTGAACTTCGAATCATGATCCAACACGGGAATCTTTGCATATCTAACCTTTGTAAGCACAAGAAAAGCGTGACTCAAGGGATTATTCTCCGAAACCGTTGCCACCATATCCGCAGCGATCATAAAGTGATGCCGATTCTCAACCAGCATGTTGGCAATGACCTGATTTAACATATGACTAGCTCCTTTTTGATATTGCTATTCTAGTTTAAAAAAGCGAAATTATGTTGAGCTAAGTAACCTTCTTTACAGCATCTTAACGCTCATTAAGGTAAGTGCCATCCGCCAAAAGACGGATAAACACCTCATATTATTTTACCATGAGCTGTCTATAACGCGCTCTCCAAGGGAATTTCAATGGACGGTATTTATAAAAATTGATACACTATCTTGAGCAATAATTATACTTGTATAAGCTCCACTGAAACTTTAATGATCTTTGACTAATTTGGAGGAAAAAAATGACATATGATTTAGGAGTGCGGTTAGCCGCTGAATTTATTGGGACCGCCGTTATGGTTCTGTTAGGGAACGGTTCCGTTGCCAACGTTGATTTGAAAGGTACCAAAGGAAATGGCTCCGATTGGCTGTTGATCGCGGTTGGGTATGGTGCCGGGGTGATGATCCCTGCCATGATGTTTGGCGCCATCTCCGGTAACCACATCAACCCCGCCTTTACCTTAGGATTAGCAGCATCAGGCATGTTTCCTTGGTCCGAGGTGCTACCATATATTGCCGTTCAGATGGCAGGAGCAATGGTAGGCCAGCTGCTTGTCGTTGCCGCGTATAAACCGCATTATGATCTCACCACCAATACACAGCATATTCTTGGAACTTTCAGTACGATTAGTGCCACCAAGAGTAAGCTGAATGGTTTTGTTAATGAATTTATCGGTTCCTACATTCTTTTTATTGGCGCTCTGGGTATTACTAAGGCGCCTTTCTTCCAGAACAACCTGGGCACTGCACACATGGGTTTAGGATTTCTCGTGGCAACGCTGGTAGCATCCTTGGGTGGCCCAACCGGACCAGCATTAAACCCGGCCCGTGATCTGGGACCGCGTATCTTGCATGCACTGTTGCCACTAAAACACAAAGGCAGCTCCGATTGGGGTTACGCCTGGGTTCCGGTTGTAGCACCCATCGCCGCTGCTATCCTAGCTGTTTTAACGTATAAGATCTTATTTCTTTAACCTCAAATTAAAGATGACCATATAAAAAACGGTTCCGTAATTGGGACCGTTTTTCTATACTCGCCTATTCCGCTGCCACAATGTTTTCGTAATCAGTGTGATGATTGCAAAAAATCACGGCTTAACGGTGCAACGATACTGCCATCACGCTTCAAGAAATCAACGTGAATCTGATCGGATGTAAAAGTAACCGTGGCATATGTGCCGCCGAGATTGGCGAATTGCCCTCGCGGCTGGCTAATAGAGCCTGGATTCAACACAATCATCCCGGCATGTTCTTCAACGCCCAACTGATGCGTGTGACCAAAAATCACAAGCCGTGCGTGGGCTGCTTCCCCCGCCGCCACCAGCTTATCCAGTCCAAAGTTCACCCCGAAACGATGTCCGTGTGTCATAAAAATCGTGGTGTTATCAATAGTTGCTGTAACGGTCATGGGAAAATCCGGATCAAAATCCATATTACCTGCGACTGCACGATAAATTTTAAAAAGCGGATCGTTTGCAGGTAATTCCGAATCTCCCGCATAAAAATAACCATCTAGATTCGGCTGTTGCTTCAAAATAGCCGCCAAAATATCGCGGTCGCCATGTGTGTCACTCACTGCCAAAATCTTCATACATTTTCCTCCAACCATGCCTGCCAAACCTTCTCCAATGCGCGCATTGCATTACCACGATGACTAATTTCATTCTTTTCATCCGCGGTCAGTTCGGCTAACGTTTTATCTAACGCCGGCACCAGGAAAAAAGGATCGTACCCAAACCCGTCTGTTCCACGGGGGATCGCCGTGATGCGTCCGGATAGATCGCCATGAACCACCAAATCGGCTTCAGGGTGATTGGGCTTGGCTAATACCAGCGTCGTATGAAACGTTGCCGTTCGCGCTTCTTCAGGGACATCGGCCAAAGCAGCCAGCAGTTTGGCGTTATTTGCCGCATCATTGTGACCGTCACCGGCATAGCGCGCCGAACGGATTCCCGGTTGTCCATCCAAGGCATCAACCATCAACCCTGAGTCATCGGCAAGCACCGGCAAATTTAAATCCTGTGCATACTGATCAGCTTTTTGGCGGGCATTTGCTTCAAAAGTGGTCCCGGTTTCATCCACCGTGGGCACAGTAGGAAAATCAGCCAAACTTTTAACGGTTACCCCCGCTGGCTCAAACATCGCTTTAAATTCTTTTATCTTGCCGGGGTTCTTGCTGGCAATGACAATGGTTTTATCAGTCGCCTCAGAAGTCGGCTCTACAAAATGCGTTGGTTGTGTATCAATGTCAACATGCTGTGCGTGCATCGGTTTTTTTAGTTCCAACCATGATTCCCCCAATTCGTCAAACATTGATGGTGCGCCGGTCGTATAATACGTATGCGTTGGCACCTCGCTACCATCGTTGGCTAAGTCAAAATAGTCAAGTAACATCGAAACATCATTAACGGTTTCAGCACCAGAATCAATTAACGTGACGTCTTCACCCATCACATTTTGAATAATCGGCCGCAAAATCGGATAATGCGTACAACCCAACACCAGTGTATCAATATCTTGATGCAAAAGCGGCTGCAAGGTGTCCGCTACCACACGCTTGGCAATCGGTGAGTGCGCTTCGTTACTTTCCACCAGCGACACAAACTTGGGCGCGGCCAGACTCGTGAGGCGAATGTTAGGTGCTTTGGCTCGTAAAGCTTTAGGATACGCCCCGCTTTTGACGGTACCTTCCGTAGCAATAATACCAATATGGCCGGTCTGGGTTGCCTTTAACGCTGCTCGGCTACCAGGCTTGATCACCCCGATGACCGGGATCTTCAATCTGGCCTTGATTAACGGTAATGCTGCCGCCGTTGCCGTATTGCACGCAATTACCAGCATTTTGATATGCTTGGTGAGTAAAAAGTTGACCATCTGCCAAGTAAATGCCTGAACCTGCTCAGCTGGCCGCGGTCCATATGGCAAGCGTGCCTGATCCCCTAAATAAATGGTGTTTTCGGCCGGTAGCTGATGGAGCGCTTCTTTCACAACCGTTAAGCCGCCGACACCTGAATCAATAAATCCGATTGGTTGCTTGTTCATCATAATTCTCCTTTTGAATCACTTGATGACGGCAAGACCGCCGATTAGTGGTCGCCGTGTCCAGAAAGCCGCTGTCGGCCACCCTTTCACGCCAACCCATCCCGTGGTATTCCCAACATCAACCCTATCCCTCGAAAAGGAACGCAGCCGTCGATCCCTTATCGTGCTGGCCTCCGCTATAAAGCTCCGAGTCTTTATTGTGAGTTTAATCCAAAAAAAATGCAAGCACTCAGAAAAGTATGTTATCAATCCATTTTTCAGCTATACTAGACGAATAGAAACAGGAGGCACAACATGGCAAAATCTGATTATACCACCCTGCTGAACCTTCCCGGCTCGGTTTCATTCTTTGCAATCACGGCAATGCGCGATCTTATGCTGCCAAATATGCTAGGTGAAGAACAGCACCATATTCTCTATTGGGCTGGACGTGACTTGGCAACCAAATTACCTGTCGCGGAATCTGCCTTACCACAGCTATTCACCCAGGTTGGTCTGGGAACTTTGTCGCCACTTAAACAGAAACGGCAAGAGCGCCAATATCTGCTTGCAGGAGATGTTGTCGCGACTCGGATTCGTACTTATGACGATCCCGACTTTCAACTCGAAGCCGGCTTTTTAGCGCAAGCGCTGCAGCAGGTATTTGGCTTTGCAGTCGAAGGAGGCAGTGCCATTCAGCGCCGCGAGCAAAATGTTGTTCTGACTGTTGTGATGGACAATAAAGATGCGCAACCCACCGCCAAACATTTAATTGATCTTGCCAGCGATCAAAGCTGAGTCAACTTGCATACAGAAAATAAACGAAGGGCAAATGGATTTTCCCGACATGGGAGAAATTCGTTTGCCCTTCGTTTTTTATGCTTGCCTCACTTTTTACTACATAATGCGATGGCACCTAAACCTGACTGGCCTCTAATCCAACCCATTGGCCGATTGCTGCTGCCAGTGTTTGGTATAAAACTGATCATTGAGTTTGTAATGAACGGGAGCTGCTTTGGTTGTCTTCAAAAATGGCCGCACCGTTTGATCCATCTTCAGCCAGCCGCGCCAGCCAATATGAATGGTATCTTCCATGAAGTAAGGCTGTGCCCCATCCTGACTCAAATCCAAAACGTGATTAAAGCCTTGTGTTTTCAGCTGATACTTCATTTTGGTGACCGTGTTTTGAATCATGCCTAGATCCAGCCCGGTGAAGGCCGCCCATTTTGCATTGATCGGCGGGATAACAAAGAGCACTTCCATATGCTTCTTGGCGAACGTATTCAGCACTAATTGTAAGTCTGAATACTCAGGCGACTTAACATAACTCCAAGTTGCCTGCGAACCCTTTAATTTCGGCATGTTCCGCTTAACCCGCTTTGTGTAGAAATCATTCTTCAATTCAAATGGGTTATTGGTCGTCTCCTGCATCCCCATCCGCGTTGCCAATCCATCTAGATCATCAACATCGTAAGTACTTGGCAATGTCTTGGCAGCCTTATCAAGTTGCGGTTGGTTATTATTTAAAAATAGCCGTGAAAACAACGCATCCTGATGATCAGCCATTGGATCCTTGACCTGCTTCAAATACCAATACTGGCCATCTGACAGTTTCTGACCGGCAGCAATATTCTTCAGTGCTTCATTGACGGTTCGATCAGAATCGGTGGACGGAAATTGAAGTAACCGTCTGGCTGCAAAGCGATCCGCTTCCGAATTCGGGTTAGCATGAAGTAAGAAGGTCGTCATCTGTGCCGGCGAATAGAAATAATCAAACTGGGCTTTGCGAACGCCGCCTGGTACAAACCATTGTGGGGACAGCACCATCACTGCCTTCTTGCCTTCAACATGCGTCAAGGCATTGATGGACAAGAAGTGCGTGAGTGATTGCGTTCCCGCCATTCCCATGAGAAATGGGCGATAATCACGATGATACTTCTGAGCCAACACGGAAGGGTGAAATGCGTCCATCCGCGACAATTCGGATGACCCAATGAACGGGACATAGTTTTCGGCCATGGCCTCGTTTTTTATAGTTTCGCCTTTCAGCACGTTGGCCGACATGGAGCTGGCCGCCTGCCTGATCGTTGCTTGGCTGCTGCGGCCAAACTTAAATGGCACGAGCATCAACGCAGCGACCAGGATGATAGCGATCAGCAACGGGCCAAGTCCGCGCCAAAGGATCTTCCCGATCGGTTTTTTCATTGTGCTTGTTCGACCTTTGCAATGATTTTATTTGGTGTATCCCATTCTTTACGATCAAATTCTGAAACCGGTGCGTCAACGCCAAACTGACTCTGTAGTTCCAATAGCAACTGAACCGTTCCCATTGAATCAAGCAATCCGGTTTCAAATAAGTTCAGATCCAAGTTCTTTTTCACATCATCCGAACCTGTCAAATCTGCCAAAATATCCAAAACACCATTTTTAATTGCTTCGTCTGCCATGATGAATTACCTCTTTCTTTTAAACCCTAGCCAATCTTCAAGCGATTGACCGCCTACAACAACATTCTTTTAGTGGAACCACAGCTTGTCTAAGAAACCGGAGAAAATCAAAAACGAGAAGCATACAGCATTAGCGGTCATGAAAATGGCGAAGTAGTGCGTTGCGCGGTTATGCGGGAAAAAGTCCTTATGCTTTTTCTTGAACCGCAGCCATGCATCCGTCAGATTAATGAGCATCGCATGGAACAGCCCATAGACAATGTAATACCAGGTCTCACCATGCCAAATCCCCATAATCAGGAATAAAACGAGGTAACCGACAAATGCCGTCCAGACCCGCGATTTAATCCACTTGTGTTTCATCATAAAGAACACAAAGCGCATATAGATATAATCACGGAACCAAAAGCTCAAACTCATATGCCAACGATTCCAGAAGTCTTTGATGTTATATGACATCCAAGGCTTATTAAAGTTCATCGGTGTTTCGATGCCCATCAAGTAGGAAATGGCAACCGCGAACAAACTGTAACCGGCAAAATCAAAGAACAAATAACCGGAGTAAGCATACATGACGCCCACGACTGGCCAACTGAGTCCCAAGAAAGCCCCACCGCGACTGGCCATCGCCATGTGTTCAACAGAAGGCAGCCACAAGGTTCCAAAGATGTACCCCAGAATAAACTTATACAGAAAACCAAGCATCAGATAGTGAATCGCTTTGGTCACCAACTGGGCGTAATGCTCGGGATCAGGAACGCGATCGTAATCTTTGACAAATCGCCGATACCGATCAATCGGGCCACTTGAGATGGTTGGGAAGAATAGCAGAAATTGGATAAACTTCCACATGTTCAGGTCTTTAATCGACCCATCACGAATTTCCATAATCGTGCCGACCACTCGGAAAGTTAAATAACTAATGCCCAAGAAGCCAAGAATAGACCCATGATGTTGAAACAGCGGCGTAAACTTGACAACTGCCAGCTGCGCAATTCCTAACGCGACACTAAGATAAAAGACTGCCGTGGAGTTTTTTGAGCCTTCGCGCGTTCGATATTTGAAATACGCGTAAACCAGTAATAAGTTGAAAACCACATACCCCAATAACGCTTTTCCTTGAGGCCATTTATCGGCATCAAAAATCAGTACCAGGAAAACCAACGAAAAGATGCTTTCATACCAATGCATCCGAAAGCCTTTGAACATGCCGATGATGACGGGAAGCAAGGCAATGATTAAATAGACAAAATACTGTGGATTCTCATACGGTTGTAAATTAAGCATTAATGATTTACCTCTGCAATCAGTGCTTTGCGATCAACCTTGCCATTAGCCGTTAACGGTAACTGATCCCGGTAAATAATCCGTTGGGGAATCATATATTCCATCACCATTTTCCCTAGTTCGGCTTTAATTGCCTGCGTTAGTTTCATTTCGCTATCAAAGTCATTTGGTTTGGCAACCGCAAAGGCAATCAACTGGGCAACTTTATGATCCTTGTCATACCGCGGAACCGTTGATGCCTGCTTAATATAAGAAACCTGATTCAAATTATGATCAACATCTTCTAGCTCAATGCGATAACCATGCAACTTAACCTGGAAATCAGTCCGACCGCGATAAAAGACCATCCCATCTGCGGTCATGGTCACTAAGTCACCAGACCGATAACCGCGTTGATTGCCAGCCTTGAAAAATGCCGCGGCTGTTTTGTCCGGATTATTGAGATACCCTTTCGACACGCTTGGACCCACGATCATCAATTCGCCTTCTGTGCCAGCTGAAACCTGTTCACCTTGCTCATCAACCACATAAACGTTGGTATCAGGCTTCGCATAGCCAATCGGTAACCGCGGATATTGATCAACAATCGCCTGGGTAATCGCCATTCCCGTAACCGCAACGGTGGCTTCGGTCGGACCATACGTGTTATAGACGGTTGCTTTCGGGAAACGTGTGATCAGCGCTTGGGCGGTTTTATTAACTAGCTCCTCACCGCAAAACAGAAAATGGGTCAGGTTCGGATAATTTTCCTGCTTGAAATTCGGATCAAGTAACGCAATTTCGACAAAAGAAGGGGTTGATACCCATTCGTTCAAGCCCAATTTTGGCAACGTCGCAAATAATTCTTTAAAGTTATCAGTGACTTCTTTTGGTAAAGCCTTCAAGGTGCCGCCTAAAACCAAGGTCGGATAAAGATCCATCACACTTAGGTCAAAGGAATACGGCGGCTGAGACATGGCGACAACGCCTTCTTCAAGCCCAAAGTCGGAAATATTCCAGTTCACATAGCTCAAAAGGTTATCGTGACTAATCTGAACGCCTTTTGGTTTCCCCGTTGTGCCGCTTGTAAAGATGATGTAGTAATTATCATCGCCAGCAACCGCATGCTGCAGTGAATGAATTGGCGCGTGTGACTGCTCAGCTTGATGTAACGCCGGTGCCCGAATAATCTTGACATCTGGGACCGTAATCGGAAGCGGTGCCACTTCAATCACAGCAGGCGCATGGGCAACATCTTGCACCTGGGTAATCCGTTCATTTGGACTATGCGTGTCGATCGGAATGTAGGCATGCCCTGATTTAGAAAGTCCAAGGAAAACCTCAACCATGTCAAAGGTTTGACCACCATAGACAATGATGGGTTCACCAGCCGGCAATGATTCCGCAAAGAATCCAGCAAGGCGGTCACTGCCTTCTTTCAACTGGGCGTAGGTATATTGGGTTCCTTCATAATCATAAGCCACGCGCGTTGGATGCTCTGCGGCGACCCGATCAATCGCTGTAATAACATTATCGATCATCGCGGTTTCCCCCTTTAAAACTCGTTATAAATGAATTTACTGTTGTTAATACCGCTGTAACCGTATAGATAAACCAAGACCAGCAGTATCACGAAATACGTGACGGTCCAAAAGATGAACCGAAATGTGGGATTTTCCCACACCGCTTTTAATTTTGCGAACATCTTGTCACCCCACGTTCTTATTGACACATCCATTATAGTTTTACAGAAAAAGCCTCGCCAACGAAAAGCGTAACAATCACCTAACAGTTTCGTAATGTGAATCAAACAGGCCAGTTAGATAACCGTCCGAAGTCCCGAAACACTAGGCATCGCCGGCATTTTTTCAAACTCGAATCAGCGCAAATTCAGCCGGTACTTTTTGCCTGAAAAATTCGGTGACGGACCATCGAAATAGCTTAAATATATCCGCTTAAAGCTAAAAAAGATATTGTTTTCCCTCGTTTTAGATGAAATCAGAATTTTGGGATATTTTTTTGCTTTCTTGATTCTGGCGTCCCCGAAAAAATGGTCAAAAAAACACACTGACCATTCAATCAGTGTGTCTGAATCGCAAATTCAATTAAGCGGTGTACTTGTTTAAGGTTGCTTCTAATTGATCCTTGGTTTGATAACCGACCAGCTTTTCAACGACCTTGCCATCTTTTTTGATGACCAGCGTTGGGATCGCCATAATCCCGAATGATTTAGGTGTCTCCGGATTAGCATCGACATCCATCTTAACAAACTTGACGTCATCGCGACTTTCGGCTAATTTGTCGATCACTGGACTCTGCATCCGACAAGGGCCGCACCAAGTCGCCCAAAAATCAGTGAGGGTGACGCCAGTGTCGGTCTCCGTCTTGTAGTTTGAATCTGTAACTGCTTGAACCATGAACGGATTCCTCCTCTTACTTTTTGTAACTAAATCATAGCACATCTGCCGGCAAAAAACTAGCCAACTACTTGAAATTAACAATCGTCGCGCCGGAGCCGCCAGCATTTTGCGGGGCAAATCCAAAGCTTTTGACTTGGCGATGACGTTTCAGATATTGGGTAACCCCATTGCGGATCGCACCGGTGCCTAAACCGTGAATAATTGTGACGGATGGGTACCCGGCTAACAGTGCTGCGTCAATATACTGGTCTAAGTCAGCCATGGCCTGATCGTAGCGTTCGCCGCGTAGATCCAAGGTTGTTGAAGGGCCGCTCATGCCACCGCCACTGACTTTGACGACCGGCCGCTGCTTGGCTACCTGCTTAGATGGTTTGATCTTTTCAAGCTCGGTTGTCGGGACTTTCATTTTCAAAATTCCCAACTGTACCTGCCAATGATGCTCATCGAATTGTTGTAACAAGGTCCCGGTTTGATCATAACTGGCAACCTTAACCTCATCACCAACATGCAACGCCTGCTTTTCGCGTTCTCGCCGCAACACGCGGTTCTTCTGAAGCGGTTCATCTTGATGCAACCGTTTTAGATCGGTTTTGGCTGCGATTAACTGATTTTCTTTGACGGTACCCGGATTGGTCAATTGCATTTGCCGCAGCTGCTTAATAATTTTATCCGCTTTTTTCTGTGCTTTGTCAACTAGCGCATTCGCCTTTTCCTTGGCCTGGTGTAGCTGAGCATCGCGCTCGGTGGTAAACGTGTGATATGCGCTCGCCAATTCATCATGAAGTGCCTGAGCTGCTGCTAATTGCCGCTGTGCAGAAGCGCGAGCAGTTTCGGCCGCCTTACGCTGTTTTTCCAAATCGCTAATCATGTCGTTAAGTTCATGACTATCGGATCCGATCATCGACTTGGCACGGTCAACAATTGTGTGGGGCAACCCCAACCGTAACGAAATGTCAAAGGCGTTCGAGCGACCCGGAACGCCTACCAACAGGCGATAAGTCGGTTGAAGGGTTTGACTATCAAACTCCATTGAGGCATTGATGGTCTTCGGAGTGTTGTAGCCATAGAGCTTTAATTCCGGGTAATGAGTCGTTGCCACCACATACGCGCCGACTTCACCCACCGCGTCCAAAATCGCAATCGCCAACGCTGCCCCTTCTTGCGGATCCGTGCCGGCGCCTAGTTCATCAAACAAGACGAGACTGTTTTGCGAAAGCTGCTTAAGAATATGGACAATGTTATCCATGTGGGCAGAAAACGTCGATAAGTTCTGCTCAATCGACTGCTCATCACCAATATCAGCAAAAACTTCATCAAAGATCCCGATCCGACTCTCATCGTCAGCCGGGATGAATAGGCCGGATTGCCCCATTAACTGCAGCAATCCCAGCGTTTTTAACGTGATCGTTTTCCCGCCGGTGTTGGGGCCGGTAATCACCATAGCTTGATAATCGGCGCCAAGCGGAATGTCATTGCCAACCACCTGATGGGGATCGATGAGCGGATGACGGGCATGGCGCAGCAGGACATCATTTTCTGCTGATACGAGTGGCTCGGTTGCCTTTTGAGCTTTTGCCAGCTTGGCTTTGGCATTAATAAAATCAAAATGTCCCAAAACTGCCGCATTAGCCTTAATTTGGCCGGTATACGGCGCCAATTCATTCGACAGTTCAGCCAAAACGCGATTAATTTCGGCTGTTTCAGCCATTTGTGCCTCACGTAAGCGATTATTCAGCGCAACGATTGCCTGAGGCTCAACAAAAAGCGTCTGTCCGGTGGCACTCTGATCGTGAACGACCCCGCCAAACTTGGCACGATAAGCTGCTTTTACGGGAATAACGTAGCGATCGTCACGAATGGTCACAATCGGATCGCTTAAATATTTGGACTGCGCCCCGCGAGTATATTCGGACATTTTGCCGCGAATATCGCCTTCGATTCGCTTAATCTGTTCGCGAATACCATGCAGCTCCGGACTAGCTTCATCCGTTAGCGTTCCTTCTGGATCCACAGCCGTCTTTAACCGCCGAGATAATTGTGGCAGCACGGTCAGCTCGGCCTGCAGTGAATACAACTGGCGAAAGTCAATCTGGTCTTGCAAATCCGTTAAGAATTTATCAATTGCACTGACTGTTTGCAGGACCCGACTGATGCTGGCCAACTCCTGACCATTTAGCACGGCGCCAATATCAACCCGTTTTAGCGCTGGGTCAATATTTTCCAACTGTGGAACCGGAATGCCGCCCTTAAGTCGCAATGCCGAAGCTCCATCTGCGGTTTCGTCTAATGCTCGCTGAACCTTTTCGGGATCTGTTTGCGGGGTCATGTTTTGGACCATTTTCTGTCCATTTGCCGTTACCACTTGGCGCAGTATGGCCTGTTGAATTTTGTCGTACTCAAGTGTTCTTAAAATCTTCGTGTTCATTTAAATTGCTCCCATAATCAAGAAGCGCCCAAAGACGTCAGTTATCCGTCCTTGAGCGTCATCATGTTCATAACCAAAGGGCATTCACAAACTGTGTCAGCCCAGGTGAGTATTTAATCATCATTTTGGCAACAAGCGAGTGATCAAGCCCATGTTGAATACCGGTGATGGGAATCAATGCCAATAATGACAAAATGAGAAATAAAAAAATATACCCTATCGCTAAATTGGCCCAGCCGCCTATTAATGCACTCTTTTTGTGCGCCATTGCTTTATACGTCAAGTCGTGGAACCACAAAGCCGCAATCCGCGTCAATAACCAGCCGATCGTCAGCACCACTAAAAAAGCAAATCCGCGATAAAATGCATCATCCAACGTCAAGCCGATTTTATCGGAATAAAAGGCAAACTGGCCTGCATTCGTCGCAGAGGGATAAGGGATCAACAACGTAAAGTGTTCTCCCAAAGGTCGGGCTAGTGCCGTTGCAGCTAAAAAACTCAAGGCATAACCACCTACATGCAACCACTGTAAGGCTGCACCGCGGCGGGCCCCGCTATAATAGAAATAGGCCAAAACTAAAATAATCGTAATTGAAATCAAAACGTTCCCCCATTATGCTTTCTGATCGGAATGATCCTGCTGGGCTGCCAGCAATTTAACTTGATCAGAAACAGCATTGAAGGCAACTAAAATCGCCTGTTCCTCGGCAGTCAGATCCGGCGCAAGTTTTTTGACTTGATCAAGCCGTTCATTCAACAGCTTCGTGACCGTCAAAAAGTGCTGTTCGGATCCGGGACCGATAATCGTATACGCTTTATCACCGATAACGGCCTTAAAACGACGCTTCTCTTCACTCATGGCGTGAATGCCTCCACTCTTTCAAAGTGTATTCTACCATAACTGGTAAAGTGCGAGCAGAAGTGCTTCGGTATGCGCCAACTTTCCTTCGTTTCTACTCTATTCGTTCCTTCTTGGGACCACCCATACTGGGGCATTTTGGCATTGCCACAAAAAGGCCACCAAAATACTGGTGGCCTGATGGGTTCATGACGTCATTAATCTTGTAGATTCGAATCGTCATCAGCCAAAAAAGTATTCAACACTTCTTCGACCATGTCCCATTCCTTATCATCTTCGATTGGGAAAAGATCTCCCGAACTGGCATCACCGTTTGCATCAGGTGTGAACGAGAAAGCCTGAATTTCGACTTCCTGATCATCATCTTCACTGGCAGGATACAACAGTACGTAGCTCTTACCATAATCTTCGGAATCAAATGTAAACAAAACCTGATATAGCTCTTCATTACCCTTTTCGTCAATCAGGGTAATCTGCTGATTGTCGTCACCGGGTTTGACATGTTCATTATTTGCCATCTTGTTCTCCTTCAATTCTGGCAGGGACGCATCGCCGCAGCCAGAGTTATTGCTTGGTCAAGGGACCTTTTGCATCCAGATAATTCTGCAAAATCATTTGCGCTGCCAGTTTGTCGATCACTTGTTTCTGCCGCTTACGGCTGGCATCTGCTTCTTCAATTAACATTCGCGAAGCTTCAACCGTTGTCAATCGCTCATCGATGAAATCAACTGGCAGCCCAAACGTCTCTTTAAGTAAATCACCATATGCTTGTGATTTCTCTGCGCGCGGTCCAATTGAATTGTTCATATTCTTGGGTAATCCCAAGACAAATGCTGTCACCTCATATTGGGTCACCAATTCTTTGAGCCGTTTGAGTCCAAACTGCTGCTTATCCTCATTGATTCGGATGATCTCTAATCCTTGAGCAGTCCACCCCAAAGGATCACTGACCGCAACCCCCACAGTTCGGGAACCGACGTCCAACCCCATCAAGCGCATTAAGCTTGCTCCTTGCCAAGATAGTTTCGAACAAGCTCTTCAATGATCTCGTCTCGCTTATGTTTCCGGATCAAGTTACGCGCGTCGTTATAACGCGGAATATACGCTGGATCCCCGGAAATCAGATACCCCACGATCTGATTAATCGGATTATATCCTTTTTCCTCTAGTGCTTTATAAACAGTTTCCAACGTCTCGTGAACATTTTTAGGATTGTTATCGCGAAAATCAAAGTGAACGGTTTGATCTAATGTGCTCATTCTTACACCTCTATTCTATCCGCTTCACAGACCATTTTACTTGAAATCAATGCAAATGTACAATTCCTGAGCAAAAGTAAGTGATATTTTTGGACGATGCGCTTTAACACCAATCGTCCTCGTCCTCGTCTTCATCATCATCCAAGTCAGCCAATCCGATCACCTGCTTGATTTTATCAGGTGGTACCGGAAAGTGAATTGGCGGTATCACATGCGGATTCGTAACTTCAGCATGTAACGTGCGGCCTTCATTGCCCACTGGAACAACAACTAGATCGCCTTCCTGCAAACTGGGGATATCCGTTTTGTACAGATAGTCTTTGACCCCGTGGCGGAAATTCACCTTGATATAGTGCATCAATTGCGGCCCAAGCTGAATGGCATCTTGCTGATCTCGGTGTTCACTGCTGCGCTGAAATGCCTGAATTGCTTCTGTGACGGTCTGCCATAGCATTTTCATGGTCCGATTCAACTCGGCATCCACCTGAATACGCGTTGGCTCACCGTGGGGATATTGAATCGTCAAAGCCAGTACAGACCGTGGTTGCCACGTTGAATCAATTGACAGGTCAGCGACTTCGCCCAATTCAGCAACTGCAGCTGCCACTTTTGAAGCGAGTGCCGCGACTAATTTGGGATCATGATAGACCACATCATGATCACTAAGCGGTTCAGCATACTGGGTGCGCAACACAACCCGATTCTCGTTGGCTTCAATCAAATACGTCCGCCGATAGCGTAACTGCCGGCTTAAGAATCGTCTTGGGCCTTCAAACTTTGGTAACTGTAACGTACCAAATCGCACATAATCCAGTTGCCATGCGATCGGCGGTAAAAAATGGCCGCCTGGAACCGTCACGGTATATTTTAATAAACTCAGTAGCTCGTTAAACCTATCCGGAAATGGCTGCCCGCCTTCATATCGCAAAACCCGTTCATCATCTTCCGTTATCGCAAGGTTCCACCGTGTATCAGCAAGCAGTGGCGGCTGCGGTTCACCAAGTACTCGCCAAGACGCAAAGTCAAACGTTGCTAACCGGTTGAAAAACGCCTCCGCATCTGTGCCAGTCAATTCATTTTCGATTGTCCCCTCGGTACTTGATGGATCAACCGTATATGTCAGTTTAACGCTATCGGCTTGACGGACAACGCGATACAGTTCACGCGACCCCAAAAAATCCGTCATTCCCAACCGCAACGCTTTCATCTCCCTCACCTCGCTGAAATCGTTTTCTTAATTCTACCATGACTTCCCGTATTCATGGCAGCAAAAACAAAAACACCAGAAGTCAGTCAGCAAAACGCCATCCTAACTCCTGATGTCCATTGTTTGATTTAAGAAAAACTGCATTCAATGCTTATGCATGCTGGCCGATCACGTTTTTGGCTTCTGCCAGTGCTGCCGGAATGCCAGCTGGCTTCTTACCGCCTGCTTGGGCCATATCCGGACGACCACCGCCACCGCCGCCTACTTTTGGCGCAATGGCCTTGATCAGGTCGCCTGCTTTCAAACCGGCTTGATTGGCATTGGCATTAGCCGCTACTAACAAGTTTGCCTTGCCATTTGCTTCGGTACCTAACACTAATATGTCCGAAGCCTGCTTTGTTTTCCACTCATCGGCAAGTTGTCGTAATTCATTCATTCCGGCTACCTGAACCTGCTTGTCAATCAGTTTAAATCCGCCTACTGTTTCAGCGTGGTCAAAAATGCCGGCTGCTGCTTGGGCTGCCAACTTAGCTTGCAATCCTGCCACCGTTTTTTGTTCGGTTTTCAGATCAGCTTGGAGTTGAGTGACCTTGCTTGGCACATTCTTCACTTGATCTATTTTCAAATGATCAGCCGTTTCCTTAAGCCAGTCCTGCTGTTGGGTCAGGTATTCATAAGCTTCCTTGGACGTGACTGCTTCAACCCGGCGAACCCCTGCGCCAATACCGGATTCGCTGGTGATCTTGAACAGACCTAGCGCATTGGTATTGGTTGGGTGGGTACCGCCGTCAAATTCCTTATTGTAATCGCCGATGGAAACAATTCGCACGACATCACCGTATTTATCCCCAAACATCGCAATCGCACCAAGCTTCTTGGCTTCGGCAATCGGCATCTCTTTCCACGTAATCGGCAAAGCATCCCAGATCTTCTGATTAACAATCGTTTCAACTTCGCGCAGTTGTTTTGGCGTTACCTGACCGAAATTAGTGAAATCAAACCGTAAATAATCAGGCTCGACTAACGAACCGGCTTGATGGGTATGCTCGCCTAAAACATCCCGCAACGCCTGATCCAGCAAATGAGTGGCCGTATGGTTAAGTGAAACTTTCTTACGCCGCAAACGATCAACGCTGAGCCAATATGGTTGGCCCTTTGTCAGTTTGCCTTTAACGGTAACGGTATGCAGATTTTGGCCATTGGGTGCATGCTGGACATCCGTCACTTCGGCCAATACGGTGCCATCCTGAGCTTTAATAACCCCGTGATCAGCAACCTGACCGCCCATTTCGGCATAAAAAGGCGTTTCGTCAAAAATCAGTTGGGCTTGCCCGGTGCTGACTTCATCCTGAAGCTGATCATCCACAACAATCGCCTGTAACGTGGCATGTTTATGATCCAACTCGGTCCACCCGGTGAACTTGCTTGGCGTGGTAATGTCCATCAAAACGGTATCTTGACTGCCCATTGACTGCCGATCACCCCGTGCTTTGCGAGCCCGATCGCGCTGTGCCGCCATGTTCTTTTTGAAGCCGGCCATATCGACTTTCAAGCCTTCATCTTCAGCATATTCATTCGTCATTTCAACCGGGAAGCCATACGTATCAAACAATTTAAATGCATCCGCACCGGAAATTTCTTTTTTTCCGTTTTGCTTCAGTTCAGCAACAATTTGATTCAACAGATTAACCCCAGCGTCAAGCGTTTGCCGGAAGCGGGCTTCTTCGGATTCAATGACTTTTTGAATAAATGGCTGGTTGGCCAGAATCTGTGGATAATAGCTCTTCATGATCTCGCCGACAACCGGCACGAGTTGATACAAAAAGTCATGATTGATACCGAGCTTCTTACCGTTTAAAACCGCCCGCCGAATCAACCGCCGTAAAACATAGCCGCGGCCTTCATTGCTTGGCAGTGCACCGTCACCAATCGCAAAGGTTACCGTCCGCGCATGATCGGCAATAATCTTAAAGGACACATCATCTTGCGCACTGGCCCCGTAACGCTTGCCTGCACTCATCTTTTCGGTTGCCTTGATAATCGGCATGAATAAATCAGTTTCAAAAATAGTTGGCGTGCCTTGAATAACCGCGACTAAGCGTTCAAGCCCCATGCCAGTATCAATGTTCTTATGCGGCTGCTCAACAAACCGGCCATCCGGCAAATGGTTAAGCTCGGAAAAGACGATGTTCCAGATTTCAACATAACGTGAATTCTCGCCACCAGGATAGTTTTCCGGATCATCCTCAGCCACATTGTTAAAGGACTGGCCACGATCATAAAAGATTTCGGAATCCGGACCAGATGGACCTTCGCCGATATCCCAGAAGTTATCCTCAGCCTCAACAATATGATCATCTGCAACCCCGACTTTGCGCCAAAGTTCCTTGGTGCCCTTGTCTTTAGGATAAACCGTGACATACAAACGCTTAGGATCAAAATCAAACCACTTAGGGCTCGTCAATAACTCCCACGCCCACGGAATGACTTCTTTTTTGAAATAATCGCCAACCGAGAAATTGCCCAGCATTTCAAAAAATGTCAGATGGCGCGCTGTCTTCCCGACAAGTTCAATATCATTGGTCCGAATCGACTTTTGAGCATTGGTAATACGCGGGTTGTCTGGAATAACCGACCCGTCAAAATACTTCTTTAAAGTTGCAACGCCTGAGTTAATCCACAACAAAGTGGGATCATCAACCGGAATCAACGAAGCACTAGGTTCAACTGCATGACCTTTACTCTTGAAAAAATCCAAAAACATTTGGCGAATCTCGCCGCTTGACATTTTTTTCATGACATATCCTCCTAAAAGAAAGTGAGCGCGAGCCAGCGCGGGTAGGGATCGGAGTGTAAGTGGCCTTGGGCGTGATGGCCGGGCTTTGGCCATTGCGACCAAGGTCCTTATACGCAGATCCCTGCGCTGGGGAGCGCGTTAACGTGAGCGCGAGCCGGCGCGGTTAGAAGTCGGAGTGTAAGCGGCCTCGGGCGGGATGGCCTGGGCTTGGCCATCGCGTTCGAGGTCCTTACACGCAGACTTCTGCGCCGGGGAGCGCGTTATGGAAAGTGAGCGTGAACAGGGCCGCTTAGAAACCGGAGTGTAAGCGGCCTTAGGCGTGATGGCCCGCTCTTGGCCATTGCGACCAAGGTCCTTATACGCAGATCCCTGCGCCAACAAACGCGTTAACGTGAACCGCACACCCTTATCAACATAAAAAGCACCATTGCTGCCAAGGGCGCTTGCACGCGGTACCACCTTGGTTGCAATGATGCGAGTCATTACCACTTCATTAATATTCGTTCACCTGATATTAGGGAGCATATCTTAGCCTGGTGCAGCCGCTCTCAACGTATGTGGCTGTTTCTGTCTCACTCAGGGGTCGACACATATCCTAACGAGTCCCAATTATAGCTTTTCTGAAAAACCAGGTCAACTCGTTATTGAAAAAACAACCGGCTATTCGTCATGTTTCAAGACACCAGATGTCTACCTTCTTAATTAACCGTAACTGTCGCAACCCGCCGATAACTGGCAACGGTCAGGTCATCGGCACCTTCTGCCTGATAAAACGGCGACAATGCCAACGCTGCTTTTGCTGACGGCTGTGCGGGTAACACTGTGCTTTTTTGAATATCTTCCGCAATCAGTTCACTACCCGCACGTTCAACCGGAATCGTCAAACCAAATGGATTCGGCAAATAACGCGGTAACTGCGGCGGCAAGGTATTGCCAAACGCAAACAGACTTTGCCGGCCGCCGCTTTGTAAATATTCATACTGATCCTGAGTCGGCAATCGAAAGCCAAAAAAACTCAGCGACTTGATCAAATCCGCTTTTTGCCAGGACTTGACGATGCTCACTTGATAATGATGAGCGCTGGCAAGTCGTAATTTAATGTTGCCACTGGTCAAGCTCGCCGCCCAACCGCTTTGGGCAAAAGGATCAAGGCTGCCTTGCCGATCCAACAAGCGCAACACCTGCGCGCGAATCGCAGCATAGCGCATGTGATTACCCTTGAAAATACGAGTCGTCAGGCTAATCCGCCCTAAGATCTCCTCATTTGCCGGCGTAGCTTTAGTCGCAACCAGCATAGGCGGCATAGCGACTTCCCGTTGCGGCGACAAAGCCTGCGTTAAGTCCGTTACAGTCAAACCGCTCTGCTGCATGTAAGAAGCCAGTTGTTCTTGCTGCTGCGCATGAAAACCTAGGGTAACTTGGGCCATCCCCGGAATCAACCGCACCCATTCGCCGCCGATCATGGCTTCAAAAGTATGCAACGTCTGCCCATAAAAAGTAGCAGTCACCGGTCGAATCTCATCAACTGTCAGTAACGGACTCAAAAAGTAGCGGGTCAACTGTTGGAAAATAAATCGTTGTCTTTTTTCATCCAAGCTATTCCATGTCGGTAACGTCAACTCGTTTACGGCCATGTTCTCACCCTCGTTTACGGTGCTTGCGTTTCTCGGCTAGCAAGGCTTGACGCCGCGCAACTTTGGCATTGCGCTTGCGTTCCAATAACACTGCTGTCCGGATCTTCTTACGATAGTTTGGCATATGCTTTTGTTTCGCTTTTTTCACCAAGCCGCGAATGGCAAGGCTCGTGTCCTCTTGCTTAGGCTTGCGCTGAACCCGGCGATTACGATCGTACGTGTCAACCAGTTCACCTTTTTGAATGGTCTTAGGCTTAAATTTGATGCCCATATGTTCCAATTCAGCAATCTGATCTTCCTGGCCCGGCTCATATAACGTAATCGCTGTCCCTGGCAAACCATTGCGGCCAGTACGCCCGACCCGGTGAATGAAGAACTCCTGATCGCGCGGAATCTCGGCATTAATCACCATCGATACCCCCTTGATATCGATTCCTCGCGCAGCCAAATCAGTGGCAACTACATACTGATACTTAAGGTCAGCGACTTCCTTCATAATTCGCCGCCGTTCCCGAGGCTGAACCCCGCCATGAATCTTGGCAACCTTGAGTCCCTGATGTTTCAAATAATCATGAATGGCATCCACACTGGTTTTCGTATTAGCAAAAATCAACACCAAAAACGGATGGCCCATCGTCACTAACTGATAAATCAGCTCGTTTTTGTCGCGCCCCTTTGCTGCGATTAAAATATTCTCAACGGTATCGGCAATAACCGATTGTGGCTTGAGTTCAATCACGGTCGGATGATCCATGTATTTGCGCAAAAACGGTTCGAGCTTTTGCGGAATCGTCGCGGAAAAAACGGCCATCTGCAAATGTTCGGGAAAACTTGAAGCAATGGCGTCAACGGTTTCCAAAAAGCCCATGTCTAAAGTCATATCCGCTTCATCCACGACAAAATGACGAACCGATGCTGGCACAAGATCATAGCGCTTGATCATATCCAAAATTCGGCCAGGTGTGCCAATTGCAACGTGCGGTTGATGCGCCTGCAGCTTATCAATCTGCTTTTGCTTATCCATCCCGCCCACCAAACGGCTAATCCGGATTGCTGGTTCGGTTTGCGTCAATTGTTGGGCAACTGCATAAATCTGATTGGCAAGTTCCCGCGATGGCGCCGTAATCACAACTTGGGTCGCGTCTTCATTTGGATCTACCAGGCTAAGCAATGGGACCAAAAAAGCATGGGTTTTACCGCTACCAGTCTGGCTTTGACCTACCAGGTTCTCGCCACGCAGCAACGCAGGGATCACCTTTTTTTGAATCGGCGTCGGCTGGGTAATCCCCATGGCGTCAAGGCCGGCAATCACAAAAGGCTTGAGTTGGTATTGTTTGAATTGATTGTCCATAATGCCTACTTTCTTGTTGTTGAAAAGTCTCTAACTAATTGATCAAGTTGCGTTTCGATTTGAATGATTTCGTCAAAATTGGCCGCCTTGGCTCCGCTTGCCAGTGGATGGCCGCCACCGTTATGTTCCTTAGCTAGGCCGTTAATAATCGGACCCTTAGACCGTAAGTGAACCCGATAACCGCCTTCTGCCTGTTCAATGAACTCGGCCCATGCAACCACCGTGTCTAACCGCCCAGGAGTGCCGACAACCGCGCTTACCTGATCATCAGCTAAATGCAGGTCATTAATTGCCGTGCGCGGTACCGTCACGCTAGCCGCACCAGCCGGACTGATTTTCAAATGATCAATAACATAGCCCTGCAAACGCGCCTGCCCCAGCGTCACGGTATTCATCCGATTGTTAATGGCAGTCGGATCGAAGTCTTTTTTGATCAGTTCAGCAGCAACCTGCAGTGTATGCGGGGTGGTATTGTTGAATAAAAATCTGCCGGTATCGCCAACAATTCCGGCATAAAGCAACCGCGCTGCTTTGTCGGACAACGTTAAAACTCCGTCACTGGCAGCAATGAGATCATAAATCAATTCAGAAGCTGAACTCGCCTGATTGTCGACCCAGACGAGATCGCCGTAAGCATCATCGTTGGGGTGATGGTCGATTTTAATGAGCATTTTGCCTTGATTAAACCGACTGTCCGAAATGCGCGGCGTATCAGCAGTGTCGGTGACAATCACCAACGCATTTTGATAAACATCATCTTTAATTGTTTGCTCTTCAGCCAACCAACTTAAATTGCCAGTATCGCTGCCGACTTGATAAACCTGTTTATCCGGAAAACTGGCACGAATGGTTTCTGCCAGCCCCACCTGTGACCCTAGCGCATCAGGATCAGGATTGATGTGGCGATGAATAATAATTGGATTATTGGCTTTAATAGCGTTAATAATATCGGTCTGGATCATTTTTGATCAATTCCTTTCTAATAGCTGACAAGTCACAACTGCCTTGGCAACCTGAACGCCATCACTGAGAACGTCCACGTCCAAAGTCGCATCGTGTCTCGTTAGCTCAAGCACCCGCAATAAAACAGTCACAATACTCTCCAACTGAACCGGTCGAAAAGTGGTCAGGTTAACGCCCTCAACCAAAACATTCCGGCGCCCGGTATCGTGCAAGTAGCGAGTCGTGCAACTATTAATGGCTTCAGCAAGGACGCCAAAACTCATCGTCCCCAGCGTATTGGTCATCGCCGGCACTGTTTTGAGCTCAAACCCACCACCATATGGCTTTTGCGGGGTAATAGCCGTTAACTGTGCACTCACCTGGTCAGCAATCGTATTGGTCAGTTCACGGCTATGGGCAATCCCGGTTAAGCTGGAAAAGACAGCATTGCGCGTGACGATACCTAAAAGATTCCAACTGTCATCGACAACCGGCATTGCGTTCATGCCATTATCCTGCATCGTGTGGCCGACAGTCGTCACGCTTAAATATGGTTTGACAGTTTGCGGATCTTTTTGCATTAGCCGTTCGATTGGCACAGTCGGTTTCTTGCCAGCTGCCAGTGCCGGACGCATTAAGCCGACCAAGCGTCCGTTTCGCGTCACAACCGGGAGCGGATAATGGGGATCTGTCATTGCCAGGTAATCGCCAACGGTTGCCTCCACGCCAATCGTTTCGATTTGTGAAAGGGGCGTATAAATAGCGGCAACGGTTAAGATGTCTTGCTTAATCGCCTGATCAGACAACGCGCGGTTAATCATGGTTGCAACTGTAAATGTATCATAAGCCGTCTGTAAAACCGGTAATTGCTGATCATCAGCAAGCGCAATAATCGCGGAACTTGTTTCAAAGCCCCCGGTAATCAGAACCGCTGCTCCGTCTTCAAGTGCTAATCGCTGAGCGTCTTCACGGTTACCAACAATTAATAACGAATTACGCGTAATGTATGGACGCATAGCAGCCGGTGTCATGGCCCCGATCACAAACTTATCGAGTTTTTTGTCCATACCAGCCTGCCCGCCTAAAACTTTAGCGTCAATCAAATCAACCAAGGTTTTAAACGTCACGGATTCAATTGGATTTAACGGTTTTTGCTCAATTCGAATGGTACCAACCCGTGCAATTGTCGAAACAAAACCAGTATTTTCCGCTTCCTTAATCGCACGATAAGCAGTACCTTCGCTCACCTTCAAATGCTTGGCAATCGAACGCACCGATATTTTCTTACCAACCGCCAAATTTGCAATATAATCCAAAATCTGCTCATGCTTTGTCGCCATACCATCACCTCATTGCAATCTATCGTTAGTATACCATAGGGTGAGAGTGTACTAATACAGAGCGTGAACCGGCGCGCTTAGGAGTCGGAGTGTAAGCGGCCTCGGGCGTGATGGCCGGGCTTTGGCCATTGCGTTCGAGGTCCTTACACTCCGACTCCTGCGCCGGTGAACGCGTTTCAGCAGAGCGTGAGCCAGCCCGGTTAGAAACCGGAGCATAAGCGGCCTTGGGCGTGATGGCCGCTCTTTGGCCATTGCGACCAAGGTCCTTATGTGCAGGTTTCTGGGCTGGCGAACGCGTTTCAACAGAGCGTGAACCGGCGTAAGTGTCAACTTTTTCTCGGTTCTACTCTAATTAAGTGATTTCCGTTACTCCGAGCTGGCTCCGCGGTGGCAGGCTGGCGACCGCGTAGCTAGAGTGGTGGGCACCACTGAGCCCGCCACCGCTCCGCCAGCTCTTGCTTTCTATCCTAATATTCGAACAAGGTGACCTATCGCACTGCTGCTGGAATCGTCTAAACTGATGCCTCTTTGTTTGCCATACACATAACTCTAACTAAGCTAATACGC
Organism: Lacticaseibacillus rhamnosus; assembly: GCF_900636965.1. Classification (NCBI taxonomy): domain Bacteria; kingdom Bacillati; phylum Bacillota; class Bacilli; order Lactobacillales; family Lactobacillaceae; genus Lacticaseibacillus; species Lacticaseibacillus rhamnosus. The sequence continues at coordinate 763,287 of NZ_LR134331.1, read as the reverse complement.
TTAGGAACCATTTTTAGACAGCACATCCCTCTCTACAACGGCAAATCAATATTTTCATACTGCTTAGGGTCAAGTCCGGTGACCGTAATCCCTAAAAGTCGAATGGCTAGCTTGGTCAGTTTAACTTCCTGCCAAAGTTGCCACGCAGCCGTATAAATGGCTTGTTCACCCTCAAAATAATGGTCCTGAGTCAATCGTTTCGTCTGGGTCACAAAGTCAACGTCTCTGACTTTCAATACCACCGTTTTGCCATGCATTCCCTTCTGATTCAAAGCAGTTACCACCATCGCCGCCAGCTTCCGCAATTGGGTCTCAACTGCCGTGGCATCCGTTAATGGCGTGCCATATGTTCGTTCCTTACCAATCGATTTAGCGGTATGCACGGCAACTGGTCGATTATCAACACCACGCGCATGTTGATATAAAATAAACCCCATTTTTCCAAACATAGTTAATAACTGATCCTGCGACAATGCCCGTAACGTTTTGCCGTTTGTGACGCCAAGATCAGTCAGTTTTGGTAGTGTCTTCTTGCCGACACCTCGAAACTGCTTGATAGGCAAACGATCCAAAAACAGCAATGCCTGCTCGGGTAACACTAGGGTCCGCCCCACCGGCTTATTATAATCAGACGCCTGTTTAGCAATAAATTTATTATATGAAATGCCAATTGAACTCGTTAGCTGGGTGGCTTGTTTAATCTGATCCTGTAGCCACAATGCGAGCGCAATCGTACTGGGAAAAGCATGGTTAGCTGAAACATCAAGATAAGCTTCATCAAACGCAACCGGCTCGATTAAATCGGTCACCTGATGAAATAAAGTATGAATCTGTGCCGACACCGCTTTGTACTTGGGAAAGTCCGGAGTTTTAAAAACGAGTTCCTTACGTGGCACCAACTGTAGCGCCTCATTGGCTGGCATGGCGGAGTGGACGCCGTAACGTCTGGCAACATAATTTGCGGTGGTGACCACTCCTTTGCCTCCGGTTGTCCGCGGATCACGAGCAATCACCAATGCTTTATGGCGTAGTCGCGGATTATCCCGCATTTCAATCGAAGCGTAGAACGCATCCATGTCTAGATGAATAATTTTACGTGACGTATCGTTTTGTAAGGGTAATTCGAATAACGCCATGTGTTTGCTCACCTCCCCGGAACCTTGACACGTTTCAACAAATCTTGAAGTCGGACTTGCGCTTCATAACACGCTTTCCTGCGCAGAAGTCGGCTTTTCCGCTCCATAACGCGCTCCCCCAGCGCAGGAGCCGGAGTGTAAGGACCTCGGTCGCAATGGCCAAAGATCGGCCATCACGCTTAAGGCCACTTACACTCCGACTTCTAACCGCGCTGGCTTTTCTGCTCCATAACGCGCTCCCCAGCGCAGAAGTCTGCGTGTAAGGACCTTAAGCGCAATGGCCAAAGACCGGCCATCACGCTTAAGGCCGCTTACACTCCGACTTCTAACCGCGCTGGCTTTTCTGCTCCATAACGCGCTCCCCGGCGCAGAAGTCTGCGTGTAAGGACTTTAAGCGCAATGGCCAAAGCCCGGCCATCACGCTTAAGGCCGCTTACACTCCGACTTCTAAACGCGCCGGCTCGCGCTCACTTAAAAAAAAGAGGCTTTGACCTTTTATTGGTCTCCGTCCCTTTGTTCAGTATCATCATCAATCAGCTAGCTGGACGCGCCGTGGTTGCCAGAACCATTCGCGGCCATCGCGTTCAAGTAAGTCAAATGCCGCCTTTGGTCCCATTGTTGCCGCTGGATAAGTTGGCATTGTTGTTTCCTGGGACCATGCCGCCTGAATGGCATCAATAAATCGCCATGAAGCGGATAATTCAGACCAATGCGTGAAGTTTGTCTGATCGCCTTCCAGCACATTGCTGATTAAACGTTCATAGGCCTCCGGAGCTGCTGCAGCCGCTGTCGGGTCGTGGCGATAGCGCAACTCATCCGGCTCAACGTCAAAACCCGTTCCCAATGCTTTACCGTTAAGCTGCAGGGAATAGCCTTCGCTCGGTTCAATGTAAATCGTCAGGCTATCCGGGCGGCTTGCTTCTGCTTGACTAAATAACGGCGCGGTCACCGGTTTGAACGTTAACGTGATTTGAGTCGATTTACGGGTCAGTCGCTTGCCGGTTCGAATATAAATCGGTACGCCTTGCCATTGTGGCATATCCAACAAAATCTTGCCTGCGACAAAAGTTGGCGTTTGCGAATCCGGTGCGACCCCTTCCTCTTGGCGATAACCAGGAACCGTTTTGCCATCTATTTGCGCCGCCACATATTGTGCCTGCACAAAGTTAGCCTTTGCTGCTGCCAGATCATAAGGCCTTAACGCAGCAAACACCTTATCTTTTTCCGTTAAAATATCGGTTGCCGTAAACGACTTAGGCTTGGGCATAGTCAAGTAAGACAATACTTGCATCACGTGATTTTGAACCATGTCGCGCAACGCACCCGCCTTTTCATAATAGCCGGCACGTTCCTCTACTCCGACAGCTTCAGATAACGTGATCTGAATGTTGTCAATAAAGTCTTTGTTCCAGACACCCTCAAAAATGGCATTATCAAACCGGAACGCCAGTAGGTTCTGGATCATTTCCTTGCCAAGATAATGGTCAATTCGAAAAATCTGATCATCATCAAACGTCGCGGTCAGCGAATCGTTCAATGCTTTGGCGCTAGCATAATCATGTCCAAACGGTTTTTCAATAATCAAACGATTGAATCCGGCATCCGTCAACAGATGTTCTGACTTAAGATGACTGGCAATGGTTTCAAAAAAGTCCGGTGCCATAGCCATATAAAAGACGCGATTACCGCCGACTGCAAACTGATCATCCAGCTTTGCCGCAAGATTTTTCAAGGTGATGTAATGATCTGCATCGGTTACATCATGACTTTGATAGAAAAAGTGCTGGGCAAAGGCGTGCACCTGTTTAGCATCCGCATGTGCACCTGCAACAGCATTTGCTACGACTTCGTGATAATGTTCGTCGCTCCATGGTCGGCGGGCAGTTCCGATAACTGCAAAGTGTTCAGCAAGCACTCCGCGGCGATAAAGATTGAACAATGCAGGATAAAGCTTTCGTGAAGCTAAATCTCCTGACCCACCGAAAATAATGATCACAGCGCGCGATTCTTCTGGCATGTATATGACCCTGCTTTCCCAAGTCTTGATTACAATTCAACAAATATGTGAGCAGCGCGATCAGCATCGACTGCCAATTCTTTTCCAGTTCGATCTAGTTTGATGACAACTGCATCCAACGTTTTGGCGGTTACCGTAAAGACGTCATCAAGGCGCAAATCAAGTTTGACAGTGTAATCAATCAATGAAACCTCATCGATCAACCGTTCAATATGACCCTTTTGGCCGACTTCCATCGCTCCCAAAGTGACGCGACTCTGCTGAATATAGTGGCCGTCAGCATCAGGGATCACACCGCCATGAGGGCAATATTGAGGATTGCCTAACATGGCCGCCAAACGTTTTGCCATTTCTGGCGTCAAGGCGTGTTCCAATTTCTCAGCTTCCTGATGAACTGCGTCGGCAGGATACTTCAAGCACTTAACTAAAAAGACTTCCCAGAGACGATGATTGCGCACTAAGATGGCCGCCTTTTTTCGCCCAGCCGATGTCAACTGGATGCCTTGATAAGGCGTGTGTGCTACTAGCTTCTCTTCGCCCAGTTTATTGATCATCTCACTGACCGAGGCAGCAGAGACATGCATCCCCGCAACAATTTGCTTATTAGAGACCAGTTCGGTATCGCCGCCGATCTCAAAAATCAACTTAAGATAATCCTCTTTATTCGGTGTCATTTTACATCCTTACTTTTAATTTGCAGTCACTGTACTACATTATGCCATGACTTGCACAAAAAAACACGTCAATTTCTTGACGTGTTTAATGACGACCGACGCAAACGGTTTATCTGATGAACAATTGCCGATCATCGTGAAATGATTAGCATGTGCGTACTTAGAATGTTGAATCTGTTCCTTCATATTCATCGAGAATAATGTGCTTCAAATCGCTGATCAATGGTTCCTGCGGGTTGGTAACCGTGCAGTTATCTTCATAAGCAAGTTCAGCAAGGCGATCAACTTGCTTGTCCAGATCCGCTTTCTGAACCCCCTGATCCTTCAGGCTTAACTTGATCCCGACGCTATGTGCCAATTTAATGAAGGCTTGAACATAGCTTTCTACTAATTCATCGGTGGTCTTTCCTGGCAGCCCAAGATAGCGGGCAATTTCTGCATAGTCTTCGTTAGCACGGAAGTAACTGTACTTGGCCCAGATTGCACGTTTCTTTGGTTGACTAGCATTGAACCGGATAACGTGTGGCATAGTGATGGCGATGCAGCGTCCATGTGGTAAGTGGAACGCCTGACCTAATTTATGGGCAATACTGTGGTTAATCCCCAGTAAGGCATTGGCAAACGCCATCCCTGCAATGGTAGAAGCATCATGCATCTTTGACTTAGCCGCAATGTCGCCATGATAACTCTTTTCGAGGTTTTCAAACACTAGCTTGATTGCTTCAAGGCTCAGCCCCTTCGTATAGTGGGTTGCCATGGTTGATACATAGCTTTCGGTTGCATGGCACAAAACATCGATCCCGGAATCAGCCACAACTACTGGCGGTACTGATTCAATAAACTGACTATCCACAATCGCAATATCTGGCGTCAAAGCATAATCAGCTAACGGATATTTGATCCCTGCTTTGGAATCAGTGATAACCGCAAATGGTGTCACTTCAGAACCGGTCCCGGAAGTCGTCGGAATGCAAACCAGTTTGGTCTTATTCAGCTTCGGGAAAGTGTAGGTCCGTTTCCGAATATCCAGGAATTTCTGCTTGGCACCGAAGAAGTCCGCATCGCCAGCATCGTTGAACAAGCACATACCCTTGGCTGCATCCATTACAGAACCACCGCCAATCGCGATCACGGTATCCGGACCAAACGACCGCATGATGTCGGTTCCCTTGAAGACCGTATCGGTTGATGGATCAGGTTCAACATCCACGAACGTCTGAACCTGTACCGGATTCTCCCGCCGAGCCAAAACGTCTTCAATGATCTTGACGAAACCCAGCTTTTCCATTGAACGATCAGCAACGATGAAGGCGCGCTTGATGCCTTCCATGTGTTCCAGATAGCGAACCGAGTTTTTTTCGAAATAAATCTTTGGCGGCAATTTCATCCATTGCATGTTGTTGCGCCGTTTTGCCATGGTCTTGATATTCAACAAGTCAACCGTCCCCACATTGTGCGAAATCGAGTTGCCGCCATAGGAGCCGCAGCCCAGCGTCAAACTAGGAATCATTTCGTTGTAGAGATCCCCGATACCGCCAACAGAAGAAGGTGTATTGATCAGGATACGGCAAGCCTGCATGGTATCAGCAAATTTCAATGCCAATTCGTCGTCAGCTGTGTGAATCACCGCGGTGTGTCCCAAGCCGCCGATATCCAACATGGTTTCACATTTCTTGAAGGCATCTTCATGACCATCGGCTTTAACCATCGCCAAAACCGGGCTCAGTTTTTCCCGAGAAAGCGGATATTTCTTGCCAACGTCTTTTAATTCGGCAATCAGGATGGTCGTGTCATCAGGAATTTGAATCCCTGCCCATTCAGCAATTTGCTTAGGACTTTGGCCAACAATTCGAGGATTGACACTTTGCTTCTCAAGGTTAATAACCGTGCTCTCGAACTTCTTCATGTCCTTAGGTTTGACAAAATAGGCACCTTGGGCTTCAAATTCTTTCTTCACGGCATCGTAAATGCTGGAATCAACGATGGCCCCTTGTTCGGAAGCACAAATCATACCGTTATCAAAACTCTTGGACAAGACCAAATCATTAACAGCCTGCTTAATATTGGCACTTGCTTCGATGTATGCCGGTGCATTCCCTGCGCCAACACCCAAGGCCGGTTTGCCGGATGAATAAGCTGACTTAACCATGCCAGGGCCACCGGTTGCCAAGATCGTGGCAATGCCGGGATGATCCATCAGTGTCTTAGTTGCTTCCATGCTTGGAACCGGAATATACTGCAAGGCCCCTTTTGGCAATCCGGCCTTTTCAGCTTCCTCCCGAATGACCTCCAACGCACGCGCTGAAGACTTTTGTGCACCCGGATGGAAAGCAAAGATAATCGGATTACGGGTCTTGATGGAAATTTCGGATTTAAAGATCGTGGTTGATGTCGGGTTGGTCACCGGCGTTACCCCGGCAATAACCCCGATTGGTTCGGCGATGGATACCAAGCCGCGTTGTTTATCTTCATTGATAACGCCAACGGTCTTGTTGTTCTTAATCGAATGCCAGATTTCTTCAGTGGCAAACATATTTTTAATGGCTTTATCTTCCCAAACACCACGGCCGGTTTCGTCAACAGCGAGTTTCGCTAATTCCATATGATGATCCAACCCGGCAATTGCCATACGATGAACAATATGATCAATTTTTTCTTGATCAAAAGTCTTCATGATCTTCAAAGCCGAGTGCGCATTGGCAACCAGTTCATCAATCATGCCTTTCACATCAACTTCAGTAGCAGCCTTCGCAGTATTCTTAAGCATGAGCTTACCTCCAAGCATTTCGCAGAATTTTTGTTAACCATTTCACAAGAACATCATACCTTGTCCTTGTGATTTTGTAAACAATTTTAGTGAACTTTTTCACGAAAATTTCGCTTGTTCACTGTTAAAGCTGATTTGTCAGGGGAATCCAACGTTTTTCACTTTGTATCTTTTTGAACTTATGGCCGTAAAAAAAGACCGGTCAAGAACCGGTCTCTCTGTTAACATCATTAATCTTTAACCTTAAGCCTGCTTGTCATCGTCTGCTTTGGCATCGCTGTCAGCAGCAGCCGGTTGATCATCGGACTTGGCCGCAGTATCAGAAGCTTCCTTAGCCACACGCTGTTCATCTGTGTTGGTGGCTTCGGCTTTTGCTGCTGGAGCCGGGGTTGGGGTTGCCGGACGTGAAGCAACGCCGCGAACCGCATTTAAATTGAATGTCAGATAAATACCGTCTGAGTCAATCACAACGGTCCCTGCTTGCTGATCAATTGAATCGATCACACCATGCAGGCCGCCAATTGTAACGATCGGATCACCTTTTTTTAACTGACTTAGCATTTCCTGACGCTTTTGTTGCTGCTTTTTTTGTGGGCGAATCATGCCAAAGTACATGAACGCTACAAAGATCACCAGCAGAACGATCATTGAAACATTACCATTTCCCAATTTAGGCACCTCTTGTTTTTTTAGTTTGTCATTCAACAGTGTAACAGAATTTCGGACCATGCTCCAAACAATCTAGAAATTCTTCGCCTTTTCCTTGTTATAACCATAAGCTTCAAAAAAATCTTCGCGGAAGGCAAGCAGATCATCGTTGGCAATGGCTTCACGTACTTGCTGCATGAGGTGTAAAAGGAAATAAAGATTGTGGTAGGTTGTTAGCCGAATACCGAATGCTTCGCCAACATGGATCAAGTGGCGAATGTAGGCGCGACTGTAATTGCGGCAAGCATAGCAATCACAATTAGGATCAAGCGGGCCAAAGTCGTGGGCATACTTGGCATTCTTGATGACAAGACGCCCGCGACTGGTCATACACGTCCCATTTCGTGCGATTCGGGTTGGCAAGACGCAATCAAACATATCAATCCCGCGCAATGCCCCATCAATCAAGGCATCAGCCGAACCAACACCCATTAAATACCGCGGTTTATCCTCTGGCAGCAAAGGTGTGGTGAAGTCCAAAACATGGTTCATTTCATCTTTGGACTCACCGACTGACAAGCCGCCGATTGAATATCCCGGAAAATCCATACTTACCAAGTCTTTGGCACTTTGTTCACGAAGATCTTTGAAGCCGGCTCCTTGAACAATACCAAACAGCGCTTGCCAATCCGGATTTTTATGCGCTTTTAACCCCCGCTCAGCCCAGCGACTGGTACGCGCAACACTTTTTTTGACATATTCATAACTTTCAAAAAACGGCGGACACTCATCCAAACTCATCATAATATCCGGCCCTAACGCGTTTTCGATCGCAATCGCCTTTTCTGGTGATAGGAACATTTTCGCGCCATTCAGATGATTCTTGAAGGTGACCCCGTCTTCCGTAATATGCCGGGTATCTGCCAGCGAAAAGACCTGAAAACCGCCTGAGTCCGTCAAAATTCCCTTGTGCCAATTCATGAAACGGTGCAATCCACCGGCTTCTTCAATTAAATCCGGACCGGGACGCAACCACAAATGATAGGTGTTGGCTAAAATAACCGTTGCTCCCATTGTGTCCAATTCCTCTGGCGCCATTGTTTTGACGCTGGCTTGGGTTCCCACCGGCATAAACATCGGCGTTGGAAAAGTTCCATGCGGTGTGATCAATTCACCTAACCGGGCACCACTATGCTTATCTTGATGAATGAGACGATATTTAACTGCTGGTTCCATACAGACTCCTTATTCACAGCAATGCCCTCGCAGCACCGCTTATCCATTTTCTCGTTATGCCAGTTTAACAGAGTTACTTGTGATTTAAAAGTAAGTGACTCGCTCAAAAGCTGCAGGCCTGTTCACAAATGAAACCTGTCCAGCAAATGATAACCAACTTTCTTATAAAGCACTGCCCCACGATCACCGAGCTTTATCCTTTTTTCTACTGGTTTTTCCTGTTAAAATAAAGGTAAGGACGGGATCACCGTTACCGTAGTTTTCGCACTTCCCGGGTTTTGACCTGGCCATTGTGATCGTCTATGAATACGTTGTTCCACGCAGCGATGCGTTAAAAGAAAAATCGAGACATGTCTGTTGGTATGTGTTGATGTGATCCCGTCCGTTATAAAAACCGGTTTGCAAACGCGCAAACCGGTTTTTATATACCTTCAGAGACGATCAATGGCGTAAACTACCCGCAGACAGTAGCGGGTCACATGATCGATCATCAATAAATGAACATCGCGTCGCCAAAGCTAAAGAATCGGTACTTTTCTTCAATGGCGTGTTTGTAGGCGTTCAAGATCGTATCCCGGCCTGTGAACGCAGCCACCAGCATCACCAAGGTTGACTTTGGCAAATGAAAGTTGGTGATAAAGGCATCCACGACTTTCCACTGATACCCAGGCTTAATGAAAATATCTGTCCAACCGGAATCCGCCTTGATAGCACCATCAAATTTAGTGCCAATCGCCTCAAGGGTTCGAATTGAGGTTGTTCCAGTAGCAATGATGCGCCCACCGTTATCGCGTACCTCATTCAAAGTTGCAGCTGCTTCCGGTGTCAGACGATAAAACTCGCTGTGCATCTTATGCGCTTCAATATTTTCTTCTACCACCGGCCGAAATGTTCCAAGACCGACATGCAGCGTCAGATAAACCAGCTTAACGCCCTTATCCTGCACCTTTTGCAATAACTCTTTCGTCCAATGCAATCCGGCAGTTGGCGCTGCTGCTGATCCTAGCTCTTTGGAATAAACGGTTTGATACATTTCCGGATCTTCAAGTTTTTCTTTGATGTAAGGCGGCAGCGGCGTTTCACCGAGCTTATCAAGAATTTCCATGAAAATGCCATCGTAATCAAAATGGATCATCCGTCCGCCATGTTCCAGCTCTTTGGTGACCGTCGCCTTTAACAACCCGTCACCAAAATCAATCACTGTCCCGACTGGTGCCTTGCGCGCTGGCTTCATCAAAGTTTCCCAGTCGTCGCCGGAAGTATTATTAAGTAATAGCACTTCCATGTGGGCACCGGTTTCCGGTTTGACACCATAAAGTCGTGCCGGCATAACCCGTGTGTCGTTCATGACCAACGCATCGCCTGGTTTAAAATAATCCAGAATGTCATAAAAATGCTTATCCTGCATCGCGCCAGTATCAGCATTTAAAACCAACAGACGGCTGGCATCGCGTTCTTTCAGCGGTGTTTGGGCGATCAATTCATGCGGTAAGTCATAATCAAAATCCGAAAGTTGATAATCTTTATTTTCTACGCGCCGATAACGTTTTTTGTCTTGCAACTTGTTCGCTTCCATTCATTTCATTTAGTTGTTTTTTGATGGCGACTGCTCGTCTGAGGATTGCGGCATCGTCATCCCCATGTGTGCAAAGCCAGCAGGGGTCACCATGCGTCCGCGAGGAGTTCGTTTCAAGAACCCGATTTGCAACAGGTAGGGTTCATACATCTCTTCAATCGTGGCCATTTCTTCACCGATATTGGCAGCAATCGTTGATAAGCCAACCGGTCCGCCTTGGTAATCACGAATCATGAAGGTTAATAACTTGCGATCAATCTGATCAAGCCCTTGGGCATCGACCTGCAACTGATCAAGCGCATGATCGACCATTGCCAAGTCAACCGGGCTCTTGCCGGCAACTTCAGCAAAATCTCGAATACGCTTCAACAAGCGATTGGCAACCCGCGGCGTTCCCCGCGACCGCCGCGCAATCTCGTAAGCACCTTCTGCATCAATCGCCATATTGAAGACATTCGCCGAGCGTTTAACAATCTCACTTAAGTCATCAGGCGAATAATACGCCATATGTTCACTAATGCCAAATCGATCGCGCAATGGTGCCGACAACATACCAGCTCGCGTTGTGGCCCCAATCAAGGTAAATGGCGGCAAGGGAAAATGAACCGGATGGGCAGTCGGACCCTGGCCAACGACAATATCAATATAAAAGTCTTCCATGGCCGAGTACAACATTTCTTCAACAATTTTTGGTAATCGGTGAATTTCATCGACAAACAACACATCTCCGGGGCGCAACTCATTCAGCAACGCGACCAAATCACCTGGTTTTTCAATGGCCGGTCCGGAAGTGGTACGGATATTCACACCCATTTCGTTGGCAATCACCAGTGCCAGCGTGGTTTTGCCTAATCCCGGCGGTCCATATAACAAAACGTGATCCAAGGATTCTTCACGTTGCTTGGCCGCAGTAATATAAACGGTCAGCTGATGTTTAACCCGATCCTGACCAATATATTGAGCAAGCCGCCGTGGACGTAAGCTTTTCTCAATTTGTGCTTCATTCAGATCATCAATGTCGCCTGAAACTAACCGATCCTTGTTTGCGTCTGGCAAAAACTCACGCCCCTTCTATATTGTCTGAAAAAGTCTTACCGTTGTCGATGTCCTGCTGCTCCAGTATAATCAACGTTATGCTCGTCCGCTCAACAAGCGTAAACCTTCACGCAGATAAGCATCGGTCGTCGTGGCGTCAAAGGCTTTCAAAGCATCGGTAATGCCATCAACCGCGCGTTGGGTGTATCCTAAGGCAACCAGTGCAGCCAAGGCATCTGCCAGCTCCGGCGCTACTTGATCGGCGGTCGGCATGATCGTTGCGGCAGCCGGTTGAGCATCGGTCGTAATTTTGCCTTTTAGATCCAGGATAATCTGAGCGGCCGTCTTCTTACCGATGCCCGGAAACTTGGTCAAAAATTTAACATCATCTTGGGCAATGGCAGTTGCTAGGCCACCACTTGAAACATTTGCCAAAATTGCCAACGCTGATTTCGGACCAATGCCGGTGACGGATAACAACTGGTTAAAAGTTCGTTTATCCGCTGCCGTTTCAAATCCGTAAAGTGTTTGATCATTTTCGCGGATGATGAGTTGCACATAAATCCGGGTCTGCTTTCCCGCTTCAAAATCGTATGGATTGGCTACCAGCAGGCGAAATCCGATGCCATTGACATCAATGACAATGTACGCCGGCGTTACGGCCTGAATTGTGCCTTCAAAGTATTCGTACATAAGCTCTCCATTCAGTACATATGTTTGGTACGCTTGACTCATTGTAGCATAGAACTTTTCTTGATGATAAATCGTTCTGAGGCTTAACGTTATGACTCCAAAAAATGTCCGCCATTTGATCAATCTTGCCACCCTGATCGTTGTGATCGCTTTAGTCATCGTCACTATTTATTGGTACGATCTAGGGATTCTTTCTGATGTCAAGGTTTTACAAAGTTACATCGCCCGACTCGGCTTAACCGGAGCTTTATTTTTCGTTGTCATTCAAGTTATCCAGGTCGTGATTCCCATCATTCCAGGCGGCATCAGTACCGCTGCAGGTGTGATTCTTTTTGGCCCGTGGTTTGGTTTTCTCTACAACTACATCGGCATCGCGATCGGATCTTTTATTAACTTTTTTCTTGCCCGCCGTTTTGGCAAGCCCCTGCTGACGTATTTAATTTCGGAAAAAACTTATGAAAAATACATCGGCTACACTAAGAATCAGACCCGGTTTGATCACCTGTTTACGCTTGCCATTGTGCTGCCGGTTGCCCCAGATGATGTGCTATGTTTGCTCGCCGGTCTCACCAAAATGACCTTCACCAGGTTCTTCTGGATTATTATACTCGGCAAACCCATTACCATCTTCGCCTATAGCATGAGTTTGCTATATGGTGGCCGGTGGTTGATTGATCTATTCAGTTAAACATGGTGACATGAAAATGGCGCTGCTAGGTTCGCTATTCGAACTTGTGCAGTGCCATTTTTGGTTCTAATCAATGCTCGTTAGATTAGACAACCTGCCGGGTAAATGGATCGTTAGAAATGCCGCGACTCAAAATCAACTTTGCCCACTCTTTAGCAGAAAACAGGCTGTGATCTTTGTAGTTGCCACAACTCTTGATGTCAACACCGGGTACATCATCCCAGGTAATATCGTTAGCAATCGCTTCAAGGCTGGACTTCAGCGCTTTGGCGACTTCCGTGGTGCTGTGTGTTCCCCAGGTAATCAAGTGAAAGCCGGTGCGGCAGCCAAACGGTGAACAATCAATCACGCCATCCATGCGATCGCGCAATAATGATGCCAACAAGTGTTCAATTGTATGCAACCCGGCAGTATCAATCGCAGCGGTGTTTGGCTGAACCAAGCGTAAATCATAGTTAGAAATTTCATCGCCATTCGGGCCCTTTTCGGTGGTAATTAACCGGACATAAGGCGCCTTAACTGCAGTGTGATCTAACGTAAAGCTTTCAACTTTTGCCATAAATTAAGGATCTCCTTCTCAATAGCTTACCTACTCATCATATAACACAATCCCACCGGTGTGAAAAAAATCTGGGAATGACATGACATCATGCCAAATAGGGTCAAAAAATTTTGAGTCTAGCCGGCTTTCTGTTAAGCATCTTCCCAAACCCGATGCGCAATACGCTGAACCAAGGCCAACTTCGCCCATTGATCATCTTCGGTCAGCTTGTTGCCTTCTTCAGTTGACGCAAAACCACATTGGGTGGACAAAGCCAGGTTGCTCAGTGGCACATAAGCAGTCGCAGCATGGATACGTTCAATCACTTTTTCCTCGTCTTCTAACTCCGGAAACTTCGACGTAATCAACCCTAACACAATCCGCTTATTGGTATCGCCTTGCCACAGCTGCGGTAATGGCTCAAACGAACCGGCACGCTGACTGTCATACTCAAGGAACAATCCGTCATAAGGCAAGTCGCCAATTTCATCAGCAACATACTGATAGCCGCCCGAGAATAAGAAAGTCGACTGGAAATTTCCGCGGCAAATGTGCGAAGTTACGGTCAAATCTTCAGGTAATCGAACTAACACTGCTTTAATGACCTGATGCGCCAGCTTGGCAAAGTCGACAAAATGCTGGTGTCGTTTCGGGTCGTTCTCTGTATCTTTTAGGTTTTGAATCAGATAAGCCCAATTCGTATCATCAATCTGCAAGTAACGGACACCCAAAGTATAAAAGTGCTCAATAGTTGCCACGTATGCTTGCACCACGTCAGCTAAATAATCATCAAAAGAAGCATAGTACTTCGACCAGTTATCGCTGCGATGATCCCTAAACAACAGCGCTGGACTAGGAATCGTTTGCTTCGGCAAGACCCCGGCAGGCACAATGCTCTTGAGATAGTTAAAGGCGGCAAAGAAGGGATGATCGGGATTGAAACCAACCTTACCGGCAAGATGAACATTGGCAGCAGCGTTGATACCACCTTTAAAGTCCCGTTCATACTTCCATGCATCATCCTTTTCGAAACCATTCAGGCCCCAGAAAAAGTCTAGGTGCCAATAACGCCGCGAGAATTCACCATCAGTAACGGCATTAAACCCGAGTTCGACTTGCTTTTTAACAATATGTTTGATGGCTTCATGCTGAATCGCCAGCTCCTGATCCTGCTGAATCTCACCGATCCCAAGCTGCTGATGAGCAACCTTCAACCGCTCCGGACGCAGCAAACTACCAACTAAATCAGCACGAAAAGGGGCTTTGGTTTGAACTTCTTCTGTCATGTGAAACCCTCCTAAAAGAAAGTGAGCGCGAGCCGGCGCGCTTAGGAGTCGGAGTGTAAGTGGCCTCGGGCGGAATGGCCGGGCTTTGGCCATTGCGTTCGAGGTCCTTACACGCAGACTCCTGCGCCGGGGAGCGCGTTATGGAAAGTGAGCGTGAACCGGCGCGCTTAGGGGTCGGAGTGTAAGCGGCCTCAGACGTGATGGCCGGGCTTTGGCCATTGCGGCTGAGGTCCTTACACGCAGACCCCTGCGCCGGTGAACGCGTTATAGAAAGTGAGCGTGAACAGGGCCGCTTAGAAACCGGAGTGTAGGTCAGATCTCTAGCCCTATAAACGCGTCATGGCAAACGCACTACAGTCTTGAATAACCATCACATTCAAAAATGGATGCCTACGCAAAATCAACTACAAATTAATATTTCACCACTGACAACACGCAGCAATGAAACAACCAACTAGTCGGTACCTTTATGCAACACACTCGACTGATGCGGTAAGTCATAGCCGTCACGGGACGAAAAAAGCCCCTTGATCGAATCCGATCAAGGGGCGACGGTGCGCGTTACCACCCTTATTCGTGTTAATTTAACATTAACACCTCAACAGTACCAAAACTGATACCTGGCATCATAACGGGTGCACCCGTTTCAATGGCGTGAACCACTGAAAAGCTATTTGGAGCTCATCTTCACCGATTAGCCGATCACCTGCTCACACTGTCCAGGCTCGCTGTCGATCTGCGCTTCGGTTACTCTTCTCCGCAAAGCAATGTGTTTGTCATAAATTGAATTCATCATAACACCGCGATAAGCCATGTCAAGAACAACTTCACCCTCGCTATTATTCTTGTTATGATTTGATCAGACCATGATTCATGGAGGTGCACTATGGGAACTACCTTTTTTGCTTATTCCGTGCTAACCCAGCAGAACAGTTGGCAAAGCACCTTACGTTATACCATTATTTTAATCGGTGCCTTGCTTATTATTGCTTATCTTCTGTACTTTTTACGCCACAAACGCAGTAACAAATACCGCGATCTTTTGGTGCTAGTTGCTTTAGTTGAACTCCTGACCATCGGCATCCAAGTTCGCGATCTTCAGGCTAGTCGAACGGCCAATGCTGATTCCCAAGCCGTTGCCACCCTGTTACGCAGCGTGGCAACCCAAAAGCATGTCGCTACCCGCCAGCTTTATGCCAACAGCAATACTGTTCACACCGGCATGCTGATCACCATCGGCCGCTCCACAAAAGAAATGTACACCGTCACAATTAATGCCGATAATAACAGTTACCAGTTATCTAAAACGACCTTGATTGTGCCAAAAGCTCAGTTCATCACTAAATAAGGAGATTCATATGCGACTTTTTCAGGATCCATACTTTGTGACGGCAATGAAGCTGCTTTTGGGCTTCATTGTCTTCATCGCGCAAATCAAGCTCACCGGTAAAGGTAATCTTGCACCGGCAACCATTGTCGATCAAATGCAGAATTACGTTCTTGGCGGCATCATCGGCGGCGTTATTTATAATACCGATATCGGTCTGTTGCAGTTTGTCAACGTGCTGCTGATCTGGACGTTAATCGTTTTCAGCACTAAATACCTGACGAACCACAATCGTTGGCTCAAACGGGTGATTGATGGCGAACCGTTATTAGTCGTTCAACATGGTCAAATCAAAGTGGATACCGCCACACAGGTAGGCTTGTCTGCTAACGACCTTGCTTATAAACTACGAGCTGCCGGCGTCAATGATTTACGCGATGTTCGCCAGGCTTATCTTGAACAAAATGGCCAGTTAAACGTCATTTTAAAAGGCGATGAAACCATCAAATATCCACTCATTTTAGATGGACAAATTGACCCGGCCGCACTTGACGCCATTGACCATGATGAGAAATGGCTTAAAGATCGCTTGGCAGAGCAAGGATACGAACCCGGTGATGTCTATATGGCCAGTTTTCTTGGTGGACGCGTTGTTGTGTCACCATACGATCGCACCTAACCGTGAGTCTCACCAGAGAAAAGCATCTACCGCTTGGGCGACCTTAGGATTTTCATGTAATGCGCTGTGTTGGGCATCGCGACCGAAGTATTCTCTTTCCCGGTAACTGGTTGCGCGTGGGCTAACCAGATATCGTAACGATCGCGATGAGTTGTTGCTAACCCGCCCATCCGAATCGGAACCATCGCGAAGATCACCGTAGATATTCAACACCTTAACCCCTTTTGGAAAACGATCGCGCATCCGAGCCAACTCAGCATAATTTTCGTCTAACGGGGATGGATAGCCGTTAGCAGTTAACTTGATTTGATGTGGTTGATCGCCCATACCAATGATGCCGTCAAAATGCCCGGCAATGGCAACATAGGCGTTTATTTTGGGTAGTTTTTGCTGGTCTTGATTGCGAATTGCATAGAACATCACCGCCATATTTCCCATTGAGTGGGCGACAAAGTTAACGTTGCGCACACCATAACGTTGGTAAAGCTGACGATTAACCGTCGCCAGCCAATCAGCCCATTTCACAGCATCCGGATTGCGATTGTCTTCAAAGACCACTTGCACAATTGGCTTACGAACATGATGAGGCGTCCCAAGCCAACTGACTTTCCCGTTTTTACTCACCGTTGCAATAAGGACTTTGGTTGCTCCCGCCTGTTTAGCGTGACGGATTAACGTGTTGGTCGACCCGGCACCACCGGAATAGCCATGCAAATAAAGCGTTGCGGTTTTGCCAATCGACGCCTGCTCCTGATCGGATGTGTTGGCAGACTGGTTGTGGAACCAATACCAACCTGCACTGACAACCAGAACCATGCCAAGTAAGCCCAACCAAATCCAGTTGTTTCGTTTCATGGAACCTACCTTTCTGCTGCCGGGTTCGCCGAATCATCTGCAAGCAAGGCAGGACGTGGTAAGAAATGGCTAATTGCCGCAATGATTAAACCAACGACAATGGTCCAACCTGCCACTCGCTGCCATAGCGGTGAGTATGCCCGAATTAAATCACTCGCTAATTGCGTATTTAACGGTGCCCGCGTACTAATCATGCCTAACAATGGACTCGCAGTTACAAGAATCGCTATGAAACCACCAAAATAACCCATTGCGTAAGTCGACCGCCCAACAACGGCCATAAACCGCCGCCATGAGTGTGCTGTTTTTAACATAATGAGCAGAACAATCACCAGCAAAATCGCGGCTACAATCACCGCTGTCTGGGTCATAAGGACCAACAACGGATAAATAAGCCCCCAGCCTTGCTCCATGATTGACTCATTGATTTCATATTCAAGTTTGGCATTGAGACTCGCCAACACTTTTTGATCGTCAAAATTTTGACCTTGATTTTTCGCCGCTGTCTGAAGCCGACTCGTCAGACTTTCTTTAATGGTTGCCAGTGAAATATGCGTTTGGTTAGCTGCACTGGCAGTGATCATTTTAACGGCAAGCCGCTGAGTGTCATCAAGGGTGACCAGTTTAGTGTCACTATTCAAAGCAGCGCCATTTTGGTTCGCCGTTGTTACCAGATCATGGTTTAAAGTATCCGTGAGTTGTTGCAGACCTTGGCTTTTAACAACGATTTGCTCTGTTCGTGCGGGTGTCCCAATGGTCAACATCATACCGGTACTAAAGGCTTCAACAAAAAGAAGTACCCAAAAGATCAGCGTAAATAATGCAAACCAACTACGGGAGACGCCTCGCCATTGTTGTGTTCTCGTGTGGATCCCCTCCCTCGCATCTGGCCCTATTATACACGAAGCGTCATCATGACTTGTACGCTTCCTGACATTTGGACTACACTTAATGGTGATGCATGTCGGTCATCATTAAGCCATCATCCTAAATCGCTTTTCGCCGTATGATTGCTGGTGTTGGCGCCGGTTGGCAACCTCACTTTCACATGTATTTATTCGATGTTGCATCGGGTCACAACTTCACAAGGAGGTTTCTCAAATGCACTATACATTAAACGACGGCAATGTTTTACCAGCCATTGGTTTTGGCACATATAAATTAACCGGGACTAACGGGGTTCGAGCCATGGTTGGGGCCCTTAATCTGGGTTACCGCTTGTTGGATTCAGCCTTTAATTATGAAAATGAAGGTGCTGTGGGCGAAGCAGTGCGTCAAAGTGGGATCCCACGTAGTCAGCTTATTGTTGCGTCTAAACTTCCGGGACGCCACCATCGTTATCAAGAGGCGATTGATACCATCGAAGAAAGCCTATATCGAGCCGGTTTAGATTACTACGACCTTTATTTGATTCACTGGCCGAATCCGAAAGAGGATCTTTATCTAGAAGCATGGCAAGCGCTGATTCAGGCCCAACGCTTCGGACTGATCCGGTCTATTGGCGTTTCAAACTTTCTGCCTGAGCATATTGACCGGCTCATCAAGGAAACCGGGGTCACGCCAGCAGTCAACCAGATTGAATTACATCCCTATTTCAATCAGCAAGAACAACGCGAGTACGATGACGCGCACAATATTCAAACGGTCGCATGGAGTCCTTTAGGGCGGGGAGCGGTTTTGCAAGAACCAGCGATTAAACAGATCGCCGCAACCCATGGCAAGAATGTTGGCCAGGTTATTTTGCGTTGGGATCTTCAACACCACATTCTCCCGATTCCAAAGTCTGCCCATCTTTCCCGCCAGCGCACGAATCTCGATGTTTTTGATTTCAGCCTGACTAAAGAAGAAATGGCTGCGATTGACGCATTAACTAAATCAGATGGACGCTTAAACAATCAGGATCCAGCGGTCTATCAAGAGTTCTAATGTTGCAAATCAGCTCATTTTGGCAACAAGCATTGATTGCATCAGATCCATTTCATTAAAAAGAGTCGCGGCGCTATCAGTGACAGCACCGCGACTTCTTTTTCTAACCAGCTCACCTTAACGATCAGCCGCATCATTGTTATTTTCAAAACTCTAATGAAAGAGGCAGGCCACATGACTGAACCTATTCGCATCTTATTTATTTCAATTTCAGGTAACACGCGCGCATTTGCTAAACGTCTAGCCGAATATGCGCAAACCCAACATGATCAGAATCCGGAAAATCCAGCGATTGTTCTAAAAGAAATTTCCGAGGCGACGCAAAGTGACGGCGAAACGAAACCGTTCTTTGTGATGGTACCCACCTATCTCGATGGTGGTAACGGCATTGATAACGGCGTCAAGGAACTGATGACCAATGCCATGGGTGACTATCTGGCAGAAGGCGACAATGCCAAGCTTTGTCTAGGCATCATCGGTTCTGGCAACCGCAATTTCAATGAACAATATTGTCTGACCGCCAAACGCTACGCCAAGGAATTCGACGCGCCTTTTTTGGCCGATTACGAGTTGCGCGGAACACCAAGCGATGCCAAAAAAATTTACACCGTCTTAACCCGTGTTGCTCATACTGCCACCCATTAAGCAGACATACAACGGTTACCAATTAGCGTTGAACCAGCCAACCACGCGCTTTGTATATGCCTTCTGATGATCCGGAAAACTACGGGCATGTGCTGCGCCTTTAACGACCCACAAAGCTTTTTTCGATTTTGTGGCCGCACGATAGTTTTGATAAACCATCTTGGTCGGGACAAAGGTGTCTTTACTGCCATGAATGAATAAAATCGGTCGGGTGTTTTTGTGCAAAGCGTCAATGGCACTGGCATCAAAAACATTGTAGCCGGCTTTGAACGTCGCAGTTAGCGCAACTGCCGGTACCAACGGCCACTTCGGGATATTAAACATTGACTTGGCTTGATAAGCAAGTTCGTCAATGATGCTGGTATAACCACAATCTTCAACGATACTTTTGACTTGCGGCGGCAACTTCTCGCCACTAAGGTACATCACGGTTGCACCGCCCATCGAGACCCCGTACAAGGCAATCTGACTCTGTTTGCCTTGTTTTTTTATAATCTGGTTAATCCATTTGAGATAGTCCAGTCGATCCGGCCACCCGTAACCGATATAGTTTCCTTCCGACTGGCCTTGGCCGCGATCATCAGGAGCCAAGACGTTAAATCCGGCATCGTGAAACATCTTGATTTGCGGGGCCATGTATTCCTTGTTGGTCATATAACCATGCGCAACCACGATCGTTTTATTGGTCGGTTTGGCTGCGGGTACATAATCCGCGACTAGTTTGAGCTTATCGCCGGCTGCCTGTTCAGTCCAGGTTTCCTTATGTACAGATTTAAGCCATACTTTACTATCCGTAATAATCCGGCTTTCCTTCCCACTCAAGAAAGATTTCTTGGATGGAACAAAGGCATACTGATAAAAATATAAGCTGGCACCCACCAGCCCGGCCACCATCACCCCAATGACCGACAGAATACCGATCAGCCAAGCTTTTTTATGTTTTCGCACGTTATTAACCTCCATAAGTGGTTCAAGACCTTTACATAACTGAAAAGTGTACCGCAACTTTTCAGAATTTCAAGTTACATGTGACCCGTGATTTGTTAAACTAATATTCGGAGGAAGAAATATGACTGATAAACCCTTACTAGAGGCATATGTGGATGCCTATTTTTCAACGTTCAAGAATATCAATGAACTGATCTCGGAACCAATGGCGGCGTATCACTTAAGTTTTGAGCAATATCGGATTTTATCGGACATTGCCAATGATCCGGAAATCAGTTTAACTGCAATTGTGAATAAGCGTGGCGTAACCAAGCCCGCGGTAGCCCGTCAACTGCGGGTTTTACGCAACTTAAATTACGTCACCCAGTCAAAGTTTGAAGCTGACCGGCGCCGCAATATGCTACAGTTAACCCCGCTTGGCAAACAGGTCGAAGCGGCCATTACGAAAAATGCCAATGAGCAATTCAACGAATGGGTCGCAGCACTAGGCGAACGCAAAGCAAAACAGTTCGTGAAGTTATTGAATGAAATTGGTTCCAAGGTCATTCGGCCACAGCAAGCCGCTAAAAAGAATCGCTAATGACTGAATAAAGGCGAATGCATTCTCCGCACATATGGAAAATGCATTCGCCTTTTGTATCCCCATCGTGATGCCATCAGGGATTTAATAGCTTCAAACTTATCTAACGCTTATTATTTAGCCAATTTTGCCAAACCTGCAGGAATTGCTTCCGGTTTATCGACAAGCACCTTAGCTCCCGCATCTTCTAGCTCTTTGGCTGATCCAAAGCCATAAGTCACACCGAGTAACTGAACATGATTGTCCAAGCCGCCAATCATGTCATTCGCGCGATCCCCGACCATGACACTTTTAGCAGGATCTTCATTGGTTTCTTTTAAGGCGTAGGCCAAAACATCCGTCTTCGTGACGCGCGTCTGCTCATCGTCACTTGCCCCATAAGCAGCGTTAAAGTAACGATCCAAGGCAAAGTGTTTAACAAGGCGATGCAGCATCATCTCGGGTTTAGCCGAAGCAATATAAAGATGGTGTCCCTGTTCCTTCAATGCCGTCATCGTATCTAGAAAGCCAGGATAAAGTTTGGCTTGATATAAGCCTTCCTCTTGATAATAGTGATGAAAGGCATCAATTGCCCGCTTAACTTCAATATCATCCAATTCCGGCCAGACTTCAGGAAGCTTTTGCACCAACGCCGGGCCAATAAATTGAACATAGGCTGAATTATCCAACGGACGCAATCCGCGATCCTGAACCATGTACTTTAATGCTGCAACGATTCCTGCTTCTGAATCTGCTACCGTGCCATCAAAATCAAAAAATAATGTTGCCATTGAGATCCTCCTTATTTGACATGAATGAAAGGCTGTAAAAAAGCCATTAAGTGTCGTCTATTAGTAACGCCGACAACAGGTATGGGCGCTTAGACAATGATTTCGATGCGCTCCTGTTCACGCTCTATCCTTAAACGCGCTCACAGTCGCAGAAATCTCCGTGTAAGGACCCTGGATCAAAATGGCCAAAGCCCGGCCATTTCGGTCCAGGGCCACTTACACTCCGATTTCTATGCGCTCCTGTTCACGCTCTCTATTATACAAGTTCCTGTTCACGGTGTAGTGCGTCTTTTAAAATAACCGGGGCAATTAACGTTGTGATGACAATAACCACAATGACGGCGGAATAGTATTCTGCGTCCATAAGCTTGGCCTCAAACCCAATTTGAGCCACAATGAGCGCCATTTCACCGCGCGAAACCATGCCAGCTCCCACAACATTGCTTTGTAACCAACTAGCGCCTGCTAAACGATCGCCAAGGCCACAGCCTACCCACTTGGTCACCAATGCCAAAACCGTCAAAATGGCAATGAAGCCCAAATCACGGCCAAAGGTATCAAAACGCATATTCAAGCCAACGCTGACGAAAAATACCGGAATAAAAACGGCATACCCGATTGCACTCAAATTGCCATCAACCTCATGCCGATAATGAGTTTGTCCAACCGCAACTCCGGCAAAAAAAGCACCGATGACTGCAGACATGCCCACAAGATCGGCCACATATGCCATTCCAAGGCAAATCAATAACGACATAATGGTAACCGCAGAAGCCGGGAATAATTTTTCAGACAACCGCATTAAATACGGCGCTGCCCATCTGACCACAAAATAAATTCCAACGAAGTACAACAGTTGCTCGATAATTTGCAGCCAAAACGGAACACTGGTTGTTTTTTGTTCCCCTAATACTGCGACCGTAAAACTTAGAATTAAGACCGTCAAGATATCGTCTACGACTGCAGCCCCTAAGATCGTTGCCCCATTGCGACCTTCCAAGGCATGCAATTCTTTTAAAACCTCAACCGAGATGGAAACCGAAGTAGCCGCAAATGTAATGCCAAGAAAGAGACTGCTGGTCAAGTTAAATCCCCAAAGATGGGCAAAGCCAAAGACAACGACAACTGGCACAATAACGCCGATAACCGCGACTAACATACCGGGTTTAAAGTATTTCTTCAATAACTCCAGATCACTTTCCAACCCGGCTAAAAACATCAGAATAATGACACCGATTTCTGCAAATAGTGAAATCGTATGCGTAGACGAAATCCATCCCAGAAGTGCCGGCCCAATTAAAATTCCTGCTAATAATTCGCCAATAACTGCGGGCATTTTCAGCAACCGACTCACGTGTGCCAATACCAATGTTGTTACTAAAATAAGTGCTAAGTTACCAATGTCCTGCATCTTTACCCTCCATGTTTACGTCTATTAAACCGATGTTAACCGAACTTCATAGGCATTGCGTTCAGGAACCGGTTCGTCCATATAAACGATGCCACGAAAATCAAAGCCCATACCTGTAATCGCATGCTGCATGATCACATTTTTTGCGTGGGTATCCACTCGCAAATCGTCAAAACCGCGCCGATAAGCTTCACTCATAATGTTGCTAAAAAATACCCGACTCAACTGTTTACCGCGAATACTACCGTCAAGTGCGAATCGGTGAACTGCTAGATACGGGACATCTGCCAACCAGCCTGCCCCATCAATTCTGAGATAATGCGGATCCGGACCGACAACTAAAGCCGCCACTCCGGCAACCCGGCCATCCACAATCAAAACCCGGCCGATACCGGTAGCAATGTCCTGCTCAATCGCGGCCTGATCCGGATAAGTCCCCTGCCACTGGTCAATTCCCTGCGCGCCCAAAAACTGCCGCGCAGACGCGATAACTTTCATCATTGCAGGAATATCAGCAGGCATCGCAACCCGCATAAATATGGTTGACACAAACATCATCTCCAAAACATAATTGTGTCCTTCATTTTCCCCCAACTGTACGCGAGATTCAATCTGAAAGTAAAAAGAGCGTGAGCCGGCGCGTTCAGGAGTCGGAGTGTAAGTGGCCTTGGACGTGATGGTCGGGCTTTGACCATTGCGTCCAAGGTCCTTACACGCAGACTCCTGCGCCGGCGAACGCGTTTCAGCAGAGCGTGAGCCGGCGCGTTCAGGAGTCGGAGTGTAAGCGGCCTTGGACGTGATGGTCGGGCTTTGACCATTGCATCCAAGGTCCTTACACGCAGACTCCTGCGCCGGCGAACGCGTTTCAGCAGAGCGTGAGCCAGCCCGCTTAGAAACCGGAGTGTAAGTGGCCTTGAGCGTAATGGCCGGGCGGGCTTTGACCATTGCGTCCAAGGTCCTTACACGCAGACTCCTGCGCCGGGGAACGCGTTTCGAGAGTATGCAAGAACCCCCCAACCGAAAAACGACTCCCGCGGGTTTATTGGCGGGAGTCGTTTCAAAGCAAATCACCTAATACAAATTAATGCTTGTGATGCAAATGATGTTTTTTATTAACCGGTACTTCTGCATATTCCGGTGCAAACACTTCATGTGCGCCACGATGTTCTGGTGCCAGTCGCCATGGATGCCGGCCATGATGACGTTTGTGCATTTCCAGCTTCAGGCTCAATTGCTTGGTTCGTTCTTTTTCCGCGCGTAATTTCTGGTGACCGCGAATGATCGCAATGCCGCCGCCTAAAGTCAGTGCAATGGGAATCAAATGAATCACTGCTAACGGAATAATCAAATCGGGTTGTTGCTCCAGTGCGTGATCAAAGGCATGAACCGGTTCAAGTAGCCCTTCTTTTAATTCATCAAAATCAGACATGAAAGCACCTCCATGACATGAGAGACATATACTTACCATTTATATTATAACGTTAATTATCTAATAAAGGTGATCCAGCATCCGTTTTCACAAGCCACTGACCCAAATGACTGAAATAATCTGTCGGGTTGTCCAACATCTGACCATGACCGGCATTAGGTGTGACATGCAAAGTGGCATTTGGTATTGTCTGAGCCATTCGCTTGGCAGCTGATAACGGCATGGTTTCATGTCCACCGAATGTCAGATAAGTCGGCATTGTCAGACGATGTATATCAGCCCGTCGATCCCAGTCCTTAAGTGCGCCTACCATCACAAATTCATTATCACCTTGAAAATGATGATACACGGGGGTCGCCAACGTGCTAATTAAATGGCGCGGCTGGGGATCTTTGGCATGATGAAGATATTGCTCCCCTAACTCACGCACCAACTGCTGGTATTTAGCATCCGCAAACGCGTGCTGGGCTTCAATCCGTTGCATGTATGCCACGTCATCACTAGAAAACATGGTCTCCCGAATCTTGTTAATGTTAACTAAATACTCATCCAAGTTATCAATCATCGAGCTCAAAATAAGTCCCTTAAGATGCTGCGGATATTTCAAGCCATATTCAATCGCCAACACACCGCCCCAGGACTGACCTAATAGGTAAAAATGATCAAGGCCCAGCTGTTGCCGAACATTTTCCACTTCGTCAACATAATAGGCAATATTGAGAAAACGCTTTTGATTAGCCGGATCGGAAAAGTCCGGTTGATCAGAGAAAAATGAACCCAGTTGGTCGTACCGCGAGACACGGACACCAAAAGATGCCAGTTCAGCAGCAAAATTTTCAAACACTTCATTCGTGCCGCCTGGTCCGCCGTGCAACGTCAGTAATTGAATCGGGCCACTGCCTAATGTCTGGGTCCACAAGTGGTAGCCATTAGGTAATGTGATAAATCGGGTTCCATTTGGGTTTCGTTTTACCATGAGAGCACTTCTTTCTATAACTTTCATCTCATTATGACGGTTTCATGACTCCCTAACCATAACCCAACCATGCCAGCAACTTCAAAGTTTTGTAAAAACAAGTGTGATATTCGGCATCTTGTTGTCTGGATTGGTAAAATGGATGAAAAGTACTGGAGGGCATGCGATGGCAGAGCAAAAGATTTCACCTGATCAAGGGTTATCGGAAGAACAAGTTCAGCAACGAATCGATGCAGGCCAACACAACCTGCCACTAAAGCCACTGACACGATCAATTAGCCAGATCATCAAAGTCAATACCTTCACTTTATTCAACTTGGTCAATGTCGTGTTGGGTGCGCTCATTATTACGACTGGTAGCTATAAGAATTTACTGTTTCTCGGTGTTGCCATTATCAATACTGCCATTGGTACGATTCAGGAGATTCAAGCCAAGCGCCAAATTGACAAAATGTCGATTCTTGCTGCCACCCGTGCGACAGTCATCCGTAACGGTCAGGTGGAAAAAGTCGAGCTTGAGCAACTGGTTATGGACGATATGGTCATCCTCAAACGCGGGGACCAAATTCCGGTGGACGGCACCGTGGTAGCTACCAACGGCCTTGAAAGCGATGAAAGTCCACTAACCGGTGAATCCCGCCCCATTGCCAAAAAAGTTGGTGACACTTTGCTCTCCGGTGCATTTGTTGTATCGGGACAGGCTACCATGCAAGTAACCGCTGTCGGTGACGCTACCTTTGCCGCTAAACTAGCGCTAGAAGCTAAGGCAGAAAAGGCCAGTCAAAGTCAGCT
Source organism: Lacticaseibacillus rhamnosus (assembly GCF_900636965.1). Lineage (NCBI taxonomy): Bacteria > Bacillati > Bacillota > Bacilli > Lactobacillales > Lactobacillaceae > Lacticaseibacillus > Lacticaseibacillus rhamnosus. The sequence goes on along the minus strand of NZ_LR134331.1, from coordinate 736,652 downwards.
ATTAGCCACTATCAATCGTATCATTCGGGTTTTAACCTATGTTTTGATTCCAATCGGCGTCATTCTTTTCACGGTTTCCATGATTCGACGGGGTCATTATAATCGCGCGATTTTAACCACCAGTGCAGCCATGATCGGGATGATCCCTGAAGGACTGGTTTTGTTAACAAACGTTGCACTCGCTGTTTCTGCACGCAACCTTGCTGTCAAGCGCGTCTTGGTGCGGGCATTACCGGCCATTGAAGCTTTAGCAAGAGTCGACACAATATGTTTGGATAAAACCGGGACGATTACCAGTGGCAAGCTCAAAGTCACCGACACATTACCTGCAGACGGACGAACCGCTAAAGATGTCACCCGCGCCGCCGCTGCGATCGTCTATGCACTCAACGATGACAATGAAACGGCTTTGGCAATCAAAGCTGCAGCCGATGCCGATGCCAATCAACAAGTCACCCAGACCGTTCCATTTTCTTCAGCTCGCAAATGGTCCGGGGCCGTTGTGGATGGACAAGCCTTGTTTATGGGGGCGCCCCAGTTTACATTTGGTGATCAACTGCCAGCTGCCATAACGGCTAAGATTCAAAAAGCTGCGGCAAATGGCTACCGGGTGCTTGCGGTGGGAACGGCCACCCAACTTACCCAGCCTTTGGTTAATCCGCAGTTAATCGGCTTGATTCTCATCACGGATGAATTACGCCCGACTGCCATCAACACGTTTGATTTCTTCAAGACCCAAGGCGTGGCTTTAAAAGTCATTTCGGGTGATGATCCGACCACAGTCGCTAACATCGCCAAGCAAGCCCATCTCGAAGGTGCTGATCGCAGTGTGGACATGAGCACCATTTCTGCTGATGCCACCGCCGCTGATTTTCAAACGCTGGTTAACCAATACAATGTCTTCGGCCGGGTGACCCCGGATCAAAAAAAGCAGCTCATCATGGCTTATCAGGCTTTGGGGCATACGGTTGCGATGACCGGCGATGGTGTTAACGATGTCTTGGCGTTGCGCCAAAGTGACTGCAGCATTGCGATGGCTTCCGGTGCCGATGCCGCCAGTTCGATTGCCGATTTCGTTTTGTTGGATTCTAATTTTGATGCCATGACCGGGGTACTAAACGAAGGGCGGCGGGTCATCAACAACATCGAACGTGTGGCCTCGATGTATCTGGTCAAGACCATGTATTCCGTCATTTTAGCGACTATCTTTGTCTTTTTGCCGCTCGATTATCCGATTGTCCCCATCAATCTCACCCCGGTTTCAGCTATTGGGGTGGCCATTCCCTCTTTCTTCTTGACCCTAGAGCCTAACTTCGAACGCGTCACCGGTCAGTTCATGCAAAAGGTCATGACAGTCGCGGCACCAGCGGCTATTAGCGTCGTTGTTTATACGCTCCTGTTAACCTGGATGGAATCATTCTTCCATCTCAGTTTCGATACCACTTCGACCATGGTAGCCATGTTGATCGGGACTATTTCCTTGAATGTCCTGCTAGTCGTTGCGCGACCGTTTAACCGGCTTAAAACCGGCTTGCTTGCGAGTCTCAGTGTCGCGCTATTTCTTGTCTTCTTTGTTTTCAACGGTATTTTTTCACTCGCCAACTTATGGCATTGGCAGTTAGCCTTACTCTATCTGCCGCTCATGGCCTCAACCGTACCGTTTTACCTCTTGATTCAAGAATTCCTCGGTCGACGGGTGCTTTCTAAAATCAACTGGCGGTAAGCTGCACCCAGCTTTAAAAAACGATGATTTCTTTTGATCACTGACGCATGGTAAAATCATTTAAAAAGGATGTGTTATAGATGGGGATTGACAACAACCAGCTAGTAGCGCGGTATTTTGATCGTAAAGCCGATCATGGCGCTTTTTTTACTGCACTAGAAGCTTATCTGGACGATGAACTAGGCAAACTGTATGCCACTTTGAATGATACATTCGCGGACGATGCCATTGCACAGGCGCATCAAGCCGGTGCTAAAATTGACGACCCTGCAGCTGAAGAAATTGCCACGATAAATTATCTGTTTAAAGAGCTCGCGTCCCGCGGCTTGTGGCTGCAATCACCGGATATGACGGAACCCAACACCATCATTGCCAAATTAAACTTCGGCAATCGCCGCACCTACTACTAACGGCTTAAAAGCACCTGCTACATTAATCCGATGACACCAAAAGGCAGTTGCGGTATGATCACAGATCGTATCGCAACTGCCTTTTTGGATGCTTTCTTCAAATACAGTTTCAGATGATGCTATTAAAATGAACTAGGCCAAAGCGGCTATTGATTGGCTTTAGGGGCATATTGCTTGTCTGCAAACCAAATTGGAATCTCACGTTGCGCACTGGCTTCGCTATCTGAGCTGTGAATAACGTTGCGAATCGTCTGATCGGCCCATTCCCGACCAAAGTCCCCGCGAATCGTGCCTGGCGCAGCATCTCCGGGATTCGTAGCGCCTGTCATCGTTCGAACGGCTTCGATCACATTAAACCCGCTGACAATCATCGCCACCAGCGGGCCACTGGTCATGAAGCGTTCAATTTTGGGAAAGAACGGCTTGTCAACAAGTGCTGCATAATGCTGATGTAATTGGGCGGAGGTTGCCTGTGTGACTTTTAGTGCCTCAATGGTGAATCCGCGTCGTTCTATGCGGGTAATGACCTCGCCGATATGTCCTTGGGCGACACCATCGGGCTTAACCAAGACTAAAGTTTGTTCTTCTGCCATGCATGTGCCTCGATTCCTTGAATATTTTCAGTAAATTCGTTCATATTCAGTATACACGAGTGGTAGCTGATGAAAAAAGGCAGTTTAGCTTTAGTTAAGTTTATTTTTCCCGCAAAATGAACTGCTATTACCGGCAGTAAGCATAGATGTACCAATACCTTTTTGGAAAAATTCTGAACTTGCTAGCGTGCGCATGCGTTTTAGTCGTGATCAATGCTATACTTTAGCCACTATAGTGCGTTTCCTGGTGTTAAACGCGGCGATTCGCACATAACGCGCTTCCCCAACGCAGAAGCCTGCGTTGGCTCGCGCTCACTTTTTTAAGGAGGCTTTTTACATGAGCGAGACAACACTACCAAAACGGCAAGCAGTCGATCAGCAGTTGACTTGGGATCTTACTCCGATTTTCAACGATGATTTTGCGTACACTGAAGCAGTAAAGCAGGTGCGGGCCTTGACCAAGGATTTTGTCAGGATGTATCAAGGCAAATTGACGCAACCAGCTGTCATTGCGGATGCATTAGCTGACTATGGAACCATTGTAGCTCTTGCCAGTCGCATCATTCATTGGGGCTTTATGCCATACTCCACCGATACAACTGATCCTGCATTGCGTACGCGGCAGGCTCAGGTAACGGGCCTCGATGGCGAAATCAGCGGTCAGCTAAGTTTCTTTCGAGCCGAACTCACGCAACTTTCCGAAAACGTGCTTGATGCAGTTGTCGAGACCGCTCCTGATTATGCCGGTTTTATTCGCCAAATCAAAGTTGCCAAACAAGGTGCCTTACCACCAGCTGCCGAGAAGGTGCTAGCCGAATTGACACCGGTTTTTCAGGCTCCAAGTGATATTCGCGACCAAAGCATCTTTGGCGATATGGACTTTGGTACGTTTACGGCGCACGGTAAAACTTACCCGTTATCGTTTGTCATGTATGAAGAAAATTATCAAAAACATCCCGATACCGAAATTCGGCGCGCCGCTTACGCTCAATTCAACCAGACCTTGCGTCGTTATGAAAACACGATGGCGGCAGGTTACTTAGCCCAAGTCACGCGTGAAAAGATTACGGCTACCATGCGCGGTTATGATTCGGTGATTGACTATCTACTCGCCGATCAAGAAATCACCCGCGAGATGTTTAACCGTCAGATTGATGTTATCATGCGCGATTTAGCTCCGATCATGCGTCGTTATGTGACACATGTGAAATCGCTTTGGGGGCTTGATCATATTGGTTATACCGATTTGCAAATCGACATTGATCCGAATTATGCGCCAACCATCACACTAGAACAAGCCAAAGAAGATATTAAAAATGCCACCGCACTCATGGGTCAAGATTACCAGGCACAGATGATGCAGGCTTTCTCAGAGCGGTGGATCGATTTCCCTGCTAATCAAGGCAAGGATTCCGGAGCTTACACTGCTGGACCGTATGGTGTGCATCCTTATGTCGAAATGACTTGGAGTAATACGCTGCCTGCCGTTTACACCTTGATTCACGAGTTAGGCCATACCGCTCAGATGGTCCGCTCACAGGAAGCCCATAATGTGTTGGATGCGGACTTTAATGCCTATTTGGTCGAAAGTCCTTCCACCTTCAACGAACTGTTGCTGACTCACTATCTCGAAGAAAACGCTAAAGATCCGCGAATGAAGCGCTTTGCCTTGTCACGGTTATTAAATGATACCTATTTCCACAACTTTGTCACCCATCTGCTCGAAGCCGCGTTTCAACGGGAAGTCTATAACTTGATCGATAACGGCGAAACTTTTGATGCTGCTCGGTTGGACGCCATTACGCGTAAAGTCCTGACCGATTTTTGGGGATCGGCAGTAGAACTTGAGCCAGGTGCTGAGCTGACTTGGATGCGGCAAAGTCATTACTACATGGGACTTTATTCGTACTCCTACTCAGCTGGCTTGACGGTTGCTACCCAAGCATTCCAAGCCATCGAACAACAAGGCCAACCAGCCGTTGATCGGTGGTTGCGTTATCTCAGCCTAGGCGACTCACTTGATCCAGTCGAAGCAGCTCGAGTCGCCGGCGTTGATGTCACCACCGACGCCGCTTTGAAGCATGCAATCAGTTTCTTGGGGACGACAGTTGATGAGATTGAGGCATTAAGTAAAGAAATTGAGCAGGTATAAGAACGACAAAAACCGCATTTTTATCATGCGGTTTTTGTTTGACCTGTATTCTCCATTGCACCCGTGTCACGCAGCATCACCTGCTTCAACCGGCTTTTGCATCTGCATCAAGTTGAATGACCTGATCGTATCGCTGCTGCCATGACTGACTTATATGATGCGCCACTTCGATTAACGTTGCAGGACTTTGCAATAGGCGGGTATGGAGTTGATCACTTAGTTTTTCATCCAACGCAGAAGTGACCTCGTCGGCTAACAAAATCGGGCGCTGCCGCAAAAGAGCCCGGGCAATTTCAAGCCGTTGAATTTGGCCGCCTGACAAATGATGGCCCTCTTCGCCAACTTGATAATCCCATCCTTTTTGTGCAATAAGCGCCGTCAGACCAGCATCAGCCACCGCCTTGTCTAAAGCTGTCTGGGAAAAATGACCGCCTAACGTTAAATTAAACCGAATCGTATCGTCAAACATAAATGGTGTCTGTTTAATCAAGCCAAACAAATGACTTAATTGCGTACGAGTCGCCGCCGTTATTTGGACATTACCAAGATAATATTGTCCGCTGGCTAGCGGTAACTCGCCGATCAGCAGTCGCAGCAAGGTGGATTTACCGTACCCGGAAGGCGCCATAATCAATACTTTTTGGCCAGGCTTAATGGTAAGGTTGCGCGAATCAAGAATCTTTTGTTTGCCAAGTGTTACCGATGCATCTTTAAGCACAATGGGTCCAGTGGTTATTGGCTTTTCAGCTGTCGACGCATCTCTAGGCTGTGCTTGCTTGATCTTTGCGACTAGCGGTTTGGTCGTCTGCCATTGATTCATCGCTTCGATAACCATAATCAGCGGATTGCGCATATCGTTTGACAGTTGCACAATGCCCATAAATAACGCTAAAGTCGAAGCCCCGATCATCACGCGGTAAATCCCGATGCCAAAAGGTGCTAAAACGCCGAACCAAAGTGCCAATAGCATGCCCAGCGTGTTCATACTGCCGGTCAAAACGGTCATCTTTTTCAACTGATCTTCAAGGCCGCGTGCCAGCCTGTTGATGCGCGTTTTAACAACCGCCTGCGCCTGATAAATCCGAATGGTATCCCGCCCGGCCAAATAGTTCTTGATTCCTGACGTCCAGTGACCATTGGCAGTTGACCAATCTTTTGACGCGCGATGCAACCCCTTCCTAGCAACTCGGGACACCGTTAGCGGAATGAGATTGCCGAGGAAAAAGGCTAAGGCGGTCATCCAATCAAACGCAAACGCTCCAATCATGGCCCCACCAAAGATGAACAGCTGGTTAATGATGGCCAATTCGCTTGCAATGCCATTTGTTTCGATCATTTTTAAATCATTCGTCATAAACGACAGTGCTGATGATTGGGTGCTGACGAGATCTGCGTCATCAATCAAATAAGCTGCCATTCTTGCCTTAATATTCAAATTGACTCGGCGTGTGATCACGGCCTTCAAGAACATCACGAGCCAATTTGCTACGGAGGCACCTAAGAAAATTAACAAACTGGGCACCACTGCCTGCACCAACCGCGCCATAGATCGCGCGGATGCCGCCTGAATCAGTATCGTCAAGCAGTAGGCAACCCCTACATTCATCATACTGTAAAACAAAGCCGCAATCGCATAGACTAGCAACTGCCATTTACGCCCATAACGCCATGTCAACATCGTCCTCGCTCCCATCATCTTGTTTAGCTTCATCTGATCAGATGCCTTGTTGTTTAATATAGTCAGGTTTATGCTGATGGAAACGAAAAATGTCATATATGAAAGGCGAAGTCCATGAATATCGGTACGCTTCTTAGACAAATTCGAAAAAATAAAGGCTTGACGCTCGCGCAAGTAGCCGATGCCACCATCAGTAGTTCTTATCTGTCCAAGGTCGAGCGCGGACAAAACGACATAACGGTCACGAAACTATTGCACCTGCTGGAACGCTTAGAAACAACACCGGAAGAATTCTTATATATTGCCGCTGATGATTTTGACATGGACTACAGTAATCTTGATCGGATGCTTGAGACTTATTTTGGTTCGTCCCTCACAATGTCAGCCAACCCCCAGGATTTTCCCGAAACTCTGCGTAAAATGAAGGAAAACGTCCGGCAAGCGCAAACCCGCTTTCAACAAACACCCACGCTCAAAAATAAACTGGCTGTCAACGCGCGCATGCTTTTGCCTGTCTTTTTTCAGTCATTGGTCATTGATGAGGCGCATAAGTTGCCAGTGCGACCCGATCTTACCCATGTCGCGGAACAATATCTCCAGCAACTAGACAATTGGGGGGAACTCGATTTATATCTTTTCATCATCTTCAGCATTGCGATGCCGGCTGAAACACAACATCGCTTACTGACAATTGCCATCAAGCGTAGTCACCACTATCGCCATTTTCGCAGTGCGCCGTTACTTATCCTTAACTTATTGGAAAATCAGGTGATGTTGGAATTAACCCGGCAAGATAATCAGGCTGCCGCTAGGTATCTGAGCCAATTAGAAACAGCGCTCGACAAAAAGCCAAGCGCTGAGTTTGCTTTATGGGCACAGTTCCATCGTGCCGAATTGTGCGCACGCCAAGGACAGCACAAAAAGGCACGTGCATTGTTAGATCAGGTTGTTGAAATAGCAGCGGCTTTAAAGTTTAAAGACTTAGCCGATATTTTTGCTTTCGCCCGAACGATTATTTTGACTGAGCCGCCAACATCAATTTATAAATACTTCCATATTTTGGTGGGCTCAATTGCCGAGGGTGAATAATCAGTTTTAACCATAACGCGTTCTCCGGCGCAGAAGTCGGAGTGTAAGAAGCCCAGCCGCAATGTCAAAACCCGCCCATCACGGCCAAAGCCACTTACAACACTCCGACTTCTAAGCACGCTGGCTCACGCTCACAAAACACAGAACCCACCGAAGTCAAGACAACGGTGGGTTTTCAACGATATCAGTAGCAAATGAGCGATTCAATACCTGAGTCACATCCGAAACCAGCGGACGAATGGCGTCTTGAACCGCTGGGCAGGATCGGCTTCCGTAGCGTTTTAATGCCCACGCAGCCCGAATCCGCCAAAAGAGGTTCATTTGATTCAGTTTTGGATGCCCTTGCAGATAATAAAAACGGGTGCATTGACACTGATGATTCTGCTGATACTGCGCAATCTGTTGACAATTCACGGACTCGCGCCGGACAACCCCGCTGCCGAACACAATAAATTGTTCAGGCAAATCTTCTTTAAATTGGCGATAAAAGGATTTTAATCCCAACACTTTATTGCCCACAAGATGACCGCCATATATCACCAATGACCGATTTTTCAGATCTGAAGCGGTCAAAAACTGTACATCAATCATTTCGCAATGTAACGTTTGCGCGATACATAAGGCAAATCGCTGCGTAAACCCTGTCTCGGAACTATAAACTACCAATGTCTGCTCCATTTGACCGCCCCCTTTGCCACTTTCTTGCGCGAGTTCCATTCATTAGGATAGCAATAACCACGGACTGCTACTTGCCATTAATTTAACCTTACATAAATATTTATATTCGCGTCAATTTATATGCTGATCGACATGTTGCAATTAGATTGTGCACATTTATTTTAGTATGTGGTCATGTTAAACTAAGGATGTCAGGCGTTATTATTGAGCAAAGTAGTTTTCGGTTACTGTGTTTTTCCGGCGTTTCAAAATTTTCCAACACGCCGGGAAACGCACATAACGCGTTCGCCAGCTCAGAAGTCTGGCTTACGCTCAGCACACAATACAAGGAGTGAATTCTGATGGAAATAACTCGTCACGGCACCGCTATCATGACAAACGGTACCCCAACAGCAATTGGTGAAAAGTTACCCGTTTTTACGGTCAAGGATGCGCAAGGTCAGTCTTTAACCACGCAAGATCTTAGCCGACGTTTGACGTTAATCAGCGTTGTTCCAGACATCAACACGCGAGTTTGCAGTATTTCAACCAAGCACTTCAACGAAGATATGGATGCGTTTGATAACGTCGATTTTTATACTATTTCGACCAATACCCCTCAAGAACAGCAAACATGGTGCGCCGCAGAGAACGTCAAGAAAATGCAGCTACTGTCCGATCAAAATGCTGACTTTGGGAAAGCCATGGGACTGTTTGTTGCTGACAATCATACTGATGCCCGCAGTGTCTGGATTATCGACGACACCGGCACCGTTAAGTATCGCGAGTTGATCACTGAACAAACCCACGAGCCGGACTACACCAGCGCTTTAGCTTATCTCGAAGCCCATCAACATTAAAAGCAACAAAAAAAGAGCCAGCTGGCTCTTTTTTTGTTGCACCTCAAACTATTCACTTTATGCCAAACCTTGAACGAGCATCATGAGAATCGGCACGACGACCACGAACAAAACGGTTGAAGTTGTGACAACGTTGGTGGCATATTCAACATCGGCATGGGCTTCAGTCGCCAGAATCGGCAAGACCGCAAGTCCTGGTGCCGCCGCCTGAATGATCAGCGTTTGGGCTTCAAGTCCCGGCACATTGAAGCCAGCGTGCATGCCCAACAAGATCAAACCAGTAATCAAAGCTGGCGCAATCACAAAACGACCAATTAAGGCCACAATCGTATCGCGATCAAACCGGATAGCCTTTAATCCGGCATCAGCTAAAATAATCCCGATATAAATCAATGATAGTGGCGTTACTAAACTACCAACATAATCCAGCGTGTTAACTGCAAAACCTAACCAGCCAACGTGGATAAACGGAATCTTAAGCAACAGAAAGACTAACGCAACCAGGAAACCAACCAATGGCGCTGGCAATAACTTCTTCCAGTTGAAGCTGGCGCCGCTTTTTTCTGCTTTTTCCTGAGTCGGATCATCCCATGCCATGATGAAGGCACCCACTGTCCAAGTTGAAACTGTGTTAACCACGTAATACATCAGGAAATATGGCACCGCCTTGTCACCAAACAAGGCCAGGTTCAACGGTAAGCCGATGAAAATGGTGTTGGCGTTGACGAACATGTTGATGAAAGTGCCACGCCGTCCTGGCCGAACTTTAAGCAGCCAAACCAGCAAAAAGGCAATCAGATAGCCAAGAATAACGGCACCGAAGCCGTAAACTAAGCCGGATGACAGACTTACCAGCTTGTTTAAAGTCAGTCGTTGCAAAACAGAAATAAAGATCGAAGCAGGCAACGCAATTTTCATCAATAAATCAGAGATGGTTTTACCAAACTGATCATCGAACCGCCCTTGCCGCCGTAAAACATAACCCACGGCAATGAGCAAAACGATGGTCAGCACACTTTGAATGGATGTACTTAATGCAGTCACAGTTCTATTCCTCCAAGTCTAGTTCAATTGAATCCGGTAATGGCTGATATTCCGGCTTCCAGGTCATGTCGGCCACAGCCTGTTTGGCATCGCTGATCGGTTGCTGGTTTAACCCATTCTTGATGGCGTCTTCAGCAACAGCAATCGCAACGGTTTGGCTAAACTGATCGAGCTTCGAAACCGGTGGCAACACGGCAGCACCTGGCTGATCCGGATCAACAATTCCACCTAAACTGTGCGCAGCGGCCGAGATCATGGAGTCCGTCAACAGTTTGGCCGTTGAAGCAATGGTTCCCAAGCCCAGGCCCGGATAAACCAGCGCATTATTCGCCTGACCGATCGCATAACTGACACCCTTATATTCAACATTAGCAGCCGGAACCCCGGTAGCAATCAAGCCACGGCCATCCGTCCACTTGATCAAGTCATCTGCTTTAGCTTCGGCCAGCTTCGTCGGATTGGACAATGGGAAGATAATCGGTCGATCGGTGTGAGCAGCCATTTCCTTGACGATACTCTCCGTAAACGTACCCGGAACGGTTGACGTGCCAACCAAGACTGTTGGATGAACTGCCTTAACGACAGCTTCAAGCGTTGTCAGCTCGTCTGCATTAGCAAACTCGCTGCGAGAACGGGCAAACGGCTTTTGTTCTGGCGTCAAATCCGTCATGTCATCAAAGAGTAAGCCTTGTTTGTCCACCAAGTAGAAATGCTTCTTGGCTTCTTCTGGGCTCAAGCCTTCTTCAACAAAGGCCTCGTAAACTCGCGAAGCAATACCAGCACCGGCAGTTCCGGCACCAAAGCTCAAATAAACTTGGTCGGTCAATTTTTGCTTGGAAATATTCATGGCGCCTAATAGCCCGGCCAAAACGATGATCCCGGTACCTTGAATGTCATCATTGAAGGTAGTGATCTTGTCTTTATATTGATTCAAAATATCTGCAGCATTACTGCGTCCAAAGTCTTCAAAATGCAAATACAGGTTCGGGAACAGCTTTTCTGCTGCGGCGACAAATTTATCGACAAAGTTGTGATACTTTTCACCGTATACGCGCTTGTGACGATTGCCTAAATAAAGGTCGTCGTTCAACAAACTTTCATTGTTAGTGCCGACATCTAAGACCACTGGCAAGACCTGACTCGGATCAATGCCGGCAGCAGCCGTATAAACCATCAATTTGCCGACTGAGATGTCAACACCCTGCGTGCCCCAATCGCCAATACCAAGAATACCTTCAGCATCGCTTACAACCAGCAACCGGATATCGCGGCCATCTGCGCTATGCTTCAGTGCGCTTTCGATATGGTCCGGATCATCGATTGAAAGATACGTGGCATTTTGTGGATTAACAAAAAGTGCACTGTAGTTTTCAATCGTGTCGGCAATAGTCGGATCGTAAACAATTGGCATGAATTCGTTGATATGCTCGGAGAAAAGCTTATAGAATAAAACATGATTCTCGTTGAACAAGGTCATCAAAAATTGACGCTTGGCCAAATCAGTTGGCTTGGTCTGCAACTGGGCATAAGCTTGCTTAACCTGCTGATCAAGTGTTTGTACAGCTGGTGGCAGCAAACCATTCAAGCCATATTGGTTCCGTTCCTCCTGCGTAAAAGCAGTCCCTTTATTTAAAAATGGGTTATTCAGGATCTGTTCTGGTGTATATTTCAAAGTCCACACTCCTTTTTGTGCCAGTTAAATCGGACACAACTTTTAATCACAAGAGGAGACGATACGCCGCCGCAAAAACTATAGTCAAACCTAACAGAAGTGATAAAATATTTTTATATGACGCCATTATTTTTCTTTTGTCGGCGTGGCAGCTCACACCATAACGCGCTCCCCGGCGCAGGGATCTGCGTGTAAGGACCTTGGTCGCAATGGTCAAAGAGCGACCATCACGTCCAAGGCCGCTTACACTCCGGCTCCTAACCGCGCTGGCTTTTCTGCTCCATAACGCGCTCCCCAGCGCAGAAGTCTGCGTGTAAGGACCTTAAGCGCAATGGCCAAAACCCGGCCATCACGCTTAAGGCCACTTACACTCCGACTTCTAACCGCGCTGGCTCGCGCTCACTTTTTTTAGGAGGCTAAACGTGAATACTCGGGATTTTGACTATTTTCTTTCGCTAACGAAAACCGGCAATTTCTCACAAACTGCTGAAAAATTCGCAGTTAGTCAACCCACTATTACAACCGCGATTAAGCGTCTGGAGGATTATTTTCACGCACAGCTGATTATTCGCGACCGCCGTCATCATGATATCAGTGTGACCCCGGCTGGCGAACAGCTAGCGGCCCATGCGGCGATTATTCTGAATCAGTTGACACTTGCCCAACAAGACATTGCATGGGATAAAAAAACCAAAATCCGCTTTGGTCTTCCTCCAATCATCGGTGGTTATCTGTTTCCTAAGATTGCGCCCGATTTGATTAATACCGGTTTAATGCCACAGCTGGAAACCATCGAAGCTGGATCGGCCGCTTTGCTTGATCAAATCAAAGCTGGCAAGTTGGACTTCGCCGTGCTGGGTGCCAGTGGTCCATTAGTCGAGTCTGACTTACATGTCGTACAAATCAATGCGGCACCGTTTGTGATCATCACCCGCAAAGACGATCCTTTGGCAGCCAACAAAAGCGTTCGTTTCGCCACGCTTGCTAAACGCCAATTCATTACTTTAAGTGAGGGCTTTGTCCATACCCGCGCGTTTGCCTGGTTTGAACAACGGCACACATTCTCGCCGAATATCGTTTATCGAACCGGCGATGTGCCCCTACTCAAGCGATTGGTTCGCCAAAATGTCGGGATCGGGTTCTTAACCAGAATCGCAATTAACCCCGATGACCGTCTGGCTACTTTAGCCATTGATGATGCCCATCAGCCGGCCTTCACAATCTCGATCGTACATCGCAAAGATCGCGTTTTAACGCCAGCGATGAAACGGTTCGAATCGATTTTAAAATCATATAAGTGAGGCAATGCTGCCCAGAAAAAAATCGATTCCAGCAAATACGTTAGAATCGATTTTTATATGGAATTTTTTCCTATAGTTGACGCCAAACAAGCCAATTTTGCGGGCGTTGAAAGTATCTGCCACTTTAAAAGTAATCCTTGCGCCACAACCACCATGCGGCAAGACCGCATAAAACCGCGGTGCCGCCAATCAGCCACCAAAATGCCCAGTACGCATTCTCAAATGGCAGCCGTACATTCATACCGTAAATTCCGCCAACGATGGTGGGAATGGTCAAAATAATTGTCAGGCTCGTCAAGACCTTCATGATGAGGTTCAGGTTATTTGATACAATCGCACTCACAGCAGTCGAATACTGCTCCAATAATTTGTTCGTAATGCGGACCATGGTTTGAGCCTCAACCACCTCGACTTCCACGTCATGTAGCCGACGAAGGTAACCAGCCGCCGTGAAAAAGCGCTCGCCTGCACGTAATGACTTGAGTAGGTTTCCCGAGTGCTCTAACGCCGCATCAAAAAAGACCAGACTCTTTTGCATCGCCATCAATTGATAAAGCTGAGTATTTTTAGCTGCTTTGCCCAGACTGCCTTCAATCTGTTTGGTTTCGTCATTTAATTGATCCATGTCAATCACGAATTGGTGCAACACTAACCACAAAACTTCCAAGGCAAATTCTTCCGGTTTGGAGGATAATGGCTGCGCGGCCAAGTCGTCAAAAGCCCGCAATGGATGCTGCATAATCGTGATAACGCGATCGGCCAGTAAGATCATCGTGAGCGGTACGGTGTTAAATTGGCGGAATCCTAATTCATTGGTTATTTCGATTGGATACCGTAAAACAATTAGGCCCGGCATCTTATCAGCCGGATCCAGCCCTTCTACCCGTGCATTTTCATGTTTATCCAAAGCCGCATCGACATAGGTTTGCGGAAGTCCGTAAGTGGTTGCCAAGGTTTGCAGTTCTTGGGGTAAAGGAGATTGGACCCTAATCCAGTTAGCCTGATCATCCGTTGCCACCTGCACATTGCGGTCTTTTTGAATTTGATAACACGTAATCATGATGACACCTCTTTTAATTAGTATACCGTATCGCGACTAGAACATTCACGACTTGCCAAGACTGGTATCATAAGAAATGAGGTGATCGATATGAAAGTAACACTCGAACGGATTTATCAAAAACCCCAAGCCCAAGGTTTTCGCGTTCTTGTTGACAGAATCTGGCCACGTGGCATCAGCAAGGTCAACGCGGCATTGGATTTATGGGCCAAAACCATTGCGCCCTCTCCGGAATTGCGTAAATGGTTCGGTCATGATCCGGAAAAATATCCTGAATTCAAAGAACGCTATTTGGCAGAGCTAGCAAAAAATCCGGATTTGCCAAATTTCATTAAAACTTTAAAGGAACACGAACAGGATCCGGTTATCATGTTATACGGAGCTAAAGATGAAACCCATAATCAAGCGGTTGTCTTAAGCGAATTCCTAAAAAATAAGTGAGGTTGTCATGTCTACGAAAGCCGAATTTCGCTCCCGTCAGCTCAAGCGCCTACAAACAGCGGCCAAAGAAACCCAGATGGCTGGGGAAAATCTATTGGCAGCATTAGTGAAAACTCCGCTGTGGCAGCAAGCTGACAGCATCGGGGTCACGGTTAGCGGACCTTTTGAAGTTCCCACTGCCCCTATCATTGCAGCTGCTCATGCTGCCAACAAAGCTGTGTTCCTGCCGCGCGTTATGCCTAAACGTCAAATGGTTTTCCTGCCAGACCCCGGTTTTGATCAGTTGGTAACCAGTCGTTTCGGTATTCCCGAGCCGCCTTATCATGCCGATCAAGTCGAGCCGGCCCCTGATCTTTTGATTGTTCCCGGGATCGGTTTTTCGCTGGCAGACAATTTCCGTATTGGCTTTGGCGGCGGCTATTATGATCGTTTTTTAGCCGATTACCCAGGCCATACGGTGACGCTGGTGCCACCGGTTATGGCGTTTAACCAACCAGACTGGCCAGTTGAATCTTTTGATATGCCGATTGAAACTTTGATACTTGCTAATGGCAACATCATTGTGCAAAAGTCATATTAGACATGATCCTGTCATTAGTATTTTAGTGGGCCGCCGCTATCGACTGCGATCACGTACAAAGGTTTATGTGATCGTAGTATACCGGCAGCTCATTTGTGATACTTCTGGTTCATCCTTATCTATCCCAGTTTTGAACAAAATTCATTTTATCTCAGGAGGCAATCCATGCGACGTGAACGTATTCGCCGGAATCGCAGAACGCTTTACCTCACACTAGCCGGAATCGGCGCGATTATTCTGTTTATCGGTGTCTTCATCTGGCTAGTGCTTCGGGGAGCTAAGGTTCAAGGACCTGTCGCTTCCTCTTCAAGCAGTAGCGCATCATCCACCTCGGCAGTCACCCAGTCTTTTAAAAGCGGGACTTATACCGCTACTGGCGATGTCACGGACGAAAACGGTGTTCATCACGATCTTACTGTTTATGTGAAATTAACGACTGCCAAGACTTATACCCGCCTGCTCATTATTGACGCGCATAGTCAGCCACAAGTCATTAATGATACCGGTAGTATTAAACAGAAAAAAGGTAAGTTGACGCTTGTATCCGATCACGCCAATGTCTACACTTACACGACGACCACGACATACAAGCACAAGCAGGCATCAACTGTTGATGAATATTCAGCCAAGGACGCATCTGGCACCGTGCTGAGCTACACAACTGCCTTGAAGAAAGAGCTCAACAATACCATCTCGTTGAAGGGTAAAACGCCTCATAATTATCACTATTTAACGACTAGTTTGCCCCTACAACGTTCTAAGAAAAAGCTTGTCAGTCTAGCGAATTTTAAAACCTCGCAGACTGCTTCAAGCGTTTCTTCAAGTTCAGTCATCAGCTCGGTACCGTCATCAACAAACTCCCAAACTAGTCATTCTGTTTCCTCAACTGTTTCCACTGAACCATCATCTTCTGCCGCGCCTAGTGTCGAAAGTCAGCATAGCCAAAGCGGCGCGTCAGGTAGCAATCCGGCTCAAACTGGCGGTCAGGGTACGCAGACTGGCGACGATTCCGAAAAGCCTGGTAGCGATCAAAGTAACCAGCCGCCAGCCGGTTCGTCTAGCAGTCAGTCACCATCTCCGACTGATCCCGGATCAAATTCTGCTACTGATACCAGTCCCCATTAATCAATCGGTCCTCCGATGCCTATACGGCGATGTTTGCGATCTCAATCGCCAAACATCGCTTTTTTGTTCGCGCTAAGTCTCACTGGGTGATGCCTTACGTTTGGCTATTAAGCTCGACTGCCGCTGTGCCCTGACAACTTTGAACAAACTAGTGAGTGCTTGAGAATGCCAAACGAGCTTGTCCTTTTGACGCCATTCGTTCCCTGCGCTACACTTGCAGTCGTGACGTACTTTTGGGCTACACCAGCTTCTATTGCAAGGTCTCACCATCGGATTTGTTATGTACTGGAGGTCTACGATGATTAACCTATCTGCCAGCGAACTTTCACCGCATGAACAATACAAGCTTTTGTCCGGCAGCATCATCCCACGGCCAATCGCTTGGATTACCACCCAGAATACAGCAGGTCTCATTAATCTAGCACCATTTTCGTTTACAACCGGGATTTCCAATCAGTTGCCGTTGTTATCGGTTGCGATTTTGCGCGAACGCCAAGCGCCAAAAGATACTGCGGCCAACCTCCTTGCTCGCCATGAAGCGGTTGTGCACATGGTTAGCACTGATCTTACCAAGGCGATGAATCAAACCGCAGCAAGACTGGCTCCTGATCAAAGTGAATTAACGCTGATTGATTTACCATTGATTCCGAGCACGGAGATTCAGGTGCCGGGTTTACAAGCTGCTCGCATTCGCTTTGAAACCAGTCTTTACCAATATGTCCCCATTCGTAATGCGGCGGGAATCATCATGACGGATCTCTTTATTCTAGAAATCCGTCAATTTCATTTTGCAGAAGCCGTGCTTGATTTACCGACACTGCATGTGAATCCAACTGCCTTGGCCCCCATTGCCCGGCTTGCCGGTCCTAACTACGCCGAATTGGGACGAACGTTTACATTGCGGCGACCAAAATAATTTATAAGGAAGTGGCGGTATTTGACAGCATTTATCTCAAGCGTTTTTGGCGTTTTCGAAATTCTTATTCTCATCATCATCGGCTACTTTCTAACGGCGCGCGGCTGGTTTAACAGCCACTCTAGCAAGGTCATCGCCAAGGTGGTGACCCAAGTCGCATTGCCTGCTTACATGATCGTCACCATCTCGTCGAAGTTCACTGCGGGTATGCTTTTGCGCTTGCTACCGGATTTGTTCTTCCCGGTGTTATCCATGATGATCCTTTTCGCCTTGTCATTTCTGGTTTGTTACTTGTTGAAAGTACCGAAGTCACGAAAAGGCACCTTTAAATCCATGTTCTTCAACTCCAACACGGTTTTTATTGGTTTACCGGTGAATTTGGCACTGTTTGGTCCTCGCAGCCTTCCTTACGTCCTCGTTTATTACATGGCCAATACCACTATTTTCTGGACAATCGGGGTTTATCTTATCCAAGGTGATGGGCCCAAACCGGCACGCTTTGATTTAAAAAAGGCGCTCGGCAAGGTTTTCTCACCTCCGTTATTAGGCTTCATGTTCGGGATTGTGCTCGTCTTATTGAACATCAAGCTCCCGGAGTTTCTAATGGCGGATCTGACATATGTTGGTGACTTAACGGTACCTGGATCCATGTTTTTTATCGGTATTGCGTTGCATACGGCTGGCTGGCGGCAGTTGCGGCTCAGCAAGGAAGCCTGGGGTATCTTTAGTGGCCGCTTTCTTTTTGCGCCGCTACTCATGACCGCATTGGTTGCTTTTGCTCCGGTTCCGACCTTGATGAAACAAATCTTTATTCTCCAGTCCTGCATGCCGGTCATGACCAATGCACCGGTTGTGGCCAAACTCTATGACGCCGATGCTGATTATGCTGCCATCATGGTCACAGAAACCACCTTGCTATCAATGATCGTGATTCCTATCGTTATGACCTGCATCCAATTTATTCACTAGGAGCTCGGAAATGAAAAAGCTGATATTTCTTACCATCTTAATCTTGCTAAGCGGCTGCTCTTCCACAACCCCGGCAAGCAAGTCTACATCCAAACAGCCAGCGGCCAGCACCGTCACCAGCCACGTCAAGCCCACTAAAAAGACCGTTCCCAAAGCCACTTTAAGTACACTTGTCGGCCACGCGTTCGTCCAAGTCGATAATCGCAAAAAGGCCATCCGGGTCACGTCCTCAACCAGCGGCTACTATCTTGAAACCTTAGCCAACCAAGGCGGCGTTTTTGAAAGTACCGATCAGGGAATTTTTGCCGCTCAGCTTACATTAAAAAGTCGAGTTTTCACCTTCACGGGTAAAGCGCAACCACAAGCGGCCAGTTCTACTTTGCAATTCCAACTCACCAAAAAAGGTCAACTCAAGCAACTTCCAAATGGACCTGTTTACAAAAAGGTACCGCAAGACGACCTTGATCGCCTCGCCCAACCTTGATATTTGCAACGTTGACATCAGGGTACATAATCAAAAAGACATTTACCACCACTTCGATAAAGTAGCTGGTAAATGTCTTTTTGATGTGAGGGCGATTCGTCCTACTGAATTATGAGCTGATTACACAAGCGCCGGCCGATATAAACTAACGACAATTCCGAGAATCGTGACACTTGGGAAGTACATATCATCCATATCATCATTTTCCGGATGCAGACGAACGCCATGCTTTTCTTTGTAAAAGCGTTTAACCGTTGCCTCATCCTCTTCGGTCATCGCAACGACAATCTGGCCATTTTCGGCATCATTTTGTTTCTTGACAATAATCTGATCGCCGTCTAAAATGCCGATCTTAATCATCGAACTGCCTTGGACCCGAAGCATAAACAATTCATCGGCGGAATACGGAAGATCGTCAGGGACAGGAAAATAATCATCAATATTTTCAATCGCCGTAATGGGAACCCCTGCAGCAACCGTTCCGACAATAGGGATTCCTTGTGCCTGAACCCCAATAAAATCAAGCCCTGCTGTCGTGACTTCAATAGTCCGCGGTTTAGACGGATCTTTGGCAATCAAGCCAGCCGCCAGCAACTTCTCCAAGTAAGCCGCGACCGTACTGGAAGAGCTGAGTCCGACCGATTTACCGATTTCGCGAACCGTGGGCGGGTACCCATGATCCTCGATCGCTTCATAGATTGTTTGTAAAATCTGTTTCCAACGTTTCTGACTTGCTTGTGTTGGCATCCGCTCACCGCCTCGTTCTCTTTTGTTACACTCAGCATACCAATACGAACGGACGTTTGCAATTGTTTTTGCTGTTTCATTTGAAAAAACTGTCGTTAGGCGCAACAAAATATCTTTTTGCCTCAATATTAAGGCCATTAACGCTTTTTATTTGCGTATGGACCGCGCCGCTCCCCAATGCAAGGACAAAGCATGCTTGGGTGGGCAATTCGATGGTTTTATCCTGCTTTCTATAACGCGCTCCCCGGCGCAGAAGTCTGCGTGTAAGGACCTTAAGCGCAATGGCCCGGTCTTGGCCATCACGCTTAAGGCCACTTACACTCCGACTTCTAACCGCGCCGGCTCGCGCTCACAAAAAATCCACAGTCGTCATGGCTGTGGATTGTTTCATCAATTAGTTATGCAATAATGGCATCTTATGCATCTGACGCCGATCACATCTGCTCTTGATGACTGCATAGAAGAAGCTTAAGAAAATATCTAGAGCCATCAACAAGATGCCGGCCGTCGCATAGTTACTAAACAATAGCAAAGTTGCGACCAGGGTCAGAGTTATTAATGTCCATTTAGCGCCCCGAAGTATGCTCATATGGGGTCACTCCTCTCCGTATCGGATGAACCGACATTGACTCACCGTTTTGGTTGTGACTTTATCATACCTGATTTTTTTGATTTGTAAAGCTTTTGTATATGTAAAATTTACATTAAGCGCCTTTGTTTAGGCTTTTATAATATTTGTAACGATTTCAGCGTGTTTTTGTAAATTTTATGTAACGACTGCAATTACACGTTCTTGACATTTCACGGAACCCATCCTCGAAAAATGCTACTCAGTCGAGTATCATTGTTATACAAGGTGTACTTGATTTTTGTGCTTAAAATCAGCGCTAAAGTGACGACTTCAGCTGTCGGTTACTGACAAGGTTAACTTGCCAGCCCTACGTTTGTTTTGTAAGGGCTTTTGTGACTGTCTGACCGCTTTGGCGTGCTGTGACCGGAATATAACCTTTACCGTTATTAGAGGAGGATCGCCTTTGAAACGTACCGACTCGTGGCTCTATCGCCGCTTTGTTAATAGTAAGTTCATGATTCTGCTAGTTGATTTGCTTTTGGCCCTGCTAGTCATTTTTGTCTTTACCAAAATTGCTTGGGTCTTTCAACCAGTCGTTGATTTTCTAGGGATTATTGCGCCGCCATTTATTTTTGCCGGCATTCTCTTCTATCTCACCGTTCCGATTATCAACCGCCTTGAAAAAGCCGGGTTGCATCGGGGCTTGGCAATCGGATTGCTGTTCATTGTATTGATTAGCCTGCTGGTCTGGGGCTTATTACGGTTTATTCCTGCTGTCAGCAATCAAATCACCAGTATCGTTGATTCCGCTCCGCAAATATTTACCGAAATCGGCAAATGGTTAGATGATTTAAATGACAAACAGAACATCCTGTCGCAACATGATCTCAACGAAATTGCCAATGAAGTCCAGACTTTCTTCACGGGTAAACAAGGTGCCTTTGTGACTGGCACCATTTCACAGCTGCAGAATCTGATTGGCATTGTCGGCAATGTGGTCGTCACAATTTCCACTGCGCCCATCATCCTCTTCTTTATGCTAAAAGATGGCGATAAGTTCACGCCGATGATCTTGCAGATTGTACCAACGAAACTGCGCCGCTCGGTTAAGCAAATGCTCCATGAAATGAATGAAAAAGTCGGTTCATACGTGCAAGGCCAGATCACGGTCGCATTATGCGTTGCGGTGATGTTCATGATCGGCTATTCGGTTATCGGATTGCGTTACGGTTTGATTTTCGGCTTGTTGGCTTGCCCGTTGAATCTGATCCCTTATTTCGGCTCGGCCCTTGCGATGATCCCACCGCTAATCATGGGCGCGTTAACTTCTCCACGCATGATTCTCGCCGTGATTGTCGTCTTCTTTATTGAATGGTTGATCGAAACGCAATTGATTTCGCCGCTGGTTATGGGCAGCAAACTTGAACTTCATCCCATTACCATTGTGGTTGTCCTGCTCACAGCCGGCAATCTCTTTGGCTTGGTCGGGGTCATTCTCGGCATCCCTGGCTTTGCCGTTTTGAAAATTGTCGTCACGCGATTCTTTAGCTGGTATCAGCAGGTTTCTGGTTTGTACGAATCAGATCACCCCACAGATGAAGTTGACCAAAAAGGAGTACCTCATGAATAGTTTTAATGTGTTATTGATCGGACTGGACATCGTTTTAATTGGCCTAGCTGGCTACTATCTTTTTTGGCAAAGTAAGATCCAATTTACTTCCCGATATGCAGTATCTCAGCTTATCTGGGCCGTGCTGCTTGGCTTTTGGTTTATGACAACCCGAGTCAACAACATGCCGTATATTATTTTCATCTCGATCTTTTTGGTGCTATCCATTATGGCAGGGACTGGCGGACTGGCCCCTACTCGCCTGATCGCCAACGGTTTACTGGCGCGCGTGATTCCATACACGCACATGTCCAGTATCACCTTGACACCGGTAAGCCTTCCAAATGGCCAGGAATGGGTTGTTGCCGTATTTGCCCTTAGCAAACGCCGGATGGTCCGCCTGACATTTCAGGCCAGTCTTCAAAACCTGTTAACCGAACTGTCAAAAGTACTGCCAAAAACGGTTCCTGTAACCGTCCAGCGTATGAACTAGCACGCATACGTAAAAGCAAAAAAGCTCCCCGAATAAATTTTTCGGAGAGCTTTTTTGCTAGTCGTCATTAACACTATTCATCGATCTTTCGAATAGCTAAGAGTGCAACCAGTACCACGGCCAGGCCAGCACCCGTCACCAGCATCTGCCACGGCGCGGTGACATCCAGGAAGTAATAATCAATCAGCGCCAGCATTAACCCGGCGAACAAAAGATCAATCCAGAAACGTCGCCACCGAGTCCTGGCTGCAGCATCTAACAATAAGACGATACCAATCAAGGCGGATAATACAATGCCAAAACTAATTGTCGCAATTGTCCCGATCGTATCAGCCGGCCGCATCGTGTACCACGCGAAAAATGCAAACCCCGCCGCTGCCAGTACTAAGACAATGACCAAGCCTATCAATTCACGTTTTGAGCCAAATTTTTTCACGAGCAGCCTCCTTAAAGCTATCGTCTTCACGTCATGTTCATCGTTAATTTTTTATGATTCGTCAATCGGCATCGAATTTTTCAAGCTGGGTTGCGCACACTTGGCTTGTTTCGCCAATATCCTGCACATTTTACCAAATAACCTGTGCATTTCCAACTCACTTCATAAAAAGGTTACAATAACGACAGATTAAACGAAAGGACGATTCAAATGTCACAAAATATTGCGATCGGTTTTACTAAAGGCTTAGCGATCACTGCCGAAAACAGCTTCCAAAGCTTTGCCCTCCCTGTCCCGACTCCCCAACCAAATGAAGTCGTTGTACAAGTTGACGGCGTATCGGTCAATCCGATTGACACCAAACGTCGGCAAGCGGCAACGCGACAAGCAACACCACAAGTGCTGGGATATGATGCAGTTGGAACCATCACCCAAGTTGGCGCACAGGTTGCTGGTTATCATGTTGGCGATCGGGTCATTTACGCCGGCACCACCCGCAAACCCGGCAGTAATCAGCAATATCAGGCAGTTGACGCACGACTAATTGCCCGCGCACCACAACAAGCCCCTACTGCTGACTTGGCAGCACTGCCACTGGTCGGATTGACGGCTTGGGAGTTGCTATTTGAAAAAATGGGCTTCATTCCCGAGTACAATGCGAATAAAGGTCAACAATTACTGATTATCAATGGCGCTGGCGGTGTCGGTTCCATGCTCAGTCAGTTAGCCCATTGGAGCGGCTTAACTGTTTTAGCCACGAGTAGTCCCAAAAATCATCCATGGCTGCGCGACCATCACGTTGATGTGCCGCTCGATTACCACGAGGATCTGATCGCCCAAATCCATCAAGCCGGCATTCAAACCGTTGATGGTATTGCGCTCCTCTATCATCCCGAACCCTATCTAGCCGCTGCCAGTCAGTTAATTCGGGCATTTGGCCATATTGGGTGCATTGTCGGTCCGCAAGCCGGGCTTGATTTGGCAGTCGTCAAAGATAAAGCAGCCAGTTTTGATTACGAGTATATGTTTGCTAAAACCGATTTTGCGTACCACATTGCTTCTCAAGGCGCGATCCTCAGCAAACTTCTAACTCTGTATCAAGACGGACAAATAAAGGCTTCGGTAACCAAAGAATTCACCGGCATTAATGTAGCAAACTTAAAAGCTGCCACTCAATTAGTAGAAGAAGGGCATATGGTCGGTAAAGTCGTTTTGACTGGGCCCTTTTCTCTGTAAATGATGCCTCCAGTTGCTTTAAGATCAAGGTTTTATTTCCGGAAACCTAAAGCATGCTGCAATGCAATCTTTGCCCCTTCTGAATTCAGCTGGCCGGGATCATAGATAATCGTTCCATCACCCATATAATAATGAAATTGTTGCATCAC
Source organism: Lacticaseibacillus rhamnosus (assembly GCF_900636965.1). Lineage (NCBI taxonomy): Bacteria > Bacillati > Bacillota > Bacilli > Lactobacillales > Lactobacillaceae > Lacticaseibacillus > Lacticaseibacillus rhamnosus. Next base: position 712,657 of record NZ_LR134331.1, on the reverse strand, counting down.
TGCTCGATTTATAACTGTGCGTAGGCGCAATTCATCATTAATGGCATCTAACAACTTCCCACTCCATGTCTTATCCATCATTTCAGGGATATCCCGTTCGGTCACAAACCCCTTATCCATGATCGCATCGGCACCTTCCTGCTTCTGAATCCGAGTGACCATATCTGTCTCTTTGTCTGCCATAAAGTTCCCTCATTTCGTGCTTTTTCAGAAAAAATAAAAATTGACCAACGCGATGCTGGCCGCCTATTCGATTCTATCACAGCCATCACCTCGACTTGGCATTTAAGACCAATCGTGTTAAAGTTATTTTTATCCTAAAAGAAGGGGGCATTTTAAATGCGCGTTGATACTGGGAAATATCCTGATGGTGTTGACCCCGCCCGAATAAAGCGGCTCAAACTCCTCAGTAAGCTGGCAACTTTTACCTGTATTTTAATGTATGTTTCGTACATTCCGGAAATCATTGCAAACTTTTCTGGAAGTCCAGTCAATCCAATTCAACCATTAGTAGCAATGGTTAATGCTACCTTATGGACTTGCTATGGCTGGTTAAAAACTTACAAAGATTGGCCAATCATTATCTCTAATATGCCAGGTATTCTGTTTGGGCTAGTTACATTCGTTACTGTTTTTGTACATTAATCGACTATCAGCAAACACCTTCATGATTGAAGGTGTTTTTTTACTTTACCTGATGAAGTAATCGTGTTAGCATTACTTCATCAGATGCAGTAGTCAACGAACGGCACCTTTGCCAGTTAGTTCACGACCACTGCTGCACCAACCAACCCTGCACAAAGGAGGCGCGCTCGTGATCAGTAGTGATGCCATGCGTGGCTATAATGACGTCCTTATTCTCGCCATTTTACATCAAGGCGATTCGTACGGTTACAAAATTGGCAAAGAAATTCGCGAACGAACCTCCGGACAATACATCATTCGCGAGACCACCCTTTACGCCGCCTTCAACCGTTTAAGTAAAAATGGCTATATCGAAGCTTACCCCGGTGCAGTCACAAATGGAAAGCCGCGAACTTACTATCGCATCACCTCAAGCGGTCAAACCTTTCTCGCAGTTAAAGCCGCAGAATGGCGCCGCGTCAAAACTGTTGTCGATTTATTCTTGAATCAGCCGTTAACCGATCTTTAGCCTTTGGAGGAACCTGCCCATGGATACGATTAAAACCTACTTAGATAGTCTATTCGCCTCACTACCCGATAATGCCAAAACCCAACAGGCAAAAACCGACATGCTCGCCAACATGCGCGACTATTATCGCGATTTGCTACGGGACGGTAAAAGTGAAGAAGAAGCCATCGGTGCTGTGATCAGTGCATTTGGTTCCTTAGATGAGTTGCGCGCTGATCTGGGCCTCCCGGTGCAATCCGATCCCAACCGTGCTGAAGCGGCAGCCGACGATGATGCCATTACCGAATCAGAACTGCGGCATTTTTGGCAAAGCGTTGACCATTTTGCCACCCAAATCGCGCTTGGCGTATTGCTATGCTGCATCAGCGTCGCCTTACCTGCCTATGCCGGCACCTCTCGTTATGAAGTGTTCGGGGTCATTGGCATGTTCCTACTAGACGCCATCGCAGTCGGTCTCTTCATTTGGGCAGGCACCACGTACAGCCAGCAAAAAAAGTTACTCAATGACCGACCAATCACCAAAAGCGCCAAGCACCTTGCCCAACAAGAAACGGCGGCCTATAGTCGGCAATTCGCTGCGGGCCTGATCGTTGGCATCATGATTTGCATCTGCTCTCTCATCCCTGCCATCCTCTCTGAATACATTAGCCATTTTATCAGCGATGACGCAGGTGGCGCGCTGTTTCTCATTATCGCAGGATTAGGTACTTATCTTATTCTTTATGTTTCCATTAATTATTCGCAACTGAAACGTTACACCTACGCCACAACAGTCCCAAATTCAGCTCCGGAACCCCATGACGAACACACAAGCAGTTGGTCCGCAGCAAAACACCACCATAACCAGCGCGCACGTCAAGACATTGCACTTTTCCGGCAAGTTTATTGGCCACTGATTCTTGTCACCTACTTCTTGGCCTCAACCCTTTTCGATACCTGGAGCTATTCTTGGCTCATCTTCGTTATCGGAGGTGTGCTCCAAAACGTCTTCATTGCCCTTATCACCCGGCGAGCTGAATCAAGATAAGCTTGATAAAACTTTGAGTCAGGCGCTGTCATTCCGAAATCAATCATATGGCCGCCTTTTCTGCAAGTGCCTCGTATGTGCTTTCCAAAATAATCGTGCTTTCCACTATTATTTTCCTTGCTTAACGGCAGACATCCTTGCCCAATTACGGTCAATCCCCTTTACACCAACGTCGAAGTTCAGTACAATTAGGTTTGTGTTTTGGGTCCATAGCTCAGTTGGGAGAGCGCCTGCTTCGCATGTAGGAGGTCGACGGTTCAAGTCCGTTTGGATCCATAATTGAAAGTCGCCAAGTAATTATATAAAGCAGCGCAGGCTTGGTAGCAGGTATATAGGTAACAAGCGTTGGGATTTTTTAAATAAGACTCTAGCATTGAGAATTTTTGAAGTTCTTAATCCTAGAGTCTTTTTTGTTCAATCCGTGCGATCATGATAATCGTAGTTTTGCCGCTGGTGTGTACAATAAAGTTGCATATATGCAAAAAATCTTTTTTCTGCACCGTCGTTCTCTCATAATTGGCTTATATCGTCTACATGCTCCATGACACTCACCGATATACGTATCATGGATGCCACCTGAATTAAAACATCTTTGGAGGGGGTATATTTGAAAACGAATAAAAGCGGTTCCGTATTAGAGGCTTTGGGGAGCTTCTTTCGCAGTCAACGCATCGCACGTGGCTTAACTCTGCAGGAAGTCAGCAGTAACTGGTCTGCTGCCACTTTATCAAGATTCGAACGCGGTGAAATCGATATTAGTACCGACAAAATGCTGTCACTTATGACCAAAATTGGCATCGATGAATTAGATTTTTTGGAGTTTTATGAATCGATTCCGGCCAATTTTCCTTTACAATTACAAGACCTCACGCAGTTAAATGACATTGCCATTTTGGAGGCACGCAAGCGTGGATTCTTTGCTGCACATCCACATATCAATAGCATGACTGAGTTAGCCCGCCTTATGTTCGCGGCAGCTGAAAATTGGCCTAATCCCCAGTTTCGATTTAGCAGTGAAGATGAGCAGCTTTTGGCAGACCGCTTGGCTACCCCTGAACGTTTTACCATCTTAGAGTTAGAACTTTACAAGGCAATCGCTGGTCCGGCCAGCCATGAACTGCTGTCTTTGCTTTGGCATCGTGCTCAACGAATTCCTGACAACTGGCGCCAACCTCGGGAAATGATCGAACTATTGTTATGGCTCGGTGCCTTGATGGATCAAGATATGGAACTCGTTAACGATATGGAGTCTGAATTGGCAGAATGGTACGTCGCTGATTCAGTTCGCGACCGCATCATTGAATTCATGCCAAACTGGCAATACGGTCGCAGTGTTGCAAACTGGCTGCGCACACCAACGAATCAAAATAAAGCCAAGATCCAAGCAATCATTAGTATCCTGAAAAAATACGATGTTATGACTGATGCTCGGTGGTTTGAAATGATGTTAGTGCGAACTCAATCTGGAAGTGTGTATCACAACACGCAATTAATTGACCATCCGCGTAAACTAACGGAAGCACACACAGCTCAGGAAGTTGTTAAACGCCAACGTCTGTATCTCGGTCTCAAAATCACGGACATTAATTTAAATGTCTCCCCCACAACATTAAGACGCTTTGAAAACGGTCAGACGCAACTAGCCGCATCTTGTTTATTTCAACTTTGTGGTGAGTTAGCTTTATTACCTTCGCAGATTCTTAGCTCACTTGATCCGACATCAGACAATGTTCTAGGAAAGATCTCACTAAAACAAACTTTCAAACAAGTACAGCAAGCTACTGCTCTAAACGAAGACAAACATTTAGTCGCCAATCTCATTCATCAATTCACGACTCAATTTTCTGATATACCAGCAAACACACTCAACATGCAACTATTTGTATTGAAATCAGCATCAGGATTAGTGTCAGCAAATGATCCCACAATGCTTCGGCAAGCACCCATACTTCTGTCAAGATTATTACAGAATAATCACTGGGGCGCCTTAGAAACCCACACTAGTCAAGAACTCGTCAATTGGCTAAATCCTGAACAACTGACAATGCTGTTCCAAAAAGGGAATCATGTCGTTGTTAAGCACCCACTAACGGTAGGAATTAATTACGTTTTTAGTGGACTGAATCAAGCTATTATTCGGGTTATTCTCCACTATTCATCAAAAGAGCTGAGCGCATTTTTGCAAAGCTTTAGATGGCTATTGACATCCACTGATCCAAGTCCCGAGCGCTGGGAAGCTTTGGGTTCTTGGTATCTTGGGCGTTATCTCCTCGATCCAAGTAAAGCTAATGCGGATCAAGTTGAACTCTACGTCCATGAATCCTTGCGTATAGGCCATCCTAATGCAATTACAAATTTGAAAAGTTTCAATATCAAGCATTTACCGAAAGGCTTTATTGATAAGTTTGTCTCATCCTACAAAGATTAAAATTACAAAAACTAAGATACTTTAACATGCATATATGCAAATTTGCTGGGAGCCACTCAATAAAGGCGCCATAATTTATGACAGGTTGAGGTAGTAGAAGTGGGTAACCTCAGTGGAGGAGTATTGAAAAAAGCGGGGTTGGGGCCTCGCTTTTTTCTGTGCAAGCGTGGTAAACCGGCGCGGCTAGAAGTCGAAGCGTAAGTGCCATAAACGTGATCACTCGGGCTCGGCAATTGCACTTAAGGTTCGTACACAGACTTCTTTGCCTGTAAATGTGTTAAGTAAACGTCTGAGCAGCATAATCACTAGAGACTAAACGTGACTTTGCACAATATTTTCGTTAGTCCCCAGACTTCGCGATTTAACCCAAATTCTAAGTGTGCCAAGTTTTCCATTTTGGCCAGCATCCTAGTTGAAAAGCAGCCGTCAACCTTGGTATAATCGTTTTCGAAAATAGTTTAGGCACAACTTTGTTTATACGCATTGAAATAGCGGGTCTTTAGCTCAGCTGGGAGAGCGCCTGCATGGCATGCAGGAGGTCGACGGTTCAAGTCCGTTAAGATCCATAGTTGTTATATAAACGGCTGTCAATCATTGTCATATTAAGGATTTAAATGATAGTTTCAGCTTAAAAACTGTCATTTAATTGCAAAGAAAATCAAAAAAAGAATGTCCAAAGGAATGTCCGACATTCCTTGCTTGGCAGGCAGTGGCCGTAACTCTTTCAAAGGAGTTGCGGTTATTTTTATACTAACAAGACGCACTTCATAAAAAGAGCACCAAAAATTTTTAGATTTCAAGCTTCTAGTCCGTCATTCACACGCTTTCAGTGTTTGTTTATTTGTTTATCAGTGATTACTTGTTAGATCTTAAAATAGTCATTCGGTACTAGTTCACGCCAATAATCCTTTAAATCAGCCAAGACTTTATGATGCCCCGTGTTCTGACAACGAACAATAAATTGTTTAACCGCGTTTTTGCTTGTTTCAGTCTTCTGAATTAAGTCAAGCGCTATCTCTCTGCTACCCATTGCCATCCACCGCGAACCATCAGCTTCATCGATATCATTGATCCAGCCCAGACCCTGAATAAAATTTACGACTTCATCAGACGACTTTGTTTTCACTGCACAGACAAATGCAAGGGACATGGCACCGTATGCATATGAGCGACCAAAAAATCCCGGTTGCTTGCTTAAAATACGCTGAACATGTTGAAATAACAACGATAAGTCATCGAATGCTAATAAAGGACAAATATAGCGTAGGATTAAGTATTCAAATAATCCCCAATGATTTGACTTTAGCAGTTGCTTCAAAAGTTTAGAGGCGACTGTCCGTTGTTCACTTTCATCAAAATGGTTAAATCCAACCTCCATGGCCGCACGTTGCAAGACAAAGAGCTGTCCTTGCCGGATCTTTGCTGGAACATCTTTCATGAATTTCATGGTTCGATTTATCACATCTTGGGCACTTGCAACGTCCTTGCCGCGCGCTTTAAGTGACACCATGTCATACCAGGAAAACCACAATGTGATATTGCGATTTTGGCCTTGCAATGTGACATTCATACTTCCAAGTAAAGTAGGTACTAAAACAGCCATTTGTCCACTTAGCTGAACCAAGCCGCCAAAAGAAAGTTGTGACTCAGCTTTTTCAAAACGGCGAAGTGTCGATTTGTTGCGACCCAAGACAATGTCGTCTAGATGAAGGCCCAAATAGCGTCTACGGCCAAGTATCACACCGCCAGCCGTCTTACGGACTACAATCGGCATAGGATCGGGATTTTTCAGTTCATAGTTGTGATACGGATGTCCCTGCCTTGTACGAGCAAATATCAACGTAAAATATTTAGCTTGGCTAATATCACCCATCAACTGTGTGTCGGTAATCATATCATCAATTTGTTTTTCATGAGCGACGTTTTGAGAAACGACCCATTGTTCTAACAATTTGGTGAAATGCCATACTTCTTGCCACTCCGTGTATGATTCTAACTCGCCGTACTTATCCATTTCTTCGGTCAAATCAGATCTAAAAGTATCAAGAAATTCAACATCACGATCCATCAAGGCACCAAGCCACAATTTTGCAAGAATTGTTCCACGCTCTTCTTTGCGCAAATTATGTTTCATTCGATCTGTTCGATACCAAAGTAACATCAATAGCTCATGACTTGCGGGTCCCATGATGGCTTCCTGTATCTCCCATTCGAACGGGGTCAGATTTTCGGGAATAGTCAACCGATCCGCGATAATTTGTTCTGCTTCAGCATCAAAATGATACTTTGCTTCAGGCCAATGAATACCAGCATCAAAAAGGACTGAGGCTAACTTGGTCATACTAGTTGTTTTCTTATTCTCTAAAAAGAACTCTGCGCGTCGTTTTGTCAAAGCATTGATGTCGTTTATTTGAATAAGCGTTTGTAAGTGCATGGGAAAAGCTCCCGGAGCTTCAGGATACAGTAAGAAATCTTGGGGCTGTATTCCGATCCGACGAATTAACCCCGTAGCCTTCTCATTGCTAATGTCACTAACGCCATTCTCAAAACGCGACAAAGTGGTTGCGGACCAATCTTCGCCTGCAGCTTCCTTTAAAGTTAAATCTCTCCCTGTTCGGAAATCCTTAAAAAATTTACCCAGTCTTTTAAGTTCAAAATTTTCATCCACATTCAACACCCTTTCTAACCGGTACCCCATCCAACTGACAAACTTAGCATAACAGGTATCTTCCGTGTTAGCGTGTTTTTATGAATGATCACGAGCTTACGAATCTAAATTTCCAATCATGTAATTTAAAAAGAACCGAATCACTTTATCTCATTTTAAAAGCGACTTGGTTCTTTTGTGTCATCTTCAAAACAGTATTATTGCACACGACCCTATCTTTGCCCAATTTACTTGGTCGCACCCGAAATTTAATTGTGCTTGCTCAAAGGATAACGAAGGCTATACGAACTTTTTATTAAAGTACCATGCACAAACAATGTTGTACACAACTAAAATTGCGAATATGCAACAAAGCTTCACTTTAACCAAAATAATTTTAATATTCCTAGTGTAGATGTTGTTATCAATAACATCTAAGTAAATGGGGTTTAGATTTTACATTTGGAGGGGCTTAAAAATGAATAAGCATAATTCGTTACTCACCACCACTGTGGCAACAGCCGCCGTATTGACCGTTGCTGGCGGTGTGACGACCGTACACGCCGATGACCAAACGCCAACCAGCAGTGCGACAAGCAAGACAGCTCAGTCCGCGGCTGATACTTCGGCTAAAACACCGGTCGAATCTGCGCAACAAGGCGTAAAAGATGCGCAAGGCAATGTCGATGCGGCCCAAAAAGCTAAGGATGATGCATCAAAAAATGTCGCCGACACTACGGAAAAACAAAGCGCTGCGCAACAAAAGGTTGACGCGGCCCAAGCAGCAAAGGAAGCGGCCCAAAGTGTAGCAGCCAGTTCTGCTGCTGCCGCCGAGTCTGCTGCAACTCAGACCTCCGCAGCACAATCTGCAGCTGATGCGGCAACACCGGAAGCCAAGCAGTCTGCTGCGACAGCTGTGAGTGATGCTAAGGCGGAACAAGAAGCGGCCCAATCTACTGTTAATTTAGCAACGAGTCAGCAGGCCAAAGATCAAGCTGCTCAATCCGCTGCTAGTTCTGCCGCCCAATCCGCCGCAAATGCTACCGCTCAAGAACAATCCAAGGTTAACGTCACCAAGCAAGCCACCAGTGATGCTGCCAAGGCCCTTGATACAACGGCGGCCAAGACTGCAGTCGATCAAGCAAGCACTAGCCTTGCCGCTGCCAAAAGTGCTTTAAGCAAGGCCCAAGCAGAAGCCGATCAAGCACAGACTGCCCAAGCGGCCACTGATCAATTGGTCTCTGCAGCCAAGTCTAGTTTGGACCATCAAGCCACAACAACGAGTAGTGCCAAAGATGCACTCGCACAGGCAACTGCTAAGAGTACTGCAGCTAAAGCAAAAGTCGCGGAGGCACAAAAAGCTGTTACGGATGCACAAGCTGCTCTTGATGCGGCCCAAGCCAAGACAAATATTGATTTAGCAGCAGAAGGCATTACTGTCACCGTCTCCGACAATGCCAAAGCGACTGCCAAGGAACTGGTGGCAAGCAAGTCACGAGATGGTAACTATATACATTCACATTTAGCCACCATTGCTAAAGGTATTAGTATCTCGTATAAACCTACGGATGCTGACTGGAGTGAAGAACTTCCTTACACGAACACTGGCACAGATTACAAAGGCAGAACGATCGGTATATCGTCAATTAACTTTGCCGCCCCATCAGGCGCCTATGATTCACTCACTTCTGCGCAGAAATCACATATAGAAGACCTCTATCTCGCAATTTTTAATCGCATCCGAACGCAATTAGGTATGCCGCCCATTATTAATAGCAATAGCGTTAATGGCACTACAAAGGTTGCTGTTATAGGACCATCTGACATTGCTGGTGGTTCCTTCCTTTACAGTCGTGCCTTTTATCCCACAAAAAAGAGTGATGGTACAGTTGCTTGGCTTGATGACCCGCCTACAAACCCATTAACTCAGTACAATATGGCTATTTTAAAAGATAATGTGTTTAACAATAGTGTCTTATCAAGTTTCTTAAGTAAATCAGGTGACACCTCAGACGGTACTTTGGCTGCCTCAAATCTACAACCCTTACTTGGGTTCAATAGAGTAGGCGAATCCAGCAAAACGTTAGCCGACACTGTTACAATCGCCCGTTCTGGTCAACTCCTTTTCCTAACTGTCAATGTTGCAACCGTTAACGATGATGCAACCTTCAATACATCAACGGATACAAAAGCACTTTCAACTGCCCTAAAGAATGCTCAAACTCAACTTGCTAGCTCGCAAGCGGACCTTGCAACGGCAAACGCCACCCAAGCTGCCGCACAATCGGCTTTTGATCAGGCTAATGGTGAACAAACAAAGGCGCAAGCTAACTATAATGATGCCGTTCAAGATCAAAAAGCAGCCAGCGTCAAAAAGACTAGTGCTGATAATAAAGTGGCCGTTAACAAAGTTGCTGTGACAAACGCGGAAACAGCATTAGCAACTGCTCAAAAGATCTACGAAGCAAGTCTGCAAGATCAACCAGCAAAGATTGCAGCGCTCAATGCTGCCAAAACCGCACAAGCTGAGGCGGAAAAACAGCTGTCACTCGCAAAGTCAGCGCAGGCTACTGCTGAAGCAAGTCTCGAAGCAGCTCAGAACCAGCTTAAAAAAGATCAAGACGCAACCGCTGATGCAAAAGCTAAATTAGCGAAGGCGGAACAAGCCGTAACAGACGCAAAAGCCAAACTCGATCAACTGAATCATGCACAGGATCGTTTAATCAAAGCTAAGGAAGCACAGGCCAAAGCTGACGCTGGGGTTGCAAAAGCCAAAGCTGCTGTCGTTGCGGCAGAAAAGAATCTTAGTGAAAAACAAGCTGTTTTAGCAGATGCAAAGGCTAAAGCCGCGACAGCTAAGAATAAATTGGCTGAGGCAACCGCAAGCTTAACCGCTGCGCAACAACAACTCAAAACAGCTAAATCAGTTCTAAAAGCTGCCCAAGATGCTGAAACTTTGGCTGATAATGTTACTCGTCAACAACATCAGCTTGAATCTAAAGCAGACGCATTAAAACATGGCTATCATATTAATGGCCAACAAGTGCTTGATCAAAACGGTCATCCCGTATCCGGATGGTCAGTTGTGAATGGTCAAATGGTTGATCCATACGGTAATATCATCAAAATCGCTCAAACACAAACAACTCCAGGCACTAAGACTGCCGCACCAGTGACCAAACCACTAGCCGCCAAGGCCTCGGTTAACTCAAATGGCCGGCACAGTTTCCCACAAACAGGTGAAAATCAAGTGATAACCGTTTGGATGATGTTGCTTGGTTTTGCTATGACGGCATTAAGTATGCTTGGCTTTGAATCTCATCGTAAATATCGTCATCAACGTTAAGCTGAAATGATTGTTTGGCTTTGATTAATTTACTAGTCAACGTCAATTATCCGCTAGACTAAAGAAGTCGGCTCTTCTCCACCAAGGGCAGATCGTGGTTGCAATGCCACGGCGGATCTTTGATAATTTTGTCAGATTAAGAAATGAAATGTAGATACAAAGGTCTTTCTCGCCTCCCCCATTTTTGATTTCGTATCAACAAGTATCTTTAAACGTTATATTCAAAAAGCGTTGAGCAATCATTTCAAAATTGCCCAACGCTTTTTAATTTCTTAAGCAAATGTCGTTTTAACCTTCATCTGCTTCACATCCGCCATCGTCTGGCAGCCGGTCAGCTGCATGGCGATGTTGATTTCCATTTTCAGATGGTCGGCAACATCCTTGACGCCTTGCCAGCCGCCAAGTGCTAACCCATAACTAAATGGTCGGCCAATGCCAACGAGATCAGCGCCTAGTGCCAGCGCTTTGAGTACATGGGTGCCGCGCTGAACACCGCCGTCAAAGATGATGGGAACGCGATGATCCACAGCGGCGGCGATGGCGGGTAACTGTTCAATGGCGCCTGGTGCCCCGTCGAGTTGGCGGCCACCATGATTGGAGACGTAAATTCCCGCAGCACCTGCTGTAATGGCAGCAACGGCATCGGCAGGGTGTTGGATGCCTTTGATAATAATCGGCAAGCCTGAATAACTGGCTAATTTACTGATCAGGCCAAGATCCAGCTTTTGCATGGATTCTTTAAACAAACCGCCTGCACCAACCCCGGATTGCCCTGTGTTATAGCCTTCGAGGTTGGCAAGTCGGCCTTTGAGATGGTAATGATTCATCACGTCTTTTTCACGATAACCGCCTAATGTTGAATCTGCTGTCAAAATGATGGCCAGTGCACCGGCCTGTTTCGCTTCGTCTAGCAAGTATTGACAATATTCCCAGTCTTTAGGCATATACAACTGAAACATGTATGGCGCACCATCGCTGACCGCTGCGGTTTCCGCGATGGTTTTGGAAGCAAAGGTGCTTTGGGACATCATGATACCGGCTTCTTTGGCGCCTTTTGCTAAACCGAGTTCACCGCTTGGGTGGGCCAAAGTGTTGCTGGCAATGGGAGCGGTTAGCAGCGGTGAAGCAAGTTTTGCGCCCATAAACGTTGTTGACTGATCCGGATTTTCAACGCCTTGTAACACACGTGGCAGCATGTGCACATCTTGAAATGCCGTTGTATTGCGGTGCATGGTGTAGCCATCGTCAGAGCCCTCACTGATGTACCCGAATTCACCGCGACCAAGGACTTTTTCAGCGCGCGCTTCTAAACTTGCTAAATCTAACACATCAATTGCATTAACTTTGCCGAATGGATCAGCTTTCACTGCATCTACCATGATTTGTTTCCTTTCTTCTTCGCAGTCAATGTGACTCGGTTAATCTAGGTAATCAATCAGTTGCTTGACGTCATAGCGCTCTGTTTGCAATGGCTGTTCAGCGGCTTTTCCGATGGCAACCGCCATAACCGGTACAAAGCGTTTAGGATCCAGGCCTAGTGTTGGGATGATCGTTTTAAAGTCATACCCGGACCATGGATTGGCGTCATATCCGTATGCTCGGGCTAGAAGCAACAATTGCATGGCAACCATAGCGCCGTCAATGGTCGCATCTAAAGTCAGAAATTCAGGTGAGGCATGTTCGTACAGTGGTAGGAAGGTGTTGAAGATTTGGTCCAGCTTCTCTTTACTGATTTTGCCTGCCTCGTAAACCTTCGTCCACACATCGCGATAGACCTCATGTGATTGGGTATCGCCGGCAACGAAAATAATGGCGGAACTGGTATCAATTTGCGGATAGTTGAATTTCATGGCCGCTTTTTTCAACTTCTCTTTGCCTTCAGAGGTGTCAATGATGACAAAATGCCACGACTGCAAATTGCATGCGGACGGCGCGGTTGTTGCCTCCCGAATCATATCTTGCAGCTCATCGCGGCTGATTTTTACCGTTGGATCGAACTTGCGAACCGAATGCCGATCGAACATCACCTTTGCTAAATCGTTATTAGTTAATTTGTTTGGCGCTACTGTTTCTGTCATTTTAAATTACCTCATTTCTTAATTAATATGTTAACCGTTTTCATTCAGATAGTATAGGGCTTCACAAATGGAATTATCATACATCATTACAAAAAATCGATTTTAAAAATAAAAAAGTTCATTCTGATTGGCGTCAATTTTTAAGACCGCCGTTATTTGGATCACCGTTGACGCTCCCTCAGCCGCAAATGAGCAGCAGCAGTTGTAAAATTACCACTAAGTCAAAAAAGTTGCTTTTACTGCTTAATCAGCCTACATTGACGTCGAAAGGGGTTGATCTGATGCAAATCCATTTTGACGAAGGCGCTGTGAACAAGATCCAACCGCATTTGGGTTCGGACAAGAAGTTGCTTTTGACGTTTGAAGATGGTGTTGGGCCGTATTCGCAGCACGCGATGATTCATATGCAAGTTCAATTTTCACTTAATGTCGTCAAGGCTAGTGACCCAGCAACCGACTATGACACTGAGATCAGCAGTAATCTTGGGCCAATTTTGATCAAGGGTTATTCGCAGGAAGACTTAAATGCCAATATGCATGTCCATTTCAACTCGACCTTAAATACTTTGGTTTTAAGTGGTGATGGTGGCGACATTGATACCAACATGGGCTTCATTGATTTCACACAAGCCAATGGTGTCCGCAATAATCCGGCCCGTTAAAAGCTAAAACGGGTAACTTGACTATTCTGACGATCCCCAACCAAAGCTTCACACTGCTGCTTCACCCTTAATTTTTCCACCATGAAAATAGCCGCCTCCAAGCCTATGAGTTTGGAGAACGGCTATTTTTCGTATTTAATTTTTAAATGCCACGCGGTTTGTTTGGCAAGGTCACCACAAAAGCGGCACCATGCGGATGAACATCTTTTACTTCGATATGGCCATGATGGATGGTCACAATCCAGCGGGCAATGGCTAGTCCCAGACCGCTGCCACCGGTTTTTCGGCTACGGGATGCATCTTCGCGATAGAAACGCTCAAAGATACGTGATTTATCCGCGTCAGCAATGCTTGGTCCGGAGTTGCCTACTACCAGTTGCCACTCTTTTGAGGTTTGGGTGACCTTCACCCAGATGGAATCGCCTGCCTGGGTATATTTAAATGCATTGTCCAGTAAGATAACCAGTAACTGTTTAATCCGTGCAGCGTCAAACCAGGCATGGCTTTTTGGCGGAATCGTGGTGGTAAACGATTTATCCTGACTAATCGCAATGTCGTGATAAGAAGCCAGTTGCGGGGCCAGTGTTTGATCAAACCGCAGATCGGTCAATTCGATTTCAATCGTGTTGCTATCGGCCTTGGCAATTGTCAGTAAATCATCCGTGAGTTGCCGCAAACGCTTGGTCTCGCCCAGTGACGTTGCGATGGCCTCGCTTTCGTCAATAATGGTGGCTTGCGGCTTGGTTAGCAAGGCTTCCTGTTTACTTTGAATCACAGCCAGTGGTGCTCGTAGTTCATGCGCTGCGTCTGCCACAAAATCTTGCTGCCGCTGCCATGACCGAACAATCGGGCGCATTGAACGGGTTGATAACCAATATGACAAGCCCAGTGCCAACGCCCAAAATAGGATAATCGTCAAAATCAGAACCTGACGAAAAGAACGAATGGCAGCTTCTTGAGCGTCCGTATTTTGCAAGATCAACACATAATGCCCGGCATATTGAGGATCTGCGGCCGTCACCGGAACCTTCACCAGTAAAGTTCTAAAGGTGCCATTTGAAGTCGGCAAATTTTGCAACTTATTAACTGCCTGACGATCTAGTTTTAACGTTTTGAAATAGGCATAAAACCGTTCACCTAACATCGCCTGATTGATGATTTTTCCTTTTTTATTAAAAACCACCATGTTCATCCGAAAAGGTACTGGTCGTGAAGTCACCGGGCGTCCGGGACCACCTGCACCGCTCATGGTTTGTGCCGGCTTGGTAAGCATTATTTTTTGTTGTTCCAGCGAATGATCGATATCTTGATAAATCGAACGTTCATAAAGGAAAAAAACAATGACCCCCAGCACTAGAAAAAGTCCGGCAAAGCTCAGTAGTTGACCGATAAATAAACGTCGCTGTTGTCGCTTAATGCCTTTATCTGCATTCATGCACGGTCCTCCGGTTCCTGAAAGATGTAACCGACATTGCGAATTGTTTTGATCCATACGTCGGCTTGCATCGGTTTTAACTTTTTGCGCAGGTTCGACATATAAACTTCGACGACACTGACGGCCGTATCCGAATCAAATCCCCACAACCGATCAAAAATCTGATCCTTCGTAATAATGGTTTTTTGATTCTGTAATAAGTACACTAACAAGTCGAATTCTTTTCCATTTAACGCTACTGGTTTGTCGTGAATTAAGACTTCATGCCGGTTTAGGTGGACTTCAAACGGGCCGGCTGTTAACCCATCCTCATCAAAAAAATGTCCTGTCCGCTTTAACAATGCTTTTAACCGCATAATGAGCTCTTCACGGTGGAATGGCTTGGTAAGGTAATCGTCACCACCCAACTCAAAACCACGCACCTTATCTGTCAGAGCATCTTTAGCCGTCAAAATAAGAACCGGGGTCTTCACTTGCTTAGCTCGCAGCTGCTTAAGCAAATCAAACCCATTCAGCTCTGGCAGCATAATATCCAGCACAATGGCATCAAAAATCCCCTCTTCTGCCAAATACAAACCATCAGCACCCGTCAAAGCAGCTTCAGGCTGAGAAAAGTCCCGAACAAAATCAACAATACTCTCATTCAGATCAGGATCGTCTTCAATTACCAGAATTTTAGGTTTAACTATCATAAATTCTCCTCTAAAAGTGAGCGTGAGCGTGAGCCGGCGCGGTTAGAAACCGGAGTGTAAGCGGCCTCAGGCGTGATGGCCCGCTCTTGGCCATTGCGACTGAGGTCCTTACACGCAGACTTCTGCGCCGGCGAACGCGTTATGGTGAGCTGAGCGTGAGCAGGAACGTTTAGCAATCGGAGTGTAAGTGGCCTTGGGCGTAATGGCCGGGCTTTGACCATTGCGATCAAGGTCCTTACACGTAGGCCCCTGCGACTGCGAACGCGTTATGGTGAGCGTGAGCCGGCGCGGTTAGAAGCCGGAGTGTAAGCGGCCTCAGGCGTGATGGCCCGCTCTTGGCCATTGCGACTGAGGTCCTTACACGCAGGTTTCTGCGCCGGGGAGCGCGTTATGGTGAGCTGAGCGTGAGCAGGAGCGTTTAGCAATCGGAGTGTAAGTGGCCTTGGGCGTAATGGCCGGGCTTTGGCCATTGCGACCAAGGTCCTTACACGCAGATTGCTGCGACTGCGAACGCGTTATGGTGAGCGTGAGCCGGCGCGGTTAGGGGCCTAACCACCAACCACCATCCCCACCAAAGCCAATGTTTCAGTCTTATCAATTACAGCGTCAGCTTAACATGAAAATCATAAACTCAGCTTAAGAAAAAAATTGCTGGCTTTAAGGTTAATTTATGCTGCATCTCGCATACTAATCCCATTCATCAAGAAGGGAGCGATTCGATGCGCCAAAAGCTGAAACAATTCATTGGCTTCGGTTTAGTCGGTGGTATCAATACTATTTTGACATACTTGCTTTACCTGACATTATACCAATTGATCAATCCAACCGCTGCGATGGGTGTCGGCTATGGATTAACGTCAGTTTTAGGACTTTTCCTCAATGATACCTGGGTCTTTAAGGTTAAAGATCACCGCGACCTTAAAAGTGTGGCACCACGATACTATTTTTCGTATGGTCTCACCTTTATCATGAGCCTGATACTCACAAGCTTCTGGAATGATGCATTGAATTTACCAAAACCATTAGCACCGATGTTTGCACTTATGATTACCGTCCCAACGAACTTCCTTTTAAGTAAGTTCTGGGTATTTCGAGAAAAGGGAGTTACGGCACATGAAAAAAATTAAACAGTGGACCCTTGATTGGTGGCTCATTGGCATTCTCGTTCTGGCTGCGTTTCTTTACAGCTGGAATATCTGGGAAGCAGGAAACGCTAATGATTATTACACGGCTGCTATCACCAGTATGATCCAAAGTTGGCACAATTTCTGGTACGGCGCATTTGATCCCGCTGGCTTTATCACCGTTGACAAACCACCGGTAGCGCTTTGGTTCATGGCCATTTCCGCCAAAATTTTCGGCGTTCACGGCTGGTCAGTTGTTTTACCCTCAATTTTGTTTGGCATCGGCAGCGTGGCGCTAATCTATAACATGATCAAACCCCGCTTTAATGTTTGGGCCGCCCGCTTAGCTGCATTGGCACTCACCTTAACGCCCATCGTTGTCGCGGATTCCCGAACAAATAACATGGACGCCACACTACAGTTCTTTCTGCTGCTCGCCAGCTGGTGCCTGATGAAAGCAATCACCAACCGTAAGCCCTGGCTGGTTGTCATGAGTTTTGCTTTGATCGGGGTCTCGTTCAACATTAAAATGCTCCAAGCGTTCATGATTTTGCCAGCCTTATTACTCTTTTTCTGGCTTGCATCAAAGCAGCAGTTATGGCGCCGATTGGCTACACTGGGGATTGCATTAGCTGCGATGGCTGTCATGACACTTGCCTGGCCACTACAGGTGGACTCAACCGCCGCCAGCCAGCGGCCCTATGTCGGCAGTTCCCAAACGAATTCAGAAATGGAGCTGGCTTTTGGCTATAACGGTACTGAACGATTATTGGGCCAAACAACCGGTACCGGTGCGGCCTTCCCCGGTATGGGCAACAGCAAGACCAAAGCGACTGGTGAAATGAACCCGACATCTGGGGCGACCAAAGGCAATAATAGCAAAACCGGCACGGCACCGACTGGCACTAAAGGAAATCCACCAACCGGCACAAAGGGCACAACCGGTACGCCACCTGGCGGAAATGGTGGTGGTCGCCCAGGTAATGGTCAAGGTCAGGGCGGCACGCCGCCAGCTGGAACCAACGGCAAACAACCTACTGTGAAAACCAAATCCGGCACATCTACAAACAACGCACCTGCAAACTTTGCAGAGGGCAACTTTAAAGGCGGCCGTGGTACTGGTGGTGGTGCAGCTGGCGGTCGCGGCGGTGGTGCCTTTTCAATTGGGAATGCCGGGCCACTGCGCCTGCTGCAATCTGATCTTGGTCCACAAATAAGCTGGCTTGCACCGATGGCTATCATTGGCTTTATCAGTGCCTTTGCTTATTATCTTGATCGAAAGCGCAAATGGTACCAAACCACAAGTCAGCAAAATCACTTGCTTTTCTGGCTTGGTTGGCTTGTGCCAGTCGCCGGCTTCTTTTCAATCGCCAGCTTTTTCCATCCTTATTACACGATTATGCTTGCGCCACCACTCGCGGCATTATTCGGTATCGGCACAGTCACCATGTTTAACCAGTTCAAATTAAGCTTCAAGCACTGGCAGAGTTGGCTGCTCCCGCTTGCACTTGCCGCAACGACTGCACTTCAGACTTGGTATGTCAGTCTTTACTATCAGTGGCAACCGATTCTTGTGGTCATTGCCGGTGTAATCGGTTTGGCACTGCTCTTCATCGCCCGAACCAAAACCTGGCGGAAATCGGCGCTGGGCGTGGCGATTGCCGCTATCTTAGCCGCACCGGGTTTCTGGTCGTTGACACCGACACTTGCCGGCTCGTCATCGGGCATTCCAACCGCTGGCCCTACTTTGCTAACGTCAGGCGGTAATAGCGGTGGTATCGGTAGTGGCAGTGTCAATAGCGGTTTATTGAAGTACGTTGAAGCTCATCAAGGCAATGCCAAATACCTTTTTGCTACCAGTAACGCTAGCACTGCTGCCCCGTATATTATCAAATCCGGTAAAGCGGTTATGGCAATCGGTGGATTTAACGGCACTGACCCGGCAATTACTTTGAAGCAATTCAAAGCACTGGTCAAAAGTGGCGACATGAAATATTACCTGTCATCGGGTCGCGCCGGCAATTCAAAGATTGAAGCGTGGGTCGAAAAAGTCGGCAAAAAAGTGGCCGCAAGCAAATACGGCAGCAAGACAACCACCAACGCCCAAAATAATCATGGTGGTCGTATGGCAATGGGCGGCATGGGCAGCGGCACGCTGTATGAACTTGATGCCAGCATGGTGAAGTAATTTTCATTAATTCAGAAAGGAGCAAGCGTGATGCGACAAAAAACAAATCCCTTCATTTCCGTTGTCTTACCCGTTTACAACGAAAGCGCAGGCATTGGCGAAACGTTAACCGAACTTGCCAATTATGTCCGGGCGCGACCAGAACGGTATGAACTTATCTTCGTCAATGATGGCTCAACCGATGACAGTGCCACCCAGATTAAAGCCGCGATGGCTAAAAACCCAACCATTCGCCTCGTAGACTTCTCGCGCAACTTTGGGCACCAACTTGCCATTACCGCGGGCATTCGTTACGCAAGCGGTGATGCCGTTGTCGTCATGGACGCTGATTTACAAGATCCGCCAAGCGTCATCCCAGCCATGATCGCCCGCTGGCAAGAAGGCTATGATGTTGTCTATGGCAAACGACGCAAACGCAGCGGCGAGACTTGGTTCAAGAAGGTAACTGCCGAAACTTTTTATCGCGTGCTAAAGGCGCTCACAAGTGTTGACATCCCCGTCGATACAGGTGATTTTCGCTTAATGGATCGCAGCGTCGTGAACGTTTTGAAACAAATGAATGAACATGATCCGTACGTGCGCGGCATGGTGGCCTGGGTTGGGTATAGGCAAATTGCCGTAGAATATGATCGGCAAAAACGAACCGCCGGAGAAACCCATTATCCATTAAAGAAAATGCTACACCTTGCCATGAACGGCATTACCAGCTTCTCCACCGTTCCTTTAACAATTGCCAACTGGCTTAGCGGCTTCTTTCTACTACTGGCCGTGGCTATTGTCGGCATCAGTTTCTTTTTAGGTCATCTCAGCTTATTAACTTGGGTGATCGCGACAACGTTACTTGTTGGTGCCGGCATCACCTTCAGCATCGGTCTACTTGGCAACTACATCGGCCGAATGTTTGCCCAAAGCCGACACCGACCGCTTTACATTGTGGCTGACACTTATGGCTTTAAAACGCAAACGACCCAACAACAAAATTACCGCTACCACGCCTTGCAAAATTAACGGTAACTAAGATTTGATATCTGTACCAAAATGGACTGCTAATAACACAAAGCAGTCCATTTTTTGTGAGCGCGAACAGGAGCGCCTAGCAATCGGAGTATAAGTGGCCTCTAGCCTAAATGGCCGGTCTTTGCCATTTAGGCTAGAGGTCCTTATACGCAGATTGCTGCGACTGTGAGCGCGTTATAGAACGCAATGTTATTCCCCTAAATGCCTAGAATAGAAAGCTTTTCCGCCCTCCCGTCTACCTTCTTAAAATCAACCACTCTTTAAACGTGATAATCGCACTTTGACCATTGCGCCAAGGGTCCTTACACGCAGATTTCTGCGCCGGAAAACGCGTTATGGTGAGGTCGAACAACTACGCACTTCAGCACAAGATTTTACAGCCACCGCATCATTATGTTACGGTTATTAAAAGTAAGTACAAAGACAACTCGACCCCAGAAAGGATTGAGCATATGCCAACACCAACGACCAAAGACCTGACGCTTTTGACGCCGAGCGATTTGGCCGCTGATTTTGACACCGACCTCACAACCGGTTTAACAACAAACGCAGCTGCCAAACGCCGCCAAGAAGATGGCCCCAACCAACTGACTGCTGCCAAAAAGCCCAGTTTATGGCGGCAAATCGGGCACCACCTTAGCGACATTACCTCGTTAATTTTACTATTTGCCGTTGCCCTATCTGCTTATCTAGCCCTGACGACTGACAGTGACTGGACCAAAACAATTGTAATCGGCAGCATTGTGATCCTTAACGTCGCCATTGCCTTATACCAAGAACACAGTGCCGAAAAAGCATTGGCAGCTTTAAAAGCCATGACGGTTCAAACAGTCACCGTTGTTCGTGAAGGTAAGACCCAAACCATTGCCGCAGCAGATTTAGTCCGCGGTGATTTGATGCTCCTCAAAGCAGGTGATGCAGTAGCGGCAGATGCGCGACTAATTCACAGTCAGGATCTCGAAACCGATGAAGCAGTTTTGACAGGAGAAAGTTCCGCCGTTGCCAAATCTGCCGCGCCACTGACTGAAGTGCCGGATGATCTTGGTGATGCCGTCAATCGCCTTTTTTCCGGTACGGCAATTACCAGTGGAAAAGCCAGCGCTATTGTCACCGCCACAGGTATGAAGACCGAGTTGGGAAAAATTGCATCATTATTGAATCAAACGCAAAAACAAGCGACACCATTAGCCAAACGCCTAAACGCACTGGGCAAACGTCTATCGTTAGTGGCCATCTTAGGCGGTGCGCTGACGATGTTGTTGTCCATGCTTTACCACCAAGAAACCTTAACCGAAAGTCTCATGCTCGGTGTGAGTCTTGCCATTGCGGCGGTTCCGGAAACATTGCCGGTCATCGTCACGCTCAGCTTGGCGCACGGCGTCCAGAAAATGGCCAAACGCCACGCCATTATTCGACAAGTGACCGCGGTTGAAACCATCGGGAACATCAACGTTATAGCTTCCGACAAAACCGGCACATTGACGCAAAACCAAATGACCGTGACCCATTTTTGGCCGTTTGGTGAAACACTCCAAAAAGTTACCGATCAACCCTTATCAACGAATCAGCAGCAATTTTTGACTTATCTGGGACTGGCAACCAACGCCCGGCTCACCAAACAAGGCGAACCGGATATCGGTGATGCCACCGAGCTGGCAATTGTTCGGCTGCTGGCCCACTACGACTTAAACCGGGATGATCTTGAAACCTGCTATCCACGAATTGCCGAGTCACCATTTTCATCCGATAAAAAGACCATGGCGACCTTGCACAAAACTCCCGATGGCCATTTTCTGGCTATCATCAAGGGCGCTGCTGATCGGATTGCCTTTTCCAATGATCATTGGCACGAGGAAGCTACAGCGATTCATGATCAGATGACTGCGCAGGCATTGCGAGTCTTGGCAGCAGGTTACCAGCAATTCGAAAACGACCCCGGTGCCAACTGGGAGACCCAATTAACCGCCGTGCAACCTTTAGGACTGATTGGCTTAATTGATCCACCGCGTCCAGAAGTACCGGCTGCGATTCAAGCCGCAAAAGATGCAGGCATTATTACCGTGATGATCACCGGCGACCATCTTGACACTGCCACTGCCATCGCAAAAGACATCGGCATCCTCGACCACGGTCAACGCGCCATCACCGGGCACGATCTGAGTCAAATGAGTGATGAAGCATTGGCCGCTGATATTCAGCAAATTCGCGTTTTCGCCCGAACCACTCCGACCGATAAAATCAGAATCGTCAAAGCATGGCAGCAGCAACAAGCCGTTGTGGCCATGACCGGCGATGGCGTAAACGATGCCCCCGCGCTAAAAGCCGCCGATGTTGGCATTGCAATGGGCATCACCGGAACGGACGTGGCCAAAAACGCCGCCGATATGGTGCTCACCGATGACAACTTTGCGACAATTATCGATGCGGTGGCACAAGGACGAACTGTTTATCAAAATATCCTCAAGGCCGTTGAATTTCTGATTTCCGTCAATTTCGCGCAGATTTTCACCATGCTGATCGCGGTTCTGATCGGCTGGGGGGCAATTATGACGCCGGAACAGCTATTAATCGTCAACGTGCTCGCTGACGGTATTCCCGGCTTCTTCTTGAGCCGTGAACTAGCCGAACCTGGCATCATGCGGCTTAAACCGATTCCTAAAAAAGCCAGCATTTTTACCAGTGGACTTGGAAAAAGAGTAGCGGTGCGGACAACGACTTACGTTGGCCTAATCCTCGGCGTTTACGCACTCGGTCGCTTTGGCTTGAGCGCCAATCAACCAATTGTCGGCATGACCATGCTCTTTTTGACGCTGGCGATTGGCTCAATGTTGGATATTTTCCCGATCAAAACCCGTGGACGACTTAATCGCGCTGCCTTCACGGTCAATCCGATATTAACCGGCAGCTTACTTGGTACCATTACCTTGATCTTGTTGTTAGCCACTGTGGCCCCGCTTCAACAGGTCTTTCGGCTGGCACCGTTAAATCTCGGACAATGGCTCATTGTTTTGGCGGTCATCTGGTTGCCGATGCTGGTTGTGGAAGGTTACAAACGCCGCCAGCATCGCAATGAATTAGCCGCATGGCAACCATCGGAATTGATTGGCGATGCGGAATAACGGTTGTTTTGTATTTATTGATGAATCTGCTATGCTTTAGTTAATATTTGAGCAAGCTATGGTGCGTGCCCCGTTTGTCAGATTAGGAGTCGAATTGCGCTATAACGCGTTCACCTGCTCATGCTCACTAGGAGGTCATAAAGTGCAACCGTTTCAGGCATTGCTCCACGACGGCCAACAAGCTACCTTACAAACTATGACGACAGATGACTTACCTGCCGGCGAACTTTTGATCAAGGTTGCTTATTCAGACGTTAATTACAAAGATGCATTGGCCTATCAACCACAAAACCAAGTTGTGCGGCAATTTCCGCAGATCCTAGGCATCGACTTAAGTGGAACCGTTGTCGCTAGTCACGACGCGCAGTTTAAAAAAGGCGATCAAATTATTGTGACCGGTCATGGCTTAGGCGTCAGTCAAGGTGGCGGTTACGCTGAATATGCCCGCGTTCCGGCACAATGGGCGCTACCATTACCTAAAAATCTCACACTGGAAACTGCGATGGCGTTTGGAACAGCCGGTTTGACGGCAGCGTTGTGTGTCACAGCGTTGATGCATGCCGGAATGACACCTGAACGACAGCCGTTGATTTTGGTTGGTGGTGCAACTGGCGGGGTTGGCAGTATTGCCTTGCGATTATTGGCAAATGCCGGCTTTTCAAACCGCGTGGCCCTTGTCCGCACGCCTGATCAGCAACAACAGGTTCGCGCGCTCGGAGCAACCGCCACACTAGCCCTTGACGAGTTACCAAAAGGCAAGGCATTGGCACGTCAACAATTTGACTTTGCCATCGATCCGCTTGGTGGTAGTTTCACCACCAGCCTGTTACCGAGTATGCGTTACGGTGGAGCGGTTGCGCTATGTGGCAATGCTGCAGGCGCTTCCCTACCGCTCACGGTATTTCCGTTCATTTTGCGCAACATCAGCTTGATCGGGATTGATTCTGTGAGTGCGCCAACAGCCTTACGTCAAGCTGCTTGGACCGCGTTAGCCAAGCTAGCCCCAGTGCCTTATCAAACGGTCAATCTCTCTGACTTGCCGCACGTTTTGAACAAACACTTTACCCATCACGCACTGCGGACGGTTGTGAAAATCAGCTAGATTGCAAGTAAATCGATTTTATAGGCAAAAAGATAACCGGCATGCGCTCATTTAATCATGATCGCATGCCGGTTATTTAAGTTTTCAAAACTAGCTCAGCAAGACCGCATCATCGGCAAATTCCTGCCCGCTGCGTTCTTTAAACAGTGTTAACAAATCTTCAACTGTCAAATGTCGCTTTTCCTCGCCGCGTACATCAACAGCGATCTCCCCGTGATCCAACATGATTAAGCGGTCACCGTATTTCAACGCGCTTGCCATGTTGTGCGTAATCATCAAAGTGGTAATCTGTTGAGCGCGCACCATTTGATCTGTCAAGGCCATAACAGTCGCACTCGTTTGAGGATCAAGCGCCGCCGTATGTTCATCCAGCAGCAACAACGCCGGCTTCTTCAAGGTTGCCATTAACAAAGTCACTGCCTGGCGTTGGCCTCCTGAAAGCAAGCCCATTTCTGCGCCAAGACGTTTCTCTAGTCCTAAACCCAATGTCGCCAGTTTCTCCTGAAAATGCTGCCGATCACGACGCTTGACGCCGCCTGCCCAGAAGTTACGCCATTCGCCACGCTTTTCTGCTAAGGCAAGGTTTTGTTCAATCGTCAATAAAGAGGCAGTGCCAGAACGCGGGTCTTGGAAAACCCGCGCAATGAGCTTGGCCCGTTTCGCAACATTTTGGTAAGTGACATCTTTGCCATTGATCAGGATTTGGCCTTGATTAACCGGCAATGTTCCGGCGATGCTGTTTAACAAGGTTGATTTACCTGCACCATTACCACCAATAATAGCGACAAATTCACCACGTTCCAGGCTCAAATCAATTCCTTTTAACGCGTGATTCTCATTGACGGTACCTTGCTCAAAATATTGGTGCAACCCGCGTACGTCCAGAACTGCCATGTTAATGAACCTCCTTTTGTTGCTCTGCCGGTGCAATCGTCATATGATCCGATGTTTTGGCAACCATGCGTTGGTCAGACTTGACCTGTTGCCGATTGCTGTGTCGTACTTTTACTTGGAAGAGTTTCTTTTTCAACAACGGCAGTGATAAGAAAATTGTCAACATGAGTGCGTAGAAGAAGCGCAAGTAGTTCGGATCCACGCCCATATCCAAGACCACCGCAATAATGAGCCGGTAAATCACGGCACCCACAATGATCATTAGCAAACGCGCCCACAACGGCACCCCGCGCACCAGGATTTCGGAAATGATGATAGCGGCCAAGGCAATTACAATTGTGCCAATACCCATGGACAGATCTGCATAGCCATTAGTCTGTGCCATGAGACTGCCAGACAATGCAATCAAACCATTGCTCAACATGTAAATAATGATCTTCATCGCATCATTATTAATCCCGTTAGCAGCCGCCATATTCTGATTGTTACCAACTGCGGCTGCAGCCAATCCCATTTCGGTATGGAAGAAGAAAACCAGAGCTCCGATGACAATTGCCACCACAATAGCGCCCACGATGATGCCAGTCGTTGTCGCATCCCCGCTATCTGTCAAATTGAACACAGTCTTGACCGCGCCAATCAAGCTGACATTGGCTTTTCCCATGATGAAAAGATTGACGGAATATAAACCGGTCATGGTCAAAATACCAGTGAGCAGATCCGGAATGTGCAATTTGGTCGTCAGAAAACCCGACACCGCACCTGCAGCAGCCCCGCCGGCAAAACCCAGCAACGTTGCTGCAATCGGGCCAACTCCTGATACAATTGCCTGAGCAGTTATTGCCGCGCCTAGTGGAAAGCTACCTTCTGCCGTCATATCGGCAATGTCTAAAATACGAAATGTCAGATACACGCCAATGGCCATGACCGACCACAATAATCCTTGGGCAATACTTGATGTCACAATATCCATAACGAAACCCCTTTTTAAAAATGCTCGCTTATTCTGCTTGTTTCAACATCGCTTCAGTCAGCCCAAATTGCTGCATCCGTTTGGGATTGGTGACTAACCGGGTTTTGGCAGGTGTTTCAACTGCCAAATCTTTGACCTGTTTACCCTTCAAAAGCTTAACTGCCAACTTACCGGTTTGTTTGCCGAGGTCCTCGTAATTGATGCCGACCGTTGCAACTCCGGCTAACTTAACCATCGTGGCATCGGCTGGCACAACCGGAACTTTTTCCTTGGTGCTGACCTTACCAATGGTGGCCATAGATGCGGCCATCGTGTTGTCGGTTGGAATGTAGATGACATCACTTTGCTTCATCAAGGCCGTGGCACTTTGTTCAACATCATTGGTCGTTGCCGCGGTCTTCTCAACTGACGTCAACCCTAACTTCTTAATTGCTGCCTTGGCAAGCTTAACTTGAACCTGGGAATTTTCTTCAGCGGCATTGAAGAGCAACCCTATTTTCTTGGCTTTAGGGAAAACTTTGTGAATAAAGCTGATTTGCCCTGCAACATCGACTTTATCCGTTACCCCCGTTGCATTTTTGTCTGGCTTAGAAGGGTTACTTACCAGCCCGGCCGCCTTAGGATCCGTCACCGCTGTAAACAGCATTGGCGTTGTAGCATCTTCCTTATGCAAAGCCTGAGCTGCCGGAGTGGCAATCGCTAGGTTAACATCGTTCTTATCCCGCTTCAGGCGTTGACTCATCGTCTGCAGATTCGACTGATCGCCTTGGGCATTCACATAATCAAGTTTGATCTTCTTACCCTTGTAACCGGCTTTAGCAAGCTCTTCGGTAAAACCTTTTCGTGCTGCGGTTAAGGCTTGCTGATCAATCAATTGCAAAACCCCAACCTTCACCTGACTCTTATCAGCCGCAGCACTCGTGGATTTACCACAACCAGCCAAAGCCACAACCGTCAACGCCGCTGCTACAACGGCAGCCATTTTTTTAATCATCATTTTCTTCCTCCTAAAATAAAGTGAGCGTGAACCAGCGCGGTTAGAAGTCGGAGTGTAAGCGGCCTTAATCGTGATGGCCCGCTCTTGGCCATTGCGACCAAGGTGCTTACACGCAGGTTTCTGGCCCTGTGAACGCGTTATGGTGAGCGCGAGTCACCTTCTACTCACACTGGCACTCGCACTACAGAACTCACTCGCCAAAAAAGGCCAGCCACTGGATTTTCTCATCCATGTGACTGGCCTTTTACTTTTTTCCCGGGAAAGAAAAAGCCACATGGATGAATTCGTCCATGTGGCGGTTAATTGCAAGTGAAATACTCACGGCCATCATGGATACAAACCTGATTGGCTTGTATCCATGAGATACAAACCATTATCCGAAATAGCCGTAATAGTACGCGTGAATAAGTTGTGTTGTTTTTCTTTGTCTCATGATCAACACTCCTTTGCTCAGAAGTTAACCCTTCTGGCTTGTTTCAAAGCGTATACTCATAATCTCAGTTTGTCAACACAAGTTTTCGCCGGTAGGTTGGCTAATCGGATTTCAGAATATCGAAAAATGTCAAAGAATGTTGATATCATGGCTATTTTGGCAGGTGCACCGTTTGCTTAATATTTTTCAGCATTGTTTCATTTTTTACGGTTTCAACTTTGGCCGGTTTTTCAACGCTTAGTTTTTTGACTGCTGTTCCCTTAAGCAGTTTGATCGCCATCTTCGCAGTTTGTTTGCCAAGATCACGGTAATCGATGCCCTTGGTGATGGTGCCTCCATCTTTAACCATGGTTGATGCGGCTGGGACGACCGGAATCTGGTGAGCTTTGGCAACTTTACCGATCGTCGGCATTGCAGCAGCCATCACGTTATCGGCCGGTAGATACAAGGCGTCGACATCCTTGGCTAAACTTTCGGCTGCCTGCTGCACATCATTGGTGGTTGCTGCGGTTCGAATCTGATAGCGCAACCCCAACTGTTTGAGCCGTGCCTTAGCATGTTTGATTTGATAAACCGAATTGGGTTCGCTGGCGTTGTACATTAACCCAATCGTTTTAGCTTGCGGGAAAGTCTGATGCAGCAAATTAATCTGATCTGCCACCGCGACTAAATCTGTAACCCCGGTCGCATTCTTGTCAGGCTTTTCTAAATTCGTCACCAGTCCTGCAGATTTAGGATCAGTAATCGCCGTGAAAAGCAACGGTGTCTTCTTATCGGCTTTTTGCAAGGCTTGAGCAGCTGGTGTGGCAATGGCCAAATTAACATCATTCTTATCGCGCGCCAGCCGGTCACTCATGGTTTTGAGATTAGCTTGATCGCCTTGTGCGTTCACATAATCAAGTTTGATCCGCTTGCCACTGTAGCCAGCCTTGGCAAGTTCTGATTCAAACCCTTTACGCGCTTCGGTCAAAGCAGTTTGGTCCATTAACTGTAAAATACCGACTTTAACCGTTCGACTGCTGGCGGCACTTGATTTCTTGCCGCAGCCAATTAAGGTTAATCCAATCAAGACAGTTGCTGCCAACGTGAGTACGAGATGCTTTTTCATTAAAATTCCTCCCAATTTGCGCGATCCAGCGCCGTTAGACAATTAGATCACATATTCGTCCAAGTTATTTTTTAATTAACAAAAGCCAAAACCGAGTACCTTTTTTGGTTGCTTTTTAGGTGAACGCGTCTGATTAACCGGTATTATCAGACGGGTTAGCCCCTCCGCACGCTTGATCATAACGCGCTCGCTGGCGCAAGGATCTGCGATCTGCGTGTAAGGACCTTGGACGCAATGGTCAAAGCCCCCGGCCATCACGTCCAAGGCCACTTACACTCCGGCTCCTAACCGCGCCGGTTCACGCTTGATCATAACGCGCTCGCTGGCGCAAGGATCTGCGTGTAAGGACCTTGGACGCAATGGCCAAAGCCCGGCCATCACGTCCAAGGCCGCTTACACTCCGATCCTTAACCGCGCCAGCTCACGCTCACAAAAAATGGGCCAGCCGTTGGATTTTATCCATGCGACTGGCCCGAGTTTTCGGTATCGAAAAGCCGCATGGATGATTGTTCATCCACACGGCTTTGTTGGCACATTCAATGTGACAGCCTCATGGATGCAAACCGTTGCTTGCGCGGTTTGCATCCGAGTGCAAACCGCTATCCAAAAAAGCTGCCAAAAAAGTTATTCAGTTGTGTTTGCCGATAATTCATCACGGTGAACACTCCCTCGGTTTTGTATGGGATTAAGCATACTGGAAAGCATTTGTCCGCGTCAAGGAAAAATTCTAATTATTTTACAATACACTTGTTATCCAAAAATCATCTTGAGATATTGATGGTTGGCTGCAGCGACTAACCGATCAACCATGCTTAACTTTAAAATGCCACTTGCTTGCTGGGCCAGTCGAATTAATGGTGTATCTAGCACAATTGCTTGCTGAAACTTAGCTTCCGGGCCTTCTTTGTCAAGATAGTCTTTTGTTCGCATTCGGACCGTGATCCGAGTTACCGTACGGACAATCCATGAGTGTTTTTGCATTTCACGCGGTGTATTGAGTCGCGTGAATTCTCCCGGGACAAACTCATGATGCGGTGGCACCTTTTGACCGGTTAACTGTTCAAAATCATGGACAGTCGGTTTGCCTGATAGTGTGGTATACCAATCAGGAATATTTTTGAAATTGGTGACGTTGGTGCCGTTTAAGTGAACAGGCAACGTTGCCACAATATCAGCAGCGCTTGTGCCAATTGCTACCGACTTGGCAGCGGCAGGAAGCACCCAGGTCTGGGTCTTTTCCTGCCATTCTTTAAATGCTTGCGCGGGTAATTCCAACTGAACTGCGACTGTTTCACCAGCTTTAATAAAGACTTTCTTGAATGCCTTTAGCGCTTTTTCCGGCCGTAATGGACGCGGCTGCTGTTCTTTGACGTAAGCCTGAATCACTTCTGCCCCGTCCATATCCCCTGTATTGGTCACATCTAATTGAACCGTCACCGGCTGTGCATCGGTTACTTCGTCATTGACAAGCCGTACATGCTTGATCGCAAAAGTGGTGTAACTAAGACCAAAACCAAACGGAAACGCCACCGGTACTTTTGCCTTATCGAAGTAACGATACCCGATATAGGAACTTTCTACATAAGGAACCGCGCGCGTGTGTTTGTCATAAATCTCAGCTGACACAACGTCTTGATAGCGCTTAGGATAGGTTTCGGCTAACTTGCCACTGGGGTTGACTTGACCAGTCAGTACCCGTGCGGTTGCCGTTCCAATATGCTCCCCGCCTAAATATAAATTCAAGATCGCCTGTACCTGATCTAACCATGGCATCTCAACCGGTGCTCCGGCGACCAATAAAACAATGACATGCGGATTAATCGCTGCAATGGCCTGAAGCAAGTCGTTTTGTACTTTTGGCAGGGCCATGTTCTTCCGGTCAAACCCTTCTGATTCATAGTTATCGGGTAACCCGGCAACAAAAATAACCTTGTCGTGCGTCCGCGCTAATTCCAACGCTTGGGCAGTTTTCTCTTGATCAACTTCATCATCAAGTCGATACCCGGCTGCGAAATCATAAGTGAGCCCGGCCTGTTTGATTCCGGTCAAAATCGACACTTGTTCAGCTGCTTGAATATGGGAAGAACCTGCACCTTGAAAGCGGGTTTCCTTGGCCATCTCACCAACAACCGCTAATGATTCACTGGTCTTCAATGGCAAAATGTGGTCATCATTTTTTAGTAACACAATGGCATTTTCCGCAATTTTCTGCGCTAACTGAGCATTTTGGTGTAATAAGGCTTCACGCGTACCATGGAAGCTAGGCCGATGTTTACGCGCCATTTTGATAATATTAGCTGCTGCACGATCCAAACTGGCCGACTGCAATTCACCGGACTGCAACGCCTTCAATGCCTCATCGTCAAATAAATGATCATCACCTGGCATTTCTAAATCCGTTCCGGCATTAAGCGCAGCCACTTTGTCGTTCAACGCGCCCCAATCGGTGATGACCGCACCATCAAACCCAAATTGATCGCGCAACACGTTTGTCATTAAATAGCGATTGTCACTCGTATAAGTACCGTTTACTTTGTTATAAGAGCACATGACGGATTCTGGATGGCCTTCAGTAACGGCAATGCGGAAAGCCTCCAAATAAATTTCATGAAGTGCCACCGGATCAATCATCGAATCGGACGACAAGCGACCATTTTCCTGATTATTTGCAGCAAAATGTTTGAGACAGGCAGCGATTCCTTGCTTCTGCATGCCTTGAATCCAGGCCGCACCAAGCTTACCGGCCAAGTATGGATCCTCGCTAAAATATTCGAAGTTCCGCCCGCATAACGGATTGCGTTTCATGTTTACCCCAGGGCCCAACACGACATCAACTCCCAGACTCTGAGCCTCAAGCCCAATCGCTGCCCCCATTGCGGCAATCAATTCCGGATCCCAAGTAGCCGCACTGGCACTCGCGGTTGGAAAACTTGTGCTTGGGACACTGTCATTAATCCCTAAATGGTCAGCAGCAGCGGCTTGGTAACGTAAGCCGTGGGGTCCATCACTCATTCGGATACTCGGAATCTTATGATCAGGAAGTGCTTCGGAGGCCCAGAAGTCCTTACCAGAAGTCAGTTTCATTTTCTCTTCAGTGGTCAGTTGATCAACATTGATGTTTGATGCTGAGTTGTCCATCAAATTACCCCATTTTCAAATTTCTATTAGAACCATTTCCACCCTTAATATAACGTTTTTTTGTGGCGATTTCCTGTTAACGGCTCTAATTTTGTAGAAAAGAAATGATTAATCCTTTAATCTGACAGTGTTTATCATTTTGATTGATTATTATTGCAAGAAACTGACATCTCACAGCTTCTTTTTAATAACTAGTCATTCGGCCGAAAAAGTGCGCTGATGACGAAAAAAACGTCCGTTCTAAAATTTTATGCCAGAACGTCATAAAAAGTTCACATTTAGCGATTATTCTGTTAACTGTAGCAAGGAAGTTTACCCCCTTCTTACTACTACCCCAACCCAACTTTTTTCATTTCCCCAGTTTACAATTCAAGTGCAACACCCTGACGACTAGACCATAAAGGCCATGAAGACCTATTCTTGTTAGTGCTAGCTAAACAAGAAAGCAGGAATCTTCATGACCCACTCTCAGACTAACACCCACAAGCATTACCAACAACTCAGTTTTAGCGACCGTGCTACAATTCAGGCCCTTCAGGCTGCTGGTGACACCGCGACCGTGATTGCACAGAAGCTTCATCGCAGTAAAGCGACAATCTCACGAGAAATCACGCGTGGATCTGTAACTCAGCTCGACTCGAAGCGTCACTCGCATCAAGTCTATCTTGCGGAAACTGCCCAAGCCATGCACGACCGTAAACGCGATAGAACCGGTCACTACGCCTTTCTTAAGACCGGCCGTGCGTTCTTCAAGGCTCTCGCCAGGGAGCTTACTCGTAAGCCGCGCGTACACAGCGTTGATAGCTTCGTACACTTCTATCGCGACCAGGGCAAGGCTTGCCCTTCAACGACAACTGTGTATCGCTACATCGACGCCGGGCTGCTTGAGCTAGACAACATGACACTTCCCAAGAAGCTCCGACGCCGCATCAAAGGCTATAAGAACGCCCACAAGCGCAAGAATAAGAAGATATACGGCGACTCAATCGAGTTGCGTCCTGCGGCCGTGAATGACCGCACAGGCGTGGGACATTGGGAAGGCGACTTGGTCAAAGGTATTCGCTTAGCTGATGAGCCAGCATTAATGACGCTCACAGAACGGTACAGCCGGACTGAGATCATCGTCAAGATTCCTGACTATCATGCGGGCACCTGCCTTAAAGCCTTGCAGGACACGATCGACGACTACGGGGCCAAGGAATTTGAGAGTATCACTTTTGACAATGGTTCCGAGTTTGCCAAGTTATCAGAGATTGTTGGAACCCAGATTTACTTCGCACATCCGTACTCGCCTTGGGAGCGTGGCACAAACGAGAACGCCAATGGACTGCTTAGGGAATTCTTCCCGAAAGGGAAGTCTCTCAGAGCAGTTACCCTGGTTGAAATTCAAGCAGTCCAATCCGCACTGA
This sequence comes from Lacticaseibacillus rhamnosus, assembly GCF_900636965.1. Taxonomy (NCBI): domain Bacteria; kingdom Bacillati; phylum Bacillota; class Bacilli; order Lactobacillales; family Lactobacillaceae; genus Lacticaseibacillus; species Lacticaseibacillus rhamnosus. The sequence goes on along the minus strand of NZ_LR134331.1, from coordinate 679,687 downwards.
ACCATCGTCCCAGACGTATTCTGAACTATCTTCGCCCATGCGATTACTACCGATGCATGGCGTAACAGCCTAGACCACTATCAAGAATTCGTTATCATCGTTGCACTTGACTTGAAAATTGAGGAACTTTTTTCATTTTTACTCCTCCAAAGTAAAAATAAGTCAGCTCCACCCCCAATGGCGCTGACACGGGAACACCGCGTACCCCCAATACGCGGTGTTTTTTTGTTGAGCGCGAGCCGGCGCGGTTAGAAGTCGGAGTGTAAGCGGCCTCAGACGTGATGGCCGGGCTTTGGCCATTGCGTCTGAGGTCCTTACACGCAGATTGCTGCGACTGTGAGCGCGTTATAGAACGCAATGTAAGTTCCCTTAACTGCTTAAACTAAAAATCCTTACCTCCAACACCACAAAAATTAGTCTAGTACCCAAACTATATCACCAAACTTTTATCAGTTGATAAGCGCATAACCACCGCTACCAACCCACCATACCGCGGCTAACCACCCATCGTTTTCCAAACTCATTCATCTCAAAAATCACCAAAAAACACGATTCACACAAGGCTTTGCCCCTGCGTAAACCGTGTTTTTTTGGTTGCTATTACCGCTCATTCATCCACATCGCGAACGGTTATCCGATCTTGCAAAGCGGTTGGCTGCTCTAGCTGATCCAAGATTGCCAAGGCCATATTACCTGTTGTGATGTGACTCTGACCATCTTCGCCAACTAGTAAGGTATCTTTTCCTGCAATATAACCCGTTGCCGGTCCGCTTGGAAAAGCCTCGCTGGCGGATATACCAATCCATTTAACGTTATCGGTCATCTGCAAGAATCGATATTCATCATACTGAAACTTCGCACCGTCATACCACGGCTGACTCGCAGCACTTTCCGGAAAATCAAGAATCATCGGATGATCGGCACCCGGCATTGCCAAGCTAGCACTTCCCAGAATAAAAACGGCTAACGTATCCGCATTACGCAACAAACTAATCAAATGCGTGGCAAAATCCAAATGTAAATAGCCGCGGCCTGAGCCCCACGGAACACTCAGCGCATCAACAACGGCATCAACGCCATCTAGATCTGCTTCGCTTAAATCTAGTGGTGCCTTCACCAGCGTCGGAACGGTTTGGCCCAGCCGGCGCGCAGCTTTTTGCGGATCGCGCACGACAGCCAACACATCATGACCGCGTTTTCTCGCTTCGGCAACAATGGCACTTCCGGCACGTCCAGTCGCACCCAAAACTGCAATTTTCATTTTCTTACCTCATTTCGTAAACCCGAACACCCTACACGAGCTCATTTTAGCATGCATCCATTTAAAACGGTTGATTTGACCTTCTTAGCTCTAAATGAGAAGAAAACTTCCTTATATGCCCGTTTATGCGGTACACTTAAAATAATTGGACAGAATGTGAGAGGATATTATATGTCAATCGAAACGAGTCTTACTTACCAAAAGAAATTCTTTAGTGATTTTACCGATGCTTGGCATAAAAAATCACGTTACCGCCTTTATCAGGGAATCGATGCCACAGCAGAGAATTTGCGCCTCGATATTGAAGAAGCGCCTGGCTACATCTTAGCTTACGACAAAAGCGCCCAAGCCGAACTGCATGATTTTTTGCAAATCGGGTTTATTGATTTCTTGCGGCAGCATATTCCGTTTTTTGAAGTCAATGATCAAGGGACGATTTATTTTGGTAACTGGTATCACCGCCGCGATTTTGGTCATATTAACGTCATTTTGCGCGCGATTACCCAGTCAACCGATGAGCAACGCAAGATCCTGCCGCAACTGGAAGCCTTTTCCGATGATCCTGATCACTATCTGGATCGCCAGTTGGACGCCATGCGCAAGGAAGTTTACCACGATGTTGATTCACTGCATACACAAATTGATAATCTTGAAGCTGAAGCAGCACCTGAACGCGATCAATCCGCCCAAGGTAACGGTGGCTTCCGCGGACTTTTGAAAAATTTCATCGATCCAAGTGATGAATCCGATGCACCGGCAGCCCATGCATCCAAAACCGATGCCTCGCAACTTAAAGCCCGCTTTGATAAAGAAAAGCTGGCGGCTGATGACGCCTTCGATAAACGTAAACGCGAATTGGAAGTTTCTGCAGCCATTACCCGTTATGAATACCAAGCTGTCTTGAGCACCTACAGTTCCGTTGCGGAATTTGAAAATGTTCTTGCCAACTTGAAAGATGATTTCATGCAGTCATTAAAGCTTGAAGGAGGGCGCACACATGCTTAATCTTAATGACACACATTTGGCTGCCCTAATTGCAAAACCGTTAAATGTCTCACAGCTACGTCAACAAATCAGCACCGCGTATCAAACCGAAGCTGACCGACTAGCCGATTCGCCTTTATGGGGTTCAAATGATGATGCGTTAACCGCGTTACTAGCAAGTTACACGGGCTTGATGCGTGACAAACTTTATCAAACGTTGCAAAATATTGCTGCCATTCCAACTAATTTTTTACAGACATTGTGGTTTAAAGACACGACTAGCGATCCCCACCACAGTGAAATCACGCTTATTCAGGCAACTGAAGAAGACAATCAGCCCCTGCTAACCATTGTTGATCCGCTAAGCCCAAGCGCCACCCTGAAAGCCGTCAATTTGCCAACCTTGTTACAAATTACGGCAAGCGACAGCAACGCGCTGCCTTACGATGCCGATGAAATCAAAGCACTGTCTGCTTTAACCAAGGCCCTTAATCAAGGCGGCTATCAATTTGCAACCATTGACGAAACGGTTTTGCAGCCAATCAACGGCTTACACTTTAAAACCCGCTTTGATAATCTCAAACCATTAGTCGCCAAAAAAACGGTTGTTAAAGCCGGCGAATTCAGCATTCAGACTAACCTTGATCGGGACAGCAAAGTTCTCGACTACCAGGTTCTGGATGAAGACGGCCATGATTGGAAAGATTTAGGTTCTGAAGAGGTTAAAGGTGACCGATTTGAATGGGCCTCGACCACAATTCCGGAAGAACTGGTCAACCATCACCTCAAGCTGGTCGTGCGGGTTTCTGCCGGGACGAACTCCCCTGCGTTAGACGAACTGTTTGTCATTGCTTCCAGTAATGCGATTTTGATGCGGCAAGGCAGTCACCAAGGTGTATATGAATTACCGCTGCCCAATCAAAAACTCTTTACTGTAATGGTTAATCCGGACAATAATATGATTTACCTGAAATACCCAGATCCGGAAACTCAGGTAATTGAATTAAATCGGCAATACCCATTTATTGGCGAATGGCTCAAAGCAGTTTTACCTCAAAAACGAGCCTTTAACTAACCGTACAGAGGAACGATTGGCATTAGCGCAAACCTTCCAATGAATGGACATGCTGATGAGAGCTCAGACTTTTTTATCAGGAGATGATCATGATGGCTAACGAATTTCCACAAGTGATGACAATTGGTGGTACTGACAGTGATGGCAGTGCCGGCGTTCAAGCAGATCTGCACAGTTTCTTCATGCGTGGCGTTTACGGTGCGACCGTTTTGACCGCGGCGGTTGCCGGTAATTCCTATGGTATCCAAGACAGCATGGTGATGCCGCTGCCGTTCATCGACGCGCAGTTCAAATCCTTGGCTGCTGACCTGAAAATCAAAGCAGCTAAAACCGGAATGCTGGCTGATAAGGCATTGGTACAAGCGATTATCAAAAACTGGCAACAGTATGACTTCGGTGCGCTGGTGGTCGACCCGGTCATTATCACGAAGCACGGCGCGATGCTGCTGGAACAAGATGCCTACGATGCCGTCAAAAATGAACTGATTCCCTTAGCAACCGTGGTAACTCCGAATCACTATGAAGCAGAACATCTTACCGGCATGAAACTCGACACTGATGCTGATACAGAAGCTGCAGCCCATCAGCTACAGGCATCAGGAGCAAAAAACGTTGTATTAAAAGGTGCCCATGATGATCCAACTCAAAAAGAAGTTCGGGATTTTGTGTTGCTGGAAAGTGGCAAATCTTTTTGGCTGAGCGAACCTTATCACGATACGGACCGCGTTAACGGCACCGGCGATACACTTTCGGCAGTGATTACCGCCGAAATCGGCAAAGGTAACGATGTTGAAGACGCCATTCGGATTGCCAAGCGCTTCACTAATCAGGCAATTGGCCATCCAATTCCGGTTGGACACAAATACGGTCCCATCAATCATTGGGCTAATCAAATTGTGTATCCACAACAATAAACCGATGACTAACCGCAGAACAGCTCGTTGAGTAGCCTTGTCACCATTGCGTAAAAAAAGCAGGACCAATGCTGCGACGATATCGCGCATACATGGGTCCTGCTTTTTTATATTGTGAGTTAGCCATAAGTTGTGATGCGAATATAAAAAGCCATGGATAAATTCGTCCGTGGCTTTTTGTTTGGTCAGCTTAATCGCTTTTTTTAGTGAAAAGTTGCAGAATGCCCATTACCACAAGCACGCCGCCGAACAAGGCGAAGACCATCATCACCGTCTTAAATGGGTTAATCGCCATGATAAACCCGATAATAAGCAAGGCCACACCATAAATAATCGTCGACCATGGTGAAACATTCACATATTGCTGTTGCTGGCGGGCGCCGATAATCTTATTAACCCCGTAGATCATCAAGATAATCCCGATAATCAACGGTCCCAGACTCATGAGCGGCTTGACGATTGCCGGAATCAGCAACGCCAGCAAGAGGTAAAATCCTCCGGCAAAAAGCGATGTCCCATAAGTTCCAGAACTTTTGTGCGCAGAAAATCCATCAATCAATTTAGGAATAGCGGCAATAATCAGAACAGCGGCAACAATCCACAGAAAGCTTCGGTAGACCTGATGCGGATCAATTAAAATCCAGCCACCAATCAAAATCATAAGCAGGCCGCGCAACCACGACCAACGTTGAAGACGATCAAACATTGCTTGCATTTTTGATACTCCCTTTTTTCCGAGCGTGAGCCGGCGAACGCGTTAATATGAGCGTGAGCCGGCGCGCTTAGCAATCGGAGTGTAAGCGGCCTGAGGCGTGATGGCCGCTCTTTGGCCATTGCGACTCAGGTCCTTACACGCAGATTGCTGCGCCGGCAAACGCGTTAATGTGAGCGTGAACCGCGCGCTTAAATCCCACGTTGTTCCAACACTTTATGCTAATTAAAGCATAGCATATCGTTTTGCAATGTCCCTCCGTCGTCAGACTGAACTTTACCACTGCTCATGATTCCAACTGCGCCCATCAATTTCGGCTTCATATTGTTCACGGCGCTCAGCTTGCTTGGCGACAAACGTCTGTAAAGCCGCAAAAAACGCTGCATTTTCATACGATGCCGCGTCTTTTTGATGCTGGGCGGCCGTCTCGATAAGCCATTGTTCATCGGTCGTCACTCTGACTCACCTGCCTTTAATTCATGTAAAGTCAGCCGCAACCGGTCAATTTCATCGGTTTGGGCGGCAAGTTGATCCGCCAGCATGCTCGTTTCCGGGTTGGCTTGCAGGCGATCAATATACCATTGCGCCTGTTCGTCAGGATCATCAGGGTGAACTAGGGTCAGATATTGCTGGTACCGCACAAGCAACTGTTGGTGAGCCATATCCGTTTGATTGGCAAACTGTGAAATCGTCAAAGGAGCCAGCAAATCCAGGCCCGTTTTTTCTGCAAGCGCCGCATACGGAGTTAAAAATTGACTGAGGCTAAAGCCCACCTTACCACCCAGCTGATATGCGGCTTCTGGCTGGCTGAAACTTACCACTAATCCCAGTGACTTTCCCCTCAGCAACCCACCATGCGCATCATAGACAAACTGCTTCAGCCACACTTCTGTCAGCCATTGATGCAAACTGGCAGGCGCCATATACCAGTACAACGGAAACTGGAAGACGATTCGATCAGCAGCTTGAATGGCATGTTGTTCAGCGGGCACATCAAAAGGCAGATTAACATCCAAATGATGCCACGCTACCTGCGACAAGGTTGCCGCACTGGCTTTTAAAAACTGCTGGGTGTTACTTTTTTCAATGTCTGGATGACTGACAATCACTAATGTTTTCAAATTGATCCCTTCACTAAATGCTGTGCCAAAAACGCCACTGTCCCCGGCCACGCTGCCGACAAGTACCCTTCTGCATGCTGACCACCGGGAATTACCTGCAAAGTCACCGGCACACCGACTTTTGCCGCTGCTTGAGCCAGTCGATAAATCCCACTAACAGGAATAATTTCCGCCTGTGAATTAGCCAAGTACAGCGGCCCTGCATCAGCCGTCAACCGGTCAAACGGCTCAACCCGGGAAAATTTTGTTTCATCTGCATCGACATAATTCAAAATGAACCACTTGTAAAATGGATCATTGCGCCCGCCTTGATCAATCTCGGCGCTGGCCGTCTTAACAAAATCCGTTTTCGTATCGGGTTGAGCCACAACTGCTGGATGATCCGCAAACCACTGTTGAATGTCGAAAATACCCGACCAAGAAACAGTTGGTACACCTTCAGCCAGCCCGACATCAACGGCTAGTGATCCACCGGCACTCGACCCGAAGACACCCAGATTCTCAACTTGAGCATGGGTGCGCAACCATGAAAAAGCCGCTAAAACGTCATCACGTGCGGCTGGAAAAAAGTCTGCCGGTGCCAACCGATAATTAGGAACCGCCACGTGATAACCCAATGCGGCGAACCGTTTAGCCATATCGCTTTCTTTTTGCTTTTCACCACGAAACCAGCCGCCACCATGAATATCAAGAACGGCTGCTCCATTTGGCTTATCCGGTTCATAGAAGTCGAGCTTTTGTAACGGTGCATCGCCATAAGTGACGTCTTTAGTTACCTTAACTGTCAATCTGACCACCTCCGCTTTCATTGATGACCACAGTATACCGCCGCTTTTTCCAAACCAGTTAACAATTGTCTTGCACTGCTACACCAGATGATTATCCCGGCTCAGTTAATCCCAATGCCCGATTAAGCTTCTTTTGAACGGTCGGAAGTGCCATTTTACCAAAATCTTCAACCGGTACCCACCGTGCTGGCATAAATTTTAATTCGGCAGCGGCTGCATCCGCTCCGATTAAAGTCAATTGCCAGCGTTGATGGGTGAAGGTATGTTGCACCTGAGGACGACCGAGATCAGCAAAAGTTAAAGTCATTCCCGACAAGTCTGCAAACCGAGCACTGATTTCATCCAACTGTTCGCTTTCCATAGTGGCTTCAAGGTCGGCAATATCAATTAACGGGAACATCCACAAATCAGCCAACATCCCCTTACCTGGACGCTGTTCAAGCAAGTAACCGGCCTTTGATCGAATCACCAACGCAAAATAACGATGAATGACCGGCCGCGGCTTTTTGGTTTTAACTGGGTAGTCCTGCACAACGCCATCGCGAAAGCTGGCATCAAACGCGCGCACCGGTGAATGGGCGGGATCAGGATGACTGGCAGACATATAACTTGAACCCAGATCCATCACGGCCTGGTTAAAATCACCCGGCCGCTTCTTGGGCATCAGTGGCCGAATCAAGTCATCGAACACTTTTCGGGTTTGCGGGCGCGCAATATCGGCATCCACTTTAAACAGTCGGGCAAAGACACGAAATGCGTTCCCATCAATGGCCGGAACGACTTCTCCAAAACTGATGGAAGCGATGGCCCCAGCTGTATACGGCCCAATGCCAGCCAGTGTCTGTAACTCCGCAGCCGTTTTCGGCCACTTACCGTCATAGTCATTCACGATTTGTTTAGCTGCCTGTTGCAAGCGGCGGGCGCGTGAGTAATAGCCCAACCCTTCCCAAGCTTTTAGCACCGTCGCTTCCGGTGCTGCTGCCAACGCTTCAACTGTCGGAAACTGCGCCATAAACCGTTTATAGTATGGAATGACGGTTTGCACCTGGGTTTGCTGCAACATCAACTCGCTGACCATGACGTGATAAGGGTCATGGTCTTGACGCCACGGCAATGCCCGTGCATGGTGATCGTACCAATCCAAGAGTGCATGCTGAAATGCCGCAATTTTTTCAGGCGGCCAATCCATTAATTTGTTATTTGTCATCATAGAAAATAGCTTACCATGGAGTTTCATAATTTGGAAAAGTAAATCGAATCGGTTAAAGGCCAATCTCACTCGGTGCAAAAAGAGCAAAAAAATCAGCCCCACGATCGTACGCATCATGGGACTGATTTCTTACGGTTCAATGATCACTGCAACTGCTGCAATTCTCATCGACTGATTTTTGCTTACTACTGGGTTTTGCCCATCAACGACAGTGGTGCCGCTTCTGATCATGCTTGCAATGCAGTTCGTGAATCTTGAGCCGCCTTATGATAAACATTACTGAATGTCAATGTTGTGACCAGACTCCTTAGATTCAGTTAACTTTGGCAATGTGATGTTCAGAACACCATCTTTGTAGCTTGCCTTAATGTTGCTGTCATCAACGTTTGGCAACTGATAGCTCCGACTCATCGTGCCATAGTTGCGTTCGGACATCATGACGTTGCCGTTCTTGTCGGCGTGATCTGTGATGTCGTCCTTGTGAACATTAATGCTCAAGACACCATCATGGTAGTTCAGCTTGATGTTGTCCTTATTGATCCCAGGTACATCAACATGAACTTCGTAAGCGTCCTTGGTCTCCTTAACGTCAGTCAGCAATCCGTTGACGGCCGTGCTGGCAATGGAAGGTGTTGCCCAATCCATCCAGTCAGATACCGGGCCGAAGAACCGACGTGCCAAGTTGTCAAAGAACGGATCATTTACATCATTCATCAACTCATTATTACGACGATTCATAACTTCATTAGCCATAACAGATAACTTCCTTTCAAACAGAGACTTCTGGGATTCAGGAGAACGATCTTAGCTCCGGAGCTCTTGTTCCTTCTCCCTCGCTCCACCTATAGTTATACCACAAATTAGCACTTGTGAACGCCAAGTGCTAAATTTTTTCAAAAAAAGTTTTTAAAACAGGAAACGCGGCAATGGTTCACTTTATTTTTCTTGTCAATAGCAGCTATACCGATGATGTCAAAATGGTCTGCAATACCTCGAATCTTCATAGCTATCGTCATTTACGAACTTCGCCATTCCAGAGAGTTGTAAGTAATCAGGCAGCCTCCAGCATAACGCGTTCGCCAGCCCAGAAGCCTGCATGTAAGGACCTTGGGCGCAATGGTCAAAGACCGGCCATCACGCTTAAGGCCACTTACACTCCGGCTTCTGACCGGGCTGACTCACGCTCACTTTCTATAACGCGCTCCCCAGCGCAGAAGTCTGCGTGTAAGGACCTTGAGCGTAATGGCCAAAGACCGGCCATCACGCCCAAGGACACTTACACTCCGACTTCTAACCGCGCTGGCTCGCGCTTACAAAAAAGAACCACAAACAAGTATATGTTTGCGGCTCATAACTTAATAGATATTAGTTTTCATTTTCAAGGCGTTCTGCTTCTTCGTCAATCGTCTCGAAGCCAGACTTCTTTGGCTTCTTCTCAGGATGTTCTTGGCGCTCCTTTTCGACCTTAGCGATCAAAGCTTTCTTTTGTTCTTTGCTCAATGATGCCATGTGATCTCGCCTCTTTTTGGTGTGAGTTAGAAGGTATAACCCTTACAACTTCTGTTATACCACTTAAACACAAAAATGACACAGAGAATTTTGCAGAGCGTGAGCCAACCCGGTTAGAAACCGGAGCATAAGTGGCCTCAGATCCCAATGGCCGGGCTTTGCCATTGGGGTCTGAGGTCCTTATGTGCAGGTTTCTGGGTTGGCGAACGCGTTTCAGAGCGCGAACAGGGCCGCTTAGAAACCGGAGTGTAAGTGGGCATCAGCCATCTTACGCCGACGCCATATGCATCACCCTAATCCGACTCCGTCCTGTCCCTGCTGGCTGCACCTGCAACTGATCAGGAATATTATCCCTTAATTCCGTCACGTGCGAAATAATCCCGATCAATCGCGACTCGCCTTCTAGCGATTCAAGCGCGTTCATTGCCACATCAAGGCTATTAGTATCCAAACTCCCGAAGCCTTCATCAACAAACAAAGCATCGATATTGATGCCGCCACTTTCTTGCTGAATCACCTCGCCCAGTGCCAATGCAAGGCTCAACGCAGCAATAAAGCTTTCACCGCCAGATAGTGTTTGAACTGCGCGGCGTTCACCCACCTGATCATCGTAAACATCGATTTCCAAACCCGAATGGATCTTTTGAGTTCCCAAATCCGTGTGCAACACAAATTGGTAGCGCTGATTGGAAAGCACTTGCAAGCGGGTGTTGGCAACATCCAAAACTTCCTGAAGATAGGCTTGTAAAACGTAGCGCTCCAAACTAAGCTTCTTGGGACCATTGCCGTTCATAACGGCGGTCAGTGTCTGCAAGTCGGCATAGGCGGCCAAAGCAGTCTGATTGGCCGCTAAAATATCTGCGGCCTGTTTGAGCAATTTTTGGGCCGTATCATGTTTCTGCTTTGCTTCAATGAAGGCAGTTTGTGCTTTTGTTGCCTCTACTTCAGCTGCACTTGCTTGAGCCTCAAGCTGATCAAGGGCAGGTTGCGGTTGATTGCCAATCGTCTTGTTAGCGGCTGCCAGTAATGTCTGCTGCTTTAAAACGTCATCCTTATAACGCTGCGTTTGTTGCTGCAAAAGTGGTAATTGCCCTAATTTCTCGCGCATGGCAGCAAATTTTGCGACACCATCCGAACCAAAATAATCAGTTACTGCAGATAAAAAGTCATCTTCTGCTTCCTGGTGCTCTTTTTTCAGTGTCGTGATCTGGTCAGTAGCATGGCGTTCATCTGCATGTAAGCCTGCTAACTGGCGATCGAACTCACTTAATTGACGCTGCGCCGTTTTTAATTGTTCCTGGTGAGTCTTGATTGCTTCAGTCAAGACATGCGACTGTTCGGTTACTGTCTTAAGATCAGTCGTGCCTGCAGGTAAACTTGCTTTCATGGTCGTCAGTGCACTGTTAGCTTTTGCCGCCTCAATCTTCGCTGTATTAAGCGCACTTTGGGTTGCTTGAATTTCCTGATCATCTGCGCTCACAACAGTTTGACCAACTGTTATTGCTTTTCTCAATGCATCCTGCCTGATCTGAGCCGCGGATAACGCTTGAACTGCAGTCTGTGCTTTTTCTTCAAGTATTGCCAGCTGTTTCAAAATATCTGGCTGTTCAACTTGGGGACTCACTGCATCTATGCTTGAGCTCACCTGTGCCCAAAAACTGTTCTTTGCTATATCTGCCTTTTTGGTAGCGGCAGCGTGCTGTTCTTCTAGGTTGGATACCTGGGCTTGCATAGTCGTTTCTTTTGCCGCTGCTTGCTGGCGCGCTTGGGTAGCCCGTTTCACCTCAGCCTCAGTCACCAGCGGTTCATCCAAGGCTACAGCCGGGTGTGGATGCTCGACACTGCCGCAAACCGGGCAAGGGGTCCCGGGCGTCAACTTAGCCGCCAATTGGGCAATTTGTTGCCGGATCTGAGTTTGTTGTAATTGATTCAACTGTTGCTCGGCAGATTGACTCGCATTTGTCGCCTGAATCAGTAACGTCTTTGTGTCCGTTAGCTTGCTGGCAAGTTGTTCAGCTTCAGCATGTGCGTCTTGATAATTAGCGGCTACCGGTTTCAGCGCTGCCACTAATTGTTTATGGTCAGCTGCTCGATCTGCCAAATCTGACACCGCTAGTTGGTTCAACTCGGTTTGATATTGATCAAGTTTTTTCTGATCATCTGCCAATTTTTTTTGCGCCTGTACAGACGCTGCTTCTGCCTGTGCAACTGCTGCGGTTTGTTGGGCTACTTGTTTTTCTTGAGCCGCAATTGCAACGAGTTGCTGTTTAACCGATTGCAGTTGATCAAGTTGCGTCTTTTGGGCTTCAATAGCTGAATCTTGTTGCTGCAAATCATTTAATTTCGTTTGGGCCTGGTTCATGGCCTGCTGAGTGGTTTTTATTGCCGTTTGGGTTTGTACTAATTGCGTCTTGGCTAGAGTTAAATCGCGAGCTACTTTTTGTACCCGTTGCTCAGCTGCCTCGTGTTCTTGAACCCAGGTTAACCGCTCCATTAACTTGAGGCGGTCTTCCTGCGTCTGCTTTTGTTCAGCAAGTTGTGCCAAAGCCGCAGCAGTTTGTTTTCGGTCTTCAAATGCTTGTGCCAACTGCTTACCGGTCTGAAGAGCTGTCTGGGCCGTCTGATAGCGCTGGTGGCGTTGGTCTGCCATGGTTTGCAGGTTGGTGACGGTTGTTGCTTGCTGCGTTACATCCTGATGCATCAAGGCCAATTTGTCAGCCATCGTTGCGGTGTCAGATGGCGGCGTGTCAAATTCGAACTGTGACGTCAGCAAATTCAGCATCCGTTCCTGATCCTGAATCGCGGCTCCCTGCTGCTTGGTTTGTGCTTGCATAGCTGTTTGCCAGCGTTGAATCAACTGGGTCCCAAATAAATCCCGCAGTAAATCTTCTTTGGCATTACTGTCGGCATCTAGAAAACGCCGAAAGTCTCCTTGAGGCAGTAAAACAATTTGCCGAAATTGTTTAGCATCAAGATGTAAAATTGCATCAAGCTGGCTTTGGACCTGATTTTTTTTGGTATATTCGGCCACTTGCTTATCAGCATCTGCAATCGCCAATAAGGCCTTTGCTTTGACCTCAGTCAGTCCATCACCACGTTTTTTTTGCTGTATCTGTTGCGGCTGGCGCACTACCCGATAATGTTTACCGTCATGATCAAAAGTTAACGTAATTTTAGTCAGATCATGGTGGCTGGCAAAGTTGGACCGCATCTGCATGCCATCGCGTTCCCCTGACGTCTCGCCGTATAACGCATACACTAAGGCATCAAAAATCGTGGTTTTCCCGCTGCCAGTCGGTCCGCTGATTAAGAATAGCGGGCTCGTGCGAAAATCTTCAAAATTAACCGTTTCATCTGCATAGGGTCCGAAAAACTGCATGTGTAATTGTTTAAGTTTCACTGTTTCTGCCCGCTTTCTGCTTCACCAAGTCCCGCTTTGGCCCACTTCAGCTGATCCGCTGTCAGATCTGTTTGCATCATCTCAGCATAAAAATTCTTCAACAAACTCAGCGGATCGAGATCGCGCTGCCGTTGTTTTAACGGTTTTACGGCGGTGACCCCATTTTCACGGCGCAGACTGATAATCCTTGGGTAAATCTTCCGCAACTGGGCCATGACATTAGGAATCACCTGCGTGTCGGTTAGATCAACGCCAATATAAGCATCGCGGTCCTGCTGGCGATAAAAATCCGGATCAGTCAATTCCGCATAGCTAGCTTTCAACTCAATCAAGTCATGTTGTGGCGTCAACGGAATAAACGTCCGCGCCATCGTGTCAGTATCGACAATGTAGACGCCCTTCTCCTGCTTGGCTTCAGCGACCGCATATTTCAATAAGGCACCACTATACTGAATCTTAGGTTCGGCGTGCAGCGCATTATGATTATGCAAATGACCTAACGCCACATAGTCAAACGCTGCCAAGTCATCAATCGGGACTGCATCCAATCCGCCGACGTTAACCTTTGTTTCCGAAGCGCTATGATCACTACCGGCAGCAAAAAAATGACTCACCAAAATATGCCGCATATCGGGTTTAAACTGGGCTTTCATTTTGGCAACAATCGGGCGAATGGCTTGTGCTACATTGGTAATCGTTGCATCCTGAAAATAATCACGGACAGCAAACGGTTCAAAATAAGGTAGCAAGAAAAATTGAGTGTCACCAAGTTCAACAGGAGTAAATGCCTCGGCTAATTGCGTATTGACGTACATCTTAGTTGCGGAAAACCATGACCGGCCAGTACGTAGACGGACGGCCGAGTCGTGATTGCCGGAAATCACCAACAATGGATAATTCAGCTTACGATTTAGCGTTACCAGCATATGATCAAGCGTTGCCACCGCGGCCTCACTGGGTAAAGCGCGGTCATATAAATCGCCGGCAATGACAATGGCATCGACTTGCTGCTGCTTGGCAACGGTCACCAATTGTTCAAACACCGCCTGCTGATCTTCCAATAAGTCAAAATCGTTTAGTTTTTTGCCAATATGCCAATCGGCTGTGTGTAGAAATCGCATGTTTACGCCTTTCTTTGTTATCGCTTACTTGTTACAATAATAAGCGTTATAGGAGGAAGAATATGAATACGTTTATCTTTGATATTGACGGCACCTTGCTTGACAACGTTGAAGGTTACCTTTACGGGCTTCAAAAAACTTTACGCCGCCATGGCCGCGAAATCGCCATTGAGGACTTGACTTGGACCAATGGCCGCGCTGGTGTCGATAGTTTAAAAGAGCTAGGCTTCAGTCCAGCAGAAATTCCCGTGGTGCATGAAGAATGGCGGGAAGACTCGAAAGCTTTTCTCAACCATGTCACTTGGTTCCCCAACATGCAAAAAGTCCTAACGCAATTAAGCCGCCACTATAAGCTTGGTCTCGTCACTTCAAAAGACAAACCGCAATTCCTCGAAGAAGATAAGAAGTATCTCTTTAGTCCGTATTTTGAAACAGTGGTTGTCGCCGGTGAAGCCAAACGCAACAAACCCTTTGGCGATCCGATTACCTTAGCACGTAACCGGTTAGGCGGCCAACCTGACACGACGGTTTACATCGGTGATACGCCGACTGACGCCCAAGCCGCAGCCGATGCAAAAGTTGCCTTTGCACTCGCGGGGTGGACAACACCACCATCGCCCGCTGTCACGCCACGCATTGCTGTCCTCCAGCAAGCGGCTGATTTATTAAAACTTTCAAAGCTTAATTAACGTATGACTGCTACTGTATATTACGCATTTTAACAGTGACACTGCCACTAATAGTCAAGTTATTACCAATTAATTCTACCAGATAACAATGTAACCACAGTCCTAAGCATGCAAATGTTTAGGGCTTTTTTGCGCTTCTTGAGTTCCGTTCTTGGTCAATTGACGCCAAATGAATCAGTCGTTTGATCCGTGAAAACATCAACCGATATTTGGGTGGCACCGTATTGCTGTGTGTACCTGTTGTCTTCTGTTTATTCGATTACTAATAATCAGCTGTATCTGCACATTTCCATGGCGCTTTTTATTTCTTTTTTTATAAAAACGCGCGATAAAAATAGTCGTAAACACCGCGACTATGGTCTTGACGAATCATGTAGCCAGTGGTAACTTAAGGACTGTAATAAGAAACAAAATCAAACAACAACGAACATTTTTTTGTGAGGTGAGTCAATGTTAAAAGACGAGCGCTTGCTAACAATCCGTAATTTAGTTGATCGTAAAGGGATTGTGACCGTTAACGAAATTGGTGAAAGTTTAGGCGTTTCAACCATGACTGTGCGACGGGATCTGGAAGAGCTTGCTGAAAGAAATGAGTTAGTCCGTATTCACGGCGGCGCACAGAGTACCCATTTTAAACCGCTAACCGAATTGTCCAGAAATGAGAAGCGGTCCATTCACGTCAACGAAAAGCGTAAAATCGCCGCTACCATTGCTGATATCATCACTTCAGGCGATACGATTTATATCGGGCCCGGCACAACGAATGAACTGATTGCACAGTACCTCAAGAAACCTGACGTCCGGATCATCACCAATAGTCTTCCCGTCTTCCAAAGCTTTCAGGACCGCGCCGATTACTTCTCGTTAAAACTGATCGGCGGCCAGCTCCGCGAACGATCAGGAGCCTTTATCGGAAGCTTGGCAAATGAGATGTTAGCTCACCTCACAACGACCAAAGCATTCATCAGTGTTAACGGTATCGCTGACAATCACATTAGTAACGCCAGCCCCGAAGAAGGTCAGACGCAGCGAATTGCGTTGAACAATGCGGGGATGAAATTTGTTGCTGCGGATCATTTCAAACTTAATCGGCAAGATTTCTACAGTTTCTACGACCTTGACCAAACAGACGGGCTTATCACTGATCCCGGAATCAGCGCCGACGATCGGCAACATTACAACACATATACGCATGTTATTACAGACAAAACAAAAAAAGGAGAATAGATCATGGATGTCATTATTGGTGCAGACAAAGATGGCTTTGCAATGAAAGAACAAGTTAAGAAATATTTGGAGGAACATCAATATCGGGTCGCGGATGTGACGCCCGAACCAGCCGAAGATTTTGTTGAATCTTCACTGGCAGTTACCAAAAAGCTGCTAAACAGTGATGCGCACAAAGCCATCATGTTTGATCGTTACGGTGTCGGTTCTGCCATGGCTTCTAACAAAGTCAAAGGCATGGTTACCGCGGTCGTTGAAGAAGAAAACACTGCCCACATGACGGCTGAACATAATGGCGCCAAGGCAATTGCTATCGGTACCGGCATTACAGGTTATGATCGCGCACTGGTCATCATCCAACGTTATCTGGATACCGAATATGCTGGCGGCCGTCATCAAATCCGGCTCGACATGCTTGAAAAAATGATTTAACGCCGTCTTTCACCCAATATAGAAAGGAAGCTTCACACTTATGATTATTGCTATTGGTAACGATCACATCGTCACGATGCAAAAGATTGAAATTTCAAACATGTTAAAAGACATGGGTTACACGGTTATTGATGAAGGTACCTATGACACGCATCGTACCCACTATCCGATTTATGGTAAGAAGGTCGCTGAAGATGTTGCTGATGGTCGTGCAGATCTCGGCATCGTGATGTGCGGTACGGGTATCGGTATTTCAACAGCCGCAGATAAAAACGAAGGCATCCGCGCGGCCATGTGTGATGATGTCACCTCAGCCGTCTATGCTCGCGAACAGCTAAACGCTAACGTCTTAGGTATCGGTGGCGCAGTTGTCGGCGTTCACCTCATTCAAGATATTGTCAAAGCTTATCTGGATGCCACCTACAAAGAAACGCCCGAAAATAAAAAGTTGATTGATAAGATCGACAACATCGCGAAACCAAATCCTGATCAAAAAGACAACCCGCATTTCTTTGATGCTGAACTTGAAAAGTGGGCTGAAGGCGTCTATCACGACTAATTAAACTTTAAAATCCTAGGAGGCATTTTTACATGACAGTCACCCTTACTGCGGGCCAATTCAAGCATCTGCAAAAACTTTCCGACGAAAATAACGTTATCTCCGCGCTGGCAATTGATCAACGCGGTTCTTTAAAGAAAATGCTTGCAGCTGCAGCGAACAAGCCAGCTGATGAAACCACCATTGTCGATTTCAAGAAAGCGGTTTCTGAAGAACTAACCAAATACGCCAGTTCAATTTTGCTTGATCCGGAATATGGCCTGCCAGCTGCCAAAGTTCGTGCACCACAAGCCGGCTTGCTTCTCTCCTATGAAAAAACCGGCTACGATGCGACTGAACCTGGCCGTTTCCCGGATTTGATTGATAACCAAAGTGCTTTGCGCATCAAGAACGAAGGCGGCGATGCAGTCAAATTCCTGCTATACATCGACCCTGACGAACCTGATAGTATCAACGATCGTAAATATGCGTTTGTTGAACGGGTTGGTGCTGAAGCTAAGGCTAATGATTTGCCACTATTCCTGGAACTGGTTTCCTATGATGGTACGCTCAACGAGACTGGCACCGCTGCATGGGCTAAGGTTAAGCCGGACAAGGTCATCAAGATCACCAAGGAATTCAGCAAACCGCAGTACAATGTCTCCGTTCTAAAAGTCGAAGTCCCGGTTGATCAGAAGTTTGTTGAAGGCTTCACCGATGAAGGCGTAACCCCGGTTTATACCAAAGAAGAAGCTGCCAAATATTACAAAGCCCAGTCCGACGCAACCGATTTGCCATTCATCTTCCTGTCCGCTGGTGTTTCCAACGAATTGTTCCTTGAAGAACTCAAATTTGCTAAGGAAGCCGGTTCAACCTTTAACGGTGTGCTTTGCGGCCGGGCAACCTGGAAGCCAGGCGTTAAGCCATTTGCTGCTGAAGGCGAAGCTGCCGGCAAGCAATGGCTGGAAACGGAAGGTAAAGCTAACATCGATCGTTTGAACAAGGTTCTAGCGGATACTGCTACTCCTTGGACGGACAAGGTCAGCCACGAATAGTTCGTGTAAGACCATAAAAGCCGATTCCTTGAGGGGTCGGCTTTTATTAACCGAAAACCGACTAACACAATCACTAATATGACGTTAGCAGGCAATCTGCTCACGTTCACTTTTGGAGGAAAACTCATTATGATCTTAACGGTTACATTAAATCCCTCAATCGACGTTTCCTATCCACTCGATCATCTTAAAATCGACACGGTCAATCGGGTTAAAACCGTTCGCAAAACTGCTGGTGGAAAAGGGTTAAACGTTTCCCGCGTCATTCATCTGCTTGATCATGACATCACGGCCACTGGCTTCATCGGCGGTTATTTTGGCAAATGGCTGGAAAATCAGTTGGATCACGATGGCATTGCCCATAACTTCTTTCCCATTGACGCCGAAACCCGCAGTTCGATTGCGGTATTGCACGATGGCGGCAAACAGACTGAAATTCTCGAAGCAGGCCCAACCATCGCGCCTGAAGATGCAAGTGCCTTCCTAGACCACTTTGATAAGCTACTTGATCAGACCGATTTGTTGACGATTTCAGGCTCAATGCCACAAGGGCTTCCTGAAGATTACTACACGCAAATGATTGCCCATGCCGGTGCCAAAAACGTGAAGGTGCTGCTAGACACATCCGGTGCAACCTTGAAATCAGCCCTTGAAGCACCCGTCAAGCCGCTGTTAATCAAGCCTAATGAAGAGGAACTCGCCGGCCTGCTCAATCGTCCGGTGGATAAGACTGATTACGCAACCTTGAAACAAGCTCTCACTGATCCGATTTTTGACGGCGTAGACTGGATCGTTGTTTCATTAGGGTCAGCCGGTGCTTTTGTTAAACATCAAGATAAGTTCTACCACGCCGCGATTCCTAAGATTCAGGTTGTCAATCCCGTTGGCTCAGGGGACTCAACACTTGCCGGTCTGGCGATGGGCATTCATGATGGCAAGTCCGATGAAGACATTATGAAAACCGCAATGACAACCGGCATGCTCAACACCATGGAAGCAGAAACCGGTTTTGTCGACCCCGCCAAATTTGCCGAGTATTTTGCTAAAGTCACCATTGAAACTTATTAAACTAGGAAAGAAGCAATCAAATGTCAACTCTCGAAAAGATTCAAGCTCTGAATCCGGATAAGACGATCTATCAGTTAACCGATTCAGCGTTTTCCGATTACGGGGTCACCTATACACAGTATGACGTCAGCGAACTCCAACAGTTCATGGATCAGCAAGTCCCCATCCCCGCTCCGACTGCTGCCAATCGCTATATTCCTTCCAACCCCGCGATGGAAAAGCTCCCGGTGGTCCAACAGATTGGTCGTGATGTTTTTGCCGGCCTGCCAATCGAAGCCGGTGAATGTGCCGGACACGCCGAGGCTTTGACAGCAGTCGAATTTCACCAAGGCAGCGAGGTGAATGTTTTCTTCACCGATGTCGTGATGGTGATCGGTAAACGCGGGCAGATGCATGATGGTCAATTTAACGCGGAAAAGGACGCTAAGCTATTCTTCGTCCCTGCTGGCACTGTGGTTGAATTCTTCAGCGACACTTTGCATTACAGTCCCTGTGAGGCTCATGCAAGCGGATTTAAATTTATTGTCATGTTAATTCGCGGTAGCAATCAACCGTTACCAGTCGGCTATCACACCGACAACCCATTGATTGTTAAGCAAAACAAGTTCCAAGTCGTTCATGCCAGCCGCACCGACAAGATCAATCAAGGCATCAAAGTCGGCGTTACTGGCAAGCTAGTCACTGTCAATCACCTAGATTAAAACACAACCAAAACGGCCGAAAACGCCACGTTTCAGATAACACAGCTAAAGTTCGACCAAGTCAATCTTGCTTGGAGGCATCAAAATGGTAACACCAGAAGTTCTTAAAGATGAATCACCGTTGAGTCGTTCCTTACAAACCGAACACTATAACGGCGCCGTAGCAGTTGTTTCCCCCGATAAAGAATTAACAGCAGACGCGCAGGGGTTTTCCCATATTGACATGAAGGTACCGTTTGCATCCCATACAATGAGCGGTGCCGGAACTGTCACCCAACAGTTCTTCGGTGTTTTACTCATGCAGTTTGTTGAAGCCGGCACCGTCAAGCTGACTGACAGATTGTCTAAGTATATTCCGGAGTATCAACAGGCCGAGCAAATAACCTTAGCGCAACTAGCCACCATGCAAAGCGGAATTCCAGACTATCTAACTTTGATGGCTGCACCATTTAAAGCCAACGCTCCCGACACGCTGCCGGCCGAACGGTTAGCGCTGCAAATCAATCAACATACCGGTCAAAACATGGATTTAGCCAAGGTGCTGGCTGTGGTTGATGATCTCCCCCTGAACTTTAAACCCGGCAGTAAAACCGCGTACAGCAGCACGAACGCACTGCTGTTGGGCGAAGTTCTAGATCGCGTGACGAATGAACGGCCACTTGAGGCGATCTTAAAAGCACAAATCTATGATCCGCTGAACTTAACCAACACAAAACTCGGCACGGCCCACGCATTTGCAGAAAGTTATCATTGGATAGCCGGCAACCCCAATGTGGCTGGTAAAGGTAATGAAAACCAAGCCGATCGCGGACTCGTCACAACGGTCGCCGACTTAGAAAAATTTGCCCAAGCAGTTTTGACAGGTCAACTACTAACCGCGGCCAGTTGGAAGACGATCTTTAAGGCCGCCGAAGCTGGATACGGCTATGGCTGGTACAAGCTGGCAGACGGATGGCTCGGTAACACCGGCAGCGTTCTAGGCTACACTGGCCTGCTGGGCATTAATCAAGCACAAAAGAAAGCTGTTGTCGGTTTGACCAATGTGCTTAAGCCTCAAGCAACTATGGATCAATTCTTTAAGCGAATTTACACTGCTGCCGTTAAACTTTGACTGCTAAAGTCAACTTAAAACTTCCGATTTATTAAACAATGTACGGAAGATTCATATTAGACGCGAAGGACGAAAGCCGTTTACTGGTCTCGATTAGTAAACTACTATCGCCCTTCATTTTATGTGATGTCAGCGTAAAGCATGATCGTGGATGTGCATTTTTGTTTGAATACGTTCATTTTCTCTAGTGTTAGCGCTTCAATTAAGCTATAATGGAGCTAGGATAAGATTAATGGAGGTCCTTTTTGATGACAAATCGTAAAAAAAGTTACCTAATTTGGCTCGGCATCGTCACACTTGTCACCATTTTAAACGGCATTTTCAAGAATACATTCACCCAGGTAGCGGTCATGGTAACTGCTTGCTATGCACTTTATCAGTTACTCAAAATTGATAACGTTTTTGATCGTAAAAAACGGCGGGCACAGCGGATGAATCAAAAATCCACGAACTAAAACTTGTCGATAATGGTATACCACTATGAACTATCATCCACCTGTCAAAAAGACGGACAGATTTCAACTCGAAATCTGTCCGTCTTTTTCTCTCTGTTGCTTGAACACTCAAGCCGGCCGCCAGCCATGCGTTAGTATTGACCTTCAAGCTATTCCATTACTGGTATCATTTCAGCATGCATCCATCCTTGCTCAATTTTGGCGAGGTTTAGTTTTCTTATTGGACTCAACTTTCTTTGTTATCACATCAGCGACCTTAAGCGTTAGTAAGTAACCGATTAGGCGGATATAGGCTGCCACATTAAGATCAATCTTAGTAGCAAGTTCCGTCAACTCAGCGCCCACTAGTCCGACACAAATAAAAACAAGCCATGATTTGAGAAATGCTAGTCTCTGCAAGTATCTCCACGCCCTCACCATTTTAGAACTCCAAAATTCGAATTGGTTGGTTTTTACTATACACCCGGTTTACGGATATTTGTATGCCAAATTATTTTAAAACTTTTATAGCAAAACAGCCCTAGACCGCATCGTCTAGAGCTGTTTATAGCACAATCACCATCAATGATACCTAACAGAATGGTTTAAATGCTTCATCATTAATCTGCTGAATTAGCAGCGGCATGGGTTGCGACAAATTTAACATCATCAGCAACCTCTTTACCCTCATCAGAGTACTTCTGATTCCGTTTCATCATTTCATGACGATACCAGAAGAACAATGCAGTGTAAGCAATTAATGCCAACGCAGCATACAGAATCATCATCATTTCGCCCTTAGAAGCTTTACCAACCAAAACAGCAATGAACTGTTCAATCGGGCCTTCCTTGGTTGACGAAGAGATTAACCCAGTGGCAGGAATACCACTCGCATGTAAAGCACGTGCTGTGTGGGTAATGAATGGTGCTGAAAGTGTGCCGGCCCACAAGAACAGTGGCAGTTCGATAGCACCAATAACAATCATTCGAATGATCTTACCACGCGTAACCACCAACAGCGCTGGGGTAACACCCATTGCAATGATCCCACCTAAAGGCAAGATCCCGTTACCAGGCAATACCAAAGCCTCCAGCAACATGATTGGTGCTAAAACGTTAGCTGCAGCCCAAATTTCAGCACGACCAGCCAAGAATGGCCAGTCAAGCCCGATATTAAGCATCCGACCGCCTAAACGTTTGTTAGCAAAATCCGCAACCCCTTGAGATAGCGGTTCAACCGCTGCGATAAACCATGAACCAATAATACTAAACAGCTCCAAGCAGGTCGCAGCCATAAAGGCCAGCGTCGTAATGGACTTAATATCTTGATGGGAAATCAGACCGATAAAGATCCCCAGATAAATCCCAATGGCAAAGCGGCTGCCCCAGAATCCGATCTTTTCATTTAGCTTGGCCGCATCGAAGTCATATTTATCCAACCATGGGAACAATTTGTCAAACAACTTATCAAACACCATGATCACAGGATTCATCATGTAGTTTAAATGCGTTGTCGTCATCGGGTTCTCCCAGTCGTCCAACAAGTCATTGAAAGTCGGCTTCATCAAATCGGAATTGATAATTTTTAAAACGCCAATGAAGATAACCAACACGGTAGCAACAAAAAGGTTAGCACCAAAATAAATAGCCAATAGACCTGTAAATGACAAATGCCAGATATCAAAAATATCGACATCTAATGTGTTGGTGCGATTCAGGAACAGTAAAATCAAATTAACAATAACCAGAATTGCCAAGAAGAATAATGTATACGGTGAACCCCAAGTAATCGTTGCTAACGGCGCCCAACCTAAGTCAGTAATTGAAAGGTTAATGCCGGTCGATTTAACAAAGGCATTTAGCGCTGGCTGATAAGTATCCGTCAACAAACCGATGACACTGCTAATAGCGGTAATCGCAATCGCTAATTTGATGCCGCCTTCCAGCGCGTGGAAGAAATTAACGCCAACCGCGAACGCAATGACCGTCAACACAATTAGCATAATTGGAGCCGCACCCAACTTGATGATTGGCTCAAAAATCTTGTTGGCCAGATCAATAATCGTTTGCATAAACTTTTTCACTCCCTACTATGTATCCGACAGTTTCTCGCCATCGGATGACATGATTATTTCAAATTTTCTTTTTTGATGACATTCTCGATCTTGTCATAAACGGGTTTAGCCATAGCCGGCATCCGGTACAAAATCGGTCCAGCATTAATGACTGGAATGTTTGGGGTGAAACCAAGATCAGTTTTTGCAATCGGTGTAAAAATGTCATAGTTCTTGATCATATCTTCATTAACATCTTTGACCATCACCGCATCCGCTTGCACATCATAGCCACGCTTCTTAAATTCCTTTTCAATCGCATCCTTGATTTGATGACTAGAGTTAACCCCTGCACCACAAGCAGCCAAAATCTTAACAGTCATAACAAACTTCCTCCTTATTTTTTAAAACTTGTTGCCAAAATATCGTGAATCGTTGCGGTGTCTTCAGCATGAAACAGTCTGTTGAGCGTTTCTTCGGAAGACGTTGTTAGAAAATCCATGATCTGTGCCAGAACATTTGCCTGGCCTTCCGGATCATTATTCAAAATCATGAACAGAAAACTCACATTGAACTTCTGATTAGGATCAATCATATTCGCGAATTCAACCGGTTGTTTCAGCCGAATCGGAACAACTTTCCTGACATTAACAAATTCGCCTTCCGTGTGCGGGATCGCAACATTCGGATAATCAGGATTGACCACACTCATATCAATGCCAGTCGGATACGCTTTCTCGCGTTCGCTGAGGTGTTGATAGAAGTCCGGTTTGACCGCCCCTAATGCCACGAGTTTGTCCGAAACCTGCTTAAAAATTGTGTCTTGATCCGTACCATCTTCAATGAACACTAGGCTTGAATCAAAGAGATCCTGTTCGATTGTGTCTGCCATCATCTACACCTCTGTTAATTGTTGTTCGCTTCTGTTCACTATTAATTATAGTCAAGCGCTTTCAGTAGTCAAGAAATACTTTTTCAGCTTTGCAAAATAACATTGTCTATTCTGTTGTTTCGTCGTTCCTTTTACCACGTGTATTTGACTACACTCGTACATTTGGCAAACATCGGATTGCAGTTAATATTACTGATATATCAGACAACACAAAGAAACACTTTTAAACAAATAGAGGGCGATAAAATTGTTCAACATCAATTTTTCAAAACTTTTGCCATCAAAAAGACTGCATAGGTTAACCTAGGAATAATCCTATTTGACCGAAAAAATAGTGCGCCATTCTATAGCAGCGCACTTGCTTTGTCAGGCCTAGCCTTGGGTATTATTCTCGTTGTGATACTGATAACGTGCTAGGAACCAGATTAGACCGATTAAGAGCATTCCTACCGCCCAACCTAGCCAAAAAGGGAAAGTTGCCCAAATTGCTCCGTCACTGGATGCTACAAGCGACATAAAATGCCCGCCAAAAGTAAATTTCAAGTGACTTAGCATATAAAGCGCGACAATCGCAGTCAGCAGGTACAACCACATCCATTTATTCGCGCTCCAACCATGTTTATACGGATTAATTGCCCAAAGAAGCGGAACTGACCCAAACAGTCCAATTTGCCAAGAAAAAATCGCTAGAATCAAAACCAGTTGTTCGAAATCCGAAAAGCGGGCTAACCCCATTTGTGGAACCCAATGATTCAATAATAAAAAGCAAGTCCCCATAAACAGCCAAACCGGTAATAGGTGACGTATCAAGCGAATAAATAGCGGCGATTTTGTCTTTTGCATTCGCGTTTGCCTGATGAGATACCAACTCGTCAATCCAACAATAATTGCCATACACGGTTGCCAATTAGTGATGACGACACCGCTTCTGGAACTGATCAAAACAGGAAACACCGGTAAAAAAGCTGGCACAAAATCAAACTTATTAACCGGCCAGTTGTACCAAATATAAATCGCGCTAACTACCGACCAGACAACCATTATGACGATCCCCTGTACACTGAGTGGCAATTTCAAGAAGCCGGTTTTCATGGCGAACCCCCCCACTTTCATGCTCCATCTTTAATCACAGCGGTTAAATATTAGTTCACGTGAATAATTCAATTTAAATGTTTGTAATCGTAATCGCTTTCATTTTCTAAAAGTATATATCAGGATAAACCCGCTGCAAAATATAACGGTTTGCATAAACTTGATCTTTTCGATTCCCTAACTCCACAAACGCCATGCCTCAACAAGCAGAAAGCCAGCACCGATACCCCAGCATACAAAAAAGCCCTTTGAGCATCCCCAAAGAGCCTTTTGTCGTTAACTATTATTCAAACGTCCAGGTATTCGCCAAGGTAAATGGTTCACCTGGCAGCAACGTGATCGCGGATAAATCCGAACCGCTTACTGGCGGATATTGGCATTCAAGTGCTACCCCATCAAATTGCTTGATGTTATGCGCAACGCCTGTACCATCGAAATGATTGGCTGTATAAACAACCACGCTTGGTGCAGTGGTGACAAGTGTCATCGTGTGATTTTTAGTTTGCAGCTTGGCGGCTAGTGCTTTGCCGTTTTTTAGGAGGAACGGGTGATTAATGCCACGTTCAGATGTAATTTGATCGGCACGCGTATGGATGACATCGCCCAGTTTTTGCCCGTTGCGAAAATCCAATACAGTACCCGCCACCGGTTGCCAGCCTTGATCCGGAAGATGTTCGGCGTCCAAGGGCTTATAGGCATCTGCTGGAATTGTCAGTACGGTTTCATCAATCGTAGCTGGTTGATCCAGTGCAAAATAAGTATGGTTGGTTGGATTAAACAGCGTCTCCTCATCACTCAATGCATCAACGCGATACTGCAAAGCATTCGCGTTTGTCAGCGTGTAAGTCACCTGTAATTTAAGATTGCCGGGATAACCGTTGTGTCCGGCCGGATCAACAAAAGTAAAGCTCGCACTCGCCGTCGTTGCAGTTTGCTCGGTGCGAAAATTGTAAACTTGACGATCGAGCCCATCATCTCCGCCATGAATATGGTTCTTGCCTTCATTCATCGGCAAATCGACTTTAACGTCACCGTGTTGCCAAACGTGCCCCCGAATTCGCCCGACAATGCGGCCAACCGTACCGCCAAGAAAATTACGTTCTTTTGAATAATCTTCGCGTGTTGGTAATGACAGCACCATGTTGTGGAGCCCATCTGCTTCCGGTAAAAGCACCTTCTCCAGCGTTGCACCATAATTTAACAGCTTAACTACCATACCTTGGTCGTTAGTGAGGGTTAATTCATAAAGATTTTGTCCCTGATACTGACCATATTGCTCAACTGAAACGTCCATCATAACCTCCTTATATCATGGTTCACGGATCGCACAGCCATCTTGCGGCATCATCTGACAGCTGCTGACGCCACCTACAAACTGCTGGCGCGCATAATCAACTCGCTTTTGAAATTAACCTGTCGCGGAACCCGTTTAGCATCATTCAAGCGCGCCTGTAGCAACTCAACTGCAGTTTGACCCATTTGATCGGTCGCTGCATGCACAGTCGATAACGGGGGCGTTGTAAACTTAGCCACGGCAACATCATTAAAACTGATGACCGAAACACGCTGCGGTACCGAAATGTTAGCTTCATTCAGCGCCCGCAAAGCACCCACCGCCATAGTGTCATTAGCAATGATAAATGCGTGTGGCAACCGCTCACCTAATTTTTCGATGGCCTGTCGCATTAGCCGATAACCGGAATCCGGGGTGAATTCACCGATCAATCGAAACTCGGCATGATCGATTCCGGCAGCTTTAGTCACACGATCAAATGTCGCGGTCCGAACATCCTGAAACTGTTCGCGTCCACTGCGGCTCGTTTCCAATCCGCCAAGAAAACCAATATCATCAATGCCGACCTTCTGAAAATGATCAATGATCTGGGCAATTGGGCCAGCATAATCGCCGGTAACGGAATCGCAATCAAACGCCAGCATATTCTGATCAACAAACACAATCGGCAACCCTAACGCCTTAATTTCGGCAACCTCACCTGCATCGTACTTGCCAAGTGCAATGATACCCTGAACATTTGCAACACTTTCCGCGTTTAATTGCTCCAGGTGCAGATTTTGCACATGATAACCAATGGATGCGGCCCTGGCTTCAATAGCGTACTGAATCTGCAGATAATAGAGGTCATTAAGCTCCTCTTGTTCACTCCGCCACTGAATTAGTGCCACCGTTGTTTGAGTAGCAACGCGTTTGCGGCGACGTGGTTTATACGCCAACTTCTCGGCTGTTTTTAGAACCCGTTGGCGTGTCTCCGGCGTCACTGCCAGTGTAGCGTCATAATTCAAAATCCGCGAAACCGTAGCGATCGACACCCCCGCCGCCTTCGCAATATCCGTAATCGTGGTCATCGATTCCCTCCGTTTCCCTGACCATTAACAACAACCAGCAACTATAGCGAGTGACAGAAGCGGCCAAATGCCTCTTGCCCGATCTTGTCACGTTTAAAGACGCCAGCATCTTCCAATACCCGGGCGAAGACTTTTCCGACTGCTTCTTGCAACTGACTTTCCGCATTTTCCGGTGTCCAATTGTAAGCCACTTTCAGCTGATCTGCCCAAGTCTTATGCATTGGCTTCATCTCATTAGCCTCGCCTAAGAGATACTTCTTAACTTCTGCTAATTCAGACTTAAGCCGCGCTGGCAAAATCGCCCGACCCATGACTTCAATTAAGCCAATGTTTTCTTTCTTAATATGTTGTACATCCTGATGCGGGTGGAAAATACCATCCGGATACTGTTCGCTCGTTTGATTATCCCGCAAAACCAGATCCAGTTGATACTCCGATCCCACGCGCCGAGCGATTGGCGTCACCGTATGATGCGGCTTACCCTCCACAAAAGCACGAACATTAACCGCTTCGTCAGTATACTGATTCCAAACCTGCCGGATGTGTTCAGCCGCATTGGTTAATTCTTCGCGATCGGCACTGACCAGCCGAATCACACTCATCGGCCATTTCACAATGCCGGCAAAAACATGCGGATGCCCACTGATCTCGATTTGCGTTTCGATCGGCGCTTTCGCCATCGGAAATGTGTGCCGTCCACCTTGATAATGCTCATGAGCAAGCATCGAGCCGCCGACAATTGGTAGATCCGCGTTTGAACCGACAAAATAGTCTGGAAACATGGCAACAATGTCGAGCAAGTTGGTAAAAGTACTTTGGTCAATCACCATGGGCTCGTGAATAGCGTCCAAAAAGATCGCATGTTCATTAAAATACGCATAAGGCGAATATTGAAAGCCCCAGGTTTTACCGCCTAACAAGAAACGGATAATCCGGTGGTTAGTACGTGCAGCAAAATTACTTCGGCCAGCATACCCTTCTGTCTGCAAGCAAAGTGCACACGCCGGATAACCCGATTGCGCATGGGCAGCGGCAGCGATATCTTTAGGATCCTTTTCCGGTTTGGATAGGTTGATCGTGATTTCAAGATCGCCATACTCGGTTTTTGCAGGAAAGACCAGGTTTTTAGCAATGGCCCGCGTTTGAATATAATTGTTTGCTCGACTTAGCGCGAAGAACCAATCTGTGGCTGCGCGCGGTCCTGCCTGATATTTATCCCAGAATAACTGATTGAT
The DNA here is from genome assembly GCF_900636965.1 of Lacticaseibacillus rhamnosus. NCBI lineage: Bacteria > Bacillati > Bacillota > Bacilli > Lactobacillales > Lactobacillaceae > Lacticaseibacillus > Lacticaseibacillus rhamnosus. The sequence goes on along the minus strand of NZ_LR134331.1, from coordinate 650,700 downwards.
CCGGCTTGGCGTTGGCGTGGCAAAATCCATTAATTGGGCTTCAAGGATTTGGCGTGCAGCCTGCGAATCCGCAATTTTACCGTTCGTTTGCGCGGCTTTGACCATTAAATCCAGATTATTCAGCGGATCCGGATCACCTGGCAGTTCAAGCGCCGCATCACCGATTAAATTAAGCAACTTATTGGTTAAATAAACCGAATCCATCTGCGTGTAATCAGGATTCAGCTTGATAATGGTCTCAATGTGATTGCTAATTGCGGTCAATTACGGTCACCGAAGCCTTCCGGATGATTCTCATGCCAGTTCCAAGCCGTTTCGATAATTTTATCAATGTCATCGTAGTTTGGCTTCCATCCCAGAATATCGCGAGCCTTCTCTGAACTGGCAACCAAAGTGCTAGGATCACCGGCACGCCGCGGACCCACCGTTGCCGGAATCTTTTGACCGGTAACTTTACGCGCAGCATTGAGAATTTCCATGTTTGAAAAGCCATGAGCAGAGCCAATATTAAATGCAGATGACGGATTGCCGGCATTCAAATATTTCAGTGCCAAAACATGTGCGTCGGCCAAATCAACAACATGCACATAATCGCGCACATTGGTACCATCTTTGGTTGGGTAATCATCACCGTAAATCTGCAAGCCTGTGCGGGTACCTGCAGCCACCTGCAAGATAATCGGAATCAAGTGGGTTTCCGGATGATGGTCTTCACCAATGGAACCATCTGGCATTGCCCCAGCCACATTAAAGTAACGCAAAGCAACATACTTCAAACCATAAGCAACGTCAGCCCAATGCATGATCTTTTCCATGGCCAGCTTACTTTCACCATATGGATTAGTCGGCACTTGCGGATCGGTTTCCTTGATCGGCACTTGTTTAGGTTCACCATATGTGGCAGCAGTTGACGAGAAGACAATCTTCTTGATCCCAAACTGATTCATGGCTTCAAGCAGCGTAATCATGCCGCCTGTATTGTTATCAAAATACTTCAGCGGATCTTTCATCGACTCCGGTACAATCGAAAATGCCGCAAAGTGCACAATTCCGTCAATCTTTTCCTGGCTAAAAACCTGACTCAAAAAATGGTAATCGCGAATGTCCCCTTGATAAAACCGGGCCCGTGGATCAACCGCCTTACGATGACCGGTAATCAGATTATCCAAGACGATGACATCTTCTCCATCTGCCAGTAACTGCTTAACTGTGTGTGAACCGATGTACCCCGCGCCGCCTAAAACTGCAATTGTCATATTAAAAATCGCTCCTTTGAATGTTTGTGATGCGTTTACTTAAGCCGAACATTTGGCCTTTTTGCCTCAATTCAATTGCTTAGCACCATCGGCAATGTCCGCTACGTAAAAGTGAGCGTCATACCCGATCTTTTCAGTATAAGCTTTCCCAACGTTACTGATAAAGTCCTCAACGTCTGCACTGTTGACAATAGCGATGGCACAACCGCCAAAACCGGCTCCGGTCATGCGCGCCCCTAACACACCACGTTGCTTCAAAGCATTGGTAACCAAGGTGTCCAACTCAATTCCGGTCACTTCATAATCAAAAGCCAAGGAGACGCCTGACGCAGAAACTAATTTGCCAAAGGTTTTAAGATCTCCTGACTGCAGTGCTTTAGCAGCCGTTAACGTACGTTGATTTTCAAATACCGCATGCCGGGCACGCTTAATCAATGTCTCGTCGTAGATCAAATAAGTATTTTCATCAAATTCATCTTCCGTTAGCTGCCCAAGACTCTTGACATCAATGCCTTTTTGCAACATCGCCAAAGCTTTCTCACATTCGCTGCGCCGTTCGTTATATTTAGAATCGGTTAATTCACGCCGCTTGTTGGTATTCATGATGACAATCACGTTGTCGCCCATTTCTACCGGCAAATATTCATACTTCATGGTGTTGGTATCCAGCAAAGTTGCCTGGTTTGCCCGTCCCATTTCGATCGCAAACTGATCCATGATCCCGGAATTGACGCCAATATAATCATTTTCGACTTTAACCCCGAACTTAACCAAGTCCAGCGGTGCAAAACCACCATCGAATAAGTTGTTCAAAATCGTGCCTACCAGCATTTCCAGAGAAGCAGAACTTGATAGCCCGGCACCATCCGGTAAGTTACCGTTGATATAAACATTTAGGCCATGCGTATAATTGATACCTGCTGTTTTCATGACCCGCGCCATTCCCTGAAAATAATCCGTCCACAAACCGCGCTTGTCCTGGAAAAGATCAGGGAACGGAATGTCAATAATACCCACTTTAGGGAAATTGGCCGAATACAAACGGAACGCATTGTCATCATTTGCCCCAACCGCTGCATACGTCCCAAGCGAAATCGCACAAGGGAAAACGTGCCCGCCATTGTAATCCGTGTGCTCACCAATCAAATTAATTCGCCCAGGCGCGAAAAAAGTGTGTTCTGCCTGCTTGCCAAATTGCTCCGTAAAGCCTTTCGTGACATCTGTACTGTTCACTGCCAATACCTCCTAATATTTAAAAACGCGTCAATTATTTGTCGATTTTTGTAACCGTTTTTATTTTACTAAAATTAACTCCAAAATGGAAGCGCTATTGTCGAATATTTTTTCAATCCGTAAATAAGCTTCCAAAACTCCGCTGATTTGTTTGCTGGTGTTTTAGTAAAAAATTCAGAAACATGATCACTATATACAAAAAGCATCAGATTATCTCACCTCCAATAATCCGATGCTTTTGCTGTTTAATCCATATGGCAACATGTTTACCAGGTCAGACGCTATCACTTGGTCAGTTTTACCACAAGAAGAGCGCGGGTGTTGGGTTTTAGTTTATTGCTTGTCTTCGAGTTGCTTGATACGTTTAAGCATTCGAATCATGTAACGAGACTGATCAATAAGCAACATGGTGGTCATTAACGTATCCTGCCCATGCACCATGATAAAAGTCACATCCATTTCCGCTCCGCCTGCTTCTTGGCTTAACAATTGCGTCTGTTGATTATGTGCTTCATTAATATCTTTTTGCGCTTCGTCAAGTTTGGCCTCGGCTCCTTCAAAGTCACCCGCTTCTGCAGCATTCAAAGCACGCAAAGCCGCAGTCCGAGCATCCCCTGCATAAGCCACAAGTGCAAACCCAACCATCGAAATCTCTTCTCTCGTCGCCATAATTCAACCTCCATTTTAAAAAAGTGAGCGCGAGCCGGCGCGCTTAGGGATCGGAGTGTAAGCGGCCTGGGGCGTGATGGCCGCTCTTTGGCCATTGCGATCCAGGTCCTTACACGCAGATTCCTGCGCCGGGGAGCGCGTTAATGTGAGCGCGAGCCGGCGCGGGTAGAAGTCGGAGTGTAAGCGGCCTCGGGCGAAATGGCCCGCTCTTTGGCCATTGCGACCCAGGTCCTTACACGCAGATTCCTGCGCCGGGGAGCGCGTTAATATGAGCGCGAGCCGGCGCGCTTATTCCGGAATCACATGCGTTTGGCTAACTTGTTTTAACCATTCGGCACTTTGCTTGACATAACGTTTTTGCGTCGGAAAGTCGACGAAAAACAATCCGTACCGTTTGCTATAACCATTTGTCCAGGAAAACTGATCCTGCAGTGACCAAACAAAGTAGCCTTTTACATTCGCACCAGCCTGAATTGCATCTGCAACGGCACTTAAATATTTTTTCAAATAATCAATGCGTTTGGGATCCGCGATGACCGTATTTGGCGTCACTTCTGCTGGTAAGGATTCTTTCAATCCAATACCGTTTTCGGTGACATAGATGGCTGGTACTAACGGATAATCTTGGTGAATCCGCATCAACATGTCATACATACCACGCGGATAGATGGACCAGTCCCAATCCGTTGTCTCAATCCCGGCTGGCTTCTTCTCCTCGCCGATACCGTGAAGGCGGGCAACTGACGATCCCTTTGAGCCATCACCATTATGAATCGTTTCCGACTTGCCGTGATAAGCGCGCAGCCATTTGCTGAAGTAATTATTAACGCCAACAAAATCAAGCTGGTGCGCCGCCTTCTTAATAGCCGCCATCTCTTCATCAGTGTACTTAAACATCGGTTGTTGATTGGCTGCCAGAATTTCTTTGATCAAAGCCAAGGTCTTAGGGGCGTAATCTCCTGCCAGTGTGCCATCTAAATACAGGCGATTTTCCAACGCATCCTGTAAATCAGCGGCATGCTGATCTTCCGACGAATCACTATATGGATAAGGTGTCTGCAAGGCATGCACGATACCGATTTCACCATCTAGCCCCATCGACTTGTACAAATTAACAATACGCGCATGGGCAACGATTTGATTATGTTCGGCCTGAAATGTTTTATCAAAATGACCGGTTTCCGCTGGTGGAAAAGTACCGCTCGTATATTGTTGCACTGCCATGGACGTTGGTTCATTGATCGTAATCCAGTGTTTGATTTCCGGAAATTCTTCGAAGCAAAACCGCGCGTACTCGACAAAATCTTCCAGCATTTCTTGACTCAGCCAGTCACCAATCGCATGTAACCGTTCTGGTGTATCAAAATGATGCAACGTTACAAACGGGATAAGATGATGCTTGGCACAGGCAGCAAAGAGCCGATGATAGAAAGCAACGCCACGAGGTTCCACCGCCCCGGCACCATCCGGAAAAATTCGCGACCAGGCAATTGAAAGCCGTATTACTTGATGACCATATGCTTCTGCTAACGCCAAATCCTCATCATAGCGATGATAAAAATCAGCGGCGGGGTCAGGACTAAACCGCCCTTGTTTTTCCAGAAAATCATCCCAAAGAACTCGACCTTTTCCGTCTTCTTTGGTTGCCCCTTCAACTTGGTAAGCAGCAGTTGCGCCACCGATTACAAAGTCCTTGGGTAATTGTTTACGCATGTTTTAACTTCCTCCTATAAAGTATGCAGACGAGTCTGTCTAGGTTGATGAACGCCTAAAGATTGGACTCAACAAAATCCAGTGCCATATCGCCGTTGTTTGTCAGTTCAATGTACTGGCGGCCAGTGGTTGTAACCAACTTAACGCCATATTTATCGGTAATCTTTTTCAAATTATCCTTCATACTTTCCATTTGTGGCGCCAGAATGACCATACTCATATCTTTGATCAAGTCCATATCCTGTCCATAAGCCCGAGCCGCGGCGGACAACTTCAACCCCCGCTCCTTAGACAGCTTGTTTAGCGCATTGGCTAAGATGCCACTGGTTCCACCACCGGCACAAAGCACCAGAACGTCAATTTCATTATTTTTGAAGAAACTCTCATCATGCGCTGCCGCTGGTTTTTCATCAGCCATTTCGGATGCTTCGACCTGAACCTCAGCCGTTTGTGGTGCAACCGTATCGGCAGCCAAAACCGCCGTATCCTGTCCTTCAATCACATCTTCTTTAGCTTTTTCTTCGGCTAAAAGCGTTCGATCGTACACGCGAATAAACGGGAAGTAGATAAGGACGTCTAACACAAGTGTCAACAATACAAAGACAAATGCCAGTGGAGCAAAACCGGTTGAAACTAAGATCCCGATGGGTGCCGGTACCGTCCACGGCATGGTGTAGATCATGCTATTCATGCCTAACACACTGACAAAGAACTTAAACAGGCAAACATTCACGATCGGCGTTGCCAAAAACGGAATGAAAAACATCGGATTCATAATAATCGGCATCCCGAAAAGTACCGGCTCGTTAACAGAAAATGTTCCCGGGATAAAAGCCGCTTTCCCGACTGCTTTTAATTGTGCCGAACGCGCCGCAAACAGCATCACGAACGCGACAACCAGAGTCGATCCCGTACCGCCAAAATTCATAACATAATCCATCGTGTTCATCGCCAACACATGTGAAACATGCTGTCCGGCTTGATATTGCTGGAGATTGGCCGCTGTATTGGCAATCATGATCGGAACAACAGCCGGCTGGACAATTGAAGGCCCCTGAACCCCACAGAACCAGAAGAATGCCATCGCGCCGGCAATCAACGCTAACCCCAGATAAGAATCACTGGCCTGGAAGAGTGGCGACAACACTTGAATAATCCAGCGCGGCAGGATCGTTCCCGTTGCTGCTTTAAACCCAACGCCAAAGAGCCAAAAAGCACTAACAGATAGCCCCATTGGAATTAAATCTTTAAATGACTGGGAGATATTGCCTGGAACCTGTGGCGGCAACTTAATCGTGACGTTGTTTTTAATACAAACGTAGTAAATATTAGGCACAATTAAGCCGACGATATAAGCGCAGATCAAGCCCTGAGTGCCCATGTAGGTTAAATCGACCCCGGTTTTAAGCGGTAAAATCGATAAAATGACAAAGGCGATTTCCGAAGCAACAATGACCGCAACCGGATTGATCTGGTTTGTCTTGGGTAATTCCAGATTCTTGCTGTCGGTTAAATTCTTTGCAGTCGTACCGGCAACAAATAATGCCAACAATCCCATTGAGTAGTTGTAAGCAATCATCAGGGTATCGGTCACATTCTTAGGCCAGTAAAACCCCCAAGCATTAGGAACATAAGCGATCATCATGAAGATACTGGAGAAGATGATGATCGGCATACAGGCAATAAAGCCATCACGGATTGCGGACACATACTTATTCGCCGCAATCGCTTCAAAAATCGGCTTTAGCTTATCGAAAACCTTATTCATGATACTTTCCTCCCGTGAGCGTATGCTGCCCTCCAAGCCAGCAAACGCGTTATGATTTTTTGCCCTGTTTTTGATCGTGGGCAGGCGCTTCGTTAATTAGCCGCTGAATATGAATGATAAAGTATAAGCGTTCGTCTTCACTCATGTTGCGATAAAGCTGATCCTTAATCTCATCAAAAATTTCCGAAGCAATCTGATAAGACCGCGGATAATTTTGCTCTAATTCATTGGCCACCTCGGGCACAATGGCAACAGCATCCGTATTAACACGCTGCAGTCGGTCAATCAGATACTGTAAGTGAATCATGAAGCGATCATAATAATTGCCGTTAGTTTGCGATCTCGTAATGCGATGCCGCTTCAAAACGCGTTGCACCAGTTGACTTAATGACGCCTCATTATTCTTATCAAAGGCCTGCTCGTTGTCGTCTTCACCGCTGGCATTGATGAAATGCAAGGCAAGATTTTTCACTTCGGAAGGTGGAAATGCTACGCCAAGGTTAGCTGCAATGATCTGCAACGCTTGGTTAGCTACGGCATACTCTGCAGGATACTGAATATGAAAATCCGGCACCATCGTCTCTTGATACGTTCCATTCTGATAACGTTTATAGGCTTCGTAAATATGATCGCTTAACGTAATGTAAATATAGTCAAGTACCTTAAGGTGAAATTGCTTTTGCGCAACGTCAATAATTTCATAAGTGGTCGTCACCACGTCGATCGGAATATTGCGAAGTAAAAAGTACAGATTCTGGCGGGAAGTTTCACTTGCAAGGTAGAAAATTTTTTCAATTTGTTTAGCCGGAATCACATCGCCACGCTTCTTTTGAAACGCGATCCCCCGTCCCTTAACAACCGCTTGACTATGGTTGTCTAGCTCAACCAACGCCACGTTATTGTTAAAGATCTGATCGATTTTCGGCATCTCATCATCTCCTCACCCAGACATAGAAAAAACCACAAATCACGCGCTACTCTCAGCGTCATGATTTGTGGTCTCGCCTAATTGAATAGTCACAATCCACAATGAATATTCCTATCAACAAACAAATTGTACCATATATAAACAAAATGTAAACGTTTTATTTGATTTACTTTCTGAATTTTCACAGACGTTTTTGCATAATCGTTTTAAAAGTTCACTTGCCATATAGACAAGCACATTCATAGATAAAATAACAACAATACTGTAACTGCTGTTTTCACCTCGCAATTTTTGTGGCTGAATCGTACCCCCCATCCGCGCCAAGCATTTTAATTGACGCCTTCCTAAATCAGACGATAATGATCGAGACGAATGAGCAAGCTGTTAACAATCCGGACAAAATATTGACCGTAACAGCACATCTTTTTCAAGGAGGTCATCATGGCAATTCCTGATTTAACCATTATTGTCCCCACCTATAACTTAGGCCGGTATCTTCCAGCGACTTTAAAGCGCATCCAGCAACAAACCATCGACGTGGAACTTTGGTTAATCGATGATGCTTCAACCGATGAAACTGCTGAAACCGCCGCCGCGTTTGTAAATGGCATCCCCAATTATCACGCAACCGCCTTTTCCCATCACCAAGGTATCGGCGCCGCACGCAATTTTGGTATTGACCATGCGACTGGGCGGTTCCTTGCGTTTGTCGATGGTGATGATCTGATTGCACCGACTTTTGCTGCGACCTTGCTACGCGGATTTACCCCCGGCGTTGTCGCAACAGCTGTCGGCTATGACTGGTGGCAGCGTAACCGCGGCGGCCCTGATCAATTTCAATTGCTATCACAAGCGGCAATGTTTGAACAGGTCTCGCATCACGGTACCGAAATTGGCGGTTATATTTGGAATAAGGCTTTCCCTCGTGCCAGCTTAAATGCCGGGCATATTCGATATGATGAACGATTACAAATTGCGGAAGATTACTACTTTACTGCTGACTTCGTTGCCCATACGCCCGGCATGTATGCCTACAACCCAACCATTCTCTACACCAAAGTCAACCGTCCCGACAGCACGATGCACCGATTTTCCCCGGCTGATCGGCGCCAGGAAATTCAAATTTTTGAACGTATTCTTGAATTAAAAAAATTAATTCAGCCGGACTAGTTGAGGTGAGAAACTGGTTTTGAGCCCGTATTTCCGCGGGTTTGGGCTAGGTCTATATATTCACGCTTTTAAATATTCACCTTATAGTTAAAATAACTTATGATCTATATAAGTGTACTACTTGCAATCAGCAGCAAAGTCATGTATAACTATTTTAGAAAACGTTTTCATTGTGCGCAATCATATTTTACTGGAGGTAGTTAACCGTGACAAACGAACAGCAGTATATTCTGGCGATTGATGAAGGAACAACCAGCACGCGTACCATCATCATCGATCACAATGGGCAAAAAGTTGCTGATGCCCAGCGCGAATTTCCACAGTATTTTCCACATCCTGGTTGGGTTGAACATAACGCAAATGAAATCTGGAATGCTGCGTTATCCACGATTGCCACAGCGTTTATCGAATCGCATATTCAGCCGCGCCAAATTGTTGGGATCGGCATTACGAATCAGCGGGAAACAACGGTCGTGTGGGATAAGCAAACTGGGCTGCCCATTTACAACGCCATTGTTTGGCAATCCCGTCAAACCAGCGACATTGCTGATCAACTTAAAGCGGATGGCTATGCTGATCTAGTTCACGATGCCACCGGTTTGCTAATTGATTCCTACTTCTCTGCTACCAAAATTCGCTGGATTCTGGATCATGTACCAGGAGCGCAGGAACGGGCTGAAAATGGTGAATTGCTTTTTGGCACCATTGACACTTGGCTATCATGGAAGCTTTCTGGCGGTGCCATTCATGTCACCGACTACACCAATGCTTCACGAACCATGCTCTTCAATATCCACAAGTTGGATTGGGATGATGAGATCTTACGGATTCTCAACATCCCCAAGCAAATGCTGCCGGAAGTTCGCAGCAATTCAGAAATTTATGGGGATGCAGCAGCCTATCATTTCTTCGGCAGTACCGTTCCCATTGCCGGTATGGTCGGGGATCAGCAAGCAGCATTATTCGGACAGCTGGCTATCGAACCGGGAATGGTCAAAAACACGTATGGTACCGGTGCCTTTATCGTCATGAATACCGGCGATAAGCCAACCTTGTCGAATCATAATCTGCTAACCACTATTGGCTACGGACTTAACGGCAAGATCACTTATGCCTTGGAAGGTTCGGTCTTTGTGGCTGGCAGCGCCATTCAATGGTTACGTGATGCCATGAAACTGATTGAGCGTTCAAGCGACTCCGAAGCTGCCGCACGAGCATCCAAGAGTCAAAACGAGGTCTATGTCGTCCCTGCCTTTACTGGCTTAGGTGCTCCTTACTGGGATTCGGATGCACGTGGCGCTATTTTCGGAATTACCCGTGGAACAACTCGGGAAGACTTCATCAAGGCAACGTTACAATCGCTTGCTTATCAATCCCGTGATGTTGTCGACACGATGAACAAGGATACCGGCATGCCGATTCCAGCTCTGCGCGTTGATGGCGGGGCTGCTAATAACGATTACCTCATGCAGTTTCAGGCTGACATCCTTGGTATTCCGATTGAACGCGCCGCCAACCTTGAGACCACTGCCATGGGTGCCGCCTTCTTTGCCGGGCTAGCAACCGGATTCTGGAACAGCACCGATGAACTCCAAAGTATCGTCAAGGTCGGTAAGCGCTTTGAACCGACCATGGACGTATCAGACCGGGAATCACTTTACGAAGGCTGGAAACAAGCCGTTGCCGCCACCCAACAGTACAAGCACACCTCCAAGCAAGACTAATTCATTCTAAAGCACGATCTTATTGCGCCATCATTTATCTTATTTAAAAAGGAGCCTACTCAAAATGGCATTTTCAAAAGAAACCCGCACCCAGACGATTGATCAATTGAAGCAGACCGAACTCGACTTACTCATTGTTGGCGGTGGTATTACCGGTGCCGGCGTAGCAATTCAGGCAGCCGCAAGCGGTTTGAAAACCGGCTTGATTGAAATGCAGGATTTCGCGGAAGGAACCAGTTCCCGCTCGACCAAGCTGGTTCATGGCGGCATTCGTTACCTCAAGACTTTTGATGTCGGCGTTGTCGCCGATACCGTTAAAGAACGTGCCGTAGTTCAAGGAATTGCGCCTCACATTCCGCGTCCATTCCCGATGTTGTTGCCAGTTTATCAGGAAGCCGGCAGTACTTTTGATATGTTCAGTATCAAAATCGCCATGGATCTCTATGATCGTCTGGCAAACGTTGAAGGTTCCCAGTACGCCAACTACACCGTCACCAAAGATGAAATTCTGCAACGCGAACCGCATTTAGCCGCTGATGGCCTCCAAGGCGGCGGCGTGTACCTCGACTTTGTCAACAACGATGCCCGGCTTGTTATTGAAAACATCAAAGAAGCAGCAGAATTAGGCGGACTGATGGCTAGTCGGGTTCAAGCCATTGGCGTTTTGCATGATGATGCCGGTCAGGTTAATGGCTTACAGGTTAAGGATCTTTTGGATGGCAGCGTTTTCGACATTCATGCCAAACTCGTGATCAATACGACCGGACCTTGGTCTGACAAGTTCAAGGCGTTGGATCAAGCCGAAGATCAAACCCCAACATTGCGGCCAACGAAAGGGGTTCACTTGGTTGTCGATGGTTCTCGACTGCCGGTACCACAGCCAACGTATATGGATACTGGCTTGAACGACGGCCGGATGTTCTTCGTGGTGCCACGGGAAGGCAAGACTTACTTCGGCACCACCGATACCGATTACCACGGCGACTTCAACCATCCGCAAGTCGAACAAGCCGATGTCGATTATCTCTTGAAAGTCATCAACAAGCGCTATCCGCAAAGCCATATCACGCTTGACGATATCGAAGCGAGCTGGGCAGGATTGCGACCGCTGATTGCCAACAACGGCAGCTCCGATTACAACGGCGGCGGTGCGAACACCGGTAAAGTTTCGGATGATTCCTTTGAAGCGTTAATCCGTGTCGTTGATGATTACGAAGACAACCAGGCTACCCGCGCTGACGTTGAACATGCGATCTCCAGACTAGAAACAGCCCACGCCGAAGCTGCTTTGAGCCCATCACAAGTTTCACGCGGCAGCTCACTTCGCCAAGCCGATGATGGCATGATCACCTTGTCCGGTGGGAAAATCACGGATTATCGAAAAATGGCAGCGGGCGCGCTTGCTTTGATCCGCCGCTTGTTGGCTGAACATTTTGCAACCGAAACACGGACCGTTGATTCCAAAAAGCTCCAGGTTTCAGGTGGGCATTTTGACCCGACCAACGTTGACGATACGATTGCTTTTTACACGCGGATTGGCATCGATGCCGGCTTGCCGGAAAAAGATGCTGCCGACTTGGCCAATCGCTTCGGTTCAAATGTCAGCCGGGTTGTCACCTACACAGATGGGCAGGCGGCTCCTGGACTCAGCCTTAAGGAAACCATGAGCCTGCGCTATTCGATCAACGAGGAAATGACCTTGACACCAGTGGATTACCTATTGCGGCGGACCAATGCAATTCTCTTCCATGCCGAGACCCTTAACGAGCTTAAACAGCCAGTCGTTGATGAAATGGCACGCTTATTGGGTTGGGATGACGCGACTAAAGCCCAACAATTGGCTGATCTTAATCAGGCTATCCGTGAAAGCCAATTAGCAGACTTGAAGAAGACGCCAGCATCAACCAATCCTGCGTAGAAAGAGGTAGCCATATGTGGACACAAACATTAGGTGAATTCATCGGTACCTTCATCCTGGTACTGCTTGGCGATGGTGTCGTTGCCGGCGTATCGCTGAATAAATCCAAAGCGAATGGTGCTGGCTGGATTGCTATCACACTCGGGTGGGGCTTAGCCGTGACGATGGGCGTTTATGCCGCGGCATTTCTCGGTCCAGCCCACCTTAACCCGGCCGTGACGCTTGCGTTTGCTGCCATCGGTCAATTTCCATGGGCTTGGGTCATGCCATTTGTCGGTGCGCAAATGCTCGGCGCTTTACTGGGAGCGGCAGTTGTGTGGTTGCATTACTATCCGCACTGGGAAGCGACCAACGATCCTGCGACAACGTTAGGCGTTTTTGCAACCGGCCCCGCGATTCGCAATTATGCGGCCAACTTCATATCCGAATTCATCGGCACGGCTGTTTTGATCTTCGGACTTTTGGCCTTTACAAAGGGAAAATGGACAGATGGACTGAATCCAATCGGTGTCGGCATCCTAATCACCGCTATCGGCCTATCGCTTGGCGGGACGACGGGTTATGCCATTAACCCGGCACGAGACTTGGGACCACGCCTCGCCCACGCCATTTTGCCAATCGCACACAAAGGCGATTCCGACTGGCCTTATGCTTGGGTACCGATATTAGGACCCCTGGCAGGCGGCGTTGTTGGTGCCTTGATCTTCACGGTTTTGCCGTAACCTGTCTCTAAAAACTCACAATGTAAAAACCGCCAATTCGTTAATAAAAACGAATGGCGGTTTTTTATTGAGCGTGAGCCGGCGCGGTTAGAAGTCTGCGCTGGGGAACGCGTTATAGAAAGTGAGCATGAACTGGCACGATTAAGTATCGGTAAACGCGTTATGGTTGAACCCTACTTCATTAGTCGTGCCACTCGTTCCTGTAAAGCAGGCACAACTTCAGCCATAAACCATGGATTGCGATTGACCCAACCATAGTTAAGTGGCGAGGGATGGACAATCGGAAAATACGTCGGTAAGTAAGCCCGAAAGTTTTTAACCGTTGCCGTTAACGTTTTTTCCCGGCGCTTGCCTAAGTAATATTTTTGCGCATAGGCACCAATAACAATGGTCAGCTGAATATGGGGCATTAACGCTAACAAGGACGGATGCCATTTTGCGGCGAAATCTTTGCGCGGCGGTAAATCTCCGGACTTACCTTTTCCCGGGTAGTAAAAGTCTAATGGTAAAACGGCAATTTTACCGCTGTGATAAAACTGATCTTTGGTAACGCCCATCCATGTCCGCAGACGATCACCGCTTGGATCATTCCAATAGGTTTTGGTTGTCTGGGCTTTGCGTCCCGGCGCCTGGCTTGCGATCAAAATCGTTGCGTCAGGTTCGATGTGATATAACGGATCCCAACCTTGAGCCGTAAAGGTTGCATTAGCCGGATCCTGCCGAATTGCTTCAAAAATCTTGTCGGCCGTTGTCACGCTTGAATCCCTCCTTGCCGATATTTGGGCCATGCTTTGTTGCGTTCGAAATCCGCGGCGAGTTGACGCGCATCTTTAATCAGCGGCTCAGGATAGGCCATTGTTGCCAACAACGCAATCGCATTATGGGAAGTGGCCGGTCCTTGATGCAGTAAGTAATCAAATACGACGCCATCTTTTTGGGTCACTTTTTCCTGAAAATGCCAATTGATGCACTGATCCCCCATGATGTCGGTTAGTTCATTGTCGTGCGTGGCAACCACGACCAAACTCGGATAATGGCTTAACCAGTTGATGACACTGGCTGAGGCGGCAATACGTTCGACTGTATTGGTGCCTTTTAGGATCTCGTCAATAAACCCATAAACCCGCTTGTTTGACGCCACTGCCCTTAACAACCGGTGAATCGCTTTAATTTCCGCGACAAAATAACTATCGCCTTCACTGAGATCATCCCGAACCGCCATGGCTGTCATCACCAATCCCGGCTGCATCGTCAACTTTTCAGCTAAAACCGTATTAATCGTCTGCGCCAAAATGGCATTCACCGCTATGCTTTTAACGTATGTCGATTTCCCTGACGCGTTGGCTCCGGTAATCAAGGCATTTTTGTTCCACGCTACCGGATTGGCAACTGGGTGTTTCAATAGCGGATGCACGATTTTCGTGGCCGTCATGCCGCCTGCTGCAAACGCCGGCTGGCTGCTTTGCGAATGAGCCGTCCGAAAATTGGCAATCGCAATCGCTAACTCCAAATCGCCCAACGCCTGCCACAAAGTCAAGGCCTCGTCATGGTTGTGATATAACCGCGTCAACACATTATTATAAGCAATAAAGCCCAACATAAACATGCTGCTAAAATACTCGGTGATCATGTCGCTTGAGCTGTTATCCCGCGAGCGAAACACAAACGCCAACCGGGTAATCCCCCGCATCGGTCGAACGGCAGCACGCAAAGCATCCTGAGTGGGCTGCTGAATTTTGACCAAATGTTCCACGGTAACAATCGTTCGTACTAAGTAGCCCATCGCCGTTACTTCAGCGTCCAAGGCTTCACGCTTCAAAACATAATAGAAAAGATTCACCATCAAACTCAAGACGATGATGCTCACGCCAACAGCCGGAAGTACCAGCGCCAGCACCAAGCCGACCAGCGGCAAACTGCCTAACACTTTAAACCGCCAAGCATGCGGCAAAGCAGACTGAGTCGTGGTGCGTAAATAATGCTGGCTGTTGTTAGCAACATCTTCCCCCAGTCCGGCAAATGCCAGCTGCACTTTGAGCCGTTCTTCTGCATGGGTCTGGAAAAAGCTGATCAACGCTTCATTGACATCGGGCTTGCCTAAATTATAGGCTCGCAATTGTGCATAAACCCGCTCGGCACCGACACTGCTCTGAGTCGCATTCAGTTGTTTAAACACGTCAAACATATCGAGATCCTGCCAGGTTAAATCATCAATCTGACAATCATGGTTAACCTGCGCTTCATGATCAAGGTACGCCGCTTTTAAATAGCGCTCACTGCCACCACGTTTAACCGGCAGCTTGCCCCAATTCGCAATCAGATCGCGTTTAAGCCTCAGTTGTCGTTGCCCCGTTAAGATAAGGTTGAGCAGCACAACTGCAACAACGAAACCCCCAACACCTAATAAAATCATGACTGGTTGTGTCATGTTGAATTCCTTCCTTTTGCCCTTTGATGCAGCGATACCAGACGTTTACCGGATAAAGTTGCTTACATTATCCCTCACCATTGCAGAAAAAACAAAAAGCATTGTCTCTCCACCCGGGAGCAACAATGCTTTTCATTAACAATTACACTTAATGCTCAGATGCCGGATAAATCGCCGCCACCTGCGCCTGGGCAGTTTCGTGTTGCATGAATTCGTCGTAACTTGTGTCGGCGCGGTCAACTACACCCAGCGGCCCGACTTCAATAATATGGTCAGCGATCGTTTGAATAAATTGATGATCGTGACTGGTAAAGATCAAGGAGCCGGTGAAATCAATCAACGCGTCATTCAGACTCGTAATACTTTCCAAATCAAGATGATTCGTGGGATCGTCCATAATGAGCACATTGGCTTTACTCAACATCATTTTGGCCAGGTATGATCGTACCTTTTCGCCGCCAGATAAAACGTTAAGCTGCTTGAGTACTTCATCACCGGAGAAAAGCATCCGCCCCAGAAAACCGCGCAGGAAAGTGTTGTCCTGTTCTTCTTGCGGGGCAAACTGACGCAACCAATCCAAAATGTTGAGTTCCGGATGGTCAAACTCCGGATTCAGGTCTTTAGGCATTGCGGCTCGACTGGTCGTCACACCCCAGTTAATCGTTCCGCTGTCCGGCTCCAATTCGCCAGCCAGCAACTGCATTAAAACGGTGGCCGTCACGTCATTGCGGCTAATAATGCCGGTTTTGTCACCGGGGCGCAAAATGAAGCTCACATTTTGCAACACCGGCTGGCCATCAATCGTCTTGGAAACATTTTCCACTCGTAATAAGTCGTTACCGATGGCGCGTTCAGGTTCAAACTTGATATACGGATACTTACGCGAGCTGGGACGGATATCGTCCAATGTAATTTTTTCAAGTTGCTTCTTGCGCGATGTGGCTTGCTTGGATTTAGACGCATTCGCTGAAAAACGGGCAACGAATTCTTGCAGCTGTTTAATCTGCTCTTCTTTTTTGGCATTGGCCTGACTTTGCAGTTGCAAGGCCAATTCCGAGCTCTGCTTCCAGAAGTCATAATTACCGACATACAATTCAATCTTGCCAAAATCGACATCACACATCATGGTACAAACCGCATTCAGGAAATGCCGGTCATGGGAAACCACTAAAACGGTGTGTTCATAGTCAGCCAAAAAGTCTTCCAGCCAGCTAATCGCCTGCGGGTCAAGTCCGTTTGTCGGTTCGTCCAGCAACAACACATCCGGCTTACCGAAAAGCGCTTGGGCGAGCAAAACCTTGACCTTCTCACCTTCGGGCAAATCAGCCATGAGCTTCTGGTGTTCACTTTCGCTAATCCCCAAAGACTGCAAAAGCTGCGAGGCATCACTTTCGGCATTCCAACCGTCCATTTCCGCAAACTCGCCTTCCAGTTCGGCTGCCTTATTACCATCCGCTTCAGAAAAGTCCGGCTTGGCATACAAGGCATCTTTTTCGGTCATCACTTGATACAAGCGTTCCCACCCTTGCAAAACCGTATTCATCACCGTTTGATCATCAAAGGCAAAGTGATCCTGCTTCAGGCTACTCATCCGCTCATTCGGCGACAAACTCACGGTCCCGGTTGTCGGTGTTAATTCGCCTTCAAGAATCTTGAGAAAAGTCGATTTCCCCGCCCCATTGGCACCAATAATGCCATAGCAATTGCCAGGGGTAAATTTCAAATTAACGTCTTCGTAAAGTTTCCTATCCGAGAACGTCATCGAAACATTATTTACTGTGAGCAATTTCATACCTCGCTTAAAAGATTTCTACATATATTAGCAGATATTGAGGGGATTCACAAATGTAGAGCGTGAACAGGAGCGCTTAGAAATCGGAGTGTAAGTGGCCTCCAGGCTAAATGGCTGGTCTTTGGCCATTTAGCCTGGAGGTCCTTACACGTAGATTTCTGCGACTGTGAACGCGTTTTAGAACGTGAGCGCGAACCGGCGCGCTTAGGGACCGGAGTGTAAGCGGCCTTGGGCGTGATGGCCGGTTTTTGGCCATTGCGCCCAAGGTCCTTACATGCAGGTCCCTGCGCCGGTGAGCGCGTTATGGGCGTAAACCAGAACATTAGCGGCCTCAGACGTGATGACCCGCTCTTGGCCATCGCGTTCGAGGTCCTTACACGCAGATCCCTGCGCCGGTGAGCGCGTTATGGGCATAAACTAGAACATAAGTGGCCTCAGACGTGACGACCAGAGCTTTGGCCATCGCACTTAAGGTCCTTACACGCAGGTACCTGCAATTATAAACACCTTTAAAGTGTGAACCAGAACATCTACAACCTAAGAATTCAAGCGGTGACACGGTGTCACCCGCTTTTTACCTTTTCTTTTGCGTAATCTAATAATCGAATGAACAAATTACCAAATCCACCGAAAAACACCCTGCCCCGCAAAGTCAGACTTGTGTTAACCTCAAACCATATCTTTTCCACGACAGTCGCCATCTGGAGGAACCTATGAACAACTTAGTCACATTGATGCTGATCCTTGCTGGCATAACGCTGCTTTTATTACGCAATGGCACCAAACGCCAACGCCGCGCCAACCGTAAACTTGCAATCACCCTTTTGTTAGTTGGCATTGCGAGTGGCGGCTACACTTATACGCAACAACACCCGCAAACCAATTGGCTGCCAGCTTTAACTAGTAGTAGCAGTAGTAGCACATCAACCGCTAAAACCGGCACGTCGCAGCAACCGGTTAAGCAATTAGCACAACTTACCGAAAACGGTCAGCCGGAAATCACAATCAACAATAATGATCCCGGTTTTACGCAATCCGAATTGACGACCAGTAACGGACCATGGACGCGTTTTAGCGACTTGGATTCTTTAAACCGTGTCGGTACCGCGAATGCCCTTTTAAACCAAAGCATCATGCCCAAAGTAAAACGCGAGCCTTTGACTTGGAATCCGACTGGCTGGCATAACAAGAAGGTTCATGGTGAATGGCTCTATAACCGCAGTCATTTGATCGGTTTTCAGTTATCCGGCGAGAATAACAATCCCAAAAATCTGATGACAGGCACACGTCAACTCAACTCACCTTTAATGCAGGCGCATGAAGATGACATTGCGCATTATCTCAAACAATCCCCTCAACACTTTGTCCGCTATGAAGTCACCCCGATTTTTCGCGGCGATGAACGCCTAGCCCGCGGTGTGGCCATGCGGGCGCAAAGTATTGGCGATAACACGATTCGCTTTAATGTGTATATCTTCAATGTCCAGCCTGGTGTCACCCTCAATTACAGCGATGGAACCAGTCAGATCAATTAAGCAGCTTAAAACTCAATTGAAATAATGTTGGGATTATCTGCATAAAACGTCAACAAACGTCGCATATCCTCATTGGCTTTACTTTCAACATGCAACGTCATCTTGACTTCATCGCCTTCATGTTTAATCGAAACGTTTAGGACCTTAATGTGATACTTACCCAGTGTTTGTCGCATGTGTTCCATATCGAACCCTTCATTACGAATGCGAATGGTCAAAATGCCATTATCGCCACCTGGTAACCACCGATAATGATGATGCAGCAACACCTGAATACACAGAACCAAAACAGTCGCGGACAAGCCGATAATATAAAGCTTGGCGCCGATTGCCATCCCCACTGCAGCCGTCGTCCAGACACCAGCGGCCGTGGTTAAGCCATTGACATTATTGTGCCGCACTAAAATCGCACCGGCACCCAGAAAACTGACCCCACTGACAATTTGCGCTGCCACCCGGGATGGATCCAGTGCCATATTTTTCAAATTTAAAATATCAAAGAAACCGTATTTAGATACGATCATAATCAACGCAGAACCTAGCGCCACAATCATATGTGTCCGAATGCCGGCGTTTTTGAAGCGGTTTTTGCGTTCATAACCAATGGCAAAACCGCAAAATGCCGCGACCAACAACCGGACGACTAATTCAACCTGATTCAGTACTGTCATCGTTAAAAATCACAACCTTTATGATTACTTTACCACCTAGCTATGTCGATTTGATGAAAATTACGTAAAAGGACAGCTTACAATTAAAACACATGCGGCTCATGAAGCCTTCCAGCCACACTGATAACAACCCCTTCTAACACCTCACGTGCGCCCTCAACAGTCGCATGCAACGAACGCGTTTTTTCATCTAATATATTAGCAGAACCGGCGATGAAAAGGATTGCATTCCGGCACGGCTATGCTAAACTGTTTCTAGGTTAGAATGATTCTAGTTTGGAGGCGGAAATATGACCATTGATTTACGGGACGTTCAAGATGTTTACAAGGATGCAGGCTCAGACATTATCTTTGCCACGTTTGATCTAAAACGAGAAGACCCCGCTAGTGACAAGGCAATGATTGCCGACTTGGCGGAGCATCTGCCAGCTTTTATCAACAGCATGAATATTCGTTACCCCGAGGCAAAATTAGCAGTCGCTTTCGGGTTGTCGCGCAAGGCATGGGACTATCTTTTTCCCGAAGCCGCACGACCAAAGGAATTGGAAAATTTTCAATCTATCGTTGGGCCAAAATACACAGCCGTCGCAACACCGGCTGATTTATTCTTCCATATCCGCTCGCAAAACTCGGCCGTACCGTTCGAACTAATGAGCGAGATTATGGCCATTATTGAAGCCAATACGGTAACCCTCGATGAGACCCACGGCTTCCGCTACTTTGAAGGACGGGCCATTATCGGTTTCGTCGATGGCACCGAGAATCCAAGCGCCTTAGACACGCCGGAATATGCCGTCATTGGCGATGAAGACCCGGCATTTGAAAATGGCTCCTATGCGTTTGCCCAGAAGTATCAGCATAATCTAGACGCATGGAACGACCTGTCAACCGAAGATCAGGAAAAAGCGATTGGCCGTAAGAAATTTAACGATCTTGAACTAGACGACGAAGCCAAACTGGCGAACTCACATAACGTGGTTTCTCAGGATAATGACGGCGGCGTGGAACATAAAATTGTCCGCATGAACGTGCCCTTCAGCAACCCGGCTGAAAAGATCAACGGCACCTACTTTATCGGCTATGCCCGCCATTGGACCGTCACCAAACGGATGTTGCAAGGGATGTTCGAAAAATCCGACCGGCTATTGGACTTTTCAACCCCGTTAACAGGCGAACTCTTCTTCATCCCGTCTAAATCCGTATTGGGGAAAATTGCTGACGGGGAACTATAATTTAGCACGATACCGCCATCAGGTTAAACGCTGATGACGATTGGATGCTCAGCCTCTGCCTTAACGACAAATTTGTTGTTGAGGCTTTTTTAATGTTGACATGACTAGCTGTTTTTCATGTGGACCAATCAGTAAAAAACATCAAATTCCAAATCATCGTCAAGCATTCATGTCATATAAGCTGACGTTCAAAATATTTTTTTGCCGTGCCATAAATCCTTTTAAATCAAGTCTTGTCACCACGATAACGCATTCGGTCTAGATCAATAAAGCCAGCACTTACGCCGTAGCCGGCAAAACCCGTGCTACAATACCGCCATTCAAGATGAATGAGGTGGCACAGATGAATTTAGCCGATACAGGATTTGTGATCATTGCAAGCGTTCTGGTTTGGTTTATGACCCCGGGACTTGCTTTTTTCTATGGAGGCCTCGTCTCTAAGCGCAACGTCATTAATACCATGCTGTCAGTCTTCTACATTACCGGGATTGCGATTTTACTGTGGGTGGCCGTGGGTTATGAATTGAGCTTCAATGGTAATCTTTTCGGGGTGATTGGCCAGGTACAGCATCTCTTTCTTAGCGGCGTCTCGCTTGGTACGGCAACGGTGGCTAGGATTCCAACCGGCGTTTACATTCTCTTTCAAATGATGTTTGCTATCATCACGCCGGCTCTGTTTGTCGGTGCGGTTGTTGGCCGCATGCATTTTAAGTTCTTGACTTGGTTTATTGTCCTGTGGTCCCTATTGGTTTATTACCCGCTTGTACATTTAATTTGGAGTCCGGATGGCTTGTTGGCTGGGCTTGGCGTGCTTGATTTTGCCGGTGGAACCGTCATTCATATTAACGCCGGGATTACGGCACTGACCTTGTCTGCCTTTCTTGGCCGGCGCGCGGATGAGCATACGGTGCCTTACAATCGGCCGTGGGTGTTGCTAGGAACAGCCATTCTTTGGATCGGTTGGTATGGCTTTAATGCCGGGTCGGCGCTGGGGGTCAATCAGGCGGCAATGACGGCGGCTTTGACCACATCGGTTGGCGCCGCAGCAGCCTTAGTCACCTGGATGATCCTTGATATTTGGCAAACAGGCCATCCAACCTTAATAGGCACTTGTACCGGCGCTTTATGCGGACTGGTCGGAATCACGCCGGCAACCGGCTACGTGACCAGTTTTGGTGCGGTTTGCATCGGTGTGGCATCAACGTTAGCCAGTTACTGGTTCATCAGCAAAATCAAGCCACGACTCGGTATTGATGACACATTAGACGCTTTTGGCTGTCATGGTGTTTCCGGGATCGTCGGTAGTGTCCTGACCGGTGTTTTTGCCAGTAAAACGGTGGCTCCAGGCATTGCCCACGCCGGACTCGCATATGGCGGCGGCTGGCATCTGCTGCTGATTCAGCTAGCCGGAACCATTATCGTGATTGCTTTGGTCGCTGCCATGGTCACGATTATTACGAGTATCCTTACCCAGTTTGTTGCCATCCGCGTATCGCCAGCCGCTGAAAAAATGGGACTAGACTACAGTGAGCATGCCGAACCGGTTGACGAAGAAGTCGCAGCCAGCTGGGAACAACATACGCCGGTTAGCTCGTTTCCGGATGAGTTCAAAGGCCAGCTACATGGCTTTGATCCCCGACCACATCAAAATGATCAGTGACCGCTGAATAACGTATCAGCCACTGATGGCGATTTGATTTGAAGGTAACGGGTGATATTTAGCACACCAAGTCACTTTAATTGTTTTTTCCTCGCATCATGGTTACAATGCCGCTAGTTTAACATGGCATGATGGGGGAATCATGATGATCGGATACGGATTTAGTCATGCAGGCGGGCCGGAAGTGATTGATGCGATTGACTTGCCGACACCACAACCGGGACCTCATGAAATTCAAATTAAGACTAGCGCAATCGGTCTCAATAACCGTGATCGCATGGCGCGGCAACTAGGCGGCAGTGGCTTGACAGTACCGGGATACGATGTTGCCGGTACCGTCAGTTCGATCGGGAGCAATGTTTCTCGGTTTAAAGTGGGCGATCGCGTGGTGGCGCGAACAACCAGTGCCTATGCAGAAATCGTCACTGCCGCAGCTGACATGAGCGTCTTGTTACCAGCTTCGATTACTCCGGAAAAAGGCGTAGCGGTCATTACCCCTGGTGTCACCGGTTACCGCATGGTGGAACTGGGCAATGTTAAAGCTGGTGATACTGTTATTGTTAAAGGTGCCTCTGGCGGGGTGGGCTCGGCAGCAATTCAACTCGCCGTTGCGCGCGGGGCCTCGGTCATCGGCATTGCCAGCAGCCGTCATGAAGTCGCGGTTGAGCGGCTTGGCGTTGAACACTTTGTCGCTTACGATCAGGGTAATCCCGTCACCCAACTGCGCCAGACTGCCGATGTCGTGATTAACGCTGCTATGAACGGGCTTGGTGGCGATGATGATGTCGCTATGACCAAAGACAACGGACTGATCGTTTCCGTTAGTCACACAGAACCTTTACTCAGCAGAGGCATTCGTTTTATTCATACCCGGCCACTTGGCGGATCCGAGGTAGGCAAAGCTTTGCAACTGCTCATTGATTTGATGGCACAAAACAAGCTCAACGTTCAGGTCGGCTATGTGTTGCCATTTACCCGCGAAGGTTTTGTCAAAGGGCACCAGTTGCTTGATGATCCGCAGCATGAAGGTAGAATTGTCATTCGCGTGGATAGATAAATCGCGCTATAACAATTGTGCAGCTCCTAAAGCTCTGACTGAAAAGATAGAAGGTCAGGGCTTTTATATATTGAGAGAATTGCAAGTGATTCCATTTTTATTGGTTGATACAGCCGTACAGGACTAACTAGAAACAACCATCACAAGGGGTTATAATGTCGTTATTTCTATCTTATCCACTTCTAAGTCGCGACTTCTTTTCAGGCCGCGATTCCTCAACCCCAAGGAGCCCCTCATGACTTTTAAATTCTGTCCTATCTGTGGCCACGCGCTCATCCCAAAATTGGCAGGCGATGATGGGAATGTGCCTTACTGTGAAACTTGCCAACGCTTTTGGTTTCCATTATTTGCCGATTGTGTCCTCGTGCTGGTCGTCAATGAATTTGATGAGATTGCATTGGTGAAAATGCCTTATTTGTCTGAGAAATATGCCTCTATCATCTCAGGTTATATGCAGCCGGGTGAAAGCGCTGAGGAGAGTGCCAAGCGCGAAGTTATAGAAGAACTCGGCATCCATCTGGATCAACTCGACTACGCTGGCACATATTGGTACAAGAAAACTAGCAGTCTCATGCATGGCTTTATCAGTCATACTTCCAAGCAGTCTTTAGTCACTTCACCTGAAATTTCCGAAGCCGAATGGGTACCGGCATCGCTTGCGCCCGAAAAAATGTTTCCTGATTCACCGGATAATGCCGCTTTAGCCGTCTATCGTACCTATCTGCAAACAAAACAACGTCAATAAACCACCAACTTGTTTCATCAAGTCAGCCTGACCAATAGCAAGCAGACAGGTTAATGGGGCCTGCTTGTTCGCGCCAATCAGCTTGATCAATAACCAACCGCAGCCGCCCGTTGTTAAAGTCGTTTCGCTTGTTGTCGGCAAACACCGGTGGTAGGCTAAAACACGGTGAGACTGTGATACATGGTCCGCTGTACATAAGTAACGATCAAGCAACTCATAAGGAGGCCCATGATGGCTCAGGAAATTTTGATTACCACCACCGAGAACATTCCCGGGAAACATTACGAAATCATTGGTGAAGTTTTTGGTTTAACCACTCAGTCCAAAAATGTGATTAGTAACATCGGCGCTGGCTTGAAGAACCTTGTTGGAGGTGAAATCAAAGCCTACAGCGATATGCTGCATGAATCGCGAGAAAAGGCAATTGATCGCCTGCGTACTGAAGCTCGCAAAGCAGGAGGCGACGCTGTGGTGATGATGCGCTTTGATTCCGGATCAATCGGCGGCGATATGCAAAGCGTTGTCGCATACGGAACGGCAGTCAAACTACTCGACTAGCCATCTCACCACAACGCGCTCCCCGGTGCAAAAGTCGGCTCGCGTTTACACAAAAGCCAGATTCAGCCGCGGTTGAATCTGGCTTTTAAAATCAACAAGAACGTTATCCCCTAGTGATGAGAGGAATCAAAGAACATGGCATTTTTAGATTATCACCATCAGGAAAAATGGCCGAATGGTTTTGGCCAACTTCAATCGCCCATCAATCTTTTACCGGCAACTCCAGCTGACCCGTCAACGTTGAAAATTGAAACGCCGTGGCGGGTGACGCAAGAAATTGATGACCAGGTTACGATCCGGCTTACCGGAACCGGTCGCACCCGAATTGATCAGGATCAGTGGCAATTGATGCAGGCCCATATTCATGTACCTGCCGAACACCAAATCACCAATCAACACGCTGCCGAACTGCATTTCGTCCATCAGTCAGCAATCGGTGCCTTATGCGTTGTTGCGGTTCTCTTGCCGTTGGGTCCTGACAATGTTGTGCTTGAGCAAATACTCGATCATTTTGCCGCCCATTCAACCCAATCCATTGCCCTTAGTCTGGATCAGCTCATTCCGCAACAAGGGACGGTATATCGCTATCTCGGCTCCTTAACCACGCCGCCGCTGACAGAAGGTGTTACTTGGTATGTTATCGATCAAACGGCGGTTACCATTGGCACGCAGCAATTACACCGTTATCAGCAGCTTTTTGCAGATAACCATCGGCAGCTTCAAGCGCGTTATCAGCGTCCGGTCCTGCGCAGCACATTTACCAAATTGGCTGACTAAATCGGTACTGGCCGTGCCTGCTATCACCGGTGGTTGACTAAATACCGTTGTTAAAAGGGGTAAGTCGCAACATGACACGCAAACAATCACGTCAGCACCGCTGGGGATGGCGCTTACTTTTGATACTCTTTCTACTGTTGGCAGGGAGTTATTGGGTTTGGTGGCAGCTAGGCAGTCGTCGGATTCATGCCCAGACTTACCGACAAACATCTGTTGTGACCGTGTTTGTTCCCGGCTATGCCAGTAATGGCCTAACTTTTGGCCCGATGGTGACCCGCTTCAAGCAGGACCGCGCTTCCAATCAAGTGACGACCATTACCATCAGCGCCACCGGCAACCGCACGATAACCGGCGCTAACCGGTATACCGGCAAGAATCCGTTAGTTAATGTAATTTTTGAAGACGCCAAAGCCCCGGAAAAGGAAACCCGACAACTGACTGCCTTGTTACATTGGCTACGTGCCAAGCACAACGTCACCAAAGTCAATCTTGTCGGTCATTCTATGGGCAGCAACCTCAGTTTCAGATACCTCACGACCCACCACGCTGATGCTCAGCCGCATGTAGTGAAGTATGTTTCATTGGCAAGCGAGTTTTACCGTGACCCCACACCTCAATTACAGCAATTCCCTAAATCAGTCCAAACCCTCGTCATCGGCGGTCAAATCTTTGGTGCAAGTGGCGACTGGGCCGTGAGCATCGCTGGCGTCAAGCGCTTTGAAAAGGCCTTGCGCGCGGCAAATATTCCAAGTACGCTTTACATCTATCACGGAACGCCGCTTGGTGCCTATCACAGCAGTCTGCACCAGAATCCTTACGTTGATGCAAGAATTTTGGCATTTCTGTTCACCTGACGCGAATTTCGAGTTAGCCGCTGTGCTGTTTTTACTTCAAACAACTGGACAATGTTTAAAACGATGCTAGTGTTTTCGGACTGGCATCGTTTTTTTTGGTGCCCATTAATTGAACTTATTTCAAATTCTTGTCATGACGAATTGCAGTTACGCTCACTTTCCTTTTGTCCACGAAGTTAAATATCCGCTGTCATTCACCGTCGGCATCTGACCACTCACCTTGCAATTTTGACCACTTATCGGCATCAGCGGGACGGATTCGCTCGCACTGGCTATGCTTGAATCATCAAACAAAAATGGTGATAGATATGATCCTTCTCGAAACAACGAATCTGACAAAAACATACGGTACCAAAACCGTTGTCAATGATATCAGCCTAAAAATCCAAGCTGGCCAACTGGTTGCCTTTTTAGGGCCTAATGGTGCAGGCAAGTCGACAACCATCGGCATGCTGACGGGATTAATTCAACCCAGCAGCGGCAAGATCACAATGGGCACAGCCACGCCGAATCAAGCGGCTTATCGGCAACAAATCGGTGTTGTCTTCCAAGACAGTCGCTTAGATCGGCAGCTGACTGTAAAAGAGAACTTGGAAATCCGTTCGCAAATGTATACCAAAACTGATCCGGCCTGGTTTGATCACTTGGTCGACCAATTTGATTTGACGCCAATTCTTAACCAAGCTTACGGCACATTGTCTGGTGGTCAGCGCCGGCGTGTTGATATTGCGCGCGCCTTGCTCAATCATCCTCATCTCCTTTTTTTAGATGAACCAACAACGGGCCTCGACATTCAAACCCGCCAAACCATTTGGACCGCCATCGCTTCCTTACGTGCGCAATCACAGTTAACCGTAATTTTGACGACACATTACTTAGAAGAAACCGAACAAGCAGATTTTGTCTATGTCATTGATCAGGGCACGATTATCGCCGCGAACACTGTTGGCCAACTAAAGCAACAGTATGCCGGACATCAGCTTATTGTTCGCACGCATGCACCTCAACAAGTACAAATAGCCGCAACCCAAGCGAATCTCCCCGCCCAGATCGATGGTGACACAGTGCGGGTGCAGGTTAGCCATCCCCAAGCAGCCATCACATTACTGACAACTATACAACCGCAGCTCATTGACTTTGAGTTTCGTACGGCTGATATGAATACCATTTTTGTTGCTTTAACCGGAAAGGAGATTCGTTAACATGTGGGCATTTGTCAAACGCAATTTGTTACTATTCTTTCGCAACCGCGCCGGGGTCTTCTTCTCGGTACTGGGCGCTTTAATTGCCTTTTTACTGTATTTAGTCTTTCTCAAGAAAAGTATGAGCACGCTTTGGCCACTGACACATCCCGAAAAATTGCTGGATCCGTGGTTAATTGGCGGCACCTTAACCATCACCGCTGTCACGACCACACAAAATGGTCTCGCGCGGATGATTGTTGATCGCGAAACTGGCCGACTTAGCGATTATTTATTAACTCAAGCTTCGTATTTACGTATCGAGTTGGGCTATCTGATTAGCGCCGTGATCATTGGCACCATCATGCAGTTACTTATGTTCTTTACTATGTCTGGTGCTTTTTTATGGTTAGACCACATCGCCATTTTCTGGCAATTGACCGGCCAGATTATCGTCCTTGCCGTGTTTAGCAGCTTAGTCTGGACGGCTTTCAACCTTTTGATTCTTAGTTTCGTGTCCCGGGTCACCACAATGAGCGGCATTTCGACGATCATTGGAACCGCAGCTGGTTTCTTTGCTGGCGTCTATCTTCCCATTGGTTCTGTTCCAACTGCCGCGCAAAATTTGATGAAATTGACGCCTTTTCCCTACAATGCCGCAATATACCGGCAGTTACTCCTACAGCAACCCCTAGAGTCCACTTTTTCCGTTCACCAGACAACGGCGCGTCAGACCTTTGAAAAAATGCTCGGCATCCGAATTGATCTGCATGGCCTGCTTTCATCAAGCCAAACTTACCTGATTCTAACTAGCTTCACGCTGCTTGTCGGACTGGTCATCATTCTGATAGCCAAAGTCAGTCGAAAAACAGCGCTTGTCCGCGTATAATTAATTTGATTATCATGGTTGCTTTTTCCAATATTATCGCAACACCGCCATGATTCGTTTCACTATCATGCATGCACTTTTTACGGGAGGGGTGTCAATGAAAGTTTCGTTTAAGCAAGACGCAACGATGCAGCCAGACGACCTGCAAGTTTACGTCAAGGCTGCGCAATTGTCACCAGCTGTTTTGCAGATACTGCAACAAATTCAGCAACTCGCCGACAGCCACGCAACCTTACCCCTACTCGTTGGCGAACGCGTTATTGTTTTGCCGACCAACGAGATTGTGGCTATCGAAGTCTACGGCGATCAGCTTTCCGTCCATACCCGTCAAGAAGTCTATCAAAGTCGCGGTCAACTCAAAACGGTCTTGGCCAAACTTGACCCGCAAGCATTTATCCAAGTAACGAAAAGCAGTCTTTTGAATATTAATTATTTAACGTCACTAGAAGCGTCTTTTTCCGGGAACATGACAGCCTTCATGGCGAATAACATGAAGTTAACGGTCAGTCGTAAATATCTTCCTGCGTTAAAACGCTTGTTAGGATTGTGAGGTGCCCGATGAAAATCATCAAAGATCTTATCACGGATAGCGTTATCGGTATGATGATCGGTGCGACTGTTTATCTAGGTGCGCTCATGCTACAGGTCCAACTGACCCCACCAACGCCACGCACCATCGCTGGCTTGTTTGTGATGAGCGCTTTAATCGGGATGCTCGCCCTTATTTTTGACAATGAATCCCTCAGCCTGCCTGTAGCCTATAGCCTTCATTTTATCGGCACCTTCGCCATTGTCATCGGCACCAACTATCTCATGGGCTGGCAATTTCTCGTCGGATCGGCACTCCCTAACTTTCTAATCGCCTTTTTGATCATTTACGTCCTCATCTGGCTGGCGCTTTATCTTTCCTGGCAGATCACAGCTAGAAAGATGAACCACGTGTTAAAAAAACGTCAAGGAAAATAGTCTTATCCTACTAAGTGTCGAAATATTCCCGACACTTTTTTTGCTCCCACTGCTACTATCGACACATCAGGCTGAAAAATAATCCAATCCGATTTTTAATCAGTATGTCCGTTTGCGCACCGTCTAGGCGATACAAACGCGTTCACCTGTCCAGAAACCAGGCTGGTTCACGCTCTCCAAGCCTGCAACCAGTGTTTTCCCCGGTTTGGTGCTAAAATAAAATGATCGAATCGGTCAAGCTAGGAAGTGAGTCGCTGTGAATCAAGTCGTTATTTTTGGCATCATGTTGGCCACGGTTATCGTTGGCAATTTGCTTGCTCGCCATGTCCCACAGATTCCTTTGCCATTCTTCTTGATTGGTCTTGGTGCAGCGTTGGCAATTATGCCATCCCTGCGTAGTTTTACGATTGATCCATCGGCGTTCTCCTTTGCTATCATCGCGCCGCTGCTTTTCAATGAAGGTCAAAATGCCTCACGAGGACAAATCGGCCGGTCACTGACGAATATTGTGTCACTTGCAGTCGGCTTGGTGATCGTGTCGGTCGTGATCTTAGGCTTCGGCGTCCATGCACTTTTCCCGGTCATCCCATTGAGTCTGGCATTTGCTTTGATTGCCATTGTGACCCCAACTGATGCTTCCGCTGTCAGTGCCGTTGCGCAGGCCAATCCGTTGAGCACTAGTCAAATGCAGTTGTTAAATAATGAAAGTTTGTTCAACGATGCGGCGGGGATTGTAGCGTTTGATCTCGCTCTGTCGGCCTATATTTCCGGACAATTCTCGGCCACTGACGCTTTACTCGACTTCCTGTTTGTTTTCTTTGGCGGTATTTTATTCGGCGCACTGGCAGGTATTTTTATTGTCAATCTCAGAGCCTGGCTAATCCGCATTGGTGATGATGAGCCATTAATTATGGTCGGAATTCAGTTGCTGACGCCTTTACTGGTTTATTTTCTGGCTGAAGAACTGGCACTTTCCGGTATTTTAGCAGTTGTGGCTGCAGGGATTGCCCAAGGCGTTGAGCGTGATCGCTTGCGGTTGACCAGTGCCCGCATGCAAATTATCAGTGCCAATGTGTGGGAAATGATTGCTGCCGTTCTTTCTGGGCTGGTTTTCGTTTTGTTAGGCGTTTCGCTGCCAAATGTTGTGATTGAGGCATTACGCGGGCAGGCAGGGTTATTCGGCTTGCTCATTGGCATCGGTGCTTTCATCTACGTGGCCAAATCCTTTGTTCGCTTCATCTGGAGTCGGACGTTATTGAAAATGGGCAAGAAACATCGATGGCGCAATGCGTTGATCATGATGCTCGGCGGTGCAAATGGAACCATCACTTTATCGCTGGCTTTTTCGATTCCGCAAACAGTTGCCGGTCACCATTTTGCCCTGCGCCAAGGACTCATTCTCATTGCGGCTGTTGAGATTCTCCTCAGTCTCATCGTTCCGGTCATCGTACTGCCGTTTTGCGTTTCTAAACCGCCAAAACGCAATCGCCAATTTATCTGGTTACGGCGGATGCTGGCGGCGGGCATTGATGCGATGCGCGATGAGACCGAACATCACAGTGAAGCACAAATTGTCGCCGATGCCTTAGCTCAGGAAATGATCTTAAATGACAATCCTTCGCGGCGGCTGCAACGAACGATTTTTGAAGGCACCATCACTGCGGAAAAAAGTGCCATTGAAACCTTACGGATGAACGGCACGATTACTCGCGATGAAGCCCATTATTATAATCGCTTCATTGATCTCAATGATTTCACAGCGGATCAACGACTCTGGAAAAATCTTTGGCTCCGGTTTCGTTTTTCGTTCAACATGGGCCGGATGTATAAAGCGTTTAATGAAGCCCAAAACGCCTTTTTAACCACCCCGCTCAACCTAGAGCCGATCTATTGGAAACGCCAATTTGCGGCTCACGGTGAAGATCTCTTGCCCATTGAACAGGCTGGATATACGGCGGTCATGCGATATTTGCAACGGATCGAAACAATTCAAAATCGCAGTGCGGTTAATACCATTCGGCGGTTCTACCGCGATCGTCATCGCCGGGTTCATTCCGAGTCATTTGACGGGGATGCTTTGTACGCGATGTTTCTTAAAGCCTTTCATGCCGAATACGAGTTCATTCAACAGGCTTTTACGGATGGGAAGCTAAGTCGCGACCTCATGCAGCGCCTCCAAACCCGAATCACCTTTGACGAAATCACCTATTTGAAAAATCAGGACAGTTTTATCGACTAGACTATTTTGCCTTTCTTTCATTTCAGAATATGCCCCTTGCAAAATAAAAAAATCGGCTGCAGAGAAAATTCTCTACAACCGGTTTTTATTTTGCAATTAACTCAACGAACGATCTCTTTTACCGTTTTGTCTTTGAGCCTGAGTCTAAAGCCATTTCAAGCTCATCGGCAGCCGTCTTTGTAACACTTTCAATCTTGGCTAGAACCTTACCATATGGCTTTGGATCCTTATTGATGTAGCGTAACAAGCCGGCCATACGTGCAGTCATGTCGTACCAGCTTTGGTTTGGCATGCCGGAAATTTGACCGACACGGGCATTTGGCAACACATCAATGAGTTGTTCCACCGCATTCTTGACAACCGGTAAAGCACCGCGCACCAGATCCGAATCGGCGTAGGTTGCATCAAAGATCAGCTGCATGAACCGATCCGGCTGGGAATGCTTGGAAGGGGTTGCGGCTCGTTCCGCGCGAACCCCCATGACAACCTGTTGCAGGCCCAATAAAGTAAGACGAACAAGCTGATCGTGCTGCGAAATGCCTAATTCAGGCATCGGCGTGATCCCGATCAGACTGAGCTCATCTTTGCTTAACCGCAACGCAGCATTGGCAATAAAGTCGGATAGTTGTAACCCAAGATGTTCACGCGAGTCCGCAAATTCAAACCGAACCTTAATTGGCCGTTCCAGTGACAGGGTCAAGTAACGACTAACGATATCGGCTCCCATCACGAGCTGATTGCCTTCCAACTCATTTCGATGATCGATCATGATCACAATATCATCAAATATGGTATGGACATCACGCAAGACATGGATGGTTGCCCCGATATATGGATAAAGATATTCCATTGATGGTGCAAAATCCGGGTAAGTTGTTTTACGTGAAAAGACCGTATACATGCCCATGTTTTCATGCTTGGCAGCTTTAATCAGTTGCGTCAATGCATCAACCTGTTTGCCGCGAGCTTTAACTTCATCCCCTGGCTCCCAGCCGTAAGGATAAAGCGCGTTCCGGAAACCGGCTAAGCTTTCATCGTCGCCTTCCGGTAAAATGGCGGCAATTCCCATATGCATCATCCGCGGATCCGGTCGATGCTCTTCAAAACTTTCATCAATGAAAAGACGTAATTGCTTCCCGGTTACCAGTGGCACCTCATCATGCGTTCCGTAATTGGCGCGCGCTGACCGATTCTCCGCTGACTGTGTATTGGCGGCATTGCTAGTACTGTTTGCAGCGCTACCGTTTGTGCTAGACCGATCAGCTGACGTGGATCGGATGACGCTTGGCGTGTGGGTTGTCACTTTATTAACAACAGCAGGAGTCCGGTGTTGACTGGCATCTTGATTGCTAAGCGATTGTGAATTGCTTGTAGAAGCTGATTGCGTCATGGGTTGCCAATTTTGCGGATCAGCATTGGCAGCGAAGCGATTCTGTCTTGGCCGTCCCGGTCGCCGCGTACCGTTTTGTTTGTTGCGATCGAGCCGCACATTGCGCCGATCACGCCGAACCGGTTCGTGCTCGCTTGTACTGTTGTACCGCGTTGCATCTGTTTTTCCGGTTGGCGTATGTTGCTTGGTATGGCGCACACCGTTTTCGTGGCGGTCAGTGCTTTCAGACGTGCTCATTGAATTAGCAGTAGACTGACTGTTTGCTGCCTGCGCCTGACGTTTGTTGGCCTCGCTTTGTGCTTGCTGGGTTGCGACATCAGGCTGCTGGCGAATGGTGAAACGATGATTGCGCGTTGTCGGCCGTTTGGTGGTCGGCTTTGACTCACTCGCAGTGTTAACACCACTGGTTGACGGTGATTGCCGGGTATTGCGATTCGCTTGTCGGCCAGTCGTTGTTGTGCGGGCAACTCGTTTAGTTGTCCGGCGCGGTGATTGCGGACTGGCTGAATTTTCCTGAGAATGTACAGCTGCCTTGTTCTGATCGGTGGCAGCAATACTTGTTGGCTGCGTTTGCGCTTTTGCCTGTCGAGTTGGCGT
The DNA here is from genome assembly GCF_900636965.1 of Lacticaseibacillus rhamnosus. NCBI lineage: Bacteria > Bacillati > Bacillota > Bacilli > Lactobacillales > Lactobacillaceae > Lacticaseibacillus > Lacticaseibacillus rhamnosus. Next base: position 617,028 of record NZ_LR134331.1, on the reverse strand, counting down.
CTTTGTTGCGGCTTGCTTCGTTGTGCTTGGTTTCGTTGCTGGCGCTTTGGCAGTCGTCTGCCGTGTGCGCGTCTTAGCGGCTGGAGTCTTAGCGGCTGGTTTCGCCGCAGCTGTCTTCTTTGGGGTCCGTTTTACCGTGGTCTTTGCTGCTTCCGGGACTTTTCCCGATGCGATGATGCTTTCAATCTTTGCGGTCGTTTTACGACTGACGTTATGACCACGCAGCGCCTTTCGCAGGGTCGGTACGGATACACCAATCGCGATTGAAGCGGCGTTGGTATTCAATCCATGCTTTGCCATATAAGCATTTAATGATGTTTTTAGCTTATTATCCAAAATATTTCCTCATATCCTACTTAAATTTAAGTGTTCCGTTACTAGTTTAACGCAAAAAGTCATACGCGAACATTGCCTTAATCAAACGCCGAAATCAGCCCACTTTCCTGAGTTCTAACCTGATTGACGGCTTGCATTTACGTTTTTGACATGTCTACGTTTTGGGTTCACCTGTTTGCGAAAAATAGACTTTTCTTGTATAGTCTTCTCTTGTATGTCACAACAATGAAAGAAGCGAACTTAACATGCAACGAAAACTCAGTGGCCGCCATATGCAGATGATTGCGCTCGGCGGGACCATCGGCGTTGGCCTTTTCATGGGCGCTAGTGCCACCATCAAATGGACCGGCCCTTCTGTCTTAATTGCCTATATCATTGCCGGACTTTTTCTTTATCTCATCATGCGGGCGTTGGGCGAAATGCTGTACGTTGATCCGGCAACTGGTTCATTTGCCAAATTTGCCAGTGAATACATGCACCCGCTTTTTGGTTATTTAACTGCGTGGAGTAATATCTTCCAATTTGTTGTGGTAGGCATGTCAGAGATGATTGCCATTGGTGAATACTTCAAATTTTGGTGGCCTGGGCTGCCGGCATGGCTGCCTGGCCTGGTTGCGATCACCTTCCTTGTTTTGGCAAATCTGATTTCGGTGCGAATGTTTGGTGAATTGGAATTCTGGTTTGCTTTGATCAAAGTCGTAACCATTGTGTTGATGATCATCGCTGGTCTCGGCGTCATTTTATTTGGACTAGGAAATGGCGGTCGGCCAGTGGGGATTAGTAACTTGTGGACCCACGGCGGATTTTTCACGGGTGGCTTTACTGGCTTTTGCTTTGCCTTGTCCATTGTGCTTGGTTCTTACCAAGGCGTTGAGTTACTCGGCATCACAGCTGGGGAAGCGGAAAACCCGCAACCAACAATTGTTAAAGCGGTCAAAGACACCATCGGACGAATTCTCATCTTTTACGTTGGTGCGATTTTCGTGATTGTAGCCGTTTATCCTTGGAATCAACTTAGCGCCTTAGGGTCACCTTTTGTTCAAACCTTTGCCAAAATCGGCATTACCTTTGCGGCATCACTCATCAACTTTGTGGTGATCACCGCCGCATTATCAGGTTCAAATTCCGGCATTTATTCTGCTAGTCGTATGCTTTACACATTGGCAGATGCCAAACAGTTACCGCGAATCTTCACAAAACTAAATCGCCATGGCGTCCCTTTTTATCCCGTTGTTTCGGTCGGCGGCGGCATTTTACTCGGTGTGCTTTTAAACGCCATCCTGCCTTACGTGGCACCAGCAGCGAAAAATGTTTTCGTTCTCGTCTATAGTTCCAGCGTCTTGCCAGGAATGGTTCCCTGGTTTGTGATTCTTATTAGTGAAATCAAGTTTCAAAAAGTTCACGCCGATAAAATGACGGACCATCCTTTCAAAATGCCATTCGCACCATACAGTAATTATCTCACACTTATTTTCCTTGTGTTCACTTTATTTTTCATGTTGCTGAATCCGGAAACAAGTATTTCATTAGTAGTCGGGATTATCTTTTTAAGTTTGGTGAGCTTGCATTATTTTATCTATTATCGCCATGGAAACAGCAAAACAAAGGCGGTAATGGATCAAGACAATGACCTTTAAAGCTATGTCCTGATTGCGCTGAATGCAAATTTTTCAAACTTTCACTTGCCAGACCCCCTCACCTTGCATCTTTTCTGACATTTTTCTATGAGTGTTTTTATTTCACGGCTAATTTGTATAATGAAATTGTATGAAGCAGCCTGTGTTTGCTCATCCGGAACAAGTGGCAAACACTCGCAAAGGAAAGGGGTTTGCTTTTATGAAAACGATCAATATTGGCGATGTAACAGTTCCAATTGTCGGAATGGGCACCTGGTATTTAGGTGAAGGCAATGCTGAACAAAGCGCACGCGAAACCCAAGCTTTAAAGTACGGGTTAGATCACGGCTTGCGGGTGATTGATACAGCCGAAATGTATGGCAACGGCGCGGCGGAAACCTTGATCGGCAGCTTTTTAGGTGATTACCCACGGGCCAATATCTATCTGATCTCTAAATTCTATCCGTCACATGCCGACAAAAAGCAAATGCGAACGGCGCTGACAAATAGCTTGTCGCGACTTAAAACCGATTATCTCGACCTTTACCTACTTCACTGGCGCGGGGCTACCCCACTGGCGGAAACCCTTGAAGGCTTACAAGAGCTGAAAAAAGAGGGACTGATTCGCCAATACGGGGTCTCAAACTTCGATGTTGACGATATGGATCAGCTCACTTTGGAACCGGGTGGCGAGCAAGTCGTTGCCAATGAAGTCTTGTATAACCTACAATCACGCGGTATTGACTTTGACCTACTTCCACGCCAGAAGCAGGCAGGGATCACTACGATTGGTTACTCGCCTTATGGTTCCGGCAGCGGCAAATCCATCAAGCTAACTCCGGAACTCACCGATTTGGCAAAAAGCAAGGGCATTTCGACTCACCAGCTCCTGCTTGCCTGGGTATTGCGCAATGGTGACGTGCTATCCATCCCCCGCACTGGTGAAGCTAGCCACATGGCAGAAAACATTGCCGCAGCAGACGTCACATTTTCACCGGACGAATTAGATCTATTTGATCAAGCCTTCCCGATGCCTCGTCATCACGTACCCCTGGAAATCATTTAGTCAAAACAACGCCTCACCCCAATTACTGCTGTGTTCAGTCAGCGGCGAGCGCTTTCACGTCAGCACGAAAAACGTTATACTAATAACAATCATTTTCCAAGAAAGGATCATTGTTGTGAAAATTTTTGTTGTCGGCGCCCACGGTCAAATCGGCCAGCTATTGGTGCATAAATTACTGGATCGAGGCGATACGGTCACAGGGGGCTATCGTGACCCGCTCACCCAGACACCCGATCCGGAGAAAAATTTTCGAGCAGTCGAGCTTGATCTGTCATGGCCGGTCAATCGATTAGCAAACCTTTTCGCCGGTCATGATGCAGTTGTGTTCGCTGCAGGATCGCGGGGAAAAGATCTACTCGGGGTTGACTTAGATGGGGCCATCAAAACCATGAAAGCCGCCGAAGCCAAGGATGTCGGCCGCTTCATCATGCTTAGTGCACTTGATGCTGAGGATCCGGCACACTGGCCTGCACAATTGCACGATTACTACATTGCCAAGTATTATGCAGATGAGTGGTTAATCCACAATACGGATCTGGATTATGTCATTGTCCAGCCAACCTCACTCACGAATGAACCGGCGCAAGGAACCATTACGCTGCAGCCGCAACGCCCATCAACCATTCCGCGTGCCGATGTTGCCGATGTCTTGGTTGCCGCATTAGATAGCGATCGTCACCGCGAGACAATTAAAATTGCCACTGGCCCAACACCAATTGAAGAAGCCGTAAAAAGTTGACGCAGCACAAAACACGTGGTAATTTTAGTTTAACGTTAAATCGAAAGTGAGGTCTCGTCCATTGAAGAACGCCAATTGTTGAAATGTCCAAGTCCTGTCATCATCAACGGGATTCGTGTGGACTTTTTGACAATCGGGCGCGATCAATGGCGGACACTCCGTCTATTTTGGTCAGCCTTAATTTTGGGGGCTGACCTTTTTTTATCTGAGCGTGAACCGGCGCGCTTAGGAATCGGTGTGTAAGCGGCCTTGGGCGTGATGGCCCGGTCTTGGCCATTGCGCTTAAGGTCCTTACACGCAGATTCCTGCGCCGGTGAACGCGTTATCGTGAGCGTGAACCGGCGCGTTATCGGCCAGCATTTTCACGCTCATCACAACCCGATTTCAAAAAGCACCGAGCACCACCCGTCTTGATACCACAGGCACATCCCGGAAAGGACGTGGCTGTATGTCTACCATCCAAATCAAACATCTACACTTTGCTTACGATGGCCAAGCACCGATCTTTACTGATGCCGGTTTCGATCTTGATACAAACTGGCATCTCGGCTTAGTTGGCCGTAATGGTCGCGGCAAAACAACTTTGTTACGCCTATTGCAAAAACAACTTGATTATCGCGGTACGATCACCGTACCACTGCCGCTGCAATATTTTCCCCAAGCACTCGATGAATCTCAGGTGACATTGGATGCTGCTCAGGCGTTTAACCATGTCGCCCAGTGGCAGCTTGAGCGCGAACTCAACTTATTGCACGCCGATCCTGCGATTCTTTGGCGACCGTTTGCTGATTTATCCGGTGGTGAACAAACCAAAGTGCGCTTGGCTTTGCTTTTCATCCAGACTGATGGCTTTGCACTCATCGACGAACCAACCAATCACCTTGATCTGCGCAGTCGCCGGCAGGTAGCAGCTTATTTGCAGCAAAAACCCGGCTTCATCGTTGTGAGTCATGATCGCGATTTTTTAGATGCTGTCACCGATCACACCTTGGCCATTGAACGCCAGAAAATCACGCTATATCAAGGCAACTACACGACGTTTGCAACTGAAAAAGCGCGCCAGGATCAAACCGAAATTGCCCAAAATACCCATTTAAAAACCGAAATCAGTCGGCTCAAACAAACGGCTTATGACAAGAAACTCTGGGCCGAAAATAAAGAGCGCAGTATTTACGGCGATCGGCACGTTAAAAATAGCGGTCATAGGGGTCGCGGCTTTATCAGCGCCCGCGCAGCAAGAACCATGAAAAAAAGTAAAAACCTGGAACACCGGATGAACAAAGAAATCGAAGAAAAAGAACAGCTGCTCAAAAATCTGGAAAAAGTCGATCCTTTAACGATGAATCCGCAGCCGACCCACCAGCACCAATTGATTGTGGCGGAAAAGGTGCAACTCGGTTTTGATCAACCGTTATTCGAGCCGATTTCGTTCACCTTACACCGTGGCGATCGCATTGCCATTGTTGGGGAAAACGGCAGCGGTAAATCAACCTTGATCCGCGCATTGCTGGGTCAGTTTAACGGGATCAGTCGCGGCCTGTTAAAGTTGGCGCCCGTATCTTTGAGTCTGGTACGCCAGCAGTATGCCGATAACCGCGGTACCCTTCCAGACTTTGCCGAAACCCACCAGCTTAGTCGCGAAGCATTGCTCAATAACTTACGCAAGCTTGGTATGCCGCGCGCTGATTTTGCCACGCCGATTGAACATTTGAGTATGGGCCAGCAAAAGAAAGTGGAAGTGGCCCGCTCCCTGGCAACGCCTGCAGCGCTTTACATCTGGGACGAGCCACTTAATTATCTGGATACCTACAATCAAGATCAGATTATTGCGGCCGTCTGCCAATATCAACCAACGATGCTCTTTGTCGAACACGATGAACATTTTATCGATCAGGTTGCCACAAAGATGATTCGCCTACACCCGTTGCTATAAACGAAAATCCAAAGCTATGCGCGCGCGAGCCACAATAACACCATGTTAAGCGGTTCCATGGTATACTCACGATGAAAGCTCAAAGAAAGGATGGATAGCATGGCAGAGCGTTCTTTATATCATACCTATGTCCGTAACGAAAATGGTTTGGTTGGTGAAAGTTATGTTGAAGGCAACCAAGGATTAGCACTGGGCGTTTCCAGCTCGCTCATTGATGCGCCGGGTACCAATCCGGAGCAGTTTATCGCCTTTGCACTGTCTACTTGTTTCAATGCCACCATTCGTATCGTTCAGCATCGCGAAGGCACCGCAGAGGATTCCCAATTACGCACCCGTGTCGATATCGTCCGTGACAAAATCGGCTACAAATTCATTGTGGATGCCCAGATTCTCATGCCAAGCCACACTCGCGAAGAAGCCCAAAAGATTGTCACCCAGGCTTTAGACGAGTGTCCGGTTGCCAAACTGTTGAAAGAAAATGAAAATGTCACCTTCCGCATTGTCGATGAATTCACTGATGAGCCAACTTTAGGTGAATAAGCGCAACGCCTTCAGTAAGGTGGTTCATTCCTTCATCGGGTGTCATGAATTGAATCGCGCCATCCCAGTTTAGCGTGAACCAGAAATCAGCAATTGTTGATTTCTGGTTCGCGTTTTTTTACTTTTCCTACAAGAATTCACGACTTAGCGAAACTCGCCCGTTTAGAAGTTTACAGTGAAAGGTAAACGGAGGGCGTTTAAGATGAATAAATCATTTAACCAGTCAAGTATTTATCGGTTTGGTTTGCCACTTTGCTTAGGACTTGGTAGTTTAGCATTCTTGGCAATCGGTATTTGGGCAACCATCTTGTTACTATTCACATCTAAAATCACGACAGTTCTCATACTGGTTTTATTAGGTGGTTGGTTCGTAATCGGCTGTATCATCACAGGCGCGGTGTTGTTATGGCAACTAGTGCGCAATCCTAAGCTCGTTAACCGTAACGTTCACCGGCTTCAGTGGCTTCTTGGGCTCATTGCGATCATCATTGCGGCCATCTCGTTGCCACTTTCATATTTTTGGGCGGATACGGGTGACGCGCCGGGGGTTGTGTTTATTGGTTTGTTTCTTGCGGCAATGCCGTTTGCTTGTTGGGTTTTGGTTAGTGTTTGGCGGTGGACGTTGGGGTGAGGATTTATTTTTTGGTTTTGCGGGGATCTTCGGCTGCCTGTGAAAGGTTTGAGAATAAGCGATAACGCGCGGAGATTGGTTTTTTTGTAGGCGATTGTTTGGTTTGACTTTGCGTTCTATAACGCGCTCCCCGGCGCAGAAGTCTGCGTGTAAGGACCCTGGGCGCAATGGCCAAGACCGGGCCATCACGCTTAAGGCCGCTTACACTCCGACTTCTAACCGCACCGGCTCACGCTCACACAAAAAAAAGACCCACTCAGTTTCCTGAGTGGATCTTTTTCAACGAACCAAGAATTAAAGCTTGGTAACGTTAGCAGCCTGAGGGCCACGATCAGATTGTTCTACATCGTAGGAAACAGCCTGACCTTCGTCAAGACTCTTGTAACCTTCACCGTTGATGGCGCTGAAGTGTACGAAAACGTCTTGGCCGTCTTCACCAGTGATGAAGCCGTAACCCTTATCAGCGTTGAACCATTTAACTGTACCTTTTTGCATGAAAGTGAATCTCCTTTTCAAAACTAACAACAACAGACAACCGTAATCCTAAAAAGGAAATTCATGTTACATGATGTTTCCCGTTCAAGTATTACCATGAACAGAGTATAACACGTTCAGCAAGAAACACCTAATTTATTTTCGAATTTCTGGCAAATTTATTTGCGATCGGTTAATTGCCACGAGTGGTGTAGACCAAATTAGATCCGGCCGACTACATGCCTTGTGCATACATCGCATCGGCAACTTTCAAGAAGCCGGCGATGTTGGCCCCGGCCTCGTAATCACCTGGAACCCCATACTCGGCGGCAGCATCGGCACTGGCTTTGAAAATATGCTGCATGATCTCGTGCAACTGTCCGTCAACCGTGTCGAAGCTATCACTTAAACGCCGCGAATTTTGGCTCATTTCGAGTGCGGAGACTGCCACGCCGCCAGCATTGGCCGCTTTGGCCGGACCGTATAAAATGTCGTCATGCTGATAAGCCGCAATGGCATCCGGATCACTGGGCATGTTGGCGCCTTCTGCCACGGCGATCACGCCTGCAGCCTTAAAGCGCTTGGCCTGCGCTCCATTAATTTCATTTTGGGTGGCACACGGCAAGGCCAGATCAAACTTAATCGTTGCATCCCAAACCGAACCTTCATAATATTTAGCGCCGTCAACTCGCTCGGCATAAGTTTTGATTCGACCACGCTCTACTTCTTTAATTTGCTTGACGGTGGCAAGATCGATCCCATTTTCATCCACCACGTAGCCATTTGAATCGGAAACCGTGAGCACTTTAACCCCCAGCGCTTTTGCCTTTTGAGCGGCATAAATGGCAACATTCCCGGCACCGGAAATCACTGCCTGCTTACCGGCAAGCGTTTCGCCATTAGCCTTGAGTAATTCATCTGTGTAATAGATCAAGCCGTAACCGGTAGCCTCCGTGCGTGCCAATGAGCCGCCATAACTGAGACCTTTGCCGGTTAAAACGCCGCGTTGTGCCCCTTTAAGTCGCTTGTATTGACCATATAGGTAGCCGATTTCCCGTGCGCCAACGCCAATATCCCCGACTGGCACATCCAGGTCCGGCCCGATGTATTTGCTCAGCTCGGTCATGAAGCTTTGACAAAAACGCATGATTTCCGCATCCGATTTACCTTTTGGATTAAAATCAGCCCCGCCTTTTGCCCCACCGATTGGCAAGGTCGTCAGGCTATTCTTGAAGATCTGTTCAAAACCCAAAAACTTCACGATACTTAAATTGACTGATGGATGTAACCGCAAGCCGCCTTTGTATGGACCGATGGCGGAATTGAATTGCACCCGAAAGCCGCGGTTCACTTGGATTTGGCCTTGGTCATCCTGCCACGGCACGGCAAATTGAATGGCCCGTTCCGGTTCAACCAAGCGGCCAAGAATGTTGGCTTGTATATACTCCGGATGTTTTTCAAAAACCGGAACAACGGTTTTTAAAATAGTTGTCGCTGCTTCCAAAAACTCCGGTTGGTGCGGATCGCGTTGTTTGAGCGTTGCGAGAACCGATTCGACATAAGCTGTTGCTGAAGTCATAAATACCCACCTTTCCAAAAACGGTAACAAGTGTTGTTTTAAGGTTAACAGAAAAATGGCAGTTTGATAAGAATTTTCTCCATGTGCCCTCAGCCAGATTAAGTCTTTATCAAGCTGAAAGCCTACACCTCTGTTACAATGAAATCGGATACATGTTACCTATTATGATTGATTTGGACACAGCTATCGTCCAATCGTTGCGTGAAGCGGCTACCTGTCAAGGAGGGGTTTAGGATGCAACATAGCGGAAATATTATTTTAATTGGTGACGGCGCTATCGGTTCGAGCTTTGCTTTTAACTGTTTAACGACCGGCGTTGGTCAAAGTCTGGGCATTATTGACGTCAATGAGAAGCGGGTTCAAGGCGATGTAGAAGATCTTTCAGACGCCCTACCATATACGTCTCAAAAGAATATCTACGCAGCGAGTTACGAAGACTGCAAATACGCCGATATCATTGTGATCACGGCTGGCATTGCGCAAAAGCCCGGGCAAACCCGACTGGAACTGTTGTCGATCAATGCCAAAATCATGAAAGAAATCACTCACAACATCATGGCCAGTGGTTTCAATGGTTTTATTCTCGTTGCCTCAAACCCGGTCGACGTGCTCGCGGAATTAGTGCTGGAAGAATCGGGGCTGCCGCGTAACCAAGTGCTAGGATCAGGTACCGCGCTGGATTCAGCCCGTCTGCGTTCGGAAATCGGCTTGCGTTACAATGTGGATGCGCGCATTGTCCACGGCTACATCATGGGCGAACATGGCGACTCCGAATTTCCGGTTTGGGATTACACCAATATTGGCGGCAAACCGATTCTCGACTGGATTCCCAAAAATCGCCAAGCAAGTGATTTGGCTGAAATCAGCCACCGCGTCAAAACTGCTGCATATGGCATCATTGAAAAGAAAGGTGCTACTTTCTACGGGATCGCCGCTTCGCTCACTCGCCTAACCAGTGCCTTTTTGAATGACGACCGGGCAGCATTTGCGATGTCGGTCCATCTTGACGGTGAATATGGTTTATCCGGCGTTTCCATTGGGGTGCCGGTTATCCTCGGCGCAAATGGTTTAGAGCGCATCATCGAACTGGATTTAAATCCGGAAGACCACAAACGCCTGGCTGACTCTGGTGCCATTTTGAAAGATAATTTAAAGAAGGCACAGGAAGCCTAGGCAATAACCAGCATTTAGTACCTTTCCAATGGGTATTGGTAATAACAATCAAAATCGGCCTTACAGACAGACAAATTTGTCTCCGTAAGGCCGATTTTTTCATTTGCTTATCAATTCTTTGGCCATACACGCTTATTCTGCCCGTCGTAATCCAGCATTCAGCTCAAACAGCCATTTACTCGTCCGACTTGGCTTGCTCCAGTGCTTCCGTCTCCTTTTCAACTTCGGAGCCTTTGGTTAATGCCGAGTGTCGCATGCCATAAAGGAAGTAGATCGCACAACCGATTAGGAACCAGACGCCTGAATACAGCTTTGCCTGAATGTCCAATCCGAGAAAGACCACTAGCGATCCGAGAAAAGCAACCGCTGGCAACACTGGGTAAAATGGCATCCGAAAACGTGGCTTGGCAATGTCCTGCCCCTCACGCGGACGCAGCCGGTAAATGCCAAGCGTGACAAACATGAATGCGATCAGAGTCCCCGCGGAAATCAGCTGGGCAAGAAACGCAAATGGAAAGAACGCACCGATAATAACGCCAATAGTGATGAGCACCGCCAAAGCGCGATTCGGCAACTTGCGGCTATTCAATTTCCCTAAACCATGCGGCAACATCCCGTCACGCCCAAAACTGTAAAGCAGCCGAGATCCCGCCATCGCCATACCAATGAGCGCCGTGAACATACCTAAAACCGCGATGCTTTCGACAACCGTTGCGACCACCGCGTGACCTGAGTGGCGCAACGCCCAGCCGACCGGTTCTGCATTGTTGGCGTAATCCTGATACGGGAACATCCCCAACAAAACCAGTCCCACCGAAACGAATAAGAAAACGGCAATCAAGAGTGACCCCAAAATTCCCCGCGGCATCGTTTTCTCCGGATCAATCGCTTCAGCCGAATTAGCCGCAATCGAATCAAACCCGATATAAGCCAGGAAAATCATGGAGACGCCGGCATAAATACCTTGCCAGCCTCCAAATGGTGTGCCATCCGCGTTAAGATGATACGCCGGGAAGAACGGATGGAAGTTTTCTGGGTGAATCGCGGTTAACCCCACCACAAGAAATAGCAGGATAGCCAGCACTTTCATGACAACGAGAATATTTTCGACTCGCGCAGCACTGGACACGCCGCGCGACAACAAAATCCCGACCAGCAGCATCACCACCACGGCAACCAAATCAACAATGCCACCGTTAGTACCAAAAGGATGCGCCAAGGCCGCGGGAAAATTCACCCCGATCGTCGCCAATAAGCCGCGAAAATTAGCCGATAAGCCAGACGCAACAAAGGCCACGGCAATAAAGTACTCAGCTAACAACGCCCAGCCGGCAATCCACCCGAAGAATTCACCGAAAACAACATTAATCCATGAATAAGCCGACCCGGCAAATGGCATGGCAGCTGACATTTCAGCGTAGGCAAATGCCACCAGTCCGGCAACCAGCGCCGCAATCAGAAAAGAAATTGACACCGCTGGCCCGGCATGTTTAGCCGCAACGACCCCAGGTAATGTAAAGATCGATGCGGAGACAATGGTACCAACGCCTAGCGCCAGAAAATCACGCACGCGCAAGACTCGCGGCAAATGCGAGTCTTTGTCTTCATACACACTTGGATCTTCTTTTCGAAACAATCGTTGCCATACTTTCCCCATTGGAACCTCCGTTGACTTGTTTATGCTCTTTTTACGTATTTTGGTAAAAAACCCATGAAAAATAGGTTAGCACATTTCAGTAAGACTGGAAAGCGCTGTGTTTTTAATGACATTTGTTATCACAACATTGAATGCTCGCCGGCCAAGTTTGCGGAATGATGAGCCGCCAAATCTTAAGCTTTTTTAAGCAAACAAAAACTGCCTAAGCGTGGTCTGTACTCACTTAGACAGTTTCTATTTGCCTACTAACGATGCATGGCACTTATCAACAGAGTAAGCATTCATGAACATTTGTGGCTGCTAATCATTTATCATCTTCTGCCACTGGCGCAGCGGACTTAAGCTTCTGTTTGCCTGCCGCCTTAACAGCAGCACGCATGTTAACCGGGTGACCTTCACGCCGATCATCCGCGTATTCAGCCGTGGCCGTGAACAGTAAATCCGACGCAGAGTTAACCGCCGTTTCAACCGAGTCTTGTACGACACCGATGATAAAACCAATCCCAACGACCTGCATGGCAATATCATTTGAAATGCCAAAAAGCGAAGCCGCCATTGGAATCAGAAGCAGTGACCCACCGGCAATACCCGATACGCCGGTTGCCGAAATGGCTGACAGGAAACAAAGCAACAAAGCGAGGAAAATGCTGACATGAACGCCCATTGTATTAGCGGTGGCCAAGGTCATAATCGACACGGTAATGGCCGCCCCGCCAGAGTTGGCTGAGCCGCCCAGTGGAATCGAAATAGCATAACTATCTTTATTCAAGCCCAAATCTTCCGAAGCTTTGAGGTTAATCGGAATGTTGACGGCGCCACTACGCGTGAAAAAGGCCGGAATCCCACTGACTTTTAACGTCCAAAACGTCAGCGGATAAGGATTTTGCCGCGTCAGCAACCAAACCATGAACGGATAAACGACCAGATAGACAAACACCATGGTGGCCACCAGCAAGATCAGCAGTTGTCCATAAGCCATGACCCCTCTAACGCCGGTCTTACTCAATGATTCATGCAATAAGCCAACAATCCCAAACGGTGCAAACTGGATGACATTTTGCGCTACTGAGCTGACGGTCTCTGCCAGCTCGGTTACCACTTTTTTGGTCGTGGCACTCGTCAAGCGCAAGCCAGAACCGATCAACAACGACCAGAACAAAATAGCGAGATAATTACCTTCAACCAACGCTGAAATCGGATTCGCCACAGCATTAGTCAATAACCCGGTCACAACCGTTCCTAAATCCTTAGGCGCACTTTCGGCAATCTTCATCGCCCCCGGTAACACCAGCTTGATGGGGAAAAGATATGAAACGACAACAGCTGCCACCGAAGAAAGTAATGTGGCACTTAAGTAAAGGACAATGACAGTGCCAAAATGGTTTTTCGACCCTGAGCGATATTTGGAAATTGCGGACATAATCAACAGGAAAACAAGTAACGGTGCGATTGCCTTCAACGCGCCAACAAACAGCTTGCCTAAAACATCGATAAAGGACCAGGAGGGCACCAATACCCCTAACACTGCCCCAACCACGATTCCGATCACAATTTTCAGAATCAGCGACACATCTTTGTACCGTTTATACATTTCTGGCCCCTCCTCCATATAAAAATTAATATTTAATGAGAACACTTCTTAGTGTGCCCGAATCTTTGACCAACTGCAAGTTATTTTTATCGATAGCACCGCAAATCTTTTGTTAGTCCGACTGTCACCAATCCAAACAAAAACACCGACGTCAAAATGGCATCGGTGCTTTTACTTAAGACAAAAGTTAAACCATGTTTTCGTCATTAAACGAATGATTACTCAAGTGAACACATGCTTAACCTTATCAAATATTATTCAACCGTTTTACCTAAACGCTTCTTCTTAGGTACTGCTTTTGCGGCATTCGCATCCGCATCTTTGTAACCAAAAAGGTAAACCAATGTGAACGCTGCAACCAAAGTGACAAGTGATGCAATCCAGAAAAACCAGATGTTGTTCGGATTGTGAGCCCAGCCTGGTGCTACGAATGAAGGTGCACCTAGGAAACTGCCGGTAAAACCATACATGTTGACATTTAATAAGCCGTTGACCAAACCACCAATTGCGGCGCCGATACTTGAAAAGATGAAGACACGGCCATATTTTAGGTTAACCCCGTACATAGCTGGTTCGGTAATCCCGCAGCAAGCACTGATAAAGGCGGAAATTGACAGACCTTTTAAGGCCGGATTGTGCTTGGTCTTAACCCAGACTGCCAATGCACCGGCACCTTGGGCAATCATGGAAATGGATACGATCCCATTCAGCACGGACTCGGGATGTGCCGATGACAATTGCGCGGTGATGACCGGAATGACGGCCCAGTGCAATCCGAAGATAACCAGAACTTGATAGAAGCCGGCGATAATGGCATCGGAAACCATCGGCGTTAAGCTGAGCAATGCCTGAATACCAGCTGTGATGCCATTAGACAGAACCGTGATCAGTGGCCCAACCGCCAAGACAACCGTCATACCAACCAAGAAGATTTCGACTAATGGTGTGAAAATCATGCGCAGTACCAGCGGCATCCAACTCTTAATCCACGGCTCGATTTTTGCCGCCATCCACGCTGCGAAGATCATCGGGAAGATGGAATACGTGTAATTGGCAATGTGCACCGGCAAGCCGAAGAAGTTCGCGTTGATGCCCATGCCTAACACTGTGCCGGTCACTTTGCCAGCAGTGGCGATTTTAGCAATTGACGGATAAATCAGGAACGCTCCGATAATTCCGACAATAACCGGATCCGATCCGAGTTTCTGGGCAGCGGTGAAGCCGACAATGACAGGTAAGAAGTAAAAGGCTGCATCGCCCATCGCATTAATAATTTCATAAGTTGGATTTGTGGTTTTCAGACCGCCCCATGTTGTTAAAATGTTCAAAATCCCTTTTAACATCCCGCTTGCGGCTAAGAGTCCGATAACGGGAATCATGGAACCGGTAATGGTGCCGATCAATGCCTGGGCCCAACGTTTGATCGTGCCAAGTGCACTGGTATCTTTAGCTTCCGCTTGGGTTTCTTGAATGGCCTTCGCAGTTCCTTCTGCATTCGAATAACCGGGGCCGAGTTGTTTAATCACTTCATCGTAAACATCCGTCACGGCTTGGCCAATGACAACCTGATACTGACCATTCGCCCGCGCAACATCGATAACGCCCGGAATGTTACGCACGGTGTCATCATCCGGTTTTTGTTCATCTTTTAAATAGAACCGCAAGCGCGTGATACAGTGAATCAAACTGTTGACGTTTTGGGCGCCACCGACATCCGCAATGATTTGCCGCGCTGTGGCCGCATACTTGCTTTCGTTCTTCGGTGCTGCCGGTGCTTGTTCAACCGCGGCCGCTTTAGGTGTCATCACCGCAACTTCTTCGCCGCGTTTGACTTCGCCGGGCGTCACGTCCAGCTGATCAACG
Source organism: Lacticaseibacillus rhamnosus (assembly GCF_900636965.1). Classification (NCBI taxonomy): domain Bacteria; kingdom Bacillati; phylum Bacillota; class Bacilli; order Lactobacillales; family Lactobacillaceae; genus Lacticaseibacillus; species Lacticaseibacillus rhamnosus. The sequence goes on along the minus strand of NZ_LR134331.1, from coordinate 601,830 downwards.
ACTTCCTTCGTGTTGGTAATCGCCACAATGACGGTGGTCTTCTTGCCAGCTTTTTTGATTGCATCCAGGTCCATGGACCCAATCACATCGCCGGCTTTAACCCGTGCATCCATCGCCGTATCAATTTCAAACGGCGCGCCTTTGAGTTCGACCGTATCGATCCCTAAATGAATCAATAACTCGGCGCCATCATCGGCTTTGATCCCGATTGCGTGCTTGGTATCGGCAATCATCATGATCCGTCCATCGACCGGCGCCGCAATTTGGCCATCGGTTGGCTCAATGCCAAAACCGTCACCCATCATTTTTTGTGAAAAAACTGGATCGGAAACATCGGTAATGGCCATCGCCAATCCGGAAACCGGCGCCATTAAGTGCAATTTCTTTGTCATTGCTTATTCCCCCTTATCTGACTGCAACAATGCAATCGTTGCGTATGGTGGCAACGTCATGGTTGCAGTTGGTGTTAAATCTGCTTCATTGGTTATCAAAACGCGTGCATGCTGGAAACGTGGCGGTAGCGGTACCGTAATGGCTTTATCACTGAAATTATTCAGTACCAGCAAGTGGGCATCGCCAGCAACCCGTTCGTAAGCGTACAAGCGATCAATTTCAGTCCCAAAAGGCACATAACTGCCATTGCTGATCACTTGATACTGCTTACGTAACGCGATCAATTTTTGATAGAATCGGAAAATTTCACCATGCGCCAGCTCAGCTTTGACATTAATTTCGCGCTGATTGGTTGGCCGCAACCACGGTGTTCCTGTGGTAAATCCGGCGTTGGCCGTGTCATCCCACTGCATTGGCGTCCGGCTATTGTCCCGAGCCTTGGCCAAAATGATGGCAAAAGCTTCTTTTTCGGACTTGCCAGCTTTCAAAAGTGCCTGATAAGCATTCTTGGCTTCAACATCGACATAATCGGCCATCGAATGATAATGCGGATCGGTCATGCCGATTTCCTCGCCCATGTAGATGTATGGCGTCCCGCGACTTAGGTGAATCGCAGCAGCTAGCATTTCGGCACTTTTAACGCGATATTGGCCAACATCACCAAACCGATTAAGCGCACGCGGCTGATCGTGATTATTCCAGAAAAGCGCTTGCCAGCCGCCGCCTTGATCTAACTGTTGACCCCAAGTGTGCAAAATGTTGCGCAGTGCCTTGAAGTCGTACGGCATTTTGCTCCACTTTTCACCGTTCTTATAATCCGTTTTCAGATGGTGAAATTGGAAAACCATTGATAACTCGTGATTTTCCGGCTTGGTATAGGCGATTGAGTTCTTAATGGTGGTCGAACTCATTTCGCCTACCGTGACGCTATTTAGATCCTGGCCAAAACTGTTGGCGGCTAGTTCCTTGATATAATCCTGAACAATCGGTGTATCCGTATATAATGTTTTGCTTTCGACTTCCGGTGGCGCATCAACCAGCTGATTTGCCTTGCCAATGACGTTGAGCACATCAAAGCGGAAACCGTGAACCCCTTTGGCGCGCCAAAAATTAATAATAGCGGCTGCTTCTTGACGGACGGCTGGATTATGCCAATCGAGATCAGCCTGGCGACGTTCGTATAAATGTAAATAATAATTGCCAGTGTCGCCAAACGGGGCCCAAGCCGGACCGCCAAACTTGCTCTCCCAGTTAGTCGGCAAGCTGCCATCCGGCTTTGGTGGTCGAATGTAGTAATAATCCTGATAGTGCTTGTCGCCAGCTAAGGCTTTTTGGAACCAGACATGTTGTGTGCTGGTATGATTGAGCACCATGTCCAACATGATGTCGATCCCGGCAGCTTTAAGTTTTTGCGCCAACTCTTCAAAATCAGCCATCGTTCCAAACCGCGGATCGATTTGCCGATAATCAGCCACATCATAGCCGTTGTCATATTGCGGCGACACAAAGAATGGGTTGAACCAGATCATATCGATGTGCAGTGCCTTGAGATAATCGATCTTTTCAATGATGCCGCGTAAGTCGCCGACACCATCACCATCGCTATCGTAAAACGACTTGGGATATAACTGATAAATAACTTTCTTATGAAACGCCATCATAACCTCCTTGTCCTTGCTTTTAACAAAAGTAAGAACTGCCAGCGTTTACGGTCGGATCCGGCGAGCAAAATCATGAAACTTAAAACGATCTGCCCGGTGACGTGATTCCGTATATTGAAACTTCGTGGTGTCCGTCAAACTGCTGCAACTGCGTACCACGACCACGACTGCAGATGGTGGTATTTTCAGATACCGTTGATCTTCTTCCGTTGCCGCTTCAACCGTAATTTCCTTAGTTGCATAGGCAATGGTCAACCCCACCGGTCCTTCAAGATAAGCATATAGTGAGTCTTTAGCCACCGACTCCGGAATCGGCGGCACGACTTTAGGATCGAGGTAATCAATATCAATGATGTCTGGCTCATTTTCCAAATACCGCACCCGCTTCAGTAGGCGCATCTGTTTGACTTCTACCGTTGGATCCACATCTTTGAACGACTTGGCGGGCAATGTTGCAAAGTGATTGGTTAAAACCACCGTTCGCGTCTGTAAGTGAAATTGCGCGGCTAATTCGGCATAACTGACCACGCCGGAAACCGGAAACACGTATTCCTGCCGGTTGATAACCGTTGACCCTTTGCCTTTTTGCGATTGAATAAAGCCATCATCCTTAAGCAGCCGCAACGCCTTACGTACCGTGTCGCGTGATGCCTGATACATGTCTTGCAGCGCACTTTCACTTGGCAGCAATGAGCCGGTAGCATATATTTCTGCTTCGATCTTTTCCTTCAGATCCTGATAGATAGCATCGTACTTGCGCATTGTTTTTCCTCCAGTAACCGTTTTCACTTACAATGCTTATTCTACTTGTACGTACAGGTATGTCAACAAAAAACGCTTAAAAGCTTAGATTTAAATGTAGAAAAGCTTCACAATCCCTATATGGCAACGTTTTTAGGTCAAAAAAAGACCCACATTTGAGTGTGGATCAAATTTTGCTTATCATTTCGATACATGAAATTTTATATATACGGTAAGTATCATCGTCGAAAACGCTCTTAAGGCCTTTTCCATTAACCATCTTTTAATGCCTTAAGTTAACCTGTACGTCATGACTGCCAAACTTTATTCCGTAACATCCTTAACTTGGGCGTCCGCAAACTGGTGCCGAATACGAATCGACAATCCCAAGGCAATCAGTTCAAGCACAATAAAGATCATCAGACTGACGCTATAGTTGTGGAAGTACTGCTCGCTAAAGCTCAGCAGTGTTGGTCCGGCAACCCCTGCCGCTGCCCAGGCAGTCAGTACGTAGCCATGAATGGCGCCGAGTTGTTTGGTACCGAAAACATCGCCAAGATAAGCTGGAATAACCGAGAAGCCCGCGCCATAACACGACATTATCAAGCAAAGTGCGATGCCAAAAAGCAGTGGTGAACGCAAGACTAAGATACCTGCCAGCATCGCGACATCAACGATAAAGATCAGGGTGTAAGTCAGTGGGCGCCCGATTAAATCAGACAACGTAGCCCATGCGAGCCGGCCGAAACCGTTAAATAAGCCGACAACCCCGACCATCACTGCCGCTGTGGTTGCCGACATCCCGGTTTGCTGCTGAGCCATGGGTGATGCGACCGCCACTAAGCCAATGCCACAGGTGATGTTGATAAAAAACATCAGCCAGAGATACCGAAAAGATCGCGTTTTGACTGCTTCGTTCGCCTTCATGGCTTTCCCGGTCAGACTCACACTTTTGGCAAGATCGGCTGCCGGTACTTCATGAGGATGCGGCTTGCGGATTACCTGTGCGGATCCCAGCATAATTACCATATAAACCGCGCCTAAAACATACATTGTTGCGACAACTCCCAGATTTGCAATCAGCTGCTGGGCAACTGGACCCGTCAGCATCGCCGCAAATCCGAAGCCCATAATCGCCATGCCGGTTGCCAGCCCGCGTTTATCCGGAAACCAGGCAATAATCGTTGAAACCGGCGTCACATACCCAGCACCTAAGCCCAGACCGCCAATCACACCATAACCGATATAAAGCAACGGTAACGAGTGAATCTGAACGGCTAAACCGGTTAGCAAAATCCCCGAGCCATACAAGAGCGCTGCCACGGTGCCCGTCAACCGTGGTCCAAAGCGCTCAACCAGTCGGCCCATGAACGCCGCGCTCATACCTAGAAAAAAGATGGCAATGCTAAACGCAATCGTAACTGCTGATAATGCCCAGCCCGTTTGTTTAGCAATTGGACCGGTGAAAACACTCCACGCATATACCGAGCCGATCATCAAATGCAACAAAATACCGCCAAGTGCCACTAAATATCTACGCTTGCTCATTGGTTACCTCCACGATGCTTTTTTATCAGTTCAATGTCGGCCATCGTTCTGATATAACAAGCGTATCATAAGATTCGAATTTAAGATAGCCACTGTAACCGTTTTATGTACGAATGATAATAAAAAAGACTCCGAAAAAGTTCGGAATCTTAAAGGTGTTATTCAAAGACCATCTGATTGTGATATAACTCGGCATAAAAGCCATTTTGCGCTAACAACTGTTCATGATTGCCTTCCTCAATAATCCGGCCGTCCCGCAACACGACGATTTTGTCTGCATTTAGAATCGTCTTCAAACGATGGGCAATGACAAAACTCGTTCGACCCTGAATCACATTATCCATCGCCGCTTGGATCTTAGCCTCGGTCACCGTGTCAACATTACTGGTAGCCTCATCAAGAATTAATAGCCGCGGATCAGTCAAAATAGTCCGCGCAATCGACATAAGTTGCTTTTGCCCGGCAGAAAAGACACTTTGCTCATCCGACACAAACGTATCATAACCATCAGGCAAACTCATAATGAAGTCATGAATATTCGCTTGCTTGGCAGCTGCTTCTACCCGGGCTTGATCAGCAGTCGGATCACCGAAGCGAATATTATCGCGAATAGTCCCGGAAAACAGCTGCGGATCCTGCAACACAATCCCGACGTTTTGCCGCAGTGATGCCAATTTAAAATCGCGTACATCCACGCCATCAAAAGTAATCACGCCAGAATCCACATCGTAGAATCGATTCAACAAATTCATAACCGTCGTTTTCCCACTGCCAGTCGGACCGACTAACGCCACCATCTCGCCTTTTTCGACTTTGATCGTGACCCCGTGCAGGATTTCTTTGCCCGGAATGTAACTAAAATGCACGTTATCAATCAGCAGTTCATGTTTCAGACCATCAAGGGTACGGCCATTTTGGGGATCGACTTCATCCGGCTGTTCACGAACTTCGGTAATCCGCCGCGCGCCGGTGATGGCCAACTGGATCATATTGAATAAGCTGGTCAACTGGACAATTGGCTGATAATATTGCTGGGCATAATTGACAAACACCACAACCATTGCCAACGCAGCCCCTTGACTCAAGGAGCCATTCAGCGCCAGCCAGGATCCGGCGAAAATTACAATCGCCGTATTCAACAACGACAAACCCATCAACAACGGATTCAAAATGCCGCTCCAGATCTGGCCGCGTAAATTCGACTTACGCACCGCCGCGTTATAGGGTTGGAAGCCCGCCACACTTTCTTGCTGTAGCCCATTCGTAATCAGCATTTTCTGGCCGGTAATCTGTTCGTTGATATAGCCATTCAGTCGGCCAATATCGTCTTGTTGGCGATCAACCGACACACTCGCCTGATGCATCACGAAGGCAGATAACCCGATTGCGACCGGCGTTGAGGCCATCGTAATCCACGCAAGGGTCGCATTCTGCGTGAACATCATCCAAATAATCCCGATAAACTGAGCGCCACTTAGAAAGATTTCAATCAACGCCTGATTCATCGCATTGAAAATATTATCCAGGTCGCTCGTAAACCGCGAGAGAATGTCGCCATCACTATGACTGTCAAAATAGCGCACTTTCATCCGTTGCATTTTCCGAAACAATCCAACCCGCATCGTTCCAGTGGAATAACCGCTGATTTTTGACAACAGTAAGCTCGAAATTAAGATAGAGGTCGCATCAATCACATACAGTAAGACGAAAATAGCCAACGTGTGGTTAAACGCCGCAAACGATGCCTGAGCGCGCGTCGCCGGATTCATCCACTGTTGCACATACACGGTCAGTTCTTCAATCGCCCGCCCCATATATGTCGGCGCGACAACAATCGCCCAGGTAGAAATCGCGATTAAAATCGTTGTAATCAAAAATTCTAACCAGTACGGTCGCAAATAATGCGCGTAAAATTTACCTGCGTTTTTCAAGTCTTTCATGAGCTACACCCCCTCTTCCAATGCCTTCTGGGTGGCATAAATTTCTCGATAAACCCGATTATGCTGCACCAGTTCGTGATGGGTGCCACTGCCAACCAACCGCCCGTCATCAAGCACCAGAATACGATCGGCTTTAATAATGGAACTGATTTTTTCGGCAATAATAATCGTCGTTGTATGCTTCAATTCATGCGCCAAGGCCTCTTGAACCAACTTCTCGGACCGCGCGTCCAGAGCTGATGTTGCATCATCCAAAATCAAAATCTTCGGATGACCGATCACCCCGCGCGTAATCGAAAGGCGTTGCTTCTGGCCACCGGAAAAATTCGACGACCGTTCTTCAACTTCCGCGTTGTATGTCTGCGGCAGCCGTTCGATAAATTCAGCCGACTGCGCCACCCGAGCCGCCCACTTCATCGCCGCCAAATCAGCATTAGGATTGCCTTGCTGCAGATTTTCGGCAATCGTGCCGGAAAAAAGCGTCGAGCGCTGCAACACATACCCGACCGTCTTGCGCAAATCCGCTTCGGTGACGGCACGAACATCATGCCCGCCGACTTTAACGATTCCGGTATCCGGATCAAACAACCGCGGAATCAGCTGTGCCAAGGTCGTTTTACCGCTACCGGTCGCCCCGACGATGCCAATCATTTCCCCTGGCTTAACCGCAAAATCGATATCACGAATTGTCGGCTTTTCATCACCTGGATACGTAAAAGTCACATCGTCAAACTCAACGGACCCGTCTAAATCCCGTTGCGGTCCGTCGACAAACGTCATACTTGGCTTAGTATCCATAACCTCATGAATGCGCCGCAAAGAAACCAGCGCCCGCGATGCAAACGTCAGCATAAATCCGCCGTTGATAATGGCAAATAAAATCTGCATCAGGTAATTGATAAAACTGGTAATGGCCGCTAAATTGCTCGGCTGACTGGTAATATTTTGCCCAATGAGCCAGATACTCAACGCCATGGCTAAATTGGCAACCAGAAAGAAGGCTGGCATCAGCAACGCAAACAGATTACCGATCTTAACACTGACATCGCGCATTTCGTCACTTGATTCGGCAAATGTTTTCGTCTGGTTAGCCCCTTGTACAAATGACTTCACCACCCGCATGCCCATTAAGTTTTCCCGCGCCAAGGTATTGACCCGCTCAATTAATTGCTGCATGCGGCCAAAGTATTTGCCCATATGACTAAATGAAAAGAAGCTGACGCCAAACAACAGCACCATCATCACGGCAATCACCCACCACAATTGCGGCAAAGTGACAATCGCAAGAATAACCGCACCGATAAAGAGAATCGGAATCCGGGTAACCTGCTGGAAAAATCCCATGATAATCTGCTGAACCTGATTGATATCATTGGTCATGCGCACAACCAGATTGGACGGCGAAAACTTCTCCACATCCGCATAAGCCAAGCTTTGAATTTTGGCATACTCGTCTGCGCGTAAATCCGTCGCCACACCTAACGCCACACGTGCCGAATAGATCGTGTTGACAATTCCGCCAGCAATGCCGACAATAGCTAGCCCAATCAAATACAGGCCATTGACCCAGACCGTTTGCTTATCATTTTTCATAATGGCGTTCATGATAATCTGCAACAAATGCGGCTGCCAAAGCGTCGCGAAAGCCACGACAAAAATCGCAACAACCGACCAGATCGCGTCCCAACGATATTTTTTGATATATGGAAATAGTACCTTCATTTCTTTTTCCTCCGATGACTTGTCCTAATAGCTTACCGCAAAATGGAAGACAAGTCAGGGTAAATGCCCGGTTAGTAAGTGCCAACTTTTTCTCGGTTCTACTCTAATTAAGTGATTTCCGATACTCCGAGCTGGCTCCGCGGTGGTGATGGCTGGCGACCGCGCAGCTAGAGTGGTGGGCACGACTTCAAACCCGCAAAGACCGCGGTTTCGAAGCTCGGCCTTGGTCTAAAGCGGAGAAGCCCACTCCGCTTAAGACCAATTTCACCACTGAGCCCGCCACTGCTCCGCCAGCTCTTGCTTTCTATCATAATTTTCGAACAAGGTAACCAATCACATCGCTGTTGGGAGTTCTTAATTGACAACCAAATTGATAACTATATAACTAATAAACAACTTGACAACTATCACAATTGTCAGTATGCTAGTCGCAACATTGAAATGCGGAAAGATGAGTAGCTGTTCATTTTTTGTTTAGAGAGTGTCCATTTTGGTGAAAGGACATCTAAAAATGCCAGCGAATATGGTCTTGGTGATGCAGGTGTGCCGAGCAATGGCAAAGCACACATGGGGACGCCCATTATTGCGTTAGGTCTCACAGTGAATACTGTCGGACTGATTGAGGAAAGTTGTGTGAGCAGCTTTCAAACCAAGGTGGTACCACGGTAAGCCGTCCTTGGCCCAGACAAGCTATGTCTGGGCCAAGGACGGCTTTTTTATTTTCAAATGTGCCGTACGCCTAAATGACCGCATCTTTTGGCAAGGTTTTTGATAAAAGCTGACATGGTTGGCTAATTTGCACAGCTGATCAGTATTCGTTTCCACAGCACTGACTTTTAACGCGTTCACCGGTGCAAAAACCGGTTCACGCTCATTTACCTAGGAGGATTTTTATGACAACAACGATTATCGGCTACCCACGCATTGGCGAACATCGGGAATTAAAATTTGCAACCCAAAAATATTTCAAGCATCAAATTTCTGCCCAAGACTTGCAGGAAAAAGCTAAAGCACTGCGGAAAGCTCACTGGGAAACCATTCAAGCTGCTGGGATTGATCAGATTCCAACCGGTGACTTTTCATTCTTCGATAACACTTTGGACGTTGCAAATCTTTTAAACATTGTACCCAAGCGCTACCAAGACCTGAACTTATCACCGCTTGACACCTACTTTGCCCAAGCGCGTGGCTATCAAGGAGAGGCCGGCGACGTTAAAGCGCTGGCGATGAAAAAGTGGTTCAACACCAACTATCATTACTTGGTACCTGAATTCGATCACGATACCCAGATCCAAGTAACGGATTGGCAGCTTTTCGCGCAATTTGAAGAAGCTAAAGCGCTAGGCATTAACAGGCGCCCGACTTTGATTGGCCCGTATACGTTACTGAAATTGTCTCGCTTCATTGATGTTGTGCCTGATGACTTTGTTGCCGACCTGATTTCTGCGTACACGACCATCATTGATCGCTTGCATCAAGCTGGAGCTGACTGGGTACAACTTGACGAACCGGCGCTGGTTTATGACCAAACCGATGCCGACCTTGCTTTATTCGAACGGCTTTATACCCCAATTTTGGCCCAAAAAAAGGCTACCAAAATCCTGGTTCAGACTTACTTTGGCGATTTAACCGATTCGTTTGACCGTATTCAAAAGTTGCCATTTGACGGCTTCGGGCTGGATTTTGTCGAAGGATATGCCAATCTTGATCTGCTCAAACAACACGGCTTCCCAGCGCACGCCACCTTATTTGCAGGAATCGTGAATGGTAAGAACATTTGGCGGACACATTATGCCGATGCCTTGGCAACGATCAAACAACTGGCAACCATTACGGACAAGCTGGTATTAAGCACCTCGACCTCACTCTTGCATGTCCCATATACACTTCGCAATGAAGCCCATCTGAAACCTGAAGAAAAGCAATATTTGGCCTTTGCCGAAGAAAAACTCAACGAACTGCATGAGTTAGATGCCATTTTCCACACCGGCGCGGATCATGCTGCTTATCAAGCCAACGTTGCCCTTTTCAGTAAACCGCGTTATCAGGAAAATAAAGCCTTGAATGCCAAAATTGCCGCTTTGACGCCGGAAGATTACAAACGCACGCCTGAGCGCAAAACCCGACTTGCTATCCAAGCAAAAGAATTCAAACTCCCGCTGCTGCCAACGACCACCATCGGCTCATTCCCCCAAACAGCTGAAGTTCGGCGCAATCGGGCCAAGTTCCGCCGCCACGAAATTACCGAAGACGAATACACCGCCTTCAACCACAAAGAAGAAATCGAATGGCTCAGATTCCAAGAAGAAATTGGCCTGGATGTTCTCGTGCACGGTGAATTCGAACGCAACGACATGGTGGAATATTTTGGCGAAAACTTTGGCGGGTTCCGCTTTACCGATAATGGTTGGGTTCAAAGCTATGGCACCAGGGGCGTTAAACCACCGATTATCTGGGGCGATGTCGTCCGCACCAAACCGATTACCGTTGCCGAAACCGTCTTTGCCCAAAGTCAAACCGATCATCTCGTCAAGGGCATGCTCACGGGCCCAGTCACCATTTACAACTGGTCCTTCCCGCGTGAAGATTTAAGTCAAAAAACCAGTGTGGAACAAATCGCCTTAGCCTTGGAAGATGAAGTGCTCGATCTTGAAAAACACGGCATTAAGATTATCCAGATTGACGAACCGGCCTTACGCGAAAACTTGCCGCTGCGTAAAAAAGACTGGTATCCGAAATATCTGGACTGGGCAGTTCCGGCATTTCGGCTAGTTGCCAGCAAAGTGAAACCGGAAACCCAGATTCACACGCATATGTGCTATTCGCAATTTGGCGACATCATTAAAGCAATCGATGATCTCGATGCCGATGTAATCTCCTTTGAAGCGGCCCGCTCCGACTTTAGCCTTTTGGATATTCTAAAAGCCACCCACTTCCAGACTCATGTTGGCCCTGGCGTCTACGACATCCACTCTCCACGAATCCCGTCTAAAGACGAAATTGTGCATATTATCCACGAAATTCTCAAGCGGCTGCCTGCTGACCACGTTTGGATCAATCCAGATTGCGGTCTCAAGACTCGCGATGTCCCTGAAACCAAGGCCAGCCTCATCAACATGGTTGCCGCTGCTAAACAAGTGCGTAAGGAACTTACTCATGAAAATCAGCCAGTGCTTTAAAGATCATCAAGTCATCTCATTTGAAGTGTTTCCCCCGCGTAAAAATGCGACGAACATCGCCATGCGCCCCATCCTCAACACTTTGGACGCGGTTAAAGCCGCCGATCCGGACTTTGTTTCCGTCACATTTGGTGCTAGTGGCAACAAACCGCACATGGGAACCTTGGAAGTGGCTAAGTTGATCAAGGATGAATTCAACCTTGAACCCGTTGCCCATCTTCCTGCTGCCCAACTCACGCGCGCCCAAGTCGATGCTGAGCTGCGTGGGTTTCAGGAAGCCGGCATTGACAACATCTTGGCTTTACGCGGCGACATCCCAAAATCCGGACGCGTCAGTGAAGACTTCCCTTATGCCTGCAATTTAATCGAACACATTCACCAAGTTGGCGACTTTGATGTTGTCGGCGCCTGTTACCCGGAAAAGCATCCCGAGTCACCAGACGTTGTGAGCGATATTCGCCATCTCAAGGAAAAAGTCGATGCCGGAGCAAGCCAGTTGATTAGTCAGCTTTTCTTCGATAATCAGGTTTTCTATCAATTCCGTGAGCGTGCGGCATTAGCCGGCATTAATGTGCCCATTGAAGCCGGGATTATGCCGGTGATTAATGAACACCAAATTGAGCGCATGGCAACAATGGCAGGCGTTCACTTACCCCCAAAGTTCGTCGCCATGATGCAGCATTTTTCCGGTAACAAGGAAGCCATGCGGGATGCCGGTATCGCCTATGCCATCGATCAAATCATTGATCTACTGGTCCATGGCGTTGATGGTATTCACATTTACACGATGGACAACCCGACTGTCGTTAAACGCATTGCAGCCGCTACTCAGACCATTCGTAATGCTTAATCTTCCAAGAGCACACACTTTGCAACCCGTTTTCTTTGCCGTGGTCAGTTAAACCCACGCAAAGAAAACGGGTTTTGTGCACAAGCGGGAAAACGTTTAAGCAACCTTCATTTCAAAATGACTCAGGATCGATGCACAGTCCAAATGATTTTTGACCAAACCTTGCCATTCCCAGTTAGCCGAATAATGATGTGAGACCAGAAAGAATGATTAAATTTCATTTGACAAATTGCCATAATTTCGCCATTCTCAAAGTTAACAACTAGTTAAAAAGAAAGGAGATTCATTTGTCGACTAAAAGTATCATTATCAGTCAGGATCTTTGCGGTGTCGGTCAGGTTTCGATGGGCGTTGCCTTACCACTTGTGGCCGGCTTGGGTTTAACGCCGTATGTCTTACCCACTGCCTTGCTTTCCAGCCACACCGGCGGACTCGGCGCGAATACCTATCTGGATCTTAGTTCGGAAATGTCCGGTATTCTCAAACATTGGCAACAACTGCAACTAAATCCTGACGGGATCTACCTCGGCTACTTGGGCCAAGGCGCTGCTGATCAATGGGAACGTTGGCTGCCTAAGTTCCAATCTCACCTTATCCTCATCGATCCGGTGATGGGCGATGATGGCAAACGTTATAAGGGCTTTGATTCACAGTATGTTGCTACCATGCAGCGATTAGCGCAGCGAGCCACTGTTTTAACCCCAAATGTGACTGAAGCACAACTACTGCTGGAAGAACCTTTAACTGCACCAACCGATCCTAAAGCGGTGAGCGCTTTGGCCAGACGTCTTTACACCCAATTCAACAGTGCCGTCTTAATCACCGGCGTGCCGTACCATAACCAAGTGGCCGTTATCGGGGTGGATGCACAAGGTGGCCCACTTGCACTCGCTCAGCCCAAAGAACCCGGGCATTATTTCGGCACAGGCGATCTTTTCGCCGCTGCTTTGGCAAGCGCCTTGCTAAAAGGACAAACTTTACGTCAAGCTGCAGCGATCGGCATGATTGCCGCGCAAATTGCCATTAAAGCCACTTTGGCTACGAATACCAATCCCAAATATGGCTTGAATTTAACTGGGGTCATTTCGGCTATTAGTAAAGAACTGCCGTAGAGATTTCGGCTATTGTGGCATTATTTTTTATAAACTAGATTCCACCATAACGCATTCGCCAGCGCAGAAGCCGGCTCGCGCTTACTTTCCTATAACGCGCTCCCCGGCGCAGAAGTCTGCGTGTAAGGACCTCAGGCGCAATGGCCAAAACCCGGCCATCACGCCTGAGGCCACTTACACTCCGACTTCTAACCGCGCCGGCTCGCGCTCACTTTTTTTGGAGGTTTTCCCATGCAAGTTTCACGACATTCCTTGAAAAACATTATCTTTACCGGCTTGTTTGCTGCCATTATTTACATCGGCATCTCCCTTTTGCGTATTCCCATCCCTGCGATGGTCGGGCGGCCGTTTATTCACTTTGGCAATCCGCTCATGGTGCTCGCAATTTTATTTCTTGGTGGGCGGCTTGGCGGATTTGCGGCTGTGGTTGGTCTTGGTGGCTTTGATTTGCTTAACGGTTATGCTGCCACCTCATGGCTAACTGCCTTGGAAGCAATCGTCATGGCCATTGTTGTCAGTGCGTTGGTTAAGGCTTTCAAGCATCAGGACAAGCCGCAGTATATTATCACCATTGCCATTGTTGCCGGGCTAACCAAAATCGTCACTTCTTACTTAACCGGTATCGTCGAAGCACTCATGGTCGGAACCATCTTAAAAACCGCGGTTGTTGGTGCCTTTTTAAGTCTTCCCGCAACGGTCATCAATTCCATTGCCACAGCGATTATCGTGCCTATCCTGTACTTTATGCTTCGTCCACTATTCAAACGGTTTAATAGTTAAGCTCGTTTATGTTCTTTAATCAGCCTTTATTGTGGACTAGTCCAGAAGTCTAAGCATTTATCTAACACTGCTAAATCTCAGCAGTGTTCTTTTTATACCCGAAAAATACGTTATAAATAAGTCGTTTGCCTATACACGCATAATTTTTTCTGTCATAATCAGCGCAAGCATTGCCGTACCATTTTCGATCACATCATTGACTAACGCCGATGACATACATACATAACAACGCCCGACTAAAGGAGGCCATTATGATGGCAGAACCCATTGTTTCATTGAATCATATCGTGAAAAGTTTTGGCGCTAAACAGGTTCTCAAGGATCTCAGCTTCTCGATTACCCCCGGCAACATTGTCGGTTACATTGGTCCTAATGGTGCCGGTAAAAGTACCACCGTTAAAATGATGCTCGGCTTGCTCCAGCCTGATGCCGGTACGATCGAATTGTTCGGTCAACCACTCAAACCTAATGCGACAGCCTACAAACGCCGCATTGGCTATGTACCGGAAAGTGCCGATGTTTTCGATGCGCTCACTGCCCGTGAATATCTCAGCCTGATCGGGCAACTGTATGGTCTCAGTGCCGCCGATGCCGAGCAAAAAGCATTCGCCTTAGCAGAACTGGTTAACTTGAAAGATGCATTCGATCGGCGAATTTCCTCTTATTCTAAAGGGATGCGTCAATTGGTGCTGATCATTGCCAGTCTATTGCATGATCCGGATATACTCTTTTGGGATGAACCGCTTAATGGTCTGGATGCCAATACGGTGCTCGTCATCGAAGAAGTTTTACAAAACCTGCGCGACCGCGGCAAGACAATTTTTTATTCGAGCCATATTCTCGATGTTGTCCAAAAATTGTCCGATCGCATCATCTTGCTTAATGACGGGATGGTGGTTGCAGATGGACCGTTTAAGACCCTTGCTAAAGAAGCGGATACCAACCTGCAACAGCTGTTTAACGATCTGACCGGATTTGCCGAGCATGGTCAAAAAGCCCAGACATTCGTGGATATTGTGACAGGCGGTGATTCTAATGAAACGGCTGAATAAAGCGCAAGCCGAACCGGTCAACACAGCCGCCATGCCATTACCCAAAGTGTTTGCTTGGCTAAATCGCTTTGCCCCGGCGCTGGAAAAACGCGGTATCCAATTTGATCAGTTGCGGCTCATTTTGGCCACCAAAAATTTACTGGCCGCCCGCGAGCCAAGTGGCATGGGCAGTCTTTTCAGTCAGCGTAAGCGCGGTAAAGATGCCAGCCTGAGAACCGGTTTTCTCTGGAATCTGCTTTTCGGGGTCATTATTGGCCTGATGATGTTTCTACCGGCCTCGGCTTTGACACTGTTCACAATCTTTTTCTCCGTTCAACTGCTAACAAGTTTTCTGAACATCCTAACCACTTATTCGAGTTTAATTCTTGATCCGCGTGATCGAACCGTTTTTGCTTCACGCGGGGTCAATGATCGCACTTTGAGTTTTGCGCGCATCCTTAATGTTTGCTTCTATCTTGGCATCACATTATTAGCAATGGGGATTCCGGGAATTGTCATCACCGGTCTTCACTTTGGACCACTGGTAGCCGTGGGTGGGCTGTTGGGACTGATACTAAGCGGT
Source organism: Lacticaseibacillus rhamnosus (assembly GCF_900636965.1). NCBI lineage: Bacteria > Bacillati > Bacillota > Bacilli > Lactobacillales > Lactobacillaceae > Lacticaseibacillus > Lacticaseibacillus rhamnosus. Next base: position 586,290 of record NZ_LR134331.1, on the reverse strand, counting down.
ATCCTCAGTTTAGTGATCGCCTTATTTGTTTATTTACTGGTATTACGCTATTTCGATGGCGAACGGTTACGCAACATGCTCAACTTAGTCCAGATTCTATTGATGATCGGGATTTACGTTGGCGGACAGTTACCTAATTTATTACCGCGGGGAATGTCGTCAGTCAACCTGTCACTCGCTCCTGAATTCAGTTGGGTATACTTGCTAGCAGTGCCAGCATGGTTTGCCGGACTGCCGATGCTTTTTGCGGGTCAAGTGAATTTATTAAGTATCGTATTAACCATTTTAAGTATCGTCGTTCCCGGCGTTCTCACACTCGTCTTCTTACATTATTCTGGCGCGTTCGAGTCCTATCTGGAAAAATTGAATCAAGGCGATGCACGTACCCGGAAACTTGGTTGGTGGTTCCGCGGCATTAGTACTTTAATGACCCGGCCCGGGGATGAGCGAACTTATTTCACACTAGGCTGGCGGGTGCTTGGTAGCGAACGTGATTACAAGTTACGCGTTTACCCGCAGCTGGCGTATGGCATTATTCTGCCGTTGATTTTTATCAGTACCGAGATTCGCGATATGCCGTTTGCAACTGCCCAGCACTATATTGCATATGCCGGTATGGGCGTGATCGTGGCATTGGCTCCTGCGCTGGTTAACTTACGCTTCTCAAGTCAGCCAAAAGCGATGGCGGTTTTCCAATACGTTCCGTTCACAACCCACGGCTTATTACTACGCGGCGTGGTTAAAGCCATGTTCGCCCGACTCTTCCTGCCGCCACTGTTGCTAATCACCTTGGTCACAACCATCATGGGTGGTTGGTTATCCTTGTTGGCCGGCATTAGTGTGATCGTGTTGACTTATGGCTTCACGCTCATGATGGGCTGGCCACTGGTTGGCGGCCAATTTCCATTTGCCAGTGTCTATTCTGCCAATGCCAACTTTAGCGGTGGTGCGGTTGGGTGTGTCAGCATCGCCATTGGCCTGATTGCGGCAATGGCCGTCATTTTCATCGGCGGCTTTCTGGCCAGCTGGCTCTTCCCGCTATGCCTCATTATTTTAGGCGCTTCTATCGGGGCACTCCTCGGACATTTCTATCGGACCAACTTACGCTATGAGCTCAGAATTAATACTGAAAATGACTAACAAACCTGCCTCGCAAATGCGCTTGACGTGTTTGCGAGGTTTTTTAATGGCCTGATTTAACGGTTGGCTTGTTCGAAAGTTTGATCAACAAGGCACGAACTAGCCAAGTAGCAGCTTTTTGCGTAGAATGGTCTGGATAGTTTATTTTGGAAAGGAAACCCGCCATGTCGCGCACTGAAACCCACCTTGTGAACCAAAATGATCAGAAACTAAAAGGCGTCATTTTTGCTGTTGTTGGCGCCATCTTTTGGGGTGCTAGCGGTATATTCACCCAAATGTTATTTACCAACGCCGGGGTGCGACCGTTATGGCTAGTCGGCATCCGGTTATTTTTTGCCGGATTATTGCTGGTTATCTGGAGTTCGCTCAAAGACTTACGGCAACTGGGCACTATTTGGAAAAATCGGCATGATGCCATGTTGCTAATTCTCTTCGCCTTTCTGGGTATGGTGCCTTCCCAACTGACTTATTTTCTCGCCATTAGTGCCGGCAATGCAGCCACAGCCACGATCCTGCAATTCCTGGGGCCAGTTTTTATCTTGCTATACGTCGCATTTGCTACCCGCCAAATGCCGCGGCGCATTGATTTCGTGAGTATTACTCTCGCGCTGATCGGCACTTACTTGTTGGTAACGCGCGGACGGCTCACCAGTCTGAGTCTGGCACCGGCTGCGGTCTTCTGGGGAATTATGGCCGGCGTGAGTCAGGCTTTGTACACGTTGTTACCTCGCACCTTGCTTGCCAAATATGACGCGCGGGCAGTCACCGGCTGGTCCATGCTGCTCGGGAGTTTGCCCTTTTTGCCCCAATATGTACTACGCCGCAATCCTGTGCTGACATTGCCTAATCTTGGTGCCATTGCCTTTGTCGTAATTTTCGGCACCATGTTCGCTTACCTGCTCGTTTTAGGCAGCTTGCATTACATTTCACCAGTCGCAACGGGCATGCTCAGCGCGTTTGAGCCATTGACAGCCACCACACTAGCAGTCACCCGCTTGCACATTGCGTTTGGTCCGGCAGAGTGGCTGGGTGGTTTTCTTATCGTGTTAAACACCTTGTTGCAAGCCCTGCCGTTTAATAAGCTGCAACATGTGCAGCGCCGCTTAATCCGGCAGCTTTCGCGAAAGAAAAGTCTTTAACCGCGTCCAAAAAAGCACCTTGACCTTGGATATAAAAGGATCCTGATCTGCAGTGATTATCACTGCAGATCAGGATCCTTTTTTCTAATCAGCGATGCTTACTCGACTCACTGAGGAGCGTTGCTTAATAACCAGGTTGCGGTGGCTTGATATTGTCCGGCTTTAGCAGTAGCAGTTTGCTCAATGCCTAGATAAGCCGCAATATTGCCGGTCTGTGCGCCTAATGTCCAATCAGTACCGCCTGCTGCCATATTCTTCACCAGGGTTGCATTGTTGTTATCTCTGATTGTAGCCACTTTGTCCGTTCCGGTGGCGGTTCGATCCGCCAAGACCAGCGTTGCTTTGCCACCTTGCTGACTACCATGATCACCTAAAACATACGGCTGCCCGACAAGTGTAAACGGCGTCAGTTGCATCATCAAATGCCAGCCTTGCTTGGTCGGTCGGGTATCCTTGATGCTTAACACTTTCCCTGTCGAGTTGGCTGGCTCCAGTCCATGCTGATTGGTCAACCACTGGCCTGTTTCTAACTGATTCGGGGATGCCGTATCGGGATTAGGAATACCGTTCACCATGTCCATGACGTTCGGATTGCGATAACCACCCGCGCCATCTTTGAGTTCAAAAATAAAACTCGGCACTTTTTCCAGGGTTAAATCACCGGTTTCCGGATCAAGGATATACTCCAACACATCTTTACCGGCAGGCGTTTTTAAATCATAAGTTTGCCCGTCGCCACTGACCGTTCCGATTGGTTTATCATGAAACAGCGTCGATTTCAGCAAGCCGTGATGCTTTACCCGCGCCGGTAGCGAAAATTGCAATTTGGCTGCGGTTCCGGCCGCAACTGACGGCATTTGCGTAACGACAATCCGATTGCCGTCGCTCTGCACTTTTCCTTGAACGGTAACCGTGCGACTGCCAATCGTAAGCGTTATCGGCAGCTGGTCGCCTGGTTGCGCCGGCGTTCCATCTGCTTTGAGATAATCAAAATACTGTCCTTTGGGTACATCCATGGTGATGGTGCCATTGGTAGGCCATGCTGCTTGCATAGTTGCTTGGACGTCCACCACATAATCATAATGAATGGCATCTTCTACCTTCAAATGCGTGTTGGCATCAACTGTTTCCGCGCCTCGCATTAACGCAACCGTTCCCTTAACCTTCGCCACTTCCGGTAAAGCACCGATAGCAACCACATGTGGTTCATAGTAATTACTGGTGGTACCGGTGAAACCTAAATAAAGTTGCCGCGGAACCGGATCGTCTGCATTTTGGGCAAAGTATTTTTGAATATCAGCACTTGTCCAAGTGACTTTCTCCGAAAAGACATAGGGTTTGCCATTGCTTTTCTGAACCGTGACAGTATAAGTTAGCGTGCCGCCTCCCCGGTTATCCTTCTTCCAGTCTATTTTCACTTGATGCCATTTGCCGTTTGCCGCCGTTGATGCAAGGGTATTCTGTCGGCCAATTCCGGTTTGGACGCCATTAAAAGGAGGATCGCCTTTAAAATATAGCCACGACATCCAATAAGGATTAGAAATTCGATACATATTGGCTTGTCCTGGATAGCCCGCGCCAAAATAGTAATCGGTATAAGCACTATATTGATCATAACCACCTGCAGCATCACCACCATTACGCCGAGTATCAACATATAAGGCAAAACTATTTGGTAATGCTGTATTAGCTATTTGCTGGGAGGTGCTGCCTGCAGGTAAATGATCGACACCCCAGATACCAAGCGATGATGGGTCAATTTGTTTTGGTGCAGCTGGTCTAGCTGCCAGCACAAACGCCATCCCTTCACCAATTGTGGTTTTATTACCCAGATAATAATACATGGTGTATGACGCATCTTTGTCCAAGTCAAACATAGGCGCCGTACTCCAGATGGCACCGGATTGGTTAGGAGCATCTTTATTAATTTCCATTCCGACCGCACTGCCCGTCGCAGAATCGATAATCAAACTTGAATCTTTTTGAGTTGGTTCAAAGAGCCCGGTAACATCAGAAAATGATGGCGGTGCGGGGTACCCTGACGATGACGGCCACCCAGCCGCGGCGTGTGCCGACACGGAAGGGGCCACCATCAAAAAACTAACCAGCAAGCCCAACCAAGTAACCAGGTAGCCGCACTTCTTCATGATCGTCACTCCTTTCTAAAGTGAGCGTGAACCGGTGCGGTTAGAAGTCGGAGTGTAAGTGGCCTTAAACGTGATGGCAAGCTCTTGGCCATCGCGTCTAAGGTCCTTACATGCAGACTTCTGCACCGGTGAACGCGTTATGATGAGCGTGAACCAGCGCGGTTAGAAGCCGGAGTGTAAGTGGCCTTGGGCGTGATGGTCGCACTTTGACCATTGCGACCAAGGTTCTTACACGCAGACTTCTGCACCGGTAAACGCATTGATGTGGTTTAAGGTTGCGGCGCATTGGCAAGTGTCCAAGTAATTGCCGCCTGATACCTGCCTACTTGAGTGGTAACATTGATCGGGCTTGAAACCAACGTCAACTCCGTACCAGCGCCAATAGTCACCTGATTATTACCCTGCCCTTGCCCGGTACTAGTCGCGCTTGCAGCATCTGCCTGCCAAACCACCGTCTCAGGCGTTTGTTGATCTTTGGCAAACTTCAACCGCGGCGCTTGGGCCCCTGCTGGGTGAACGGCATTCAAATCAGGATTACTCGTCGTCGGATTCGTCCCCACCAGATCAATATAACCTTCCAAAAAATGTCCCTTACCATCCGTTAGCGCGTCCATCTTTGCTGTTAACGTCCATCCTGCGCTGGTGCCACGATAATCACCCACCTGCAACAACCCAGACGCGTTACCGTCATTAGCATTCGTACTATTTTTAACCGGCCCCTGATTAACCTTATTGCTGCGTAACGCATGCTTTGTGAACTGTCCGCTAACAATTTCATAAACGGAAATTCCGCCAAAATTTAAGTCAGGAACTTGCTGTAAAACGATATTGCCTGGATCAACTGTCAATTGAGCCACGGATGATTTTGGCCCTAAGTCATCTGCCGCAGCTACCGGATAGGCTGTTGAGATTCCAGCTGCTATTAACAAGGTGGTAAGACTAAGGATTTGCTTTTTCATTTTCATCCCCCTTGTCTTTTCGCCCGCGCCAGAAGCTCAGGCCCATGATGTTGATGAGTAACAGCATCATGCCAATCACCGGTAACATACCCTGCTGACGGTTTTCACCAGTTTGCGGTAGGCGACGCGGCATCGGTTTATGGGATCGCGATAAATCATTTTTAAGTGGCTTTGGTGTTAAAATGTCGCTGCCAGGCGCGTTAATGGGATTAGCGGGTTGTGGTCGATCATCTATCACGATCACCTCGCCGATGGAAGTTGCTGCTTGTACCTCATACACGGCAACACTACTCAAGCCAATGAAGCCCATTAAAACAACAAGCTTGATCCAAAAACGCCACGTACTAAATCCCATCGGTTAGCACCTCCTTTTTCAAGCAAACCTTGGCTAAAAAACCAATTATTCAGCGTTAAACTTGGCAAAAGAGGGCCAGTCGAAGATCACTGTCCCTCTTCTGACGTTTGATAATCAGTTACCCGGCGCATTTGTCAGGGTCCAGGTAATCGCAGTTTGATACTTACCTGCATAGGCCTTAACATTTTTGGTCAGTTTCAGTAGGTTCTGCGGGGAGGTGAACAATGAGGTGTTTCTGCCTTGTCCTTGATCTTTAGCCGCTTGCCAGATTGGAACCGAGCTACCTGCCAGAACTAATTCAGGATTTGTTGCGAGCGCTGCCGGATTATTATCGGTTTCGTCCGCTTTGATATCACCCGCCAATACAATGCTGCCGCCCAGGGTTTGACCCGTTTCATTCTTAAGTTCGCCTGCCTGAGCTTCCAATCGCCAACCTGCACCAGTTCCGCGATAGTCTGTAATGTTCAAGATTCCCTGATTATTACCATCTGCCGCATTCCCAGCAGGTTCATTCTTCACCGGTTTGTCAGTGACCGTATTATTCAGTAACGGTAAAGTTTGATCGCCAGTAGCTAAAGCTTCAACACTGACACTCTTAAACTTCAGATCCGGAACTTTTACCAGTGATAAAATATCCTTCGAACCATCTGGATTATCTGGGTTTTTCGGATCTGGGTTAGTCGGATCCACCCCGACCCGAACTTCACCAACGGAAGTCTTCTTCGATGGCGTGTCAGCCTCGCCTGCAGCCAATACATTGGTGACTGGTAAGATCATACCAGCCAACGATAATGCAGTAAGACCCATCGCCATGTAGTTAACTCTTTTCATTATATTATCCTCCATATTCTTGTTTGATTTGTTTTTCCTCTCTATGTCTATTATAGTATTCTCAAAACAATCGTAATGCAAGCGTTTTCTTCAAGCATTACAATTGTTATTGTTATAGTTTAGTATTTAAACGTTATTTATGTCATTTTCTTCCTTGACTAGACAGCATTATGATACTTGCGTTCGTCTGGTTTTATGTTCTTGATGTAAAAATTAAATAATTTAGTTTTTTCTTCCTTATAGAGTCAATAACAATATTATTAATTATTTCAAAGTTTTAAAATATCATTTATCAAAGATTAGATTCCTAAAAATTGATATCGTTTGATTAAAAGCATTTATTTAATAATTTTCAGCGATTATATTCTTCCCTTCATTTTTGCACAATTATATTTATACCAACTAAAAGTGCCGTATTTTGATTTTCCCCCATTCACGCAAAACTGACATTTTCAAAATACTGCCGCTGCCGTGACATTGAATCAATCTTATATTTCCCGTAATCAAAAAGGACCGTGCAACTAAGAGGTTGAACTCTTAATCACACGGTCTTTAATTAAAATATAGCGCATTGCGTTTCTTCGCGGCTTCAGTGTTTGATCCAGAATAAGGCGTCTTAACCAAAGTGACTAACACTCGCAATTAAAACGTGGATGGGTGCTTGAGAAACGACAGCAAGTGTTGCTAAGACAATGGAAACGACTAGTAGTGAAAATTTCGGTGAACTTTTTTTCATAACCAAACCCCTCAACTTAAATGACAACCTTCAGCAACATTGGATATGCACATCATATCCTCATTTGCAATTCATTTCAATGCCATTTTAAGTTGTTAAGGCATGGGGGCATCTGATAATGTCCAAGTTACCGTTGACCGATATTGTCCGGTACGAACGGATGGCGTTTTTTGAATCGACATGAACGCTTGCGTTTGCATTTCCTCTGTTCCGAGTGACCAGTTGCTACCGCCAGGAGCCATGTTTTTCACCGTGACAGCGTTGCCATTATCTCTTACCCGCGCAATTTCAGTTACTTTTGCTTCATTATCTTTGTTCTCAGCGATAACCATTTCCGCTTTGCCTCCGCTTGTGTTGCCGTTGTCACCTAAGACGTAACTGCCGTCTGCTAATGTGAATGGTGATAAACTCATTTGCAAATGCCAGCCCGGTTTATTCGGTCTTGTGTCAGTGACGCTGAGGATTTTGCCTGTTGCTCCTTGAGAAGGTGTCTTTGAATCAAGCGTATTTAGCCACTTGGACAAATCAAGTTCGGAAAGCGTTGTCGGGAACGGTTTTTGGCCTGGAATACCTTGAATAAAATCAGCAACTGTCGGATTTACGTTGGTTGCTTCTTCGCTGCCTTCCTGAAAAATTTTTTCAAAAACAAAGCTTGGAACACTCTTCAAAGTAACAGCACCCGGGTTTGCTGCAAGAACATACTTGATAGTCTTACCGATCTGATCAGCAGTGTTGGTAAAGTTATAGGTTTCAGCCGTGGGCGTCCCGCCAGTTAAACTGCCAGTGGCATCATCGTCAACTAGAAGATTACTAGTCAGTGTATGATTCTTAACAACCGCCGGCACACTAAATTCAAGCTGGCTATTTGTATTCTTGGGAAGGCTCCCTAGACTAGTCATTACCGCTGAGTTTCCATCGGCTTGGACAGTCGCTTCAGCCGGGATCGTTTGTCCATTTACCTTAATCGATACAGGCAATTTGTCGCCCGCAATAGCAGGCTTCCCATCTGGTTTCAAATAATCAAAATACTTGCCTTTGGGTAACTCGATCTGGCTAACCGGCCACTCCAAACCATTGAGATTTTCAACATTAATTGAGTAATGATAAGTGAGCTTATCACCAATACTTAGTAATGTGTCTTGTTTAACTACCTCGTCACCGTGCTTAAGCGTTACTGCACCTTTGAAATCGTTGAAATCAGCCAGGCTTTTGATAGCAACAAGATGCGGCTCTGACGTATCAGTCGTTGTGTTCGTGGCACTTGTGAAACCTAGAAAGAGTTCTTTGTTACTCGTACCGGTACTGGTAGTGCCAAAGATTGCACCAATTTCGGCTTCAGTCCAAGTAATACTACGTGCATTGGCCTTTCCTTTTAACTGATAAGTTAGGGTTCCTCCCCCACTATCTGCCTTTTGCCATGATACGATCAAGTTATGCCATTTATCATTTGTAACACGACCATTTAAACCATCAGCGTAACGTGTCGGTTTACCGATTGCATTGTCAAAAACTAATTCAGTTTGCCAAAAAGGAGCTCCAATGTTATACATGCTAGCATGACTCGGATATCCAGATCCAATATACTGTTCGATACTATTTGCATAGTGGACATGTTTGTCCAATCCGCTCGTCAAAGGATTAACGCTTTTCTTTGTGTCAATCACAATTGCAAAGCTTTTGGGAATCCCCGTCAAAGCAATCTGGTCTGGTTTAGCATCATTTTTTTCGGAAATCCCCCAAACGCCTAATGAGGATTTACCGTTACCCAGTGTACCTGGCTTTGCACTGGTCAGTACAAACGCAAGTCCGTCAGCTCCCTTATCATTCTTATTACCAAGATAAACTTGCATATCCAATGTGAAATCTTTATCTAGATTAACAAATGACTGATTGCTCCAAATAGCTCCGATACTATTTGGCTTATCTGGATTTATTTCAAGGCCTACTGTATCAGTATTAACGTCAATAACTTGAGATTGACCACTTCCAATTTTGCTAAAGATTCCATTCAAACTAGTGAACGTTCCTGTGTCCGGTATAGGATATGCCTCCTGCGTACCCAACCCCGGACTTGGCCATCTTGATGTTGCCGACATCACCATCTGCAGCGGCCCAAGCACCATACTGATCATCACGGCAAGGCAAGTTATGATAAAGATTTTCTTTTTCATTTTTGACCTCCTTGCCGTGAACGGCCGAGTACGAGTAGCGCGGACAATAAAACGATGATCAGAATTTCAACCCCAATCACGACATACCATACCTGCACGTCATCACCGGTTTGCGGTAAACGTTCCGTAGTGGCTGCTAGGTGTCGTGGCTGCTGTCCTTTATCTTCAGGTTGACCCGGCTTTCCGGGCTCGGGAACTGCAGGTTGCTCAGGATTGGGCGCTGGCATTTCTCCGGTGAGTTCAACTTGAGCCACAGAAACCTCGGCATGCACGCTCTGAGTTGCGGTACCCGCCATCATGAGCAGTGCCAGCAAAAGTAGCATCATCAAGAAGTTAGTTTTCTTTTGTTTCATCAGTCTCCCTCCCTTTGCGTCGCTGCCGCCAAACCAGCCACAGCAAGACGAGAATCACCAGCGCCAGGACGATTGCAATAATGATCCATAACCACGGTTTTTGTGGTGTTTCCCTTCCTAGTTTCTGCTCAATGGCTTCAGATTGCTGACGCGTAATGGTAAAGTTGCGGCGCCAGTGCCAGGTCTTACCAACCGCTTTGGCTGTTAAATCTAGCGTATACGTGCCCGGCGAAAGCGCCTCTTTGGAAGGAAGTGCGTAATCAAAATGCGAGTTCGGGGCAAATGACCAGCCTTTCTCCGTCCGGCTTAGATAAGGCTTATCTGAACCTTGACGATAAACTTTGCCATCTAGCGTCATGTCGCCAAATAAACGCGGCTTGGTATTTTGAATAGTGGCCAACACCCCGGCCCGATTATCCTGTGACCCTGGTTTAACCGCCATGAGGTTAAGATCGGGTGCTACTTCGGTCGTTGAAGTTTGCAAGACCACCCCGATGAGCATGGCGAACTTGTTGTTAATCGCCATCCCTCCGCCACCGCTTTTATGGACCGTTGGATCTTCAACATACAAACTGCCGAGAATCTGACCCGTGAAGCCTTTTGCCGGAATCTTGACATCAAACGTCACCGGCACCTGAGCATCCCCAGCCAGATCAATGGTTTTGGGTTCACCGGCTAATTGTGAAAACGTGTACTCAGCCGAATCATCCTTGTGGTCATTGGGGTAGTAGCCAATCGTGCCATTAGTTTGCGTAAACGCACTCACCGGACTGACTTTAAGTTTCTTAGCTGTCTTCGTCGTATTTTTAACATAAATGAGCAGCCGCTGGGTTTCACCCGGCTTTACCAATAGATTGAAGTACGTTGATTGATCGATCTGATTTTGCGGTAATGCGGGGCTGATTGTAAAACCTGCGCCTTCAGCTGCATGCACTTGCTGATGGGTGCCAAACCACAGGAAGCTCAAGCAGGCCAGCAGACCTAGTAAAAGTTTTTTTCTCATAATCTTATCCCCACGGTTATGAAAAGGGCAGCGACTGACCGCTGCCCCAGAAATAGTTGCTTAATTACTTAGGTGCATCGGACAAGGTCCAGGTGATCGCAGCTTGGTACTGACCGGCTGTTGCGGTTGGGTTTTTGTCCAGTATAAGCGTGGTTCCACTGTTCTCAGTGATCGCTGCCGTATTTTTCCCTTGCCCCTGTCCATTATCGGTAGCAGTCGCTGCTTCAGCTTTCCAAATCGTAACAGCAGAACCGGCGATAGGGATTTCAGGCAAAGTTCCTCCAGGATTAATAGCGTTAACACTGGTGTTGTCCGTCTGAACGTTTGTACTAGCGAGCTTCAATTTCCCTGCCAAAAGTTTTCCAGCAGTGTTTTTCATTTGGCCGAGCTGAGCAGTTAGTGTCCATCCAGCGTTGCTCCCTCGCAAGTCAGTTACACTCAGATTACCCGTGTTATTTCCATCCATAGCATCTGTTCCATTTTTGACCGGACCATTACCAACAGCATTGTCGACTAAGGCTGGTGATACTTGGCCCGCAGCCAAATCGGCGATGGCGATCTCCCCAAAGTTAAGATCGGGAACTGCATCAAGTGTCAGCTCTCCCCCTTTTAAGTTAATTTCAGCCACAGAAGTTTTAGTCTGATCAGCAGCAAAAACCTGTCCAACAGGGAGTAGCATACCAGCAAGTGTCAACGCGGAAATACCCGCTGCAATATAATTAACCTTCTTCATTGTCTTATTCCCTCCGTATTGTTCTTCCTGTAGTTTACTATCTATCTTACTGGTTTAAATATAACATGATGATGTTTGAGCAATCAAAGAATACGTTTACTTGTTAACTCGGTTCTCAATCGCGTTGTATCCCTTAATCTATCACTCATTTTTTACAAATACTCGCTCCTAATAAAGCTTCACTGCGACTCAATAAGCGAAATATACTATTCTCGGCATTATCTAACGCTTGTTATCGTTTAATCAAAAAGTCGGTTTTACTCATCTGTTTTAAAACGACTCATTTGGACTTTCGGCAGAAATTAACCCGAGTAGCAGTTAGGACTCTGTAAATCTTTTGCTTGCGCCTTTCCGATCACCAAAAAATTTCTACCCACCCAAGGCTTCAAAATCTTTGATATTTCACAACTTTTGCCTTTTTTTCAATTTTGCTTTCAAAATTAATTTTCAATTAGTGATTGACATGAAATCAAATCATGCTAGACTAAAATGCAAATACAAATGCAACGCGAAAGACAAGTAGTTGTGTTCATGGATTCAGCGAGCTTCGGTTGGTGTGAGGAAGCATTCAGGACATAGCGAATATCCCTTTCAAGCAGGACACCGAACCTTCAGTAACGTGTCATGGGGGCACCCATTACAGTGCTAGCATATCGTCATTTGACCGTATGCGATGAAGACCAGGCCGTTTTTGGCTATGGTGAATTAAGGTGGTACCGCGCAAAGTCGCCCTTAGCAAATGCTAAGGGCGACTTTTTTCGTCTATCTCCGTTGTGAGAGCATGCTTGAACCGTTCACGTATCTCAATTAAGGAAGTGATGCAATTGGAATCTGACATTAGTCATATTAAACCGATGACAACCGCTTTAAACGTTACGCAACTTAAAACATTTTTATTGGAGGCAGTTCAATGGAATTATCTGAAAAAAAACTCAAAACCCGTGATTATGTCGTCATTGCATCGCTTTTGTTTGGCCTTTTCTTTGGCGCCGGCAATTTAATTTTCCCGTTACATTTAGGGCAACTGGCTGGGGCCAATTGGTTCCCGGCAATGCTCGGATTTTTGGTCACCGCCGTTGCATTACCATTACTTGGCGTTTTGGCCATCGCCGCAACGCATGCTGAAGGTGTTTATGATATTGGCCGTCCACTTGGCCGCTTCTTTGCCTTAGCGTTCATGGTGCTCATTCATGCCACGATCGGGCCAATGTTCGGCACGCCGCGGACTGCCACTGTTTCCTTCACCACCGGCGTCTTACCGATGTTACCAAAAGCCTGGCAACAAGGCGGCTTGCTTGTCTTTTCGGCTTTATTCTTTGGGGCTGCTTTTTTCCTGTCATACAAGGAACGCAAAATTACCACAGCTGTTGGTAAAGTCTTAAATCCCGTCTTCTTACTATTGTTATTCTTCGTCTTCTTCATCGGTTTCTTACATCCAATGGGGAATCCGGCTGCCCAAACAGTAACGGCTGCGTACAAAAATGGCGGCAGTTTCATGAGCGGCTTCCTGCAGGGTTACAATACCATGGACGCGCTTGCTGCCTTAGCCTTTGGTGTGACTGTCGTAACGGCGGTTCGCGGTTTAGGCTTGAAAAACGATGATCATGTCTCCAAAGCAACGGCTAAGGCTGGGGTCATGGCTACGAGTTGGATCGCGTTAATCTACGTTGCCTTGATCGTCTTAGGAAGTATGTCTCTGGCCCACTTTAAGCTTAGTGCTGAAGGGGGAACTGCTTTTAATCAGGTGGTTACGTTCTACTTTGGTACTGCTGGCCACGCTGTCTTGGCAACCTTGCTAACGCTGACCTGTTTGACCACCGCGGTAGGTTTGGTCGCGGCATTCGCGCAGGACTTCCACCGGCATTTCCCTAAAGTCAGCTATCAGGTCTGGCTTGGATTGACAAGTTTTCTGTCATTCTTAACCGCCAACTTCGGACTTGAACAAATCATTGCATGGTCCGTTCCAATGCTGATGTTCCTATATCCTTTCTCAATGGTTCTCATCTTACTATCGGTCTTTGGCAAAGCGTTCCATCACGATCCACTAGTTTACCGAATCGTTGTAGCATTCACCATCGTTCCGGCTGTGCTCGACATGTTTGCAGCTTTCCCCGCCGTTGTCAGTCAAAGTTCGTTAGGCTTGGCATTGCATAGCTTCCAGCTTCATTTTCTACCATTTTCCGCAATGGGTCTCGGCTGGCTCGTGCCGGCTGGTGTGGGTCTCGTCCTTGGCCTCGTCGCACATGCAGTCAAAGTTCGCAGAGCAGTCGCAGCAACTCATCTCGAAGCTGAACAAAACTAAGCTAGTACACGATATCTGATCAACCCAAAAGCCAGCTTAATTTCAAGCTGATGACCGGATATTGTTTACAAATGCCAAATCCATAAAAAGGCAGGTACCGAAGACTTCACTTCTAAGTCTTCGGTACCTGCCTTTTATGCCGCTATCATAATCCTTCAAAGCTTCTTTATTCTTGCGAAGCTGAACTATCTGGCATAATGACGAGAACTAACATTATTTGGTTAAGCGTCTTGATAACGTCCTTAAACGTTATCTGAAGCGGTTTCAAAAAATCTTTTTGAAGCATCCGTTTCAGCATATCATCAGAAAAGTTTGCCTTAATGTACTTCTTAACCGGCGTCAATGAAGCTTTTATAAAAGTAAGATTAGTCGTCGGCGTGGTCATGATCAACCGATTTTCAAAGCTGATTGGGCATTGTTGCCGGTGTGCAACGGATTCGATTAACGCCTGCCACAGTCGCTCCAATGTGTTATGCGGTTTATCAGAAATCGTGAAGTCATCAGTTCCCTGGGTAACAGCCTGAACTCCCTGATCCATCTTCACATGAATGTTGTCGTGCGTCGCTGCCTGCGCTGCTACCACCATAGCTTGTTCTTCAGCAGTATGTTTCGTCTTCGGTTGGTTGGAACCTTTATTGCTCTCCTGCTCAGTTTTAATTGTAGGTACTGAACTGCTAGATGCTTCACTCTTGGCATCTGTCTTTTTAGACCCAGCTTCTGTTGTTGCGTTCGCATCCCTGCTACTCGTGGCTGAGGAATTCTCAGACACTTGACTGCTCTCCGATGCCTGCTCCTCTTGTTGACTGCCGGAATTTGATGCCGAGCTGTCATTGATAACCGATTCGCTGGTCTCTGCTACGGTAATCACCGGCGTTTGATTAGCTTCCGATGATATATCATCTTGTACACAAGTTTGATCGTCCGTATTCTTTTGGTCAGTATCAATCTTTTGTGTGGTTGTGTCCGCTGCTGTTGGCGGCGCTGATGCAGCAAAAGCCGATGCCTGATCAGCCATTACCGTTGATACACCCAAGCCAAGCATGGCAGCTAAGCCGAACGCCCATGCCTTTTTCATCTTAACCCTCCGCTTAAACACTAAAATATTAGTATCCCTTTAACTACTCCGACATTAATATACCGCATCTTACAAACAAAGTCACTGGACTTTAGACCTAAAAATGTACCACGGCTTTATGCTTAAGTTTGGATCAACCGTCTGCCAAGTTCGCCTTTTTGAATGATCATCCGTCAACTGACTAGTGGGTAGCCGTCTCCAATGTGCATCGTTTAATGAGAAAAGCGCATTTTTGCCTAAGCCCTGGTCAAAGCAGTTCTCATCGTATATCAACCTTGTACAGCTTACGATTTGTCACCGGCTATTGACAACAGTTGTTTTTTAGCCTAATGTGATGTCAATATCTTAGAAGCGAAAAGATGAGTACCCAGGCGAAGATCCTCAGCGAGTTGTCATTTTGGTGCAAGACAATGATCGGGAACTGGTGAAGATGGTCTTTTAAAGCATTCAGTTGCAAACGGCGACCGCAAGCAACTGACGGGCACTCCCGTTACTGAGTTAGAGTATCACACATCAAGATGTGTCGTACTTAGAGCGAGTCGACCATTTCGACTAATCAAGGTGGTAACGCGGAAAGAATCCGTCCTTGTCTATTAATAGGCAAGGGCGGATTTTTTGTTCCCTCCTCGGCCTCAATGAAGTTTGAAGTCAAAATGCTATATCGGGTTGCCCGACTAAAGAATTCGCTTGAGTATCAACATCTGCATATATTGTTATTTTGGGAGGAACGTTATGTGGAAAATTATTACCGATGCAGTTCCGCAAATGATAGCAGCCGGCATTAAATACACCATTCCAATTGCACTCGTGTCATTTGCGATCGGCCTGATCATCGCGCTTGTAACCGCATTGACGCGCATATCGGTTCGTAAAGGCATTTTGATTCGAATCGCAAAAGGAATCGCCGTTTTTTACGTTTGGCTCTTTCGCTCAACGCCTTTGCTAGTGCAGTTATTCATTGTTTTCTTCGGCTTACCCAGCCTCATCATCCCGGGTATTTTCCCGCATGGCATCAAGTTAGATCCCGTGGCCGCGGGAATTATAACGTTCTCACTTAACACAGGCGCGTATTGTGCCGAAACGATCCGCGCCTCGCTGTTGTCGATTGATTCCGGGCAATGGGAAGCGGCTTATGCAATTGGATTGCCGCGGCGACTGGTACTGCGCGAAATCATTATTCCTCAAGCACTACGAACGGCCATCCCGCCACTGTCAAATAGTTTCATCAGCCTGATCAAAGACACATCCCTTGCTGCCTCGATCACCATTGTCGAAATGTTTCAAGTCAGCCAACAAATCGCGGCGGAAAATTACCAACCATTACTGATGTACTCAATCGTTGCGCTTCTGTATGCCATTGTCTGCACTTTCTTAGCTTGGGGTCAGCGGCATCTCGAAAAATTCACATCACGCTACAATGCCAATGCACAAACCACGCAATTATAATCCGCTATTTTGAAAGGAAGAACGCTATGTTAAAGAAAAAATTGTGGTTCCTGTTGCCGCTTGTGGCCTTGGTAACCTTCACGCTCACTGCTTGCACCAGCGCATCATCTGACACGTCAAAAAACAGTGACGTCACCGCCGAACTCATCAACAAAAATGAGCTTACCATCGGCCTTGAAGGAACTTATGCGCCATTTTCTTATCGCAAAGATGGCAAACTTGAAGGCTTCGAAGTGGAACTGGGGAAAGCCTTAGCCAAGAAAATCGGGGTTAAGGCAAAATTCGTGCCCACCCAATGGGATTCGTTGATTGCAGGATTAGGCAGCCAGAAATTTGATCTCGTACTGAATGATATTAGTGAAACGCCCGCACGCAAAAAGGTCTACAACTTCACCACCCCGTACATGTACTCGCGTTATGCCTTAATAACCCGCAGCGATAATACCACCATCAAATCGCTTGCCGATATTAAAGGCAAAACATTTGTTGAAGGCACCGGCACGCCCAATGCCGCTTTAGCCAAAAAATACGGCGCTAAGATCACCCCGTCTGGCGACTTTACCGTATCGCTTAGCCTTGTGAAAGAAAAGCGGGCAGACGGAACCATCAACGCCTCGGCTGCATGGTATGCCTTTGCCAAGAATAACTCAACCGCGGGCTTAAAGAGTCAAACCCTCAAAGATAGTGTCGTTAAACCCGATGAAGTAGCTGGCATGGTCAGCAAAAAATCGCCTAAACTACAAGCCGCACTTTCAAAAGGCATTCAGGAACTACGCAAAGACGGCACGTTGAAAAAACTGTCGCAAAAATATTTTGGCACCGATTTAACCACCAAGTAATCATGCCATTCAGCCAGCAAACATTGCCCGTCAATCTGCTTCATTGACGGGCATACATAAAAGAACACTATTCATTAAAGGAGGTCGGGTTTTAATGACCCAATTCAATACCAAACTCGTTCATGGACCGCAACTAAATGTCGACCAAGCCGGTGCTATCGTGCCACCTGTATATCAAAGTGCCATGTTCCGCTTTGCTCCTGATGGTCAGGAAACCCACTGGGACTATGCGCGCAGTGGTAACCCGACCCGTGAATACTTGGAACGTCAGATTGCTACGCTAGAAAATGGCGATGCCGGCTTTGCGTTTTCCAGCGGCGTTGCAGCGATTGCAACGGTGCTTGCGATTTTTCCCGACCACAGTCACTTCATTATTGGTGATTCGCTCTACAGTGGCACCGATCGCCTCATCAACCAGTATTTTTCTCAACATGGTCTGACGTTTACGCCAGTGGATACGCGTGATCTGGCAGCGGTGGAAGCCGCCATCCGCCCCGAAACCAAAGCAATTTTCTTCGAGACTTTTTCCAATCCGCTTCTCAAAGTCAGCAGTATCAAGGCTATCAGTGCCCTCGCCCAAGCCCATGATCTGCTAACGATTGTCGACAACACGTTCTTAACCCCTTATTACCAGCGGCCACTTGACCTCGGTGCCGACATCGTTCTACACAGCGCCACCAAATACCTCGGTGGCCACGGTGATCTCATCGCCGGCCTCATTGTCTCCGCTCACCCCGACATCAGCGAGAAGCTCGCTTTCCTGCAAAACACGATCGGCGCCATTTTAAGCCCGCTTGACTGTAGCCTCGTCACCCGCGGCATTGCCACCCTCTCCGTTCGCCTTGATCGTGAAACTGCAAACGCCCAAGCCATCGCCGAATTTCTAGCGCAGCACCCAGACGTTGCCCACGTTTACTACCCCGGGCTTAAAAACGATCCCGGTTACGCATTAGCCCAAAAAGAAACCACGGGTGCCAGCGGACTCTTGACGATCAAACTAGCCGACAACATTGATCCCTTAAAGTTCGTTAACAGCACCAAAATTTTCGACTTTGCCGACTCACTTGGCACCATCTCCAGTCTAGTCAAACTACCTTGGTTTAAGCTCCCGGAAAACAAACGCGCCGATTCAGGTTTGACACCGCAACATGTCCGGATTGCAATTGGCTTGGAGGATCAGCAGGACTTGATTGACGATCTGGCGCAGGCACTGGTTGCAGCGGAAAAATAGTAGCAAAAAGAATATCTATTACTTTTGCTAATAGACGCGAGGTGACAAAGTGAAACAGGCTCAGTCGTTAAGCTTGAAATACTGGTTGATCATTTTCTGTACGATTATCATTCTCAGTCCGATTGCTTATATGATAAGCACCTGGGTGGGACCATCAGCAACCTACATTCGTCTCATCGCTATTTTTCTGATTGCTTGGTTGGCAGTAAAAATAGCTAAATACTTTACAACCAACAAAGAGACGAAATAGTGCGTTGTCCTTTCTTAATTACCATTCCGCAGAATATAGCATAATCAACTAACAACGACATTCTCAACTTTGACATATTTTGAAACGAATTTGGCATAAGCCATTCAAAGTTTGAAGAGTGCCAACATTCAACCATACTCAACAAAAACATCTAGTTAGTTCACTTGCAGTCGGATCTGGCCAAATATATCAGCGGACGTAAAAATGTGCTCTGTCTATCACTGTTACACTGACGGTGATAAACAGGGCACATTTTAGCGTTCGTTTAGATATCTTATCAATCGATACTAATCTTCATTATATGGCCATCCAATTGAAACTGGTTGGTTAAGATCAGCCGTTCCATCTGTTTCAAGCGATTGCAGCGCCTGCAATGCAAGTCGCAACCTGCTCGTGTAACCGTGCCAGTTATCGTCATCCCGACCTGCGTTTAAAGCCGGCACATACGGTAAAAAGTTAACGCGTTTGGCTGTGATCGTTAATCCCGCCGCCTTACAAATCAACGGCCATTCCGTATCCGTCAGCAAACCATCTGAATTAGCCAAAATATATCTGGCAGCCATCTGACTCACCGCACAGCAACCAGCAGTAATATCCAGATCAGGCAAAGCAAACACTTCAGAAGCCGCCTTATTCGTAATTGCCTCGGTTTCTCGCCAAGTTGCCGGATAACCCCGCATGTTTTCTGAACTTCGACCAATAATCTGATAACCATCATCAACTCGAAGCTGGGCAATAAAGGTCTTAAACTCAGATACATTTGCCTCGATCCCTGTCACTACTTTATCAAAATCGCAGTAAAAAAAAGAAGCGCGGTAACGAACCTGACGCAATCCAAAATCAAGCACCCGCCGCCGCGCATCAGCCGCGCCACGAGGTTCAATGATGCGAACATGAACGCTGGGAAAAGTTTGCAATAATTTGGTAATTTCACGATCTGTAATCGTACTAACTGTCAGATAAGCAGCCGAGAAACTATCACTAACTACTGCCAGAACCCGTTTTAACTGCGGCAAAGACACATTGGGGTGGTGAACCGTTGCGAGTAAGACTGGTTGCATGCTAACCACAACTCCTTTGCACGTTACTGTTGACATGGGCTAGGACTAACGAATCTTATCGAAACCGAGAATTAACAAATTCCGGTTTCTCCATCTCGTGCTTGCCAGTTGTGTCCCCTTTTCGTCCCCCTTAACGTAATCCTGACACTTTCTAAGGTGAGCTAAATCAATGAGAACACTGATATAAAGGCATTTTCATTTCTAAAGTACGCTAATAAACGCTAAATAATGCCTCCACCGAGATTCGAACTCGGATCTGTGGTTTCGAGGACCATTATGCTATCCATTGCACCATGGAGACTTACAGATTCCATTATAACAATCTTGTTCAATGTTGACGCACGCAATCTTCCCTGCCGCTCATTTTCTCAAGACAAAAAGCGACGATCAACTGACTCAATTGATCGCCGCTTCTGTTTTTCGCTTACTTATAACTATTGGTTTTACTAATCATCAAACTTAAACAAATCTGTCGACAAATAC
This sequence comes from Lacticaseibacillus rhamnosus, assembly GCF_900636965.1. NCBI lineage: Bacteria > Bacillati > Bacillota > Bacilli > Lactobacillales > Lactobacillaceae > Lacticaseibacillus > Lacticaseibacillus rhamnosus. The sequence goes on along the minus strand of NZ_LR134331.1, from coordinate 566,036 downwards.
CGCTCACCATTATCCGGTGCTACTGTGGCGACACTCTTGCCTTTGCCGAGTTTCTTTGCGATTTCAATCGCACCGAAAATGTTGGCGCCAGCGGAAATGCCTGGTAGGAAGCCTTCTTCATGACTGACGTGGCGAGCCATGTCGATAGCTTGGTCGCTGGTGACTTCAATGATGTCTTGATAGAGGTTCGTATCTAAGACGTCTGGAATAAAGCCGGCTGAGATCCCTTGAATCTTGTGCTTGCCGCCATGGCCTTCTTTTAGCATTGGTGACTCCGCCGCTTCCAGCGCATAGATTTTCACATCTGGGTTAATCTTACGCAAAGCCCGACCAACCCCGGTGAGTGTTCCGCCTGTGCCGACACCGGCTACAAAGGCATCCGGGGTGCCACCATCAAATGAACGGATGATCTCTTGTCCGGTCGTGCGTTCGTGGACGTCTGGGTTAGCGGGGTTCTGGAATTGCATTGGCAAGAAGTAGCCATTTTCCTTGCTCAATGCTTCAGCTTTTTTGATCGCTCCCGGCATTCCATCGGCACCCGGCGTCAAAATGAGTTCGGCTCCGTAACCACGCATCAAGGCTCGCCGCTCAACACTCATTGTTTCCGGCATGGTAATGATGAGGTGGTAACCTTTTGCGGCCGCAACCAGTGCCAGGCCAATGCCGGTGTTGCCGGACGTTGGCTCAACAATGGTGCCGCCTGGCTTCAAGACCCCTTTATATTCAGCGTCTTCAATCATCGCTAAGGCAATCCGGTCCTTGACTGAACCACCGGGATTAAAGAATTCCAGCTTGACATAAACATCCGCGGCGCCTTCAGGTACAACGCGATTGAGCTTGAGTAGCGGCGTATTGCCAATTAAACCTGTAATATTATCTGCTGCTGTCACCATAATAAAGCCTCCCTAAATAATCGGCGAACGGTTTTCATTGCGATGATCCGCGATGTGGCGAACCCAATTGTCAAAAATCGTTCGCTGCGTTTTCTTCCAATTAAACTTCGGATGGTCATAATCGTTTTTGTGATGGTAATAGTGTTTAGCCCGTTTATAGCTAATCTCAGGGTGTGCGGCCACTTCCCGCTTGTATTCCGAATCCAGGCCCCACCGGTCATATTCAATATGCGAAAAGATAAACGTTTGGGTGTCAGTCGGTTCCGTCACCATGAAGAGTTTCCCCTTCGTTGTTGTCGCATTGATCGTTAAGCGGGGATCGTTACGAATATCGCGTACATCCATCTCGGCATACCGAGCATGTGGGGACTTAAAGCCTTCTTTTAAACCTTTTAAAAATGGGTGCGGTTCAAGAATTGTTTGCGGATAAACGCCGAATAACTTGTGCGGAAGAATCAACTTGCTGACGCCGAAAAAGTAATTTAGCGCCACCATCCCGCCCCAGCACAGGTACATTTGGTTGGGCACATGCTGACCTAATGTCTTTAGCAGCGTCCGCACCTCGGCGATATAGTGAACCTGATCAAATTCCAGCGTTTCAATCGGGGAGCCGGTGATGATGAACCCGTCCATCGTTGCCGCTTCGTGAATATCCAGCGGCTCCAGAATCGAGCTCACCGCTTCCGGTACTTCCCGACCAGCGTAATGGGTCATGGGATAGTAAAAATGCAACTCAACTGGGATATCGGTGTGGCTCAAAACGTGTTGCAGCCGCGTTTTGGTATCGGCTTTGTCGTGCATCACGTTGAGAATCCCGATTTTAAGTGGTGCTTCTGTCAAGGTTCACCTCCCAACCCGGCTAATTGACTCGCATGAACCGGCAAAATTTTGAAACGATTGCTTGCAGACACCGTTAAGCAAAATACTGCCGATGTCTCACCTGCACGAACACATCAGGAGGATATCCTGATAAAGCTGATAGCGCCAACATCGCTTGTTACCAATAAGGTTTGCCATATTTTAATACCCTCCCTTTCAGTAACTATATACTAACTAAATGTAAGATCGATAGCAACCTTTGACCTTATTTTATTCGCGTCTTCTTTTCGAATAATTAGTTTTTAAATGATCTTCGTCTAGCCAACTTTAACCGTTCATAAGTAAGTGATATCCCGCGCTACAAAAAGTGGTCATACCTATATAATTCAAAAATATAAACCCGGAGAATTCCACCTTATTAAAATAAACATGCGCCTCCGGGTGTTAAATAGTTCATGTTGTTTTAAAATGTAAGTAGTTCTAAGTACCTTTAAGGAGGTTTTTTAATATGCGCACGCACACTTCACCTTCCATCGTTAAACTAGCCGCAGTTGGGGCGGTTGCGGGGTTGGTTTCCGGTTTAGTCAAATTAGGGTGGGAAAATATTCTGCCACCACGCACACCGGAACGCGATGCGACTAATCCACCGCAAACTTTTCTACAACAGCATGGCTTGACACCGGCAGAAACACACGCAACTTACACCTATTCAGGCCACCAGATTCCATGGGTTAGTCTGCTGGTTCATTTTGGCTTTTCATCAAGCTTAGGGGCACTTTATGCGGTAGCCGGGCATTATGTTCCGCTGTTCAAACTGGGATATGGCAGTATGTGGGGACTGGGTGTTTGGGCCGGCGCGCATTTATGGGCGATGCCTGCACTAAAGATCGTCCCAGCCGCAAAAGATCAGCCAGCTGAAGAACATCTGTCCGAAGCTGTGGGACACATGGTGTGGAATACCGTCAACCAAATCGTTATCAGCGACATGTTGCGGGAAAAACACGCCTAGTCTTTTGCCGATGCTGAAACGGTGATCATCATGAGCGCGAGCCAGCTCGGGTAAAAGTTTGAGGACCGTTTTATACTCGCGTTTTATCATCCCGCTTTGAATTTTTCCCGCGTGCTGATTCGGCGTTCAATCGCATCTAAGAAAGGAGCGGTGTCTGTGTCAAAACCCTCTACTTCTTGGCAAACCAAATGGCCGGAACGCATTAGCTATGGTTTAAGCGATGCAGCAGATAATTTGGTGTTTCAGGTGATGACGTCTTATCTGTTGTTTTTTTATACCGATATTTATGGCTTACAAGCCGGCGCGGTTGCCTTACTCTTTCTCATCGCGCGGATTGCCGATGTTTTTGAGAGTCCGATTGTGGGCTTGATGATTGACCATACCCGTTCGCGCTTCGGTAAAAGCCGGCCGTTTTTCCTCTGGTATGCCTTGCCGTATGCAATCTTTGCCGTGCTAACGTTTGTCACGCCAGGGTGGTCGGCAAATGGCAAACTCGTCTGGGCCTATGTCACTTACCTCATGCTTGGCTTCTTATACACGGCGGTGAATCTGCCTATTACCTCGGTGTTGCCGACGTTGACTCAGCAGCCACAGGAATTAACCCTGCTAGGAGTCATCCGCCAGTTCTTTGGCAGTTCGGTGCAAATCATTGTCGCCGTCTTCACCTTGCCATTAGTCGCCTTCTTCGGTCGCGGCAATGATCAGCGCGGGTTTCTCTTAACCATGACGCTTTTTGCCGGCATCTCGCTCGTCCTGATTCTGAATACGTTTATTCATATCCGTGAACGATTTACTCAGGAAAAAATCGCTCACCAACCGCTAAAAGTTGTGGCTAAAATTGCGGTGCATAATCGCCCGTGGCTGCTGCTATCATTGATTATTTTTACGTACTGGCTGTTGACCGCCATTAAAAATCAGACCACGGTTTACTATTTTAAGTACACTTTACACGATCAAGGCTTGGTATCATGGGCCAATAGTTTTACTTTTTCTTCGCTAATCGGCGTTTTATTGATCCTGATCATTGCAGGCCGGTATGGGAATAAGCACACGATGCGTCTGGGTATGATCATTGGCTTAATCGGCCAGCTGGTCATGGCAGGTGGCGTTTATGCGCGGAACTTGTGGATTTTATTTCCGGGCATTTTGATTAACAGCGTCGGCCAAGGGATGATTGTCGGTTTAGTGTCGATTATGTTAGCCGATACCATTCGCTATGGCGTCACCCTCGGCGCTCAGGCGGAAGGCTTATTTGCCTCCAGCAACGATTTCGGCGTTAATCTGGGACTCGGCATCGGCGGCCTCATCACTGCCGGACTCTTCGACCTCACCGGATACGTGCCCAACACCAGTCAAAATGCTGCAACGCTTGGCATGATTAACCTGAATTATGTCTGGCTGCCGTTGCTGTTGTATGGCCTGTTGTTGCTTTTGATTCACTTTTATCCGGAAAAGCAGATGTTAGCTGCGATTGAAAAGCATCAGGCTTAAGTCGCCACCAATGATATGGGCTGATGTTTTGCCCGCTCACATGCCAATGCATTTTCCCAGCATCGCGCTCCCCGGCGCAGAATTCTGCGTGTAAGGACCTTAAGCGCAATGGCCAAGACCGGGCCATCACGCTTAAGGCCACTTACACTCCGACTTCTAACCGCGCCGGCTCGCGCTTACAAAAAAAGATTCAACGACTTCCCTAAAGGTAGTTGTTGAATCTTTTTTATCTCACTGAGCATCCAGATCATTTTCATGAAGCCGAGCAATAACAGGTAAAATCAGCCCTAATGCCAACAAAATAACCGGCGTAATAATATTCAAGCCCATCTGGAACCACCATGTGCCGGGGTCATTAAGATAACTGATTTTCGGTAACATTCCCAACAAGCAGGCAAAGGCGGTGAAGAAGAAGCACCAGCCGCCAATGAGCATGCCCAAGCGTTTATTTTTAACCAGCATATAGTCGGCCTGGAACTTTTCGAGATGTTGATTTAGCAAATAATACGCGAGGAAAACCCACAGATAGCGCAACGGCATGACCACAGAGTTCAAGTTAAGCAGCCACTTGTAAAGCTCGTTCATGTTGCCAATGCCAAATGCCGGAATAATGATCAGTAAGCTTACCAGAATACCGGTCATCCAGTAACCATTAATCGGTGTGCCTTTGCGATTGATCCGCCGCAATTTTTTAGGAATAAAATGCGGATCGGCGTCACTCAGCAAGATTTTCAGCGGCGCATCAATGGAAAATGCCAACGCGGAGATTGAGGCCAAAGCATTGGCGATTGAATACAAAATGACAAACAAACCGCCGACGTGATAATACTTACCTAACATTGCAAACGCTGTGTATGGACCATTCGCCATGAGATCGGTCGGAATGTTGTGGCTGTTAAACAACATCCCCATGCCAAAAGATCCTAGCAACGCGCAAAAGGCAACCATGCCCGCCAGCACCAACATGCCCAACGGAAATTCCTTGGAGGCGTGCTTGGTATTGTTGACGTATGGCGATATCTTTTCCGCGCCGCCAACTGCAAAGACTAGCATGGAAATCGTCGTGAAGTAGTTGAGGTCAAATTTAGGCAAATAAGTATGAATGTCGCCCATGTTCGGGGTCGCCACATGGACGCCTTTTACCATCAATGGTGCGGTCACAGCTAGAATAATGAAAAGAATCGACATCAGAAACATCGCCGTGCCCGCCATGCTGCCAATGCGATTCAAGGTGGTAAGCCCGCGCGAAGACAGCCAAAGGAAAAGTAAGAATAACGCCAGGCAGATCAAGGAAACGGTCATGGACGAAACGGTGTTGACAAAATCACCGTTGCCTTTAAACAGCCAGCTCAAGGCAATCAAAATCGCTTGCGGCTTCTGGGCTAAATAAGGGATGTGCACGACCCAATAAGTCCACGCCGCATAGTACGCCAATCGCACACTGCCGGTTTCCTTGATCCAGGAACTAACGCCACCGGCTTGATCTTTAAACGTTGATCCTAGCTGCCCCACAATCAAAGCATAGGGCACAAAATAAATCAGCATAATCAGAATCCAGCTAGTGACAACGGAAAGGCCTTGCTGTGCATAGTTATTGAACACATTGCCAAGACCCCATACCGATACGAACGCGATTAAGGCCACGTTATACCAGCGCAGTTGTTTCTTTGTGTCTGCCACAAACATCCCTCCAAACGGTATCCTGCTCGATTAAGAACAGTTACTCGCCTTTCAGTGTAACGGTTTGACCACCTCTCTTTCCCGTGAAATTGTATAGATAAGGATTAGATTTTTCTAAAAGCCCGGTTGCGGTTTCGTTATTTCATGCCGTATGGATACTCATTAACTGGAAGTATGAAGGCATAAAAAGACCGCCACTGTAACGCTGAGTGGCGGCCTTTTGTCATTTCTCTTTAGCTATCAGCCAAGACGACTAATATTTTACTTAACAGCTTTGGCAACTGCTTCATGCACAGCTTGTTGCTCTGCTTGAATCAAATCGACGCGACTGGCAATGACGCTGGTGTCCATGGTGATTTCCCGCGTTAGGCCAGGGGTCGGTAGTTTTGGCTCGAAGAATTTCTTGAATTCATCGAGTCGTTGCGTGGTGCGGAAAATACCGGCGATAACGGTGATGTAGGTTGTGAATTCCATGTCGCCGCCAACCGTTTTTTCAAGCCAAGCCCATTCGTTGCGAACCCAATCCCATGCTGCTTGTTCACCGGCGTGATTACTCAAGACGCCGCGGAACCATGAGCGCAAATCTTGCGGCTTAATGGTGTCGGCATTTTCAAATTGATCCACAATTTTAGCGATTAACTCGGCATCCGGGGTGCTGGTTACCGCTGCAAGAATGTCGGCTTTGTAGCTTGAGTCGGTTGTCTGCTTATACGCCGTCAGTAACTGATCGAACAAGGTAGCACTGCCGAAGTTTTTCACTTCATTTTGAAGGACAAACATCCGCACATCAGCCGGTAACTGAAGCAGGTGATCCTTATTTGCCGTAAATAGATCGTGACCTTGCGCAATGGCGTCTTTATTCTTAGCATACAACGCCATGCTTAGGACATAAGGACGGGTTAGTTGATCATCATTGGATTCGCCGGCTTTTGGTGTCCAGCCCAGGCGCTTGAACTGGTCGGCGCTGAGTTGGTTGAAGAAGGTTTTCAGCTGCGTTTCTTCGGCTGAATCCGGGTTGACGAATTGTTTCAAGTCATTGGCCACCCGATACAAGGCGTTGATGACGATGGCACTGTGACTCTGGGCAAACCGCGACAGCAACGGCACAATGTCGGCATAAGCATTTTGCCGGCCCTCCGCCAATAATCGCAGATCTTGAAGCACCTGCCGCTGATCAATCGCATTGAGTTGGTCAAGATGCGCCAAAATATCGGCGAGTAAGGTGGCGTCGTATTTCACGATGAAATGCGAATTATTGCCCACATTTACGCGGAATGGTTGACCGCTTGCTTCGCGCAACTGGGTGTAATCGCCCAAAGTTACCTGCTTATCCGCAAAAATCTGCGGTGCGGCAGCATAATTGCTATTGAGCGGAATCTGCCACTGCCTGCCTGCATCTTTGCCTGCACCAATGAAGAATTGTTGCTGGGACAAGGTCAGTTTGCCATCAACCACCGCTGCTGTCACCACTGGGTAGCCTGGTTGTTCCAGCCATGACTGCATAATGGTGCCGACATCTAACTTAGCCGCTTTACCCAAAGCTGCCCACAAATCAGCACCGGCAGCATTGCCAAAATAATGAGCCTCAAAGTATGCCTTCAAACCGGCCCGCAACGCATCATCACCGATTAAGGAACGTACCATGACCAGCATCCGCGCCCCTTTTGCATACACAATCGCGCTGTCAAAAAGCGAATCGATTTCAGCCGGATCTTCTACTTGAACATGAACTGACTGAACCCCATCCGTTGCATCACGTTGCAACGCCATTGGTACTTCCAGTGTCTGGAATGTTTCCCAAATATGCCAGTCCGGCTGCAAGGCATCAACCGCAACATATTCCATCATGTTGGCAAAACTTTCATTCAACCACAGATCGTCCCACCACTTCATCGTCACCAAATCACCGAACCATTGATGCGCCAGTTCATGCGCAATAACGGTAGCAACCCGCTGCTTGGTTTCCAGCGAGGTATTGTCCGGATCCAGCGTCAGCAACGCTTCCCGATAAGTGACAAGCCCCCAGTTTTCCATCGCGCCAGCCGAAAAGTCAGGCAACGCCAACTGCCAGGAATGCGGAAGTGGATAAGGGGTCTGGTAAAAGTCTTCGTAAAATTCAATCGAGCGCTTGGCAATGTCTAATGCGAAATCAAGCTCATTAGGTTGATGTGCTTTGGTAGCAAAGACCCCGATTTTAACGCCGCTTTTGGTGGTTGTCTGCTTATTTTGCAATTCACCAAATGCAAAGGCGATCAGGTAAGTCGACATCCGAACCGTGGTGTCAAAATAATGAACGCCATTTTCTTCACGAACTTCCGGCATGTTACTGATAATCGTTTCACCGGGATGTTCATCAAATTTAATCGCTAAATCAAACGTCGCCTTGGCTTCAGGCTCGTCTACACTAGGGAATGCCTGACGTGCAGCCGTTGTTTCAAACTGGGTCCCGATAATCTGCTTCTTAACCCCGTCCACTTCGTAATAAGAAGGATAAATACCCATCATGGTGTCCGTCAACGGTGCGGTATACGTCAGTGTCAACGTCACCTTGCCAGCTTGCGGCAAAGTAATCCGCACCGCTTCGGCAGGATCATCCACCGTAAACGGAACATCCTTGCCGTCAGCCTGAACCGCACTGACCGTCAAATACTTCTGATGAACCGCAATTTCGGTTTGCTTGGCATCACCGGTAATCGTCGTCTTCCCGGAAATCTTCTTCGTCTCCCGGTTAATATCCAAGTAAAGATTATAATGTTCCGGTTGAAACAACTGATAAAAATGCGTTGCTACAGTCATGCACCAATTCCTCCTTGTGTGTGAGCGCGAGCCGGCGCGGTTAGGGACCGGAGTGTAAGCGGCCTTAGGCGTGATGGTCGCACTTTGACCATTGCGACCAAGGTCCTTACATGCAGGTCCCTGCGCCGGGGAGCGCGTTATGATGAAACGCGCACCGAAGCAGTTAATCCCCTACACCGGCAAACGCGTGATGATAACGTTAATCACGCTTATTATACGCCAAGTGGCCCACCGCTTGTAGCAGAAAGTCACACGCTCAAGCCGCCTGCATGCAGCAACTATTTTCAACTGTTTACCAACCGCCGCCGCGCCAAAAGAAAGCTAATGATCATCAAAAACGCCGCAACCCCTAGTTGTAACCAATTATCGCTTAACGGTCGCTGACGCATTAAGGTCAACAAGTTTAACGCCCCTAATTGATTGCTACCAATACAAAGCGCAAAGTAGACGGTCGGAATTAAATACGCCACCGCAAGTGACTGAGAGCAACAGTAACTACCAAGCGTGATGCTCCCGATAAATAAACTCTTAACCGACGCATTGCCCAACAGAACGCCAGCAGCCAATGTCGTTCCCTGAATCTGATATAGACCAAGCAGCGTAACGTTCAGCACTGCCAACACGCCAAAATACCAAGCAAATCGCACCGCGTAAACCGTCCACAATTGGATCGATTTACTATTGATAACTGCTGCTACCCCTGTTGTTTGCTCCGGTAAAAATAAGCTGCCAAAACAAAAGATCGCTAGCAACGGCATCCACAACTCAGTCGGCATCGCAGCTTGTGCCAGACTCTGCGGTGTCAGCGTAAAAACAATCGGAATGAGTCCCCAGCCGAGTACCGCAATGAGGCTGGTTTTCAAGACGTTGGTTTTAATTTCTAATCGGACGAAGCGACCTAAACTTGAGTGCATGTAGTTTACCTCCCCGTTGTGCAGCCAAGATCCAAGCAGTTAACGCCATCAGTCCAAGCGCCAACAAAGCGTATCCGAGCCGATTTTGCAACAGCTGGTTTAGCTGGGCATAGTAATACGCGCCATTGTGCAGCGAATTATGCCGCGGGATCAATAACCATCCGTAGTTACCACTCACGCGGCGAGCACCTGCCATCATCGTTGCCAACCACCAGCCAATTTGAATGCCAAAACCAATAAAATTGCCAAAAATCGCCGCACTTAAATAGCCAACCGCACTGCTGACCATGAGCGTTGGTAACACCCAGATAAAGGCCATTTTCACAATCGCGGTATAATCCAACGACATCCCTTGGTATAAAACGGCGACCTGAATCGTTAGCGCAATAGCGATCGCAATCACTGGCGCAAATAAACTTCCTAAACTCGCAACATACCGCGTCAATAATAAACGCGGCGTGGTCATCGCCTTGGCTTGAATCACCGCCAACGCATGATGCCGGCGATCGGCAGTACAAAAAGCAATGGCCACAATTGTCGGTAAAATGCCCATCATGATTCCGGCAATATCCGCAAACAATCTCGCGAACGCTCCGGTGACCCGATCACGTTGCCGAATGAGCTGCTGATCCGCGACGACTTCGGCTTTCGTCATCCGGCGATAAGCAAAATTCTGAATATTTTGTGAACTGTACGCAGACTGTCCACCCAAGAGCCGATCAACCTTTGCCAATGTTTTAACCAAGGGTGCGCGCGTGTCTGCATCCTCCGCCTCAGTCATCAACTGCCGAACTTTTGCCTGGTCTGCCGCGCGTAACGTCACTTGTTTTGCAAACCCCAACGGATAAGTCGTATACAAATTATGCCGATAATCGTAGTGCAACTGATCCAGACTGTTTGTCTTGAGCGTCTGATAATCGGTCGCCGTAATATTTTCGTAGCTCGCTGGTGATTTCGGCAGGGTGGTTAAGTTTCGTGAAAGTAATGGCCAGACATTCATCACGATAAATGCCACGACTAAAAATGTGTAAATAACAAACGTTAAACTTCGCGTCTGCCGCTTAAATTCCATCCAAAGCAGCTTCACAATGACCCCTCCTCACACACCGCTTACCGTCTTCACCAACGCTTGATGATGCTGGGTTTGTAAATACAGATACGCCTCCTCCAACGTTGGCGCAACCGATTGCCAAGTTGCCAACGGAGTACGAGCTAAAAAGCGTACCCGAATATGCTGCCCGTGCGCTGTTTGTTCACTAATCTGGTACTGCGTCTTAAACTGTTTAAGCTGCGCCACCGGTAAGTCACCGACAAAAACATGCCCCGCAGCCGCATCAATAAGCTCGTCAGTGGTCCCATTGAAAACCAGTCGCCCATGATCAAGGATGCCAATACGATTAGTCGTTGCCTCAACATCGGAAACAATATGAGTAGACAAGAGTACCAAACGCTCATTAGCAAAATCTGCCAACAAATTCCGAAATCGTATCCGTTCTTCCGGGTCCAGTCCCGCAGTGGGTTCATCAACAATCAAAACCCGTGGCTCATTCACGAGCGCCTGCGCAATGCCTAACCGTTGCAACATACCACCAGACAACGCCTTGACTTTCGTTTTCGCCTGAGCTGTCAAATGAACAGCTGCCAGTAACCGCTCAATTCGCCGCTTCTGCTCGCGAGCCGGCACCTCAGCTAAGATTGCCAAATAGGTCATTGCGTCAATAACTTTCATGGTTGGATAAAACCCGAACTGTTGCGGCAGATACCCAATTTTGCGCCGAATACTGCGCGCATCTTTAAGTGGTGTGCCATCCACCAACACCTTACCGGAAGTAGGTTGCTCAAGTGTTGTCAAAATCTTCATCAACGTGGATTTACCGGCACCGTTTTTCCCCAATAATCCATACATTCCTGACTGGATATTCAACGAAACGTGATCCAAAGCCGGCTGTTGTCGGCCACGATATTGCTTCACTAACTGCTCAATCTGAATCGTTGTCATCAAAAAAAGCCTCCTTATTCATGAAGCGAGCCAGTTTGTTCAAAACCGCGCTGTGAGAACCGCGTGCAGTAAAGGCACCCGTTTTTTCTCACCTGCAATTTCTAAATTGGCAGACGCATCATGTTGATAAGCAGACTGTAACAAGTAAATGACAATTTTCTGACAACTCAGCCAATTTACCTAAAATCAGATCAATCAGTCGAGCTGGAGGCAGGCGTTAAAAAACCAAATTCGGCAATGGTGCTGACGCCTTGGGTATCTGGTTGATTGGCAATTGTAAAATGACCCCGATGCGCCGCGCATAATTGCGTACAGATGTACATACCGACTCCGAGATGTTGGGCTTGACGATCATTGGAAAAATACGGCAACTTGGCTTTAGCTTGTTCACCCGGCGTCAACGGCGGACCATCATTATCAACTTTTATCGTCAACCCGTTTGCCGTTGCGGTTAAGTGAATCGCCACCTGCTCAGCGGCAAACCGACAAGCATTGGTCAGTTGATTATCGAAAACTTCAAGTACCACATCCGGTGCAATTGCAAGCGACTCGTTTGTTGTCAGCTGGTTCTCGACCTTCCAAGTAACCGTTTTGGTAGCCGGAACAAGTTTGCTGGCTTCTTCTTTAAGTTGTTGTTCCAAGGCGGCCGGCGTCATCGCCTCACCGGTTAGCTGACGGTTTTGAAGCGCGGAAAGATGACTCATCGTTTGGATAAAAGCCGTCATCCGATCCAACTGCTGGTGCATCTCAGCCAAGAGTGCCTGATCCGGCTGCTCATCCTTATCCGCCATGGTCAAAAGTTCCAGGTTGCCTTGCAAAACCGTCAATGGCGTTCGCAGGTCATGGGCAAAAGCCGCATTCACCTGTTTTTGATCCTCAACCAACTGCCATGCTTCTTCAAGTGCTTGGCGAAGGGCCTGGCGCATCGCTTCAAATGCGCCCACCAATTGCCCCAGTTCGTCGGTTGTCTTGGCATGCAGTTCAAAATCCAGATCCTGAGCCTGAATATGTGCCACCCCCGCCTTTAACTGGGCTAACGGCGGTGCAAACTTAAGCCGATAAACCATCCGCGCCATCGCATTCATAACCGCATATAAAACGGCGAAGCTACCAATAATTGCTCCGCCAAAATACAAACCGACACCGCCTAAAAACCAGTGAGTCGCTAAAGCCGTCGTTAAGTGAAACATCAGGAGATGCCAGACTTGTAAAAATAGCAACATCATGATGCCGGCGACAATCGTTCCCAGCAGAATCATCTGTAAAAGTGCTTTTTTAATCGATAGCTTCATAAAGTGTGCTTTTAATTTTGCCATTTATATCCCACTCCCCAAACCGTTACGATGGGCGATGTTACCTGACAGGCATCAAAGAGCTTGCGAATGCGGCGAATGTGCTCGGTGATCACCCGCTCATCCCCTTGTGCATCGTAGCCCCAAATCTTTTCATACAACTGCTCGCGGCTAAACACCTGCCCCGGATTCAGGCTTAGCCATTCAATCAGTTGATATTGCTTATTTTCAAGTTTTAGGCAAGTCGTATCCACCGAGACCTGATGCGCATGATAATCAATCATGATCCGCCCAAAAACGGCAATCTGCGCCTGTTTGTCCGGCTGATGGGCCCGTCTGACATGTGCCTTGATGCGTGCACCTAATTCCGTCAGACTAAATGGCTTGGTCACATAGTCATCACCGCCTGCGCCTAACCCCTGCACCTTATCCTGATCGGTAATACGTGCGGTTAAAAAGATAATGGGGACAGAAGTGATCGCACGAATTCGACTGGTTAAAGTAAAGCCATCAATATCCGGTAAATTAACATCCAGCAAAATCAAGTCGGGCTGCTGCGCCAATTGACTCAAGGCTGCTTGCCCTGCATCTGCTGTGAGTAATCGAAACTCCGGTAGCCGCCACGCAAAGTATCGCTTCAACATTGCCAAAATAGCAGTATCATCATCCACCGCCAGTACCTTCGTCTGCATGCCTTCACCCTCCATTGCCCCAAGCCTATTAGCTCCGCACTTATATCGGTTATGATTCATTGCAAAACAAGTGTTTCCTAATTCAACTCTACCTGTTGCCGCAACCGCTTGCAACAAGGCATCTGCTGGGTGATATTAAAAAAGCACTGCCAGCTGCTGGCAGTGCTCATGAACTAACATTAAATTCCACCCTAAACGCGGCCAGATTAATACCGAATCCGGAAAGTCTTAGGTGCCACTCGGTAAATCACCGCGGTACCGATCCCGACATAAAGCAGCGTCACCGTACCAATGAGAATTGCATAACCATAGCCGTAAAAATGAATCTGCGTAAAAAGCCACGCCACCCAATACATTCCGAAGCTTAAGAACCGATACAGCGGCGAGACAACGTCCATATCATCCGTAAATGGCTGCAGCAGGTAGTAAATGAAGAGATCGTGAAACGAAAAGAACAACATCAGCCCACAGATTTCCAGCAACAAGACCAGATAAAAGTTAACCTGATCTGCTACCGGTGCGATTAACTGCAGTGCAAAAATCAACAGGAAAACCGTGAACCCAGTCACTGCATTGTACTGAACAATGTGCCAAAACCGATAAAAGAATCCCGCTAAAATGGTCTTGGGCTGGCGGTAAAAAGGATAATACAACATTGCCGCGTCACAATTAACAAATAACAACTGAACAATTTGGCCACCCAGCGAGGTTAAATACATCAAGAAGAAAATGCCGCCATAGATCGGTGTCAGATCGCCTAAGTTATGGACAGCGAAAAGTTTTAAAGCGATCAAAAGCCCTCCGCCAAGTCCAATAACCCAGAACAGGCGGGTCCGCAACTTTTTCCATAGCTGGCGGCGGTAACGGGCAAACAACAAGGCATTGAGATAATTACTGCCGGAACGGTTTTCAGACTTGAGGGCCACGGTGGTATCCAGCGTCAGTTTCTTTTGCATTGCAGTTCCTGCCGCGAGAAGTTGCTGCTTTTTGGCTGAGGCAACAAGATTTAACGTCCGCACCGCATCCTGAATGGAGGCCATGATTAAGGAATTATCATTCGGAAAACGGTAAATATACCACCCAGTCAGCACCACGCCAGCCCAGCCAATCAGAAAGCCCAGCGGTGAAAAAACGCCAACCGTAAAGGCGGCTAATTTTCCGGTTACCACTAAGCCAATGGGGAGTCCCAGTAAACTCAGCCAGTACCCAATCTGCACCAGCAATCCCAGCCGCCAGTGTGCCCAAAGCAACCGCGGAATGAAACTCGGCCATAACCACCCGAAAATGGCAATCGGCAGTCCAACCAAAAACAGCCACATATGCTGCGTCAACAAGGCGAGCGCAAACATAGGCAATAGTGGTCCAAGTACAACGCCACTGATTTGATCCATCAGCATCAACCCGCGCACCAGTGCCGGCCGATCCAAGGCAAAATAATCACCTAATTTAACCGACTTGAGGCTCAGCGGCAAATTGCGGAATACCAAGCCGCGAAACATGAGAAAGCCCACCAGATAAACCAGTACCGCGATCATGACGCGCAGTGAAAGATCGGTTGCCAGTGGATGCACATAATCGTGATACGCACTGCCAACCAAAAACGCTAACCCGATTAGCAAAAGCGTTGTCACCGGTTTTAGCAAAATCGTGAAAAAGTTAACCGCAATTGCCATGAGGGTTTTCAAAGCACTTGGCCGGTACCACTTTGTCGGGATCTTTTTACCTAGAAACGGAAATCGCCGCAAAAAGTAGATGAACCCATTCACCATCGTCGTTGCATTGACCTGCGCCTGAAACCAGTAATATCGCCAAGCATCACGCATCTGCCTGCACCTCATCACTTAAACGCGCAATCACAGCCTCTTCAAATTCCTGACTGTGAATATCCAGACCTTCCAGTTCGCTCAGCTTTTTATCATGCAGCAACACCACCGCGTCACAAATGGCCTGTGCTAACTGCATAATATGGGTCGAGAAAACAACTACCGAGTCGACCTTCATCGCGACAATCATCTGTTGCATTTCATGAGCCGCCACCACATCCACCGTCGTCAGCGGCTCGTCTAACAGTAATACGGGCGGCTTAAGCATTAGTGACACCACAATCTGCAACTTATTGCGCATCCCCTCGGAATAATCGCGCAACAACTTATTGGCATCCGCCTGCGACAACCCCGCCAATGAAAAGAAATCCGCCGCTTTAACGCTCGTGTGGGTTTGCTCAAGACGCTGCCGATTAATCGCCATAAAATAATCCACAAACTCCACCCCGGTCATAAACGCCGGCAAATGCGGTTGGGTATAAACCATGCCCACCGATGTGTCCGCATAATCCGTGATCAATCCTTGACCATCATCGGCATCAATTGCGATCGTGCCATGATCATGCGGCAAGTTACGCACAATCATGTTAAATAAAGTCGACTTTCCCGAACCGTTGCGCCCTAGCAAGCCATAGATTTTTCCTTGTTTAAACGTATAGTTAGCATCTTTAAACAAAACCTGCTGATCAAACGCCTTATCCAAATGTGCAATTTCCAGTTGTTTCATGGGCTCACCTTCTTAGCAATCCAAAGATTTTTTCTAAGTATAGCAGACCATTTTTGCCTATACCGCTTAAATGGCAAAACTAATTTAAAAAACGGATGTAACTTTACTTAAGGTGTCTGCCAAGGCTAATGCCGTTTGGGCCATTCAAACCAGCGACGTTTGGACTGGGTTGCTTCCTCTGCAGGCGGCTCCAGACCATGTTGCCGTTCATAAGTGCAGACAGCCTGATAAAGATCCTGCCGACCAATAATCAACAACGCATTATAAGCTAAGCCGTGATAAACAATTGATCGCAACCTTTGATAATCCGTTGACGAAATCGGAAGCGTGATGTCAGCCAGCACTTGCTTCAATTGATTTTCACTCTTCACTCGATAATGCGTCATCACCGCGGAAATAACGTTGCCGCTGATGAGAAACACAATACTGACCAGCGTTAGCAATTCGCGAATCGCCGCAATCATTTTCGGCCCAAACAAACTAGCCGTCAGTGTCGGCGATAAATCAAGTCCTTGACTAATCTGATGCGCAATGCCTGCCATCGCCGTATTGCCAAACTCCGCCAGCAGAAAAATGATCACCGTGCTCGTCGCATTAATCGCAGGAATATAATTCGTCAACACCCGCAACTGATAATTCGGCACCATCACAATCATTACCGCAGAAATCGTGATGCTCAACAGCAGGTAATATAGAATATAATCGCGGAAAGCACTGAAGTCAGGCATGATTCCGGTTATATTCAGGCCAATCAGCAAAGCCAACGGGGCAAACAGCTGCAAACTCACAAAGGTTCGAATTAAGTGCGTGGCAAATGCCTGAATGGCGCCAATAATATACACCGTGATGAGCACCATCAGCGCTAATGTCCAGCCAATCGTCACCACAAAATCGCTTACTCGCACAAATCCCAGCCCATCTAAAATCAGTCCTGACAGCATACTCAAGACATAACTATAAACGGCCAACCCGCGAAAATGTCGCGCCTGATCGGCAAAAACGCGCCGCTTCAACAAATCTAGCCGGTTCTTCGGATCAGAAACAATCATAAACTGCAGCGTTTCAATTTGATGCCACAAGTGCCGCACCTCACGAAAAGGCGGCAACCGAACCATTCGAATCCAAAGCAGACTTAAAAAGGCCCCGATTGCGATGATGACCAGTTTAAGCCAGAGTTTTGCAGCTTGATCAAGGCCACCTAGGGCAAGCCATAGGTAGAAAAAGGTTAGGGTTGGGATGAGAATGCGGTAAACTTTCTTAGTCATAAAAGCTCCTCAGACGTCAATGCGTTTTACTCAATTTAACCGTAAGTTGGGTTCCATTTATTATGTCATGAAGTCCGTATCATTCAATTATTTTGCTTATCATGCAAAACGACCGCACACTAACATCAATTGAATCACCTTTTCAGATGTGTAAAAGATGCACTATTAACGAATTTCTGGTATCAAAGATATATAATTTCAGCTAAAGCAAAACGAGGCGAATTCATGACAATCGAAACCATCCTTTTCTTACTAGGCATGAGTCTACTTGCCGGCATTCTCAACGGTATTGTCGGGATGGCAGCACTCACGCTTTATCCGGTGCTATTGTCAGTTGGCGTGGCGCCGATTACAGCTAACGCTACCAATACAATTGGACTTTTATTTAGCGGTTCATCTGCGGTTGCTGCTTCTCGCCACGAATTAAAAGATCACTGGCATCAGGCGCTTGTCATCACGTTGCTTAATACCATTGGCGGCGTTTTTGGGGCTCTTATTTTAATTCATAGTTCCAACGCAGGATTCAAAAGAGTCGTCCCGTTTATCATCTTTTTGGCTGGCGTCTTGATTCTAATGCCACCCAAACCCGCAAGCAGTAACAGTTCTACGCGTCAGCACTTGCGGTGGTTGGGCTATGTGCTGGTGATGTTAGTCGGTATTTATGTTGGCTATTTTGGTGCCGGTGCCGGATTGCTGATGGTGGCCGTACTTTCGCGACTTGTTGAAGGCCCTTATGCCACCTACAATGCCATGCGCAATCTTGCCTCACTTGTGAATAACCTAGTGACATCCATCATGTTTATCTTCTCAATGCCAATTGCCTGGGGTGTCCTAATCCCGGTCTGCATCGGCTTATTTGCAGGTGGTTTTCTCGGACCGGTCATTGTTCGCTTGATCCCATCTCGCATTATTAAAACTGCAGTCGGTATCTTTGCACTTGGGCTTGCGGTTTTCCTGTTCTATCAGGCGTATTTATAGCATAAAAAGCATCGTTGGGGACCATTTAAAAATCCCAACGATGCTTTTTAATGTTCATCTTCAGTATGTCCAGTCAGGCGGTCGCTTTTTGTCGTGCTTGATAAGCCTCGCCCCAGGTTGCCATCGCTTGGATCACTGGTGCCAGTGTCTGCCCGAATTCTGTTAGTCCGTATTCTGTGGCTCGTCCATCGGCGTCACCTGGCTTTTTAGTAATGACATGATCCGCTTCTAGCTGTGCTAATTGTAATGCCAACATCCGTTCAGTTACTGATGGGATGGCTTTATTAAGCGTACTGAACCGTGTCGCGTCACCCTGAAAAAGATGGTATAGGATCACACTTTTCCATTTACCTGAAATAATGTCAACTGTATTTTGAACTGGACACCCAGCCGCACAATCATAAAGTTCGCCTGACATCATAGGACTTCCTTTTTTAAGTTACTTACAATTTACTCACTTACTATTTTAGAACATGCCCGCTAACATACAAGGTGAAACTTAGCGAAAGGAAGCTACTTCAATGAAAGCAATTGGTTTTACGCAACATTTACCCATTCAAGATGCTCGTAGTTTAGAAGATCTGACCCTTTCTAAGCCAACCCCCACTGGTCACGACCTTCTAGTGAATGTTCGTGCTGTGTCTGTTAATCCTGTTGACACAGGTACACGAGGAGCAGGGCACGCGCAGTTGGCTCAGCCTAAAGTGTTGGGATGGGATGCTGTTGGTACCGTCAATGCTGTGGGTCAAGATGTCACGCGCTTTAGAGTTGGTGATCGGGTCTTCTACGCTGGTAGTTATAAACGCTCCGGAAGCGATGCCGAATATCAGTTAGTCGATGAACGCATTGTCGGTCACGCACCGAAGAACCTGAACGATGCCCAAGCAGCCGCCATGCCACTAACCAGTCTCACCGCATGGGAAGCGTTGTTTGAAAAGTTACATATTTCGCCGGATGCAACTGCAGAAAATCGGCATCATACGATCTTAATTATCAACGGTTCCGGCGGTGTCGGTTCCATGGCGACACAGTTAGCGCATCTGGCCGGTCTGCAGGTTCTGGCAACCGCTTCACGTCCCGAATCACAAAAATGGGTACAGGATCATGGTGCTGATCACGTTTTAAACCACCGCAAGCCATTACCACCGCAGCTGAAGGCAGCCGGGTTTAAAGATGTCGATTATATCCTTAATCTGTCGCATCTAGACGAGCACTGGTCCGAGATCGCCACCATGATTCGTCCTGATGGTTGGGTCGCGGCTATTACCGAAAATCGCCACGGCATCAACTTGCAGAAACTCACTAAGAAGCGGGCAACATTTGCGTGGGAGTGGATGTTCTCAAAGTCTTGGTATGGCTATGGCCTAGATTCGCAAGGCGCCATTCTTGATCAAGTTGCCGCGCTTCTCGACAAAGGCACGCTGCAATGCACCTTGACTAAGACACTACAACCGCTTAATGCCGCAAACCTGCGTCAGGCACATGCACTCGTTGAATCCGGACACATGATCGGGAAGATTGTGGTTGCTGGACCATGGGCATAATTTGCTGGCATATAGACGCCTAAGAGTGATCAAAGCAGGACCAAATCGCTAAGCATTGCGGCTGAAACAGTATTTAAAACTTCACAAAAGTTAGTGTATGCGTCTAAAGTTGACTAACAAAAGCGAGCGACTCACTGCCGCTCTTTTTTGTTGGTCTGTACGCAATCAATAGTCTGTTCTCAACTTAACCGATCACTATAAACCGGGAAAGACTGATACTGACCATAGTCTGTCAATGGCTTCATGTGTTCAAGCGTCGACATGTCGGTTTCATTGATCTCAAAGTCAACCTCGGCATTCGCCTTCATATGTTCCGGTTTGACCGTCTTCGGCAGCGGTAACAGGCCTAGCTGCAATAAATATCGCATCCCTAATTGTGCCACTGAAACGTGATACTTTTCCGCCATCTGCTTAATTGCCTGATTTTTGAACATTTCACCATGTCCAAACGGTGAATATGCCTCAACCAGAATATGATGTTGTTTGGCAAATTCAATTGTTTTAAACGGCGTCTGGGTAATGTGTGCTAACACTTGGTCAACCATTGGCGCAATCTCGGCATGATCCAACAGATTCCTGAGATCGGTGGGATCAAAATTAGACACACCGATCGCCCTCAGTTTGCCAGCTTTATACGCTTCTTCCAGCGCCCGCCATGCTTCCAGGTTGCCTTCAAAGTAACGGTCAGGCTCATCGTATTTTGCCCATGGCTTCGGTGCGTGAATGATCATCATGTCGATATAATCCAAATTCAGTTTTTGCAGCGACTCGTCAATTGCTTTAACTGCTGCATCGTGTTCCTTGATCTCTGCGGCTAACTTGGTGTTGACGAAAATGTCCTGCCGCGCAATACCGGCTGCCCGCACGCCTTCGCCCACGCCGACTTCATTACCATAAGCTTCGGCTGTATCGATATGTCGGTAACCAGCGTCGATCGCCTCGTGCACGGCCGTTGCTGCAGCGGCATTGTCTGCAATCATCCAAGTGCCAAAACCAATTTTAGGGATCTTAACCCCATTGGCTAATAGATACGTTTCTTCTAACAAGTTTTCATCCCTCTTTTGACTTTCGCCGGGTGTTTTCAACGAATTGAAAAAGCACCCTAGCATGATCAACTTTTTTGCACTTGTTTTGATAAGTGCTACACTCAGCCTAGCCCCTAAAGTCAACTTTAGGGCAACTATTTTTTAAATTATCTTTAGTCATCACCATTGGAGGTTCATATGTCCGTATCTTATTCGATTGGCGAAGTCGCTGCCATCACGCATCTCTCCGTCCCCACCATCCGCTACTATGATAAAGAAGGTCTCATTCCCGATCTCAAGAAAGATCCTGCCGGGGTTCGCTGTTTTGACGACCACAATCTCGGCGCGCTGGAAATGATCAACTGTCTCAAAACTGCTGGCATGTCGATTAAAGATATCCGCACCTTCATGCAGTGGACGCTGGAAGGCGACACGACACTGGAAAAGCGGCTGGACTTTTTCAATCATCTTCATGAGTCCGTTGAAACTCAAATGCAGCAACTGCGCCAAACCCTTAACACGATTGAATACAAGCAGCATTATTATCGCCAGGCCGTTGCTGATGGCACGGAAAAATACGTCAAAACCGGCACAGCCCATGAAAAAGTCGCGGGGACTGACTAAAACCGCTGACGATTTTGAAAATGTCTCTAGTTTAGACACCCAATATGGGATCAAAAAAACGCCTGCATCGCGATGATGGCAGGCGTTTTTTGATGGATTCAGGAATGATTTAAAAATCTTCTAGCCGCGTTGTGACCTTACGCCGTTTTGCTGCCACCCAGAGGCCAATGAGGAACCAAGCGATTGCAATGTACGGGAAGGTGTTCATTGGAAATGCCGGAATGGGCCAAAGACTGGTGTAGATAGGATAGATGAGGACCAGAATCCCAATGACAGGAGCAAGCACATGTTTGAACATTGAGCGGCCTTTATCTTTGCGGAAATAAACAATCGCGCCAATATTCACCAGCACATACACTGTCAGCAAGCCCAGCATCCCAATCGTACCAAACCAGTTGTACATATCACTGGCACTAACGCCCAAGCCGATTGCAAAAATGACATACACAATCAACGCCAGCCCCGTGATGCTATCAAGCGCATGCGTCGGCGTCTGCTTGTCCCCGGTTTCTTCCGCCAACCATGGATGCAGATACCCACTTTTCCCAAGTGCTTCCAGCATGAAGGCCCCAGCATTGAGTGCGCCGAAGTAACAGGCAAAGTAGCTCACCATGGCGGCAAAGTCCATAAAGATCGCCGCGTTGGTGCCGAGATAATGGGTCGCCAGGAAGTTCATTGGCGCGGTACTTTTGGCAAGATCGCCAATGTGTGCCGAGCCAAAACCGATGACTTCCGCGTAACTCACCAAGAAATAGAAAATTGCCGCAAAGCTTACCGCACCTAGCAGCGCAATACTGATCGCCTTGCGTGGATTCGTGGCGCGCGGAGCAATGGTTGCTGAACCTTCAAACCCGGCAAATGACATCAGAGCAAACACCATCCCCATGCCTAAGCCAGTTGCCATGTGGGGCTGAGGGATCAACGGCTGCACCGAATTACCGCTGCGACCGCCGGAGAAAATAATCACGACAGTCAACACACTCAACACTAAAGCCGCCAGCAATTCCAGCACCAAGGTCAAACGAGTGGAGAACTCAATGCCTTTATGACTGAGCCAGCCCCCTAACAACAGGACGATAATATTGTATAAATTGACTGGCAAATGGATGCCTAAGTGACTTAGAAAGACATTGGCAAAGTTTCCGACAATGGCGCCGGAACTGAACACAAAGGTCACGTAGGTCAGCACCAACAACCAGCCGGAAATGAAGCCGGCCTTTTCGCCAAGCGCTTTGGCATTGTAAGCATATGCCGAACCATCGCCAGGGATGCGCTTGCCTAGCTCAACAAACGAAATGGCCACAAACAAGACACCAATGCCACCAAGCAAGAAAGCAATTGGCATATTGATCCCGGCATTGCGGCGGCACTTGCGGTGTTAAACGACATGGCGCCAGTGGGAGCAACCATGGCGATTGAAAGACCAAAGACCTCAAGTAAGGTTAATTTTTTACGTTTTTCCATAATGGGTTTGTTTCTCCTCTATTAGCAAACTCGCTTTTAGCGGTGCGGATCTGTGGGCTTAAACTCATCCTCTTGGTGGTAGAGCTTAGCCGCGGTTTCCCAGCAGATGGCGTTGATCCACGCTTTTTTCTGGGCTAAATCGACAAATGGCAACGGTGAAAAATGCGCGATGAGTGCCTGCTTAAATTGCTGCGCCGCTAAGCCGTACATTTCCGGATACGTGCTCGCATCAGACGCAAATAGTATCCGGGTATACGGCGCCAGTTCAACTGCCTCATTGAACACCCGCCGCACGCCGCTGGGACCAAGATTGTCCAACAGCGAAATATCAAAATACAAATTTGGAAAGACACTGGCGAGATAACCAGCCTCCCGCTGATACGGGTAACAATGTAATAAAACGACTTTAAGCCCTTTTTTCGCAAACGCATTTAAAAAGTCGCGCATCAACAGCGGGTTACCTAGATACATATCCGTATCCGCGTCGCCATAACCAACATGAAACTGAAGCGGCAGGTCTTGGGCGATAATTAGCGGCGCCGCGTGGTACAAGATGTAATCAATCAACGGCTTTGACGTCAGCCGGGTTTCACCAGACTGTTTCCAGGTATCAAACCCTGCTGCCGCTTCCATCAGATTAACCGGCTCAATGTGCAAGCCCACGCGGTAAGCCGCAATCGACTTAAATCCGACAAAACCACGTTCTTTAGCTTGGCGAATATCATCACGCAACGCCTGCCACCACGCAGCAAAGTTATCATGCTGCAACATCAGCGCTTCAGCATGCGTCTCCAGCCGATAAATGGCTTTAACCGGAACCCCAGTCAATTTAGCGGTTTCATCTAAATCCAAAATCGCATCATCGGGCACAAATCCAGTATCAATCAACAACTCCTGAAAATGATAATAGCTAAAAATGCGCTGATTATAGGTTGCATACCCCGGATCATTCATCGCTGCTAACGGGTGCTTGGCATCAAGGGCAAACTGCTTTGCTAAAGCCAAAAAGCCATGATAAGCAAGGCGGTTTTTGGTATCGGCTAAGGGATAATCATTATCCGCTTCAGTCGAAACCTGTGCCAATCGTTCATCCCGATCCGGCACTTTGCCATTAATCAAAAAGTGACAGTGATGGTCCAACAATGGGACTTGGTCGACAAATTCCGTTAAGTCGTCCAAAATGAAACCTCCTCAAAGAAAGTGAGCGTGATCCGGCGCGGTAGAAGTCGGAGTGTAAGCGGCCTTGGGCGTGATGACCCGGGTTTGGTCATTGCGACCAAGGTCCTTACACGCAGACTTCTGCGCCGGTGAACGCGTTATGGTGAGCGTGATCCGGTGCGGGTAAATGAAATCGTACGGATCGGCGCTGGCTTAAAATTTTCCTACAATCAATACAATTCCCGATGCAATGCGGCAATCTTTTCCAGTTCCAACTTGCCATAGTAGTGGTCATCTTCACGCTTGATTTTTGCATAAGCATCTACCAGCTGAGCGCCGAACAAATCCTGAAATAGCGGATCCGCCACAAATGCATCAACTGCCTGACCTAATGTTCGCGGCAAGCGTCGGATACCTTTTGCCGCGCGTTCCGCATCGCTAAGGCTGGCCGGATCGACATCGCAATAGTCACCAGGTTGCAGTTGGTGGGTGATGCCATCAAGTCCGGCCGCTAATAGCCCTGCAAACGCTAAGTATGGATTGGCCGTGGCGTCACTCGCTTTTAATTCAATGTTCATCGAGCTGGCTGGATCGCTCCAGGCCGTTGACGGAATTCGCACGGCGGCTTCGCGATTATCCTGACCATATGTCGCATAAGCACTACTCCAATGTCCCGGGGCGAGGCGTTGATACGAATTGACTGACGGACAGGTTAATGCCAGCAAACCTTGAATATGTTTCAAAATGCCCCCCACAAAATACTGACCGGTCTGCGACAAATGCATCGGCGCATCGTCATCAAAAAAAGCATCTTTTTGGTCTTGCCACAACGAAAAGTGAATGTGCGCTCCGGAGCCAGCCGAATCCACAAGCGGTTTTGGTGCAAAGGATGCATAGAGATCGAAATCCTTAGCCGTATTTTTGATAATCCGCTTATAAATCACTTCATTATCCGCGGCCGTTACCGGATCTTGCGGCAACATGCTCAATTCATGCTGGCCAATCCCGCCTTCCGGATAATACGCATTCGGCATAATCCCGACTTGTTGAAGCTGATTAATCGCTTTGAGAATAAAAGGATAAGCAAAGTCCATTGACTCAGTTGAAAAAGCAACCCGCGGCATCGCAGGCTCCCGATGATCCTTGTCGCCAGTAAATAACTCAAACTCGTTTTCATAGGTCATTTTCACACTGAACCCAGCATCCGCAAGCTGCTCAACAACACGCTTCAATATCGACCGCGGATCTGATGCATAAGGCGTTTTATCGAGGTTATAAATGTCACCCATTAAAGTGGCTACTTGCGGCATATATGGCAGCACATGGGCCGAAGCCGGATCGCCAACCAGCCGCAACTCCCCGATTGGCGTCATATCCTGCACCGGTAAAATCGTATCGCGCTCGCTGACATTCAAGGTTGCCTTGGTCAAGCCAATGCCATCTGCCAGTTTAGCTTTCAAACTTGCTAGTGGAATCACCTTTCCTCGTGTCAGGCCGTTATAATCCACATACAGAAACTCGATCAGCTCGGTTTGCTTTTCTGTCAATTGCTCAATCACAGCTTCTTCATTCATTGCTAACCTCAGCCCCTTTTCATCATGCTTGCCGTCTTAAACAACACCCGTTACGTAACATCACTCGGCTTCAATCTTACATGATTATTGGTGAAATGAAAGAATTTCTGAAAATTGCCTTTCGAATCTCCTCTAAACATCTTGTTAAGAAACTGGCATTACTCTTAACGACACTGCTCAACTTAGACACATCTCCCCTTGCATCCTACAGCAAAAGTAAATCTCTATAAGAAAGTTGGTTTGTTTATATATACTACATATGATATATTTGATGTATATAAAGCCAACTCGAAAGGAGAGCCTCTTATGGGTGTTGCGAGCGGCCTCAATGCGTTATTACAGGAACATCACACTTTTGTTAGCGGCACAGCCAAGCGTTTTGGTGTCTCCTCCTCTACGCTTAATCAAGCCGTCAAAAATGGAAAAATCTTGCGAGAGGCGCGCGGCGTTTATGTTGAGAACGGGTACACATGGGATGACTTTGAAGTTTTATCGCAGCGCTATACAAAAGGCGTCTTTGCTCTTGATACAGCCTTGTTTCTGCATGGATTAACCGATCAACTGCCTGACCGATTCATCATGGCTTTTCCACATGGTTACAGTAATCCCCGTTTAGCTGAGCATGGTATTGTGCCGATTTACTATGTCCCCGACCGTTATTTTCCAGGTATCACATCAGTCCAAACGCCCAACATGGGACTAGTGCCGGCTTATTCGGTGGAACGAACCTTACTTGAATTCTGGGAACGATCAGATGTTGCCCCATACTCGCGCAAAGAAGCAATTAACAATTACATGTACGAATATGGCAATAACGTCAATTCCTATAAGCGGCTTAAAAAACTTAAAGAGCAACTATATCCGCAGAGCGACATCTTTAAATTACTGGAGGTACTAGCCTAATGCCGCCGTATGCTAATCTATCTCCCCAAATGATTGCTAATCGCATTAACAAATCAGCAGATTCTCTTGGAGTGCCGCGTCAGGACCTACAGCTGCTCTTTCGACTGCAGGAACTTTTGCGCCAGATTTCTGAATCAAAGTACAGAAGTGATTTTGTCTTTAAAGGGGGCTTTGAGATTATGACATTAATCGGCGCCCCCTTACGAACAACAACTGATCTCGACGTAACTTTAAATCATTACAGCTTAAACGCTGACGAACTCAAAAAAATCTTTTTTGACATCTTTGAGCACGCGGAAGGACCAATTCATTTTGAAATCACGCAAGTAAAGTCAGAAATGAATGAAAATAAATATCCCGGATTCCGCTTGGGTGTCATTGGAACAATGGGAAAAACACGATCAAAACTGAATATTGATATTTCAACAGGTGACGTGATTTACCCTAATCCAATAAAGTTTGTGCATACTAACTTTATTGACGCGCATGACAAAATTACAATAAACGCCTTTCCTCAAGAACAAATCATGGCTGATAAATTGATAACGATCTACCAAAAGGGTCCCAACAATACCAGAGCCAAAGACTTCTATGACATTTGGGCTCTCAGTACACTAATATCAATCGACTTAGACCATCAACAGTTGATCAAAGCCTTTCACGAAACAGCTAAAGCAAAAAAGATCGGTAATCTCACGTTAAGTCAGGGAGAAGCCATACTCGAAGAACTCAAAACAGCACCTGGAATGGCACTATCTTGGAAAAGCTATCAGCAAACAAAGAAATTTGCGCAAGATATCCGCTTTACTCGCGTGTTAGACAGTGCAAGGAAACAACTTACCCAAATTTTTAGCGCGCCGCAAACCGAGAAATAGAAAATCTAAAAAGCCGCCATCCAAACTGGAGACGGCTTTTTAGATTCAATTTTCACCATGATGCGTGTGCTAGCTGGCCAGCTGATTTACTTGCGATGAGCAGCGATTCGATCCAGAAAGTCCTGAAAGACAACTAACTGCTGCGGATCTTCCTGTTGCCACATGTTTTCCGGATGCCATTGAACGCCGAGGAAGAGATCGGTATCTGTGGATTCCATGCCTTCAATCACGCCATCCGGTGCAACCGCCGTCACTTTCAATCCCTTACCCACCGCTTTAACAGCTTGGTGATGGCGCGAGTTAACTTTAATCGTTGACTGCCCGTAAAGCTTGGCCAATTTGCTGCCAGCGGTCAATTCGACATGGTGGGTCGCAAATTGCCCCAGTGTGGCTTGTGGGTGTTGGATTTTCAACTCCGGATACTGACTCTCAAGATCCTGATACAACGTTCCACCCATCGCCACGTTCATAATCTGAATCCCGCGGCAAATGCCGAAAATCGGCTTGTCCGCAGCCAACGCCGCCTTAATCAAGGCAATTTCAAAACGATCTTTCTGGTACAGCGTCATCCCAATCTTCGGATGTGGCTCTTCCCCGTAAAACGTTGGGTCCACATCCGGTCCACCTGGCAACATCAGGCCGTCAATCAGCTGCACATAATCTTGTGCCAGCTGGTCAACCTTGCTGACATCATCCGGAAAAGCGATGATCAACGGTATCGCGCCTAATTTAATGAAAGCTTCTTTGACATCATGTGGTGCATAAGCCGGATGATTGTTCGGCATGATAGGATTAATTTCAATGAGTTCATCGGTGGGAATACCAATCTTAAATTTCACGCGAGGTCCCTTCGCTTTCTTCTTATTTTCATTTTCAAAAGTATACCCCGTTATTTTTGACGCGACAATATTCAAGTCTCTGCCTGCATCTTAATTTCGAATGGTCAAGCGGTTTTAGTCGTAGCCACAATTAACATCATCGGTCGCCGCAGCTCATCAGCCATACCGGGAATATCCCGCACCATCGCGGCAGTGGGCGTCGGTTCAATCACACGATCCAAGCGTAAGTGATGATCAAGCAGCGTATTCAAATAGGTCGTCAACGTCCGGTGGTATTTTTGAATGCGGTGGTCCAAAAACTCGGTTTCACGCTGACCTTCCGCAAAATATCGATCTACCGGCCAATAAAGGTTATGCCCGCGATCATCTTTGATCCATGTCTCGTCACCTTGAGCCGTAAAAACCGGATGTTCCACTGACATGATAAACTGGCCGTCCACGGGTAATTTGGCACTGATTTTTTGAACCAGACCTGCATAATCAGCAATGTAATGAATGGCCAGTGAACTTAAGATGACATCAAAAGATCCTGGCAATTGATCAATGGCCTGCATATCCATTTGTTGATAAACGATGGGTTGATCGTGGGTCATCGTCGCGGCTTCGGCCAGCATTTTGGCGGAAGTATCAATTCCTAGCACCGTTTTGGCCCCATGCTCAGCGGCGTATCGACAGTGCCACCCATAGCCACACCCCAGATCGAGTACCCGTTTACCGGTAAAGTCCGGCAGCACCGTTTTCAACTCGTGCCACTCGCCAGCGCCGGCTAAACCTTTTTTCGAGCGATCCATTTGACTATAAGCCTTGAAAAAATCCGGATCATCATAAATAGCTGTCATGTTTTGCCTCCATCGTTGTCTGCTTATTGCCATCATCGCAGTCCTGTCGCGGTGACGCAACCGCGCGGCTAGAAAACTGCCCGTCAAAAATTTGATTCGGGTTACATTCCAATGATATTTTAGTTTGAAAATCATGACGATGCATGCTACCGTTGGCTCAATACTTATCAATAGGAGGCAGCCATGCAAATTACTGCGATTACCGCTCATCCCCGGCCGATTAAACTCAAAACCCCGTTCAAACTTGCCTTAGGAGAATTGAGTGCGATCACGACTCTCATCATTAAAATTGAAACGGATACTGGCATGACCGGCTTTGGCGAGGCATCACCATATGCACCGGTCAATGGCGAAACGAATGAAACCGAGCAAGCTGCTTTACCAACATTTGCCGCAGCACTAGTGGGCACTGATCCGCGCAATCTCGAACAAGTCCATGCGCGCATGGATGCGGTGATGGCCGGTCACACTGCCTTAAAGTGCGGGATTGACGTTGCCTGCAGCGATATTTTGGGAAAATCGGCTGGCATGCCGCTTTGGCAATTGTTCGGTGGCGACTGCAACACCATTACCACCGATATCACGATTCCCATCGGCTCAGCTGAAGAAATGGCAGCAACAGCCCAACAATATGTACACGCCGGATTCACCGCCTTAAAGTTAAAGGCAGGTAACGATGAACTTGCCGATATCGCGGCTATCAAAGCGGTCAGTGCAGCAGTCGGTCCTAACGTTTCCATTAAGGTCGATGCCAACCAAGCTTGGACCGCCGCCCAAACCCGCCGCATCATGGCTCAATTGCAACTTCCCAACCTCATCGCCCTCGAACAACCATTACCGGATTGGCAACTCATGGAAGCCCCAGCACTTCGCCAAGAACTCGCGGTGCCGTTGATGCTTGATGAAAGTGTTCACAACGCACATGATGCCAGTGCCGCGGTTAAACTCGGTGCAACTGACCTGATCAATATTAAATTAGCCAAATCAGGCGGTTTTGCAGGCGCCAACGCTATCAATGCCATCGCCGCAGCAGCCGGGATTGGGTGTATGGTCGGCTGCAACGCCGAAACCCGCCTAGGAACCGCCGCCTCCGCCCACTTTATCGCAGCCCACGCCAATGTTCGTTACGGCGATGTCGATAGCTTCATGCTGCTAGAAGAAACCGATTGGCTCACTGGCGGGTTTGAAGCAGACGGAGAAACCTTAACCTTGTCTGATCGGCCGGGATTAGGTGTTGAAGTTCATTTATAGAAGAAGTGTGAATTTTAGCCAAACATATAAGGAGAATTTTACGTGCATAATCTTCAAGGTTATCAACTAATTAATAAAAAGTATCAACTAAATGGTGCCACTGTTTTGGTCGACGCTCACCGTATGCTGTCATACTGGCAAAACGGTATGGCTGACTTTGCCAAGCATCAGCCGTTTACGCTCAACACCACTAGCGGCTTAGGCTCACTGAGCAAACAGTTCACGGCCAACAGTATCTTATTACTAAATGCCGCGGGAAAACTGAATATCGATGCACCGCTGTCGGACTACTTGCCTGAATATCGTTTCGCCAAACAAATCACCTTGCGTCAGATGCTACATATGGCGAGTGGGATTCCGGATTATACGGAGCTACTGCTGGCCGACTATGCAAAAAAAATGCCCGATGCGAGCGAATCGCATTTAAGTTACCCCATCCTAGAAGATCTCAACGGCAATGACGCCCTTCAGCAGATTATCGAATTGCTCAATCAGCATCCCCTCGACTTTGCGCCGGATGCAAAAGGTGCCTATTCCAATAGTAACTACTACCTTCTGGGACATATTATTAGGCAGGTTGCGAATATGCCATTGCGTGACTTTCTCAACCAACACTTCTTTGAGCCATTGGCGATGACGAAGACTCAACTGGGCACGCAACATGCTGATGCCAATAGTTACGATGATTTGGACTTTACTAACGGCAAACCAGTCGCCCTTGGCCGCGGCCACTACCAAGGTGGAGATGGCGCGGTGGTGAGTTCACTCGCAGACTTGGCCATCTGGGCGCGGGCCGTTTTACAGCGCCGCATTTTGCCGGAATCCGCGTGGGATGAGGCACTGACGCTGACCCACGACTTTTACGGCATGGGTTGGATGAAATCCCGAACACAGCACTGGTTAAGTCACAATGGTCATATTTTCGGTTACTGGGCGTTTTTTGATGTTTCATTTGAAAAGCAATTAGCACAGATTACGCTGACCAACATGTCGCCTGGTGTTGAGACACTCAAAAAATGGCAAGAGGAGATGGCCAACTGGCGCACATCGTTATAGTTTAAAGGCAATAATTTACGCCAAGATAGCAAGCTGATATTAGTTTATTTATTAATTAAAGGTGTAATATTTAGTATAAAGAGTAAAATAAATCAATAAACATCGGCATCCCCATCTGCTTTAAAAGTAAAATGCATTGCATCCAACTTGCCTTAGAATTATAATGTAAGCGTATTCTATTGAAAAGCAGGAGGATCGCCTCATGAAAGTTCAACCCGAAGAAGTCATCGCCAGTATGGAACAACTGAGCGTAAAGCTGAGCCACAACCATCCGAGTTCCGAGACGGCGAGATACGTTGCCAAAAGTTTAAAAGAGCTGAAAAACAGCCACGGAACTGCCTTCACCGGCGCGCTCCAATCTTTTTTCAATTTTGCGCCTTCCGTTAAGTTGAGTGATCGCTTTTCGTTTACTGTTGAAGAAAAAGCGCTCTGGGATAAAGTCTTCTCGTTTAAACAGCTCGGCAATAATCTTTGGCCGCTAAGTTTATAGGCTTTGATACGCAATTGTGATGTTGGAAGCTGCGGCGTGTTAATACCGTTAACAAATAACTCATGCACAAGCTAGCAAAATCCGGCAGACTAAGTTCAGCTGCCGGATTCCCGTTATTTGCTCGTCAACCACTCCAAACAAAAACAGGCACGGCTTAAGTCACTGTCCAATTTAAGCCATGCCTGTTTTCATTGTTGCACTCCCATAAATTTTAGAAGAATTGCCGCATAATATCTTTCAATGGCGGCATGGAAGGAATCTTCCAATAATTTTCAAGATACTGGGAGCCATACTTCATGTAGCCTTTCGCTTCTTCACCAACAATCTTTCCTGGTAGTGGCGCGTCGTCTTGAACATAGGTATTGATCAAAACCGGCTTGTCTGTTTCTTGATAGGCTTTGGTGAGTGCCTCTTTAAATTCAGCATTACTGTGTGCGGTATAGCCAACGCCACCAGCGGCCTCGGCAATTTTGGCGTAATCCATGTCGGCCAAATCAATTTCATAATTCAACTGACCGGCGCTTTGTTGTTCGTATTCAATGAAGGCAAGCTTTTGATTATTCAAAACCACCATGATGATTGGCAGCTTATACTTGACCGCCGTGACAAAATCCTGCATGACCATGGCAAAAGCACCGTCACCGGCCACGCTGATATTTTGCCGCTTTGGAAATGCCTCGGCACCTGCAATCGCTCCGGGTAGCCCACAGCCCATCGTCCCTAACCACGCAGAAATCGTATACTTCTGCGTTGGCTGGACATTCAGAAAACGGGCACCCCAAGACGTTGACGTGCCGACATCAATCGAGTAAACCGCATCTTTAGGCGCCGTTTGGTCAATTGTCGCAAAGACGGCTTCCGGTGAGGCAGGGTTCGTATCCAGTAGCCGTTTTTCGGCCATCCATTTGTCCCAACTCTCCATATTCTTCCGGCATGCTTTCAAGAAGCGATCATCATCACGCAAAGCTCCTTTGGCATTCAGTTCGGTTAAAAAGGCACCGACATCGCCGTCCACGGCAACATCAACCGAATACCGCTTGCCTAAGTTCTCCGGCTGCGTATCAATCTGGACACACTTAGCCTGCCCTGCATCTGGCAAATAGGGGGTGTATGGATAATTGGTCCCGATCATAAACAACAGGTCTGTTGCCTTCATGGCTTCATACGCAGGCTTCGTCCCGAGCTTGCCGACATTACCGAGGCTATTCGGATGATCGTCTGCCACCGTTCCTTTCGCCGGCATGGTCTGAATAAACGGGATATGGTTCGCTTCAACAAATTTTTGAACGGCTTCACCGGCATTTTCCGCCCCACGGCCAATCAAGGCTAAAGGTTTCTGGGACTTTTGCAAAAGCGAAGCCACATCATCCAACTGCTTAGGATCCACTTCCGGTACATTCAAGGCAAACGCCGCTGCACTGTCGCGGTAACTGGTGGTTTCCTTTTGATCAGGCAAGTCGTCTGGAATCGTCAACACCGCAACGCCTTTTTCCGTGAACGCGGTGCGAATGGCCGTGTCAACGATCTGGCCTAAATTATCTGATGCCATGACAGTTTTGTTGTAAACCGCCACGTCATCGAATAGCTTAGGCGTGTTGACTTCCTGGAAAAAGCCTTCATTTAAGTTACTGGTTGTGACTTGCCCTAATAATGCCAGTACAGGAACATGATCCATTTTGGCATCATACAGGCCATTCAATAGATGAATCGCGCCGGGCCCGCCGATTGACAAGCAAACACCGAGGCCACCTGTCAGCTTAGCCGTTGATGCAGCAGCCAGTGCGGCGACTTCTTCATGACGTACCTGAACGAACTTGATCTTATCTTGTTGGCGCCGTAAAGCATCCACGGTGGTGTCAATGGAGTCACCAGGCAAGCCAAACACATGCTTAACCTGCCAATCCATCAAGACGCTGACTAACTGATCCGCTGCTTTTGTTGCCATATCAAGATCTCCTTTGGTTAATTTATTCGTGTGAACAACTCAATTGTTATCAATCTGTTACTACCTTTACCTTAGTGCTTTGATTTCCAGGGTCAATCGTTCTAAGCAAGGTCTTATTTGTGGGGACACCAAAAGCTTGTGAAAAGCTCTTTTTATTCAGTTATTTTTTGAAGATTCTACCATCACAACCCACTAAAGAAAGCGATTTATGCGTCGGTCATTTTAAATCAGCTTGTGAAATCCACTACGTTACCCCGCAGCTCATCTAATATAAAATGAGAAAAATCTCATTTCAACCTGTAACAATCGCTAATCACCGTCATTGTCATGACCTTTTTCATTGTTGGCTAGTTGGCTTGAGTAAGCAGATTCTAACCTCTGAAAATGCCGAGTCAATCAATGGCGTTTTTTCTGAAACTACGGTAAATTTAATGGAGCCTTGGTAACGGTGGGTTATCAACGTGACCGTTTTCTTTCAAACCGGTCAGTAAAACCGTCACGTTCTCATCATTTTCTCGCCCTTTTCTTTTGTCATTTATGGTAGAATACAACAGTTGTGAATTGTATATTTCGTAGGAGGATATCTACATGCCATTAGTTAACGCTGCAGAGCTTGTAAAAGCTGCACATAAAGGTCACTACTGTATCGGTGCCTTCAACACCAACAACTTGGAATGGACTCGTGCCATTCTCGCCGGCGCTCAAGAATTGAACGTTCCGGTTATCATCCAGACTTCCATGGGTGCTGCTAAGTACATGGGTGGCTATGAATTTTGCCAAACCATGATCGAAGCTGCCGTTAAAGCCATGGACATCACAGTTCCTGTTGTGATTCACTTGGACCACGGTAACTATGAAGCAGCCAAGGAAGCTATTGCTGCTGGCTACAACTCAGTTATGTTTGACGGCCACGACCTCGACTTTGAAGATAACTTGGAAAAGACCAAGGAAATCGTTAAGCTGGCCCACGCCAAGGGCATTTCCGTTGAAGCTGAAGTTGGTTCCATCGGCGGTGAAGAAGACGGTGTTGTCGGCGAAGGTGAATTAGCTGATGTTGAAGAAGCCAAGACTTTGGCAGCTACCGGGATCGACTTCCTGGCAGCTGGCATTGGTAACATCCACGGCCAATATCCAGACAACTGGAAAGGTCTGCACTTCGACCGCTTACAAGAATTGAACGACGCTGTTAAGATGCCGCTCGTTCTCCACGGTGGTTCCGGTATCCCTCAAGAACAAGTTCAAAAGGCGATCACCATGGGCATTTCCAAGTTGAACATCAACACCGAATGCCAACTTGCCTTTGCTAAGGCAACACGTGAATACATCGAAGCTGGTAAGGATCAACAAGGCAAGGGCTTTGACCCTCGTAAGATGCTCAAGCCAGGCACCGATGCGATCACCGATACCTTCAAGGAAATCACCGGCTGGATTGGCAACAAGCCAGTTAAGATGGTTCCTGAAGCACTTTAATTTTTTAATCAAAGACTATTTAGTGCCTGGTGATTTAGGCTGCGGTTTCTGGCCGAATTTCAGTCACTTTATAGTTGATTTGATAATGCAGGCCACCCTGTTCGACCACAATAGAAATTGGTACAGAAAAAAGCTTAAGGAGGAGGTCGATATTTGCCAATGCAATCGCGCTATCCACCGTTACCACCAAGGACTCAGCCGTTCTGGTGT
This sequence comes from Lacticaseibacillus rhamnosus, assembly GCF_900636965.1. Taxonomy (NCBI): domain Bacteria; kingdom Bacillati; phylum Bacillota; class Bacilli; order Lactobacillales; family Lactobacillaceae; genus Lacticaseibacillus; species Lacticaseibacillus rhamnosus. The sequence continues at coordinate 530,391 of NZ_LR134331.1, read as the reverse complement.
TCACTAAGTCAAGCCCAAGTGAACCTTTCAAGAAGGCAAACTTGCGCTCAATGGCACCGCGACGGTTTTCCGCACTGACATCGGCTTTGCGCTGTTTCGGATCCACATGTTTGGGCTTTCGACCCAGCTTTGGCCCATTAAGTTTAATGCCTAGCTTCTTACACAGATTGATGTTATCTCGCGTGCGATAGAGAGTATCGACCAGCACCTCATCCGGATATTCACCCACTAGGTCAAAAGCATGGTCAAGCGTTACTTCAAGATCAGTGCTTTCGTTAAATGAATTGAAGTCGAAACGCTCTACATCAATCACGCCATCCAACATGGAACAGTCAATCTTGGCGCCAAACTCAACGGACTGCTTTGCCTTACCTCGCACGATTGGCCGGATATACGGCTGTTGAAGGCTAACGATGCGATTCTCGACATGGTGAGTGTGGTTCTCAAACATGAAGAGCTGCTGCTCATAGACTTGTTTAATCACTTCCAGACGCTGTGCTTGCCAATCAGTGAGCTGACCGCCTTGCGCAAGCAGTTCCGCCACATATCGCAGATCTCTTCGGATGTATTGTAGCTGAGCCTGAAGCTGTTTGCGGCGTTCCTTGTTTTGACGCCGCGGTTTCCTCGAAAAAGCGGTCCACTTACCTTTTGCTTCACGTCTGTACGTCCGCGGAATTTCCACACCTAACCCGTGGGCCAGATCTGTGACCATTTGTTCGAGATTCAAACGACTCTGGTTAAGCAGCGTTGTATCTTGGGGATACTTGATCTTGACCGGAACGGCAGTCGCATCACTAATCAAAACATGTGTCCCCTCAGGTAGATCGGCCTCCAACCGCTCGCGCGTGAAGTCATTAGTAATGTTGCGGATCAAATCTGAGATGGCTGAAAGCCGTTGGCGAAAGTGCACCAACGTTGTGTGTTCAAATGGCTTCTTAGCGCGATATTCGGGTAATCCGATGAAGTACTGATAGGCTGGTGTATCACGGATATCGTCGACAACTTGGCGGTCGGTCAGGCCTTTCTTCAACTGGATCAACGTTGCGCCATAAAGCAATCGAAATGGCTTCGCTGCTCGGCCGGTTTTTGAAGGGAACTGTAATTGGTATGCCTCTTCAAGTTTGGCCCATGGGATCAATTCTGCATATTGAACCCACTCGTTGTCCGGGCTGAGCGGTGTTCCCAGAGCGCTTCCAAAGGATTCAAGTGATAGTTGCGTTGCTTTTTGACGATAAACCATGATCAATTCCTCCGATAGGTCAGCGATAAGTGCAAGGGTAAATCCCAAAGCATAGGCATTTCGGGCAAATAAGGCTTACACTTATTATACACTTAACTATTGTCAAAGCCTATCATGAAAGTACTTTTATAGTTTTTCACCATCCACTATTTAAAGAACCCACTCGCTGAAAATTGCGAGTGGGTTCTTTTCGTCTCTCGTTACTTGAGCTGTTAAGGATGAGTGCTGCCGCTGTGACTGAATTTAGGATGACGTACGCTTAGTCCTCTATCTCATCCCATGCTAGGTCTTCATCAGTCACAGCATCTCTGAATCCTTGCCAATCAGCGGCAGCGGCAAATAAATCAGATCGCAGCGGTGTCAGCACAAATGTATCCTTAACTTTAGAAATCTTATATTTTCTGCCAACTTCAGCTTGTAATGCTCGTGGAAAAATGACGCCAACCGAATCTCCAATCTTACAAATTGTCGTTTCCATTGATCAGACCTCTTTTTGGTTTTAAATCAGTATAAATGGGTTGTTGTATTTTAATCAAATACGCTGCTATATAAAATGTGGAAGAATGTCTCTTTGACACCAATAAAGGTTCTATATATTTCCTTTCTTGATTGACATTCAGCATTTCATTTAGTCCCGTCAACAGCGATATTCCCACTCTGAAATAATTCATCATGACAGTGACCGCCTCTTGAACTTTTAGGGTATAGCCTACCCCTGTACTTTTGATTTCGCATAATCGATCAGGTTATCAACTGCATTTTCATCGCGCCGCATCCTAGCACCGCATTGGTAGCAAATGTAATCGTCATGTCCAGTGTGGTATTTGGCATTACCGTGCAAAGTAAGTTTCTCTTCACCAGTTTTGATGTAACCACATTTTGAACACCGTTGCGTACTCGGAAACATTGGATCGGCAAGAATTAAAGTACTGCCGTTCCAATCCGCTTTGTATTGCATCATGATTTTGAATTTACCAAACATTGAACGATGCAGGTTTTTAGCAAGACGACGATTCATGCGCATGTGCTGATTATCCAAGTCTTCTATCCCAATTAGATCGTTATCTACAATTAGCTTGGTTGTAAATTTGTTTAACAAATCCATTTGTATCCGTTCAACGCGTTGATAGTTTCGCTTCAACTTGGTTCTCGTTGCGCGATAGGTCGCTGAATTAAAGCGCTTTGGATTTGTGGTTCGTTTACGGGCAAGCTGTTTTTGGTAGTGCGTGATACGAGCGTAAAGTGCTGCTAGCGAAGCAGGTATTGTCGGCTGAATGGCATAACCGGAGGCAGTTCGGTAGTCGAACTTGCCCACATTGACATCAACGCCAGTAACCCGTCGAATGGGTCTTTTTTCAGCTAGGACTGCAGCTTCAATAGACAACGATGCATAGTAGCCATCTGCGTCTTGAACGATGCAAACTTGCTTGATGTCACCCCGCCATCGTGGCAGTTCAGCCAGTTTAATGTCATACCAGAGTTTGGTACCACGTGGCTGATCCAAACGAAGCTTGCCATTGACTATCTGAGCACGATCCGTTTTAAAAGTTTTACGTGATCGCTTTTTCGACTTCCACCTAGGCTTGTCATGATTGGGCATTTTAGGATTGAAATAGTTTGCCCACGCCTTACTTAAATCATTCACGGCAAGCTGTAAGACTCGCGCTGATCGTTCAAACTGCCAATCTGCCTTATTCGCCACCAGTTCATCACGAACTTTTCGCTCATTAGGCCGTATTGACTTATCTATCATGACTAAAGAAGCATCATACATGTCATTCCAGATTTCCAGCGCTTGATTCCAGACGAAACGGCGATAATCAAACAATTTATCTAGTTCTTTGCGCATCGTTGAATTGGGATATAGTTTGATCTTATGCGTTTTAATCAAAAGTGTTCACCTCCTTTCAAGTTAACTAAGGGACTTACTTCAAAGACGGATCGTCTTCAAGTTTCTTCTTGTATTTACGTAAGCCATATAATCGGCAAGAAAACACGTGAATAATACTAATCAGGTCTTCAGTTAGTTCTTCTTGAGGCGAAAGATCAGGGTTATTCAACACCACGATTTGGGTGTCGAACTTTTGCGCTAGGCGTTCAAACCAGTCGTAGCCGAAACGAACAAAACGATCTTTATAAGTCACGAAAATAGTTTCAACATGACCAGCCATCACATCATCTAACAAGGCATTCCATTTTTTGCGTTTGTAGTTTAGGCCACTCCCAATATCCGTTATCACTTCATCAAGAATAATGCCCTTACCATTAGCATATCGACGCAAAAAATCAATTTGATTAGCTAGATCATCTTTTTGCCCGACATTTGATACTCGAGCATAAGCCACCTGAAGACGTTTCTTTGGTTGATCATTATGACTGATATAAGCCAAATATTGATCCTCAGTGTAATAGCGTCGATTTGTCGGCGTTCGATGAGCTTTAAACTTACCGGAATTATCCCATTTTTGCAGAGTTTTGACGGTCACACCAAGTCGCTTAGCCATTTCGTTTGGTTTGAACATACGAGCACCTTCCACTTGATTATTATGCTCGTATTATACCCTTATATTCTATATTGTTCCATGTTTATAGGTACTGTTGATCACCTCCCCGTTTAAAAGCTGTGAAATCATGGTTACGTCAATCCAAAATCTAAATCCCCAGTTATTGGCCAAGCTGCTGATAAACAAAGCAACCTGTTTCGTGATCGTTAACCAACCCCGCCGCTTGCATAAACGAGTACACAACCACAGGACCGGTAAACGCAAAGCCATCCTTCTTCATCTGCTTGCTCATCTGTTTGGCCAAATCGGTTGTATTCGGTACCTGTTCATGCCGCTCAATATGATGTTGAATGGGTTGGTTACTGACAAAATTCCAAACATAATGGTCAAAATCCGTACCATTGGCCACTAACTGCGCAACGGCATTGGCATTTTTGATCATCGCCGTCACTTTCATTCGATTCCGAATAATTTGATCATTTTTCAAAAGCGCAGGAATTTGTGGCGTCATTTGTGCAACTTGTTGATAATCGAAATCAGCAAACGCCGCCTTAAATGCTGCCCGCTTGTTTAATACGGTCTGCCAGCTCAATCCTGCTTGCATGATTTCAAGTGACAACAGCTCAAACAAGTGGCGATTGTCATGGCTCGGACGTCCCCATTCGGTATCATGATATTGGCGCATTAAATCATTGGTGGTATCCGCCCACGCGCATCTTTGTTTATTAGCTGGCAATTGACATTCCCCTTCCAAGATACAAACATATGTTCTGCCTTTTAATTATACAGTCTCTGTCAGGTTAAAACAACGCCAACTTGTCAACGCGTGATTTGCAAAACAATGATGTCAAAACCGAGGTTGACGAATCATTTTCCAATGCAAGTTAAGTTATCTACTTGTCTGTAACTGCTTAAAGTACCCCTGCTGTGCATATAACAGCATTGCCAACACCGCGACCACTGCCGTAAACGTTGCAATTCCGGAAAAACCGGCAAACTGCTTGATTAAAACGCCACCGATGACGCCGCCAATTGCTTCGCCTAAATACATCACTGCATTGGCCAACGCCGAGATCGTGCTGCGAGCTGTACCGGCATGCTCCTGTAACGTGCTCATAAACAGCGGCAACAAAGCCCCGCCAATAGTATAAATGAGCGCAAGAATAATCGTGGCCGCAAGTGGTGAGTTGGCAAACGGTAGCACCACATAACCGATGATGAACAAGATAAATTCAAGTAAAAAGGCGTGAGGTTGACCTAACCATGTCACAAGCCGACTGCCAAGAAGGCTGCCTACAAACTGACCTACGCCGATTAACAGAATAAAGCTGCCAATCGCGCCAACGGATAAGTTGAAACTTTTAGCAAACCACGTACCGATAAACGCAAAGCCGCAGAAATTGGCCGTTTGGAACAATAAGTACGCCGCTAACAACTTCATAACCGGGTGATTACCGACTAGCTGCCGATAAATACTCTCGGATGCCGGTGCAGCCTTTGCATCGTTCAAACTAGGCATTAGACGCATAACCAAAAGCGTCAGGATCAACGCAATGGCTCCGACGAAAAAGAACGGGAAACGCCAAGACCAAACTGCTAAGTAACTGCCTAAAGGAACGCCGACGATTTGCGCCACTGCCAAGCCAGCGGTCGCATAGCCCATCACTTTGACCACTTGCTGACGCGGGAATAAAACAGGGATCGCAGCCCAAATCTGTGGACCGGCAGTCGCAGCGGCAATTCCGGCAACAAAGCGCGTGATCAACATCCACGCAAAAGTATTCGCTAATCCACAACTCGCAGTCGCCACGGTGAAAACGACTAACCCACCAACCAGGATCTTTTTACGATCATGGCGATCCGAAATCGGGCCGATCAACAGCGCTGACAGCATGTATCCAATGGCATAAGCGCTGACAATAAACCCGGAAAGGCTGGTCGTAATGCCATAATAATGTGTCAGTGTCGGTAACAGCGGTGAAACCAGGAAAGTGTCCGTCCCGATCACAAACATGACTAAGAAGAAAAGTAAGGATAGTTGACGATGTTTCATGCAAAAAGCCCCCGGTTCATTTTATAGTTTTAAAAATATCAAACAATTACTGCTAAAAAATAAGCATTGGTTTGCTTATTTTTAAAGCCTTTCCAGTAATCCCGGAAACGCTGCTTCAATTTTTTCTCGATTCAACGTGACAAACTTTTGCCGTCCCTGCGTTCGTGTGGTGATCATGCCGATTTCTCGAAGTGTTCGCAAATGATATGACATCGTTGATTTGTCAATCTCCACGTGTTCGTTCAACTCGTTGCAACCCATCTCGTGGCCCACGTGGTAAAGCATGCGGACAATTTTATATCGACCGGGATCAGACAGCGCAAAGAACAACCGTTGTTTAAAATTCTCGGTAATGACTGATTGTTTGATATCCATACAACAGTTATCGCATAATTTTGGTTCTAAAACAAGGGGGGTATCTTCAAGACTGCTAGCAGGTTAGTAAACGCAAAATAATTGTGAACATCACAGTTCATCCTTTTCTTGAGAAGTAATACTTAACCGATGACATTTCTGTGTGCGACCGTTCTAGCATTTCGTTGTACCTTTCCTCAAGCAACAAAATAGCTCTAGTAATTCTCACATACGAATTGCTAGAGCTACCTTATATCTTGTTTTCAAAAGTTACGCGCAAAAGACCACAAAATGACCAATTGGAAGAAAGCAAATGAATAATTATAGGCGATTGCCCACTGACTTCTTTCACTTGCAATGATATAGCCAGCAATGTTGCCAACAACAACTAAACCAATAATTATCCAAATTAGTTCCTTTGTTCTCCGATCCGCCTTACCCTTAGAAGTTATCACTATCCAGATAATGACAACTGCGGTGAACACAATCTGAATAAAATCCCAGACAGCCATTTGTGGTCATCTCCTTCACACGCTAGTCATGCCAAACGCCGATGCCCCAACAAGAATAAGCCCGATTAATGTGCTCTTCATTTTTATTCTCTCCTGTCTGCAATAGGCCAAAATATATGGCTTACTTAGAATGAAACCAGCCGGACATTCTACAACAGCATTTATGAAGACGCGTTCAAGTTCATCTTGCCGCGCTTAATTTACACCCATACCGTTTCCGAGGTCAACAATTTATACCCGCATTTTGTTGTCGAATATGAAGTCTCTATATGTCTTGTATATTAGGTCATTCTGTAAGTACTCCCGACCAATGTTAGCCCATCCTTTAAAAGTAATACCAATACAATATCTCGCAACTAGATCTCGTAAATCTACAACCCTTTATTTTGTTGATTTTATGCGCATCTGCTAAATTGTTTCATCTAGATCATGACGTTCCAGCTCCTTGCCTTCGTTTAAAGACATCGCATTTTTGAAATCAACAATGTATGTGGTTAAATGAAGTTATAGTTGAATTTGGCATTAAGTGACGTACATTCTCAGCTGAAGGAGTTGATGAACATGACCAAAAAATCCCGCATCAGCGTTAGGATTGATACCAAAACTAAAGAACGAGCGCTCCATGTTCTTAATAGCATGGGATTAGATATTTCCTCGGCTATTAACATGTACCTGAAACGGATTGGTGACACCGGTGCATTGCCATTTACACCTCCAATGTCATTTGTTGATCAGCTTCAAGTTGCAGAAGCTGATGTTAAAGCGGGGCGAATAAAAAGCTTCAAGACTGTCGATGCTTTGATGAAGGATTTATACAGTGATGTTGACGATTAACTGCATGCATATTGACAGGCAACAACTTTGCAGCGTCAAGGTCATGTAAAATTAGCTTCTCTACATGACCATGCTTTAAAGGGTGCTCACAGCGGCGAACGAGCATTGCGTGTTGCTCCTGATTGGCTTCTCGTTTATAAAGTCGATGCTGAAGCGTTAATTTTAATGCTTCTTGCAACAGGCACACACCGCGATACATTGAACATTGAGTAAGATCAAACTCGTTAAACATTTAAACTTTACGAGACAATCCAAACAGCCATCCGCAACTCACTTTCAGTTCGAAGATGGCTGTTTTTGTTTTAACATACGCAAAACCAATCTGTACTTTCATTGTGTCTGCTCAACCATCACTCAAGAGCCAAAAATGTAAATCCCCGCCACACTTGGTATACTGTTCTTAGATTTAATCTCGCTAAGAAAGGAGGCTGTCATCATGGTGCAGTCCAGACCACATCGCAAGCCAAGTCACTCACCGCGTCAAGCTCGCCGGCAGCTAAATCATTTGCTGCGTGATCCGATTATCAAGCCGCGCAACGCCGCCGAGGTTCGCACCCGACTCAACGAACTGATGGCGGTTCTCCAGCATCGTACCCCAACCGCTAAACAGCCGGCCACCGTTAATCAGGTCTCTCCTCGTGGCGATGTCAGCTTTGATCTAGCCCGCTGGTTCCCGGAAGGTGGCCGTCTGCGTTATATGTTGCGCCCGCGTAGTGCCATTTTACCAGTCAAGTTTAAGCTCAAAGACTTTGGCAATCATCGCAAAAGCCTCGCCTTGCAATTAGCCGCTGCTGTGTCCGCAGCGGCTAAGCGTCTAGATCGGTTAGACCGTCAGCGCCAGTTGTTTGCTTTCATGCGGCCTTTTCGCGATTGGGTTCATCTACTCGCCTTGGGGTTAACCAACTGGGCAGAAAATGGACAGGTGGCATTCGCTCTGCCCGATATAAACGGGGTGTATGTCACTACCGCTCCGGCTTCTGATGCGGCTATCTGGCTCGCACGGTTATTTGATATTACCCTTGGCACCGCGGATCAATCGCTGGTCTCACTACAACATCAGCGGCAAGTTCAAGCAGATCAACTGATGGCCCGGCTCGCCGCAAAATTTGCCCGCGAAGAGATGCCGCTAGTTCAAGCAGCCCAGCGCCGCGCAGCTAAGTCATTGCAGCTTAACCCCACTTTAGTAACCGAGCTTGCCTCAGATCAGCCAGCATTGACAACCCACCGCGATGTCATTGACCGCCTTGCTCACGGTGATTATGTCGTCATCGACACCGAATTCGTCGCCGATCGCAATCAGCTTGACTTAACCGAAATCAGTTTGTTGCGCATCCGCCAGCATCAGATTGATCAGACATTCGATATTTTCACGCAACTGCCAGCCGGCCATCACGTCATGCCATTCTCGGTTAAAATCACCGGCATTACCGACGACTTATTGGAAAAATACGGCCAACCTCTGCCACTTGTTAAAACTGCGCTGCAACAGCTGCTCCAGCATGAATTAGTTGTCGGGTTCGCTTTAAGCAACGATCTCCGCGCCATTGAATCCGGCCTAGCCATCAAAGTTGCCCCTCTACAAGCGTTTGATGCTGCGGTGCTGGCGCGTAAAACGTTCGGTATCGGCAAAAAACACACCCCGTCACTGCAACATTACAAAGAGGCACTCGGAATCGACCTGCCCTCCCACACCGCGCTCAGTGATGCCAAAACCACGATGGCGCTGCTGGAACACCTCATCTGGCAAGGCCACCCGCTCATCACTCGTGATATCGGTTTTTCTCAACGCCCACCGGAACACGCTAATAACCCGGAACCGGATCAAAAACCGGATTCATACAACAAAGATTAACACTACAAATACTTCCAGCAAAAAATCTACACACGAGGACGACTATTGGTGCAGTCTCATCAGCTGTTCGAAAACAAAAGTTGATTTTGGCTAATTCTTTTTAAAGCGATCTTTCTGTTTCACTCTTGCTTCTAGCTACTGCAAACCTTCTTGGTCATAAAAAATGCCAACTTGTATGACTTCATTAGGAAAAATCAAAACTGATTGTCAACGATTATTAAGTGATGTCTAATTTACTATCTCTATTTCCCTAAAATAATCACGGGATTTATTTTTAGCGACTCAATCCAGTCAATATTCTTTTTAAATAAAGTCTCATCAATAAGCCTAGTCGCTTCTAAGAACACCTTTAGCTTTTCTACGTTAGCTTTGTCTAATGGATTTGTTTGAAATCGAATAACTAGCTTCAGAAAAGTTATATGGTGTCGCATATAAAGATTGTTGTGATTTAACTTATCTAAATCAAGAAAGTTTAAAAAGCGTGCTGATAATTTAGGGTCTTCTTGATCAAGAAATGAGGTCGATAAATTATATAAGACATTTACCAAAAGACTATCATAACTGGGTAAATGAAACTGTTCGTATGCTCGCACCATTTTCTTGGAAACTCTTAAGTTAATCTTAGCCGGCATTGAAAATGACAGGTTAGCAAAAACAATATATTCAAAGCTAAACCATCGTCCTGGATGCAGAAGATATCCTTGAACAAAGTCACAATCATCTTGAGACAACAAGTGCTTTTTTTCAGATAATTCATCAATGCAGCTTTGGATTGTCAATAAAACCAGTCTGTTTGGTGTGGTTAGCAATTTATCCCTTTTGTAAACAGTCACTAGCTGTTTCAAGCCAGCCACGTTCATTTCATCATAATAACGCGCAATCTTTTTGAAAATGAAGGTTGGTGACTCGCTTTGTTCATCAATCAATTGGCAGAATTCTTCAGCCGACATAAAAGTTGGTTTAAGTATCTTCATCATCGTATTTAAGGTCATGTCAACCGTATCATGTTCCAGGTGCGAAATCGTTGATTGGTGGAGGTTTCCTCTAACCTCCTTAATCCTCAGTTCTCGTCGTCGCCGTACTTCATGGTAAATAGAACCCGCTGCATACTTCAATATATAAACTCCTAATTTTTAGCCAAAAATATGAATGATTTCATATTAACACAAAAAACAGCGTTCATCCCCTACACTATATGCAGAACAAAGGAAGGAGCTGAAGAAGTGATGATGACCGTACTTCTTTCAATCTTAGTGCCTCTTGGCGGTCGCGTTATCGCAGGTGGCTGATCGAAAATCCAACGGCTACTCGCTAAAATCGAGTTAGATTGTTAAATATATGTTCCGAGGTTTAAATCAATGCTAAAATTATGGATTTCATTTTTGGTAACATTCGTCATTGCGATGTTACTCGCATTTCTTTACAAGCAAACCCAAAGCGGCATCGTTTTATCTACGATCTTTATCTTTGGCCTAATCAGTTTCGCTATACTGATTTTCATTGCTTATAAAAGCATCTCAAACGCTTTAAAATCGTAATAGAGACATTTAGGAGGATTATATTTATGCAATTCAGCGCAAAGAAACTCTCAGTACTTGGTCTAGCTATAGTTCTTGGATCGGTTGGTCCGCTTTCGGCTGTTACAAGTGTGCACGCCGCAGAATCGGATACTGCCATCTCAGATTCGATCCAACCAAACAATGGGGGAACATTAGACGACTTAATAGATCAAACGTTTGGAAAATCTGCCCCCGATTATTCTGGAGAGATCAATTGGTCTGACACGATCATTCATCCTAGCTCCAAAAGTTTTTCCCAGCTTTACGCTGAACTATCACCCGAAGACAAAGCAAACTTTGATACATTAGCAAGCCATTATGGATGGTCTGATTCCGAAAAAACTCAATTTCTACAATCAAAAGCAGGTATTGCTGACGATCCAGCAGTACAGGCAAGATGGAAGGTAGCCGTTATAAAAGCTGTTTTCAAGGCTGCTGCTAAGGTACTCGGGGCAAAGATGGGTGAAAAAACATTAAGTGACTGGGTCAACTATCTTACAAACTTTGAAGGTGATATGCAAGATGGTATCCAAAGCTTTTTAGTCACTCAAATGGGATGGAACAGTACAGCAGCTTATTGGACTGCTCGAACGATTGTATTTTTAGCCTTTTAAGGTCAGATGAAAGTCTTCCAAATTTAAATTGTAGTGTGCTGGGTCAAACAGCTCATAACAAATAAATCATGATGCAATATACAGTTTAAAAATATAGCCATACTATTATTCACTTGAATTTGAAAGATAGTATGGTTTTTTATCTCCTTAAGGTTTTTAAAGATCCTGGTATCAAGGCAAAGGAATCATAGACTGGGTGAAAATCGGCTGGTTACCACGCCATCATGTCCATTAAGATTGAGCAATACGAGCGTTTAGTGCTACTGTTTTAGCCTATAAATAGTTCGAAATCGGCAAAACACAACCAGTTACTTCAATCTGCTCCCACGCCGCGTTCAGTGATGCCAAAACCACCCGCTCATCACCCATGCTACCGGCTTTTCTCAACGCCCACCGGAACGCGCTAATAACCCGGAACCGGATCAAAAACCGGATTCAGGTAACAAAATTTAAAAGCAAAGCAATTGTGACCGTACCACAGCAATATACGTCTAATCTGTTGATCGGCGAAGGAAAAAAGAAACAACTTTCCTTCGCAGTTTGATTACAGAGACAACAATTGCTCCGATTATTCCCGCAATAAATCCACTTACATGCGCAATTTCCACAAATCTCTGGGCATCCGATGCATCTGCTTTAGGAAAAAGTCCGAGTATGAGATATGAGAACGCGCCAATAACCACTGCCTTAGTAATGAAGGAATATTCAGGTTCTTTTATTAAAAACGCCGCTATAGTCAGAGGAAACAATGCATATACTGCAATTGACGCGCCATAGAACACACAGAGATATAGACCTATGCCCAAAATCGACTGAATAAACTCACCAAATACAAAACAGAATATAGAAGACCCAACCCATCCAGAAACAAAGAAACTGGTTACGAAAACCCAACTACCAATTTTCCACTCAATAAAGGGCCCTAGAACAGCAATCGGTAAAAGATTCCACATTAAGTGATGCCATTCATAATGGAAAAGCGGTCCTGTTATGATATACCAGTATTCGCCTCTTAAAATTGATGGTATATTTCCGACAAATTTGTCAGATGGTATTAAGAATGTATTGGTTAAAACTGAGAATAAAAAATAAAAGAACATCAATGTGAAGCATGTTAGAAAAGTCCCCCTAGCGCCGAAATAGATATTCACAAGATTCGATCTTCTTAACTTTTGCAGCATGATAGCCCCTCCCCAAACATAGTGCAACTCAGTAAATAACCCTTATGTGTAAAACGAATAATACCTTAAAGTCGCCCATTGTCAACTTTTTGTTCATTTAAACTACTCCCATGAATAAAAATATATTTATTTTTTCTATTAGCACATTTGAAAGTATTGACAACACTGTTTTTATATTTTCCTAAGCTGTTTCACCAAGCCAAAGACCCTTATGATGAACAGAGACGGCTATAAACAGTTCATAGTAAAGTCAGGTGTTGATGCCTTAAATACAGTAATCCCAAGTGGAAGGAGAAGTATTAACGGTCAGTAAAATCTTAATATATGTCTATCAGCTTAACGAAATTGCAAGGCGCTATAAATTAATTGCGAAGTTCGTGTAAGCGCTTATAATAAATAGCGTTCACGGTTTCAATGATTAATCCCAACTTTAACCCTATATGTCTGTACTTCACTGTCACGTACGACTGATGCGAGGCGCATCTCCGCAACAAGTGAACACAATAACAAATTTTTAGGAGGCAAAATAATGGCAGATGAACGTTGGCAACATCCACTGTATACAACCGAAGCAATTAACGATGAAGGCCTCGAGGGGCACGCGTATGTTCCCGGCGGCCTTAAAGTTCAAACAAGCAGTCCATTGAACGATCATCCCGGCACCAACCCAGAACAACTTTTGGGCTTGTCGTTAAGCACCTGTCTGGAAGCAACCCTAGAGGCCGTTGAAAAGGAACACGGCTTGCCGCATACAGGCGCGGTCCGAGTTAAAGTTGCCTTTATTGGCGAACGCGCGGAGTATCAATTCTTAGTTCACGCTCAGGTTATGGTCAAAGGTGTTGATCTTGACACGGCCAAGGCTTTTACCAACGAAATTGAAAATCGCTGCCCGGTTTCAAAATTACTTAAAAATAGCGGCAATTACACCATCGAAACCGTTACTGATTTCGCTGATTAATTGCTTGCCCGAAAATCGCCTCGTTAAGTTACCCACACTTGATGAGGCGATTTTTGATGCCTTGCGATCATCATGCAAAAACTGGTTGCCAGCCTACAGCCATACGATCAAATACCTTCTGTTATTCTTTGCATCCCACCTGATTTTTAGCACTGCAAGCGTTACACTGATAACTAGAAGGGAGTTGCAAATATGAAGAAGATTATCAATGCTCCAGGCGATATTGTCCCGGAAATGATTGCTGGTCTCACTGCCAGTTATCCGCAATATTTGAAACAGATTCCTGAAACAACGGCGGTCGTCCGCAATGACGCCGCGTTCAAGCAGAAGAAGAAAGTCGGGGTTATCTCCGGTGGCGGCTCAGGTCACGAACCGCTGCACGCCGGCTATGTCGGTCAAGGCATGTTGGATGCAGCCGTTGCCGGTCAGGTCTTCACCTCACCCACCCCGGATCAGATTTATGCCGCGATCAAGGCGGTTGACCAAGGCGAAGGGGTTCTGATGATCGTCAAGAACTACTCCGGCGATGTTATGAACTTCGACATGGCCAAGGATCTCGCCAGTGTCGACGATATCAACGTTGAATCCGTGGTGGTCGACGATGATGTGGCAGTCAAAGATTCGCTGTATACACAAGGTCGCCGTGGCGTTGCCGGCACTATTTTTGTCGAAAAGATTATCGGCGCGGCTGCCGAGGCCGGTCTCAGCCTAGATGAGCTCAAAAAGTTAGGCGATGCTGTGGTTAAAAATACCAAGTCGTTTGCCGTTGCACTGCACGCCGCGACGGTTCCTGAAGTGGGCAAACCCGGTTTTGACCTCAAGCCTGATGAAATCGAATTTGGCGTTGGGATTCACAATGAACCCGGCACTGGTCAGGAAAAGTTGCCGACTTCCAAAGCACTTGCCAAACAATTGATTGGTAAGTTAACTGTTGAGTTTAAAGATCCTAAAGCGCATGCCTATGCCGTTTTAATCAACGGTATGGGCGCAACTCCGCTGTCGGAACAATACATTTTCATGGGTGATGTTTTGAACGAGTTACACGCACAAGGCCTTAAAGCAGACTTCACCAAGGCTGGCAACTATGTCACATCACTTGACATGGCGGGGATTTCACTGACAATGCTGGCACTGGATGATCCGCAATGGTTGAACTATCTGAATGCATCTGCGCACACTGTTGGCTGGGGGGATACTGATGTTAAACGCTGAAATTTTGACTAAATGGATGACAAATTTTGAAAATCGCATTACGCAGCAAAAAGACCATCTCACCGAACTTGATCGGGTCATTGGTGATTCCGACCACGGTAACAACATGGAGCGTGGCGTGAATGCCATCAAGGCTGCCTTCGAAAAAACGCCACCAACTGCCGATCTTGCCCAAGACTTCAAGACCATCGCCATGGCCATGCTCAGCAAAGTCGGTGGTGCTAGCGGCCCATTGTATGGCACTGCTTTTCTGGAAATGGCCAAACTCGCCAAAACCGATACTGACTTCGGCGATCTGGTTGAAGCGGCAGCAAAAGGCATTGCCAAACGCGGCCAAGCCAAACCAGGCGACAAGACCATGCTAGATGTCTGGGCCCCCGCCGCTGACTTAATCAAACAAGGCAAGCTGGACGATGCTGCCATTGACAAACTCGTTGAAGCCACCAAACCCATGACTGCCAAACGCGGCCGTGCCTCCTACCTCGGTGAAAAAAGTGTCGGCCACATCGATCCCGGCGCTGCCTCAACTGGAGAGCTGCTAAAGGCATACCTAGAGGCAAGAGCGTGAACTGGCGCGGTTAGAGATCGGAGTGTAAGTGGCCTTGGGCGTGATGGCTGGGTTTTGCCATTGCGACCAAGGTCCTTACACGCAGATCTCTGCGCCAGTGAACGCGTTTCAGCAAATTACCGTCAAAAACCAAAGGAGTGTGATTTTCATGGCAATGGGCATGTTGCTCGTCTCCCATGTGCCGGCCATCGCCAGCGGCCTTGAGACCTTAATCAAACAAGTGGCCAAAGATGTTCCGATCACCACGGCTGGCGGTACCAGTGATGGTCAAATCGGAACGGATCTGGACCATATTCAAAAAGCAATCAACGACAATCCGGCTTCCGAGTTGCTCGTCTTTTACGACCTCGGCAGTGCCAAAATGAATTTGGATATTGCCGAAGAGGTCAGCGACAAACAGATGCACGTTTATGACGTGGCCTTTGTGGAAGGTGCTTACGCCGCTGCGGCTTTACTGGAAGCTAACGTGACATTGGATAAAATCGAAGCCCAATTGAAGCCACTAAAGGTCAAGTAACTTTCATTTCCGCTTGTCGGCATCCCTTGCAGACAGGCGGTTTTTCGCATTCGTAAGCTGATATTTTTTAACCACAGGAGTGAAGTGTGATGGCCACATCTGACCAAACCAAAATGCAATTTGCGACCACCTTGAAAGACCTCATGCACCACAAGCCGTTGGATCGCATTACCATCGCTGAATTAAGCGCGGCAACACACGTGAATCGCAACACTTTTTATTACCATTTTGAAGACATCTACGGCTTGTTGAAGTGGACGCTGGAAGCCGATATTGGCCGTAAAGTCATGCAAAATCTTGGCGCGGCGACTTGGGAGGCTAAGTATCAACT
Source organism: Lacticaseibacillus rhamnosus (assembly GCF_900636965.1). Lineage (NCBI taxonomy): Bacteria > Bacillati > Bacillota > Bacilli > Lactobacillales > Lactobacillaceae > Lacticaseibacillus > Lacticaseibacillus rhamnosus. Next base: position 514,102 of record NZ_LR134331.1, on the reverse strand, counting down.
GGTACTCGATTACATCATTGCCAACCAAGCCTTTTGCCTGAATGCCTATCATTCCGTGGGCCGTGACATGCTGGAAGAGTTTTTGTTTCAATCAGCGACCGACATGGTGAAGCCGGTGGTGCTCGACATCGATCCCACCACTCCGGCGAAAATGGTGGCCGATATCTGTAACTTCTATGGTGCCGCCATCGTAGGTCAGATTCTATTGTGGCTAGCCCAATCCTTGCAAGAACCCGAGCGTGACCTGATCAAACGAGCGGATCTCATGTTGAATGGTTCAATTGCGTTCATCGTGCACAAACAGGCGCATGGAAAAGAACGTTAATTTTCGAACAAACATCATATTTTGACTAAAGACGCTTCTTTTCCGCCTGGCTATAATGAAGTCAGAAAGCGAAAGGAAGCGTTTTATGATGAAAAAATTCTTGTGGACGGCGCTGGGATTAGCGCTGGTTGCAGGTGGCACGGCTTGCTACTTTGCAAACAAAATGGAACTGTTCAAAGATGACGCTGACGCATACAAGAAGTTTGAAAGTCGCTAGGAGGCAAAATAATGATCAAGCATAAGGCGATCATGATCGGCGCGGGGTTAGCCAACATGGCAGCCGCCGTTTATTTAATTCAAGAAGGTCACTGGCAAGGTGATCAGATTACGTTCTATTCCCTGGATGATCACGGGTCCAACGACGGCGCACCGGCAGAAGCAACGGCAGACGAATATTGGAATAAATATCATCCAATGGAAAATACCAAAGGCTACGTCGCGCGCGGTGGTCGGATGCTCAATTATCGAACCTATGTCGATTTGATGGACTTGCTGAGTCGCATTCCATCGGCAACTGAACCCGGATTGACGGCGGAAGAAGATACCCGGCAATTTGACGCTCAGCACCGGACGTTTGATAAGGCGCGGTTAATGGAAGGCGGCATCGGCATTATCCAAGCCGGTCACCTTGGCTTAAACAACAAGGATCGCCTTTTGCTAACCAAGCTGATTATGATGCCGGATTCGGAAGAAGAGAAACTCGACAATGTTAGCATCGCCGACTACTTCAAAGATGACCCGCATATGTTCCAAACCAACTTCTGGTACATGTGGGAGACCACTTTTGCCTTCCGCGTTGAAAGTTCGGCGCAGGAGTTGCGGCGTTACATGCATATGATGATTTACGAGTTCACCCAAATCGAGCATCTGGTCGGCGTCAACCGCACCCGTTACAATCAATTTGAAAGCATCATGTTGCCGCTAATCAACTACCTTAAGGATCAAGGCTGCCGCATCATCCTCAACCGCCGCGTCACAGCGTTCGAGTTTAAAGACACCGCGATGACCGATGAAATCACGGTAACCGGTTTGAAAATGCTGAACACCGAAACCGATAAGCCGGAACATGTGGTCGTGGATGACGATACCGCCGTCTTCTTCACTAACGGCTCCATCACCGACTCAGCCACTCAAGGTGATTTTGACCATCCTGCTGTTGAAAACATGGACTACGGTGCCGCGGCTAGCTTATGGAAACAAGCCACGGACCACTTCTACAACCTAGGCAACCCGGATAAGTTCTTCGCGGATCGGGCAGCCAGCGAGTGGGTCAGCTTCACCTTAACCACCAAGGATCACTTGCTGCTCAACGAAATCGAGCGCATTACCACCCAAGTCCCTGGCAATGCATTGAACTCTTTCTTATCCACCCAACCCATCACCGCGCTTGGACAAAAAGACGTGATGATGTCGATTGTGGTGCATCACCAACCGCACTTCACCACCCAAAAACCTAACGAAACCGTTTTGTGGGGCTACTTCCTGTATCCTCGCCGTTATGGTGAATTTGTTAACAAGCCATACATCAAAATGACGGGGAAGGAAATGGCATTGGAACTGATCGGTCAGCTTGCCAAAGTCGATCCGGGTCCTGACAACATTCGCGATCGCCAAGATGAAATCATGGCAAGTATCATCAACAACATTCCGGTTTACATGCCGTATGCTTCGGCCCTCTTCAATAATCGCGCCAAAGTTGATCGACCGGAAGTCATTCCCGCCCACTCAACCAACCTCGCTTTCACCGGTGAATTTGCCGAGCAGCCATTCCAGATGGTCTTCACCGAACAAAGCGCGGTCCGTTCAGGCGAAATTGCGGCTTATCACTTCACCGGTATCCCGATGAGCCACCTCGTACACAAGCCACGATATGACAAAGATATCAAGACTTTGATGCGCGCAACCAAGAAAATGTTTGAATAACCACGCGCTATTTGCAATTTAAAAAGTTTATTGACCAAAAAAGTGTAACAGGCATATGAGATGCGTAATGTATCTTTAGATGCCTGTTTTTAAATGCTAAAAAATCCCCGGTTCCCCGCCACAACCCCCGCTAACTAGCATGAAAATTCAGCGTCAATTTTTTCTGCACTTTCTCTCGTCACCCACAGCAAGTTTTTATGTGAGCACCACCTGGCACCTGTTAAACTAAGGGTAATAAAACCCGCAATGACCGTATATGGAGGGCATATCATGGACTATCAAGTAAAACTGCAACGACACGCCAGTCGCGAAATCGATCTTTACTGGCCTGATTTTCAAAAAAGCAGCGACTACACGGCCTTAATGCAGGATCCGGATTTCGCGAAAATTCCGCCGCAAGAAATCCGTTCAATTCTCGTCACCTTTTTTTCCGAATCATTTGAAAATCTGCGCTCGACGATTAAAGCCCTTTCAGCCGAGGCGGTTTCAATCGCACTCGAAACCACGCTGCAACAAATCAGCGATAAGCATCGCCGGCGTAGTGAAGCGATTGCGATTGCTGCCGAGCTGATTAAGAGCATGATGATTTGGTTGATTCGAACCAAACGCGTTAAGTTGACCATCATTGATTTTGTCGATGCGTTGATGGGCGCCTTACTCACGACGACTTATGTATTGGGACTGGTCGAAGAAGGCGATCTTGCTTCGCCACGTGCCGGCCAACGTGACGAACGTTTTGACGATGATGACGACATGACGATCGATTCAGCGAGCATGGCCACGCTGATTGAACAATTGATGCTCTTTTTCGACTCTAAGACCTGGCATCAACTACCGCATTCAGCTCAAGACGAAGAGTTCTTCGGTGCGGTCATCTTTTTCCTGATTCAAACCATTCAAAACATGTTTGGTCACGAACCTAAAGAGTGGACCAGCCAGGATATTGGCGCTGCTTTGTTGCTACTGCTGCGTGACACAAAGATCGTTCCGCGTGATAAGCAGCAGGCACTGGGTAAATCGCTGGCAATCTTCATTAAGTCAACTGCCAACTCGCATCTTTGGACGGCAACGCAACTCAAGGCTTTGGCGGATACCGCCCAAGCACAGGTCAAAGAAGCGCTCGCCAAGATGCCGGCGACACCGCCAAAAGCCACAGCCGCGGCAACACCGGCGACAGGTCCATCAGATCGCGTCATTCCCATGGCAGACTGGCAGAAAGGTCGCCACAAAAAGTAATCATGTCAACCAGCAGTGTTTTTAATTAACCGCATAAAAAGAGACGTCACAATCAGGTATGGCAAAATCCGTACTTGGTTGAGACGTCTTTTTTCTTATTCAATCTGCTGAGCCTGCGACCTAATGAATCGACTTAAGTATAGCGCACCGTTCGTATTTTCATGCCCGCAAATCTTACTTAAAGTTGATTAAACTGTTCCGTTTTAACCAAATCATCATAGGTCACTTCAGTCAGGTTCGGATCGAGTGTCTTGGTCGTCATGGTTAACGTGTTGGCGTCCTGAACAAAAATGGCGCGCTTGCTCAGGTCGTATCCGGACCAGTACTGGGTATAATCGGTTAAAATCGAATGCTTCGGGTCGCGGCCTAGACCTTGAGGAATCAAAACGGTTTTGAACGCATTGTAAAGCACGCGGATACCTTCGTTGCTATTGAACGGGTCGAGGTTGCGTGACACGAACATCGCCCGAACAAAGCGGGATGGAGACGTATAATCACCTGGCAGGCCAAACATGCCATAACCGGTTCCTAATTCAATCGGCTCCAGATGTTGGTCGCCAAGATCGGCCCCTTCCGGATAGTTGCGATCATTAAGACTGACATAGTTCCGTAAATTGGTTGTATGCCACCCGTATTCCGGACTATTTGTCATAGCGCCGACACTGTCATACAGCTTGAAGGCACCATGGTCAGTCGGTTCAATCACGAGTCCGGCACCGGATGGATCAACGAACGTGTAATGCAAAGGAATCTTGACGCCTTGACCACCAAACTGAAACGGCTCGTCCAGCAGTCCATACTGACTCGCAAGTGCGCGCACTTCCGCAACATTCTTGCAAGTCGTCAGCGCCAACGTGACAAACTCCTCACCTTTAATCGGCTTCAGATTGCGCTTCGCCAGTGACTCGGCACTTGCCCAACTGCATTCCACCAGCACCTGCAAGTCCCCGGCCAAACCTTCACTGTTGACGCCATCAAACAGCGCCACGCTTTGATCAACCCCAACACCAACTGCGGCATATTTAGTCTTCCAAGTAGCCGTTTGCGCTGGCAATGTCTGGTTCGCAGGCAGACTCACAATTTTCCCCGGCACCCCACCAGCAGGCGACTCGTGGAAGAAACTCGTGTTATAGTCCATCGTTCGACCCCAGAAAATATCCCCTTGAAGCGATTTAATTGTCATGGATGAGCACATATATAAAACCTCCTATTGTCAGCGTGAGTCTGTGTGTGAATGACGGTGGACGGTGTTTAACTAGGGCATTATCCGCCGACCTTTTCACTGGAAAACTCGCTTTTTTCGGTAACGATACAACTGTTATTATACGCTGAGTCGGCTATCTTTTAGCGCCAGATCCAGAAAATACGTCCATTTATACCTAGCAAAGCCGCCTCTGTCTGAAAGCTATTTCTTTTGTAAATAACTAATCGGCTTATTCACCTCAATTTTAGTACCAGAAAAAGTCTTCTTGATCCAGGCCTGAATCGTTGAGTTGTGATAAAGCGTGACTAACTTTTTAAGTTCGGGCTTGTTTTTATTTTTAACCGCCGTCACCAAAATATTCACGTTGGCACGAGTATCCTGACCCAGCTTCTCATGCACCAACGAATCCTTTAAAACATTTAGCCCACCATCCAAAGCACGCGTATTTGATATCAATCCTGCATCTAGGTCAGGCAATACCTGAACTGAAGGATCCACCTCTTTGAACTTTAAATGTTTCGGATTGCTTTGAATATCCTTGACGGTACTCAAGGCATTAAAATCCGGCTTTAACGTAATCAACTTGGCCGCAGCCAGCAGCAACAAACCGCGCGTCGCATTCGCCGGGTCATTGGAAATACCAATCGTTGCACCATCAGGAAGCTGATTTAATCGCTTATATTTTTTGGAATACAATCCCATCGGCTCTAAATAAGTTGTACCAAGCGCCGCCAACTTTTGACTTGGATTTGCCTTGTTATACTGTTCGAAATACGCGTAAGATTGAAACGCATTGACATCCAACTGCCCTTCAGCGGTTGCCGAATTTGTTACATTGCCGTCTGCCACCTGTTTGACTTTGAGCTTCACACCAGCCTTTTTAGCTTGTGGTGATTGCGCAATATGTTGCCAGATCTGATAATCCGAGCCACTGCTGCCAATTACAATCGTCTTGTTGCTCGAAGTCGCCGTACTGCTGGTAGTTTTTCCACAAGCTGTCACGCTGACCAACGCCAACAACGCCGCACCGACTAGCACTAATTTTTTCCAACTTCGCATGAAAATGCCTCCTCATCATCACTTTTCAACCAAAACCGACACAAGATGAATTCAAAAAAGGCCGTCCCTTGACCACCAAAAATGTCGTCAAGGGACGGCCATGCCGTGTTACCACCCTCGTTTGCAATGCCGAAACATCGCCTCCAGTACCTGTTGATACCTGGCAGGATAACGGCTGCAACCGATCCGCAGGCGTTATCCGCACGAATCACTATTCGAAGCTCATCTTCACCTTTTTGCCAACGCCCCTTTTTCACCATCCGGGTTCTCTGCAACGCTTGCGCTAAGGCTAATCTTCTTCTCGAAGTGTTGATTTAATAACATCTTTAACGCTATTCTCGTTAAACAGGTCACGTTATTGAATGCATCATACCCTCTTCACAAATAAATAGCAACTTGATGTTTGCCAATTTGTGATTGTTCTATCAGTTAAAACGTTAACATGTAAAGAGCGCGATCGTATTCTCAATTCTTAACACCGAGAAAAATATGTTGACATCTCTGCACGGATCACTGAAAATAAAAGTGTACTAAAAAGAGTCGCTGGCTAATCACCAGCGACCCGTGAAACAACAATGCTGCTTGACGGCGGCTCATTCTAACTTAATTAAGCCATCACGAGCCCGTTAAGCTGACGTGACGGCTTTTTTGTTAGTCTCGATCGATTAGCTTTAGAACCAACTCGATCACGGCAATCAACAATAGTGCGGCCATGATCATGAGACTCAAAGCTTCGAAGTCGGACATTTCTGCTCCTTTCTAAAGAATTCTGCGGTCTTATCGTTTTTACACCATAAGCACCATCCCCTTCTTCAAAAAGAGCCGCCGTCGCGTAGCATTGTTGGTTTTAGTTTATCAGTTGTTACTTTATCATTCCATATATACCATTTGTTATTAATCTAGGCTAGTAATTTTTCTTTTTCCCGCCTCAAATCCTAAACAAATATGTTGACATCTCTGCACGGATCACTGAAAATAAAAGTGTACTAAAAGAGTCGCTGGCTGCTTACCAACGACCCTTTGAACAACAATGCTGCTTGACGGCGGCTCGATTATAACTTGATTAAGCCATCACGGGCCTGCAAGCTTGCGTGACGGCTTTTTTGTTAGTCTCGATCGATTAGCTTTAGAACCAACTCGATCACGGCGATTAACAATAGTGCGGCCATGATCATGAGGCTCAAAGCTTCGAAGTCGGACATTTCTGCTCCTTTCTAAAGAATTCTGCGGTCTTATCGTTTTTACACCATAAGCACCACCCCCTTCTTCAAAAAGAGCCGCCGTCGCGTAGCATTGTTGGTTTTAGTTTATCAGTTGTTACTTTATCATTCCATATATACCATTTGTTATGAATCATCTTTTTTCGCACATAACTGACACAGCAACAACCTGTTCCACATGGGTTTCAAAATCCCCTCGTATTCTCCACTAGGCACACCTCCTTGCACCTGCTAAACTAAAGCCAATGGTAGCCTCACTTATAAATAAAGGAGCAAGGCAACGGCAAAAGAAAAATTAACTTATGAAACGAAAATGTTGCGCCACGCAGGACGTGAACTTGATAAGTATTAGGACGATTTTCACATCACTCCGGTTTTTGTTAAGCTGCTTCAAGAGACGACGTGGGTTGGGGATGCAACTTCTCAAGCCCGTTCGACGCTCATAACATTTTTCGCCACCGCGTTTGCAAATCTTCGCTCAAGCATTGCCAAACTCGATATTCCCCAAATTGTTGATGGCTTGGAACAAACTTTAGAGGCATCGGCGAATTCAGATGATCCATATGCTGACATTGACTTTGATGCAGACGTTATTCGCGCAATGATCATGTGGCTGATTCAGCAGAAAAAGATTCAGCTCACCAGCGATGATTTCATGACGGCACTCATCCATGCACTCACCGAAACCACTACCCACGCTGCTATTAGCCAGTACGCCGACTATGCTGATTATGAAGATGATGATGACCCATTCGGTGATAATGACTTTGACGACGATGACGAAGCTGTAGATGATGATGGCTATGATGCCGAAATTGAAAAAGCATTAGCTGACGTCGAAAATGACCCGGAATTCGAGGAAAAAGCCATTGACTTCTCTTCACCGCAAACCCAAACACTTTTGGATTTACTTTCGCGTTTCATCGAATCATCCGCTTGGGACCGTCTTCCGGAAAAAGTGCAAGACCCCGACCTGCTCACCATGCTAGTTTTGCTAATCATGCAAAGTAATAAGGTGATGTTCAATCACGAAATAAAAGCGTGGACCAAGGAAGACCTTTCAACAACCCTGGCCTTCATCCTAAGCGACAAGGAAATTATCAAAGCAAATCAACGTAAACCGGTCTTACAAGCATTGGCAGCGTTTATTCGTTCAACTGCCAATAAAGGTCTCTGGTCAGCAAAACAAGTCAAAGATTTTGCTGAAGCCGTCGATGAAAAAATCAAGGCGTTGGCGCCAGAGTCATCAACGCCTGAAGTGAAAGCCAAAAAAGATAACAAACCGACAGTTGGCCGAGTTGTGCCGATGAAAAAGTTTAAAAAGGGTAAATACAAGAAAGAGTCTTTTGTTGAAGCTAGTTTCAAACCATCGTGCTGTATCAGATTGTGGCGCGATGGTTTTTTCATTTGAGAAGCCAGTAACTCTTTGCTCTCCCGCCTTTTCACACACTACTTTTTGGCTTCAATCGCTAAACTATTTGAAAGTCGTCAATTACTTATGTTAAAAGCTAACAAAATCAGCGGCTTTTAAGATACAATCGTTGTGAATCAGAAAGCAGGAGGATTTTTCAATGTCAAAACCAAACATAGAAAAAAGTGCCGAACAAATCAGTGAGTATCTTCGAGGAAATCCCCAGCATGTGCGCGTTGAAACGATCAAGTTACCAGAAACGTCTCAGGACACGACTGCACATCAATGAGTGAAAGCACCCATCCCGTAAGTCAAACTAGCGGATGGGTATTTTTCATAAGCTTGCCTATTTTGAACTTGTTATTGAGTGCCTAAAAAGTTAGCGAGTCCGACTGAAGGGGAAATGAGCGTGGATAAAACCAATCAATTATTGGCACTTTTAAAAACCAGTTATACAAGCATCTTAACTACCAATTTAGTCGGTATTTACTTGCACGGATCCTATGTCATGGGCTGTTTCAACCCGGCAGTAAGCGATTTAGACTTTCTTGTTGTTATCAATAGCCCGCTAAGTAACAAAGCTAAGGCTAGTATCATGCATGTAACACTTGAGAAGCTTTGGCCTTTGAGTCCGGCAAAGGGATTGGAATTTCACATTCTTCTTAAACAAGACCTATCTACTTTTTCCGAACCCGTTCCCTTTGATTTTCATTTTTCAAAAATGCACTATCAAGAGTATTTGCGCGAACCAGCAAAGTATATTAATCAAATGCACGGAACCGACCCCGATCTCACGGCACATTTGATGATCGTCAATCAATATGGTCAAGTTTTAACCGGGGAACCAATCGCCGAAGTTTTCGCACCAGTTCCTGCCCAAGCGTATTTAAAAAGTATTCTTTATGACGTTGGCAACGCAGACACTACAATTATTAATCAGCCAATGTATACGATTTTAAACCTATGCCGGGCATTGGCGTTTAAAAATGAACGCCTCGTCACATCAAAGTCTTCCGGTGGGGAGTGGGCACTGGCAACGTTATCCCCCAAATGGCGCCCACTCATCAAGCTGGCGTTAAACGAATATCAATCTGGAAGTGGACGTGTGAGTGAATATCAGGCGACTGAGTTAAAAGCCTTTGCTGGTTATATGTTAAAGCGGCTTGTAAATTAAAAAGACAAAGCCCACCCAAACGGCGACTTTGTCTTCATGAAAATCGATTGAAACCAACTCTGTTACTCATTGAAGTTTATAAACAACGCTACCAAATGGTGGTAGTGTGATGATCTTGCCAACTCGTTTAGCTATTGGTACGTTGCTAATTAAAGTGGTTACTTGCTTATTTTGCAAGGCGTCTGGTAATGGCCATCTTCGTTGTGACTCCGAGAAGTTTCCAGCTACTAATAACGTTTCATTTTTACCTCTTCGGAGATAAATAAACAAATCGGGATCATCTGGAGCCAACAATTCAAAATCGCCAGTTGTAACTAACGGTTCTTCATGTCGCAGCTTAATCAAGCGTTGATAATAGTGATAGACACCGTCACTATCTGCTAAGTCCTTTTCAGCATTAATTTGTTGATGATCGGGATTTAGTTCTAACCACGGCTTTCCGGTTGTAAATCCCCCCTTTTGGCTCCCGTCCCACGGCATTGGTGTGCGGGCGTTATCTCGCGAGTGGAGATAAATGGCTTCCATCGCAGCTTCAGGACTTTCATGATGTTGATTAGTCAGTTCGCTAAAGATATTCTTAGTTTCAAGATCGTTGTACTGATTCAAATGATCAAAGCGAACATTTTTCAGGCCAAGTTCTTCACCTTCAAAAATAAACGGCGTTCCTTGAAGCATGTGTAACACTGTCCCTAACATCTTGGCTGATCGAATCCGATATTGACCTTCATCTCCAAAACGTGTAACTGGGCGCGGCTGATCATGATTACTCCAATATAAACTGTTCCACCCATCGACCTGCGCTAATGTGGTCTCCCAACGAGCCAACACCGCTTTAAGATCAACTAGTTTAAACCGATTCGTTGAGAACTTTCCATATTTGCCATAATCAAGATGCATATGATCAAAGTGAAAAACCATGTCCAGCTCGTGGCGATTCGCTGCTGTATATAGTTGGGCCTGTTCGGCTGTCGTATGCGGTGTCTCACCAACTGTCATGATATCGTAATGCGACAAAACCTGTTCATGCATTTCCTGTAAGTAATTGTGAACCTTAGGTCCGTTCGCTGCGCCAGCATAATAACTGCCATACACCTTACCTTGAATTAATGGGCCATCCGGATAAGCAGGGTCCTTGGAGATTAGCGAAATAACATCCATTCGGAAGCCGTCGACGCCTTTATCCAACCAAAAGCGCATAAGCTCATAAACTTCTTGCCGGACCTTGGGATTTTTCCAATTGAGATCCGGCTGCTGTCTTGCGAAAAGGTGTAAGTAATATTCGCCCAAGTCTTTCTCATAAGCCCATGCCGAGCCACCAAAACTCGAACCCCAATTATTGGGAACATGGTTATCAACCGGCTTTTTCCAGATATAATAATCGTGATACTTGTTTGACACCGACGATTTTGCCGCTTTGAACCATGGATGTTGATCTGATGTGTGATTAACCACCAGGTCCAAGATAATCTTTAACTGCCGATCATGAGCAGCGTGTAAGAGCTGTTCAAAATCAGCCATAGTCCCTAGCTGCGGTTCAATATCACGATAATTTGAGATATCATAACCATTGTCAACTTGTGGCGACCGATAAATCGGATTCAGCCAGAGCACATCCACGCCCAAATCGGCCAAGTAATCCAACTTTTCGGTAATTCCGTTTAAATCACCAATCCCATCACCATTGCTATCGTTGAAACTCTTCGGATAAACTTGATAAACAACGCTGTTTTTCCACCAAGGAATTTCATTCATCATCGTCATCCGCCTCAACTTGTATCTCATTAACATTGACAATGGCGTTCTTGGCTTCTTGAATTAAAGCATCAATACGTGAATCACTGATGTATTGATCAGTAGGCTCCATTGTAACGCCTAGAGCAAGTGGTAAATTCATGCCACTAATGATGTGAGTATGCGGACGGGTTCTATATCGGAAAAACTTCTGATTGACACTTCCTGCTGTCATATCAGTCAGTACAATCACATCACGATCAGCGGGCAAAGCTGCCATCAATGTATCAACCTGCTTTTCAACAGGTTGATTGTCCAAATACGCTGCCATGGCCACAACATCCTGACTGCCACCACTAATAAATTCCAGCGTATCTTTTAATCCATCTGCCAGTCTATGATGCGATGCTAATACAATTGTGCGTTCCATGTGTTTTTCCTCCTTGCAAGTGTGGTGGTACAGTTAACAGCAGATCCTTAAGAAGGTTCATAGCGTTTAACTGCCACACCAAGCACTCTTAAGCTCAACTAACTCGTCAAGTTATCTCTTCATTTAAGCCTCATCGTTTAGAAGTATTTCCAGCAGGGCATCGCTTAGACTCTCAGGTGCGAGACTTGTCAGCGCCAAAGCAGCCTTAGCTCTTGGCATATCTTTAATGGCTTGCCACAACTGCTTCTTGAGATCAAATCCAAGTTTGGCATGCTGCAGAATGGTGAAAACACGAGCCAATTTGGCGCCTTGATGATCTTGCGGTTTCAGTTTAAGTGTCAGTTCATGGTCTTTGTGACCGTCAATCGGATCTAGGTAGCCCTCATAGCCAATAGCTTCCAGTTGATATACTCGTTCAGTCGGAATGATGTTAGCAGGATCGCTTACTTTAATCGTAAATATCTTTGTTTTCGGATCCCAAGTAAATTTTGTCTGAGCCATCCCTGAAGCAGTCTGCTCCCGCAAAACATACTTATTTCGTTCACCCGGAAAAAGTTTGATTGTCATTGCGCCCGGTAACGTATCAACCGGTGCCATCGGATCAACTGCCAGTGGGATAATTCCCCCAGAACGTACCAAAACCGGATAATCTTCGCTATTTCGATGAAATTTCACGACAGCTGGGCCAGTGTATATTTGCTGTGTAAAGAAGTCTGTCCAAGTACCGGCTGGCACATAGCCCTTCACACTTGCTAACCCAGTCGTTTCATCACTAGGCGAGGTGATCGGCACGACAAGCATCTCTGAGCCAAAAAAGTATTCATTTTTGAACTGATAGGCCTCTTCAGCCTCCGAATCACGGTAATAAATCGGCTCGATGAGGGCGCGGCCTTTTTGATGGGTCAATATATCGGCCGTAGCTAAATAGGGAACTAATTGAGCCCGCAGACGCATGAATCGAATCATCGTTTTAGTTATGACAGCATCGTAATTCCATGGTTCTTTTCCCATGAACGGATTATCTGAGCTGTGAAGACGCATGATTGGACTAAAAATACCGAACTGCAACCATCTTAGTGAAAGCTCCGGATCATAATGACCATGCATGTGTCCACCAATATCATGGCTCCACCACGTATAACCAATATTCGTGGCTGTCGCGGTGAAATAAGGCTGAAACTTCAACGACTGCCAACTGGCAATCGAATCCCCTGAAAAACCGATTGGATATCGATGACTTCCCGGTCCTGCATAGCGTGAGAGAATTAACGCTTGATCCCCTTTTTCTTGTTGTTGATCCAAGAAATGCAATGCGTTTAATGTCCACAACGGGTCAATCTGAGTTCGCGATCGTGCTTTTCCCTGCTGCCAATCAATCCACCAAAAGTCAACCCCTTCCAGTTCAAGTGGATGGTGCACAAGATTGAAATAGGCTTTAACAAATTGCCGATTATTCAAATCGAATAACACCGGCCGTTGCGAGGCAGGGTCAATCCCAACTGCCTTCGCAACCGCTTGATACTGGGCTTCAGACGGACGTATTCCCGCAGCTGGATGCACATTAAGTGTGACACGTTTACCTTGTGCATGCAGTGTCTGTAACAATTTAACCGGGTCGGGAAATAATGATCGATTCCAAGTATATCCTGTCCATCCGCTTCCGTACTTAGCTGGAATGTCTGTGATATGCCAATTCATATCCAGTACCGCAACGGATATTGGTATGCCCGACTTTTGAAAGCGTTCCATCAAGTCGAGGTAAGTTTTTTGCGTATATGGATAAAAGCGACTCCACCAATTACCAAGTGCGAAGCGCGGGACAGAAGGGGGAAAACCTGTTAATTGATAATAATCTCGCAATGCCGCACGATAATCATGACCATACGCAAATCCATAAATGTCAACCTCAGCAACCGACCGATTGCGGATAGTTGAACCGGATTGTAACATACTTTGCGAATCATCCAATATTGCAAAGCCGTTTTTTGACATTATCCCTGGTGCAAGCGGAATGGAACCATCTGCACCATCCAATGTTCGAGCCGTTCCCAGCAAATTCTTAGGGTCACTATCTCCGTAATGCCACCGAGAATAGTGAGTCTGATAGTTATATTTCGTGTCAATAAATAAGTTAGCTCCATTAAATTCGCCGTCCCGATAGTAAAGATGAAACGAATCAGTCTCAATTTGAACAGCAAATCCGTCCATATCGCGATAAACTTTGAATTTAGGTTGTGCGAAATCACGGTTTGTGACGATCTGTGTTGTTGCATCTTCAAACTGACCCTCGGGTTGATATTCCATGCGAATCATTTTATCTGTGATAACGGTAAAACGATATTGCTCCCCGACAATCTGATTTTTCTGATTCAAATGATCAACCTCACTATCTAACTTCTTCGACTCACTTATTTTGTTGGCTGTACGCCTAGAATGCCAAAAAATGAACCGACGAGTGCAATAACCAGAATCAATATGATAACCCGATTCGGAGTCCATTTTTTAGACCCAAGTAATTTATAAACCATCCAGGCCACTAAAGCTGGTAATAATGCCGGCATGATCTTATCCAAAATACCGGTTTGCATCGCCAACTTAACCTTGCCAAATTGGAACTGAAGCGGTGTATAGACCTTCACCACGGTGGCAATTAGTGTGCCGACAACCGTAATTCCCATGACTGAAGCCGCTTCAGTGAAGGCACTCAGTTGGTTTGCCATCGTTGTTACTAATTTAACCCCGGAATCATATCCTATATCAAAAAGCTTAATACGGATCCAGAACAACAATATATCCACTAAGATCCAAATAATAGCCCCCAATGGATTTCCCTGTAATGCCATATATCCGGCGATAGATCCCATAATTGTCGGTAACAAAATCCAGATAATGGTGTCACCTACGCCAGCAAACGGTCCCATTAAGGAAGTCTTTAACGCTTGCACGGCATCCTTAGACTTTATTCCATCGCGTTCTTCCATCGCCAAAGTCGCACCAAGAATCATACCTGCCATTGCAGTCGTGGTGTTGAAATATTTGAAGTGATTGTCTAACGCTGCTACATATTCGTCATCATCAGGATAAATTTTCCGCAAAACCTTTGAAAATGCCCAGACAACTGACGGACCTTGTTGAGTTTCATAGTTAAAATTGTTAACTCCCATCGCCATGTAACGAAGGATGGCGCTATGACGTTCTTTTTTTGTCAATTTTGGTTGTGCATCACTCATCGTAGTCGTCTCCTTCATCGTCATCCGTAGTACCTGCATTATTAGCAGCTGCAACTTCCCTCTTCTTAGAAGCGCTGATCAGATTTTGATACGTGTAGATTGCAAGTGCTAAGCCAATAATTGCAACCCCCAGAATTGGCACTTTCAGATAAGCCGACATGACAAAGCCAATCATGAGAACCCAAATATATTTTTTCAGGGGCATATAGTGCATCAACATACCAATCCCGACAACAGGCAACATACTGCCGGCAATCGTTAGTCCATTAGTTAACCATTTAGGAATAATCTTTAACAAGGCACTAATGGCTGAAGGTCCGACTGTAACAATCAAAATCATCGGAATAAAGTTTTTAAGTCCAAAGAACAACGGTCCAAGCCAGTTAATCATACGCATTTTGTTAAATTCTTTGGCATGTGCGTATGCTTGAGCTTTATGAGCGATAAAGTTATTGATAATCTTAATCAAAACGTCCAATTGAATAGTGAGTAGGCCAACCGGCAGTCCAACTGCCACAGCAGCTCCCAAACCAGCTCCTGTACGTGCCGAGAGATAGATTCCCACTATTGTTGCCAAGCCATAATCAGGAACCGAAGCACCGCCTAAACCTGCAACTCCGAGGCTCATCAACTGAAATGTTCCGGCAATCGTCATTGCAGTGGGTAAGTCTCCCATAATCAAACCCGCAAAAAGCCCAACCGTCACTGGCCAATAATTCATAATCGTAATCCCTTGGTTGTCCAAGGTGGCATACGAGGCCAGCAAAATAATTAAAATATCCTGCAAAATATGGGGCATGACATTTCCTCCTATCATGTTTCAGCTCTGGTTACTGAATGGTTTTCCCTTCAAGTGCTCTTTCCAATGGTATTGGGGCATCAGCGGGTACGTAGCGAATATTCACTGGTACACTGCGCTTTTCTAATGCTCTGAAATCGTTAACTTCTTGCTGATTGACTGAAACAAATTTACTGATTTGAGTTCGACCGTCTTCCGCAAAAATAATACCGATATCAACACGCGGAATCTCAATACCAGCATCCAATAATTTCAACATCGTGTCAGGTTCTTTTGCAATGACAAAAACTCGCTGTGCGTCATACTTGCCGGCTTTAAAATTAGTCAAGGCCTTTTCAGTATCGATAATTGACATCCCGGTACCAGCTGGTTTGCTTAATCGCATGCTAGCCTTCACGTTTTCATCTTGACTGACAACATCGTCAATCACCATATAACGCTTCGGCTGCACTTCAGCCGACCATTGATTGACAACGATACCATGAACTAAACGTTGATCTACTCGAGCTAATACAACTGTCATTTTAATTTCCTCCATTTTTTGGTATTGATACCAATTTTGGTTAAATAAAAACTCTAGACCGACTGCCGAACAACCAGAGAAAGGGGCAATACGACCTCCTTGACTTCAATCGATTTGCCTTCTAACGCATCCGCTACCATATTTGCGATTCGATCCCCAATTTCGTGAACCGGCTGATGAATCGTTGTTAAGGGCCGTGCCACAACTCGACTTAACGGTTGATCGTCAAAACCCAAAACAGCCAGATCTTCCGGAACCTTTAATTGCATAGTTTGAGCTTCGGCAATAATACCAGCGGCCACTTGATCGGAGCCAGCAATAACAGCATCTGGACGTTTCTTCATTACCATGAGCCTCTGCAATAACTTTTGACCATCAGCAATCGTATTGATATCCGTAAACTGCCACTCCATGACAGGCTCTAAGTTAAATTCCTGTAAAGCTCGCAGATAACCGCGATACCGATCGCTGTTGAGATCCTCCGCTTCCGAATTGTAACGAATGGCTTTCTGTCCCGTACAAAAGGCAAGCTTTCGATAACCACGATTTAACAGGTATTTAGCACCAGCATACATGCCACTTTCTTGATCAGCACGTACCATTAATGTATCTGAATCAGCCACATATTCATTGCAGACCGCAATTAAGCCATATTGCCGGTATTGTTTAATCAGGTCCCAGTCATTTTCGATCGCACACATGATTACAGCATCAACCTGATTCGTCTTTAAAAAATCCAACGCATTGCGCTCGTGACTCTTTTGACCAAATGTTTGAACAATTACGGTTTTGTATGACCGCTCATCAGCTGTTCGTTCGATTGCTGCTACCAGCTCAGAGAAAAACGGATTTGTAATATATGGTACTGTCACCGCAATGGTTTGTGATCCAGACCCCCGCATTTGTCGTGCTGCTTGCAGAGGCTGATAACCCAGTTTCTTCATTGCTTCTGCTACCAGCGCTGCTTTGCTTGGTGATACGTGGGGCTTGTTATTAATGATTCTTGAAACTGTTGATACTGAGACCCCCGCCAATTTTGCGACTTCTGAAATCGTTGCCATTTATCACCGTTCTCCTTTGTTCCTTAATCACAAGAACAATATAGCGCTTTCAAAAAATATGTCAAGCATTTTTGGTATCGATTTCAAAAATTTCTTATATGCTATTTTGTGCAGATGCCTCTCCTTTTCTTCAGCTTCACGCCGCAGTGTTTCACAAGCAACGACAATAACTTTATAAAAGAATTCCCCGTTTTCTTCCATCCGGCGTTACGCTAGAAGAAAAAGAAAGGTCCCAACCATGCCCACCTCCCTGCCCCTCATCGAACAATCCCGCTTCAAAAAACATCTCAAACAACTCCTCCAAGCCGGGCGCTTCACCAAGGCTGACTTTCAGCAAGTCCTTGCTTACTTACAAACCAGCACCCCACTGCCGGAAAAGTATGACGATCACGTGATCAAAAAACGCAAACCAGATCGTGCTTTGTTCATCAAAGGTAATTGGCTGCTCATTTACCGAGTTGAACCAGACGCGATCCGCTTGATTGATGTTGGCCGCCATGGCGAGATTTAACGGTTGTGACGGCTTAGTGCCCGAGCATTCTTTTCACCGGACTTGTGCTGGTCGGCAAGGTTGCATATTGTTGCCACCAACGCCCCTGTGCTAAGCTGATTTCAGGAAGGGGTGTGACTGCCATGATTCGTTTGATCGCAGTCGATTTGGATGACACATTATTGAATTCGCATAAGCAATTGTCACCGGCCACGGTCGAGGGTTTGCAAACGGCTCTGGCTTCCGGGATCAAAGTCGTGCCGTGTACCGGGCGGCCACTGCCAGGGGTACGGACAACGTTGGACGCGCTGGGGCTGCATGGTGATGATCAATATGTCATCGTTCAAGGTGGCGGTGTGGTTCAGAGTACCAGTGGGAAAATCATCGCGCAAAAATTCATGAACCATCAGGATTATAAAGACTTCTCGACTTTTGCAACCTCGGTATCGGCGGCCGGAATTGATAGCAACGTCTTAACCCCAGCCGGTGACGTCTACACCGCCGATCGGAACATCAGCCGGTACACAGTTTTGCAGGCATGGGAAAATCACGCTGGCATCAAGGTTCGCGAGCCTCAGGAGATGCCAGATGATTTTGTCATTGCAAAAGGTATCTTACTCGGCGAACCAGAGCAGGTGGCTAACATTCAACCGCAAGCCGAAGCCGAATTTGGCAATCGGTTTACCGTGATTCGCAGCATGCCGTTTATGCTGGAAATTATGCCACAAGGGGTCGATAAAGGCTGGGGGCTGGCGCAACTCACACAGCATCTGGGGCTAAAACCGGCCGACGTGATTGCTTTTGGCGATGAACACAATGACCTTGATATGTTTGATTTTGCCGGGGTAAGTGTGGCCATGGCAAACGGTCAGAATGTCGTCAAGAGCCATGCTGATTATGTAACCGCCAGCAATGATGACGATGGCGTTGTGAAGGCGCTAAAACATTTTAAAATTATCTAGTTTTACAGACGAAACCGCTGCAGAGAACCCTCAATGTTCTGTGCAGCGGTTTTTTCTTACCCCTTAGACCGACACGTTGGCAATTTTCAAACGCCAAGGTGTATCATTGGGTTTAGGCAAAGCTAAAATAAAATTGTCCAATAATTAATTGTTCTCGGCTATTGACGCTAGATTGTAATTATTCTAATATAGAGATAGAGCCGTTGTTACATAACTGCGGTTACTACATATCCTAGGAGGGATTTTTGTGGACAAGCCAAAGATCATTGTTGTTGGGGCATCACACGGCGGTCACCAAAGCGTTCTGGAATTATTGCATCGGTATCCGGATGCAGAAATTACCATGTTTGAAGCGGGTGACTTTGTTTCGTTTATGTCCTGCGGGATGGAATTATTCTTAGAAGATCAGGTCACAGATGTGAATGATGTTCGGAACTTCCGCCCTGATGATTTAATCAAACGTGGTGCGCATGTGTTCAGCAACCATGAAGTAACGGCCATCAACGCTGATGTCAAAACCGTTACTGTCCGCGACACGAAGAACGGCACGGCACAGGATTATCCTTACGACAAATTGATTCTGAGTTCAGGCGTGCGGCCGAACTCACTACCGGTACCAGGCAACGACTTGAAAAATGTTTTCCTGATGCGCGGTTACGATTGGGCAACCAGTATCAAAGCCAAACTTGCAGATCCGGCAGTCAAGCATATCACGGTGATCGGTGCCGGCTACATCGGGATTGAAGCCGCTGAAGCCAGTCGCAAAGCAGGTAAAGAAGTCACCTTGCTTGATATGATTGACCGGCCACTAGGTACCTATCTTGATCCGGACATGACCGACATCTTAGCTAAAGAGCTGACTGACAAAGGCGTTGAGCTGAAACTCGGTGTAAAAATCGAAGCGTTCACCGGCGATGGTGCAGTCAGCGCCGTGAAAACCGATGCTGGCGAAATTGCCACAGACCTTGTGATTCAAGCTGCTGGTATTCAACCAGCCACCGAATGGCTCAAGGGCACGGTTTCGCTAGACGATCGCGGTTTCATCAACACCGACCCATACCTGCGCACGAATTTGCCTGATGTTTACGCCATTGGTGATGCAACGCTGGTTTATTCCGTACCGGCACAGCAAAAAGTTCCGATTGCCTTGGCAACAGTTGCGCGGCGTGAAGCCCGTTATCTGGCGGCTAATATCTTTGCGGAACACCCGGCACGTCCGTTTGGCGGCGTTGTCGGTTCCAGCGCGTTGAGTGTATTTGATTACCACTTTGCAGCAAGCGGTCTGAATACGTTCACTGCCGGACGCTCAAATGTCCAAGTCGACACCGCATTTTACGCAGATTCCCTACGTCCGGCTTATGTTCCGGAAGCCAATGGTAATCCGCAAGTTTGCGTCAACCTTGTCTTTGATCCACAAACGCACCGGCTGCTTGGAGGCGCAGTTCTGTCCACTTACGACGTCACCGCGCAAGGCAATGTTTTGGCCTTAGCCATTCAACACGGCCTCACGTTGGAAGACTTAGCTGAAGCTGACTTCTTCTTCCAGCCAGGATTCGACCGGCAATGGAGCCTGCTCAACCTCGCCGCTCAACACGCACTAGGTGAACCACGCTTCTAGTCAGTTGCTAGTCCTACTGCAACATTGTTTCCTCTTTTAATCATCCGCCATGCAAAAAGACCAAGCTTTCACTGATTTAGTGAGCTTGGTCTTTTTTGGGTGAGCATGAACTGGCGCGCTTAGAGATCTGCACGATGATGGCCATGAAGGTTAAAGACGCACAGCCTTATGCCGCATACTCCGGTTCGCCTTCACGTAACTTACCATCCAAAAGTGTAAACTTCCGATCAGCAAACTTTTCAAGGCGAACATCGTGGGTCACGACAACAATCGCTTTGTTATGCTTGTGGGCAAGATCAACCAACAACTGGCCAACCACTGCCACCCGCGGGCTATCGAGTGCCGCAGTCGGTTCATCCGCCAGTACAATCGCCGGATCCGGATAAAGCGCCCGCGCTATTGCAACACGCTGGGTTTGGCCGCCTGATAACGATGCCGGATACTGATTGACCAAGTTTGCAATACCCAAATCATCCAATAACTCAGAAAGGGCTGCATGGCTAAGGTTCCCTTTTGGTTTGATTTTATCGACCAGCTTAAACTGCTCGCCGACTGTTAAATACGGCACCAAATTATAAGACTGCAGAACAAAGCCGATTTTGTCCAACCGCAACGCATCTCGTGCCTTGCCAGAAAGTTGTTCCAGATTTTCCCCGGCTGTGGTTACAATCCCGTCAGTCGGGGTTTGAATTCCCCCAGCAATGGTTAGGAAGGTGCTTTTCCCGGATCCAGATGGCCCGAGTACCAGTGAGAGACTGCCGGCATCGGCACTGAAATTGACGTTCTTGAGCACTTCAACGTCACTGGTTGGCGTTTTAAAGTTTTTAATGATGTTTTTTAATTCGATTGCTGGCATATCATCAACCTCCAATAGCGGTAACAGGATCAACTTTTAAGATGGTGCGTACGGGGATAATCGCACCGAGAAAACCGGTGAGCAGGATGCCTAAGATAACTGCAATGCTGAGTCCCGCCGAGAAAATCATCGGTACACCCAGCGGCATGAACTTAGCTGTCATCGCCGTCAATGCGCCGCCTAAAACGAGTCCCAGACTGACTAGAATCAACGCCTGATCAATCGTGGTCGCAACCAAAGTCCGTGCTGGTACACCTTGGGCCCGCAATACCGCGTAGTTTGGCAGTTTTTGCATGGTCAAAATGTAAAGGAAAACAGCAATGACGATCAGTGAAATGACAAACAGGAACCCAATCATAAAGGTGAAGGTGCTATTTTGCGCCGAATACCCTGGGAGTTTCTGAATAAACGTGTTGGCCGAATACGTCTTAAGATCGCTGGTGTTGATTTTAAAATCGGCCGTCTTGGAGATGATCCCACTGGCGGTAAAACTGGTCGGCAGATTGTGCAAGGTACGCCAGGTGGTCATCGTGCCATAGACAACCGGCGCCACACTCATCTTGGCGTTCTCGGTAAACCCGACAATGGTGTAGCGATCGCCTTTGGTACTCAAGCGAATCTTGTCGCCCAGCGCGTAACCTTCATTCTTGAATTGCGTGTCCACCACCACTTGATGGTCGTTTTGAACTCGGTGACCACTGACCAGCTTCATGTCCTTGCCAATATATTGATTCCAATCCAAACCAATCATCGTGGAGCGGATCTCTTTGTGCTGGCTGCTCGTTGCCACCGCGCCGATTGTTCCGACATAGGCCTGACTTTTACCTAGCTTGAGATCCTTGGTCTGTTCAGACGTCAACAAGGACTGGCTTAAGTTAATGTCGGAATCCTTGGCCAAAACGACTCGGGACGTGTCCCAGGATTCAATCGCCTGGGTATTTTGCTGCGCCAGCCCGTTTGCCAGCGCGCTGAGAATGAACACCAGATAGGTGACCAGCAGAATCATGGCGATAATTAAACCATAACGTAATTTTTCATGCCAAATTTCTTTTAATGAGAGATACATCGACTCACTCCTTCACTTGCAGCTGGTTAAGTGCTGCTTTTAGATGCTTCAAAATCAAATCCGCCTGTTCTGGGTTGGCCAGCGCCTCGGAAATCGCGCTGTGGCATAAGGTCGCTACCGCCCATTCAATCGCATCGGCTGGAATCGGGGGCTGCCCAACCGTCACCAACCCGCTGTTTTTGGTAAAATGCATGCGGATGAAATCACGATCCTGACTTTCATCAGCTTCGTGCAAGAACGCCGCGGTGGCAGCATACGGATCACGCCGCATTTCCGGACCCGCAATGCCCATATGCAACCGCCCGATCACGGCTTTAAACGCATATTGATACGCATCTTTTAAATCACTGAAATATTTATAAAACGCCCCACGCGCAATGTCAGCCTGCTTCACAATCCGCGCCACCTGCGCCTGTGCCAACGGATGCTGCGAAAATTCGGTCACCAACGCAGCCAGAACCCGTTGCTGTTTTGTTTGATCTAAATGTTGGAACGTTGCTAAAACCATGTTGATCCTCCTTAAGCTTTCGCCGCCACGGTTAAACCTTGGTGGTGACGAGTACGCGTGGTGACACCGTGTCACCGTTCAACAATTTGTAGTCTACACGGATAGTGACACGGTGTCAACATCTTTTGCAAAATCTTTTTTCAGAAACCCGCTTCAAATTAAAAACGATCGCCGACGCAAGGCATCACACCGCATCGACAACCGTTTGTCAAAATATCGCCGCTTTAATTCAACCGCAGCTGATCGCCCGGATGAATCACACTGTAGATCGTCTTACCATTGAGGGCCGCGAGCTTGTACATATTCAAGCCATATCGATCTGCAATCGCCCACCAGCTTTCGCCTGCCAAAACCGTGTGATAGCGAATCGTGGGAACGCGCGCCACGCCGCCATTGAGGTTACCGGTCAAGCGCGTGGTGTAGTGACCGAAAAAGTCATAACTCATATCCACCCCTAAGCCGTGAAAGTTATTGGTAAACTGCCAGGTCCCGACATTATTGATGCCCGGCTGATCAACGCCATAACTCGCAATCCACAGGTTCTTAGGAATCAATGCCACGCGATCAAAGCGTCTGGTTTTCATCCAATTCGCCATTGTATACAGGTCTGTGTGTGGATACCCTAGCGCTTTGACCGTCTGAATGAAAACATTCGTCAGCCCCGTCAGCTCCCCATTCAAATCAGGTGCTTCAACATCCGCTGCCATCACACTTTGCGTCGACACGCCCAGCGCGCGGGCCGTGACGCCGAAGAAACGTCCTTCTGCAACGGCTTCGGCACTGTTATGAAAATGGGCATAGTGATAAGCGTGCACCTGCATCCCCATCCTGCGCCCAGCCGCCAACTGTGCCGCCGCCTTAGGATTCTGGTAAGTCGTTCCTTCTGTCAGTTTGACGACCACCGCCTTGACACCCAGATCAGCCAACTTGCGAAACCAGCTATCCGAATCCGGCTGCCAACTGCTTACATCTGCCATTAACATCGCCATCTTTTCCCCTCCTACCGTAATTGCTTGCCATCAAGCTTGGCCATGAACGTTTCGATATGTGTGATCAGCGTGTCGAGGCGCCGTTCAATACGCGTGAGTAAAATCACGGCAATGACAACACCGACTGCCTGATCTAATACATACGTCAATAATTCTTTATCCATTTGCGTTATCCTCCATAAAAGTTAATTGATTGTCGCTGATTCGCAGCTATTTTCAGCATGCGGATAGGAACGCAGCGTTTTGCTACTGTCTCTCGCAATCGCGCACACTATTTTGTTTAAACCGAGGCACAGTTTTGACTCAGCGCTCGGTATTTTACCTGCACCCGTTTGCGCACCTGCAAAATCCGCTGCCGACTGACATGCAGCTGGGCGGCAATGGCAGCATCTGACAATCCGCTTAACCGCAACTGCAACACATGGCGTTCCATCGGGGTTAACAACCTGTGCAACTGCTGCAACTGCCACTTCAATTCCAGCGCTTGTTGCAAGCTCCCCGGCGCCATCGCCAGCGTGGTCGTTTGAATATGCGTCGTATTTGCCGGTACGTTTTCCAACTCCCGCCGATGCTGCGCTTTTTGCAGCCGCTGCATCAAGGTCAGAAACACGAAGCGCCACGCCAACTTATTGAACTTTGCGATTGCCGTCTCATCCACCAACGGCTCGCGATAACGGTTGAAGTAGTTGAGATACACCAACATCCCTTCATCCCGCCAATCCTGAAAATCACTGCGGCCACGATGAATCCCCAACCGTGCCAACGCCCCATAAACCACTCCTTGATGCGCAAGAAAAAAATCAAATCCTGTCGCTTCTGTTACCATCACTTCATCCGATCCGGCGCCTTGTTTGTTTCGATATCGATAAGGTTAGTTTAACGAGGCAAGCAGTGATTCGTCTTGGTCGCAATCAGATGAGTGAAAACCTGTTCTATCAAGCTTTCGATTTAGTGAGTGCGGGTATTTATCTGTGCAGGCCTGGGTTTATCGCCTTTTCAAACATAAATTGCGCGAAATTTTCAGCTAACTTTTTTTGCATTTAAAAAAGTGCTCCCCGACTTTTCACCTCATCGGATCGCACTTCCATCAAAACACACGCTTCTTAACGTGTTCACCGGCACAGGAATCTGCGTGTCAGGATCTTGGTCGCAATGGCCAAAACCCCGTCATCACGACCAAGACCACTTATACTCCGATCCCTAACCACGCCGGCTCACGCCCATCAAAAAACGCATCCGGGTGTCGCAGCCGGACGCGTTTTTCATTAAGTATCGACTTTTTCAGTTACCTTGTCACGTCACACCATAACGCGTGAGCCAACCTGGGCTGACTCACGCTCACACCAAAAAGGCAGCTTCATACATAACACACCCACCTCGCTCCTCGCCCAATTACCTCCTAAGCTCGATAAAATCAGCCAATACTAGACAATTTGTTGCCATTTCCTGAACACCTGTCGCAATTTCGTACCATAAATTCACCGCGTTTAACATTTTTAGCTTTTAATTAGCATAAGTTTAAACTAAAATTGAGCCATACATAACGCGGCTATGGTCAAAACCGCTCCAGATGATCCCGACTGTCTCGTGACTGAACTCGCCCGTAACGCGATAGCATCAGACGCCTCGCAGTTGCCGTTAAAGGAGATTTTGGCGATTCTCCCTTTACCAGCGTCTTTCCTTCCCCGAAAAACGCTGATACTCACGGCCACTGCGGCACACCTGATCAAGCCATCGACGTTAGGCTTCATTCGTTCGCACGAAAACAGTTCGGTTTACTCCCCAACGATGCGCCAAGTTATCGTGCAAAAATTATATCACGGGACCGCCAAAAAACTGCCCAAGATGCTCACCGGTCCATGCTATGCCTTCATGCCGCTAGCGGCTCCCGATCACCGCAATGTCGGTTGGATCGCGACCCACCGGCTTGTTGATTACGCCATCACAAACCGGCAGCATCACCGAATCGTCACCGTCCGCTTCCAAAAAGGCCGCACACTTACCTTACCCACCACGTATCACACCGCACGTTTTGGGGAAATCTTAGCCGGCAGCAACTTGCTGATGGACGTTATCAGTCAACTGGCACGCATCGCTGAAGGCAACTTGCCGCTGACAAAGGATGCCCAGCAACAACATCACATTGTGGTCACTGCGACGATGGCTCGGACACTGATGAACACGACGCATCAACGGGAGGCTTATTTTGGGGCTAAGCAGGTTGTTGGGGAAGAGGAGTATCGGCTGCAAGCTGGGTGGGATGAAGGGTTAGGTGGGGATGGAGTTTAAAAAACAGCATTGCTACTAAGCTCAGGGCAGTTTGACTAGTCACTTATTTGCACAAAGTCACCTAGCGAACGGCGATCTGTGCGTAATTCGTTGATTTTACTTTTCGCTGGATAACCGATGGCAATTCCCATCAACAAGACCTCATCATCCGGAATATCAAAATGCGCGTGAATTTCTTCGGGATAACGAATGATCTCATAAGCAGGTATTGACCCAAGCCCATTCGCAGCAGCAGCCAAAAGTACCCCATAACCAAACGCACCTGCATCATAAGCTGAATACGCCGAAGCAGCCCGCGGGATGGTTAAATAAATTAACGCCGGAGCACGATAAAGCATCGGCCCCGCCTGATGAAATGCATGTGCTTCGGTTTCATTGAAGAAATTAGCTGTGGAGGCTTGCCAATGATCAATATTTGCCTGCGCTGTTTTTTGCCAAGCAAGCGGCGGCGTCACCTCAGTCCAACTTTTCCGATGAGCCTGAACAGCCTTAAAATGCTCGGCCCGAATGGCATTTGCTGTCTTGCCAATCGCCAGGTAAACCTTCCACGGCTGTGAGTTTTCCCATGAAGGTGCATGATTAGCCGTTCGAATAACTTCCGTAAGCGTTTCTCGCGGTACTGGTTGGTCAGTAAACAACCGAGTAGAGTGCCGCTGATAATAAGGGGCAATCGAATTCACTGAAAAACATCCTTTCAATAAGAGACTAAGCATCGTCACAGGTCAATCGTTTCCTGTGTTTCGTTAATGGTATAATGACTGACACATCGCCACAATACTGCACTTTTTGTCACTAGTATCGAAAGGAGCCGTCTTTAAATGCCAGCTTGCACATCGACCACCGCAAAAAAATGTCCAGCAACCCAGCTACTACAAGCCATCTCCGGCAAATGGAAAGCAATCATTCTGTACCGCTTCACCCAACAAGCTAAGTGGCACTTCGGTGAACTAAACGCCAGCATTCCACCTTGTTCAACTCGCATGTTAGCTCGCCAACTCGCGGCACTATGCACTGATGGCCTAATTCAAAAAGAGATTCTCTCGCAAGAACCTCTGACTACTGTTTATCGGTTGACAGCTCGTGGTGAGACGGTGAAGCCGGTTATTGAGGGGATGGCGGAATGGATAAAGTTTTAGTACAACAGTCGCGCTCATCAACTCTGTTTTACTTTCTTTTCACGTAAATACTGCATTACCTTTCGCGAATCTGTCTTCTTATCTGCTAACAGTTTCATAAAATTGGCATCGCCCAACAAATCCATTAAATCTTGTAACACCATCAAGTGGTCAGTAGGGTTAACCGCGCTTAACACAAAGATGAATTTTACTTTTTCGCTTTTTGCTTGGCTAAAGAAAACGGGTTTCTCTAAAGTCGTTATACCTATAGCGACTCTTTGTGCACCATTTTTAGGATCTGTATGCGGCAGTGCAACGCCCGGTGAAATAATATAAGCGTCTAAAGAATGCCCATCATCAGGAGATATCATCTTTTCAACATAGTGCTGATTGATTGCACCTTTGGCCTTCAATGGCTTGGCAGCAATCCGAATGGCTTCTTCAGGCGTATCGACTTTGACGCCCAATTGAATATCTTCCTCTTCTAAAACATCAATCAACGTAAGCTTCATGTTTTCTTGGTGAACTTTTGGCTTAAACAAGTTAACATCCAGTTCTCTGCGAATCTGTCCTAACTGCTTAGTATTCTTGACAGTTCGTGCGACAATTTCCATCACGGAGTTTAACGTGGGGATAGTCAATGTGCTTGATGACATTCGAGTGTTGACTTCCTGAATAAGATTATATTTTTCCTCAGCTGACATGATCGGCTTGATAATGAAACATGGTTTACCTTTAGCAAAAAGCTCGCTCCTATAAAATGTTGAAAAGATCAAGTCTGCGTCAGCTAAGTGACTATCCAAATCTGCATAACGAAAAGGTTTCAGAAATTTTATATTAGGAAACAAACTGGTTAATTGCAGATAGGCTAAGGCCGAACTACCAATGCCATTAGGACAAACAATGACGGCTGTTACATAATCATTCTTCGAGTTATCACTTGTGTAGATAAAGCTAATCAGGTGAATCGTCAAAAACGCAATCTCATCATCAGGCACTTTGCCAAGGATGTCCTCAAACGTTTGGATAGCTTGAGCAACTAAGGTGAAAACTTCCCCATAATTTTCGATCACCTGTTCCGTTAAGGGATTCGTAATAGGATACCCAAACTGTAATCGATAATACATTGATCTAAAATGAGTGAACATTTGTCTAGTAACCTTATGATTATCTGCAAAGACGATCCCAGAAACGTCTGAAAACCTCTGGACAAATTGATTGGTAACCGAAAAGATGTTGCGATCTGCCCGCATATTCTCTAAGCCACCAATGCTAAGACATAAAATAATCGTTGTTAGATACTCTGTTGCGGTAATATTATGAATGCCTTCGTTGTTCAACAAAGATTCAGCAAGCTCATATTCCCGAGTGCTCTGTATATTCATCTTTTGTGCCCGAGCAGGTAAATAATCCTTCTTAATCCGCAACCGCGCCAACATAAAGATAAAGATATAGCCAAATTCAAGAAAACGATTTTCCACAAAATCAATTTCGCTGGCATGAGCCAGCTTTGAAATTTGCGTCAGTTTGGCACTGACATCAACCTGCTGAATCAATTGAGCACATGTCGTTAACAAATCAGCATGGTTTTTAAACAACTGTTTAGAAACTAACTTAATCATAAAGCTTCGTATCTTATCCTCAGAGCCTTCTAGCCTGTAGCCCGAACGACGATCATAATGAATTCTAAGCTGAAAGTTCAGGAGTCGTTGCTCCAGCACTCTAAGATCCTTGGATATGGTCGACTGACTTACCTGCAAGTAATCTTGAAGATGTATAAGCGCTAAATACCCTTTATGGCAAGCCAATAGCAGTGCAAGAAACAATTGGCGTTCTGAGTTGCTTAGAACATAACCGGAGAGTGCTGTCAGATTTTCAGAGGCGCGTAAATTCAGTAAGTATTGATACGACTCACTCGGGACATTAATATATGCGCCATCAACATCAATCTGCGGCATTTTGTTATCTACAAGCTGCTGGTTCAGCTTTTCGATTGCATAATCTATTTGACGATTTGTAAAGTCGAGTTCCTCGCTTAATCTAGTCTTAGTCAAAATAGGATTCTGAATCATTGTGTCGATGATTTGTAATTGCTTTATATCAAGCATCCATTCTTCCTCCTTTCCTAATGCGAAAAAGGCTAAGCCAATTTTGCCTAGCCCTAACGCTTTATTTAGCTGCCGACCGAAACGCGTCAATTTCTTGGCGAATAGCCTGTGCACTTGCTTCGATTTCCTGACTAGTACCTTTTGATAAGGCACTGCCAATGCCTACAACCTCGACCCCTGCCTTAAACCACTGCTGGACATTGCTAGCATCAACACCACCTGATTCTAACAATGGCATCTCGGGAATTGGCGTCTTGATTGTCTTAATAATATCCGGCCCCAATAATCCACCATAAGGAAAGTATTTAATGAACGTTGCCCCTGCTCTCATGGCGTGCACCGCTTCGGTAACAGTTGAGCAGCCTGGTGCGTAAGGAATCTGATATTCGTTTGCTAAGCTCATGACCTCCTGATCAAAGATAGGGGAGTATAAAAAGCCTACACCGTGCGAAATAGCATCCTTTGCAGTCGCACCATTGTTCACAGTCCCCGCGCCAACCAGAATTCTGTCACCCAAACGTTGATGCACAAGATCTATTGCTTCTGGCGCATCCGAGTTAGTATAACTAATTTCCATTACGGGAATGCCGCCGCCAACAATACCTTCTGCAATTTCCAACACTCGCTTTGGCTTTGCGCGTACAACTGCAAGCGCGCCACTAGCTAGAATTCTTTGGATTAAGTCAAATTTTTTCAATGCGTTCTCCTTTGCTAAATAATGCCCTGAAGTTCATATTCCTTGATCACATCACCAATCTCTTGGTATAACGCATCCTGTTCTCGTGGCATCTTTGCAGGCAGTCTTGCTGGTCCGACCGTAATACCTGCAATATTGAGTGCTGTCTTAAGCGATACGGGTATCGTCGCTTTATGCAAGACACTTCTAAGGGCCTGAATCCGATCCTGAAATTTCTGGGCTTTTTCAATATTGTCATTAACAAATGCGTGATACAACGCTACATTGTTAGCCGTCAGGAGATTGGCTGTACTTGCAATAGCCGCATTACCGCCGTGCTGAAAGCTTTCAAGAATGCGACCGTCAGAGCCCATAATAACTGAGAATGGCCGTTCGGGGCGATTGGCTAGATAACCGTCAAAATTCTCCCACTTTCCCGAGCTATCTTTTATACCGATTAAGTTCTTATATTTTGACAACTGTTTTAATGAGGCAGGCTCAATGTTAATGCCCGTTTTTGCTGGCATATTGTACAGTAGAACAGGTATATCAACCGCGTGGATTATGGCAGCAAAATGATCAACAAGTTCCTGCTGCGAGGGAGCAACAAATGAAGGAGCAACCAAGGTAATTGCGTCTGGTTTTAAAGATGCTATCTTTTGACTGAAGCGAATGGTTTCCGCTGTTCCGTTCAAACCTGTTCCTACAAGTACTTTGGTTCGACCATGGACATAGTCGATAACATGTTCTGCAAATGCCAACTTTTCATTCTCCGCTAAGACGTAAGCCTCACCATTTGTTCCTAAAATGAAAATGCCCGCAATCTCTTCAGTTAATAAACGATCCAACAACCGATCTGTTCTTTTAAAGCTGATTTCCTGATCATCGTCTAAAGGTGTTACCATCGCAACTAAGATACCTGATAAAGGTGCCATTTTGTTTATCCCTCTTCTCATTCACTAATCAACTGGCACTAATGAAACAGGCCTAAAATGCTATTGAGTAAGGAGCCTACCACGTTATAATCAACATTCGGGAACATAGCCGTTGAAACACCCATACTTGAAATTGCAGGATATAGTAACACCGGTAAGAAAACAAGTAACAGGCCAACGATGAATGAGCCGAAAACTGCCCCACGCCATCCTCCTGTAGAATTGCCAAAAATCGCAGCGGTTCCGCCAGAGAAGAAACAGATATGTGCTGCCGGGATGATAACCATATCGAAGTGAAAGGCAATCATGATGCCAACACCAATCAGTCCTGCTGCATAAGAGCTTAAGAAGCCTACAAGAACCGCAGTTGGTGCAAACGGAAAAATCGTTGGGACATCAAGTGCCGGTCGCGATCCTGGAATAAATTTCTCCGCAAAAGCGTTGAATGCGGCAGTGATTTCAGCTAGAAACATCCGAACACCAGTCATCAAAACCGAGATCCCAGCAGTACATGTCAGTGCCTGAATGAGCGGAAAGACTAACCAATCAACGCCACCAGAGATCTTCATGACAGCTGGTTTTCCAGCAGCAATCGCGGCAATATAGAATAAAATCAGCATTACAAAAGCAAAGCCCATCAGAAAATCTTTGAAGAAAGACAACGCTTTAGGGAACTTAATGTTTTCTGTTGTATCATCAACATGTTTTTTAAAAAAGTTGCCAAGCAAGCCGGAAAGTGCATAACCAAACATGTTAAAATGTCCGATTGCTTGAAAGTCTCCACCGGTAATTTTTCGCATAAACGGCTGACATAATTGTGGTAAAGCTGCAGAACAAAAGCCTAATATCGTCCCTCCAACAACAATTGTCCACGTATTATTGAACCCATTTGCCTTCATCACCAAGGCAAGCACACAAGCAAAAAAGAGACTATGTCCACCGGTGAAAAACACGTTTTTAAATGGTGTAATACGGGCAAACACTAGGTTCATGATGAAGCCAATAATCAAGGTCATCGACACAGCAAAACCAAACTTGTCTTGGGCAAGGGCAGTCGCAGCTTCAGGTGAAGCAATAACCCCATTGATATGAAACCCTTCTGTAAAAAGCTTGTTGAAATTTTGCAGTGTGCCAGTCATCGTAGTGGCACCAATTCCAAAGATTAAAAAACCAATTGCTGTTTTAGCAGTACCAGTGAAAACCTCGGTTGGATTTTTCCGCTGTGAAATTAAACCTATCATCGAAACAACAGCCAAAAGCATTGCTGGTGTGGAAAGCAGACTAACTAAGAACTTCATAATTGATCCCCCATCTTAACGCCGCTAATTAACGCCAACATCTTGTAATGCTTTTGAGACCTTTGTATAAATTTCATTTTTATCTAGTAGATTCCTGATACCGACAATTTCTTTATGGATCCCTTCTTCTTTTAATTCCTCTGCGACATC
Source organism: Lacticaseibacillus rhamnosus (assembly GCF_900636965.1). NCBI lineage: Bacteria > Bacillati > Bacillota > Bacilli > Lactobacillales > Lactobacillaceae > Lacticaseibacillus > Lacticaseibacillus rhamnosus. The sequence goes on along the minus strand of NZ_LR134331.1, from coordinate 481,716 downwards.
ACTTAGTGTCACAACAATTGGTCCGTCAAAACTACTTAATTCATCCAGTGACGAATGAATAACTTCTAAGTTCCACTTATGCTCAGAGATAACCTCATTTAACTTGATCTTTAACATTAAGCTGGATCCAACCCCTGCACGACATGCAACTAATACTTTAACCATCATGATCACTCCTTATTCATTGCCAAAGCTGATTTAATATACGCCATAATTTCCTGACCAGATCCTGCTCGATCAAGGGTAGTATAAAAGTCGCCCATTGAAAGTAATTGGACAAATTCTTGCATCGCCTTAAGATGTGTGTCAGCATCTGTTGCGCTTAATGTAAACACATATCGAACAGGATCATTTGCCTGATTGTGGAAAACGATGTGCGGATCCAGTGTGGTTATGCCCATAGCTAATTTCCTTGCGCCCGCTTGACGAGGTGCATGTGCTAATGCAACATGCGGCGCAATGACGAAATACGGGCCAAACTTCTCTGCCGAACGGATAATTTCCTCAACATAATTTTGTGTCACATCACCATTTTCAACCAAAACACGTCCGGACTTTTTAATGGCATCACGCCAGTCAGTCGTTTTTACTCTCAGCTGAATGAGCGGAATTGTGATAATATCTTCAATCATTCTGAATTCACCTTCTTCGTTTCTACATATCAAATGTAAGCGCTAACTGCCCATGCTTCAACTGGATTCGATTGCACCTTTTGTTTGTCTTCTCACAATATCAACAATGTCTCTGATCACTTTTAGAAAGCGCTGCCACCACATCGCTTTTCTGAATATCAAAGCGTATAAAGACCTTTCATTTATGTGAGTTGGTCAACAAAAAGAACTAACAACAACAATTGCTATTGAGCATAACCCAGTCAACAATGATGGTGACGCAAGGAGGTCATCAGAATGAAAGAAAACAAGCTAGACTTGGTGCATACTTATATGCAGCGAGAAATTGCCGCAATGCAACTGATCGAATCTCAAATTAATGACGTGCAGTATTGTTCAGTGATCGATAAAATTATGCATTTAACTGGTCGATTAGTTTTCATGGGTGTCGGTAAGACTGGTCATATTGGCGTTAAACTTGCTGCCACATTTGCAAGTTTGGGAACGCCCGCTATTTTTGTTCATGCCACAGAGGCAATGCACGGTGACATGGGTATGATTACCTCGGAAGATTTAGTGATCCTTATTTCGAATAGCGGCGAAACCAAAGAAACACTTGCGCCGCTTCCCTCACTCAAACGTATCGGAGCCGCGACCGTTGCCTTTACAGGACAGGATGACTCCCACTTAGCCCAAGCTTGTGAAAGCGTCTTAACCATCCCAGTTACCCATGAGGCTGATGACTTGGGACTCGCACCTACAAGCAGTTCAACTGCTGCGCTAATGGTCGGTGATGCGCTTGCCTGCACAATCTCAAGGTTAAAAGGATTCACTGCTTCAGACTTTGCCTTATATCACCCAGGCGGCGCATTAGGTCAAAAGTTGCTTAAACAAGGAAGTCTCGAATAAAAAATAAATTTGCAATGACACAGTTAAGACAACACATAAAAAGTGCATGTTGGTGGAAAACTAGACCAACATGCACTTTTTATGCCCCGATGTTTGTTTCTAACTCCCGGAGTAAAAGCCTATTTTATAAAGTTTACACGCTACCTTTCAGCAATTTAATCACCTGCTGATAATCCTGAACATCTTCAATATCAGCCGGTACGTATCTTCGCAATGTTTGATATAAATAGCTGAAGATTGTATTCTTTTCAGCCTGAGATGTTCCGACCAACACAATAACCAACAAGTATATTGGTTGGTCATCAATTGTAATGACCTCTTTTGGTTTAATGGCAAACAAGCGATAATCAGTCACGCTATTCGTAACAATATGTGGGATCGAGATATGATTTAAGACCAGCTGATTGCCAGCTTGTTCACGTTCAATAATCTTTACAGCATCCGCTCGATCTAAGAGATCATTTCTGACAAAGTTCTGAAGTCCTTTCTGTAAAACTGTTAGAAACTTATCCCCTGTAATTTGGCCAACAAAATGATTGGGGGCAAGCATGGCTGCAATGTTCTCTCGATAATATTGGCCATTGACCAACTGCTCAAGCGCAGCTATATCTTGATCAGTAACAACTGCCGAAAAAGTTAACACAAAACTAATTGAGGCATGCTCAACAACATCATGGCGCACATTTGCAATAGCTAAGTCAAAGTGGCGCTGGTCGAAAATTGTTTCGGCTTCCTTAAGGCTGCGTACCATATGCAAAGAAATATTATGCAGCTTTTGCTGGATAATTGTCGCATTAATTTGAGCCAAGGACATTCGCGGTGCCAAAAAAAGGATCCTGACGGGTTTTGCCTCTCTTTGATTAACTGCTTGGACAATATACAAGGCTAAAAAGTCTGAATCCAGCCAAACTTGATGACTGATCTTAAACAAATCGAGTGCAACAACATGAGCATAATCAAAAGCTACTGGGTTCTGGGCAGACAACTTGGCAATATCATAGTCACTTAAAACACTCAGTGGCCTAGGAAAAGCACACTCGCGAACAAAATGTGTGAATAGTGACTCAAAAGTTGATTGACCAATCGCTTCTAACTGGAAGTCATCTGCAATCTCACTAAACATTTGAACAATCTTGTCCCGACTCTTTCCTAAACCCATTAACAGTGCTTCACGTGTCTTTACAAAATTATCGATTTGATTAGACTGTCTTGCTGCCGTCAATGTCCCCGAAGACGGTGAGCAAATAAAGGCTGCAAGCACTTGTGCACGCCACTGACTGTCGATTACCCATGTCTGGTAAGGACAAATATTCTCGCTTAAATAATCTGTCAGTTGCGGCAAGCGGTCAGTACCCGGTGCAACTTTATCCAACAATTGTGGATATTCAAAGATACAGTCAGCAGCAATGTCAATTCGCGTTAACCGTTTCATCTTGATGGTCATTCCCATTCCTGGGCGACTACTTATGCGAAAAATATCCGCGTAATCCGCATTTAGCTCGGAGATGTAATCCATGATTTGGGTCCGTGATAAATAAGTCTCAGCAATCAAGTCGGCCATTGGAATCGTTTCGGAGATACACAACCGTAAGAGAATTTCATTAGCTTCATCGCGACTTGTATCTAACAAAGCCATTAATCGACCAGGATTAAGGATGGTGAGATGGTACTTGTTTTGGGTTGTAATCATCCCAATGCCTGAAGACTGCAACTCAGTATTAATTGCGGCAATATCACGGACAATGGTTCGACGAGATGCCTTTAGTTGTTTAGCCAGCTCGCCCCCAGAGAAATCTTGTTGGGACAGGCGGCGTAAGACTTTGATTTCTCTGAGTAAGAGCATATTATCCCCTAATTCCCTTCTTTAAACGTTCTAGCCCCATCACTAACTTCTTCTTTGGACAGGCAATATTCATCCTTAGATATCTGGTATCACCATAAGTTTTGCCCGCCATAATGCCAACATGGCCGCCGTTTACTAACCGATGTTGAAGTTCCTCTGATGTTAATCCCAGTTTAGACACATTTATCCAGGCTAAGTACGTGGCATCCGGTAACGAAAACTGCAATTCCGGCAAATTTTCCTCTAAATAACTAGCAACCAACTCCATATTATTTTTTGTATAGGCAGTCAGTTGTTCCACGTAATCCTCTGAACCGTTATAAGCCGCAATTTGCGCCAACATGCCAAAGATGCTTACAGAAGACAAAGCATTTTTCTGCTTTAATTCCGTCAAAAATTGTGTCCTTACATCATGATCGGGTAAGAAAGCATATGAGCCAATCAGGCCTGGTGTGTTAAACGTTTTTGACCCTGAGCAGCAGAGTGCAACATCACTTGTGCCGACATTTGTCATTGGTTCGTACGAATGACCTGGATAAACAATATCACGATGAATATCATCAGAGATCAAAAACACATGGGCAGCCTGACACAAGTTATAAATTCGCGCTAATTCCGATTTTGTAAAAACATATCCTGTCGGATTATGCGGATTTGTTAATAAAAATATTTTTGTTTGCTTTTCAGCAAGTACCGTTGCCAAACTATCCCAATCAATCACATAGCCTTCATCTGCAGCTGCTAATCGAATCGGGATCAACACTCGATCGTTCTGTTCAATCGTACCATAGAAGGCATCATACATAGGTGTAAACACAGCCACTCCGTCCCCGGGATCGCTCTTCATTCGAATGAGCGTAGCAATCGTAAAAACAACGCTAGGGCTATAAACAATCCAATCCGGGTTTATCTTTGTATGACCATCACGCTCGAACCAGCGAACAATACTGTCTTTGTAAGTAGCATGATTCCACCGCGTATAGCCATAAATTGGATGTGTTAACCGTTCTTTTAGCGCATCTTGCACTTCAACTGGTACTGGAAAATCTGTATCCGAGATCGAAAAGGGCAGGATATCGTTACGGCCAAACCTATCAGCAATATAATCCCATTGAGTGCTAAACGTACCCCGGCGATCGATAACATGATCAAAGTCATAAGTTGTCAATTTAATCGCTTCTTTCTAAAAAGGCACAGAAGCCTAAGCCCCTGCACCATCCCTAGTTTGCTAACTATTTCTTGGCAGCATCGGGTGACAATGTCTTTGTTGCCTGAACACCTTTTGCTGCTGGCTTTGAAACATTTGTGTCGCCTGCAATAACGGTACTTTGTGGCTGATCATCCAAACTCACAAGCCCATTTTTACGTTCCTGCCGTTTCAACCATGCCGATTTGAAGACAATCACAAACAGAACGTTCAAGATCAAGCCTACCGCTAGTGCAATGTAATAAGCCCATGCAGGTCGTGATAATCCAATTAGCGGATCGAAAACACCCAGACCCGGTGCTAATCTTTCAACGCCCAGTCCCATTGAGACAGCTCCGGCAATCCCGCCAGCAAGTGTATTTGCTGTAATCATAGGTACTGGCGCTGCTAAAGCGTATGGAATTGCAGGCTCCGTTGCAACGGTCATTCCGACAAGCATAGAAGGCCAGCTAGATTCACGCTCTTGCTTGGTGAACAGACCCGGCCGTAACCATGTTGCAATCGCCGCAGCCATCGGAGGCAACACCGTGACAACACCCGCAATTCCATACCAGGTATAAACATGAGAACTCAACAAGGAGAACCCGAAGAACCAAGCCGTCTTGTTAATCGGGCCACCCATATCAAATGCCAACATTGCGCCGACTAAGAACCCACCAGCAATCTTCATTTCCGGTGGAATACTGCGCAGGAAGCTCAGCAAAGCAGCCATCAACCACGCCATACCAGGTCCCAAGAGATAATAGGTCACGAGGCCAAAGAGCAATAGCGTCACGAACGGAATAATTAGAAAACCCAAAGTCGATTGGAATGTCTTCCCTAATTTGACTTTTCTGAAAGCTTTGACAAAATAACCAACACTCAGCCCAATAACAATTGCACCCAAGAAACCGGCACCGCCTTGAGTTCCCAAGATATCTGGAGTGTTTGCAAGGTAAGTCACCAGAAATGCAGGAGCCAAAGCAGGTTTATCACCAATTGAATAAGCAATATAAGCACCCATAATTGGGATCATCATTGTAAAGCCTAAACCACCAACAGTATTAAGAACCCAAGCCAAGGAAGCCATTTGGCCGGCTTTAGGTGCGACATTAGGAGCACCAAATTGGACCATTAAGCTCCCAAGTGCCATCAATAGTCCACCGCCAATAACAAACGGCAATGCTGCCGAAACACCGGCCATTAAGTGGCTCATGATACCAGTTGTTTGTTTACGATCGCCCAATTGAACCTTAGATGCCGTGTACAAATGCGCTTCATCGTGTAGATTATCAAAAATGACATTGATCTTTTTCAATGCTTCAGAAACAGGAAGTTCGATAACCTGCTTCCCATTAAAACGAGCTTTGTCTTCATCACTCATACCTTTCCCCAAGGCCAGGATAACGTAATCAGCAGCCGCAATTTCTGCTGGTGTAAGCTTATTTTCAATTCCATTAGCGCCTTGAGTTTCAACATGTACTTCATAGCCAAGCGCTTTTGCCTTTTGCTCAATTGCTTCGGCGACCATGTAAGTGTGAGCAATTCCAGCGGGACAATTCGTTACACCTACTATCTTCAGCTTTGCCATCATCTTTTCCTCCTCGATTCAAAACTAACGAAAACATTCAATCATAACTCGTGATGAGTACGTGACCCTCTTCTAATTAATTGCCTTCTGGATTACGTCAAAGACCTCATCTTGACTGCCTTTCTTCAACACATCAACAAAATCAGGATGAACTAACTGACGACTGAGTTTTGCTAGCAGCTGCAAATGAACACCCGCTTCAGACGCTGGCACAATTAAACTAATAAAGGTATTTGCAGGTTGCCCGTCTAAAGATTGCCACTCAATCGCTTGTTTACTTCTACCAAAAATAATGGTTGCTTTCAGGTTGTTGTCCGACTTTGAATGCGGAATTGCAACACCGTTCCCAAATCCCGTTGTCGACTCTTCTTCCCGCGCCAGGTAATCCGCAACCAATGTCTCTGCATCTTTAACAGCGCCAAGTTGATAAGCCTTTGCTGCTAGTGCTTCCAATATTTCTTTCTGATTATCTCCATGAAGTTCCATGATCATATTATCTTTTGTGAACATCGGCATGGTCTCTGTCCTCGCTTTCTTCTTTACAGTCTTTATATTAAATGATTCCGCTTTCAAACTTAATTATGATTTTGTCACTGAGGTGTGACATGTAAAATTGATGCCATTATATTCTCAGCATTTGTCATCGCTTTTCGCTCAGCTCTTCCGCAAACCTATAGATATTGATATTTGCCGCTCACTCCAATTAAATAAGGTCTTCTTGCCGGATTATATAAAGCACATGTAGAGCAAGTAAAAATCCAGTTCCTAGTACTCTGCTATTCATCAAATGTGCCGCTTTCAATTATTGGTATCTAATTTAATAAACTCTGTTTCCATCGTTGCAAATTAAACTTCATTACTCTAACTCACACCTAATAAAAATGACGGTTTTGGAAACCCTTATTAAGATAAGGAGTCCCAGAGCCGCCCTCAAAACTTATTCCACTTTCGCACATCCAATAAAGTTCAGGTTATAGTATTCATTCATGTTGAAAATTTAAAATCTCATTTATTAACATTTCTAAAGAAAAAGACATCGTTATTGCCGGCCAATGCCGATTATCTTGAAGATTGGTGTCATCCGCAAAGTAAATGGCTACATCGCTGATCTCACTCAAGGGGTTAGAAACATCTCTGGTGACCGAAATGATTGATACCTTTTGAAGCTTTGCTTGCTGAAGCGTGGCGGCATACTCATCCGTATTACCGGAGAGCGATGTGAACAGCAATACACTATGCTCATTCATTTGCTTGACCGCATTACCTAAATCGTATTTATTGCGTAATGTAATGCTGCTTTCACCATAAACAAGCAGGTCCGTGGAGAAGTTATCCACGGCCTGTTTTTGTCGCCAGCCGGTTCCATAGACATAATGGCGCTCAGCTGCCAAAAACAGCCTTGCGGCATCTCTAATCACGCCTTGATTAAGTCTGAACGTATGCTCGATTGAGCTTATAGTGATCTTTAGCAAATTAGGTTGCGCAAGAACCAAGGGCAATTCACTTTCAAGCGAGTCTTCAACACGCACTTTAAAGTCTGTGTAACCTTTGAAGCCGAGTTTCCGAATTAGTCGATGTATGGTTGATGGCGAACTAAAAACGGACTGTGCCAATTCCGTAATAGTCGCTCTAGGAATCACGCCAGCCTGAGCACTAAGCGACCTCAGTAGTTCAGTTTCATTATGAGTCAGTGTAACTTTTGCTTGCTGAATACGCGAAGAAAAAAGACGTAACATCAGAAAGCACCTCCCTGTTGACATAATTTTCCATTTAATGACACTTTTTTTCAATTTAGTGAACAACCAGTCATTATGATTATACACTGTTCAAATGTAAACGGTTACATGGTTAACTTAGAGTGTCAAGTCACTGATCAACTTAAATGGAGGTTTAGGATGAAGAATATCATTACGATTGCTGGTTCAGGAAGCGGGTACACTCCGGGAATTCTGCTAACTGCCTTGAGCTATAAGGATGAATTCCCAATTAAGGAAATTCGCCTGTATGACATTGATGAAGAACGTAATGAACAAATGCGAATTATCATGGATTACCTGTTACACCGAGAAAACGTGGATGTCGAACTGATTGCGACTTCAGATCCGCAAGTTGCTTTTTACGGCTGCAACTTTGTCTTCTCTCAGATTCGAGCTGGTGGCATGAAAATGCGCGAAATGGATGAAAAAATCCCACTCAAGCTTGGGTTAGTCGGCCAAGAAACCTGCGGACTCGGCGGCTTTGCCTATGGGATGCGTTCCATGAAAAGTTTTGTTGAACTAGTCGGATTCATCCAAGAGTATGCACCTGATGCATGGATCTTAAATTACACCAACCCCGAATCAATTATCGCTGAAACGGTGCGCCGGCGTTTTCCAAAAGCAAAGATCATTAATGCTTGTGATATGACCATTGGCATTGAAGAATTGCTTGAAAACTCGTTTGGCTATGATAGGCAAAACTTCATTTCGACCTATTATGGTTTAAACCATTTTGGTTGGTACCGCGAAATATACGATGTTCAACGCGGTAAAGATATCATGCCAGAAATCATTGAAAAGATTATCACGCAAGGGTTTAAAACTTCCGATCTTGATCCATCGTGGGCAAAAACGTACCAGCTGATGGCTGAGATGCAACAAGACTTTCCTCAGTATCTGCCTAACAACTATCTTGAATACTACCTCTATCCCAACAAAATCGTAGAAGAAGCGAATCCCGATTACACGCGTGCAAATGAGATTATGGACGGCCGACTAAAGCAGATTACTGATACCGTTTCAAAAATCAAGGAAAAACGTGATCTAGAAACCATCAATTACCAAAGCGGCGTTCATGGTCAGTACATTGTCCGAATGGCAATTTCAATTCTGCATAGTCGCAATGATCGCTTCATGCTCATCGTTCCAAATAGAGGCGCGATTCCAAACGTGCGCGAAGATGCAGTTGTTGAAGTTCCTTGCTATGTCAATGCTAAGGGTGTCGAACCGATCTCGTTACGTGATCCGATTCCCGATTTTCACAAGGGTCTGATGGAAGCACAAGTTGCTGCAGAAAAATTACTCGTTGATGCCTTCTTTGAACATTCTTATCAAAAAGCCTTTCAAGCTTTCACCCTTAACCAAACAGTGCCAAATGCAACAGTCGCCAAACAAGCATTGGACGAAATGATTAAGGCAAATGGTGATCAATGGGTTGAACTAAAAGGAGGTCCGACCTATGCGTCTGTTAATTATTAATGCTGACGATTTTGGGTACGGCAGCGGGATTACTTTAGGTATCCTTGATGCCCATAAAAAAGGCGTTCTAACATCGACCACAATAATGGCTGGAATGCCTGGTTTTGAAAGGGCTGTTAGACTGGCAATTCAAACGCCATCCCTGGGTATTGGCGTTCACCTCACCCTAACCTGTGGCAAACCACTTTTACAAGATGTGCCCTCTCTAACCACCAGCAACGGTGAATTCAAACGACTAAGCTTCTATGAAGACCATTTTGAAATTAACCAAAATGAGCTTTATCGAGAGTGGAAAGCCCAAATTGATCGTGTGATCGCCAGCGGTATTACGCCTGATCATTTGGATAGCCATCATCACGTCCATACTCTAAATGGTGTAACGGAAGTATTCGAACAACTTGCCACTGATTACGAATTACCCGTTCGCGGAAATTATAACGTATCGCCGGGAATTGTAACGATCAAACGATTTAATGATGCTCTCGATCAAATTGGGGTTTGCAAACCGATTTGGCAGCCGATGCCGCTTCACAACTTAATCGAAGACGTCAAAACCTTTGGCAGTGTGGAAGCCATGTGTCACCCAGGATATGTTGATGCAGATCTGACCGAACATTCTAGTTTTACGACCGGCCGCACTTATACCCTTCGCGAGCTTATCAAGCCCGAACTTAAAGCAAGGTTGGCTGCTGAGGGTGTCAAGCTTGGTACCTATCGCGATTTAGTCACCCAGGATCAACCTCTGGAGGAGGAACCGGTATGAAGGACAAATTGCAAAAAATCACTCAAACATTTGCCCGTTCTATCATTCAACCTGTCATGTTTATGGCCGTCACCGGACTCTTGATTTCAGTTGCCGCTGTTATGAAGCTTGAACAATTACCTGAAGGTATCAAAAATGTGGGGACGGGTTTATTTACAATTCTAACCAGCGCGGCCATCAATCAATTATCAGTCATCTTCTGCGTTGGTATTGCAGCAGCAATTGCAAAAAAGAAGAAGACGGATGCCGCTATATTAGGAATCACTGTCTTTTTGATCTTCATCTATGCTAATAACTTTTGGTTGTCCCAAACTGGTCAACTTGCCAAAGCGGGTAAACAAGGACTATTCGGCACTGGGCAAAACATTGTCCTCGGTGTTCAAGTTACCGACATGGGGGTTTTTCTGGGTATCATCTTGGGCTGCCTAGTCGGCTTCTTTGTCAATAAATTAGGGGATGTCAAATTTCACAAATATCTATCACCCTATGAAGGAACCAAATTTGCATATGTAGTACTGATCTTTTTGACCATCATCTTCGCCATCGCAGTTTCATATATTTGGCCACCAATTAATGGCGCGGTCAACGCCATTGTCGGAGGTCTATCTGGTATGGGCGCGTTTGGCTTCTTCCTTTATGGTTTCCTAAACAGAATGCTACTGCCAGTCGGCATGCATCACCTCCTGTGGATGCCACTTTATTACACTCCACTTGGTGGAACGGCACAGGTTGCAGGAAAAACGTACAATGGGGCAATGAATATCTGGCTCGCTGAGATCGGTAATATGTCGTCCGTCACCTCAATTCATTCCTCTGTTGGCTATCTAGTCAATTTCGGTTATATTGCCCTACCAATTGGTATTGCATTCGCATTGATTCACACAGCTAAACCGGAAAACCGCGTTAAGCTACGAGCAATCCTGATTCCAGCGGTCTTTGCCTCTGCATTCGCCGGTATTACGGAACCCATTGAGTTTCTCTTCCTTTTCATTTCACCAATTCTGTGGTTAGCGCATGGGATCATCTATGGTTTCGGACTATTTATTTCCAACGTATTGGGCTTAAATGTGATGGTTGAAAACATCATCAATACCATCATGTATAGTATTGCGGTTCCATTCGGCTTAGGAAGGCAGTGGCTTCTTATACCGATTGGACTCGGACTAGCGCTTCTTGAATACTTTGTGTTTAAGGCACTGATTATTAAGCTTAATATCCCCACTCTTGGACGAAATGGCGAAAACGAATTAATTCCAGATGAATTAACAAAAAAAACTGCCAAAGGAGCTGTCCAAGAAAAGAGATCACCAGCAGCACCTAAGCCCGCTTCTGATCTCGCAGTAATCGTAAAAGGCCTTGGAGGTATCAACAACATTGAAAATGTAAATAATTGTTTCACTCGATTGCGAATTGACGTTAAAGACGCCGATAAAGTTGATATTGCAACCTTGAAGACCTATCCGTCCTCAGGTGTCGTAGACAAGCATAAGCACATCCAGATCATAATCGGCCTAGGTGTCCAGGATGTCCGCGAAAAATTAGATGATTATCTTAAAGAAAATGGATGGAACCTTGAACCTAGTGATGCTGCTGTTCAGGATTAAAAATCAATTTGAAATTTCAGCTATCGACATCATTATAGCAGCTCGCAGACAGCCCTTAGAACATTCCGTTGCTGCATAAAATTACCGAAACCCTCTATCTATGCTTGGATTACCAAGAAGATTAGAGGGTTTCTTTATGTCCAAGACAAAGGCTGAAGATCCCAGTTAAAATCACTAATCTAGGCGATGTCTCCATCACGCAGTCAAAATCCAAACATATTTCTCTTCGGATTGACTTCCATGATTTCTGGCCAATTAAACGTTCTTGAGAATCAAATGCCTTATTTTAGTCGGGCATATAATTGATGATATGATTCATAAACAATTTCATATCTAGATGATTGATTCTCAACAGGTACATAGACATATGGGTAAAACACCAAAGTCTTAATCGCTTCCTCGACATTTCTAAACCAACCAGCCGCAACCGATGCTATCATGGCAGCGCCAAATCCAGGCCCTTCATCAACCTTGGGAATTTTAATTGGTACTTTAAAAATATCTGCTTGCATTTGTGCCCAAAAGGCATTTTTTGCACCACCACCGATAGCGATCACTTCCTTCGGTAAAATACCAAACTTGCTATACAAGTTAATGACATCATTAAGTGAAAACACAATGCCTTCCAGCACCGCTCGCGCAAAATCGTCAAATGTATTTGCATTTGAAATATCTGTAAAGGCACCACGAATGTGCGGATCAAAGTAAGGCGTTCTCTCTCCTGAAAGATACGGCGCAAAGCGAACACCATTAGCACCAATTGTTGAGCGACGTGCCACGTCAATCAAGTCTTCAAAAGTCTTGTCTTTAGCGAACGTATCTCTAAACCAACTCAGCGAATTGCCGGCAGCCAAGGTCACGCCCATCGAATAATAACGTGACTGAATAGCATGTCGTTCCAGCTGGAGTTGACCACCATAGTTCTGTGGCAGATGGTCTTCAGGATGTAAAATGACGCCTGAAGTCCCAATACTAGACATCATCTGATCAGGATGAAGAACACCAGCTCCGATAGCGCCCATGGCATTGTCTGCACCGCCCATTGTGACCATCGTATCCGTTGATAATCCGGTAGCCATTGCAGCTTCTACACCTAAGGCGCCAACAATCGTCCCGGACGATATCACCGGTGGCATCCACTCAAGCGGAATCCCAAAATGTGTCAAAATTTCCTGACTCCAAGTGCCTTTCTGAATATCAAAATAGCCCGTTCCAGTTGCATCTGAATAATCAGTTCCTAGTTTCCCGGTCATTCTTAATCGCAGAAAGTCCTTGGGTAAAATAATTGCCCGTATCTGATTCCAAACATCAGGTTCATGTCGCTGCAGCCATAAAAACTTTGGTAAAACATACCCTTCAACGGCTCGATTGCCGGTGACTTTAATATATGCTTCTCCCAGATCACTATGAATTTCATTAACTTCTTCAGCCGCTCGGGTATCATTCCATAAAATGGCATTTCTTAAAGCCTGATGCTCCGCCCCTAACGCAACTAAGCCGTGCATTTGGCCTGAAAAACTGACAGCACGAATAGCTTCAGGCGAAATTGAATTTTCCTGCACAATAATCCGAATTGCTTTATAAGTCTGCAAGACCCAGTCTTCTGGGTCCTGTTCGTTATAGCCATTTTGCGGATGAATCAATTGGAGCGGCTCCGAATGGGTATAAAGGCGCCCATCCTTACAAAGCGCCAAAATTTTAACGGCACTTGTGCCCAAATCTATTCCCAAAACCACATCGTTTGCCATCATTTACCTCCCTAGGCTCTTCGCTACATGCCAAAGAATTTTAGCATATTGATTTGAAAAAGCCTGAAGATTGTGACGTCTTCAGGCTAAAATTAACTACAATTTTCGATAATCTCCGAACAACAACCGATACGGCTCTTCATCTTCTTCAATTTCAGGAACTCGCGGAGTATCACGTAAAAATCGATTGTCGATGTTGTCATCATTCGTAGAGGAGACTTCCCAAACCAAGACTTCACCTGTGCCGGGCTCTACTTCCCACTTATGGTAAATACCTGTTGTTGTTGTCAGGCTTTCTCCTGGATGGAGCGTCACCACTGTACCAGGATCCAAGACAAGCTTGTGACCATCTTTAACCAATTCTACCGGCGTTGTGCGATCCAATCCTTCATCCTCAGTTGAATGCCACACCGTGATTTGCAAATTGCCGCCGCCGCGGTTGATTGTATCTTCCTCTTTCAGTCGATGAAAATGATAAGGTAACTCCTGACCTTCATTCAACAACAAGACTTTTTCGCAATAAGGCTTCGGATACTTTTCTGGTTCCGCATAGTTGCCATTTCTAAATGTAAAAGCAACCAAGCCGTATTTGTCGAAATCACCGGTTCCGAAATCCGTGACATCCCACCCAAGCATATTATCCTTGATTTCTGCATAAGAAGTATCCAGATCTCCCCAGTCAGCTGGTTGCCACTGACCAAAAGGGGGAAGAACAACTTGACGCTGCCTGAGGAATCTTTCGCTTTCCTTTAAAATCTGATTGATCCTTGATCGCTTCATTGAAGCTCAGACCTCCATCCTTGAAAAATCAACCCGCAAATCAAATGTTGCTTGCTCATCCGGAGCAAGTTTCTTCAATGTTCCAGCACGCTCGGCAGCTTCAATGCCATTAACATTGTTAGTTGCCGGCTCTAAACCCAGAACATAATTCTTTGTCTGCATAAGTTTCCATTCATTTAATACCGACAACAACGATGATTGAACAGAAATAGTTGCCTGCAACCCCGTCTCGGGACTTAACAGCTTATACTGCACCATATCGTCGAAATCAGGTTTAAAGCTGTGGAAATAAACGCGCTCTTCAGTTTTTGCTTTGGGCAATGAGAATGTCTTCCAGTCGGTTGCCGGCAGTCCGTCTCGATCTGTTGTTACAAGCGGATCGAGCACCAGCTGGGTTTCAGGACCAAAGAATGGATACCCGAAGTTCATGTGATATAACATCATTAAAGGTGCTGGACGACTGCCTTCATTGACGACGATGTCATGCAGATAAATACTCGTTTGGGCTTTTGGTAGCGTGATGCGACGCTTCAATAAGAGATTAACCCCGAACATCTCCGCTTCTCTTACATCCCCCTGAGCCACAATGGCCTGACCGTTATCCTGATGATAGAAGTTTTCAGCCGGCGTATTGCCAATCGTTCCATGTAGCCCTCGGGCTGGATCCTTGGGGGCGCCCATATAACTGAGACCACCAGTCGTCAAAAAGCCGACATTGAAGTTCCGCATGAATCCAGTTGCGCCCTGCTCCACAAAATACGTGCTGTTGACGAAACCAGTCACCGAGACGAAGGAGATATTGGTCCCATGAACTTTCAGCTCTGGTATATCCATGCCGCGATCCGGCGCAACGAGCATGCTGAGACCCGCTTCGTTGTACATTCGAATCATTTTCAAACCAGCTGCTTTACCTTCTAAAAATTGGATTGTCTGTGCACCTGATGTTTGGAGCGGATTACCTACAAACAGACTACTTTCCATATGGTCCATTCTCCTTGATTAAGCTTAATCGGAAATCTTCAAATCCTTGAGATTGAGGTCTTCTTCTTCCTTCTCCGTTGCCAAGTCTTCAGCTGAAACTGGCTTCTTTAGCACCAGATAGACAACTGCGGTCACAACACTGCCAATGATGAGTGCGATAATAAATGCCCACGGTCGCGACATTGTCGGAACTGCAAACAAACCACTAGCAGGAATCTTTGAATCTGCTCCCCATAACATCGAGAAACCGCCGCCAATCGCACCACCGGCACCAGTTGCGACAACGCTTCGCCAAAGATCGTTCAACACGATCGGCAAACTGCCTTCGGTAATCTCTACCAGCCCCATCGGAAAAGCTGTCTTGAGTGTCTCAACTTCCAATGGTGTGTAGATATTCTTGTGAACCGCTTTACCCAAGAAGTAGGCCAACGTATAACCCATTGGCGTTACCATTGACGCAAGAATTAAAACCGTAATCGGTTCATTAATCCCTTCAGCCTGCAAGGCAAGAACAAATGCAAAGACTGTTTTATTAATTGCCCCGCCATAATCAATTGACGCCAAGATACCAATAATTAAGCCATACAGAAACTTTTGACTTGTATCCAATGTCTTCATGTACCCAGTGAGCCAAACTGTCCCTGCAGCGATTGGCCCACCCAAAATATAGAACATGAAGAATCCGGCAATCACTGACGCTAAAAAAGGAATGATCAGCGTCGGCATTAAACCTGCTGCCCACTTCGGTACTTTCACGTAGGCAATGATGAGCAATGCTGACCAACCGGCAATGTGACCACCAATCAAGCCACCCAGAAACCCTGCACCAATAATGCGCGATATAAGCCCAACCAGAAATCCCGGTGCAATCCCCGGCTTGTCAGCAATTGCAAAGGCAACCCCTGTAGAAACAACAACTGGCAACATCCCCAAGATCAAGCCGCCCATTGTTGAAAAGGCATCCCAGACATTCGCGATGCCTTTGACTGCTTCTAAATTCTTACCACCCATAATATTGCCAATTGCCAGCAAGAACCCACCTGCAACAACAACCGGAATCAAATACGAAATTGCGGTCAATGCCGGTTGCTTAATTTGAATCTTTTTCATCTTACCCACCTCGCTTAACTGGGCTGCCCAGAAAGCTCGTGAAGTTTAGCGATAAGCTTTTTGGGACTTTTAATTGCAACATCAGTTGGCACTTCAACGACTTTTTTACCCGCAAATCGTTCACGCCCGGCTATCTTGACATCAATGGCCAGCAAGACAATATCTGCCTGACTAATTTGTTCCGAGGTTAAGGCATCTTCAGTGCCAATCGTTCCTTGCGTTTCTACATAGGCCGTGTCCCCGGCATCCTTAGCCGCCTGCAGAATTTTTTCCTTTGCAATGTAAGTGTGGGCGATGCCAGCTGCACATGCAGAAATACCGACAATCTTCATTGTTCCGAACCTTCTTTCTGAGTGAACGCTGCAATGACTGCATCAGGCGTAGCAGCGTGCTTTAGCCTCTTAACGACGTCATCATGTCCCAGTTGTGCCGCAAACAACGATAATAACTTCAATTGATTGCGCGCAGATTCAGTATCATTGCTTACCGCAAAGAGGATAACAATATTCACCCCTTCGCCATCCAATGTTTCCCATGCAATTGGTTTATTTAAAATGCCAATCGCCACACCCACCTTGGTGACGTAATCACTCTTGCCATGGGGAATCGCAATCCCGTCGCCAATTCCGGTGATGCCCTCTTCTTCCCGCAAATAAATATCTTTGACGAAGGCGGGGACATCGTTAATATAATCTGCAGCCTCGAGCGTCTCTGATAATTGCGTAATCGCATCACGCTTAGAGCTTGCCTGCAAATTGAGTCTGATCAACCTTGGATCAAGAACTTCCTCAAGCTGTTCCATCAATTAAGCCCCCTTCCCTCAAGTTGCATTAAGCGCTGAAATGTTCAACTTGGAGATTCTTGATATCATAGGGAATTTCGTTAACCGGTTCGTGCTGATAGTAGAGTTTTGTCCGGTCTACATCCCCAAACAACTTGATCTTCTGGGCAACAACCTTCTGGGTGGCGATCATCGGTGAAGGGAAAAGCACTTTTGGCTCACGAATCTCGTCAGGGTCATTTTCATTAAGGACGGTCCGCAAATCCTTGGCAAACGCAATCTTAATGTCGCTTGAAATATTGATCTTATTAATCCCATACTCAATTGCCTGGGCAATCTTGTCATCCGGATTATCGGATGCACCATGTAATACCAGCGGAATGTCTACCGCTTCCGCAACTGCTTTTGCAATTTCTGGTTTGAGTTTAGGTTTAACATCTTTGGGGTATAAACCATGGGCCGTCCCAATCGCAATTGCCAATGAATCAATACCAGTTGCCGCGACGAATTCTTTTGCAGTTTCTGGGTCGGTGTATTTGACGTTATCCGTTAAATGACCTTCAACATCATTTCCCGTATCTGCAATCGTTCCTAATTCAGCTTCAACCGAAACGCCTGTCGCATGGGCGGCTTCAACCACTTTTTTAGTTAGCGCAACATTTTGCTCATAATCGGTTAGTGAAGCATCAATCATGACGCTTGTGAAGCCCAGATGGATGGCATGAATCACTTGTTCATATGAAGCGCCATGGTCCAAATGCAATGCAATCGGCAGATCAGTATGGTTAGCCGCATCAATCACCTGCGCCACAAAACTATCCCGCAAAAACTCGAGTTCAGTAGGATGAATAGCCATAATAAAGGGTGCCTGCAGTTCTTCTGCCTTCTCTAATGTTGCCGTGAAAAGTTGTCCTGACCCCGCATTGAAGGCCGGGATGGCAAAGTGATGTTCCTTAGCTACTTGTAAAAGACGATCTCCAGATACTAACATATTAGTTGTCCTCCAATTTGTTTTTGATTGTTGTCATAACCGCTTGCGGTTCAGACGCTTGTGCAAGTGTGTCCAAAAATTGAGGTGATGCCAGTGCTTCAAATAATACCTTAATAGCATCGCCTTCTTGTGACGTCAGGCCGTCTCGTCCTAACAGAATGGCTAAAACCAGCCTCACGGCATGACTATCCAAATCTTGCCAATCACTAATGCCGTCGGGACAGCACAGGATGCCAAGAAAGGGCGCCTGACGTCCTACCAAGACTGCATGGGGAATAACAACACCCGATTCTAGCGCCGTATTACCAACAGCCTCTCGTTCCAAAAATGCAGTCTTGATTTGACCCTTGTCCTTCCCCGATACGTCAGCTAACGTGGTCGATATCGCATCGAGACAAGCCAATTTAGTCGGCGATACCTCGGCTGGCAAGTCTAAAATTGGAATTAATTGAATCGCTTTGAAGCTAGTCATCTTGCCGCCTCCTCAACGCCTCTTCAACCTTGTTTTTATCCTGAACTGTGAACATCGCGCTCACTAATACTTGTGGAATGTGCTTTTGCTTTGGCAAATTAATCGTGCTAATGAGAATGTCAACATCAGGATGTCTGGCTAAAGCCTTTTCCAAGTTCAAATTTGAAATAATATCCAAAATCTCCAGATCCGGTAAATCTTTGCGAATCTTGGCGCTGATCAGCTCGGACGAACCTAACCCTGTTGTGCAAATCACGAGCGCTTTTTTAGGACGCTTGGAACTTTCCATATACTTGGCGATATAAAGAGAGAGAAAACCAACTTCGTCAGCTGAAATCTCTGGCAAATGGTATGCTTTGGCGAGTGATGCTGTCGCCAACAGCACTGATTGATAGACACGAGGATATTCATCCTGAATTTCTTTGAGTAGCGCATTCGGCAGTCGGATATTGTTTTCCAACCGATTAAGCATGGGCGCCACGTGCGGAACAAGTTCTTCAACCATAGCCCCAGTATTGTCAGGCAACTGAATATCCTTAGCGACTTTATCGATGAGCGCCTCCGCAAACGTATAAGCCGAGGTGCCGGCCTTTGTCTTGAAATCACTTCCCGTAAATCTGGCAGAAATCAGATATTGAAAGAGGTAATAAACTTCATTCTCCGCAACTGGCTCACCCAGATAATTCTCCAAGTTGTGCTTCACAATTTCGCTGACACTGTACAAATCCGGATAGTTGTGCACTTTTGCCTTTAGACGGGTAATGTCCTCGTCTTCAATTGGCAGCTTGACAAATTTCCGAATTCTATTGATCAACACGTAAATATGCGAAAACAGATTGACATCGTATGGATAAGGTAGGTCGGCCTTTAAAACTTGCGAGACAACATCAACTTGTTTTAGCGCAAAAGTTGTATCGTGTTCCGCTAAGCCCTGCGTCATCGCTTGAAAATTCATCGTTGTATCCTTACTCAAACCCAGAATCGCCTCCATCAAAGCATCGCGAATGTCCTTCTCCTCTCCTTGAATATGCAAGGTTCGATTAATCCGTTTAACGCTTAAATCGTACCTTTGCAGCCACGACTCTAAAGAGCTGATATCACTTTGAATCACAGATTCACTGACATAGAAATCTTCTGCTAACTGTGCGACTTTAAGTTCCGATGGTGCCGCGAGCAATAATCGCTTTAGCATTTTCTTCTGTCGTTCAGCTGGCAGCGAATGGTCAGCTGACGACTTTCCGCTCAATTTACTTAGAAGAAATCGTTCGTAATCTAGCTTATATCCCCGCCCCTTCTCGGAAGTAATGATGTTATTGCCATAAGCGGTGTTGATTCGACTCACAACCCGCTGAATGGTTTTAGAAGAAACTTTAAGTTCTCTGGCCAGCTCATTAGAAGTCAAGAAACCTTGTTGGTCTTGCAGTAGATGGATCACTGACTGCGCAAGATCGGTGGTCATTTGGTCTCATCTCCTTCCACTATCATTATCTCAGCCAGGCCAGTAAGCGCTTACAAGTTTTTGTCCTTTGAGGAGGACATAAAAGTTGCTGATCTAAACTAGAATCGACGCTTCCAATATACGTTGATAACAACCTTCACGGAAAGCGATTAAGCTTATACTTTATTAATATTTCTCGAAAACTCGTAACAGTTATCCGCTTCAGACCAAAAAAACAGCCATAAAATAACCTGACATCAAGCCTTACTCAACTGGCTTCAATGTCAGGCGATATTCAATTTCTAACGTTTAAGCGCCGCTGCTTCCCGAAAAGCCAAATCTTCGCCATTAGACGCAATGACTTGTCGATACCAATAAAACGACGCTTTACGAATACGTTTAAGCGTGCCCTGACCCTCATCATCTAAATCCACATAGATAAAGCCATAGCGTTTTGACATTTCAGAAGTTCCTGAGGATACAACATCAAGCGACGACCAAGTTGTATAGCCAATGAGATCAACGCCATCAATAATGGCTTCCTTCATCTGTTCAATGTGCCGTTGAAGATAGTCAATTCGATAAGTGTCGATGATTTGCCCATCTTCAGACACGGAATCCTCGGCGCCGAGGCCGTTCTCGACAATGAAAAGCGGTATTTGATAGCGATCATACAAATTATTCAGTGTGTATCTTAAACCCTTGGGATCGATTTGCCATCCCCACGCCGAGCTTTCCAGATATGGATTCTTCAAAGTCTGTTTTAGATTAGAATCGGTCACATCAAGATCATCTGGTGCGGCGCTTGAAACATTCGACACATAATAACTGAAGGCTAAATAGTCAGCCGGATATTGTTTTAGCAGCGTCTCGTCTTCATCGCCCCAAACAATTTCAACATGATGCTCCCGGAAAAACCGCCCCATATAACCAGGATAAGCACCTCTTACCATGACATCTGTATAAAAGAAGTTATCATATTGATCATCATGCATCATTTGCAAAACATCTTCGGGCTTGCTGGTGGCCGCATACGTTGTAAAGCGGGCAATCATACATCCCATTTGAGCTTTAGGATTCACTTCATGCAACCGTTTGGTAATTTTCGCGGCTGCAACAAATTGATGGTGAACCGCCTGATAGCAGGCTTGCAAGTAGTTGTCGCTCTTATCTTCAACGACACCTGTCGATTTAAAAGTTGAAAAACGACCTGCATTAATCTCGTTGAATGAGATCCAATAAGGCACCCGTTGCCCGAAATGTTCAAACAAGCTGTCCGCATACCGATAAAAAAGATCAATAACCCGGCGATCGGCCCAGCCATTATACCGATTGACTAACGCCAACGGCATCTCAAAGTGTGAAATCGTGACCAGCGGCGTCATCCCATGATGTTCGATTTCAGTCAAAACTCGATCATAAAAAGCCAACGCTTCAGGATTCGGCTCCGCCTCTTCACCAGTTGGAAAGACACGACTCCACTTAATGGAAAAGCGAAACACCTTAAATCCCATTTCAGCACACAATGCAATATCCTCGCGATAACGATGGTAAAAATCAATGCCATGTCGCTTAGGATAGCGTGTTGTTCCAGGATCAGCCATCGCAACTTCGATATTCTGGGTGGTCACATGTCGATGCTTCGATAAATCCTCACGATCCAACTTAGGGTCAAAGAAAGAAATATCAGAAACAGCCATGCCGCTACCTTCCTGCAAATAAGCGCCTTCAGCTTGACAGGCAGCTAGTGCGCCGCCCCATAAAAAGTCCTTTGGAAATACGTTCATTGATTATATCCTCCTCAATTAGCAATCAGTCAAAACTTTTGCATAAGAATATAGGCGATCGTAATACCGATCCTATGCACTTAATTTCAGTGATTTCGTCCTACAAGTACGATCCAAGACCTTAGCTCAAATTAAGGTTGCCAATCGTTCTCCAGTTTCAATCTCTGTTTGCGTACTTTCAATCATGTCCTCATGTGGCGCCATGCTTGTAATAATCACTGGCGTTGTAATGTCATACCCTGCTGCTTTAATCGCATCCAAATCAAATGTCACAAGCGGATCGCCGACTTTAACCTTTTGGTCTTGTTCAACTTTCAGAGTAAAATATTGGCCATTTAACTTCACGGTATCCAATCCGATATGAATGAGAATCTCTGTACCATCATTGGCCGTTAACCCAATAGCATGACCTGTCGCAAATGCCATGGTAATGGTACCGTCAACCGGTGATAGTACCTCACCCTTTGTTGGTAAAATTGCCACTCCTTTGCCTAGCGCGCCTGATGCAAATGCTTTGTCTTTAATTTCCGCTAGTGGCACAATCGTTCCTGTTAACGGGCTAAAAATATGCGTCGTTGTCGGTTCACCAACCTGAGGCTTCTCTTTGTTTGCAGCCAATGAATCAGCCTTGACTGGTACATCCTCGAAACCAATCAAATACGTGAGAATGGCGGCGGTAGAGAATGCGACAACCATCGCGATTAAGAACCCGACAAATCCAGCGCCGGTTTTACCATAAAAGGCGGGAATCATCAGAATGCTGGAAGGCCCAGCAGCATAGCCAGCACTACCAGCAAAACCGGCAATCCCGCCACCGATTGCAGCTGAAGACACCGCAATGATAAAGGGACGCTTGAGACGTAAAGTAACCCCATAGATCGCTGGTTCTGTGATGCCAAACAAGGCGGAAATCGCGGCTGAGGCGGATAATGCCTTAAATTGCTTGTTCTTCGTTTTCAGCATAACCCCCAGCGTTGCGCCGGCCTGTGCAAAGACTGAAATGGCAACGCCGGGCTTCAAAGGATCCTTTCCAAGCGTCGCTAAGTTATTGAGCATGACTGGCACAATCCCCCAGTGCAACCCGAAGATGACCAGGATCTGCCATGCAGTGGCCATAAGCGCACCGGCAATAATCGGACTAAAGTTAAAAATAGCGGTCAAAACAGCAGCAAGCGCATTCCCAACATAAACGCCGAATGGTCCAAACACCATCAAGGTCAATGGCACAACTGTGACTAAGACAACCATCGGCGTGATGAAGTTCTTGATACTTTCATGCAAGTGATCATTTAGAAACTTTTCAATTTTGTTAGCCACATAAACCGCTAAAATGATCGGAATAACCGTTGAGGTGTATTTCACCATAACAAGCGGGATGCCAAACAGGTCAGCATGAACCCCCGGATTAGCTAATGTGATAATTGATGGGTAAACCAAAGTACCTGCAATCGTGACAGCAACAAAGGTATTCGCTTTAAATTTACGCGCCGCAGTAATCGCCAGCAATACTGGCAGAAAATAAAACAGACTATCAGCAATCGCATTAAGAATTGTATAGGTTGACGTATTGGCAACTACCCATTTAAGCTGGAGCGCAATTGAAAGTAAGCCTTTTAAGATACCTGCGCCAGCCATCACCCCAAGTAGCGGTGTGAACAATCCAGACACCAAATCAACAAATTTTCCAAAGATGGTCTCTTTCTCATCTGTAGCCGCTGGTGCGGCTGATTGATCGTCATCAACTAAGTGGGAAATGCCGTTGAATGCTTGATAAACATCTGAAACTGTATTGCCAATCACAACTTGAAATTGACCGCCACTTTCCATCACGGTCACAACGCCAGGAATATCGGCAACTTGATCTTTATTGACAATATCGCGATTCTTGAGTTTGAATCGCAACCGGGTTGCACAATGTACCAGCGAATTCACATTACTTTCACCGCCCACCCCGGCTAGTATTTCCTTTGCTAACTTCTGGTTATCCATGAGTACGCCTCCTCGTATAGTCTCGCCAATGCTGTGCTGACTCGTAAATTCAACCAGTTTTTGGGCAAAAGAAAAACCTAAGCTTCAACAAAGAAACATACACGTATCTGCATATGAATCCTCGTAAAAGCTTAGGTTTCGCCTGCCGAACAGTCACAATCCACTAATCTTATACAGTATTATTAAGTTACCTCAATGGTACCGGTTACATTTTCAAAAGTCAACCATCTTTTTTAAAACAAAATCGGTTCTCAAGTTCATAGCACGTAGCTACGCCCGATCAAGTTCCGTTTCACGTGTCTTTAAACGGTTAAGATGAATCATGAGATACAGCACTTCCTCAGCAGGCAGCACAACGTGAAAAGCGTTGGCGACATACTTTGTAATCTTGTTGGCAACACGATAAGCATCCGGATATTTACGGCTGACCAACATGTACAATTCTGCATCGTCACTCGCCAGCATGCTCCCCTTCATAACACGTTGAACGAAGAACTTAAGGTGCGTCAACAAACGATAATAGCTTAACGATCTTTCATCATACTCGACATCCATTGAGTACTTAATGATGTTTAGAATCGCATAAACTTCTTTCATGATGGAAACCGTCGTTCCCATCTCTTCATTCATCTCAGCATTAATTAAATGCATTGCAATGAATCCGGCCTCATCAACTGGTAACTGAACGCCTTCTTGTTCAGCGATCATCTGTAAAAAGTGCTCAGACAGCTCAAATTCCTCAGGGTACAAATTTTCGATCTCAAAAATAAGTGAGTTTGAAATAAGTTGCCCTTTTTCGTAACGTTTCAGCGCATGATAGATATGATCAACAAGTGACACATGCAAGCTTGCGT
Source organism: Lacticaseibacillus rhamnosus (assembly GCF_900636965.1). Classification (NCBI taxonomy): domain Bacteria; kingdom Bacillati; phylum Bacillota; class Bacilli; order Lactobacillales; family Lactobacillaceae; genus Lacticaseibacillus; species Lacticaseibacillus rhamnosus. The sequence goes on along the minus strand of NZ_LR134331.1, from coordinate 457,042 downwards.
TCAGCTTTTGTTTTAATTGACTGGCTGCCTCGTCAATAAACTTCTCACTAACACTTAGAATCGCATAAGGTACTTCATTGATCAGCGACGAAAAATGTTCCTGCAGATCGCTGTTCTTCAGATAAAAGATCTTATCGACCAATGACGGATCCAGCGTCTCGCCGGCACTCCGCTTAAATCCGATACCCTTTCCCATCGCAACTTGTTCAAAACCTTGTTCATCTTTCGTAACGATGACGTTGTTGTTAAGGATCTTGTATATTTCCACCTGCCTACCCCCTTGTACGCTATATGATAGAGATCCTAAGCCTTACTTTAGCATTGATTTCTGTGCAAGCGTACAAAAACAGATCTTCCGTGGCAAGGACTTTTGCTTGGAAAACCTGTTCTCGTAAGTGAAATCTTTCAAATGTGCAAATGACATGCTGTTTGAAGCTAATGCTTACAAACCTAAGCAAGACACCTAATTTATAAGCTGTTTTATCTTCGACATCGGTATTTCAAGATAATCATCAATCACCAGCGTTAAGCGCGAATCCTTTTCCAACACCGCGCGATTATGATTAGTCACAACACCGACAATACATTTAGCACCAGCTGCTTTGGCTGCACCGAATCCTGACGGTGAATCTTCAAAGATGACAGTTTGTTCTGGTCGTAACTCCAATTTTAACGCCGCTCTGAGAAAGGGATCTGGGTCAGGCTTACTCTTCATTGTGCCATCATCGTAAATAACCTGCTTCATATCAAACCATCTTGACAAACCGAACGCCTCAAAAAAGAAGTCAACATTCTTCTTCGCCGAAGCAGTTGCAATCGTCATTGGCACGTTTGCCCTGCGCAGCTCATCAAGAAATTCCGGTGCTCCTTGTAGCAAATGAAACCGGTCAGTGTCTGCCTGACATAAATTCCGGTAGATCTTTTCCTTACGCTCACTATAATCGTTAACTTCCGTTCTCGTAAGCTGACGATCAAACAAATAGTTCAGCGTCAGTTCGGCGTTCTGACCATGAACATGATCATCAAACTCTTGGTCAGAAAGTTCCTTATTCGCATAGTCGCGTGCAAAACGACGCCAGGAAATCTCCTGTTTATCCGCATCCGCGAAAAGCGTACCATTAAAATCGAAAATAAAGCCCGCCATGTCTCATCCTCCAAATTGCCTAGAAGTTTGATGGTTAGTCGCCTTGATGAAGTCTTCATCAAAAGGTCGGTAGAATTTAACTGTAAACTAATTCTCCAATTTGATGTCCTTGAACGACATGGCTCTGCACAACGGTTGGAAAGTTCTTTAGTTTGTCCATGTTCGTGTAGATAACCACGATCGTATCGTCGTAACCACTGGCTTTAATCTCATCACGATCAATCGTCGCTAATATTTGTCCTGCCGTAACCGTATCATTCAAATTAACGCTAACAGCGAATGGTTTTCCTTCCAACTCAACTGTGTCTAGACCCATGTGAACAAGAACATCTAGTCCGCTTGGTGTCGTAATGCCAATCGCATGTTTAGTTGGAAAGACGGTTGAGATGGTACCAGCCACTGGCGCCACGACTTCATTATCTTCTGGATCAACTGCAAAGCCATCGCCCATCATCTTTTGCGAGAAAACGTCATCGGTGACATCATCTAGCGGCATCAGCACCCCGGTTGCAGGAGCAACAACTTCTTCACCAGTCTTTTTCTTATTTTTAAACAAACCAAACATCTTCAGTCCCGCCTCTCCTTAAAGTCGTTTTCTTCTTTAGCACTCTTCATAAAAGCTTTTGCGTGTTTGATGCAATCGTCACTGGATCTGTCTTTTGTTTTGCCGAAGCAAGCGATTAAGTTCCCGTGCAATTGCGGTTGCTTGGTCCATCTCGATACGAACCTGATGACCGTGTTTGGTTAAACTCTTAATACCAATGTTTAACTGCAACATAACGTCGTAAGGATCAACCCAATCCGGATCAACAACTTGAACAGCGACCGCCGAACCAATGACCGTGACGCTTAGAATGTTCTCAGGGAGCCCCAGACACTCGTAAAGAATCCGAGCGCGTTCGCCATTTGGCGTCAACCCATACTCGTCCAACGTACCCTCATCGGTCAGGTTTAACCGTTTGCGCATTGCTTCTAAAACCTGAGCGACATCCAAACCAATGATAATCTGGGCAAAGTGTCCGTGAAGATTAAAATTTACGGCCCCTACGTGCATAAAGACACGATTGGAAGCAGTCTTATCTGGGTCCTTAACAATAACCCGAATCCGGGTAGCGCAATTAACCAAAGAATCAATATTATCTGCACCACCCAAAGCTTGGATATAGTTGTCCGCAATATCTTTATAATTCGGCTGCACTGTCATCACCTTTTTCGTCTTTACCCGCATTTATTAAGCTCAGTGTTATCGTGTCATGACGGCTACCATCATAGCCATGCAGAAAACATATCCAAACGTCAGTAAGCTCATGGGAACAATCACTTTACTCTTCGGCAGGATCGCATCGGTATTCTGAATCTGACCGCTAAACATAAGACCAGCCACAGCAGCTCCGGCGACCAGCAGATTACTTACAAACAATTGGGTGATCAGGACGCCGATCAAGATCATCTGATAAAGCCGGCGATCTGCCAGAACCTGCTCACGTATCATCCACAATGAATAACCGCACATGACGTCAAGACCCGCAACGATGGACAGAATCGCAATCGTAGGCCGTTCTTTCATGACACCAGTTATGCTCAGGCCTTCTTTGGCAGCATTCAGCATCAAAAAGAGTACATAAGCCAACGGGACGAGCGCGAGAATCAGAATAATAGTATAGAAGACCCTTTTAAGATTAAGGTGCAACAGCTGCGCCAACGATTGAAAGTAGTTACTTACTTTCCCTCTGATTGTATTCACCATGCTCACGCGTCCTCTCTTCCTGTGCTGCCAAATAATTGGCAAATCCCATGCTGAAAATATCGATAAGAAGTGTTAAATTTGCGAAGAAACGCTCGACTTTTTTGTCGGCCCCGATCGTCTTGTTGATCACGTCATAGTACAAGTTATAGTTTGCCGCTTGAGCAAGTCGATTTTGCCGAAATGACGTAAATGACACGATCTGAACACCGTTTAATTTTAAGTTATTTACCAGCTGGACAATCGTTGCATTCATGCCCTTGTACGAAATCACAATCACAACATCCCCTGGCTTGATCTTGGTGCTTGACAGTTGCATCTCGTCATGGCCAGTTGGAAACAGAAACGCAAATTTGCCGATAAGGTATAAATCGCGTTGCAGTTGTTGGGCCATGATCTGCTGCTGCCATCCAGTCGAATAAATATAGATCGTGCCAGCATTTTCAAGCGTGGCATAAATACCCTCAACATTCGTGCTCTTAAATTGGTTAACCGTCCATAACATGGACTTAACTGTTTGGGCCAAATAATCAACGTTGCTAAGTGAATCTTGGTCGCTTTCCTGCTCCTCAGCCAACACATAGCGAAGTTGGCTAAAGCCGGTGAGCCCGATTTTTTGGCAACAACGGAAAATCGCTGATTTAGAAAACAAGGATTTTGCCGCAACTTCGCTTAAGCTTGAGTTGCGGACAAACTCACGATTCTTCACAATAAAGGTCAGGATTTCCTTATCGCTTTGGTTCAAACTGGTATATTTTTGATTAATCAGGGATTCTAGTTGCACAATAATGCCCTCTCTCATGAACTGGTTTACCCGATTATATCATGTAACCGTTTACGCCATGATTTGTCGTGCAATATCGGCCATCTCTGAAAATGTAATAGTGACAGTCTTATCAGTAACTTGGACGTCTTTGACCCCGATTCCCAGAGATTTAAAGACATCAACCGAATCGACTAAATTAGGATCGTTCACTTGAACAATTAAAGTGCTACCCTGATCTTTGACGCTTTGCACATTTTCCTGCGTACCCAGTGAATCGCTAAGAAGCGCGGCGGTCTGAGACTCAGGCGTATCATCAACCGCGATTGATGGTGCAGCCGGTTGAACAGTATCCTGATCCGTCAAAAGACCTTGAATCTTTTCAAGAACTTGTGGCACATCTAGGCCAACAATAACCTGTAAGGCCTTGCCGTGATGAACCACATTCACGGCCTTATTAGCTTTAAATTCAGCATCTGGCGCCACCTTGGTTTCATCATTAACCGTCACTCGAAGTCGCGTTGCACAACTGGTCATTTCCTTGATATTATCCGGTCCGCCAAGTGCGCTCAGGTAAGCAATTGCCCTTTGTGTATACGGGTCGGAAGCCACTGAATGAGCAGATTTTTCTGCCTCCTTAGCCGCTTTGTATTCTTTCTTGGTCATAAGCTTCGCGCTTTGATCTTCCGGTTCACGACCAGGCGTCACAAAATTGAACTTCAGGATTAAGTACTTGAAGGCAACATAATAGATGGCAACGAATACCAATCCGATTGCAATTTGTAAGAGATACGTTTTCCATTGATGGTTCCAAAGAGGTATCCAGTTCTCCGAAACCCAGCCGATCAAGCCTCCGCTAAACTCACCAACAACGCCGACCGCAAACATTATGGCGTCCATCGTTGCTGCCAGAAAAGCATGCACAAACCATAATAGCGGTGCCGCAAAGAGAAAGGTGAATTCAACAGGTTCTGTAATACCTGCAAACATTCCGGTTAAGACGGCCGGTATTAATAGTGCTGCTGTCTCTTTCTTTTTTGAAGGTTTCGCTGTTGCATACAAACCTAATCCGATGCCAAGCATGCCGAAGACTTTTTCAAATCCATAACCTTCAAATCCCATTAACGGCGCTAACTCTTTGATTGGACGAGTTGACTGACCCAAAGTATTCAGATTAGCAAACCACCAAGCTTTTAATCCGCCAGATACAGCTGCAGGTCCATATTCAAATGGAATATAAATGAAATGATGCAGTCCAGTCGGAATCAATACCCGTTCCAAGAAGGCATAGACCCAGATACCGAACACCCCTGATGCTTTCATAAATCCTTGCAGCGCAGAGATACCCATCTGAACTTTGGGCCATAAGAAGCAAGTAGCAACAGCCAACGGAATCATAATAAAGAGTCCTAAAATAACAATGTAAGAGGATCCTTGAAAAGTACCCAGCCAGTCTGGCAACTTTGTGTCAAAATAACGGTTGTGCAGCCAGACAACAATACCGGCCACTACTAATGCTCCGACAATGCTCGTATCAAGTGTTTTGATACCGATAATGTTCGTAAGCCCTTGGTTGGTGGAATTGGCCACGATTGTCATTTTGGCAAAGTTCTTGAATCCAAACGCCGGTCCCCAATTCGTTAAAATAGCATTGATCATGTAGTTCCAAGAAGCATAGATAACGACCGCTTCCATTGCCGCTCGTCCCGGAGACTGCTTTGCCAAACCAATGGGCAAACCAACAACAAACAATAATGGGATGATATTAAAGACTGTGAAGGCTCCGGCTTGCAGCGTCTGCCACACACCATACCAATTCGTTCCAGGGGCAGCCATACTTCCAAAAATCTGCTCATTTGTCATCAAAATACAAATTGCAGTCATGATCCCGGCGAACGTGAAAAGCAATACCGGTGTGAACATTGCGGCACCGAATCGCTGAAGTTTCTGCATCATTGAAGCTCATCTCGCTTTCTATAATGTAAGCCCTTACTTTTCTCTTCGAAAGAAAAGGGCGAGCAATTAACAGATTCGCTTAATTCTCGTCCTCTCTACGTTATTTGGATTTTGACACAGTCAACTTATTTCAATACTGGCCAATAGTCTTTGTTTGCAATAACCATTTCATCCAAGATCGTCTTAGCAACACTTGCATCGGGTACAATCTTGCAAAGGCTCATTGCTTCCCAAAGCTTCGTATACGATTGCTCTTCAAAAGCATCAACAACGAGTTTTTCAACGCAGTTTTGTTCGGTGATAAGGCCTTTTTGGAAAGTAGCTGCCTTACCCATTGCTAAACGTTCCGGGCCATTAGCCCCAAACAAGCAAGGCACCTCAACCATCGCTTCAGGATCAATATTCTCAATGGCACCGTCATTAGGAACAATAGCTAACATTCGCTGTTTGGTATCGTAGGCAATTGCTGTACACAGATCAACAATATAAGTCGCATGATCGTCGGATTTGAAATGTGTATCTGCAGCAGTTCCTGCACCAATAATTCGATCACACTCAGAAAAGACATTTTTCTCACGATAGGCTTCTACTTCATCCGTTCGCGTGTAGTCGGGGTTTGAATGTTCAACCACGTATTGCGGATATAGATAATATTTAAGATACGTATTCGGTAGTGTTGTTGGATCTAATGCATACACATCTGCTGCTTTTTTGAAAGTAGATACCCAACTTGCCTCGGTGTCTTTGTCCTCGTCACCCAACCAATAACCCTTTTTTGCAACATATTCTTTAAGCTTTGGCATCAAATCTTTCCCAGTCTTATCCCGAACATCTGTCCACCAGCCAAAGTGGTTTAACCCGTAATACCGGAATACAAGATCGTTACGATCCTTAAGACCAACAATTTGCGCCATTCGATCCATAATACCAATTGGCATATCACAGATGTTAATAATTCGTGAATTAGGACGTAACCGACGAGTTGCCTCAGCTACGATTGCAGCTGGATTCGAATAATTAAGCATCCAAGCATTAGGTGAATATTTTTCCATGTAATCAACCAGTCCGATAACCCCAGGAATCGAACGTAGTCCATACGCAATGCCGCCAGGACCAGTTGTTTCTTGACCGACCACACCATGCTTTAACGGAATCTTCTCATCAAGTGAGCGCATCGCATATTTACCAACGCGAATCTGGGCCATCACAAAATCAACATCGGTGAAAGCTTCTTTAGGATCCGTAGTCGCTAAAAATTCGACTTCTGGTGCGCGCTCTTTCACCAAGATCTTGCAGGCATCCGCAACGCGTTGTTGGCGATGCCCATCAATGTCATAGAACTTAAGCTTCCGAAGTGGAAACTTCTCGATGTGATCTAACAACGTTAAGACAATTCCTGGTGTATAAGTACTGCCGCCACCTGCAATTAATACTGAAAATTTACGATCATCCATGATGTGTATCCTCCTATACCAAACTGGTTATTCAATCTGGATTCTTCTCTTCCCCGGGTACACATTGAGTATTATGCCGCTCAAGTCTTTATGCAAGCGTTTTCATTTAAAAGGGAACAAGTTTCGGATTTTTCGAAATGTTCCAAATAATGAAATATATTTCAGATTTGTTTTGCATCAATGCTCATAATACAGCTATTAGCTAAATTCAAACAAAAGTGTTTCATAAAATTTTTCATTTAATTCAAAAACAATACCGTTAAAACGTACTTTTCATTATTCTGTTTTCAATTATCAAAGCGATGACATAGACCAATATCGTTAACATTAGTACAGTTCCAACATCTGTTTCTTAGCTTTGTCAATCGTTTTCCAACACTGTATTGTGGGAATCGTTTCATGTGATCATCTAAACTTTAAAAACGCCTCTTGAGAACATATCTCAGAGGCGCCATGGAAACTCACTAAAGGCTCTGTTTGTTATAAGAATCAATGCATTTGAAAACGAACCAACGTCAAGCACGTAAACTTAAGATGAAGTTGAAAACCAGCTTTTCAGAAATTGTGCAACTCCATCAACCTCATTCGTATCTGTGATATACCTTGCAACAGCTTTTACCTTTGTCTGTGCATTGGCCACAGCGATGCTAACCCCTGCATACCGCAACATCTCCAGATCGTTCTCCTCGTCACCAAATGCCATTACCTGTTGGGCATTGTACCCTAACTGGTGAACAACCTTTTCGAGACCCACTGCTTTATTGACCCCTAGTGGCATTAATTCTAAAAATTCTCTTCGTGATCGAGTAACTGATACGTTCAACATCTTAATTGTGGCTTGAAGGGCATCAATCCTTAATGGTTCATTGGCGAACCCTATCTTATAGATTGGCTTCCGAGGAAAAAACTCCGCTTGCTTGACATAAGAAAACTTCATCCCTTTTGGAGCAAACGTACTGTAGCTAGATCTACCAAAATCAGTTGTTGAGTATACCGTGTCAGCACTAATATACTCTACTGGAATAGCTTCTTGCTGTGCAAACTGACCAACTGCCTCTAAGGTTTCTGCTGTCAATGTTCGGCTATAAATCTCATAACCAGTTCTGTTATTCAGAACCAATGCACCATTTAAATAAATTGAATAATCTTCTGGCTGCATTAGACCCAACTGAGCATTCAGATCGGTTAGGCCTGGAACCGGTCGTCCAGAAGCCAAGATAACCTTCAATCCCTGATCGTGCAAATGTGATAAAACCTTTGCTGTTTCTTTCGACAAGGCGTGATTTTCACGCAGGAGCGTATGGTCAAGATCAGTTGCAATGACATGTATCATTGGTATCACCTACAAAAATGAGCTATACGGTAAGTTTGCCGGATGCTTAAAACGATCATCAAAGCCACGCGGATAATGATAAACCCGCAGTTCACGGTCACTCGGCCAATCAAATTCACCGCCGATTTGCCAGATAAACGGGTGAAATTGATATCGAAATCGTTCTTTACGGTAATCATAAAGTGCCAAAATTTCATTGGGGTCACCTAACGTATTCGTCCAAACATCCCAGTGCAATGGAACAACTAGCTTTGCTTTTAAAGCTTCAGCCGCGCGTAATATATCAACAGACGTCATTTTGTCCTGCACTCCAACCGGATTTTCCGCAAACGCTAATAAGGCAATGTCAATCGCATGCTGTATCCCAACATCGGCAAAGTTTACGGAATAGTGGGAATCACCAGCATGATAGATGGTGCCCGCAGAAGTGGTTAAAAGATAAGCAACCGCGCGCTCATCCATATCCGGTATCTGTCGATCGTCTGGCACGGACATGCCGACCGGATCAGTAATCAAAATAGTACGGTCATACGAAGGCAATACTTCAATCTTAATATCCTTGACTTTAAAACTATCCCCTGGATGAACCACCTTAACACGATTCTCAGGCACTCCCCACGCTAGCCATTGATTGACGACAGCCTGGGGGCCAATTAATGGTGTCTTAAGAGCGGTATTGTTAACAATCGCAGCAGCTACATTTCGATCTAAATGGTCATGATGGTAGTGGGTCACCAGTAAAGCATCCAGAGTGGTGATACTAAATGGGTTAAACACTTGTGGCGTTCTGCGCAGATTAGGTTGAGTCTGCATAGCTCCTAGCATCCGTCGCCACTGATGACGTGGTGGATTATCCGGCAAGTCATGTGTTTGTTTGCCTGTCCCTGCCCAGAGATCAATCGCAATATTTGTCTGCTCATCATTCTTCAGCCAAATTCCCATATTGCCAAGCCACCACAGTCGCATATGACCTCGAAGAACCTTCTCGCGATCAATACTCTGATTAAGCCAGTTACCCCACTCAGGAAAAGTCGCTTTGATCCATGTATCTTCTGTCACATTTGATAATTGCTTGTCTTTAGTTGTCATAAAATCAACTTCTTAGTCTTATTTGCCCAAATTTTCAAGCTTAGGATCAATACTTTTCTTAATTGCATCCTTATCGACGAAATTAGACAGCACAATTGTCTTTTCTTGAATATCTTCTGGAATCTGATCAAACAATTCGTTGGTTGTAACGTATAAATCACCATCAGTTCCACTGACACTGCCGAGATCAACCGTTTCAACTGTCGCATCGCTTGATTTGTTTTCTTCGTCTAGAATGCTCTCGATATTCATCTTAGCAATGACACTCGAACCAACACCAAAACCGCAAACTGCAATAATTTTCATGATGAACCTCCTAAAATTTTAAAAACCCAACAGCATTCTAATTGCCTTAAGCAAATACATAACCGGTGTCCAGACTAAAGCATAATCAATATTAGACCAAGTTAATCCGCTACCATAAACTGCACCTGTCAACGGGTAAAAAAGGATAACGGCAGCAGATGAAATCATACCAGTTACAAATCCGGCGGCAATGGCCCCGCGCCACCCACCAGCTTTATTTCCAAAGACACCCATCACATTACCGTCAAAGTACATAATAATTGGCGAAGGAAAGACGATGATGGGAGCGTGAAGCACAATCGTTAGAATCGTAACTAAGATGGCGCCAATGGTTGAGCCAAGGAATCCCAACATACCTCCCATTGGTGAATATGGAAAGAATGTCGGCGCATCCAAAGCCGGTACTGATCCCGGTAAGAACTTGTCGGAAATTCCTTTAAATGCAGGAACAATTGAACCAATAAACATCCGGACGCCCGAAAGCAAAATGACGATTCCGGCAGTAAACTGAAAGCCCTGTAAAATAAGCCAGATTATCCAATTAGACCCGCCTGACAGCTTTGTGATACCCGCGGGACCGACAGCCACTCCAATGCCAATAAAGATAATTGGCATCAAGAAAAATAAAACAATCGTTGAATCTCTGAACATGCTTGCCCATTTAGGAAGCTTCAGTTTATCTGCATCTTGATCGGGATCAGCATTGCCCACCCATTTTCCAATAAAGTGTGCAAGAATTGATCCCACCTGATCCATGAATCCCAAGGTAATTTGATCATGCGTCCATTTACGCGCAAGTCTACGTGTAATTGCTGGAGAATACGTGTAATACAAGGCATTTAGCAATGTTCCGACAACAATCGTGCCCAATGCCTTGGCATGTAAAACAACTGGCAACGTTACTGCCATGAAAGCTGCGTGATATAACATCAGATGCGCCGTCAAATAGACATTCTTAAAATCTTTTCCTGGCGTCAGCCGAACGAGTAATAGATGCAGGAAAAAAGCCAGTAAGAAGATCACAACCGCATTTCGGGCAATCTCATCGAACTTAAGCACAACTCCAAATACAGCATCATTGGTCGGTAGCACGCCCTTAACATGTAACGACTTATTTAACTCTTGCACTACCGGCGACAATGAATTAATTAGTAAGCCCGCGCCTGCACCCAGTACGGTAATCCCAATAACTGTCTTTACAACACCATCAATCACTTGAGGTAGCTTCTTACGCTGCAATAAGAGACCTAATAACGCAATCAAGCCCAGAAAAATAGTCTGATTACTTAGAATTTCAAAAACAATGAAATTCAGTGCTTTCATGACCCCCACTTACCCTTCCAATATTGCCTGAACAATACGGGCAGCATCTTCAGAACTCTGCATTTGACGCAATGCCTGCATATTCGTTGAACTGCCCAAGAAATTAACAAGTTTTTGCAGTAACTTCAGATGGTCCTTACTATTGATCGATGCTAAGACGACAACAACATCAACAGGATCATTGGTTTTACTTCCGAATTTAACTGGCGTATCAAGCGTTGCAATTGCATAGCCGGTTTTAAGCACATTTTCATCCGGTTCAGCATGCCCAAGTGCTAATCCAGGCGCAATGACAATGTATGGTCCATACTTAATAACTGCTTGAATCATATTTTCGACATAAGTTGCTGTGATACTACCGTTATCAAGTAGTGGCTTGGCTGCCAATCTTAATGCAGATTGCCATGAATCTGCATGAACGTTAATTTGAATGTCAGATGTATCAATTTTAAAGTCAGCCACTTTGTTTATCTCCTTTCATATGATATAATGTTACACGATTCGTCAATATTTAAAGTAACGATTTTACAAGGGAATTGTAACCCCTTTCATTAGCAAAAATCAAGCATTTGATTTCGAGGTGACAACATGAACACATTTGACAGTCGTATTGCCCAGGTTTATTCCGCTTTAGGTGAAGCAAGCCGCCAAGTAGCAGACTATTTCCGTCACAACTACGCTAAAGTAGCTAACTCTTCGTTACGGAATCTGTCGGATAAAATTGGTGTGTCGACAGCCACCATCTCGCGTTTTGCACGGCAACTCGGTTTTGCTTCATTTGATCAACTAAAACTAGCCCTGCTTAAAGAAATTGACAACACAACTAATGGAGATGTCGAAACAAATGACAATTCTTTGGCCAGTGCCCGAAAAACTGTCAATGCTAATATTGCCGCGCTCGAAGGCACCCTATCATTCTTAACTCAGGACCAAATCGATCACAGCGTCAATTTGTTGTTGGACGCAAATAAAGTGGCTTTATTTGGATTGGGGAGTTCAAATGTTATTGCAAAAGCGGCGTATCACACTTTTCTACGATTGCCATTAACACTTATTGCCGACAACGACTATCACATGCAGCTAATGAGCGCAAACAAGCTTACTGAACACGATGTTGCGATCGTTATTTCTCATACTGGCAATGACACAGACATCCTGGCACTCGTGGATTTATTATCAGCCCATCAAGTACCGATAATTGCTGTGACCAGCTATGCCACCTCGCCACTCGCAAAAAGAGTATCGGATGTTTTCTTTTCAATTTCCGAAGATACTCGCTATCGATCTGATGCGCTAATTTCAATGACGTCTCAGCTTGCGATTTTTGACGTCCTTTATACCGAGCTTGTCCGACGAATGGGTCTTCAAAGTGAAAAGACAATTGCATTGGTTCATCAAGCAGTGGCACAAAAGCATCAGTAATACTATTTCCCATATCATTAGGAAGTCACCGACTTTACAAAATATCCTATAAGATCAAGAAAAAGCTCTAGGTGCTGCCGTTAAAAATGCGGCTACCTAGAGCTTCTTGGTATATGTGAGCTCGGCTAGAGCAAAAAATACTGAGCTTAATTTTCGCCTAATATCGGTATTGCTTGAATGGGTTGAGCTATTACTGCCTCACCACTAGTTACAAACCTTAAAAATGCATTTTTTTCAACAAAGCCTGTCTTCGATTGCAAAACATTGGCCATACCTGCCGCCATACCGTATCGAATAACGTCCAGTCCCTGCTTTCCCTTAGCAACTGCATATAGCATTCCACCCACAGTCGCATCACCAGATCCTTCAGTGTTAACTGCCTTTTGTTGCGAAATTTTTAACTTGAAGTACTGAGGAACATCAACGCCTAATTTGGCAATACCTCCTTGAGAACCCATTGAGACTAATATATTGGGAATGTTTTGGAAGATCGGCTGTTGCAACGCATGTAAAACTGCATCATCTTCCTCTGGCACGACAATTCCCAAAAGCTCACCAAGCTCATCATTGTTTGGCTTGATATAGTCAGGAGGCGCGCTACTGCTCAAGACCGAATCCAGAGCTGCTCCCGAAGTGTCTAAGATAATCTTCGCGTCTGGATTGTTGATCCTGATTTGTTCAATCAATCGGATATAAAAATCGTCAGAGAGATCCTTTGCCAACGAGCCGTTGATCGAAACTCCTTTCAAGTTGTGATGTCTTGAAACTTGTCCTAAGAGCTCCTCAGCTTTAGTCGCAGAAATAGACTGCCCCAACTCATTCAGTTCCGTCTTAACCCCGCTATTGTCAATAATTGTATAACAAAACCTTGTTGCTCCAGACACCCGAATCATTTCATCTTTGACATTGTATTGGGCCAAATCATGAGCAATTTGGTTCGCGTTCTCACGACCTAAGAAACCTGTAGCGGCAACAGCTTGCTTGTCCTCAGACAAAATCGAAGCAACACGGGCCGCATTTATTCCTTTGCCACCAATTGTTTGATAGTGTTCCAGTTCCCGGTTTGTCGTTCCCAAGTCAAATGAACCAGTCTTATAAACCAGATCAATTGAGGGATTCGTTGTAATTGTCAGTAACATCCTCTTCAGCCCTTCCCCACAAGCAATTTCGTAGCAGTCTGTAAGATCTTTAATTCTTGTCGTGACGCCTTTGAATCCGTGATTAAACCGTCAAAATCTTTTAGTTCTGCAAAACTAAAGGAATCTCCTTTTCCAAACTTAGTATGGTCAGCAACGATATAGTTTTTCTTACTACGCTTCATAGCGGCTTTTTGGATATTTCCTTCATCAAAATTGGATGTTGTCACTTGGTTTTCAAAAATACCATTTGTACTGATAAACGCTAAATCAAATAAATAGTTGCTTAATGTCTGTTCAGCAATCGTACCAACGAACTCATTCGTTGTTCTATGATAAAAGCCGCCAGTTAGAAGTACATTAATATCCTTGCTCACCAAATATCTAAAGATTAAGTCAGAATTTGTGACGTAGTTGATGTCTTTTGTCTTTGGCAAGAAATCCGCGGAAGCATAGATTGTGGTTCCTGCACCAAGAAAAACAGTCATTTTAGGCAGGATCAATGAACCGATTATTCGTCCCTCAATTTTCAAGTCAAGTGCAACGATGATAACGAATTCTTGATAGTGGTCTAGGCTGTTACGCCATGCATCGGTAGTAATCGCATGGGCGAAGATAGTTCAGAATACGTCTGGGACGATGGTTCAGTGCGGATTGGACTGCTTGAATTTCAACCAGGGTAACTGCTCTGAGAGACTTCCCTTTCGGGAAGAATTCCCTAAGCAGTCCATTGGCGTTCTCGTTTGTGCCACGCTCCCAAGGCGAGTACGGATGTGCGAAGTAAATCTGGGTTCCAACAATCTCTGATAACTTGGCAAACTCGGAACCATTGTCAAAAGTGATACTCTCAAATTCCTTGGCCCCGTAGTCGTCGATCGTGTCCTGCAAGGCTTTAAGGCAGGTGCCCGCATGATAGTCAGGAATCTTGACGATGATCTCAGTCCGGCTGTACCGTTCTGTGAGCGTCATTAATGCTGGCTCATCAGCTAAGCGAATACCTTTGACCAAGTCGCCTTCCCAATGTCCCACGCCTGTGCGGTCATTCACGGCCGCAGGACGCAACTCGATTGAGTCGCCGTATATCTTCTTATTCTTGCGCTTGTGGGCGTTCTTATAGCCTTTGATGCGGCGTCGGAGCTTCTTGGGAAGTGTCATGTTGTCTAGCTCAAGCAGCCCGGCGTCGATGTAGCGATACACAGTTGTCGTTGAAGGGCAAGCCTTGCCCTGGTCGCGATAGAAGTGTACGAAGCTATCAACGCTGTGTACGCGCGGCTTACGAGTAAGCTCCCTGGCGAGAGCCTTGAAGAACGCACGGCCGGTCTTAAGAAAGGCGTAGTGACCGGTTCTATCGCGTTTACGGTCGTGCATGGCTTGGGCAGTTTCCGCAAGATAGACTTGATGCGAGTGACGCTTCGAGTCGAGCTGAGTTACAGATCCACGCGTGATTTCTCGTGAGATTGTCGCTTTACTGCGATGAAGCTTCTGTGCAATCACGGTCGCGGTGTCACCAGCAGCCTGAAGGGCCTGAATTGTAGCACGGTCGCTAAAACTGAGTTGTTGGTAATGCTTGTGGGTGTTAGTCTGAGAGTGGGTCATGAAGATTCCTGCTTTCTTGTTTAGCTAGCACTAACAAGAATAGGTCTTCATGGCCTTTATGGTCTAGTCGTCAGGGTGTTGCACTTGAATTGTAAACTGGGGACCGATTATTCGTCCAATTTCAATCTTTGATTCTCTTTGAACCTGTGTTTTTTCCTTCGTGGTTTTTTCATTAACCAACGAGGCCCCGCCATAAATTCTAGTGATCAGTTTTTCTTTAGCCATATCATTTAAATCACGGCGAATTGTCATTGAGGCAACATTCATCTTCTTGGCAATTTCTGTCGTCGTAAGTGTTTTACCCTCAGTAGCATTAAGAAGTGCAAGTATGGCACTTTGACGTTGCTTCTTCATCATTACGTAAATTCTCCAATCTGGTAGCCGTTGCCCATATAATAGCCTGATTCGGGTTATTGTTCAAGTATGTTCGACTTAAAAGGCATTTGTCATTGAATGTTTCAGTTTTCCGAATCAGTTTCAATGCATTGTCAGAGTTAGCTTGAAAAAAGTAAAAGTTTTTTGTTGACAAAGAAAAGGAAACCGCTTACTATACGAATTGAAACAAAGTTAAACATTTTTAAATGTCGAACATTTAGAAAGGAGAACCGAAATTGTATGAATTCATGTTTGATGAGGGGTTAATCGATATAGAAAACAAATCCTCTACAGAAGACGAATTGTTCGAGTCTGTAGCTTCAGTCGCACATTCAAAAGGATACGTCCGAAGCGATTATAAGCAGGGTTTACAACTAAGAGAAAACAAGTTTCCAACAGGTTTGATCTTTCCTAAGTTAAAACTTGCATTACCACACGTTGATCCCGAATTTGTTTTAAAGCCATTCATTTACGTGGTTAGAACTAATTCCGAAATCCCGTGGCGACAGATGGGCGATATGCAGCAAATGACGACTCGCAACTTTTTATTTCTAGGTATTAAAGAGCCTTCACAGCAAGTTGGCCTCCTTGCCCAGTTGATGAGCGCATTTAAAGATTCAACTTTCGTCTCCGCTTTTTTGAAAGCGAATACACCGGAACAAATGTACAGTCTATTGTCCGATCATTTCTCTAAAGTTAGTGCACACTAGGAGGTAATTGTCATGAAAACCATTCTTGTATGTTGCGGTTCAGGGGTTGCCACAAGTCCCCAAGTTGCAAATAAAATCAACGAATTTCTCGCAGATCACGACCTGGATAACGTAGCTCACGCCGAACCGCATCCTGTTGAAACGGCCAAGTCAAGAATTGATTCTAACCCTGACATCATTGTTTATGTTGGCATTGCACCTGCAGACGATGATTTACGCGAAACCATTGAAGCAAATCACGTAACCGAAATCGTTGGTGTTCCTTGGTTGACCGGTATGGGGGAAGATGAGGCGAATGCCAAAGTTGAGGAAGCCGTTTTAGCAGCAACACAAAAGAGCTGAGGGTAATCAATTTGGAGGACTGAATTATGAATTGGAATGAAATTGTTCAGGCGATTCTCTCTCCTGGACCACAAGTCGTTGTTTCTGCCCTTATTATGATTTTAGGGTTCGCGTTTGGCATGAAAGCTTCTAAAGCTATACTTTCCGGTCTTTACCTCGGTGTTGGTTTCGTAGGTATGACAATGGCAATCAACGCTTTAGTTGCTGCAGTCAGTCCCGCTGCAAAAGCCTTGGCAACAAACACCGGAATCAATTTACCTACCGTTGACTTTGGCTGGACCGGTGCCGCTGCAATCACTTGGGCGTGGCCACTAGCTTTCGTCTTCTTTGCCGTAGAAATTGGCGTTAACCTAATCATGCTTTTGACAAAGACAACAAATGTTATAAACGCAGATATGTGGAATATCTGGGGAGTAGCTTTGACCGGATACATGGTTTATTCAACAACTAATAGTTATATCTGGGCATTCGCTGCTGGTGCAATTCAAGTCATCGTTATGTTAAAACTTGGCGATATGTGGTCAGAAGAAATCCATGAAATGCTTGGTTATCCAGGTGTTACAACAACCCACATTGAAGCTTTCACTGCCGTGTTAATGGCGCCGGTTAACAAATTAATGGATTACATTCCAGTCTTCAATCACCGCTGGGATGCAAAGGCACTCAAGAAGAAAATCGGCATTATTTCAGAACCAGTTGTCATGGGATTCATCATCGGTCTGGTACTCGCCCTAGCTGGTAGATATTCAATCGGTAAGGCTCTAAATCTAGCTGTTACCACCGGCGCAATTATGGCGATCTTCCCAGTGATGGCAAAGTTCTTTATGGACTCTCTCACACCATTTGGAACGACAATGAGCAACTTTATGAAAAAGCGTTTCAAAAATCGAGAATTTGTTATCGGACTTGATTGGCCGATTTTGGGTCAAAGTACTGAGTTATGGGTCACAATGGTCATCCTTATTCCAGTTAGCATTTTGTATGCCGCAGTTCTACCAGGAAATACAATTCTGCCGTTTGCAGGCGTCATCAACTACTGTTTAGGCGTTGGCGGACTGTTATTAACTGGTGGAAACCTGTTAAGGATGGTTGTTCTGGGAATCATCTACGAACCTTTATTCCTGTACGGTGGTACCTTCTTTGCTAACGAATTCACCGCACTTGCAAAATCAACTCAGGCTATTGCAGTACCTAAGGGATCAACTGTTTCCTGGAGTTCAATTGAAGCACCAGATCTGCGTTTCCTGATGGCTCAAGGCTTTAAAGGCAGCTGGCTGGCATTATTGGGACTTGCTTTGCTGATGGCTCTCTTCTGGATTGTCTATCGTTCATTTAAGAAAAATCCAAACCCGGCTAGAAAGTATGTCGATAAAACTAACCAGCCTACAGCAACGGCCAGTACAAAAGGATAGAAGCGAAACATCATGGCTAATAAAAAGATACGAATTCAAAGACTTACGTGGACAATCACTAGTTTTATCACCTTTGGAATCTTTGTCTTTGCAATAACTTCAAAAACTTACTGGTTAAATATTTTCGTCATAATTCTTGGCCTTTTGATTAAGGAAAAGGGTTATCGTCCTCTCTTTTCAGAAAACGAGAAGAAAAGAGCGATCATCAAACGTGAACTGATCGAGTCTCATGTCATCAAGTCAAAGTCATATCTAAAAAAAGGGAGTAATTAAAATGACTATGTTTAAAGCACCTAAGGGTCGAATTATGTTTGAACATGAACGCGAAGATCTTGCCAAAGTTGTAAAAATCGTGATGGAACGCGATGATACAAATATTGCAGGCGGAAATATTTCTTTTAAAGTGAGTGCGGAAGATACCGGAAAAGAATATATCATCATGACGCCGACAATGATGTCCGAGGCATATTTGGGCGATCTGGCTCCAGAACAAATCTTGGTTGTTGAACCTCACACCCGTAAGATTATAGCTGGCGAAGGAAATTTGACCCGCGAAATTAATATGCATGAAGCGGTTTATGACGCAAATCCCGACATCAAATGCGTTTTCCATTCACACGCTAAGAATGCTATGTTTTGGGCAACCAGTGGCCTGAACATGCCGAATATCACCGAAGCAACTCAAAAGGTAGGCTTTATTGAAACCCTTCCATTCGAACCGAACTGTTCAGAACCATTAGCGGAACTGGTCTCCGCTAACATTGCCAAGATTGGTGAGAAAGCAATCCCGCATATGTATCTTTTGAATAGCCACGGTGTGCTCATTACCACTGGTGGCAAAGATATGGATGGATTGACCGCACTTCATTCTGCACTTGCAATTGTAGATACAGTTGAATGGAATGCCGATATCGCCTTTAAACAAACCCTAATGCAAAAGTTAGGTCTTTTAGACGGTTACTACTCTAAGGGAAACAAGATTGGCTCATTGGAAGATTTAGAAGACGGAACACCCATTTACAACCGTAAAGCAGTGGCAGTTAACGGTGACTAGTACGTAATTCTGATTGCCATGTAGACAAAAATTTATTGCGTAATCCGGTTTAAAAAACAGCCATACCAGTGTCAAAATTGGTATGGCTGTTTTTTTTAATATTCAAATGAATAGAAGTACTTAAAACATGGTGACAACTGTCTTTTCTCAAGTACGCGACTTATCTTACTGAGCTTTCGCGAAAGCAGTCGCTTGCGTACCTGCTTGTCGACCGAAGATAACAATATCGGCCACAGAATTTCCTCCGATTCGGTTGTTTCCATGAAGGCCACCAGCCACCTCGCCAGCAGCATATAACCCAGGAATTGGTTGCTGTTTCTTGGTTAACACCTCAGTCTTTGTATTAATCTTAACGCCACCCATTGTGTAATGAATACCGGGCGCAATCTTAAATGCATAGTAAGGACCTGTTGTCAGACCGTGATCCATCCCAGTTGTCCGCCCAAATTCACTATCCTTCTTGTTATTAACGGCATCGTTCCATGTCGCTACAGTCTTCTGAAGCGTAGTAGCTGGAACCTTCATCTTTTTAGCCAAATCATTGAGTGTCTTGCCCTCTACATCAAGCTTGTCCTTAATATAGAAATCAATCGCACTTGATCGTTGCCGAACGCCGGAATCAATGACTACCCAAGCGTATTTGCCTTTCTGTTTGTTGATTGCAGCTGATACCTTGTCACGTGTATTCATTTCATTGAAAAACCGCTTGCCGCTTTGATTGACCAAGATACCACCTTCACCACGGGTAGCTTCACCAATCAAGATATGTTTACTCTGATTTACAGTCGGGTGAATCTGAATCTTCTTCATATCAATCGCATACCCGCCAACCTTTTCGATCATCTTAATACCATCGCCAGTAGCGCCCGCCTGATTGGTTGTGACATAATGCGCCAAATCAGGTCGATACTTCTTAATTAATTGCTTACTTGCACCAAAACCACCAGTTGTGACAATAACGGCCTTAGCAACGATTTTTTTAGTTTTGTCTTGATTAACTTTTGCAGTAACACCAGTAATCTTACCATTCGTTTCATTCAACTTAGTGACATCAGTATTTACAAATAGTGGAATGTTTTCCTTTTTGACTTCCTTAACCAAACCGTCAACAAGATAACCGCCAACTGCTGACCCATCATGAGGTCTGTGGGTTCGCTTGACTGACATACCACCGGAAATAGTTAGCTTATCGAGCTTAATTCCGATTGAGTCTAACCAATCTATTGCACCCGCAGAATTATCGACAAAATACCGAAGCAGCGCCTTATCGTTGGTTCCGCCGCCACCCTTTAAGGTTTCCTCATAAAATTGGTCATTGCTGTCCTTAACTCCCTGTGCCGCTTCGACCTTAGTCTGGCTAGCGTTCATTCCACTAGAAGCTTTTAACGTGTTACCGCCAGCGATCGGCATCTTTTCAAGAATTACAGGGTTCATACCTTGTTGTTTTGCCTCAATAGCAGCTGTCATTCCTGCTCCACCAGCACCGACGATCACAATATCATATTTGCTCTTCATAGTTTTCGGATCCGAATAGCCTTGCTGAGAAGCACCGCTTGTAACTTTACTACTCGTTGACTTGTTAGTTTTTGAACTTGAAGAACTTGATTTTGAGCTTGTCTGACTGCTACAACCTACCAGAATCACACTCAAAAAGGCGATAAAGCCCAATATCTTAACCCACTTTTTCAAAATAACTCCCCCTGTCATGTGTACTTGTTCACGTGAACAGCGTAACAAACAGGGCAAATTAACTCAACTAGAAAATTCTTTATTGCGCCCCGGCAGCAGTCCACATTATGTTCGTATCATAAATAAAGTTAATCACAATCTCCGGAAAACATTGACTTTCAGAATGAAAGGGATTACATTCATTTTAAGCAAACGTTTGCGTAACTTTCAAACCAAGTACTGATTATTGAATTGACTCTTTTGCTCTGTCTAAACCCTTATCATTTAGGCCGATCGGATTTAGTTCATCTCACATGCAATCCTTGCTCCGGTTTGGTAGCGAGGGATCTCATGGTGCACAGATAACCTTATCTTGTTCAATGTATTTGTGTTTTCAATGTCAATGAAGAGCTATTAGGAGGATTTTACCAGTGGAAAAATGGTGGAAAAACGCGGTCATTTATCAAATCTACCCAGCTAGTTTTCAAGATAGCAATAACGATGGCGTAGGAGATTTAAGAGGTATAACTGAGCGATTGGACTACATTAAGAAATTAGGTGTAGATGTTTTATGGCTAAGTCCAATCTATAAGTCACCTCAAGTCGATAATGGATACGACATTTCGGACTATCAGGCGATTAACCCAACTTTTGGTACGATGAAAGACTTTGACGAATTATTAGCAAAAGCACATTCACTTGGGCTTAAAATCATGATGGACTTAGTGGTTAATCACACCTCTAACGAACATCATTGGTTCCAAGAATCACGAAAAGGCAAAGATAACCCGTATAGAGACTATTACATCTGGCGAGATGGGAAAGATGGCACAGCGCCAAACAACTGGGGATCATTCTTCACCGGGTCTGCTTGGAAATATGACGCTCAGTCAAACCAGTATTATTTACACTTGTTTGCCCCTGAACAACCAGACCTAAATTGGGAAAACCCTACAGTACGACATTCCGTTTACGACATGATGAACTGGTGGGCAGACAAGGGCGTTGATGGATTTCGCATGGACGTTATCAATTATATTTCTAAGCCTGAGGGATTGCCTGATGGTAAAAAAGGCAAACAGGAATTATATGCTAATCCCGAACCCTTAGTTGCCAACGGACATCATGTCCACGAATTCTTGCGAGAAATGAATCAGACAGTGCTGAGCAAACACAATTTGATCAGTGTCGGCGAAACCCCAAGTGTGACAGTTGACGAGGCTGAAAAATATGCCAGCCTTGACAACAAAGAACTAAACATGGTCTTTCAATTCGAACATATGGGCTTGGACGGCAATTCAAACCCCGCCCTAGGACGTTGGGCCGATCGTAAGGCTTCGTTAAAAGATCTTCGCGCCAATCTGACCAAATGGCAATTAGCCTTAGCCGGAAAAGCATGGAATTCACTTTATTGGAATAACCACGATCAACCAAGAGTCGTATCCCGATTTGGCGATGATACCACCGAAGAAAACCGCGTCCTCAGCGCTAAAATGCTTGCGACCATGCTGCACATGCAACAAGGAACCCCATATATCTATGAGGGTGAAGAAATAGGCATGACCAATGCATACTTCTCCAAAATTGAAGACTATGTTGATATTGATTCACTTAACTCTTATCACCAAATCGTTGAAGAGCAACATCTTGTCGACAAAACGACCATGATGAATTACATCAAGATGCATAGCCGCGATAATGCGCGGACGCCGATGCAATGGAGTGATCACGAAAATGCAGGCTTTTCGAAACACAGTCCTTGGGAAAAATGAACCCAAACTTTAAAACTATTAATGTTCAACAAGCATTGGGTGATCCAAATTCAGTGTTTTATTATTATCAAAAGCTCATCAAGCTACGTCATACACTCCCAGTCATCACCGACGGCACCTACGCATTAATCCCCGGAAATTCTGACGATGAGGAGATTTATGCTTTCACAAGAACAAACGCTGATACCACACTTGTCGTCATTCTAAACTACACGAACAAAAACTTGACTCGCCATTATGATCTTCCAAGTCACGCGAAAATATTAATTTCTAATTACGCTGATGATCAAGGAGACAACATTCGGCCATATGAAGCAAAAGTTTATCAATACTAAGAGAAAGGTATAGCTAATATGTCTAAAAATACGATGAATCCTTCAGTAGATAGCAAGGAAAAAGTCGAAACGACCACAGTCGATAGCAGTATGCCTGACCTGTCCATGCAGACGATCTTAGCCATGACGTTTGGGTGCATTGGGGTCAACATGGCGTTTACGCTACAAGGATCTCAAATGAGTCGAATCACCCAAACGATTGGCGTTAATCCTAATAGTCTCGGCTTCTTCTTTCTACTACCACCCTTGTTAGGCATGGTTGTTCAGCCACTACTAGGTAAATATTCTGACAAGACCTGGACCCGTTTTGGCCGCCGGATCCCGTATTTGTTGTTTGGTGCGCCAATTGCTGCCATTGTGATGGTTATGCTTCCCTTTACTGGCTCATTTGGTTTTGGCTATGGCTCAATCACTGCGCTTGTATACGCTGCTGTCGCAATTGCTCTCATGGACTTGTTCAGCAATGTTTGCCTAGCTCCATATCGAATGATGGCCGGCGACATGGTCAATAACAAGCAAAAGAATCTGGCATGGTCTTGGCAACAGATCTTCAGTTACGCTGGCGGTATCTTGGCTGCATTGCTGCCCTACCTTCTGACGATGGGTGGCATGTCAAATACTGCCGCTAAAGGTCAGGTACCTAATACAGTTATTTGGGCTTACTTAATCGGCGCAGCCATCCTCCTTTTGACCACTTTCGTAACCGTACTCAAGGTCAAGGAGTATGATCCTGAAACGTATGCCAAATATCATGAAATTGACCTCAAAAAGCAACACGCTAAAACCCCAAGTCTCTGGCAACTTACAAAAACAGCGCCAAAGTCTTTCTGGGAACTGGCTGTTGTTCAATTATTCAGTTGGATCGGCATCATGTACACTTGGACTTATGCAACCGGAGCCATGGCAAAAAACATCTGGAATACAACTGATCCCATGTCGGCAGGCTTCCAGGCTGCCGGAAATTGGTACGGCGTTATGACAGCCTTTTATAGCGTTGCCGCCCTACTTTGGGGATTCGTTTATGCTAAAACAAAACCAAATCAACGGAAATTCTGGTATTCTTTTGGCTTATTTGCAAATGCAATCAGTATCATTATTACAGCAACTACTGGTAATAAGTGGATTGCCTTAGCCGCCTTTGCGCTATATGGCATCGGTAACTTCACGATCAATACACTGCCATTTACCTTGTTAACATCCTCTCTGAATGGACAAAATGAAGGATCATATTTAGGGCTATTTAACATTGCAATTTGCTTACCTCAAATCTTTGGATCACTTTTAAGCTTCATCATTTTCCCAATGATGGGTAACAGTCAATCAATGATGATGATTGTCGGTTTTGTGTCAATGGTCATCGGTGCTATTTCCGTAGTTATCGTTCATGAAGGAAAATAGAATTTGCTGAAGTACCTCCTTGTAATTCTTGCTTTAAGAACCTAAGAATGTACAATTGTTGGTAAATATCATTTGGAATCAGGAGGCAATTGTATGGTTGCAACAATCAAGGATATTGCAAGAAAGACAGGAGTTGCAGCATCAACTGTTTCCCGCGTTTTGGGTAACAAACAATCCGGATATAGTCAGGCTACAGCCGCAAAGGTACGTGCTGCTGCTAAAGAACTAGGTTATAAAAGAAACCAAGCAGCAGTTGAGTTAGTCAAACAGCGCAGTAACGTCATTGCGACCGTTGTTAGTTCTGTCAAGACAAGCTTTTCAGGTCAAATTATTGATGGTATTCAATCAGAAGCAATTAAGCATGGATTGAATTTAATTATCATCTATTCAAATAGTGCCGATCCTGTTGAACAAAGACGAGCTCTTATGACTGCTATTGAACGTCCTGTTAGAGGAATTCTATTATTGTCAATTGCACTATCCGCTGAAAATCTTGAACTCTTGCAGGAGTCTCAAATACCGTTTTGTTTCTTATCAATTGGATTTAATGATCAGCGATTCCCATTCATTAGCTCTGACGATCGCCAAATCGGATATCAGGCCACACAGTTACTTTTAGCTAAAGGACACCGAAAAATCGGATTAGCCGCTATTGACAAGTATCCTTATACAGGAAGACTTCGTTTAGAGGGTTACCGTGAGGCCCTAAAAGAAGCCGGTATCACGCCAAAAGATGATTGGGTGCAACTAGGCGACTATAGTTATACTTCTGGCCAAGCGGCAATGAAAGCTTACGGAGGCAAAACAAAGTTAACGGGTATTATCGCCGGAAGTGATGAAGCCGCAGTCGGTATTTTGAACCAAGCACGCGACTTTGGCCTAAATATTCCAGACGATTTATCAATAGTCAGCATTGACGGCACTGAAATATGCGAAATGGTACAACCACAGTTAACGAGTGTCACCCAAGCATTCTATAAAATGGGGGTTGAAGGCGTTAAACGATTGGAAGCGCCTGACGCAGAAAAGAAAATAGTCTCCAAACAGCAAATTTACACATCAATTTCAATTGTTGAACGAGAAAGTGTAAGAGATATTGGCCATCAAGACAAATAAGGTTTCCTCTTACCTAATTCTCGATTGACATAATAATGGCGGCACGGTTTCCTTAACTTCAGGAGAATCGTGCCGCCATTGCCATATATTTATCTCTATTGATTGAACAGTCGGTCACGCATAATTACTGGTTCGAGCCCAGAAACGGATTAAAAAACCGCCCGCCATTAACCCGAAACAGCACCAATCCAACCACAGTAATCACCACAACACCACCCAGCACCAACCAATCAGGTGTCCGAAGCGGCTGATCCATGTACCACGTCCGACGCTTACCAGTACCAAAACGCCGCAGTTCCATGGCTTGGCTGATTTGGTCGATGCGATCCAGACTTGTAAAGATCAGCGGCATGAGAATCTGCCCCATCCCTTTCAGCCGCTGGAACAGCTTGGCTTTGCGCGACAATTCATAGCCACGCGCTTGCTGAGCTAGGCTGATTTGGCGGAAATTGGCTTGGACATCGGGAATGTACCGCAGTGCCAAGGCCACCGAGTAGCTGATGCGATACGATACGTGTAACTTATTGAGACTCGCCGCAAATTCGCTGGGATTGGTGGTGATTAAGAAGATCAAGGCCAGCGGGACAGTTACGATGTATTTTAAAGCGAGATTCAGTTCATAAAATAGCTGTTCCTGAGTCAGGGTCAGGTAGCCGGCATGGATCAAAACATGTTTGCTTCCATAGAGCCCCACCCCGTATTGCGGCGAGAAGACATAAACCAGTAATAGGTTCACGACCGCAAAAATGGTAATAATTTTGATAACCAAGCTAATTTGGTGCCAGTGAATTTTTGCTTGTAAGAATAAAATAATCGAAGCCAGCATGACTGCGCAAACGAAGCGTGTGTCGTAACTGGCCATGACAATAACCGAAATGCCGAGGAACGCCAACATTTTAGTTGCTCCGGTTAAACGGTGCAGCCACGTGTCTTGGGGGTCGTATCCAAAAAGAGAATTCATTGGCGCACCCTCCGTTCCTGATCAATCACTGCTTGGGTAAATGCCAGCGGGTCAAGATTTAAGCGTTTGGCTAAACGATATAGGCTGGGTTGGGCCAGCGAAGCGTGTTGAATCACGTCCGGATTGGTCAATACCGCAGCGGGCGTGGCATCCATCAAGACGCCGCCATCGCCGAGCACAATCGTCCGCTGCGCATATTCCAACATCAGGTGCATATCATGGGTAATCAACATCATCGTAATGCCTTGGTCATTCAACTTGGTCAAAAAGCGCATCATATCGGTAAAATGCCGCCAATCCTGACCGGCAGTCGGTTCATCAAGAATCATCAATGCCGGCTCTAGTACCAAAATTGCTGCAATCGTCACCCGCTTCTTTTGACCGTAACTCAACGCGTTAATTGGCCAGGAACGGAATGGATACAAGCCGCAAACTTTAAGCGCCGATAGCACTGCCGATTTGACGCGGTCTTCATCCCAACCACGTAATCGCGGTCCCAGTGCAACTTCATCAAAAATCAAATGCTTGCTAATCATCTGGTTCGGATCCTGCAGAATATAGCCAATCTTATCTGCCCGCTCTTTAACCGACCATGTGGCCAAATCCTCGCCATCCAGCGTAATCTGGCCAGCATTCGGATTCAGAAACCCCGCGATCAAATGGCTCAAGGTAGACTTGCCGACACCATTGCGTCCCACCAACGCCACCATCTCACCATGATGCAGCGTTAAGTTCAAATCGGTGAAAATCTGGCGGCCTTTTGGATACGCAAATTGTAAGCCGGCAACCGTCAACAGCGGTGTTTGCGGCTGATCGGCGACCGTTTTCGGCGCCTCGGTGGTAAAGTCTGCAAGTTTGGCACCTAAATTCGGGGCGTCGAATGTTTCGAGGTTTGCCAAGTGCGTTGCCTGCTTCAAATCAATACCTGCAAACTCGGCTGCTTCAAGATACAACGGCTCGCGTAGTCCGATTTTTTGGAGCAATTGGCCGCGCAACAATGCTTCCGGGGTGTCGTCAGCGAGAATGCGGCCATCTGCCATCACCACCACGCGATCAACCGGCCGCCGCAACACGTCTTCCAGTCGATGCTCAATGATGACTTCCGTGACATGATAGGTTTGATGCAGCTCATCAATTAACGCCACTGATGCTTCACCGGTTGCCGGATCCAGGCTCGCCAACGGTTCATCAAACAGCAAAATGTCGCCTTCATCAATTAAGACGCCGGCCATTGCCACCCGCTGCTTTTGCCCGCCAGAAAGTGATTGCGGTGCCTGCGCCAATAAATCACCAATTTTCAGACGCTCGGCCCACTTTTTAACTCTGGTGTGCATCTCACTCGGAGCCACGGCGCTGTTTTCCAATGCAAAGGCAATATCTTCGCCGGCTGTCAACGCGACAAATTGGGCATCTGGGTCCTGCAACACCGTTCCGACATTCAGCGACAATGCAGCCAGACTCTGATCCTGCACAACATTCCCGTTCACCTTCACTGTCCCGCTTAATTTCCCGGGAAATGCATGTGGAATCAGCCCGTTAATCAGGTTGCCTAGTGTGGATTTGCCTGACCCGGATGGCCCGACAATCAAGACTTTTTCGCCTGGCTGAATTGTCAGGTTAATATCGTGTAAGGTCGGTTCAGCCTGACTGTCATATTGAAATGTCACATGATCAAGTTGAATTGCTGGTGCCGCCATATTAAGACTCTTTCTTCAAACTGCCAGAACGTGTCCGCGTTGCTGCATACGCCACCAACAAAATCGTCCCGATCACACCAGTTGCGATGCTATTGGAAATTGCCGAAACAATCCCCTGAACATAAACCTTATTAGCCGGTTCGCTATAGATGATAATATCCAGCGTCGGTGCAATCAGACTCCAGCTAACCACATTCGTAATCACCTGCAAAACGTTAAACGCCACAATTTTTTTCGCACCAAAATTGCCGGCTTCAACGTTAAACCGCCGCCAAAATAGCCCAATCACAAAGCCAACCAAACCGGTAGTGAAAACCCATGTCCACCAAGGCTGACCGTATTGAGTAAAGTCATTCAGTGCATGGCCGAGAAAACCGATAAAGAAGCCGGCGATCGGTCCAAACAGCGTTGCAATAAAGCCCAAGAAACCATAAGAAATATCAATATTCGTGTTAGCAATCCCAGTTGGAATAACGGCAAAGCGCTTTAAAATAAATAAAATTGCAGTACCAATCCCGATTGCAACAACCGTTCGGACACTCAAAACTTTGTGATCTCGCATAAAAATCCTCCTCGTATCATTCGTGCCACAACGTCAACGAATGATTAGCTGACGCAACATTTTCATAATGAATTCATTATACCTAAAGCCGCTTAACAGTGATATGCCAATCAACGCCAGTACCAATATGATACAACTTCGAAAATGAATCCTGATTAATCGCCACGCCAAGGTTCAGCAATGAATTCACATACACCAGCGGCTCGCCAACCCGTACCGCCGCAAACGTCCGCGTAAACGGCATCTGGTTTTGATACCGCATCTGATCATGATAATAAATCGACACCTGCACCAACTCGCCCGGTGCCACGCCAAGCTTCTTAAACGCATCCAGCGGAATATTCGTCCACAACGAACCAAACCGAATATCCAAAATATCGATTGTCCCGGCAATTTGGCCTTCCTGCTGCGTCACTTCGCCCAACGGCAACATTACAATCTGATCAGCAGCAAGCGGTGTCCCTAGATCCTCAAACGTAATCTGGCCACTCGCCAACTTTGCGCCATTGTACGCATAAATATCCCGGCCATGAAACGTGTGACTCTCCTGACTACCAGGCAACGCATGCGCCGCCTCATCAATCACACTCACCCGCTTCAAACCAACAAACTTCGCCAAATGCGTCAACGTCCCATTATCCGGTGTAATCACAAAATGATGGTCCGCCGTCTCCGCAATAATACTCCGTCGATCACTGCCAACACCCGGATCAACCACCGAAACAAAAACCGTCCCCGCCGGCCAATACTTCGTCGTCTGATACAACCGATAAGACGCCGCAAAAATGTCATACGGTGGAATCTCGTGCGTCAAATCATGAATCGACAGCTTATCATCAACACCATAAGCCACCCCATACATCGCCGCAACGGCACCATCCACCAATCCGAAATCTGTCTGCAACACTAACTTTGCCATCTACTCGCCTCCTATATTCTCAGCAGCATCCTATGACCAATTGTTCGTTGGCAGATGCTGCTGTGTTTCGTTCAGTTTTGGTACTTGTTTGTGGGTTCTGTGGAAACTGAATGTAATCAGAGTTTAGCTGAGAAATGTTCGGGTGTAAAGGCTGTGTTCAAACTTAAACTGCTTAGTTTATAAATCTTTCCGCATACCAAGGACCTCAAATTTCTTGCCGGAAAAAATTAAGATTGATTGAAATTCAATACCGTCAAATTTGGAGACGCTTAATTCGGTTCATCCTTTGCTATTTCTGATACTTGATAGCTGTATTAATGACCGAAATTCTTTCGCAACCGGAGAAAGAATTTGATATTTCAGATACGCACAAAATATATCCCGGTATCGTTGATCTTCTAAATTCAAAACTTTGACATCAAAGTTATCTAACACATAGATACGTGGTATGACTGCAATCCCAATACCAGACTCTACAAGCGACACCATCATGGATGAGTCGTCAACCTGCATAACAATGTCTAACTTTGTCATATCAACATTCAGCATACGTGCAATGTCATAGTAAACAGCGCTCTGAGTGCTAAAAGTAATAAGCGGATACTTAAGGATTTCTGAGATTAAAATCTGTTCACGTTCAGCAAGTTCATGCCATCTGCTGGTTATGACAACATAGGGTTCCCGTTCAATTAATGAAAATTCGATATCCTCATTATGCCTTGAGTAGGAACAGATTCCAAAGTCAACATCGTGATCCCTGATACCTTGTAATATCTGTTCGGTATTTCCTTGAATGATACTAAAATTTACAAGGTTTTCTGGATGAAATTGTCGGTAACGTCTAATGGCCTTAGGAACAATATTCACTCCAAAAGATCCGGAAACTCCAATCGTGACATTTCCGATATTTCCATTTAGATATTGAGCTACCTTTTCCTTGCTTTGAGCAACATCTTGAAGTATTTTCTTTGCCTCTTCTTGAAAAACAGCCCCTGCCCCGGTCAAATAAGTAACTCGTTTCTCAGCATAAAACAATGGTGTTCCAAATTCTCGTTCAAGATTCAGCATTGACTGGCTTAATGTTGATTGGGCAATATCCAATTGAAATGCCGCTTCACTGTATGAACCAACTCTAGCCAACACCAAAAAGTAATTCAGTTGATTAAGATTCATGACTGTCCTCTCTGCTCTGATAAATCGGTTTTACCGAAAGAAGTAGTGAATTAAATCGATTGCACGAATGAAAGCGCTATTTTATTCTAACACCAACAGCCTGTTGTACAACAGAAAAAAAGGATATGCTCAAGGAGGACATTTTGATGAATTCAGACTTAATAGTCGTTGGTGGTGGAACCGCAGGCGTAATGGCTGCATTAGCAGCCGCTTCAAGGGGTATAAAGGTAACCATTATTGAACAACAATCCACCTGTGGGGGAAATGCAACTTTATCAGGGTTAGCGGAATTCAACGCAGTCACATTTAAAAAAAGATTGATCTATAAAGGTTTTGAAAAAAAGATATTTGATCGTCTCGTTGAATGGAATTCAGGTAAATATTATTACCAATTACCAATGTCTTCCGACAAAAGTATACGAGTAGATCGACTCCGGTATAATCCCGAAGTTTTGAAACTGATACTGGAGGATCTATTGACTGAAAACAACGTTCGCATATACTACAATACTTCCTTCAGGTCTGCACAGAAATTGACAAATGGATTTGAAATAGAAGCTGAAAGTTTTGGTAAATCAGTTCAGCTTTCAACGAAGTACATCATTGATGGAACCAGTAATTCTGCAGTTGCAGTTAGTTTAGGGTGTCAAACTCAACCATTAGCTTCAAATAAAATTCCCGTATCGACACAATTGTTCAGACTTTCTAATGTAGATCTTACTACTCTCCAGGAATTTATTGACAGCGGTCATCTGTCAGAAATAATTAATGATGCCTTTGCCAAGGACATTATTAAAGGGAGAATACTTGCATTTGCTCCAATACCGGGAACCAACGATGTAAGCGTGAATGTTACCAGAACAAGCGTCGACTATCGTGATGCCTTGCAACTTTCAAGAGGATTGCAAGAAAGCAGAAAACAAATAAGTTCAATCATTGTAT
This sequence comes from Lacticaseibacillus rhamnosus, assembly GCF_900636965.1. NCBI lineage: Bacteria > Bacillati > Bacillota > Bacilli > Lactobacillales > Lactobacillaceae > Lacticaseibacillus > Lacticaseibacillus rhamnosus. The sequence continues at coordinate 425,340 of NZ_LR134331.1, read as the reverse complement.
TCATTAAAGAAAATATCCCAGGTTGTGAAAATTCTTATATCTCAAATATCGCACCAATTCTAGGCGTTAGGGCAAGCATTAAACTCAAAGGACGAACAACGTTGAGCTTATCTGATATTCAGCAGGCACGCCAATTTGAAGACTGTGTTGCTGTTGGCTGCTATCCAGTCGATGTTCATGATCCGATTACAAAAAAAGTTCATTTTATGAAAATTAACAGTATGTATCAAATTCCTTTTAGTGCTTGTCTCCCACAGGAAGATCTCAATCTTGCTGTAATAGGCAAAGCAATATCAACCGATGATGAAACTTTTGCAGCTACGAGAGTTATGCCAATAGTTATGAATGTTGGCGAATCAGTTGGTGCCATCTTTGCCTATGCAATTAACGCTCACAAGAATATCTATGATTTCTCTCCTTCCAAATTACAGCAAGTCTTAAATCAAACAAATCTGGTTTCAAATTTTAGTGAGGTGAACTGATATGCAAACTACGGCAAAAGCTTTTAGTATTACTGAATTTCTTGGCAAAATCAATTCGAAAAAGATTATGAACGTGATTTCGTTTGCCTTTATATTTCTCTTTCGTTTTATCCCCGCTCCAGATGGACTATCAGTTGACTCCATGCAAATGATAGGAATCTTCATCGGCATATTGTTACTTTGGAATTTTGCGGGAATTGGGTGGACCAGCCTATTATGCATGACAGTCATCGTTATCTTCCAGATCATGACTCAGACTGAGATTTTTGCCAATGGAATTGGCAATTGGGTGAACTCTTTTCTTTATGCATTCTTCATGATCAGTTACGTTATGGCAGAAACGGGTTTGTCAAAACGAATTGCAATTTGGTCAGTATCTAACAAATTTGCTAGTCGCGGTCCATGGACTTTCATTGTGATCTTTCTCTTCGCCTCAGTCTTTCTCTCGGCTTTTATGTCTCAAACGGCCGCTTTGTTAGTTTTCATCCCAATAGCTGAGGAGTTATTCAAAGAACTAGGTTTAAAAAAGGGGGATCGCTTACCGCAGATGATTATTCTGGGTCTTGCAATGTGCGTCGGCATTGGATCTTCAATGACACCTATCGGACATGCCATTGTTCTAATTCCACTAACATTCCTGGCTCGTGATACCAACATAAACATTGACGTTGTATCATATAGCATTGTTGGCATTATCACTGGACTGCTCGTTTTCATTGCGTTCATACTAATCTACAAATTTTTTTACCGTCCTGATGTTAATCCTTTGCGCAACTTTGATTCAAATAAATTACGCCGAGAGTTACCCCCTATGTCTAAACAAGAAAAGATCACCGCATTCGTGTTCGTCAGTGTCATTGGTATTTGGATTATTCAAGGAACAATTGGAAACTTCTATCCTGCATTTGGCGCATACATGTCTTCTTTAGGAAATGCCATTCCTGCTTTTATCGGCGTTATCTTGCTTTGCTTGATCAGTATTGATGGCAAGCCAATAATGGATTTTAAAGTTGCTTCAACTCAGGGCGTGCCGTGGAACACATTAATATTCAATGCAGCTGTCTTAGTTTTATCCACTGCACTAGTACAAGATAAACTCGGAATTACCAAGTACTTTGCAAAAATCGTTGGTCCAGTTGTCGGTGACTTTTCTAGTTTCCTATTCGTATTAGTAGCGATGTTCTTACTGGTTCTATTAAAGCAATTTATTTCAAGTACGATTATGGCAACAGTTTTCTACTCGTTACTAATTCCATTAGCTACAGCTCTTGGAAATGTAAATGTAGCGGCGCTCACGACGCTTATTGCCGCTGGTGCCTCTTATGCATGGTCAACACCACCTTCAACGATACCCATGGCACTTGCTGGTGGTTCTGGGTGGGTAGATCTTAAGGTGATGTTAAGATATGGATTGGCGCTAGCCGTTGCTGGTATACTTATCTTAGCATTCGTTGGTTATCCTGTTGCGTCACTGATCTTTAATTAATAAGCCGCCCAAAGATATTTTAATTTCAAAATATCTAAGCTAAAAAGCGGTTCTGATCTCTTGCCAGAAATCAGAACCGCTTTTGTACATATAAAGTAAATATAGTGGGAATCTTGAAGCGTTGGTCTCTCATTATGAGTTGATATATGGCGTCAATTTTTCTGGAGACTCAAGGTAAAGGCTTAGTTTATGATCACTGCCAAATAAACGAATCTTTTCCGCAATCACCTTTTTTTGCGAATCATCCGCACCGGGCGTCATAATCCACGGCTCATACTCATTCGGATTCTCAGCCACAGCTTTAGCAATCCCATGATAAAATGGCACTTTAATATCTGTCGAAATATTAACTTTTGATATGCCATTTTGAATAGCTTCTCGAATCTTGCTGTCAGGATTGTCTGATCCGCCATGTAGCACCAAAGGCATCTTCAATGTTGCGTTAAGTTTCTTCAAGATGTCAATTCGTATATCATTTTCCCCGCTTGGATACGGGCCGTGGACAGTGCCAATCGCCACGGCTAGATCATCAACGCCCGTTTCTTCAACAAATTGTTTAGCACTTTCAGAGTCAGTATAAATTCTGCCCATATTCTGATCTTCTGTGAACTTTCTATTTCCAATACTTCCCAGTTCCGCTTCTACGGAGACGCCAACCCTGTGGGCCACTTCAACTACTTGTTTTGTTAGCCTCAAGTTCTCTTCGAACGAAAACCCCGAGCTATCAATCATGACAGAATTCGCTTGATCTTGAATTGCTCGCAATACATCAGCCATATTCCTCCCATGGTCTAGATGAATAGCAACTGGAATAGTGGCGGTCAGAGCTGCTTCTCGAATATATTTAAAAATAGCACTTCCCATTAGTTCATATTCAAGAGGATGAATTTCAAGGATGACCGGCGACTCTAATTCTTCCGCAACGGCAATGATATTTTTAACAAATTCGCTATTTCCAACGTTAAAGGCACCGACTGCAAACTTATTTTGATAAGCTGTCGTCACTAGATATTTCGTTGATACAAGTGGCATAAAAGAACAACCCCTCCCTAAATTACTTTCAGCCCAATTAATACGATGACAATGCCTGCAATCATATACAGCAAATTACATCTCTGCTTCTTACCCTGCTTTTCGTTTTTTACTAGAAAACCACTGGTCAAAAGTATGAGGCCGATTGCAATTATTATTGTGTTTTGATTGATCGTTTTACTTCACCCTTACTTCAAAATACCGAGCCAATAGCCAATGATGCCAACTCCAAATAAAACAAAAATCAAAAGAATTGGGCTAACTTTCTTCCGAAGTAAATACATGCACAACAGTGTCAGACCCAACGCTAAGAGTCCTGGACAAAACTGATCTAGGATATTTTGCAAGGTCGTTACTGTCGTTTTACCACTCACGGTCGTCTTCGAAACAACTAATGGTACATTAATGGTTGTCCATTTTGTGACTAAAACACCCATGATAAAGAGGCCAAGTACCGTCGCGCCTTCGGTAATCTTTTGTAGAAGATTACCGCTCATGTCTTTAACAAGCGCTAATCCTCTCGAAAATCCAAGTTGAAGTCCATACCATTTAAATGCCAATCGAACTGCATTAAAAGCGAAGAAGAACAGAATAGGCCCCAGCCAAGATCCCTGAAGTGCCAGTGAGGCACCTAAAGCTGCAAGAATAGGACGCAGTGTGCCCCACATGATTGGATCACCAACACCAGCCAAGGGTCCCATTAAGCCAACTTTAAAGCTATTAATAGTCCCATCATCAATCGGTTCCCCAGCCGCTCGACCTTCTTCTAACGCCATTGTCACACCGACAATTGGTCCACACATAGCCGGCGTTGTGTTAAAGAAGACAAGGTGTCGTTTTAGGGCCGCCACTTGATCTTCTTTCTTTGAATAAACACGTTTAATTGTCGGAATCATATCAACACAAAAAGCGAGCGCATGAATCCGTTCAAAGTTGAATGAAGCTTGTTGAAAGTTCTCGAATACAAAAGTCTTAAACATATCTCCCTTTGTAATCTTAGTTTTCAGTTTATTTACTTGTACAGGTTGATCAGCCATAATTCATTACACTTCCTTTCAGTCGTCCAACTCGTCTTCTGGTAACTCAGCAGGATGATCACTGGCCGATGCAACTGCCCCACCGGAACTGCCCGATCCATTGCTGTGGTTTTGCGCAAACTTAGGATTTAGTTGAACATAGATGATAGCAAAGATCAGCCCAACAGCGCCCCAAGCTAACAAGCTTAATTTTAAATATCCGCCAAGTACAAAGCCGAGATAGAAGAAAGGCATCAAATACTTAACACTCATCATATTTAGAATCATGGCATACCCAACAACCACAATGAACCCTCCTGCTACTGTAAGGCCTCCGGTAATCACTTGTGGCAATGCATCTAGCATGCTCTTAATCTCTTCTGGACTCACGAATACTGCAACAATCGTGGTCGGAATTGAGACCCGGAGCGCTTGAACAATTAATGCCGTGAAGTGTAACCATATGATGGCAGTAAAGTTTGCCTTTTCCGCCTCACGATCCGCCGCATGTTGAAATGCCACTGTAACAGTTCGTGCCAAGACTGTAAGAACTTGCCCGGCCGCTGCAACCGGTAAAGCAATCGCAATTCCCTTCTGAATATCCTGATTGCCAACAATAACTAGAATTGTTGAAATAGTACTTGCCAAAGCCGAATCTGGAGATTGTGCAGCCCCTATATTCATCCAGCCAAGGGCAATAAGCTCCAAAGTTCCACCTAAAATAATCCCTGTCTTTGGATCACCTAAAATCAAACCCATAACTGAACACGCGATCAAGGGCCGATGAGTCTGAAATTCATCTAATACACTTCCCATACCCACTACTGAAGACCAGATGAATATAAGAATAATTTGAATGGTAGAGATTGCCATTTATAATCACCACCTAATCCTTTCCAAACGTTTCATCTATCTTAGTCAAAATATCTGTAGATGGATCTGTTTTAACTACACGGAGATCAAGCTTGACTCCTAATCGATCTAATTCTCGAAATGCTGCAACATCTTCTGCATTTAAGGAAACAGCCTTACTAATCTGGGTCTTACCTTGCTTAAATTGCATTCCACCAATGTTTAATTTCTTTAATGGAATTCCACCTTTTACCAGATCAACTACTTCACTTGGATTGGTAAACAAATAGAACACTTTATCTTTGCTATATTTGGGATTGTTATAAACAGCAATCGCCTTTGGTACATCAACAATATTGACTTTCATGCCTGGAGGTGCTGCCTGCTTTAACAAGGTCTTACGAATATCGTCCTTATAAACCTCTGAACTGACGATGATGATACGATCCGCATTTGATTCTTTAGACCAGACTGTTGTAACCTGACCATGAATTAAGCGATCGTCAACTCTTGCAAGCGTAATAATCATCAGAAATCATCCTCCTTTGCATTTGCTGTCAATTTTTCGCTAAGGCTCGTTGAGAATTCTTCTTTGCTCTTCATTAAATGTGATACTAGTTGACCAACATCCATACTATTTGCGTTAACTGCAACCTCCAATAACATGGGCAAGCACATTCCAGCGACAACATCGGCCGCTTTCTTTTTCAAAACTAATTCTGCTGCTGCATTGTAAGGTGTTCCTGAAAATAAATCGGTAATAATTAAAGTACTAGACGCTTTTTTAGGATCAATCGCTGAAATAATTTTATTCGTCAACGATTGCAAACCCTCTTTAGGTGTAAAGTCTATTGGATGGAAATTTGGCACCTCACCATAAATCATCTCCACTGCTTCTTTAAAGGCTTTTGCAGTATGTGCATGCCCAACTAAAATTATTTCCATTTCTATCGCACATCTCCAATCTTATAAACATGTTTTAACCGCGTGATTTTCCGCCTGCGACATTAGTTGTAACCCCAGTGATGTAGCTAGCACGATTGGAAACAAAATAGTTAACTAAGTCAGCCACCTCACTCAGTTTGCCGCTTCGGCCCATTGGCGTTGTAGATGTGGACTTATAGCCTGCTCGAATTGCTTCTACAGTTGTCCCTCGGGTGTAAGCCAATGCTTCTTCATAATCGGGAGTTCTTAGCCCTGTAGCTTCCATGATGCCAGGCGCGACGCCAACAACTCGAATATTGAATTTACCTAATTCTTTCGCCCATGAACGGGTAAAACCGTTGATAGCACCTTTACTGGCTGAATATACGCTTTGGCCAACAGAACCTTCTAGACCTGCTTCAGAAGACATATTCACGATAACTCCGTGACGTTGCTTGACCATTCGCCGTACTGCAGCTTGAGAAACTAAAAAGACGCTCTTTACATTGACGTTGAATATTTGGTCAAATGTGTGAACATCAAGTTCATACTTCCCATGCGGATCTTTCGGATCAACTAAAACACGTGGTTTGTTAATTCCTGCGTTATTGACAACCCCCCAAATCTCCCCGTTAATCTGTGTTGCCACTTTAGCAAGATTTTCAACAGCCTCAGGATTAGTCACGTCTGTCTTTACGTATGTTAAGCGTGGATCCTGTATAGATCCTTCTCTTAAATCACCATTAACAACATTTGCTCCATTTTGCAGTAACTCTTTGACGATTGCTTCCCCAATTCCTGACGAGCCTCCCGTAACAATAATTGTCTTCCCTAACAAACTGAGCCAATCTGACATGATATTTCTCCTTTCATCATTCACAAATGTTAAACTTAAGTTGTTACTAATTTCACTTTTGATTATAATTGGAATGTAATCGGTTACAACGTGACTGTTGAATAATTTCACATTTGTGATTTCGAGGTGACATCAATGTCAAATTTGCCTAAACGGTATGATCGTGCAACTTTAGTCAAGATATCCGATCTTTACTACATGCACGGTCTAACTCAACAAGAAATATCTAACATTGCCCATATTCACAGAACCGAAATAAGTCGAATTCTGAAGGCGGCTAGGGATGAAGGCGTGGTATCTATCGCAATCAATCCCGAAACCACCGCCGTCAGCCAACTTATTGATTTTTTTAAACAAAAATACAATTTGCGAGAGGCCGTTATAGTCCCGGCTTCTGAAAATGGAGGCAATGAGTTAAACGCTTTGAGTGTTTACGCATCAATGTTTTTATCAAGAATCATTAAAAGTGGTGACGTAATTGGGTTAAGTTGGGGTTCAACGCTTTCAAGTGTTATCAGTCAATTTCCAACAGATAAAGGCCTTCGTGATATTAAAGTTGTTCCGCTGGTGGGTGGCCCAATGGGAAGAATACCTTCGAACTATCATGTGAGCTATCTGACACACCGGCTCGCCAATCGGCTAAACGGAACAGCGTTTGTCTTGGATTCCCCTGCCTTTGTCAGATCAAAAGCGCTTCGTAAAGAGCTTCTCGCCAACCCCAACACGCAAGAAATCTTAGGATTGTGGAATCGTGTCAATATCGCGATCTTTGGCATCGGAAGTTCACTAATTACAGATTCTCCTGATTGGCAAGCGTTCTATGAGAACACAAACTTCAAGTCTTATTTCAGTGCCGATATGGTCGGAGATATTCTTTCACACCCTTTCGACAAGGATGGAAAATTAGCTCGCGATATCGACTCCATTCTTGTTGCCTTTCCTTTTTCGGCATTGCGAAAAGTACCACACTCCGTTGGAATTGCTTTTGGGGAAGAAAAGGTAAATGCTATCCTTGCCGCTCTTCGAGGTGGTCTCTTAAACACTTTAATTACTACCGAAGCAACAGCAAAGGCAATCAAAGAGTTGTCCTAACAGTTTCACATATGTGATTTTTTGGTAGCGCTTACTTGCTCAAACGAAATTGCTGGATTAACATCTGTTTGTAGCTAGAAAAAATAAGTACCCAATCAATTCTCACATTTGTGAATGGAGGATATCAACATGGAAAGTACAGCATTACGAATTTATGGTAAGAAGGATCTCCGAATTGACACTTTTGACCTTCCCGAAATGAAGGACGATGAGATCCTCGCGACTGTCGTGAGCGATACAATGTGTATGTCATCATGGAAGCTTGCGATGGAAGGTGAAGATCACAAAAAGACCCCTGATGATTTAGCGCATAATCCAGCAGTTCTAGGCCACGAGTTTTCTGGAAAAATCTTAAAAGTGGGCAAAAAGTGGCAGTCAAAGTTCCACGCTGGCCAAAATTACGTAATCCAGCCAAATTTGGCTCGTCAAAACACGCCTTTTGTACCAGGTTATTCATATCCATATATCGGCGGTGATGCAACAAAGATTATTATTCCTGATGAAGTGATGACAATGGGGTGCTTAATTCCATTCGAAGGCGATGCATATTATGAAGGTTCGTTGTGTGAACCGGTAAGTTGTGTTATTGCCGCATTTCGAGCACAATACCATGTCAACTTCCACTCATACCAACCAACAACAGGTATCAAAGAAGGTGGCAACATGTTAATCATGGGCGGGACAGGCCCAATGGGACTACTTGCCATTGACTACGCACTACATGGTCCAAAAAAGCCGTCGACGCTTGTTGTAACCGATGTCAATCAGGCCAAACTGGATCGTGCTAAAAAACTTTATCCATCTGACTGGGTAGATATCAAGTTTGTCAACGTCAACAACTTATCACTTGATGAGCAAAAAGAAGTTCTTCTAGATGCAGTTGATGGCAATGGGTACGATGACGCTTTTTTGATGATCAGCGTTGCACCGTTAGCAACTTTAGCAGACTCCCTGCTCAATCCTGATGGGTGCTTAAATCAGTTTGCAGGCCCGATGAAAAAAGACTTTTCTGCGTCTGTAAATTTCTACAACATCCACTATAATTTTACTCATTTTGTTGGCACATCAGGTGGTGACGCAGACAATGAAGCAGAAGCAGCTAAGCTAATTGCCGAGAAAAAGCTGGACGTTTCCAAAGTTATTACCCATGTTATGGGCTTAAACGATGCAGCTGAGACAACAATGAATCAACCTGAAATTGGCGGTGGCAAAAAGTTGGTGTACAGTGGTAAAAAATTTGACCGAATAGAATTAGCCAAAGTAGACCCCACGACCGACCTAGGAAAGATTCTGGCCAAGCATGACGGCTTGTGGTCAAAAGAAGCAGAGGATTGGATTCTGACAAACGAACCCGACTATGATGCGTAGAAAACACCATCACTATCTAAATTTTTCAGCGTTAAAAATTTCTTAAATACTTTAAGCTTAAGGACTAGCTTATAGCATCAAATATTCAAAGTAGCGGATACATCGAAGAAATGTATTTGCTACTTTTTTAATTCATTTAAATTGTGCAGTATTTATAGTTATAAGAAATTCACAACTGTCACAAGAATCAATATAAAAAAGTCCGGTATAGTCCTTATACTATGACCGAACCTTTTATCATATCGATAATTCTCTCTATATTCAGCTTCGCACCTTGCATAATTCTCAGATAATACCTGCTGCCATCTGTTGCTTCATTTGCTGTTCGCTCAAATTCTTTTTGGTAAAGCCCAAGATAAGCGCTGTTATAATTGTTCCGATTAGAATGCAGCCAATATAAAGAAGTGGCTTATTGCAGGCAATTGGGATAACAAAGATTCCGCCGTGGGGTGCTTGCAACGTAATGCTTGACGCCATGCAGATTGCGCCACCAACTGCACCACCAATAATATTTGCCGGAATCACCCTCAGCGGATCAGCTGCTGCAAACGGGATTGCCCCTTCTGTAATGAAGCTTGCCCCTAATACCCAATTAGCTTTACCCGCCTCGCGCTCTTGGATTGTAAACTTTCGCTTAAACAAAACAGTTGCGAGTGCAATTCCGAGCGGAGGCACCATGCCACCGACCATCAAGGCTGCTGAAGGCCCATAGATTTTTGAAGCGAACATAGCAAGTCCAAAAGCTGAAGCGGTCTTATTGATAGGACCACCCATATCAGATGCCATCATTCCAGCTAGAAGTGCTCCCATCAAGAAAGCGTTGACGCCCGTCATGGATTTTAGCCAATTTGTCAGGAACCTTATCATATTCGACATTGGTGTATTCAGAAGGAAAAACATAACAAGCCCCACAATAAAGGTTGCTATGAGCGGGATAACTAATACTGCCATAATCCCTTTATATGAGTGAGGAACATTCTGTGTCTTTTTGACAATGAATCGAGTAACATATCCGGCCAGGAAACCAGCGACCATGCCCCCTAAGAAGCCTGATCCACCATTAACAGCCATCATGCCGCCGATCATACCAGGCGCTAAACCTGCTTTATCCGCAATACTCCATGAGATGAAGCCGCCAAGAATCGGAACATAAAGTTTAAAAGCCGCATTACCACCGATTTCATTGAAAAATGCTGCCCAGATATTATACTGATCGCTCTTAGGATCTGATGCGTAGATACCAAACATGAAGGAAATTGCGATAAAAATACCACCAACGACAACAAATGGAATCATATACGACACACCACTCATGATGTGCGTGTAGAAAGCACGAGCAAATTTACCGCTACCAGTCAACTCTTCTTCAGACTTAGTTTCTTTCCCTAAGGCGGATTCAAGGTTCTTATGCGTTGGAGTAGATTTTGAACTTGTCGTATCTTTTTCTAAAGCTTGATCAACCACTGAGCCGGGCTGATCAATAGCTCGTTTTACGGGAACATCTAAGAAAGGCTTCCCACCAAAAACCGTGGTGTCAACTTTTACGTCATGAGCCACAACAATTGCATCGGCTTCTTCAATGTCCTTTGAAGTTAGTCTATTCTCAACACCAGTCGAACCATTAGTTTGAATCTTGGCGCGCATCCCCCTTTTTTTGGCTTCATTAGCAAGTGCCTCGGCTGCCATATACGTATGTGCGATTCCAGTCATGCAGGCGCTAATCCCAATAAGATATTTCCCAGCAGATTCTCGCGCATTTGAAATGTTGGCTTCAGTATCTTTCTTAGCATCCTCTTGGACAAGAATCTGGTATATTTCATTAGGGTCAGCTGCAGTTATCAATCTAGCTCGAAAGCTTTCATCCATTAAAAAAGTTGAAATCTTTGACAACATCTTCAAGTGTTCATCCGAAGCGCTCTCCTCAGCTGCAATCATAAACACTAAATTAACTTTTTCCTGGCCCCATTGAACACCTGCAAGATCTCTAAAGACAGCAATTGTTGATCTTTCGACTGCTCTGGTTCGGGCATGGGGAATTGCAACGCCATATCCAACTGCAGTTGAAATTTCATTTTCACGTTGATAAATAGCTTTTCTGAATACGTCTGCATCTTGGACATAACCATTCTGGCTTAGTTTACTGATCATCCGGTCAATGACTTGATCTTTTGTCATCGGTTCAATGCTAGTGTCAATATTTTTGATATCAATTAGTTCATCAATACGCATCTTGTTCACCTCCACAATTGGAAATCTCGATGGTTATCTCTAGTACAATTCAGCTTTACCAGTAGAATTAAAGAGATCCATTTTGTATTCGACTACCTCTTGAGCCGCCTTTCTGGCTGATGGCATCAGCTGATCGGGTTCATAAGCACCAGGATTTTCATCCAAATTCTTGCGTAATTGCGAAAAGAATGCAGTTTTCATGTCCGTTGACAGGTTGATCTTAGCCACACCATGAAGATACGTCTTCTTAATCTCCTCATCTTTATTATCAGAGCCTCCGTGTAAGACTAATGGAATGTCAACTGCCTCATGAATCTTCTCAAGCAAATCAATTCGCAGTTCAGGTTTTTCAACATGACTGTAATGCCCGTGCCGCGTACCAATAGCTACAGCAAGCGTGTCAACGCCAGTCAAACTCACAAATTTCTTTGCATCCTCTGGATCGGTGTAGAGAATCTTGTTGACCCCGGTCCCTTCTGTCGAAAGTTCGTTAGACCCGATTGTCCCTAGCTCCGCTTCGACAGAAACACCTACACTATGGGCCACATCTACAACTTGTTTAGTGAGTGCTACATTGTCATCCCAAGACTTTGCCGATGCATCAATCATGACTGACGTATACCCGTTATGAATGCCGCGTACGCAATCTCCCAACGTTGCACCATGGTCCACATGAATGGCCATTGGTACACGAGTTCGATCAACTGCTTGTCTAACATACGCAGTGAAATTGTCACCTACCAAATTGATTTCGTTGGGGTGAATCTGAATAATAGCTGGCGCATTTTTAGCTTCCGCCGCGTGAATAATCGCTTCTACGAATTCACTATTGGCGACATTATAAGATCCAACAGCAAAATTATTTTTATATGCAACACTTAGTAAATCAACCATGTTATAAAGCATTCGAATAATCTCCTTTTCTATTCCAAACCTCGATGAACTCTCGCTTTGTCTTAGTCTCTAATAAGGCATGAACTTCAGCCAAGTTATTGGTGTGTTCATAAACATCATTAAAAAAGTTTTTGTTTGTTTTAAGATCAGCCGCGGGAATGTATATCACAACCAATCTAACCTTTTGGCGTCCCCAAGAAATTGCTGTCTTATTAATTCCTACGATGACTTTGGCAGCTGTCTCCGAACCCTTTAAAAAGGGGTGAGGCATAGCTACAAGATGTCCAATATCAGTAGATGACATTGATTCCCTCTTTTTAAAATACGGGAAAAGGTTAAAGTACCCTGATTTTTTCAATAAATATGCTATCGCATCCATACTCGAAGACTCATTCATATGATGATAGTCAAGCTTCTGAATCAGAGACATCGTACCAACTGTCTCAATAAAATTTTGAATTCTGGCTATATCATTAGTGTTCAATGCTTTGCTAATTTCTATTATCTTATCGTTTACCTGGTCATCCGACTCTTGAAACCCACATCTTATGATCAATTGATACTTCGATATATCAGCTAAATCCATTGCCGTTGTGACTACCCCAATATCTATCCTTGGAAAATATGTCTGGATCTTATATCGAAACAATTCTCCTTCTGCCTTCTTGCCTTGGAAAACTAATTCTGTCCGAATTGTGCTCTTGGTCTCCTCAGTTAAGACAAGTTGAATATGAATTGCGAGATAGGCTATCTCCGATTCAGGTGCTTGTATATCAAAATCGTTTTGCAGCTCATCGTAAAGAAAACAAGCAATCGAATAGGCAAACAGATATTCTCTCTTTGTTTTTTGAGAATATGGATTAAATACCGGTATACTTTCTTCGATTGGATCTAGAAGTCTCATAATATGATTTATGATTTGGTTCCGATAACTTTCATTAGAATATAGCGGAATGCCGTAATAGCTTTCTGCTCTTTTCAGTGAACTTTCCAATTGACCACGCTGTAGCACATTCATATTTGGCACGAACGAACCTGGGGTATTTAATGGCATGGCAATCAGATAGTTGGTAAGCGCCATTATTTCAGCTTTGTTACTTATTGCTGTTGGGGCTCTTGCTAATAAAGAAGAAGCCAATTGAAATTCAGGATGGTCCTTGTTGCTATCTTTAACTTCTGAACTATTGATCGGATGATTTTCTCTGTAACGGCTTATCGCAATGACCATGTGACAGATAATCTTCGCGTATACAATGAAATCCATTGTTGTATGGTGCTGAGAGAAAACCGTGTCTATACTAACAATTTCTTTCTCAATCGTTTGCTTATCACACACCCCATTTAACAATTTAAAAGTAGAATCGGTTAAATCTCCCTTAACAATTTTTCCAATTGGTATTAGTTGTTCTAAAAGCAATCGTTTTTGATTTTCTGCCCCTAAAATCCGAATACCTGTAAAGATTCGCGACTCCAACGCAACGTTAAGGTTCATATCATGAATTTTGGAGAACAGCACCTGAACCTTACTGCGAATACTTTCGACAGAATAATTTAATTGCATTGCAAGGTCATCGAACGTAATGAAAGAAACATGGCTCACTAGAATAAAAGCAATTCTAAAGAGCAATTCTGCATCATCCTCAGCGAATAACCGATTTTCTATACTTTCGTTATACAAGTCTCTTTGTATCCGGTACCCCTTGTTAGAGGAAATAATCAGAGGCCCTTGTGTCTCACTACTGTTTAAAGTTCTCACATAGTTCCGAATACTCCTCTCTGTAACCCCCAACATTTCAGATAGTTGCAAGGCAGTAAGGTAATCTTTTTGCTGTAATAAGATGTCAAGCAACTGTTTAATCTTCTCGTTCATAATTGCCTCCTCTTCTACAGGTCAATCCCAATTGCCCTCCTGACAATTCCAGTATGACACGTTAGTTAGCGCTTACATTAGTATATATTTTTCCGGGCCCGGAAGTAGAGTTTTTTAAGGTCAGTATCATACAATACAGCCTACGCATGTCTACTTAACTAAGCACTGAGGACTGAAAAAGGAGTCAAGGTGGCATTCCCCTCGGCTCCTTTTTAAGCACTTCGTTAATCTGATAAACCAACGCATTCAACTATTCCACTTTAAAACAACGATCCTATTTTGACACAAACCCATCCGATCCAGGTGGTTGCAGATCCAACAATATTGGACATACTGGTTATTCCCTTACCCATCGGAATCTTTGAGGAAATTGCAGATTGAGTATATTCGGGTGCAATGCTGGTTCCAACGTAAAGGATACAAATTAAAATTAATGTCCCCGCGATTACCATCCGGAACATGTTCCGTTTAACAAATGGGGTTACCAGTGCCAGCAAGAACATTAACGATGCTAGATCCACAAATGGTAACATTTTATTGCCCGGCAAAATAAAGGCCAAGATAATTGCGATCGGAATGAGAATCAAACCTGTTGCAAGTACAGATGGCTCACCGATAAGCAACGCAGTATCCATTCCAATATAGAAGGACCGTTTGGGAAACCACTTTTTTAGCTGTTTTTCAACATGATCACGAACCATGGTCAAACCCTCAACTAAGATGTCAATCATCTTTGGTAATAGAACCATAGCGGCTGCAACATTAATAGCCAAAGTCAGGGTCTTAGAGATATCATACCCCGCCATTAGCGCTATCGCTATCCCAAGAATAAAGCCTAAAGTTAATGGCTCACCAAAGACCCCAAAACGCTTCTGGATCTTCTCAGGTTGCATGTCTATCTTCTTGAGACCGGGGATGCGTTCAATCACCCAGTTGGTTGCTATGCCAAATGGTACCCAAGCAAGGCATGTTAGGTGAGGAAATGAAATTCCTTTTAAATTTAATGACTTATACTGTCGCTCTATCCACGGTGCTGTCAAATCTGCGACTATCAGTGTCAGAGCAAAGATAATCCATGTTGTCAATGCCGCGACCCAAAAGCTATGCGAAGCGGCATATACAACGGCAGCAAGCAGAAGAAAGATCCAGTAGTTAAAGATATCAATATCAACCGTCTTGGTCAGATTTAATACTAGCATTACCGCATTAATTACCAGGAACCCAATAACGATAATCGGCATAATTGGTGTTCCCCATCCGATAGTTGAAGCAGTCGGCCAACCTGTATCGACAACGGTAAGATGCAATCCCATCCGCGCAACCATTGCTTTTGAAGCAGGTCCAAGATTGGTTAGTAAAAGATTAATTACCATACTAACTCCTGTGAATCCAATACCGACCAACATGCCGGCCTTAAATGACTTTCCTATAGAGAGCCTGAACACTACCCCAACAACGAAGAAGATAATCGGCATCATAACTGCGGCACCCAAATTAACGATTGCCTGAATTATTTGCATTATGCTTCACCCAGCCCTTCTTTAGTGACAAGCTACTCTTGCAATGACGCCATAAATCTCTCAGCAAAGAGTTTAGGCGTATTACGAAAAGCGTCAGCAGTACTTCCTGCTAAATGTGAAGTCAAAGTAATATTCTTTAGCTTCAAAAAGCGGCTGTCTGGAGGCAATGGCTCGTTGTTGAATGTATCAACTGCAGCACCGCTTATCTTTCCCTGCTCAAGAGCGGTCAGCAGGGCATCTTCATCTACCAACTCAGCGCGGGCTGTATTAATAAAGTAAGCGGTAGGTTTTAACTCGGCGATGCGCTTTGCATTAATAATGTGATCTGTTTCAGGAGTAACCCGCATGTGAATTGTTAACACATCTGACCGCTTAATCAATTCATCTAAAGAATCAATTTTTGTAAATCCTTTCTGTTCATCAACATATTTGTCGTAAAAGATGACATTTGCGTCAAAGCCTTTCAAGAACTGCCCAACCAACTGGCCAATGTGCCCAAAACCAGCAATACCGATAGTTTTACCTCCCAATTCAGGAATGTAATCTTTATTAGGAAAGTCTTTTAACCAAATATCTTTTTCCATTGCGGCGTGAGTTCGCGCAATGTTACGTGTCTCCGCAAGAATCATGCCTACCGTAAATTCGGCTACAGCACGTGCATTGCGGCCAGCCGTGTTCATAACTTTAATGCCTTTCGATTTAGCATATTCCGCATCAACATTCTCAATACCACCACGTAAAACTCCGATATATTTGAGGTTTTTTGCACGATCGATAATCTTTTTACCGATTGGCATAAATTGTGTAATGATCAAATCAAACTGATCAATATCTTTCAAAAGCGAATCGTCAACGTTTACTGCTTCCGGGCCATGCTGCTCAACCTTCAGATTGTCTGCTTGAAGTGCAGCAGTGGATTCGTGAGACCAATCTCGGATTGTCACATCAATCCCCGCATTTTCCAGAGTAGTAAGACCAACTTTTAACATGGAAACATCAATTAAATTATCACCAAATGCGATTGCCTTCATTTTATCTATCTCCCCATTTATTAATGCATTAACATACCACCGGTAACATCAACAGTTGCCCCAGTCATATAACTGGCTGGCTCAGATGCAAGAAAGATTCCTAGCTCTGCGATTTCGGATGGTTCCGCGACACGTCCCATTGGAATACGGTTTACATAGTAATTAGGATCTTTATCAAGATTGGCTTGAATCATTCGCGTATGCATCACTCCGACTGCGATATTATTGATATTAATTCCATTTTTTGCGACTTCACGAGCTAATGAAATTGAAAAAGCAATTAATCCAGCTTTACTTGCCGCATAGTGAGCATGTCCAGTTGTTGATCCATAATAAGCCGCTTGTGATGTCACATTGACAATATGACCTCTCCGCTTCGTCTTCAGAGCATATCGAACAAATTGCTGGCATAGTAAGAACGGAGCTCGAAGGTTGACTTTCATCGTCAAGTCCCAATCTTTAGCAGGAATGTCCACCACTTTTCCTGAAAGCCAAATACCCGCATTGTTCACGACAATATCAACGCTGCCAAGCCTTTGAAGTGCTGTATCGAAGAAATTAACAATCTGTGTTTCGTCGGCCAGATTTGTTAAAACAGGTACCGCTTTCAAACTTGGATTAATTGCATGCACCTTTTCAACCGTCTGCTCTGGCTTCTCTTTTTCACTCATGTACGTAAAAGCAACATTAGCGCCTTCTTTTGCTAATCCGAGAACAAATTGCTGACCCAGTCCAGTTGCTCCTCCTGTAATAATGGCGTTCTTCCCTTTAATACCTAAATCCATTATTAAAACCTCCATATCTTCATACGAGATAATTCAAACCGTCTGTAGTCCATTCCAAACAGGTTCCATGTTTGTCAATGCTTTCTTATAACATTCATATTTCTTTTGATAAACATCTTCAAACTCGGGTTGAGGAAGAATTGTTCGGCTAATATGCACCATGTGGTTTGCCGCATCCTCAACGCTCTTAAAGTCTCCTGTCATGACCCCCGCTGTCATAGCAGTCCCAAGAGTTCCATTTTCTTTCACGTTAACAAGTTCTAAAGGCTGCTTTAAGACATTTGCAAAAATCTGCAACCAAACTTGAGAGTTGGTGATCCCGCCAGCAATACGAGCAGCACCGTCTAAATGCCCATCAATTCTTCGTAACTTTTCAATGTGATACATATGCGAAAAGACAACGCCCTCATAAACTGCACGAACAAAATATTTAAGATCGTGATATTTTGTAGCTCCCACAAAACCAGCACTAGCATTCGGTACCGCATTACCACCAAAGATAAAGGGGAAAAATAGTAAATCACTATCCTGTGGTTTTGTGCTTGCAACAAGCTTGTTGCAATACTCGTATATTGAAAATCCCGCATCCTCTGCAGCCCTCTTCTCCTTATTCATGAAAGTATTGATGAACCATTCTAAGTTACTAGCTGATGTGGGACTGGCTTCCGTAATCAACCAACGATCTGCTATCGGATAAATTGAAGTCATAAATAAGTCTTTGACAACTTTAGGCTTGTTCGTAATGTACTCGTTGATTGACCAAGTTCCGGTTACAATTCCAAGTTTGTGACGGTGCACCAATCCTGTTGACAACGCGGAAGCCGCAATATCGAATACCCCACCCGAACACGGAGTTCCCTCGACAAGACCTGTTTCACTTGCGATTTTTCTTGATATACTACCGCAATGATCGGTAGAGTTTGCTAGCGGTGGCAGCTTAGCCATCCATCGTTCAATCCCAAAGAACTTGAACAAATCCTGATCAAACTTTTTCGTATTGATATTTAACATGCTTGTTCCAGATGCATTAGTAATCTCAAAATGTGCATCGCCCGTTAACCAAAACCGAATGAGGTCCGGAATCATGAAGATGTATTTGGTTCGTTCAAATACTTCAGGTTCGTTATCTTGCAACCAGGCCAAAAGCGCGACTGGCTGTGAAGACCAAACTGTTTGATAAGTCTTGGGACGAATCTCGTTTTCATAGTAAGGATCCGCTAGCCACTTTTTCACATAAGCGGCGGCCCGATCATCGGTAGAAATAATGCCATTACGAACAGCATTTCCTTTATCATCAACCAGATACAGGCCGTTTCCATGTCCAGTACATGCTATTCCCGATATATTTCTAGGATCAATGTGCGACTTTTCGAGTGTTTGTTTTATAACATAGATATTAGCTTTCCAAAGTTCGTTCATATCACGCTCTGTAAAGAACGGATGCGGAGTCAACATTTTTGTATTAACAGTAGTCTTTTCTAGCTCATGACCATCCATATCATAAATGGCAGCTTTTGTACTCGTTCCACCATTATCGATACCCATCAAATATTTTTTTGACATACTTGTCTATCCCCCTCATGTATGGGTAGATATTTAACTACGATTCACCCCATACTGCCAAAGTTGACGATCGCTTGTCGTAACGCCCCAAAATCCTGCAGCAAAAATGTCGGAAATATTCTTTTCTGACCGTATAAACCCTCCTGCAATTAATTTCGTATCCCCCGCATATTTTCTGATCTTGTCGTATTCCGACAGAGCATAGCCACTCGGTAAAATCTCTATTGCAGAAAACTGCCCATCACTCATTGCTCCAGCTGCCCGTTCCAGCGATCTTGAATCGAACAAAAACAGCCGGTATATTGTTTCTAATTTAATCGCCCGTGCACGTGTTAATGCGTGCATATTAGTTGAAATAACGCCATCTAGATGAAACATATTCTTTAACAACTGAATTCCAACCTCGTCTGGTCTGAATCCGCCTGTGATGTCAATGTGAATGTAAGCTTTCTTGTGATGTGCATGGATATACTCAACAAAGGAACCCAGATTACCAATATTCACACCAGACAATAAGACGATTTCTGATTTGGCCTCGCAAGCTTCTCTAAGGTATTTGCCATTGAGGGAGGATGGAATAACAATCGATTTAGGCATATGAATCATCCTTTCAAGTATTTTGTTTTCAATTTTTGGAGACAGTTTTTCTACACTACTTATTTTGTTTCGTTGTATACACTCAAAGCTTCTTCAGGTGTTCCACCCTTATGAACCAGTACGTTTAAGCCTGCAACCATACCAGCCGGATTCTTATCTTGGGTAATATTACGACCAACAGCCACACCATGAGCACCTGACTCCATGCAATGTTTAACAAACTTGAAATAAGTTAATGTATCTGTTTTAGGCCCACCAAGAGCTAGGACAGGGCGACTAGCATTTTCAATGATTTCTTTATCTGTATCTTCTCCACTCAGACGAGTTTTAATGATGTCAGCACCGAACTCCGCGCCTAAACGTGCTGCAGCCGCAATATACTTTGGATCATTTGACTCTTTAGTTGTAACAGGATAGCCAAACGGCAACGTTTCAGCGATCACTGGAACACCCCAATCCTCGCTCTGCTTAGCTAGTTTGGCTAACATCTGGTGAGAAAATTGTTCGCGTGAACCTGCGCCAGGAAATGTCATGCAAACAACTCCCTGTGCTCCGAGTTTTAGTGCATCTTTAACATCAAAGAACTGATCAGTCACTGGAACAGAGCTATCATAAGCATTAATAGAGGCATCTACTCGCAGAATTGTGGTGATCTTTGCTAGTTCCTTTTCATACGTCTTTGCCTGTCCGTATGTGACTAAAGCCGCATCCAATCCATTAGCAATTAATTTATCAAGGTGTTCTGTTGTATAGTCGACACCCTGTGTATTCATTGAAAATCCAAAACCATCTAAGGCTGCAATAATCGCATTCCCATCTGAACCCCAAATTTGTGCTAACCGACGTGCTTTACTCATAACAAATCTCTCCTTTTTGATAAAAAAGAACACAAAAAGACGCCCAATCACTACTTATTATCCAAGTGTGATCGGACGTCTTTCTTCTAGTGCCCAAATTTACCGTATATTTAGATTACGACTGTATAGTAGCATGTCATTTAGAGTCAGTCAAGCGCTTTCAAAAATAAATTTAAACAAGCCGTTTTAATTAGAGTATCAGTATCTCGCTTACTCCACAGCCCCAATCTGATTCTGCAAATCATTCTGATACCGCATCACATTTGCCCGATACAGGTTTGCAGGAATGTAATGCTTGTTTTGTAAGAGCCGTTCACCGTTAAATCCAAAAATATCCTCTGTCATCAAAATAAGTGGGCTCGTGTCACCAAACGTCCGCCGAAATGTCTTTTGTTGGCGATCTGACAGAGTAATGAGCACGTTTGAACTCGAGGCTTTTTGGTAGATGGTTTCCTCAAGAAAGTTGATAATAGCCGCGCTGTCACTCAAGTCTACGCCAAACATTTGAATTGTTGTGGGTAAAACAATGGCGAGTGTATTTCCAATATTTTCGCCTTTATTTTGATACCAGATGTTTAACGTATCGTATGGGGCGTTTTGACGATCGAATAGTCGATCCGTAAATTCACTGGCCTGGTTTTCATGAAAGTAGGTTTCCCTGCTTTCTATGGGCAGAACGAGACTTTTAAGCATTGGGTTACCTAGAGCTTCAATGCCACTTTTTTTCTGACTTTCACTCGCCTCGACAAAGTGTCCTTGGCCATGAATGCTCCGGATAAATCCATCTTCTTTAAGGAGTGATAAAGCGGTTCTTAAGGTAACTCGACTGACCTCAAATTCTGTTGTCAGCACTTCTTCAGATGGTAGTTTTGCGCCGGGTGCGAGTTGGCCTTGTTTAATCATCTTTAGAATTTGGTTATAAACTTGAACGTATTTTGGTGAACGATGCATGCCGATTCTCCATCTTTCAATAATTTATATAGCGCTTCATTTTAACATGAATCCGCATTGGAAAATCTGCGGTACCTAAATTCGATAAAGGCTCCAAAGTTTTCTCGATCTTGTGCATGATAATAATGATGAAGTAGGAACCCTTGATGGTTGGCTAACCGAATCATTCGGTGATTGGTATGGTTTGTGCAAAGGCGTGCTTCAGCCACATGATGAACGACCATCAATTGTTTAATTTCATCTATTACCAAGCTAGCAATCCCCTTCCCGGAAAACGCCGAATCAACGACTAGCCGTTTAATATTCCAGAAGTTTAAATTCTCTTCAATCACCGCCATTGCTTTTACGTCATCACCAAATAACCAAAGCTGGCGTTTCAGAATGTCCCGGTAGATGTCCTCGTGATTAGGATACGTTTCAGTCCACTGAGTGATACCTTCTGAACACATCTGTTGTTTGGCATGATCAAGCATTCTTTCAAGATGTGGTAGATCTTTGACAGTAGCAAGTTTTCTGGAGATTCGTCGGGTCTCGATCATTGCTCAGGCCCTCGCTTAAAAGAGTATCAGTGACATAACCAACATCATCACAACCCCAAAAATCATGGGTACAGAGGTCCGCTTAACAATCTGAATTGGCGATAGTTTTGTGGTGCCGGCTACAATCAAGACAACGGCAGCAACCGGAGAAACAGCGCGCAACAGGTTGCCTGCCAGTTGCATAGGTATGGATAAAGCTACCGGATCAATGCCAGCTGCTTTTGAAAGTGGGATGATGAGCGGAATCATTGCAAAGACTAATGCCGTTCCGCTGCCGCTCAACAGAACGATAACGGCTGTGAAAAGTACCATGATAATTGGTAGGATAATTCCGGAACCGCTCATATTTTGCATGGCGTTTTGAATTAAGTTGATGATGCCCAGTGAGGTGAGCCCTTGTACAAATGTTTGCGCTGCGACCAACAATGCCACGATGCTCATCACATCGCCCATACCAGTGAAAAACGTACCGGTTTCTTTCAACACGGCTTGGGCTTTTCTTTTGGCCAATAGTTCGACAAAGACCGCAACAACAAAGCTAATCAAGGTTACCATTTGAACACTCATGTTTAACTTGGTGCCAATGACGAGGTTGAGAAAGAAAATGACTAACAGCAAAACAATTGGAAGTAGCGGTAACAAGCCATAAATAAAGGCCATAAAGCCATGATGCGTAACGTCTTCCACCGCTTCGCCTGCTTTTCCATCGCTATTTTGCGTCAATTCATCAGCATAAGTGAGCGTTTCTGGCTGGCGCTTATCTTCGTGTTTTTGCCACAAATAATGAACGATGGCGATGGCAAGAAGAGTCGGTATCGAGACTAGCGCATGGCTCTTAAAAACATAGTCCGTCACGGTCATGTGCAGTTGTGCGGCGATGGCAACATTATCCGATCCTAATGGTGTCGGAACAATCGTTGCCGAAGTTCCGATAACTGCAGCTGCAGATAATCGACTCATTCCAGCAGCGCGCAAGACCGGATATAACGTTGCCAGCAAGATGATAGCAAGATTCGAGGCACTAGGAATGACCAAAGAGAGTAGATTACCAATGAGAAAGACGATCGGAATCAGAATATAAACCGAGCGTATCTTGGCAATTGGTTTAGTTAAAGCATGAACAGTAACCTGATTTGCACCGATATGACTCATATAGGCGCTATATCCGCCAAGAATCAAGATGACAAATCCCGGTCCAACAAGTGTATTCGAGAATTGATCGACAACAGCTTGAAACGGATCAAGCAAGGCAGTACCGGTTGGCGTAGAAACTTTGATCTTGTTGCCAACTAGAATGGCGATATACATTAAGACAATGCCTAAACCCAATAGCGTCATTTTAATGTCGTTTTTCTTAAGCAACATATAAATCAAGATGGCTACGGCAATGATGCCTACCACTGAGATCAAAATAGCGTTCATCGTCTCTCCTCCTAAAAATTAGCCGTTTTACCAATAGCCTCGACAAACCAACTTTCAAAACGTTTCGAATCTACATCAACGGCGACACTGGCATTGGGTTCTTTACCCAAATATCCTTTCAGATCAATCAGCGAAGCACCGGCCGTTAATTCACCACGTGTTTCAATCGCAACATGGGTTTGCACTTCTGTAAAACACGTTGGTGCTAGAATCATTGCCATAGCAAGTGCATCGTACATATTTAGGCCAGTCTTGAAACTTCCACCACGATATTTTGAAAAAAGTGCATAGAACATATCACCAACTTTTCCCAAATGCTTGATCTTTTCCGAGGTTGCCGGCAAGATTTTTGCTTGTCTCCCTACTTCCATCGGTGCAACCCGAATCGGCAAGCCGCTATTGAAGACGATTTTTGCTGCCTCCGGATCGGTGCCAAAGTTAAACTCAGATAACACGCCAAAATTGCCTCTTCCTAGCGCGCCTCCCATTAACACCAGCTGCTTGATTTTCTTCAAATCATCCGGATATTGATGAATGAAAAGTGCAATATCAGTTAACGGTCCAATCCCGATTAAAGTCACTGGTTGACTGTTAGCCATCACCGTTTCGTGCATCGCAACGGCAGCAGAAGTCACGGTATCCACCGGCACATTGGGTTCTGGAAAAGGATATCCATCCATACCGGTTTTACCATGAACCCCACTAGCATCTTTGAGCGGTCTCAATAAAGGCTTGCGACTTCCTTGAACAATCCGAGGTGACTGATTAAGAAAAGTCAACAACAGACGGGTATTAAGTGTCGTCTTCTCAACACTGACATTCCCGGCAATCGGACAAATTAGTTGAACATCCATCAATGGGCTACCGAGCGCAATGGCAATGGCAACCGCGTCGTCAATACCGGGGTCAGTGCTGATAATAGTTGGTGCAGGTGCTGAAGTGATCATAGATTAAAGCCCTCCTTGTATGCGCTTTCAATGTTGCTTAAATTATACAACGTTGTATCATTAAATACAACGTTGTTTTAAAACGTATGGATAATTTTTCGACCTTATTACGATATTAATAATCACATTTAACTGTATGCATCGAAAAAACGCCCATTCTTATAGCATTCAAGAATAAGCGTTTCCCATCTACCTACAATCTAACGTGTCGCAAGCCAAGCACCCACAGCTATCAAAACGCAACCGAAGTACCTTCATCCCCTTCAGAAACTACTCACAAAACTTTCTTGGTCACAACAACTTCCAGTACTGCTTCTACCCAGTCTTGTCGCAATAAGTTGATCCACAAAGCTCAAAACGAATGATTAACCATTCGCGTTCCAGATCCATAAAACAAAAAGATGACCCCTTACCAAAACTAATTGGTAAAACGGTCATCCATTACTACGCCACGCGGTCAAAATCACGGCGAAGTTCTAACTTTCAACTTCCACTTTCAAGGCTTGCTTAAGCTTCTCCAACAACTTTTGATAATCGATTTTCGTGTAATCATTGACATCTACGCGAATCAACTGGCCAATTTGAAAATCCTGGTAACCTCTGTCTTTTACGCGCATAGCAAACGTCTCAAACGATGGCATGCCGTCGGGTTGTTCCGAAATATTGTCCAAGGTATCTCCGCGATGGTAATGGTTCATTAGGTGACCGAGATGGCGCGGATCGGTTAAGTCGCGGTGACGTTGGCGCTCGTACAAGATGTTGATCGCTGCTTCCAAGCGCACGGTGATGACGTGATAGTGATGCTTGGTCGCCAATTGTTCTATGTTTTCTTTTTGTAGTCGACTAAACGGATAGTCCCCCAAAATCATCTTGCCTTCCGCCATCAAAATATCAATACCGCGATAGTAACGCGCTCTGGCTTCGGCATCAAGCATCTGCTTTTCGCGAAGGTTATCGAAACCCAGCTCATCATAAAGATGTTCCTTAAACAAGTCGAGTGGTAAAGAGACAAAGCCGTGAATTGCCTGCATGATTTTGGCGGCGGTGTAAGTCTTGCCTGTTCCCGGTGCACCAGCCAGCAGGACTAATACGTGTTGCTGCTCAGTTGTCATCCATCCCTCATCTCCAGCTTAAGCCTTGACCGGTACGGCTGCTTCTTTGTTCAAGAATAGGCTGATCTTGTGTTTGACAATATCGTAGACGACATCATTACAAGGAACAATGTTGTTACGTAATGATGTGTTCACTTCTGTCTGGCCAAACATTTTTTTGGCCTTCCGCGTCCAGCCAACGAGTAATTCCGTACCAACGTTGAACTTGCGGAAGCCATTTTCGGTCAAACGATGGTAGTCGTCTTCATTAACGCCGGTGCCACCATGAATGACCATGGGCTTGCTGATGACCTGATGGAGTTCTTCAATTAATGGCCAATTCAATTTCGTCTTTGACTTGAACTGGCCGTGGTGTGTGCCCACGCCGACAGCCAATGCTTCAACATCAACATGTTCCAAGAATTCAAGCGCTTGTTGGGGGTCTGTGTAGCGTCCTTCCTTAACCGTCACGCCTTCTTCGGTGCCACCGATCGTCCCGATTTCGCATTCGAGTGAGACGCCATGTTCATGGGCATAATCGGCAACTCGTCGCGCCCGTTCCATGTTTTCTTTAAATGGAAGGGCTGATCCGTCAAACATCACTGACGAATAGCCGGCGTCGATTGCTTCTTTGATCGCATCAAATGATTTGGCATGGTCAAGATGCAAGTCGACATCAACCAACAGATCCTCGGCCATCGACTTGCAGACGGCCACGAAGTTTTTCATCCCGACATATTCTGCCGTAGCAACACTGGTTTGAATAATAATCGGTGACCCGGCATCTTTAGCCGCGGTGATCATTGGCGGGACCATTTCAAGGTTGTGAGCGTTAAAGGCACCGACTGTATAATCAAGTGCTTGGGCTTCATCCATCAATTGTTTTAAGTTCTTATACATACTTAATTGCCTCCTAGCAAATTAATAACCAAAACCGGATCGCATCACGCGTTTTGACATATCGAGTAAGGCGTCGGTTTTATTAACCCATTTCTGAATATCGTCATCATTTTTAGCTTTGGCCGCGGCTTTTCGCTGAGTCTCGTACAAATTCAACAAAGCATTATAGGCATCGCCGAATTCTTCTTTATCTTTGAGACTCTCTTCATATGCTGCAATTGCCGCTAAATCATGACCTAGCTGTGCTTCGACTGCGCCTAATTGGTTATACAGTAAGTGGCGCTTTTCCTTGTCCTCAGCTGTCTGTTCAATTTGATGGGTTAATGCCGCCGCTTGTTCTTTCAAGTTTGCTTCGTCAATTGCACTGGCGTTTGCTGAGGCTTCTTTTGGCGCCTCGCTAATCGCCTGCTTTGGTTCTTTCTTTTTAAAAAGATTACCGAACATCGCGCTGCTCCTTTCTTCAGACTGCCTTGAGAATTGGCGTTAGAATCCATGCATACATCAACATCGCAACGATGGTATCAGAGTCAGTCGCTGACGCATTGACAAAACCGAATGCGGTGAGTGCAGTGACTAGCAAGGCTGGCAGCAAGGTGATGAAAAGTCCATGAATGACGCCGCCGATGATAGCCCCGCGACGACCGCCAACCACATTGCCGAAAATTCCGGCCGTGCCACCAGCAAAGAAATTGGTTAACATCCCTGGCAAGATAACGGCGAGACCAAACACTGGCATCAGGAACATCCCAATAACCGTTCCAATTGTGGTGGTGATGAAGCCTAGAATCACAGCATTAGGTGAAAACGGGAATAGTACCGGGCAATCCAGCGCTGGCTTGGCATTTGGCACCAACTTCATCGCAATTCCGCGGAAGGCTGGCACAATCTCACCCAATAACAACCGCACGCCGGCTAGTAAAACGTAAACTCCGACAACAAATTGGATACCCATCATAAATGCATTCATGATATAGTTCAGGCTTGTTCCGTTACCGGCATACTTAGGTCCTGCAAACGCCGCTGTAATCATGAATAGCGGAACCATTACCACCGCAACCGAGAGATAAGTGTCTTGCAAGAACTCCATGTACTTCGGTAGTTTGATGTCTTCAATTGAGTGCTTCTTTTCGCCGCGTTCACCGAAAAGCCATGCTGCTCCGGCTTCTACCATGTAACCGACCGTACAGAAGTGCCCAAGCGCAATCGCATCGCCTTTGGTAATCTTGCGAACGAACGGTTGGGCGATCGCGGGCATCGCAACTGCAAAGATCCCGCCGATAACACTGCCGACAATAATGGTCATCACGGCATTCAATCCGGCCATCTTCCCACCGACTACTGTCATTGTCGACATCCATAAAAGTGCCTGACCCGTTAAGAAGATGTACTTCCATGGCGACACGCGGGCAATGATAATGTTGACGATGAAGATTCCTAAAAACGTCAGCGCAATTTCATTTCCCAGTCCCAGCGTGTTCATCGCTTGGCCGTTAATTGCCTCAATGCTTGGAACGACACCTTTTAAATGAAAGCCATGCTGAAAAATTTTTCCAAAATACGTGAGTGCGGTGACAATAATGGCAGATCCTGCTGATAGCACCTGGAATCCCAACAGCGTCTTAAATGTTCCGGTTAATACCGCCCCAAACGATTTACGTTGTAGCAGCAACCCCAACATCGCAATGAGCGCAATGGTGATGGCGGCCTGCGTCAGGATATTTTGGATAATAAAGTTAACCACAACCATGATTCTTTCCCTCCTTCATATGCGGATTGGGACTCACACCGACTGTTCTGACAATGATTTGATGACGGGCACAAGTTTGGCTTCAATTTCAGCGGGATCGACAATGTTATGCAAGAATACAAACTTAATGGCCGGATCAAGGTCGTATTGCTTAAACTGTGGGGCAAAATTTTCAGCGGAAACAATGATGTCGGCACGCAAACCCGGTGTGGAAGAAATCGCCTCGTGTTCAAGGTTCTCCTCTAATCCCAGGCGGTTTAAAACATCCTCCGCCGTCATTTGGCAAGCCAGCGATGAACCCAGCCCAGCGCCACAGATAAAATAAATCGTGAGCTTCTTACTCACTTAAATCGTCTCCTTTGAGGTCTTTTCATTGAATAGAATCTGTTTAAAAGTCTGCAAATCAGTTTGCTTAGCCAGTTGATCCACTTTTTGCTGATCATTAATCAGTTGAACAATGGCCTTCATCACGTTTAGGTGCGAATAATTATCAATCGCAGCAAGGCAGAAGATGATTTTCACAGGGTCATTATCCGGATTACCAAAATTGATCGGCGTGGCTAACGTTGTAATGGTGACCGCCAGTTTCTTGGTGCCGTCTTCAGGCCGTGCGTGTGCTAATGCAATGGATGGTCCGATGACAATGTACGGACCGAACTGTTTAACCGAATCGATCATTGCCTGAACGTAATGCTCGGTAATATCGCCTTCATCCAGCAATGGTTTGGCAGAAACACGGATGGCATCTTCCCAATCGTCAGCTGTCTGTTGAAGCTGAATCTGCTGATCATTGACTAAATCTTTCAACATCGGCTGAACCTCCCTTTCGTTAATTTCGACATGGTTTTCGCTGAAGGCTGCTTGCAATGCCGCAAGCAGTCCTTTATTGACAGTGACTTGATGCTGCTTTAAGACATCCAGAATGGACTGGAACAATCGTGTGGGATCAAAAGTCCGGCCTTCATACTTGGTCAATGTTGCATGTTGGTTAAGAAAATCCGCAACGTGCTTTAAGTCAGCCTCTGAAGGAATCGGGCTCACTTTAAGGCTCGGAATCTTTTCAATCGGCATGTCCACGGTTTTAAAAACAACGGTCACGGGCAGCTTGCGTAAAACGCTGATTTCCGATGTGCTCAGAACCGCCAAAACATCGATGTTAAAACGCTCCTCTAACTTGGCAGCAAGTACTCTGCCGGTGGCGGTCCCAAAGTTACAAACAACGGCGGCTTGATACTTGTAGTCTTGACGTTGCCGCTCTTCAGCTTGAGTAGCGGAAAAGTACATGGCCAGAAATGCCTTTTCATCATCAGACATCGGCAAGTGGTAGCGGGTGTTTTCAAAGAAACGATCAACCGCGTGATAAATTGGTGCATAGCCTTGTTGAATGGTGCGTTTCAATGGATTGACAGCCTTCACATGCCTAGACACCCGCTTGAACAGCGCGGTCATGTGGTTATATAGCTCTTCGAACAGTTTTTCATTTTTGGAAAATGGAAAACCGATTTCTGTTTCCATATGATCAATCAACGCCACGCTGAAAATCTGGGCTTTGACCCAATCGTCAAGATCAATGGCACCACGCCGGTTAAAACTGCTGATCAAGAAGCTGACATAGGCAAATTCACTTGCAACATCAAGCTTCAAATCATAGTGCTGAATTAAAGCGTTAAGAAATTTGGTGGTTGCTTTATTTAAATCAACTTCACCCTCATCGTCCTTGAGGTAATGGCCATTTGAAACGCGATGCAGCCAGATGATGAGCAAAACTGTTACTTGCTGGCTGTACATATCGTTTGCGGCCAAAGCGCCATTAGGAAAGCATTTCAGTAATAAAGCGTGGATATAGGCAACATCCTTCTCCGTAAAGACTTCTTTCATTTTGTTGATGTACATACCACTTGCGATCAGTTGTTGCGAAACCAAGGTGGCCAAAGCATGTTGCCGGGTTAAGACATCTCCAAACATCGTGCGAATGGAGCGCTCGTTACCTTCAAGCTGTGCGCCTAATTTGGGATGTGTTGTTAACGCCAAATTGTACTTAGCTAAGTCAGCGCGTAACCGCCGCAAATCAGCATCCATCGTACTTTTGCTAACCTGCATGGCAGCTTGTTCGTCCACCAAATACAGTGGTTTCGTCGCTTGCAGTAAATCGAGTAACAAGTAGACGTTTCGTTGTTCAGGGGTTAATGCACCTTGACTGACACTGTTGAAGTCAAGCAGGTCAGCTAACGATTGGTGTTGGGCTTTTGAAATATGATTGTAGGCGACACCTCTTTTGATCGTGAATAAGGGCAGCTGTTTTTCAGCAAGTAAATCATTTAGCACCTGAATCTCATTACGAATGGTTTTAATCGTGACATCAAACTGTACTGCCAACTCATTCAGAGGTATTTCCGAACTGTCCAACAATGTCCGTAGAAGATTCGTCAATCTTTCTCGCATTGCTTTGCCTCCTTACATTTTCTATACTAAGCAAGCGCTTACATTCCGAAAAGTAGAACCTTTTTCCTTCACTTGGGAAACGAATTGCACCTTGATCAGTATTGCGCATGATGAAACGCTCATAACGGCAATGAATGGGTCATTGCCCCTCTTCCCCGTTTTATAATCCGAAGCAGTTCAGTTGCTAGTAAAAAGCGCTGATATCTCCTTGATTTGGAAAATATCAGCGCAAATTTAAAAAGTCTGCAGGTCTTTTCGCCAGGATCTTTATTGAGACAAAGATTAGCATCATTGCCCGACAGTCCAATACACATTTCATTAATAACCTGCCACATCATAAAAACAGCGATGCAATTGACCCTCCTTATCCACACGGGTCAATCGCATCGCTGTTTGTATTTTTTAAGCAGTTATAGAAATCTTCAACTTAAGCCCTAGCCCTGCTGCATAACGATTCAAGGTATTGAAAGAAGGAACGGAATCAAGCTGCTCAATTTTTGCTATCATAGGCATCATTTTCGCTTGCGCTTCACAAGCTCACTCCTCATCCGCCAACTGCTCCAACGCCCGCTCTAACTTAGCAATCTCATGCTCCGTTGTCTCCAACTTCGCCAGCACTTCCTCCAGCGTGAGCCCTTCTGAACTATAACCCTTATACCGCGCGCTGATATAATCCTCGTCTGCCAACCGGCGCGCCGCTTCCCGTAAGTCACCAAGCCGCGCGACTAAAGTTTCAAAATCCGGTTTTGCCACTGGATCGCCTCTTTCTGTCTCTGACTTCGCATCAAGACGTTATCTTACCAAAAGGCTGCCTTTCTGCTTTTCCTCACCACTTCAAAAGTGTTTTCCTTCACCAAAAGGCTGCTTTTCTGCTTTTCTCACTTCATCAAGGGTATTTCACTCTCTCACCAGCAGGCTGCCCTTTTCCACAACACTCACGCCAATGCATTCGGCGCTGCCATCTGTGGGCCTTTACCTTCATACGCCAGCACCCAATCATCATAATTCCACATCTCCGTGGCGCGGCGGTTCCTGAAGTAATCCCAGTACGACTCGCGCTCTACCTCAATAACACGATTATCCGGCCCGATCGTCACCCAGTTGTACGAACCGTTGCGGTGAGCAAACTTGATCCAGTAAACCGGCGTGCTGATACGTTCGCCATGATCGAAGTAGTGGCGCTCTTGGCGTTCAGTGCGCATGTAGGTCAGGTTGGCGGCGTATGTCGAATCCAGCTGCTGGAACAGTTGGCTTGCTTGGTGACGCGCACGTTCAGCAGCAGGCAGTTTTCCGCCAGCTTTAAAAGTACTGTCGTTGAAACTGATCACGGTTCCCGCTTCATTCCGGACCAGCGTTATGTGCGCGTTATTTGGCGTGATATCAGCGGAGGTCTGCAAGCGCTCGACTGTCACCGGTTCACCGTTTCTGGTTCGCGAAGTTGTCTGGACCACGTGATAATCTGCCGGAATCCCTAAAATCGCCATCACGTTTTTCATCGATTCGCATCCTCTTTCGTTTTATTGAGCACATCAAGTATTTGTTCAAACTTAACCTTGTCCGCAGCCGCCAGTTTCGCGGTTAGTTCTGCTTCATACTCGGCGACAATTTGGCTGACGCGCGGAACCAACGCTCGCCCCTCCGCCGTTAAACTGATCACCCAGGCACGCTTGTCATCCATCGCCTTTTCCTTGGTGACCAAACCTAGCGCGATCAGTTGTGCCAAGCGTCTGGTCACGTTGCTGGCGTTAAGATGAATCTTTTTGAAAAGGGTATCCTGCCGCATGTCCTCAACGCTGCCTAACTTCAAAATAAAGTAATAGTTGCTGGCATTGAGTCCGGTTGGAGCCAGCCGCAAATCCAAGTCGTGTTGAATCTGGCGGGCCAGAATGTTCACCCGCGAAATCAGTTCATCTGGTTCTGAGTCCATTTTCCATCCTTCTTTCTTAACATGATCGCGGCAAGTAAAAAGAGGCTTGCGGCAACAAGGAAACTCACTCGCTGTGCGGTCAATAGCGCTGCTGGTGCGGTTTTGGCAAGGTTACGGGCGGGCGTCATCATTGCCAAAACTTGATAAAACACCAAGCTCGAAAAGGCGCTGCCGATGCTCATCCCTAACTGCCGTGCCAGTGAAGTCGCCGCACCCACCTGCCCGCGCATTTTGGCATCAACGCTTTGAATCAGCATGACGCTGTTGGGATTGGTAAATAACGCGGTTCCGACAGCGAAGGTCATGGCGACCAGTACAAATGGCCACAGCCGTTGTCCGCTGGGTACCAAGGCAAACGTCAAATTACTGAGCACCAGCAATCCCAGGCCCACTCGCATTGACCGCCCTTGGTCAACGCGATCGCTTAAAATACCTGCCAGCGGATTGGCAACGAGCGAAACCAGCGGCGGTAACATCAACAGCATCCCCGCCAGCGCAACCGGCAAGCCGAGCAGCACTTGCAAGTAAATCGGCGCCAGTAACGTGAAAAAATACGCCCCGACGTAATTCAGCAATGACGCCCCTAAATTACGACTGAAGCTAGACTGCCGAAACAGCTGCACATCCAATAATGCGTGGGCTGCATGGCGCTCAACTTGCCAAAATCCCAAGCCGCCGACAACCATCAACGCCAGCAAAACGCCTGCCACAAGCGGCTCGCGATTGATCTGCAGTATCACCAACAATCCCCCCAGCAGTAGAAGTATCAGGAATCCGCGAATATCCAGTTGTACTTTTGCCTGTGACCGTGATGCGCGCGGAAATACCAGCCATTCAATCACCACACACACCAAGCCAATCGGTAAATTGACCCAAGAAAATAAAGCCCCACGGAAGATGGCTTAAAATCAAGCCGCCAATCCCCGGGCCAGCCAGCGCGCCTAACGAAATAAAAATCGACTCGACTCCCAGCGCCCGTCCCAGCAACGCCGGCGGAAAGACATCGGCGACAATTGCATAACTCGTTGCCATGGTCATACTCGCACCCACCGCCTGAACGATGCGGGCCGCCAAAACCAACTGGAGATTCACCCCTAATCCGGCCACCGCCGAGCCAAGCAAAAACCAATACGTCCCGTGAATAAAAAGCCGCGTTCGGCCAACTTGATCGGCTAACTGTCCAAAAAACAACAGACACACGCTGATCGTGGTCAAATACACCGTCAACAGAAGATTCACCCGACTAGGCTGCACCGCCAATGCCTGCGCAATCGTCGGAACCGCCACGACAACAATGGTGCCATCAATGATCACCATAAAGAAAAACAGCCCGAGCGTCATGAGTATCAGCCAGCGTTTGAACACATACTCACCTCCAGCTGATAGTATAGTCGCATTTATTTGCGTGCGCAAGCAATTATTTTAAGATTTTCCTTACGCTCATTTCTTTTAGCGTCTTACTCCGACTTCTCATCATCCTCGGTTCACTCACCCCGACCACCTGCTAAAACTAAAAAAATGTTTCGCCATAATTTCGCTGCTAAAAAACTTTCAACTGTGAAAGGCTATTGCGTTTTGAAGCCACGTTAACCTTGCATCCGAACATGCATAATGACTAACGACTATCTGTGATCCCATCAAAAAATCGACTGACAACCAAGGGATTATAAGCTCTCAACACGACTGTATCTACTTCCCTTATCAATGAATTAAATATATTTCAATATTAAAATCCAGTCTATTTCATTCTTAATATCTTAGCACTCCCAGCCCACGTTTTCAGTTTGCAGCTAATGGTAACCATAAAATTTAATTGACCACAACTTTAAGCAATAGTATGCTCCAAATCATAGCCTGCATCAAAAATTTTTCTAATCCCTGATCATCTTTAGTTTCGATGTTTCCAGAACCACGCCAAATTCTTCACCGCACCCAGCCGAAGCCCACTCCACCTTCTGCTAGGTGCTATTTCATTTAAAGCGAGGTGTTTCCCTATTGTCATTTCTATGGCTACGCTTACCAAGAAAACGACTGTTACTTGCCATGTCAGTCGCTTTTGCCATTAGCGCTCTACAAATGATCCAAGTCTTAGGCCCGATTCCGCCAATGGACTCGCCGTACACGCGCTGGCTGTCAATTGACCCATTCAACTTTTCGCCGATCATCTTTTTCATTTTATTGCCGCTCATTGCCAGCATCCCTGCAGCGTCATTGCTAAAAGAAGACGCCGACTCCGGTTTGTTGGCAAAAGTTAAATTGTGTTTTCCCGTTCAAAAAGTTATCCGATCCTATGTTGGATTAGCCTTTTTGACCGGTTTTATACTTGTGGCACTTGTTTTGGCGCTTAACTTGTTGTTTTACTTCATGATGCTGCCAAATATTCGTCCGGATAATCTGCTGAACAGCAACATCCTTTTGACGAATCAAAATACGCTGTTTGTAAGCCTGTATTACGCCAATCCGTTGTTACACGCACTGATTTCAATTTTATTTGCGAGCTTTTGGGGTGGGCTTTTCGCCGTCTTTGTCATGGTGACGTCATTGTGGATTAAGCATGTTTTCGTGGCGTTGAGCACAGGATTGATTGTGCAGATTGCGATTTTGATGCTTAACAGTTTACTCATGCTGCCGGACTTAGTTAGCTTCTCGCCAGCCGATTTCCTGCACGAGATGGCCCCGAATACCAATATCAGTTTACCGGTCACCGGCCTCGCCACCTTGACGTTGCTCACTTATTGCCTGGTTTTTGCCCGAATAGGGGTGAAGCGGCTTGTACCATAATGTCATTCGGCAACAGAACTTACTGACACCAGCGTTTTTAAAAGTTTATCTCGTCTGTGGCCTCATTACCGCCATCATCAGTTTAACTGGGATTAACTTAATCGGTGAACTCACCTCCTCCCCGGAACAAATCATGGTCCTCATCTTCCCCCGCTACCTCATCTTTAGCGGCCTCATGCCAACCTATTTGCTCAGTCTACTGCCTTGCATTCAACCCCGGGTACAAGATGTTTTGTTATATCAATCGCGAAAAATAATCACGCTGCAAATCCTTTACCGCGTCAGCATCTCAACCTTACTGATGGCCGGCATTTGGAGCCTGACCAACATAACCGTGATCACCGTCAATGGCGCTGCTTATCTTCTGGAAACCATCTGGCTATACTTACTGATTCACGCCGTTTATCTTTGGCTGGCCTGCTTTCTGCTCGGATTGATTGCCGCAACGATTGTGCTAGCAACCAAAAGCA
This sequence comes from Lacticaseibacillus rhamnosus, assembly GCF_900636965.1. NCBI lineage: Bacteria > Bacillati > Bacillota > Bacilli > Lactobacillales > Lactobacillaceae > Lacticaseibacillus > Lacticaseibacillus rhamnosus. The sequence continues at coordinate 389,669 of NZ_LR134331.1, read as the reverse complement.
AGCTCATGGCCTTTTTCGTTAGCTTTGGCATTTGCGGGCTATCGTTTTTCCTCGTGATCTCTCACTTGCCTTCGCTGCTTTTCGACTTTTCCGCCCGCGATTCAAACCCATTACTGCTGGCAAAAGGCATCATCATGCTAGGACTGGTTTGTTTCATGACTGCTTTATTGACCGCCATCGTCAACAGGAGGGACTTATGATCTGGCGTTTATTTTGCAACTAATTACCCTTCTTCTGGTACCTCATTCGCACGCGCTTTCTTTTTTGGTTCATCTTAATGAATGCTGTGGTTATTCTTCTAAGCATGCAAACTGCCGGGAATCCGCATGCGACCATTTTCTCACTGTTTTTTGATGGGGTGAGTTTTAGAGCTGCTGAAACGCATCGGGTCGTGTTACCTGTATTATGGTTTGCTTATTTTTTCGTGCCTTTGTTAATACTGCTCAACGGCCTCCAACAACTTTGGCACACCCGCACGATTCATCTTAGAGGACTTCAAATCCCGCCGCGGAAATTTGCTGAAGTGAATCTCATGCTTATTGCCTTGATCACCACCATTTATGAAGTCGGCGCTATCGGTATCATGGCCATCGCCGCCGCTTTTAATCTTCATTTCGGTAATTGGCAGGGATTGGCAGCAGTCGGCGGTCTTTTTGTCACCACTTGGCTAGGCGTCTTCTTACTATTATTACTCCAAGCGATCGGTAATCATTTTAGTCCGTCATTGGCGCTCATCATCCCTGCCTGTCTGCTCATCGTTAATGCTTATACGGCTATTCGCATGAATCCGCTTGGTTACCTCATGCTCACACGGATCAACGCAACAAACGCTTGGCACCCCATTCTTGTTCTGCTTGGCGTCAGCAGTTTAGCAACGATGGGTTACTTAGCCGTTGAGCGTCACGCCAGTTTAAATTAAAGGAGAAACTTATGGGTTTAATTGAATTACATCAAGTGGCCAAAACGATTAAACGCCGCCAGCTCTTGCATCACGTTGAAGCAAGCATTGAGCGTGGCAGCATTACGACACTTGAAGGCATTAATGGCTCCGGAAAAACATTAATTTTAAAAGCATTACTCGGTCTTATCACAGTAACAGGTCAAGTCGTGGTTGCCGGAAAGACGGTCAGCCCTCAAGAAGCCTATCCGATTAAGGCTGGCATTTTGATCGAAAATCCCAGCCTGATTGATGACTTCACCGCAATGAAAAATCTAGAACTGTTGGCACGACTAGATCCCACTATCCAACCGCAACAACTCGATGACCTGCTGACCTATTTTGAGCTCACAAGGTTTCCAACCCAAAAAGTCCGCAAATTTTCGTTGGGCATGAAGCAAAAGCTGGGGATTGCCGAAGCGTTCTTAGGCGGCTATCCATTAATTGTCCTGGACGAGCCCACCAACGCTTTGGATCATGACAGTATTATCAAATTGATTGACCTGATTCAACGCTTCAACGCCAACGGGTCAACTTTTGTCATCGCCTCGCACAATCACGAATTTGTCGAACAGGTTGCGACTCATAAGTTATCTGTCAAGGAAGGGACGATCCAGCATGAAAGTTAATCCCAAGTTCTGGATGATTAGCGGATGTCTGGTTGTTTTCCTCGGTATTATTGGCTTTCTGCGCTATCAACAGGTCAATGCCAACCCGCAGCAACGAGGCGTCATCAAAGAGGTGCTGATTAAAAGAGGCCAACTTGTTCATGCTGAAAATGTCGACTTTAGGGTCAGTAAGGTTCAGGTTTTGAAAAAGAAAGATCAGGTTATCGTTCCTGTGACCCTCGCGATTAAACAAACAGGACCGGCAAATTATGGTCATAAAAAGGACAACCCTAATTACATCGAAAACATGTGGTTGAACATTCCTTATAGCATGAGCAGCCAAACCGATACCATTTTCGATAACAACAAAGTCAGGGTTAAACCAGCGATGCATCCTTCAGCCGTGCGCCAACCATTAACCCTACAATTCTCAGCAACTCGGACAAGTTATGAGCATCGCAACCAAAAAATGCGCTTCAGCTTCCTCGTGCCCGTCGAGAATTATCTTGTGAAGTATTCGTTGTTGCTGGAATGATGTGGTTGATTAGCGTTGAGTACGTCTAAAGCAATTCTACAAAGGCTGTAATCATTGCAAAATTCCCCCGGTTTCTTCCCTTCCCCCAGAAGCGTAGAATGGCGTTATACATGGAGAAGCGTAAAAACTAGAAATGGGGAACAGACATGAAGAAATCGACGCGCACCATCTTGATTAGTGTGGTCGCAGCAATTGTCGTCATTGTGGGTGGCTTCGGTGCCTTTCGCTGGTACCAAGGCAAGGCTGAAGGCGACCAGGTTAAGGCCACGGCTCAAGCCTACACGAAAGCTTTTGCCAACCGTCAATATGAAAAAGCCGTTAAACAAGTCGACACTAGCCACCTCAAAGGTCCGGGCTGGCAGTATACCGCCAAAACTCTGGCTGAGCGCAATCAGGCCGTTTTCGACCGGATCGGCGCTAGCAACATTAAAATCACGGATCTGAAAACAACCAATTCTAAAGACGGTACCTATCAACTCACTTTTACCGCCAACATGAACACCAAAATCGGCAAGCTCCCGGCACAGCATTACACCGCGCCGATCGTTAAAGTCGGCGACAACTGGCGCATTCGCTGGACGCCAAGCCTGCTGTTTCCACAAATGGATGGCAAGGACACGGTTCAGATTAGTTTGACAGCTGCCACGCGCGGGAAAATTCTCGATCGTAATGGCCAGGCACTCGCCACCAACGGCAATGTCACCCAAGCCGGCCTGGTTCCTGGCAAGCTGGGCTCCGGCGATGAACGGACCGCTAATCTAGCAAAAATTGCGACTGCCTGGGATGTGAAAACCTCAAGTCTTGAAACGCTCCTCAAGCAGTCCTGGGTCACTGATGATACGTTTGTACCGGTCAAAATCGTCACCGATTCCCCTGCATTAACCGGGGCAGCTTACCAAACAATCGGCTCACGTACTTATCCGCTAGGCGAGGCCGCTGCTCAACTCGTGGGATACGTTGGGACGGCAACCGCCGATGACCTTAAAAAGCATCCGTCACTGACCGCCAACAGCAAAATCGGTAAAGCCGGTTTGGAACAAATTTATGACCATTACTTGCGCGGTACGGATGGCGGCACGATCGCAATTCGCAACGGCAGCAACAGCCACCCCCTGCTAGACACCAAGGCAGTTGCCGGTAAGAACCTGAAACTGACGATTGACGCCACCAAGCAAAAAACCGCCTATACCCAACTAGCAGGCAAAAGCGGCAGTGTGGTCACCATGGATCCAACCAACGGCGAACTTTTAACCTTAGCGAGTTCCCCCAGCTACGATCCCAATGCCTTCGTGAACGGCATCAGTCAAACCAACTATGACAAATACGCCAACAACACCGAGCTACCATTCCTCAGCCGGTTCACCCAACGGTACGCACCGGGTTCCACTTTTAAAATGCTAACGGCTGCGATTGCCCTGCAAAACAAAACCATCACCCCTGACACAACCAAATCTATCTCCGGTCTCAAATGGCAAAAAGATAGTTCGTGGGGCGACTACAAAGTAACCCGCACCGTTGACGCCGGCCCGGAAAACATGACCCAGGCCTTGGTTAACTCCGACAACATCTGGTTTGCTCAAGTAGCACTGAAAATGGGCGCCTCTGCTTACCTCAAAGGTCTGGAGCCACTTTTCAAAACGCAAGCCAACTTACCTTTAACCATGAAAAAAGCCCAAATCTCCAACAATGGCAAGCTCGCCTCCGAAACGCTTTTGGCCGACACCGCTTATGGTCAAGGGCAACTGCTACTATCGCCAATTGAACAGGCGGCGATGTACAGTGCCATCGCCAATGACGGCACCATGCAACAGCCAACCTTGATTCAAGCTGCAAAAGGAAAACGTACCAGCGTGCTCCAAAGCAATGCCGCCAAAACGGTCAAAACCGCCTTGACCCACGTTGTCTCCGATCAAGCCGGTACCGCCCATGACCTCGCCATCGACGGCCACACCATCGCCGCCAAAACCGGCACGGCCGAACTCAAGCAGAAACAGGACACAGACGGCAAGGAAAATGGTTTCTTAGTCGCCATGGATGCCGACAAGAATACCTACCTCACCGTCGCCCTCATCGAAGGCACCGGCAGCGGGGATGTCGTGACGGCAATGAAGCCTTTTGTGGCTAGTTTGTACTAAATTAATGGTCACTTTCGAAGATACGCCAATCTCACATATTCCGGTGAAATTGACGTATTTTTTGAACCATCACCCTGCTTAATCATTTTTTGCATGACAAGAAAGTTCGTGTTGAGAAAGACCCACCCTCGAAAAGGAGATGACCTTCATGTACCAAGAACTTGTCACCCTGAGCCTAGCAAAAGATCCATTGCACTTCACGGATAACCAATGTATTTGGCTACTAGACCATGTTGGTGACCCCAAAAGTAAGATTCGCGATCAACTTGTTTATAGTTTGTTCGCGCGTGGCTTCCAAACACCGGGTTTTAGAAAAGATCAAAGGAAGCTATTAGCCGATGTGGCAACTCAAAGAGCGCAATTATTTGATGGCATCGATAATCCGCAGAGTGATAAAGTCTTTACGCGCACATTCACGGCTTTATTAGGCGCTCTCTTTCTGGACGCAGATGCTCGTGAACCTTTTTTAACGACCAGGCAACGGAATACGTGGTTAAATTGGGCCGTCAACTACCTTCGTTTGGAACAGGACTGGCGTGGCTTTATTCCTGAAAAAGGCTGGGCACATGCCGTTGCACATGGTAGTGACTTAGTAAGTGCTGCAATCGCACACCCAAAAGTAACCCCCGCCCAAATCAAACAGGCCTTAGCGATTATTCCCAACATTTTAAGCCGGCAAAAAACGCCCTTCCTCGATGATGAAGAAGAACGTCTTGCTACAATCATTCAAACTGCCAGCCGCAGTTCCCAAGTTCAGTTAAAGCAAATATCAAGTGTTCTCGCAGAAACTGATCAACAACGCTGGGCAGACTATGATCAGAATCCATCAAACTTAAGCGCCTATTATCGACTGTCCGCTTGGAAAAGGATCTTAACATCTCTATACTTCATTGCCCCACCACTTCGGCCAGAGGTGTTGCCAAGCATTGAAAGCTATTTTCGAAAGATGGGATATGCTGAATGATAGTTGGTGCTTCATATAGGTGACCTTAATGTCTGGTTGCCAGTCTTGGACAATTCTTGGTCAGTTTAATTAATGGCCACTTGTTAAAGATTATGCAGCACTTGATTAAGCGCGAGCGGCAATATATTAATCATTCCGATTACATCCATCGGAAACTGTCAAGCAACTATAATTTAACCCCTTTTTTACCTGCAGTAACTTTAATTGAGATGTCGTCTGCAACCTTATAGGTAATAAAGAGACCTAGCACCCAAATATAGCTGGCAACATTTGGGTCTATGTGGGTTGCTAGCTCTGTTACTTTGCAACCAATGGCAGCAATAACACCAAATATCAATACTCTTTTAATGCTTATAAGTCTAAGCCATTTCATAGCACATACCTTTTTAACTAGTAACAATTCCTGTCAACTTTACTCGAAGCAAGGTTAGTAACTCGCTATCCTATACTCAACATAGTTACAGCCGGCAGTTGGGTTTGGTCATGTCTGCCTCTGTAACAACATAAATTCCTCGCAAATGATTTTCTCTTTTTTGTTTCAACAAAATTACATTTCATCATCAACGGTTCTTTCAAGAGCTCTAGTTTCAACAATAATTTTAAATCCGGCTCGCTAATATTCGCTAATATTTAAATTTAAAGATGACTAAAACGATCAAATGTGATATAGTTCGTTTAGGTTAAGGAAATCAGTATAACAACACAATAGCCGCCTCCCCTGTCCGGGAAGCGGCTATTTTTTTCTCCCGGCTAGCGCGATCTATAAATAAGAACACGGATTTTCTTGATAATAGAGCTACCTCACCGAATAGGGACAGCTGGCACATCATTCTGTTTCACCTTTTTTGACTTTTTCTGCATAATGCCAAATTTCAAACAGAAGTTGATAATAATTTCTCACAAGGTAATCCGGGTTCCACACCGCGTATCAACCCAAGGAGTCAAATGTCAAATTCTCTCTACTTGGTTTGATTGCATTTCTAAGAATAATTCTTTCAATCCTTCGTTGCGCATCCACTGGATCACGCGTTGCGACCCGATAAAGGAATGTTAACCCGTCGATTGCATCTTTTCGTTGTTGCTTAGTGATCCACATAATAATGACCTCATTTGTACCTCGATACAAAATCTAAACCCAAACACCTCAATGACGCTTAGCATGTCAAGTAATCGCTGTATATATGGGAAATGAACTGTTGCCACGCGGGACAAATGTAGTCGCTCAATCCATTAAAGATCCTGATCTGTTAAAGATTAATGTCTGGGTATTCAACTATCGACAAGGCGTTCAAATTAATTACACCCAAAGTGATCACTGCGTACAGTACTTACATACGGTTTTTAATGAGTTTAATCATTACTAATGTATTTGATTATTTTTTCCTTAAAGTGTTGTGGAAAATTGATTTGTGCCATTTACTGTTGTGCATTCTAATTTAGTGAGTCCCGTAAACAATCACCTTCGGAAAGGAAGACATTCAATGCTCGAAAAACTGGTAAACAATGTCTTACAGTTAGATTCAAATTCTCTCACCAAAGCCAGGAGCGGAAATATCATTCCGTATCGTGGAGATTTAAACCAAACGTTATATGAACAAACGCCAATCTATGGGATGACTCATAAATACAAATTACCAATCGTCCATCCAATCAAACAGAATTTTTTAACTTCTAATTGATATAGAACATAAGCGAAGGACAACAATTCAAATATTCAAGAACATCTTGGTGGGAATTGCCCGTTCAGTCAATTTATCTAAAAGCCAATATGGCTCGATTTTCCACATAAGGGTTTTTGTGTGTCTATGACCACGCTTTACTTTCCTAGCAATCCATATGGCATCGTCAAAAGTTTATATTTTCTTTTTTGGCCTAAAACAATTATATATAATGTTAATTTATTGTGTTTTTAATACTTACTAAGCGTTTTACTACAGAAAATTGATTTTTTCTTGACCACTTGACTTTGTTGCGATATATTAACGCTACACTCATGAGTTTAACATCGTAATGTCACTATTGTCGCAAGCATGGAGGAATAACATGAATAACGTTAATATGATTAAGTTCGAAAGCATCACTACGATCTCAGATGAGACTCTTCAGACCACAATTGGTGGCGATCACATACCCAACAGTGGTGGTGGTGGTGCTTTGCCTATTGGTAGAAACATTTTTACTCCTGCAGACCTTCCGGGCCCAAATGGTTCGCCATATTACGGATCTTCAAATCAATACCGTAATGCTGGCCGGCATTGGGCAAGAAACTAGTTTTTGATTGGAGAGTTATGATCAAACAAAACTAGGCCTATAGGTAACAAAGAAGGCGGAACAGATCAAGTCCGCCTTTTTGAATACTTATATTTGTAGACATGAATCCGACTCGAAAGAAAGAGGTTAGATATCCATGATACAGAACTTGAAAAGATCGAATCTTTTATCAATAGGTTTAGCAGCTAAGGGCACCTCCGTCATCTGTTGTATATTAGTTTCTTGCTACTTTTTGTTTTCAATTTTAACCAATACGTTTATGGTTCCTGCATCCAACTTTGTGGGAAATATACCTTCAGTTTTAAGAGGTGAATTTTCCTATATAATAACTGGTCCGCTATATCACTTTGAATGGAATCATTTAATGTGGAATCTTCTCCCAACGGTTGTTCTAGGCCCCTTCATAGAATGGAAAATTGGAAGTGTCGCGCTTGTGATTGGATTCTTTACTTCTGGTTGGATTGGAGCCCTTATTTTCTGCTTTGGGTTTGGCGGGTATATTCAGTCAGCCTTAGGAATAAGCATATACATTTGTCTGTTCTATGGTGCGTCTATATCAGTTTATGCTTTGTTCCCAATGTCCGTGTTTGCTTTTTTAATAAAGAAACCTGATTTTTCTTTAATTACGAAGGCTATTTTAACGGTGGCATTCTTTACTCTTATATTAGGAATATTGCCGAAACAGAATGCGACAGACGCGCAAAAATTTGTACAAATTGCACATCTTTCCGGCTTCCTTGCTGGAATTATTTGTGTAATTATGATTTTTGCATTACGAAATTGGAAGAAGGTCTTTTGCAGTTTTTTTAAACAGATTGACTGACTAAAACGCAATGTTCTAATAGAAATTAGGAGAAGGTTTGTGTTTACCTTTAAACGTGATTCAGTAACCGTTACAAACACTACTATACCCACCGAAATGAAGGAACCCTTCGAACCAAGCGTGATGACCAGCCCGCGGATGCCGAGTTAGGGAGAGAAAAAATCTTGAAGAACATAAAGAAATTTACTGAAACAACGTCAACGGATATGGATGCCTTCTTCGCCGAGATGATGCAAGACTCCAGCTACAGGAAGCTAGCCGAATCTGAAAAAGCCAAGCTGGCAAGCGCCTATGCTGTTCTAGAGGCAAGGCAAAATGCGGGATTGAGCCAACAGGAACTTGCAAACAAATCAGGCGTTCCTAAGACAACGATTGCGCGTATCGAACGAGGAAGCAATACAAGCATCGAAACGCTAACCAAAATCGCAAATGCTTTAGGCAAGCAAGTAAGGGTCTCGATAGTTTAATTGATAGGCCGCTAATGCCAACCTTAAAAATCGCGTCGACCTCCCATTTTCTGAGAAGTTGACGCGATTTTAGTCTAACTGATCTTCTTCGGACACGATTAACCTTACGCAGGACCCATTTTAACCTTTGCCAACCCCGCACGCACCTCATCCCCCATCGGAATCGACGGGAATGCGCCGAGCTTCTGGACAGTAAACGAGCTGGCCATGCTGGCGTAAGTTGCGGCATCGACAATATTGCCGAGATCGGGCTGAAGGTTGCTGACTAAAGCACCGATAAAGGTATCCCCTGCTGCCGTGGTATCTACGGCTTTGACCTTGAAGGCCGGGACGAGGGTTGCCTGACCATTTAGCGAAATGAAAGAACCTTTCGAGCCGAGGGTGATGACCACCCCGCGGATGCCGAGTTGATGATAATACGCGGCGGACTGGCGCATGCTGGCTTCATCGGTAACCGGAATGCCGGTGATCAATTCGCTTTCAGTCTCGTTAGGTGCGATTAGATCAACATTTTTCAGCAGCGCTTCTGGCAGATCTTTTTGCGCCGGTGCGGGGTTTAAGATGGTTACTTTATCCGCAGCTTTGGCGATTTTGAATGCTTCGGCTGTGGCGGCTACCGGCGTTTCCAGTTCAGCAACCACAAAGTCAGCCGATTGAATCAAGCCAGTCGCCCGCTGCACATCCGCTGGCGTCAGTTCAAAGTTGGCGCCATGTTGAATGATGATCGAGTTTTGGCCCGATGCTTGGAGCAGAATATATGCCTGTCCGGTTTCCGTGTCTGCGGTGGTTGCAACATATTGGGTATCAATTTGATTTTTCACCAATTCGCCGCGCATGAAAGCAGCGTTGGCATCATTCCCGACGCGCCCGATGAAACTGGTCTTAGCGCCAGATCGCGCCGCCGCAACCGCTTGATTGGCCCCCTTACCACCGGCAGCTTTAGAAAAAGCATCCATTTGAATTGTTTCCCCCGGCTGTGGCAGTCGTTGAATGTGCAAGATAGCATCCACATTGATACTGCCAATAACGACAACATGATTAGGCATAAAGACCCCTCCATTTTTCCATTTAAAAGGGACCGCATCCGGCCCCTTTTTTGTTTACCTTACCGCGCGACATTGCTTGACCAGCATAGCATGAAGCTTACTTGTTCGCATCCTCGGTGGTGACTAATGACAACGGCGATTCAATATTCTTCTTAATCGTCTTGCCGTCAAAATGATCATAGGCTGCTTGCAGTGCTAAGCGTCCCATCTCTTCTGGCTTTTGCGCAACAGTTGCAGCCATGTCGCCTGCTTTGACGGCTTTAATCCCATCTGCTTCACCGTCAAAACCAACAATAGTAATCTTCTTACCCGCGGCTTTAACTGCCTGCACCGCGCCTAGTGCCATTTCATCGTTTTGTGAAAAGATACCGACAATATCACCGTTACCTTGCAAAATGTTCTCGGTAACCGTCAAACCCTTGGCCCGATCAAAACCGGCTGTCTGCTTTGATACAATGTCAAGCTGACCCTTTGCCGCGCCATCAAATCCTTTTCCACGTTCGCGAGTTGCGGAAGCGCCCGGGATTCCTTGCAGTTCGGCAATCTTGGCGTTCTTACCGAGCTTTTCAATCATATACTTCGCGGCCATTTCCCCACCTTTTTTCGAGTTGGAGGCAACCAGCGTCAACACTTTGCCGCCATCACTGGAACGATCAACGGTGATAACCGGGATTCCGGCATCATTGGCATCTTTAACGGCTGGCGTAATCGCACTGGAATCGACTGGGTTGATAATCAAAATGTCGACTTTTTTCTGGATCATATCTTCAATATTGTTGTTTTGTTTAGCAGTGTCATTTTGGGCATCGGAAACCTGAACATTAGTTTTATTTTTCTTCGCCAAATCCTGAATGCCGTTACGCACGGAAACAAAGAATGGATTCGACAATGTGGACAGCGACACACCGACTTTCAGATCCTTAGGCGCTTTCTTGGTAACTTTCGCATCACCGTCAGACTTTGACCCCAACCCCGTGTTTCCACAAGCAGTTAAGGTAAAAATCGCAGCTGCAGCGATAACTGCAACCATTAAGAAGCGCTTGAATGTGTGTTTCATGAAGACTCTCCTCCTATTGTAAAAGCGTTAATGTGAGCGTGACTCTGCACGACTCAGTTCCAGCAACCAACTTAAAGTGTTTTAACTCGCAAGCACCCGCCTGCGATGAATTACCCATTATTACCGGACCGCCGATCAAGTAGCACGGCGATCAGGATGACGATGCCTTTGACAATTTGCTGATAGAAACTGGAAATCCCCAGCAAGTTCATCCCGTTGTTCAAAGTACCAATAATCAACGCACCGATTAACGTCCCAAAAATGCGACCTTTCCCACCAGCCAGCGATGTCCCGCCAAGCACGACCGCAGCAATGGCGTCCATTTCATAAGAAGTACCGGCGTCCGGTTGCGCTGAACTCAGCCGCGATGTGAGAATGATCCCTGCGATTGCTGCCATTAAGCCGGAAATCGTGTAAATCAGCATCGTCACAACCTTGGTGCGCACCCCGGCAATCCGAGCGGCAGTTTCATTGCCACCCAAGGCATAAGTTTTCCGGCCGAAAGCGGTTTTATGCAAGAGCACAAACAGCACGCCATAAACTACAATCATGATGATAATCGGAAACGGAATGCCGAACAGATAGCCGCGGCCCATGAACTGGAACAAGAAGCTGTTGTTCATTTTCGCGCCGGTAATGGGATTCCCATTTGTGAAAACATAGGTGGCGCCGCGGAAAATCGTCATCGTGGCCAAAGTTGCGATAAACGGAGCTGCCTTCCCATAAGCGATTAAGACGCCATTCAATAGTCCAAACACAGCGCCTAAGATCAGCCCGACCGTGAGTGCCAGTGGAGCGGCAAATCCGCTTGTCAACATTGAAGCGGTGACCGCACCTGACAATGCCAGAATGGAGCCGACTGACAGATCAATTCCGCCAGTGAGAATTACGAAGGTCATCCCAAAGGCAATGACCGCATTAATCGAGACCTGCCGCAATAAGTTCAATAGGTTGGCTGGTGACACAAAGGTGGGGCTCATCACCGTGACCAAAATGATCAGTACAACCAAGGCCAGTAGCGGTCCCAATCGACTAAAAATCTTTTTTACGTCTACTTTGCTAGCTGCTTTTGTCTTAGATTGCGCCTGCATGTTCTTCCACTCCCCCTGTTGCCAGCGTCATAATCGACTCTTGCGTTGCGGTCTGCCCATCCAAAATACCAGTCAGTCGCCCTTCATAAACCACGGCGATCCGATCACTCATTCCTAATACTTCCGGCAAGTCACTGGAAATCATGATAATGGCAACATGCCGATCCGTTAGCTCGTTCATCAGATCATAAATCTCCCGTTTGGCGCCGACATCCACACCACGCGTCGGCTCATCGAGAATCAAGACTTTCGACCCCGAGCCGATCCACTTAGCCAACACGACCTTCTGCTGATTCCCGCCACTGAGGCTGCCAGCAGTCACGTCCGGTCCCATCGCTTTGACTGTAAGCCTTTTCATTAATAATCGAACAAAATCATCAGTGGCTTTATCGTCCACCAAACCATGTTTCACAAACCCATCAATCGAAGGCAAAACTATATTGTCGTGAAGCGAGTCATCCAGAATCAATCCCTCGTCCTTACGATTCTCCGTCAAGAAACCGAGATTGTGACGAATTGCCGCTTGCGGATCACGAATCTTGACCGGCTGTCCGTCCAGCAGAATTTCGCCGGACTGATACTTGTCGATTCCAAAAATTGCCCGCATAATCTCGGTTCGCCCCGCACCCATCAGCCCGGAAAAACCGAGAATTTCACCTTGACGGACGCTGAAACTGACATCTTGAAAGACGCCTTTTTCAGTTAAGTGCTTAACCTCCATCGCAACCGGGCCAAAAGTCGGCGTGCGCTCCGGATAAAAGTCTTCGATCTCCCGCCCGACCATGTCCTTGACCAACTGTTTCATCGTGACATCTTTGGTGGCGTATTCGGTGATTGAGCGTCCATCTCGCATCACGGTCACTTTGTCTGCAATCTCGAAAATTTCTTCCATGCGGTGGGAAATATAAATAAATCCCACGCCCTTAGCCTTCAATCGCCGCACCACTGTGAAAAGTTGACTAATTTCCGTCTCAGTCAAAGCTGCAGTCGGCTCGTCCATAATGATGATCTTAGCATCGGTCATCAAAGACTTCGCAATTTCCACCATTTGCTGGCGACCAACACTCAAGCTGCCAATCGGTTGATCCACATCAAGCTTTGCCCCGAGCAAACTTAGATAATGATCGGCTTGATCGCGCATCGCCTTGCTGTCCATCAACCCAAAACGATTACGCAGCTCTTTGTTTAAAAACATGTTGTCAACAACGGACATTTCCAGAAAATTATTCATTTCCTGATGGATAAAACTGATGCCATGCTGCTCAGCCTCCATCGGTCCGGAATAAGTGGTTGGCTGCCCATCCACAAGAATTTCGCCGCTGTTGGCTGGGTATAAGCCGGTGAGAATGTTCATCAAAGTTGACTTACCGGCCCCGTTTTCACCCATCAAGGCATGAACCTCACCGGAATCAATGGTAAAATTCACCCCTTTTAAAACCTGATTGGCGCCAAAGCTCTTGGTGATCTCCTTCATTTCGATCTTCATTTTGCTTTCCCCCAAGTGCTGATTGTGGTGTGAATTGTTCTGAAACGCGTTCACTGGTGCAGCGATCTGCATGTAAGGACCTCTGCCGCAATGGCCAAGACCGGGCCATCACGGCTGAGGCCGCTTACATTCCGATCGCTAACCGCACCAGTTCACGCTCTGTTTTAAAAAGTAACGCCACTTTCCAACAATATATTGGCATAAGGCGTCATCTCACCAGTTCGGATGAAGGCCTTAGTTTTGCTGAGATCTTTTTTCATTTGGTCGTGCGGGATAAAGACAATTGGCACGTCAATGAGTTGCTGAATTTGTTCTAATTGTTTGGGATTTTGCGTTTTGATTTCTTCGGCCAGATAGACTTTTTGAATCTGTAGTTCAGTTAAGACATTTTTCAAAACGTCCATGAAGCTAGGCAGATTTCTGCTAACGGCGAGATCGATCTTCCATGTGTCTGCTGGTACCGGCATGCCGGCATCGCCTATCCCCAACAAGTCAAAGTGCCCCATATCGGCAATCACTTGTGACAGTTGGGTGTTGATGACAGTCCCTTTTTTCAATGCGTCCTCCTCCTTGTGAAAATGCCTTGACGATTAGCCGCGGTGGTTCGTTATTTTCGTTGAGCCGCGTTTCACCAATTTCACGGGCAGCTCAATTGTGTTACGCGTGTTATGCTCGCCACTCATCTGCGCAACCAGGAGTTCAACAGCTTGTTGGCCTAACTGATCAATTGGCTGGGCGAGGGTGGTTAATCCTGGCGTCATAAAGCGTGCTTGTGTGACATCATCGAATCCGACCACCGCGTAGTCAGCCGGTATCCGCTTGTGTTGCTCATACAAGCCGCGGTAGACTCCACTGGCGACATCATCATTGATCGCGATGATCGCCGTGGCATCGGTCTTGACGATCTGTGCCACCGCTTGCCGACCGCCTTCCGGATTAAACGCGCTGGGGAAAATCAGCCCCGGATCTAGCTGGACCCCATACTGCGCAAATGCTTGCTGATAACCTGCCATCCGATCCTTCAAGTTAACGGTCAATCGTTGCGGCAATACGAATGCGATGCGGCGATGACCCAACTGCAACAGGTGATCGGCCACCAGAAACCCGGCATGCCGCTCGTCAATCCGAATGCTGTCGCCGGTCATCAGCGTGGTCGCCTGATCCGTAAACACCATGGGCAGATTCAATTGCTTCCCGACTTTTTGGACAATCTCCTGTGAAGCTTCCGGTGCCGCAAGAATCAGTCCGCGTTGGGTACCGCCCAGAAACTGTCGAATAAAATAATCAACATTTTCATGGAACCCATTAATCGAAAAGATTTGCGGAAACAGCCCGCGCGGAATGGCGGCTTTTTCCACGCTAACGACAAAGCTGGCGAAGAAGGGGTTCATCATATCGGGAATCACGACCCCGATTGAGTTGCCGCGCTTGCCGACTAGTCCCCGGGCAAAAAGATCCGGTTCATAGCCCAATGCTTCTTTAGCGGCCAGCACCCGTTTGCGTGACTTTTCGCTAAACCGCGCGCCTTTGCCATTTAAAATTTGCGAAACAGTGGTGACGGAAAGCCCGGTTTCCTTGGCCACGTCCGTAATCGAAACTTTCTTCTTCACACCAACCACGACCCTATTTGCTGAGTTAGGTAAAACGTTTTACTTAATCTTGCAAACCAAGCTTACCCCGCACATGGAAGCGCTGTCAACTAAATCAAATCATTTTTCATGAAACAAATTTAGCTTAAATTAACATGCAGCTCATTTGTTGGGTGAATCAACTGCTATACACCGGCTTGCAAAGTGTCATCTCACGGATCTTGTGTGAACCAGACTTTTTGTTAACTTGAGGTGCGTATCTGTATTGCTGAAAACATGATCCTGTTGCATAACAGCAGTATCAATCAGTTTGTGAATTCTGCTCAATGGCTGTGAAACTTTTTTGCTGGTCGGATTGAGGCCAACACCTTCTTCGATGCAAAAAAATAAACCGTTATCCCAAAACTTTTCGGGATAACGATTCATCTGCTGCTTACAGCAATTTTTCCTTGATCACATCTCGTCGTGCCAACAGCGGCATGATGAAACCAAAGCCGAAGAGGACGATGACGGAGATGATATTCATGATGAGCTGATGGGTCCAGCCGTTGGTTCCAAACACAACTTCCTGAGGTAAGAAGCCTAGTGTTGCACAGATAAAGGTAAAGACGAAGCACCAGCCGCCGACTAGATAGGCACCGGTTTTGCTCTTGATAAAGGTGTAGCCGGACGTGAATTTGTCGGTTTGAGCGCGCAACGCCAGGAAGGCCACGAACACGAGCGCCGTTTTATACGGTGACACAATGCCGTTTAAATTCAGCAGCCAGTTGAAAATTGCATTGATGTTCGGCAATGTGCCCGACAGCAACAACAGGAACAAGCAAAGTGAGGCGGTGAAAATATAGCTATGTACTGGCCGCCCTTGCTTATTCTTCTGCAATAACCACTTCGGCATAAAGCGCATCGCCGTATCGGCAGACAACACACGGCTAGAGGCATCAATCAACACCGCCAACTGCGCCAACATGAACAACAGCTGCGTGACCGCAAACAAATACATCAGCGTTTTACCCCAACCCCACGCCTTACCTAGCATGGAAAAAGCGTAGTAGGCGCCGTTCATTTTCAAGTCATCCGGCAGATGGTTGGCGTTGAACCACACGCCTAATGCAAGCGAACCGAAGATCACCAAAAACCCGGTCATCAGTGCCAGTGCCCACATCGCTTTAGGAAATTGCTTCTTCGGGTTCCGCAACTGCGCGATATACGTGGCCCCCAGCTCCGCACCGGAAGTGGCAAAAATCAACAGCCCGGTTGTCGCAAAATAATGCAGTGAAAAGTGGGGTCGAAATGCGTCCCAGCTAAAGTGCGTGGCTGAGGGCATCCCCTTAGCCAATCCCGCCGCGGTCAACGCCACAAATAGCACCGCCATCAAAAACATGGCTGCCCCGCCGATGAGCGACATCACTTCAAGCGACCGCGAGAACAGATTCTCCAAGACGATGAATAAAAGAATAATGGCAAAAGTTAGCAAGCCAAATGTCAGATTCGACATCCGCTTACCCAAGCTATTGTCGCCGAGAATCATCCACGAAAGCGCCACAATAACGGCATTTGACACGTCAACCAGATAAGGCAGCGTCTGAGCCCAATAAATCCAGCTGGTCCAATAACCCCAGGTATCCCCCAGCGTCCGCCGCATCCAGGTTGCCAACCCGCCGCCTTCATCAGCCCGGGTAAAAGTCGTCCCCAGCTGTGCCGCAATCAATGCATACGGGACGATGTTGACGATTAATAAAATCACCCAGTTGATCACAACAGACAGGCCTTGATTTTGAAACGGGTAGAAGATGTTTTCAAAACCAATAACCGTAATAAAAACAAGCAAACTTAAAACTGGCCAGCTCATATAACGCTGGGGTGTCAGTTCATTTTCTTGCACAATTTAATGCCTCCAAATACAAACTAGGAGTGTGGGTCGCTTAAGCTTCCAAGTTACCGGGCACCAAGCTGACTTGCGTGGGTTCTGATCGTCAGGTTAAACGTATCCGACTGCCATTTTGATCACCGGTCATCCACCGATTTAATGACGGTAACCCAGACAGTCAGCCACGCTTTTGAACACCGATCGAGAACCTCGCATCTCCTTGCCGTAAGTATAAATGAAGCTTCATAAAAATAATAGTGTTTCACAGCGCTGCGCTAGTCTATACCAGCGTTTCGGATCGTTGTTACACGGGAAATGGTAGCGTTTCATAAAAATATTTTTACTAAAAAATAAGTCACCCCATCATGATGAGTGACTTACTTTTGATTTTTCTGGTTAGGTTGCTATCCCTGCAAACCAGCCGATGATTTTACCGCGCTCACCTGAACGTCTTCGCTTAACGTTGCCCAATGATTGGTCGGCCCGTGTCCATGGCCCACAAAAATGCCTTGGCTAATGGCGCCTTCAAGAAATGCTTTGGCTGTGATAATCGCCTTCTTCAGTGACTCGCCCTTTGCCAATTCGGCCGCAATACAGGCGGAAAAAGTGTCGCCGGTACCGTGCGTATTGCCAGTGGCGATGCGCGGCGACCGTACCCAAAAACTGCTGCCGTCTGCTAACAAAATGAAGTCTGAAGCTTGAGCGTCTTGACGGTGGCCGCCTTTGATGATGACATTTTTGACGCCGAGTTCCTGAATCGTTTGCGCTGCCGCTATCATATCGGCTTCACGCTTAATGGGATGCCCCACAATGATTTCTGCTTCCGGCAAGTTTGGGGTCACCACATCGGCTAGCGGCAATAGTTCCTGCTTAATCGTCGCAACGGCTTCCGGGGCCAGCAGCGTTGCCCCACCTTTTGCGACCATAACGGGGTCCACGATCAACGGACCGAAATTGACCTGTTTAAGATTGCGGACAACGGCGTTCACATGCTCACTATCGGCTAACATACCGGTTTTGCATGCCTTGATCGCAAAGTCTGCCGCCAATGATTGAAATTGTGCATCAATGAAATCGCCAGGAATCGGCAAACTGGCCTGGACGCCATATGTGTTTTGCGCCGTGAGTGCCACCACAATACTCATGCCAAACACATGACGTGCCTGAAAGGTTTTGAGATCCGCCTGCATACCGGCACCACCGCCTGAATCCGAGCCAGCAATGGTGACGACTTGAGGCGTGCTGTTAATCGTCATTTTATAACACCTCTTTCAGTTTAGCGCTGAGGGTCTGGACCTTCTGTGCCGTATCCGGAGCCTGCATGATCTCGCTGACAATCGCCACGCCGGCAATTCCGGTTGCCTTAAAGGTGTCAAGATTATCCGCCTTAATCCCACCAATCGCCACCACCGGAACAGAGACTGCCGCTGTGATTGCTTTTAGCGTTGCCAGTGACGTCAACGGAGCAGCGGCCTTGGTTTGGGTTGGAAAAATAGCGCCCACCCCAAGATAATCAGCACCGGCCGCAACCGCAGCGGTGGCAGTCGCAACTGTTTTGGTCGAGACGCCCAGTATTTTGTCGGAACCAAGCAACTGCCGCGTAACCGCAACCGGTAGTTCATCATCGCCAATATGCACCCCGGCTGCGTCGACTGCTAAACAAACATCCACCCGGTCATCAATGATCAACGGAATCCGATAGCGGTCGGTGATCAATTTGACCTGTTTTGCCAGCGCGTAATAATCACGGGTTGTCAGGGATTTTTCCCGTAATTGCACCATTGTGACGCCATTTTCACACGCCGCGGCAATCTTGGCTAAAAAAACTTCAGGCGAATCGGCGTACCGGTTGGTGACTAAATAAAGTTGTAAAGCTTCTGCATTCATAGTGCCTGTCCTTTCACCTTTTGAATCCAATCTTGATGCGTTGCCAACAAGGATAATTGATCCAGCGTCCTCTCTCTAAATGACGCGAGGCCGCCGGTGTTTTCGGCTGCAGCCACTTCACCGCAACAATTAAAATAGCTAACGGCAACGACCACAGCTGCATCGTTTGTGAGCCCTACCCCAAGCAGCGCTGCAATCAAGGCACCAACGATATCACCGGTTCCCGTGAAGCGATCCAGTTGCAAGACGCCATTTTCCAGGCGCCACTGGCCATGAGCGCTGACCACCAAGTCTGTTTGCCCGGTTGCCAAAAAAGTGGTCGCAGGAAAACGCCGGGTCAACCGCTTCAACGCTTCAGCAAGTTCGGAAAATGCAGCAGGGCTTTGATCTAGCTGGCTGCCATCCACCCCGCGACCGGTACTTTTCAGACCACTAAAGCGGCGCATCTCGGAAATATTGCCTTTAACCACATTCGGGTGATTCGCCAACAACTGATGCCCTAATTCATATCGCAATTGGGTGGCGGAAACACCGACTAGATCAACCACAACCGGGGTATGCGTTTCAGCAGCAAAACTACCCGCCGCTAGCAGACTCTTTTCACGTTCTGGCGAGATATGTCCTAAGTTAAGCAGTAAGGCATTATTTTGGGCAAAAAATTCCGGAAACTCCTGCACGGCATCGGCCATTACCGGCTTGGCATCAATGTACAAAAGCGCATTGGCCATGGACTCGACTGTAATTTCATTGGTAATGCATTGAACTAACGGCGATGAAGTCAGTGGCAAGGCGGATTCAAACGCCTGTTTAAAGCTTGTGGTTACGGATTGATTCATGGGGTATGTGCCTCCTATAAATTATTCTTTTTGAAGTGCGGGTAAAGCGGTTAAAAGATCTTTTGCAGCCGGCGGGTTAAGCCACTATGGTCAAGTTCGTATAACACAAACAAGGCAATCAGCGAGCCGGAAATCGCGCCGCCGAAAAATCGCGGTGTGTAGACGAACCAGTATAGCGACTGACTGCTGCCGGTGAACCAAACCATCACCGGGTATGACAACAGCGAGCCAATCAAACCGGTGCCGAGGATTTCACCAGCTGCTGCCCATACCGACCGCCTGCCAATGCGATAACCGATTCCAGCCAACAGTGCGCCAAACACCGCGCCGGTTAAAGCAAGCGGCGGGATGCCCAATAATGTCATCCGCAGCAGCGCACAGGCAAAGGCCATAACTGTGGCATAAAGCGGCCCCATAACAACGGCAGCAACAATATTGACAACACTCGACATCGGCGCCATCCCTTCAATTCGAAATAAAGGTGACAGCACCACGTCCAGTGCGATCATCATGGCCAATATTGCTAGCCGTTTAACGCGATTTTGCGTCATTGTTGCGACTCCCTTCCGGCCACTTTTCCAGGTGATAGGCCATCTCCCAAAAGCTGTATTCCATCTGGGTACTGATTCGAAAAGCGGTTAGCATCTGCTGCTGTTCTGCCGATGTGCTGTGATCGTATAATCGATTGACCAATGCCACCGCGGCCTGCTGATCATCCGCGTTGGCCGCTCCGCTGTATGTTTCAATCCAGCGTTGATAAATTGGCACCGGTGATTGGCGCTGGGCTAGATATTGCCCGACTTCTTGATATAACCACGGACACGGCAACATCCCCGCGATGGCCACGTGCGGCGTTCCGGCAACTAATTGGCGATACATATGCGATACATAATGGTAGGCGGTCGGCGCAATGGCAGTTGCTGCCACTTCTGCATCGGTGATCATCAGCGTGTCAAAAAAGTCCCGCCGCACCGCCAACTCGCCTTCTGTCAGTCCCGCGGCGGATTGCGCTGCATAAGCTTTCAGGTCTGATTCCTGAGCCTGCTGGGCGATTAACGCATACAACCGGCTAAAATGTTTTAAATAATACGCATCTTGAATGAGATAATAGCGGAAAATGGCCGGATCAAGCGTCCCGGCTTGCAATTCAGTCAAAAACGGATGGGAAAAACTGCCTTCCCAGTACGGCACAACTTGTTGCCGGGCAATTTTGGAAAATTTCATAAGCACTCCTTCATTAATGATTTTGTTATAGCTCGCGTTAGTCTGTCGCGGGCGGTGTCGGCCGCTGCACAATCGCTTAAACATCGCACGACCACGTCTTTTTGATCCTCAAACTAACGGGCAATTAGATTCAAAAGGACAAAGCCCCCCACCATGGCGATCAAGCCGCGCCATGAACTACGGATGGTTTGGTGAACCGTTCGCGTTGCTCCTTCGGTATAACCATGGGCATACATGGCTTTGACGTACTGGTCCTGCCACGACATAGCAACAAAAATCACCTTCACATAAATCATCGGCGACCACGCGTGCAACTTTTGGCCACGTAACAGACTCGCCTCACGAATAGCAGCCACTTCATGCATGATCTGCGGCAAGGCGTGAATCACAACCAGTAATCCGTAAACAAAATTAGGGGATAATTTATGCTGCTCCAGCCATAACAGCAAGGTCTCTAAGTCAACCCCGATAAGAAACACCAACCCTAACGCGGTGAAAGCATAGGTGCGAACCCACAGCAGCAAAGCGTAAGTCGTATCCGTACCATGCAGGGTAATTGCCCAATACGTGCTGGCAGCCGGGATCAACGGTAACAAGGCCAAAACGACGAGACTTTTAAACGCCCGCCGCCATATTAAAAAACCGCTTGCCAGTCCGATCAACGCCACATTAAGGCTCACCGCATGGCTAAAAGATATTTCAAGTGTCAGCAGCAGAATAAATAAACTCAGATTTACTGCATTGGTCTTTTTTACTGGCATCATGTCACTCCTGTAGAATGTGTAACCGGTGATCGGCAAGTGCCACATGCTGGTGACTGATGCCAGCTAGCGGAGCCAGTCGGTGCGTCACAATCAAAAACGCCTGCTTAGCTGCTTTTTCCTTGATCCACGCGGCAAAAAAAGCACAGGCACGTTCATCTAATCCGCTAAACGGTTCATCCAACAGCAAAAAAGTTCGCTCCAGACTTAACATTGCGATCAGCTGCACCATTTTTTTCTGGCCTTCGCTCAGGTGATACAGGCTGCCGGTTTGTTTTTCTGTCAATCCCAAATAGGCAAGGGCAGCTGCCTGGCGTTTGCGTACTTTTGGCGTCAAGGCTGGCCCAAATGCAAGTTCATCGGCGGGAGTCAATGTGACAAACTGCTTGCCGGCATCCTGTACCGCCAATGTCATCGTCCGGTACAGTTTTTTAGTGCGGCGTAATCGGCGGCTGTCGAGAAACATCCGGCCGCGATACGGATGCAACTGCACCATTGCCCGCAGCAAGGTTGACTTGCCGCTACCATTAGCGCCTGTCAAAGTCGTGATACCGGTATTAAACTGCCATGTCGGAGCCTGCACCAAAATTTGGTGATTCCGGGCGCAGACAACTTGGTCAAATCGTAGCAACGAAACGGTGGCTGCATTGGCTTGAGTTAAGTCAAACTGGGTGGGAATCGTGGTCAAAGTTGTGAGTGGCAGCCTGGTCAGCTGGCCGTCTTTCAAAGCAACTAGCGCATCGGCTACTCCGGCGTAATCACGCAAATCATGATCCGCAATCACAATCGTTTTGCCAGCATCGCGCAATCGCCCTAACTTGGTAATCAACTGCTGGCGACTGACCGGATCAATACTGGCAAACGGTTCATCCAGCAATAAAATGGGCGGATTCATCGCTAGCAAAACGGTTAATGCTGCCCGCTGCTTTTCACCACCGGAAAGTGTCTGCAAGTCACGATTTAACAACGCTTGCGTATCGCCCAGCGCCACGGCCTGCTTACTTCTTTGGATCATGGCTGTTGCAGACAAGCCGAGATTCTCCAACGCAAAGGCAAGTTCGCCGCTTAACGTCCGCATGGTAAATTGTTGATCAGGATTTTGGAACAACATCCCGACCTGCTGCGCTTTTACCTGCATACTGGCTCCACTGAGATCATGATTATCAAGCAAAATCGTGCCGGAATAGGTCATCGGCGCAAACCCGGCGATTAAATTGAGCAATGTGGATTTGCCACTACCGCTATCACCTGTCAGGACCGTTAACGCACCTGTCGCAAACTCAAAACTCAGGTGATCAAACAACGGCGTTTCCCGGTGGAACTGCAAATCTTTCAACCTAATTCCCATTGGCTTTTACCTGCCAGCAAGTCGCTTGACACCGGCTGCTTGCTCGTAAAGCTTCATGACCAACTGCACCAAAACGACGCCAAAGAAAATAACGGACAATAAACGTACCGTGACCAAGCCTAAGATCATGCCGAAGCTGTACGCGCCATAACCCAGCTTGAAGTATTCATAAGTGAAACTAAACAAGGTGGTGCCCACTGCCGCCAAAAGCAAGCTCACCGTGTCATAGCGCCGGTATCGCGTCACAATAAATCCGGCCTCGCTACCTAGTCCCTGAACAAAACCGGATAGCAAAACGGCAGGGCCAAAATAAGAGCCATAAAGCATTTCGGCCAACGCAGCCAGACACTCACCAAGAATTGAACTCCCTTTCTTCCGCAACAGCATGGTCGTCATCGGTGCAGCCATCACCCACATACCAAACAGAATCTCGTTAGCAAAAGGTGCATAGCCCAGTGGTGTCAAAGCCGCCGCCAACACGGCATAAATTGCATCGGCACCCATGAAGACACCACCAAACAAGAAGGCTAAAAACGCCAACAAGACCACGTCACGCAAAGACCATTTATCCATCAAAAAAGCCCCTCTTTCTTCGAACAAAAGACAGACGGGGGCCTAAGCAGTCACAATCAGTCATAACCATGTTTATGTGTGAATCTCCATCAACTTCTCCCGCCAATCGGTTAGCGAACAGGTCAACTCAAAGAAAAAGGACCCGACACCAAACACTGGCGGGGTCCATGAAATCACAAATAAGCATCGTCATAAAACGATTGATCTTAGCGACATTTCCCTGCGGCAGTACTAACTGCATCAGGTTCCATGGGTATTATCTCAGCTTTTCAGCACCCCAAATGTTTCTATTCGATTGTAAAGGCAGTATAGCATGTTTTATTTGAAACCGCTAGCACTTGGAAATCAACCGTGACTAGACGCTGTCAATTTCTAAGCCTAATCACCACGGAGCGCCTCAATTGGCTCGCACAAATGCGTCAATCGTTTCTTCCGATTCCTTTGTATCAAAATCACCAAGACACATCCAATGCCAACAAGAAAACCGCACGAATGCCCAATCTGCTCATAGATTCTCGTGTCTGATAGTTCTTGATAAGGCCAGTATCCGGTTGTGAAAACGTAAAGAATTACGCCAAATGCAACAACTTTTGTCAACGGTGAAAAGGCAGGTTTACTAGTTACAAGTGCCAAAACTGCTAATGGAAATAATCCGTATACCGACATCGAAACACCATTAAACCGCTCAACATAGCTGCCAATTCCTAGGTGTGATTGAATAAATCCTCCAAATCCAAAGCAAAACAGCAACTCCCCTGCCCAACTGCAGATAAAGAAGCTAATGACGAACGCAGCCTTACCAAGTTTCCATTCAATAAACGGTCCTAAAATTATAATGGCGAACATATTGGGCAATAGGTGATTTTCCCAATCATAATGAAAAACGCTGCTCGTCACCACCCGCCATAATTCTCCTCTTAAAACTGCGGGAATATTGCCCAAAAAGTCACCCGAGGGAATTAGATAAACGTTAAGCAATACATAAAAGAGCAAATAACATAATACCCTCAATTTTCAAGTCAAGTGCAACGATGATAACGAATTCTTGATAGTGGTCTAGGCTGTTACGCCATGCATCGGTAGTAATCGCATGGGCGAAGATAGTTCAGAATACGTCTGGGACGATGGTTCAGTGCGGATTGGACTGCTTGAATTTCAACCAGGGTAACTGCTCTGAGAGACTTCCCTTTCGGGAAGAATTCCCTAAGCAGTCCATTGGCGTTCTCGTTTGTGCCACGCTCCCAAGGCGAGTACGGATGTGCGAAGTAAATCTGGGTTCCAACAATCTCTGATAACTTGGCAAACTCGGAACCATTGTCAAAAGTGATACTCTCAAATTCCTTGGCCCCGTAGTCGTCGATCGTGTCCTGCAAGGCTTTAAGGCAGGTGCCCGCATGATAGTCAGGAATCTTGACGATGATCTCAGTCCGGCTGTACCGTTCTGTGAGCGTCATTAATGCTGGCTCATCAGCTAAGCGAATACCTTTGACCAAGTCGCCTTCCCAATGTCCCACGCCTGTGCGGTCATTCACGGCCGCAGGACGCAACTCGATTGAGTCGCCGTATATCTTCTTATTCTTGCGCTTGTGGGCGTTCTTATAGCCTTTGATGCGGCGTCGGAGCTTCTTGGGAAGTGTCATGTTGTCTAGCTCAAGCAGCCCGGCGTCGATGTAGCGATACACAGTTGTCGTTGAAGGGCAAGCCTTGCCCTGGTCGCGATAGAAGTGTACGAAGCTATCAACGCTGTGTACGCGCGGCTTACGAGTAAGCTCCCTGGCGAGAGCCTTGAAGAACGCACGGCCGGTCTTAAGAAAGGCGTAGTGACCGGTTCTATCGCGTTTACGGTCGTGCATGGCTTGGGCAGTTTCCGCAAGATAGACTTGATGCGAGTGACGCTTCGAGTCGAGCTGAGTTACAGATCCACGCGTGATTTCTCGTGAGATTGTCGCTTTACTGCGATGAAGCTTCTGTGCAATCACGGTCGCGGTGTCACCAGCAGCCTGAAGGGCCTGAATTGTAGCACGGTCGCTAAAACTGAGTTGTTGGTAATGCTTGTGGGTGTTAGTCTGAGAGTGGGTCATGAAGATTCCTGCTTTCTTGTTTAGCTAGCACTAACAAGAATAGGTCTTCATGGCCTTTATGGTCTAGTCGTCAGGGTGTTGCACTTGAATTGTAAACTGGGGAAATAACATAATACCAAAATACCACAGATGAAGCATGTTCCCTTAGCTGCTAGAAACACCGATAGCAGATTCACTCTTCGCAACTTCGCCAGCATAAGCCCACCCCATTTTTCAAAATTGTTTGTGTCAATCCGTCCGTGAGAAGCTCAGTTATTCGACTTTGCCAAAAAGAAGTGACGTTGCTTCAAATTTTTCAAAGTAAAAATGCCGAGCGCGCAAACAATTCCGCCCAGTACACCGCACAACTGGCCAATTCGAACAACGATTGCAGGATCTGACCTATTCGCATTAGCCCAAAACACCAGAATCAAGTCACCTAGAAATGCTCCGGTCGTAACGAGCTTTGTCAGCAGAGAAAACGGCGGGCTTTTAATGGCAAATACCAATCCGGCTAACGGAAACAGGGCATAGACTGCCAAGGTTGCGCCATAAAATGCGTCAATATATGTATTCAGGCCAACAGTTGACTGAATAATGCCATTAAAGCCAAAGCAAATAAGCCCGGCTCCGATCCAACTGGCCGCAAAGAAACTGATCACAAACGCACGGCTGCCAATCTTCCATTCAATAAACGGACCAATCATCAGAATTGCAAGCACCGTCTTTATGAGTGGCTCCCAATCCGAAAAGTAAACCGAACTTGTCACAATCCGCCACAACTCGCCCTTAGAAATTGACGAAATATCCCCCAAAAGATCGTTAGCGGGAATTAGAAACGTACTTGTCAAAGTTGAAAATAGTAAAAAACAAAAGTACAAGGCGCAGCAAATCAGCAGCGTCCCCTTTGCTGCCAAAAATACTGATAAAAGATTTAACGTTCTTAATTTTGCTAGCATGCAAACATCCCCATTTTCTCCACGCCGAAGCTGTAATATCTAACGAGTCAGCCCGGCTTTATGAATCAGCTTGTGAGTATTGACGCTCATTGTAAAGAAAGTCATCATTCAAACTCACGGTGCATACTCGATCCCTATACATCTAGCGGCTGTTAGATAAACAATTTGCAATTTTATAATGAATAGTACACTAAAATTTAATGACGTCAAGTATTTTATCCTTAAAAAGAAATATTATTGACGTTTTGTATCACTAATAATATCCAAAAACATTTATATAATAGAATAAAATTTATAAAGTGATGGACATCAATTAGTATTAGCTTGTTTAAAAATGAATTCCGATATTAATATTTAAAACATCAATTATCGTCATCATCGTCTGTCATTCAAGATCGATTCAGCTGAATTGTAGCGGTAATAGCGGCCATCCCTGTTGAAGGATCACTTCCGCTAAATTAAGACTTTGCTGACACTGCTTTAGCAACGAACACGATCAACTTAACTGTATTCCGCATGCCAGCACATGCTATAATCATCCTAAATATTAGAAAACGATAAGAAGATGCAAACATGGTTAAAACCTTAGTCAATTTTCTAAATTTATACTGGAAGAGTTTGCGTGAGTTCTTTAAAGCGTCACCCTTGTACGCAACCATTCTTTTCATTCTGGTGCCAATTCAGTCCGTTCTACCTGCAGCAACGATTGCCGGTTCTCAGGCGCTTTTGACTGCATTAAGTCACCACGATTCACCGCTCGCACCAGCTGTCGTTTGGAGTGTCTCGGTGATCGCCTTGGGTATTGCCGGGCCGGTTGTCACGTTAACGCAAGGCTTACTGACAGACCAACTTGTCGCACATATCAATCTTGCCTTGATGGCGCACGCCAAAAAGCTCAAAGGCATCGCAACATTTGAAACAGCGACCTATTATGACGAGCTGGAGTTTATTCGGTCCCAAGCCAGCTGGCGGCCGGTCAACTTGATCGTTTTCGGCCTAGACCTTCTGCGGGGAACCTTATCAATCGTGTCATACATCGTCCTATTGTCACAGTTTAATTTTGTTGTGATCTTGTTGGTTTTATTACCGATTATTCCGCAAGCAATTTTCACCTATAAGATCCAACAAGACGCCTTTGAAACGATGGTGGACAGAAGCCCGCAATCCCGTAAAATGCAATACTAAGCCAAAACGTTACTGGCGAATACGGATGCCAAGGAAGTTCGGATTTTTAATGCCTTTGATTTTTTTATCAAGAAGTATCAGCATACATTCCAGCAAATTCACCGTCGCCTCAGTCAAGTCCGTCTGAAGCAAATGCGTATTTCAGGTGTCTATGCCTTCATCAACGGAGTGGCGCTGGTTGCTTCACTGTATTTAGTCATCGTTGGCATTCAAAATGGCAACTATCCTGTGGCTTCCTTACTCACATTTGCAGTGACCGTCGTTTCGTTGTCCCAAAGTCTGGGAAGTTTAGTCGAAAGCTCAAGCCTGTTGTATGATACGTTGTTATTTATGCAGAAGTATTATCAATTTTTGAACAAGAAAGACGCCTTAACCACACCCCAAAATGCCGCAGCTTTGCCAGACAAACCATTTGCAATTGAATTTCGCGATGTTTCTTTTGCTTACCCTGAAACGAATCACAAAACCGTTTTACAACACGTCAATTTTAAGCTTGATCCCGGTACAACTGTGGCGGTTGTGGGCGAAAACGGCTCTGGTAAGTCCACGCTGGTTAAGCTCTTATTACGCCTATACGATGTTTCTTCGGGTCAGATTTTAATTGACGGTACGCCGATAGAGCAATTAAACGTTGATGCTTATCGCCACCAAATTCGCGTTGTCTTTCAAGATTATTCCAAGTTCAACTTGTCACTGCTGGAAAGCGTGGGTATTGCCGATCTGCCAAACTTTAACGCGCAGAATGTTGAATTGGCACTGAAAAAAGCCAGTGCATGGGATAACTTTTCAAACCAGCAGATTAACTTACAAACGCACTTTGGCAAGCAATATGAAGATGGCATTGAAATCTCTGGTGGCCAGTGGCAAAAGATTGCCATTGCCCGGGCTTTCTTAAATGACGACCATGCCCACCTGCGATCCTGGATGAACCAACCGCTGCAATTGATCCGCGCAGTGAGTTTGAAATTTATCAACATTTTGCCGAGCTAAGTCAAAATAAAACCGTTCTTTTTGTCACCCATCGGCTTTCTTCCGTCACGATGGCAGACAAAGTGTTATTCCTTAAGGCCGGCAAGGTTGTTGGCTTTGCGCCCCATCAAGTGCTGATGCAAACGAATGCAGCCTATGCCGAAATGTACCGAATGCAGGCAGAAGGCTACGTTAAAGGGCTTTCGCAGTCTGAAACTGAATAATTGCCATGTCAGGAAACGGATTTGAATGAAACATGAGTTATCTTTCATCTATCAAATGTATCGGACGTTCACTTAGAAATCATCTTTTGAAATTTTACAACTGTCTGACTAGAAATATTCTGAGCTGCCATGCTATACTTACGGCAAGCAAAAAGCCGTCGCGTTGGAGCACGACGGCCGGGCATTCGCCCTTGCAGACCCATCTAATGAACGATGGCACTTGGGATTAGACAACTAAAAGCCGCCGTATCCCGTGGAAGGAATTGCGGCTTTTAGTTTGCCTATTTTTCTCGAAATAGTTCGAGTGCCTGCATGAGTTCGCGTATTGCCTCAACCAATCACCCAACATATTTTTTAGTCGTCTGACTAGAAATATCCTGAGACGCCATGCTATACTTAAAGCAAGCAAAAAGCCGCCGCGTTCAAGCACGACGGCCGGGCATTTGCCCTTGCAGACCCATCTAATGAACGATGGTAACTAGGATTAGGCAACTAAAAGCCGCGGCATCCCAGCGAAGGAATTGCGGCTTTTAGTTTGCCTATTTTTCTCGAAATAATTCGAGCGCCTGCATGAGTTCGTTTACTGCATGAAGCAGCTTGGTCGTCGCCTTGATCAACTGGGTTACCCCAATGACCAAGACTACTAACGAACAAACGCAGGCCGTGATCGCTGTTACAACATCGATCACTGACAAACAGGTGCACCTTTCTCATCAATGTGTGGGTTATCGACAATTTGCCCATACACACCACCTACTTTCTGACTCAGGTACCACCGCTCATTATCCTTATCTGCTGGCATCAGCTTATCAGATTAGCCGTTATCTTGCCGGGGATGCGTAAGATAACGGCAGTTTCGGTTTTTATTTCGCACTTTATGTAAGTGCCTTATTTCCGAGCTTTTCCCATACTTTTATAATTACTTTTTTCTGAATAAATTTTCCTATAAAAAATTTTATTCGAAATAAAAGTAGTCCCGAATTGCAACCTTTCTTAGGAGAATTAATCTTGACCACAAACATCACCATTCGTACTGAACAGCCATCCGATTATCGGACAGTTGAAACCATTCATCGCAATGCTTTCTGGAATCTTTATGTGCCTGGGGCCGATGAACATTATATCGCCCATATTTTACGCGATCACGCTGACTTCATTCCTGAACTGGATCTTGTCATAACGCTGGACGGACAGATTATTGGCAACATCATGTACACCAAGAGTAAATTGGTGACCGCAACGGGTTTGGAGAAGCCTATTGTGACATTTGGTCCGGTCAGTATCACGCCAGCTTATCAGCGACGCGGGTTCGGAAAGCAACTAATCGACGCATCCATGCAGCAAGCAGCCGACCTTGGCTATGGCGCGATTGTCATTTTTGGCGATCCTGATAATTATGTCGCTCGTGGCTTTCAAAGCTGTCAAAAATTCAACGTTTGGGCGGCAGACAATACCCAGCCAACCGCGATGTTAGTCAAAGAGTTGCAGCCGCAAACGCTAGCCGGGCAGAAGTGGTTCTATCATGAAAGCCCCGCCATGACTTATGACCCCGCGGACGCACGCAAATTCGATGAGGGGTTCCCGGAAAAGGCCAAGCATCATCAAGCTAGTCAGGAAGCTTTTTATATTGTGAGTCACTCCATCTTGAAATAATTTTGTCAATGAATGCAAAAAGCCCGTCATGCTTCACGGTTAAATTCCGTGTCACTAGCATGGCGGGCTTTTTTTGTTATCCCAATATTATTGAATGTATGCAGTTTTAAAGTCATATGGTGTCCCGTTAGGATTAAACGATACACCTTTGACACTTGAGCGCAATAGCTCCAAATTGTTGGCTTGATATAGCGGCAGCGTACCTTGGTCTTTCATCAAGATCTTTTCGGCATCCTGCAACATGGTCCAGCGTTTCTGGGGTTCATTGCCGTACTTGGTTTCCGTTTCACTCAGCAGCTGATCCAGTTTGGCATCTTTGTAACCGGATGTGTTGTAGCTGGAATTGCTGATCCACACATCCAAGAAGTTGTACGCGTCCGCAAAGATGGATTGCCAGCCGGTGACGACCATATCGTAGTTGCCTGACATCATCGCTTGCAGGCGCTGGGCCTTGGGGATGCTCTTAATTGTCACTTTGACATTTGGCAAATCTTCAAACGCGCCTTGCAAGTATTCGGCTACCTGCTTGGAAACATCTGCATCATCTGCTAACAGGGTCAAGTTGAGCTGGCTTTGACCGGCTTCTTTCATCCCTGCTTCAAACAGTTTCTTGGCTTTTGCCTTGTCGTAAGCAACCGCACTTTTCACCTGCGTGGTTTTGGCAAAGTCGGCACCGGTTTTCTGGTTCGTATGCAATCCAATTGGAACAAAACCCAGGGCCGGCTTGGAGCCATCTTTCAGAACCTTCTTTGTCAGCGCCGCACGATTAATCATCATTGAAAAGGCTTGGCGCACTTTGACATTTTTGAAGGCTGGTACTTGTTTTTGATTCAAGTCCACGCGGGTCATATTGGAGGAAATGCGATTAACCGCGTCTTTATCATTCAGATGCGCGGCCGCCTGTTCACCGGTCAGCACGATCGAATCCAGTTTCTTCGTCTGATACAGATTCATGCCGGTTTGAACATCTTTAATGACGGTTTCATTAATCTTAGCAAGCTTCACATGTTTTTTGTCCCAATACTGTGGGTTCTTAACCAACGTCCAGCTATCACCCGTCCCGTTCCATTTGGTCAGCTTGAACGGCCCACTATAAACCTGGGTGGTTGCCGAGGTACCAAATTTCTTGCCATATTTTTCAACCACTTTTTGATTTTGCGGATAATACAGCGGGAAGGCTAGCAACTTCTTGAAGTAAGCAGTTGGATTTTCCAACGTGATGGTCAGGTGATGTTTGTCTGTGGCTTTGATGCCCAGATCACTGGCCGGTTTCGTACCTTTAATGATCGCATTGGCATTTTTAACCGGAGCAAAATAAAAGGCATCAGTGGCTTTGGTCTTAGGATCAACCGTGCGCTGCCAACTATAGACAAAATCCTGCGCCGTAATCGGATCGCCATTGCTCCACTTAGCATTACGCAACGTGACGTGATAAGTCATACCATCTTGACTGGTCGTCACTTTCTTCGCCAAGGCCAACTGTGGCTTTTGGCCTTTATCCGTTAACCGATAAATACCTTCCTGCGTGTTGGTCATCGTCTGAAACGATACCGTGTCAGTTGATTGCGATGGATCGTTAGTGACGATTGACGAGGTTTCCGACCAATTAAGCGTTTGGTTGGTGCTCGACTTGCCACTGCTGCTACTTGACGAACATCCGGCGGCCAGAAGCAGTACAGCAGCAACCGGCAACACCAGCGTCCATTTTTTGGATATTTTCATATGCGCCCCTCCAATAATTTCCTTAGTGTGCTATTGACAAAATACTAAGCCAGTCTCACACTAATTGCAATGGAATATTAATATTTTTCTCATCAAAAAGGCAGGGATTCTCATTGACAATTGAACTTGATTTGAACCAAATCCAAACAGATTTCATTCGCTATGCCAAAATCAACACCCGGTCTTATCCGGGACGCGACACCACCCCATCAACGCCTGGCCAAACCGAACTGGCCAAGTTATTAGTGACCCAGCTGCAAGAACTCGGACTCCAAGACGTTGGCTTAAACCAGGAAAATGGCTTTGTCACCGCCACCTTGCCGGCCAACACTGATAAACCGGTCAAAAGCTTCGGCATCATCGCGCATTTGGATACGGCTGATTACAACGCCGAGAATGTGCAGCCACAAGTCCATCCGCATTACGATGGCAAACCGATCAACTTTGCAAATGGCTTGAGTCTCACAGTTGAACAGTTCCCCGCGTTGAAGCAATATTTTGGTCAGACCTTAATCACCAGCGACGGCACTACCTTACTGGGCGTTGATGATAAGGCCGGAATTGCCGGGGCAGTTGCGACCGCTCGTTATTTGTTAGCGCACCCGGAAGTCAAACACGGCCTGATTAAATTTGGCTTTGGTCCGGACGAAGAAATCGGGGTTGGGGCCGATAAGTTTGATGCGAAAGGCTTTGCAACCGACTTTGCGTATACCTTGGATAATGGCGATCCCGGGCAAATTGAATACGAGACCTTTAACGCTGCTCAAGCCACCGTCACCATTGAAGGGACTTCGGTTCATCCCGGTGAGGCCAAGGGATTGATGGTCAATGCCAACACCTTAGGCCGTCAGCTCGATGCCGCATTACCGGCATTTGATCGGCCGGAATTCAGCGCCGGACATGAAGGCTACTTTCTACTTCTGAAATTCCATGGCGAAATCAGTGATGCAGAGTTGGTCTACATTATTCGCGACTTTGATCATCAACAATTCGAAGCCCGCAAAGCCTACTTCCAAAAGACGATTGATGAACTAAACGCCCAATTTGACCACCCACGGCTTAAAGTCGAAATGCACGACCAATATTACAATATGGCCGATATTATTAATAAAGATCCTTACCCGCTCCGCTTGGCTGAAGCTGGCATCAAAGCAGCTGGTCTGACGCCTAAAACCGTCCCATTCCGCGGCGGCACCGATGGCTCAAAGATTACTTATCAAGGTATCCCTACTCCTAACTTATTTAACGGTGGCATTAACTTCCACGGCCCGTATGAAGTCGTCTCAACAGAAGCAATGGGTAAAATTGCCGAGACCTTGATTCATATGGCGCAGTTAAACGCAGAGGGCGGCATTGCGTAGTTAAGGATTCATTTTGGTGGCGTGCGCCTGCTGCATGCCGGTAATGCTAGCTCTCTATCCACTCGGCCTCATGCAAACAGCATGGGGCTTTTTGCGTGCAATTTTTTCATTTACTCCCCCTTTATTGTAAACTGCCCCAACTCTTTGTTATGCCTCTCATTATCTAACCAAGTCGTCTCACTATTTTCTCGACCAGCTCAAATCGTTATCCGCCTCAAACATTGGTACACTGCAGGGAATGAGCACGGTCACTATATCATTCGTCATTCACGACCAGTGGCAGTCGCATTGGCAATCATGCCATTTTTGCCATGTCAGCTTGCAAAAGTGGGACTTTTTGGCAGAAAGTATCTGCGGCATACTGACAATATAGTTGAAAGCGCTTACGGATTGGGGGAAGGCAATTGCGTGAACATCTCATCATTCAAGCACTACAAGCTAACGGGGTTATGTCCGCGATGGCCTTGGCCAAAGCGGTTGGGGTATCACGGCGCACGTTGCAAAATGATTTGCGCCTGCTAAACCACGCTGCGTCAGGGTTTCAAATCCGACTTATTCGGGGACGAGGGTATGAATTACAGATTACAGATACGAAACTTTTAGCTGCTTATCTAGCGACTTTAGCGGGTCAGGCTCAGCCAAAAATGCCAGCCAAACGCTTACCTGAGCTTCTGCAACAACTGTTATCGACCACAAACTATTTGACTGTGGCGCAACTGGCCACCACCCAGCTTATTAGTACCAAGCAGTTACAGCGTGATTTACGCGAGTTGGACAAACTGCTGGTTGGAACGCCCCTGTCGTTAATCCGCAAAGCCCATTACGGCGTGCGAATTCAAGGCAACTGGCAAAGTCGCATCCATGCGCTGCAACAATATGGGTTACCGCCCAATCATGCAACATTGACTCAGCAACTGCAGCCTTTAGGACTCGATCCGGCTGTCACGGCCCAGTTTGCCAGCGAAATTGGGTGGTCGCTAGTCGTCACGGGCCAAACGTTACACGCCCCACCTGCTGATACAGACTTTGCAGCGCTTTTAGCCGCTATTCGCCTAAGTCCGGAGGCGTGGCATTTTTTAACCGTCAGTTTTGCTGCCAAACGCAAACAACTGACCACCCGCCTGGACCACAAGCGGCTAAAAGTAAAACTCCGCGCTTATTTCACAACGCTGGATGCACGCCATGAAACTAACTTTGCCACGCATCCGGAATTCCTGTCGCTTATGTACTTCCACGTCCTCGCCTTAATTGGCCGACTAAAAGAACACCAAAGTCTGGCCGGTCTGAGTCTAGAACCTTTGGCGCGCGATTACCCGATCGCCTTTAACTGGGCAGTTCAATTTGCTCAATGGTTAAGCCGCGAATACCAAATCGAGGTGCCAAAAACCGAGGTCGGCTATCTGACCACCCATCTGCTGGTCCCACTTGAGCAGGCTCACGAAAAATGGAGCCGTCACGGTTATCGCATTGCCGTGATCTGCGGAACTGGCGGCGGCATTGCAACGCTGCTGAGTTTACGCCTGCGACGGATTTTCCCCGAGGCCGTGATTCAAACTTTTGGCCTCAATGAGTTAAAAGCAATCCACCAACTTTCACCGGACTTGCTTTTTACCGTCACGGCTTTAAATGAATCATTTGACTGTCCCGTGATTCAGATTGATGATGTGGCTTCGGATTTAGATTTTGCCAGTTTACGACACGAGCTATCAATGGCATCGCAACATCATGCCACAGCGTCCCTTGCGGATTTGTTGCAGCCGACGCTATTTTTCCCCGATCAAAAGCCTGCCGACTATCGCACGTTACTCACCTCCCTCACTGCCAAAATGGCGGCATATTGCGGACAAGTTGGTTACGCCGCATCGGTTCTGCAGCGCGAAGACTTTCTGGCGACGGTTTACGACAACGGGATCGCCATTCCGCACCCCTTGTCATTCAGCGCTAGGAAAAATGCTGTCGCCGTGATGCTTTTGCCAACTGGCGTCAAAAATAGCGCGCGCCCGGTTCGCATTGTGTGGTTGATTGCGTTGAAACAGGATCAATTACCCTTACACCGAACCTTGACCACCCAATTGGCCGCGTTAATGCAAAAGCCTGATCTCATCAATCAATTAGTTCAACAAACCGAATTTAGCGCATTTCAACAAACTTTACGGACTGAACTGGAAGGAGCCGAAACGACATGGATTTACAACTAATGGCGGCGTTAAGTAACGCTGATGCCATTGCGGCCAACGAAGACGAAGTGCGCGCGGTTTTGCGCCATCACCTTGCCTCATATGGATTGACCAGCCAAACTGACGGGCTAGGCAGCCTTATTTTCACCAAAGAAGCCGCTGATCCGCAATTTTCAGTCATGATTTATGGCCACATGGACGAGGTAGGCTACATGGTTCGTACCATTACCCCTGAAGGCCTACTGCGTCTGATGGTTGTCGGCGGCGTTAAACCTGCCGCCAGTCACTGGCAGAACGTACGCATCACAACCGCCGCGGGTCACAAGCTTCCGGGCATGGTCATTCGCGATGACACATTGCCGGCATTTGATCAGGTGTTATGCGATGTCGGCGCAAACAGTGCTGATGACGTCGCAGCCTTGGGGATCGCAATCGGTGATATGGTGACGTTTGCGACCGAGTTTCATGGGTATGCCCCAGATGGCGTCTTTGGCGGCAAAGCTTTAGATGATCGGCTCGGCTGCTACGTCGGCGCACAACTGCTTGCAGAACTGGCAGATGAAAAATTGCCGTTCACCCTGCATTTTGCCGCAACTAGCAGTGAAGAAGTCGGCATTCGTGGGGCCAAAACTGCCACCCAGCTGATCAAACCGGATCTTGCTTTTATTGTCGATGTGGCAACTTTTCAAAATCCACGGGAACGTAGCGAGGTTAACCAGCGCCAAGTAGGTAAAGGGCCGATTCTCACCCATTTTGATCGCACCTTAGCTCCAAATCGCCATCTGCAACAGTTTGTTAAAGCAACCGCAGTCGCAGCAGAAATCCCTTTGCAATTAGACATGTTCAATGGCGGCGGTACCGATGGAGGTGAAGCACACAAGGTCGGCTCAGGCATTCCAACCGTGGTCACAATCCTCCCTTGCCGTTACGGCCATTGCGCTCAATCGCTTGCCCACACCCGCGACGTTGATCAGATGGTCGCTTTATACGCTGCCATGTGTCGTCAATTATCAGCAAAACTCGTGGCCGCGGCGCATACCTTTTAAAAGTTTCACCACTACCACCCGCCCAACGATTAAAAAACACCTGCACCCACCCACTGCAGGCTTGTAAGAAGGAGTCCACCCCCATGGCAACTACTCAAGAACTCGAAATTATGCAGCTCATCGCAAACGCCGGC
Organism: Lacticaseibacillus rhamnosus; assembly: GCF_900636965.1. NCBI lineage: Bacteria > Bacillati > Bacillota > Bacilli > Lactobacillales > Lactobacillaceae > Lacticaseibacillus > Lacticaseibacillus rhamnosus. The sequence goes on along the minus strand of NZ_LR134331.1, from coordinate 352,674 downwards.
GAAAGCAAAACCAAGGCCTTTGAAGCTTTGGCTGCTGTTAAAACGCAAGACTTTGACCGGGCCCGCAGTTTACTGGCCGAGTCCAAGGCAATTGATGTCGCTGCCCATAACGCGCAAACGGCCATGATCGCGCGCGAGTTTGCACCAGACCAGACGCCCGAACCCGTAAGTCTGCTCATGGTCCACGCGCAAGATCACTACATGACCAGCCAACTGGCACGAGATTTGATCGAAACGTTGATTGAGGTATTTGAAACTAGAGCGTGAATGAAGCTGGCTTCTAACCGTGCCGGCTCGCGCTCACATTAATAAATATATGAGGAGAACTATATTATGCGAATTCTATTATGCTGTGCAGGTGGCTTTTCCACCAATATGTTGATGCAAAATATGGCGAAGGTTGTTAAAGACAGTCGCAAACTGAACGAAGCGGATTTTCATTTTAATGCTATTCCGGTTGATGGACTGGAAGAAGAAATCGACAACTATGACATTGTTTTGGTCGGTCCTCAGATTGGGCATAAGACTGGCTATATTGGGGAAATCTGTGATCCGCGCCACATTCCGTATGCCGTCATCGATAAAGATGTTTACGGGCAAATGGATGGCGCCACGGTGATGAAACTGGCACTGGTGACCCATGCGAAATATCAAAAGAAGCACGCCGGTTAGTGGCTGATCAAGATTTTGAGAGGAGCGCTCCACAATGTTTAACAAGTTCGAAGCTTTCATGAACCGCTTCTTCATGCCCATCGCCCATAAAGTGGATAATCAGCGTCATCTGAGTGCCATTAAGGCCGGGATGGTGGCTATGACGCCGTTCACCATTCTCGGCAGTATTTTCACGATCATCCCCGCTCTGCCGAACATGCTCGGTCCTAAAAATGCCGTTTCGCAGTTCATTACTGGCAACGCCGCGTTATTCGATCTGCCTGTTAAGCTGTCCATCGGGATGATCGGCCTGTATGCCTGCTTATCTATTGCTTACAACTTAGGTAATCATTACAAGCTTTATATTCCCGGATGTGTCACCTTGTCGGGTTTTGCCTTTTTGATGATGGTCGCAACTTTTAACAAAACCGGCCAACTTGATGTCGCCAACCTTGGCGCTCGCGGTTTATTTACCGGCATGATTGTTGCCTTGCTGACGGTTGAGTTATATCACTGGTGCAAAACTCACCACTTGACGATCAAGATGCCGGATGGGGTGCCGGATTTTGTTTCCCGTTCATTCGAGCTGATTCCGGTCACACTCATTACTGGCGGTGCGTTTATTGCCGGCCGCTTTATCTTCCTGAATCTGGCTGGTGAGCTGCCGCCAAGCATCTTGACTCGCTTCTTGGCGCCATTGGTTGGGAGTATGGATAATCCGTGGGCTGTCTTGGCGCTTAACTTCGCCATTTGTACTGTCTTCTTCTTTGGAATTCACTCGTCGGTTTTCTCGCCGATCACCAGTCCGATTATGGTGACATTCATCGCCGAAAATATTGCTGCGATGAACGCCGGCGAAGCAATTCCGCATTTTTACACAGCCGGCGCCGTTTCAAGTTTCTTCGGTTTTACCGGTTGCGGCATTTCCATCGGCTGTGTGGTTGCCTGTATGCTGTCTAAAAGCAAGCGGTATCGTAAAATCGGTAAAATTTCCTTATTCCCCGCCTTGTTTGGCATCAATGAGCCGATTCTGTTCGGGGCACCGATTATTCTGAATCCGATTATGTTCATCCCGCACGTCTTTGGTGGCGCCATTATCGGTACCCTGCCAATGTTCTTCATGCACTGGGGTTGGATCGCTAAACCTATTTTCAACCCGCCGTACGTTGGGGTCTTTCTGGAAGGTTTCTTAATCAATGGCGATTACCGGACAATCCTAGCCAACGCCTTGCAGCTGGTCTTAGCAATCGCTTTGTACTGGCCATTCTTCAAGGTTATGGAACGCGCCGAGTTGAAGAATGAAGCTAAAAAAGCATCGCAGAAATCAATCTTTTCAAAAGAAGACGAGGATACCTTGGCTGGCTTGGATCTCGACTTCTAATCAGGCCGCATGCTGTGGTTACTGAAAAAATGCTCACAATGGGATGCCGCACCGTTTGCGTGGGCATCCCTTTTTCGAAAAACAATGCACTTAAAACGGAGGCTCATATGAATCATTTAACCAACTTACAAAAAGCGATCGGCGCGCAACATTTGGACGCGTTGCTGCTGCATGATCGCCAAAGTAAACGCTATGTCGGCGCGTTGCCCGGCAGCGGTGTGTATGTCGTGGTGACCCCAACGCAGGCCGTGCAAATCCACGATGGCCGCTATCGTGCAGAGGCCGCAGATACCCAGGGATTTACAAATATCGAAGTGCCTCAGGGATCTTACTTACCGCAATTGATTGACTTCTTAACTTCCCAGCAAAGTCGGCGCATCGGCTTGGTGAGCAGCGGCTTTTCGATTAAAGAATTTCAGACCTTAGCTGCCCAGAACTGGACGCTCAGTTTGGCGGATGACTTGATCATGGAACAACGCATGCGCAAGGACGAAGCGGAAATTGCGGCAGTTGCGGCGGCCTGTGCGATGACTGACAAAATTTTTACCCAACTCCTCCCGCATATTCGCCCCGGCATCAGCGAACAAACGCTTAATGCGTGGTTACATTTTTATACGCTGCAAGCAGGGGCGACGGGGATGGCGTTTGATCCGATTATTGCGAGTGGCCCGCGGGGTGCGTTTCCGCATGGCCGACCCAGCGAGCGAATACTGCAGGAAAACGAACTCATCACCATTGATTTTGGGATTGTTTTAGCTGATTATCAGTCCGATATGACGCGGACACTCAGCATCGGCAAGCCGCCCGCAGAACTTGCCGCGGTCCATGCGGCGGTTCTGGACGCCCAACAAACTGCAATTGCTGCTTTGAAACCCGGCATGCAAGGTCGTGAAGTCGATGCCATTGCCCGTGGCGTTTTGACCGCTGCTGGGTATGGTGACTGTTTCACGCATGGTTTAGGGCACGGCTTGGGACTAGGCGGCGATCAGCCAATTCTCAATCCCCGCAGTCAAACCGTTTTAGCGCCGGGTATGATTGTAACAATCGAACCGGGCGCCTATCTTCCCGGCATTGGCGGCGTCCGCATTGAAGATGATGTCGTCATCACCGAAACCGGCGCGCGTGTGTTAAACCAAACATCTCGGCAGATGAATCAACTGGAGGTGCTTGAACATGAGCCAGTTTGATCGCCTTTTTGATCGCAAAGCCGGCAATGCGCGGAAGTGGGCGGATCAAGTGCTCGCGGAGAAATTCGGGCTCACGGCCAACGCGATTCCCATGGACTTGGCCGATTTGGACTTCCCGGTTGCCCCGCCGATTCACCAAGCCATCATGACACGCGCGGCCGTACCCGACTACAGTTACACTTACATCCCCGAAGCCTTTTATGAGACAGTCATCGCCTGGAACGCGCGCCGCTTCGGGTTGCAACTGGAAAAAGACTGGATCAAGCTCAGCTATGGCACAGTGCCAACGCTCCACTACTTGGTTCAGGCATTCACCGAACAAAATGAAGCGGTGTTAATCAACACGCCAGCCTATGATCCGTTTGCTGAAGCCGTGCGCAATAACCACCGTCAGCTCGTCACCAGTCCGCTCATGCTTGTGGACAATCGCTACGAATTCGACTTTGCAGACATGGCCGCTAAAATGCAACGCTCGGACGTTAAGTTGTTCATTTTATGTAGCCCGCAAAATCCATCCGGCCGCGTGTGGACAGCTGAAGAACTAGCACGTGTAGGTGAACTTTGCCGCCAGCATCAGGTTTTACTCATTAGTGACGAGATTCACCGGGACATTGTTTATCCCGGCGTTACATTTACCAGCATCTGGCAAGCCTGCCCAGCTATTCAATCCCAAAGTATTCTTTGTTTATCACCCAATAAAGCTTTCAACTTAGGCGGTCTGAAAACGTCCTATGTCGTCATCCCTGACCCAGCGATCCGCGCCCGACTCAACGCTCAATTCGTCGCCAATTCGATTACCTCGCCTAATAGCTTTGCCGTGCCAGCCCTCATCGCTGCTTATACGGATTGTGATGCGTGGCTGGATGAAATGGTGGCTTATGTCGCCGCTAACTTTGCCTACTTGGTCAACCGTTTGCAGGTCATACCGGAAATTCAGGTGATGCCTTCCGATTCCGGTTTTCTAGCCTGGCTGGATACCCAGCGGCTTTTCCCTGATGAAACGGCGATGAAACGTTTCTTTACTGCTGCTGATTTGTCCTGTGTGGTCGGCAGCTATTTTGTGGCTGATGGTGGCGGCTTCGTGCGTCTCAACATCGGCATGCCGCGCCCGTTACTCAAAGAAGCCTTGGATCGCATGGTCGCAACTTATGCAACTTGGCCACGAATTGGACAAGAAGCCTGAATATCCCGTTGTATTTAGAAGTTCACATTTAAAAAACCGGCCCTGAGCAGTCAGCACACACTGCAAAACACTCAGGACCGGTTTTTTTAATATAAAATTTTAGTATTAAGTGACACAATGATTGATTCTAGCTCATTCATTAGACTTCCTGGCGCGCCGCAGATGGCTTACTTTCATTAGGAAAATGTCGTTTGTACCACTGCAGCAAATTACGCTCATTGGTATTTCTCGCCATCCAAATCGGCTTCCCGATCCGCTTCGCCTCATCCTTAGCCGCAAACATTTGACTATGGCCAACAAAATCGGTCGTCACAATCACCACATCAGATTTTTGAACTTTTTTCTTCAACATCGCGCCGGAATCCGAGTGTGATGATAACACGAGTTTGCCACCGCGTTCTTCAACATGGCGCTTGACTTTACGCGGCATGGCGGAGTTTTCAAAACAAACCAGCAGCAAGGTTTTATCGGCAAAGACTTGCTGGACAGCTCGCCGCCTCTTTGCAGGCTTGACCGTCTTGTTCGCTGTTTGTGTTGCTTTCTGCTTACTAGTTGCAGTGTTTTTATCAGCGTCTGTATTCGCCGACTTTGCATAGCGTTGTTTCATTCGGGTCGCAACCGCCGCGGAATCAGTGTAACGCCAAATGATCTTACCATTGATTTCCTGACCGCGCCGATAAGCGTAGTCAATATAATCTCCCGGCTTCAACTTAAACAACATCACATCATAATCGCCTAAAAGCAACTGCTGCCGCGTCTCGTGTTCCGGTGATTGAAACTCAATATACCACCGCTTCACATCTTCACGAAAAACAGCAGGCAAAAACTTCAACCGTACAATTTCGGTTGGCAACGGATCGCGCTTCAACGTTGTAATCTTGTAATTAACACTATCGCTATCCTGATACTCATCGGCACGCACCCAGTCCCCATTTTCCGGTGGGTTCTTCATTTTATGTAACTTACTTTCCGACACTTTAATGGTGCCGACATGTCCGCCGTTCAAATCTAAATGGAAGCGACCAATGTACGACTTATGATTATTTAACCAGTGCTCTGATAATAATGGTGTTTCCGGTTCAGGATTGGATTTTGGCTGCGACGGTTTTGGCTGTTGGGGTTGCTGCGGTTGCGTCTGCTGCTTTGGTTCACTTTTAGTTTCAGGCGCTGTTTGGGTAATCATCGGCGCAACTGCCGCGTTAGATTCAGGTTTTGCAACTGCTGTATTCTCTTGTTGCGGACTCGTTTCAGAAGTAGTGTCGATAAAATCAATGGCAACAACGTCATTTAAAATTTTCAGTAAATCTTGAATGTCTTGCGTTATTTTCTGAATATTCTTAGGGGTCAGTTCAGCTGTTTTCGCTGCTACTTGTTGCTTAAGTAATTCAATAATCTTTAATTTGTCATTCATTCAGGCGCCCGCCTTCATTTAAAGTTGATTTATCTAATTGTACTGTTTTGAGAAAAATTTAAAAAGTGTTTCGTTCTAAAATAACGATCACTTTAGCAGTTCCTTTAAATCTAAAACCGGAGCTTACCCTTTCTTTATCCGTTGATCGCCAATACCAGCGGATATTTCTTTAGTGTAATGGATATCCTTCTTCTTGGCATCATCCAATAACGCTTGCCATGCCTTCCAAACATTCGCTTCCGAATAGCGATCCGACAACTCATAGGCTTGGTCTGACATTTGCTGTAATTCATCCGGATGGGTGAATAGTTCAACAAACTTAGCGGCCATCGCCTTAATATCGCCAAATGGCACAACAAAACCGTTTTTGCCATCAACAACTAATTCATTCGGGCCATAGTTGACATCATAGGTGACCCCAACCATGCCGTTGCTGAGTGCTTCCATCAAAGACAGATTAAAGCCTTCCATCACGGATGTAAGTGCATAAACCTGAGCATTCCGTTGAACGGCTCCGACATCATTGGTGTAATCGTGCAACTTGATCGCACCTTGTAAATGATACTTTTCAATTGCTGCGTTGATCCGCTTCATCGCCCGGTTATCATCCCGGTGGTCGACATAACCATAGACGTCCAAAGAAATGTTAAGGACATCTTTCTTAGCAATCCCAATCGCTGCAACAATGTGATCAATTTGTTTTTCAGGGGCAACCCGCGCCGTAACCAGAACTTTTGCCGGCTGGCGATCGGTCATGGCAACATGCGGTCGAGCCAACTGTTCATCTGGCAAAACGCCAACTGGAATGGTAAACAACTTGCACGTTGGGTGGAATCGCTCGCGCACATCATGAGTTTGCTTATTGGTAGCTGAAACAATCGCATCGTAATCATTAGCATGAATCAAGCTGTACTCATAAAAATTATTCATGACCGAGTGCATCGGATCTTGGGCATCGCCTGCATGTGAGTTGTGTAAATGCATGACAATATAAGCAGGCCGCTGTAAGTGAATGAGTTGCCAATCGCCCAAATGTGACCGATCAAGAATAAAGACATTGGCTTCTTTGTCATTCCAGTATTGCTCATTCACATTATTGTAAAAATGCTGCATCAAATCATCTATATTCGAAAACATATAAACCGCACCGTTGTCTTCAATTAACCGCCATCCGGTCTTAATAAACGCATGATTGGCGTCGTATTTATTAAAAGTCTCAACAACCGGCCGGCCATCAACTTTATACCAAACTTCAGTGCCAACTTTATTGTCCGGTGTATACCACTGCGACAGCGACAAAAAGCCGCGAAAGTCATAGAAGTCAACCCGATACAGATTACCAAAACCATCGAATTGTTCGACTGAGCTGACGCGTTCAGTCGGGTCATTCTCAAAGTAATTGATCCGACCGACAAAAAGTTTGCCTCGGGTCACCAAATAGCGGTGGTTATCTGGCTCTTTGGCGTAACTGAGCTTGTCGAATCCAAAATCAATGTCGTCAGCGTGAAGAATTTTAGCTGGAACCTGTTCGGCATTCTGATAGTAGTCAAACATGTTCAAAGTCTCGTCATCACTGACTCCGTTATGATTTAAGTATTCATGTAAGCGGGGATTCCATTCGCGAAAAATCATCTTGAAAGGCACATGATGATCACGAAAGAGTCCTGCCCGCTTCAATTGAGCGTGTTCAATCCCGGAATTATTTTTATTAAAATTTGAATTAATAAAGAATATCATATGCTAAGCTCTCCCCCTACTTTAAGAATACGTTAGGAACAGCTGCTTGTTGAGCCTGCCACTGTTGCCAAGCTGCCGCAGCGTTAAACTTCTGCGATGATTCATAGGTTGATTCAAGCATATCGACCCACTTATCTTTGTCGGTCAACAACTTAACCAACGCCTTGGCACCTTGTTGGCTTTCACCATTTGGCACTAAGTATCCGCTGATGCCTTCTTTAACCACCAACTTCATGCCATATTTAACCTGATAGCCGATCACCGGTACGCCAAAACTCATCGCCTGCAACACATTCATGCCGAATGCTTCTGAAGAAGAGGTGCTTAATACTGCCGCGGCGTCTCCAAGCTTTTTTGCCAACTGGTCATTGTTTTGGTAGCCATTAAAGTGAACGGCGTCTTCAATTTCCAGTTTTTTAATCAGTTCTTTTAGTGAATTATCAAGCGACTGATCAGATGAGTAACCGTAAAACTCAAGATGTAAGTCTGGTAAGTCTTTCTTCGCTTTTGCAAAAATCTTAACGGCTTCTTGTGGTTCTTTTTCCGGTGAAACTCGACCCAAATAAACAATCTTATTGCGATCACGTTTTTCAGCAGGGACCAGTTTATGCGGTTCAGCATATGAATCCGGCACCACCACGACATGCTTAAAGTGGAAGAACTTATCGATTTCTTGCTTTTGCTCCACAGTTGGGACCATGACGCCATCAAAGTCATTCATGTGCGTGGCAAATAGCGGTTGGAGATAGTCGACATAGTTACGCAATCCACCTGCTTGTTCTGGCTTGTAAGTATGGGCACTGTGAAGAAACTGCCACTTACCACGTGCGCCAACAACTGCGGCAACTTCACTAATTAATGAAGGCCGATCGTTAATTAAGACGCCAGGATGTTTAAGCATGAGTTCATTCATGAAGAAAACAAACATTTCATTTTCGGTATCAAAGCGCCATGCCCGGCCTTGATAGTCAAGCAGCTTGTACATGGTGTTGCGCAATTCGCCATTCACATTCATCCGCGTAATTTCAATCTTGGGCTTACCAGCACGATCGTAAAAAACCTGTGGACCAAACGCACCATCAGGATGAAAATACTGGGTTGACGATTTAAACCCGCGGCGATCCCAAATGTCTTTAGCGACAACCGTATTCATATCATTGTAGTATTCAATCGATCCCACAAGCCCGACTGTACCTGGCGCAATGTTGACTTTACCGATCGTTTTACCATGATAAACAATTTTAGATTCATTTGGATCCACGCCATCAATGTGGTATTGATACTTATCAATAGCTTCAGTATAACGAACATTAACATCTTTAGGCGCGACATCAAGTATCTCCTGAAAATAGTCATACATATTGACAACATCTTTTTGCTCTAACCCAATTCGGTGAACATCATCAATCATCAACGGATTGTAATTACGCGTGACTATCTGCGCCGGCACTTTATTCTTTTTGAACAGCATTACCCGTTGTGCCGCGGAAAATTCCGTACCTGAGTTCATTGAAAATATGTTTTCATTCACAAAATAATTCAATGAGGAACCTCCATTCTCATCTGTCAGTTAGCAGAGACTATTTTTAGTTAAAAAAGTTAACACCTCAACGTTAACATTAGTCTATCAATCAAGCCATTGGTTCCTTTTCGTTATCCTACAAAGCAGCGATGATACAGTGATTATATTTTTGCCAAGTCTTGTCACCTGTAGCCATATTCTACTTGCCTTTTCAATTCACATAATCTTCCCTACCACGCAAAAAAGCCTGCATCCCAACGGACACAGACTTTCCAACTTGTGAACCAAATTAATGCTTCACAATATCATTAATATAAACCACACCGGCCTTGCCGTCTCCCAAAAGATCCGGCTTCATGTCCAGCATCTGGGCGTTGAGGAAACTGATCACCATTGGCAGGTTCATGCCTGCATAGAGATCAAAGTTGCCGCCTTCTGCCAACACCCGCGCTGCCACATTATTAGGTGTGCCGCCTTTCAAATCGGCTAAGACGGTGACATCATCTTCACCTTCGATTGCCGCTTTGAACTTGGCTTGAAAATCTTCCGGGCCTTCATTCGGTAACAAAGCCACCGTGGCAATGTCATCTTGTGGACCCATGATCATTTCGGCACTCTTCTTGAGTTCCTCGCATAATTGACCGTGACTAATCAAAACTAACTTACTCATATTTCCAAAACTCCTTTAACATGCGCTGATCCAACGCTTTGCAATTCATTGTGATGAAACCGCGTAACCATTTGATGCTCACACGCCGAACATGGCTGGATTGGCTCATGCTTCGTGCTAAACATTTCGGCAGGTTATTTATTAGCCTTTTGCAATAACGCCAAGTGCGGACAAGGCGACGGACACAATCAACACAATGAAGATGGCCCGGGTTGACGTCATATGCTTACGGCCAAGCAACCAATAAACGGCACCCACGATCAAAGCCGGAAGTAACTTAGGAATGATCATGTCAGCACTGTTTTGGAAGTTCAGTGGCACACTGCCGATCTTTGGTGCAAACGCAAACTTCACATTAATCATGGTTGCAACCAACGCGCCAACCATGAAGACCCCCATGATCGTTGCGGCATTGGTCAAAGCTGCCAACCGATGCGACATGGTTGTGACCAACGAAACCCCTTCGTTATAGGCAATCCGTAATTGTTTCCACCGGAAGACCATAACGGCAACTTGGGCCGCAATCCAAATGAAGATGCCGACTGGGTTCCCTTTTTCCGCCATGTTCGCAGCAATTGCCCCGAAAATAGCCGGAATCAAAGCAGCAAAGATTGAATCACCAATGGAAGCAAAGGAGCCCATCAGACCGGTTTTCATACCAACAACGGTTTCTTCACCGGCAATGCCTTCTTTTTCTTCAACCGCCAAGTCAATCCCGGTGATAATGGTGTTGAAGAAGTTAGAGGTGTTGAAGAACTGCGTATGAGTCTTCATCATTTTCTTGAGTTCCGGCGTCCCGTCACCATAAATCTTACGCAACTGCGGCAGGATCGTGTACAGATAACCTGAAGCCTGCATCCGTTCGTAGTTCCAACCCAACTGGAAGCCGAACAAGCTACGACGGTTAATCTGCCGAAAATCTTTGTCAGTTAATTTGTAAGCGGGTTTATTAGAGTTCATCATCGGTGATTTCCCCCTCATCATTAGTCTTCTTTGCTGCTTTAGCACCACCATTGGCTTCTGAACCGCCACCGACACTGTCATGCAGTTGTGTTGACTGCTGGTAGCTGATCGCTGCAAACGCAAATCCAATCAATGCAATTGCGAGCATGGACAAGCCGTTGAATGTCGCTGTAAAGTTCTTAGCCACACCAGCGACTGCCGTTCCCAATGTCTGAATATTGCCAAACAAGGTGGTGAACAACATGGTGAAGATAAAGCCTAAGATCAGATAAGCAAAATGCTTCTTAACAGGCAGGTAGTGGAGCAGGATTGCGAACCCGACAGCTGGCAGAACCGCACCGGCTGTTGCCAAGCCATCGCCTAACCATTTCCAATCGGTGTTCAATGCGTGGGCAATATTGGTAACAAAACCGCCACCAAAGGCCAACGCCAACCCAACTGGAATCATCCGTGACAAAGCCCAAGGAAGTGCTCCGGCAAGGAAGTAACGTTCGATGCCTTTGTAATTATACTCGTCAACCATTTTATCAATCCGATGTGCAAAGAAAGTATTCGCAAAACGAGCAAGAATATCAGTTTGAATCATGATACTAGCAACTGGTACCGCAATCGCAGCAACAGCAGCTTCCGGCTTCATACCGGAACTAACAGAGAAAGCAGTTGCTAACAAGGTACCGGAGTTTGCATCGATTTTAGAAGCACCCCCGAAAGTACCAACCCCTAGAACCATCAACTGGGTGGATGCACCGATTAGCAAGCCGGCCTTCATGTCACCCATAACAAGACCAGCAACCAAGCCGGCGAAAACTGGTGAACTCATGGCTGAATAAATTTGCAGTTCATCAAGAATTTGATAACCTGCGTATAATGTTATAATCACTATTTGCCACCATGCAATCATTGTTGACTCCCCCTATCCTTTTTTGAGCAATGACATAAAGTCAGCTGCAGCATCACCCGGAACCATTTGTGCAATCAAGTGAACACCGTGAGCGTCCAGTTTCTTGAACGTTTCAATATCTTCATCGACCACATTGATCGATTTTGTAATGGAGCGGGTTTTATCTGTCTGGGACATGTTGCCAACATTCAATTCCTTAATCGGTACACCTGCCTCGACTAAAGCAAGGAATGTTTCCGGACGTTTTGCGACAATGAACACCTTTTGGGAATCATACTTGTGGTTCAAAATATGGTTTGCGGCAGTTGCGACATCCAGAACCGATAAGCGTACCGTTTCCGGAGTCGCCATCCGCAACCCGCTTTTATCAATGTCGCTCTTGGATGCTGCCTCATCAACAACCATAATTCGGGTCGCACCCAGTTTGGTGGTCCAAAGATTGGCAACCTGACCATGAACCAAGCGACCATCAATCCGTGCAGCAATAATAGCCATGTTCTACTCCTCCTTCTGTGTCTGTGAGCGTGAGCCGGTGCGGTTTGAGACCGGAGTGTAAGCGGCCTTGGGCGTGATGGCCCGCTTTTGGCCATTACGACCGAGGTCCTTACACGCAGGTTTCTGCACCGGCGAACGCGTTATAGTGAGCGTGAGCCGGTGCGGTTTGAAGCTTGCACCGGAAGTTATCCATCATGGTTCCTTAAATATCGGGTGGTCAGCCATCTTCAAGCTTTCGGCGTAGCGGCCTTCGGTTTCAAACACAATGACGTCATTTTTCCCGGCGTGCAGGAGTCCTGCCGGTACATAAAGTGACAACGTGGGGCCTTTCTCCCAAAACCTGCCGACATTTACACCATTAACCAGCATCACTCCTTTACCGAATCCATGACAATCAAGATAGGTATCTTGCGGGGCGGTCAAATCAAACGTGTACTTGTAAAACGCTGGGGTCGCGGGCTGCCAGCCTTCCGTAAAGGTAAGCCGAGAAGCGCGATTCAAGTCCAGCGGGTATTGCTGATAGCCCTTGATGAAGTGCAGATCAACCATGACACCGGTTCGAATCCCTTTGAACTGCGTGATCGCCTCAATCTTGGATCCGTAATTCACCCGACTCATGTTTTCTACCAGTAAATCAAGTTGATGATGTCCCTCAACTTCAGGCAACAAGATATCATCACCAATTGCTTCTTGGTATTGGGTTGCTAGCCATTTTTGATCCAAATAAGCTTGCACCCGATCACGGGCATCGATCACCCGCAACTTGGCCGGTGTTCCTTTGTCAGTGCCACTAATGAGCGGCTGCGTACGATACAAGGTATAGCCGGTATATTGGCCCAGAAATTCTTGCGTCTGCGGATAAGAAGCGGCGATCGGTTTGGCTAACTGATCCAAGACTGCGAACAAGGAAACTTTAGCCGTTAACGGGTGTGAAGCTGGCGCCATCGTGGGTTTGACCAGCGGCTTGGCTTGCTGAACTTCTGGAAGCTCTTCATGGATCATTTTTTGAATGGCAAAGTACTTTGGCGTTGGATTGCCTTGTTCATTTAGCGGGGCATCGTAATCGTAAGACGTTACCTGAGGCAGGTCATGGTCTTTACGCGCAGACGTCCCGTTCATGAAGCCAAAGTTTGTCCCACCATGAAACATGTAGAGATTCACACTGCCGCGCTTAATGACGGCGCGCAGATCTTCCGCGGTTTCATCAGGATCGCGGCGGATAATCGGCTCACCCCAGCGGTTAAACCAGCCATCCCAGAATTCCATGCACATCAATGGCCAGTCGCGACCGTGTTCCTGATGAAAAGCGGCTAACCGATCGAAATTCTTATCGGCAGCCGAGCCGAAGTTGCCCGTTGCCAGAATGCCGGCATCAATCATACTCCCGGCGTTTAAGGTGGCTGGCCACGGCCCATCTGAAGTGAACAGTGGCACATCAACTCCGTGTTGCTGCATCAGTTTCGCAACCGCCGCCAAGTAATCCTGATCCTCACCATAAGAACCGTACTCGTTTTCCACCTGCATCATGATCACATTGCCGCCGTGGGTAACTTGATGATCAACTAAATGCGGCATCAATGCGGTATAGTAACGGTCAATTGCCGCCAAATAAGCTGGATCATCGGTACGCAGACGCATCTTCTTCGTCAACAGCCATGCCGGAAATCCGCCAAACTCCCACTCTGCACAGATATAAGGAGACGGCCGCACAATCGCATACAAGCCGAGATCTTCGGCAGTTTTGAGAAAACGTTCAATATCGAGGATGCCGCTAAAATCAAACTCGCCTTCACGATACTCATGCAAGTTCCACGGCACATAGGTTTCCACCGTGTTAAACCCTAAAGCTTTAAGGTTATACAGGCTGTGATACCAGTCACTCGGATGCACCCGAAAATAATGAATGGCACCAGATAGGATCTTGAACGGCTTCCCATCCAACATAAATTCATGATCGATCGAAAAGGTCGTCACGAACTTCCGCCTCCTTTTCAGAATGAGCGTGAACCGGCGCGTTTATGGCAATCCACAACGATTTATAACACCCGTTCCGCTGCCATAATCCAGTGTCACACATTAACGCCATTTTTGACAAGGTTTTGTGTCAGGAAAGCTGTCATGCCTCTGCTTGATACGCAAGTTTTCCATCGAGATAGGTTGCCTGCAGCTTCAAGTCAGCATCCAAAACCAGATAGTCAGCAGCTCGACCCGGTAAAATGCTCCCACATTGATCGTCAATCTTGCAGGAAGCAGCCGGAGTTTGGGTTGCCATGCGGATAATGGCTTCCGGCGTGGCTGCGTTCCAAGCTAAGAGATTCGTCAAGGCATCTTTCAGTTCCAACACCGAACCGGCCAAACTGTCGCCATCTTTTAACCGCGCCATGCCGTCTTTGACGTAAACCGGGAATTCGCCCAGTACATAATCACCATCAGGCATCATTCCGGCGCGCATGCAATCGGTGATCAAAGCAATGTGCTCTGCGCCTTTCAGCCGAATTAACGTGGTGGCAACTTCGGGCCGCACATGATGACCGTCACAAATCAGCTCGTCATCAACGCCTTGTAGGTACATTGCAGCGCCTACCATCCCGGGTGCCCGATGACTCAGTGGGCTCATCCCGTTAAAGGTATGCGTGAAGACAGTGGCACCCGCTTCAACACAAGCTTTTGCCTGTTCAAAGGTAGCATCACTATGACCCAGCGCCACAACGGTTCCATCTCCGGTCGCATACCGCGTAAACGCAACTGCACCGTCACGTTCTGGCGCAATGGCGATTTTTTTCAATAAGCCATTGGCCGAAGTTTGCCACGCATCGTATTCCTTTTCACTCGGATTTTTGAAATACTTCGGGTTTTGTGCGCCTTTGTGTTTGGTTGTGAAGTATGGGCCTTCAAAATAAATGCCTTGAATCTTAGCGCCGGATTCTTCGCCTGCATGAGCCGCGATGGTTTTGCAGACATCGTTTAGCTGATCGAAGGACCCGGTCAACGTGGTGGGTAGCCAGCTTGTAACGCCTGCCTTGAGCAGATTCTGGCTCATGGTATTGATGCCGTCCCAATCGTTATCCATGACATCGTGTCCCAAAAGGCCATGAATGTGGGTGTCAACCAACCCGGGCGCAATTAGCTTGCCTGGCTGTTCCACAATCTCGCCTTCTGGTTTGGCACTTTCAGGTAAATATTGACCAAACTGGCCATCATCGGTCACTTCTAGATACCCGCCAATTTCAGTCACATGTTTGAGAAAGAATTTTGCGGCGTGAATGTAATAACTCATGAACACTTGCCTCCCAGTTTTAGCAACGCCATCTAACCGACTTACTCGACTAAATGGCGCCATGACAGTTGCAACCTTATTCCTGACCTGAATAGTCGTGTAGGATAACCCCTTTTACCACGCGATTAACGGTGCCGGTCGGTGATGGGGTATCAGGTAAGTTGCCGACCTTGATGGAAGCCAAAAGTGCCACAGTCTGCGCAAACATAACATCAGGCAATGCTTGGTAGCCTTCCGGAAGATCCTTGAGGCCATTTTCAAAGTAGAAACCGTCACCTGAGAAGTTTTGATCCTGCTTGGTTCCGACTGCCATGACAGAAGGGGCAATCTTGTCGTCTTTGACTTCTTCAAGCACGTCGATGTCATATTGGCGGGTATAAGCATTGTTGCTAACCAAGTCGAACAACAGTGTCTTGTCGTTAACGAAGCTCTTTGGTCCGTGACGGAAGCCCATGGAGGTGTCAAACATCGTTGCGTATTGGCCCGCGGTGAGTTCAAGTACCTTCAACCGAGTTTCACGCGTCAACCCGCCGAGACTGCCGGAACCCAGATAGACGATCCGTTCAAAGTCTTGATCCAATACCGCTTGAATTTCAGCTTCACGCGCTACGACTTCTTTCCCCATCGCGGCGATCGCCTGAACCCATTGACGCTTGTCATCATCACTGGCAGTGTCAAAAACAAGCAAAGCACTCAACGTCATGCATGAGAAACTGCCGGTCATGGCAAAGCCTTTATCGTTAGAACCTGCTGGCTGCAACAGCAACAAGGTCTTATCTTCAGTAGCGGACTTCTTTGCCAATTGGCCTTCAGGAGCACAGGTAATGCTGATCTGATGGAGATTATGCACAACTTGTTCCGCGAGCTCAACGGTCTTCAGGCTTTCCGGGGAGTTCCCGCTCCGAGCAAACGAAACCAGAATCGTCGGGGTATCGGCTTCCAAAAAGTCATAAGGTGCAGAAACGATATCGGTGGAAGCAATGGATTCAAATTCAAACTTGCTGCGATCACCATGCGCCCGTAAGTACGGTGTAACGGTATCACCCACATATTGAGAACTGCCGGCACCGGTGAAAATAACCCGGACGGTCTGACCATTTGCAGCAGCGGTTACCTGCTTCAAGAAAGCCGTAATCTTTTCCTTGTCACGCGTATAATTAGCAAACGCTTCTTGCCACAGTTCCGGCTGCTGCTTGATCTCAGCCGTGGTAATCTGAGCACCCATTTTCGTTAATTCTTCTGTCGTTTTTTCGAACAAAATAATATCCTCCCTAGTGATTCACATGATGAACGTGATAAACAAATTGATCCGCGCGCGCCACACTCAACGTATATTCAACGATTTCCCCAGTATCGGCAAAAGTCGTTCGCCGAATGTTTAAGCATGCCGATGCCGGCGCAACTCGCAGCTGTTTGGCATCTTCCGGCGAGACCAGCCCGGCGAAAAATGCTTCATCAACTGACGCAATGTGAATGCCATAATGTTGTTCCAGCCAATCGTATAGTGGATTTTTGGCTAAATCAGATGCTTGCAGATCCGGCACCGTCAACGCCGGTAAGTAACTACGCTCAATCATCATCGGCAACTGATCCGCAATTCGCAGCCGGTCAAGAACATAAACCGGTGTCTCTGGATCAACCCGCATCCGTTTGGCAATGTCAGGCGGTACCGCGATTTTTTCCAGTCGTTGAATCTTCGTTACTGGCTGACGATTCATGGCTAGCATTTGTTTGGTAAAACTGTACGATCCGCTTACATCCGTTCGTTCGTCAAACCGTTCAGCGACAAACGTGCCTTTGCCGGTACTGCGATAAATGAACCCGCGCAGAAATAATTCATTCAACGCGGACCGAACCGTATTGCGGCTGACATGATACAGTTCACTCAGATCCCGCTCGGACGGCAACTTGTCATTAGGCTGAAGTTTTTCTTTGATAAAGGCCTCCAACTGATCTACCAGTTGTTTGGTCAACGGAACCTTTTCCATCTCCTCACCTCCAAGTGGTACCAACCACATGTAGTGTATGCGTTTGCAGTTATGCTTGTCAACGGAAACGACTTAATTCTAATTTGGCGGCTTCGCACTGCGGTTTTGCCCTAGTCCATACCAGTCACGCTAGATGCTTTTCAATCCGCCGCATATGAGTCAAGTAGCCTTGCTAAACCACCTTAGACCAACGTTTTAATATAAAATAATCAATAAGAAAGCGCTCTCATGATTTATTAATTTTTTTACCGTCTTCCTAAAGACTGTCTGTATGATCTAAAAATTACTTTTCAGTGAAAATGCAATGTCTGAACAGTCAAAAACAGCCTCAGAGATTTTTCGTCTCCAAGGCTGTTTGAATGGTTAACCTGTCTGAAACCAGAAACTCAACTGTTACGCATCGGCACCTGGCGTTGAGGTGACGATGGCAAGTTTACCGGTAAACTGCCAGGTTTTAATTTGATTGGGAATCAAGAAACTATCGCCGGTTTTAATTGGATAATCTTTGCCATCTGCCGTAAAGGTACCGGTGCCGTCAAGTACCGTCACGTTGGTATAAGGTGCCTGCTGGGTAAATGACATAGTGCCGTCAACATCGAGCCGATAGACGGCAAAATGCGGTGATAATGGTGGTTTCACAAATGTAGTGATTTGGCCACCTGTGACATTTTCTTTGGTAATGTGCAACTTAGGATCATGGAATGGCACGGTGGTCACATCAAGACTTTGTTTAATATGCAACTCACGCTTGTGTCCTTGATCATCCGTTCGATCATAGTCGTACAACCGATAAGTCGTGTCAGAACTCTGCTGCGTTTCCAATGCGACAATGCCCTTGTTAAGTGCGTGAATCGTCCCGCTTGGCACATAAACAAAGTCGCCGGTTTTGACCGGATATTTGCGTAACAGATGCTCCCAATCGCCAGCTTCGATCATTTCCTTGAGCTGTTCATGTGTTTTGGCGTGGTGGCCATAAATTAAGTAGGCGCCCGGATCCGCTTTCAAAATATACCAGCATTCAGTTTTACCAAGTTCGCCCTTGGCTTCGTGCGCGGCTGCATATGCATCGTCTGGGTGTACCTGAACACTCAAACTGGCTTCAGCATCGAGGATTTTCACCAGTAGCGGAAATTCCTGGCTATGTTGCGGGCCAAAGTAAGCCGGATCTTCATGCCAGGCTTGACGCAAGGTTTTGCCTTTGAGTGGGCCATTTTCGATGGTTGCCGGTCCATGCGGATGTCCGGAAATAATCCACGCTTCACCGATTTTGCCGTCCGGAATATCAAACCCGTATTCAGTCTTAAGTTTACGGCCACCCCAGATCTTGGGATTAAAATATGGCTTCAAAAACAATGGTTCTGTCAAAAGCTCCACTCCTCTTCAATCGCGTTTTCCAGTCATCATGACTATCTGTAAGCACTTTTTCCGGTTTCGCCTTTCATTATACACGATCACCCTAGGCCAATCATTCGTTCTCTTAACTAAATGTAACAACAGTTAAAAATAGTAAAAGATGTCCACTGAGATCGCGCGCTGTTGCGATTCAACGCCATAATGAACGAAGGCGTTGGGAAAATCGACAGCCCGTTACGCAAAAGATGCGCAGCGGGCTGTTTTTTATTATTTAGCAGCTGCCAACTTCTTTTGGTGCGCAACCGCATGCTGTTTGAGCAAAACGATGATCGCAGTTGAAACCAAAACACCAATTAAAATTGCCAGGAAGAATAAACCGAGGTTATTGGTGGCACCTAAGACACCGACAATCGGACCGCCATGTGGCACCGCATCGGTAATATGGAAGATCATCCCAACGGCACTTGCAACGCCAGACCCGATAATAATCCCAGGGAAGACCTGCTTAGGATGTGCCGTAGCAAGTGGAATCGCGCCTTCGGTAATCCCGATCAGCCCCATCAAAATAGCTGAAACACCGGCTGTTTTTTCTTCGTTAGTCGTTAATTCTGACTTGAATAAGGTCGCAATGCCAGCTGACAATGGCGGTACAGCAATCGCACAGGCAACTGCTCCCATAATTTCAGGCGTACCAGCTGTAATGGAAGCCACACCGAAAAGAAACGCTACCTTATTGACCGGACCACCCATATCAACTGAGACCATGGCACCTAAGACAAGGCCCAAAACAATACTCGTCGACGGGCTCTTAGATAAGAATGTCAACAGGTTCTGCAAGGCCGTCATTAACCAGGAAATCGGACTGCCAAGCAGATAAACAAAGGCTGCACAGATAACCGCAGTCCCTAATAGCGGGATAACAAAAATCGGCATAACCGCGCGCAAACTCTTAGGAATCGGCCATGAATTCATCCATTTAGTTAAATAACCTGCTGCATAACCAACTAGGATCGCACCAAGAAAACCGGTTCCGGCTTTGGTACCTAAAATAGCAGGCGTGTTGGCAACCATTGCACCAACCATCGCCGGTGCTAAAGCTGCACGTCCGGCAATCGCATACGCAATAAACCCTGCCAGAATCGGGATCATCAAGCTAAAACCAATCGTCCCGATTTGGTTCATCGTTGACCAGATCGTGTTGGGCGCAACCACCATCCCTTTAGCAGTAGCGTGGCCGCCTAAGGCAATTGACAAAGCAATAAACAGACCGCCGATGACAACAAACGGAATCATATGTGAAACACCATTCAACAACTGTTTGATAACCGGACTTTGTTCATGTCCTGAATCATCAACGTCACTTGTTTCTTGCTCGTCACCATGCTGCTTTTCACCGGTATAAACTTCAGCATGTTTCCCTGCGTCAATCAACTTTTGCGGGTCTTTAATTGCCTCTGCCGTCGTAGAAAAGACCACGCGTTTGCCGACAAAACGTTCCATGCCGTCAATGGCAACATCAATAGCCAAAACCACAAAATCAGCCGTTTTAATATCATCAGCAGTTAAAGTGTCTTCCGTGCCAGATGCTCCCTGCGTCTCAACCTTGACTTTGTACCCATCGCTTTGCCCAGTCTTTTGTAATTTTTCGGCTGCCATATAAGTATGGGCAATACCGACTGGACATTTTGTAACACCAACAAAACTTGGCATTTAAAATTCCCCTTTCTGTTTAAAGAACCTCATTCAACACTTTGGTCATTTGGTCCTTATCGTGTTGTGCTGCTTTTAGCGCTTTTATAAAATCATCGTCCATCAGTTTGCGCGCCAATTTAGAAAGCATTTTTAAGTGGACTTTATCTGCCCCATTTTGATTTGGCATCACAAGAACAATGGCAATGGAAACTGGCTGGCCATCCAGTGAACCCCAATCGACGGGCTGTTTAAATGTCACGACACCAACAAAAGGATCGGTTAATCCATTGACCTTGGCATGCGGAATCGCAACGCCATTACCAAATCCGGTCGTGCTTTCATCCTCACGTGCAATAAGATTCGTCCGCAGTTCATCAGCAGAAATAGGATGTTGTGCGCTTAGAATCGTTGCAATCGTACCCAAGGCAGCATGTTTATCGGATGGCACTGCCACATCCGTGTGAACATCCGTTGGTACATTAACTTCATTCATCTTCAATTAACTCCTTATGGATATATTCAGCCAAAGCCTTTACCGCTTCGGTCGTTGATTGACTTTGTGCTAACACTTCACAAAAACGTTGATCATCTATTAAGCGATTAATCACCTGATAAATCCCTCTTTGATCACCTGGAACTGTTGCGGTCACTGCCAAAAAGAAAATCACTTTAACCTTTTGGCCTGCCCAATCCAAACCATCCGGAGCTAAGCCAAGGGCGATGGCAGGGCGCCTGACCATTTCGGGGGAGATATGCGGCATCGCAACTAGGCCCATGGCGGTCGTCGCCAACTTTTCACGATCTTCGGCAAGTTTAAGCGGTAAGGATGCGTCCTCAAAGACACCGGCTTGGGTTAACCGCTGGATCAGTGTACTTAGAGCCGTTTCCCGATCCGTACTCGGTAAGTTGGGGACAATCAAAGCCGGCTCAAGCAAACCGAGAAAGGCATCACCTTCTGTTCCGAAACGAAAGCGATCAGCTTGTTGGGAGACTTTTTCAACATCGTGCTGCAACAGCAATGGGTTAACCGTGACGACCGGCTGCCGCATTCCCTGAATTGGCACCGTGCTAATAATGAGTGATTCAGGGATCGCATGACGCATCAGTTCAGCCAAGCCGATGGTGCGGGTAATCACTAACTTCTCGCGAAATCGTTCTTCAAGCCGTTGCGCTAATAAACGACTGGTTCCGACACCGCTAGAGCAGACAACGACCGTCGAAATGCGATCAGCGACTTGTTGCCGTTCAAAAAAGGACTCAAAATGTAACGCCAAAAAGCCTGATTCATCGTCATTGAGCTGGACATGATAATGTTTAGCGACCGTCATGCTTAATTGAGCAGCGGCATCAAATGCCATCGGGAAGTTCCGCTTTATTTCTTCCGTATAGGGATTGGGAATGGACATACCATGGGCGACTCGCACCAGTGCCCCGCTAAGATGGACGCTTAAGTCTTCCAGCAAGCGTTTATCCGGTGATATTTGGGTGAGCCAGCTTGCGATTTGTCTTCTAAGTTCCGGCGTTGTCTGATCTTCAATGCTGGCAGCAGGTGCCCCGCTCACTTGTCGATCCACAAGCGCCGCGATATGGGCATTGATCTGTTGGGCATTGGCTGCGTCTAGCGTCTGGTGAACGTACTTACTGACTAAGGCCAGCAATTGCTTCGTTTCCGGAAGCATCGGCGTTAAATGAATCGCGGTCGGCTGTTCCTTTTTAGGCCGTTCACAGGCGATAATGAGATGAATGGCTAAGGACTGCAGCGCATAATCGGAAAAGATAAGGCTTGATTGCTTTAAAAACTCAGTAAGGCTTTGCATAACCGCTTTGGTCGTTGCCGGGTTCACTAAATGATTCAGATAATGCGGCAACTGAATTTGCTGAACGACTTCTCCGTCTTTTTGTTTCGCGATATAAAGACTTTCACCCCAATATTGCCGTAACAATTTAGCTAACATATGCCGCCGGTTGGCTTCAGACGCCGTCACCTGAATGCCGCGACGACTTGTGTGAACCGTCACCTGATTCTGCGCAAATATTTGTTTCACCACCTTAAAATCGTTATCAATCGTCCGGCGGCTTACAAATAAATCATCCGCTAATTTGCTAAGTGTACATGGTCGCGTCGTCAGCAATAATTTAATCATCAGATAATGCACTCTTGCACTTTGAGAGGCAAAGCCCTCCTGCCCGTGAACGCTCCGCAATAAGTGGGCTTTTTGATCGGCCGGTCCGTCTAAACGTATGCCGACATTACGCTTGCGCACCAGTTTGACATTATACGGTCGTAATTCCCCGTCTAACCGATTCAGGTAATTGCCAATTGTCCGCTCGGAAAGTCCGGTTGCAGCGGCAATTTGATCGTAATGAACGGTGCCATGCTGTAACAGGAATTCTAAAATAAGCAGCTTTTTATCTTTCAAATTGCCGTTCCCCCTCTCCACTTATACGAGTCTAGACCACTATTCAGCTTCTGCAAACGTTTCCTTTTGCATTTATAAAAGCGCAACTTTTGCGCCATTGTTTAATTTATATGTCCTTGATAGTTTTTGCCTGTCTTGCTTGCTTATAGTGTTTCATTCACTGCATGCGTTTTTGGCACGCGAAAAACCCGTCACACCTTTTGAAGTGCAACGGGCCTACCTTTTTTCAGTAACTTAATTCTGACAGCAATAACGAAAAACTAGTCATCAAGCTCAGGATCACTATTCGCTAAAAGGCTATTTTTTAGTAGTTTTACGTGTCGTTGTTTTTTTAGTCGTCGTACGTTTGGGCGCCGCCTTACTTGCACTAGTCGACTTCTTGGTTGTTTTCCGCGTGGTCGTTTTCTTCTTGGTCGTCGCTCGCCGCGTGGTTTTTTTAGCCGTGGTCTTTTGCTTATTGGCGGGCACTTCTTTAACGGTTTCTTTTGGCTTGGCCATTTCGGTTTGAATGTGTTCAAGCTTTTCCTGAACTGAGGCCGTCATTTGGGCATTGATCGTGTCAAAATCCTGCAAATAATCAGCGGCAGTCGCGGCTTCATCAATGCGCAAACCTGATACGTTGACAAAAGGTGATGCCACAATTAAATAAACCCGTACCGGAACAATTTCATCCGGTTCCAGAAAATTAGGGATTTTATTAACATTCGCAAATGGCAGGTTGATGATCCCGGTCTCAACGGTAATGGTTGTCGGTTCAGGGAAATCAACCACCAAATCCGCCTGAATCAATTGATCCTTCTCAATCGCCGCGCGGACATCTGCAAAGACCTTCGTCAGTGCGTCAGCGATGCCGTCTTTCTTGAATGCCGCAGCAGTGACGTGAACTGCTGTGTGTTCGAAAGTGCCGGCCAAAATAGCTTCCTGAAATTTGTGTACATTGATTTCCATATCGGTCTCCTTTAATGCATAACAATGCTTTGACCATCATAGCCCACTAAGGTAATACGGCGCAAATCCGACCTCAATGATGTAAACTGTTTTCCGCCATGTCCGCATCATGACATCGGCAGCGACAGACGGTTGTTTACCGACATGGCAGCAAAAAGCCAGTAACACATCGCGGTATTACTGGCTGATTAAAAAACTATTTATTTTCTTCTAAAATTTTGTCGGTCTGCTTTTGTAGATTATCAAAGGCGGTTTCGCCACTGATATTCTTGGTCAAGGTACTGTCAACGGTACTCATCAAATCGTTGCGGTAGTCGGTGTAACCGGCAAAAACAGTAGAGGCAAAGCTTTGTGAGACTGCTGAAACTGCTGCTTTGTATTGCGTGTTCTTTTCCAGATAGGCTTTGAAGGTGGCACTGTTAGACGCACTCTTAGTCACTGGCACGTAACCGGAAGCTTTGGCCCACTGTGCGGCATTTTCCGACTTCAGCAAGAACTTCTGGAAGGCCCAGGCACCGGCTTGTTGCGCTTTAGAGGCGCCTTTGAAGAGCACATTGTAATTCCCGTTGAGCGGGTTGCTGCGCTTGCCTTCGTATTCCGGAATGACCGCGGTACCCCAATCAAGACTCTTGGGTGCCTGTTGAAGCAACACCGGAACCGTAGCAGAGGAACCAATCCCAAAGACGGCCTTGCCATTTGCAAACGGCACACTGAAGTACTGATCTTCGCCGGCGGTCTTTAACGCACCACTCTTGCGCAAATCAAGGATCTGATTCACCGCGGCTAATGTCTTCGGTGCATTCAAGTTAGCCTTCAACTTCGGCGTGATCAGCTGACTGCCAGCACCATAAGCCATCCCTTCCAAGGCCACATCATAACTCTGATCCAGCTCGATGGCGTTAATATCGGTCCCCTTTAGCTTATCCTGATCCGCCGCAAAATCAGCCCAGGTCTTTGGCATACTGATGTTATACTGTGACATCAACTTCTTGTTATAAAAGAGTACCGAAGTGGAAACTGAAAATGGCAAGCCATAGTACTTACCGTCGTATTTGCCCGCCGCTAAAAAGCTTGGGTAAATATCTTTCAATTGACGATTGCTTAATTTATTCGAACCATTTAACATTTCCGAATCAAACGGCAACAACAACTGATTCTTCACATAGTCACCGATATTTGTATACGGTGACTGGGCCATGGTTGGCAGCGTCTTGGATTTTCCTGCCGCCATGATCTTTTGTTGCAAGGCGTTGTATGAACCCTGAGAGGTCGCAACCACCTTGTACTTCTTTTGGCTATTGTTGAATTTGGTAATCAACTTATTCAGCGACTTGTCATAAGTCCCGGTCATCCGATGCCAGTATGTAATTTTAACCGGCGCACTGGACGACGACTTTGCCGCAGAACCTTGCTTACCACAGGCGGTCAATAACAATAAAATCGCGCCCATAAACCCTAACAATCGCCAGAAACTTGTCTTTTTCATCATATGTCCCTCATTTGATGTCGCGGCTTACCGATCGACAGTGTTTGCAAGCCGCCGTATTTGTCATATGTCTTGACACCCCCTATTATGCCTCTAATTCTATTAAAAGCAAAGAAACAACCGGAATCCCACCCACAATTTCCCCAAACAGAATGTATGTTCTATACTAAAAGCTAATCATACTCACACAACGAGGAGGTGCGCTGATGGCTCATAACCGTATCGGGATTCGCGAATTTGTCGAGTTAACCGTTCGTACCGGTGATCTAAATCCGGTTACCAGTAACTCAAATAACACCGCCATGATCGGCAGCCAGATTCACCGCAAACTTCAAGCAGCGCATCGGAAGTCGGATTATGAAAAAGAAGTCTATTTAAAAACCACCGTTACCGTCAATGACGAGGATTATCAACTAGAAGGCCGTGCCGATGGGGTTTGGACCGAAAACAAGACGCTAACCGTTGAAGAAATTAAAACTAGTGCCCGTTCATGGGAAGAATGTTCGCAAAACACGAAGGATCGCTACTGGGCGCAGGCACGGATTTATGGTCACCTGCTTTGCCAACAGCGGCATCAAGACCATGCCGTTATCACCTTGGTTTATGTTCAAACCAGTACCGACACAGTCAGCCGCTTCACTGAAACAAAAAGTGCCGCCGAGTTAGCCGATGATTTCACCGATTTACTTGATGAATTCACTGCCTGGTTAAAACTGCGCAGCGATATTATTAAACAGCGAAATGCTTCTATCGCCACGCTCAAGTTTCCGTTTCCGCAGTACCGCACTGGCCAGCACGAGTTCGCTGCCGCTGTTTACAAAGCCATATACAGCCGCGCGCGTTTGTTTGTGCAGGCGCCCACCGGTACCGGCAAAACCATTTCAACGCTTTTCCCGACCATTAAAGCCATGGGTAGTGGGTTGATTCAGCGCGCTTTTTATCTGACAGCCAAGCAAAGTACACGTCGGGTGGCGGAACAGGCAATGGCGCTGATGGCAGACGCCGGACTTAGAGCCAAAAGCATCACCTTAACGGCTAAAGACACGATTACCTTCGCCGATGAGCCCGATGACCCTAGTCAAAATCCCTATATGCTTGGCTATTATGATCGCCTGAAACCCGCACTGCATGATCTTTTGGAACATGAAGATCGACTCACCCGATCTGTGATTGAAGCCTATGCTCGCAAACACACACTGGATCCATTTGAATTTTCGCTAGATGCCAGTTTGTTTTGTGATGTGGTGATTTGCGACTATAATTATTTATTCAATCCCTTGGTTTTTTTGCAGCGATTCTTCAGTGAAGCAGATGACAGTCAGTTTTTCTTGGTTGATGAAGCGCACAACCTTGTCAGCCGGGCGCGCGATATGTATACCGCAAGTCTGACCAATCAGGACTTTATCGACCTCAAACAAGCCCTCACCCCGTTCAAAGGAGCCGCATTAACCAAAGTACGCCGGACGATGACGCGAATTGTCACCACGATGAATACCTTGGCTGATCAGCTACTCAACGGGCAGTCACTGATCTTTCAAGCAGCACCGCTCGATGACTTGACGCAGGTGCTAACGCGGTTTACCGAAACGGTTCACGACTGGCTGGCAGAACCGCCCACCCCCGCGTTGCAGCCTGCTGTCGAACTTGTTTTACCAGTGTTTTTTCTCGCTAATCAGTATTTACGCATTGGTGATTTTTATGACGATACCTTCAAAACCGAGATTGCCAAGGAACATGACACGATTATGATTAAAATGCTCTGTCTGGACCCGTCCCATTTTGTCGATGATGCCTTGAAAAAAGGCCGAGGCACGGTTTTATTTTCAGCAACCTTGTCCCCGATGCCGTATTTCCAAAAGTTACTGGGAGGCGCTGAACATAGCCTTGCTTACACCTTGCCATCACCGTTTACGCCGGACAATCAGGCCGTCATTGTCGATGCGAGTGTCCACACCACGTACCGCCGCCGCGCGCAGGATTTACCGCCGCTGATCGCAAGTCTCACCACGCTGGTCAGGGCTGAAGCCGGGCATTATCTTTTCTTTTTTCCATCCTATGCCTATCTGAAAATGGCATACGAGGCGTTTACTGCAGCAAATCCCGATCTTAAAACCTGTGTTCAGGAAAATGCCATGAATGAAAGTGAGCGGCAAGCATTTCTTGATCACTTTAAGGCTGGTAGTGAGCCGGTGATTGGTTTTGCTGTGCTTGGCGGCATTTTTGCTGAAGGGATTGACCTCAAAGGGACGCAATTGATTGGGGTGGCGATTGTGTCAGTGGGCTTACCGGGGATCAATCCGGAAACCGATCAGTTGCGGGCTTATTTTGATCACAATGCTGGTCAGGGCTTTGCCTATGCCTATCAGCTGCCAGGCTTTAACAATGTCTTGCAGGCAGGTGGCCGGGTGATTCGCGGAGCCAAGGATGTCGGCGTGATCCTGCTGATTGATGAACGCTTTATCACCCCGCGTTATGCCCGTCTGTTTCCTGATCACTGGACCCACGCCCAGATTAGCTACAATCCCACGCAATTAGCGCAATTACTGACACACTTTTGGGAGGCCCATCATGAAAACCCAACTCACGCGTGACTTAGAAAGGACACTTTACGCTTATTGGCAAGCACAAGGCGCTACTGCGGTCGAAGAAGTCACGATGCCGGACGACTTCGGTATTGTCGATACCCTCGTGCGGCAAAAACAGCAGTCCGAAACGATTTGGCGGTGTTTTGAATTAAAAGTCACTAAAGCAGATTTTCATAGTCATGCCCAACTGAGTTTTGTCGGCCATTATAACTATTTTGTTTTGCCCCAACGGCTTTACAAAGCAGTATCTGCCGAAATTCCGGCTGGGATTGGCGTGTTGGTCTACCAGCCATTTTCAAAAGCCGCTATTAAAGCAAGTGCCGTGCCGGTGGTGACGCCGGGAACGTTGACGATTGCCAAACCTGCGCGCCGCCAGACTTTGCAAGTACCAGAAAATCAGCTCACCGACCGCTTCATTGCCAGTCTCAACCGTGAAGTCGTCAAAGCCAAGCAGGTTGTCAAGGGACTCGGGCAATTTTCGACCGCGGACTTGTTCACGGAACTGCGTAAACGAACGGCAGATTATGACATTTATCATC
Source organism: Lacticaseibacillus rhamnosus (assembly GCF_900636965.1). NCBI lineage: Bacteria > Bacillati > Bacillota > Bacilli > Lactobacillales > Lactobacillaceae > Lacticaseibacillus > Lacticaseibacillus rhamnosus. The sequence goes on along the minus strand of NZ_LR134331.1, from coordinate 324,285 downwards.
CTGACAAAAATCTTTATGACCAGTTTGTCGATGAACTCAACAATACCACGATCACGGCGCTCCAAGAAGAAATCGATGCATTGACGGCTGAACTCGCAACTTTAAAAATGGCTCGGTTATCATGAACTATTTTCCAATTATCCGCGGCAAACAATTCGACTTAGCGGCCGTCTCGGAATTGGCCACCCACCAGCAATTGCCCGCCACCGTCACGCCAATTCTTGAGCCGGTTAAAGACATCCCCGGCGTCTCCAAAGCTACCCGTGCCTTTAGCCGAGCCCAGCATGCCGCTTATGTGATTCAAAACCCGCAAGTCGGGACGTATCGCTTATTGGCAACCCCGCGTCATTTACCGAACATCAGTGGGACCGTTCAGCAGGCGCGGATTTTTGATGCCCAACCAGCGCCTTTGATTATTGCGACCACAGCCGCCCAAGCCAAATTATTGCCGCGCCGTCAGCTGGCCTTGGTGCCTGATGAAGCTCGGGTGCGCCAGTTAGCTTTGCCACACGCGGTTTATTTAAATGATCACTTCACCGTTTATCCACACACATCTGATTATGGGCTGCTGCAAGATGAGTTTTACCAATACCCGCCGTTGATGTTGCCAGGCATCGGCTTTGCGGATTACCCGCTGGCCACTGCTGATTATTTCGAGCATGGCTATCCGCAGCGCGCCTTAGCCATCCACCTTGTTTACCCGGCAGCTGATGGTTCCCTGCGCCTGCACCATTTTGTTTCAGTCAACAATGACGACTTCACTAACCCGCAAGCCAAATTTTTTGAAATTCTGGTGCAGCTGGCTGCGTGGTTACCACACCATCCCGACGCACAGACGCTCGGAACGAAAGCTTTGATGGCAGCGGCCGCGCAGCATCATTTCCCGGGGTTGGGAGTTGTACGTAAGTTCCAATTGATGCATCATTTGGAAATGATTGGCAGGTGGCTGGCCAGCACCGCGACCACTTGAAGCAACACAAAAACAGGCACGCCAGATGAACTTGGAATGCCTGTTTTTGCATGTCTCTTTAATTTTTTAAGGTTTTACCTAATTCTCTAAACCACAGTGCGCTCTTCTTAATTTCGCGCGCTTGGGTTTCAAAGTTGACATAGAATAACCCATATCGTTTGTTATACCCATTGGCCCATGAAAATTGATCCTGCAGCGACCAAACGAAGTAACCTTGGACATCAACGCCTTCACTGCGGGCTTTTAGTAACGCAGCAACATGTTGATCAATAAAATCGATGCGTTTGTCATCTTCAATGAGGTTGCCAATGCCTTCATACTTATCCTTATAACCAAGGCCATTTTCAGTAATGTAAATCGTCTTGCTATTTGGATATTCGCGAGCTACTCGTTTGAGCATGTCGTACATGCCAGCCGGATAAATATTCCAGTCCCAATCAGTCGTCGGCACATCCGGATTTTTGACGTGCTGGCCAACCCCTTGGAACTTAAAGGAACTGGTCCCTTTTTCGCCGGTACCATTAAACGAATTTGTGCTTTCACCTTCGTAGGCAGCAACAAAAGAAGGTTGATAGTAATTCATGCCAAAGTAATCATTTTGCGTGGACGCTTGCTTCAACACATCCATATCGCCTGGTTCGATTTCAAGCTTGGCATGGTTGGCCTTCAGCAATTCATTGATCAACGCCATCGTTTCGGGCGTATATTCGCCTTTAAACGTACCATCCAGCAGGAACCGATTCATGAAGGCATCTTCAAGTGCCGCAGCATGCTCATTAGCTGGTGTATCCGGGTACGGATATACCGGCTGCAGCACATGAATCAATCCGATTCGTCCTTGATAGCCTTTTTCCTTAAACAAGTTGACCACGCGCGCATGGGCTAACAGTTCGTTGTGCTGCGCTTGAATAGCACTGGTAACATCAAAGTGATGATTTGGCGGGAAGTTGCCTTGAATGTATTGCGAAAAGGCTAACGAGATGAGCTCATTGATGGTGAACCAGTTCTTAACTTCCGGAAATTCTTTAAAGCAAAAATCGACATAATCGACAAAATAGTCTATATTCTTACGGTTCAGCCAATCCCCATCATCGAACAGCGTTTTAGGTGAATCGAAGTGATGCAGCGAAACATACGGGGTAATGCCGTTATCAAGGCAGCACTTAAACAAACGATGATAGTATGCGACCCCAGCTTGATTAGGTTCACCGTAACCATCTGGGAAGATCCGTGTCCAGGCAATCGAAACCCGAATAGCATTCAACCCATAGAGCTTGGCGAGTTCAATATCTTCTGGATAAAGATGATAAAAATCACTGGCTGGGTCAGGCGAAAATCTGCCTTGAGCTTTCAGATAGTCATCCCACATGGTTTTGCCTTTACTGTCTACCTTGGTGGCGCCTTCTACCTGATAAGCAGCAGTCGCTCCACCCCAAACAAAACCTTTAGGCAGTGATTGAACGCGATTCAATAAACTTGTCACAATGATACTCCTTTCGTTTGATACTTTAATGGATATCGTTTGTTGGCAATGCAATGCCTAATTGTTTTTCAATTGCCGCCAGTCGTTCATACTCATCAATCGTGAAACTAATCGTATCTAGCAGCATCATCGTGGTCATTAGCGTATCTTGGCCATGAACCATGATGAAAGTAACATCCATATTCTCGCCGCCTGCCTCTTTACTAAGCAGTTTGGTTTGTTCATTATGGGCGTCATCGATACTTTGACGCGCTTCTTTAACAAGTGAGCGGGCATGTTCGAAGTTGCCTTTACGAGCCTCGTTCAATGCTTCAATTAAATCGGTTTTCGCATCACCGGCATAAGCAACAATTGCAAAACCGGTCATTGAAATCTCTTCTTTGGTTGCCATCAAAATTCCTCCCTTGGTTTGAAAATCCTCTACGCTAGCAGCGATTTCTTAAGCCTAAATCGCTCTAAGCCAAGATTACTTTCTAAACTCCCACCCACGGCTATGGATATTCAGGCGGAAGTGTTTGCGGTTCTTGGATGAGCCGTTGAATATGGATAATAAAGTACACATGCTCGTTTTCGTTGAGCTTAATTTGTAAGGCTTTTTCCAGCTCCGTACAAATTTCAGTTGCGATCGTAAACGATTTGGGATAAAGGCGCCTGAAGTCCTGACCAATTTCCGGACCAAGGTCAGCCTCGTCTTGCTCATTGGTATTTAAACGTTCAACAAGGTATTGCAAATGAATCATTAGCCGATCGAAGTAATTTTGATTAGCAAAATTGCGATTTAACCCATATTTAGCAAATACTTGTGTCACGATTGCATTGACGCGCGCCGTCAGGGTCACGGTCGGATCCAGTTCGCCATCCACTCCCTTTGCATTAATAAAATGTAAGGCAATATTCTTAATTTCGGCTTCAGGAAACTGAACGCCAAGATCATGGTTAAGCTGTCGGCGCGCATCGGCTGCGATCTGGTAAGGCAACGGGTAACGATCACGGATGTCAGGCGCTGGACTAGCTTGATATTTGCCGGCAGTCAATCGTTTATACATCTGAAAGACGTGGTCCGTAAGTGTGACATAAATATAGTTCAAAACCGGATAGTGATACTTCTTTTTTGCCATTCCGATCACACCAAATGTAGCAACAACAATGTCAATCGGTACATCTTTGAGTAAAGATGTAAAGTGATTTTTGACTTGCGTATCATTTAGATAAAGTATTTCCGAACTCGCTTTTGGATCAACGTCATCACCTTTACGCTTGCTGAAACCAATTCCTTTCCCCTGAAGAATCGCCTCTTTACCGTTGCCAACGTCTACAAGTACAGCATTATTGTTATAGACTTGCTTGACCTTTAGCAACATCGATACACCGCCTTACCTTTCTTTTCGCTTGATTTTAAATTAAGTCAACATATTTACTTTGAATCTGAACTATCTTGTGGTTTCTTTTCGACATCCTTATAATTTTCAACAATAAAATCCAATGCCTTTTCAGGATCACGCGTTAAGGCTATATATTGTTGACCTTTAGTTGCAACAAGTTTAATCCCCAAACGATCCGTATCATGCTTTAAGTCACTGTAGTAGGTTCGAACTTGTGGTGCCAGAACAACCAGATCATAGTTTGGCAAAATATCATGATGTGAGCCATATGCACCTGCACTGGCAACGATTGGTTCATGATACTCTTTAGCGCCTTCAGTCAAGGCATTGGCTAATTGTTCGCTTGTACCACCACCAGCACATAGCACTAATACTTTCAACTCATGATCGAGTTTCTTTCCTGCAGCTGGATTTTGATTAGCTTCCTCTTGCTTAGCTGTTTCAGCCTGCTTTACCTCTTCCGGTTCTGGGAATTCTTGTGCCGTTGCTGCATCTGCTTCAGCTGTAACTTCACTTGCACCAGCAGTTGCTGCAGCGGTTGCAGTGCCGGCATCGACAGCAGCTTCTTGTTCAAGCAGTTCAGCATCGTACGCTTTAATAAATGGCATATAGATCAGCGCATCCACAGTTAGCAAAATTGCCATAAGCAGCAAAGAAGTCCACTGGAAATTGGTATCGATGAATGCACCAATCGGCCCAGGCAATGCCCACGACATGAAGTACATAAAGCCTCTCATGATATGGAAATCAATAAACGCCTTCCCAATTACAACATTAACGACTGGGGCCAAAACAAACGGAATTAAGAAGTAAGGATTCAAGATGATTGGTGCACCGAACAGCAGTGGTTCATTGACCGCGAACATAACGGGGATAAATGATGCTTTACCAATCGCTTTTAATTGTTTTGATTTCATGAAAAACATGAATAGAAACGGGACAATAAAGGTCGCCCCGGTACCACCAAGTTCACCAACAAAGTTACCAAAATTTTCGGTCAGTGCATGATATGGAAAGTTTCCGGCCTTAAACAAGTCCAAATTGGCGGTGGTGTTCCCAAACAATGCTGATTCAAGAGCTGGCTTGACAACTGATGGTCCGTGTACGCCCAAGAACCAGAACATCGGGATTAAGAACCAAATAAACATCATGCCAGGATATGTCTCAGCACCTTTAAAGACAGGCGCAAGCACAGTCGCAATAATAGCACTGAATGGCACTTTCAACGCCGCACGTGAGGCAACATCAATGAGTGAAAAAATTAAAGTTGCAGCACCGAACGGAATAATATCACGGAAGTTCTGGGAAATGGCTCCAGGCACTTCTTTAGGCATCTTGATGGTCAAATCACGTTCAACACAGAATTTGTAGACCCAAACAGTCACAAACGCTGCAACAAAGGCAGACAAAATCCCTTGTGTGCCAAAGAATGTTGGTAAGAAGTTGCCTTTACTGGTGGTGCCAATCGCCAACAGCATGAATCCTACCATTGAAGCCATCATCGTTGACGTATTGTTGAGAAAGCGCCCACCTTTAATTCGTTGATTCATCGATCCAGTTAAGGCCTTGGCTGTCGTCCCGGCAACATAAAAACCAACAAAACCCATTGTGTAGTTATAAATCTTATTGAACCATGCGTTGAGATCAACTGGAACCTTAATCCCAATCAGTGGCGGAATATTTGATAATAGAATGAAAATACTGGAGAACAGAATAATCGGCATTGCTGCCAGAAAACCATCTTTAATGGCCATCAGGTAAATATTACGCGAGATTTTTTCAAACAACGCCTGATGTTTCTCAAGTCGTTTAACAATGACTTGCATAGTTAAACCTTCTTCCTGGATAATTTTTGATGTCACTTTATCCGGTCGCGATCCAGATAAATGAAAGCGTGCTGCTCGTATATGGCTGCGTAGAAAAAGGGCAAAGAAAAACCACGGTTAGCCGAAGATATTTTCCTATCTTCGACTACCGTGGTTACGCCTAATTGAATAGTAACGATCCACATGTGCATGTTTATTCAACAAAATGACTATACCATGTAACCGCTTCAATGTAAACGCTTAATGAACAATTTTTTCCAATTTCTTTCACTTTTAAATCAAGAACGCCTTCAAGCCAAGATTCAAGGCCTGTTTGTATAAACAAAAATAAACAGTACTGGGTAAATCCCTCATAAAAATTTACCCTTATCAAGAACATCGTCTTAACTAGTAAGTGCCATTGGGAATGACAGGATCTCGATGCTTTGAAAGCGTTTCTTAACTTTTTCTTCACAAAATAAATCGCAAGCAATATAGCATGACACAATCAATTATGTTATAATTCACTTGTGAAATTTTTATCAATAGTTTAAAGGAGCGATTGCGATATGAAGATTCTTGTCATTGGTGCTACCCATGCCGGTACATTTGCAACCCAGCAGATTCTAACCGACCATCCAGATGCAGAGGTTACTGTCTACGAACGCAATAACAACCTGTCCTTCCTCTCGTGCGGCATTGCTTTGTGGGTTGGTGATCATGTCAGTGACCCGGATAAAATGTTCTATTCCAGTCCCGAAGCACTCGCTAAACTCGGTGCTAATATGCAAATGGAACATGACGTGCTCAATATTGATCCAGCAACTAAAACAGTTGAAGTCAAGGATCTAAAAACCGGAACCGTTACTACCGATACTTATGACAAATTAGTCTACACAACCGGATCGACGCCAATCATTCCAAATATTCCCGGTATTCACGATTCAAACGTCTACTTATGCAAAAATTGGTCCGACGCCAAGACGCTAAAAGATCTGGCCCCGTCCATTAAAAGCGCCATTGTCATCGGTGCAGGCTACATCGGTGCAGAATTAGCCGAACAATTTGCGTTAACCGACAAAGAAGTCACGTTAATCGATGGACTTCCACGGGTTTTGGCGAAAAACTTTGACGCCACTATCACGGATCGCGTTGAAAAGCTTTACACCGATCACGGGGTTCACTTGGCACTCAATGAGATGGTTACCGAGTTCGCACAAGCTGATCAGGGTATCAAGGTTACAACCAATAAAGGCGACTATACCGCGGATATTGCAATTTTATGTACCGGCTTCCGTCCGAACACGGATCTGCTAAAGGACCATCTGGACACCCTGCCTAATGGCGCTGTCATAACAAATGCATATATGCAGACCAGTGACCCCGACATTTTCGCTGCTGGTGATACCGCTACCGTCCACTATAATCCGACTGGCAAAAATGACTACATCCCGCTTGCGACCAACGCAGTCCGTCAGGGCATTCTTGTTGGTAAAAATATCATGACCCCCACGGAAAAATACCTGGGAACACAATCTAGCTCGGCTGTTGAACTTTTTGATCACGCCATTGCGGCAAGCGGCCTAACGGTGGAAGGCGCTCACGCACGTGGACTTGAGCTTGATAGTGTCACGATCGAACAGGATTATCGTCCCGATTTCATGTTAACCACAACGCCGGTGCTCTGCAGCCTGACATGGGATCCCAAGACGCACGAAGTTAAAGGAGGTGCCTTTTTCTCCAAGCACGATATCAGCCAAAGCGCTAATGTCATTTCGCTAGCGATCCAGACCCACATGACGATCGAAACACTTGCGATGGTTGACATGCTCTTCCAACCTAACTTCGATCAGCCGATTAACTGGGTAAACGCCGTAGCTATGGCGGCAGTTGCCAAGGCTAAAAAGAAAACGACAACACCGGTAGCCTAACTCGCTTTACGAATATTTTGTCATGTATATAAAACCAGACAGTTCATGCAGCCACTAAGAGCCGCGGAACTGTCTGGTTTTTTAATATAAAAAGAACACCTCTAACGACTCAGAGATGTTCTTGCATTCTTCATTCGATCATTAAGCTTATAGTGACGGGCGAACCGCAAAGTCAGGCATGAAGTATGCCAGCGCGGTATATTTAACATTTTCACCTGGCTGTGGCGCCTGAATCATCGTGCCGCCACCGATGTACAGGGCAACGTGATAGGTTGAACCGTGACTACCCCAGAAGAGTAAGTCACCGGGTTGCAAAGCACTCAGTGAAACTTGTGTCCCTGAAGATTCTTGAGGAACTGTCCAGCCACCAATGTTGACGCCAGCGCCATTCAGGAAAGCGTAATACATCAAACCGGAGCAATCAAAGCTGTTAGGCCCCTTACCGCCCCAAACGTATGGCTTACCAACTTGTTGTTCGGCAATGGCAATCACTGCTTGAATCTTGGCCTGTCTTGAAGCACTTACGGCCGCCGTCTGATTAGACGTGTTAACTGCTGGTGTAGCCGTCGCGGTTTGCTGTTGAGCTTGATTGGCATTAACCTGTGTTGTTGTAACATTTGCCTGGTTAGCCGGCGCCTGCTGGGCAGCATTTGCAGCTGCTTGTGATGCGGCAGCCTGGGACGCTGCAGCTTGTGAAGCGGCGGCTTGTGATGCAGCCGCCTGAGACGCTGCAGCTTGTGATGCGGCAGCCTGAGACGCTGCGGCTTGTGATGCAGCCGCTTGAGATGCAGCAGCTTCAGAAGCCGCTGCTTGTGATGCAATGGCATTTGCAGATGCTACTGCTGCATTAGCTGCTGCTGTAGAAGCGGCAGCACTGGAAGCTGCGGCTTGCGATGCGGCTGCACTAGAAGCAGCGGCAGAATCATTAGCTGCATTGGTGTTCGTTGATGCAACACTGGCCTCATTTGACTGTGGCGCTGCAGGTTGTGGTGTTACAGCCACTGGCGTTGTGCTAACAAACCGTGCAGGAACATAACCGCCGTTGGCAAGCCGATACCACGTTTCACCATTTGCTTGCTGCTGGGCAACAGCCGTCAGTGTCTGGCTGCCTTCTAGATATTGACCTGTCGCATGAGTATACGCCGGGGTTGTCCATACGGTAACTGCTGAACCGATATTCTTGACATAAAGCTGTGTATTAGCTGTTTGGGTATCGGTTTGTGGTGCTGCAGGTGTTTGGGTTGCTGGTGCTTGGCTTGTAGGCGCCTGACTAGCCGGTGCTTGGCTGACAGCAGTTTGACTTGCTGCCGAACTCGGTGTTTCAACCGTGGCCGTTTTACCCGCAACATTCAAATACAATTCCGGAATCCACTGATTGTCGCCAACTTTATACCAAGTAGCACCATTTTGGTCAACGGTTTTACCTAATAGCTGCACCGTGTCGCCAAAAGTCACGTAGCGTTTGACTTGGTGCCATGATGGACTATTCCATACGGTGGTCGCACCGGATTTGTAACTGACCGTCCCTGTCGATGCAGAAACGGTATTGGCTCCGGTTGCTAAAGCCGCCAGACCGGCAGCACCAACGAAGCCTGCCGTTACTGACAATACTTTCTTAGAATCTACCATGTATGTACTCCTCCATTTCTAAACTGAATAATTGCACGAATCTAAATTTACACTTTAATTTGCATTTACCTTTTCTTAAGAAACCATATACAGAATAACACGTTTCCTACTTCTTCGCACATTAATTTGCTATTTCCGGAAAATTTTAAACCGTCATTTTACACGGGTATGCCTTCAACTTATACGTTATTTAACGTACAGGAATCTTTTTAGCGACGCCCAGTGCCAACCCGATCATGTCATTAAAGCTAGTCTGACGCTCTTGAGCCGTTGTTTCTTCACCCGTGATCAGGTGATTTGAGACGGTGAGGATTGATAACGCCTGTGCATGGAACTTCGCAGCCAGAAGATATAGTGCAGGGGTCTCCATTTCGGTGGCTAACACGCCATAATCGATGAGCTTTTGACGATCCATTTCATCGTTGTAGAAGCGATCTTCTCCGAGCACATTACCCACATGGTAGCGCAATGCCCCAGCGTCTGCCAAATTTGCTGCCTCACGCAAAAGCTGAAAGTCGGCTATTGGGGCAAAATACATCCCCGCCCCAAACGTATTCAAAACGATGCTGCTGTCTGTCGATGATCCTTGTACCAGAATGACATCCCGTACCTTAACATCGCTACCCATACCACCAGCAGTCCCCACTCGAATCAGTGTTTTAACGCCATAATCCTGAATAAGTTCATTAACATAAATTGAAATTGAAGGAATCCCCATCCCCGTCGCTTGAACTGAGATCCGTCGCCCTTCAAAGGTGCCCGTATAACCAAAGGCATTACGCACTGTATTGTAGCGGACAGCCTTTTCCAAAAAATGTTCGGCAATATATTGTGCACGTAATGGATCGCCCGGTAACAAAACAACATCTGCAATAGCGCCTTTTGGAGCGTCAATATGTGTACTCATGATGAAAATTCCCCCTTAGTTGGATTCGGGTCGACAAATGAACGACAAGCAAGTGACAACCGTCAGATAGCTACCCGTCATCATCCGGATTGATTGCAACTACAACTACCGGATCCTAGCCTCATTAGCGAAGCAGACTCAAAAACGATTGCCCTACCTGATTCCCGGTGACCTCGAAATTGTCGAGAATGGTGGCCCCTAAATCGGAAAAAGGCGAACGGATACCCAGATCCCCGTTGCCGGCTAATGCCTTGCTATATGCTAGTAACGGGACGAACTCGCGCGTATGATCTGTCCCGCGAAATGTCGGGTCGTTACCATGATCGGCCGTAATCATAAGCAAATCCTCACGCCGCAACACCGTCAACAAATCGCCTAACTGGTGGTCAAACGTCATTAATGCGTCACCATCGCCTTGAGCATTACGCCGATGACCATACATGGCATCAAAATCCACGAGATTGGTGAAAATAAAGCCTTTGCGATCGGATTTTACGGCGGCAATCGTTTGATTCATCCCATCCACGTTGCTAACCGTGTGCACCCCATCATCCAATCCTTGTCCGGAGAAAATATCATTGATCTTGCCAATGCCATATGTCGGCACACCGGCTCCCTGCAAGCGATCCAAGTCAGTGGGCTTATCCGGTTTCAATGTATAATCATGCCGATCACTGGTACGCGTAAAGGTTGTCGGATCGGTTCCCACGTACGGTCGCGCAATCACCCGGCCGATGCGATATGGGGCGTCAATCGTGATGCTGCGGACATAACGGCAAATCCGATACAGTTCCTCTAAGGGGATAACATCAGTCTGAGCCGCAATCTGCAAGACCGAATCGCCAGACGTATAAACAATCAGATCACCGGTTTTCAGCTGCTCTTCACCATAGTCTTTAATCGCCTCGGTGCCGGAATAAGGCTTATTTAAGATGACATGCCGGCCGGAAAATTCTTCAATTTGTTTAATCAAGTCTTCCGGGAATCCATTAGGAAAATAGCCAAGCGGTTCCGTCACCGGCAGACCCATCATCTCCCAATGACCGTCCATACTATCTTTACCTGCTGAAATCTCGGACATTTTGCCAAAATAGCCACTCGGACTCCCTAATGGCTTAACCCCAGCAATTGGCGTAGGGCGGTCAATATTGCCCAGACCGATTGCCTGTAAATTAGGCAACGATAATTTCCCGGCAAAATAATCGCCAATGTGACCAAGCGTATCGGCACCGGTATCGTGATATTTAGCCGCATCCGGTGCTTCGCCAATCCCAATTGAATCTAAGACAATGGTAATGATTCGATCAAAAGCCATCTTAAGCTTCCCCTGCTTCCTTTAAAATCTGCACGCCGGCACTGGCACCCAAACGATCGGCGCCGGCTTCAATGAGCGCTTTGGCTTCAGCATAGGTGTGGATACCACCGGCCGCTTTGACACCTAATTGATCACCGACTGTCTGCCGCATGAGTTTGACATCATGAACCGTCGCACCCCCTGCAGCAAACCCGGTTGACGTTTTAACGAAATCAGCGCCGGCTGCAGCTGCGAGTTTGCATGCCGTCACTTTTTCATCATCAGTTAATAGAACTGCTTCAATGATGACCTTAAGAATGCCGCCTTTTGCATGCGTGATGTCGGCAACTGCTTGAATATCCGCGCGAACATGATCATCATGACCAGCTTTCAGTTCACCGATATTTAAAACCATATCGACTTCCTTAGCACCTTCGTCAACTGCTTGACCGGCTTCAAATACTTTGGTCTGTGTCGTGTTAGCGCCAAGTGGGAAACCAATAACCGTGCAAACATTAACATCGGTGTCGCGTAGACTGGCTGCTGCCCGCACAACCCAATAAGGATTAATGCACACTGAAGCAAAATCATATTGCTTCGCCTGATCCAAAATCACATCAATCTGGGCTTGCGTTGCGTCTGGCTTTAATAACGTGTGATCAATATACTTTGCCAATGGCTTATCCATTTTTATGCCTCCATCATGCTTTAGACGCGCGTATTCACGTGGCGCAAGAATAGCGATACTGCCTTTATGAACGCGCTTTCTAATTAACGTCTTTTGCTTTCCAGCTTTAAGGATACCATGGTAACGAGTCACTTGCATACGCTGCAACAAAAGTAACAAGTGAACCCACATCGCCATTGCTCGAGTCACGTTCGTCAATGTGTCATCTTCTCGTTTGCCAAACTCGCCGTCCTGTCCGTCATAAAACTACTCGATTACAATAATATTTGTTAGAATAACAGTAATAGGTGTTCAACAAATCAAGGGAGATGGCAGTCATGAGCAATCTCACAAAAAGATTGCTTCCGATGCTCGTAGCAAATAGTGTTCGGCTGCGGCAAACTCGAACTTATCGTGCCCTTCAACAAACTTTTGCTGTCATTTTTCCGTTCGTCGTGATCGGCGCATGGGCACAAATGCTTGAGCTGAGTGTTTTTTCGCGTAACGGTTTTTTTGCCGTCATTTATAATCTCAACAAGGTCATTCCTTTTTATACCCAGATGCGCACACTCCTGATCGCCATCGAAAATGTCACCATTAACTTAATGGCCGTTATGACTGCCTTTTTTGTTGCCAAGTATGTTGCACGATCGTATAAGAAGGACGATTCTTTAGCTGCCATCACAAGCGTCGGAGCCTTTTTAATTCTCAATCTTGAAACGCGCCGGAATGCCCAATCAGTTTTTCAAATGAACAATCTGGGCTATCGCGGCTTGTTCATTGCGATTATCTTCGGGTTACTGATTGGCTGGCTTTTTCGCTTCACGCGGGCGGATTTAGAAGAACCTTCACATCGCTATACCATCGCCGGGCTTGTCAGTCGCGGATTACGGGGAACCTGGATGATGCTCCTGATACTCATTAGCTGCGTGGTCATTAATTACGGACTCGGTTTTGTTTCAACAGAAGGGTTTGTGGGCCTCTTTTACGTGGTCTTTCAATTCCCGGCTGCTCACTTAACCCACGTTTCACTGCGACTTGCACTTGTCACGACGATTAATGCTTTGATGTGGTGGGCCGGGATTGAAGGTCCGATTAATCCGTTGATGGTTCAATCAGGCAGCACCACGGCGACCGCCAATTTGAATTATGCGTTGGAACATGCCGATTTATTTAACGTTCCCAATCCGATCACGATGGGCACGATTTATCGTCCGTTTGCCAGCTTTGGCGGTGTGGGCATGACCTTAGCATTGATTATCGCCACGCTCTGGGTCGGCCGGTCAAAGGCATCACGTCGCATCGCCGGGTTATCGTTGTTTCCGGGTTTGGTAAATGTCAGCTCACCGGTTCTGATCGGCTGGCCGGTGATGCTTAACCCGATCATGCTGGTTCCGTTTTTAATCACCCCGCTGATCAACATGGCCATTGCCTGGACTGCCATCAGACTGCATCTTATGCCGCCTTCTGTTTACACGGTCCCGGCGACAACCCCGGGACCTTTAATCGCGTTTCTGGGAACCAATGGCAATCTTGTCGCATTATTAGTCGCAGTCTTGTGTCTGGTCATTTCAGTCTTCATTTATGTCCCGTTTGTCCGGTTAGCCGAAACCATCAATCTTGAATCGGCAAAAGTGGGTGGTCATCATGATTAAACATTGGCGCAAATGGCTTTTGCTTGTTCTCAGCGTACTTGCAATGGGTGCTGTCGTGTTTCCCGCAACTCAGTGGATGGCGCAAAACGTTAAATCTGCGCGTGTAGTTCACAATTCCCGAATGCAGCCAATTATCTTAATTCCGGGGAGTTCGGCCACCGAAGACCGTTTTAACACGTTAATCACGCAACTCAATGCGCAAACAACCGGTCATAGTCTTTTAAAGATCACGGTGAAGACAAATGGCACCATGACCTATAGTGGCAAAATCGCAGCCCGTGATACCGAACCTTATATCGTTGTGGCATTTGAAAATAATAAAGATGGTTACAACAATATTAAGAAGCAGGCCGAATGGTTCAATATCGCGTTTAAGCAGCTGGCCAAGACATACAATTTCAATCGGTTCCGCGGTATCGGCCACAGTAATGGCGGACTCATTTTCACGCTTTTTCTAGAAAAATATTACAACGATTCAGATGTTCAAATGACTCGGCTAATGACCATTGGCACTCCGTATAACCTCGAAGAAAGTAATCCGGATAACCGGACACAGATGCTCAATGACTTTATAACCAGTCGCAACAAACTTCCGAGCAGTCTAACCGTTTACTCGATTGCCGGAACCGAAACGTTGGATGGCGATGGCACGGTGCCGATCGAAAGTGTCGAAGCCGGTAAGTATATTTTCCAAAATCAGGTTGCCCATTATACCCAGATTACCGTCTCAGGCGACGATGCCAACCATAGCGCCTTGCCGCAAAACCGACAGATTGTTAGTCTGATTAGTCAATACATGGTTGCAACACCAAATCAACAAGGCGTTCGTCCGGGAACAGGCGGTAGCGGCCGCGGTGTTGGTCCAGCACCGGGCGATGGGGGGCAAAATCAATAATCACCCCTAACAGGCTCCCAGCAAAAACGGTTCCGGCATCAGTTTGCCAGAACCGTTTTTCTATGGACACTTTTCAGACAATCCAAGTGACCACCGCTCATTGACGCAATCACATTGGCTCAAACATCTTGCTTAAAACGCGCCTTCAATTTATGTTCACTTTGCGCCAACAAATCATTGGGATCGATCTTAAATTTAGCGCTTAAGATTAAAACCTGATCCAACACGTCTGCTAGTTCTTCTTTCAAGTTAGCCTCGAGGTCTGCTTCGTTTTGAACCGGCTCGCCCGGATGATCACGGCCAATTTCAATGGCTCGTATCGCCCGCGATAATTCGCCGGTTTCCTCCGTGAGAAAGTTGAGCCGAATGAACGGTGAATATTGATACCAGTGGCGCTTTTCGTAAAAGTCCACCAGCCACTGTTGGTGCGCGATTAAGTTCAAGTCCTTATCCTCCCTTTCAAGGGTACCAAAGCAGATGCGATGGTGTTGATGTCTTTGCTCTGCCGATATCATGCTACACGCGTACACCAATCGATACAATTTTTTTATAAAAAAGACGAGCAGCTCCAATCGCTGCTCGTCTGCAAAATAACATCTTATCTGCCTCAGGTCGCCGGTTGCGCTCCCAGATAGGTCGCCTGAACTGCCGGATCTGCCAGCAAATCGGCCCCGGTGCCGGTTAACTTCACCGTGCCGCTTGCTAAAACATACCCGCGGTCAGCCACGGCCAGTGCTTGTTTAGCATTTTGCTCAATTAACAAAATGGTCGTCCCCTGGCTTTTAATCTTGGTAATAATATCAAAAATTTCCTGAATAAAGATCGGTGACAAGCCCATTGAAGGTTCATCGAGTAAGAGTAATTTTGGCCGGGCCATCAACGCTCTGCCCATCGCCAACATCTGCTGTTCCCCACCGGAAAGGGTCGCCGCGTCTTGATTGCGACGTTCTTTTAAAACCGGGAACCGATCATAGACGACCGCCAGTTGATCACTGGCGACTTGTTTGTCCTTTAGTCCGAATGCCCCCATCTGCAAGTTCTCACTCACCGTCAACCCGGCAAAAATGTGGCGTCCTTCTGGTACTTGCGAGATGCCCATTTTCACGATTTTGGCTGCTGCCATCCCCACGATATTCTTGTCTTCATAGAGGATGGTGCCGGAACGCGGCCGTAACAATCCGGAAATTGTTTTTAGAATCGTACTCTTCCCGGCCCCGTTCGCCCCAATCAAGGCCACAATTTCGCCGGTTTGCACGCGAAAGCTGACCCCTTTAACTGCCTGAATGCCGCCATAATTGACGACTAGGTCTTTGACATCAAGCATGCACCTCACCTCCCAGATACGCACTGATAACCCGCGGATCGCGCTGAATCGCTTGCGGCGTACCTTCAGCAATCATCGCTCCATGATCAAGAACATAGATATACTCTGCCAGATTCATGACCAGTGACATATCGTGTTCAATCAAAACCACCGTGATGCCAAAATGTTCCCGCACCCGGGCAATCAGGCGGCTTAGATCAGCCGTTTCTTCAGGATTCATCCCCGCGGCCGGTTCATCTAGAAAAAGTAGTTGCGGCTTAGTAGCAACGGCACGCACAATTTCCACCCGCCGCTGCGTCCCATATGGCAGGCTGGCAGTCGGTTCATCAGCCACATCATTGAGTTCGAAAAATGTGAGCAATTCATCAGCCGCCATTCCGACTGCCCGCTCTTTTTGATAAAACTGCGGTAAGCGCAAAACCGTTCCCAGAAAACTTTCGTGATACAGGTGGGTTCTAGCCACCAAGACGTTTTCCTTAACCGACATCGCCCCAAACAGTCGAATATTCTGAAAAGTCCGGGCAACGCCTAGTTTAGCCACCTGAAAAGCCTTCTTTTTGGTAATATCGACGGCACCGGTTGCTGTGTTAAGTGTGATTTTACCGGTTGTCGGTCCGGATTCGCCGGTCAGCATGTTGAACAGTGTGGTTTTCCCGGCACCGTTTGGCCCAATCAACGCAATCAAGGAACCTTGATCAATGGTTAAACTGACATCTGCTACTGCTTTAAGTCCACCAAAGACTTTGCTAACATGCTCGACTACCAATTGCTTGGTCATGACGCCGCCTCCTTTCGCGCGCGCCGTTTGCGGCTAAAAGAAAGCTCATAATGCCCCAGTAGTCCGGACGGCTTAAAGACCATCAACAAAATCAAAGCCAACGCGTAGATGACCATGCGCAACGTCCCGAAGTTCTGCAAAACCGTGTCGATCACGCCTAGAACAATTGCCGCCACAAACGTCCCAGTCATACTACCGACACCGCCTAGCACGACAATAATCAAGAGTGAAATAGAATTCATAATGCCAAAGTCGCCCGGTGCAATGGTCTGCAAATAACTAGCATGTAAGGATCCGCCAATGGCAGCTGTTGCGGCACCTAACACAAACGCGGCCAACTTCCATTTGGTCGGGTTGATCCCGATCGATTCTGCGGCAATATCATCATCGCGAATCGCCATGATCGCACGTCCTGAGCGACTATGCACAAAGTTGACAATGACCACGGTGGTAACACACATCAACACGTATACTGTGGGCCAAGACGCAAGCGGCGGAATATTGAACATGCCTGCTGGCCCATTGGTGATTTTCAGATTATTGATAATAACGCGAATAATCTCAGCTGCCCCCATCGTTGCAATAGCCAGATAGTCACCACGCAAGCGCAGGGTCGGAATGCCGACAATTAACGCGGCAATCACGGCAATCACCATCCCCAGTAGCATGGCAAGGTAAAAGCCAAGCGGGGTCGCCATATTTTGCGTGACAATAGCAGTCGCATACGCTCCGATTGCCATAAACCCGGCGTGACCCAATGAAAACTGACCGGAAAAGCCGATAATGAGGTTTAAGCCAACTGCCAAAATAATGTTGATACCGATCGTGACGAGCGCATTTTCAATGAAACTGTTGACGATTCCGGTAAACTCGCCAATATCGATCAAGACAAAGCCAGCCACCATGATCGCCAACCAGATTAATTTGCTGCGTAAGTTTTTAAGCATCAGCTCACACCTTCTCTCGTTGACGTTTGCCAAACAACCCGGCTGGTAAGACGACGAGGACTAAAATCAGAACCAGATAAACGGCCGCATCCTTGTAAGCGGACAAGCCAATTGCCTGGACACCGGTTTCAAGCAGACCAATCAAGAAACCACCGATGGCCGCTCCCGGAATCGAGCCAATACCGCCGACAACCGCCGCAACGAAGGCCTTGATGCCTGGTACCATACCCATCAAAGGATCAATTGAGTTGTAATACAGCCCGATCATGACACCAGCCGCCCCGGCCAATGCCGATCCCAACGCGAAAGTAAAGGAAATGACGTGATCCGGATTAATGCCGACTAACTGAGCCGCCTGCGGATCAACCGCAACCGCACGCATCGCCTTTCCCATCGTTGTCTTTTTGATGATAAATTGAAGCAGTATCATCAAAACCAGCGAAGTGAATAAAATCAACAACTGGACGTTTGAAATATCCACCCCGCCGAGATGATACGTTTTGGTCGCGATGACTTGTGGAAAGTTACGAGCATTCGCGCCAAACAAAAACGACATCCCATTTTCAAGGAAAAAGGAAACCCCAATGGCCGTAATCAACGCGGCAATTCGCGGCGAGTTACGTAACGGGCGATAAGCCAGATATTCGATTAATACCCCTGAAAGACTGGCCATCAACATGGCTGACAATAGCGCCGTCACAAACCCAAAGTGGAGATAATTAATCGCGTAATAGCCCCAGAAAGCACCGAGCATGTAGATATCACCATGTGCGAAGTTGATCAACTTGATGATCCCATAGACCATGGTGTAGCCCAGTGCAAGCAAGGCATAAATACTGCCGAGTGAAAGTCCATTGATAATTTGTTGCATCATGGTCTGCAAGCGATGTAACCCCCTTTTGCAATTCCAACAGGCGCATTATTTAACCGTATACGCCTTTGTGATTTTGCCTTGTGTCAATTCTTCAACCGCGATCGGCTTTTCCGGATTATGCTTGCTGTCAATAGTCGTCGTACCGGTAACGCCGGGCATATTCTTGATCTTAGCTAGGCCCTTTGCGATGCTAGCCGAATCAGCAGACTTTTGATCTTCAATCGCTTGCTTGATCATGTAAACCGAATCATAAGCCAGTGCCGAGAACGTCGGGGCATTTGCGTTGTATTGCTTCTTGTAGTTAGCCAGGAAGTTCTTAACCAAGCTGCTGCGATTTGCACTCAACGTTGAAAATGGCGTGGTGTAATAAATATCAGTTGCATTTTCGGCTCCGGCAATCTTGGCAAGTTTTGGATCAGCCATCCCATCGGCACCAATAATTGGCACCTTAATGCCTGCCTGCCGCGCTTGTTTGATCACAAGGCCAAGCTCTGAATAATAGCCAGGTGCGTAAATGGCATCAATTTTTTTATTTTTGATATTCGTCAGCATCGCGTTAAAGTCTTTATCGCCGGATTGATAATACTCGGTCGCGACCACTTTGCCGGCGAACTTCTTTTTGAATGCTTTTGCCAAACCGGTTCCGTAATCAGTCGAGTTATCAGCGATGATTGCAATGTTTTTAGCTTTCAAGGTATCGTTAGCAAAGACTGCTGCTTTTTCACCCTGGAAGGCATCGGTGAAACAAGCGCGGAAAACATACTTTTGAACGCTGCCATTTTTTTGCAAGGTAAAGTTTGGATCCGTCGCGCTTGGTCCAACCATTGGCACCCCAGCCTTTGTTACATTCGGGATGGATGCCGTGCCGTCGTTAGTGGTTGCCGGCCCTACGATTGCGACCGCCTTATCACTATTAGCCAACTGAGCAGCAACGGATGCGGCTCCGCTGGTTGAGGACTTGTTATCACGATAAATCGCCGTGATCTTCTTCTTGCTGTTGCCAACCTTAATGCCACCTGCTGCATTAATCTGTTTGACCGCCAACTCAACGCCTTGCTTTTCCTGTTCGCCATAGCCAGCTACAGCCCCGGATAATTCCATATTGACCCCAATCTTAATGGTGCTGCCCGCCGTGTTACCCTTATTCGCAGCACTTTTGGTCGCACATCCTGATAAGGCCAATACTGATGCCGCAATCATCCCTGTGCTGATAATCGTCTTTAGAAACTTTTTCGCCATTTTGGTTCCCCCTTTGCGTCTATCCGCGAATTGTCATTAATCTCGAAGAAAAAAAGCACCCATTCCAACGAATGGGTGCCTGTATCAGCGCCCCATTGCCAATGCGAAGACGGGGCTCGATACGCTGATCGCTATTGATCAAACGGTCGGGTCCCTGACATCAGCAACAAGGCTAAATGATTAATAACCCCAACAGACATCGTGCCTGCTGACATACACATGACTGACATAGACCCGCCTTCTTTCAAGTAAGATTAATGATTGGTTAGAATATTAATCTGGTTCACTTAAAAAGTCAACTTAAATTTTAAACTTTTTGATAGTCGTTTATGTCGAGGCGTCTACGTCTGTATCATGAAGCAAAATCTATTTATATTCACGCCGATTTTCACCCGGGAAAATTGCACGCTATTTCTGATAATTTTATTAATAAATAACGGATTTGCTCGTGGGAAAACTTTTTAAAAAACAAATTAAAAACAAGCTGTCCTGTTGAGCACTTAAAAAAAGCAGCCAGATAAATTATCTGACTGCCTCTTGCAGTATCCAAAAACTTGGATAGGATCTCGCTGGCTCCACAACCTTGAGATCGCTGACCCCACAAATCCGGCGGGTGGCTCTTAACCTGTCAGCTGCTTCTTTCAGCATTGATACATGCTTACTCGACTCATCGCATATGAGTATTGTATCACTTTTTGGGTTTCAAAACAGCGCGTCTGTATAATAATTCCGACAGCAGTTGCGCCAACATGAAGCCAACAGCAATCGCACCCGCAATCATGATGACGCGGCTCACATAACGCAAGGCGGCATTCAATTGCCCCATCACGACTGCACGCACTGCCTGATAAGCAATTGCGCCAGGCACAAGCGGAACAAATCCCGGGATATTAAAAATAATCACGGGCATCTTTTTATAGCGGGCAAAAAAAATGCCGCATAACCCAATGACAAATGCGCCAGTCAGATTCGCCATCATCCGCCCGATTCCTGCTTCCATCAACAGCCAGTATGCCAACCAACCCATCATTCCCGACCAACCAGCGAGATTAAGCGCCTTTCGCGGGACATTAATGATAATCGCAAACGCCACCGTTGCCAAATAACTAAAAGATAGCTGAATAAGTAACGCGAATATCCATGACAAACCGCCTGCCTCCTTTACTAAAAGAATCGAAAAATAATCGCAATGCCAACCCCAATGGCACAAGCACTGAGAATCGATTCCATTCCTCTTACCATGCCGGATAACAAGTGTCCAGCCAACATATCACGAATCGAATTCGTAATGGCAACGCCGGGCACCAACGGCATAATGGCACCAATGATAATGTTATCGAGGCTATGTCCCCATCCCAGCCTGACGCCAATCCATGCAGTTAATCCGACAGCCAAGGCACCTAAAAGTTCACTGATAAAACGGATATTCGTGATCGTATTAACCTTGATATCGACCCAAAAGCCGATCGCACCAACAACAGCTGCTAAGGGGATATCAAACCAATCATATTTTTGCGCAAACAGAATCATTAGCGTCACACTCACCACGGCAGCACTCAGAATCTGCCATGATATTGGAAAAAACGGGGTATTCTGATCCAACTGCGTCAAAGCCGCATGCAAATCACCCAAATCAATTTCTTTTGCCGCAAACGAGCGCGACAATTGATTAACGCGGGCGACCTTCTCCATATCAATTGATCGCTTGTTAATCGGGCGCTCTTGAATATAGGGTTGGTTTTCAATGCTGGCGAAGATTCCGGTAGGCGTGGTAAAAACCAAGGTATCCGGCTGTCCCGCATTAACGGCAATTCGCCGCATCGTATCTTCCACACGATACATCTCCGAACCGCCTTCAATCATAATCCGGCCTGCTAATAAGCATGTAGCTAGAACCTGATTTTGGTCATTCACCTTACTTTGCTTCATCACGTTTGTCATCGCCCGGCCTCTAGCTTCTTTTCAAAGTAACGTTTGAGTTTCTCCTTAGCATAGACACCGGTCACTTTTTCCTTGGCATGACCATCTTGATAAACCACCAACGTTGGCACCGACATAATACCCATCGTCTGCGGTAAGGAAGGATCTTTTTCAACATTGTATCTGACAATGGTTAGGCCTGATAACTCCGCCTCCAATGCCGTTAATATGGGCTCAAGTATTTTACATGGGCCACACCACGGCGCCCAAAAATCAACAACAACAGTGCCTCTGGCTGTCAAAGATTTTAGTGTTGTCTTTGTCGCATTTGTTGGCATTATCCGGACCTCGTTTCTATACCTGCTCTTGCAATTTAGCACTCATTAATGAGTGTTTTCAAGCGTTCTTCAACGCTTTCATCAAATCCGTCGCATTGAATTATTAGTTACGAAAAAAGATCCGGTCAATGACCGGATCTTATCTTTGCGTGGCAGCTTCCTACCCTCGCAGGCAGTTTCCCACCAACTACTCTCGGCGTGAAGAAGCTTAACTTCTGTGTTCGGCATGGGAACAGGTGTATCCTTCTTGCTATCGCCACCACACTTATGAGAACTTTGCGCTCTCAAAACTGGCTATCATTGTTGTTGGTTTGCATTGCCGGAACTTAACGCATTTCATCGAAACGCGCGCGCTGGCTTAGCACCAGTTTGCGCTTTACTTGGTTAAGTCCTCGACCGATTAGTACTGGTCCGCTCCATGCATCGCTGCACTTCCACTTCCAGCCTATCTACCTGATCATCTTTCAGGGGTCTTACTTCCATATAGGAATGGGAAATCTCATCTCGAGGGGGGCTTCACACTTAGATGCTTTCAGCGTTTATCCCTTCCGTTCATAGCTACCCAGCGATGCGCCTGGCGGCACAACTGGTACACCAGCGGAACGTCCATCCCGGTCCTCTCGTACTAAGGACAGCTCCTCTCAAATTTCCTGCGCCCGCGACGGATAGGGACCGAACTGTCTCACGACGTTCTGAACCCAGCTCGCGTACCGCTTTAATGGGCGAACAGCCCAACCCTTGGGACCGACTACAGCCCCAGGATGCGATGAGCCGACATCGAGGTGCCAAACCTCCCCGTCGATGTGGACTCTTGGGGGAGATAAGCCTGTTATCCCCAGGGTAGCTTTTATCCGTTGAGCGATGGCCCTTCCATACGGAACCACCGGATCACTAAGCCCGACTTTCGTCCCTGCTCGACTTGTCAGTCTCGCAGTCAAGCTCCCTTCTACCTTTACACTCTGCGAATGATTTCCAACCATTCTGAGGGAACCTTTGGGCGCCTCCGTTACATTTTAGGAGGCGACCGCCCCAGTCAAACTGCCTACCTGACACTGTCTCCCGCCACGATCAGTGGCGCGGGTTAGAGTGTTCATACAGCTAGGGTAGTATCCCACCAATGCCTCCATCGAAACTAGCGTTCCGATCTCTACGGCTCCTACCTATCCTGTACAAGCGGTACCAACACTCAATATCAAGCTACAGTAAAGCTCCATGGGGTCTTTCCGTCCTGTCGCGGGTAACCCGCATCTTCACGGGTACTATAATTTCACCGAGTCTCTCGTTGAGACAGTGCCCAAATCATTACGCCTTTCGTGCGGGTCGGAACTTACCCGACAAGGAATTTCGCTACCTTAGGACCGTTATAGTTACGGCCGCCGTTTACTGGGGCTTCAATTCTGGGCTTCGCTTGCGCTAACTCATCCTCTTAACCTTCCAGCACCGGGCAGGCGTCAGCCCCTATACATCATCTTACGATTTAGCAGAGACCTGTGTTTTTGATAAACAGTTGTTTGGGCCTATTCACTGCGGCTGACCTTGCGGTCAGCACCCCTTCTTCCGAAGTTACGGGGTCATTTTGCCGAGTTCCTTAACGAGAGTTCGCTCGCTCACCTGAGGATACTCTCCTCGACTACCTGTGTCGGTTTGCGGTACGGGTAGTTTATTTCTCACTAGAAGCTTTTCTTGGCAGTGTGACATCAGGAACTTCGCTACTTTAATTTCGCTCCCCATCACAGCTTGTCCTTAAGGCGGCAAGCATTTCACTCGCTACCGGACTTACTGCTTGGACGCACTTTTCCAGCCGTGCGCTTTCCTTAGCCTCCTGCGTCCCTCCATCGCTTAAACAAAATAAACTAGTGCAGGAATCTCAACCTGCTTGTCATCGACTACGCCTTGCGGCCTCGCCTTAGATCCCGACTAACCCTGGGAGGACGAGCCTTCCCCAGGAAACCTTAGTCATACGGTGGATCAGATTCTCACTGATCTTTCGCTACTCATGCCGGCATTCTCACTTCTAAGCGCTCCAGCCGTCCTCACGATCGACCTTCAACGCCCTTAGAACGCTCTCCTACCGCGCACCCTGACGGGTGCACCCACAGTTTCGGTATTATGCTTAGCCCCGGTATATTTTCGGCGCAGTGCCACTCGACTAGTGAGCTATTACGCACTCTTTAAATGGTGGCTGCTTCTGAGCCAACATCCTAGTTGTCTGTGCAACGCCACATCCTTTTCCACTTAGCATAAATTTAGGGACCTTAACTGGTGATCTGGGCTGTTCCCCTTTCGACAATGGACCTTATCGCTCACTGTCTGACTCCCGGAGTAAGATCAATGGTATTCGGAGTTTATCTGAATTCAGTAACCCTTGACGGGCCCCTAGTTCAAACAGTGCTCTACCTCCATGATCCATCCTCCGAGGCTAACCCTAAAGCTATTTCGGAGAGAACCAGCTATCTCCAAGTTCGTTTGGAATTTTACCGCTACCCACAACTCATCCCAGCATTTTTCAACATACATGGGTTCGGTCCTCCAGTGTGTTTCACCACACCTTCAACCTGGTCATGGGTAGGTCACTTGGTTTCGGGTCTACATCTACCTACTGAAGCGCCCTGTTCAGACTCGCTTTCGCTCCGGCTCCGACTTTTCATCTTAACCTCGCAGGCAAACGTAACTCGCCGGTTCATTCTACAAAAGGCACGCCATTACCCGTTAACGGGCTTTGACTAATTGTAGGCACACGGTTTCAGGAACTGTTTCACTCCCCTTCCGGGGTGCTTTTCACCTTTCCCTCACGGTACTGGTTCACTATCGGTCACTAGGGAGTATTTAGCCTTGGGAGATGGTCCTCCCGGATTCCGACGGAATTTCACGTGTTCCGCCGTACTCAGGATCCTGGACGGAGGGTCCGCCGTTTCGTTTACAGGGCTTTCACCTTCTATGGCGCAGCTTTCCAGCTGACTTCGACTACGTCGAACTTTGGTAACTCCAATGTCCAGTCCTACAACCCCGAGAAGCAAGCTTCTCGGTTTGGGCTCTTCCCACTTCGCTCGCCGCTACTATGGGAATCGAGTTTTCTTTCTCTTCCTGCGGGTACTGAGATGTTTCAGTTCCCCGCGTCTGCCGCCAACAAGCTATGTATTCACTTGCAGGCAATACACTGATGTGTACTGGGTTCCCCCATTCGGAAATCTCCGGATCAAAGCTTACTTATAGCTCCCCGAAGCATATCGGTATTAGTTCCGTCCTTCATCGGCTCCTAGTGCCAAGGCATCCACCGTGCGCCCTTTGTAACTTAACCTGTACTGACTTGCGTCAGCGGTTATGCGATGCGAATTTCTATTATTAGAAACTCATACAAATACGCTGTGTTCTCGGCAATTTAAAACATTTACAACAATGATATCCAGTTTTCAAAGAACAAAGTCGCACCCGCTAGGGTGCTTGAGGGTAATCCCCTCAAAACTAAACAAAGTTTCGTGTGTGCAGGTTTCCGTCAGACTTTCAGTCTGTTTCCTTAGAAAGGAGGTGATCCAGCCGCAGGTTCTCCTACGGCTACCTTGTTACGACTTCACCCTAATCATTTGTCCCACCTTAGACGGCTCGCTCCCTAAAAGGGTTACGCCACCGGCTTCGGGTGTTACAAACTCTCATGGTGTGACGGGCGGTGTGTACAAGGCCCGGGAACGTATTCACCGCGGCGTGCTGATCCGCGATTACTAGCGATTCCGACTTCGTGTAGGCGAGTTGCAGCCTACAGTCCGAACTGAGAATGGCTTTAAGAGATTAGCTTGACCTCGCGGTCTCGCAACTCGTTGTACCATCCATTGTAGCACGTGTGTAGCCCAGGTCATAAGGGGCATGATGATTTGACGTCATCCCCACCTTCCTCCGGTTTGTCACCGGCAGTCTTACTAGAGTGCCCAACTAAATGCTGGCAACTAGTCATAAGGGTTGCGCTCGTTGCGGGACTTAACCCAACATCTCACGACACGAGCTGACGACAACCATGCACCACCTGTCATTTTGCCCCCGAAGGGGAAACCTGATCTCTCAGGTGATCAAAAGATGTCAAGACCTGGTAAGGTTCTTCGCGTTGCTTCGAATTAAACCACATGCTCCACCGCTTGTGCGGGCCCCCGTCAATTCCTTTGAGTTTCAACCTTGCGGTCGTACTCCCCAGGCGGAATGCTTAATGCGTTAGCTGCGGCACTGAAGGGCGGAAACCCTCCAACACCTAGCATTCATCGTTTACGGCATGGACTACCAGGGTATCTAATCCTGTTCGCTACCCATGCTTTCGAGCCTCAGCGTCAGTTACAGACCAGACAGCCGCCTTCGCCACTGGTGTTCTTCCATATATCTACGCATTTCACCGCTACACATGGAGTTCCACTGTCCTCTTCTGCACTCAAGTTTCCCAGTTTCCGATGCACTTCCTCGGTTAAGCCGAGGGCTTTCACATCAGACTTAAAAAACCGCCTGCGCTCGCTTTACGCCCAATAAATCCGGATAACGCTTGCCACCTACGTATTACCGCGGCTGCTGGCACGTAGTTAGCCGTGGCTTTCTGGTTGGATACCGTCACGCCGACAACAGTTACTCTGCCGACCATTCTTCTCCAACAACAGAGTTTTACGACCCGAAAGCCTTCTTCACTCACGCGGCGTTGCTCCATCAGACTTGCGTCCATTGTGGAAGATTCCCTACTGCTGCCTCCCGTAGGAGTTTGGGCCGTGTCTCAGTCCCAATGTGGCCGATCAACCTCTCAGTTCGGCTACGTATCATTGCCTTGGTGAGCCGTTACCTCACCAACTAGCTAATACGCCGCGGGTCCATCCAAAAGCGATAGCTTACGCCATCTTTCAGCCAAGAACCATGCGGTTCTTGGATTTATGCGGTATTAGCATCTGTTTCCAAATGTTATCCCCCACTTAAGGGCAGGTTACCCACGTGTTACTCACCCGTCCGCCACTCGTTCAAAATTAAATCAAGATGCAAGCACCTTTCAATAATCAGAACTCGTTCGACTTGCATGTATTAGGCACGCCGCCAGCGTTCATCCTGAGCCAGGATCAAACTCTCATATAAATATGAGCTGTTCGAATAGCTCGATTTGTTGTTCTAGCGAATTGACTTCGCAAATGTTACTTTTTGCCTCGATACCGAAGTATCAAGGACCCTGCACATTTAAACGAAACTTTGTTCAGTTTTCAAAGGACTACTTTGTTGCCAAGCGACAACTTAATTAGAATATCAAATTGGCAACTCTTTGTCAACATCTTTTTTTAAATCGCTGAGCGGCTTAAAATGTTTGATGACTGACAACTCGTACTATATTACGCAGTTTCCCATCCCAAGTCAACAACTTTTTTAAAAAAAGTTTTTCAAAAAAGGAGACCTCTTTTCTTATGCAGGAAGATCGTGATTTTTGGAATCACTTCGCCGCAGACTATGCTGCCGCTGAACAAGATTCCCGGCTACCGCTTGCCCATGATGTGACTACCTGGATGATCGCTAATGGGTTGCTCCCAGCCGACTCATTGATAGACCTTGCTGCCGGTACCGGCCGTTTTGCTATCCGATTGGCCCCGTATGTCCGTCACCTCACCTTAATTGACTGGTCTTCGGCGATGCTTACATATGCAAAAATCCGATTGAAAGCCAACAAAAAAACAAGCATGACTTATCTCACCGATGATTGGCATCAACTTGTTTCATCGACAAGTGCCGATCTTGTCTTTGTCAGTCAACTGCCAACGCTATTGCCGGAAGAGTTATCACTTTTAAACGCTCTGGCGCGAAAAAAAGTCATCCTGAACTTTCAAACACAGCAAGATGATGCTTTGGTTCGCCACGCTCTAACTCTTTTAGGCCACGATATGCCAGTCGCTTATCAAGCCGATCCAAGTCGCGTTGCCGGCTATCAAAATTGGTTAAGCTTACATCAAATTCCATTTGAAACGCACACGCTGACTTACCACCTAGAGGAGCAAACGACTGTCAGTGATATGCTGCCCGAACTTGGTTTACCTGTGGGCGTCAAGGCGGCGGAACGTCTGGCTAAAGCATTGACCGGTCATGAAAATCCGCACATGCCGGTAACCGATCACCTGACCTATGCATATACACAATTGATGTGGCATCCCAAGAATTAAGCGTGCCCCCGCCGATCAGTTCATTTATTGCGCGTATATAAAAAGACACCATCGCATTCGCTCAGGTGTCGTCTGATTTTGGTGTCCTAGCTTGTTGCACCGCCATTAATCATCGTAACTAGCCTTTGTCCGCTATCATTCTTTGACTTGCAATTGTTCGACATTGACAACTGTGTCGACCCAGGAATGATCATAGAAGCCTGCTTCATGAGATACGAGTAAAACGGCGCCGGGATACTGTTGCAGTCCGGTTCGCAGCGCATTTTTGGTGTCGTCATCTAGATGATTCGTTGGTTCATCCATCACCAGAATATTGGTTGTCTGTAACATAAGATCAGCCAGTTTAACTTTAGCTTGCTCGCCACCTGACAGCATCGTTAGCGGATTATTGGCTTCCTCACTTGTCAACGCGGTTCGTGACAACACTTGGCGTACCGTCTTTTGGGTCAAGGCCGGAAAGCGTTGTTGCAAATACTGAACCGGACTTTGCTTAGGCTGATCCCAGTGCAGTTCTTGTTCGTAATAGCCAAAAGTAACATTGTCGGCAATCTCGACACTGCCGCCCAGTGCTGGCAACAAACCGAGAATCGTCTTCAATAAGGTTGACTTACCAACACCGTTAAAGCCTTCAAATGCAATCACCTGATCCTTAGCCACCGAAAAATTAATCGGCTGCAACAAAGGCCTATCATATCCAACGACTAGATCGTTAACGTCCACTAGCATTTGGCGGTTAACCGGCATATACGGAAAGGCTAAATGCGCCTTGGCTCGCGTACCCGGGGGTGTCAATTTATCCATACGGGCTAATTGCTTTTCCCGACTTTTAGCCATGGTCGCGCGGGTGCCGGCTTTGAACTTGCGGATAAAGGCCTCGGTTTTCTTGATCGTCTCCTGCTGTTTAGCAAAAGCCTTCAGATACGTCTCGTGGTCAGCTTCTTTTTGACGCATAGCCTGTTTTAAAGTCCCTGTATATTTGGTGATTTGGCCAAACTCAATATCCAATACCGCATTGGTCACATTTTCGAGAAAGTCAAAATCATGGGAGATCACAATAAAGGCTCCTTCAAAGTTCTGGAGCCAATCAGTCAACCAGGCGATGTGCGAAACATCAAGATAATTCGTCGGTTCATCCAGTAATAACATATCCGGCTTTTCCAATAACAGTTTCGCCAGGATTAGTTTCGAGCGTTGGCCGCCAGACAAAGCATCAACCGGATGATCCATCCCCATCGCCGTGATGCCCAAGCCTTCAGCCACTGTCTGGATCGTGGTTTCGAGCTCATAAAAGTCACCGGCTTCAAGCTCTTGCTGTAATTCACCAGCCTTCGCTAAAAGCTCATCATCCGGGTGAGCCGCATAATCGGCATAGATTTGGTTCATCTTGGCCTCTTTACGATAAAGCTCATCGAAAGCGGTCCGCAGAAACTCAATAACTGTTTGTCCCGGCACCAAATTGGCATACTGGTCCAAATAGCCGACATGAAGATGCTTTTGCCAGATAATCTTCCCCGCATCCGGTGTTAAGGCCCCAGTCAAAATCTTGATTAAGGTACTTTTCCCGACGCCATTTTGGCCAATCACACCGAGATGATCCTCAATATTCACCTGAAAACTGGCATCTTGATACAACACCTTGTCTAAAAACCGCTGCGATAACCCGGTTACGGTTAAAACACTCATTTCATTCTCCTTCTATAAAAAACGTCAAGCATCACCGAAGCCTATCTTAAAAAAAGCTTGTACTCTCATTCGCCGCGGTATTGGCTTTTCAAACCATCCGCACACTGTTATGATGCCCCACGATGCCCGTTATCTCGCTGCCAGTATGCTTTTCAGGCCGAATTCAAACCGGCCGTCAACGCACTCAACACGGCAGCTTTCTGAAAATAGCTACTGCTAGCTAGGCTATCACAGCGCTTGATGTTTGACAACGAGGCAAATTTTTTGCATTTTCTGCTTCTCCGGAGAAATAATGACTGCATCAGCCGATTAAATAGACGGTGGTATTTACTACCTCATCGCGGTTTTTGTGGTGACAACTGCTTGAAATGCGACATGCATGAACCAGTATTTTGATAAGGAGATGGCAAAAATGGGGATCATGGAATCTCGTTTGATTCACGGAACGGTTGGGTTTGCAATCGGTGACGCTTTGGGATTACCGGTTAAGGGGCAGTCGCAGGCCGATCTGGCTGCTGCGCCAGTCACGACCATGAAGGGTTATGGCACCTTCAACCAACCAGCCGGCACGTATTCCGATGAAACCGGCCTCACACTTGCCGGCCTAGACGCCTTACAATCCGGCTTTGATCAGGCAAAGCTAATCGCTGCTTACCAAGCGTGGTTTAAAAATGGAAAACACGCACCTTATGGAAAACGCAATCCCGATATTTGGCCTAGTGTGGCAACTGCTTTGACCACTGGAAAAGCTACGGCGGCCCCTAACGAACCAGGGGCATTGATCCGCGCTTTACCATTTGCTTTTTTTGCTTATCAAACGTTTGACACAGATCTATTCAAAAAAGCAGAGGGTAGTCGCCTCTTTCAAAACTTTGTCACCCTCACCAACACCGATCCGGAGAATATGGTAGCAACGGCTATTTACACCCAAATCGCCATCGAATTACTCGCGGATGCCCCGGACCTGCCAACTGCCATCGCTACCGGTATCACCAAGGCGGGCGACTATTTTGCCAATAAGCAGGCGGAACAACCGGTTTTTGACTCATTTCAATCTCTGCTCGCGGCACCCACCTCACTTGATGCTACGGCAACCGATCCTTTAAGTCTGCTCGTTCGGGTGTTGCATGCGCTTTCGACTTGGCCGGATTATCACGATGCCGTCTTACACGCACTTGCACTTGGTGGGGCAACCGACACCGCTGCGGCATTAACCGGCGGCTTGGCTGGGTTAGCCTATGGGTACACAAGCTTACCGCATCGTTGGTGTTTGACACTGGCAGAATATGCCCAGATTGTCGATCTCTGCCGGCAAGCTGAAAAAAGCGGTTTTTTCCCGAAATATGATTAATTGACAAGCGAACTTTTTAGTCGTGGCGCCAAGGCTTGTGGTAGACTTAAGTAAATCTCTACCGGAAGGTGCCATCGTGAAAAATAACAGTCATTCCGTCTTAAGAACGATTCTCGAATTTCTTGTGCTCTTCATCGTCATCTTTTTTGCGACCCAGCTGCTCATGAAATATGTCGTCAGCAAAGATGTTGTCCAAGGCACGTCAATGCAACCGACATTGGAAAACGGCGAACGGCTTTATTCCGTTCGCGTCATGCAGCCCAAACGCAACGATATTGTCGTGATAAACGCACCTGATCGACCAAAATCCCTCTATATTAAACGTGTGATTGGCATGCCAGGTGACACGGTGAGCGCTAAAAACGATAAGCTTTACGTCAACGGAAAGGCCATTGCCGAGCCTTACTTGAATCACAAATTTGCACGAACGGAAATTAATCAATGGGCCAGTCAACAAGGGCTGGATTCCTCCACGATTAAATTCACCAACGATTTCAACATCAAAACCCTATCTTCAACTAAGTCGGCAAAAGTACCTGCTGGCAAGTATTTCGTCATGGGAGATAATCGGTTGGTTTCGCATGACAGTCGTGACTTTGGATTCGTTGATAAGTCCAAAATTCAGTCAGTCGTCGTATGGCGCTATTGGCCGCTAAATCGCTTGAAGATTTTTTAATTTATAAGATACACGAAAAATACCATCCGCCGTTACTCACCTTAGTAACGGCGGATGGTATTTTGTTTTGATCGCTGCTTTTCTGTCATGAAATTTTTCAGCCTTAGTCGTCAGCCAACCTGTGCTCAATCACGACAAGGTTAGCCCGTGCCGATCAATTAAACGCCGAAGCTTCGTTTGAATGGCGAGCATCGTCATCCGATCAGCCTGCTTGAACGCTGCCACATAACTAGGCGCATCAGTCGTCATGGTTGCAACTAGCTGTCCATTAAGATCACGAATCAAAATAGCTGCCCCCTCTAGCTTGGCAGTAAAATAACTGCCTTCAAACCCTTCGTCCAACAACCACTGCGCCCAGTTCTGAATATTCTCTGCAATCGCTTGATCAAGTGGTACCTGCCGTTTTAATGCCAACTGCCGGCTTTTGACTTCAGCCAAGGTCATGTATGCTTCTGTTTCCATGGTAAAAGCACCCATCCTTCTCACTTGTCCGATTCCTTCATAAACTTAGACGCCGCCAGTATACGCCGGTGCGGTTAAAAAGACACGCCAAAAGGACTACGCTTGCGCCGCCATTTTATAAGCACGCCGATTCTCATAGTAATTAGCGTGCACGAGTTGAAGATAGGGATTAATCGCCCAGTCAAAAAGGTGGAACGTCAGATTTTCCAGCAAGTACCAACCAATTAACGAGACGTACAACCCGAGCAAATTAGCTTTAAAGCCGCGCATGAGCCGCCATGAGCCGATCAATGCCGAAATCGATGAGAAACGTTGATCTGCTTCATGTCCGTCTTTGAAAACCCAAAAAGCCTGCCGCCATCCCAGTATCAGCAAAACACCTGGAATAATGAGGAAGGAAAAGCCGATAAGTGTCAGGAAATAGGTAAAGATCCATAACGAAATCGAACCCCAGAACCACTTGCCGTTAAAAAGACCCAATACCGCACGAAATGGATGAACGCGCGTCTGATGCCGGACAAGATCCAGTACTGCAAAGTTAACCCCTTGCACCAGCATGGTATTCACCAGACTTTGAATGGTATTGAGTGTCCCGGTGTTGTTGCCGTTTTGCATATAATACGCTTGAAAGCCATTTGGATCTGTCAGTGTTTTTTCTACCCCGAAGCTCTGAATCACCGCCAAGATCGCCAAATAAGCAACAATCGAGGCTGCCGCCTGCAACAAGCTCGGCAGTAGATAGGCCAGCATCAAATCGCGGCGATTCGTCCCGGTCTTTAGTTGTTCTTTGGCCTTATGCTTCAGCTCTCGGTAAGTCATTAAATTCTCGGTCAACATCCATACTCCTTTGTTTTAATGGTCAATTTTAATTGCTTCTTTTTTAGTACCCTTTTCGTAGCGGTGGGCATGGCGCAACACTTGATGAATGCGCCACAACGCATAGAGCTGCTGCGGGATTGCCCCCAGAACACCTAACGATTGAGTGGCCGAATCCCGTCGCACGACATGATGATAAGCCGGATGCCCGGTATACAAAAAATGCCGCGTTGCCATCACATATGTGGCGGTAAAAAGCTCGTCTTCCATAATGGACATCTGTTCATCAAAGCGTAATTGCAGGCGTTCAATCACATCCCGCCGAAACACTTTGTTCCATAAATAGCCGCGAATATAACCAATGGGGTGCAGCATCTGCCGGATGAGCCCTTTTCTCGTCAATTGCTTCGCCTTACGCAGATGTTCTTGAACCGGACGTGGATTGGGATCGTCACGAAAAAACGGCATGGCAATGAGATCCCATCCCTGAGTCATCACATCAACGGCATGGGCAATGAAGTCCGGTTCATACCAGTCATCTCCGTCCATAAACGCAACCAACTCACCCCGAGCTTGTTCCAGTCCGCTATTACGTGCCGCCGAAACACCTTGGTTCACCGGCTTTAAGATGGCCTGAATGCGCCGATCCCGTTGCGCAAACCGGGTCACAATCTGCGGCGAGCGATCACTTGACGCATCATCGATCACAATAATCTGTAAGTGGGAGTAAGTTTGTGCTAAAAGGCTTTTTAAACCATGCGCCACATAGCTTTCAAGGTTATAAACCGGCACAATGATCGTCACAAGTGGCGTTACCATGGCGACACCTCCTGACGTGTCCGCTGTTGATAGCCTATTTGCTGAAATTGAATACATATCAATCCTTTTTACTTAAGTTGGTATCAATCACCGATTAAGAAGTCCGTCTTAGTCGGGAACCACTGCTTTTGCGTTTGCGCTAATTTCTTATCAGTAATCAGTGTATCAATCTGTCCAAGTTCCAACCCGCGATACGGTGCCTGTATCTGGAATTTTTCGGTTTCGGAAACTACAACCACCTGCCGTGCCGATAACGCCGCCGCTTGTTTGACCTGAGCATCTTCCATATAAGAAAAATACACGCCATCTTCGGCAATCGCTGTGGCGCCAATAAACGCAGCATCAAAGGCAATTCGCCGCAAAGTCTCCAGCATCGTGGGTTCAAAGAAAAACCGTGCATGATGATCGAGCTTACCGCCAAACAAATGCAAATTAACCCGTTCTTCGACTGAAAGGGCAATGGCGTTGTCCAAGCTATGCGTATATACCGTGACCGGATGATGAATCGATTGTGACAATTTCAAAAGCGTGGTTGAGTCATCAATAAAGTAGACGCCGCCCGCCTTAATCAACGATAACGCGGCTTTTGCCATTTTGGTTTTCTGGGTAGAAAAACGCTTCAAGCGGGTCGAATAACTGGGAATCGTGTGGCCAAAATTCAACGACACCAAACCGCCACGGGTACGTCTGGCAACACCTTGAGCATCTAAGGCAACGATATCGCGCCGAGCAGTGTCACGAGAAACGCCAACAGCCTTCATAATATCTTCGATGCTGAGCTCATTACGCGCTGCCAACAGCTTCTTGATTTCTTCAAACCGCTTCTCCCGATACATTGCCACCGATTCAAGTCCTCCCTTAAATAGACGCTTCCCCCATTTAAAATCCTGTAAGTTCCTACAAGTAAATCGGTCACGTCTGTCTTGTCTCATTATACCTGATTATGGAAAAACTCGTTAACTAAAGCTGAGCGCGAGCCGGCGCGGTTAGAAACCGGAGTGTAAGCGGCCTCGGACGCTGACCTCTGCACCTGGGAACACATTATAATGAATAAAAAATATCAATAATAATCCATCCATCTCAAGCCACCAAATACCAAGCTTTGGTCTTGACCACCCATTCTTCATGTCCGCAAATGCTGACTTGAAGACGTAAAGTTAGCATAACATTTTCCCACTTACGAAAGTTTAGGCACCCAAAAATTTTCCGAAAATTCACAAATTGTGGTAGAAAAGTGCCGCAAATCACAGAAACTTCAAGGGTTGAGCCCACTTTTTCCGAAAAAGTTCAGTGATTGTTACGAAAATTTTTAACATTCCGTTTGTTACATCCACGTAACAATATTACCAATTTAGATGTTTTTGTAATGATGCTGGTATTTTATTGACACACCATCCCTATATACTTCGTTTGTGTTCTCGGGGGAACAAAATGACGACTATTCAAAATATAGGAGTGAATTTTTATCTTTACTAAGCAAATCAAATTATCCATCATCGCGTTACTCAGTGTGGCGCCTCTACTAGGAATGACAAGTAATCATTCACAAAAAGTAGAAGCCATTGCTGACCACGCCAATAATGATAGTGACAATAGTCAAATTAGAGCTAAGTCAATTGTGGTAAGCAACGAGGCAAAGAATGACGTAAAGGCTGACCAAGCGGATACTTATTCACTGATCAACCCGAAGAAAGAAAATACCATCACAGTCGGCACAAACGATATCGCCGAAGCAGCGCATCAAATTGCTGAGCAAAAAGCGGCCGCTGCTAAGGCTGCCGAGGAACAGGCTGCAGCTGAAAAAGCCGCAGCCGAAAAAGCTGCAGCAGAACAGGCAGCTGCTCAACAGGCTGCCCAAGAGCAGGCTCAGGCACAAGCAGCCCAGCAGGCGGCTAATGCAAGTGCAGCTGCGGCTAGTGCAACCACAACGAGCACGACCCAAACCACGACCAACAAAGGGACCTTTAAATTAAGCTTCTATGATCCGGCCGTATTGGGTTCAAACATGGGTTACGATGGTGTCGCAGCTAATCTCTCCGTCTTTCCAAAGGGGACTCGCCTGAAGATTACATTATCCGATGGCACAGTTTGGTATCGAACCGTTAATGACACCGGTAGTTTTGCTAACGGCAATCCTAATCAGCTGGATGTCGCGATGCCTAACTCACAGATTCCTTCAGCTGGCGTCATGACAGCCACAGTTGAAGTTGTTGGCTAATTTATTAGCTAAAATCAGAAAGTCCTTTCGCTATGTGTGAGCGAGAGGGCTTTTTTCTGTTCATTGGTTAAATGCGGGATTTTTTCAGCCAGTCGTGACTATCGTGAACTTCAGGCCATGTCATGCTTGATATGAGAAAAATGACTAGCTAACTGTTTGGATTTCACCAGCGCCATTGCCTTTATATGGGTATTTTAACGGGTACCGCTTCCTCATTAGCCCTCACATTTCTCATCAAACTAACTCATATTTTTAAAAAAGTATTTGACTTTTCCCCACTTCTTCGTAAAATAAAGATCAATTCAACAGATTTTCAAAAACGATGAGTAGAAGAGTACCTGGATTGTCAGTGTCAGCGAGTCTCGGTTGGTGGGAAGAGACCTCTGATTATCTAGTGGAAAGTAGTCTACGAGTTGCCATTGCGACTTCGGAAGTAATGGCTGGGATTGCGCCCATTACAGCAATCGCGTATCGCCGAATCAGGCCGTACGCGGCGAGACCGCTTTCGGTGACGTTGGCGGTAAAGTAAGGTGGTACAGCGTGATCCACGCCCTTAACAGTTCTGACTGTTAAGGGCTTTTCTTATGGAAAAAATACCCGACAGTCAGCATTCAGTGTCGCAGTGATTTTATAAACATGGAGGGATCTACAATGTCAACGCAAGCTAAGCTCACCAAACGTCAATACCTCACACTCGGTTCTTTGTTATTCGGCATGTTCTTTGGAGCCGGAAATTTAATCTTCCCGATTCATATGGGGCAGCTAGCCGGAGCGGCTTGGCTACCGGCTGCCATCGGATTCTTACTATCGGCCGTTTTACTGCCGCTGCTATCCATCATGGCCATTAGTCTCACCCGTGCGAGTAGTATGTATGATCTCGCTCGTCCAGCAGGCCATGGATTCGCCTTATTCTTCCTGCTTGCCACCCATGCCAGTCTCGGCTTGCTAATTGCTTCGCCAAGAACTGCCACTGTTACTTACGCTATTGGTATCGCACCTTTTCTAAACAAAGGGCAACAGCAAATCGGTTTGTTGATTTTTTCGTTTATTTTCTTTTTGATAACATTTCTGCTTGCCCGCAATGAAAGTAAAATCACGACCTACATCGGTAAGCTGCTGAATCCGCTATTGTTGCTTTTACTGGCCATTATTTTCTTCTGGGCCTTGTTAATTAAAGGCGACATTCGAGCTATTAGCTTCACTGCCAACGCAAAGCTTATCACCGGCAATCTCACCAATGGTTTCTTACAAGGCTACAACACGATGGACGCACTTGCCGGATTGGGCTTTGGCGTTACCATCATTACCGCGCTGAAATTGATGGGATTACATCATGCTTCCAGTCGGGCTAAAGCCGTTGCCAAGGTTGGCTCATTGGCAATGGGACTTGAAGCACTCATCTATATCCTGCTGATTATGTTAGGTGCCATTAGCCTCGGCTTTTCTAAGATCACCGCAAATGGCGGCACCGCGTTTAATCAAATTATGACGCATTACACCGGCCTTATAGGTACTGCCTTGCTCGGAGCGATGACGCTGCTGGCTTGCTTAACCACTGCCATTGGTCTGGTCACCTCTTTTTCACAGGATTTGGGACATCGCTTTCCGAAACTGGGCTATCATTTCTTTCTTCCGATCACAACTATTGGTGCTTTTCTGATTGCCAATTTTGGGCTCGATCAAATTATCGCCTATTCCACGCCGATCTTGATGCTGCTTTATCCATTAGCCATTGCGCTGATTATGTTAGGCTTGCTTCATCCTTGGATTGGCAAGAATACCCGGATTTACAAAACGACGATCGGTTTCACGCTGGTTCCCGCATTGCTTGATGCGATTCATGCCCTGCCGACGAGCTTAGCGCAACTGCCATTCTTCGCAGCCATTCAGCACTTTGCTACCACCTTTATTCCTTGGTTCTCAGTTGGCATGGACTTTGTACCGTTCCTTATCATTGGCTTCTTAAGTGGTCTTGCTGCTGCTAAATTAAGCGGCGCAAAATTGGCACCCGATTTACCTGATCCAGAGTAACCATTTTAAATGCCACCTTCATCATCATTTCCATAAGACACAAAAAAGCATGGTCGCCTTCAAATACCGAAGTGGCCATGCTTTTTGACACTAACTTTATCAAACGCTTCAAGGTCCTGTGGTCACACCATCAAGTGAAACCGTATAAACCGGATTATTGCCAGTCCAATCGAACCCAAGTGAATTGTTAATTTCGTTTTGGTGGGTATTGAAATTATTCAATGTCTTCTTTGACAAGCCTAGCTGAGCACGCATTTCATCAGATGCTTTTTGAAGCGTATCAGTCTTCATAACCTGATAAGCCGCGTTATCAATATAAACACCAATGCCTTGCAGCTGTTTGCGCTCAATCGTTGAAGCCGAACTGCGATAATTTTGGGCGATTGCCATCATGTCATCAAAAGTAAGATTGGTTCGCATGCTAGATGACAGCGAGTCCATAACCTTCTGATAGTTCGTCAGTGATTTAACTGACATCAGGTGTTTAACAATCTGATTGATGACTTCCTGCTGACGTTTTTGCCGGCCATAATCGCCTTCAGGATCTTCATCACGCATCCGGGCATAGGCAAGAGCGAGTTCACCGTTAAGATGCGCCTTACCTTTTTTAAAGGTTTGCCCGCCTGTATTCGCATCCGTCCAGGTAAACGGCACATTAACGTCCACTCCACCGACAGCATCGACAATCTTTTGTAGTCCTTCCATGTTGACGGTCACGTAATAATTAATCGGAACATTTAGTAATTTTTCAACGGTTTTGATCGCCGCGTCTGACTTGCCATACGAGTATGCCGCATTGATTTTTTCATAGGTAGGTGATTGATCGCCTGTCCCCACCATTTCTGCTAACGTATCGCGGGGAATACTGAGCATCGTTGTCTTCTTTTCTTTAGGGTTGATGGTCACAAGCATCAACGTGTCGGAACGACCTGTATCCGTGCGGCCAAAAGCACCGGTATCGGTACCCATCAAAAGAATACTGATTGGCTTTTTGCCATTGAGGTCGGAATTGACTGTTTTCGTGCTAACCGGGTCATAAGTCTTCGCAACTGCTTTTTTTGCTTGTGAGTAGAACCTGGCTGCATAGCCACCCGCCAGAAAAAGCGCCACGAGCACAATGAGAACCACCGCACGTAAAATTGGATGGCGCCGTTTGGGTTTGCGATTTTTGATTCGTAGATCAGATTTTTGTTGCTTGGACATATGTGCTTCACTCCAGTTTTAGTTTCCACGGTAGTGTATCAGATAATTATGAAGAAAAAAGGGAATTAGCTCAAAAATCGGCTTGATATGGTAACATTAAAGAAATATTAGAAATTGGAGCTGATTAGATGCAACATTTACCAGCACGAGAGGATGTCCCAACGCAATTGACCTGGGACCTGACAACGATTTATCCAGATGATTCAGCTTGGGAAACCGACTTTAAAGCTGTCCGTGCCCAAGCCAAAGCGGCCGTCGCATTGAAAGGAACGTTAGGCAACTCGGCAGACGCCCTTGTTACCGGCATTAAAGCCGTACTTGCAGTTTTTCGACGCTTCGAGAAGGTTTACGTCTATTCAAGTTTAAAAAGCGATCAAGATACCGGTAACGCCACTTATCAGGCGATGAATGCCAAAGCTGAAAGCCTGGGTGCTGAATTAGCCAGTCAGTTAGCGTTTTTGGATCCGGAAATTCTGGCGATCCCAAGCGACAAATTAACGGCCTGGCGTGACACTGAAAGCTTGAAGCCATTCGGACATTTTATCGATGCCATCACGGTAAATCGAGAACACGTCTTGACAACCGCTGCCGAGGCCTTGATTGCAAGTGCGGGTGATGCCTTAAATGCCAGTCACGCGACCTTCAATGTATTAAACAACTCTGATCTGCAATTCGGGTTTGTTGAAAATGAAGATGGCGAAACCGTCCAGCTTAGTAACGGTTTGTACGGTCAATTGATTCGCTCGACTAACCGTAAATTACGCAAGGAGGCTTTCGAGGCCCTTCTGCGTGCTTACGAAAGTTTGAAAAATACGTTTGCGCAAACGTTAAGTGGTCAAGTGAAAGCCCATAATTTCAACGCGACGGCGCATCATTACAAAAATGCGCGTGCTGCCGCTATGGCAAGTAATCACATTCCGGAAAGTGTGTACACGACGCTTATCGACCAGGTTAACACCCACCTGCCGCTTTTACATCGTTATGTCGCCTTGCGCAAAAAGGTGTTGGCAGTCGATCAGTTACACATGTATGACATTTACACACCACTGACTGGCCAGCCGCCGTTGACTTATACGCTTGAACAAGCCAAAGCAGAGGCCTTAAAAGCTTTAGCCCCACTAGGCGATGATTATCTTGAGCATGTTCGCGAAATTTTTGACAATCGCTATATTGATGTTGTCGAAAATAAAGGCAAACGTTCAGGTGCCTATTCCGGTGGTGCTTATGATACCAATCCGTTCATCTTATTGAACTGGCACGATGCCGTTGATGAACTCTATACGTTGGTTCACGAAACCGGCCACAGCGTTCACAGTTGGTACACGCGTCACAATCAGCCGTATGTCTATGGTGATTATCCGATCTTTGTTGCCGAAATTGCTTCAACGACCAACGAAAATCTGTTAACTGATTATTTCCTGACACATTCGGATGATTCCAAAGTACGAGCCTACATTTTGAATTACTATCTCGATGGTTTTAAGGGAACTGTTTTCCGTCAGACACAATTTGCCGAGTTCGAGCACTGGATTCACCAACAGGATCAGCAAGGCGAACCGTTAACGGCCACCAGCATGTCACAATATTACGCCGATCTCAACGCCCGATATTATGGACCGGAAGTTGCACGCGATCCGGAAATTGCCTTTGAATGGGCCCGCATTCCGCACTTCTATTACAATTACTATGTTTACCAGTATGCAACCGGCTTTGCTGCTGCCTCAACCTTAGCAGCGGGCATCAGTAGCGGCGAACCTGACGCGGCTGCCCGTTACTTAGACTATTTGAAGTCAGGGAGTTCTAAGTATGCCATTGACACCATGAAAACAGCTGGCGTTGATATGACCAAACCCGATTATCTTGAAGCCGCCTTTTCAGTATTTGAACAGCGCTTGATGGAATTGGAAAAAATCTTGCAGAAAGGATGAGTCGTTTGAAACTCGGATTTATTGGTACCGGTGTTATGGGCACCGGGATCGTTAAAAACTTTCTTAATGCCGGTCACGAGGTCATCGTTTACAACCGCACAAAAGCCCACGCGCAAACAGTGCTAGATGCCGGGGCCACTTGGGCGGAATCTCCGCATGCGGTGGCGGCACAGTGTCATGTTGTCATGTCCATGGTCGGTTTTCCTCAGGACGTTGAAACCGTTTATTATGGCTGTGACGGGGTTCTTGCTGGTACCCACGCTGGTGACTTAATCATTGACATGACCACGAGTACGCCAACACTAGCCAAAAGTATTGCTTCCAAAGCTGCAGACAAAGGAGCTCATGCCATTGATGCGCCGGTTTCGGGAGGCGACATTGGCGCTAA
This sequence comes from Lacticaseibacillus rhamnosus, assembly GCF_900636965.1. Classification (NCBI taxonomy): domain Bacteria; kingdom Bacillati; phylum Bacillota; class Bacilli; order Lactobacillales; family Lactobacillaceae; genus Lacticaseibacillus; species Lacticaseibacillus rhamnosus. The sequence continues at coordinate 282,517 of NZ_LR134331.1, read as the reverse complement.
GAACGGCACTTTGACGATCATGGTAGGCGGTGAAAAAAACCTGCTGTCTCGATTGAAAGATTTATTTGCACCGATCGCGACATCGGTTAACTATTTCGGCCCGGCCGGATCTGGTCAACATGCCAAGATGGCCAATCAGATTATGATCGCTGGCACGATGACCGGACTCACTGAAATGCTGGTTTATGGCAAAGCGGCCGGGCTTGATTTAAATGAAATGCTCACGGTGGTCGGCAGCGGGGCCGGTGCCAACTGGAGCTTAAGCAATTACGGTCCCCGCATGTTGCAGGCTGATTATACCCCCGGTTTTTTCGCAAAACATTTTCTCAAGGATCTCCGAATTGCTTTAGATGAAGCCAAAAAAATGCATCTGCAGTTACCGGCAACCCAACTGGCCGAACAGTTATACGCTAACATGGTGGCAGCCGGTAAAGGCGATCTGGGAACGCAAGGCTTAGTCACAATGAACGATCACTGGAGGAACGCATGACAAAAATCGCCATTTTATCAGATATTCACGGCAATATGACCGCCTTTTCAGCAGTGCTTAAAGACGCACAGGCACATCACGCTGACGAATACTGGTTCCTTGGCGACTTATTCCTACCGGGACCGGGAGCAGCCAAGCTTTGGGACCGACTGCATGCACTGCCGTTGACGCATCTGGTTAAGGGCAACTGGGATGATGACCTATTCTGGGTATTGGACGGCCCGGTAGACTTAAACCAGCCCACCGATGTCTACTTTAGTCGGCTCGTTGCTTATTTATGGCCGCAGCTAAATGCTGACATACTGACCGCCATTCGCCACTGGCCATTACATGAAGTCTTTGAACAAGACGGTCTGACGATCAGTCTCGCCCACAACTTGCCGACTAGCAACCACGGCCATCGACTCTATCCGGATCAACCACAAAGCAATTTCGACCAGATCGCGCCTGACCCCAAAATCGACGTTGCCATTTACGGGCATACCCATCAGCAATTACTGCGCTACACCAGCAGTGGTCAGGTGATACTGAATCCTGGCTCAATTGGTCAAGCATATTCACCGCGACCACATTTACAAACCACGACTTATGCAGACTATGCTTTGCTGAGCCTTCATCATGGGGCAATGACGGATCTGGATTTACGTCAGGTTCCATATGACGCTGCGGCCGAATTAGCCCAAGCCAAACAAGCTGCCTTGCCTTACTTAGAGGTATATACGAAGCTGCGGCATACCGGAGCCACTAGCACCCACAATGCTCCTTATCTGGCACAATTCGAGCAAAAACACGATTATCGCGCAGAAGTAACGACTTTTTTGCGTCAACTTAAACCGCATCGATAACCCACTGGCGCCAACAACGGTTCTTTACAGCTTCAGATATAAAAATGGCCCTAGAGCAACGAGATTCTCGTCGCTCTAGGGCCATTTTTATTTGAAGACAACCAAGCAGCTCTTAGTTTGTCTTTTGGTGATACCACAATGCCAAAAAGTAAAAACCAAACTCAATCGCAGCAATGAAGAACGTAACCGGCCAGTTTGTCAAAAAGCCAAGGTAAAGGCCGCTCCAGACACCGATCAATGCGGTCACAACCGAGATGACAATCATCTGCGGCAACGTTTTGCCCAGATACTTGGCAACATTCGGCGGTAAGGTCAAAAGGATGAACACAAGCAAGCTGCCGACAATCTGGGCGCCAATTGATACCGAAACTGCCAGAATAAGTAGGAAATAAATCGAGATATACTTACTCTTCAACCCCTGTGCGGCAGAACCGACCGAATCAAACGAATCAAATGCCAACCGCCGATAACCAAAATACAAGGTGAACAACACCCCCGCGGCTAATGCAACCAGCTGCCACACGTCACCCTGGGAAATACCAATAATACTGCCGAATAAAATCGTTGTGGCATAACTGGCATTCGCACTCGAAAGTGATAAGAACAGAATACCTAAACCGATAAACAAGCTAGAAACCGCACTGATCGATGCTTCCCGACGCGAGGCTTGAACCGACATGCGCCCAACGCTGATACTGCTGATCGCGGTAAAGAGCAGCATCCCGTCCAATGGCCTAATGCCGGCAAACACCGCAAACGCAGCCCCGGCAAAACCAACCTCAGACAAAGTGTGCGCCAAAAAGGACATGTTACGCGCCACCACAAAGACCCCGACAATCCCCGTTGTAATCGCAATAAAGGTGCTGGCCATAAAAGCATTTTGCATAAAAGCATAGGCAAATAGATTCATGCGATCACCCCGCGATTCTCGGCATCGTTGCGTAACTCTTCCGGCATTGAAGCCAAATTCATTTCCGCAGTCGGCTTCATTTCGTAACTGTCCCCCGTCAGCAATAAATACTGGTTGGTATATTGCTTGGCTAAACTGAGATCATGGGTGACAAACAGGACCGTTAATTTTTGGGTTTGGTTAAGCTCTTGTACCAAGTCCATTAACTCGTGCTTCGTATTAACATCTAAGCTAGCAGTCGATTCATCAAGAATCAGAAAATTAGGCTCATCTAACAGCGCCTGAGCTAAGTACGCCTTTTGCTTTTCGCCACCACTCGCCATGCCCAGCCGTGTATTCGCGATCTGAGTTAAATGTGTCGCCTCAATCACCCGAGCTAAAGCCGCCTTTTCCTTGGCAGTATGCCAGAAAAAAAGGTGATCCAACTGGCGCAACTGAATAAAACTACGGATCGACAGCGGATACTCGGCATCCACATTTCGAAACTGCGGCACATATCCCAATCGAACTGAAGGTTGCTTACGAAAACGGATGGTCCCGGCTTGCGGCTTCAACTGGCCCATCAACAGGCGAATCAAAGTCGTTTTACCCACCCCGTTCGGCCCGACCAAGCTCGTCATGGAGCCAACATCCAAATGAAAACTCAAATCCTGATAAAGCTGCTGATCCCGGAACCCGAAACGAAGATGGTCCACGGTCAAAATTGGTTCACTCATAGCTGCCTCCCAATAGCAAACGGTAACGATTACGATTTACTATTGTACCGAAGTTTTCATGAAAAGACCAGTGCTATTTAGATCACACGAAAGCCGGTATCCGTGGATGATCGGTATACGAGCAGCCATGAGTGTGAAATCACGCCTCTGTGACCACCCGCAGATCAGTCCTTTTCCGCAGCTTTGAGTGGATTGGCCGCACTGAAGTCAATTCGGATCGTTTTAGGCTTGTCCTTGACCACTAAGATATAGCCATGACCTAAGAATGGCTTGTCGCCTTTGTAAGTGAGCGGAAACTCCTGCGCCGGTGCCAAATTGCCCTGAATAATCATCGCATACATTTCGTCATCGGTATAATCATCGGAAAAAGCAATCGCAACCGGCGCCGTCACAATCTGTTTGGCCTTACGCATCACCGCAATGACATCAAAAATCTGATTTGTCACTTCTTCAGGAAAAATCTTGGCAACATCTTCGGCAACGCGCCGTTTTTTGGTTGGTTCGTACATAATTTTATAATCTCCGTTTCTGTATCTATAGATGGCGTAAGTTTATCATATTGAACGAATCATCGCGACCACTACCACCATTATATTCACGCAAAAAGGCCGACTCTATGCCGACCTTCTACTCCCTATTATTTAAACAAACAAGCTTAACAACAACACCCCGCCGAGACCGACTACTGAGATAATCGTTTCCAGCAATGTCCATGTCAACAACGTTTGCTTGATAGTCAGATCAAAATATTCACGGAACATCCAGAATCCGGCATCATTCACGTGACTGGCAGCTAACGAACCGGCACCGATTGCCAACACCATTAATGCCGGTTGAATGCCTGCGCTTTGCATCAGCGGCAGCACTAGTCCGGAAGCGGTCATTGCAGCTACGGTTGCCGAGCCAAGGGCAATCCGAAGTACAACCGCAATTAGCCATCCGAGTATTAATGGTGAAATTGATGACCCGACGAAAAGATTTTTCACGGAATCACCAACGCCACCATCTATTAGAACCTGTTTGAAGGCACCGCCACCACCAATGACCAGTAGCAACATCGCAATCGACTTCACTGCCTCTTCAAGTGTGGTCATGATGTCTTTAGCCGGTAACTGACGCGCATAACCCATTGCCCACATCGCAAACAGAAGCGAAATCAACATGGCAATGCTTGGCGAACCAATAAAGGCAATCACATTATCCATGCCTGACGGGGTCTTTGGCATTTTGCCACCGTGAATCACTAATTCATAAATCGTTGCAATTGCCATTAAAATGACTGGAAACAACGAGGTCAAAACCGAGATCCCAAAGCCCGGGGTTTCTTCCAGTTTAAAGGACTTTTGCGGGCCTAATGCTTTTAAATTACCGCGCCGTTCAAACGCATCAGGAACAAACCGATGCGCGAGTTTTGAAAATAATGGACCAGCAATGTAAACAGTCGGAATCGCTACGATAACTCCATATGCCAGCACCAAACCGGCAGACGCTCCTAGTGCTGTGGAAATTGCTGTTGGCGCCGGATGTGGCGGCAAGAATCCGTGGGTGACCGATAACGCCGCCGCCATCGGAATGCCAAGTGTCAGAATCGGGACTCCTGCTTCAGCCGCAATCGCAAACACGATCGGCACTAACAAGACAATCCCCACTTCAAAGAATAACGCGATCCCGATAATGAATGACGCCAAAACAACAGCCAGCTGTAACCCCCGTCGACCAAATGCGTTAATCAGGGTATGGGCAATCCGATACGCACCCCCGGCATCAGCCACCAACCGGCCAAGCATTGCCCCAAACCCAAAGACAAGTGCCAACTCGCCAAGCTGTGACCCAATGCCGGTTTGTATACTCGTAGCAATCTTAGCCGGCGCCATCCCCAAACCAAGTGCGACAACAACTGCAGTAATAATCAGGGAAACATACGTATTAAACTTAAATTTGATGATGAGTACCAATAACAACAAAATACCTAGTATCAAGACAAGCAAGTCCATTTAATTTCCTCCTCAGGATTTAGTGAGCGCGAGCCGGCGCGGTTAGGGATCGGAGTGTAAGTGGCCTTGGGCGTGATGGCCCGGGCTTGGCCATTGCGACCAAGGTTCTTACACGCAGATCCCTGCGCCGGGGAGCGCGTTATGAGCGCGAGCCGGCGCGGTTAGAAGTCGGAGTGTAAGTGGCCTCAGGCGTGATGGCCGGGCTTTGGCCATTGCGCCTGAGGTCCTTACACGCAGACTTTTGCGCCGGGGAGCGTGTTATGAGCGCGAGCCGGTGCGGTTAGGGATCGGAGTGTAAGTGGCCTTGGGCGTGATGGCCTGGGCTTGGCCATTGCGACCAAGGTTCTTACACGCAGATCCCTGCGCTAGGGAGCGCGTTAATATGAGCGCGAGCCAACCAAAATCTCGCATCCCGGCAACCGAAACCGCTTACAATACCACTTATAAAAAACGGCAGCCGCGTCTAAACTCAAAATGCGTCTGTCGACCTAACCGTTCATCATTTAGTGTTTTAAAACCGGTCACCTAATAATTGCAAGACATAAACACAAACTGTCCACTCTTTAAACTTAAAGCCTAATCCTGCGCCTGATTGCGTGCCGCCGGATCAGGATGCGCCCGCTGATAATCCGCAATGGCTTGATATTCGCTACCCAATTTGCGTGTCAAACGAATCCAAATTGGCAATAACGCTCGATACGCCGCGAAATTCGCTTCGTTAGGTTCATGGGTATTCGTCACCCCGATCATATCCTTAACTGCACTAAGGTCATCAATCAAACCCAACGACTTCATCCCGATGACGACCGCCCCTAGCGCTGAGCTTTCGAAACTTTCCGGAATATTGACTTCCTGCTCAAAGACATCAGCAAGCATTTGGCGCCACAACGCGCTGCGGGCAAACCCGCCAGTTGCCTGAATTGCCCGGGGTTTTCCGGTGATACCTTCAATCATGAGCATGACCATATACAGGTTATAAACAATGCCCTCCAGTGCTGCCCGAACCATGTGTGCGCGCGTATGCTGACGGGTTAAGCCGAAGAAGCTCCCGCGGGCGTTTGCATCCCAAATCGGTGCACGTTCGCCGCCAAGGTACGGGTGGAATAATAAGCCATCTGCCCCGGCAGGAATCTTGCTCGCGATTTCCGTCAAGATCTCATAAGAATCAACCTTCAATTGTTCGGCGGTCAACTTTTCCGGAGCAAAAAGTTGATCGCGAACCCATCGAAATACAATCCCGCCATTATTAACGGGACCCCCAACGACCCACTGATTAGGCGCGAGGTAATACGTGAACAAACGCCCTTGTGGATCGACAACAGGTTTGTCCGTCACAACCCGCACTGCGCCTGAGGTCCCAATCGTCACTGCAAGGACACCTGGATCAATGGCCCCTACACCCAGATTGCTCAAGGTACCATCACTCGCGCCGAGAATAAACGGCGTCTGATCGTCAATACCGGTCACCGCAGCATAATTGGCATTCAAACCGGTTAGTTGATAGCTGGTATCCACAAGCTCAGGCAACTGATCGCGGCGAACTTTGGCAACACTCAACGCCTGATCGTCCCAGTCCATCGTATGAATATTAAACAGCCCAGTCGCATTAGCAAGCGAGTAATCCTGAACATAGCGGCCAAAGAAACGGAATAAAATATAATCTTTAATGCCAATAAAATGGGTCGCCCGCGCCATTAACTCCGGATGCGCATCATTCAACCACAATAACTTAACCAACGGCGACATCGGGTGAGTCGGTACGCCGGTAGCCTTAAACAACGTCATCCCTAAATCACTTTGTTTCAGTTTGGTCGCATACGCCGCAGCCCGATTATCCGCCCAGGTAATGACCCGCGTCATCGGCTTATCATGTTCATCCATCAAGATTAAACTATGCATGGCCGCAGAAAATGAGACACCACCTAGTTCGCCAGGTTGAACATTGCCACGATGCATGACCTCGGTTAAACCACCAACCGTTGCGGCAAAAATTTCTTCTGGGTCTTCCTCCGCCATGTCCGGCGTATCCTGATACAACGGATATGGGTTATTAGCAGTCGCAATGGCGTTGCCTTTTAGATCAAATAAAACAACTTTAGTGCTGGTGGTGCCTAAATCAACCCCGATCATGTATTTGACCGTCATCATCATCTTCTCCTTTTTCAATCTGTATCCGCCAGCGTCAAACCTTCGCGTCACATGCCGAAACACTTCAAACAGCTTTTACCTGATCCGTTTTTGCGATATGAAGTTTCAGCGGCAATGATCGTAGCCGTCCATTCTCCAAAACGTTGCTCTCATCCAGCACCATAACGCATAGATCGGCTCAGTGACGTTGAGTTGTGGGATCAACTGCATGCCCACCAAACTGATTACGCAATGCGGCTACGACTTTACCGGTCATTGTATCGGCCTCTTCTGATCGATAACGCATCATGAGCGCGCTGGCAATAACCGGTGTAGCAACGTGCAAACGTAACGCTTCTTCAACTGTCCAGGCACCTTCACCGGAACTATGCATAATCCCTTGAATTTTCGCCAAGTCAGCATCTTCACTAAAGGCGTCACCGGCCAGTTCCATCAACCAGCTGCGAATCACGGAACCATGATTCCACATTTTGGCAACCGCCGCATTGTCATAGGCATAGGGACTGTGGGCTAAGACATCAAAGCCTTCGCCGATTGCCTGCATCATTCCATATTCAATCCCGTTATGCACCATTTTCAAATAATGACCTGAGCCAACCGGACCGGTGTAGAGATACCCGCCTGGAGCTGCGATGGCTTTAAAAAGCGGCTCGATCTGAGCAAACTGTTCTTCATCACCACCGATCATGAAGTTACCATTTGCGCGGGCTCCAGCCATGCCGCCTGAAGTGCCGACATCGAAAAAGTGAATGCCTTCCGCCGCTAACAACTTACCATGCGCAATTGAATCCTGATAATAAGAATTCCCGCCATCAATGACCACATCGCCGGGACTCAGTAGCTTAGCCAGCTGCTGAATCGTTGCCGCGGTTGGTTTGCCAGCTGGTACCATACTCCAAATAATCCGCGGTGAGGCCAAGCTCATTACCAAGGCATCCAGACTTGCAACCGCCTTAACCTGATACTTACCAACTTCCGTGCGCGCCTGATCATTCAAATCAAACGCCACAACCTCAATATCATGATCGCGCATATTTGCAACCAGATTCATTCCCATTTTGCCTAAACCAACCATACCTACTTGCATGTTTGCAACCTCCTGTGCGTGCGCGTGAGCCGGCGTGGCTACCACGCGAGCATCAATCAATCTCTGTACCAATGAATCTACCATTATTTAACTTCTGTGCATCTTCAAGACACCGCCGATTCATCTTAGATAGCAACAACGAATCATTCTTCCTGGAAGCCATCTTTCTTGATTACGGTGCCATTGTATGTAAAATAATTACAAAAATAAAGCAATTTGTTCGTAAATAATTTTCAATTCAAACGAATGATGCTATAATAATCTTGAAATGGAGGGGGCAACATGCACGACTTTCTGGTCCAATTGCAGATTTATAAACCGAATCTAAGTCGCCAAGAAAAAAAACTGGCTGATTATTTGCAGCAGCACCCTGATCGTGCGAGCCACGCGAATATTGCGGAACTAAGCGCCATCACCGGTGTCAGTACGGCCACAATTTCGCGTTTTGCCAAGGCCCTAGGGTATCCAAGTTTTCAAGCCTTGAAAATGGCACTGGTCCAATCAACACCTGAACCAGATCACACGCTGTTTGCTGAGCTTAGTCCCGCTGATTCGGTCGAAACGCTGGCTCATAAGATCTTCACCTCCAATATAGATGCATTACGTACCACGCTGACAAATTTAGACTCGGCTGCTTTAACCAAAGCGGTCGACTGGATCACCCATGCAAATCAGTTAGGCCTTTTTGGATTGGGCGCCAGCAATCTCGTGGCCTTGGATGGTTATCACAAGTTTTTACGAACCGCTATTCCGGTCGTTTACGCGGCGGATTACCATATGCAACTGATGGCTGCAACACATCTTACTGCTGCCGATGCGATGATTTTGACTTCCCACTCCGGCAAAGACAAAGATGCAATCGCTTTGGCCGAACTAGCAAAAAAGCAAAACGTTCCCTTAATCGTCATCACCGGCGCTCCCGGCTCACACTTAGCCAAAATGGCCGATGCCGCCTTTGTTGCCGTGGCTGAAGAATCCCGCTATCGCACCGAAGCCCTTCACGCCTTGATCGCCGAGCTCAGTCTTATGGACACTTTGTTCATGATCAGCGCGATTCAAACCAACAGTCAAACTGCACCGCTTTTCCGTCGCGTCAGATCCACCATTGACGCAACCCGGCAGTAACAATAGGGACAACATCGTATTAACCAAAGACATCATTTTAAGTATACAAAAACGGCAGCTCGGATTTCTTTTTCGAGGTGCCGTTTTTCAGAAAAAAGCTAAACCTGATTCAATTGCCGCGACAGGCTCGTCACGTTTTCAATAAATGCAAACCAGACTGAATTGATTGTAAGGTGACGTCATTTGACCAATCAACGCGATCAGGCCACGCAAACACATTGTTGGTGATGATCCCGTCAAAATGGCGCTCATTCAACACCTGATAAAGCGTTGTAAAATCGACTTCTCCTCCCCCTGGGTTCAAGTGTTGGTGAATCGTTACCGGAGCCCCAGGCGGATTGATAATATACCGCAAGCTGAAATTACCTTTATGGTTAAATGTATCCGCGATTAAAACATGGGTAATCCGCTCCCCCGACTCAGCAAACTGCTGACGAATATCTCCACGCCCGTCGTCCATATAAAATGCGTGCGCGCTACACCAAACCTGATGCACCCAATCCAAATCCAATGAACGAATCAAGCGTGTGGCAGCGAGATTAGATTCGATGAAGTCATTGGGATGCGGTTGAATTTCCAGCTCAATATTATTTTTTTCAAACACCGGCGCTAATTCTGCCATGGACTTATACCACTGTCCCTGAGAAACAAGCGGCTGAAACTTATCGCCAGCAAATTCAGTATTCAAAACCGGCACCTCAAGCTCTGCGGTAATTTCAATCGTACGTTTCAAATTGCGAACCGCAAACTCGCGCTCCTGTTCATCAGGAGAAGACCATTGCTGTACCGGCAGTACCGACGAAATTTTCACGCCGGCATCCTTAGCGTACTTTTTTACCTGCTTAATTAGCGTGTGATCGGCTACTGGGTGCTCATAGAACCAAATAAAATCGCGGCGTGGCGACAATTCAACATACTCATAACCTAACCGCGCAACCTCATCAAACATTTGCTTCAAGGTCATTGAGTCGCGGAACATAGAAGGATCATAGGCTAACTTCATGGTTGCGTCACCTCCGTACTAAACACTGCAGTTGGCTGATTCAACCGTTCAATACTTGCTAATATCTGCTGAGTAAGTTGCTGGTTGGTTTCGGCTGCCAACCGGCTTGAAAATGGCTCAAATGAATAATGGCCCCGATAACCCATTGCCTCAAACAAATGAACCTGCTCAATATTTTGCATGATATCGCGTTCGGTAATCAGAATCCGATCTTCATCCACAACTTCTCGCAATGCGTGGATCGGCTCAATTCCCGACAGATGAATTAATCCCACGCGGTTAATATCAACACCTGCTTTGAATTGTTCGGCTGTTAGATGTGCCAAGAAGAAATGAAACGTATCAATCGTCAGCTTAAACTCGGTCCGGCCAGATAAATTAATGGCATCCAGCGCTGTCCACGGATACCGCATTGTGCTGGCCCTAAAGCCCAACGGTTCAATGAATCCCGTCAAATGGTAAGCAGCCAGAATGTCCCCAAACACCTGTAAACTGCTAACGGTATCATCAAGTCGCTGTTGCTCGGTTCGCTTGTCCCGTGCGTTAACTTCCGGTACAAAGATAATCGCCTGATTGCCAATTTGCGCCGACAATTCCGCCAGCTTGGTCAAAAGATCGCGATTTTTGCTTAATTTGGCTGGATTATTGAATTGCTGAATCGCATTAATCGTTAAAATCTGCATGTCGTATTTTTGCTTTAACGTCTGAAATTCTGCAACCTGCATGCCATCAATGACAGTCTCTGAGCCATCAGAAGTGGTCATATCATTGCGTAACTCGACTTGATGAATGCCAGCAGCTTCGGCTAATTGAAAAAATTTCGCCAGTGGCCGCTGCTGAGCAATTTTTCGATTCAAAGCCATTTGTGTCAGTTCTATCCCCATCACGACTCCCCCACTTCTCTTCGCCTACCCAAACAATCTGCGACTTAGTGTGAACGCAATTGTGGCGTCAACTAAAGCAGTTGCCCGCCACCGATACAGACGCCTCGGTGCAGCAACCTGCACATATACGAACTTTGAGCACCATGACCAAACGCCCCTATGCTCCCGTTTCTGACCACACCGACTCGCGTTCACAAAAATGCCTTGGTCGATTCCTCTGGCAAAGTTCCAGAAGCGGCCAAGGCATCCTGCTTTACTTGATATTCTCTTTATAAACTGCCATCCAAAAATTGGGCTTTGCCTTGGCCAAAACTCCAGCCTTGATCATGATTAAACGAAACATTGACCATGAGATCGTTCTTATCCACTAATCCTGCTTCGGATAAGCGCCTTGCCAAACTTTCATAAAACTGCTCTAATTGGTGAACCGTACGAACGCGACTCACTAACGAAATCACAACCACCTGATCCGTTCGTGGTATGCCCAACCCGGTATCCTCAACCACCATTTCATATGGCTCATGTTGGTGGACAATTTGATAACGATCACGCTCGGGTACCTCAAACGCTGCAACCATCACTTCATGGGTTATTTGCAAAATAGCTTTAATAGTCTCGGGTGACCGCCCTTTTAACATGTCAAATCGAACTAATGGCATCGTTTCCCCTCCTCATACGCAGCGGTAACTGACAATCAGTATTCTTATTAGACTATGACCGACATGAGCCAGTTCAATCGCCATGCGACCGGACAATTATTCAAAGGTCACTGAGCGTTTACTCTTTCCCAGAATATGAAATGCCTTCATCTTACTTTCAACTAATTGCGCAATCGCCTTTTTGCCTGCCAAAAGAATCGGTTGCGGATCATGACCGGAACGTTTGACTTGCACCGCTTTTGTGATAGCTGCAGTCCATACCGTGTTCACTTCTGTATTGATATTGATCTTAGCCGTTCCGGTTTGGATCGCCTGTTGAATCTGATCATCAGGAATGCCAGATGCACCATGCAAAACGAGTGGTAACTTGGTAGCGGCGGCAATAGCAGCCATCCGTTCAAAGTTCAGATTCGGACGGCCCACATAATCGCCATGAACCGATCCCAGTGCTGCAGCTAGGGCATCGATCCCGGTTGCGGCCATTTTAACGGCATCGGTGACACTAGCATAACGGATACCATTGATTAAGCCATTTTCATTGCCACCGACACTGCCGACTTCTGCTTCAACCGAAACATGATGCTGGTGCGCATAACGAACTACTTCGTCGGTTAAAGCCACGTTTTCTTCAATGGGCAGCTTAGAGCCATCAAACATAACGGACGTATATCCCGCATCAATAGCCTGATAAACATGCTCAACTGACAGGCCGTGGTCCAGATGCAATACGACCGGTACGGTGATATGCAATGCCTGCACCATAAAGCGTACATAGCTAGCAATGAAATCGAATCCGCCAAGAAAATCAATAATTCGATCAGAGGTAGCAACAATAATCGGCGTTCCGGTTTTCTGCGCAACTTTAAGATACGTTTCCAACCAATCGGCACCATTAATATTAAAGTGACCGATTGCTGCGTGATCTGCCAGTGCAGCTTGAATCAGTTTTGTTGCCGGTATCAACGCCATAAAACCATATCCCTTCTCGAACAGAACCCTTAAACTGCTTGGGGAATCGTCATGATCGTATCTAGATAATGCTTAGCCTTTAGCGCATATTCAAACGGATTTGCTTTTGCTGGATCTTGTTCAGCTTCAACCACAATCCAGCCGTCATAGTGTTGCTTTTGAATGGCTTCCCAAATCGGCTTGAAGTCAATCATGCCATCGCCAGGCACGGTAAACATGCCATTTTTAACGCCTTGAAGGAAGCTTAAGTGGTCAGTACGTTCTTGCTGGGCTTGTTCAGGACGAACATCCTTGAAGTGAATATGCTTAATCCGATCATGGTAGCGATCAAAAATTGTTAATGGGTCCTCACCAGATAGAACCAAATGTCCGGTATCAAACAAAAGAGACACTTTATCCGGATCCGTCATGGCCATTAATTTATCAATTTCTGCCGTTGTTTGAACTCCGGTGCCCATATGATGATGGTAAACAATCTGCATCCCGACTTCATGGGCGCGATCCCCCAACCGTTCCAAACTAGTGGCCAAGCGTTGCCACTCTTCATCGGTAAAATGCGGTTTATCATCAAAGACCGACTTATCCAACATGCCTTGAACACTATGGCCTTGTTCTGCTACCACGATTACCTTGGCTCCCATGGCGTGTAGAAAATCACGATGCTTGATAAACGCTGCTTCGGTTTCTTCATAGGGCTTGGTCGTTAAAAAGGCGCTAAACCAGGCACTGGCAATTTTCAGATGTCGCAGGTCCAAGTAATGCTTTAAAACCACTGGATCTTTAGGATATTTATTCCCAACTTCCGTTCCTTGATACCCTGCCAGCGCCATCTCATCAATGGCCTGTTCGAAAGTCACTTCTTTGCCCAAGTCAGGCATATCATCATTCGTCCAGCCAATCGGGGCAATTCCTAATGCAATCGTCACTTTAAGCACCTACCTTTTTATCAACATCGGTCACCTTGACAATATCGTTCTTTTCGTACGCGCGTTGCAGTGCCAGCGCGGCTTTGGTCCCTTGAAGGCCATCTTCCGCCGTAATGCCGACTGTCTCACCAGTTAAAATACTGTCGACAAAAGCCTGTTCTTCACTTAAGAATGCCTGGGCAAAACGCTCTGGGAAGTTTTGTGAGGTTGGCCGAATGATGCCTTCTTCATTCATGACCGTCACCAGATTCTTCTCAGGCACTTGCGCAACCCGCAGCATGCCCTTGGTTCCGATAATCTCCGTTTCGACATGATAGCCATGAGCAGCGTTGCGTCCGGCTACTAAGATCGCCATCGTCTTATCCTCAAGTTGCATCAGTGCAGCACCTGTCTCAAGCTCGCCTGCCTGATCCAAAACCGGATAGGCGCGATTTAAGCCGATAGCCCAGACTTTATCAATTTCCTTACCGGTCAACCAGCGAATAACGTCAATATCATGAATCGACATATCCAGGAACAAGCCACCGCTATTGGCTGAAGTTGCGAACTTGACAAAACTTTCCATCCCGGCTGCAGGGTCAATACTGTAACTGCGAATAAGGGTGATATCACCAATTTTGCCTGCATCAACTAATTGCTTGGCATAAACATATGAATCATCAAAGCGCCGCATAAATCCAAGTTGGAATTTTAACTCCGGGTGATCGGCAATCACTGCCTGAGTGTGTTTAATGGCATCCAGATCTAATCCAATCGGCTTTTCACTGAAAACATGCTTGCCTGCTTGCATGGCACTTTCTATTTGCGGCAAATGAAACCCAGACGGTGACACGATAAAGACGGCGTCAATATCGGCATGTTGAACCATGTCATCAAAGTCTTCATAGGTTTCTTCAACTCCGAGTTCTTGACGTGCCCAGGCTAACTCCTCCGGTACCACACTCGTTGCCGCTTGCAACTTAGCATGTGGAATCTTCGTGGCGAGATTGGTTGCATGGATTTTACCAAGTCGTCCTAACCCCACAATGCCAATTTTAACTTCCCTTTGAACCATCGCGTTTTCCCCCTCTTTTTTACATTGCTTGACTAGATGGCTAAGCCTTTACCGGTTGATTCGTTTGATAAAATGTTGGCGTCTCGGCAACATTGATCAAAACCGGTTCTTGATCCTTTTGCGAACGAATCGCGGCCTCGGCCGTCACCGCTGCAACATACCCATCCCAGGCACTCGGGCCGACCGGTGATTGATCCTTAGCCACGTGATCGATAAATTCCTGAACTTCGGTGTTGTATGCTTGCAAGAAGCGGTTTACCCAACTTGTTTCCATAGCGGTTTGCTGAGTTGCTTGGGTGCGAACGATTGGCTCGAATCCGTAATCCGGTAGCTTTAATTCTCCGGTTTCGCCGACAACTTCGAGTTTGACTTCATAACCGTACTGCGCCGTCACATGAACCAACACTTGAATGACCGTTCCTTTTTTGGTGGTCAATGTGGCTAATTGCGGATCCCGCAACCCTTCATTGGTCACCTGACTTGACTGGCGCGGATAGGTGATTTGAATCGATGCATAATCATCATCAAGTAACCAATGCATTTCATCGATTTCATGAATCAATGTATCCGTAATGGCCATTTCATTTGAATAATTGGCCGCAACATTAGGATTAATATGACTGGCGCGCACAACCAACGGCGTTCCGATGATGCCCGAATCCAGCTTAGTCTTCAAGGCATGGATGCCCTCATCATACCGGCGCATAAAGCCTACTTGAATGACTTTTCGCGGTTTGCTTATTTCCTTATCCACGATCCGTTTAGCTCCCTCAAGGGTCGTTGCCAACGGTTTTTCGGTGAAAATGAATTTATCGGTGTCTAAGGCTTTGAGAATAGTCGCCTCATGTGCACCGCCAAAACTAACAACAAAAACGGCATCAATGTCCGGATCCTTTAACAAACTCGTGTCATCCGGATAAACCTTTGCGTTAAGCTTAAAATCCCGAACAGCGGCTTGGGCAGCTTCTTGATCAATATCCGTGACGGCAATGACTTCAGCTCCGGTTAAAACATTGGTTAGCCGATCAATGTGTGCGCGTCCCATTGCGCCTGTACCGATAACCCCAACTTTGACAACCATGTCAATCGCTCCTTTGTATTGTTGTTTTCCTCAGTATTTAAATGCCTGATCAATACCTGTCTGAATGTCTTGATACGCTTTTTGGACGTTTGGATTGTCGGATACTTCGGAAACCCCGACTCGCCACCAACTTTGGCCGTATCCTTGTGTCATCGTTTTAGGCAGCACTTTGATATCAATTAATGTCGAAACTGTTTGCTTCTTGGCATCCTCCAAGGCAGCGACTAAACTGTCACGATCATTGACGTGATAAGTTTTAGCCCCATATCCTTCCGCAATTTTGGCAAAATCGATTGTTAAGATATCATGGTCGGCAGTTCTAAATTCGGTTCGATAGCTATTGCTGCCTTGAGCCATTTGTAAGTTATTGATGGAAGCAAATCCGGAATTATCAAAGACTAAAATGTTGATCTTCTTATGATATTGCAGCGCGGTGACAAGTTCTGAATGCAACATGATGAAGCTGCCGTCACCAACCAAGGCATAACTTTCTTTATCCGGTTGTGCCAACTTAATCCCCAATGCTGCCGGAACCTCGTAACCCATCATGGAATACCCATATTCCATGTGATAGGTATTGGGCACAATTGGATCCCAGATTCGTTGAACATCCCCTGGTAACGATCCCGCTGCAGCAACAATAATGCTATCCGGCGCAATCGTGTCATTCACAGCAATAACCGCTTCCGTCTGAGTGAAATGGGTTTGTAACTTCTCGGCATACTCAGCTAATGTCGCCGCACTGAATTGACCCTTAACCTCAGGCGTATAATCTGGCGCATCATAGTTTGTATGGGCCAAACGCTGCCGTTCCTGTTGCCAAGCAGCTTTGAGGTCTGCGAGGTTGGTAAAGTCACTTTGATATCCAGACAATTCACTAGTCAGTTGGCTCAGTGTATCCCGGACATCTGCCACAATCGGAAAGCCGTCAAACTTATACGACTGCATGCGATTCAAATTAATGTTAAGCACGCGGGTTTTCTCCGGATGAATAGCCGTCTTGGAAGCTGTTGTAAAGTCTGTGTAGCGAGTTCCAGCACCAATAATGAGATCAGCTTTTGCGACCACTTCATTAGCCGCTGTTGTTCCTAGAATCCCGGTACCGCCCATATTATTGGCAAACGTTGCCGAAATAGTGGACTTGCCAGTTGGTGTTTCAACAATCGGAATATTTAGCTTATCCGAGAAAGCTTCAATCGCCGAACCGGCTTCACTGAACTTGGCGCCACCACCCACAATTAAGACAGGATAGCGACTGGCCTTAACAAGTTGAACCGCTTCCGTTAATTCCGCCGCACTCGGTTGAATCCGCTTGATCACATGCACGCGCTTATTGAAGAAACTACGCGGATAATCATAAGCTTCACCCTCGGTATCTTGTGGCAACGCAATCGTGACCGGGCCTGCTGTTTCAGGATTTGTCAGCACTTCAAAGGCTTTTAAAAGTGCGCTCATCAGCTGCTCGGGCCGTTCGATGCGATCCCAGTACCGCGACACCGGCTTCAACGCATCGTTCGTGGTAGTAGTTGCGCTGCTGTCCACTTCAATTTGCTGCAAAACCGGATCCGGCTGACGTGTGGCAAATGTATCCGCGGGCAAAAAGAGAATCGGAATGTTGTTCACGTATGCATTTCCCGCCGCCGTGACAAAGTTAGCCGAACCCGGACCTGCCGAAGCAGTCACCGCAAAAATCTTATGGCGATACAACTGACGGCTATAGGCAATCGCAGTACTGGCCATTCCTTGTTCGTTATGCCCTTGATAAACCTTTAAGTGCCCCGGGTCTTCCTGCAAGGCTTCCCCCAAACCCAGTACATTGCCATGGCCAAAAATTGCAAAGATCCCTTCGACAAACGGGGTGACCTCACCATCAACATCAAGATATTGTTGGTTTAAAAAGCGCACGAGGGCCTGCGCGGTTGTCAATCGAACGGTATCGGCCGCGGCCGGTTTTGCTTCTCCTCCCTGCGCCTTCAACTCCATTGCGCTCATCCTAATGCACCTCCTGCCTCTCTGCTTCGTGAATAAATGCCGTGAGTTTCGCCAAATCCGGCATCGCTTCTGAAGAACTTAACTGACTAATCACAATAGACGCTGCAGCACTGCCATACTTCAAGGCAGTTTCTATTCCCAAGTCGTGGCTGTAAGCATATAGGAACCCGGCAGCAAATGAATCGCCAGCGCCGAAACTCTTAAGAACCTTCGTCTTGAAAACTCCAAAGTGATAATGATCGCCGGCTTTTGTATACGCATTTGACCCCTGAACGCCGCTTTTGATCACGATTAGCTTAGGATCGTATTGGAAAAGTGTCGCAATTGTCTGCTCGTCCGTGTTGCCGTGATGATTTTCCAGAACATCAAATTCGTCACGCGTGCCAATAATCACATCTGCACGCTGGGCAACTAATTGATAATAAAGACTCGTTTCTTCGGCATTTTTCCAGGTATACGGGCGATAATCCAGTTCAAACACCACTTCCACTCCAAGTGATTTTGCAACTGTGAGTGCCTTTAAAATCGCCTCTCGCGACGGGCTTTGGGCTAATCCGGTCCCGGAAATCACCAACATCTTGGCTTGCGCTAAATATTCTTCTGAAACATCAGCCGTTGTCAGATATAAATCGGCGGCTTCATTTCGATACATCAAAATATCGCTTTCTTCAGGACTAATGATTTCAGTAAACGTTAAGCCAATTTTGTGGCCCGCATCATCCTTGACCATTTGCGTTGTGTCAATGCCTACGTCTGCCATGTATTGCGTCACATAATGACCCAGCTGATCATCGGACACCTTCCCGATGAATCCTACTTTTTGGCCTAATTTGGCTGACCCGATTGCAATATTTGCCGGCGATCCGCCAACAAATTTTGCAAAGCTCTTGGTTTCTTCTAAAGGTCGATTATATTCAACCGCATTTAAATCAACTGCTGCTCGACCAATAGCAATCAAATCGAATTTTTGTGACATTTAAAATGTCCCCCCCTCGTCAACTTAGCTGCAAAGCTATCCTTTTTCATTACTTTCGATCAATAATCCAGGCATGTTCTGGCGCATTGTGAAAATGCCAAACTCGTGTCGGTCCCGCCATAATGTTGAGGTAATAACTGTCATACCCATCCGGTACACCAACAGGATGATAGCCTTTAGGAACAATCACAACGTCTTGGTTTTGCACTGTCATCGTCTCGTTAAGCGATAAATCATCGGTATACACGCGCTGAAAAACAAATCCTTGCTTCGGCTGCATTTCGTGATAATAGATTTCTTCCAACAGCGATTCTGTCGGTAAATTATCGTGATCATGTCGATGTGGCGGGTAACTGGACCAATTTCCGGAGTCCGTGTAAACCTCGACCAGCAATAACTTATCCGCAAATGGGAGATCATCCGGCAAGATGTTTTGAACCAGACGTTTATTCTGATACCTGCCGCGATGTTCGATTTGATGAATATCGCCCTTAATCAACCGAACCGGAAATGAAGTCGTGGTCGGCGAATATGCAATCAGAACCTTCGCGGCAGTTTGTGCGGCAAGCTTAAAGGATAAGTCCGTTCCAACATAAACACTGTCTGTCGGAATTTTGTCAAAGACTGATTGCCGTTGACCGATACCTTCAAAGCGCTGATCACCGACAGTGACGGTCACCTTACCCGCCAGAATAACAATACCGGCCTCGAAGTTACCTAAAGTCTCGGCAAATGAACGTTGCGCATCAAGCTCCAAGACTTTCACTGCGGTGTATTTCATGGGAGAATTCGTTGCATTGACGTCTTGAATCAAATGAACGCCCGGCTGTATTTCCTGATTTTGCTTTGGATACAACAAGCTCATCGTTAATGCCTCCTCGTCAAGCATCTGGAATTTCTAATTAAAACGATGCTGGTCATATCTTGCCGTCACAACCTTCTTATGCGTGTAGAAGTCCACACTATCCTTGCCGTTAGCGTGTAAGGTGCCAAAGAATGAATGTTTCCAGCCAGAAAATGGGAAGACAGCAATCGGTGCCGGAACGCCCAAGTTAATGCCCAGCATGCCCGCATCAATATTTTCTCTGAAGTAGCGAATAGATGCGGCCGAATCCGTAAACAGGCAAGCGCCATTGGCTAGCTCGGACTGATTGGCAATGGCAACCGCTTCCGGTAAATCTTTTGCACGCATCACGGACAGTACCGGGGCAAACATCTCATCGTGCCAAATGGTCATGTCGGTTTTGACATCTTCAAAAATAGTTGGCCCAACGAAATAACCATCACGCTTCTCGGCTTCTGCTGACCCGTCTAAGACCAGCTTGGCGCCTTCCTTAACCCCGGTCTTGATATAGTTCAACGTCCGTTCCTGATTCTCCTGACGAATCACTGGTCCAAGGAAAACATCTTTATCCAGACCATTACCGATTTTGATGTCTTTAGCTGCCTGCGTAAATTTCGCCATAAACTTGTCAGCGATGCTTTCTTCCAGTACCAAAACCGATGTCGCCATGCAGCGTTCGCCGGCGGATCCAAATGACGAACTGATAATGCCTTTAACTGCAGCATCGAGATCAGCATCGGCTAAAACGATCGTGTGATTCTTAGCGCCAGTTAATGCCTGAACGCGCTTCAAATGGTCACTGCCGCGCTTATAAACATATTCGCCAACCCGTTCGGATCCCACGAAACTAATTGCCTTGACATCGGGATGATCCAACAGACCGTTGACGACATCAACCGCCCCGTTGACGATGTTCAAAACACCATCGGGCAGACCAGCTTCTTGGAATAACTCAACCAGACGCTGGCTGGTAAGCGGTGTCTTTTCTGACGGTTTCAACACAAACGTATTACCTGTTGCAACCGCCATCGGGAACATCCAACACGGAACCATCATCGGAAAATTAAACGGGGTAATCCCGCCAACAACACCGATTGGATAACGATAATTCGTGGCCTCAACATCAGTCGCAACCGCCGAGAGCGAATCCCCCATCATCAGAGTCGGCACGCCTGCCGCGAACTCAACATTTTCAATCCCGCGCCCAACTTCGGCAATCGCTTCACTGAGACTTTTACCATTTTCCTGCGTGACAATACGTCCCAACTCTTCTTGATGCTCCACCAGCAGCTGTTGATATTTGAAAAGAATCTTGGCACGTTTAGGAATCGACACCCGTTTCCACGTTTCAAACGCTGCTTTGGCCGCTGCAACTGCATCTGCCACATCCTCGCTAGTCGAATGCGGCACCCGTGCCAAAACCTCTCCCGTCGCCGGATTATAAACATCTTCAAAAGTATCGGTCTTAGCATCAACCCATTGACCATTAATAAAATTCTTCAAGGTCTTAACTGCTTGTTGCGTTGTCATGAAAACAAACCCCTTTCGTATAGTGAGCGCGAGCCGGCGCGGTTAGAAGTCGGAGTGTAAGTGGCCTTAAGCGTGATGGCCGGGCTTTGGCCATTGCGCTTAAGGTCCTTACATGCAGACTTCTGCGCCGGGGAGCGCGTTATGAGCGTGAGCCAGCGCGCTTAGAAGTCGGAGTGTAAGTGGCCTCAGACGTGATGGCCGCCCTTTGGCCATTGCGGCTGAGGTCCTTACACGCAGCGAACGCGTTATGAGCGCGAGCCGGTGCGGTTAGGAACCGGAGTGTATGCGCCCCAGAGTCCTCACGCTGGCTCCATCACCCGTTTACACACGCCCCTGTCCAACTCAAGAATGGTATGAAGCGCTTACATTTTCAAATAAATTGACTTAAGAAACTTAATTCTTATTAATCTTGCTCTTTTCAGGAAACTTATCGTCAAACTTGTTGTCCAATTCGATTTCTTCCAATGTTCTGCCTGCTGTTTCCGGTGCAAACTTCCAAGCAAAAATCAGTGAAATAATATTGGCTCCGACAAATACAAGGAACGTGTTCGACATGCCTATACTTGCCAACATGACTGGGAAGAAATATCCGACAAAGAAATTACCGATCCACAAGAAGAAGGTGGCAAAACCCATACCTAAGCCGCGGATACGTGCTGGATAAATTTCGGACAGCAGTAACCAGGTGAGCGGACCCAATGCTCCTTGGAAGAAAGCCAGATAGATGACGGTCAATAATATCGTGAAGTACGGTAACATTGGACTGCCCGCGAGAAAATGACTCGTCAACGTGATGCCGATCAACGAGAATAAGGTCCCCATAATCCCAGTCAGCAACATTGGCCGACGTTTGTACTTACCCATGAGATGCATTGTCACAATCGTTGCGACCACTGAAGTTACACCGTTTAAAATATTGGCAATCAAAGCGGCATTTTGGCCAAATCCGGTTGTCTGTAGGATCGTGGTGCCATAATACATCATGACGTTGATACCGACGATCTGCTGCATAATCCCCAAGCCAATGCCGATTAAAACAAGTCGTCTAATCCATCTAATCTTTAAATCCTTAATCGAGGCACTTTGCACTTCTTGTTCCGATTTTAAGGAAATTCGAATTTTTTCCATTTCGTCTTGCGCTTGGTCTTCTGTCCGAATTTGCCGCAACACCGTTAACGCCTGATCCAATTTGCCATTAGCGGCTAACCAGCGCGGCGATTCCGGAACAAAATTCATCCCAATCCACAAAATAACTGCGGGCACCGTTGCCAAAACAAGCATCCACCGCCAAATGCCGGGAATGTGACCTAACGTTGTCCCCAAAATCGCGTTAAACACAAACGCCAACAACTGCCCAGAAACAATCATGAACTCGTTTTGTGTGACGATTCGTCCGCGAAGATTCGACGGTGCGACTTCAGCTAGAAATGTTGGCACAATAACCGAAGCACCGCCCACCGCTAAGCCCAAGACGAAGCGAACGGACGCCAAGATTGGTGCGGTCGGTGATAATGCTGAGGCGATGGTCGAAACGACGAACAAGATAGCAAGTCCGGTAATGACCTTGTGCCGCCCACGCCGATCCGAAATGCGCCCGGTCAAAACAGCACCAAAGGCCGCCCCCAATGTTAACGAGCTGGCCACTAAGCCCTCCATGGAAGGCGACATATTCAGTTCGCCTGCTCTGGTCATAAACGGTAACGCGCCGTTGATAACCCCAGTGTCATATCCAAAAAGCATCCCGCCAAATGTTGCGATAATCGAGATAACCCGCAAACGACGACGAGCCGATTTTGGCAATTTTTCGGATTTAACCCCCAAATCCGGCTGGGGAGCCAGTGCAGCATCGCCTTTGTTAGTAACAACCCCTGCTTTACGCATGCTATTAACCTCCAAACTTTCAAGAGTCTTTCCACGTATCGGTTAAGCGCTTACTTTTCGATTACATTGTCATCATATAAGCAGATATGGTCAAAGTCAACTAAAAAGTGTTCATAATTTAATCATTAGATGTTCACTTGTGAGCGACTTCATCAAAATAAATGAAGTGGCATGTAGCAAAATGATATGATAAAAGTAACTAGTCAGGTACTTGTTAGCCTAACGAGCGATGTCTATTTTTTCACGAGCTCCCCAAATGACTCGCTTTGGATGACGTTCCAACTTATCAACGAGTCTACGGAAATCAGCGTTACTGCTATATGCTTCGGCATCGGGCTTAAAACATGGTCATAATATGTCCAAAATATATTCATAACGTGCTATAATCAGATTAGCGAAGACGGCTTAAAGAAGGTGACATTCATGCTTAGAAAAGAACGAATTGATGCGATGCAGGCTTATATCAGCGAAGTTAAAACCGCGTCTATGAAAGAGCTCGAAGATAAGTTCTCGATAGCGCCAAGCACTTTGCGGCGTGACTTAGCAACCTTAATTGCAAACGGTACGGTAAAAAAAGTCTATGGTGGGGTCACAACCACTCCTGATAGCACAAAGGACAATCCGCTCACCGTTTACAGCGAGCGTCAATTAGCCGCACCTAGCGAAAAACGACAAATTGGCCGGGCTGCTGCACAGTTGATTGAACCTGAAGATTTAATTTTTATTGACTCTGGCACTACGACTGCGGAGATGGGCGAATTTCTGCCGACCGATTTTCCTTTTACGTTGGTAACCAACAATCTTCAAATCATCAACCAAGCCGCGCCGCTTGCCAATATTAAGCTTGTCATCATCGGCATGAACTTTGATCGCCGTACCCAATCGTTTACCGGCATTGATAACATGAATATTTTCAGCCGGTTCAATATCGGTAAAGCCTTTATGGCAGCAACCGGAATTTCGCTCACCCGCGGATTATCCAACTCGGAGTACAACGAATATTTAATTAAGTCTGAGATTTTCAAGAAGGCGCATCGCAAAATTCTGTTGATTGATCAATCGAAATTCGGCCGGGTATCGCTGCTCACGTACGGCACTGTGCAAGATATCGATGCGATTGTCACTTATGGCGATATCGCCGCTAAATACCACGAATTTTTAACCGAAAACAGCATCCAGTTAATCAATGCCAAAACCGGCGCTAAGACCCTACCTTAATACAGTTCGCCATCGCCAGCCGCACGCACTTATTTGACAAAAAAATTCCCGCAATGATCGTTTGCGGGAATTTTTGGGTGCTGGATTATTTAATTGTTATCGACCTGACAGCTATCGTTTACTTAATCGCCAAAAATCATGGTTGACGACTTAACGCTAGAAATTCGTGGTATCCGGATCTGTCGCTAAACCAGCTTCACCATGTAAAGCATCAATTAACGTCATATCATGATGACTCAACTCAAAGTCAAAGAGTTGGGTATTTTCCTTGATGCGGTCATCGTGTACCGATTTTGGCAGCGGCAGGAAGCCATGCTGCAGCGACCAGCGAAGAACGACTTGAGCCACACTCTTGTTATACCGTGCAGCAATCTTCTTAAGTGCGTCAACTTGGAAAATCTTACCTGTACCCAGTGGACTGTATGCTTCACTCAAAATATCATGGGCATCATTATAAGCAACCACTTCCGGCTGCAAATCACTAGGATTTAAGAAGATCTGGTTCACCATCGGCTTGACATTAGCGGTTTTCAGCAATGCATCCAAATGCTTGGCGCGGAAGTTTGAAACCCCAATCGCCCGCAACTTGCCGTCTTTATAAGCTTCTTCCATCGCTTTCCAAGAGCCGGCATTGGCCTCTTCCCAGTTGTCACGGAACTTAACTGGATTTGGCCAGTGAATCAAATATAAATCAACGTAATCTACGCCTAATTTTTGAAGCGAACGGTCAATCGCTGCCTTAGTTGCGTCATAACCGTGATCAGCATTCCAAAGCTTCGTGGTCAAGAAAATTTGATCACGTGCAACGCCCGACGCCTTAATCCCGGCACCCACGCTTTCTTCGTTACCATAGGCAGCTGCGGTATCAATGTGACGGTAACCGGCAGCCAACGCAGCTTCCACACTATGCTTGGCAACTTCCCCATCCGGTGTCTGCCAAGTTCCAAAACCAACGATTGGAATCTTGACCCCGTTGCTCAAGGTATATGTGTCAGTTAATTTGGTTAAATGTGCCAAAATATGCCATCTCCTTTATTGGGTACTAATTAAAGCTTACCACAAGTAAGTATTATTTTGCATGACCCGCTCGATGCCTATAGTCATAAAAAGCGCCGGAAGTTACTGATATGAACCAGCTGCTTCCGACGCCTTTTTCCGGCACACTAACGCACCATCATTTGATTCAACAATGCCTTACCCGCTGCCTCACTTTTCCGAAAAGCCTTACCGAGTGCAATGGTCTTGTCCACGATAATACTTTGAGCATCAATCACATGATATGGATGATCACCGGCTTTTTCCTGAGCAAACGAAAGCTCGGTGCAGCCAAGAACAATGACGTTAACCTGAAAATCATCGTGCATCCGTTTCAAGATGCGATGATATAACTCGGCATTGACTTCGCCCTTTTCTTTGACGTACTTATAAATGAGCTCTGTCACCATGTCCTGCAACGCCTGATCTCCTAAAATAACCTTGCGCCCTGTATTTTCGATTTCATGACTGTAAATGCCATCTTTGATCGTACCTTGGGTTGCAATAAGACCGATCCGCTCCTCATTCGGGAATCGCTCGCACATATCGCGAATGGCCAGCCGCGGCATGTGTAACAGTGGCACAGACGATGCAGCAGCTAATTGATCATAAAAGTAGTGCGCCGTGTTGCAAACGATCACGATGAATTCAGGCTGCAACAGACTTTGTGCCCGAACGTCTTCTAGTAAATCCGGGAAGAAGCTCGGTTTACTGTGATCCAGAATATAATCGGTTCGATCCGGCACTGTGGCATCATTGACCAAAATATAATTGAGATATTCCTGATCGCTATGGGCATGCGTGCGTTGATTCAGCAGACGCACATAACTCTCGGTTGCCGGTGTCCCCATGCCACCAATAACGGTGAAAAATTGACGCATTCAAATCAGCCTTCCTGTAACGATTGGGTGACTTCCTTGACAACGGCCATATCAGTCGGCCAAGGTGTGTTGACGCCCCGAATTTTTTGATACGGATCTGCGCCTTTACCGGCAACAACCACAACATCTTTGGGACCACTGGCCTTAATCGCTTCCGTGATCGCTTCTTTACGATCAAGCACCTTGTGAACCTTAACTTTGGTGTGATCAATCTTAAGGTCGATTTCATTGATAATATTGGCTGGATCCTCATAGCCGGGATCATCTGTTGTTAAAAAGGCTTCTGTTGCCAACTCAGTTAATACTTTGGCAAAGCCCGGGCGCCGCGAAACCCCTTTATCACCAGGGGAGCCGACAACGACCAGCAAGCGCGGATCTTTGTAGGAACGTTTTAGGAACGATAACAAAGCCTTCATACTAGCATAATTGTGGGCATAATCCACATAAACCGTACCGTGGCCCGGAACCTGAAAATGTTCCATCCGTCCCGGAATTTTGACTTTGGCGATGCCAGGCACCGCAGCAGATGCATCCACACCTGCCAGGCCGGCGCCGATAATCGCTGCTGTCGCATTACTTTCATTGAAGTCGCCGATTAAAGCCAGCGAATAATGACCGCCAATATTAAGTGCCGCTGCTTTTTCCGTTACCGGCACGAGTGTAAAGCGACTTTCGGCGACATCAGCTTCTTGGCTGTCAAATCGGAAATCAATATCAATGTCGTCGCGCTTAGGCTTGAATCCAGCGCTGGCGAACAAATAAATGCTCTCCGGATAAGTCGTGGTGGTTGCTGCCGCATAGACCTGATCAAAATGCTCGGTTTCCGCGTTAATCACTACTTTGCGCGCATTGACCAACAACTGCAGCTTATTGTGCAGATAATTGGCAAAAGTCGGATGTTCGTTTGGTCCGATGTGATCGGGGGTAATGTTTAAGAAGAAGCCTACATCATAAGTCAGCCCAAAGACGCGATTACGTAAATAAGCCTGACTGGAAACTTCCATCACCAAATGCGTCATACCATTTTCAACTGCTTCGCGCATATCCCGGAACAAGTCCAAACTTTCCGGGGTGGTTAAGTTCGATTTAAACCGCTGATCCGGCTCAGGGCCAACCACTGTATCAATGGTGGAGAACAAGGCGATGTGCCGCGGCCGAGCCTCATTCAAAATCGCCTCGGTGAAATAAGCGGCGGTTGTTTTGCCCTTAGTACCGGTATAAGCAATTACAAACAAATCATCTTGCGGATAATCGAAAAAGGCCGCACTGAGAATCGCCATTGCTTTTGTGATATTCCGAACGATTAAGGCATTTAAACCATTACCTTCCACGTAAGGCTTTTCGGCAACATAGGTTCTGGCGCCGTTATCTTTGGCCATGGACAGATAAATCGGCCGAAATTTGTCCCCTTTGCAGAAAAACAAAGTCGGCCCGGAAACTTTTCGTGAATCATAGGCAATGCCGGTCATATCGACATCTTCAGTGGTCTGAATTGCCGCACTTTTTAATAAGTGATGTTCCTTCAATAATAAAATACAAGCTCTAAGTGATAGTGCCATTGGGCTGCTACTCCTTTTTATATGCCGTGAATTCAAGCTTCATTATAGCATAAGCACTGTGGCAGCTTTCATCTTGATCTATTTGAAACCATGATGAAAAACACGCCTCAGATGCTTGTTCTTCTGACATTCGGTTATGGCCAACATGATCCTCGCATCAGCATTGAAAGTTTCCGTCATAAATCGAGGAGTTTGCTTCAGTCGTGCTGCTCGACTGACTTACCGGGCGCATGCGGACTAATGGCCATAACCGTTACCTGATAAGTGCCACTCGGTGCCGTGACGGTGACCGTATCGCCAACATGATGGCGACGAACGGCTGCTCCCAGTGGTGAGTTGATGGCAAGTTTAGCTGCCCCCATCCCCGCTTCTGCTGGCCCGACCAACTCATAAGTGTCTTCATCCTGATCATCGTCAAATTCAAGTGTCACCCAATTACCGATATCAGCAAGGTTGGCCGCGGCCGGCGTCGTCACTTTGGCATACCGAATCAACTTGTCCAAATATCGCAAGCGACCCTCTAATTGCCGTAATTCGCGTTTAGCGGCGCTGTATTCTGCATTCTCTGAACGATCACCCAAAGCCGCTGCTTCAGCCAGGTTCTTAATCTTAGCTGGCCGAATCGCCTTGAGATCCGCAACTTCTTGTTTAAGATTAGCCAAACCAGCCGGGGTAATTTCATGATACGTTACCATCTTGCTAGCCTCCCATGAAATTCAGTGCTTCGTGATCCTGTTCCATCATAACGCGTTTTTTAACCCAGAAACCTGCGTGTAAGGACCTTAGCCGCAATGGCCAAAGCCCGGCCATCACGGTTGAGGCCACTTACACTCCGGTTTCTAAACGGGCTGGCTCGCGCTCATTTTCTATAACGCGCTCCCCGGCGCAGAAGTCTGCGTGTAAGGACCTCAACCGCAATGGCCAAAGCCCAGCCATCACGGTTGAGGCCACTTACACTCCGACTTCTAAGCGCGCCGGCTCGCGCTCACAAAAAAGGCGAACGCGTTGACCTCCAACCGGGAGTCCAAAACATTCACCTCATGATGTCAGCAGTGCCGACTAAAAAATGTGACTGAAGAAATCACCAATGCCACGGAAAATCAGGACAAAGAAATTAGCTTTCTGATTGGACTTGGTCGTTTTAAGGGTGATACCTTCTTGTGCGTTATCACCCACAAAGCCAAGTTGATCGTCTTTTGCGGTTACCTTCAAATTACCGATCGTGGTACCTTTCTTGACGGGTGCTTCAATTGTGTTCTTTTTGACACCCTTAGCCGGTGTGTAAGTATACTTAAGTGTCTTTTTACTTGCATCAGCGGGAACAACGGCAACGGCTTTTGCGCTTGGTGCAATCGGTGTTGTCCGTGATGCGCCACGGTTGACATTGACCTTACTGTAGCCCTTGATACTTTGTCCGGCATTCGCAAGCGTTATGGTCTTCCAGTTTTCCAGAACATGGGTCATCAGCTTTTTGGTTTCATCAAATCGCCGTGTCTTGGCATCGCCGTTTGCGTGCAACACCACGGTGATAATCCGCATGCCATTCTTTTCAACCGTCCCGGTAAAGCAGTCGCCAGCCGCATCGGAAGTCCCGGTTTTTAGCCCGTCAACTGGCAGGTTCTTATCGTAGGAAACCAAACCTTTGAGCATCCAATCCCAGTTTTCCATATTGATCGCATCATCGGTCCCTTTACGGAAGGTCTGCTTGGCAATACTGGTTGTTTTTAAAACTTCCGGATGATCCTTAATTAAGTGTTGCGCGACTTGTGCCATATCTTTGGCTGACATTTCGTTTTCCGCGTTGTCGCCAGTGCCTGGTACTTTGGCATCTTTCAACTGACTATTATTCAGCCCTGTCACATTGACAATTTTGGCGTCTGTAATGCCCCAGCTCTTGAGTTTGGCATCCATTTGATTAACAAACTTCTCCTGGCTGCCGGCTACTGCCTTTGCAAGCAACATCATGGCTGCATTGGCTGAGTAGATGAGCGAGGCATCATATAACTCGCGCACTGAGTATGAGCCATCACGTCGCAGCGGCACATTGCTGAGATCACGGTCTTGACTAATTGTCCATATTGACTGATCCAACGTCACCTTGTCGTCCCACTTGATCTTGCCTGATTTAATGGCATCGAGAACTAACTCAATACTGATCATCTTGGTCATGGATGCAATCGGCAAAACCGTACTTGCATTCTTAGCATATAAAACCTTGCCAGTTGTAGGTTCAATTGCAACCGCGGCTTTGGCATTAACCAGATTTGTATCACTGCTTTCGGCAGCTGCAACGGACGCCGCTGGAGCAGCACCACCTATCATTAATACCGCGACCATTGCGGCAACCAACCCACGTAACAACTTCTTCATTTCGTCTTTCCTGCTTCCTCATTAGATTTAGTTTGTTTATCCGTCAGCGAGGCGCCAACTTTTAATGGTAAATGAATCACAAAACTGGTTAATTCAGGACTGGAATCTGCGTAAATATACCCGCCATGCAACGCAATGATGCTTTGCGCAATGGCCAACCCTAGTCCTGTGCCCCCGGTTTCTTGGGAGCGGCTTTCTTCCACCCGGTAAAAGCGATCAAACAACTGGCTTAAGGCATCGTTGGGAATCTGAGCCCCATCATTTGAAACCTTCACGACGACTTCGCTGCCAATTCGCTGGGCGTCAAGGAAAATGTGCCGTCCGCCTTGCCCGTATTTCAACGCATTGACGATCAGATTATTGAAAACGCGTCCCAGCTTTTCAGTGTCAGCTTCCATCATTAATGGGTTCGGTTCGCCACTGACTAGGATCCGCATGTGTTTCTTATGGGCTTCCAACTCAAAGCTCGCGGCAAGCTGTTCCAACATCGCAATCATATTGAACCGGACCGGATTCAACTTGGTCGTGGTTGATTTAACCTTGGTATACTCAAACAGATCTTCAACCAAAACCTTCATCTGCTTTGCTTTCAAATACGCTGTGTGCGTGTACTTGAGTAGCTCTGCTTCACTTCGGTATTGATGATCCTCAATCAAGCCTAAGTAGCCAATGATCGAGGTCAACGGTGTGCGGATATCATGACTGACATTGGTAATCAGCTCATCTTTACTCTGTTCGATTCGTCGTTCCTCTTCCATAGAGTTCACGGTAGAATCAACCAGCGCATTAATGCTGCTAACCACTTTTTGCAGCTCGGTATTCACCTCAAATTTAATTCGGTGATCCAAGTGGCCATCCGCAATATAATGCAACTCTGCAATCACGTGGCGCATCTGCATCTGCCGATATCGCCGTGCCAATCGCCAGTACACCACAATGACGTCTGCAATGCCCATCAAGGTAAGGAAAAGATTCGACCAGCTCCACAGATGAAAACCGCCGCGGCCAAAAGTCAAATTCGTCTTCACACCCCAGATTGCATTCTCCAACCCGGGATTATGCGCAATCATCTGATTAATCAGCACTAACAACGCAAAGTTCAGCATCAGTAACAAAATAACTGTCACAATGCCTTCAATCCACAACTCGGACTTTTCCTTACCAGTGAGTTTGACCTTTTCGCTCATGAACTAGGCCTCGACCTTGTAGCCAACGCCCCAGACTGTTTCGATGACCTTCTCACCATCTGTTGCCTCTTCAATCTTGTCACGCAGGTGTGAAACATGCACCATCACGGTCTTGGCGGATACAATTGACTCCTGTTGCCAAACCCGCTCAAAAATCTCGTCAGCGGAAAAGACGCGATTCGGGTGACTGGCAAGTAAGTAGAGAATTCCAAACTCCAAAGCCGTTAACTGAATCTGTTTGCCGGTCAAAGTTGTGACCTCGTGGCTATCCTTTTTAATCGTCAAAGGCCCGACTTCCAGCACATCCGGCTCCGAATTGGTCACCTCATTTTGACTCCGACGCAAAAGACTCTTGACTCGCGCCATCACCTCAAGTGGATTAAATGGTTTCGTGACGTAATCGTCAGCACCGGTGATCAATCCTTGAATCTTATCCATATCTGCTGTTTTGGCTGACACAATGATAATCGGAATTTGCGAATCCTTGCGTACTTCCTTAACCACATCCATGCCTGACATATTCGGCATCATAATATCCAAAATCATTAACGCAATATCGGGATTGGTCACAAGCTTGGTAATCGCTTCTTTGCCCGAGTATGCTTGAATAGGTTCATAGCCTTCGTTTTTAACATAAATGCTCAATAGTTCAACGATTTCTTTATCATCGTCTACAATTAATATCTTCATAATTTTGACTCCATTTATACGGCAATCGTTAGGGACTGTAACATCACTGTCCATTGTACCAAAATTGGACCGGGAATTCTTTACGAAAACCCTAAGAAAACGAGCGCCATGCGTGCTTTGCATTTCAAGTGGGAGGTGTTCTTTTGCCAAAATTAACAACCCTCGTAGCTGCCAGTTTGCCGCAAACGATGCAAATTGCCGGTATTAACATTGCCCATTCAAGCGGTAGTACCTATTGGCTGCTTCACCACCAAGACGAATGGTTGACCCTACGCTTGGCAACCCACCTTCATTGGCTACGCGGTGTTCGGCAGCTGCAGGTGCTTTATTCAGATAAACAAACCACTACTGAGCTCCAGTCAAAGCTACGCCAAGCATTCGCCAGTCCTGCAGCACAGCAGCTTGCTTTCAATTTCACGGCAACCGATGCTGCTATTGCCAATATGTTGTTGTGGGCAGCAGCACATAAACTGGTTTTCATGTTACGACTCACGCCAGCAATGGCCAGTGCTCATAAAAGCCGGACATTTGATTTACAACGCGACTTCGCAGGACTGCCACTGTTTTTGGGTGATCGCAATAATAGCAATGATTTGCTGTTGCCAATCCATGACCCGCTTCTACAGCGGCACCTGATCCTATTTTATAGTGAGAATCTGTTATTTACCCAATTCTCCAGTCATCGGCTGATAAAACTACTGCCGACTGCGCAATGGCTGCAAACATTGTTGACGACCACAGAGCACCCCGTTCCTTGGCCGTTAGCAATTGCCGCCACTTTTGGCACACCGATACTGACTGCTTTTCATCGGACACGTTATCAAAACCGGTAAGCTCGCACGTTAAAACTGTCTTGCTCGCGATTATCATAACGCGCTCCCCGGCGCAGAAGTCTGCGTGTAAGGGCCTTGGGCGCAATGGCCAAAGACCGGCCTTCACGCCTGAGGCCACTTACACTCCGATCCCTAACCGCGCTGGTTCACGCTCGCTTTCTATAACGCGCTCCCCGGCGCAGCAATCTGCGTGTAAGGACCTTAAGCGCAATGGCCAAAGACCGGCCATCACGCTTAAGGCCGCTTACACTCCGATTGCTAACCGCACCGGCTCGCGCTCACTAAAAAAGAGCCTGCAGCTGCCTCAAGTGGGTAACTGCAAGCTCTTAAACTGAATATCTTGATTATTGAACGGAGTAGTTTGGTGCTTCCCGGGTAATTTGGACGTCATGTGGATGACTTTCACGTAATCCGGCACCGGTAATTTGAATGAACTGCGCATTATCCTGTAGTTCTTGTAAGTTCGGTGCGCCAACATAACCCATACCGGATTCAATGCCGCCAAGCATCTGGAAGATCACATCGCCAAGGCTGCCTTTGTAAGCAACCCGGCCTTCAATCCCTTCAGGAACGAGCTTGTTAGCTTCATTGACACCGCTTTGGAAGTAACGATCACTTGATCCATGAGCCTGTGCCATCGCGCCTAAGGAACCCATGCCGCGATACGT
This sequence comes from Lacticaseibacillus rhamnosus, assembly GCF_900636965.1. Lineage (NCBI taxonomy): Bacteria > Bacillati > Bacillota > Bacilli > Lactobacillales > Lactobacillaceae > Lacticaseibacillus > Lacticaseibacillus rhamnosus. The sequence continues at coordinate 248,962 of NZ_LR134331.1, read as the reverse complement.
CTTAAAGCGCCGGCCTTGATAAATCTCAAACTGGCCTGGTGCTTCATCGGTACCAGCCAAGAGTGAACCGAGCATGACGGCGTTACCACCGGCAGCAAGCGCTTTGACAATATCGCCGGAATATTTGATCCCACCATCGGCAATAATGGTTTTACCACGCTTGCGAGCAACACTGGCAGCGTCATAAACGGCGGTCAACTGGGGAACCCCAACGCCGGCAACAATTCGGGTCGTGCAAATCGAGCCAGGGCCGATGCCGACTTTCACAACATCAACGCCAGCGTCATATAACGCCTCCGTTGCTTCTGCCGTTGCAACATTTCCGGCAATTAAGGTTGCCAATGGAAAATGTTCGCGAATTTCTTTGATCTTACGAATAACACCGGCGCTATGACCGTGAGCGGTATCAATGACAATCGCATCAACCCCTGCATCCAACAGCGCCTGGGCCCGTTCAAACGTATCCGAGGTAACCCCGACTGCGGCAGCGACTAACAACCGACCATGGGCATCTTTAGCGGCATGCGGGAATTCTACCACTTTTTCGATATCCTTAATCGTGATGAGTCCACTGAGCCGGCCTTGCTTATCAATCAGTGGTAACTTTTCAATCTTACGGGCTTGCAGAATGGCTTCAGCGTCTTCAATTGAAGTGCCAGCCGGAGCAGTGACCAAACCTTCCTTGGTCATCACGGTATCGATCAGAACGCTCTTATCATCGACATACCGCAAGTCACGGTTCGTAATGATCCCGGTCAGTTTACGATCGGTTGTATTATTAACGATCGGAACACCGCTGATGCGATACTTCTTCATCAACGCTTCTGCATCACTAACCGGCTTGTCAGCAGTGAGGAAGAACGGATCAACGATGACCCCGTTTTCACTGCGCTTAACCTTAAGCACTTCATCAGCCTGAGCCTCAATGCTCATGTTCTTATGGATAACACCTAAACCGCCTTGACGCGCCATTGCAATCGCCATGGCACTTTCGGTCACCGTATCCATCCCCGCTGAGATGATTGGGATATTCAACTTTAGATTGTCCGCAAGTTGTACAGACAGATCGACATCGTGAGGCAAAACATGACTTTCTGCAGGTATCAACAACACATCATCAAATGTAAAACCACGCCGGGCAAACTTTGTATCCCAATTACTCATTGCGTAAATCCCTCTTTCAATTTTAGTTGTTGACTAATGTACTACCGGAAATTGGCCTCGTCAAACGTAGACGTTAATTTTTTTGAAAAGACCGGTATCATAGGCTTAAAAATGAAAGAAAATCTCATAATTGTTCATTAAGACCCGAACAAAATAAAAACGGTTGCCAGTTTGCGAAATTAATGTTCGTCTTTTGCAATCATGCTCATAAAATCACCTGTTATTATTCGGCATTAGCTCCGAGGCGTTTAGTTTTCAAGCTACTCACGCTTAATTTCCTTTGGCAGCAAAGAAAAAACGGACACTAGAAGACATATGCATCCTGTCTTCTAGCACCCGTTGAGTTTATTGAGCCTAGTTGTTCAAGAACCGCAACCTTTGATTTCCCAAGTCTACCGTTGGAAAAAGCTCTTGAGATGATACCGATGCTGCAACACCCAGTGAATGCCGTAAGCAACAACCCCAACGATAATGTTGGCAAACCATGGCATCGGCTGAGTCAGCGGCGTATTGAGCAACGCAAGCGCACTGCTGAGGAAGGTAACCGCAACGACCAATAAGACGCCGCCTCCAAGAACCAACCATGCACTGCGGCGTTCTTTCTTGTCTTTTTGCATCCAGTCGGCGTAGTACACGAAGAAAATTCCGGCCATAAAACTCAGCAGCAAGAGGCTAAGAAAACCGCTAGTAGCTGTGTTCTGGGTCTTGGGATTGAAGTAGGCCAAAGCACCGTACATAACCGCCAAAATCGCCATAAAGAACAGGCTTTGATCGACAATCAGTAACCACATTGGCTTCTTGGGTTCAGGCTTGGGCGTATGCAAAATTTCGTTTGCCTTCACCGTTACCGGCCCGTATAGCTGGGTAGCGGGCTTGCCTTGACGTTGCGCCGTAATCATTTCCGGCAACATCGTCTTAAGTAAGGTCTCTTCATCAGTTGCAGACATGCCGCCATCTTTCAATTCACGCCGCAACTTGAACACGTACTCATCATTCTTTTTGGTGAGTTGTTCAATCATTTCCGGAACTGTTGAAGCCGGCCGCACCTGTTTAACATGGGCATTCTTACTTGCCGCATCGGTTGCGGACGAAGCTTCAGAAGTACCGCCTGCTGCTTGCTGTTGATCAACTGCAGCACTGTCTACCGCTTGACTCGTGTCTGCTTCATGCTTTTCTGCCATTTGAAACTCCTATCTTAAAAAATCATCATCACTGCGGGCCTTATTTGGCCAGTCAGCTTAAACATTGAACCGGAATTCAATGATATCCCCGTCTTGCACTTCGTATTCTTTACCCTCGGAGCGATAACGTCCGGCTTCTTTAACCGCTTGAACGGAACCGTATTTATCCAAATCGGCAAAGGACATGGTTTCTGCCCGAATAAACCCACGCTCGAAGTCTGAATGAATGATACCGGCTACTTGAGGCGCCTTCATGCCGCGACGGAATGTCCACGCACGGGTCTCCTTGCCACCGGCTGTAAAGAAGGTCGCCAACCCCAAAAGATGATAGCTCGCTTTGATCAGCTTATCGAGGCCAGATTCATCCACGCCTTCCGCTGCCAAAAAGTCAGCTTTTTCGTCATCGTCCAACTCCGCAATTTCTTCTTCGGTCTTGGCGGAAATGGCGATAACTTCGGCACCTTCTTTAGCGGCTTCGGCTTTAATTTGCTTAACATAGTCGACTGAATCCGGATCAGCCATCGCTTCTTCGGCAATATTAGCGACATATAAAACTGGCTTACTCGTGAGCAGAAAAAGGCCTTTGACAATTTTTTGCTCATCTTTATCAAAGTCGATGCTGCGAACCATACCGCCATTTTCGAGTACTGGCTTGATTTTTTGCAACACTTTAAACTCAGCCTGAGCTTCTTTATCGTTTGTTTGTGTCCGCGCCACTTTTTCGACCTTGGCATAGCGTTTGTTGACTGAATCCAAGTCCGCAATGGCCAGTTCCATGTTAATGGTGGCCATATCTTCTAGCGGATCGACTTTACCGGTGACGCTGGTAATATTGTCATCATCAAACGCACGGACAACATGAACAATCGCATCCACTTGCCGAATATTTTCCAGGAACTTGTTGCCCAGTCCTTCCCCCTTAGAAGCACCTTTGACAATTCCGGCAATATCGGTGAATTCAAAAGTCGTATGAATGATTTTTTTAGCGGGAATCAGTTCATCGATGCGTGCCAGTCGTTTATCCGGCACTTCAACCATCCCAACATTCGGGTCAATGGTGGCAAACGGATAATTTGCCATCTCCGCACCCGCCTTAGTAATTGCATTAAAAAGCGTGGACTTGCCAACATTGGGAAGTCCGACAATACCTGCTGTTAAAGCCATTTGGTTATTTCACACTTTCTATTTAGTCTGTTTGTTCTGCCTGACCCAACACTTTTTTGAGTCGCTTCTCAAAATCACGGCGCGACATCATCACGATATGTCCGCAACCGGTGCAACGTACTTTGATATCTGCCCCTAAGCGGATGATCTCCCAACGATTTGTGCCGCACGCGTGCGGTTTCTTCATTTGAACCAGATCATGTAGTTGATACATGCGCCCACCTCCAACTGTTTTGCCAGTTAATCAATATTGACGTCAAGCATGGCTAAAATACGGTTCAGGTCTTTTTCAGAGCTAAAATCAATTTCGATCTTGCCCTTGCCTTTACTGCCTTCATTAATATTGACCTTAGTTCCGAAGCGCTCACCTAACTGATTCTCGGTTGCGCGTACATACGGCGACTTCGGTTTTTCCTTGGTCGCTGGCCGATTGGTGCCGGCATTCATTTGATTAATGAGCCGTTCAAGTTGGCGAACCGTCAAATTTTCGCTGATCGTCTTTTTAGCAACTGCCACCATTTTGGTCTTATCTTTAAGACTCAGCAGCGTTCGGGCTTGCCCCATCGACAGCTGATTAGCGCTCAACATCTGCTTAACCGGTTGTGGCAACGTCAATAGCCGCAGATAGTTAGCGATGTAAGGCCGACTTTTTCCTAGCCGGGCCGAGACCTCTGCTTGCGTCAGATTTAAGCGTTTGATCAACGTATCATATGCCTGTGCTTCATCCAACGGGGTTAAATCTTCTCGCTGCAGGTTTTCCAACACGGCAATTTCCATCATTTCCGGATCATTAAAGTCGCGAACAATGGCGGGAATGGTTTCCTTGCCGGCCAGTTTTGACGCCCGAAAGCGCCGTTCACCAGTGATGATTTCATAACCCGAAACACTTTTGCGCACAATTATCGGCTGAAAAACCCCGGTTTGCTTGATCGAATCAGCTAGTTCTTTTAAGCCTTCTTGATCAAAGGTTTTACGCGGTTGGTAGGGATTGGGACGGATATCGACCAGCGGCAGTTCCTCAACGGTATTGTTGGCACTTAGATCGGGACTTTCAAAATCCTTGAAGATCGCATCGATTCCCCGACCTAATCCTTTACTATTCTTATTCGCCATGAGCAGCCAGCACCTCCTTGGCTAATGCCTCGTAAACTTCGGATCCCCGTGATTTCGGATCAAAATCCACGATCGGCAGGCCATAACTTGGCGCTTCAGCCAGCCGGGTAATCCGCGGAATCACGGTTGTATAGACTTTATCACCAAAATATTTGCGCACTTCATCAATCACTTGCGCCCCTAAATTGGTTCGCGCATCATACATGGTTAACAAAACGCCTTCAATTGCCAAACTTGGATTGAAATGCTTTTGAACAAGGCGCACCGTATTAAGCAGTTGGCTCAATCCTTCCAACGCGTAATATTCGCTTTGTACCGGAATCAAAATCGAATCGCTTGCTGTAAACGCGTTGATGGAAAGCTGGCCTAAAGATGGTGGACAATCGATCAAGATATAGTCGTACTGCTCCGCCACCGGGTGTAAACCTAACTTCAGCCGCATCTCCCGTGCCATCTGACTGGTTAATTCGATTTCTGCTCCTGCTAATTGAATCGTTGCCGGAACAATAAAAAGATTCTTGTGCTTTGTCGGTAAAATGGCTTCAGTAATCGGATCCTCATTGACTAACACGTCATAGATATCTTTTTCGACTTGGGCCTTTTGAATCCCGACACCGCTTGTCGCATTGCCTTGAGCATCAGCATCTACAATCAGAATTTTCTTACCCAGGTTAGCCAAACACGCTCCCAGATTAATGGTCGTTGTTGTTTTCCCAACACCGCCTTTTTGGTTGGCAACAGCAATGATATGTGTCATGAGTTCCTCCTATCTCTTCTCTTTTGGAATCTCGATGATCATACGGTATGCGTCATCGGTATCTTCTTCTTTGGCCGTGACTGTCATTCCCGTATCCCGAATCATCTTAACCGAACGTTTCAACGTGTTCCAAGCGATGCGGGTATCATGACTCACCGCTGATCGCCGAACTTTTGGCTTAGGCTTTGGTGTGGGCTTCTTTGGGCGCAACCGTTCATTTACTAACGCAGCTGTTTCCTTGACTGTCAGTTTTTCCGCAAAAACCTGTTGTAAGGCTGGTACTTGTTCGGATTCATCGAGTTTTAACAACTCACGGCCATGACGCTCGCTGATTTGACCATTCATAATGGCTTCTTGCACCGGCGCACTAAGCTTCAGCAGCCGGATCTTATTGGCAACAAAAGCCTGACTTTTACCTAATTGTTGGGCTAATGCGCCTTGGGTTAGGTGATTCAGTTTCATCAGCGCAACATAAGCCTGCCCTTCTTCAATCGCACTTAAACCTTCACGTTGCAGGTTTTCAACTAAAGCCATTGACGCACTTTCATCATCATCCATCTTTTGCACAATGGCTGGTGCTTTTTCCCAACCTAGCAGTTGCATTGCCCGGTAGCGTCGTTCTCCGGCAATAATTTCGTACTGATCTGGCGCGTATTCACGCACAATAATGGGCTGCAACAAGCCGTGTTCTTTGATCGTAGCAGCTAATTCCTGAATGGATTCGGAAGTAAAAACTTTTCGCGGCTGAAATTGATTGGGGACAATAGCTTTAAGCGGTAATTGTTGCACGACCGTCTCGTCATCTGACTTTTTATGGCCAAAAAATGATAATGCCACGCGCTATGCACCTCCCAATGGTTGTTTATTCGGCATTCCCGGTTTCCGGGGATATTTATTCGGTGTCGGTTTAACTTTTTCAATCACTAACAAATGGCGCGTATCCCCGGTTTCCGGCAAGGTCAGCGCTGCATCCTGAACGAGTTTACCGCCAAGTAGGTTGATTGCCGGTTTGGCCGCTATTAATTCTTCAGGAGTTGCGGCGGCCTTCATCGCTACAAACTGCCCGTGCTGCTTGGCGAGTGGTAAACAGAGTTCTGCTAAGACGTTCAGCGCCGCCACCGCGCGTGCTGTCACCAGATCATACTGGCCACGGTGCGGCGATTTTTTGGCACCAAAAGTCTCGGCCCGATCATGAAAGAGCTGCACATCGGTCAACTCTAACCGCGCCGTTAAACGTTCCAAAAAGCCAATCCGCTTCTGCAGCGAATCGACAATGGTGATCTTCAACTGAGGAAACGCAATTTTTAAGGGGATTGATGGAAAACCCGCCCCGGCGCCAACATCACACAGCGACAATGGCTGGCTTTGCAATTTTGGCACCACCAAGCCTAATGTTAGGGAATCATAAAAGTGCTTGAGGTAGACGTCCCCTTCAGCAGTGATACCAGTCAGATTCATTTTCTCGTTCTCACTGATCAGATACTGATAGTAAGCCGCAAACTGATCCTGTTGGTGGTCATTCAACACGATACCGTGATCAGCCAAGGCGTGGACAAAAGCTGTTGGATCCATGTCTGCCTCCGTTTTTTTGGGTTTGATTTTGTGGAACAAACAGGGTTTCACGTACCCGTCAAGTGTAACGTAAAAGCGGCATCTCCTCAACTGTATTCTTAGTGAGCGTGAGCCAGCCCGGTTAGAAGTCGGAGTGTAAGCGGCCTGAGGCGTGATGGTCGGGCTTTGACCATTGCGACTCAGGTCCTTACACGCAGACTTCTGGGCTGGCGAACGCGTTAGAAGCGCGAGCCGGCGCGGTTAGAAGCCGGAGCATAAGTGGCCTTGGGCGTAATGGCCGGGCTTTGGCCATTGCGTTCAAGGTCCTTATGTGCAGGCTTCTGCGCCGGAGAGCGCGTTATGGGAGTAAAGGCCAACTCTTTCTCAGTTCTACTATAATTAAGTGATTTCCGATACTCCGAGCTGGCTCGACTTCTTTAAGGCCAGTGAAAGCTAATTGTCTTGTTTTAAGTTGACACTTACCACTAAGGATTCACTTTTGACAATCACCTGACACAGTTCGATAATAAGGAAGTAATTCAACTCAGAGGCGAAAAAAATGGAATTAGACGGTAAAGAAATTAAAGAAAACGAACAATTAACGGATGCTCAGTTAACTGAACTTCATCAGCAGTATCAGGCACTGTGGGATAAGCTGAAAAAGGACAACTACAAGACCGACCATCAGTTTATGGAAGTGTTGTATGAAGAACCTGACAATATTCAAAATTATGAAGCGGCGTTTTTCACCTACCAAATTCGCAAAGATACCGGCGACAACCAGTTTGACCAGCTGAACATCATCTTAAACAACAAGCCGACTTTTCACGATCAGCCAGATGAATTCGTGTTTGAGATCAGTGACTACTCGGATATGGATGCAATTTATCAAGCGATTGAGGAAAAGGCTCAACCTTGGATCAAGGCACATAAACGTTAAATCCTGCTATTCATATGGCAGGGCAACTAAGTGCGGATAAAGCACCAGTCTGGCGTTGTTCCAGCTGATACTTTACCCGCCTTCTTTAATTGTCCATCACCAATCAATCAGCTCACTTCTCTTTTTCCCTTCACTTGTGGTAAGCTGTTGCCAATCAAAAAAACGGAGGCGCTCGGTCCATGGCTGATACGATCAAAATCGCTTATTTGTATGAGGATCTCATGAACACTTATGGCGACAGCGGGGATGTTAAAATTCTGCGTTACTTGCTGAATCAACAAGGCTATCAAGTACAAGTCGATAACATCAGTCTTGGTGACGACTTCAATGCCGATGACTACGACTTCATTTTCTTTGGCGGCGGTCAGGATTATGAACAAACCGTTGTCGCCAAGGATTTACTGCGCTATGCCCAAACCTTGGGCCGCTACATCGAAAATGGTAAACCGATGCTGGCTATCTGTGGCGGCTACCAGCTACTCGGTGACTATTACAAGACTAGTGAAGGAACGGTCATTAAAGGGCTCGGTATTTTGCCGCTGCATACTGTTTTCAAACCGGACAGTCGTATGATCGGCGACACCAAATACGAAACCGAGTTCGGTACCGTCAAGGCATTTGAAAACCATAGCGGGCGAACTTATTTTGACGACAAAAATAAGCTAAAACCTCTAGGAAAGATGATCGAAGGCTACGGTAACAATCCGGAAGACGGTGTTGAAGGCATGCGCTATAAGAATACGATCGGCAGTTACTCACACGGTCCAGTCCTTAAGAACCAAAACATCGCCAAAGCCATTGCCAAAATGATTGTGGCAAATCACAAAAAGCGTATCGGCCAGCCGGTACAGTGAGCACATATCAAAATTAGACACAGCGTTAATGCCAATAACAAAATAACCGCAAACAAATCGACCTTAGTGAGAGAGCTTCTCCACTAAGGCCGATTTTTGATTATCATGTCTTCAATTGCAGCGAGCGGCTTTTTAAAAAATGCTCATCCAGCCCAGCAGCAAGGCCGAAACAAACGCCCTTGGCCGCGACTTTCCTTCCTGAACCAATCGCGCGTACTCGCTGGTGCTAATTACCCACAAGAAAGTCAGCGCGATGATGAACAAAATGCCATAAAAGAAAATCATCAATTTTTTCTCCTGTGTGCAAAGTGAGCTACCATGCTGCAGTCACTTATTTGCCTGCGCCCGAACTTGATCAGCATCACCGGTGAACAGGAATAACGGGCCATCTGCTTGAGCCGGATAGCTATTAGCCAAATCACCAAGATCAACAACATCAAACCCGATCTTTTCAATCAATGCAGTGACTGTCTTTTTCGCCGCTGCATCATCCCCGGCAATAGGGATCGCAATCCGCCCGGCTGGTTGATTCGGTTTAGCCAGACTGCGAATTTTCGTCATCGCAATCGTATTGAACGCCTTGACGACTTTCTTAGTCCCAAAGTGTTGCGCCACAAGTTGCGATGAAGCGATTTGGTGGCTCGTCAATTCGGATCGTTCGCCGTCACGGCTAGGAAAATAATTTGTAGCATCAATCACCACGGCATCAGCTTTCACTTGCGCCGGCAACTCGTCTAACGCATTGAACGGTACCGCCAAAACGACAATATCCTGATTGGCCGCCTCGGCAACTGTACCCGCTTCAACTGTTGATCGCATCTCCGCAATCACCGGAGCCAGTGATGCCACCCCATGTCGATGCGACAAAATAACTTGCTCGCCAACATGACTAAAAAGCTGTCCCAACGCACGTCCAACATTACCTGATCCAATAATTCCGATACTCATGTTGTCACAACCTCCCTTTGCCAAACTGAGGATGTATCCGTGTCCTTATCTCTGCCTTTATTATATCGCCCACCCGGAGAAAACGGAAAAATCGGCCATTAAAAAATCCGCACGCCCTAGTGAGCTTGCGGAAAATGTCAACGTGAATCTTCAATTAATGATTTTTGCCTTCAACGGTTTCAAGGTCGTCTTTGCCATCGTGTGCGACGATGGCGGCAATGGCTGCGGTAATGCCTTTAACGTCATCTTCAAGCGACAATGCCGGTGTCTCTGGCCGTGCAACAACTTGTTCAGGTAAGAACGGGATGTGCATGAAGCCCGCTTTAATCGTCGGAAATTCCTTATCGCGCATGTACTGCACTTGATAGAAAATATGGTTGCAAACATAGGTGCCGGCTGTATTTGAAACCGCCGCGGGAACACCGGCTTCTCTGATCGCTTTAGCCATCGCTTTAATTGGTAATTGCGTAAAATAGGCGTTTTCGCCGTCTTCATGGATCGTATGGTTTAACGGCTGATAGCCAGCGTTATCTTTAATGCGGCCGTCATCCAAGTTAATGGCCACTCGCTCCGGCGTCAGTTCATAACGTCCGCCAGCCTGACCAATACTCAGAACGTAATCAGGCTTTTCTTTAACAATCGCATCATGCACCACTTCTGCCGAAACATTGAATTTAGTGGGAATTTCTAACTTCACAATTTTGGCCCCGCCGATTTCATCTGGCAAACGTTTAACCGCTTCAATCGCCGGATTAATCTTGTCGTCACCAAAAGGATCAAACCCTGTCACAAGAATCTTCATACTTAATCGTCCTTTCTAAAACGCCAGGAAATACATCAGTCCGATTTGAATCACCAAAAGCAGAATCGCAATGGGTGCCTGCTGCTTGATGACCCCCAATGGATCTTCCATTTCCAGCAACGCAACCGGTAAACTATTGAAATTCGCTGCCATAGGTGTCAATAAGGTGCCGCAATAACCGGAAGTCATCCCAATGGCCGCAACGATCGCAGGATTAGCACCTTGGGCAATCACAAATGGAATCCCGATCGCCGCCGTAATGACGGCAAAGGCAGCAAACGCATTACCCATGATGATCGTGAATAATGCCATCGCCACACAGTACAAAATAACCCCGCCAAGATGACTGCCTGCCGGAAATAGACCTGCAATCAACTTAGCCGTTAAAGTGCCAACCCCTGCAGCTGTGAAAACGGCGCCTAATGTTGCCAACAACTGCGGTAAAATACCGGCTGCACCGACTGATCGTACCATCCGTTGGGTATCATTATAAACCATTTTGACGGGGGCCTTGGTCATGATGATCGCCACAATCAATGAGACCGCCGCGCCAATGCCGATCCCGACCTGCCCGCCTAACTTGGTAAACTGGGCAACGGCAATTGAAACGATCGCCAGTACAACACTTGGAACAAACACCCAGCCGCCAAGTCGTTTGGCTGCCTGAGCCGCATGCGCACCATCAACCGGCTTGATCTTGCCGATTTGAATCTGCTTGAATAAGGCCAAAATACCGATAATAACGACCAAAATACCAACGACCATTGCCGGTAATAGCGTCCCGAACGCAAAAACAATTGCCATGATGATCCAAAACAGGCCGGTTCCGATTCGAGCCGGATTGTCTTTTGCCCGAAAGGCTTCAATCCCGGCAATCGCCATGACAACGCCGATGAGTGCATAAAGAATGAGCAGTAACGTGTCGACCATCACTTTTTGCCTCCTTTACGCGGCGTCTCTTCAAATTGTCGATCAAACCAGCGATTATAAACCGCCACTACAACCAAGGTGATAATCGCGATCGGAATTGATGCCAGCACCACCTGCATCGGCTCTACCGGATGCTTGAGACTCTTCATCGTGCTCGCAATCAACAAAACGCCAGCGGTTGCGACAAATAAGTTTTGAGCAAAAAAGTTTCCGAAATTATCCGTGGCGGCAGATCGGGCTTTAATCAAGTCGATTTCTTTATCCGTCAGCTTACGTTTCGCTTCTGCCGCGGCAGTGACCATCGGCGTAATCAGCGGCCGCACAAATTGAACCTGGCCGGACAAGGAAATCCCAAAGACGCCGCCTAATTCACGAATGACCAAGTAAAGATTCAAAATTCGGCTTGGCGTTAATTTCTTCAGTTTCTGAATCCCATTAACGGCCACTTCTTTCAAACCATGACTCTCAACCAATCCGATCATCGGTAAGGTCAGGAAAAACAACGACACCATCCGATTATCCACAAAACTTTGTCCCAGTGTCGTCAACAAATCCGGAATGCTCATACCAGAAAACACGGCTGTCACAATCGCAGCTAGCACAACAACCGCGGTGGTATCCCATTTCAAGGCAAAGCCAACAACAATGATGACAATGCCGAGTAGCTTCAAATATTCCATGATGTTCCCCCTTTGATATTGGTAAAAAGTTTAATAGTTATTGGCAGGAACGTCAATTAGTTAAACCGTGCAACTATTAAGAACAGCCATTATCTAACCTACTATATTGGTCTCGGCTATGAAGACACCCCGACCCTGCCGAATATATCGATACCTTTGTTTTTAAAGACTTGTTCTCAGCCTTGATCATGCTAAGATACTCAAAAAGGTGATTTTATGGATATTACATTTGACTGCTATGGTACTTTGCTAGACACCCGCCCCATTCGAACCCAGTTTATGACCTTCAGTGCTCGTCATGGTATTGACGGTCAGGCTGCATGGCACCAATTCGAATCGTGGGAGGATCGCCTCATGTATGGCGAGACCACCTTGCCTTTCACCACCTTATTGAAGCGCGATCTGCAATATCTTGATATGACTTTTCGCACCAATTCACTATTTAGCCATTATTTTCATGATTTATTTGAGTCCTATATTAACTTACAACCATGGCCAGAAGTCATCCCCGCTTTGCAGCAATTGCGCCAAGCCGGTCATCGAATCATCATCATGTCCAATTCCACCCCGGATTTAATGACCCACCACTTTGACCAGCTGGAGCACCAAGTTGATCAAGCCATTTTACCGGAGCAAACGCATTGTTATAAACCAACTTTGTCCTTTTTTACCACGGCCGAAACCCGACTCAACCAACCCCATCTCCACGTGGCAATGGGGTATTGGTGGGATATCGTACCCTGTCATAAACTCGGCTGGCCTTGCGTATGGATTAATCGCCAGCAATTATCACCACTACCAGACATAACGCCGACTTATTCCCTGCCAAATCTGACAGAACTACCCGCGTTGGTCGAAAAAATTGCTTCTTGAACGTCAAAAAGGGATAGCCCCCGATGGATGATGGGCTATCCCTTTTTACCGGTTTATATATATTGACTCATTAAGCCGGCTGTAATTCTTTGTCACTGTTCTTGTCGCTGTTTTTAGCTTCATTGCGGGCAATTTCTTCTTTTGTCAGCATGTTCTTGACGGTCATTTTCACTTCTGTCACATTCAGACCGGTCATCTGGCGAACGTTTTTGGCAATTGCCATGGTGACTTTGTTGAAGATTTCCGGCACATTCTCACCATAGCGCACCGTTGCATCAAGTGTGACTGAAACGTCCTGGTTATCGCTCAAATCAACGTTAACGCCTTTGGTTGGGTCTTCATCCTTGCTGAACATATCCGTAAGATTAGCCATCATGCCGCCTTCAAGCGAATAAACACCTTCGACTTCATTGCAGGTAATCCCGACGATTTTTGCGATCACAGCATCATCGAACTTCAATTCCTTATTGATTCCGTTGGGTTTCTTGTTGTCCATTAAAATCTCTCCTTTAAAATGAGTGTGAACCGGCGCGTTTAAGGATCGGAGTGTAAGCGGCCTTGGACGTGATGGTCGCACTTTGACCATTGCAACCAAGATCCCTACACGCTGATCCCTGCGCTGGCGAACGCGTTATGGGGTCCCTTAGCGCCGATTAGCGTTTTTGCCATTCCCGCTTCGTCAAAACATCTTTGACATGCATGTTTAATTCGACTAACTGCAACCCGGTCATTCGTTCAATTTGTGCGCTGATTTTCTCACACAATTGTTTGAAAATGGCTTGTGCGTTGCTGTCGAATTCTAGGAAAACATCCATATCAAGGGCCACTTGTTTTTCACCGACTTCAGCGGAAATGCCTTTGGTCAGGTTCTCGCCACTTGAGAAGGTTTCAGTCAGGTTATCCATCACCGAACCATCCATCCCTAGAATGCCATCAACATTTTGTGCACAAATTGCGGCAATCTTTTCGACGACCTTATCTTCAAATGTTAAGCGACTGTTGGCCATCAGTGTTTCTTGATGGCTTGCAACTGATGCTGGTTTTGGCGGTGCTACTGCATCCATCTACTCACCTACTTTCCTTTGCTAAATGCATCTTTGCCCGCGGTCAGCCAACTTGTGAACGTCGCCCAATTAGGCACCAGATAACGTTCAATGAGCCAGCCTAAACCGCCGAATATCAAGACAAGCAACATGCCCATAAACCCGAAACGCATCCAGGCAAAGGCTAGTATGACGCCGACAACAGCGCCAATGGTTCCTTGCTGCATCGTGTATCACCCTTTCGTAGCTGATAACCACTGCTGCCACCGGTGCCAGTTACGGCCACCCGCTTTGAATGACAGTCAGTGATCCATCAAAGTCGTTTGAACTAAATGACCCGCGCAGTCTTGGCTTTTACTTTCGTTGCTGGAAGTAAATGTACCCGGACATGTTTGACCGGAACGCCGAGACACGCTTGCAACTTCTGGCGTGCAGTTTCTTCGATACGCTGCGCCTCTTGTTTTAGTTCCTTGACGTTTCCGGAAAAGGCCTCAATTCGCATCCGCGCCACTTGCTTCTTGCGGATGCTGACATCAACATCCACCGACTTGGCAAAATGCCGGTCGACAATCGCTTTGGCTACCGTATTTTCGATGGCACTTTTATCAAGTGTCAGATCACCATCGTCACCGGCTAGAATCAAAGCATTGGCGGTGGAGCGGCGGAAGATAGCGACAAGCAGCATGATGGCAAAAGCCAGAATCACAAGCCCGGTTAGTCCAATCATGACAGGACGTAACCAACCGGCCTGCTGTACGTAAAAGCGCGTAAATTCGCGATTGGGCCACAGCAACAGGCCAAAGCCAATACTCTGAAGTAAGCCGCAAATCGCAACAATACCGAACAATACTTTCGTGATCGGTTTCATATCCTGCCGCCTCCTATGCCTTGCGCCGAGTCGTGCCCAGCAACAAGGAAACAAGGAAGACGACGATGATAGCTCCGATAATGGCAGGAATCAAAGCCATACCAGCCAGTGATGGTCCCCAGCTACCAAGTAACGCCGTGCCGAGCCATGCACCGATAAGCCCACCGATAATATTTCCGATCCAGCCAAGTGGCATGTCGCGTCCGACGATCAGCTGACCAATACAACCAATCACCGCACCAATAATCAGTGTCCAAATTAAATGCATCATGGTTCTCACCCTTTCTTTTGGTTGACATCCTTCTGACTATCTTAAGCTTAACGAACCGGCCTGATTATTCGCAATAAATATGCTAATAATAACAATTAGTATTTAATTCAGAACACAAAAAAGCCCGCCGTTATGCGCTTTGTCACAACGGCGGGGTATGAATTTACTAATTAAAAAGATTAACGGAACTGTCCGTATCGCCTTACAAGTCTAAAATCACGCTGATATCATCAACGCGGCATTAGCCTTCGATCAGATCACCGGCACTTGGACCGGCATCCAGCTTATAGATGCGATCGACATTGATAACAACCGCACTGATAGCTGCAGGCAAATGACGCTCCTTAGCAAAAGCCTGCGCGTCTTCAAAGATTTGATCATCGTTATGAAATTCAACGGTGCCTTCAAACCGGAAGCCCTTCAAAGCTTTGTAATCAACCGTTGCTACGGCTGCTTTCTTTGAATACTGCAAGTTATGCCAAGCCTGTTTGCCGGTTTCTTCGTTATAGATCAAGTGGTGATCATCCAAAACCCGCATGGTACCTTTAGGGCCGACTTGCGGATTACCATTTTCATCAGCCGTCGCCAAGTAATTCAGCTGTGCACCGATCATATCTTTCATATCTTGCGTTAAAGTTGCCATCAACGATCAATCCCCTTTGCTTACTTTTTGTTACCAAAAACAGTGTAACACAAATGAGTCGTGCACGTCATATCTTGCCTCGTTTTTTACTGGGTTCCTACCAACAAGGTTATTCTTTCGCGCTGAGTTTGGCGTCGCCCACACTTTTTTCTCTGCGCTGTATTAAACTAAAAGTGAATCAGATACGGATGACCACAGAAAGGTGGATATTCATGGCACAAGTTTATATTTCTGCAACCTTACCGAAATCGGCCAACAACGCTTTGAAACGTGCAGGCGTGGACTTTGAAGCCTATCGCGGTAAGGGCTTGATTACCGAAGCCGAGCTCCAGGCACATTTAAGCGATGCAAAAGTGCTTATCACCGCGCTATCGACTCCGGTAAGCGCCGCAACATTGGCAAAAGCGCCTCATTTGAAATTAATCGCAAATTACGGCGCTGGTTTCAATAATATCGACATCACTGCTGCTAAAGCGCATGGTGTCCTCGTGACCAACACCCCCAAAGTATCAACCACGTCAACTGCCGAGGTGACGCTAGCTTTAATGCTCGCCGTTTTACATCGCGTCACAGAAGGCGATCGGCTCATGCGCGGTCCCGGGTTCTCCGGCTGGGCGCCAACCTTCTTCTTAGGCCATGAACTCGCCGGCAAAACCGTGGGCATTATCGGTATGGGGCAGATCGGCCAAGCAGTTGCCAAACGTGTCCATGCTTTTGATGCGAACATCCTTTACACGCAGCATCATCAACTGCCATCGGAAAAAGAGCAAAGCCTAGGTGCCACCTTTACGGATCAGGCGACACTCTTGCAACAAAGCGATCTTGTCACCCTTCACCTGCCACTAGTCCCGGCTACCCACCATTTGTTGGATGCTCAGGCACTGGCAACCATGAAACCGAGCGCTTATCTGATCAACGCCGCACGCGGTCCCTTGATCGATGAAGCTGCCTTACTTGAACAACTCACGGCGCATCGCCTCGCTGGTGCTGCGCTGGATGTCTACGAAGCCGAACCCCACGTTAGCTCAGAACTAAAGGCCCTTGATAATGTGGTTTTGACCCCGCATATCGGGAACGCAACAGTCGAGGCGCGTGATGCCATGGCAAAAATTGTCACGGACAACACTTTGGCGATTTTGTCAGGCAAACAGCCACGCTATATTGTCAACGACTAAGTTACCGGTCAACGAAGCAAAAATGCCAACCAAGCCACGGCGCAAATTTTCCGGCCGCGGATTGATTGGCATTTTTTGAATGATTATTTTTAAGGCTTGCGCGAATGATGCACGGGCCAAAGATTGGCAAGCAGTAAAGCAAGGTCAACGCCGAGAATTAAGCCAAGACTGCCAACCAAAAAAGGATTCGCGATTTGTTCTTGCTGCATTAAACCATAAAGAACTCCGATAAGAATGACAGCAACTACCACCAAGGCTACGCGATACCAGACTGTCTTCGTCATAAGTGAGCTAGGATCGTATACTTGCCAACATCTTTGTATGCGCCTTTAGCCTGTGAATCAGGTGTACCGGCAGCCTCATAAAAGACCGAATACTTGCCGTCTTTATCTTTGGCAACTACCAAGCCTTCATCAACGACATGCTGTGCTTTGTAAATCTGCGCACTACGCCGAGCAGCTGCGAAGTCGAAATCATTGGCAACTGCATCGCCGGGATTGAAGAAAACAATTTCCTCACTCATGAAGATCCCCTCGCTTTCTGGCTTTAGTATACCACGCGCCAACGGGTCACTTCTTGTTTTGCAGCGCTTCGGTTTTTTTGATCAGACTTTGGGTAAATGTCGCAAACTGAGGCATCTCTTCTTGTTTAACGTTTAAAGCAATCTTGACCGCGGTTGCGCCTTGAACTGCACCGCTAGCTTTCAAAACGGCTTCAAATTTTTCCGGAGCGGTATTATAATCCTTGCCATAATACGGATCACCCGTACCCAGCACTCCAAATACCAATGGCTTAGCCGAAAAATCCAGCTTACTTAAGTCATCATAAAAGTCTTGGGTCTCTTCAGGGATCACGCCGCCAGTCCAGGTATAAGTTGCCAGCACCAACACGTCAAAGTCTTTAATCGTTGCCGGATCAGTCTGAATCATTTCGCCAAGCGTGACATCCCAACCATAATGCTCAAAGAACTGCTGCTCAATCCGAGCCATTCCTTTCGCGTTGCCTGTGATTGATGCATATAAAATAATCGCCTTCATCGTCCTCACCTCATTACCTTCAGTATACTGATAACATAGAGGATGTAAAAGCTTACACGCCCAGCTAATCTGGCTACAGTTAGCTAGCTGTTTCAACCGCACCTTCGCCTTGAAGAATGAAATGAACGGCATCCGCTAATTCATTTTCCTTGAAAAACTTAATTTCCTGATGCCCGGAAAAATCATCAACTTCAATAATTGGCTCAAAACCGTTAAAACGTCGCAGCTCCTGACGCAACCATGCATCCCAGACCTGAGTAGCCAAGCCCTGATGCTGGCTGAGGTTTCGCCGAATAATGACATTCTTATTATCCCAAATCCGCACGCGCAGTTCCCGATCCCTTTGATTGGCTGCCAGATCCTGCAAATAGGCATAGTGTTCCATAAGCTCACCTTACCTTTCGATCAAGGCAATATTGCGCTATTCTAAGACTAGCGATTACCTTGTCCGGAAAACATCAAAACAATATCTGTATGAAAAAGAGATTGTTAAACGAAATCGTTTCACTAACAACTGGGAGATGATAACCATAGCCGATCAAGATCCGTTCTATGCATGGCATCGTTTTCGAAAGGCTATCGTTTTGCATACTCCAAATTCCTTACTCCGCGCGCTTACCGTGTTGATCATGGCACCTTATATGCTTTGGGGATTGTTTATCTTTGGCATCACACTCATATCTCTGTTTGCAACACCAACTGCTTTATTTAATCAGCTAATCACCGATGCCACCGCTTTGCTTTGGAATCCGCTTATGCTAACCCTGCAAGCCTCAACTTTTCACTCAACATCCAATGGGTGGTTATGGCTTTTGTTAATCAGCTTTTGGTTTATCATCCTCAAAGTCCTGTTGAAGGGTATCCAGCTCGTCAAGAAAAGAAAGCTTTATCAACAACTTGTAACCGGGCAAGCATACATTGTCGCCATCGGGTCAAGGCGTGTATTTTACGATCGCGATCATCACGCATATGAACTTACACACCATCCGCTTAAATGGTGGCACTCCTAATCAACTAACCAACATTGCAGCTAACAGATGCGGTTCTTAATTAACGAAGCGATCCCATTTCCTTGGTGCATCTTTATTATACAAACGCTTGTTCGGCTTTGCAATCATTAAGTTTCGTTCATGTATTTAGCCTACGAACACAGCATCTGGAGATTTTAGACTTTTCTTCAGTCATCGTTACGATATGCTTGAAAACCTTCAAATCAATGGTGTTAAAGTTACGATTGGATGTCATACGTGCGCATAATGACAAAAATCGTTATACTGTTAGTAAAGGTTCACGAGGAGGAATCGTTTTGGCTGAAAAAGATCAAATCAGTGCATTTTCACGGGAAATTATCGACTTCCAGCGTAAAAATCATCTAACGGACACAGAGATGGCGCTTAACAGCCATGTATCAGTTGAACATATTCACAATATTAAATCCATGCGTGAGATGCCGGATTCTTCCGTCGTTGCCACGCTGAAGGACTACATGGAACACAAGCCAAGTGGTAAGTAATGACGCCCCGCGAAGGATGAACAATTGCGTGCTAAACGCCACTCATCATCCAGACGAAGTATCAAAATAGCGCTTTTGCACCGGATCAATAACCCGGTGCAAAAGCGCTATTTTTTAATTAACGGTTGCCCAGATACCCAATCGTCATGGCGCCGAGCAGGATAATCAAAACGGCGGTGGTAATCCACACGTACAAGTGATCGTGTTCAACCGCAAACGCATAGATTGATACCACGACGCGCAAAACCGGCGTCAGAATCAGCAAAAAGATCCCCGTCATCAGGATAGCGTAAGGTTTCAGTGCCACCGTGCCGCTTATAATCGCACCAATTCGCGTCGGATGAACACCGGCCGGATAACCGGTCGATCCGCTGACCAACAAGAGTATCAAGCCAAAAATAATCACAACTGCCGCCAAAATGACCCCAATCTGCATCACTTTACCAATCATGATTTCAACATCATCGATTTCGGTTTTGAGTTTCTTATCCATCAGATATTCACCCCAAATCCCTTAAGTGCCATCTGAATGCCCATATACCCAATCACCGGAATGAAAATCAGCCGCAAGACTTTATTTGGCAGAACCTGCATCACCCGCGAGCCCACCGTTGCCCCGACGAGAATTCCGATGGCAAGCGGGGCGGCAATTTGTGGCTGAAGCTGACCGCCAAAATAATAAACTGTTGCACTGGCGGCCGCCGTAACTCCCATCATGAGGTTACTGGTTGCACTCGATGGCTTCAACGGCATATGCATAATCGTATCCATGGCAATCACTTTAAAAGCGCCACTTCCGATACCCAGTAGCCCTGATGCAATCCCGGCACCAAACATCATCGCAAAGCCGCCTGGCACATTCGTTACCGTATAATTAACTTCTTTTCCAGTTGCCTTGTCAAAATACGTCCCATTCAGGCGTAATTTTGTGGCCATCGCATCAGGGGTTGTTTGGCGCACACCATCGTCTTTCATCCGCAACTTGCGAATCATGTTGAAGGCAGAAAATATCAACAATGCGCCAAATAAGATATACAATACCTTGCCATTCACCAGGCCAGTGATAACCGCACCAATGACGGCCCCAACCGTTGTCGCAATTTCCAAAAACATGGCTACCCGTAAATTCAGCATTTCATCTTTTAGATAAGCAATAGTGGCACCCGAACTGGTCGCAATGACCGAGACAATGCTGGCACCAATCGCATATTGAATCGGTAATCCCATTAACATTGTCAAAATCGGGGTAATAATCATCCCGCCGCCGATTCCTAGCACGGCTCCCAGAATACCGCCTAGCAACCCGGTACCCATTAACAACAACATCTGCTCCATTTATCTAGCCTCATTTTTGAATTTAATGGCGGTAGCTACCTGCCACCCATCGTTTTAAATATATTTTTTATGTTAGCCTACGTGTTGCGTCACTTTCAAGGGTCGGGTCTGGCTTACCAACTACCGCCAAAACCACCGCCGCCACTAGAACCGCCACCGAAGCCACTTCCAAAGTCATCGGAGTCGCCACTATGACTGCTAGTCGCCGAGCCAAAATCACTGATAACCCACAATGGCACATCGGATTGACTCAAATCCTGATCTTGATCGGGATGGCGAATATGGAAAAGAATAGCGGAAAAAGTGGCGGCTAGCGTTGCATCTGAGAAGGTATCAGTCGGTTTAACTTTTGCCAGGAACTTAGACCAAGTCGTCACCGCTGCTTGCCCGGCAACACTTTTCTGTTCATTCAACCAGGCCGTGAAAGCTGCTTCATAAGGTTGTCCGGTTTTAAACCGATCTGCCAGCGCCGGGCTTAACAATTCAGCCACCGCGGCAATGGTCGGCGCATTTACCAGCGTCTGATCTGGCAACTTGCGAAGGGCTCCGCGAACGTTGTCATAGTACCAATAAGGGTGCGGCACCATCATTCGGACTTTTCGCGTCCACGATTCAAATCCCCGCCTCGTCAAATTCGCCATCCCGATCACGCGCAATTTGTCATGCGACCAGGCAAAGCGAAATAGCGGAACCGCCGCCGTGTCTAATTGCAGTTTAATCCCGGCAGCAGTCACAGCGGCATAGATCGGTAACGTCTGCATGGCAGCTACATGCCGCATCGTATCACGTAAGCGAGCGGTTATGGCAGCATGAATGATGAAGAAGAGCACCATCATGCCGACCACTACCAAGGCTACCGTTATCAAAAGCTGCTTAACGGCGGCATCATGGGCACGCTTGGCTTTTATCTGCGTCGGCGTGGCAATGGCGCTTTGATGAGCCGCAACCCGCTTACCGATATTTGTCAAAAACAACGCAATGGCATGATCGTAGTCTTCCGCTTTAAGCAGTTTTTTGACCGAGCCAGTGACAATCTCATCGGCACTGCCATCTGGCACCACATCTTCCAGTCCATAACCCACTTCCAGCCAATATTTACGATCTCGGCGTGAAAGCACCAGTAAAAGACCGTTATCCCAACCTTTCTTGCCGATTCCAAGCTTAGCAAACTGCTCATTGGCATAGTCTTCAATCTCGTCATCATGCAGGGACGTGACGGTGATCACGGCAATTTGGGGATGACCGGTTATTTTGGCAAAGGTTTGGTCGTTCAGCTTTTTGATAACCGTCTTACTTTCAGAACCCATCATGTTGCCATTATCTCGATACCATTTACCTGAAGCGGCTTAAACCGGTTGCAGCCCCGCAAGACCAAAGCCCAAAAGCAGCAACAACGGCAGCAATCACCAGCTACGATGCCTCATTAGCAAATCTCCTAGTAAAACTGAGCGCGAGCCGGCGCGGTTAGAACCAGACAAGCACCTTTTATATTACCCATTTCGAATGCTTTCATCATACCATGTACCGCGGACTAATCGATTCGGCTAAGCTAAAAAACACACGCAGAATCGCGGCTGCTTCGTTTTTTCTAAGCTTGTCAATCGAAAAAAAGATCGCTGATGCCGCATTTCACACCAACGATCTTTCAAATTGTTTAGTTAACACGCTTTAATCTTCAACCGGATCAATTTCAACAAATGTATCATTAGGCACCCGTAAAATCGAAAACCGATCGGCACTGTGACCGACATGCATGCCTAAGCCGTTAAGAAAACCAGGCTTATACTGCGCCGATACAGTTGCGACATATGCACGATCAGCGCTTTGATCCAGTTTTTTAAGTTCCTTTTTGGACCACGGATATGCGGCCGCTCGCGGTGTCAGTGGTTGGCTGCCGGAGCTCACTTCCGCGTTATGACTCGTGTTTTCATACTTGGCGCCTTCTGTCCAATAAGTATAGTACAAAATCGGATTCTTACCATTTCCCGTGCGAACCCGTACATAAAAGGAATGTTCATCACCGGTCTGCAAAATAAGTGGTTGTGCACTGTGGCTAATCGTCACCTCATGGCTATCCCGGTAGTCAATCGGACGCAACCAACTCACCCATACCATTCCGGCGACCGCTAGCAACAACACCGCTACTTCTACCAGATCAACCAACACGACGGAAGGGGAAACCTGCCGCCCGGATTTGACGATAGCTTTAATATGTCGCCGCCGAATATGCCAAATGATGAAGAATAGGTAGGCGATCAGGATCACCCACGCGAACAGTCCGATAAGATTCCACGAATTCATAATTTTCCCCCTACACCGCTGAGTTGTCTGCTTGTGCTACTGCCAATTGTCCTAACAAATTGAGATAATGCCACGGTTTATCATAATTCGGATTAAAGAGCATATCGACATAGGCCAGCTGATCAATGGTATTACGATTTTGAATCATCACCGAAATCAAATTGGCCGCATTGGCAACATCATACTTGCTGTAAAACTGTGCGCCTAGTATTTGACGATTACTGGTATCATAAACCAGCACCATGGTAATCTTCACCGTGTGCGGCATAAATGGCGGTCGAAAATCATCAACCATCGTCACACTGGCTGCCGGCAGTTGATTGCGCTTGGCGTGAGCAAGCGTCAGCCCCGTGACCGCCAGACTATGATCATACAATCTTAACGCACTGGTTGCCTGTGTGCCCATATACTTGATCGTTGGGCCAAAAATATTTGCACCTGCCATTTTTCCTTGACGCACCGCATTCGTTGCAAGTGGCGCATACGCATCTTTACCAGTCGGATTAAAATGCACCGCAACCGCATCCCCCGCCGCAAAAATATCGGGATCGCTAGTTTGCATATAATCATTCACATGAATTGAGCCATCATGATTCATTTTAACCTGACCAACCAACAACTCGGTCATCGGACGAAAACCAACGCAGACAACCGCCAAATCAGCTTGAATCTCACCGTGATCCGTCTGAATGAAAACATGCTCCGCGTCACTATCGAAATGGCGTGCCACCGTGTTGACTTTTAATTCAACGCCATGCTCCGTTAATACTGAAGAAATTTCTCGACTAAGCGGTAAATCCACATAATGGCTCAGCAATGGCGCAACCCCATTAATTAAAATCACGTGTTTTTGATTACGACTATAAGCCTCTGCCAGTTCAACGCCAATGTAGCCGCCACCGACAATTGCAATCGTTTCGGCATCTTTGGCACTCTCCTTGATTTTGCGCGCATCATCATAACTTTTACACATCAAGACCCGCGGAACGCTTACACCGGAAACCGGTGGGATAACCGGATAGCTGCCAGTTGTCATAATCAGCTTGTCGTACGGATAATGCTGTTGTGTGCCTGTCTTCAAATCTTCAGCCACAATCACATGACCGGCACCATCAATGGATAAGACGTCATGTTTTAAGTGAACATGCACGTTGGGACCTAATGCTTCGAGTGAGGCCGGCGTTGCGTAAAACATGTCCTCCAGCCGCCCGACTGTGCCTTCAAGGTACAAGGCAATACCACATGAAAGAAAAGAGATGTCTTCACGACGTTCAAAAACATCTACTTCCGTTTCCGGGTGCCTCATCAACAGTTCGCGCACTGCCGCAGTTCCTGCATGCGTACAGCCCACAACGACAACTTTCATCAGCATCTGCCTTCCCTTCTAGATGGTTAATAAGGACATTATGACACGAAAACGGTGAAACCTAAAGCAAGTCGCTAACTGCTTAGGGACACTTCCAAGTATAATAAATTTGTTACTTCTTAATTTATCATCTCATAAAGGAGCAGATGCGGCATGCACATTACGCTTATCGGTGCCGGGCCACGTGGCTTAATGCTTTTAGGTCGGCTTATCAGTTGGCAACGGACCCGTTATCCCCAGCGCCAACTTACCGTTTTCCTAGTTGATCCTTATCCAATTGGCGGTCGCGTTTGGAAGATCGATCAAGACCCTAATCTCATTATGAATACTGCTGCGGCACAAATCACCTTATTTACCGATCAAACAGTGACAGGCGTGGGACCGTTTATTGCCGGTCCGGACTTAAGCACCTGGGCGCTCACGCTTGCTGCCGATTACCTCGATGCTCACCCCGAAATTAACAACCGTTCGATTCTGATGCGCCAGGCTGCCAATCTGGGACCCAACAGCTATGCGTCCCGCGCGTTGTACGGCGTCTACCAACAGTGGTTCTTTGACTTGCAAAAACACCAAGCCGGCACCAACATCATCACCTATAAGCAGCAAACCGTGAACCGGCTAGATAAAAAAGCTGCCGGATTTACCATCACCACCACCCAAGAAAGCTGGCAAACCGATCAAGTGGTCATGGCCTTGGGAAATCTAAAAAACTCATTGACGCGCGACCAAAAGGCATTGCACGATTATGCGCAAACACACCAGCTCTTTTACCTGGAACCGGGTTTCCCCGAAGAAGGTGATCTCAGCGGCATTGAAGCACAATCACCGGTCATCATTCGCGGACTGGGCTTGAGTTTCTTTGATTTGATGAGTCGTCTCACTGAAGGCCGCGGCGGACAATTCCAAAAAGCGCCGGACGGTCTGCTTGTTTATCATCCCAGCGGCCGCGAACCACATATTTTTGCCGGCTCCCGACGCGGTTTCCCTTATCGTGCTAAAGGCCGTAACCAAAAGGGACCGGGTGAAGAATGGCAGCCGCATTTCTTGACACCACAACAAATTGACGCTTGGCAAACTCATGGCGAAGTGAGCGGTCAAACCTTCTGGGAAGCCTTACAGCACGAAGCCGAGTTGATTTACTATCGGCTTTTGTTGCCCCAACGCTACCCAGAAATTGACGAGGCAGCTTTTGAACGCGATTTTATTGCCGACCCTGTTGCCACCTTGGGAGCACTGCCAATCGCCGCTAAAGATCGTCTCGATTGGGATGCTTTGGCTGATCCCACCAAGGCGCATCCAAGCGGTCAGCCGTACCAAGACTTCATGCGGCATTATCTGCGCCAGGATGCCCAAGAAGCGATGCGCGGCACCAAAACCGGACCACTGACCAGCGCGCTTGAAGTTTTACGCGACATGCGCGATCCAATTCGCCAACTCGTTGAGCGTAATCTTCTCAGTCAGGATCAATACCTGGACTTCTTCTTGCGCTGGTTTAACTCACTGAATGATTTTCTTTCAATCGGACCGCCTGCTTTGCGGATTGACCAACTGCAAGCACTAATGGGTGCCGGTATCGTCACTATTTTACCGCCTGGCATGCAGATCAAAGGTATTGACGGCCAATTTCTTTTAAAAACCCCGAGCGATCCAAAGTTTTCGCTTCAAGCCAAAACCTTGCTAGAAGCACGCGTTCCGGCAGTCAATGCGCCCACTGCCCAAAATCCATTAGTACAGCAGCTGCTTCATGACGGGTACGCACACACTTATGAACTGCAGCTCAACGCCGACAAACGCTTCCAGTCAGGCGCTATTGCCATTGACCGTCAAACCCAACAGCTACTTGACCAAAAAGAACATCCACAAGCCGGCCTTTTCTTCTGGGGCGTCCCGACTGAAGGCGTTCACTGGCTCACCACTGCCAGCCCGCGGCCATTGGTCAATGATGTGAGCCTCAAAACCGCTGAACAAATTGTCAAAGTGATTTTTGGGTGATTCACTAGTATCGCGATATTTGAATATCAACCAAAAACGAGCCGCCAACTTGGCAGCTCGTTTTTGTTCACAATCATTGACTAAGCATAACGCATCGTAGCGCCGACTTTAGCTGATAAATGGGCTTCGGGCAAAAGTTCAACCTGACCGCCGTGGCCTAATACAATGTCCGCCAATGTATTTAACAGATTCGCATGCTGAGCAGCCTTGGAATCGCGCTCAATCTGATCACCTTCAAGCCGCGCGTGAATGCGTGCGCCGGCTTGAACAAAGAGGATGGCGATTTGCCCACGCAATGCCGCCGATACAATCGTTGCCAATTCATCGGTGTAACTGCCATTGCCGCGTGCGTTTTCAATGACATTAGCGAAGTGTTGTCGGCGCCGATCACGCAATGTGGCGCGCACTGGTTCAAGTAAGTCATCCAGCTCAACAAAATCAAGCGTTGCCGGACTTTTGACCACTGCAAGTTTCGGCAGTAAATGATGGTTCTTGGAAATCTCGCGGAATACCGCTACATTCTCTGCTAAGCCCATGAGAACCAGCGGCATTTTTTTAGGATTCGAATAATTTGTCAGTAAATATTGATCAACTGCCTGGTAGAATCGACGTTGATCGCTTGCCTTCTCGGCGGATTTTTCGTTGTGCCCATGGTAAGTGACGTGGCCACCGCCTTGAGACACACTATTTAACTCGCCGCCGCGAATTTCCGTTCCAAGTGTGCCTTTCAATGTTTGTGGCGCATCATCCGGTAAGGAAACCGGGCGCACTTGGTGACCATGGTTATGATATAGCTGAATACTATCAGCATTAAGCGCCAGAATATCAAAATCTGTTGCGGTTGCCTCATCCAGCATCAAAGGCAAAATCTGTGGCACTTCAGTTACCATTGCCACTTCATCAACTGCTTCATACATTGGGGTTACATACGTTTGCGCACCGTTCGTCAACATACCAATCCCGTTTGCTTCGCTGTCTTGCCAAAACATCGGATCTTGCTCATATGGTTCAAGTTCGGCAGCATATGGCGCAAAGTCGGTGCCCGAATAGGTTTCCGCCATCACCGTCTTGACATGTTTAAGCATATTCTTGAACCGGATCCGCAACTTCTCAACCGGTGTATGCTCCGGCCAAGACATGTACAGTGATACATACGGACCCTGTTTGGTATCCGCTAAAAATTGCTGCAACGTCGGTCTAGTCGTTATATCCATAAAAATGCAACTCCCTTCCGGCTGTAGCCTACCTTAAGCGTATCAAGGTTGACAAAGAAAGGCAAAATAAGCACCTCTAATTATATATTTTATAATTTGAGATGCCGTGTGCACGCTTTCAAACCGGAAAACCACTCAAGTTTCATTCCGAATGACGATCGACAAGGTGCAAAAGTGTTGCACTAGGTTCTAAAAATTGTGCCAAAGCGCGCGGTTGCAAGTGTTTAGCCACCTCTGACTTCGGCAACCACTGCCCCTGCAGCCCCTCCTGCCAAACCAGTTCGTCAATTTGCGCCTGGGACAGTACCAAGCGATGCACCATGATCAGTTGTTGATAGGTTCGATCAGGCTGTTGCCAAAATGATTCAAGTACGCCTACTAGTGGCGGCTCATCAACCTGAAGCCGCAATTCTTCATATAGCTCTCGCTTAGCCGCCACACCGGAAGTTTCACCAAACTTCACTGCACCTCCGGGGACAATGGCAACACCACTAGTAGGCTGCACCGTTACTAACACTTGATTGTCATGCACCAGTAAAACGGCAGCACGGAAATCAAATTTAGCATGTGGTGAAAGTTGAAATCTCAAGTCGT
Source organism: Lacticaseibacillus rhamnosus (assembly GCF_900636965.1). Taxonomy (NCBI): domain Bacteria; kingdom Bacillati; phylum Bacillota; class Bacilli; order Lactobacillales; family Lactobacillaceae; genus Lacticaseibacillus; species Lacticaseibacillus rhamnosus. The sequence continues at coordinate 220,653 of NZ_LR134331.1, read as the reverse complement.
CTATTTCTTGAACCACAGCGCTCAACTCCTCTAAACCGCATTCAGTCATCAAGTTATGTTAACACGATCTCATTCCTTGAACGTTACAATCTGAACGAGATTTTGTGAACGTGCAACCCTTGGCAATGTCGTCATGACAACACGATTGTATTTCGCCTGACTATAATAGGTATCCGTCAAAGTCAATACCTTCTTATCCCGGCTCATTACCGCAAGTTGTTCATTTGCTACTTCGCTTCCTTCGCGGTGTTGGGCGATTTGAATGCGGATGTGCTTAAGGTTTTGTTTCGTAATTGCGCGTTTAAAAACCAGTCGCACCCGCCAACGCCCATTCGTTACCTTTGTTTCCAGCTTTTCGAGCACGACCGTTGTCTGATTCAGAACCACTTTTGCCGGCAACCGCAGCCGTCGCGTACAAACTGCCGGCTGTGCAACATTCACATTAAGGGTTTGATAGCGCCAAACAAACAGCCCTACAAGAATTATCATCACTGTTGAACAACCGCCGATTAAAAAGTAAATTCGCCGATGCGCCGGCTTCATCATTAAACCACATCCTCAACCTGCTGAAGTTTACCATTGGACAACTCAAATATCTGATCTGCTAGCGATTGCAACCACAAAAGGTCGTGAGTTGCGATCAGCACTAATTTCCCCTGGTCGCGAAGTTCCTTTAATAATTCAGTCAAAAACACGATACCTTCACGATCTAGTGCATTAGTAGGTTCATCCAACACAATAAATTCCTGATCTTCCATGATCGCTTGGGCAATTCCCAAACGTTGAATCATCCCTAGCGAATAGGTTGCGACTGGCTTTTTGTCATCTGGCAGTCCGACTCGAGTCATCACGGCATGAATCGCTTCATCATCAAGCTGACTACGAATCTGTCCCAAAGCCAATAAGTTATCATGCCCGCTCATGTCATTCATAAAACCCGGATGCTCAATAATAGCGCCGACACTTATCGGAAAAGCCCGCCGCGGATCAATTGGAACCTCATTCATCGTCACACTACCGCTGACAAGCCGTATAAATCCCAACATTGCTTTTAAAAAAACTGTCTTGCCTGACCCATTTGGCCCAACAATGCCGTAAATATTAGGAGAGACAAAAGAAAGTGAAAGATCATCAAGAATCTTTTTCCGTCTCATCATCACGGACATATGTGAAATATCAACACGAACACCTGATTTATTCCCGACCTGTGCCATATCGGCCCCACCTTCCTGGCATATAAAAGAGTTGAATCAGTAGCAAAAGAATGATCAAAATGATCTGATACCCAATCGCACCTAATAACTGTGGATCCGTTGCAAAGGTACTTGCAATGGCAAAACGCAAAGGCATCAACGGCATTTGCAGAAAACTTAAAAAGATAATCGTTAACGTTCCGACAACCCCAATCATGGGGCCAAAGTAACCTTCAAGAACCGCTTCTAAAACCACTAAAAACGTTTGACTCACAATAATAAGAATAATGAACAAGCCAGCCTCGCCAAATTGCTGCGTCCTCAAAAAGAAATGTGTCAGTGTGCCGACTGCAATGCCCATTACCAATAAAAGGCTTGCCTCCCTCAAAACCACTTGCTTTAAAGGCCAGATATAAGCACCAAGTCTTCGATGCATCCGCAAGCTAAGAAACGTATACAAGTTACGCTGATAAGCATCTGTCACCCCGGCACAAATGAAGATGGGTAAAGACATGAATCCAACCCACAGAAGCAACCACCATAACTGACTGCTCGCAAACCGATCCGGCATTGCGCCCATAAATACAGTCATCACCGGATCGTGAACTTGTTGCAATAACTTGCTATTCTGTTGATCAAAATACAACGCTAGCGAGCTTATCAAGAGTAAGACCTCAAGCAGTAAAACCACTATCATGCGCTTATCAATAAGCGGTTTTTGCCATTGTATCTTCATTAAGCTTCACCCCTCGACAGGCAAGCGAACATGGTTAAATAATATCGTGATTATCTGAGCGCCAATGAATATTGCCAACCACTGCCTAGCAATATTGATCGGCCATATTGCATCTTTAGTTAACTTCGGGGTTACCAGATTTGCGACTTCAGTTAAATTGACAAAAGGAACGATATAAAAGCAGATAATCAAACTCAGCCCTAAGGAAATGCCAATCACTCTAGACCTAAAAACGATACAAAGAGCAAGTATCATTAGCGTATACAAAAACAGCCCGGTAAAGATATTCATCAATAAATTAGCATTAGCCGCAACTGACGTCATCCCGCCTTGACCTCGCGATAAGAACAGCACCGCAGTTATCCAGACCATCCAGACCGCCACCGATATCACAAGATCCAAATAAAATAACCCCCGCAAAATATATTTTGCTATCAAGCTTCTGGAACCAATTCTTATGAGAAGACTCGTGTTTTGAGCTTGACTCACAAGTAAAAACGTCATCATCCCAACGATGGGCAAATAAAATATCACCTGTCCAAATGCACGTTGAACCGAAATGTTGGCATCCAATTGGCTGATCTCAAACCGTCCCGTCATAATTCCGGCAAGAACGAAAGTCAGGGCGAAAACAAGCACTGTCATCAAAAACAAAATGCTTTGCCAGCGTGAAATAAAATGTAGAAACAACTGATATTTTCTTATTTTCATAAACTAAGCCTCGATTTTTGGCACTCGAAAGCTAAAAATACTCATTGCAATTAAAATGGCGGGCCATAAAAGAACGTAGGCTAGCGAAGGCTGCCCAATAGTTGGAACAATCTGTAAATAAGTAATAGGCGCTAAACTCGTCTTAAAGATTATAGAAATGCTTAATAATATTAACTGAACCATCATGACCCCAATCAACGACAGCACCATCTTCCCTGTGACAAAATAGAGAAAATTCGAAAAAATAGCATAGCTTGCCCCGTAAAAGGCTAGTAAAGCAATCCATCCCAACATGTAGGCCCAAGTATGGGTATAAAAAAGATTCCCCCCAAGTCCCAAATAACTAATCGCAACATTATTATTGAGCCATTGATTCGGCAGCACATTAGGATGAATCGCAAGCAAACCCAGGAAGTCTAAACTCAGTACCATGATTGGCACAATTGCACCAAGAACGCCCGCAGCCAAGAAAACCGACCTGCGATAAGCCACAAAGCTGTGCCGAAATCGCATTAACTTGGCATACCCACTGCGCCCATGGGAAGCAGCGATCATACCACCGGCAAGAACTGATAAAAGCGGCGCAGCCAAATTCCATGCAACAGGTAAACTTGAAGAAATATCAATTGGCAACCAGTTCATATATGGCGAAAAAAAGTAGAAACCCGTCAAATGCTTTCCCCCATCTGCATCATAGCCGGCATTTGCAATCAGGTGGCTCGAAATAAATAAAACTGCGAGTAACAAAGCCGTGATGGTTGATCGGGACTGCCAGTATTGTTTATTTCTCAAAGAGATCAATCCCCCAAAAAGGCCGCTCCATTCTTATAAAGAGCGGCACATCATAGAACCTCCAAAATATTAAATATCCGGTTTCCGCCATCCGTTAGCATTGCCGTTGCTCCAGCTCTGCATGTAAACAGTTGTTGGAATCCCAGAACAACAGTCTCCAATCACACAATTGTACATATCCAGCCTTGTGTTCGTATAAAACTCGTAGCGATGCCCATGTGAAGGATTAACTGCCCTGTGTTGTCTTTTCTAGAACATCACATAGAAATTATACGGTGTAAAATCCAATCTAGTCAATCCGTTTTTAAATAAATATTTATTTCTACACGGATTTATTAAGCTCTAGTATATTTCTAAGCTATTTTTATTTTTATTTAAAGATTATTTTTATCGAAATATTATTCATTAACATATGTGTGTTGTACTTATCTTACATCATAATTAATCCGGCCTTGGGTAGAATTATCGGTTTTGAAATTATTAGATAATATATACCACAATACAAACTCTTTAATATCTGCTAGCTGAAGCTCACACAAAAAGCCCCTGCCTACGTTGGTGAAGTACGCCAACGCAAGCAGGGGCTTTCAAATGAAAATTTTAATCTTTACTACTTAGCCATATACGCACCAACAAAGTTATACATGTTGGCTGGGCTGAAGGTAACGCCCTTCAACTTCGGATTGCGTAAATGCCCTTGAACGGTTTGATACAGTGTCGCAACTGGGGCTTCTTTAGAAAGCAATTCCTGTGCCTTCAAAAGATCATTGTAACGTTTTGTTTCGTTGTTAGCATCAGTGGTCTCAGAAGCCTTGATCAGCTCATCATATTGCTTGTTAGACCAGTGGCTGAAGTTATACGTGTTTCCAGTTGTATAAAGATCCAGGAAGGAAATCGGATCCGGGAAATCGCCTTGCCAGCCGGAGAGAATGAACTGGGCGGTGCCATCCAAAGAACGCTGAATCCGAGTCTTGAATGGAACGGAGGAAATGGAAACCTTCATACCAGGTAACTGTTCCAAAGCTGATTGAATATATTCAGCCGACTTCTTCGCAACATCCGTGTCGTCTGTCGTCAGTGTAACTTGTTCGCCAGATTTGCCAACTTCTTTCAGCCCTTCAGCCCAAAGTTTCTTGGCTTCCTTCAAGTTGTATGACTGAACCGTTTCAGATTCTTTAGCTGCTTCCTTGGCGAAGTCCTCACCCGTCTTAGGATTTGAGCCAGAGTTTTCAGGCGTAAGTGTCGAAATCCCAAATGAGCCGTCACCGATCACCTTATTAGCGAACTCTTTACGGTTAATAGCCATTGCCACCGCTTGCCGTAACTTCAGGTTCTTGAAGTCCGGAACCTTTTCTTCGTTCATATCAAGATAAGAGGTCCGACCCTGTTTGTCGCCCACGTAATCTTTATCTTTAGCATGCTGTTTAGCGATTTCACCGGTTAAAACAGCATCGTCAAGTTTCTTGGTTGCAAACAAGTTAGCCGCAGTGTTAGCGTCTTTAACCACCTGAACATGAATCTTGTCTAGTTTAACTTGCTTGGCATTCCAATACGACTTATTCTTCACTTCGTCCCATGAATTCCCTGTGCCGTTCCAGTTAGTCAGCTTAAACGGTCCATTGAAAACCAGATACTTGCTTTGCGTTCCGAATTTCTTACCATATTTTTCAACCGTCTTTTGATTCAACGGGAAGAAGACTGGGTTAACCATCATAGTACTGAAATAAGGAATCGGACGTTCCATCGTTACGACCAGCTTGTAATTGCCTTCTGCTTTTACCCCCAACGTTGATGGCGCCTTCTTACCGGCAGTAATATCGTCAGCGTTCTTGATACCCGAGAACAGATAAGCATACTCTGACTTAGTCTTAGGATCGGTTGCCCGGCGCCAAGCAAAAACAAAATCTTTAGCCGTGACAGGATCACCGTTGCTCCATTTGGTCTTACGTAGATTAAACGTGTACGTAAGCCCCTTATTAGTCGGCTTCACCACTTTGGTTGCGACAGCCGGCTGCAACTTCTTACCCTTGTAACGATACAGACCATCGCCCGTATCGACCGCTGCCTGACCACTAATAACATCTGTAATATGCGCGTTATCCATGGTCGAAATGACATCTTTTTCCATTCGATTAAACGTTTCGGTGCTACTGCTGCTCTTGCTGCCACATGCAACCAAGAGAACTGCTGAGGCAACTACCATTGCCCCGGCGATCATTCGTTTAGCTTTCATCTACTCACCCTCAAAATGATAATACATTAAGAGTATATTAGAACTCGTGAGATGTAAAGGTGTTTTTTACACAATTTTTGCCATAGTATTCATATTTTGTTCACTTTTTGGCTGACAGTCGGTGACCTTTTTTCTTAAACCGGTTCATCGCCATGAGTGTATGCGGTTACATCGCCACTCGTATTTATATCGATTAAAATAGTTATCATCTAAATTTAATTTCACAAAATAAAAATCGGCATTAGCGGTCACCTGCTAATACCGATTTGTTAATTATCTGAGCGATTGTACCAAGACTCGATTGGTATTACTTAATTGATTTCCAAGTCCACTCCTGAACTTCAGGAATATCTTCGCCGTTTGCCCGAATGAAGTCGTGGTGATATTGCAACGTATCATCCATCTTCTGAACAAAGGCAGCCGCTTTTTCAGCATATGCCGGTACATGCTGAATGACATCCTTGGCCAAGTGGAACCGATCAAGTTCGTTTAGAACCCGCATATCAAATGGTGTCGTGATATCGCCTTCTTCACGATAACCGTGAATCAGGACGTTACGATTCTGACGGGTAAAGAAGATGTCACGGATCAAGCCTTCAAAACCATGATAAGCAAAGAGAATCGGCTTATCCGTCGTGAAGTAACTGTTGAATTCAGCATCACTCAACCCACGCGGATCGATTTCTGGACTGCGCAGTTTCAAAAGATCAAGCACGTTAATGAAGCGAATCTTCAAGTCTGGGAAAGCGTCATGCAGCAAGTTAATCGCAGCAAGACTTTCCATATTTGGCTCGGTCCCGGCAGCAGCAATGACAACATCCGGCTCAACACCATCATCATTGGAAGCCCAATCAATCCGTTTCAAGCCAGCATTGGCCAAAACAGTTGCTTCATCAATACTGTAAAACTGTGGCCGCGGCTGCTTGGAAGTGATCAGCACATTAACCGTGTTTTGTGAGCTGAACAGTTTTGGTGAAATGGCCAATAAACTATTCGCATCAGCTGGCAGATATTCGCGGATGTATTCGGCTTTCTTTTCCGCCATGTGAGTCAAAATGCCTGGATCCTGATGGGTGTAGCCGTTGTGATCCTGCTGGAAGGACGTCGAAGTTGAAACCACGTTCAGGCTCGGATAAGCCTTGTGCCATGGTTCCTCATGAGCCTTGCGAATCCACTTGAAGTGCTGGGTGAGCATCGAATCAACCACGCGCAGAAATGCTTCATAGCTGGTGAACAAGCCATGCCGGCCAGTCAGCGTATAGCCTTCATTAAAGCCTTCTGATTGATGTTCTGACAACTGGGAATCAATAATCCGGCCAGCCGGTGCCAAGTACTGGTCAGCCGGTTCCTTAATTGGTTCCAGCCACTGGCGATTGGTGACTTCAAACAGACTGTAAAGCCGGTTACTCATGGTTTCATCAGGGCCAAAGATCCGGAAGTTATGCGGGTTCAACTTGATCAAATCACGCAGATAATCTGACCACACAATCATATCCTGCTTAATTTGCTTACCATGTTCTTTGTTATCCAGTGCATACTTGCGATAATCAGGCAATACCAGTGGCTTCGGATCAAGCCCGCCATTGGTGATCGGGTTAGCGGCCATTCGTTTGTCACCCTTTGGCGGTAACGCGGCCAGCTCCGGAATCAGCTTGCCATTTTCATCAAACAATTCTTCTGGATGGTACGACTTCAGCCAGCCAGCCAGTGAATCGGCATGTTCCATATCTTCAGCATCAACCGGGATCGGAATCTGATGCGCGCGGAACGAGCCTTCGATTGGTTCGCCATTCCAGCTCTTAGGACCCGTCCATCCCTTTGGTGAGCGGAAAATAATCACTGGCCAATGTGGCATCGTGGTATCGCCGGTTTCACGGGCATGTTTTTGAATCGCTTTGATTTCTTCGATCGCAGCGTCCATAACTTTCGCCATTTCAGGATTAAGCTTGGTTGGGTCATCGCCTTCAACAAAGTATGGCTTCCAACCCATGCCTTCAAAGTACTTGGTCAGATCTTCATCTGATTTCCGTGACAGAATCGTTGGGTTAGAAATCTTGAAGCCGTTCATATGCACGATCGGTAAAATTGCCCCGTCACTGATTGGATTAATGAAGGTATTGCTAAACCAAGATGCGGCTAACGGACCTGTTTCCGTTTCGCCATCACCGGTGACAACCGCGGCAATCACATCAGGATTATCCAAAATCGCCCCGGTTGCATGGCTCAGCGCATAACCTAGCTCCCCACCTTCATGAATTGAGCCTGGTGTCTGGGCACTCGCATGCGATGCCACACCACCCGGCCAGGAAAATTGGGTGAACAGGTTCTTCATCCCTTCTTTATCCTGGGAAACCCGTGGATAAATCTCTGAATACGAACCATCGAGGTAGGAGTTGGAAACCATGACCTGGCCACCATGACCCGGACCTTCAATATAGAACATATTGAGATCGTACTTATTAATAACCCGATTCAAGTGCGTATAAATGAAGTTTTGCCCAGCAATCGTTCCCCAGTGGCCGATCGGATGTGGCTTCACATCTTCACTTTTCAGTGGTCGTTCCAGTAAAGGATTGTCCTTCAAATAAAGCTGCCCAACTGACACATAGTTAGCTGCCCGCCAATAAGCAGTCATCTTGTCAAAGTATTCCTTGGATGAGTAATCAACGGTCTTTACTTTTGTATCCATGCTCATACCTACTTTCGATTTTAATGCCTTCAGTATACCACAGTTTTGGCAAAAAGCACTTATTTTGACTTAAATTCGCTTAAATTGCCTTAAATGTTGTTACCATCAGTGCCTGCTAGCCGATCATAGCGCATCTCGAACCATGAGCTCAATTTTCCCACCTCGCTTCTGCTATCTTCACGCAGCGGGTGTAAACTTAAGGTGTGTTTAATACCTTCTATATAGTGTACAGGATAATGTACAGGCAAAGGAGCGAGAGCATGAAAAAGCCGCTGATTAAGACTGTCACAACGCTTGCTGCTATTGGCATCATTGCCTATTGTCTCAAGCGATTTAGCGATGAGCTTGTCGTCTATGTGTCGCCTAGCAAGGCAATGGGTTACGATGCCTCGGAGTCTGACTTTTAAGGAGATGATTGGGTTGTCATTCTCAGAGCTTGATTGGTTGTTGTTGATTTTTGCCTTCATCGGCGCTTTTAGTTTGATGGTCTTTGGGCAATTAATGGCAGCTGTCATCATTATTATTTTGATGTTAGGCGCAGTCGCCATTGATCAAACTCAAACGCCGCATCATCCAAGACGGCCGGCGATGTAACGTTCAATATTCAGCATACCCCCGCCAACCACTAAGCAGTATTGCTAGTGGTTGCGGGGGTTTCATTTATTTATCGCACTTTTTCCGAGTGATGACCATAATCTTTCTTTTGAATAAGTATTTGAAAACTTATTATATTATTATTGGTTGTCACTCGTTCATTGCCTATAAAAGAATATTAAAATTAACCTCCCTGAATAAATAACCTCTGTAACTAATAATTAAATGTTGAGTTATAGTTTCTATTAGGATAAGCTGAAAGCACTTCAAAAAATTTTTAGATCTGAGAGAAGCATGCTCTTGCAAGCGACCAACCGTATCCGATACTCAGGTCATCATCGTCACAGACTGCGATAAACTACTTTTTATGGCTTTTTTGCCTAAATATCAACAGAATGGAGAGTCACATGTACATTCAAGTTAATGACGTTTCAAAGAAAATCAAAGGCGTCACGGTGTTGAATCATATGTCTTTTAACATCGAAAAAGGTACCGTTACGATTCTAAAAGGTCCCAACGGTTCGGGAAAAACGATGATCTTACGTACCATTTGTGGTCTCGTTAAACCGGATCAAGGCAGCATCACAGTGGATCAAAGGAAAATCAGTTTCGGCAAGCAGCTGCCTGTCACGATGGGCGTCATCATCGAAACCCCGGACTTCATTAACACTTATACCGGTTTCCAGAATCTCAAATTCTTAGCTTCAATTAATGGTGCTCCTGACCCGGAACAGATACAGCATTATCTGTCACAGATGGGAATGACTGCCTATCAACACCAAAAGGTCACCAAATATTCGCTCGGCATGCGTCAGCGATTAGCGATTGTGCAAGCATTTATGGAAAATCAGGAAGTTGTATTACTCGATGAGCCGACGAATGCTTTAGATACTGATGGGCTAGTCCGTCTGAACAGTCTTATTGAAGTGCAACGACAAAAAGGCACCACGATTATCATCGCCACACACAGTCATCAAGAAATCCAGGTCCCTGGTCAACAGGTCATTCACATCGAAAACGGCATGGTCAAAGGAGCGTTGCGAGATGCTTAAGCAAACCAAATATTGCCTCATGCTCATTCTAGCGGTGATGATCGTTACTATCATCGGGGCAAGTGTAAAGAATCTAAACACTAACCAGTACTGTTATCAGGAGAAAAATATCAAATTAGGGCAAACAGCGCTGTTATATCGCAAGCATCCCTTCCGCATCACCCATGTTGAGATGACTACCGACCTTGCCAAAGTCTTCAATCAGCAAGAACAACGAATACTAAAGGATGATCAAACAAAACAATTCATTGTCGTTAAGGCAGTCTCAAGCTATCGGTCAAGCGAGCATATTACCTTAAATGTCGATAATAACAACATTTACGAAGTATCACCTTTTGGCACTCGCCGCTATGCCTCTAGTTATCGCTATGTTTTTTGCCTCTCCAAAAAGTTATCCGGCGCCTTCAACAGTCACAGCTTACGTTTATCTGTTGATAACCCCGATTTACCGGGAAGAACCCGACATACTTTTTTATTAACTAAATAACCTTACTGGAGGTGATGATATTTGACTAAAGCTTATTTCAAAACTCAGTTATTGCGGCTCCTGGACAATCGGATGGTCACGCTATGGCTCCTTATAGCCGGACTGATTGCCATTTACCACCAGCTGACCACTACCATTTCTCGCGGTTCTTGGAATACTGCTCCGACTGCCTATCAAATCATGATCGGTTTTGACTTTTCGTCATTATCTAGTCTTTATTACTTAGTCTTTCCCCTTGTCGCTAGTTTAATTGGTTCTTTCGTGTTATCAGACAGCCGCGCTCACCACAGTTATTTTTTTGAAATAACCAAGCTTGGTAAAACTAAATATACCCTTGTCAACATGTTGGTTACCTTCTTAGTTGGCGGTGGCGCGCTTACTTTACCACTTGTACTCGATGCTTTGATCGCGCTAACCCGTGAACAAGGTGTCATCATTGATCCATTCACTGTTTCTGGTCAGGTAATCAGCCCAGGAACAACTTACTTTGCTTCTTTTATTCATAGTCCTTTGCAATTCTTATTAGGCTATCTCGGATTATTTTTTGCTTTCTCCGGCATGATGGCAACGACCACATTTCTTATTTTCAAGTTAACTAACCGCAGATCTATCGCCATTCTGCTTGTCTTTATCGTTTTCCTTAGTGAATGGCTCATAGGCCCGTTGGTTGGCTTAGCAGAAATTTCACCGGCTATTTTTCTCATTCCTTCTCAAGGATACAACGTAATAACGCCTTGGTTAATGGCGGTCAATCTATTCTTGACGACCGGTTTAATCGCCATTCTTTATTGGCGGGTGGTGCAAACTGATGACATCAAGTAAACGTAACCTCAAGCTTTTTGTTTATATTCAGCTTGCTTTCAGCCTTTCAATCATGGCCCTTATATTTGGCGAAAAATCGGTCGGGTACGAACTCTCGCTTTTCACTCATGTTAAGCCCAACGTTGAATCCTTTTATCTTATGGTCGTCATAATCGGGCTGTTCTTGTGCAAACAGCGTCACGACGCCTTTTTACTTGTTCGCGTACATGATCGGATGACCATTTTTAGGCGCAACCTATTCACCGTGTTGGTCCACGCTTGGACTTCTTCGTTCATTTACTGGATCATTATTGGCAGTTTTATTCAGCATCTTGTCGTCCCTTCACTGCTGATTGACGCTTGTTTGTTTGCACTTAACGGATGCCTCATGGGAAGTGTCTTTTTCACGTTGACTTACTTGCTACCCAAAGCCAATATACTGCCGCTTTTGATTTGTCTGGCGCTTATTTTTACGGTTTGTTTTGCCAGAATGTTTGCAAGCCCGCATCTTAACAATGCTTACAACCTATTCATTGCCCAGAGTTGGTTTAAAGGTAACTTTGTCGTCACAACGGTCAGCTGTTTGCTGCTCATCTTTGCCTTTAACTACTTAAATGCCGAGTTAGTTCAAAAAATTGAGATTTATTAGCATGTCGTATTTAGAAAAGAAGGTGCGCAGTGACAAGACTTATAGCAGCTCAAACCAGAATGATCTTCTTACAACATTCCTTTATTTCTGTCATCATTTTGGTCACTTTTATGCCATTACAACTACTTTTGGTTATTTTCGGTTCTTCTGATGCATTCAGTTTCCAAAGCTATCATGCTGACCAGCATCTGATTCATTGGCTGATGGCGCATTTACCTTGGCTTTTAGTTTACCTTTTACCACCCATTTGGTTATTTTCGACCATTGATCAATTGTGCAACTTCATTTCGATCATGGTTGACGTACGTTTATCAAAAAAGTTGGATTATACCCTTGCCAGTTACGCAACAATAACCATTATCTGTCTGCTTACCACATTTAGTTTTGGCTTCTTACCTGTCCTTCTCTGCCATCCATCCTTTGATTGGCTGAGTGGCATCGCTTGGCTAGTTAGTGCCTGGTGATTTAGGCTGCGGTTTCTGGCCGAATTTCAGTCACTTTATAGTTGATTTGATAATGCAGGCCACCCTGTTCGACCACAATAGAAATTGGTACAGAAAAAAGCTTAAGGAGGAGGTCGATATTTGCCAATGCAATCGCGCTATCCACCGTTACCACCAAGGACTCAGCCGTTCTGGTGTTCACTAAGTCAAGCCCAAGTGAACCTTTCAAGAAGGCAAACTTGCGCTCAATGGCACCGCGACGGTTTTCCGCACTGACATCGGCTTTGCGCTGTTTCGGATCCACATGTTTGGGCTTTCGACCCAGCTTTGGCCCATTAAGTTTAATGCCTAGCTTCTTACACAGATTGATGTTATCTCGCGTGCGATAGAGAGTATCGACCAGCACCTCATCCGGATATTCACCCACTAGGTCAAAAGCATGGTCAAGCGTTACTTCAAGATCAGTGCTTTCGTTAAATGAATTGAAGTCGAAACGCTCTACATCAATCACGCCATCCAACATGGAACAGTCAATCTTGGCGCCAAACTCAACGGACTGCTTTGCCTTACCTCGCACGATTGGCCGGATATACGGCTGTTGAAGGCTAACGATGCGATTCTCGACATGGTGAGTGTGGTTCTCAAACATGAAGAGCTGCTGCTCATAGACTTGTTTAATCACTTCCAGACGCTGTGCTTGCCAATCAGTGAGCTGACCGCCTTGCGCAAGCAGTTCCGCCACATATCGCAGATCTCTTCGGATGTATTGTAGCTGAGCCTGAAGCTGTTTGCGGCGTTCCTTGTTTTGACGCCGCGGTTTCCTCGAAAAAGCGGTCCACTTACCTTTTGCTTCACGTCTGTACGTCCGCGGAATTTCCACACCTAACCCGTGGGCCAGATCTGTGACCATTTGTTCGAGATTCAAACGACTCTGGTTAAGCAGCGTTGTATCTTGGGGATACTTGATCTTGACCGGAACGGCAGTCGCATCACTAATCAAAACATGTGTCCCCTCAGGTAGATCGGCCTCCAACCGCTCGCGCGTGAAGTCATTAGTAATGTTGCGGATCAAATCTGAGATGGCTGAAAGCCGTTGGCGAAAGTGCACCAACGTTGTGTGTTCAAATGGCTTCTTAGCGCGATATTCGGGTAATCCGATGAAGTACTGATAGGCTGGTGTATCACGGATATCGTCGACAACTTGGCGGTCGGTCAGGCCTTTCTTCAACTGGATCAACGTTGCGCCATAAAGCAATCGAAATGGCTTCGCTGCTCGGCCGGTTTTTGAAGGGAACTGTAATTGGTATGCCTCTTCAAGTTTGGCCCATGGGATCAATTCTGCATATTGAACCCACTCGTTGTCCGGGCTGAGCGGTGTTCCCAGAGCGCTTCCAAAGGATTCAAGTGATAGTTGCGTTGCTTTTTGACGATAAACCATGATCAATTCCTCCGATAGGTCAGCGATAAGTGCAAGGGTAAATCCCAAAGCATAGGCATTTCGGGCAAATAAGGCTTACACTTATTATACACTTAACTATTGTCAAAGCCTATCATGAAAGTACTTTTATAGTTTTTCACCATCCACTAGTTAGCATCATCACCGGTACCATCATCTTCTTTTGTCTTACAACGGTGTTTAATGAAACGTGGGGCTTGCTACTTTATTTAAGTTTCTTGATTTTAACTGTGGCTGCAAATCGCCCGTACTTGATCACGACCGGTCTTAACCAGCCGCCATTGTTCGTTTTAATCAATCTTGGTACGAATCTGTTTTTGCTAATCATCTTATTTGTGACTTTACTGTTCATCTTTAAACATCGCGTTGCATATCTTTAATAAAGCTATTTGTGGCCTTATAACCATTCAAAACTCTTGACCTTAATTGTTACAATAGAGCTATTAAGGAGATGGTTGGCCACATGTCTACATCGACAAAACCTCAAGGCCGCGGCCTCGTTATGGCGGCGGTTTTTATTGCGACTTTCATGACCTCGGTCGAAGTCACCATTGTTACGACGGCATTACCCGCGATTATTAGTGATTTGCATGGGCTGGCTTATCAAAGCTGGATCATGAGTGCTTACTTACTCACAACTGCCATTACAACCCCAATTTATGGCAAGTTGGCTGATACGCTTGGGCGCCGTGGCGTTTTTCAGTGGGGTGTGGTGCTGTTTACGCTTGGCACGCTGCTCAGTGGCCTAGCGCCGCATATTTTACTGCTCATTTTAGCGCGCGCGTTGCAAGGTATTGGCGCTGGTGCGGTGATGCCATTAACTTTTACCATCATTGCGGACTATTACGATTTTGCCCACCGCGCGAATGTGCTGGCACTTAACAATACGGCTTGGGGACTTTCCGCCTTGGTTGGCCCTTTGATCGGCGGTTTCCTGGTGGATCAGTTGTCATGGCATTGGGTGTTCTTTGTGAATGTGCCGCTGGGAATTCTGGTCTTTGGCTTAATTCAAATCGGCTATCGGGAACCGCGGCGGGAACATGTGTCGCTTACGATTGATTGGCTTGGGATCACTTGGTTGGCTGTCACCTTGGTTGCCTTGCTTTTAGGCATTCAGGCACTTGATCAGCAGCCGTGGTTAGCCGCACTTTTAATCGTTCTTGCCATTGTCGGCGGTTACCTGTTAATTCGCCAAGAACACCGCGCTGTTGACCCTTTGATCGCGCCGCAGATGTTTCATCGGTTCACCTTTACCGTCCAAATCTTAACGGCTTTGCTGCTTAGTGGCGTCTTAATCGGTTATCAGGTTTATTTTCCTATCTGGTTACAGTCGCTTTATCATTTAGGGGCCACCGCTGCAGGCTTGGTTGTGACTTCTAGTTCCGTATTATGGTTAACCTCGTCGTTTTTAGTTGGCCCTTTGATTAAGCGGATGGTGCCACGTACTTTGACACTGGCCCTGGTCACAATTCTGACGTTAGCCTACCTACTGCTCACATTTGCTTCGTCCTCATTCCCAGTTTGGGCTTTTTATGTCATTGCGATGATTAACGGAACGGTGATGGGGATTGTCATTAGTATGAACACGGTGCTTAGCCAACACTTGGTTCCTGACCGCTATGTCGGCTCGGCAACTAGCATCTTGACTCTAGGGCGATCGTTGGGACAAACGATTATGACGGGGGTTTATGGGGCCGTGTTAACGCTTGTGATCCGGGCTAATCTGCATGGCACTTCCTTTAAAGCCGTCAATGCAGCGATCAGCGCCAACTCAGCAACCACCGTCCACGATCCTCATGCTGCCGCCGCCATTCTCACTGGCCTCCACGGTGTTTTCATCATGGTCGTCATCATCATGCTCCTCGTTATTGTCATTAACTGGCGCGATCCTAACCGGGACATTATTCAGTAAAATTGGCGGCTTGCCTACTTGTCAGACTGCTCTGACATTCGGCGCCATTTGCCGCTGCCAGGATCGTCATGCGGGGGCTCAATTTGTTTTGCTTCCGGTGGCCAAGCTGCTTCAGGCAAGTTGGGCTGAAGCAAGAAATGATCATCATAGGCATGCCGTACCTGCGTTTTTCCATGTTCATCGATAAGAGCGTGCCATTCCCGCGCATCATCTAAACTGATGCCTGCCAACAATGGGGTAAAATCGGCCTGCATTTTAGCGTAATTTTTATAGGGTCCGAAACCTAAGCGATTGAATAAGCGCATCGCATAAGTATCCGCGACAAACGTTTTCTTGCCAAAGGTGTACATCAACATGACATCGGCCGTTTCATTGCCGATACCGTTTAATGCCAGTAAAGTCTTGCGCAGTTCGGCTGTCGGCTTTTCGGCAATCTTATCAAAACTGCCGCCTTGAGCCACAAACCACACCAATAGATCATGAATGCGCTGAGCTTTTTGGCGGTAAAATCCGGCCGGTCGCACAAGTGTTTCCAGTTCCGGTTGTGATAACGCCAGCAAGCGATCAACCTGCATGTAAGGCCGCAAATTATGCACCGCCTGCGCGACATTCTTAGAACTGGTGCGCTGGATCAGGATCATCATCAACCAATCTTCCAGTGAGTTTTGCTGCCACCAATACTGTTTGCCGTAGTGCTGACTCAAGTTGTGCATGACAATTAACCGTTTATCCATCTTTTCACCCCTAACCTCTTATTAATATCGCACAATCAGGCAAAAATAAAGTAAACTAGACGTAACCGTTATTTATAAGTGTATGAACTAGCATGTTAAATAAAACCACAGCCGGCAGCAAAAAAGGTGACGACAAAGACGTGAGGAGGCAAAAGCGATGACCATGATTGTTGTATCCGATATTCATGGCAATTTAAAAACAATGGATCGTGTTCGCTTGATGCAAGCCAAGTATCCCCATGCACTCACCGTCTATCTCGGGGACTACATCGACGGCTATCCGTATGGCGGCCGCGTTTTGAGTCAGATTTACGAACAGGTCCAAAATAGTCAGGCAATTGCAGTTCGGGGCAATCACGATCAGATGTTGCTGGATTATTTGGCGGACAAAGATAATCCTTGGTTCATCAATGGCGGTAAAGTAACGTTGCGCCAAATGATCAAGGATTTTGTCCCCGCCAACGCGCAAAAGTCCAATTTACGGCAAGCGGTGCAGCAACATATCGCGCCTCTGATTACATTCATTGCTGAAATGCCCACAGCGGTGACGTTTGACAAGCTTTTACTGATTCACGCCGGATTAGATCTATCCTTAGAGAACCCTTTAAAAGAGACCACACCGTTTAACCGCATGTGGGTCCGGGAGCCTTATATTTATGACATGCAGCAAACCCAAACGCGTCAGCATCCCATCTTTGCGCACAATCCGCTTAACAAAACCATTGTTACCGGACATACACCAACTGCCTTAATCTACGGTGACTATGCCGGCGATGTGAAACCGCCAGTTCCCGAAACTCCCTTAACTGGAAACTATCCGAAATGTCCGGTTAAAGTCATTCAGTACCCCCATGAATCGCCGCGTTATTTCATTGATGGGGGCAATCACATGGGATTTAAGGAAAACTATGGCAACATTTGCGTGTTTGATGAAACGAAGGGCGTCATGGTGGACTCTGACCAAGGGATTAACGCCGAATAACTTCTGAAAATCTGCGCATTAGAAAACTCAGATCGCTACGCAGTACATAAAAAGTCGATCCTGAAAAGCAGTCGCGTTTGCCATGCGGCCACTCTTCATGAGATCGACTTTTTATATATCAGCGCTATTAATTCAAAAATTGCTATTAATCAACCAGTTTTTTCTTGTGTAAAGCACTAAAGACAAATGGGAAGGCAAAGATAATCAATGCAGCCAGCATAATCGGCCACTTACCAACTTTAGCAACAAGTCCAAGTAACACCCCGATTGTATTGAAATCACTATCAGACCAATAAGTTGCAGTGTAACCCAACCCCCCATAAAGGCCAGTGGCGACCAAAGGCAAAAAGCTTAGAATAATCCCACCGATAAACGGTCCAATCAGCGCGCCTTTGCGACCACCCGTAGCATTGCCAAAGATTGCCGCGATACCGCCACAGAAGAAGTGCATCACAATCCCCGGAATAACAATGGTTGTCCCGATTATGATTTGAACCCCCATAGAAAGTAAACCACCGAGTAAGCTTACCAAGAAACCAGCCAGTAATGCGTTGGATGTGCCCTTAAACAGAATGGCAAATGGGTAACCGGGTACGGCGCTTGGAACAATCTTTTCGCTGAACCCTTTGAAAGCCGGTGTGATCTCAGCTAATAACATATTAACGCCTTGGACTAAGACGATAATGCCCGCGGTAAACTGAGCAGCTTGCAAGAGCGCCCAAACGTATGGATTCAAGTCAGTTAGCTTACCAACATACGCCGGCCCGGCCACTGCCGTCACCACGAAGAACAAGATGGTCATCACAATCGTAACGGAAACATTGCTATCTTGTAAAAATGCTAATGACTTCGGGAAATTAATATCTTCAATCGATTTCGATTTCTTATTCTTATTGACAAGTGATCCGATCTTTGCCGATAGCCAGTATTCCAATGTGCCGAAATGGGCAAAGCTCATGTCGTCACGTCCAGTAATAATTTTCATCGTTGGATGGGCGATGGCTGGGAAGACGCAGAGAATGACACCTAAAGTCATGGAACCAAAGACGATAGCTTCAACCGTATTTAAGCCGCCTAAGATCATAATCGGCGTTAAACAACATGCCATGTAAAACGCATGGTCACTTGATAAGAAAATATACTTAAACTTCGTAATACGCGCCAACACAATGTTCAATACAAGTCCAAAGACAAAGATAAAAGTTGCAACTGTTCCGTATTTAGCAACTGTCACTCCGATTGCCGCTTCGTTACTGGGAATCATGCCATGCATGTTGAAGGCCTTGGTAAATAACTTAGCAAAGTTATTCAGCGCACCGACAATAATATTGGTACCTGCAAGCATGACGACAAAACCGATAAATGCTCGAACGGTTCCGCCAATGACTTCGGTAAACGGTTTACGTAATGCTATCAAGCCCACCAAGACAACAATTCCGGCAATGATGGAAGGCTGGCTGAGCATATCAACCAGAAATTTCATAAAAAAAGCCTCCTTATATGTTGAGCGCCGTCTATTCTCTAAACTGAAGCGCTCTCATTTCTTCCTTGAAAACAGACGGACAGTCCCCTATCCGCCTGTTTTCCGAATTGCTTAAGCCTTACCTGCCGAACCGAAGACCCGTAGTCGCCCGCGAATTTCTTCTTCGACCATTTCGGTTTCCCAAATGCTAGCGTCCGAAATAAATAGTTGTTTATCACTATCATCTTGTTCTAATTTCTTTTGAACACCCAACGCAACTCGATGAACCATTTCCGAATAGTAATTGATCTTGCAAATACCATTTTCAACCGACTTACGATATTCTTCATCTGTCAATCCAGAAGCGCCGTGAACGACGAGTGGGAAGTCAACCAAATCAGAAATTTCCTTTAACCGACTGAAACTTAAGTGCGGCTTCTGGGTATAAACCCCATGAACCGTTCCATATGCAACCGCCAACATATCAATGCCGGACTCTTCAATGAATTGCTTGGCTTCTTGAGGGTTCGTATACGTCTTATTTAGATCGGCATAATCAACTTTCTTATCGCCACTGCCTTCACGATTCATTGGTCCAAGCTCGGCTTCAACCGAAATGTTCAGAGGCTTGCAAATTTTGACAATTTCTTTAGTTTGGGCCAGATTATCAGCAAAATTTTCCTGTGACGCGTCAACCATAACCGAAGTGAAGCCTAATCGAATGGCTCGCATGATGTTATCAAAGGTTTCCCCGTGATCAAAATGAACTGCAACGGGAACTGAAGCCTTGCGCGCAACATTTAGCATAACCGGAGCAATCACATCCAGTGGTACATACTTATCATGTAATTCAGCAAACTGGATAATCACCGGTGAGTTTTCCTTCTCCGCTGCACCAACGATTCCGCGAATCATTTCAATGTCCGTCACGTTAAATGAACCAACTGCATAATGGCCTTCCTTAGCCTTTTTAATCATTTCTTTTGTATTAACTAAAACCATGATTTACCCTCCTATAAGCTCCGTAACTTTTTACCAAATGCATATAACTCACGATATTTCTTATATTGACGATTATAGAACGCCACGTTTTCCGGAATTGGCTTGAAAACCTTATCAATCGTGACCAGCTTCTTCATGGCAGACTCAAAAGAATCGAATAAGCCAACCGCAACACCGGCCATGATGATGACGCCCATCGTTCCGGATTCTTTCATATGAACGCGATCAACTTCTCGATTGAAGACATCAGCTTTAATCTGGAGCCAGGTATCAGATCGTGAACCCCCACCGGTCGCCCGCAACTTGTTGACATGCATGCCACCAGCTTCCATATTGTCCAGATTCATTCGCATTTCAAAGGCCACCCCTTCCATCAATGCCCGATAAATATCAGGCTTGCGGGTAGCTCCTGAGAGTCCGAGAATCATACCGCGTGCATCCTCATCGAAATAAGGAACTGCAGCGCCGGAAAAGTGCGGCAGTATCAGCAAATTTGTCGGCTTTTGCGGAACGTACTTATCAAAGATGTCATAGACACTCACGCCGGATAACTGTGCTGCTTGAACTTCTTCAAAGCCAAAAGTATCGCGATACCACTTGAGGGATGTTCCACCATCGTACATATAAGCTATCGTGGTATATTTGTTATCCAGATAAGGAACGGTCGGATAATTTTTCTTGGCATTTTCTTTGAGATGACTAGTGTCGGTAAAGATTGGCGAGATATTGTCAACCGATCCCATACCATCCGTGGCATCCCCAACATCAATGGTTCCGGCACCGATTGAAACGCAGATTTGGTCATGCGCGCCGGTCACCAACTTCATGTCGGGATTAACACCCAACTCAGAAGCTAATTCTGGTTTGATCGTTCCAACGACAGTACCAAGCCGGTAACACTTAGGTAATAGTTGACGGTCAATGCCGGCAGCAGCCAATATATCTGAATCCCAGTCGTTGGTAGAAACATTAAATGCAAGTGAACGATCAGCTAACGTGTAGTCAATGGCATCAACATTGCCAAGTTTGTAAAGAATATAAGCCCCATAAAGCAGGATACGATGAATTTTTTGATAGATCTCCGGTCGATGCTTCTTGATCCACATAATCTTAGGTACCGCGAAAGTGACCGCGGGATTCAACCCGGTTTTATTGCGAATTTCTTCGGCTGAAATCCGCGTTAACAAGTCATTCAACTCGTCTTTTCCACGGCTATCTGTCTGCAACATCGTATTCATCAACGGTTGGCCTTGAGCATCAACTGCTACAAATGCCTCGCCAAAAGATGAAACGCTGACTGCCAGCACATCTTCTTTCACGAACTTCTTTGACTCTTGAATAACTTCTTTAGTCGCTGACCAGACCACACTCGGATCTAGTTCATATTCGCCTTCTCTGGGAACCGATGTCTCGTATTCTCGGTAAGCAGCAGAAAGGATATTTCCTTCATTATCGGTAATCGTACTCTTAACACCGGTCGTCCCGAGATCCAATCCCATAAGTGCCACGTTGATGTACCTCCTTTGTGTTTGTAAACCGCTTTCATCTCGTAGTATAGGGGATTGAAAATATTTGACAATAGTTGACGACCATATCGAAAATTTTTCACTTTTTTTCGAATCGGTGCTATAATTTTGCATAAAATGATGCACCTTGAGAAAGAAGGGGTTCTTAGTGGTCTCATTTCAACGCCAAAACCAAATTTTAAAGATCCTTAATACGCAGCAATTCGCTAGATACAGCGATCTAGCAAAACAACTTTTCGTCAGTCCTGCTACGGTTAGGCGTGACACCTTGGATATGGAGAACCGTGGTTTAATCAGACGGGTTTTAAATGGCGTAACGTTAAGTGAAGAACCTAAAGATGTTCCATATGATTATTCGGTCACCTTGAATCTGGATGCTAAACGGGTGGTAGCCACACGCGCAAACCGATTAATCAAAAGTGGTATGAGTCTCTTTATTGATTCCAGCACCACCTCTTTAGTCCTTATTCGCGAGCTTAAGGATATTGATGAACTTTACATTGTCACAAATGGCATCTTGGTTGCGCTTGAAGCCTCCAAGCGCAATGGTTGGTATGTTAGCTTGGTAGGCGGAACTGTCAATAAAATGCTGGAGAATATCAGCGGAGACAAAGCAACTCGTGATATTGAGAATTATCAAGCCGATCTGGCAGTTTTTTCTTGCCGCGGTCTCATTGCTACAGGCGCCACCGATGCTAATGATCAGGAAGCCAACATCAAACGAGCTTTCGCTGCTCACGCTGATCAAGTGATGTTGTTAGTCGATCACACCAAAGTCGGTAAACACCAACTGTATATGAGTGCCCCGATGAATACGCTTGACTATATTGCTACTGACAAAGTGATGCCCGAAGCAATTGTTAATGCAGCTCGCGCTAACCACATCCGAATTTTCGATTGAGCGCATTAATTAAATGGGTAGCGTATCTGCAACAAGTATGCAAAAAAGCGCTAGAGACAAGTCATAAAACTCATCTCTAGCGCTTTTTTGGAGGAGCGTCTTGGTAATGTTCAATTTTTATACTGGCAACCGCTTGTGATTCAGGTTTAGCTCAGTGCCATCACATCACGCACAATCATAAGTTCTTCATTTGTCGGTACCAGCAGCGTTTTCACGGTTGAATCTGCCGTGCTTAGATCTGCTTCAACGCCATGTGACTTGTAATTCAGATCATTGTCGATTTTGGCGCTGAGGTAATCAAGCGACCGCATAATCTTATCACGGATCTCGTCACCGTTTTCGCCAATGCCAGCGGTGAAGACCAGCACGTCGACGCCATCCATTAAAGCAGCGTAAGAGCCAACGTATTTCACAACGCGGTTCACAAAAATATCCAGTGCCAGCTTAGCGCGTGTATTGGTGTCCTCGGCGGCTTCCAAGTCACGCATATCATTGCTGAGTCCGGAGATACCTAGCAGACCGGAATCGTTGTTGAGAATATGAATCATTTGGCCAACATCCGGTATCGCCAACTTCTTCATGAGATAGCCTACCAATGACGGATCAATGTCACCTGATCGCGTGCCCATGGTGACACCTGCTAATGGCGTAAAGCCCATGGACGTATCAATTGACTGTCCGCCTTGAACCGCGGTGATGCTAGAGCCAGACCCTAAGTGCATGACAATCATGCGTAGATCTTCTAGCGGCTTGCCCAACATTTCAGCAGCACGAGCGCTCACATAACGGACACTTGTTCCATGCGCACCATACTTCCGCGCACCATATTGCTCATAATATTCGTATGGAATGCTATATAAAAAGTTCTCCGGTTGCATTGTTTGGTGGAAAGCCGTGTCAAAAACTGCCACTTCATTCGCCCAAGGCATCATTTTCCGAAAAACCGAAATATAGTCCGCTTCAACGGGATTATGCAACGGTGCATAGTCGCGCAGGTTCTGAATCTGCAGCAACGTCTCATCATCAACAACAACCGATTCGGCAAAAATTTCGCCGCCAGCAACCACTCGATGGCCGACCCCGATAATCTCGTGCAAATGCTCCACTAACCCTAGCGCCTTAATATTACCCATCAAGCTGGCAACTGCTTCTTGATAGTTGGCAATTGGGGTATCGCTCTCGTACTTCTGACCGTCGCCATATTTAATTTTAACCTTCGATTGCGGCTGGCCCAATCGATCAACCAACCCCTCAGCCAACTGCACTTCAGCCGGCATATCAAAAAGCTTCCACTTCAGGGTCGAACTACCTGCATTGACTGCGAGAATCTTTGCCATTATTTTATTCCTCCTAATTTTAAACAAGTGAGCGTGAGCCGGCGCGCTTAGGGATCGGAGTGTAAGCGGCCTTGGGCGTGATGGCCGCTCTTTGGCCATTGCGACCAAGGTCCTTACACGCAGATCCCTGCGCCGGCGAACGCGTTATGATGAGCGTGAGCCGGCGCGCTTAGAAACCCTCGCCGCCGAATAACGCATGATGATTCAACTCTGCATCAGCACATTGAACTGTTACAAGCTGACGATAGTGTTAACGCCCACTAGCAGCGTCCCACTCACGACTTTTTCTTAGGCTGTGGCGATTCAGGGGCTGGGTGTTGTGCATGCCACGCTTTAATTTGTTCAAGCCGCTCTTTAACCTTAGCTTCACTGCCTTGGTCGGTGGGATGATAGTACGTTTTGCCGATGAGATTATCCGGCATGGTTTGCATAGTTGTCAGTTTATCTTTTGTGTTGTGAGCATATTGGTAATCTTTTCCATAACCTAAATCCTGCATCAAATCCGTTACCCCATTACGTATTTGAAGCGGAACCGGTTCAGCCAAGGTTTCAGTTGCGTCCTTTTTAGCAGCACCATATGCCGTGTAAAGCGCATTCGACTTTGGTGCAAGTGAGAGGTAAGTAACCGCATGCGTCAGATGGACGGTGCACTCGGGCATGCCGATAAACTGGCACGCTTGATAAACCGTGACCGCAATCTCTAACGCCCGCGAATCCGCCATTCCGACATCCTCACTGGCAAACCGAACGAGCCGCCGCGCGATGTATAAGGGATCTTCACCAGCTTCTAACATTCGCGCCAGCCAATAAATAGCTGCATCCACATCCGAGTTGCGCATTGATTTGTGTAATGCTGATATCAGATTATAGTGCTCTTCGCCATTCTTGTCATACAATAAGGCTTTCTTAGTCAACAACTGAGCAACATCAGCTTGCGTTACTGAAACCACGTCATGCTTCGTCTCAGCATTGGTGACCGCCATTTCCAGCGTATTCAACGCAATGCGGGCATCGCCATTGGCAAAATCAGCAATCTGTGCTAATAACTTCTTGCTAATTTTGACTTGCTGCAGCCCATAACCACGAGGATCCTTAAGCGCCCGCTGCAATAAATCAACCAGCTCGGCACTCGTCAAGCCGTGTAGCACAAAAACCCGAGTACGTGAAAGTAGCGCGGCATTCACCTCAAACGATGGATTCTCGGTAGTGGCACCGATTAAAATAATGCTGCCCCGCTCAACATACGGCAAAAACGCATCCTGCTGAGCTTTATTAAACCGGTGAATCTCATCCACAAACACAATCGTCTTTTGACCCAATTCACGATTTTGTTCAGCTTCTTTCATCACCTGCTTGATTTCTTTAATCCCGCTGGTGACGGCAGAAAATGTGACAAACTGTGCCTGCGTTCGCCGGGCAATAATTCGCGCCAATGTGGTTTTACCAACCCCAGGCGGACCCCAGAAAATCATGGAACTAATCTCATCATGTTCGATGAGGTTACTCAACACCTTGTTTTTTCCTAACAAGTGCGTTTGGCCGACAAACTCATCAAGCGTTTGCGGCCGCATGCGACTTGCTAACGGCTGAAAGTTACCATTTTGAAACAGACTTTGATCCATATGCTCACCTCCGATCAACGTCCAGCCTCAATTTTAAGCGTTTTCAGGCCGCGACGCAATCATTCCATTGTTCTATTATTGTGTTAACATAATGATAAGTAAATTCATAAACTCGCGATGTTGTCCAAACAACCTCTCCGGGCATTATAACGCGCTCAAACATCACGTGTTCATTGGCGCATAAACCTGTGTGGAAAGACTTGAGATGTAATGCCCAAGTCGATCCATGCGCTTCGGATCCCCACACATGAACGCGCCCACCGGCTCACGCTTAGCTTAGGAGGAGAATACCATGGCTCAACCTTCATCTTTGGAAGGATTTCCAAAAGGCGAATTTGCGGCATTTTCAACGGCAAAAATGACCCATTTCTTACCGTATTCACAGGGCACCACTACAAAAGACCTAAAAGGCTTCTTCGGCGACAATTTTCAATACCTTACCAAAACGCCTATTGGCCGCCTAAAAATCGAAATTCCCAATACCGAACCACTCATCGTTCAATACGGCGAAATCATTGCGCGCTTTTCGAATGGCAAGTTTAAAGTTATCGACAGCACGTACTTCCACAAAAACTTTAATGATCCACTGGTTGATGAAGACGAAAAGGGTATTTATTGATTCACCCTGCAATTAAAAGCGCAAATTAAAAAGTGCAATCCTCCGCTGCGGAAGGTTGCACTTTTTGCGTGGTACAGATTACTTTATGCTTCGTCATTTTGAACTTTAGGTGGTAAAGCAAGGATGACGATTTGCGCAATAAGAAGAATGAGTGTTACCAGGTTTAATGGGACATTTGGGGCACTTGTTTGAACTGCCGAAACGATATTCGAGGCAATGGTAAAAGCAACAAACCACCAAGGACTGACGCCTGCATCCCTAAAACGCCGCCAAATAACCGTTAAAACAGGCAAAGCAAGCATTGACCAGCCATAGACGATTGCCAGGATAATTGCCACCAAAATCACGGCCCCAATACCCAATGAATTAAAGGTATTGATGATATTTTGCGGTTGCAGCTTACCTAATGCGGCGCTACCAAGAAGGGCGGCAGTGATCGAAAAGATGAGGAAAAAGAACGCCGGTACAATAATCAATGCTGAAAACAGGACGCTCCACCAGTACTGACTGCGGCTCGATTTTCCGGTGAAGTCACCACCACGAAGAAACAGATCCTTGACCGCCGCCCCAAAAGTTACGCCAATTGTGCTGCCCATATGCGGGTGAACTGGAAAAGGCTTCACAGTCTGCTCACGACTAGGGAACAGCAGAATGATGAGGTCTACGAGGGCCACAACAAGCGGCAAAATGATCATTGGCAACAAGCCCATACCGCTGACGGTCAACAGTGGCCCGACCAATGCAACTAACACCAGCACAAGGTACCACCACGGGTTGACCTTAGCATCACGAAACCGCCGAAGCGTTAAACTCAGTTGTGGATAGCTTAGATACATCGGCACCATAAATAATAATGTGACCACTGATTTGATGATGCTTTCGCCAAAAGAATGCGTGGTTGTCGTCAAGATAGAGCCTGTAAGTGCTGATACAAAGCCAATGACGATACCTAGTAAGAACTGTGCCAGAAATACCCACCAATACTGTGAGCGTGAACTAACGCCTTTAAAATCACCGGCACGAAAGAAAAAGTCTTTAATTGCCGGCCAAAAACCTGTTTCCTTTTCCATGGTGTCTCGCCTCCGTTTTTGAATAGGGCGAGTATACCATTACATTTATTAATATCAAAATGTTTTGAGTTAAATAAAAAGAAGCGCCTTTGAATAACCGTTGTTATCCAAAGGGGCTTAATCCAGTGTGGCTAGTCCATTTACACTATTTTCACAACTAATTCTTCGTTGCAAAAAAACAACGAAAAATTTCTAGCGTTTTTGGAATTCTTCTTGTGCCTGCTCGCGTAATCGCAGTAATTCATTAATTAAATTTTCCCAATCCTCAGGCCGCGGCGGAGAAAGCCATATCACTTTTGGAATATCGTAATCATGATAAGCATTCACCAAGTCGGTAATAATCAGTTGTGTTTCCGGTTCAACTTGCTGGGTCATCTGAATGTTCAAAGTTGAAAATGATTGAATATCCCGCGTAATAATCGCGTTATAGTCGTGACCGGATGTAAAGTCAACGCAAATCGACAATGGTGCTAATACCTTGCTCAACGGAACATTAGCGGCGAGTGCCAACAAACAGTGGTAAAACAAAAACTGTGCCTGTGAGCTTTCCAAGTGCAAGGCCTGGTTTAAAACAAAATGCTGACAATACTCAAAAAATCCCGGGTAAGTTTTAAAGAAGTAGCTAATGTCGATATGATCATCGAAAAACTCGCTGCGAAACGGTAACACTAAGACATCTACAAAACATTTATTGACGGCATACGCAATCTTCAGCTTAGCAACTGCAGATAACGTCACTTTAAACTTGGCTTCAAATCCGTGGATAAAAGCTTGCCCGCGCTGCTTAATTGTCTCAGGAAAAACGATTTCCTCGGAATTAATAATGCCAAGAATCGCCAAAAATGTCCCTAAATAGTCACATTCGCTGTTAATCGCCTGATCGCTGGCGTCAAAATGAGCCTGATAGATCGCAATCGCTTTGTTTCTGGTTGCCAAAGTACCTTGACGAATATTGGCCACCAAATCAGCCACTTCTTGGGAACTCGCAATTGTATAGCCCTGTTGACAGCGGAGCAAACTAATTAGCACATAAGCCTTGGTTTCAATCAGTTGGCTCATTGACGGCTTGGCATCGGTTGTTTTCATGAGGCCCAGCAATTCGGCTAAGGCCTGCCGAACCTCATGATTAAACTTATCTTCAGTGACATGTGTGACCACCATGATTTTGGCCAATAGCAGCCGGATCGCGAGTTCATTGCCCGTCAGCTCGCCTTGGCTCGTCAAAGTAATCTGCCACTTTTTCAATGTCTCCCGCAGCGCAATATAGCGTTTATACATAAACGTGTAACTCACATAGTTCGCCTCGGCAAAGTCCGCTAAGTTAAACGTGGCTTGTTGGGTCATCAGCGTCAGCAGGATATTGACTTTTGGTGACAGTTTCAGATAGTGCGCCAAAAAGACCGAAGTATTGGTATTATGGTGCTCATGCAAGATCGTTGATGCATCCGTTACTTCAAGACTAAAACGATCATCCAGTTGAAAAGTAGCAATATCGTCCACGATTTCTTTTGTCCATCGCTTAAACATATAGTAGGAAATTTGTAGCTTATCCTGTAACTCGCTGTTTCTTACCTGACGATTCGGATATTGATCAAGATAATTGAGTAACTGAAGCTTCTTTTGGTCGTTTTTTTCCATCAGTTCAACTAATTTCACAAGATCCACCTTACTTTTTAGCACGTTCTATCCTCGATTGAGCCAACAATGTTTTTCCGGCAAGCCGATACGCTAAATTGGCTAAGTTCAAACGCCGCCAACGATAACTCACCCGGCTTTGGGAACTCACGGCAAAAATCCGCCCACTTTTGCCATCAGCATCAAACATCGCTGATAACCAAAGGCGCGAATTTTCAGATATCATCGTTTCTTCTGGATCAATATCGTTCACGAATTCTCAGAGTCCTTTATTTGTGTCCATGATGCCGCCAGTTTTCTAAACTTGCAAACACCTTGCTCAGACAATTTTGATTAAGAAGCTTGTTTCTTAGCCTGACGCCGCAGTAGCAAAATCAGTAGCAGGATGATCAGTGCCATGAGGACGATCACGGCACCAATTAGAATGTACGTCCACTGCGGATGGCTTGGCTTGATCGTCACATCCCGCTGATTTAACGTTGAAGCCGCTTTTTCGGTAATAGTAAATTGTTTGGTCATGGTCCAGTGATCCCGGTAATGTTGCTTACCTTCTGCCGTTGTGCGTAAGATCTTTCCGTTTGGCTGCCGATTACCATAGACTTCGAGTTTAGCCACATACGTTCCCGGCTTTAACGCTTTCCCCGCCAACGCAATTGGAAAATCAAAGTTCGTATCTGGCGCAATCTGCAGACCCTCTTTGGCAACTTGGTAAAGTGCCTGGTTAGAACCTTTAGCAAAGATCTTTGCATCCACGGCTACTTGCTGAATGAAGGTTGCCGTATCATTTTCCATCGAAGTTAAAATGACATTGCGTGCATTAACCTGACTTGGCTTAACCGCATTCAATTTAACGTGAGCTGGAACAGCGGCTAAGTTTTGGCGCATCAGGAGCCCGATGACATAGGAAAAGCGATTTTTGATCGCAACCTTTTTCCCTGATGTTTGGCTACCTTGATCACTCAAGCCATGTTCTTTAAGGGTGATTCCCCCAGCCATGACGCCATTAAAACTTTTATCCGGCATCTTAACAGCTAAATCCAAAACGGTACTGCCCTTAGCTGGAATAACGGTTTGCTTGGGCGCTTTAACATAATCCTTCATGTTGAATTGCAAACTCTTTGCCGGCTTAATCGTGTTGGGTGTATATTCCACCACGCCATTGAGATTCGTGGTGGCACTGGCAAGCTCGACATCGAGTGTCACTGGCTTTTCGGTTTCATTACGCAACTGAACATGTAACGTTTGCTGAGCGCCAGGATTCATTTTGATGTCAAAATAGCTAACATCAGGATTCACTTGATTGTCCGGTAACTCGGCTTTAGCAGCAAAGTTTAATTCCGAAGCAAAAACTTGAGTGGCAGGCATGATCAACATCACAATAAGCGTTATGAAGCAGAAAAGTTTTTTCTTCACAAAGTATCTCCTTTTGATTAAGTTCCCCCAACGATGCGGCCTAGTGCCGTCATCGTATCCTTCTCCAATGAGTTTGAATGTTTCAAGTCCGTTAGCAAACCGTTGATGCTAGCCAAAAATCATCAGTGTCGTTCCAGCTTTTTAAGGTTTGGTGGTACCCGTTGTACTTGGCGTGCTTGTAGTGCTTGGGGTACTTGTGGTATTCGCTGGTGTTGATTCCAATGACCAGGTTAAAGCAGTCGTGTAGGCTTTAGCCATTTTCGGGGTCTTGCCTGGCACTGACAACGCAATTGACTTGGCCATCTCCTTATCATCGCCGAACCGGTAGATCCAGGTGCCCATCCCTTGATCAGCAGCCGCTTCAACCGGAGCAATTTGTGCCTGGCCCGGAATGAGATCAAATGACTTCTGGAACTTCGGTGCATATTGTGCATCGGTGCTTGAAACCAAGTTACCATTTGTGAAGCTCAGTTGGGCGCCGGTCAATTCCTTGGTCGGATCGTCTTTAACCGCGAATTGATTTTCCTGCTTCACTTTTAATGTCCAACCTTCAAATGTGCCGCGCTTGTCGGTCACCTGGATAAAGTTCGGGCGGTCAACGGTTGTGCCATCGTCTTGTGTGAAAGTTTGCGGTTTTGCGTAATACGTTGCATCTTCATGACTGATTTCAGCTTCTCCAAAAATGAGACTTGAAGCAAAGTCGATCGACAACGGGCCCCCGGTGCCACCCGGAACTTTGCCACCAGGCTGAGTAGGATCGGTCGGCTTGCCTGGGTTCTTATCAGCGGGATCTAATGGGTTTTTCGGGTCAGTTTGGCTTTGATCCAACTTAAACTTAACCTGGCCATTTGAAGTCACATCACTAGCAGAAACCAGTGTCGGTGTTACTCCAGCCAAACCCAACATACCTAATCCAAGCATCGATGCCATCACGTAAAACTTTTTCATGTTTATTCTTCCTCTTTCTTGTTTGTGTTAGATTGTTTTGTCAACAAAATCAGTAGCATCAGCAACACCAGTAGTAGCCCGATTAAACTCACAAGCAGTGGGGTCATCATTCCCAATGCCGGTAGCTGGTCTTCTTTGGTCGGTGGTGGTACGTTCACCTGTTGCTTTGGCTTGATCTGTTCTGGTGACGGTTGATTAACCGGCTGTTCAACTTCAAAGAAGCTAATTTCACCGGATGTTTGTGTCTCGACTGCTAGCGCTTGCGATGGTGGACAAGTAAAACCGATTAGCAAAACTACCAGCAGTAGCCACTTTTTCATCACTTGGAACCACCCTCTTAATTGGTCGGCACATCTTGAACTGACCATTCAAACTCACCTGTAAAAGTTCCCAACTTTTGCTTCTCGACTGGCAACACTAACTTGAGCCCACGAGCCTGCTCGTCAGTGGCCTGATTCCACTGACTGCTTAACGACTGCGGTGACGTCATGTCTACCTCCTCTGCCAAAACAGCTTGATCGGAGAGTTGTTGTTCCGTGCCTGAGCGGTTGATGTAGCTTAGACAACTGGTCACATCGAGATTGCCATTTTTAAACGGCTTTATAACTTTGACATAGACTTTGACTGACTTAGCTGCCGCCGTTCGAGTGTCTTCAATAATGAATTCACCATCAACTTTGGGCCTTAGGATCTGGGTCTCCGGCTTGATCAGACGGGGTCCAAAATCAAAATCCGGTACTTGTTTCAAAAACAGCTGACCGGGTTTTTTAGCTGGTGTGACGACTGGCGGATTCTTAGGGCTTTCGGTGGTGCCTTTAGTTGCATTACGAACCACCTTAAAGCGTGAGGCCGCCTGAATCTGGTGTTCCTGCCCTCTCGTCAAAGCGGTCGGGCTGCGTTTGATCCGGGTTGGCGTAAATGCCCACGATGATGTATCAGCTTGATCCGTGACCCATTGATCATCGGCATAAATGCCATATCCTTTTGTCTCACTGGTAAAAGATGCAAATGTTAACGTCGGTTTCGACGCCGACAACCCGGTTGGACTGGTTTTCCCATGACTTCCCGAGGTCATCAGCAATTCGTCAGCGTTGTCGAGTCGAATCGTCCCACTGCCATTTTTATAGAAATCGCCGTGAGTGTTTTTCAATTCGGCTTTGGCACCCGGCCCTAAATTCAGGCTGGAATTCTTGTTAAAGTTGTTTGCTCCAACTGTTTCGGCTAGAAAACGGCCATTTTTTTGGACATCAATGGTTAAATCGTGGTCATGGTACATTAGCACGCCATCTTTTTTGTCTGTGAGCTTAACGTCTAAGACCGCGCCTTCCCCAACTGTTATGCGATTCTTGTGCAACGCCCCGCCATCTGAATAAACCAGTGCATTGGCGCTAACCACTTTGAGTCGCGCCCGATTTTTCAGGGTTAGGTTCAGCGGGCCGGTTGATGGCCAGAAAGTACCGATCAGCTCTGTGTTTTCCATATTAATCGTGGTATCCGAATCTTCTTCAAAAAGAAAGTTAGTCGCTTCAGCAAATTCCTGAACTAAAACCGATCCAGCAATTTTAGTGGTATGAAATGAATTTTTCCCTCTGAAGACGATTTGGTTGCTTGCGTTACGAATGTGGAACGGCTGGGCCCCGCGATCAGAATAGTAATCAACATTTTCAACAATAATCTTGCTGTTCTTAATGAGGTTCTCCGCTGGTGCAATGCCGTAATAATTGTTGGCAGAGTTCTTGACGCGCGGATCACCGATTTTCAGATTCTTGAACGTGATACTGATATTACTGGCGGCAAAGTACAAACCGACATGCCAGTTTTCGCCACCGTTGTACATATAAGTGTATTTGTGATCACCATCAATCACGAGTGAATGCTTGACCGGAATCGCCGCGCGACCGATGTTAATGTCAGCAGTCAAGCGGATATAGGTTTCACCTCGCCGTACCGCTTCGGCCAATGCTTTGGCGGTTTGGACCAAGCACGGTTGCGGTTGGCTGCTTGAATTCGATGAAGCGGCCCGTTTGGATCGTTTCAGCGTGGTTGATTCTGCCGGCGTTGTGGTACTGGTTTGTTGCGGTTTCTCGCCGACCACTGCTGGCACCGATGCCTGCGTTGCCGCTGATTCACTTGCAGCCGATGCCGCGCTCGGTGTTTGTAAACTTTCGTGACTAGCTACCGATGACGAGCTGGTTGCAACTGACGGCTGACCAGATGTTGTCGGTTGACTCGCCAGCGCCGATTCAACTTGTTGCCCCACGTTTAACCCAACCGGTTGTAACAGCATTAACCCCGACATGAGCCAAAAAAAAGCTGTTTCAAATTACTCACCCCCTTTGCGATGTTATTGATTATATAAGCTAAAACTATATGTTGTCATTTTCAGTTTTTATTTGCCTGCTAAAAAAATAAAAAAATCCTTTTTAAGACGGTAAACAAACCGCGTCCATACAGGCCAAGAAAGCCCGCTATTATTTGAAAATCTCCAAGTTTTCGCTACCACATCTTGATAACATACGTCTGCTCAAGTGTTTTTTAATTAAGATCGGGACTTGACTTTAGCCTTTTGGTCCGTACCAAATTGCGAATGGTTTTCAAATCAGTGTATTGGCGGTTTTTATGTTAAGCTAACTCCAGCAAGTGTTCTCAGTCCCAAACGCCTAAGCAGGAAACGATGAGTACCATGACCTAGATGCGTCACGATACTGGAAGTTGCAACTCACACGCCTGCTTTAAATTGGGCTGACGCATACTTAACATCATGTTTACGGAGGCTCCTATCATGCAAAGCTTTGAAAAATACCATCCGATTATGTCCGTCCATTACACCATGGATTGGCTGACAACCTTTAAGATCAAAGACATTTTCCAGTTGCGCGCCGATCGCCAAGTTGCTGCCGAATCCGGACGCGAATTTGATCAAAAAATTACAGACACTGCCCGCTACATTAACCGTTCGATGCGGCTGGTAATGAGCAACAACGCCTTACTTTATGGCATCATGGATCGCGCCAGCCACGAATTCCTCGGCAGTTTCTGTATCTGGAATTTCAGCCAAAAGAAAACCGTGGCGCAAGTACGCTTTGAGACCCTTGCCAGCCATCAAGGCGAAGGCATTATGAGTGAAGTGATCAAACGGATGCTGGGCTTTGCCTTTTTTGAGCTTGGGTTGAAGCGGGTTTATGTCATCTTGCCTGCGACCAATGAACGCGGCGCCAAGTTATTGACCACCAACTTCTTTACCAAAGTCGGCGATTATCATCATGACCGGACCTTACCAGACGGCAGCAAAGTTCCACTGGTTCGCTATGAATTGACCGCCGAAGATGTTGCGGATAAGGAAGACTTCCATTTTTAGACCGGCCGACTTATAGGTGACCCCTACTCATACCCAAACAAAATAGGCCCTGAGAAAACACAGCTTAACCGTGTTATCTCAGGAGCCTATTTTTAAATGCGATTAAAATACGTCATGGTTTCGGTGTTACCGGACCCGCTAACTGACAGCGTGGTAGCCAAGTAACTTTGATTAAGCCACTTGCACCGGGAATCGATTGAACATCATGATCAGATAACCAGCCAAAGCAGGAATCGCGATTGCCGTGCCAATGAACCGGCTAAAACCGCGCGATGCTCCTAGCAAACGAAGGCCCTCAACAATTGCATCCATAAGGAAAAAGGCCCCGGCAATTGCCGCAAACAAAGCGCCGGTCATGACCCCAAAATTGAACATCACGATGCTCGCCGCGATGGCCACAACCGCAATCAAAACTTCAAGTTGCATTAACCGTTTATACTCATCCGGATTATCCTGAAAATTGAACATCGTCATGCGCTCCTTTTTGCCATCCACTTGTATGATTGAAATGAGCATATCACGCGATCGCCCAGCAACTTGGCCGAAAACGGGCATTTTGATAAGACCTTAATGATTTTAACCAAAACGCAAAGCTTGTTTTTCAAGGTGAGCCATGTTATCTTTTACTTACTAAATGTAAGCAAAAGAGGGATACGAAATGGCTAATCAACTCACCGGTCTTCATCATCTAACCGCAATTACATCAAGCTCACCACGGATTTTTCGGTTCATGAGTGGTATTTTAGGCTTGCACCTGATTAAAAAAACCGTCAATCAAGACGATGTTCGTACCTATCACCTTTATTTCACCGATGACATGGGAACTGCGGGAACGGATATTACTTTCTTTGATTTTCCCGGCATTCAAAAAGCACAACACGGCAACAACGAAATCGCCCGCACTAGTTTTCGGGTTCCTTCTGATGCTGCATTAACGTATTGGATCAAACGATTTGATGATCACCGCGTGCGCCATGATGCGATTGACGAACTATTTGGCGCCAAGATTCTCCGTTTTCATGATTTTGATGGCCAGCAATATCAGCTGATCAGTGACGAACACAATGAAGGCGTGCCAGCGGGAACCCCTTGGCGACATTCGACGGTTGACCCACAATTTGCAATCGGCGGTCTTGGTCCTGAGTACATCACGACTGATCACTATGATGAGTTAATCAGCGTCATGACCGATCTGCTCGGCTTTAAACAAATCGCCAAGGACGGTCAATACACCTTGCTTGAACTGAACAACGGCGGCCACGGTGCGCAAGTCATCATCGATTATCAGCGGTTGATACCCGCAGCTTATCAAGGCTTTGGTGGCGTCCACCACCTTGCCTTCCGCACTGACGACCGTGATAGCCTGCAATACTGGATTGAGAAAATCGGGAATGCTGGTTTGAATTCTTCTGGCTTTGTGGATCGCTTCTACTTTGCTTCAGAGTACTTCCGGCCAATTCCCGACATCCTTTTTGAAATCGCCACGGATGGTCCTGGCTTCCTGCTTGACGAGACTTACGAAGAAGCCGGCGTGCATTTGGAACTGCCACCATTCTTGGAAGACCAGCGTGAAGCAATCGAGCGGCAATTGGTTCCGTTTAATACAGAACCGCAGACAGCAGAAAAGGCAAAATAACGTGAAACTGCTGTTGTTGGTGCTGCTGCTGCCATTTCATTGACCAGACCTGTTCAATCGAACGGGTCTGTTTTTTTACGGTTTGATATACCCATACCCATCTGCTTCAGCCTGAGCAATCTTAACGACCCCGACTGGAACCACTTTGACCGTTGCTGGCAACTGCTTTTCATCTAAGTGGCGCTGCTGTAATGAGTTGTGGCAGGCGAAGAATTTAACCTGTGGATGGGCGGCGATGAATTCAGTCACTTGCGGATCGAAATAAACGGTGATCCCATCGCCATTCACCAGTACTTCGATGTCAGCGTCGGGTTCAGCGCCTAGATAATTGTTGAGATTTGAAGCCAAATGCGCCCAGCGTTGGGTTGTGTCCAAATGAAAAATTGTTTTTAATGCCATTGTCTATCACCTCAGCATGAGGATACTACAAGTCACCCAACTAAAAAAGAAGCTGAAGCAGCCCGCCCTACTTATTCACTTAGTAAGTAACGGTGGCTGTTTCAGCTTCTTTTAAAAGTCTATCTAAGCTTCGAATTAAAGTGATGCCAAGATGACAAAGTTCAAGATGAAGCCAATTGTCACAATGGCCAACACCGGATGGATTTCCTTCACCTTGCCAGTGATCAGCTTGATCAGGCAGTAGAAGATGAAGCCCGCGGCGATCCCATATGAGATGTTGTAAACAAAGCCCATCACAATTGATGCCATGAAGGCCGGGATCGCTTGTGACAAGTCATCCCATTCAATTTCCTTAAAGGTACTCATCATCATGATACCGACTAAGATCAAAGCTGGTGCCAGTGCTTGGGTCGGCACAATAGCGATGAATGGCGCAAAGACAGAACTGAGCAGGAACATGCCGGCAACGACAACGGAAGTCAAACCGGTTCGGCCACCAGCACCGATCCCAGCGGCACTTTCAACATAAGTGGTGACGTTACTGGTACCGAAGATAGAACCAACCCCAGTCGCGATGGAATCAGCAAACAACGCCCGATCCATTTTGGATGAGAAACCTGATCCTTGTTCCAGCGCCTGTTCGTCAGCGTCCGAGAAAATACCCGTGCGCCGGCCGGTTCCGATAAAGGTACCCAACGTGTCAAAAATATCCGAGAAACTAAAGGCAAAAATCGTCATAATTGAAAGCACGATTTTATCCGGATTGGCGAACAATGACCCCATCCCTTTAGCAGAAAAAGCAGCGCCAAAAGTTGTCTGTAGTGAGGCAAATGTGCTTCCAAACGAGTTGGCGGCACTGAGATGTAAATCTGTCACGCCCATCGGAATCCCGATAATCGTGGTTAATAGGATCCCGATCAAAATAGCACCAGGCACCTTTTTAACGTTCAAGATCACCATGATGACCAAACCAATCAAGGCTAACACGGCACCGGCTTGGGTGAAGTTAACCAGCGCCGGAACAATGCCGCCGTTTGAAACCACGGATTCAATCCCGTGCTTGAGGGTCAATGCACCTTCCTTAAGCGGCTGGCCGTTGATGGTATTAATGCTAGATGCTTCGGATGTGAACTGTAAAAAGCCAGCGTTCTTGATCCCGATATAAGCAACGAAAACACCGATCCCGCCGCCAATCGCGTGTTGAATGGCTTCCGGAATCGCAACGATAATCAATTTCCGAATCTTGGTGACCGTAATCAAAATGTTAATGACACCACAGATGAACACCAGTGCCAACGCTTCTTGCCAGCTAAAACCAAGCGCGAAGACAACTGTGTAAGTGAAGAAAGCATTGAGGCCCATGCCCGGTGCCAAAGCATACGGCACGTTAGCAAACAACCCCATAACCAAAGTACCGACCGCACTGGCAATGATCGTTGCTAAGAACACCGCCTGAGCCGGCATGCCGGTTTGTGACAAAACTTGCGGGTTAACGAATAAAATATATGACATTGCAAAAAAAGTTGTAAGCCCCGCCATGACTTCTGTCATCGGCGTGGTCTTATTCTGCTTTAAATGAAAAAAGTTTTCCATGACACGCTCCCCTAACTTGAATATGAAAAGTTTACCGAAGAATGTCGCAACTTGCAATAGAAAATACGTTTATTTTTCAAACAGTCGTGTTTAATGTTCGTGTTTTGCTAATTTTCACTGGCTATCGCACGTCTTTTCGGAAAGCGGTATAGTGGGACTAGTACTTTTGATTTCAGAAAAAGGGGGTATTTTTATGTGGCTGTGGTTACATCTGATTTCATGGGCCGTCTTGGCAGTTGCTGCCGGCATTGCGCTTTTTAGTCGTACTCGTCAATTTGTCATGTGGACGATGATTGCGCGAGTTTGTTACCTCGTCTCCATCATCAGCGGCGTGGTCTTAATGCGGTTTTCTTTCAACCGCAATCCCATGTTAACGGTCATCAAGATTCTGATTGCCATTGGCTTGATCGGTTTGCTCGAAATGGCGTTTGCCGACAAAAAGCAGCAGCATCTGAGTAAAATCATCATCTGGAGTGCCATTGCAGCGTTCGTGCTCGTCACGGTTGTCGGCTTTGCACTAGCACAATTTCGACCGTTTATTTAATGTCGCTCTGAGCTAATAGATCCCAAGAAAGGATTTTCCCGATGTCACGTATCAGTTTCCTGCTTGTTGGCTTGCTCAGTCTGCTGCATCTCACCATCATGGCTTTAGAAATGTTCGGCAAACCAACGAGTCAGGCGCAAAATCTGGCATTACCGCTTGACTTTGTTAAACAACCGCATGCACAAATGCTGTTGAAGAATCAGGGCATTTACAATGGTGCGCTGGCTGTTATCATGCCACTAAGTCTTTTGCTGTTAAATGGCCCGAATCAACTGATCACGCTTCGTTTACTAACCGGCTTTGTGGCCATTGTCGGCTTATACGGCGGTGCAACGATGAGTAAGAAAATTTACTTTGTTCAGGCTATTCCCGGCGCTTTTACTTGCTTGACGCTCTTCTTTCCCGAATAATGATACTTACCGACGCCACTCACCATTGACAACGGAGGTATGCTGATGGTTCTGATTTCTTTGCTCCTTGATTTGATTGCATTTGGTGGTTATTTTCTCGTGACCGCCAACCCAAACCCACCGATCTTCTTACTGCTTTCGATTGTGGAGAGTGTCATCGTTGTTCTTTTAATCGGTTTCACTTTCGCTTATCGTGGTCAACGACACTCCCGCTTTTTTGATGCGTCAACCGGAACGCGGCCATACACGGTCCGCTTCACGATCATCGTAGTATCCATGCTGGTCAACGCTGCGGCATTATTCATTTATGTCATGGCGCTGCTGGGTAATTCGATTTTTTAAAGTAAACATCAAAACGAGACGCCTCGTCAATTTGAGCGCGTCTCGTTTTTAATTTTCAGGGTTAGATAAAAAACTAGTGCATCTTCTTAAGCATAAAGAATTTAGTTTTTCGGAAATCATAAAATATTTTTGAAAACGCAAATAATTTTCCAGAACTAAGATACGAATCATCACGAACCACTAAACTCGGGCTGCCATCTGCTAGGTTAAAAAACTGCGCCGGTGTGCCGGTTATCATTTCACATTCAATGACAGAATCAATGAAACCTACTTTTAGTCCAGGTTTTTGATCAATAAAAGCAAATAACGAACCTTTTAGTGCGCTATCTGGAATTTCGCCTACCATTGATTTCAAGTAATAAGAATGTTCCACTAAAAAAGGTTCATCGTCCAATGTTCGCTGGCGAATAACTGAAATGAGTTCAGTATCTTGCGCCAACTTCTGGCTCTCAGGTACAAAAGCTGCCTTTGATAATGGCACAATTTGTTGACTAATGCCGGTTGTCTTAACAATTTTGCCTTGCCTTGCCATTTCTGCCGTCAGTCCAACATTGTTTTGAAGTGAAATTGCGCCTTCCACATGATGCGGGCGCGCAAAAGTACCACTGCCATGAGCTTGATAGATATAACCCAGGTTGGCAAGATTCTTCAATGCTTGCCGTAACGTATACCGCGTAACCTGATACTGTTTCATCAACTCCGGCTCAGTTGGAAGTTGTCCATCTGCGCCTTGGATCATGCCTTGTTGAATATCTTTCAGCAGCTGATTCACAAGTTCCTTTGTGCTGTAACTGCTTTCCCGTTGTGACAACTTTTCCAGTCCTCTATATTCGTCACTCACACTCGTTCGTAAAGTCTTAGCCTGAATTATAACCCCATTTCAATAGATGAACTAGTCAATCCATTTAGTAGCATGTCATATTAAAAGACAATCACCTCAAAGTAGCAATAAAAAAGCCGCAAGAGTAAAAAATTCTCTTGGGCTTCTTTTTAGCTTAAACGTGGATCAGTATCACTGTTTATCTAGACAAGTTCAGGTGAGATCCTCACCATTGCTTTGGATGACCTTATGGAACCAGTCAAAAGAATCCTTCTTACTTCTGGCAAGTGTTCCTTTTCCCTGATCGTCTTTATCAACGTAAATGACGCCATATCGTTTCTCCATCTGGCCGGTTCCGGCTGATACAAGGTCAATAATCCCCCAAGGTGTATACCCCATAAGCTTGACCCCATCAACTTCAACAGCCAACTTCATCTGTTCAATATGCTGGCGTAAATAGTCAATGCGATAGTCATCATGGATACTGCCGTTTTCTTCAACTTTATCAAACGCGCCCAGGCCATTTTCCACGATGAATAACGGTACATCATAGCGATCACTGAACCAGTTAAGCGCATAACGAAGGCCAACCGGATCAATTTCCCAGCCCCAATCTGAGCGGTGTAATGTCGTATTTTTAATCTCCTGATTGGATCCCAATGTTATGAAATCAGTTGGTTCATCATCAGCAGCTTTAACAACATGAGATGCATAATACGAAAAACCAATGTAATCAACCTTACCAGCCAGTAGGACATCGCGATCCTCCAATGTAATATCCAAATTAAATTGGCGTCGGGCAAAATAGTGTTCTAAAAAGGCCGGATAGTGTCCTTTCACCTGAACATCCGCAAGATAATAATTTGTCTGCATCATTCGTTCAGCTTTAAAAACATCGTTGGGATTAGGAGTCGCGGGATAAACCGGCCCCATTGCAACCATGCAGCCAATCTTAAAGTCGGGGTTAATCATGTGCCCGATTTGGACAGCTAGTGCGCTGGCTACTGCCTCATAATGAGCCGCTTGAAACATAGCTTGCTCTTTGTTTTCGTCTGGCTGAATGATCAATCCTGAATTTGTAAATAACGACCATTCATTAAGCATCCCAACTTGATTATTGATTTCATTAAAGGTCATCCAATATTTAACTTTATCTTTATAGCGATCAAAGACAACCTTAGCGAATTTAACAAAAAAGCCGATAAGTTTACGATTGCGCCAGCCACCATAAGCCTGAACCAAATGATAAGGCATTTCAAAATGCGACAACGTAATCACAGGCTCAATATGATGGGCAAGCAAATCATCAAATAAGTCATCATAAAACTGCAAGCCTTTCTCATTTGGTTGTTCTTCATCGCCTTTAGGAAAAATCCGGCTCCAGGCAATACTCGTCCGGAAACACTTAAGCCCCAGTTCCGAGAAAAGCTCGACATCATCTTTATAGTGGTGATAAAAATCAATGGCATCGTGGTTCGGATAGTTTTCACCCGGTTGAACGCCATCTGTAATTCGACGTTTGGTTTGATTATCTCCAGCGGTCATAACATCGGCAATACTGATTCCTTTTCCATCAGCTGACCATCCGCCCTCAAATTGATGAGCAGCAACAGCGCCGCCCCATAAAAAATCTTTAGGAAATGCTGACAACTTTTTTCCTCCTTTTAAATCATCTAAATCACCGTTAACAAAACCTTAGGCAGCCGCTTCTTGTGCGCCTTTGGTTTGCTCATCTTGATACAGCTTGCCATCGTAAAACTTAATAAATGGGAACCAGATCAAGAAGGCAACGAATGCGCAAACAAAGGCTAGAACGATTGCCCGCCAGTCTCCCGCCGTGCCAATAAAACCAGACAAACCAAGTGGTGTTGGCCACGCGGGCTGTGCAATCATCGGTTTCACCATGTGTAAGTCAATGGCAAAATATGCAATGGTCATCGAAGCCATTGGTGCTAAGAAGAATGGGATGGCAGTGTATGGGTTGTAAACAATCGGCATCCCGAATAAAATCGGTTCATTAATATTAAAGAAAGCAGGTACGATAGAAGCTTTACCCAGAGCACCAAGCTGAGCAGATTTTGCAAAGAATGCAATGAAGATAACCATGCCTAATGTGGCACCGGAACCACCAATTGTGACAAAACAGTTATTGAATTCACCAGCAAATGGAATATTGGCGCCCTTTTGATTCAGTTGCATGTTGGAAAGTACAATCGGCGTTAAGAAGGAGGTCACAATCGTTGCCCCGTGAATGCCGACAATCCATAAAGCATGCATGATAAAGTACACAACAAGTAATCCTAGCCACGTGCTCGTCAGATTAGTCACAAAGCCAAATGGGATCGCCACAATTTTGTAAATGTCGGTATTGAAGATCATCAAGATACCGTTGATTACAATGACAGTTAGTGCAATTGCTGCAGTTGGAATCAATGCCGTAAATGATCGAGAAACTCCTGCTGGTACGGTGTCTGGCATCTTGACAACAATATTCTTTTTAACAAACCATGCGTATAGTTTTACCGCAATAATGGACATAATGATGGCTGTAAAGATACCAGTAGTTCCTAGACGTGTGACGCCACCGGCAATGGCATATCCGTCAACAATCTTGCTGTCCTTAGTTATCTCGGTGATTAAAGTTGCCGTCCCACCCTTGAAGACCAATTCCGGAACGCACATGAAGAATGCCATCATCGAAAGCAGAGCGCCATTAAGCGGATTCACATCAATCTTCTCTTCCTGTGCTTGAATCCGCGTATACTCATAGCCAAATACTAAACAAAAGTAAAGGGACAAGATTCCCATCGTTGCGCCGTTTGCTAACATGTAGAGGTTTGAAATCTTGTCAAATGAGTTCTTCCACAGCCCTGTCAATATTGGAAAACTCTGTGGTAACACATTAATAATCAAGAACATAGAACCGACAATCGTAAACGGAATGGATGCCATCCCTGCTGCCATCACGCCACGCACAATTCTAAACGAGGCCAGCTTCCCCATTGGCCCCATCAGGTGAGCGTTCATAAACTTAAATAGTTTGTTATTACTCGAATCCATAATTTAATCTCCTCGTTTCAACTTATTGAAGACTTTGGGCAAATTGACGTATTCGCTTTAAATAGCGATCACGATTTGTTTCGATTAAATGAACCCGAGCCAAAATATAAAAACAAATACCCAGACCAATTAATAAAACTGTGGTGATCAGCGAAATTCCTTTTTGCCCGAAAAACGGGAAAATGCTTGCCCCATGACCGGTCACAATGACAACCAGTGCCAAAAAGTTACTCAGAAGTTGTCCTGCATATCCGACTTTAGTTACCGGTAGCTTATTATCCCGGCGCCAGTATTTACTAACTTGTTCAACTGCAACCGCTGCGGTCGTGAGGATCAAAGTGAAAGGCCACCACTTTGCAAGTCCTACAGCACTAAAGCTCAAAAAGAACCAGTATAAATTAGCAAAAAAGAAAGCCGCGGTCGTATATCGAATCAATAGATAGCGATTAAAAAACATACTGGTTAGACTCAGCTCTTGGCGGCCTTTGTCATACTTCGACTCGCTCGGTTTTGGCACGACTTTCACACTCCCTTAATTAATTCGACTCCTGTGAAATCTTCCGGTAAAGATCAACGACTTCGCCTGCCAAATCGCGAAAAGTGATGGCATTCATCACATGGTCTTGCCCGTGTACCATTAGTAACGAAACGGGTTGATGATGGCCTTGTGCCTCATCTGTCAACATCCCGGTTTGTGCATTGTGCGCATCGGCCAAGAATTTGTCTGCTTCTTTTAGTTTGGTGTCCGCTGTCTTAAAGTCACCAACTTTTGCGGCTTTAATTGCCTCAAATGCCGATCCCTTTACATTACCGCCAGCCATGATCAGTTGCATCACCATCAACTGTTGTTTTTCGTCCATGAGAGCCTCCTACTTTTTGTCGATTAAATCGAGCGCCGCTTTAAGGACTTTATCACCCTTCATCAACCCGTAATCCTGCATGTTAATAACTTCGACCGGAATACTCAGGTCCTTCTTGAACTCGCCCTCTAAATACCGCACTTGTGGACCGAGCATTAACACATCCGGATTTTCGGAATCTAATTTGTCGTGGGCATCAGCTGTTGACGTTGCGAAAATTTTTGCGTCAACACCTTCTTTGGCAGCCGCATCCTCCATCTTTTTAACTAACATACTGGTTGACATACCAGCAGCACAAACAAGCATGATTGTCTTCTTAGCCATAAAAAATTACCTCACTTTGCATTTCGAATAAAGGGTTACATTCCAACTGTAGACGCGCGTCAGATTAAATATTCATTCGAACGACTATTCATTCGAACGACTTTATATTAGCAGATTATCCAGATGTTGTAAACGGTTTCTTTGTAAATTGATTTTCCCCTCTTAGCGCCACGCTAAGATCCTACGTAAATTTAGGACAAGTTAGTCATAGAATGAATTTTTGCACATAAAAAAAGCGCCCCGAAAAACAGAGCGCCTGCTACTTATTTTTGCAGATTAAATTATTTCGCCGGTGCTGTCACTTCAGTATTCGTCTCTCCCTTTGTCAAAAAGTCGACTAAATTCTGCAGTGAGAAGTAAACCATGTTGTGCACGGCGGTTTCTGTGTAGTACGCAATATGCGGGCTGAGAACAACATTTGGCATCGCGA
Source organism: Lacticaseibacillus rhamnosus (assembly GCF_900636965.1). NCBI lineage: Bacteria > Bacillati > Bacillota > Bacilli > Lactobacillales > Lactobacillaceae > Lacticaseibacillus > Lacticaseibacillus rhamnosus. The sequence goes on along the minus strand of NZ_LR134331.1, from coordinate 175,878 downwards.
GCAGTTCATCCCATAACGGATCCTTGAAGCTACCGTGTTTGGCGAGGTTCAACAGATCTTCGGTTTCGTATTCGTACGTATCGATTCCGACGCCGGCCAGTTTACCGGACTTCAGGTTGCTGAGCATCGCCTGGGTATCAATCAGGTTCGGCCGCGCGGTGTTAATTACGATCGCGCCTGGCTTCATAAGATCAAACGCGGCCTCGTTGATAATGTGGGTATTTTGTTTAATGCCCGGAACGTGAAGATCAATGATGTCACTTTGTTTGAATAGTTCTTCCAAGCTGACATATTCAAAGTCCGGATGATCGCCTTTCATCGGATATGGATCGTAAGCAATCACTTTGGCACCAAAACCTTTGAAGAGCTTGATGGCAACGCGGCCAATGTGTCCGGTCCCCATCACGCCGACTGTTTGCTGACCAAGTTCTTTGCCGATGAAGGTGCTGGCTTTTTCGTAGTCGCCTGCATGTAGCTGTGCTTGAACCTTTCCCATGTTGCGAAGTAGATATAACGTATCGGTTAGCGCAAATTCAGCAATGGCAGCCGGTGAATACGCCGGAACATTACTTAAGCGAATGCCGTATTTTTTCATCGCCGTCATATCGATATTGTCGGTTCCGACATTGCGGATGGTGAGAAACTTGATGCCATATTCGTGCATTTTTTCAAACACACCAGCTGCGTATGGCGTCGTTTGTAGTGAGTTAATGCCGTCAAATCCCTTTGCCCATTCAACGGTATGCTCATCAAGAAATTCCGTATGATATTCCAGCGTGTTGCCGGTTTCCTTAGCCCACTGTTTGAAATATTGGATCTCATCCACGCGTGCACCATATGCAATAATCTTCATATTCTCAATATCTCCTTGATTTCGATTTGTCCATTCATCAGTATACAAGATTATGCTCGTAAAATAGAACGTTTAACCGCTACCTTTTGAAAAACTTACTGCTGATTAAAAGGTTGGATGCTGCCCTTGTTCCAAAGCTAACAATTTGCGTTTCAACGTTAAGCCACCGCGAAACCCGCCTAGTCCGCCATCTGTGCGTAATACGCGGTGACAGGGAATCGCCATCATTAATGGATTCCGCCCGACCGCATTGCCGATTGCCTGAAAAGCACGTGGCCGATCAACTGCTACGGCAACTTGTTTGTAAGTTCGGGTTTCACCATATGGAATTGTCATCAAATAACGCCATACCGCCACTTGCAGTTTTGTGCCATGAAAGACTAACGGCACCGCGATCTCTCGACTGTCACCGCTTAAATAATCATAAATTGCATTGCGAAAAGGCAACATCTCCTCGCGATCAAATACCAGTGGCCCTTTGATATAACGCGTTGCTTCGCTTAGTTTGGCATCCGGCGATCCGACAAAAGCAAGCTTACCTTGATCGACCACAATCAAGTAATTGTGCTCAGGCATGTTTAGCCATGTATATTGCATAGAAAAATCCTTTCCACTAAAAAATCGCCCACTCAGAAAAAATATTATCGCGAATCTCGTTGCTATCAGTGATGCCAGCCTATCCACCTAATCGCTAAGCCATGACAAATATGTCTGGGATCAGTATACTGTTCAGCAAACAACGACCCATCGACCCGCAGCGTAAAACCCGACTTACACGTACCAAAAAGGAGAGACTTACTTTGGTCAAAATCCTAGTGGTTGAAGATGACCGCAACTTTAACGACCTGATTGCAACCATCTTACGGCAGAATGGTTACACTGTTCAAGGTGCCGAAAATCCACCGGCAGCCTATGATTTACTGCAATCCGAACAATTCGATCTCGTCTTATCAGACATCATGATGCCTCAGGTAGACGGTTATCAATTTGCACAAGAACTGCGCCGAACCGATCCAAGCATCCCCATCCTCTTCATAACGGCGCGAGATGATATTGCGTCCAAAGAAAAGGGTTTTAATAGCGGCATTGATGATTATATGGTTAAGCCGATTAACTTCAATGAATTGCTATTACGAATCAAAGCTTTGTTACGCCGCGCAAAAATTACGGCCGACAACTTGTTGATCGTTGGCAATCTCACTCTCAACAACGAGGCGATTACTGCACAAGTCAATCATCAAACGGTTGATGTCACAGTTCGGGAATTCCAGATCCTTTATAAATTGCTTTCATATCCTGATCACGCTTTTTCCCGAGCCGAACTTATCAACGAGTTCTGGGACCTTGCCAGTGATACCAGCATGCGCGCGGTAGATGTATACATTACAAAACTACGCGAGAAATTCAAAGCAGCAGATGGCTTTACGATCAAGACCATTCATGGATTAGGTTACAAGGCGGTGTTAACCTTATGAAATCAGTAAATGAGCAAGCCGTTCAACCACAAGTAAAGCAACACTTTTCATGGTTTCAATTCTTTGGCTCCTTCTTTACCTTGAGCATTCTAGCAGCCTTACCGGGAATACTTTATGGTAATAATTGGCATCTAGTGTTGACCCCGTTATTAGGCTGGTATCTGCTTTACTGGGCGTTGGTCGCTGCCGGCTTCTCCGCATTCACCGCCTGGCAGAAATACCGCGCTTTTGACAAGCCACTTAAAGCTTTGAGCGATGCCGCTGAACAAGTAGCAAATGGTAACTTTGATGTTTATTTACAACCGGTTCATGCACCCCAGAATTACGACTACCTAGACGCGATGTTTGCTAACTTCAATATTATGGTCGCCGAACTGGGCTCCACCGAAACCCTGCGTAGTGACTTTGTTGCCAATGTGTCACATGAGTTCAAACGACCGTTGGCAAATATTCAAGGTTATGCCCAAGCATTACAACAGTCAGGGCTTGACCGGAAAACACAGCAACTTTATTTGACCACCATTAGTGACTCGGTCGCCCATTTAGCAACGCTTGTCACGAATATTCTAAAGCTTAACAAACTACAAACCCAAGTCACGGCACCTGATTACCAAAAATTCGATCTCAGTGCGCAACTGACGCGCTGCTTACTGGATGATGCCAATGCGATTGATGCTAAACAGTTACATCTAACAATTGATTTACCCGACTCACTGCCAATTATCAGTAATCCCCAACTCCTCGAGATCGTTTGGCACAATCTCATCGGCAATGCAATTAAATTCGCACCGCCACGTGGTCACCTGTCGATTCTCGCAAAAGCTGACGATACCACGCTACGTGTCCATATTCACGACGATGGTCAGGGAATTGACGAAAATACGCAGGCACATATTTTCGACAAGTTTTACCAAGGCGATACATCACATGCAAGTGCAGGAAATGGCCTTGGGCTCGCCATTGTGGCGCAGGTTATTCGCTTGCTTAATGCAAAAATCAGTGTCCAAAGTAACCCTCACCAAGGTACTACCTTCACCGTATCTCTTCCGCAAAGTGAAAATTAACAATTCAGCAACATTTCATGAATAATTCAAAAACACGCCCTCCGTATGCTTAAACCATGAGCAGTCGTTAGCCACCCGAAATCGGCTTGGCAAACGCCTATAACAAGATATGGAGGGTTTCTCTTTATGCAAAAAAACAGTTTTATCGCCTATGAATATTTGACCCAGACGGTTTCTCCCAGTATGCAAGCCACCTATGTAGACGGTTATGCAAACTTCGGCTGGCAATTACAGGAGTCAAAAGAAGGACTGCACGGTGTCACTTTAGCATTCAAGCGCGATCGCTCCATTACCCACAAAAGCGAACTTAATCGGCTACAGAAGCAATTTGAACAACAAATGGCTCATGTTGTGCGCTTGGAAAAATCGAAACAATCAAGTGCAACCTCACTGAGCCTGTTGATCGGCATCGTTGGCACAGTATTCATGGCTGGCTCGGTTTTTGCCTGGGAGGCCGCATTGATTTTGCTATCGGTTATGTTAGCTATTCCCGGTTTTCTTGCCTGGGGAAGTGCCTATTTTGCTTACCGCTGGTGGCAGGCCCGCCGTTCGGCAAGAATTGATCCTCTGATTGATCAACAATTTGATGCCATTGCCGAGACAAGCAAGGCCGCTTTTTTACTGCTGAACTAATAATGCGCCCTCCAGATTCCTTTTTGATCGTCACACTAATATTCAGATTAGAGGCTAAAAAGAATGAAACAATCTGCACCCAAGAACCGAAATTTGATTTTTGCTGTATTATTGACAGGTACCCTGATTTCGTCTTTACTGCAAACTGCGCTGACAACCGCATTACCCGATATCATCAAGACTTTCGGCGTAACTGCTAACGCCGGCCAGTGGCTCACCAGCGGCTTTTCCTTGGCCATGGGGATTATGATTCCTGCAACGGCATTTCTGATCAAAAGAATTCCGACCAAGGCCTTGTTCATCGCCAGCATGCTCTTGTTTGCTGGCGGTTCACTGCTGGCTGCACTTGCACCAACTTTTGCCATTTTATTGGCAGGCCGAATTATTCAATCACTCGGAACCGGTATCCTGCTGTCGTTAACGCAAGTCGTCATTTTAACTATTTTCCCCGTTTCGAAACAAGGTGGCATTATGGGCATTTACGGCTTGGCTGCCAGTGCCGCCCCGATTATTGCGCCGACGATTACCGGCCTCTTAATCGATTACATGAGCTGGCGGGTCATATTCTGGGTCGGCGTCATCGTTGCCGTAGCGGATATTATTTTTGCTTTAATCGTTATCAAAGATGTCTTGCCGACCGAAAAGCTGCAATTTGACTGGCAGTCTTTCTTGCTCATCAGTATCGCCTTTACCGGTATTACCGTTGGCTTCGGTAATCTTGGTACCGCACCGTTTCTGAGTTTGGCAATTGCCGCGCCGCTAGCGATAGCAGTTGTGGCCGGGATGGCATTTATCTACCGTGCCTTGCATGTTGATCAACCATTACTTGATTTACACGTCTTTAAAGATCCGGTCTTCCGGACTGCAGTGATTCTAAGCGCGTTAATGTATGCCGTTCTCATGGCGGTTTCCACAGTTTTTCCCATCTACGCACAAACCGTCCATCACCTCTCCGCCACCATGTCTGGCCTGATCATGATGCCCGGTTCGCTTGCCATGGCAATTATGAGCCCGATCACCGGCCGATTATACGATCGTTACGGCATCCGCCCGCTTGCAATTATCGGCGTTCTGCTAGTCCTAATTAGCAGTCTCGGCACCAGCTTTTTGACGACTTCAACTTCAATCATCTATCTGACCGTTGTATGGGCCATGCGAAGTATCGGCTTATCCTGCTTAATGATGCCACTGGTCACCTGGAGTGTCACCCAGCTAACCGGCAAAGCTATTGCCTCGGCATCTGCCGTTTTGACCACCTTACGAACCGTTGCTGGAGCAGTCGGGACATCGGTTAGCGTAGCGTTAATGTCGTTTATCGCCAATCGCGGTGCAGCACAGCAAACTGTGGTGGCATCGGTTGGTGGCGTGAATGCTACTTTTATTAGTATGTCGATCATCGTCGTCTTGATGCTGATCATCATTCTAAAAAGTGTTAAATCTTCTAAAACGCCAGAAGTGGTTGTCGCTGAAGACCAAAAACATTAGTTAATTGGAGGGTTACCATGCAGCGATTACGCCGGTTGTTTCATCGTCATGCCAGTACCCCGGCGGATCGAACCGCACTCATGGGAACTTTGGCTGCGGGTATTAATTTTATTCTTGCACTCGTCAAGTTGGGATTGGGTCTGGTCACCGGTTCTTTATGGCTATTATTGTTTGGCGGCTATTACCTCATCTTATCGCTTGCTCGCTCAAGTTTTCTACACCACTATTCGCGATCTCGTCAATATGATGAGCTACCTGAAACCAAGGTATTTGTTCAAACCGCTGGCCTCGCTTATGTTGTTTTAGGACTGGCCTTTACGATCTGTGCATTCATCATGTATCACGATGGCTATCAGGCACGGTTTGGTAAAATAACCGCCATTACAGTTGCAACCATTGGCTTTTACAAGCTTACCATGGCAATCATCGGCTTCTTACGAGTCCGGCGGCTTCACCATGGCGCGTTATTTTTCCTAAAAACATTTAATCTGGCAGATGGCGCCATGGCCATTGTCTTGACGCAATATGCGTTGTTGTCAGCTCAACAGGAAATGGCGAATCAGGTAACCGGCATTTTCGGAATGGGCGTTGGCAGCTTACTGGTTTTGATCGGTTTGGGAGCATTGATCAGTACCAGATTCACTGATCAAACGCATGATTGATTATCACAATCATGCTGGGTATCACTTAACCGTAAAGCATACAAATAAACAGGTATTGACGGTTGCGCAATGCATCGCCAATACCTGTTTTAGTTTGGTTATTTGTTTGGTTCAGGGTTGCAGTTTATCTCTTGAAAGCAGGAAATAGGATTGCTACAAGCAGACTACCTAACGCAACTAGCCCACCAACAATGTGTTTAGACTGAAGACTATTCGCTCTTTTTTTCACAACAAAAACCTCTTTCTATCTCAAACGGCGACAACTACCCAACGATCTGCCGGGATTATTAAGTATTTAGAACAACTTCATACACCAATACATTGAAACCCACATGCCAGCTTCGAAGATCACGGCGGCTATTATGGTAAAAAGTCCCGTCAACAGCATCGTGACCACGCGTCTTCTTTGCTTCATTCTGAATGTCTCCCTTAATTGGTGGAACCTAGACGAAACCATTTCTTGCCTGCATAAATCACAACAAACGCAAGCACAATACCCCCAACAATTGCCGGTACAATTTGGCTACCAAACAACTGCGGACCTTCATACAGCAACTGATCAGCAGCCTGAGCACCTAAAGCGCCAAAAGTGATGCCAAGCGTGTTCGTGACGATGCCGCGGGTTTTCGTCGCTGGCCTGTTAATGCGATTAGCGACTATTGCGACAACAATCCCCCCTACAATCCCGATCATCATATTCAATCCAGTGGCGATAGTCGTTCACCTCCATTTCTCATTGGTTATCACTAAATATGCCAAGCCATTGTTTATAAGTTGCTAATGAAATGTTGCTATGATGTTAATTTGAAACTTTGGATGGCAGCTGGTCCGACTCGCTCAAATTTGGTAAATATCAGCGCCTAACCGTATTAGCCACGGATGTTAATTTTTGCTACAATTCAACGCGTCCTGATAGCGGTTGCGCCTTGATTGTGCTACACTTTAGTTTCTATCAAACTCGGATAATACGCGGAGGTACTATCACATGAAAATTGTCGTTTTAGCAGGCGGCCGGAGCACGGAACGCAATGTGTCGATTTCCAGCGGCTACCGGATCACGAACGCCTTGCGACAAAAAGGGCAACAGGCCACCTTCATTGACCTGTTTCTTGGCTACGACCTTGAGGGAAAAACGGTTGACCAAGTGTTTGACGATGCCAACACCAGTAAGGATCTGAAAATTTCAGATGCCATTCTGACTGACGCCGACATCAACAAGTTACGGACAGACGGCAGCACGCAACTGTTTGGTCCTAACGTTTTGGCGATCTGCAAGGCTGCAGATATTGTGTTCTTGGCACTGCATGGTGGTGATGGCGAAAATGGTAAGGTTCAGGCAACGTTGGATCTGAACAACGTCAAATATACCGGTTCCGGTCCGCTGGCTTCCGGCATTACCATGAACAAGGTCTTCAGCAAAGAAGTTATGTTATACCACGGCATCCAGACTGCGGCGTTCAAAGAATTCAAACGCAATCAAAATGGTAAACATACGGTACCGTTTGACTTTCCGGTTGTCGTTAAGCCTACATCAGGCGGCTCTAGTGTTGGCACGCACATTGCGCACAATCAAGAGGAACTGGAAAATGGCATTGCAGATGTTTTCCGGTTCGATAACAGCGCGATTGTCGAAGAATTCACCCCTGGCCGCGAATTTTCTTTAGGCGTTGTCAATGGCCGGGCGTTTTCTGCCATTGAGATTAAAGTGCATTCCGGTTGGTACGACTTCAAGCACAAATTCCAAGCGGGCTACACCGACTTCATCACGCCGCCTAAGAATCTGGATGAATCAGTTCATCAAGCAATGAAGGATGTCTCGTTACAAACCATGGACGTTTTGGGATTGCAAAACTATGGGCGGATTGACTTCTTTGCCAACGATAAGGGCGTCTGGGTGATCGAAGCCAACAACCTGCCTGGCATGACACCACTTTCGCTCTTACCACAGGAAGCCGAAGCAGATGGCGTAGAATATGGCGATCTCGTTATGGACATTATCAACGGTAAACTGAAACTTTACGCAGAAGGCATGACGGAAGCCGGCATTATGACCACAGCCAATCACTAGAACAAGTAAACGAAAAGCGTTGCGACTGTCAGCTTTCATCTGACAATTGCAACGCTTTTTCTATGTAGGTGTGTGGTCAGGGCGGTTATGGCACGAAGATCCGTTACCCACATAAAAGAAATATGATGCCTAATGCCAACATTGTGACTTAGGGAACTCAATGGTATCGCCGACCTCCACCGGTTCCGTAATCAGTAGGCTCAGGCACGGCTGATTGTTACTATGATGCGGATGGCGGGCCTTTTCAAGCGCACACACCTTGCCGACTGTTGCGCCATTCAGCCGAACGGGATCACCGGCTCGAATGCGCTCAATCGGCGGAGCAATCGTAATTACAGTACCGCGGCCGGCAATGGTTGCAGCAGTTTGAATGGTGTACATGGCTCAATCCTCCATTAAATCCTGGCAAAAATGGTCAATTTACTTTTTTAAAATCAGTTCATTCAATCCTCTATTCGATCGTACCAGCTTACCGGCTTGGAAAACAAGCAACTGGTTCACAGTTTGAATATCGGCATCGGTCAGAAGCACGGCAAGCTTTCAAAAAATGATACAAGACAAAGGTTAGTTTAAACGATACACTAAAAAGAAAGCTATCCACGAAAATCAATTTTTCACACTAGAAAGTAGGGATACCCTTGAAAAAACCACAGACTTTAAAACCGCATGATCAAGTCGCTATTGTCAGTCTCAGTGCCGGCACACTTGGCGAGGCGTTTGCTGCCCATCAACGAAAACTTGGCATTAAGCGTTTGGAGGATATGGGGCTGACACCTCGGTTTATGCCAAATGCTTTACGCGGACGCGATTATTTAAACGCACACCCGGAAGCCAGAGCCGCAGATTTAAAAACAGCGATGACCGATCCCGACATTAAGGGCATCATTTGTGCCATCGGTGGCGATGATACTTACCGCATTGTTCCTTACCTACTTGACGATCCGACATTTATCAAGTCTGTTCAAACCCAGCCTAAAATTTTTACCGGCTTTTCCGACACCACCATTGACCATCTCATGTTTTATCAGCTAGGCATGACCACTTTTTACGGACCGAACTTCTTGAACGACTTGGCTGAGCTGGATACGCACTTATTGCCATATACTGCTGCCAGCTTCCGGCACTATTTCGAGAATCCGGCAACGACTGCCATCACTTCCAGTCCAACTTGGTACGAAGAGCGGATCGACTTTTCCGCGGATCAATTAGGGGTGCCGCGGAAAGCGCATCCGGAGCAGCATGGCTATTTAGCGCTGCGTGGGCATGGTCAGGTTACCGGAACATTGCTAGGCGGCTGTTTGGATAGCCTTCACGACTTGCTCTACCCGGTGCGTTACGACGATGAGCCGCAAGTTGCCAAAAAGTATCACCTCTTCCCGCAAGATTGGACTGACAAGATTCTCTTCATCGAGACTTCAGAAGATAAAATTTCACCTGCCACCTATCGTGAGTACCTAGGGCATCTGGCTGATCACGGTGTCTTGCAACAAGTGAAGGCCATCTTAGTGGGTAAGCCTCAAAACGAAACCTATTTTGCGGATTATCAGCAGGTGCTCTTGGATGTCACGCAACCTTATCAAACGCCCATTCTCTACAACTTAAACTTCGGCCACGCTTATCCCCGCACCCTTTTGCCATATGGTTTGCAGGCAACCATCGACTTTGATCACCGCCAGCTAACCGTTGACGAGCCTTACTTTAGCAACCCTCTGTAAATTTCGTATCGGCAGCTTAAATGTTACGTACAGGTACCGTAAATCCGGCCATTTTCTGTAAACTATGTGCTATTTTCAAAGTACATGGGAGGGAAAAGATATGGACCAAACGCAAAAATTAAACGCTCCGATCCGCAAACATATTTTTCTGATTGTTGCTGGTATCTTACTTTTATTGTTGGCTGCAGCTGCTGGCTTTGATTGGCAGATTTCTCAAACGATCGGTAACATGAACGATCCGTTTGCCACCCTTTTTCAAGACGTTGGCCTCTGGACTGCGCCACTGATTATTATGTTGAGTTGTAATGTTGTTTGTCACTATGCGCTGCGATCATCGCAACTCGCATGGTACATTCGCGGCTTGATGGTGATCGGTAGTGTCATCTATGCCGGCTGGGAACTGTGGGCTGGTTATCTGAAATACGCGATGACGATGGTGATCACTTCAATCAACGACATCAACGCCGGCAAGCCAATGGGAATGGCCAATTCTGATGGCAGCAAGCTGGCTCTTCCGGGTGGGCTAAGCGTCATCTTGTTCCTAGTGCTCTACGTTGCTGTGTTTGCTGGCAGTCAATACTGGCTTTCACGTAAAAGCGACGAACAGCTTCATTACTTATTAAAAGTGGCGGTAGTTGCCACTTTGGTTTGCATCATGTCCGACCAAATTGTGAACGCCATGAAAACCTTCTGGGGTCGTTTCCGCCCTTACGAATTAAATGGTAACCCGGCTCACTTCACCAGCTGGTTCCAGCCAAATGGTGCTAACGGTCACATGAGTTTTCCGTCCGGCCATACCCAAACCGCGGCGACCATCCTCACGTTGACTTGGTTCGTTGATCGTGACCAGCCGAAGCGTCAACGGTTAGTCTTCTGGCTCACTTTCGCTTACGGTGCTTTGATGGCTTATACGCGGGTCCGGATTCTCGCGCATTTCACCGGTGATGTGACCATGAGTCTGATTCTCACCTGGTCAATGATCTTGATTCTGGGTGCGGTGGCGCAATTGCCATTGGTTGACTGGGAAGCGTTGACAATGCGTTCAAAATCAAAGAAGCTTGATACAGAGCCGGCCGCTTGAAGTTTACTTTATCAGCGTCGGTGGGTGAAACTTAGTGATATGTTTAACCGCAGCCGTTTTTGAGATGGCTGCGGTTTTTTGGTGTTGTGACATTGTGGGTGGAGACTGGAATGCGTTCTATTTGGGAGCTTTGTTTGCCTTTGCGTTCTATAACGCGCTCCCCGGCGCAGAAGTCTGCGTGTAAGGACCTCAGGCGCAATTGCCAAAGCCCGGCCATCACGCCTGAGGTCCTTACACTCCGACTTCTAACCGCGCCGGCTCGCGCTCATAAAAAAATGGCGAGCCGCTTCGACCTTCTGAACGCATACGCGCCGATCGTTACGAACTCACCGTGGTTTGGCACCGAATGGAGTATAGCATGAAATGTGCGGTGATCACAAGCATGATGATTTACTTGTCAAACATTATGGTGATTAGTGCAAGAACAGAAACTGCTAACAAATCGCCATTTATTTTAATTTTTTGCTTTGGTCATCGGTTTTCACCAGCCACCGAATGCAAAATTCCCCGGGTAATAGTCCTGTCTCGAATAACGCGCGCTGCGGATCTTCTCCTTGCCTTGCTGTTTCTGACCTCCTCTGCCACAATCAAACCAAGCGAGGTGGTTATCTTGAACTTTTCAAAACAGCTTCAGCAGATTCGCATCGCACACAGCATGACGCAAGCTGACTTGGCACAACAATTACACGTTTCGCGGCACACGGTATCTAACTGGGAAAATGAACGCAACTTACCGGACTTAGAAACAGTGACTCAAATTGCCCGGATCTTTTCGGTGTCGCTTGATACCCTGATCCTCGACGATTCTGAGTTAAACGAAAAACTTATTAAGGATAGTAAAGTGAGCCGACATCAGCTCGTTATGGCTGTTTTGACAACTGCTGATGCCATGATGGCTGGTATGGCGGCAACGACTATGTTTGGCTTTTTCCCGCGATGGCTTGCAGAGCTCATATGGTGGGTATTCGTTGCTGTCCAATTTAGTTTCAGCTATGCGATAACGCCAAAATCGGTGGATATTTTTGCCGACTGGTCTGTTAGAAGTCGCCGTTTCATGGGTGTCGGTTTCTCTGCACTAGGATTGCTCAATTTACTAACAGGACTCGTCCTCGTCTGGTTTAACGGCATAGACCTTCAATTAATCTTGATCATCATCGCCGGCGCAGGCTTGCTTATCCTAACAAAGCCCATCTGGCCAAAACGCCAGCCTGCAAAATGACTGCGCAAACTTTTCACTTTCGGTAGACCTTTTCCGTCGTCCATTCACCATCCATCTTCTCGAGTGTCACGACGACCTCCTTAGACGGATGGTAATGCTGCTCAATCCGATTTCGCGGGATCACTAGAGCGGCTGTAAAATTCTTGGATGGATTTATGAATCCCATTTGAGTATAGCCGCGATCCTTTAACCGAAAACGATAACCGCTTAAAGCCGCCTGTTCGCCGATCTGTATTGGTCCGGAATAACGATAAACTAAGCCGTCTAACTTAAAGTAGCGCGCATTGTCATCACGCCCAAGATAGACCACTGATGCTATAACTCGGTGACGCGTATACATGGGTAAGCTTGTAAGCGCCGGGTAATCATTTAATGCCCGATACCCTTTAACTTCACTTTCCGGGACGGAGACATAAGTAAATAGAGCCGCTTTCTTAGTGCGGATCTGCGGTGTGATTTTTGCGGCCCATTGATTAAATTGGTAATTAGCCGCATTGTCCCTTTCGCAACCAGCTGTAAACCGTCAAACTCATGCAAATAAGGATAGCAGGTACGATAATCCGCCGCTTCCAGGGATTGGGTACATAAAAAGAAACGAGTAGGAGGCAGAAGATAATGAATAAAATGACAATAATCGCAACAATCAGCCACCCGTTATTCCATTGCTCCGCTGTTTGCCATTGTTTAACAGTAAATACACCAGCTATCATGGCACACCTCCAATCACGCTAGCCTAACCGTCAGCAAGAACTTGCCTTGGATTCTACACGCGAATGGGCGGAATGAAAAGTCTCCGATTACTATTTATATTCAGTCTCTAGAAAACAAAAACGACCGTCTGATCTCCAGACGATCGCTCCTATTATCTTTTTCCATGCCACTTTGATCAACCCTACTTATCGCGGCGATTGGCCACCTGATTCAGGCTGAACGTAATATGTTTCTTGCGGTGGATGATTTCTTCCTGCCGTCCGTGGACCATTGGCCGCTTGTTGGGATTTCCAAGGTAACCGCAGAGCCGCTTGACGACATCGCAGGTAGCCGGGTCGTGGTTGCCGCATTCCGGGCATTCATATCCCTTGGCTGTCGCTGTGAACTCGCCTTTAAAACCGCATTTGAAGCATTGATCAATCGGGGTGTTGGTGCCAAGATAACCGATTTTATCGTATGCATAGTCCCACACCGCTTCCAGTGCCTTAGGATTTTGCTTCAGGTTCGGGTATTCGCAATAGTGGATGAAGCCACCGGCACTGTATTGCGGATAGTCCTTTTCAAAGTCGAGCTTTTCAAATGGTGTGGGTGACTTGCGGACGTCATAGTGGAAACTGTTGGTGTAGTATTCCTTGTCGGTGATGTCCTTGACGATGCCGAACTTCTTAGTGTCTTCGCGGCAGAAGGTGTCAGTCAGTGATTCGCTTGGAGTGCCGTAAACCGAGAAGTGATAGCCGTATTGTTTCTCCCAGGCCTTGCAATGATCATCCAGCGCCTTCACAATCGAAACGGAAAAGGCCTTGGCATCAGGATTCTTCTCCCATGCGGAGCCATAGAAAACCGTTCCGACCTCATACAGACCGATGTAGCCAAGTGATACGGTGGCGCGACCATTTTTGAAAAGATCGTCAATGCTATCGGTATCGGCTAAGCGGTGGCCAAATGCACCATACTTGTAAAGAATCGGGGCACTTTCCGGCGTGGCTTGTTTGGTTCGTTCAATCTTGTAAAGCAAACCTTCCTTGCAGATGCGCATCCGTTCTTCAAAAATCTTCCAAAACTTATCTTTATCGCCTTTGGACTCCATAGCAATCCGCGGTAGGTTAACCGTAATAACGCCGAGATTCATGCGCCCGGCATTGACTTCCTTACCTGTTTTCGGATCAGTCCAGCCTTGCAGGAAACTGCGACAACCCATCGGCGCTTTGAAAGAGCCAGTCAGCCGCTTGATTGTGTCATAGGAAACCACATCAGGATACATCCGCTTGGTGGCGCACTCAATCGCCAACTGTTTGATGTCGTAGTTCGGGTCTTCCGAATTAAGGTTCAAGCCGCGTTTTAACGTGAAGACAAGTTTCGGGAAAATCGCTGTCCGGCGTTCCTTGCCCAGACCCAGAATTCGGATTTTCAAAATATCCTTTTGAATTTCACGTTCAATCCAGCTAGTGCCAAGACCAAAGCCCACGGTCACAAACGGGGTCTGTCCTTGCGTTGAATAAAGGGTGTTAACCTGATATTCCAGCGTTTGCAAGGCATCATAAATATCCTTCTTAGTCTGCTTCACTGCCAACGCTTTGAGGGTGGTGGGATCATCAATCACATCGCCGAATTCACGCAAATGCTTCTGGTAATTTTTCTCGGCAAACGGCGCTAGCACCTGATCTGTCCGGTCACTGGAACAGCCACCATATTGACTGGAGGCCACGTTGGCAATGATTTGTGTCATCTGGGTCACCGCCACCTGAATCGAGTGGGCCGGCTCAACCTCGGCGTTCCCAATGGAGAAGCCGTGATTCAACATATAGTCAAAATCAATCAGGCAACAGTTGGTTTCCGCCATGAACGGGGTATAGTCAAGATCATGCCAATGAATGTCGCCACGCAAATGCGCATTGGCAACGGCTGGCGGCAACATTTTCAAGCCAATCGCTTTAGCCACCGCACCGGCTGTCAAATCACGTTGGGTCGAGAACACCCGACTATCCTTGTTAGCATTCTCGTTGACGACGCTCTTATCGCGATTGACCAGTCGCGCAACATTGTAATTAACGTCTTGCTTCTGTTTGCGCGCTAAATCACGCTTCAGCCGATATTGCGTGTAGGCTTCTGCCCAGTCGTACTTTTCGGCGGCAATGAGTGTCTGCTCGACAACCGTTTGAATTTCGGCAATCTCAACATCATCATGATACCGATCGCGAATCTTAGCCGTAACCGTATCCGTCAAGTGGTCAATGGTTAACACATCGCGCGGTGACAGTTTCGCCACACTTTCTGCCGCTTTGGTTATCGCGGTGCTGATCTTGGTCGCATCAAAATCAACGATCCGCCCATCCCGTTTCTTGATTTGTGTATAAAATTCGATCATGGCTAGTCCTCCTGTACCCTTACTTGCAAAACTTGTAACAATGTATTTAGTATACAAGATTCAGAAGCAAAAGTAACGGAATATCTACCAAATTTTGTGGTTTGTTAAAATAAGCATACACTATATAGTGGTTTTACATCATTTGATTGTTTGCGATTTGTTTTTAAAATAACACCATTTTAGCAGCGAGTTATAACCTCCGCGCATGTTAGCCATTCATTCCTTAGCCATAAAAATAGCTGCTTACCGAGAAAACACTTCTTCACTAAGCAGCTTGTCCTTTTTTAAAGTCGCTTTAGATTCAAGACCTTGATTGCGGCGAAAAATAAGCCACCGCCGATCACCAAGGCCACCACCATTGCAGGCCAGAGTTTAGCAAAATCAGCTGCATCTACCAGAATTTTCATGTTGTCGCTGATCAAACTGATCGGATTCAGATTGTGTCCTTTTTTAATCATCTGGGCCACGTACAGCAACGCCACGATGATCACCGTGAACAACAGGCCACCGTACTGATTAGTTGCCAGCGTCGAACCGAACACAATGAGACTCAAAAAGAAAAACCCGAAGATTACCAGTGGCAGTACTGCTAATAACACATGGGGGCTGTGTGTATCGGGGAAATAATAAGCGGTATAAGCCCAGGTCACCGCAAATGCAAGGCCGATACACCAAAGCCACTGCAATAGGCCAACCACGGATTTGGCAACAATCACCGACCAGCGGGGCAATCCTTTTGTCACCAGATTGATAAGCGTCCCTTGTTGAATCTCCTGACTGACACAGCCGCCCAGCATCAGTGCAAAGACATAAATGCCCATCTGCGTGAGGTTCTTATAATACTGGGTCCAGGAATCTAAGGAAGTCGGCGTCGGTACGGTCACCTTCACGCCACCTAGTCCACTTTTTAATAACTCCGGCAACAATTTTGCCATCAACGGGCTTAGAATGCCGAAAATCAGAAAGACAACCGTCAAAATCAAAAAGCGGTGCGTGCGCCAACTTTCGATCAGTTCCTTCTTGGTAAAAACCATCGCGGCAGTCATTTGATCACCTCCATGAAAACCTGCTCAAGATTCGCTTCCCGCCGTCTAAAGCTGCTGGGTACTAGTTGCGCGGTCAACAACGCCGTCAAAACCCGATCAGCCGTTGCAGCGTAACTTTCCGAGTAAGCAACTGTTACCTCAGATCCACTTGTCCTCACCTGTTTTACGTAACCGTCATGTTGCTGCGATGCTAACAAAGCCGCTGCTTGTTGTGCTCGCGATGGCGTTTCAAACGTTAACTGCAATTGAGGTTTGGCGTATTGTTTTTTTAAGTCGGCCAGCGAGGCACTCACTTGTAGCCGCCCTTGATGCAAAATGCCGACGTGATCACAAATACGTTCCACATCGCTTAAAATATGCGTGGAAAATAAGATCGTTGTCTGTCCGCGCAAACTTGCCAGTAGCGCTAGAAATTCCGTGCGCCCTTGCGGATCAAGGGCGCTAGTCGGCTCATCACAAATCAGCAACTGTGGTGTATTGAGCAGCGCCTGCGCAATACCCAGCCGCTGCCGCATCCCCCGTGAAAAACCGCCAACCCGCTGCTTAACACCCGCCAAACTTACCCGATCCAACATCGAAGACACACGCTTAGTTAACACCGCCCCGCGCAACCCGGTCAGTTCACCGCATAAGCGTAAATACTCCGGCGCCGTCATATAAGGATAAAATGCGGGCACATCCGGTAAATAACCAGTGACGCTATTGGTTGTCGTGTCACCAAAACGAACTGGTTTGCCTGCGACTTCAATCTTCCCCTGATCCGCGCGCACCAAGCCTAAAATGAGCTTCATCGTGGTCGTTTTGCCTGCACCATTTTCACCGACAAAGCCGTAAATAGACCCAGTCGGTAAGGTTAGATTAAGATCCTTAAGCACCTGTTTGCTTCCGAAACGCTTGCTAACATGCTGCAATGTCAAAATGGTCACGACTGATCCTCCCGTCCAAAGACAAAATAAGCAATGGGCCCAATGATCTGAATGAAGATCACAATCACCAGCCATAGTGTACGGTTGCCGATCCGATAATGCGGATGTCTCAACACATGAACCACGGCCGTAATCATTAAGCCAAACTCCAAAATGATTAACGGGACTAAAAACGGCCAATACGTACCAAAAAACGCCCAATTTGTTTGCATTCTAAATCCTCCATGATGTGTCCACCGAAAATGGCTTCGATAAACGCGTTATTTTTGTGTCTTAAGTTGTTCTAATTCCCGTAGCAAAGGTCGAATCCCAGGCCGCTGTCGTAAAGCTGCCAGTGTTGGACTTTCCAAGATAAAAGTAATCACTTGTTGCTTAGCATGACTCGTAGCTCGCGGCATTTGCGGGCCTAAGTCCAACTGATTCAGCCAGGGGTCAATAGCATCAAAATACGCATCGCCATGCAGTGTCCAGGTTAACTCGCCTGTCATCAGAGCCCGCACAAAGCGGCGTAATACTGCTTCGGCATTGTCTGCTTGCACTTGCTGGGCAAAGCTCGTTAACGCAGCCAGCTGAAAGTTCGCCCAAACCGCCGTATTCAGGTGCACCAAATCAAACGCCGCGGCAATGGCTTGGCCGCGCTGATACGTTTTCTTCAACCTCTGGGGATCGTCACCAAGCAACGTCATATAATTCGTCAGCTGACTCATCATGATACTCAAGTCCTGCATCAACCCACTCTGACTCGTCGCAATGGCCCGTTTCAAATCGCCTTTTTGTTGAAACGCTCCGGCAATTAAACTATCTGCCGGTAATTGTTCAGGGACATATTCGCCCAACAACGCCAATACCTCATCAGGCCGTTTGAGTAATAGCAGGCTATAACCTTCCAACTCAACGGCTTTAGCAGTCAACCGCAGATCGCCACTGTTTTGGTGCACACGGACGAATAATTGCTGTGCTTCAGTCACATAAGTTTTCATTTTGGCTGTTTGTGATTCACCAGGTAACAAGTCATAGTTATTCAACAGCAGCAGCCCCATTTGCAAAAGGAACGGATAACACGAATAATAACGACGAATTAAATTACGAATGGACGTCAACACCCGAGCAGGCGGCTGAGTTTCAAATGCCTGCTTCAGTGACGTATAAATACGCCTGATTTCACTTGGCTGCAATTGAGCATCATATGCCATCAATTGATCGATGCTAACATCAAAATAAGCAGCAAGAATTGGCAGCAGCGTAATGTCAGGGTAACTTTGGCCAGTCTCCCACTTTGATACCGAGGCTTTGGAGACCCCGACAAAATCAGCCAACGCCTCTTGTGTCACGCCCTTTTGCTTCCGAAAGGCACTGATGACAGCACCGACATTAATTTCCATTCGGCTTCCTCTTTTCTGTTTCTATAATAATTGTAATGGTCGCATTGGGTTATGTATATCGAGCTTGGGTAAACTTACGGGTATCAAAATCAACTGCTGCGATACAATGATTCTCAATATCTTGTTTATGCGCAAAAATGACTTTGTATATAAGCGTTAATGTAACGCATATATACAAAGTCATTTACTCATTTCCTGGCGCGACAAAGGGTGAACTGTCCACAACATTTTATTCGCTTTCTTGCGGTTTTGATTTTAGACTAAAATGAACGAAAAAAAGGATCATGACAATCGCGAACATTGAAACCATCACTAGCATCGGAATGGTTCCATATACTTGAATCAACATACCGATTAACGGATTGAGCAGCATCGTCACCAAACTAGTAGCAAATGAAAGGCCTGAGATTAAAGTTGCCCGCGCAGAGTCTTTCACCCACAGATTCAACATTTCCAGAACAATCGGATCTAGAATATCCACTGTTATGTACAACAAGCAAACACCTGCAGAGAAGAAATAAATACTTGCTTGCATCTGAAGGATCACCCCCAGCCCTAAAATACCGGCTACGATAAGCGCCAATGTTTTAGAACTGACCTTGGTAAGCCGATAAGCCTGAGCTGCCACCAATCCGCCCACAAAACTAAAGAGCATAAATATCAGTCCATTTGCAGAGGAAGAAAAGCCGAGTTTGGAAAAATACGCCGGCAACATCGCAAAAATGGCATTTACCATTGCAGATATCAAAGCCGTAAAGATAAATAAGGACAGAACATTGGTCGATGCTTTAATTTCCGCAAAAACGGTGAGGATATTCTTAACTTGACTAGGTTCCTTAACTTTTTCAATTGTTGCAGTGACACGTTTATCTTCCCGCACAGAAAAGATAACCAGACCCGCAACTGCCACCATTAACGACTGAAAAAAATACGGTAACACGCGATTAATTGCATATAAAACGCCGCCTAAAAAAGTTGCCGCGCCTACAACAATGGCCCCGATAAACTGTGCCTCACCACGAATCTTTGCGTACTGTTTGGCCAGACCGTCTCTGCGAATGGCTTCAAAGAAAAGCGCCTCATCCGCCCCACTAAGCAAAGCGTTACCCACGCCTTCCAATAAAAAAGCACCTAACAAGGTCGTAAACATAAAATTGTGACCTACCAAACTGGCCGATATCATGACCATAGGCGAAATTGTCAGTAAAACCAAGCCCCAAATAATAACCGCTTTTTTTCGAAAAAGATCGCCTAAAACACCACTCGGCAATTCCGATGCAAACTGCGATAACAAAAATACCGACTGCAAAAGTCCGAATTGTACTAAATTGAATTTTAGAAATTGGACAACAAAGATGATATTGATGATTCTGGTAAATCTAAGTTGCGTGAAGACTGTATACCAATAGTACTTATATCTATTACTTATGGGCCGCCCAAACATATAACACCTCCATAACACCTTTAAGTTTCGAACGCTTTCATTTTAAATTTCGTTCGGTCAAATCCCTAGTCTACAAATGAAAAGAGACGCTGGCTCGCCAATGCTTAAGTCGGACGTATTAGCTGTCATGAGTGCTACCATTTAGCAAACTGCCCGAGCGCAGGGATTTAATGATGGTATCATTTGCTTCTAATAATGTAAATATCAGCTTTTAGACGCAGCCCCTTCTTCTGCTAAGATAAACGGCAATAAACGCAAAAAGACAGGTGCCTTCCTGATAGCCGGAAAGACACTTGCCTTTACAAAAGATAATGCCAGGCTGCACGTTGGCGCCGCCTGTTATCGCACCTCATCACTGCCCATGCTGCTTTTCTTCAATATGCGCCTTGGTCAACGCATAAATCTCCAACACATGGTCATCGACTAAATGATAATAAATCTGCTTGCCGGATCGCTCACCGGCGACTAATCGAGCCTGCTTTAATAACCGTAACTGATGCGACACTGTCGACTGGCCAAGATCCAGCATGGCTGCAAGATCGTTAACGGTAATGGGTCCTTGTGCAATAGCGAGAATAATTCGCATTCGCGTGGGATCGCTCATGGTTTTGAATACATCAAGAACATCTCGTAAATCGGCGTCATCCGGAATTTCACTGTTATTGGCAGCTACCGCATGAACATCATTCGTTGTCATCGCAATGCGCTCCTTATGATACTTAAGCCTCATTTTAGCAGACTTTGGTATTAAAAGCGCAGTTTGTTATGCAACGATTCACCGAGCCGAACCCGTTACCCTAGCTGTGGTTGCACATGCGGTGTTTGTGAATGTGTTCCTTCTTCCGTTAGCAAAAGCCGCAAACCGTTGAGAATCACCATGAGCGTGCTGCCTTCGTGAAGAAAGACGCCCCAGGCAATGTTGGTTAACTGCAGCACATTTAGCGTGACTAAGAGCAACACCACGGCCATTGAAAAGACAAGATTTTCAACGACAATACGGTTCATTTTGGTTGAAACCTGATGGGCAAATGCAAGTCGGGAGAGATCGTTTTTGATCAACACCACATCGGCAACGTCAATGGCGACATCGGTTCCTGAACCCATTGCAATGCCGACTTCTGCGTTTGCCAAAGCCGGCGCATCATTCACGCCATCACCCACCATCGCTATTGGCCGCATTGTTTCCTGCAATTGCTTAACCACCGCTACTTTTTGATCTGGCAGCACGTTGGTCACAACCTGTTTGATGCCTAAATCGGCGGCAACAGCCTCACCGGTTTGTTTCGCATCGCCGGTAATCATAACCGGTTGAATATCATGATGTTTCAAGTAAGCAATGGCCGCTTTAGCACTGCTTTTGGCTTCATCCATCAACGCGATTAGGCCCACCACCGTTTGATCGACTGCCACAAAAATCACGGTTTTCCCTTGCTGCCCCAACGCCATGGCGCGCTGCCGGAAAAGCGCAGGCGCATGCGTAAAACGTTGCGGTTTACCCACTGTATAGGTATGGCCTTGATAATCGGCAGTTAACCCTTTGCCGATTTCGTTGTGAACGGTGTCGATCACCACATCAGTCGCCGGATAATGAGTCACGATCGCATTGGCTAACGGATGGTTACTTTGCTTTTCCATCGCCGTGACAACTGCCATCACCGCTGCTTGATCAACATCGGCAGCAAATTCACTATCAGTCACAGTTGGCGTCCCTTTTGTCAGGGTGCCGGTTTTATCAAACGCAATCGCCTTTAATTGCGTCAGGTTTGCCAAGTACCGGCCGCCTTTGAAAAGCACGCCATGCCGCGCCAGATTCGAAATCCCCGCCAAGGTTGCAGGCACGGCACTGGCTGCCAAGGCACAAGGCGAAACCGCCACCAGAAAAACAATGGTGCGATACACACTCGTCATCCATGGCCAATGGAGTAATAACGGTCCCGCCAGAAACACCAGGGGTAATGCTGCCAAGACGACTTTGACGTAAAGTGGTTCAAAGCGCTGAATCACGCTGGCCATTTTAGTCGGTGTCGCTTGTGCTGTTTGAACCATTTGAATGATCTTGGCAAAAACCGTTTCGTCACTGGCCTTGGTCACCCGCATATCAAAGGTTGACTGGCCGTTAAGCGTCCCACCGAAGACTTCATCGCCGACCTGCTTTTCCCGTGGGATACTCTCCCCGCTGATCGCCGACTCGTCAAGGCTGGCAGTCCCGGCAATAATCACGCCATCTGTCGGCACCTGAGCACCATTGAGAATCTGCAGGCGGTCGCCGATCTTCAATGCGGCAACTGGCACAACTTCAAACTCGCCATCATGCCCATAGCGTCGGGCCTCAAGTGGTGCCATTGCCAAAAGTGCGGTAATCTCTTTGCGACTCTTATTCTCGACATAGTCTTCAAGAAAGTCCGCGCCAGCAAAAATCAGAATCAACATGGCCGCTTCTTCATAACTGCCAATCGCAATCGCGCCGACTGCTGCCAATGCCATTAGAATATGAATGTTCGGCGCAAATCGATGTTGCTTTTTGGAGTCCTGAATCGTTTCAATCACGCCTTCTGCAATCACGTGATAGCCGGCAGCGACTGCAGCAGCAATCAAGAGCCCTGCGCGTGCCAACGGTTGGGTGATGAATAAGCCGCCGATAAAAGCAGCCACACCTAACAAATAAAAGCCAATTGGTTTGTTTGTTATCATCAATAATCCCGCCCTTATATTTAATGTTCATATGAGCATGTGTTCATATAACAACTTGAATATACCGGGTTTGGGTTCGGAAGTCAATTAAAAATGCTTTTTTAAATGTGGCAAAGCATTTGCGCTCACTTTCGATAACGCGCTCCTTGGCGCAGGGACCTGCATGTAAGGACCTTGGTCGCAATGGCCAAAGTCCGGCCATCACGCCCAAGGCCACTTACACTCCGGTCCCTAACCGCACCAGGTCACGCTCACATCATAACGCGCTCCCCGTCGCAGAAGACTGCGTGTAAGGACCTCAGGCACAATGGCCAAAGCCCGGCCATCACGCCTGAGGCCGCTTACACTCCGACTTCTAACCGCGGCGGCTCGCGCTCAGCAAAAAAAGCCATCAGCGCGAGAAAACTCACCTGACAGCTTCTTTAAAATTTTAGTTAATTAAATCGGTTACTTCACTTTATCCCACACGTTCGCAATTACGTTGGTTTGATCACGATCCGGACCAACAGAGAAGGTCAAAAGATCCACTCCGAGCAGCTCGGTGATGCGCTCAACATAATGCCGTGCGTTTTCTGGCAAATCGGCTAGTGTCTTGGCATGGGTGATGTCTTCCTTCCAGCCCGGCAATTCTTCGTAAACCGGCTTGCATTCACTCAGGAACTTCAGCGATGCCGGATAATTTTCAATCCGTTCACCGTCACGCTCATAAGCGACGCAGATCTTAACAGTGTCCAAACCGGTTAGCACGTCAATTGAGTTGAGGCACAAGTCGGTAATCCCGGCAACGCGGCGTGAATGGCGCACAACCACCGCGTCAAACCAACCGATTCGCCGCGGCCGGCCGGTAACGGTCCCAAATTCATGCCCAGCATTCCGGATGAAGTCGCCGGTTTTATCAAGCAATTCTGTCGGGAATGGGCCATCGCCAACACGCGACGTGTATGCCTTGGCAACGCCGACCACGCGATCAATCTTGGAGGCCCCAACGCCAGCACCGACCGTGACACCGCCAGCTGGGTTCGATGAGGTGACAAACGGATACGTTCCTTGATCAATGTCCAGCATGATCCCTTGAGCGCCTTCAAACAACACATGCTCACCTTGATCAATCGCGTCATTTAACACAATCGAGGTATCGCAGACATATTGTTTCAACTGTTGGCCGTAGTTGTAATATTCTTCAAAAATTTCATCAAACGTCATTGGCGTGCTGTTATAGACCTTGACGAATTCTTCGTTCTTAGCTTTCAGGTTTGCCTTCAGCCGTTCTGCGAAGATATCCTTATCCAAAAGGTCCGCCATTCGAATGCCGACCCGGGCAGCTTTGTCCATATAGGCCGGACCGATGCCGCGATTCGTCGTCCCGATCTTATCGGCACCTTTTGCTTCTTCTTGTAATTTATCGAGTTTAATGTGGTAAGGCAAAATAACGTGGGCGCGATCTGAGATTCGTAGATTTTCACCAGTTACCCCTTGTTCGGCAAGTCGAGCCAGTTCGCCGACTAAGCTCTTAGGGTTGACCACAACGCCATTACCGATGACGGATAACTGATGCGGATAAAGAACACCAGACGGAATCAAGCGTAATTTATAGACTTGACCATTGGCATGAATGGTATGGCCTGCATTGTCACCGCCTTGATAACGGCTAACCACCTTGGCGCCTTGGCTCAAGAAATCAGTAATCTTTCCTTTACCTTCGTCGCCCCATTGTGTGCCGACAATAACTACAGTTCCCATTAATTAATCGCTCCTCACGAATTAGTGCGGGATTTTGCCCGCCAATTGGTAGTCTAACAGGATCGCAAGGTGATGACAAGCAAAATACGAACTTTAATAATGGATAAAACCACTATTCGCGAAAAATCCGAACGAAATTATTTATATTTTTAAATTCAGCGGCTCGAAACGAATGATCCCGCCACCGCATAAGGCATATTACGCTTTAACCCGGTCAAATTTTACCGAGCAGCCGTTGCCCGTTATTGACCAAAATATCCTGCGCCATTTCCGGTGACAAAATTTCCGCACCGGTCAGCATTTTACTCGACATGTTCAGCACGGTTGGTAGTGCACGGAACTTTTTAAAATGCGTCATAACCGGATCAAAGTGTTTTAATTTGGTAATCCGGTTTGCCATTTTGGCGCGGTATGTCTCAGGCTCAAACAGTTTCAACATTTGTGCGGCGATCATCGGAGCTGTGTACGGAATATCACTGCCATATAGCACATGGGACTCATCCGCCAGTGTCAGCAACATCGGTAACTGACGTGGGAAAACCGCGCCAGCAGTGTCGAAATAAACATGGCGCAAAATTGCATACATATCGGCGTTGTATTGCTGCTTCACAAAGGCAGCATCACGATCAGCCAAAATACTGAGAAAAGCCCCTGCATGCGGTACAATCAGTTTAATATCCGGATAGCGATCAAAGAAGTGATACCGGATAAGGTTCATAAATGTCATGGTGGTATCCATGAAGAAACCCATCAGCGGTGTGGGCATGTCAATGTTGACGTTCAACGGTCCTTGCGATGGCCGGTTCGGGTGCATGAGGACAATTGCTTTCTTTTGATTAAGGCGTGCATAAATTGGGTCAAAAATCGGCGTGCCGAAATAAAGACCCCGCGTATTGGTTGGCACGGTGAAGCCCAGCGCATCATGGTCTAAGGCAAAGTCAATCTCCTCAAGCGTTTCATTGAGATATGGCAATGGCAAAGAGGCAAAGTAACCTAATTTATCGCGGTGCCGTTGAGTGACTTGCGAACCGGTCTCGTTAGCATCCCTGGCAATCTCAACGGTTTCGTCCTTATCCCCAAAATTGAAATGCGGGGAAGACAACGACAGAATTGAATAACTAATGTGGTTCTTGCGCATGAACCCAAGTGTCAGGTGTTCATCCCATCCCGGCGTCGGCCAGCCGTCCGGATCACCGGGAATGTGCTTTTTAAGTGCCTGTGCGTATTTTTTCGGTAAAAAGTGTGTGTGAAAATCAATTGTGCCATCCATGTTGTTCGTATCTCCTTTAGTTTATCTGTTCTTTTTCCATTGACGATCACGAAAATCGAGCAACCTCAACGCAGGCACTGCGAGGAGACTGCTCGACACCGTTTCCGATGCGATAGCGAAATCAATGGTCTTTTTCCAACTTAAGCCACCTGTTTCTTTTTAGAACACTTGGGGAAAGACCTCAAGCCACATCAATCAACTGATTGCAGCGCTTCTAACATATTCACTTTCTTCAACGAGTAATTGACGAAGAACCCAAGTGCAACGGTGATAATGGTGATCACGATGGTTGGAATAATGAAAGTTGGCGCTGAAAGGGCGGGATTGAACATGACGTTATTTGGCGGAACGACGGTGATAATATACTCATGCAAGAGTTCACCAAAGCCCCAGCCGACGAAGATGCCAATAATCGAAAGCAGGATCGTTTCACGGTAAATATAAAGCGTGACTTCCTTATCATAAAACCCTAGGACCTTGATAGTTGAAAGTTCCCTCATCCGCTCAGCAACGTTAATGTTCGTCAGGTTATACAAGATCACGACGCCGAGAACAGCTGCCAACACAATCAAAACGCCCATAATCTTGTTCAACGATTTCACAACTGTCGTAATTTGATTCCTCAAAGAAGAATTCTGAACCACGCCTTTAACGCCATCTTCTTTCATGAATTGCGCGGCATGGGCCCGGGTATTACTGATAGACCGATCATTTAAGGTAACCAAATGCCCATTGACCTTGTAATTGGTATTAAAGGCCTTTTGGTAAGCTGTTTTGTTCATGAATAAGAAGTGACCCATATACATTTCGGTAATGCCGGTTATCTTGACTTTGCGACGGGTACCATCTGCCTCTTTAACGGTGATCGTATCCCCAACGTCAACATTTAACAGTTTCGCCAGCCGCTCGGAAATAATGCCGCCATTATCTTGAAGGGTCAGTTTATTTTGACGTTTGCGCGTTGCTAAATGAATGTAGCTGTCAAAATTCTTCGTTGACTGCGGCACAATCATGGTGATATCTTGCCGATCATGATTGGCGCCGGCATTTTTGGTGACGGTTTCGTAGTGAACTGATTTCGTCTTCTTAACCGCGTTTTCGTTAAAAAGCTTATCCAGACTTGTTTGTTGATTCTTGGTGATATTGTCTTTTTGTGCCACGATCATATCGTATTTGATAATATCGTTGAACTGCCGATCATTAACCCCGCCGATGCTGTGCTGAACCGCTAAACCGGAAAACAGCAAGGTCACTGATCCGGCAACCCCGAAGATCGTCATAAACATGCGCTTCTTATACCGGAAAATGTTCCGCGCCGTCACTTTATGCGTAAAGCTCATGCGCTTCCAGATAAAGCCGACCCGTTCAAGCAGAATCTTTGAGCCGTTTGCAGGCGGTTTTGGTAAAAGCAGCTGAGCCGGCCGTTCTTTCAGTTCACGCCGGGCAACCCACCATGCAGGCAGAACCGCACTGATCATCGCAAGTAACAACGCCGCGATGCTAATGCCTGGATAGAAATGCAATTCGATTGGCGGAA
Source organism: Lacticaseibacillus rhamnosus (assembly GCF_900636965.1). Lineage (NCBI taxonomy): Bacteria > Bacillati > Bacillota > Bacilli > Lactobacillales > Lactobacillaceae > Lacticaseibacillus > Lacticaseibacillus rhamnosus. The sequence continues at coordinate 148,511 of NZ_LR134331.1, read as the reverse complement.
CATTAACCCCGCCATGGTAGGCATTGTACACAATCAATGGCAGTAAGATATGTCCATTGATGATCCCTAATATCGAACCAATTAAGCTGGACAGGAAACCATACACTGTAAACTTTTTGATGACATCATGCCGACTATACCCTAGTGCAACCAATGTACCGGAATTGATACGTTCTTCATCAACGAACCGCGTCATAGTGGTAAAAGTAACCAACGCTGCGACAAAGTACATGAAGAATGGGAAAATATTGGCTAGCGAATCAATGATATTTGAAGTGTTGTCATAAACCATGTAGCCTTGCCCACTTGGAGTTTCACGCCGAGTGTCAACCGTGTACGTAGGTGCTTTAAGATTTTTCAGCGCTTCTTTAGCATCCTCAAGTTTAAGACTGTTACTTTGGATTTCTTTTTCTGCGTTTGGTGCTTGCTGATCATATTCAGCCTGCTTGGTTTTGAGCGTTGCTTCGTTTGAGGCCATTTCTTGCTTAGCTGCCTCAATTTGTTGCTGTCCCGACTGCTGCTGAGTCGCCAATGACTGCTTAGCTTGTTCTAATTCTTGTTGCTTAGCCGCATAGGATTGCTGGCCTTGTTGGAATTGACTCGCGCCAGAATTATATTCTTGGTACTTTTGTTGAAGCTGGTTATTGGCCGTATTCCAGGCTGCAACTTGATTGTTATAGGCCTGTAAATTATTTTGATATTGTTCAAGGCCTTGGTTATACTGCGCGATACCATTTTGATATTGCGCCTGTTTCTGCTGGAATGCTGGCAGCTGAGCGATTTGCGGGTTATTCGCCAGCGCTGCTTCAATTTCTTGTTTAGCGGCAGCCAACTGCGCCTGACTGTTAGCAAGCTGCTGATTGGCAGTATCCAATTGTTGCTTGGCACTGGCAAGATCTTGCTGTTTGGCATCCAGTTGCTGCTGACTGGCTTCAAGTTGTTGTTTGGCACTGGCTAGTTGCGACTCGCTTTGTGAAAGTTGAGTCGCTGCTTGTTGTAACTGTGCTTCCCCGCTGGCAATTTGTGCTTGGCCATTTTTAACGGCCGTATCAAGTTCCTGTTGCTTTGCCGTAATTTGCTGCTTGGCACTGGCTAATTGCTGCTGGCCGGTTGTCAGCTGTTCCTTAGCCGAGTCTAACTGTGCCTTAGCTTCATCAAGCTTTTTTTGACCCGCGTCAATCTTCTTTTGGTATTGCTTTTTGATAGCCGCCAAGCGATCTGTCGGCGCATCTTTCAATCGTTTGTTCAAAGCCGTTTTATGACTTTGAATCCGATCGGTATATTGATCGGAATACGGATCCAGCTTCTGGGTATTTTGATACGTGATCCGCGCCATCATATAAAAGTCGCTATCGAAGTTATTCGCTGTGACGACCCCGTATCCTTTGAGATCACCGCTACCCGAAGTACTGTCGCCTTTGTTAATGGCGGACAGGACTTCAGGCGAATAGACAAACCCGACAATCCTGAATTGCGTCCGCTTAAGCACCTTGCTGCCGGTTTGATCCGCTCGTTGCACAAACTTAATCGTGTCACCTAACTTATATTTGCCTTTGTAGTTAGCATCGATTGCAATTTCATTCGTCTTAGTCGGCATGCGTCCGGAAGCAAGCTTATATTTTGAGATCTTATCCGGTTTTGACATAATCCGAAAACTAGAATGCGTGCCTTTGAGCGTGACATCTTTAAGATAACCGAATTCAACCTGCTTTGCACCAGTTGTCGCCCGAATCGTCTTTTGATCGTGGCTATCCAAACCATCTTCACCAATGACGGTTAAATCGGCCAAATTATATTGTTTAAAATAGGTTGCGCCTGTTGCTCGCATATCCGGACCGGCAACCCATAACCCGACCAAGGCAAATGACCCAAGCATCATCAAAAGCAAGATCGAGAAAAATCGGCCCCATGACGTTGTAAAGGATTTGCGTATATCCTTCCAAAGCATTTTTTTGCTCAAACTGTGTCACCTACCATTTCAATTGTTCGACCGGTGTGGGCTGATCATTGTGATAGTCATCTTTGACCTCGCCATCATGAATCTCAATGACGTGATCGGCCATGGGCTTAATCAACGAGTTATGCGTCACAATAATGACATTCTTATCAGTTTGGTGGGAAAAGTCTTCAAAAAGTTTCAAAATGCTTTTCCCGGTCTTATAATCCAGCGCCCCGGTTGGCTCATCTGCCAATAACAGTGACGGGTTCTTGGCAATCGCCCGCGCAATCGCCACCCGCTGTTGTTCCCCACCAGAAAGCTGAGCTGGGAAGTTATTCATTCTTTTGCCCAACCCGACGTCCACCAACGTCTTTTGCGGATCTAATGCGTCCGGCGCAATTTCGCTGGCTAGTTCAACATTTTCCAGTGCGGTTAAGTTCGGTACCAGGTTGTAGAATTGGAAGACAAACCCAACCTGCTCGCGCCGAAATGTTGTCAACTGCCGCGCATCATATTGAGAAATGTTCTCACCTGCCACTGTGACCTGACCACTGGTGGCTTTATCCATCCCGCCCAGAATATTCAGCAAAGTTGATTTGCCTGCACCTGAAGCCCCTAAAATGACGGTGATCTCACCTGAATTGATTTCAAACGAAACATTATGATTGGCATAAACAGTACTTTCACCTGAGCCATATTGTCTGGTTTCATCTTTTACCGTGATAAATTTTGCCATGCCGATGACCTCCAAAAAATAATTATGAACATCGTGTTAATCATCTTACAAAAATAGCTTAAACCCGTCAGGCTCAGGAAACTATAGGCAATTTTTTCAGATGTGTTCAGTGATATTTCTACGCAGGCCGTTGACATACCGACTCATTCACGTATAAACCAGCATATAGGCAATTTTAAAATGAAGTCGCTCAATAATCTTTGTATTCCCTACCAAAATGGTTTATGATGAACATCGTGTTAATCATCTTTAAAACCAACTTGAATGTTAAACGGTTGTATAAAGGAGCGAGATCATGAAGAAAGCCGAACAAACTGCGCAAACCAAACAGGCCCTCGTTCGTTCTTTGATTGCTGTAGGGCGTAAAAAAACGTTAGCAAAGGTTTCAGTTGCCGATCTCACTAGAGCAAGCGGAATCAGTCGTGGGACTTTCTATTTGCACTATCTCGATAAAGACGATCTGGTGGCTAAAACCGAAGCCGCGTTGCTTAAGGAATTAACCGATTGCCTGGACTTCGGGATGGACACTTCGATGGATCCCAGCACCCTTGCTACCGGCCAGCGATCTCCATTGATGGTCAACATGGTGCATTTAATTAACCAACAGCGCGATCTGTGCCAATTTCTGCTTAGTCCAGCAGGTGATCCAAGCTTTTTAGGCCGAATCGCCAAACTTTTACGGGATAAAATTCTCGGTCACCTCGCTGAATTGAAAGGTGAAGCGCATTTTATCCACGACATCCCCGACCCATACGTCAGTCAGATCATCGTGTATGGCATCATCGATATCATCCAATTGTGGTTAAATGAAACGAACCCGCGCTCGGAAGCAGAGATTGTCGATATTTTGATGAAAACCCGCTTTCTATCGCCGTACCAATTATTGGCGCTGGAAAAATAACCGTTCATTAACGCCGCGTCCATTGGCAGCACCGTTTATTCATGCCATAATGGTTTGCCGGCCTAAGTTGATCGGCAACATTACTACGATGATCCAAGGAGGCTAGCATGAGTGTTGAAGGTAACTACCAAAGTACCCGCGGAGAACTTTCGGAAGCGGAAAAGAAAATTGTCGACTATGTTTTAAACCATACGCAAGACGTGTTGACCATGAGTGTTTATGAATTGGCCAAAGCCGCCGGAACAAGCCCGGCCACTGTCAGTCGGGCAGCCCAGCGTTTGCAATTTAACGGCTATAACGAATTAAAAATGCAATTAGCCGCCGATTTGAATGGCGAAGTCGGCGAAATCAATCATCAGGAAATCCAAAAAAATGAAAGCCTGACAACGATCAAAACCAAGTTGAAAACCAATGCAACCCGCTCTTTAGCCGAAACAGTTGATCAGATTAACGAAAACACGGTTCAAACTATCATTGATTTGATTCACCGTAGTCGCCAAATCCTGCTATTCGGCGTTGGTGCCTCTTATCTATCCGTACAAAACATCGCTCAAAAATGGAGCCGGCTGGGTTATGCTTGCCACTTTAGCGATGACTTAAACCTTTTCCTGCCAGTCGCGGCCACTGCCGATCCGAAGCATACGCTCACGTGGTTCATCTCCAATTCCGGCGAATCACCCGAGGCTGTCTTAGGGGCCAAATTAGCTAAGAAAGCCGGTTTACCGGTAGTCGCCACGACCAAACTTGGCAGTAACGCCCTCACCCATTATGCCAATATCGTGATTCAAACGTCACAACCGATGGAGGCGCCCAATCGTTTTGCCGCGACGCAATCCCTACATGCCCAGTTTATGTTAATTGATATTTTATATTACGCTTACGTTAGCCGTTACTACGATGCCGCTAAGAAGCAAACCGATGATTCCAAGGCGGCAGTCACAGCGTATAAAGAATTCATGCGGCACGGTTTCAAATGATCCTGCCTTTACGTACCGGCCAACGGTGCGTTATTTTTTGCTCCCTTTTGAAACTTTATTTCAAATAATTTAGAAATATGTTGAAATATCATCAAAGATCATGTACGCTAAGTTCACGAAAGGGCTTTCAGATTTTCGCTATTGATCGACACTTGCCCGCAAACCACTAACAGCTTCTGCGGGCGTTTCTTGATGGAGGAATTGGGATGATCGGGTTTTCCTGCTATTTAAATGATTCGGCAACCGAACAGCAAGCGGCTTATCTGAAACAGATGCAGCAAGCCGGATTCACTGGGGTCTTTACCTCATTGCAATTATCCGAAGCCAAACCGGAAATCATCCGCCAGCGTTTGGATCAATTGGTTGCCAATTGCCATCAGCTTGGACTGACAATTATGGCGGATGTCTCTGCTGCAAGTTTGCAACGTTTGGGAATCGCACTGCACGACGGAAAAGCAATTCAAGCGTTGGGATTAGACGGTTTGCGCATTGATGACGGCATCGACATGACCACAGTAGCCGCGTTGTCACACACCATGGCAATTGCGCTCAATGCCAGCACACTTTCCGCTTGCATGATTGATCAGCTTGCCAACGCTAAGGCCAATCTTTGCCATATCGAAGCTTGGCACAACTTTTATCCACGACCGGAAACCGGACTGGATCCGGCATGGTTTGCGCAAAAAAATAAATGGCTGCACGCACTTGGGTTTAAAACCATGGCATTTATTTCCGGCGATGCGCAACAACGCGGACCTTTATTCGCTGGTTTACCAACACTTGAAGCTCACCGTGGCTTACTTCCGCTTGCTGCCTATCTGGAACTCAGGCAACTGGCGATCGATCATGTTTACGTCGGTGATCCGCAACTCAGCCCGCGCAGTATTGCCGCGTTTCAGTCATATGTTCACGATCAGGTACTTTTAATCCAGGTGCAGACTGACGATGAACGCCTTCTCCACCTAACATGGCACAGCCGCCCGGACATCGCGCAAAAAGTCGTGCGTTTGGCCGAGGCACGGCTGGAACACATTTTCGCCACGCCACAACCAGCACAAACCGATCCCCGTCCCCGCGGCAGCATCACACTTGATAATAGTGCGTATGGTCGCTATGCCGGCGAGCTTCAGTTGACACGCTGCGACTTGCCAGCCGACCCGCGGGTGAATGTGATTGGCAAAATTGAACCATCTAATTTACCGTTACTTGACCAAATCGGACCGCATCAGGCGATTCGATTCAAAATATCATGATGTGCGCTGGCTCGCGCTCACACTATAACGCGCTCACAAAGAAAGAGGACCTTAACATGGCGACTATTAACTTAGACCAAATGACCACTGAAACCCGTAATGAAAAGACGATGCAACTCGATACCATGAGTGTTCATGATTTTGTCACGGTCATGAATGCCGAAGATCAAACCGTTGCGCAGAGTGTTAGCCATGCTTTACCTGCGATTGAAGCCGCAATTGAAACGATCACGACTTCTTTCAAACGCGGTGGCCGCCTTTTTTACATCGGTGCCGGAACTAGCGGACGTCTTGGAGTATTGGACGCGGCTGAATGTGTCCCGACTTTTGGCACCGCTCCAGAAATGGTTCAAGGATTGATTGCTGGCGGTATGAAGGCGATGACTGTTGCGGTTGAAGGCGCGGAGGATTCGGTTGCGCTTGGCCAGTCCGACTTAAAGGAGCGGCATTTGACCCAAAATGATACGGTCGTTGGTATTGCCGCCAGTGGCCGGACGCCGTATGTCATTGGCGGGCTAGACTATGCACAATCCATCGGCGCCGCTACTGTCAGCCTAGCCTGCAACCATAACGCCGCGATCAGCCAGCATGCTCAGATTGCCATCGAGGTGCCAGCGGGTCCGGAAGTCTTAACCGGTTCCACCCGCTTGAAAGCTGGCACCGCGCAGAAACTGGTTTTGAACATGCTGTCAACCGGTGCGATGGTGGGCATCGGCAAAGTCTATAAGAATCTTATGGTCGATGTTCAGCCCACCAACGAAAAACTGGTTGTCCGCAGTCAGCGCATTATTCAGCAGGCAACCGGATGCGATGCCAAAACCGCACAAACAGCCTTTGAAGCGGCGAATCGCCATGTCAAATTAGCCATCGTCATGATCTTAACGAATCAACCTAGCACCACCGCTCAAACATTACTCAATCAAGCAAATGGCTTCATTAGTAAAGCCGTTGCGTTAAGTCAGGAGGAAACAGAAGATGGGGCAAGATAAGTATCAAGCAATGGGTGACGGCATCTACGCACAGGTGGGTGGCCCACAAAACGTCGCAAAATTAATCCACTGCATGACCCGAGTTCGGATGACCATTAAAGACGAAGCCAAGGTCAATGTCGCAGGCTTGAAAAAAGTTCCGGGCGTCCTTGGTGTCGTTCAGGAAGAAACCTTACAAGTCATTGTCGGCCCGGGAACCGTTAACAAAGTCGCGCAGGCCATGGTCGCAAAAGTCGGCGTTGGCTTAGGTGATCCTTTCCCGGGAAGTGCTTCGGTTGGCAATGACCATCAAGATAACAAGTCTGCGGTTGAAGCCAAGGCCGCCGAAGTTCATGCCGCTCACAAAGCCGCACTGAAACAAACGTGGTGGCGGGCCGCTTTGAAGCATATCTCCGCCATTTTCATCCCGTTAATTCCGGCATTTGTCGGCGCCGGCTTAATTTCCGGGGTTGCCGGTATTTTGGTCAACATGATGGCCGCTGGTGATCTGCCGAAAAGCTGGACCGAATTCATCACGGTATTAAAGGTTATCAACGGCGGTCTTTTCACTTTCCTAAACATTTATGTTGGGATTAATGCCGCAACGGAATTTGGTGCCACAGCCGGACTAGGCGGGATTGTCGGCGGACTGATTTACCTGCCAGGGGTTGTTGCGCCCGTGACCATCACCAACATCTTCACTCACCAACCGTTAGCAGCTGGCCAAGGCGGCATCATCGGCGTTATCTTCGCAGTTTGGCTGCTTTCACTGGTTGAAAAGCAACTGCATCGCTTCATTCCTGATGCCATCGATATTATTTTCACGCCGATGCTGAGTCTGCTGTCCATCGGGGTGCTGACGATTTTCCTGATTATGCCATTTGCCGGCTGGCTTTCAACGTCACTGGTCGGCTCGATCAACTGGATTCTTCAAGTCGGCGGTCCGTTCTCAGGATTTGTTTTGGGCCTTGCCTTCTTGCCAATGGTCATGCTGGGATTACACCAGATTCTCACGCCAATCCATCTGGAAATGATCAAAAATCTCGGGTTTACCGCCTTGCTACCGATTCTGGCAATGGCAGGCGGCGGCCAAGTCGGTGCTGCGTTAGCCTTGTGGGTCAAATGCCGCAAAAATAAGCAACTCACCCGATTGATTAAAGGTGCCTTGCCAGTCGGAATTCTTGGCGTTGGCGAACCGCTTATTTACGGGGTCAGTCTGCCACTTGGACGGCCATTTATCACCGCTTGTGTGGGCGGCGGCATTGGCGGTGCGGTCATCGGACTGTTTGGCAATGTCGGTGCGATCACCATCGGGCCATCCGGAGCAGCGCTTATCCCGTTGATCGCTAACCACCAGTGGCTGGGTTATGTCTTTGGCCTTTTAGCTTCATACGTGGGCGGATTCATCGCCACCTACTTCTTCGGGGTTCCTAAGAGTGCGATGGTCGCAACCACAGCTGACGGCACGGTCATCGAAACAGCTACCCCGCAACCTGAACCGGTCAACCAACCAGCCGCAACTCCTGTTACCACTCAACCTGGCACCACTGAATTTGTCGCACCGGCCACTGGGCAATTAGAAGCCCTTTCCGCCGTTGAAGATGACGTTTTTTCTCAAAAAATGGTCGGTGATGGCTTCGCAGTTGAACCGACATCCGGGACGATTGTCGCCCCAGTATCCGGCACCATCGTTAGTGTGCTGCCATCCAAGCACGCGTGGACCATGACAACCGCAACCGGCTTGGAAATTCTGGTTCACATGGGCCTAGACACCGTTGAACTCAACGGCGCACCGTTCACCTTCAGCGTTAAGGATCAAGACACGGTCACAGCCGGTCAGCCAATCGCCACCATGGACTTAGCCGCCGTTCAAGCCGCGGGCAAAAAGACAACGGTGATGACCATCATTACCAACATGGATCACGTCGCATCACTAACCGACTTCGCCCCGCGCAACATCACAGCGGGCGATGATGTTCTTGCCGTTACTAGCAAATAGTGGTGTAATCGGTAGAAAAATAAAAAGCATGATTTTCACTTTAACCGTGAAAACCATGCTTTTTTAATTGCCCTACGCTGATATTCAAACCACCAACATCCGCGCCGTTAACAAACTGCCATTAACGGTCAGCATTTTTCAACTGTGCCTCTTGCAGATAAGCAAAAATATGTCCGAATGCAATCTCACGAATCTGTCCATAACGAATGCGAACCGTTTCACCGCTGTCTGGGCCAACCAGATTCAAGTCGAAGTCGGTTTCGTCAACATGTTCCGGATAGCCTAGAAAATGCTCATCACTATCCGCAACCTTGATGCGTACCACCCGTTCAAACCCGGCTGCCTCGGAGATGATCGCCTTAACCAGATTATCGTTAGGGTCGAATTCCCGATCAGCATTTAACACTGGCTGCTGGCTGAAATGATGGGTTTGGTCCCACTGCTCGTAAAAGCCGATCGTCTGCAAATAATCCGATGCGGTGGCCACATTTTGAATACTTGGTAGGGTCATCAGAATGTAGCCGCCAAACTGGCCCGCCATATCCTTGAGGCTGAGGACAACCACATGCTCATTAACCGCTTTGACGCGCCCGACGAAGAATTGATCCTCAGGCCCTTTTGGCACCACCGAAATCAATCGATTCTCCGCCAAAGCATTCTGAAATACCCCTTCAAGTTGACCGTCGTTTTGATACAGCTTGGTCGGGACGTGGTGTAGTTGATCGCGCTTGCGGACTAGCTCGGTTTCCAGCTTCAAATCCAAGCCGTGAAATTCCATCACTAAAATATCGGAAAAGTCGACTTGCAAGGCACGGACATCCGTATAGTTAAACTTGTTGAAAATCGCCATACTAAAGCGATCATCTGCCACCGCGGTGACCCGGCCCTCGAGATAAGCGTCATCGTCAGCAACAACCACCATGATCATCTGCCCGCTTGCTTTTGCCTGCTGCGCCAATTGCCAGATCAAACTCTTGGTGGCGTCAAACTTGTACGGCGTTTCTTTCCCTTGAAGCGTCAAAAAATGCTCCGACTGTGCTAAGTCAATCCGAAAATTCATGTTGTCGAGATCATCCCCGGCAAATTCCACCTGATCAATCGCTGAAAAGGCAATCAAAGCGCAGCCATCCGCAATCCCTGAATCGTTATAAGTTCCCAGAACAACCGCATCGTGACCCAGTACCTGCACATATCCAGTGTAAAAATCATCGGTATCACGCTGGTAAACGTTGATCAGCAGGTGTTCATTGAGTGCTGTCATTAAACTCATTAAAATGGCATCCATGCGGCATCCCTCACTTTCTTGTTCGTCAATGGTCGTTATTTATCCAATCTTTTAAATACAATTTACTGATCCGGGCCATTATAGGCGATATTTGTGAATTTATTGTACGATTTCACAAATAGCAGTTTAACCGTCCCCCGCGGACCAGAACGGTTCTTCTCAATGATGACTTCAACTTCACCAACATTGTCATCACCCTCATCGCCGCTGTCTTGATCTTCATCGTCATCGCCTTCAGCATCACGATAATAATCGTCACGGTATAGGAACGCGACAATATCGGCATCCTGTTCGATGGAGCCGGATTCACGAATATCGCTCAGAACCGGGCGCTTGTCTTGCCGCTGTTCCACGCCACGACTCAACTGCGATAGAGCGATAACGGGCACATGTAATTCTTTGGCCAGTTTCTTAAGCTGTCGTGACACCGCGCTGACTTCCTGTTGACGATTTTCTTGGCCGGAGCCTTCAATCAGCTGCAAATAGTCAATGATGATGAGTCCCAAGTCGCCTTGTTCCCGGGCTAGTCGCCGACACTTAGCACGAATCTCGGCCATCCGGATCCCCGGGGTATCGTCCATATAAATCTTAGCCTTGCTCAGGCTCCCCATTGCAATAATCAGGTTCTGCCATTCTTCTTCATTCAATTGGCCGGTTCGCAAATGATTGGCGTCAATGCTGCCTTCCGAACACAACATCCGGTTGACCAGTTGTTCAGCCCCCATTTCCAAACTGAAAATGGCCACACTCTTGTCCGTTTTCGTCCCGACATTTTGGGCAATATTTAACGCAAAGGCAGTTTTCCCGACAGCTGGACGTGCCGCCAGAATAATCATTTCATCTTCATGCAGGCCGGTTGTAATCTTGTCCAAGTCGCGAAAACCGGTTGGCAAGCCTGTGATGGTTTGGTCGTTTTGATAGAGCTGATCGATCTGCGCCATCGCCTGATTCAAAACATCTTTAATCTGCTTGAACCCTGCCTGATTGCGATTCTCAGAGACGTCCATGATCTGGCGCTCGGCGTCTTCAACTAACCCTTCAACGTCGTCTTGTTCCGTATAACTGCGGCTGGCAATGCTTTGCGCGGTGCTGATGAGCTTACGCAAGGTGCTTTTTTGCTGCACGATTTTAGCATAATACACAACGTTGCTGGCAATCGGCGTCGATGCCACCAAGTCGGTAATGTAGCCAGCTCCGCCAATGTCATCCAACTGATTGTGATTGTCCAGATAATCCGTCACCGTGACCGTATCAATCGCGGTACCATTATCCTGCAAATCCGTCATCGCCTGAAACAACAGCCGATGCGACTTTTTGTAGAAGTCATCTGCCGTCACGTATTCCTGGGCATCCGGCAATGTGTCGGCATTCAGAAAAATACCGCCAAGGACGGCACGTTCCGCTTCATCACTATGCGGCGGCTGCTGTTCAATTAACTGGTTATCCATGCGCGTCCTCCTTCAATTTAATCGGCTCATTTTTAACCGCTTATCCCTAACAGTCTACGTTAAAATGCTGACCGAAACAAGCGTTTGCACATCTGTATCGCTCATCATATGTTGATACATTGGTAGCGGTCATCTAACGCGTTCTCCGGTCCCTAACCGCGCCGGCTCACGCTTCTCCATAACGCGTTCGCCAGCCCAGAAGTCTGCGTGTAAGAACCTCAGTCGCAATGGTCAAAACCCGACCATCACGCCTCAGGCCACTTACACTCCGACTTCTAACCGGGCTGGCTCGCGCTCACCATAACGCGCTCCCTGGCGCAGAAGTCTGCGTGTAAGAACCTCAGTCGCAATGGCCAAAGCCCGGCCATCACGCCTGAGGCCACTTACACTCCGACTTCTAACCGGGCTGGCTCGCGCTCACCATAACGCGCTCCCTGGCGCAGAAGTCTGCGTGTAAGAACCTCAGTCGCAATGGCCAAAGCCCGGCCATCACGCCTGAGGCCACTTACACTCCGACTTCTAACCGCGCCAGCTCGCGCTCACAAAAAAAGAACCGCCGAAGCAGTCCCTTTCTTGCTACAAATTATTTCTGTTCAATCACATGCACGCGAATTCGCGCATCGATGCCGGGAAATAGGTTGACCATCACATTGGTGAATCCTAGCGAACGAATTGGCTGTTTCAAGTCGATTTTGCGCTTATCGACCTTGATCTGATACTGCTTGTCCAAAGCGGTTGCGATTTGCTTACTAGGAATGGAACCGAACAATCGGGAATCCTCACCGGCCTTGCTTTGGATCTGAACAACTGTCTTGTCGTCTTCGATCTTGGCTTTAATTGCTTCAGCTTCGGCCTTCTTCTCGGCTTCTTTCTTTTCTTCAAGCCGTTGCTGGCCACGCAAGGCGCTCATGGCTTGCGGAGTCGCTGCCTTGGCTAAACCCTTGCGAATCAAAAAGTTCTCGGCATACCCGTCAGGCACTTCTTTCACCTGACCGCGATTACCTTTGCCACGAACGTCTTGTGTAAAGATGACTTTCATCACTAATCCCTGCTTTCTATGCGTCTTCGTCTGCTTTCTTAATCTGGGCAAGCAATTCGGTCCGCGTTTCGGCGATGGTTTTGCCTTTGATCTGTGTTGCGGCGTTGCTTAAATGACCGCCGCCGCCCATGGCTTCCATAATAACCTGCACATTGACATCCCCAGTGGAGCGGGCGGAGATGCCGACATCGCCGCTTGGCCGTTTGGTGATGACAAAACTGGCATCGACACCGTTTAGTGACAGCATCGTATCAGCCGCTTGTGCCGCAATAACCGGATCGTAACGCTTGTCCTCTTCCCCAGTACATAGTGCCATATTTGGGGCAATCATTTCAATTGTATCAATCAAATGGTTGCGCTGGATGAAGCTGTCGATATTTTCTTTCAGCAGGTTCTGAGCCAGCATCCCGTCTGCCCCCATGGAGCGCAGATAACTGGCAGCATCAAATGTACGGGTTCCGGTGCGTAAGCTAAACGACTTGGTGTCCACCGTAATCCCGGCCAACATCGCTGTCGCTTCAAGCTTATCCAGACTCGGCACATTGGTTGGCTGATATTCAAACATTTCCGCAATCAGCTCACAAGTCGAACTTGCATACGGTTCGATGTAAACCAACATTGGATTGTCCGGAAATTCCTCACCGCGTCGATGATGATCGATAATCACGGTGCGGGCAGCCAGACGTTTGTACAAATCAGGCGCGGCTGAAATCGATGGCTTGCTATGATCAACCAGAATCAACAAACTCTGATCGGTAGCCTGTGACAATGCTGCTTCCGGCGTCACAATGGCGTTAGCAACTTCCGGATCCTGACCAACCTGACCCATTAAGCGTTCGACATCGGAATGCAGGTGATCCGGGTCAATGACAATGTAACACTCCTTGCCGTTCATCTGGGCAATCCGACGAATCCCCATGGCGGCTCCAACCGCATCCATATCCGGCCGTTTGTGACCAACCACGAAGACTTTATCCGTTTGCTTAAACAGCTCTTGCAAGGCCTGCGCCACCATCCGGGCACGTACCCGCGTCCGCTTCTCCATCGGGTTGGTCTTGCCACCATAGAAGCGCGCCTCGTGTCCTTTTGCCCGCACAACGACCTGATCACCACCGCGGCCCAGCGCCAAGTCTAGGTTGCTTTGCGATGTGACGGCCAATTGTGCCAAATCTTCATCACCATACGCAATCCCGACAGATAGCGTCAATGGATAATTCTGCTTCGAGGTTTCTTCCCGAATCACGTCCAAGATCTTAAACTTATCGCGTTCAACATCACGTAACGATTTGGCATAAGCCAGTAAGAAAAAGCGATCATTGTCAATCCGCTTTAAGAACATCCCAAACTGATTGGCCCAATCTGTCAGTTGATTCGTCACGTAACTATTCAAGTTGGTGACAACCTGATCATCCATCGTCTGGGTGATTTCATCATAGTTATCAATGAAAATCTGGCCAATCGCGATCTTCTCGTCTTCGGCCCGTTCCTCAATCTCGGCATAACGCGTGATATCCATCAGATAAACAACGCCAATGCTCTTTTGGACAATGATTTCGAATTGATGCTGGCCCCATGTCACCATCTTGGTTTCGTTGGTGTCTTCATGGCTGCGAATAAGTTCCGCCAATTCAGCATCGACTTTTTCCAGCGGCTGCCCAAGCACATCCGTATCGCCAAAATACTTCTGCAGAAACGGATTTGTCCACTCGATATTCAAGTCTTCATCATAAATCATGATCCCAATCGGCATTTTAATCAGCGCTTCTTGTTCCCCGCGCTTAATCCGATAACTGAGATCTGAAATATACTGATTCGTATTCTTGGCAATCGTCTCAAGGGCATAAAAAATCGTTGCCACCAGACTGATCAAAATCAGCAGCATCAACAAAGCCAACCAAGGCCGAATCAACGCGCCAATTAAAATACCGATGACTGCCAAAACAACCATCGCAATCGCTGCATACCGCATCCGCATGTCTTCCAGAAACTCAGGCATACGGATCCGTTCAAACAATTTCTTCATATAGAAAAACTCGCTTTCACTTCGCGCAGATACTTAAGGATTTCTTTAGCTATTCTACCATACTGTGCAAGCGGATTCTGGCAGCAAGGAAGTAAAAGAGCACGCAGGAACTGATTCATTTGGGCCTTGACGCTTTAATAGCTGGCTTTTCGCGTTTTCAAAGGGTTTAGGAGAACTTATCCGTTCGTGACAGGCAATTTTTACCAATTTATTACCAACTTTAGCTAGCTAATTTTCAAACATAAGATTACACTGTAAACACGGAATACGACGTAAACAATGATGTATCGCTAACTCCCCCCAAAATTAAGGAGACTTGATCAATGACTATTTTAAAAGTTGAGCATTTGTCAAAAACCTATAAAACCGGTAAACAAGCACTGGTCGACTTGAATTTCGCTGTTCAAGACGGTGAAATTCTTGGTTTTCTTGGACCAAACGGCGCTGGTAAAAGTACAACCATTAACATTATTTCAACGCTACTCAAAGCGGACTCAGGCACGATTGT
Source organism: Lacticaseibacillus rhamnosus (assembly GCF_900636965.1). Classification (NCBI taxonomy): domain Bacteria; kingdom Bacillati; phylum Bacillota; class Bacilli; order Lactobacillales; family Lactobacillaceae; genus Lacticaseibacillus; species Lacticaseibacillus rhamnosus. The sequence continues at coordinate 133,435 of NZ_LR134331.1, read as the reverse complement.
ATATTTCAACAATCCACAAATGCCGCGTAAAGAGGTTAAGCAAAAACTGGGCATCGTCCCCCAAGACATTGCGCTTTATGAGGATATCTCTGCCTACGAAAACGTCAAATTCTTTGCTGCACTTTACGGCGTCCACCGCCAAGAGATGCGTAAAAAGGTCGAAAATGCATTAGCTAAAGTCGGTCTTTTGGAAAGACAAGCTGACAAGCCGGCCACTTTCTCCGGTGGAATGAAACGACGCTTAAATATTGCTTGTGCTATTGCACATGAACCTCAACTCATTATCTTCGATGAACCAACAGTCGGTATTGATCCACAATCACGTAACCACATTCTTGAGTCCATCAAAACATTACGAAACCATGGTGCCACTGTGATTTACGTCACGCATTACATGGAAGAAGTCCAGCAAATCTGTGATCGGGTCATCATCATGGATGGTGGCACGATTCTACTTAATGACCAACTCACCGCTATTTTAAAAAAATTCGGTGATGACAGCTATCAACTCACACTAACCGGACACCCAACTGCAGAAGATGCGGTGATACTAGAGCAAATGGCCGGCATTAATAAAGCCGTATCGGTTGGCCAAAACAGCCTGCTATTAAGCATGGCAAATACCGGTTCCCTTAATCAAGCCCTCACTTTTCTAGCCGAGCATGGACTGGCGCTAACCGATATTTCTAAACAAGAACAGAATCTTGAAAATGTGTTCTTAAATCTCACTGGAAAACAATTACGCGACTAAGAGGAGGTTCGCCATGTTCACAATTATGCGTTTGGATTGCTTGCATCTTCTGAAAAACAAACCGATTATGACCTATCTCTTACTTTACCCGCCTTTGCTAATCTGGGTAACAGGTTTTGTTTTTAACAGCATCTTTGGCGATGATGTGCTGACCTCATATGATTATTATGGTGTCACCATGATGATTTACCTATCCATGGCAACGGTTGTCATTTTGCCAGACATGCTATTCGGTAGTCGTGTAAAAAACGCCAACAATCGTATCATTTATACTCCCATTGCGCGAACAAAAGTTTATCTTTCTAAATTACTAGTTGCTACCGGCTTTTCTTATGGCATATTGGCAGCTTACATGTTACTGTTCAACGCTATCAGATTCGTTAATTTTGGCGGCAGTCAGATTCTTCCGTTGCTATTGCTGGATCTCGCGTTTGTTATTTTCGCAATTACGTTCGGCGGCGCATTCTGCGTCATCTTGCGAAACGAGGATCTCTCAACGAATCTGTTAAACCTTGTCATTAACGTATTTGCTATCGTCTCCGGACTCTTCTTTCCAATGAAAATATTCGGCAAAAAAATTGCAGCAATTGCCGACATGTCACCGATTGCAAAAGTTTCTGACGTCTTCTTTGCAATCATTTACGACCATAACTTTCAGGAGTCGATTACGACATTTGCAATTCTAGTGGCCGGCTCGTGTGTCTTTTTGATCATCATTCATATGCTGTATCGGCCAGAAAAATTTGAGGGATAAAGATGAAACTTTTAATTTTCAAAAATAATACCATGCGTTTCCTGAAAGGACCTGCATATTTGTTCATAGCTGCTCTCGTTCTCATTGTGATGACAGCCGCAACGGCATTTGCAGTGACCATGAAAGCACCCAAAGTTGATGTCGGCGTATCTACCAGTGCCTCGGAACTGCTGCAAGCGGCCCCAATTGAAAAACGGCAGCTAGTGTTCACGAAAGTCACTGATTCCAGCGACATCACCGAGAATCTAATTATGGGAAAATATGATGCCTATGTTTCCAAAAAAGCGGGACATTACACAGTAACCTCCGTTCGCAGCTCAGCTTTGAAGCGACAACTAACTGCCTATTTGAATAACGGCACCTATTCCAAAGTTGCTGGTTCAGGCACTCATCATTTCAAGATCTTCCTGAGTATGTTGGGAATCACTGTCATGATGTTGTCGCTAATTCTGTATAAGTTCTATTTTGACGACTGTGCCGGTATTGACCAGCGCATCTATTTAAGCGGGCTTTCTCATCAAAGCTATTTACTTCAGCACATTATTTTTAATGCAGCCATTCTCATCTGCTTGAGCATACCCATCACGGCGCTTATATTGCCACTATTTGGTATTAAACTCTCCGGTACACTGTTCGCAACGATACCCCTTGTTTGTATCTTCGCATCCACATTTGGCATTATGATCGCGACGCTGACACGTACCAAACAAGGAGCTATGGGCATTGGAACAATTCTAGTCGTCCTTTCATTCATGTTATCAGGCGCCTTGTTCTCAATTAAAAAAGCCACGCTACAGGCCCGCCTTCAATACCTTTTCCCTCAGCATTACATTGCAACTTTGGGAAAATATCTGGATGGCGCTCGCACACTTGGTTCAGCGCTCATCATGCTCCCTATCTTTACTATCATCTGTGTATTCACGGCCTTGATCGCCCAAAAAAAGCGCAGTATTGTCTAGGCGCACGGTCAACCCATACCATCTCCGATCACATCGATTCTGCGGCTGACCTCGCCAGCACCAATAAAGGAAAGTGGTTTGGTTACATATACCTGCTACATCAAATAACCCTGACACTCATCGTACGCTCTGGCTTCACGACCATCTACGTGAACGCGAGTCTTGCTTGATTGTCAGGGTTATATTGGGTATATTTTCACTGATCGGGTCTTAAATTGAAAGAAGGAACATCAACCGTGAAACCTGTCAAACCAACCAAACCGACATTAAGTCATGCCTATATTCTGCAAGTCGCACTGGGGTTGCTAGATCGCGAGGACCTGCAAAAGTTCAGCATGCGAAAATTAGGACAGGAAATGGCCGTTTCGCCAATGGCCGTTTATCGGTATTTTCCTAATCAGGAAGCCCTTTTTGATGGCGTGGTAGAGATGCTTTGGCGAAGCGTATTAACCATTGACCCCGCAACTGCCGATGAACCTTGGCAGCAACAAATCATTCACTTAATGACCCGTTTACGCCAAACCTTGCTAGCGCATCCGCATGTCCTGCCATTAATTTCAAGCCGTCCGTTAGCAACTAGGTCTGAGTTCGCATTAGTCGATAAAATTTTAACAGCCTGGACAAAAAAAGGCTTCAAGATTCAGTCAACTACCGTGTTCCTGATTAATTCGCTCACCGCCTATACTGTTGGCTTTGTTTGGACCGAAGCCGTTAATCCTCAGACTGTAGATAATTCCGAATCGCAAGGACAAGTGACACCACGTCACCCTTCAAAAACACTGCAAACATTCATGCAACCGATAGAAAATCAGAAGTTTACCGACGACGAGCAGTTTTTGATGGGCATTCATGCAATCCTGACTGGATGGGGAAAATAGGCCGTCGCGCTTTTTTCAGCGAGGGAAGACGGATCACAGTTCACACGCTATCAATCATATATCAGACGAAAGCGGCGAATAATTCTTGCATTCCTTGACTGAACACCGAAATTATTCACCGCTTTTTGAGTGCCCGTTAATGGCAGAATTTTAAGCTAATTCTCCCGTTGTGATACAATCTTTTTTTAAACCATCGTTCAGTCAATCAATCGAAATGCCCCATGAACATCATGTTCTCTTTCGGTGTAAATATTGAACTAAAGAGTGAAAGCACAAAAATGGCTCTGACTGCCGCTGCGTCAGAGTGTATCCACAAAATCATATTCAAATTCTATCTATGCCGCGCTGCCGAAGAGATCTGCAAGACTCTTCGGCAGTTTTTGCATGAATTCACTCATGATCTGATTAATGACCACTTGGGCTTCATGATAAGTTGACGCTATACCAATTAATTGTGTCATGAGCCAATCCAAGGCTTGCGAAATGCCGATATCAGGTAGAGCTTTTCCATAGTAGAAGAACAAGTCACCCAGCGTGCGTTCGTCAGTTTCTTCACGTTGACATAAGGCAGGTAGATCATAGCTCATCATGACCATTGCCATATGTGCGCAAAGGCCGTCATAGCCACGTACTTGTGTCGCATCAAAGCGCAGATATTGTTTAGCAACCTTGAAGTAGCCTTCGATTTGCCAGCGTCTGCCGTACATCTGAATGATGCGTTCGGGGCGCAAATTAGTCTTTGTGGTTGCTAAAACCAAGAAGCGACCCTTGGCACCTTTTTTAGTCACGAAAACCAGCTTCATGACCATCTTTGTACCGTCCATATCGTATTGCACAATGGGACTGTACAGATAATGCTGATGCGTTGGCCGTTTACTCTGCTTTAACGTGGCGTAGAGTCGCTTAACATCCATTTCTCGTCCACGATAACGAAAATACACTTTCTCCGTCTGCTTGATCATGCCGATGCCATTGATCCCGCGTTTAAGCAGTTCATGGAATATCTTGGGATAAGCAAACCAGCTATCAAATAAAGCATAATGTGCCTTGGCACCTGCTTTAATCGCCTAATCAACCAGTTCAAGTGCCACTAGGTTCATTTTGCGATGGGCTTGCTGGCATGCTTTGCCGCAAGTGATCGACCATCATAAGGCTTTTGCAGGCCAACTTGGTTCTTTGTCTTGCTTGAGGCCATCAGCGCAAAGTTGAGCGGCAGAAAGGTATTGCCATCACTCCAACCTAGTGTCAAAGCCCGAAGGCCGGTATAGTACCGTTCATGGTCATGATCGAATACTTTGGAGAGTAATTCGGTCTTCTTGGAGAACTCGCGCTTAAATAGTGAGTCGTCAATGACGAAGGCTTGATCACGACCGGCTGCGGCAAATTGATGGAAATATTGAATCAGACGAACCGCTACCAGTAGAACCAGCCGCTGCCAATTGATTCGAGCATCATTCAAGCAATTACGGGCTGTCCGTTTTGAAAAGTTTGGATTGGCTTCAGCTCGATGCAGTGAGTAACGTTGAAAGATGGACAGGATAATCCACTGAAACAAGCTGGCAATCTTGATACCTTTGTGTTTTTGCGCGTTTGCTTGCCGAAGCGCCTCAGAAAGATGGACCAATTTGAAGAAATGTTTTGTTTTGAGCTAAATATTATGGGTTGATTGTTGTATAGTAAACATGGATGTAAAGACTCCGTTGTATGTTGGTTTTGGTCAACTTAATTATACGACGCGGAGTGCTTTGCGTCTTTTTTGGTGTCAAAAAGTCCCGATTTCTCGGGACTTTCTGCGGATATTCAACTTTCACTCTTTAGGTCTTACTCTGTACATTCTTGAATGTACTGAAATGACGATTTCATGTTAGAATTCACTTAACTCGAGTTGCATTAACTTTACCCTTTGCCTCTTTGACGGCGTGTTCCTGATAAATCATCTGAATAGCCGAAGATGCCACTAATCAATGAGCTAAGTCTAAATTGTCATATATTCGATAAGCGGAATCATTTCTGCTTAAAAAAGGGGAGCTAGTATTGTTTGTCTCAAATATCTCTTTCAAAGATTACATTGGTATCATTCACCAATCTATGGTTTTGTTAATGACAATTCCTTTCGAAAAAAGGATGATATTAATTATCAGAATCACCCTAGGCGTTTACGCAAGTTTAATGTTACTGGGTGAAGTGTTTGCTGGAAACATGTTTGATAGACTGTCAACTATTCTGAGTTTTATATTCTTTCTTATATTTGTCTTTTCACCAGCCTCAGTATTAACCATTCTTGGAATATTTTTATATGGATGTCCTGGTTATTCGTCTAGACAAATTCTTTTTTTGTCCTCTCCCAAAATTAAAAAGCTTGCAAAGTTACGGGCACAATACAATATCGAAAAAGTAATTAAACTAGATTTCCCTCAAATTCTCCGTCTAAGAGTCCCCTTTTTAAAACCGCAACGTCATTTAGTTCTTACCCATAGACCAACAAAAAGGCAATTGAGGAAACTTAAAAAGAAATACCCAAACGCAAAAATCAGTTACGTTCATTCCTACCCTCGAAAAAAGAAGGCCGCTGCGTACAGCATGGCCTTCACGTATAAACATTATTTGGTTTTCTTTAAATCAATCCCCTTTTCAAAACAGCCTTATTCAATCATTGATCTAAGCAATGAAAGCAACGCTAAACTTTGGGGTGATATTAAATCTAACAAAAGATATTATCAACGGTTAGTATCCGACAACGTAAGATTTCACGTTAACGCTTCGTTGTGAGACAAGTGATTTTTGAAACCATCGTTCAGTCATCCCTCAAGACTCCTCATGAACATCATGTTTTTTACGGCATAAATATTGAACTAGTAACATAATCACGAAGAAAAGCAGCCCCGTGAACAGATTTCTAATAATCTGCAGCGGAGCCTTTAGGATTATATCAACGCAAAATAGAAATACCGTAAAAACGCAAGTAGCGATGATGTCTTCCCTTAAATCAACGATAAGTATTCATCTCCAAAAAACGTGACACCTAACCCAACCATACTGTGAGACGGACCGATCGAGTTACCTGCTGACAAGCATAATAATAAAGATATATTTTTGTTGTTTCCAACTTAAACTTCTTCAAGATCGAGCCTGTCTTTTCTTCCAAGATGACTAGCCAGTTCAACAACCGCTGGCTCTGTTAAACTGCTTTTTAGGTACCCTTTTTCCCTAACTATCCCTAGTGTAAAATAATTCCATGAAGTTGTGGCATCGTCCAAATAAACGTCGGGTTTTTCCAATTTAACGTTGATTTTCAGAAAAGCCTAGCAAAAATAGCGGTCTCACTGTCAATTTTCCTTCCCAATCGCTGGGCGTTTTTTCACCGGCAAAGACATCCAGACAATTGACAGGACAATCAACCCGCCGCCTAGTATAAACGCCGGCGTCATTTGAATCCGGAAAAAAGGTAATGAGTATACGAGAACAAATACTGGGTTTAGTGCGCGAATTAAATTGGCATCGCGAAATGAGATGAACTTAAGTCCGCGGTAAAACAGCAGCAGTCCCAGAAACCCGGAGCAAAACGCCGAAACCGCAACGGCACCAATACCCACGTTGGGCGAAAAAGCTAACTTGCCACTGCCGGCTGCAACAATGCCGAGTATGATCACTGCGGTTGCTTGGTTGTACAAAAGCAAAATTTTTTCATTGACACGCGCCAATGCTTTTTTCGCCAGCGTGTTGGTTAACGCAAAACTAAACGTGTAGCCAAACGCACAAACCAGTCCGAGCATGTCAGTCATACGCCCGGAGAAATCGGATACCAACGCTGTTCCGGCAATACATAACCCAATCGGCACTATTTCTCGGCGATCAAACCGCTCATGCAACAAGAATACAGACAATAAAATCGCAAAAACAATATAGAAGCGGCCGATCAATCCGACACTCACCGGATCAAGAAAGAAAAGACTCAAATACTGCAAAACAATGCCTAAACAGTTGGTCAGTCCCAATACCCAAATAACGGGACTTTTCACCCATATCAATTTTGTATGGGTTGCACCAATCGTGATAAAAGTCAAACCGAGTGAAACAAGCGCGTTATAAAAACTTGCAGCTAGCGGCGACAGGGTGTTCATCGACCATTTGTTCATCACCGGTGTCACTGCCATCACAGCCACTGACAAAAGATTAAGTAACAAGCCCACGCGCCGCTTACTCATGGGGCCACCCAATGTGCTGAAAAATTTGCCGATAAATATGATCATGAAAAGATTGTTCCGCATCCGGTAATGGTGCAAAGAGTAAACGGCGATCATCGGTTTCAGAAGTCATCGGGATCGCCTCTAAACGTAAAACCTCTGCTTGTACAACTGCCGTTACATGGCCGGTTGGCAAAACATAGTAGCCCAACGACGAAATCGCACTGGGTTCGACGATTGCGCCGGATTCTTCGTAAGACTCACGAACCGCCGCCTGAATAACCGTCTCGCCTGGCTCCAATTTACCACCGGTCAGCTCCCATTTCCGTTTCACATTATGTACCCAAATGAGTCTGCCATGATAAAACTGCAACACCAGCACCGAGTCTGGTCTCTGCGGGATTGGGCCAAAGTAAACGTTTACCATATCAAATCACCTCTTCATTTTTTAAAGTCGGAGTTTGATTGTATCGTTCACAGTCAGGCAGGTCAACAATTTTTATATACCAATTCTAGTCAAAAAGAAAAATCCGTACAGATTCACGCAATCTTAGCTGCGTTGCTACACGGATTTCCCTGATTTTGAAGACACAGTTCACGATCGCGTCAAGTCGCTGCCTTTCACCCAACCGTGCCCGGACACATAGTAAAAAGTCTGCGTGGCCGATCCTTTCAACTTAGCCTTGGCTGTTATCTTACGCGTTACTCGATAATCTTTATGATTGGTCAGGTTGCCGACCTTTTTGAAGCTTGCTGTCGGTGCGTCTGCCGCGAAGGAGCCTTTATAAACTGCGGCGGTGCTTTTCGTTCGATAGGTGCGCGCCTGGTTGAAGATGACTAGCCCCTTGCCATTCAACGTGTATTGGACAACCTGCTGATCGATATTGGCTTGCGTCATATCGACGGCAACAGTGCTGCTGACTGCGAAAAGTGATAAGCCGATCAATGCGATGACGAAACGATGCTTTTTCATGTAACATGCTCCTATACTCGTTTTTCATCAGTATAGTTATTTTAAGAAATCCGTCAATCAATTTGGCAGCATCTTAAGCTTCTAGCAAGAATTAGAGGCGTTATTTACAGAGGACGCTGGCATGTTACGTCTGTTGTCCCCCCGCTGCAAAACAAAAAGCCGTTTGCCTAGTGTTTTGACGTGCACTACGCAAATGGCTTTATTAAACTTATTCGTTATTTCGGTTGAATTAACCCCATGGCATCCATCGTTTCGGCAATTTGCATGGAGTTCCATGCCGCTCCTTTAAGAAGGTTGTCGGAAACATCCCACATGTGGAAGAACCGAGAATTTTCAGCATCCGGGCGAATACGGCCAACGAAGACCTCTTTGCTGCCGACTGCATTCATAGCTTGCGGATAGAGCTGTTGACTTGGATCATCTTGCACCACAACGCCAGGCGCATCGTTTAATGCAGCGCGAATGTCGTCGGCGGTGGCGTTAGCGTCTTCAATTTCAAAATAAACTTCTTCGGAATGGGCAATTGGTACTGGAATCCGAACACAAGTGGCGGTGACTTTGATCGCATCACTGTTCATGTCGCCCGCCATAATCTTTTTGGTTTCGTGAATCATTTTCCACTCTTCATGACTATAGCCGTCTGGTTCGAAGACATCGATTTGAGGCAAGGCGTTGAAAGCAATCGGATAGTGCTTTTTGTCGCTAGCAGTTGGCAGAATTTTAGGCTCTAAGGGTTTATCGTCCAAAGCAGCCTGGGTTTCATCAAACAGTTCATTCATGGCTGACTGTCCGGCGCCGGAAACTGCCTGATAGGTTGAAACAACGACTTGTTTCAAGCCGAATGCTTTGCGGATCGGCTCAAGTGCGGTCACCATTTGAATCGTCGAACAGTTCGGATTCGCGATGATGCCGTGGTGGGTGCGCAGGGCTTCCGGATTGACTTCGGGGACAACCAGCGGAATATCGGGTTCCATACGAAAAGCGCTGGTGTTATCAACGACCACGGCGCCGGCTTTAACAGCTGCAGGGGCAAAACGTTTGGAAACCGAGCCGCCTGCTGAAAATAATGCAATATCAATCCCCTTGAACGCATCATCAGTTGTTTCATGAACTGTTAACGTCCCGTCACGAAAAGGTACCGTCTTACCTTCTGACCGTTTGCTGGCCAAGGCAAGGACTGACGCAATTGGCAGCTTGCTTTCTGCGACCATCTTCAACATCCGGGTTCCGACCGCGCCGGTTGCCCCTACAACTGCTACGTGATAACCACTCATGATTGATTTATGCTCCTTCTATTAATGTGTCTGCCAAATCTCGATGCGGCAATGAGTCAATGAACTGCTCATAAGCCGCCTGCTCGCCAGTGGGTTGGAAAGTTGCTTGTGTCAGTTTACCACTTTCAAGCGCTTCATCCGGTACGGTGATTGTCGCCGTCACGGTTGCGTTCCCGATGAGTTCGATCCAGTAACGCCCATGGTCATGATGAACCATCGTCTTCACCATGCCGCCTGGATTATACACGGTATTCACGCACTCAAACGCCGCCTCCTGGGGATGAGTCAGAATAAACGCTAAGGTCGTTGCGGACATCCCGGTGCCACATGCATTGGTGAACCCGACGCCGCGTTCATAAGTCCGGGCAAACAAGGTGTCCTTACCTAAGATTTCGGCAAACGTTACGTTAACCCCTTCCGGAAAATACGGATTTTTGGCATTTAACATTTTGCCAATTCGCTCCAGATCAGGACTGACCAGTTCTTCTTTAGACACAAATGCAATTAAGTGCGGGTTGGGTACTGCCACTGCGGTAAACTTCAAACTAGGATGGATAGCCGGCAAGACAGTGTCAACGATGCGGTCAACGCCAAGATTGGCAAATGGCAAGTCAGCAGCGGCAAAACTGACTGGCGAAATTTCAACTGAATATGCCGGAACACCGGAAGCTAATGGCGACTGTTTTGCAACGGCCAGGTCGGCAAAATCCGTGTGCACCTTGAATGCTGATTGACCGGTTTTTTCACTTAGATAGCGGGCAACTGTCCGTAAACCATTGCCACACAATTTAGCCAGGCTGCCGTCCGTATTCACCACCGTCATTTTCCCAGCAGTCCCGGGCGCATCCGTTATTGCCAAAACGCCATCTGCTCCGCCTAACCAGCCAGTTTGGCGATTCGTCACCTGCTTGGTAAAAGCTGCCAGTTGGCTTGTGCTCAATGGCTGTTTCAATTGCGTTTCATCTAATAAAAAGAAACTATTTTCAGAGCCATGAACTTTTTGTAATGTCACCATACTCACTGCACCTCCAAACGCTGATTGATCGGAATGAAAAAGGCGTTATAGATGGCCTTGACTGCTCGATTCGCCGATTCCCGCGATGTGCCAAGCATCAATGAAATCTGGGAGGCCCCTTCATTAATCATCGACACATGCACGCCGGCGCTCGCTAGCGGCTGCAAAATCGTCTGAATCAATCCGGTTCGTTGTGCCATCCCTTCACCTACCACCATGATAATCGCATAATCGTCAATCCACTTCAAAACGTCCGGGTGTACAACTTCCTGAATTTCAGCACAAATGGCCTTACGTTTCGCCTCTGTGAGCTGCCGATCATCCAAAATAATGGTCAAATCGTCAATCCCGCTTGGCATATGCTCATAACTGATGCCATGTCGCGCCAAAACCTGCAGCAGCTTGAGCGTAAATCCGACTTCCTTATTGAGTAAATAACGATGCAGATAGATCGCGCCAAAATGTTGTGAGCTGACAATGCCGGTAATCGCATGTTTCGGCACAAAATGTTGTTCCGGGACAATCATCGTCCCAGGGGCAGAAGGATGATTCGTATTTTTTAAATTAATCGGAATCTGTCCCGCAATGGCCGGTAGAATCGCTTCATCATGAAAAACGCCAAAGCCGCCATATGACAACTCCCGCATTTCCCGATACGTCATTTCTTGAATCATCTGCGGATTTGCCACCACCCGTGGATCAGCAGCCGCAACGCCATCTACATCGGTGAAGTTTTCATACAGGTCGGCATGAAACCCGTTTGCTAAAATCGCACCGGTAATATCCGAGCCGCCACGTGAAAAAGTAGCAATATCACCATCACTGGTATAGCCATAAAATCCCGGTACCACCAGCACACCCAGTGGCCGCCGAAATGCCGCCAAACGATCGTAAGTTTCACGTGAAACCTCAGCATCATTGGGATGATCAGTTACAACAATTCCTAAAGTTTTCGGTTCACCATACGTGGCTTCGATACCTTCGTGGTTCAAAACTGCCGTCATGAGAAAAGCATTTAATTTTTCGCCTCGTGCCTTGAAGCCAGCCATTAGGTAGTCGGCATTTTTAAAGCTGGTATTCGGTAACTGGTATAGTTCATTTTCGATTTTTTCCATAACTTGCGCGTCAAGGTTGAACGCCGTGGCAATGGCCTGATACCGAGCCACAATTTCAGCAACGATTGCAGCCGTTTCACCCTGCTGCAACACCGCTTGGGCGTACTTGATTAGCAGGTCTGTCACCTTGACATCGCCGGGATGCCGTTTACCAGGCGCACTGGTTACGATAACCTGCCGATCCGGATTCGCCTTCATAATCGCCACAACCTTGGCAAACTGCGCTCCATCTGCTAATGACGAACCGCCAAATTTTACGACACGCACGATAAACTGCCTCCCTAACCCCATTTTCCAGTGTATCCTTGACGCCAACAACCTTGCCAATCACCAACCGACAGCGATTGCGTAAGTGATTTTCATCTGGCATCAACAGACGGCAATGCAAATGAGAACTCTGTCATTTTATTCTGTACTTTAACAGACTCCCAGAGAAACACAAGCCCCCACCATCCCGCCAAAACAGCATTTTTTGACGCCATTGCATAGTAATAATGAGCTTAAAAATGTTTTTAATTTTTTGCTAGGTATTGGGGTGGCGGATTGAAAGTGGGTTGTTGGGAATCAGGCTTTCAAGATGGTTCTTTGGAATACAGTCACACTGTTCGCGCTGAAGAAATAGAAAGTAAGCGTCAGCCACCATGTTTGAGGCTCTTATATTTGGTCTCTGAGTAAGAGATACTCTCGCTCACCATAACGCGCGTTCCGCTGAGCAGGCATGTAAGGACCTTGGTCGCAATGGCCAAGAGCGGGCCATCACCGTCTAAGGGCACTAGTTCGCTTTTACTCCCATAACGCGCTCCCGAGCGCAGGAGTCTGCGTGTAAGGACCTTGGGCGCAATGACCAAGCCCGGGTCATTGCGCCCAAGGCCACTTACACTCCGACTCCTAACCGCGCTGGCTCGCGCTCACAAAAATTTGACGCGTACCGTTTTTTATTATAATGTGGTGTCAAACAGATAGAGGTTGCAGCCAACATGACTAACCGAATCGAGCGAGATCCTTCGTGGTGACATTCGGTGAAAGGGGCGGTTGCCGAAATGGGTGATCCGGGATCGGTGAGCCTGTTGGGCCAGGGTTAAATAAATCCTGTACTGTCGCTTAGGTATCTAAGCGGGGCGCTATCATTCAAGTAGATTGCAAGTTGGGATCTTTTTGTTTGACGCGCGGCCAAACAAAAGGGTCCCTTTTCGTTTGCCGTTGCCCTGCCATCACTCGGGAGGATGAACTGAATGAATTTTGCCACAAATCACGAAGGTCAATTAACGATTGGCGGGGTTGTTGCCAGTCAACTTGTCCACACTTTTCAAACGCCGCTTTATGTTTATGACGTTGGCGCCATTCGCCATCAGATTCGGGCGTTCAAGCAGGTTTTTGAAACTGCGGGGGTTGCATACGCCGTTAGTTACGCTTCCAAGGCGTTTGCTACCATCGCGATGTACGAGGTCGCCAAAGCCGAAGCCATTCATGTCGATGTTGTTTCCGGTGGCGAGTTATACACGGCTCAAGCAGCGGGCTTCCCTATGGACAAAGTCAGTTTCCACGGTAACAACAAAAGCAAAGCCGAACTGGAACAAGCTTTAGACGCCGGGGTTGGCACGATCATCGTTGATAATTTTCACGAGTTGGACCTGCTTGACGAGTTGCTAAAGGCGGCCGTGGGCAAGCAAAACGTCTTGATCCGGGTGGCACCGGGGATTAGTGCTCATACACACGCTTATGATCAAACCGGCCAAACCGATAGTAAATTTGGCTTTGATCTTGAAAGCGGGCAAGCCGATGAAGCAGCCAAGCGTATTCTGGCGGATGATCATCTTAATTTGCTGGGTATTCACGCCCACATTGGCTCCCAGATTTTTGAAGTCGCCGGGTTTGAAGCCGTCACCCAAAAGCTGCTGGCAGTCCTTGATCATTGGCACCAGCAATTCGGCTTTATTCCTAAAGTCCTCAATGTCGGCGGCGGCTTTGGGATTGCGTATACCAAGCAGGATGATCCGCTACCACCAGAAGCTTTCGTGCAGGCGATTGTGACCACCTTGAAAACCCAAAGCCACGGTTTTAACTGGCCATTGCCTGCCGTTTGGATTGAGCCGGGCCGCTCGATTGTCGGTCCTGCCGGCTACAGTCTGTACACGGTCGGCAGCCGCAAAGATGTCCCGGGCTTGCGGCCTTACGTTGCGGTTGATGGCGGCATGGGCGACAATATCCGCCCTGCCCTTTATCAGGCTCAATACACTGCTGTGGTTGCGGATCACCCGACTGCCCAGCCCACAGAACGTGTCCATTTAGTCGGAAAGTATTGCGAATCCGGCGACATTTTGATTGATGATGCCCCGCTGCCGGCCACACACCCAGGCGATGTGGTTGCCGTGTTCGACACTGGCGCATATGGCTACTCGATGGCGTCCAACTACAATCGCAACCCGCGTCCAGCCGTTGTTTTTGTCGAAAATGGCCAAGCACAGCTAGTGGTCACGCGTGAAACTTACGCCGATTTAATTCAACACGATCAGCACTACACCGCCCCAAGTCAATCAGCGCCGACATCAACCGCCACTACTGTCGCAAAAAAATAGGAGGCCATCATGGCACAACTCGATACCGAAAAAATCATTTCAACCATCGCAAACAGCAAGAAAACCACGCCAGTCAAAGTGTATCTCAAAGGGAAATTAGCCGACTTGCATTTCCCTAAAAGTGTTCATGCATTTATTGGCAAACACACGGGCACTGTCATCGGTGACTGGGCAGAGATTCAGCCCGTTTTAAAAACCGCTAAACTGGATGATTACTATGTCGAGGCTGCCGGTCGTAACACCGGGGTGCCATTATTGGACATCAAAACAACCAATGCCCGTATCGAGCCTGGTGCGATCATTCGCGATCAGGTGCTGATTGGTGACAATGCGGTGATCATGATGGGCGCGATTATTAACATCGGCGCGGAAATCGGTGCCGGAACCATGATTGACATGGGGGCCGTGCTTGGCGGCCGCGCCATTGTCGGCAAACATTGCCATATCGGCGCGGGCACAGTGCTTGCTGGCGTGGTGGAACCACCGTCAGCTAAGCCAGTGACAATCGGTGATCACGTGATGACCGGTGCCAATGCCGTTGTGCTTGAAGGCGTGACCGTGGGCGAAGGGGCTGTCATTGCTGCGGGCGCTGTTGTCATTAATGACGTTCCTGCCCATACAGTCGTCGCCGGTGTCCCAGCCAAGGTGATTAAAAAAGTCAACGATCAAACGGAAGCTAAGACGGTGCTGCTTGATGAACTCAGAAAGTTGTGACATTTAATGAAGGAAGCCGAACTCATTGCTATTCGCCGCCAGCTCCACCAAATCCCGGAATTAGCGCTGCAGGAAAAAGAAACCCACGCTTTCCTGCTCAAAACCATCCAAAGTTTTCCGCAGACTTTTCTCACCATCCGCACCTTACCGAAGTTGCCAACCGCCATTCTAGTCAAAGTCACTGGCTCCGATCCGCAACGCACGATCGGTTATCGCGCCGATATGGATGCGTTACCGGTCACCGAAGCAACCGGTTTGCCGTTTGCCTCGCATCACCTGGGGATTGCGCATGCATGTGGTCACGATATGCATATGACCGTGGCACTTGGCATTCTCAGTTATTTTGCCGTTCATCAGCCAAAGGATCATCTGATTTTCTTCTTCCAGCCGGCTGAAGAAAGCAAGAATGGCGGTAAACTGGCTTATGACATGGGCGCTTTCACCGGTGAGTGGCAGATTGATGAATTTTATGGCCTGCATGATCGGCCTGACCTGCCTGCTGGTACGATTAGCACGCGGCTCGGAACGCTTTTTGCCGGCACCACTGAGATTAACGTTGATTTAATCGGTAAAAGCGGCCATGCAGCGTTACCGCAAAATGCTAACGATATGATCGTCGCAGCGGCCAGTTTCATCAGCCAAATCCAAACGGTTGTCGCTCGCAATGTCGGCCCCACAGACAGCGCCGTGATCACATTCGGCCTCATGCGCGCCGGAACCATCCGCAACGTGATTGCCGGCAGCGCCCATCTAGAAGGCACCTTGCGTGGCTTCACGCAAAAGCAAATTAATTTCTTGCAACAGCGAATTCGGGATATCGGTCAAGGCATCGCGGCTAGTTTCAACTGCGAAGTCAAAGTTGATTTGAATCAAGGCGGTTATTATCCCGTCGAAAATAATCCGCACCTGACAAAAGATTTCATTGATTTCATGCAAGCCGACCCAGCCGTGACCTTTGTGCCAACCGATCCAGTCATGACCGGTGAGGACTTTGGTTATCTATTAAACAAAATTCCTGGCACCATGTTTTGGCTAGGCGTGAATGATCCGGATTCGCAGTTGCACGCCGCTGACTTTTTACCAGATGAAGCAGCTCTAGCGCCAGGTGTGACGGCTATCATTCATTTTCTGACGCATCGGATGGCGGAAGCGGCTTGAGGGTCTTGATTGATAGTGTGCAAGGGCAGTCACGGATTTTTTGGTGATGGCTTGCCAGTTGGATTCAGCATAATGCGTTCGCTGGCGCAGAAGTCTGCGTGTAAGGACCTGGGTCGCAATGGTCAAAACCCGACCATCACGGCTAAGGCCGCTTACACTCCGACTTCTAATCGTGCCGGCTCGCGCTCACTTTAACGCGCTCCCCGGCGCAGAAGTCTGCGTATAAGGACCTTAAGCGCAATGGCCAAGACCGGGCCATCACGCTTAAGGCCGCTTACACTCCGACTTCTAACCGCGCCGGCTCGCGCTCAGGGGGGTTTTTAAATGCAAAGAGCAGAATTAATCACCGCGATTGTGACACCGTTTAACGACCGCGATGAAATTGACTATGATAGTATGCAACGGTTAGTCGATCATCTCATTGATCAAGGTACTGACGGGTTTGTGGTTGGGGCTACGACGGGTGAAGGGCCTACGTTGAGTCATGATGAAAAGATCACCCTTTACACCCGTTTTGTGGCCATGGTTCACGGGCGCGCACTCGTGATTGCCAATTCGGGGTCTAACAACACCCGCGAAACCACTGATTTTACGCATGAAGTCGGTGGAATTGCCGGAATTGATGCTACTTTGGTTGTGGTTCCGTATTACAACAAACCGGATCAAAATGGCATGATCG
The DNA here is from genome assembly GCF_900636965.1 of Lacticaseibacillus rhamnosus. Lineage (NCBI taxonomy): Bacteria > Bacillati > Bacillota > Bacilli > Lactobacillales > Lactobacillaceae > Lacticaseibacillus > Lacticaseibacillus rhamnosus. The sequence goes on along the minus strand of NZ_LR134331.1, from coordinate 116,405 downwards.
CGCACTATACCACGGTTGCGGCAAGTGCGCAAAAACCGATCATTATTTACAACATTCCAGGACGGACCGGCGTGGACATGTTACCGGAAACTGTGGCAACGCTGGCACAAAACCCCATGATTCAAGGGATCAAGCAGTGCGGCAGTTTGGCAGCACTCAGCGATATCATCGACCGAACCAAACATGATGCCTTCAACGTCTGGACCGGCGAAGATGCTCAAGCGCTGACGATCAAAACACTGGGCGGGATGGGCGTTATTTCAGTTGCCTCCCACCTATATGCCCACAGCATCCGGGAAATGTATCGTGCGCTTGATCGCGGTGACGTCACCACTGTAGCCGCATTACAACGGCAACTGTTACCGAAAATGGCCGCGTTATTCCATTTTCCATCCCCAGCGCCTACCAAAGCCGCACTTAATGCTTTGGGATTCAAAGTCGGCAGCCCGCGTTTACCGCTACTGCCATTAACAGCGGCACAACAACAAGAATTAGCCCATCTATTAGGGGTTTCGGAACTATCAGCAATTGAAGCGGAGGTGCTTGCATGATTCACGTTCTTGTCGCCGGTTTTCGCGGTGCCATGGGTCAAAAAACAGTCAAAATGGTCCAGTCACAAAAAGATTTCGCATTAAGTGCCGTTTTTGATCCCAAAGCAACTGCCGCTGATGCCCAAAAATATGGACTACCAGCTGATACAAAAGTGCTCACGAGCTATGATCAGCTCAATCCCGACATTGCCGATGTGTGGGTTGATTTTACCAACCCCACTGCCGTCGCTGCCAACATTGAAGCTGCGATCAAAGCTGGCATTCACCCAGTCGTTGGCACAAGCGGCATGACGCAAGCCGATCAAAACCGCTTAATCGAACTCGCCCAAGCCCGTCAGCTCGGCGGTCTAATCGCCCCAAACTTCGGCCTTTCCGCGGTTCTCTTAATGAAGTTCGCACAGGAAGCCGCCGCCTACTTCCCTGATGCCGAAATCATCGAAATGCACCATCAGGATAAGGCCGACGCTCCATCAGGCACCGCCATCGCCACTGCGCACAAAATCGCCGCCGGACGCACCCAAAAGCCCTTGTCCACCATCGACAACGACGCCCGTGGCCAACGCATTGATGACGTCCCGGTCCACGCCATCCGCTTACCAGGTTACATCGCCCACGAACAAGTCCTCTTCGGCGGTCCCGGTGAAGCCCTCACCATCCGCCAAGACTCCTTCGATCGCCAAAGCTTCATGCAAGGAGTCGCCGTTGCCATTCGCAAGGTTCAGGCAGCGGATCATTTGGTTGTGGGGTTGGAAAATTTCCTGTAGACAAAAAGAACGCGCTGACATACCTTTAAAAAAGCTGGGTCAGCGCGTTTTGTTTTATCAAAAGACGTCTCAGGATCACATTTTGTACCTGTCACTTGATAAACTATGTACCCGGGTTGGCAGTCGCTATCCCTGCTAGTTATTCCTTTGGCCGCGTCTCTGCCAGTTGTTTCAGCACTTCCTTCAAAGTAGGCGCCTCGGAATCTTTTTTTGAAATTTGCGCTAAATTATCAGGCTTAATGGCGATCGGCCACTCAATCCCCAAATCAGGATCCAGAGGTGTTAGTGCCACACCGCTCATCCCCTTTTCCCATTCGTTGTCGAAGAAGTAAAGATATTCCGTATCATCGGCAACCGCCTGAAACCCATTACAAACGCCTTGAGGAACAAAAACCTGCACACCGGGCGTTAAACGAACCGTGACAACGGAACCCAAAGTAGGACTGTCCCGTCTTGTATCCACATAGGCACCAAATGCTTCTCCATGGGCAACCGTGACGAGCTTCGACATCGCTTCACCATGCAACCCTCTAACAGCCCCGCGCTTAGTCCGGGTCAAATTGACCTGTTTCCAAGCCATATTAGGGTTTACTAACACTTGCGAATGCTGGCTCTGGCGAAACAGCTCTCGAACCGTTCCGCGCTCATCCGTCACCATCTTCACATGAATAATCTTCAACCCATCAATTTCGGATGATGCGGATGAAAAAGGAACAACTTCTAATGTCATAAGCAATCCACTCCCTTTTTAATGTATTAATAGCGCAAACCGCTCTTACTTACAAGAGCAACTATATGTTTTAATTCGGCTAACACCTTGATACAAAAAAACTGCACAGATGGTCATGGCATGGGAAAGAACGATAAACATGACTGTTAAAAAGCGCCGTCACGGAAATTCAACTATGATTACAGTTTCCGCGTCATTTAATATTGGTAGAAATGTTGAATATTAGCCTATCATTGCCGAAAATGGTGTCATCAGTCTGTTGTCCGTTAAGCATAGTATCTTCGAGAGTAATTCCGACTACGATTTACGTAAAGCAATGATGGAAGAAAGCATCGACGATAATGGCATTTTAGTGGAACGTCTGGGATGAATAACGAGAATCAAAACCCCCTTTTAGAATCGAGTTATCTATTCGCAAGATAAGTGGTTACACCATTTTGACTGGCTTGATCAGTTGTGACTATATTGCACGTTCAGGCAGCGGATCATTTGGTTGTGGGTTTGGAAAAATTTCCTGTAAACAAAAAGAACGCGCTGACTTGGCCTAGAGAGGCTGGTCAGCGCTTTTTTGGTACCACTTGCGCAACCTATCTCCTAGTCATCAGGAGTACCTATTGTTCACGTTTCCGATGGCAGGATTGTATGAACATCAACATTCAGTTCCTTCAAAGCATCAACATTCTTTTTGAAAAGTGCTTCATCAACTATTCGAGTGCCTAATAAGAATACTTTGAGATTCTCATTATTTTGCTTATTTTGGGGATCTAGCCGATAACTCAAAACTAGCTTCAAAAAAGCAACATGATGACGAACATAAAGAACGTAATGATCTACCTTGGATAAATCCAGCGACTGCAGGAGATACGCAGCTGATGACAAATCGTCTTGACTCAAAAAAGAAGCAGCAACATTGTACAAAATGTTGACGAGCAGTTCATCGTACGTGGCCAAGTGAAACTCACGAAAAGAAGTCAACATCTTCTTCCAAAGTCGCAAGTTAACTTCACCGGGTAGTGATGAGGCAAGATTACCAAAAACAACATACTCAAAACTAAACCATTTCCCTGGCTGCAACAAATAATCTTGTACATAATCACAATCTTCGGCTGACAAAAGGGGATCTTCACCTGCCAATTCCTTCACACAACTTTCAAGAATCAACAAGATCAAGCGAACAGGTGCAGTCATAGGGTGCGCTTGTTCAAATGCGGCTGAAAATGCCCTTAAACCGGCGATGTCAAGTTGATCGTAATATTCAGATATATTCTTGAGAATACTGGAAATTGATTCATCCTGACCATTGATAAGTAAACAAAACTCTTCAGGTGTTGTAAAAGTCGGCTGAAGGATCTGAAGTAAATTGCGGACAGTAATGTCATCATGATCGCGTTCGAAGTGCGAAATAGTTGATTGATGCAAATTTCCTCGCACTTGTTCGATTCCTAATTCTCGTCGTTTACGAATCTCTCGAAAATAAGCCCCAACGTTATCATTCTGCATCAGTCATCACGACTCCTCCTAAAATTAGAACTGTTGTTAACTAAATAAATATGATTCTTGTCATATTCTTTGCTGATGGGTTTTTGGTGAGATGTATGCTGTTAATATTAGCATAGTCATACATCAATTAAACATGTGTTATCAGTCACTTTTGCAAATGGTAGCAACCTTTCACCAAACTTATCGTCACGGCTTATCAACGTTGCAAGGTATGTATACCATTACTTTGAGCCTCGCTATGTAACGCATTTTGTTTGGAGGGGACTTATATGCTTTTGGCTATCCACGATCTGACATTTCGATTCCGCGGAAAAACAATCTTTCAACACGCAACGATGCATCTGAAACAACCCGGCGTTTACAGCTTAGTCGCCCCAAATGGCTACGGTAAAACAACCTTACTGAACTTACTCACCGGCTTATTACAACCGCAATCAGGCTTAATCCAGTTGCTGGACAAACCGATAACAAGCCAGTTGATTTTTCAAAAAGTTGCCTATCTCCAAGACAACTCGGTTCTTTATCCCTATTTGACCGGGCAACAACATTTAGATTTCTTAACAGCAGTTCATCGGCTGAATCCCCGGTCTGTTGCTGCCATTGCTGATCAGCTGCAAACGACCGATTTCTTAAACCAACGTGTGGGCAAATATTCTTTAGGGATGAAACAAAGACTACTCCTGGTGATGGCTTTGGTGGTTAAGCCTACCATTCTCTTACTCGATGAACCGCTAAATGGGTTGGATCCTACTAGCCTACAACTGGTCCGTGAAGTCATTCTTACCCTTGCGCACCAAGATGTCGCTGTCTTGATTTCGTCACATAACTTGGATGAATTGATGAAAGTGACGCAGCATTATTTCTTCATTACAGGACAACAAATTCATGAAGAAGTACTGGGGCCAAATGACTCTGCAGAAGCACGCTATAATGCGCTCTTTGCAACATCTCGATGAAACAGGCACTGTTCGTTCTTGAATGGCGACGCTTAAAAGCAAGTTTTGTCCTGAGCTTGGCGCTTGGTCTCGCCGTCATCATTGCCGTTGCTTTCTTCTTAATGAGTCGTGTCCGGCAACATCAAACGTATCAAACATTAAACGTACAAATAGAAACGAAACAAGCCGCATTAAGTCGGGTTGATGGCAATTGGCGCTATATTGCTACCCATCCCGATGAAACCAGCCCGGATCAAGTCGCACAGGCAAAACTAAAAGTGCGCCATGCTCGTCACTTAGCGCGTTTATACACCCAACAGGAACAATTTCTGAGCCGTCATGACAATCGCAACTATTTGAAAACCAGCTTAGCAGTCTTTCACCAGGAAGCGTTGTTAAAGAAGCTTAGCCCAGATGACTTTAGCGCCGATCTTATTTTCAATCGGCAGCAGGCAATATTTTTCCGGAAATTAGTAGCTACTCATCAAGGATATGAGATCAATGGCAGTGCAACGCTTCCTGCTATTTTCCTAACCGACTTTAGTCACTTGATCAAACATTGGGCCGTTCTCTTACTGATGGTAATGATTCTGTCAACAACTTGGACTTTGTCATGGGTGGGTAACCAACACAAATGGGTCACTTTAAATCAGCCTAATCATCGGAACTGGCTAGCCATGAATTTTCTGGTTATTCTGATGACTTGGCTGGTGATGCTATTCATAATGCTTGGTCTTGGTCTACTCATCAGTAAACTCTGGGGACGCCCTCTTATCAGTGGCACTCACAGTTGGCAAAATACGGCCACTGATCATGCGCAACCTCTAAAAACCCTGCTCCAAGAAAATATCATGATGTCTATTGTACACTTTGCCATTCTTTATTTTACTTGGCAACTTCTTAGTATGCTTGCTGCCCGAGTTCGGAGGTGATTCGATGTTTTTTCATTATTTGAAATTTGAATTGACCAAACGCAATCAACGCTGGTGGGTTTGGCTACTCGTTGCCATCCTGACCGGAATTGGCGTTACCGGTAATTTCCAACAAAAAGCAGCACAAAATGAATTTATCCAGAAATATCGTCAGGAACTCATTCATCAAGGTGCAAGCCAAGCTAACGGACCAACCGCTCTGAAGATTGAACTGCAACAACTCAACCGTTCACCAGCAGCTTATAATCATTGGTTTGCTGCGGAATTACCCGTTTTAAGCGGCCAACGCCCAGCAACGAACAATAATGCTGGCGCCAATTATCGAATCGCGGTTTTGAATGGTTCAGCCAAACCAGATTATTTGGATGCAGTTAACCGAACGGAACACCAAAATGAACTTCTTGCTCAGCACAAACTTAGTAGCTACTATCCTCAGGGCCTGCTATTTACTGATCAAGAACTGCAAACAATGCCAGCTGAAACCGCAAAACTTGTCCGCGAGTGGTTTCCGACCTTTTATGTTCGTGGGTTTGATTACCTGCAATATTTATTCCAACAAAATATTCCGTTTTATTTACTACTCATCGGCATTATCGTCTCAGGTGGCCTTTTCGCCAAAGAATTAGCACACCAACGCGCACACGCCAATTGGTTAAGGCTACAAGGTGAAGGCTGGGGCACACAGATCGCTGTCCAATTTTTGACAATCGGTTTGACGACAGTGGAGATTGTCCTCCTGCCGCTTCTGCTCACAACACTAGTGACAGGTTGCCTAAATGGTTTTGGCAGTTTACAATTCCCAGTAATAAATGTCACCTATCAGAATACCTTGAATAGTTTTGCCGAGGACTTTACTACCAGCGGCCAACTCATCTTCCACTCAATTGCACTACTATTGCTTTTAATTGCGTTAGTGACAGCGTTCAATATTGTGACAGCGCTAATCGCTAAAAATGCATGGATAACGACTACTATCGTCTTGTTGGTCACAGCCAGTGCATTGATAATGCCGCCAATTCCGTGGTTGCCATTAAGTTTCTTCAATGTTTGGAAGATTGCAAGTGGCACCATTGCTCAATCTACGGCGTTACCTGAAATGCAACTTGCGTCAGGCATACGGGTTATCATGGTTTGGCTACTCGGTCTGCTAGCAGCAGCGGCAATTGGCTCGCTGAATTTCAGCCATCACTCTAGCTTTAAGGCATCTAGTAAGGCCGATGCTCCTGAAAACGAACGATCTTATTGACGGTTCACTGTCAAAAGCGATGTCAAAGGAAATATTGTTCTTTAATAGCTATCTACTTGTGATGCAAATTTCCACTGTTTTGAAGTCGTGGATCGCGTCTGCCTCCCATTGGTAAAAGAACTCACATAAGCAGCCATTGCAGACCTGTTAAAAATGCGATGGCCACTTTTGAGTTATTTTGAAGACAAATATCAGCCACAGAAAATCCCTCTAAATATTTATGATATGATTAGAAAAAGATGGCCTTCATAGTCAAAGTTCAACTATAATTAGCCACATACCATAAATCCACGCCACTTGGAGGGATCACTGTGAAAAAAGCAGTCACTATATTCGCCATTCTTTTGGGCATCAGTCTTTTCGCCCCTCAGCAAGCAGCGCACGCACAAACGCAATCGCCACAAGCAACCAAAGTGCAAGTAACCACTGTTCATGACGCTCTTAAGTTAACTTTTCAAGTCAAACCCAACACTAAATACTCGCTAAAAGACCTGAATAACCAGCAATTAGCCAGCGGTAAAGCAAAAAAGAAAACTGTGACGCTGAAAAAGCTTCACGCTACATCGACAAAATTAGTTTTAAAAACAACATCCCGCCAGCGCACAAGTAAAAAAGTCATCGCTGTTCCATCCACATATCCTATTGCGCACAGTGCCATGACTAGCAAGCCCGTCGCGATCGGTCGCAAAGTTGCTTACTACGGGCATAACAAACAACTATTATTCACGATTAAGTCCACCTACTTGCCAAACATGCCCGAAAATAAAACCGGGATCTCGCTAACTTTCCATAATAACCATTACGCCATTCCGCTTAGGTTTTCACCGAGTTACTTCACCGCCTCCGCGAATAATCAGAAAGTTGCCATTGAAACACCATCAAACCTACCTGTTATCAACACGAGCGAGGAAAAGACGATCAATCTCATACTCGATGTACCTAAGGGAAAAGCTGCTGACGGCGTGCTCGTATTTAGTAATGCCGATTTAACTTTACCTATCAATTTCTTCTTTTAACCGCACGATCACCCTTGCGCTTCATGAGGCTCGTTATTTTCACCACCACCCAAACTCCGCGCTAATTGTGCAAAGCTGGCCTGTGCAAACCGCTGGATTTCTTCTGGGGATTCCGGATGTGCTTGGACTAGCCAAAGCCGCAAAATATTGGTGAGGCCTCCAAGTGCAAAGGCCATGATGTAGTTGACCTCTTGATCCGTACCTTGCGGATGCCACGGCGCCGGAAAGTCACGATAATGTGCGACTGCATTTTGTTGCCAGACGCCATTCAACCGATCGAACAGACCTTGTCGAATCAACAACCGGACAAGGTCTTTTTGTTGCCACCAAAATGTGAAAAAGTTTTGCATCGTGGTGGCAAAACTAATCGGGGTTTGATCGCGGGTGGCCGCTTTTAAACTTTTGAAATAATCATCTGCTAGTTGGCGGCACAGATAATCAATTAAATCATCCTTAGTTTTAAACGCACGATAAAAAGTTCTTCTTGATAAATCCGCCGTTTGGACAATTTCCGTAATCGAAATATCTTCAATCGCCTCATCCTTCATCAACGTCACTAATGCATCCACTAACCATTGTTTTGATTGGCGCGCCATGCGTTGTTTTCCATTCATGTCCACCGTCTCCTAACTGACACAAACACCACCAATTTGTAGCACTTGTCACCAAACCCTTGTTGCTTATCTTTAGCCCCAGTATACTCAAAGTGCTTTCGAAAGTCACACATGTGTCACGTGTACACAAATGTAGCAGATGAAAGGATCTGATGCAATGACGCGCTTGACTAAAGTACTTTGTTTTATTGGCCTGACGATTGCCATGTTTATGGGGACGTTGGACACGACTATTGTGAATATTGCGATTCCCAAAATTATGACCGAGCTTCACGGTTCACTTGCGAACACCAGTTGGGTCATGACGATTTACACACTTGCCATGTCGGTTTTTATGATTACGGCTTCCAAAATAGCGGATCGTTATGGTCGTAAAAAAATCATGTTACTGGGTCTGGCTCTGTTTGGAGGCTTCTCTGCCGCCTGCATGACCGCTCCCTCGCTACCCGTACTCATTACATTCCGCTTTTTTCAAGGTCTTGGCGGAGCCATCATCACGCCAATCGTGTTACCGATGGGCATCGAAGTCTACGGAAAAGAAAAAATCAATCAGGTCGCTGCGTTGGTCGGTGCTGTCACTGCGCTGGCAGCTGCCGGCGGACCGCCCATTGGTGGCATCATTTTACAAATAGCTTCTTGGCGGTGGATTTTTGGGATTAATATTCCGCTAGCCATTCTCGCATTTTTGCTGGTTACTGTGTGCGCAAAAGAATCGTATGATGAATCACTTGCCGGCCGGATTGATCTTCCGGGGTTACTGTTACTGACAGCTGCACTTGGAGGCGTCACGTTTGGGCTGTTGGAAGGTCGCCAATACGGGTGGACTTCACCACTGATTTTGACCAGTTTAATTGGCGGTGGAGTAGCACTTATTGTCTTCATCATGACTGAAAAAGTGGTTCGGCATCCGTTACTGGAGCTTAATCTTTTCCGGGAAAAAACGCTTAGTGCATCCAGTGTGATTTACTTCATGACCGGTTTCGCCTTAGTTGCACCAAGCTTAATCCTGAATTATTTTCTGCAAGACGTCTTAGGAGATAGTCCCTTACACGCTGCTTTGATCATTATCCCGGTTTCACTGACCATCATGATTGCCATGCCGCTTGCGACTCGACTGCTTGCCAAAGTCGGCGCGATTCCGGTCACACTCACCGGTATGCTGGTGATGGCAGCCAGTCTCTTCCTGCTTTCGCTCATTAAAACCGACACAGCCACCGCACTCATCGTCGTACTGCTCATCATCAATGGGATGGGTTTTGGCTTCGCTTCGGTCTCGTTGGTCGCCTCGGTTCGCTACCTGCCCAAAAACAAAAGCGGCATCGGCTCCGGAATCGTCAACGCTGCCCGCCAAATCGGCACCTGCCTAGGCATCGCCGTCCTGGTAACGGTGCTGGATACCAATATCGACACAGCTAAGACCCAGATTCACCATGCCAGCGATCAAATCGTAACGGAAAAAGTGCTCTCACCTTACGTCAAAAGCGTGGCCCACCAGCAATTAGCGAAAGTTTTCGCCGGCTCATCCACGCCGACAACTCATCAGCAACAAAAAATGAAACAAGCCGTTGCTCAAGCAGCAAAAGTGAAAACCAATCTACCCAAATCCGCGGCAGGAACTGATCTAAGGCGACTATATGATACCAGTTCCGCGTTACGCCACGCTAATATCAAGGTCACAACTGGGTTAACCGCTTTAACGAAAATGATGCAACAAAGCCACTCACCCCTGTCAGTGAGTGTCACCAAGCTGGCCACCGGTGCCATGACCATCAACACGAACCAGACCATCTTTTTAAACGGCATCAAACAAATTGCACAGAAGCAAACGCTGCAAAAGACTTTTCAAGCAATAACGGGCCGTAAAAATACCCAGTTGTCACGCGCGTTTAGTCACACTTATCTTGTGGGTGCTCTAATTGTCTTATGCCTCGCTCCTGTATCGCTCTGGACGGATCGGCGGCAACCGAGTACCACGAACATCTAAAACAAAACGGTTTCCATTAACACCCAAGCGAAAATTAAAATCCTTGACATTTTTCCGGTAAGGCTCTAATATTCAAATCAATCATTAATATTTCGTCCATGAAAAACCGTTGATGTGGAGATCAAGATCATTGTGCGCGCACAGAGAGTTGCCGTTGCTGAGAGTGCAATCGAACGCAGATGATTAAATGGACCACGGAGGGTTCTCCCGAAAGTTCGCGAGTACGGGGAAACGTCAGGCATACGTCAGTTGTCGGAGGGATGTTGGTCCCTCGCTAAGCGTGATCAATCGGACTCTTTTTAGACAATTAAGTTAGACTATTTGTCGAAGACTCGAGCGATCAAACTAAGGTGGCACCGCGGAAAATCCGTCCTTAACTAGAGTTCTTAGTTATGGACGGATTTTTTTGCTACTGCAAGCATGTTATGAAGAAGCACCTCACCGCGTCAGCAACAACCACTCATCTCAACAATCAAAGGAGGTCCCCCAAAAATGAAACAAACCAAGGAAATCAAACGATGGCCATTTTCACTTAGCCTTTTTTCTCAACAACCAAGTCGCTATAACAACCAAATTTGGAGGGATCGCCATGATCAAACAAGCTATTGAAAAAGTCGTCAACCATGAAGATTTAACGTTTGAAGAAAGCCAAGCTGTTTTGGATGAAATTATGAACGGCGAGGCGTCTGAAGTGCAAACTGCCAGTCTACTAACCGCGCTAACGGCTAAGCGACCGACGATTGATGAAATTGCCGGTGCAGCAGCTTCTATGCGGCGGCACGCACTCGCTTTTCCGGAAACCAAGGATGTTTTGGAAATTGTCGGAACCGGTGGCGATCATGCCAACACCTTTAATATTTCTACCACCAGCGCCATTGTTGTTGCGGCGACTGGAACGCCTGTTGCCAAACACGGTAATCGCGCGGCTTCATCCAAGAGCGGTGCCGCCGATGTACTTGAGGCTTTGGGCTTGGATATCAACGAAACGCCGGCTGTCAGTTATCAAAGCCTGCAGGAAAACAATTTAGCTTTTCTGTTCGCGCAGGAATATCACAAGTTGATGAAGTATGTCGCTCCCGTTAGAAAGCAGCTTGGTTTCCGAACTATTTTCAACATTCTCGGTCCGCTGGCAAATCCGGCTCACCCAACGCGCCAACTGCTTGGTGTCTACGATGAAACTTTGCTTGAGCCGTTAGCCAACGTCCTGAAAAAGCTCGGCGTCACCAATGCGCTGGTTGTTCATGGTCGTGACGGCCTTGATGAAATGACAACTGCCGCGGAAACAGCCGTGGTTGAACTAAGCGCTGGCCAACTCACCCAATACACGGTGACGCCGGAACAATTCGGCTTCAATCGCAGTCAGCGCGCCGATCTGGTCGGTGGCACGCCTGAAGAAAATGCGCAAATCACGCAAAATATTCTCGCCGGCAAGCACGGACCGCAACGTGACATTGTCTTACTAAACGCCGGTGCTGCCCTGCATCTGGCTCATCCGGAACTGAGCATTCAAGACGGCATCGCTCTCGCTGCGGAAACGATTGACGCTGGGAAGGCACGTGAAGAATTAAATCACCTGCGCGCCTTTTCTGCCAAACGTAAGGATGTGGTGGCATGATCTTAGATGATCTCGTGGCAGCAACCAAAATCCGCCTTGCTCGCCACCAACAACGCCAATCCTTAACTGAACTCAAACGCATCGTTGCCCATCAACCACCCACCACAAAATCAGACTTCCTCACCATCTTAAAGCAGCCTGGTTTACACGTTATCGCCGAGGTCAAAAAAGCTTCGCCATCAAAAGGAACGATCGTGGCGGATTTTCCTTATATGGCGATTGCTCAAGCTTACGAACAAGCCGGCGTCGATGCTATTTCCGTCCTCACTGAACCTGATTACTTCAACGGCCATCTTCGCTATTTAAAGACGATCAGCCAACAAGTCTCAGTGCCCACACTGCGTAAAGATTTTACGATTGATCCCTATATGATTTACGAAGCCAAGGCAAATGGTGCGTCCATTATTTTACTCATTGTTGCCATCTTAACTGATCAACAATTACGCACCTTCCGCCAACTCGCGGAGAATCTCGGCATGCAAGCCATTGTTGAAGCCTACACCGCCGAAGAAGTGACCCGTGCTTTGCAATCAGGCGCAAAAATCATCGGCACTAACAACCGGAATTTGAAAAATTTTCAGGTTGATTTTACAAACAGTCTGAAACTACGCGCCATGGTTCCTGACTCGATTCCTGTTATCGCCGAAAGCGGGATCCAAACGCAACAAGATGTCGAAAAGTTAGCTGCAGCCGGTTTCAACGCCGTCTTAATCGGTGAAACCCTCATGCGCTCCAAGCACAAGCGGGAATTAATTACGGCATTCAGGGGGATTTGAAAAATGGTAAAAGTGAAAATCTGCGGCTTAATGCATCCCGAAGATATTTTAGCCATCAATGCTGCTCAAGCGGATTTCGCCGGGTTCGTTTTTGCTTCCGGACGGCATCACGTCACCCTGGAGCAGGCAGTGGCTTTACGCAAGTTACTCCATCCCGATATTCAACCAGTGGGCGTTTTCGTTCATGAATCGGTCGCCGATATTCTGGCGATTTATCAAGCCGGCGCCATTGAAATTGCGCAGCTGCATCGAACAAGTACACCAACCGAAATTAAGCAGCTGCAACACGCTGGCCTGCAAGTCATCCAGGTCTTTGAACGCCAGGCAATTGACTTAACTTCGCCGGCTGATTATCTCATGGTCGACAGCGGAAAAGGTAGTGGCCAACTGCTCAATCTAGCGGCTATTCCACACATCACGCGACCACTGATTCTAGCCGGTGGTCTGACGCCGGAAAACGTTGCCCGTGCCATTCAAGTCGTCCACCCTACTATCGTTGACGTGTCCAGCGGCGTTGAAACTGCCGGTCACAAAGATGCGCATAAAATTCATCAATTTACTCAAAACGCAAAAGAGGAAATCATTTATGAAAACACTAAATGAAACTGCTCAACCTACAAACCGCGCCGGCCGCTATGGCAACGACTTTGGCGGCCAGTATATCCCGGAAACCTTAATGACCGAACTCGAAAAAATCACCGCGGCTTTCAACACTTTAAAAGACGACCCGCAATTCAAAGCCGAACTCAACGATTTGTTAGTCAATTATGCTAACCGACCATCGCTACTGTATTACGCCAAAAACATGACCGAAGACTTAGGCGGGGCCAAGATCTATCTCAAACGTGAGGATCTCAATCATACTGGTGCCCATAAAATCAACAATGTTATCGGACAAGCCTTACTCGCCAAGCATCTAGGCAAAATCCGGTTAATTGCCGAAACCGGCGCTGGCCAACACGGTGTTGCCACCGCAACGATTGCCGCTTTGATGGGCATGGAATGTGAAATTTTCATGGGAAAAGAAGACACTGACCGCCAAAAGTTAAATGTTTATCGCATGACCTTGCTCGGCGCCAAAGTCCATTCTGTCACCAGCGGCTCGATGGTGCTTAAAGACGCGGTCAACGCTGCCCTTCAGGAATGGGCCAGTCGCAGCGATGACACCTTTTATGTGCTTGGTTCAGCCGTGGGTCCAGCACCATTTCCGGAGATGGTCAAACATTTTCAAAGCGTCATTTCCATTGAATCCAAGCAACAACTGCAGGCTAAAGCAGGACAGCTGCCGGACATGATCGTAGCCTGTGTCGGCGGCGGCAGTAACGCCATTGGCAGTTTTGCCGCATACATTGATGAGCCTTCTGTACAACTGGTCGGCGTTGAAGCCGCTGGCAAAGGTGTTGATACGGCGCGAACCGCTGCTACGATCGAACGCGGCAGTGTCGGTATTTTCCACGGCATGAAATCCTTATTCATGCAAAACGAAGATGGACAAATCGATCCGGTTTACTCCATCTCTGCTGGTCTTGACTACCCCGGCGTTGGCCCGGAACACGCCGCCCTCGCCGAAGCAGGCCGTGCCCAATATGTTGGGATCACCGATGACGAAGCAGTTCAGGCATTTGAATACATCGCGAGACAAGAAGGCATTGTCGCGGCGATCGAAAGCTGCCACGCCATTGCTTACGTTGAAAAAATTGCCCCAACCATGGCCAAGGACCAAATCATCATCTGCACCTTATCCGGCCGCGGCGATAAAGATGTTGCTAGCATTGCCAAATACAAAGGAGTTGACGTTGATGAGTAATTTAGCTGCCATCTTCAAAAATCATAAAGCTTTCATCCCTTTTGTCGTTGCGGACGACCCGGACTTGGATACCACTGTCAAAAACATTGTTGCCCTTGCACATGGCGGCGCGGATATTGTCGAATTGGGTATCCCCTTTTCTGACCCGGTTGCGGATGGGCCAGTGATTCAGGCTGCGGACCTGCGCGCATTTGCTGCCAACGTGCGCACCAAAACCGTTTTTGAAATCGTTGAAGCAGCGCGGAAGAAAACCGCAGTGCCGATCGTGTTTCTGACTTACTTAAACATCGTCTTTAAGTACGGCTACGATACCTTTTTGAAGCGTTGCGCCGAGCTAAAGGTTAGCGGTCTGGTGATCCCCGATCTGCCATACGAAAGTCGCGCTGAAATTGTGCCGTTTGCAGAAAAGTATGGCATTGATATTATCCCGTTAATCACACCGACTTCTGGCCACCGGATCGAAAAAATTGCCAAAAGTGCTTCTGGTTTCATCTACGTGGTTTCCTCTGTGGGCATCACCGGTGAACGGGACGAATTTTTCACCGGTCTAAAAACGTTGGTTACGGAAATCAAACGCTACACTGATGTGCCAACAGCAATCGGCTTCGGTATCCATACCCCGCAACAAGCCCAAACCATGGCGTCGATTGCGGATGGCGTCATTATCGGCAGCGCCATCGTGGACATTGTCGCCAAGGAAGCGCAAAACGCCCCCGCTGCGATTGAGCAGTTTACAAAGGCGATTCGGGCAGCGGTTGATACGCAAAAGCAAACCGAGTCTGTCGTTAGTAGGAATGCTTAAATGTTGTCTGATTTAAGTAGACTTGATCCGTAAAGTAGCCACTGGCCAAAAAGATCGCAATACTCTCAAACCGAGTACTGCGATCTTTTTCATTTTTATTGATTTACGTTCTAAGCAACCGCTTCTTAAGCATTCAGTTAAAGCAACAAAAGAGGGCGGAACGTAATATCAATCGACAATAAAGCATCTTGCTAAACCAAAGTGGCACAGTAAGACGAACATTCCTCACTTCTTGTTTTTCTTAACATTTTCGATTAGCCAAAATATTCCCGAAAAAATAGCAGGGATGGCGATCACCGGTAAAAAATAAGCACTGTTGCTGTAAAACGAAGCCCAAAAAAGCACTACCCCATAAATAACAAACACGAATACCCAAATAACTTTTCTAAGCAGTGTCATGTTCCATCCTCCTCGCCATAAATTGAGATGGACCCATTAATCGGTAAATAAAAGCATTCTGATAATATAACGACTCGAATGCAAAGTAAAGGAGAAAGACCTAGGAGGACTGTAAGAGTCATTCAATCTCCTCTTTGAGCTTAATCTCAGTCTATAGGATTTCCAGGTAATCATTCAACACGCTTCACTTAATAATGATGGCTAAGAGTTGCCATAAAACTTGACCCAATCGGATTTAAACTTACTTAACTCCGATGCTGATCAGGGAAAATCTTCTGGAAGTTCATCGCCGCCCCAATTAGATTGGCATCATTATGAAAATGGCAGCATTTGACAACAGGCATGATTTCCTCAATGCCTTCTTTTTTTAGTTGCTCAAATAATCGCCCTGAAAGTTCAGCTGCTAATGTTGGCCGCCGAGAGATGCCGCCGCCTAAAACAATCATTTCCGGGTCGAATAGAACTTGAAGATTATAGAGGTTTTTTGCTATGGTCTGATACATTTCATCCAACGCCGATTTTGCAAGTGTGTCCCCATTTTCGCTTAACTCATAGAGCATTTTTCCATCAACCGTACGATTGACTTGTTCAGAATAAGCTTGTGCGACTTTGACCAAGGTTCCGGTTTGACTAAAGATTTGCTGACTCTGACTTTTCAGCAGGCCGATTTCTCCACCAAACAGATGACTTCCTTTATACAGTTGTCGATTAACAAAAAGTGCGCCGCCGACTCCGGTACCCAGAACAACAAAGACAATATTTTGTGCTTCTCTGCCGACACCTAGTTCTACTTCGGCTATCCCTGCACAGTTGGCATCATTCTCGATTGTCACCGGCAAGCCGAGATGTTGTTCGAGTTCATCAAAGATCGGCCGTTGATGGATGTAGGGCACGGCGCTGATGCCTAGTATTTTCCGCTTTTCTTGGTCAACTGCTCCTGGTGCACTGATTGCAATGCCTGTTAGCGGGCGCTTGGCATCGCGGATAATTTCGGCCATATTTCTTAGTAATTCATCAAATGTGACAGGTGTTGGAAAAGCGTTGACTGGGCTTAACTGCTGATGCTCCCAAATGCCGTGCTTAACCGTGGTTCCGCCTATATCAAATACCCCTAGACTCATTGGTCACCTCTAAAATCCATTGTTTTCACTGACCTGCCCCATCCAGCGGCCACTTTTCTTCATTGATCGTTGGCCTGTCGCTAAATCCAGCCGATAAAACCCATAGCGATTCTTATAGCCATTTAACCACGACCAGCAATCCACGAACGTCCAAGCATGATACCCAAAGCAGTTGCTGCCTTCGCGAATACCTTGGTGCAAGTAGTTTAAGTGTTCTTTCATAAATGCGATGCGATAGTCGTCTTGAATCTCGCCATTGTCCGCCATAAAAGCTTCTTCGTTTGCGACCCCCATACCATTTTCGCTCACGTACCATGGCATGTTGTGATAGTCGTTTTTCATCATCATGGCGACATCGTAAAGCGCTTTGGGATAGATTTCCCAGCCGCGATGAGGATTGATCTTTTTGGCGGGCCAATCATACGGCTGATAAAAGTCGGCCGGCATTTGCGCAGGCGTTTTGGGAGCTGTTGGTGCCTGAACTCGGCGCGGTTGGTAATAATTTAAGCCGATGAAATCCACGATATGGTCTTTAATCAGTGCCTGATCTTCGGGTTTCGTCACTGGCAGCAATTCATTTTCACTTAACAACGCAACTAGCTCATCCGGAATGGTCCCCAAAACTGCGGGATCCAGGAAACTACGCGTGTTCAGGAGATCCGAGCGCCTAGCTGCCAACATGTCCGCAGTTGCTTCACTTTTGGGATATGTCGGTGAAATATTCAAAATGATTCCGATCTCACCAGACGGCAGCGCGTTTCTAAACTTCGCGACTGCTGCTTTATGTGCAAGCAAGGTATGATAAGCCACCTGGACAGCCCGCTTAAAATCGACTACTGCTGGGTAGTGATACTGATGCAGGTAGCCGCATTCCACATGGACAAGCGGCTCGTTAAAGGTCGTCCATTTTTTAACCAGATCACCGAACAACTCAAATGATGTCTGGGCGTAAAAGGCAAAGGCGGCAATGGCTTCCCGACTTTCCCAGCCACCACGCGCCATCAACCACATCGGCATGTCAAAATGAAACAGGTTGATGATCGGTTCGACCCCATGATCACGCATGGCGGTAAAATACTGCCGGTAAAACGCGACTGCTTGTGGGTTGACCGTCTTTCCATCTGGCAAGAGACGGGCCCAGGAAATCGATGTTCTGACTGAATTCAACCCGATTTCCTGCATGCGTTGACAATCCTTTAAATACTGGCCGTAAACATCAGATGTGATCGCTGGTCCTTGTTGCTGGTGAAACTTCTCCGGTGCGGTTTGAAACCAGTAATCCCAGGTGGTGGCTGATTTTCCGAAATTTAAACTCTGGCCTTCTGTTTGCGGTGCCGACATTGCAGCGCCCCACAAAAAGTTCTCGGGAAATTTCTTCATGCTTCCTCCGTTACTTGTGTAAAATTTGTTCCGACGCCAACCATTGAGAAACGGCATCGGCATATAAATGGATATAGCGCTCATAAACCATATCCAACTGAATCAAAATCGGAATTTGTGGTGAGATATTGCCTAAAGCCTCTTCTTTGGTCAAACTGGCAGCAATAAGCGTCACGTCTGCATGGGTAACAAGTTGTGAATAACGATTAGACGTAATCAATAGAATCGGTACCTGCCGCTGCTTGGCAATTTTCATCGCTTTCAGCAACTCTTCGTCATCCCCACGTAAACTAGCCACCATGATTAACTCATCTTGGTTCGCAAAATTGGCGGACATCAAAATCGAATTTTCATCAGTAATCACACGGACATACTTGCCGACTCGGGAAAACTTGAACTGGAAATCGGCGCCAGCGTAAGAATTGAAGCCTTTACCAAAAAAATGAATGATTCTATGTTGATGCAGCCGTTCACAAAAAGCATCAATGACTGCTTGTGAATAATGACTGTCACTGCGGGTTGCAAGCGAATGATAGGCTGCCGTGATTTTTGAGGATACGGATAAATCAGTCGTTTCCTGATTTAAAGACAGCTTGTAAAGAAAGACCAACTCTTTGTAATTACTCAAACCGATCTTCTTGCAAAACCGCGTAATAGAAGCTTTTGATACCGCTAAGTGCGCAGATGATTTATCAATGGTCATCGCCGGTTGTTTACTCAAATGGTAGTCGGCGATCACCTGTTCCACAGCAGTGAAGTTCAACCGACACGACTCGATTAAAATAAAAATATCTTCTGGCATTCGTTTTCTCCTCATTCAACGATATGGACCGTTTTAATTTCACCCGGTTTAAAGGTGCCTAGGAGAATCGTATCATCTTCTTGGGTTTCAGCGACAGCATGACCCCTTAGATCTACAAACGTATACCGCACATTACGCAAGCCTTTGATACTGCCGCCGTCCACTTCCCGGTTAAGATCCGGATTATAAACCCGAATATCAAAGCCCGGTTCGTCGTTACTTTTGCGTAATGAGCTGAAAACCAGCGTCTCACTGTCAAGCGTCATTCCTTTTGGTGTTGGCACTTGATGGTCTAAGGGATTCGAGACAAAATACTTAAGCGTTGTGGTAAAGCGATTCAGGTCTTGGATCTGGTAATGCGGGTTGCTGATCGCATAGTCGAGATAATCTTTTGCCAAGCTTGCTGGCTGAAAATCGTGATCTAACTGCAGTGCGAATTTGAAGCGCATTTTCTTTTGCAACTGACTATCTGGTGTCGGAATGGCTTTAAACTCATTGCCTGAAGCCACCCCTGGCCGTCTTAGCAGATCCGGCCGGCCGAGATAACCGACCGAGCGAAACAGCGTCAAGGCTATCGTTTGAAACTTTTCCCCGATGAATTGATACTCTTTGATCCCTTTGCTAAAAACTGTCCAGCTGGTTGTCGCATCATGACTGTTTACATACGTCAGCATTGGGAAAATTGCCGTTGGTTCTTCCCGCCAGCCCAGTTGTTGCCAATCGTCAATATGAGGATCCTCAACCGCTCGCTTCACCGTACCAAACGGCGTGTCCGAGTATGAAAAGGCATTCTGATTCGGTGTCTCAATCAACACCCGCATCCGGTGATCACACGCACGATTGTCGAGCTCCAAATGAAATTGAAGCTGGCGACTGCCTTTTAATAGTTCAATCGTCAATTCATAAGGGATTGCCTGGGTTCGCTTTTTAGCTTGGCGTTCCTTTAGGTCTTTGGCAACTTGCCACTCACCGGTCATAATGAGTTTTTCCATTAGTTGGTTGCGGATCGTGTGACAAGTAGCACCATTCAAATTGAGCCGATACCGATCATCCACATAAGGCGGCGAATAATCATAGGTATCGCCTTCATCCCCGCTATCTTCAAACGCCAAAAAGTTCTGATAAGCGGCTTTGCGTTTGCGGTCGATTAAGGATAGTTCGCCTGCCTCAAAGGTCACCTGATACGCCTCATTTTCAATTGAAACAGCCGCGGTTTCAGCTAGCAGTTTATTAGCGGATATGCGAGTTTTTTCAACCACTTGATACGCTACAAAACTAAGCGGCGGCACTTCTGCTTCAATCAATAATTCATGAACGAAATAAGCGTTGGCTGGTGCATCCGCCACTTCTTTTCGGCGAATGGAACGATTCGATTCTTTGCGTGTTTGTAAACATTCGACCGGAACCGTCACGCCGTCTTTTTCAAGTGCGATCGCGGCAAAGTGAGTCGATACCTCACATTTTATGACCTTTTTAGTCGTCCACGGCAAGGTATTAAAAATCACCAATTCGCCTTCGGATACCTGAACTCGCGATTCGGAAATTTTTCTGGTCAGGTAATCCACTAATGAGTAAGAAAGCTGATCTGCTTCAACATAGCGCGCGGTGATGATCAGATTCGTTTTGTCGCTATTACACCCGCCGGCAGAGTCATGTGCGTGGTTTTTATTCAGCAATTTCCAGATTCGATCTAGCAAACCTTGCTTATAAGGGATTCCGCATTTTTCTGCCATCACCATCAGCGGCTCCACTTGATAAATCATGCGCCGTTCCACTTTATCATTTAAGTATTTATGATCGTAACGAGAAGAGTAAATGGAACGATGGATCTTGGAGACTGCACTAGAAATAAATTCGCCGGTGATTGTTGGTAGCTCGTTTTCTTTAATTGCCTCAAAAAACCCGGGGTAATTGCTTTCTTCTAGCTCTGTATCAGGAAGCACTTGGCGATACAGGTTCATGCGATCGCGCAGATTGAAATCAATGTACCGTTGATCGCCGCCGACCGGTAACAGTAAATCCGCACCCGTAGCACCGGCCGCAATCGTTTTGACGAGGGCAGGCGCATCATCAGAATAAATCAGACCAACGCCCACAAAATAGCCGTCTTTGATATTCGCAGTTAAGACTTGGGAACCATCCTCTGCCTGCCAGTAAAATTCACGCTGCGTTGTTACATCGTCAGGCACCCCGCGCCAAAAGACTGCTTGCTGAATGCCAACCCCATTGTAGATTTTGGGCATGTCTTTACTTTGCCCAAAAGAATCCGGCAAATAGCCAACATTCATGCAGCCGCCTAATGATTCTGCTAACGTCATGCCCAGGTTCAGATTTCTGACAATCGATTCACCGCGAACGATTAATTCATCGGTTTGCGTATACCAAGGGCCAATAGCGAGTTTGCCGCTTTTGACTAACTTCATTAGCCGCTCTTTTTGTTCTGGAAAACTGGTTAAATAATCATCAAGAATACTCATCTGCCCATCCAGCAAATAGTAACTGATTTGCTGTTGCTCTAAGGCTTGCATGACTTCATCCAAATGATAAGCCAGCTGCACCAGTGACTCGTTGGCAGTGAAATACCATTCAAAGTCCCAGTGGGTGTGATGGATGACATGAACTTTTCTTTTCACTTCTGCATTAACCCCTAAATTCGATTTGATCAATGATTGCTGTCAGCTTTTCTGGATCATCCTGTGTCAGGACTCCTTCTCTAAAGTCTGGGTCAATCAACTTTCTGGCTATCAGGCTGAGCAACTTCAAATGTTCGGTGGCCCCTTGTTCCGGAATGGTCAACCCAAAAGCCACCTTTACTGGCTTTTGATCTAATGCTTGCCACGGAATTGCCTGCTTAAATTTGATTAAGAATAACCCCGGTTTCTTATTGACGCTGCTTTTGCAATGAGGAATGGCGATATGATCTTTAAAGCCGGTGGTTGCTTCCTTTTCACGAGCTTTTAACCCCTCAAAATAGGCTGTTTCATCGGAGACAAAGCCTGCATTATAAGCAAATTGGGCGAGGCTTTTGAAGGCTTCTTCCTGGGTTGTTGCTGTTTCATCAAATAAAATATGGTGACGATTAAAAACTTCTTTATTCACTTTTCTACCTACCTGTTCATTTGTCGGTTTCAACGGTTAGCATTACTTTTCGGGTTCAACAGCGAGCCCTGCCACTGTTTGTTTGCGGGTGAAGCCGATTAACAGTGCGGCGGTCAGGATTCCTGCACAGACACATAAAATCCAGGTAATAAACGGTAGCGGCTGTTCAATATAACCAATAAAAGTTCCTAGTGGCGAGCCGATACCGCCGTAAAATTTACACCCTGTCGCAGCTACTAGACCACCGGCAACCGCTGAACCAACCACGTTAGAAAAGATCATTCTGACTGGATCGGCCGCGACAAACGGGATTGCGCCTTCAGTGACACCGACAATTCCCATCCCAAAAGCAGCACTGGCGGCGATTTTTTCATCCTTGGTGAATTTCTTTTTGAATAAGATGGTGGCCAGCCAAACTCCCAGTGGCGCAACGGAAATTGCTGCTTGGGTCGCGGTTCCAGGAACAAAATTGGCCCCGTTAATCCCATACTTGGTCAACGTATCCGTGAAAATCGCGGTTCCAAAGACCAAAGCCGTTTTATTGATCGGTCCACCTAAATCAAACCCGATCATTGCCCCGCAGATAGCGCCAATCAAAATCGGCGCTCCGGAATAGTTGTTATTGAGATCCGTCAAACCTTTATACATCGCATCCATGCCAACCGCGATCGGGTTCCCGATGACATAAAGAACAATCAACATAATGACCGCGGTGGCGATAAACGGAATGATCATGATTGGCACAATCGGCACCAGCAGTTTTGGCCATTTCACTTTTTTCAAGCCCTTCACCATGTAACCTACAATAAAGGCAACAATGATGGCGCCAATAAAACCGCCGCCCGCCTTCGTATTCAGAAACTCGGGATCATTGACCAAATAAGCGCCAATCATCGCCGGGGCAATCGCTGGTTTGTCAGCAATAGAATTCGCGACAAACCCGGCAAACAACGGAATCATCAACTTAAAGCCGATTTGCCCCACATAGAACAACTTGGCCATCAAGAATCCCATTTGCGTTTTATTGTCAAAGCCCCACTTAACAATTCGGCCTAAATCGTCTCTTTGAAAGGCGTACAGATTAGCAATCGTCAAAAGCAACCCGGCTGCAATCACCATGGGCACCATGTATGAAATGCCGCTCATAATATGCGTGAAAAAGTTGACCTTATCTTTATCGTTACCTACCTGAATCTTGCCAACCTTCGCACCTTTTTTTCCAAAAATTTTGGCTTCTTCAAACGCCTGATTGATCAATGCCTCCGAATCTTCAATCGCTTGGTTTGATTTGGTAACGAAAAGCCGCTTACCGGTAAAGCGAATCGGATCAATTTTAATATCCGAGGCGACAATGACCATGTCTGCCTGCTCAATATCTTGCTTCGTCAACACGTTCTCAGCACCGATTGCCCCATTGGTTTCGACTTTGATCTCATAGCCCATTTTCTTCGCCGCTTGCTCCAGTGATTCCGCAGCCATATACGTATGCGCAATCCCCGCTGCACAAGCCGTCACGGCAACAATCTTCTTCTCCATATTGCTGGACCCCTTATCTATTTATTTTCAATATGAAGACTAACGGAATAGCAAGGGTAATAAAAGCGTTTTCGCACATTTGGGTACTAGTACCAGCATTCCGAATGTTGGTGATACTTATTTCAAGTAAGATGAACCGCCTGTGCTTATAACGCGTTCACCGGTAACTCGGTTTGGATCGCTTGACTACGCAAAAAATTAAGGATACCCTAAAAATATTCTTTTGTTGTTAAGCTATCTTCTCTATTCAAATTCTATTCAGAGGTGAATCCAATTAAACAACTACATAAATTTTCAAAGCTATTAGGACCTATCCTAATCGTTTATGGCATTGCACTTGCTTGGTCATTGTCATCACAGCTGATTCCTTTTTTGATCGGTCTGTTCGACATCGACATAGATGAAACCAACATCCCGATGTCTTTGAACCTGCTCTTTTTATACGCTGAAGCTATCGGCATTATCGGCATGGCCATCTATTATCGCAGTGATCGTACATTGCTGCCTTTTTCCCGTCAAAATGCCGTTAGAGACTATGCTTTAGGCTTACTTTTTGGCCTGCTCATGTTCAGCCTTATCTGGGGCATCATCGCACTGCTTGGTGGTTACCATGTGCTGGCGACTTTTCAGTGGCCAAATTTGCTGTGGCTTGTGCTTTTCTTCTTCGGCTATGCGATTCAATCAATGTTCGAGGAATTGCTTTGTCGGGGATATATAATGGGCTACTGGCTTAAGCAAAATCGTGTCGGGCTGGCGGTTTTGTTGAACGCCATCTTTTTCACGCTTTTGCATCTTGCCAATCCCGGCTATAATTTTTCCGCCGCCACCGGCTTGTTTTTCTTTGCCATTGCAATGTCACAATTTCGCTTGCTGACAGGCAATATCTGGCTGTGCGGTGCCTTTCACGCCATATGGAATTTCGCGGAAGGTCCCATCTTTGGCACAACCGTTTCCGGGCTATCTGGTGAAAAGTTCGTCCTCGAGTCCCTCCCGACAACGACATCGCAGTCACTGACCGGCAGCGTTTTTGGACTTGAAGCTAGTGCGGCGTCAAATATTGTCCATATATTGCTGGTGGTCTTACTGGGGATTATCCTTATCTTCTGGCAAAAACGACGCACGCATCCGGTTTTATCGGCGAACTAGTACCGTTTAACGGTTATTTTCAATATTTGATTGTTCTGTGAGATTACAGCAACACCCGATCGAAAGGTAGGCCCAAACATGTTATTACACATCGCTTCGATAATTTTCGGCATTGCAACTTCGGCTTTTTTCCTCTATTTTCTCGTAAAGAAGCCTTCTAATTTAAAAGCAGTCCGCAGCTTCCTGTATCTCTATGTGACCACAGGTGGACTCTTAGCAATTTTTGCTTGGTATTTCCTGCCAAGTAGCCAAAAATATTTTTCCGCCTTCACTTTGGGTTTAATGATAGCCGTTGGTGCCTATTATTTCGGCATGAAAAAACACATGACTAGTCATGACTGATAACAACAATAAAGGATCGCAGCTTTCACAGTTGCGATCCTTTGTTTTGACACTATTATTCGGCTAAAGACTTTTAAATTACCAAACAAAATCTTCCATATCCTCAGCATTCAAAATCGTCACTTGCTTCCCAGTTCGCTGAATCAATTTTTCATCAGCTAACCGTTTTAACGTGCGCGAAACCGTTTCTGGGGTTGTGCCGAGATAATCGGCTAGCTGCGTCCATGCCATCGGTACCGTCACTGTGTCTTTTCCAGCGGCAGTGCGCAAATCCAGTAGGTAGTGAGTTAAGCGTACATTGATGGAATCGTTGCCGAGATAGCCCGCTTGCTTTTCCAATGCCTGCATTTTACGGGCGTTTTCTGTGAGTAATTGCAAGCTGATTTGTGGTTGTTGCATGAGTAACTGTTGAAAATCGGCAGCGCTAATGGTGCAAACAGTGGCGGTCGTCAGCGCTTCGGTATAGACATTCGGATTAGCAATATTCAACAAGCCGGCTTCCCCTTCATAATCGCCGAGGCCGTCAACGCGCAGTAATTGTTCTTTACCATTTGTCGCCAATTGATAAGTTTTGAGTTTTCCCTGTGCAACCACTAACAAATGAGCAGCAGTGTTAGGACTGATCAGAACCGTTCCTTTTTGCACCTGATGCTCGTGGGTCAACGCATCAATCGCAGTGCGGGCTTCATCAGTTAGATTTTTAAATAACGGTACGACCGCCGTACAACTATGCGCCATTTTTATCCCCCTTACAGACAGGCTCTCTCGTCAATCGATCGTTTAATGTTGCTCAGTCATCGTCCTCTTCAAGCAAGGTCCGCCCCGCCGTCACCTCACGACCGAGACGCGTTTGCAAGTGCAGGATACTTTGCTCATGCCAGCGCTGCAATTGTAACATATCCGCTGCCAACACTGCCTTGTTCTCTTTATTGGCTAGCGGAATCGCCCGACTGACGAACAGCTGGCAAGTATCCAGATCATTAACCACAGCATCCAGTTTCATATCATTGGTCCAAAAACGAAACGCGGGATCTTCTTGCAACATCGTGTACTCGCTAAACTCCGCGGTTGTCGTGGGAAAATCTTCTCCTTGCGCCGCTAAGTCTGCCACTAACACCGTCAGATGCTGCTGCGCTTGTGTTGCCAATTGCGTTAACAATTCGCGATCCCCGTCACTGCTTGGTCCACTCAACGTTTGGGAAAATTGGGCCAGTTTACGTTGCAAGACTGCTAAATTTGCTAGTACATGTCCGCTCATCGCCCCAGCTGTCGGTACATGATGATCATGGTCGACTTGTTTAGCTGCCGCTGCTTGACGGGCTTTTACTGTTTCTTCGTCAATAGTGTGCATGCCTGGTGTTATGCTCATGCTCATAATTTCCTCCTTGAAAATGCGTTTGCCGCGCTAGAAGCCTGTGTAAAGGTCTTGGATGTATGAAGCCCTGATCACACTCGGCTTAAAATTGTGTTCGATGTCGCAGCAACCTGCACATAAGGACCTTTCGCGCAATGGTCATAGCTCGGTCATCACGTTCAAGGCCGCTTACACTCCGATTGCTAAGCGCTCCTGCTCACGCTCTATGCTTCTTGACTGCGAACGTTCACAACGGTGTAGCCCAAGTCCGTAATGGTTTTTTTCAACGCATCGGCATTGGTCACGGCTGGATCAATCTGGGCTTTGACCTTGCTGCTGTTAAATAAGGCTTTGACGGTTTTGACGCCGGCTTGTTGGCCTAGTGCCCCTTCGATTTTCTGTAGGCAGCTCGGGCAGGTTAAACCATCTAATTGATAAACTAATTTTGTCATGTTAAAGATCCTTTCGTTTTTATTTATTCTCATTATTAACCGTTTGCGGATGATGTACCTTGATGGCCGTCAAGTTTTGCCATTTTCTTGGTGTGTGTCGTAATCTCAAGGCGTTTGCAATGACCAGCAGGATGGAAATTTCATGGAATAACATCCCGCTAGCCATGTCGACCAATCCAATCAATAAGCCACTTAACAACAACGCCACCGTGCCAATTGCAATGACAAGGTTCTGCTTGATGTTGCGATTCATCCGCTTGGCTAAGTCGAAAAGCACGCCGAGATTCGTGAGACGGCTGTTGGTCAAAATAACGTCTGCCGTGTCAATTGCAACATCCATGCCGGAACCCATTGCAACGCCAACATCTGCTTGTGCCAAGGCGGGGCCGTCATTGATGCCATCGCCGACAAACATAACTTTTTCACCGCGGGCTTGTGCTGCTTTGATCGCTTTCACCTTATCTGCCGGCAGTAAACCACCGCGAGTCTGACTCACCGGTAGTGCCGACATCATGTGTTCAACCGCTGCCTGCGAGTCGCCTGAAAGCACCATTGTCTTCTTGCCACTTGCTTTTAAGGTGCTCAGCATGGTTGGCGTTTCCGTCCGCAACTGATCGCGCAAGCCATAAGCTGCCACGAGTTTGTCGTCAATGGTTACCAAGACCAAGGTTGCACCACTGGCCACGATTTGCTGAACAGCGGCCTGCTGGTCAGCTGTTAGCGGCTGGTGCAAAACCTTTTGATTGCCGACACTGATCGCGTGTCCGGCGATTCGGGCGTTCACCCCAACTCCGCGAGTGACTTTGACATCGGTTGGCTTTTGCATGGTCTTTGCCTGAAGATCGGCAACAAGTGCCTGTCCCAGTGGATGCGCCGTTGCTTTTTCAACCGCTGTGACCGTGGCTGCAACCCGTTGCTGATCAGCGGTCCAGTACTTAGCTGTTGCCACACGGATCTTGCCTTGTGTCAGCGTTCCGGTTTTATCAAACATCACCGTGTCGATTTGATCCAACTTGGTCGCCACATCGCCGCCTTTGATTAAAATGCCATGTTTGGCACCAAATCCTAGGCCGACCACATTGCTAACCGGAGCGCCAATGACCAATGCGCCGGGGCAACCCAGTACCAAAATCGTAATTGCCAGCCGGACATTTTGGCTAATCAATCCCACCAGCAAAGCGATGACTAATACCAGCGGCGTGTACCAACGGGCAAATTTCTGGATGAAGGTTGCCACAGGCGATTGGGCGTCCTGCGCATCTTCAATTAAATCGATAATCTGCTGATAAACCGTGTTGTAGCCGGTTTTTTCAACTTCAATGTCAACCGTGCCATCGCTCACCTGCGTACCGGAGTATACTGTGGCGCCAACCTGCTTGCGTTTGGCATCCGGTTCGCCGGTGATCGCGGCTTCCACAATGTTTGCCTGGCCGCTAATCACCTGCCCGTCAGCCGGTACCGTTTCGCCAGCCAACACCCGCACTTGATCGCCAACCGCTAACTTCCCCACCGGAATGGTCGTCCCATCCAGCAGCCTGGCCGTTTTCGGTGCTGCGGCAGCCAAGCCTTGGATCGCCGAGCGCGTTTTGGCTAAACTACGCTGTTCCAGCCAGTCGCCGAACAAAAATAGAAAACTAACAACCGCACTTTCAATCGGCTCGCCAATCATCACCGCGCCCACTAGAGCAATTGTCACCAATAGCTCAATACTAATCTGCTTATAACGCAGCGCTTCCCAGGCATTCACCGCAATCGGCAGCCCGGCCACCAGACTCGCCAACACCAGCAACCATGCCTGACTGAAAATCAATCCCGCCGCAGTCAAAACACCGCCGATCACCATCGCTTCTTGTTTATGTGTTTGAATAAAACGCATCGCTGATCCCTCCCATTCGAGACCAGTGTACTGAGGAATCATTATTGCCACCTTGACCGCAATCAACTTTTCAATCAAAACAGGGGAACTTTCTTGAGCTTTTTTTAATCATTTCATAAGATACAATTGGAAAGTTGAGCAGATAGAACGCATTTTCGCTTTATTAAAAAACGATTAACGTCATGTGTTATTATAGAAGCAACCAAACAAAGGAGGACGCGTCAGATGCCAGAAGAACAACCAATGGTCCTGTTCAAGGACGTTGAAAAAGTCTATCGAGGCGGGAATGTCGCGGTCGAACATATTAACCTTGAAATTAATAAGGGTGAATTTGTATGTCTTATCGGGACATCCGGTTCCGGGAAGACAACGACCATGCGGATGATCAACCGGATGTTGGAACCCAGCGGCGGTCAAATCCTGTTTAACGGTAAAGACATTCACAAAATCGATGCCGTAAAATTGCGGCGTCAAATCGGTTATGTCATTCAAAATATCGGCCTCATGCCACACATGACCATTTATGAAAACATCACGATCGTTCCTAAATTATTAAAGTGGCCTGAAGAAAAGCGCCGGGAAAAGGCCAAAGAACTGGTTGATCTCGTCGAATTACCCGAAGATTATCTGGATCGTTACCCATCAGAGCTTTCCGGTGGGCAACAACAACGGATCGGGGTTATCCGCGCGCTTGCTGCCAATCAGGATCTGATCTTAATGGACGAACCTTATGGCGCCTTGGACCCGATTACCCGTGAAGCACTGCAGGAATTAATTAAAAATCTGCAGGAAAAGCTCGGTAAGACCGTTGTTTTCGTGACCCACGATATGGACGAAGCGCTCAAACTCGCCACCAAAATTGTTGTCATGGATCACGGTCACATTATCCAAAACGCCACCCCAACCGAACTACTGACCCATCCCGCCAACAAGTTTGTTGAAAACTTAGTCGGTCAGGATCGCCTGGTTCAAGCGCGGGCGGACGTCACCACTGTTGAACAGATCATGTTGAAGAATCCGGCTGCCATCACACCTGGCAAGTCTTTGGCTGAAGCGATTTCCCTCATGCGCAAACGCCGCGTTGATACGCTGCTGGTCACCGATGACGAGGATCACCTCAAAGGCTTCATCGATCTGGAATCGCTGGAAACCCGTTACCAAAGCGCCACCAGCGTTAGCGACATCACCAAGTCCAGCATTTTCTACGTGAAAAAAGATGCCCTACTGCGCGACACGGCTGACCGCATTCTTAAGCGCGGATTTAAGTATGTGCCTGTGGTCGACAATGATCAGAAACTGGTCGGCATTGTCACCCGTGCTTCACTTGTTGATGTCGTTTATGACACCATTTGGGGCGACAATGAAGATGATCAAGACAGTGCTGCGGCCAAGAATAACGATCAGTCAGCCGCATCGTCGACGACCACCACTTCGGCAACTGAAGATACCCGAGACGCACCTAAGGAGGTGTGACCATGTTTGCATTTCTAAACGCACATGGCAGTGAACTGATTACCAAAACTTGGGAACAGCTTTACATCTCGGCAATTGCACTTGGACTCGGAGTCATTGTTGCCGTTCCACTTGGCATTCTGCTGACCCGTTTTCCTAAGACGGCTAAAGTCGTGATCGGCCTTGCCAGCATGTTACAGACGGTGCCTTCGTTGGCTTTGCTGGCATTAATGATTCCTTTATTCGGGATTGGGAAAGTACCTGCCATCGTCGCATTGTTCATCTATTCATTGCTGCCAATTTTGCGTAACACTTACATCGGCATGGAAGATGTTGATCCCGTGTTGATGGACGCTGCTAAGGGAATGGGCATGACCGCCATGCAATCCATTCGCCAAGTCGAAGTGCCGCTAGCCATGCCAGTCATTATGGCAGGAATTCGCTTGTCTGCCATTTATGTCATCGCATGGGCAACCCTAGCATCGTATATCGGTGCTGGCGGGCTTGGGGACTTGATCTTTAATGGTCTGAATCTCTTCCAGCCGGATCTCATCATCGGCGGGACCATTCCTGTAACCATTTTGGCACTGATTGTTGATTGGCTGTTGGGGCGGTTGGAATACCACCTAACACCTGTCAGCGAGCGCGCTTAGGAGGTGGCAAGATGAAGACATTCAGAAAACTACTCCTGACCCTATTGCTGATTCCGGTGCTGCTATTAGGTGGTTGCGGCTTCCCTGGCCTTGGCGGTTCCGGTAATGACGGTACCGTCCGAATCGCCTCCCAAACAAGTACCGAGTCACAGATTATGGCGAATATCATTGCCGAATTAATCAACCACGAACTCGGCTACAAGACGACTTTGGTGAACAACCTTGGTTCCGGGACGGTGGTTCACCAAGCGATGATTCGTAATGATGCTGATATCAGTGCGACTCGATACACCGGCACCGATATCACCGGCACATTAGGCATGAACCCTGTCAAAAGTCCTTCCAAAGCGATGACCATCGTCAAGCGTGAATTCAAAAAACGCTATGACCAAACCTGGTATCCGTCTTATGGCTTCTCTGACACCTATGCTTTCATGGTTACCCAAGAAGAAGCCAAGAAGGATAACCTCAATAACATTTCCGACCTAAAGAAAGTCGCATCACAGTACAACGCCGGGGTTGATTCCAGCTGGATGAACCGTAAAGGCGATGGCTACAGCGACTTCACCAAAGCATATGGTTTTGATTTCAAACGCGTTTATCCAATGCAAATCGGTTTGGTTTACGACGCGGTTGAAGCCAACCGGATGCAGACGGTTCTCGGGTATTCTACGGACGGTCGCATTCGCAGTTACAATTTGAAGATTCTAAAGGATGATAAAAAGTTCTTCCCGCCTTATCAGTGTTCATTAGTGGTTAACAACAGTCTTTTGAAGAAATATCCAAAATTAAAACCGCTGTTACATCGTTTAGACGGCAAGATCAATCTGAAAACCATGCAGGAACTGAACTATCAAGTCGACGATCAATTACTTGAACCGAATGTGGTCGCTCAGAAGTTTCTGGCTAAACACAATTATTTCAAAGGAAGTGACGACTAATGGCTAACATGGATACTTGGCAGCAATTTTGGTATTACCTTGCCAATAACGGTTCGTACGTGCTCAGTCAATTTGCTCGCCATTTTCTGATTTCCATTTATGGTGTGCTGATTGCGGCTGTGATCGGGATTCCGGTTGGCTTGGCAATTGCCCGCCACCGCACCTTGAGTAACACGGTGATCGGCATTGCCAACGTGATTCAAACGATTCCTAGTTTGGCAATGTTGTCCATCATCATGCTCGGGCTTGGTCTTGGCGTGAACACCGTCATCGTAACGGTCTTTCTCTACTCCTTGTTGCCGATCATCAAGAACACTTACACCGGCATGCAGAATGTCGACAAGAACCTGATGGATGCCGCCAAAGGAATGGGCATGACCCGCTGGCAATCACTGTACATGGTTGAAATTCCGTTGAGCATGTCAGTCATCATGGCCGGGATTCGTAACGCGCTGGTCGTTGCCATTGGGATTACGGCAATCGGTGCCTTCGTGGGTGCCGGCGGTCTGGGCGATATCATCGTCCGCGGCACCAATGCAACCAATGGCGGTGCGATCATTCTCGCCGGGGCATTGCCAACCGCTTTAATGGCGATTATCTCCGACCTGGCGTTAGGCTTTTTGGAACGCCGATTGGAACCAAAAGGAAAATCTGCTTCATAATTGAAAACGAGCAAACAGTAAAAAGGCGACTTACCCGAGTCGTCTTTTTTCATGTTCAAAATTTTTTACTGCCCGGCGCGTGATTCATCCATACTTCTTCAACTTTTGGTCCATATTCGCCATGCTTTACGCTTCTGTTAACGAATCACCATGTTTTCGTTTCATTTTCGTTGTGAAAAGACCTCACAAATGCGGCAAATCAATCACATCTCCTTACTAGACTGACTGTTAATCGCTGTTATTAAAGAATGTCAGCCAGTCGAAGGGAGTTTTGCATATGGTCTTTACATTTTTAGCGGTTGCCGCGGGGTTGTTGACTAGCAGCGGATCGGCCGCAACAACCGTCAATCCCACCACCGAGCTAAACCAGCATGTTCAACAGGTTGTCACGTCAGTATCGACTGTTGCGCCACGCCACCTGCCCCGTCTGTTTCACGAAGAGCCAGCCAGCCTACCTGAGCAGAATCTGGAACAAAAGGTCAAAACAAGTCGGCCAAAAACGACTAAATACAGCAAGTAACGTTATTGAATTGCGTGATCAACAACTGATCACAGTAGCTACTTAGCACCATCGCCAAGCGTCAGGAAACTTTGCCGAATCAAAACCAAATACAGAAAGCACTTGATCTTTCGTTATTGGATCTTGATTCGGTTTTTCAAGGTAACTGACTTTTGGCTTTTTATATGATTTGTCATGCTCGTCACTTATTCATTTTTAAAAGGTTGTCCATCAGGTGCTGACGAATAAACACGAACATTAAAACGTTTTTTAATGTAATTGTCCTTTATTTACCCGAATAACTGCGCTAAACTGGTTCCATTCGCTAAAAGAGGAGGCAAAACATGACTTATCCCAGTTTACGTGCACGGATCAAAGTCGAATGGAAGAGTTATCTTGTCGCAGCATTGTTCACCGTCATCGCTGAATATATCGGAACGGTGAAACTCAAGGTCGGTCCCGGCATGATCATTTTATTCCCGGTTTTCTATGCCATTATTCTTGGTATGCTCAGTGGGCCGCAAGTGATGCGATGGTTTGACAATCGCCATGTTAAAGCTGCTTCCAAATTGGTTATCGTTGGTATTTGCCCGTTTGTCGTTAACTTAGGGATTACTGCCGGCGCAAATATGGACATGATCTTACATGCTGGTCCGGCATTGCTGGTGCATGGCTTCGGTAATCTGCTTGGGATCTTCTTCGGCCTACCACTGGCAATGTTGCTGGGGCTGCACCGTGAGGCAATTGGCGCAACAAGTTCACTGAATCGCGAATATCACCTTGCCTTAATCAATTCGGCTTATGGTTCGGATTCTGACGAAGCAAGCGGCAGTATGGCGATTTACATCGTTGGCGGTATTCTTGGCACGATTTATTTCGGCATGATGGCAACTGCTTTGGGACTGACGGGTTGGTTTGATCCTAAGGCGTTGGGGATGTCGACAGGCGTTGGAGCCGGCATTTTCATGGCCTCTGCCAGTGCCAGCCTTGCGCAACTATTCCCGCATGACGCCAACACTATCACCGCCATGGCTTCAGCCGCCAACACCATCGCCGGCATCACCGGGATTTATATCACCATGTTTCTCGCCATCCCGCTAACCGACAAGCTCTACAATCTTTTCGATAAAATGTTCGCCAGTCGCCGCGCTAAAACGGCAACCGCTTTGAAAGGACGGATTAAGTAATGCGTTTACGTGAATGGTTATTTCTCCTCAGCGTTTGTGGGGTCGGGACGCTGCTAGCTAACTGGATCGGATCCGGCGTCAGCATCGCTAAAAGCCTCCCCGGCGTGATCATTTTGATCGCCATTACCATGGTAGCTGTGGTCTTAGCTAAAATTGTGCCATTCAAGTTGCCGATTATTGCGTACTGTTCCATTTTAGGCCTACTCGTTGCCTCACCATTTTCGCCGATTGCAGCGGTTGTGATTAGTTCTACCAAAGTCATTGCGTTTGCCGCGCCATTTACCGTTGTTGGCTCGTTTGCCGGCATTGCAATTTCGGATAAGCTGGGCACATTTGTCCATCAAGGCTGGAAGTACATCATTGTCGGAGTTGCCGTCATGACCGGAACATTTGTCGGTTCACTCCTGTGGGATACGCTCACGTTGAAACTGACAGGGGTGATTTAAGTGACGAGCACATTGATTCAGGATACCTTAACCATGACCGCACCTGGTGAGATCAAGCCGCATCAGGACATTTTAATCCGCGACGATAAAATCGCGCAGGTCAGTGACCATGGGACGATAACCGTCCAAGCAGATGAAACCATTGATGGCACGCACCGGCTATTCATGCCCGGCTTGATCGACAGTCACTTACATACCGGCCAACAACTCTTACGTGGCCGCGTGCTGGACACGAAAGGCATTATCTGGCAAAAAGTCATGCTGCCATTTGAAGCCAACATGACGGCGGAAACCATGACGCTTAATGCCCAGTTAACCGCCCTTGAAATGATCACCAGCGGCACCACCGGTTTCGTTGAGTCAGGCAGTTATCACATGGCCGCAGCCGGCACCGTTTACGCGAAAAGTGGTCTACGCGGCGCCCTTGCCTACTCAACGATGGACGATCCGACGTTACCGGCAACTATTAACATGGACGCCAAAACCGCCATCGCCCACACCGATGCCTTGTATGATCAATTCCACGGCCGCAATCATTTGCAAGTTTATTACTCATTACGCGCCTTAAATAATTGTTCCGATACATTGGTCGATCTAGCTGCCCAGCGTGCCGAGGATCGTCAGACTTTTCTTGAAGCGCATATGAACGAGTATCCTCAAGAAGTCGCCGGTATTTTAGCGCGTTGCGGTGAGCGGCCATATGTCTACCTTGCAAAACGCGGCGCCTTAAGCGATCATTTTCTAGGAGCACATAGTCTGTTTCTTGACGACACAGAAAAAATGCTCATCGAAACCCATCACGTCAAGCTCAGTCACAGTCCGTTCAGTAACGCCGGAAAAGGCATCCCTGCCACGCCTGAATTATTACATGCAGGTGTTTCAATTGGTTTGGGTACCGATGGCGCTGCGCATGGCGGTCTGAGTCTGTGGCAGGAAATGAAGATTTTCCGCTCCGTTATGACCCTGCATTATGGCACCTTGCAACATCAGCCTGCTGTCATGCCTGCCCCGACAATTATGTCCATGGTCTTGGATGGCGGCGCGGCGGCCCTGAATCTATCCGGTCATCTGGGCCGAATCGCACCGGGTTACCAGGCTGATATCATCGGGTTAAACATTGATAGCCCCCACCTTTGGCCAACCGGCAACTGGAATAACACGTTGCTTGAAAGCGTCAATGCTAATGATGTCGCGGATTCGATGGTTGCCGGCAAATGGCTGATGCGGAACCGAGAAGTGTTAACATTAGACGTAGAAAGGATTAAAGCTGCGTGTGCGCGGCGTTACCCAACATTATGGCAATCATCATCATCGCAATTGGCAACATCTTAATCGGCGGCCTCGTCGGTATGACTGGCGTGGCTGGTTTTTTACTCCCCATTCTATACACCGCGGGACTTGGCTATAGCACTACGGAAGGTCTGGCCTTTAGTTTCCTGGCTTTCATTATTTCCGGCTGGTTGGGCTCGCGTCATTATCAACATGAAGGGCTCATGGATCGCCGGGTCGCTTATCTACTCAGCGGCGGCAGCTTTGTCGGGGCAATTATTGGCGTACGCCTTAATCTATTACTGCCAACCAGCTGGGTACAATTCTTACTTTATCTGGTCGTCCTGCTATCCGGCATTGCTATTTTGATCCAACAACGCCACCCGCCAAAACCCGGCGTTGATCACTTGAATCAACCGGTTTTGCTCGTCATCCTAGGCGTTGTCACTGGATTGATTTGTGCCCTTTCCGGAGCAGGCGGCCCGGTACTGGTCATGCCGCTACTCGTTTTACTCGGCTGCGAACCGCATGCAGCAGTTGGCATCGCCTTGCTAAACTCGGTCTTCATCAGCTTACCGGCCGCAGTCGGCTACCTCAGCCAAGTCCAATTCATGACCACCTTACCGCTACTGGCAATGATCATCGTGACACACGGTATTGGCGTCATCGTAGGCAGTCGCATCGGCCCGAAAATCGATGGGCGCTTATTGAAAAACGGTACCGCGATTTTTTCGATTATTCTCGGCTGTATTAAATTGTGGCCGTAAGAAATGTAGTCTCGAATAAAGCGTTGTTTTTTCAACGCTTTTTTGTATGGGCGCAAACTGACCTCTGCGCCATTAAACGAGTTTTTAGTTTGGTATCAATAACACACCATGCCAGTATTAATTATTTTTTGAATATGCACTTGACATGAATATTCTCAAAAACTAATATATGTGAATGAACGTTCATTCCTAAAGGAGAAAATATCATGACAGCCATTCCATTACCAAGTCCGATTATCGCGCAGGCGGTGAAGCTCTTCGCTGAGCGTGGATACGCCGAAACGAATCTGCCGTCGATTGCCAAAGCAGCAAAAGTCGCGGTAGGCACTATTTATCGGCATTTTAAAAGCAAAGAAGATATCCTTAATACCGCCTTTACCGATATTATGAACTTCTTCCACGACTCCCTGGCAACCGCGGCAAACTGCCAACCGGATGATCCGGAGACCACTTTCAGTCGCTTATTCGATGCGGCGACCGCGTCCATGGAGCAATATCCGACAGAATTGCATTTTATTCAACAAAATGTTTTCAACGAGGCACTTAACGCTGAGAGTCGTGCTGCGCGTGGCCGGGTGATTATACTCATCAATAACATGTTGCTGGAAGGCCAGGAGCGCGGCGTGATTGTCAAAGCCGACGTTCGGACGCAGCTGGCAATTTTGTACGGCAGCATTGTCAGCATGATCGACATCGTCTGGGCCCAACAGCAACTTGAAGGTCATGTCTCGAATCAGAAACCATTAGCCGCGGACTTGAAAAATCAAGTCTGGAATGGCCTCACAAGTGAAAGAAGGGTGTTTAATTGAAAAAGCTTCACGACCGCCATATCCCCTCACTTATCTTCTGGCTTGTCGTGATTTTGGTGGCACTTTTAACCATGCCCGACGTATCCGGCATTGTTCGTGATAAAGGCGCCTTATCGCTACCCAAAAGCGAAGAAAGCCAAATTGCCGCGACAATTGAGAAAAAAGCCAACCATAATCAAAAGGTGCGCTCATTTGCCCTTGTCTTCAGTAACGGCGACGACAAGCTTTCGACAACGCAAAAACGCGCGATCAATCAAACTTTAGCCAAACTCAAGGACTCCAAAGCCGTTAAAATCATCAACGTCACTAAGTCATCCGATAATGCCGAAACCAAAAAGCAGCTTGATGCCAAGGATGGCACGACCCAAATGGCATTGGTTGACGTTAAAGCGAAAGGTCAGGTTGGTCCGCAGACGCGCGATCTCGAACGACAAATCAAAACCAGCCATGTGAAAACCTACGTGACTGGCAGCGATGTCCTTAATGATGATTTTGCGAGCGTGACCGAAAAAGGCATTCAAAAAACCGAGATTATCGCGGCTATCTTCATTTTCATTGTGTTAATTATCGTTTTCCGTTCGCCAATTGTTCCGTTAGTGTCATTACTAACCGTGGCGATTTCTTTCTTAACATCACTGAACATCATCATGACCTTGGCAGACAAGGTTAACTTCCCGATCTCCAATTTCACCCAAGTCTTTCTGGTTGTGGTTTTGTTCGGGATTGGGACAGATTACAATATTCTTCTATACGATGACTTCAAAGCAGCACTGTCGCAAGGCATTCCCAAGACCAAAGCAGCAAGAATCGCCCGTCGTTTTGGTGGTCGAACGATTCTATATTCCGGGCTGTCGGTTCTGATCGGGTTCTCCGTGCTCGGCCTTGCCAACTTCAAGTTCTACCGGTCCGCAGTTGGGGTTGCGATCGGCGTGCTCATTCTTTTGACCGTTTTGCTAACCTTAAACATGTTCTTCATGGCAACCATGGGTGAAAAGCTATTCTGGCCAAGTAAGAACCTCAACGGCCACAGCACAAGCAGACTTTGGCATGGCCTTTCCAAGCTTGCCATCGCGCGGCCGCTCATCACGCTGGGCGTCATCGGCATTATCGCCATTCCGTTTCTGTTGAACGTCAACCAGACGCTGAACTTTAACAACGCCGATGAATTACCGGAAACCCTCCAATCCAAAGTCGGCTACCGCTTGATTCAGGATCATTATTCAAAAGGCATGGCTTCACCGACAACCATCTATATTCAAAGCAAGCAGGCGCTGAACACCCAAACCACCTTGGGCACCATTGACGACCTGACCAACTACCTACAAAAAGAAAAAGGCGTCAAAACCGTTGCTTCAGTAACCCAGCCCGGCGGTAGTCAGATTAAATCGTTGTATCTAAACGATCAGCTGAAAACCATCACTGCCGGCTTAACTCAAAGTGTTAAAGGCTTGAAGCAAGTCCAGGCTGGTCTCAACGATGCCAATACCCAAATCAAAAATGCCAATGTTGCCGGAAGTACCCAACAGGTTCAGACACTGGCAAACGGTACCACAACGCTTTCTTCCGGTGCTTCCAGTCTCAACAGCGGGATAAGCCAGTACACGTCAGGGGTAACATCCCTAAACAGCGGCCTTGGCCAATTGAATGATCAAATGCCGGCTCTCAGCTCAGGTGTCAACACCTTGAGCACCGGTTCGACGCAACTAGCTAAAGGCATGAACACCTTAAATAGCAATAGCACGGTGCTTGCTAACGGCATGAGTCAACTTAGCAGCAAATCCGGTGAATTAACCACTGGTATGGCAACTCTCAATGATCAGCTTCAAGGCGTAGCAGGGATTGCCAAAGATATCATCGCTAAAATCAATGGTCTAACCAGCGCCGATCGGTTAACCCAGCCGATTTTAAATGAAATCAATCAATTCTCTACCGATGTTCAAAAACTAAATGACGGCACTGCTGCGATGGGTAACGGGCTCAAACAGCTAAACGCGGGTACAACTGCGCTAAACAGCGGTATTGGCACCCTCACGAACGGCACTCAACAACTAAACAGTGGGATTAACTCATTGAACAGCCAGGTACCATCCTTGGTTTCCGGGGTCAACCAGCTCAGTTCCGGATCCGCTAAGCTCGCCGCACAAAACGGTACCCTCACGAATGGCGCCGCGCAAATTGCCAGTGGTGCTGATCAAGTCAACACCGGCGTCCAAACGCTGAATACGAAAGTCAAAGCCATCTCGCAACAAGTAACCGCCATGCAAAGTGGCCTTACTTCCGCCGATCAAGCCCTCGGCACGATTGCAGACGGCAGTACCAGTATGAAACAATATCTGACCGAACTGCAGCATTCCTATTTGGGGAAGAAGTTCTACATCCCCAATGAAACTTTGAAAAGTAAAACCTTTAAGCCAGCCTTATCGACTTACATGTCAGACGGCAATAAAATCACCAAATTAACGGTTGTGTTAAAAGGCGATCCAAGTACCGATGCTGCCGCCCAACAAATCAGAGCGATCAAAACCGATCTGACGGCCAAACTGAAGCATACACCGCTTGATGACGCCACCATTGCCATTGGTGGTCAAACTTCACAAACAGCGGATCTTCAAGACCTGGCAAATGGTGACTTTGAACGAACCGCCGCCATCATGATCATCGGCATCGGCATTG
The DNA here is from genome assembly GCF_900636965.1 of Lacticaseibacillus rhamnosus. Lineage (NCBI taxonomy): Bacteria > Bacillati > Bacillota > Bacilli > Lactobacillales > Lactobacillaceae > Lacticaseibacillus > Lacticaseibacillus rhamnosus. The sequence goes on along the minus strand of NZ_LR134331.1, from coordinate 76,268 downwards.
CGCTGATCGTCGTGACGCGTTCGTTAATTCAACCTATCAGCATCATTTCAACGTTACTCATGGCGTATGTCACCTCACTGGGTCTGACTAAGCTATTCTCAACCTATGTGCTTGGCCGGGATATGCTAACCTGGAACACACCATTCTTCACCTTCATCATGCTTGTCGCGTTAGGGGTAGATTACAGTATCTTCCTCATGGTTCGCTACCGTGACAATGCCTTGGAAGGTGGCACGATGACACAACGCATCACCAAAGCCGCCAGTGTCATTGGCGCAGTCGTCATCTCGGCAGCGATCATCCTAAGCGGTACGTTCGCAGCGATGATTCCATCTGGCATTACCACTTTGATTCAGGTTGCGCTGGCTGTCATCATTGGTCTCATCCTGCTCGTCTTCCTACTCCCGCTGGTTATGTCCAGTGTGATCAGTATGACTGACAGACAAATGAAGCAAAACAATCATCCTGAGGGTCCCGGACCGCATGCTGATCCTTCACCAAAAACACCTGCCCCAACCACGCCTAAACAAGCAGCTAAGCCCAATCGCTCAGGAATGCATTCTCGCGCGTGAACCAGTGCATTTTGTCAGCTATAACATTTGCAAATAAAACTGATGGTCCTTATCGCCAGCAGCAATAAAAACACCTGTCGTTTCATCAATGCGACAGGTGTTTTTTTCGTCCCTGAAAACAGGCGGGCACCGATTGCCCTATTTTGGAACAAGTCAACTCATAACATGCAAAAGGCAATGTGTTGCTCGGTCTTACTTCACAAATTGCTGGATAACTGTTGTTTCATGAAAATAAAAGAAGAGTCCGGAAACGAGCACACTCGCCAAAATACGAATGACCCATTGCAACTTGGAGACTCGCTCAGGCAAAAATTCATTCTTCTCAATGCGCCAATCGATGTCCAGCTCAAACATCAAAAACACAATAACGCCCATATTAAAAGCGTACACAGTACCATATAAGTCCCGCAAATCCATTGCATAAAACACCGCGGATACAATGAATCCAAGCGGGACTGCTATCAAAACTGCATGGGCTAGGCAATAGAGATGATAGGGGATACCCAATTCTTCATCTTTTCGAAATCCATTGCGAACAAATTTCCGGAAACGCTCTTTTTCTGTCATGACTCACATACCGCCTTCCAAGTTTGTTTTCTCCAATATAACCTGAAAGACTCAATAGCATGCGGTTAAAAAATAAACGTATGGTTTTTGCCGATTAACGTTGTTTTTTGGCATTTTTGGAACACTTATCATGGAAAGCTCAACGTGAATGTCGTACAAACTCCCAAAATTCCGTAGGCTGACCAATCAATAAATGGTTAACCAAATCGAGATAACCACCGCTGTTAGCCTAATTTTCACTTTTTTCAGTGAAAATTTGCTTTTGAAAATCGTTTAGTGACTGAACAACAGCAACGTCCAGCCCCTTTTTTAAAGAGTAACTTAAGAAAACCATCGCGATTGCCACATATAGTTCAATCAAGTAAGCAACTGGAAAAGCCGTCACAGCGCCTTTGGAAAGCTCATAGTCGATATAGCGAGCGAATTTCGCATGGAAAATCTTCTGAAATGATGCACTTAGATCACTTTCGGGTGTGTGTACACGTAGTAAGTCACTAATAGGTTTGGCGTTGGTGGATAAATATTTGGCGATCAAGACTAACGTATCCGCAATGTTTGTCTGATGAATTCTGCGTTGTAGATAAGCTGCTAGTGCCGAAGAAAACGCATGATTAACCTTGCTAAGAAGCGCGTATTTATCCCCCCAGTTTACAATTCAAGTGCAACACCCTGACGACTAGACCATAAAGGCCATGAAGACCTATTCTTGTTAGTGCTAGCTAAACAAGAAAGCAGGAATCTTCATGACCCACTCTCAGACTAACACCCACAAGCATTACCAACAACTCAGTTTTAGCGACCGTGCTACAATTCAGGCCCTTCAGGCTGCTGGTGACACCGCGACCGTGATTGCACAGAAGCTTCATCGCAGTAAAGCGACAATCTCACGAGAAATCACGCGTGGATCTGTAACTCAGCTCGACTCGAAGCGTCACTCGCATCAAGTCTATCTTGCGGAAACTGCCCAAGCCATGCACGACCGTAAACGCGATAGAACCGGTCACTACGCCTTTCTTAAGACCGGCCGTGCGTTCTTCAAGGCTCTCGCCAGGGAGCTTACTCGTAAGCCGCGCGTACACAGCGTTGATAGCTTCGTACACTTCTATCGCGACCAGGGCAAGGCTTGCCCTTCAACGACAACTGTGTATCGCTACATCGACGCCGGGCTGCTTGAGCTAGACAACATGACACTTCCCAAGAAGCTCCGACGCCGCATCAAAGGCTATAAGAACGCCCACAAGCGCAAGAATAAGAAGATATACGGCGACTCAATCGAGTTGCGTCCTGCGGCCGTGAATGACCGCACAGGCGTGGGACATTGGGAAGGCGACTTGGTCAAAGGTATTCGCTTAGCTGATGAGCCAGCATTAATGACGCTCACAGAACGGTACAGCCGGACTGAGATCATCGTCAAGATTCCTGACTATCATGCGGGCACCTGCCTTAAAGCCTTGCAGGACACGATCGACGACTACGGGGCCAAGGAATTTGAGAGTATCACTTTTGACAATGGTTCCGAGTTTGCCAAGTTATCAGAGATTGTTGGAACCCAGATTTACTTCGCACATCCGTACTCGCCTTGGGAGCGTGGCACAAACGAGAACGCCAATGGACTGCTTAGGGAATTCTTCCCGAAAGGGAAGTCTCTCAGAGCAGTTACCCTGGTTGAAATTCAAGCAGTCCAATCCGCACTGAACCATCGTCCCAGACGTATTCTGAACTATCTTCGCCCATGCGATTACTACCGATGCATGGCGTAACAGCCTAGACCACTATCAAGAATTCGTTATCATCGTTGCACTTGACTTGAAAATTGAGGGCGCGTATTTATCCATATAATGACGATAAAAAGTTGTTCGACTGATTTTTGCTGCAGAACAGATCTTATTTATTGTGATTGTTTCAAAAGGCTCAGCAGCCAGTACTTTGAAAAAAGCCTGCTGGATGGTTTGATCCGTTTCCTGAAATTTACTCATCAAGATCACCTTCTTTTTTAGCGTGACCTTTTTTGGCCCAACTTTCAAGTTAAAGTAACATTCCTGCCCATTTTGATACTTCTTTTTCTTAATATAGGCCACTAGACTAAGGGCATTAATACTTGGAAACATAATAAGTTTATTTATTAAGGAGATCGTTCAGATGTCAAAAAAGAAAACAATTTGTTTCTATGCTATGACCGCGATTTTGTTTGCCTTGATTTTTATAGTCGCAGTTTTCTTGAGGGTCAAGACTTTTGAATATATCATCCTGCTTATCCTGATTGCCGGTTTAATTTATCTGAAACAATCACAACGAATAGTACGGCTTTGGCAAATCTCTTTAATCTCCATCGGTTTGTTCTTCATTGCCTGTCTAACAACCGCTTTGACTCGGCCAAATCTAAAGGTTTCATTGTCTGGCAATCTTATTAATAACGCTTTTCAGATGATTAATCGCCACTATGAGTCACAACATGGCGAGTCGTTTATCATTAAAAAAATGGAGACACCATCTAATTACCACTTCCAGGATTGGCAACCACCTAAGACCTATCGAAATCAAGAAGTTCATCTCAAGCATGCACGTGCTTACTTACTTTCAAAAAAGCAGCCCGATGCATCAAAAAAAGTCGTTTATCAAATTCACGGTGGTGGTTATCTAAGCGGCTTTAGTAACACTTATAACCAAGCCGCTCTGCGTTACTCACAATCGGATCATCACGCGACCGTTTTTTCATTAGATTATCGCACTGCGCCAAAGTATCGGTTCCCTGCAGCATTGAACGATGCCATTGACGGCTATCGTTGGTTGCTGCAGCACGGCTATCAGCCTCAAAACATTATAATTGCTGGTGACTCTTCAGGTGCCGGTCTTTCACTTGCATTAACCCTATACCTCCGTGATCATAAGCTTGCATTACCTCGAGCACTCGTTTTGGCCTCGCCTTGGACTGATTTAACCGCAAGTGGCAGCTCGTATCATACGAAAGTTACCAGCGATCCTTTATTTGGTTCATCGACAATCAAGACTGCTCCTAAATATCCGGTTCCCATTACTTACGCCGGTTCACACAATTTGAAAGACCCTTATTTATCACCTGCTTTTGGGAACTTTAAGGGCCTTCCTCCCATGCTCATCCAAACGGGTAGTCATGAGCTGCTACTGAGTGACAGTACGACAGTCGTCAAAAAAGCGCGCGCTGCTCATGTTCAGGTTAAGTTTGTCGAATTTAGTGGTATGTACCATATTTTCTATATTTCCACCCCACAAATTCCAGAGGCTCAGCGCGCTTGGCAAAACATTACTTCCTTTATTGCTAAGCATTCATGACCGTTACGCTGTATAACCAGAAAACGTATCAAACGCTAAAAAAGCGCAAATAAACCCTGCCACCTACAATCCAACTACAGTATGTTCAAAATAAGGCTATTGATGGCATCAGTTTAATCGTCCACATTTCAGTTTACGTTGGGGGCAATGGTATGTATCTTTCAGACAAAACCCACTTCAGCAAACTGCTTTCATTCACCGTGCTTCTCCTCATTTTGGTCCTATGAAACTGCTTGCGTTTGCGCGGATTTTTGGAATCTGCTATCGTCATCAGTGACCTGATACTGCATCAGATTAATTGATAGAAACGAAGGCAACCTTATGACGAATTCACCTGTTTCACACCGTACGCAATTAGCCATTTTATCTGCCGGCTTGCTGACTTTTGTCGGTATTCTGGTGGAAACTTCTATGAACGTCACTTTTCCAACCTTGATCAAAACCCTCCATGTATCGTTATCAACCGTTCAGTGGCTGACCTCAGGCTATCTTCTGATGGTAACGCTGGTCATGAGTACCACCGCTTTCTTATTGCGGCGCTTCAACACGCGTTTATTATTCCGGGCAGCCATTTGCTGTGCGCTCGCGGGGACGCTGCTGTGTATCTGGGCACCGAATTTTCCGATTCTGTTTGCTGGTCGGCTGCTGCAGGCACTTGCTACCGGGGTTTCCACGCCGTTAATGTTCCACCTTATCCTGACCACGATTCCTCAAGCACATCTTGGCATTTATGTCGGCATGGCCAGCGTGGTCACCTCGCTGGCACCGGCTTTGGGCCCGACATATGGCGGTTTGCTAACTTACTACGCGTCATGGCGGATGATTTTCTGGCTTGTCATGCCCATCATCTTACTTGTCTGGTTCATGGGTGAAGCAACGATTCGGGTCAAAGCACACTCAACCTCTGATCGCTTCGATTTCCTCGGATTCCTCTTGCTGGCGCTGGGTCTCTTTTCACTGATCGAAGTGCTGGATCAGTTCACGGCGGCCGGTGTGACCGGTGCCTTCTGGGCCTATGTCATCGCGCTTATAATTGCCATCATCGGGATGGGCCGCCACTTAAAACACACCCATTCGCCATTGCTTAATTTTTCGCTATTCAAAAATGCCGGCATTCGTGCCCGCGCGATTAACTTCTTCATCCTGCAATTCAGCAACATCGGTATTGCATTTGTCATCCCGATCTTTGCCGAAAATGTCTTGCATACCAACGCTTCAGTGGCTGGCTTGTTACTACTGCCCGGTTCACTGATCGGGGCCGCGGTTTCACCGATTGGCGGTGCGCTTTACGATCGTTTTGGCGCCCGCCGCTTGCTACTCACCAGTAATGCCGCAATGTTTGTCGGCGCCGTTTTACTTGGCAGCTTCACTCACCAGTTGAACATTCCCTTAATTGTCGGTTTTTATATCATCTTCCGAGCGGGCTTCAATCTGGGCTTTGGCAACACCATGTCCGACGCCAGCACTATGGTATCCGGATCAGCTAAAGCAGACATTAACGCTTTGTTCAACACCCTTCAGCAATACGCCGGATCACTGGGAACAGCCAGCTTGTCAGCCATCATCACGTTTCAAAATCGCCTATCACCATCTGGCGCCGATGCAACCGGCAGTCAAATTGACTTCATGCTGCTCGCGGTACTCGCCGTGTTAACGTTTATGGTTCAATGGCGGTTACACGCTTCAAAATGATATCACCCGAATGTTTGGCTAAAGTTATTCATATGTACTTATGAAACGCATGCCATGTAAATCATGGATTGCGTTTTTTTAATGTCAAAAAAATAGATCCTTTGAGGCAAACTCCCTCTAGGATCTTATTTTTATCCGCGTACTAATTTATATGCTTGTTGCTAGCAAGGTTATCGCCTCGTTTACACACTAACGTTAGGCTTAACCCGGCAATTCTGCTAAATTTTCTGTTGAACCTCATCAACGTGAACAATCAGCAGGCGGGTTAGCCAGGGAAACTTTTCCTTCTTGGCTGCAAACGCCGGGCCTTGATCGACAAATCGGCCAGTACCAAACACATGGAAACCGGCGCCGGGTCCAACTGTTCCTTCAACTTCCTTGGAACCAAACGTTAAAAGAACATGGTTATCCTTAGCAAAGTCGCCTTCGATACTGTGCATACCGGCTGCAGGAATATAGAGTTCATCGTCTTTGCGGCTGACATAAGACATCCAGGTATTGACCACGTGAGCCGGGTTGCCGTTGATGGTAACAATCGTAACAGGACCTTCGTGCTTCAACACTTCGAGGAACTTTTCATTCATCGTCTGATCTTCTTTCTTTTCATTCTTGATACGAATGCGGACGCTGCTCATAGGTCGCGCCCACGCACGTTTCTATTGGCAGGATAACATAAAAAATTATGTCTAAGTATGCTCTTTTTTGTGCGATCTTGCCTTTGACTCTGCCTCGAGTCCCATCATTTTGTGCTATAACTGACCATCAACTAACACGTGTATCGTCAATAAGCTGGTACTGCTTCAAAAACTTTTTCTTTGAAACCACCCGATGATTGGTGATATCTAAGTAATCACCTGGATAGCCCATGACATACATGCCATACCCGGCAAAGCCGCCGCCGATCGTGCCGACAGCTCCTATCTTTAAATTAGTGTCCAGCGATGGCTTCAGACCACTCATCAAAATCCGCAGATGATTATCCAACCAATACAAGTAATTCGCTTCAAACGCTTCACGAACCCAATCTGGCTGGGGCGTTGTTTTGCCTATTTCCCAAATATCAGCAGGTTCACCTTTGTATAAAGCCTTCATCATTCTCACCTCATGACTTTCGAATGTTGACTGAGAGCTTTTATTTCTGCCTCTGCTAGCAACGCTATTTAACGCTCTCAAATATAGACTACGCAACAATGAACATTTTCCCCTTTATAATACCCGCAAACCGGCACGCGGTGTCATCTAACAAATAAACGTCGGGTTTTGGCCGATTAACGTCATTTTAGCGATTAATGTTGCTACTCTTTGCCACCATCACTTCCTAAAAACGCCTGAAAAGCGGACTCAAACCGTCTCATTTTCCAGACATTTTTCAACGTGTTGATCATGATTAAAATAGATTCTTCAAGCAACGGTATTTATAGAATCGGCGCCACTCCATCAAAGGTATAACTGCCATCGATGACCGTCACCTTGACGTGATGAGTCCCGGCCGCCAAGTCGGTCACCACCGTATTCGGTTGCTTGGCCAACGCAGTCAACGGCACCACTTCCTGTATCCGCCCGTCAACGGCCAGCTGCAAGCGACTTGCGTGTGCTTGCATCCCAAAGAGCACAAAACCGGTTCCTTCAACATCAAAGTCAACGGTAGCGCCTTTTTCGCCAATTGACTGCGAGCGTTCCCACGCATGCGGAAAACGTGCAGCAAGGCGTTCCCACTGATCATTACTAAACGTTAGGCTGGCATCTAAGTCATCGCGGCGATGTCCTAATACCGCTGGTGCTGACGTACTCGTGACCGTCAAAGCCTGAATCACCGTCTTGAAATAGCCGGTGCCGACTTTGACTTGCCCCGCCAAACCCGGTTGATCACTTGGATCGTCATAAGTTACATAAGTCTGGCCATCGACTTGCACCGTCACATGGCGATCTGTTGCTTCAACAATAAGTTCGTGACTCACTTTGGCATCGAAAACCGGCACATCAAGTGTGGCTGCCAAAACACCGCGAACATAAAAGCGTAACTTTCCGCCAATTGTCAGCGTAGCCACATATGGCGCCGAGAATAAACTGCCTTCAAAATCGTCCACACTCCGCACGCCAAGGCCAATATAGTTGGCACTGACAGTATTTTGCCGGGTTGTCGTGTCAAACGTAAACTTCAACGCAGCCGCATAGTTTAACCAACGAATATCGCCAACGGTAAAGTTCGGATCGGTTTGCGTTTCCCAAGCCAATGCCCGCGACTGCTCGGTAATCTTTTGTTGTAACCCGCGTTTACCGTCCTGCTCAACTACTTCAAACGCGCCATCCATGTCGGTTGTATATTTCGGGGTGCCGCCACGGCGCGTGAGATAATCAGCCGGCATATCGGCATAGGTGTAATCATCGTGGAAAAGAACGTGATTTTCCGGATCCTGTTGCAGTGGCTGATCAGGCTTAACATCAGGATTAGGTAATAAGGCTTGTGGCTGGAAATCCGCGGTGGTTGCACTGATGATCGCCCGCGGTTCAATCGTGACCGTTACATTTCCATTGACCGGCGTCAGCGTGGTTGTCTTTTCGCGATCGTGAATTTTACCGGCTTTATCGGCCCAAGTCTGCCATACGTGTAGCGGTTTGGTCGCAGCAGCCAGATTCTTAACCGCAATCTGATAGGTTTGGGGGGCACTGGTGTCGTTTATTAGCACCACCGTGTAATCCGCTTCATCCGGGGCAACTAAAGTCATGGCACTGGCAGCTCCAAACGCCTGCGTCAGATTTTCAGTACCCGCCACTTCACTTACCGTGGCACTCGGAACATACCGCCAGTTTTTTGCGGCTGTTTGATCGCGCCATCCCGTCACGGCAAAATCGGTGAAGTGATGCATGACCGCCAAAGCCACCGTATCTTGCTGAAAGTAACCCGACCACGGCGTATCCATTTCAAGTAATTGCTTTCCCGGATATTTTGCGCCGGGATATAAGCCGCCAATCGCTGGTTGAAAAATGTATAAACTTCGGCGCGAGCGGGCATAACTTTTAACTAGGCGATTGGCAACATCCAAAGCACTCATAGGACCGCCTATGCCAATGCCAGTTGTATCCTGCGTCCTAAGCGTGCCGAATGTGACCGGCGCAATGCCTTCACTGTACCAGACTTCCTTATGCAGCTGATCGGCAATCTTCGTAAATGGTTTGTCCGGACCGTCATCGGTGTTGTAATGGTAGCCAACTGCCGGAATCACCGCTTGTAACTCAGGATCGTTAAGCAATGCTGTCCCCATATCGGTTCCATAATTTTGATCTGACGTTATCAACTTAATTGCATGATAATCTGCTACTGGAAAACCTTCAGGGAAATCAGCTTGATCGGTTTTCAGCCGGTTAGCAAACCATTTAAGATAGCGATACATCGGGTGTTTGGTCTCGTTACGGTCGGGATCAATGTAATCAAAAAGATAACCATATGCCTGCCAAGCCGCAATCACCGTTTGCTTGTAATACTGATACATGGCTTCAAAAGCTTCTGTCGGCACCTTTTCATCAGGATCATCGGACTTCACCTGGCGCCAACTTGGCCGTAAAAATCCAGGCTCTGCCCAGCGTAACATGCAGGTTTTCAAGTCCGGCTGAATCTTTTTGGCATCAGCAATGAGCTGAAACCCCATGCCCCGTGCCACATTAGCCGGTTCGTCCGCAGCGCGCTGAGGAGCCGGTTCGGTGCCGCATGATGTATTCGAGTCGCTGCCAAGTTCTACTTTTAGCATGCGCATTAAAGGGTGTTGTCCGCCGAATAAGTGTTGCAGCACTTGCTGATAGACTTGGGGGTGTTCCCACTTATAGTCCATTAATAACCTTGATGTATTGTTGCAGCTTAGAAGTCCAAACCCTTTAATTGTGTTGGCTTCGTTTTGCTCTAACTGCAACTGACTACCATCAATCGTCAACGTATGCATGTTATTGCATCCTCACTTTCTTATTGCCCGACTAACGATCAACACCGCTGCCGGTTGCCATGACCGCCTGCACGTCTGCATCCGTAATCAAATTCAGATCGCCGCTGATCGTCAATTTCAACACACTGGCCGAAATTGCATAATTAATCTTGGCCTGCGCATCAAAGTCATGCAGAGTGGCGTGCATCAAACCTGCCCCAAACGCATCACCTGACGCCACGCCTTCCATCACATGCATATGGAAAGTTGGCCCTTGGTATGTTTTGCCATCTTCAGCCAAAAGTCCTGTCCACCAGCTATCTTCAACCGAGTGGATATTCCGCACAACACTGGCCACGGTTTTAACATTCGGCCACTGCTTCATCACCTGCAACATGCCGGCTTTGAAACTATCGATCTGATCAATCCCGGTCGCCATATTACCATCAAATGCTTTAATGCCTAAGGTTGCTTCAAAATCTTCATCATTAGCCAAAACAATCGTGATATAAGGCATAACCTTGGCAAAGAATGCCTGAGCTTCTGCAGGCGACCACATTTTACCGCGATAATTCATGTCGCAAACAACGGTAATATCATGTGCGGCACAGTATTTAACGGCTGATTCAATGGCGGTCTGCATATGTTTGCCGATCGCCGGGGTAATTCCGGAAAAATAAAAATAGGCCACGTCTTTAAGCAGACTGGCCCAATCAAATTCATCAGCTTCAGCGGTCGCAAAAGAACTGCCGGCACGATCGTACACGACATTCGTGTTGCGCACACTGGCCCCTTTTTCAAAGAAATAAATCCCTAAACGCGGCCCACCGCGCAAGATCTTATGTGTATCTACGCCCAGACCACGAATAGTGTTGCGCGCAGTGTCGCCTAATGCATTATCAGGCAGCTTGGTGACATACTGCGCCTCGTCGCCAAGCAATGCCAAAGAAACCGCCACATTAGCTTCAGAGCCACCATAATTAGCCTCGAAGCCAGACGCTTGAAGAATACGTTGATGATCATACGGCTTTAACCGTAGCATCATCTCGCCGAATGTTAATACTTTTGTCATCTGTAAGCCTTCCTTTCGTTGGGCACGATCGCGCTTACAGTGAACAAAATCTGACAACAGCGTCACCTTAGTCAGGCTGATGGCTTGGCGCTGCTTTTCCTTCAAAATAGTTAGGATAGGCACTTAAAACTGCCTTAACATCGTCATCAATCGCTAACAAATGATCCGCAACCAAATGACTGGCTAACTCAGCATCTTTAGCCTTGACTGCATCGACAATTGCCTGATGTTCCGTGATAATGTTATGCCATTTCAAGCCGCTAACTTCCAACCGTAAGTATCGGTAGCGATTAAATTGCAAATTCATTTGCTGTACCCAAGCCCAGACAAACTGCTTATGATCGGCCATATAAAATATTTCATGAAAGTCGTGATCAAGATCAAAAAAATGATCGTAATCCCGAGAATGCTCATAAACACCCTGCAACGCAATTTGCTGTTCCAATTTAGCAATTTGATCTGGCGTCATGACATCAACTGCGTCCGCCACAATCGTCCTTTCCAAATTGACCCGGGCAAACCGGCCTTGATACATTTCATCCAGATTGATCTTTGATACATAAGTACCGCTTTGAGGAATGACATTAAATAGTCCTTCCCGCCGTAAGCGGATAATGGCCTCCCGGATCGGGGTCGCACCGATCTTGAGTTGCGCGCTCAATTCAGTCTTGTCGACTTTTTCCCCGGGGGTCAGCTGCATGCTGAGAATCATCTCCTTGATAGCGTTATATGCTTCATCTTGATAATTCGATATTTGCATGGGCGTCACCCTTCCTTCTTTTTCACCTGATTAACTGATTGTATAACATCCCCAGCCTTTCGAGAAAGATGCTGCTTGAGACGTTTAAATTATAAAACTTTTTGATAGGTGTTGACACCGTTTTCGGTAAGCGCTATCATGCCCTTGTAAGGATATACTAATATATCAGTTAGCCGAGTGTCAATGTTTTCGCGCGTTTAGTTTAAAAAATACGCCTTTAACATTAACTGACTGGTTGTATATCTACCATTAAGGTCACAACTGGTTGCAGTTTGTGACCAATCAGGTTTTAAGTGGCATAAGCTGATTGGCAAGGAGGCGGGTGTGTCAAAATTCAGGTTCCGGCATTTATGCATTTGTTTTACCTATTTATTTTTAAATGCACTTACTTAATTTCATGGGAGTGAAAAAAATGGCAAATGATGTTAAGAACGATCCTAAAGCGGTCAAAACGACGGTTGGGGTTGTTACCAACGCAAAGATTCAAGATTCACAGCAGCCAAAGATGCCACTTGGTGTTGCAACCGCAATGTTCCTCGCGCCACTTTGCTGGTACGGGCCAATCGGTTCAACCCGAAGCGTTTTAATTCCACAACTATTTAGTCAAATTGATTCGGCACACAAGGTTTGGGCTGTCGGCATTCTGGCAACCGTTGCGTCTATCACCGGTGCGATTGCCAACTTATTGTTTGGTGCTTTTTCTGATGTGACGCGAACCCGTTTTGGTAAGCGGAAACCTTATATTGTCCTTGGTACCATAGCAATCGCGCTTTCACTGGTCGCCATTGCTAATACGACTTCAATTACTGCTATCATCTTTATCTGGATCATCGCGGCGGCGGCCGAAAACGCGATTGCCGCAGCGATTTATCCGCAAATATCGGATCGGGTTGCACCTAAATGGCGTGGCACTGTTTCAACCTTTTACGGCGTTGGTTTCACGATCGCGCAACAAGGTTTTGCTCTGTTAGCCGCTCAATTCCTTGGCAATGTTAAATTCGGTATTTATGTCATGGCAAGCATGACCGTTGTGTTGGCCATTATCCACGTTCTGTTGATCAACGAAAAGAGCAACCTGGACGAACCAAAGATCAAGCTCGACAAAGAATCACTCAAGAAGTACTTCTTCTTCCCAACCCATGATGCGCGCGACTTTTATCTCGCCTTGTCAGGTAAGTTCCTGATGGTTGTCGGTTCTACGATTGTTACCACATTCCTTTTGTTCATCTTCACCGACTATATTGGCCAAAGCACCAAACAAGCTGGCGGTTCCATCTCTGTATTTTCAACCATCATGTTAGTCATTGGTGTCTTCTTCGCTTTAGTTGGCGGTCCACTTGCCGATAAAATGAAGCGGGTTAAGGGTCCGGTTGTTATCGCAACATTCGCCTTAGCCGTAGCTGCTTTGTTCCCATTGTTTGTCAAAGAAGCTTGGGCAATGTTTGCCTACGCTGTTATCGCTGCTTTTGGTAATGGCTTGTACAACTCAGTCGATGGCGCGTTGAACATGGATGTGCTGCCATCTTCTGATACTGCTGGTAAAGACTTAGGACTGATCAACTTAGCAAACACGTTGGGCCAGATGCTTGGTGCGATGGTTGCTTCTGCTATTGTTGAAGGCTTCGGTTATCAGGCAGTCTTCATCTTCGCGGTTGCAATGGAAATCATCGGTGGCTTCTTGATTGCCGCCATCAAACGTGTTCGTTAATTTGTTGAAATTATATTTGTCACTTGACGTAAGAAAGGACGCTTAACATGACCACAACTGAAAAAGGCTTATACCCGACGGAATTTTGGACGGTAACGGCTGGCGATCTGGCACAAAAGCGTGACCATCTGGCAACTCCAAAACCAGAAACGACACCCGGCGATGCAGCCAAGATCGTGATTGATCCTGCTGACCGGCATCAGGAATGGATCGGCGCAGGTGCCGCCATCACCGATGCAGCAGCATCACTTATCTGGAAGCAGAGCAAGGAACAACGCAGTGCCTTGCTACATGAAATGTTTGACCCAGAAGAAGGTCATTTCTCGACCATCCGTATTCCATTAGGATCCTGCGAACCAGCCAGTCAACCTTATTACACTTATGATGATGTGCCATTTGGCGAGCATGATGCATCCTTATCTAAGTTTTCTGTTGGTGAAGGTGAACCCGGAGCGCCTGATGCAACCAAAGATCTTAAATATCTGATTCCGGTTGTTCAGGAAATTCTGGCGATTAACCCAGCCGTTAAGATTATGGCTTCACCATGGTCTGCTCCCGCTTGGATGAAGAGTACCGGCGAACTAAAAATGGGCGGCCACTTACGTTTTGGCGAATATACCAACAATGGCTATGCAATTAAGGACACGTTCGAAGGCGTTTACGCGCAATACTTTGTTCGTTACCTTGAAGAATATCGCAAGTATGGCATTCCGATTTACGCCATCACGATCCAAAACGAACCTTCCAATGCAGCTGCATGGCCAGCCATGATCTGGAAGATTCCGGAACTGGCACACTTTGGCTACAAGTTCCTTCGCCCGGCTTTGGACAAGACCTTCCCTGATACCAAGATTTACTTCTGGGATGGCAGTTTAAACGTCCTTGATGTCATCGACAAGCCACTAAGCGAGTTGGTGACCCCTGATGAAGCGGCTGCATTTGATGGTTTTGCCTTCCATACCTACGATGGTCCTTACACCAACTTGTTTAAAGGCAGTCGCCTGAATCCAAACTGGAAACTCGCCATGACCGAACGCCGCTGCATGATCGAAGAAACACCAGAAGATGCTTCTCATATTATGTTTGGCTTGATCGGTAATTGGCTCGTGCGTCAAGGCTTGAACATGATTGATCTTTGGAACATTGCCTTGGACGAACGGGGCTTGCCAAACCAGGTAGGGTCAACTGGCCGTCGCGGGGTTGTCACCATTGATCACACAACCGGTAAAGTTCAACGTAACCTGGAATACTACATGCTGCGTAACTTCAACCAAGATGTTGTTCCGGGATCTATTGTGATTGGCTCCACCAACTACACGCAAGATGGCTACACCGGTGGCTTAGGCTCCGTTGCCTTTCTTGCTCCCGATGGCGCCATTGCTGCTCACCTCTACAACCCATCCGGCAAGCCGTTGGACGCCGCCGTTACCATCAACAATGACGGCCCGGTTACTTGGCAGCATGTTACCGTTCCGGCATGGGGAACCGTAACGCTTCATAAGGCATTTGGTCCCGTCAATGAAAGTGCGCCGCGTCAGGATGAAGACTTCAAGCTGAATCCTTATCCGGCAAATCTGATGGACGACTGGGCACCGGGCAAAGGTGTGAATGCTAACAAGAAATAACGTCGGAAAAGTCGGAATCAAACAACGCGGATAACTGTTGTTGATTCGACTTTTTCTTTTTTAATGGTTCAGAGCCTATACAGAAATATTTTTTGAATTAAAATGTTAAAAGTATTCTGATAGCGCTTTCCATTTTAACCCGCACGTGCTATATTAAGTGTGTGAAACTGATATATTAATATATAAGGAGGTTCATCATTTTGGTTAAGCTAACCGACGATTATCAAGCAAAGGCTGCTGACTTCAAAGCGGCTGGTATCGCTGTTCCGCAATTCGACCAAGAACAAATGAAACAGACAACTGAGGCCAATCCTGTATGGGTTCACTTCGGCGGCGGCAATCTTTTCCGCTGCTTTCATGCAAAGATTGCGCAGGACTTGCTCAATAATGGCAGCTTAAAGTCTGGTGTGGTTGTTGCCGAAACTTATGATGGCGATGTGCCTGCCGATATCTACAAGCCATATAACGATCGCGTGTTGCAAGTGGTTATGCAACCAGACGGCACACTTGATAAGACACTGATCGCCAGTGTTGCCGAAGCGATTTACTACAACAAGACCAATCCTGAAGGCTGGGAACATTTAAAAGAAATCTTCACGAAGCCTTCACTGCAACTCGTTACGATGTCCATTACCGAAAAAGGCTATCAACTGACTGACATCAACGGCAAACTGACACCAGCTGCCGAAGCTGATATCGCAGGTAAGCCAGATGATGCGACGACCAACATGGGTGCCATTGCGCGCCTACTTTTGGCACGTTACGAAGCCGGTGCCAAGCCAATTGCCATGGTCAGCACCGACAACTTCTCTGAAAACGGCAAACGTTATGAAAACGGCATTTTGACAATTGCCAAGGGCTGGGCTAAACACGGGACCGTCACCCAAGGCTTCATCGATTATCTGACCGATCCTAAGCAAGTCAGCTTCCCATGGTCCATGATTGATCGGATCACACCGAACCCGGCGCAAAACGTTGCCGACAAACTTAAGGCAGAAGGTTTTGAAGACACCACCATCGTGCACACACCTAAGCACACCAATATTGCGCCATTTGGTAATACGGAAGAAACCCACTACCTCGTCATTGAAGACAGCTTCCCAAATGGTCGTCCGGCGCTGGAAAATGCCGGTGTCATCCTCACCGATCGCGACACCGTTAACGATGCCGATCAGATGAAGGTCACCGCTTGCTTGAATCCATTGCACACGGCTTTGGCTATTTATGGTAACCTCCTTGGCTACACGTCAATTGCTGCTGAAGTTGAAAATCCTAATTTGCTCACTTTGATCAAGTACCTTGGCTATAAAGAAGATCTGCCAGTTGTGAAGGATCCTAAGATTATCGATCCTAAGAAGTTTCTGGATCAGCTGGTCACCAAGCGCTTGCCAAACAAGAATATTCCCGATACCCCGCAACGGATTGCCAGCGACACTTCACAGAAATTGCCAATTCGTTATGGCGTGACGATCCAGCACTACTTAGACAAGGATCCTGAAAGCGTTAAGCAGCTTAAGGCAATTCCGCTCATTCTTGCCGGATGGTGCCGTTACCTGATGGCAGTGGATGATAAAGGTAACGACTTCACCCCAAGCCGCGACCCATTATTGGATCAGTTGCAGCCATATGTTGCCGACATCAAGTTAGGTAGCGATGCCGATGTCCACACCGCACTCAAGCCAATCTTGAGCAATGCCCAGATCTTTGGCCACGACCTTTATCAAATCGGTTTGGCTGACCAAGTAGAAGCCGACTTCAAGAAACTCATTGCCGGCCCAGGTGCAGTGACTAAGACCCTTGAACAATTTCGTCAAGATCATGAAAAGGAGCTTTAATTTATGTCAGATTTAAAAATGGGTTTTCGCTGGTTCGGCGAAAAAGATGACCCCATCACCTTACAGCAAATTCGTCAGATTCCCGGTACGCAACAAGTTGTCGGTGCGCTTTTCGATGTTCCGGTAGGTGAAGTTTGGCCCAAGGAAAAAATTGCCGCACTGAAGAAACAAGTTGAAGATGCCGGCTTAAAACTGGAAGTCATCGAATCCGTCAACATTCACGATGACATTAAGATTGGCCTGCCATCACGTGACAAGTATATCGAAAACTACAAGGAAACCATCAAGAACCTTTCTGAATATGGGATCAAGGTCATTTGCTACAACTTCATGCCGATCTTTGACTGGCTGCGGACCAATCTCCACTATCAGCTAGAAGACGGTAGCAATGTCATGGCTTTTCAACATCAATATCTAAAAGACGATCCGCACGATATTATCGATTCGGTTCGTAACAACTCAGAAGGCTATGTTCTTCCTGGCTGGGAACCGGAACGTCTGGCTGAAATCGAACGCTTATTCAAAGCTTATGCTGACGTTGATGCCGCTAAATTACGCGAAAACATGAAGTACTTCCTCGATGCCATCATTCCAACCTGTGAAAAGTATGATGTTCGCATGGCCATGCACCCGGATGATCCGCCGCGCGAGCTCTTTGGCTTGCCGCGAGTTTACAAGAACGCCGAAGACATGCGGATTATTGAAAGCATGCATGAATCTCGGTACAATGGGTTTACCATCTGCACCGGTTCCTTAGGCGAAAATCCAAACAACGATGTACCAGCCATCATCCGTGAATTTGTCAAAAAAGATCGGGCACCTTTTATCCACGCCCGTAACATCGAGTTCATCAACAAAGAAGGCGACTTCCACGAATCCGATCACCTTTCCAAGGATGGTTCGCTGGATATGTACGAAATCATGAAGGCCTTGCACGACCTTGATTACGATGGCTACATCCGTCCTGACCACGGCCGTAACATCTGGGGCGAAAATGGCCGCCCTGGCTATGGTTTATACGATCGTGCTTTAGGCATCACCTATCTAAACGGCCTCTGGGAAGCATTAGAAAAAGGGAGCGCAAAGTAATGGCTTTTTTGGACGATGATTTTCTCTTAACCAATGAGCCGGCTAAGCAACTATTTCATCAATATGCTGCTGACCTGCCGATTATTGATTTTCACTGTCATCTTAACCCGCAGGAAATCTATGAAAATCGTAACTTCAAGAACATCACCCGCATTTGGTTAAACGAAGGCACATACGGCGATCACTACAAGTGGCGCCTGGAACGGGCTAATGGTGTCCCTGAAGAACTCATCACTGGCGATGGCGATGACTACGAGAAGTTTGTCGCCTGGTGCAAAACCATGGAAAATGCTTGGGGCAACCCTGTGTTTGAATGGACTCATCTCGAACTGCGCCGTTTCTTCGGCAGTGATCTGGTATTGAGTCGTGACACCGCCAAAAAAGTCTGGGATCTCACCAACGCCAAACTGGCTACCCCTGAGTTTACGCCGCGCGCGTTGATTCGGCGCAGTCATGTCGAAGTTGTCTGCACCACCGATGATCCAGCCAGCGACTTGCACTACCACGAACTCATTGCTAACGATGAAGACACCAATGGCTTCAAGGTTTTGCCAGCGATGCGCCCTGATAAGTTAATGGCGATCTGTGCTAATACTTACGGCGACTACTTACAAACCCTTGGCAAAGCAGCAGGCGTTGAAATCACCGACTTTGCTTCTTTGAAGAAAGCCATGAAACAACGCTTCACCTTCTTTGCCGAGCATGGTGGCCACCTTTCTGACCACGGCCTCAACAGCTTCCACTACCGCCCAGTCGATCAAGAAGCACTTGATACCATTATCAAGAAAGGCATTGAAAACCGGCCAGTCAGCGATGTTGAAAATGATCAGTATCTCACCGGACTCGTTGAAATGCTGATGGATCTCAACCGGGAGTTCAACTGGACGATGCAGTTCCATGCCAATGTTGATCGCAGTCTCAGCTTACCGAACTTGAAAAAGATCGGTCCCGACACCGGCTTCGATGCGATGGGCAGTCAACCTGATTTGGTCGGCGAGTTCCGGGATCTTTTCCAAGCGATGGACGCGCGTGGCCCACTGCCAAAAGTGATCTTCTATTCCCTGAATCCAAATGATTGGCTACCACTCATCACCATGTTACAAAGCTTCGTTGGCCAAGGCGATAAACAACACCTGCAATTAGGTGCTGCCTGGTGGTTTAATGATACGGCTGAAGGGATGCATCGGCAGCTTCAGACTTTTGCGCAACAAAGCCTGTTACCAAACTTTGTCGGCATGTTAACAGATTCGCGTAGTTTCCTGTCTTATCCGCGGCATGAATACTTCCGTCGGGTACTGTGCAACTTCTATGGTGAACTGGTCGAACAGGGTCGAGTGCCATATGACCTTGATGCCCTTGGCCGGATTGTCAAGAATATCAGCTATGGGAACGCGCATGACTACTTTGGTTTCTACGACAATAACAACGATTAAACGCTTAAAGGAGTACGATCACACGTGAATGAATGCCTGACAATCGGTGAACCGCTAGTCGTCTTTGCCGCTGAAGAAGCAGATGTGCCATTAGCGGCCGCCAAACATTTTACCAAGTATCTGGCTGGCGCTGAGTTAAATGTTGCCGTTGGATTGAGTCGACTCGGCCATTCCGTCGAGTACATTACGCATCTCGGTGAAGACCCGAATGGCATTTTCATTCGCCAACAACTCACAGCAGCCGGCATCGGTTCCGACAATGTAACCACGACTTCACGTTATCCAACCGGCATCGAGTTCAAGGCGCGTGTGACGCATGGCGATCCTAACACCTACTATCTGCGGGCAGGATCAGCGGCAGCGCATTTTGATCCCGCGGCGATTGATCGGATTGACTTGGCCGGCGTCAAACTTGCCCACATTACCGGTATCTTTCCAGCCGCCTCGGCATCAACGCTGGCTGCAACTAAGCGGCTGATGAAACGTTTGATCAGCAATCGCATTCTGATCACGTTCGACCCCAATTTGCGCCCAGCACTATGGCCTGATCAGAACACCATGGTGACAACGATTAATTCGTTGGCCAAAAGTGCATCGATCGTGCTGCCGGGTGCCGCAGAAGGAAAAATTCTCGTCGGCAGTGATGATCCGGAAACCATCGCTCACTTCTATCTCAATCAAAGTGAGCAAACGCAACTGGTCATTGTCAAAGTCGGTAAACAAGGTGCGTATCTGTTAGGCCGTGATGTGCCTGGACAGTTACTGCCAAGTTTTCCGGCCGAACACATTGTCGATACGGTGGGCGCAGGCGATGGCTTTGCATTAGGCGTCATCAGCGCCTTACTGGAAGGTCGCTCACCGGCCGAAGCAGCCAGCCGCGGTAATGCTATCGGTGCCTTAGCGATTCAATCACCCGGCGACAACACCGGTTACCCAACGCGACAACAGCTTGACAAGTTCATGCAAACCAGTCTTAATAAAACTGAGCGCGCGTGAGACACTCAATTCTTTTAAGCATCCCATTTGATTTTCTTCACTACAGAACACGTCTAAGGAGAAAAAAACAACCATGCAAAAATATGACTATCTTAATCGCTTAATTAACACCGGCTGTGTCGCCGTTGTCCGCGGTGACGATGCTGATGAAGCGGTCAAAACCGTTGATGCCGTGATTGCTGGCGGCGTTACGGGTATTGAGCTTACTTTCACCGTCCCGCATGCTGACAAGGCATTGGATGAACTCAGTGAAAAGTATGGTGACCGTGAAGACGTCCTGATCGGTGCCGGAACGGTTCTTGATCCTGCAACCGCGCGTCTGGCTATCATTGCCGGCGCCAAGTTTATCGTCAGCCCAAGCTTCAATGCTGACGTTGCCAAGATCTGCAACCTTTACTCAATTCCTTACACCCCAGGCTGCTTCACCCCAACCGAAATCCAAACCGCGCTTGAAGCTGGCGTCGATCTCGTGAAGGTCTTCCCTGGCAGTGTTGCTGGTCCGGCTATGGTCAAAGCACTTCACGGCCCATTCCCGCAGCTGGCCATTATGCCAACCGGTGGTGTGTCGCTTGATAACCTCGAAACCTGGTTCGATGCCGGCGTTACCTTAGTCGGTGCCGGCAGCAACCTCACCGCCGCAGCCAAAACCGGCGACTATGCTGGCGTCACTGCTACAGCTAAGAAGTATCGGGCCAAGCTTGATGCCATTCGGGCTGGTAAGTAAAGAAAAATCTATCACTATAAAAGACTGATCTACTTTTGTTAACTACCAAAAACACTTGCCATGAAGGACACTCCCGGCAAGTGTTTTTTAGTTATATCTCCAAATACTATTCTTGGTATGTTAAGCGTTGTTTGCTGACAATTTTGGGTAGTCATTACCTTGGAGATGGCTGCGACACTTTTTCCAGTATTTTTCATCTCTATATTTGACCATCAGCCAAAAAGAGACTCTAGGGACACTTCAATCGTCCCTAGAGCCTCTTTATTTAGTTTTGATCTTCCATAGTCAGGGGTCTTAAGCTTATCTAGTCGTTCACTTTACGTGCTTGATTATTTAGCTTTCCCCTTCTGGTGTAAGAACCATGCAAAGCCGCTGATGCCAATGAGGAAAACGACTGCTGCCATCGTAACGGCCAGTGACAGCTGTGATTCACCTGTACTTGGATACTTGGCTGTTGATGAGGAAGCTGTTTCTTCGCTAGAACTGGCACTTTCGGATGAAGCATCACCTGTTGATGGCAGCTTACCTGTTGGCGCTGCGACAAGACTGGTTTTGGCTTTCTTCAGTGCGGTTGCGGCTGCATCTAATTCTTGCTGACTCGGCTTACCTGCTAACAGTTTTTGTGCTGCTGCTACTGCTTGCTGATAAGGCGTCCAGCTGTTCTGGGTGTAATCATCGGCACGCAAGGTTTGCGACTCGGTGACGAGCTGTGTTAGCTGGTCGCGGTTAACGGTCACAACGGTCTGTTTGAAGGCCGTGACCGCTTGTTTTAATGTCGATGCTGCAGTGTCGATATCATCTTTTGAAGCATCAGGGTTATCCGCGACTTTCTTGGCGGTGTCGATCGCAACTTGGAGGGTTTTAAGCGCATCTGCTGGGTAGTTACCTTCGTGGTCGCCAGTTACTGCTGAATGACTGAGCGTTTGTGCCTCTGTGAGTACCGTTTGCAGTGCCGATTTAT
Organism: Lacticaseibacillus rhamnosus; assembly: GCF_900636965.1. Classification (NCBI taxonomy): domain Bacteria; kingdom Bacillati; phylum Bacillota; class Bacilli; order Lactobacillales; family Lactobacillaceae; genus Lacticaseibacillus; species Lacticaseibacillus rhamnosus. The sequence goes on along the minus strand of NZ_LR134331.1, from coordinate 54,011 downwards.
CCGGGCTAAGGGTTAAGCCGTCATAAGCATTATTTAACTTCTGCAAAGCCGTATCAACATCTGCTTGAACCGCGTCAGTGTCTGCCAGCACTTTTTTCGCATTAGCAAGTGCTGACTGGAAGGTTGTCCAACTTGCGGTCGTGTACTTATTAGCTTGGTTGGTCACTGTACTGTCTTTGTCATAAGCCGTCTGTAGTGCCGACTTATCTGGTTTTTGGCTGTTAAGCTTTAAGCCAGCATAAGCGTTATTCAGCTTTTGCAAGGTTGTATCAAGACTGTCTTGGGTCGCGTTGGTGTCAGCGAGAACCTTTTGCGCATCTGATAACGCCTTCTGGAATGCCTGCCAACTTTCACTTGTGTACTTGTCGTCTGGATTCGTAACCGTCTTATTCTTATCGTATGCAGCCTGAAGCTTCGTCTTACCTGGTTTGGCCGGGTTCAACGTTAAGTCAGTGGCTGCCTGGTTCAGACTTTTCAAGGCGCTGTCGACATCATTTTGGGTTGCGTTGGTGTCGGTAAGAACCTTTTGCGCATCTGATAACGCCGTCTGTAATGCCTGCCAACTTTCACTTGTATACTTGTCGTCTGGATTCGTAACCGCCTTATTCTTATCGTATGCAGCCTGAAGTTTCGTCTTATCTGGCTTGGCTGGGTTCAGCACTAAGTCAGAGGCTGCCTGATTTAGATTCTTCAAGGCGCTGTCGACATCATTTTGAGTTGCGTTGGCGTTAGCGAGAACGTCCTGCGCATCCGTTAATGCGGTCTGGAATACTTTCCAGCTGGCGTCCGTGTACTTATCGCTTGGGTTAGTCACAGCTTTTGCCTTATCATAAGCCGTTTGCAGTTTTGTCTTGTCTGGGTTAAGCGCCAAGGCGGCATATGCTGTGTTGAGATTTTTGAGGGCCGTATCAATATCGTTTTGCGAAGCCGTCGTGTCTGCAAGGACATTTTTTGCTGCTAATAAAACTTTTTGAAACGATGTCCAACTTGATGACGTGTACTTGTTATCAGCGTTCGTGACATCTTTGACTTTATCGTACGCCGTTTGCAGCTTGCTGAAATCGGCAATGGTGTCACTTGGGACGACACCGACATAATCAACTGCTAACGTACCGCTTTTGACAGTGAACGTCACGGTATGCTGGCCGTACTTCAAATTTCGTAATGTGTAGGTCTGCCCGAGATTGTCAGCCTTGTTGGTTGCAGCATCTGTTGCGACTTGTTTGCCATCAACCGTCACATCCAACTTCGCTGAGCCATCATTGTTGCCACAAATATCCAGACCGGTCCCAGTGAACGTATACGTAAGGGTAGCACCGGCGCCTGTATTCTTGGAAACTGTCCGGTCCCGCAAGTACATACCTTGTCCGGTTTCGTGCGTCCAGTGATCGTTATAAACCAGTTGTTGTTTTGGTGTGGCAGATGTGTCGTACATCTCTAAGTCATCGATTTGCTGCGAATAGTACGGGGTATAGCCTTTGACAGTTTCAACTTTCAGGTTATCAAAGTCAGTGTGGAAGTAGCCGCTGCCTAAAGTGACTCGTCCGGAAAGCTCAGACGTGACCTTGCCATCAGCAACCTTTTGGCCATCAATGGAAGCCGTGATGGTATTGCCTGCTGCCTGAATGGCAATATTGTGCCAAGCCGTATTCGTTGTATCGAAGCCGGAAATCTTGGTGCCGCCTTGACCGGTGGCGACATTGCCGCTTGCAACTGACTGACTGCCGATATGCAATGACCAGCCACCATCCTGCCAGAATTTCAGGTAGGCTGCCGGGCCTGAATCAGCCTGCTGACGTGCACCGATCGAAGCATAATTTGCGCTGCCATGGGTGCCTTTATCTTCAAATGAGACATCCGTGCTGGCTTTGTAATTCATCCAGCGATTGTCGCCGATCCATGCCAACGCATCGCCATCGTTCCAAGCCCCGCCCGGTTCGACCACCGTTGAGTCCAACTGCTGGCGTAAAACGTAATGACCTGACTTGGCATTTGTCGTCTTGTAGCCTTCAAGTGTCCCATTACGATTAAATGTATACAACGGATAGAAGCCTTCGTCACCACCGCGCGATGTTATGAAGTCTTCAGTCTTTGCGGTGTTGCTAGTGCCATCAGCATTCAGCGTGGCAACTTTCTTACCGCCATATTCAAAGTTATCTGCATACAAGGTCGTGTCTGAGGTGTCAGTCCCTTTACCATTGGCATCGGTATCAAGTACCGTCCGCTGCTTGTTCGATGAAGCCGATATGCCTTGGTTTAAATCGGAATCCTTTGCCTTATCAAGCGTGGTGACCGTCTTGATTGAAAATGGTTTAACCGTAACGGTATAAACACCTTTGCTATCAGCTTGGACATCGCCAACATGTTTGAGGTAATTGCTGTCATACGCATCTTTTGCAGTCGTATCAGCTGCCCGTGTTTCCCATTCCTCAAGGGTCGGAGTTCCTTTATAAGCCATGTTGGAAGCCGAGATCTGATAGTGCTTCGTGTACTTACTATCATTGACGATAACCGTGGAAAAATCCTTTTTATCCGGTGAAGCAAGGGTTAAATAGTTAGCCAAACCGTTGCGGCCGTTGACATTATTGGAACCCGTTGCCGTGGAAACACTTGCCTGAGATACGGCGCGCCAGATACCAGACGTATTGTCGCTATTTTCCCAACCAAGTTTGGCAAATTTACTGAATTGGGCAAGCACATCAATCGCAACATCACTATTCGTCCACCCTGACCATGGATCGGTTGCCTGCAGGACACTCTTAGATGAGTATTGACCGCCTTCATAGAAAGCCGCAATCGCCGGTTGATAGATAAAATTCGTCCGCCGTGAATCGGTAAAGCCTTTCACGATGGTGTTGGCCATTTCTAATGAGCTACCTGCTCCACCGATTCCGGTGCCCGAATTAGGCCGGTAGTCGGAGTTGCCAAAAGTGGCCTGAGCTTCACTATTCCACACTTCCTTGTCGTACTTATCAGCAAGTGCCGTGAAGTTCTTAGCGCTGTCATCTTCGGTTGAGTAGTGATAGCCGGCTGCCGTAACCGCGTTTCGTAAGGATGAATCGGTGACCATATCCTTACCAAAACTACCAACGCCGACCTCATCGGAAATGACCACTTTGATCTTGTTATAAAGTTGACGTTCTGTGTCATTCTTGAAGCCGGTGTTATCGGTTTTAACGCGCTTTGCATATTCTTTAGCCCACGCCAGATCCGGCTTATGCTCATTTAACCCCGGATTAACATAGTCGACCATATAGCCATATGTACGATACGCGTTCAAAATCGAGTTCTTGTACCAAGTGTAAATCTGATCGTTTGTTTTGGCCCATCCCGGAGCGTTCCAGCGTAAAATTGTCACCTTCAGATTGGGATTAATCTTCTTGGCATCTGCCACTAACTGGAACCCTTGATCGCGGGTCACATTGGCAGCTTCTGATTCCGTACGTTGGGTGGCCGGTTCCGAACCAGTGGAGTTGTTGCGGTCATTACCCATTTCCAGTTTGAGATTGGTCATAATGGGTTGACTGCCGCCAAACAAGGTCTTCATCATCTTGGCGTAAACATCGGGCTGCTCGGATTTATAATCCATCAACAGCGCACTAGTACCGTTCCCACTCAGGACACCGAAGCCCTTAAAAGTCAGGCCGTTGGTGTTGTTGGAAGCAATGTCGTTCCCATCGAGATGAACGGCAACCGTGTCTTCCGGGTTTTGCGATGCAGCGCGGGTTGCAGCGGGTATTGTCAGCAACATTACCAGTGATACCGCCATCATTGCCATGACAATACCGGACCAAAGCAATGTGTATCTACTGCTTTTAGGTCTTGAGCCAATCAGCTTTGCTTTCATTTGAGTATTTGCCTCCCATGTCTTTGTTCCGTCTGCGTTTACCGGTTGCTTTCTTTGCCTGAACGCGGCACCCCCTTTAGTAACCGTGCATAAAAGCACTTACTGAATGCGCTTACTTGTTAAACTCATATATTAGTATACATGTTTAAGGATTAACAACAATAATTTTTGCCAAATTTGTCGCATGTTTTTTAATGGTTTAGGCCAATTGTTTGCCATTACGGCCTATTTAAGCAGGGTTTGTCAATTTTCTGTCGATTAAAATAGTTGCTGATATTTTTGGGAGATTAAGTCAGGACATCCTTTAGGCATTCACGCGCACGCAAAAATACCAATCTTACCGCCCGTTATGGACAGCCAAGATTGGTATTCTGCGTCTACACCAACAACGCTATTATTAGAATTTCGTTACTGCTGATACTTTCACCCAAAACTTACTTCGCTTTATAATCCAGCGGCAGCTTATTCCAGCGATCATGATAGAAGAACGCCGCGGCTTTGGGTTGGCGATCGCGGGTGAAAATGCCTTTCTTGTTACCGTTGACCCGCATGTTACCTTCAACCGTCTGGAAGTCAGCCAGGTTCCAGACCTGTTCGCCTTTGATGAAGTCATAATCATCGAAGACACGGCTGAACATTTTCAGCACTTCGACTTGATATTCTTCGGTCCACATGACACTTGGCAATTTATGCAAGCCAGCTTCGGTGTCGGCCCCGAACTCGGTAAAGACAACTGGCTTCTTAACGCCTGCTTTTTGCCACTTATCCATTTCATCGCGCAAGCCAGCCTCGCCATCGGAAATCTGATAGCCGCCAAAATGATACCAGCCTGGATACCGGTTAAGCATGTAAAAGTCTGGGAAGTCGAGTACTTTCGACGTCTCGATCGTATCATCTTCGCTCAAAGTAAACGTCCGCGGGCGGCCTTGAGGGTCAAGATCTTTAGATTCGTCAAAAATCTGCTTGAAGTATGGGACCGCATTTTCATCAATTGTATCCGGTTCATTAAACAGACTCCATGCCAGAACAGACGGATGGTTCTTATCGCGTTTGATCAAATCACGAATCTGGTCAATATGGCGTTCATGCAGCTTCTTGAGCCATGGCCCTTTGAAGAAGGACTGGTTCAGCCCGCCAAGAAAAGCAGCAGCGGCCATTTTAAAGCCGACTGCCGGCACTTCATCAGTCAGCAGGAAGCCTTCCTCATCCGCGATCTTGTAAACCTGCTCGTCATATGGATAATGCGATGTCCGGAAAGAGTTTGCGCCAATCCATTTCATCAAGGCAAAGTCTTTCTTTTCAACATTTAAGTCAAACGCGCGGCCAGCAAATGGTGAATCTTCATGCCGACCAAAGCCTTTCAGATAAATCGGCTTGTCGTTGACCAAAATATCGGTTCCGGAAATCTTGATCGTGCGAATACCGATCCGATCGGTGTAAGTATCAAGCGGTGTCTGGGTATCATCGCCAAGCTGAATCGTCAGCGTATAAAGATAGGCATTGCGAACCTGCCATAGGTGAGCGTTTTGAACCTGTAAGGCGCCTTGTTTGCCTTGAGCAGTCGCAACCACCTGGCCATCCGCGTCTGCCAGACTAACCGTTACCGGCGCGTCGCCATTGGTTTCAACCGTATAGTTCACTGTTGCATCGTTACCAGCTAACGCAAAAGTAGTGGTGTAATCCAACACCCGCTCTTGAGGCAAGGACAACAAGTGAACCGAGCGATTTAAACCAGAGTAGTTATAGAAGTCAAAGAACGGGCGTACCATTTTCTTACCATTCCGCAGCGTAATCGTATCCCCGGCCGGCAATGCTTCCCGCGACAATTCGTTATTACCTTTGACAACCACGGTATTTTCAGCACCATACTTAACGGCCTCGCTGATATCGGCAGCAAATGGTAAAAAGCCGCCTTCATGCGTTCGAATTTCTTTGCCATTAACAAAAATCGTGGCCCGGTGAGTTACCGCATCAAACCGCAGAAACAATGCCTTTCCCTTAGCCGCAGAAGGGACAAAAAAGTTACGACTGTACCAGAAATCACCGGTATATTCACGACTTGCTTTATCCGTAAAGAAGTCATTGAAACTAGCCGGAACCGGCATCGAAACGCCATCGTGAAAACCGGTCTCCCAGCCGGACTTTTCACCTTCTCCAGCTTCATCAAACTTAAATTGCCAAAGTCCATCCAGTTTCTGATCCGTGCGCTGATCATTGGTCACTGGGTATAACAACGATGTCTCCATGCAAAAAGCCTCCATTTCAAGTTTTAAAGAGTACGTTTTCTGAAATCGCTTACACCTTGTAGTGTACTTATTTTAGTAAAACTTGTCAATGGCTATTTTGTTTGGCACTAGAAATTCTGATATATGAGTTAACCCAATATGAAGCTCTTATTTTTACTAAAAGAAAGCTTTCCTGAGGCCGTTAAATCAGAGTTTTGCTGCTATCAATAAAATTAAAAAAGCCATCTTTTTAAAAGATGACCGTGCTGGCTAAGCCCACCCTAGCAGCCGTAAAATCGCCATTGCAGCAACGCCCGCGACCACGACGGCAAAGAGACTTTTGGTTATAATCGCCACGACTATCGCAGGCAGCGATGCTAGTAAATTCGACCAGTTGACGCCTGGCCATTGTCCGGGGTGAATCACCAGGAGACTTTCAACAAAAATCGCGGATAAAATCGCCACCGGTACAAAGCTAAGAAAATGCAGCAGCCACTTAGGAATCGTCATGCGTTTTACCAAGACAATCGGCACCACCCGCAATAACCATGTCGCCAGCCCGCAACTCAAAATCGCCACAAATGTTTCAGGATTCTGCATGCCGTTCCACCCCCATTCCAAACAGACAGCCAATCACGGTTGCGACAATAATCGCCGTTGTCCCCGGCAAGTAACGCACCAGCACCACCATCGCGACCGCAACCACACCAGCCACACTTAAATGCCGCAAAAAAGGCTTCGATCGATCCGTAATCATCTGTAAGTACAGCAAACCGATGAACATCGCAACAACTGCGAAATCCAACCCGAAATTATCGGGATTAGGAATCAAGCCACCAATCACCGCTCCTAAAAGACTGGCAATAAACCAGACTAAATAGGCGCCAACATTGACGGTATGAAACCAGGGAGCATTTAAATGATGGCCGGTGTAATTAAGCTTGTTCATCGACAACGCAAAGCTCTCATCCGTCAGCAAGGTACCGATCAGCACATTTTGCGTCATCGATTCATCTTTTAAATAAGGGGCGACCGTCATCGACATCAGACTCATCCGCGCATTAATCAAAGCCGTTGAAATCACCATCGCTCCAATCGGACTGCCAGTGGCCAACATACTCACCAACACAAATTGAGCTGATCCGGCATACACGATCAGCGACATCAGCCCGATCATCAGCAGCGACAAATGCCCGGTTTTCGCCACAATGCCATAAGCCATCCCGACAGTAATGTACCCAAACACTGTCGGCATCACATCGCGAATCCCGCTTCGAATCGTCAGCTCATCATTCATCCTGTTCCCTCCGCTTTTAGTATATTAATGTTAGTGTACTATTTACTAAGCGGGTTGCAACCGGAATCTAATCTAAAAAGTTGTGGCGGATCTTTCAATTATTTCAATTTTAGTCAGCCAAAAAATTAGACAGTCAAAAATACCGCGGCTCTATACGGAACGTGTGTTCGTTTTTTAATTTTTTAAAAAAACACTACACGGTATATAAACAAGTCGATGTCTGTTAACAATTATGGTTATTTTAAAAAATAATAGTTGATTTATAAAGCCAGTCAGAACATACTCAGATTGTTGAAACGAACATGTGTTTGGTTCAACGACAAACTTTAAGGAGGTCTGCATTATGGCAGATGAAGCAGTATTAGCAGTTCAAAACTGGCTCAACAAGACTTATACAGGTATTCCGGGATTTGAACCGGCGCCAACAGATGGGCATACTGGTTGGGCAACAATCTATGCCTTGCGAGAAGCATTGCAACACGAATTAGGTATTAGCAGCATCGGTGAAGGATTTGGCACCGCAACTCGAACCGCTCTTTCTGGTGTTGTTGACCAGCTAAAACCGGGCTATAAAGGTAACATTGCTCAACTGATTCAAGGAGCATTTTGGTGCAAAGGTATCAATCCTGGAACCGAATTGAATCAGAATTTCTCTGCAGAAACCGAACAAGCTTTTAAATCACTTCAACAAGATGCCGGACTGACCGCTGATGGCACTGTGACTGTGAACTTAATGGCTGCACTTTTCGATATGAGTGCCTTTGTTTTAGTTTCTGGCGGCGATGCAAATGTTCGTCAATTGCAACAGTGGCTAAATGCCGAGTACAGCACTTATCTCGGTATTATGCCTTGTGATGGTATTTATCAGCGCGATACAAATGTTGGGCTAATTTACGCCTTACAGCGAGCCGTGGGTATCTCCGCTGATGTTGCAAACGGTAATTTCGGTGATGCCACCAATGCTGCATTAAAGAACGTCCAGCTATCAGTCGGATCAACCGGCCTGTTAGTCAAAATCGTCAAATATGGCTTGTATTTAAATAGCATGTACAGCGGTGACTTCAGTGAAAGCTTTGGAAGCGACGTCGCCACCAGCATCATTCGCTTCCGGAAGTTTATGAAATACCCTAACGAAACTTCCGGCATCGCTGACTACACTGTTATTAAGGGCCTAGTTACCAGCAATGGTGATACCGGTCGTGATTCAATCGCATTAGACACAGCAACGCAATTGACCGCAGAAGATGTTAAACATTTTCGAGACTATGGTTTTAGCATCGTCGGTCGTTATCTAACAGGCACAGTCGGTACTGACTTTAAACCCAAGAACCTAACCCCAACAGAAATCAAAACGATTCTTGATGGCGGTATGAAGTTCTTTCCAATTTATGAAGACGGTGGATACGTTGAAACATACTTCACTGCGAGTCAAGGACGGAAAGATGCCCAGATTGCAGTTGCGGCAGCATTGGAGTTAGGATTGCCATCAGGAACTGTTGTTTATTTTGCGGTTGATGTTGACTTTCAGGAAGGGGACATTGAGGGGACTGTTATCCCATATATTACTGCAGTACAAAATGCCTTAGAGGGGTCTATTTATAAAACTGGGATTTACGGCACGCGAAACGTTTGTTTACATGCTGAAGAACATGGTATTCAATATAGTTTCGTGGCTAATATGTCATATGGCTGGAGCGGTAACCTAGGATTTAAGATGCCAAGTAATTGGGCATTCGATCAGTTCGTAGAATACCCAATATATGGCGTTAGCATTGACCAAGATGCAAGCTCGGGCAAAGATCAAGGAGTTTCGCATGTTAGTTCATCTGTGAAAGAGGTAAATACAGAGTTCTTTAACTACCTGAAAAAGGTACAAGATGACGCCGATGCATTTGTCAAGAATATGGATAAAAATGGTAACACTGTGCCAGATTCACTGATGGCAGCACGTTTAATTTGCCAATTGTATCGGCAGTTTAGGTATGCAAGCTTACCATGGACAATTATGACCGGGGCACTGAATGACACATGGATATACAATGAAAACAAAAAATGGAATATTACAAGCGACGATGATTTTCCAGAATTGACCGATACTGCGACAGGAATTAAGACTGACTTTATTCATATGATTGCAGCATTAGCTAGCTTATTGAATTTTAATGCTGCCGTTTCAGCAACTGGGACACAAGATCTTGCTGGATGGGCAGGAGATTTGTTGACCGGGATTTCGGATTCAATTAAGTCGGCTGATAAATATGCCAACTTACTTGTTGCAATGGAAGATCATATTGGCAAAGATGCATCAAAGGGAAAAAGCTCATTTGGAGTAGGCGACTTGTTAGCTGATGCGGATGCAGTCAATATCTATGCCAGCTTAAAAAATGGGAATGCCTCCCTGTATTCGATTATTGACAGATATTACAACAACAAGGGGAATACAGAACGCTTTAATCAATATGTATCAAACCGGTTCTCCGGCAATCATGATAAAATTGAGTCAGATGCACTTCGAGTTTTAAATCCCGATGGAGAGTTGGCTCAGACGGCTGAGTTTGGCAATGCATTGAATGCTTTCAAGGATAAATTCGAAGTCTCGTATTCGCCTGATCAAGCAACGATGGCAGCAAGCGTATTTAAAAATATGATCCAGGGTCACTTGGAACATTAATGAAAATAAATTGTGAGACTGAACACGAAATTTGCTAGAGGAAGCGATTTTGATGGTTTACTGGAGACACTTATATGCAATGTCGATAGTTCTTGTGCTTTTTTTCCTGTCACTTGCCTTTGCAAATTGGACGATGTTTCAGACTATCTTAGGTCTAAGTATGTTTAGTCTCTTTTTAGCTCTGACTCTGTGGGAAATTCGTCTAAATTCTAAACAGGTAAAGCGACCTCGACTACAAGTTATTTTAACCTATATTTGTATCTATGTTAGCCTGTTTTTGTTTAATATGAGTGTCCATCAAACATCACTTTCTACGTTTGGACAGACTAACGTTATCCAGTTTTGGAATGAGCATGATACGATAGTTCATTTAGAAGGCAAGACCTACCATTTGATCTGGTCAAAAAGCACATTTCCAAGAACTGTCTATTTTTATAACTTGTATGGACGAAAAGGCTTGTTCTTCCAACGCCTTAACGATGAGGTTATCTATTACTCACCAAGTATATCTAGAGGCGTAGACCGCGGGGCTGTAGGAACGTTCCTGCGCGGCATTAAAGGGGAAAAAGACCAAATAGGCGATTAACAGGTAAATAAATATACAGATGCAGTTAACGGAAACATTCTTTATGTGAGGTTCTCTTTCGATTCCTAAGATGTTTCAGTTGACTAACTAGGTCAAGGTTTAAAAAGGAAGGCACACCGACGAGAGCTGGCGTGCCTTTTTTTTGAGGCCGCACCACAATTTTTGACCGTGCAGTGTACCCTCTGAAACGCCGAATTATTGAAAAATCGTTCGACAAAAGCGTTCTAGGCCGTGCCAACCTTCGCAATCTCTGGCCAGCTGGGTCTGGAACGCTGTGACAGCGCATTGAAATTACATGTGCAGTTTTGCGAGGTTTGGAACTATTTTTAATAGTTTATTCCACCCCAGTTTTCGCGTTTTAAACAACGTCAAAATTTTAGATAGAATTACGACCTGTCCTCTTCATGTAGCAAACCAATATCATTCATGTAAAAAACGCTGACAAAAATATTCCAAATGAACGCTATGCAACACTTATATAGTCAGCTTAAGCCTGCAAATAAGAAACCAAAAATACTAACGCCGTGCCAAAATCCCGAAAAATAAAAAGTAGTATCTTCACCGCACACTTAATTTCTGGTAGCTCAGTATTTATTTTTCTCCTCACTTTTTGAGTATAATATGATGCGCCAAGATTAATAACAGCAAAAGCAAAAAAGAAGATCGCATCAATTAAGTAAATAACAGGCGCAATTGAAAAATTCGCCGTTATTGCTCCTAACGAAAACACAACGATGAAAAAATACCAAACAATAATGATGTTATAAGCACGATTAAAAAGCTGATTTGACGCCTTTGTGGTAAGCTCCTGCATCTTCTTTCTAGCTTCTGAGTAACTTTCATTTGTATATTTGCCTTCTTGGAGTAACTTGTTTTTCTGTTTTCCTCTGAGAATTGAAATAATTGTAGAAGCGCCCACCCAGATACAAACCATCTCAATAAAGGGTATATAGACATTCATTTTTGATATTCCTTTCCTTAAACATTTTCTGTCCTCGGCTAAAAAATTCAGAATCACTCAGATAAAACACATTTAAGTATCTTGGCAGGAAAATCTGAAAGCCTTTTTTACTGTGACAAAATTACGTTGTTCTGACTAGAACCGTCTCAGATTCAGTGATACCTTAGTCACTCCCGATCTCATCACTATAGACTCTCTCTGACGAATATTCCAAGATGAAGTATACAATTCCGTATCAAGCATTGCTTATGTAAGTCGATACAGGTCAAGATAAGTGTCCGTTGAGACTGATATAGCGACCAAATAGGCTCATCCGACGAAACAACGCAGCGACCCGGTTTTTGTCAGCACCGCTCTGGTTCCGCATTCTCACTCCATCCGGCCGGAGATTGGCACGACTCGGAACTGTTTTACTTACTTGTTCCACAACAGCATTAGGGTTCCAATAGGCATCAAATTCTGAGAAGCGACTGATTCAACGCTTTAGTAGAAGACAACGGCAGCAGCATAAAATATAGCGAAGTTGAGTCCCCCAACTACGACAAGCAGTAAAAGGTAGCGATAATACCATTTTGACCCAACCTTTCGAACACACATTAAGCTTGGGTACCTTTCCGAGAGTCTTTCCAATTTTCTCTGCTTGATGACGCGGAAAACTTGTTCTTCACCCAGAAAAATCACATTAGCAAAGAGGAGGAAGACCCCGATACTTGGTAAAAGAAGAAGCCCTGTAGATGTGTTCCCATAGATAACCCCTGCAGAAAAGAAAATGACGGCCAAATAGCTCCCAATCATTTGAGAATTCATCATTCTTTCAATATACAAATTTCGACCAACGAGCGTGTTCAAACTCTCATCACCGTCTTTCTCCATGCCGACACTCCCGTCAGAGTCAATCCGTTTAAATGCCGCTATTCGTTCTATTCGCTCTTTTTTAAACATTTCATTCTTAATTCTTAACGTGATAGAAAAAACTAACATCACAAGTACGTGTGGCACGATATAAATGTAATCCATATTTTCTCCCTAAATTATTGCAAGTTGTGTCACCTAGCGTATAAAGCAGTAAACCTCATCCAGCCTCCAATTATACCAATCGTTGTGGAGATCTCCCGTGTTTAAACAAAGCAAGATCAGTTATATTAAATTAAGCGAACTATATAATCTTACTTCAAATCCCGAAACTTCTTGGTGTGAACGTAAAATTAGAGTTGTAACAAAAACAAACTCAGAGAAACTGTTCTGCTGTAGCCGTGCTTAATCACGTGATTGTAAGTCTGCAACAATAAGTGCCAAAAACGGTGTAGCTCCCTCTGAACTCCAAATTCTATGCCAATTTAGAGCCATTTTTGCTTAAAATCAAATCTTTTGAAACAAATCTTTAGAGTTGACTAATCCATAAAAGCTATTTGAATTAAGTTAACCCTCGTGGCCTCATCTCGTCATTTCTATCGAGTAGCTTTAACCTTAAAGTTATGTTGCAGTTGCGGCCAAACATGCTCGTCAGCCCACGCAATCATGACACCATTGCCAAGAAACGAGAATAATGTGGCAATGTTAATCCCTAACAGTTTGCCAGTCGCCGCCCAAGCAATTACCGTGACAATGATCGGTGGGATGAAATCGGTTAACTGTGACGCCGTGGCATTACCCTTAAAGTACAGGAAGCGCAAAATATTGGTGGTGTCGTCATTGGGATGCATGATGATATTCGCGCGTTGATACAGCGAAATCGCAACACAAAAGCAGAAAACGCCAAAGCAGGAAACAAAGATTCGGGCGATGACAGGCCAATTTCCCAGACCCAACCAAGTAAATAGCCACGTGAAAACATTGACAAAGTAACTGAAGAACAGCGTATAAATAACCTCACCGATGAATCGTGGCCAGTCCCACTGTCGAATCAAAATTAAGTTGGAGATGGCATTGAGCACGCCAAATGTAAACAAAACCGCACCGATATTCCATCCCTGCCAGTCATTGAGATTAATCGCCGCGGCGGTCCACAAACCACTTCCCATCGCCCCAACGATACAAAGTCCATTACCCGCTGCGTTTAATATCAAGCCGACAATCAACCCGATCCAGCGTTCTGTTTTTGTATTCTTAATGAGAAGACCTTCTTTCTATTCTCTTGATAGATTTCTTGATCATTATAAACGCCCGGCCGCATTGATGAAAATCCGTCAGTGTGGCCGGGCGTTCAATTTTTAAAAGTGTGTCAGATTAGCGCTATAGTTCGCCGCCTTTTTCAAAAGTCGGCGTCATCTTTTCTGCGCGGATGCAAACCAGTTGATGCAGCAAGTATTGGAGGTCGTTGGTGATCGTGGCTGCGGTTTCGGCATTCAATTCGTCATGCCACGCTGGCAGATCTTCAGGCTTGACGTCTGCAAACTCTGCGTCTCCCTTAGCCACCGCCGCGCGTCCGGCCGCAAATCCGAACTTGCGACTTTCTGAAACCGCCACTTCGGCATCCCAGTTATGTTCGGCAAACAGCGGATCCGCCACCATAGCAATCAACTTATTCAGCCAATAGAAGCTGTCAGTCGAACTTTTATCAGTCGGGGTGTACTGGAAATTCTCGGGCGTCGTGGTGCAGTTGGCAAAAAATGGCACCGGACTATTGAAGATATTGACGCCTTCTGCCAGCCAGTGAATCGCCGCATGGGCTTTAGGCATGTTCGGTCGAATCTGCAAAATATGCATTTCCTGATTACGATTCATCCCGATTGGCCGATAACGATGCCGCGTTTCGGCCGTCCCTGTCTGCCCATACGGATCAAACTCGGTTGCTTGATAATGGCTGCTTAAAACCATCGCCACATCTTCAACCGATAGCAAATGACTCGGAACCCGACTAAATGGCATGGTCCGACTTTCCGGATCCTGGTCAACTTCAGGATTCAGCATCTTCTGGGCATACCAGACACGCGGGGTATTATAAAAATGATCTGCCTGCGTATCTTCACCGAAAATATCGCGGAAATTAAAGCCTTTCTTCGCTTTATTCAGATGATACTTTTCAGCAAAAGCCTTCAAGTCGGCACTGTACTGGAAATCATCCGGCGCATCAAAATCAATCTCCTGAATCCCCGTTTGATTCGGCGCCAATACATAACGATCATCAGGAATCCGCTCAGCCGCCCAGTGATGACCGCCAACCGTTTCAAAATACCAGACTTCATCAGCATCGGAAAAGGCAATGCCGTTACTTTCACAGGTGCCATACTTCGTCAGTAATTCGCCAAGCCGCTGCACCCCTTCTCGGGCATTATGAATATACGGTAATACCACCGTCAGCATAGCCTCTTCACCGATACCATCTGGCTCAAGTGGATCCAATCCCAGCATCGTGGTGTTTGTGAACTCGGTTTCCGTAGCGCTCATGGCAACATTTTCGCTGTTAATCCCGGCCTCACCCCAAGTACCATCGCTCGTGTCGGCAACTGGGGTACAGGTATACTGCAGCGGGTTCTGCGGCAAGTCCAATTGAAAGCCGTTAAACGTTGACACATACCGCTGCGGCTGTTCATCCGGCTTCACAACGATAAACCGCTTCGGATTAATCCCGCCTGCCGCATCCTCATTGCGGGCAATCATCGTTGAGCCATCAACCGACGCCTTCTTACCAACAAGCAATGCTGTACAACTCAAATGGTTCACAAACTGATTCATAGACACGCTTCCTTTCAGTTGCTTTTATCATAGCACTGGTAGGGCCGAGTGCTGGGGCTGGACTAGTGATTTTTTGTAATCCATGCCCATTTTGCGTTAAAAGTTTTTGACCAAAAAACTTCGCCTTGATGCTAGTTCGAGTTGGCGCTATTTTATACGTGTACCTCTCTTGACACATATTAGCTGACCAATACATACCCATATCATCGTTTGTTGCTTTCACAACTGGTTCTCCTATTCGATCAAGCCGCTAAAATCATGCTAGCGAGGACAACCTATGACCAAATTAAAAAAGATGACACTTAATCAGAAACTTGCGACCATTATT
Organism: Lacticaseibacillus rhamnosus; assembly: GCF_900636965.1. Taxonomy (NCBI): domain Bacteria; kingdom Bacillati; phylum Bacillota; class Bacilli; order Lactobacillales; family Lactobacillaceae; genus Lacticaseibacillus; species Lacticaseibacillus rhamnosus. The sequence continues at coordinate 38,421 of NZ_LR134331.1, read as the reverse complement.
TATACCATTATCGGGCTCTTCGTCATTGGCCATCTAACCCCAATAATGGCTGTCAGGACAAAGCTGCTAATGAACGGTTATTTTCAGAGTGCGTTTTGCGCCCGCATTCAGCGTTCTTCTGAAAATGCTTATGCCCCTGCGTATAGTCATGACGATGAAGGAACGGTTTATTACGTCAAGCCCTCCCCTGTTTCGCAGGCGGAACTTAAGCAGACGACTGCTCGGCTAAATCGTTATGCCGTCAAAACCTTTATTTTGAGCTTTGCGGAAGTAACCTGGGCTGACTAAGCCTCGCTACAGGTCAATTGGCTTACCGTGATCGTAAGTTTTCCGGTCTTCTTCCGTAATGTTTCGAACCACGTGACAAGGGGAACCGAATGCAACAACATTGGCTGGAATATCCTTGGTGACCAAACTGCCAGCGCCGATGACAGTATTATCACCAATGGTAACCCCGGGCATCACCGTGACATTGGCACCAAACCAACAATTGCGACCCACATGAATCGGCTTATTATATTGATAGCCTTGTTCGCGCAGAGTTGGATCAATCGGATGAGTCGCAGTTACCAACGTCACGTTTGGCCCGAACATGGTGCGATCGCCCACGTAAATATGGGTATCATCCACCAACGTCAGATTAAAATTAGCATAGATACCACTGCCAAAATGAACATGCGCCCCACCAAAGTTTGAATGAAACGGCGCCTCAATATAACTTTTAGCGCCAATTTCAGCGAACATTTTTTTGAGTTGGGCAAATCGTTCTGCTTGATGGCTCGCCGGAATCTGGTTGTAAATCGCCAGCTGATCAATTGCCGCCAGCTGTTCTTTTTGCAGATCTGCATTCATCGGTTGATACAACGCCCCTTGATGCATTTTATCTTGAATCGTCATGAAATCGCTCCTTTACCTTTAATAGGTGTCAATGTTGGACTGTTTTCGAATTAGCCAGTTTTGTTTGACCTAATCTTAACGACCGTCATCTCTTTGCTACATGCATTCGTAGTTACCTCGTTTCTGCCTCATCGTATCACAGACTTACGCAACGTAAAAAATCGGCCATTTGATGATCCTAGCAAAACACTCATCAGATGGTTTGGGGCGATCTTTAGTTTGGTAAAAATATATGGTTATAAAGGCGTCGTTTTATTGAGTCTTGCCTTGATGTTGAAGTCGATGTCCAATGGTATTATTCAACGTTCGGGCGCCTAAACCGAGCGCAATCACAACAAGAATCCACTTAGGCAACAGTAAACCTACAAGAATATAAATAACGGCAACAAGTACCATTAGTGACGCAGCGCGATATTCCTCCCAATCATGAGCATTTAAATTTTCTTTTTTCGGTCGCTCGCCAATGACTAATCGGAACAAAATAAATTGAAACAGATCAACCATAAAGATAATAACTGCAAATAATGTCGCACTAATACGGCTACCTGGATGGTCACTGATAAAACTGGTTGCAAACGGCACTAAACAGATGAACACAAGATAGAAAAAATTCAATACCAAAAAATTGGTGCTTGGCTGCTGAACAGTGTGCAAAAGTTCTTGGTGAAAGATCCAGTACTGGCCGACCACCGCAAAACTGATAAAGTAAATGACGACAGAAAACCCGGTTGCGTAAAGGTCCACTTTAGTCAGCGTTTTGGGCACTTTAATATCTAATACCATCAATGTCAGCACAACCGCGAATACGCCATCCGAAATGGCATCAAGCCGGCTTTTGCTATTTTCAAACATGTGCATCTGTCCCTTCTTTACCTTTTATCATACCCCCAAATAGTCGTGCTTTAGCGTATGATGAGACTAGCAATGTTTGCCAGCTTATAAGTACCTATGCAATCCTGATACATGGTGTTGCGCACTATGTTGGCTGACATTCATACAAATTCCTGAAGGAGCAGCAATTATGACTTTTTCGATCTTTGCCTTTTTACTGGTTGCCGGGATCGGTGCCGGACTCACTGCTACGTTAGCAGGGTTAGCTTCACTGGTCTCGTATCCAGCCCTGCTCGCAATCGGCGTGCCACCAGTCATTGCTAACGTCACCAATACAGCGGCACTCGTCTTCACTGGGGTTGGTTCAGCCGTCTCCTCACTGCCGGAACTGCGCGGCCGGGGTAAATTTCTTTGGCGTCTGATTCTGATTGTGTCACTCGGTAGTATTTTCGGTAGTGCTCTTCTATTGATTGCACCGGCTTCGACATTTGAAAAGATTGTGCCATTTTTCATCATCGCGGCGGGACTTTTACTCTTATTCAGCGGTAAACTACCGACTCAGGAGCATCGTCCAGGCGAGCCGGTGAAGACCTTAACCTTTCGCCAAGAAGCTGCACAGACCATTGTTATTTTCGTAACGGGTGCTTACGCGGGGTATTTCGGCGCTGCTGCCGGCGTGGTCATGCTGGCAACTTTGACCCTGACAGTTGACCAACCGTTTATTGTCTCCAACTCGATGAAGAATCTGACCGGCTTTGCAGCTAACGCCATTGCCACCGTCATTTATGCTTTCACCACTAAAATCGAGTGGTTAATGGTTATTCCGCTTGGCATTGGACTCTTCATCGACGGCTACATCGGCCCGATCATCGCCCGCCGCTTACCGGTTCAATTATTACGCGTCATTATTGCAGCACTGGCCTTCCTGCTGGCGGCAAAGTTATTTGCGCAGGCTTATCTTTGATTTTTCCTAGTTTTATCGTTCATCCGGGCAAGCAAAAACGCCGCATGAACTTTAGCGAGTACTGGCGGCGTTTAGCTTGTAATCACGATTTTGCAGGGAAGTATTGTGAGAACACATCATACTCCCTGTATTTTTATACCTGCATTGACCTTGGTTGCACAAAAAGCCATCACGCTCACAGCAACCACATTGCTAATCCAAATAAGATTAAGTGAACGACTAACCTAATCAAATGATGCTTTATATGCGGCCTGCCATACAATCGGATGCCATTAAACCACGAAACCGCTGACAGACCTAATAACCCGATCAAAAGTATGACCAAAGCGCTGAATTTGTCAGGAATAACAGCCGCTGTCAGGACTAGCGCAGCGGCCAGTGCGAATAGCTGGTTTAAGTAAGAGGCGTTCTGGTTCGTTTTTCCCGCTTGCCAGATTGTGAGCAGCATCAAAAAACCATAAAACCCGATCACCACACGAATCAAAATCTCCGCCATATTTGTTACTAGCCTTCCTGCGCCTGCAACACTTGATCCATCACATGCAAGACCCCGAACTCATCGTTACTGCGCGTCCGATACTTCGCGTGCTGCGCCATCCCTTGAGTCGCATTCGCCATGATGTAACTGTATCCGACCGTCTCTAACATCGGAATGTCATTATCATAATCGCCAAACGCCATCATTTGTGCGGTTGGAATATCAAAATGGCGGCTTAAAATGCGCATCCCGCGACCTTTATTCACCCCCAGATTCTGAATGTCCAACCATGTTTCGCCGCTCACTTGAACCGTGTAATTTTGGCCAAAAGCCGGCCGGAAATACCGTTCCGCATTGACACGACTATCGGCATTAGGGAAGTAAATCGTCACTTTGTCCACTTCCAAGGAAGCCGCCATCAGATCAGGCACTTTTTTTAGTTGATGATAAAACGGCAATAGTGCCGGGGCATACTGGCCATCTGCCGCATTAATATAGGCAGCGTCCAAGGCACATAAGACGGGAACGCCATCGGTCTTGTCACAGATAAACGCCACAATCTCGCGATACGCTGCGGCTGGAATTAAACTCTTGCCGATGATCTGACCATGTGAGGCGACCAACCCGCCATTATCGCAAACCAATGAAATTTGCTTAGTAAAATGCGGAAAGGTTTCCTGCAAGGTATACAGCGGCCGACCACTGGCAGCCACGAATTCGATCCCGGCTTGATTGAGCCGCTGAAGATAACGATCAAAGTGCGGCGGCAGCGTCCCTTCACTGGTCAACAATGTCTGATCCATGTCACTGGCGATTAATTTTACATTTTGCATTTCTTTCTCCTATTAATGAATTAACTAGCGCTTGGCGGCTCTCGCTCAATGCGGCGCCCCTTTTGTCACCACATTTTCGATCACCTTCGCAATTTGTTCCGGTGATTCTTTCATCCCTTGTTTCAACCACATCGTTAACATGCCCTCCGCCCCTTGCACGAAAAATGCGTAGTAATAAGCGAGCTGTTTTGGATCGGCTTCACGGTACCATGCCTGGTAGCGTGCTTGCGTCTGCGTCTGAATCGGACGGACAATTTTCTCCAACACCGTACTATCCGGATTGGTCAGAATAATCGTGGCTGCTTGCGGATGCTGTGTGATGACCTTGAGAATCGGAACTAGCATCTTGGTCATGTCATCTATTTTAACACTGAGATACGGTTGAATTTCATTTAATAAATCGGTTTCAATTTGTTCAAATAATGCCAGCGGTGATGCAAAGTGCAAATAAAAGGTACCTCGATTCAGATCCGCTTGCCGACAAATCTCAGTGACCGTCACCTCATCCAGTGATTTCGTTGCCAGAATTTGCAACAACGCCGCTTTAAACTGGCTCACGGTATATTGTACCCGCCGATTATTGCTTATGCCTGTCATCATAACCTCCAAACCAACATGATCTGTACAACGTGTTCATTTAACAACAGATATCCGGATTCTGTGCTTGAACGACTGGTTTTAATCTAACATAATGTTATTAAATGAACAACGTGTTGAGCGTAGGTTTGACTCAAGCGCGAACTATCTCAACACCTTTCAGGAGGCTACCATGGCATATATCGAAGTAAAACATGAATCAAAACGTTACCAAATGGGCGAAACCGTCATCACCGCCAATCACGATATTAATTTTTCGGCTGATCAAGGTAAGCTCACGGTCATTCTTGGTCCCAGCGGTGCCGGTAAATCGACATTGCTGAATATTCTAGGCGGGATGGATTCGCCAACAGAAGGTGAGGTCTGGATTGACGGCACGGATATCGCAACTTTTTCGGATCGCCAATTGACAGCTTTTCGACGGCACAATGTCGGTTTTGTTTTCCAGTTTTATAATCTGATTCCTAACCTGACGACTAAGGAAAATGTTGAACTGGCTGGCTCAATTGTCGCTGATGCATTGGATCCCACCACGGTTCTTAAACAAGTCGGCTTAGGTGCCCGGCTGGATAATTTTCCTTCGCAGCTTTCCGGTGGCGAGCAGCAACGGGTGGCCATTGCCCGAGCCTTGGCGAAGAATCCGAAACTGCTTTTATGTGATGAACCGACTGGCGCATTGGATTACAAAACCGGTAAACAGGTCTTGCAGCTGTTGCAAGATGCCAGCCGCAAAGACCATAAAACCGTCTTGATCATCACCCATAATGCCGCGATTGCCAAAATGGCGGATCGGGTTGTTGAAATCAATGATGCTCGAGTTCGCAGCATTCACGACGAGCCGGCACCGACACCGGTAGCGGACATCGAGTGGTAGGTGATCAGTTTGAAACCATTAACTAAAAATCTTTGGCGTAACATTCGCGATTCACTCGGCCGCTTCATTGCGATTGTCATCATTATTATGCTTGGCGTGCTTTTATTTGTCGGGGTTAAAGCCACGGGTCCCGCTCTCAAAGACTCACTGAATACGACCGTTAAAGCCGATCACCTCGCCGATGCCCAATTGCTGGCAACTACTGGCGTCAGCTCTGCCCAAGTCAAAGCGGCACAGTCAGTCAAGAGAACCCAAGCCGAAGCGGTTAAATTCAAATATGCAATCGGTGGCCGCTCAAGTGATGTTGTCGCTTTATACGGCTATCAAAAAACGGCCACAATCAATCGCCTCCACCTCACCAGTGGCCGCCTCCCCACGCACCGTGATGAAATCGTGCTAGACACCGTTGCTAAAAAGAGCGGCTATCGACTCGGCCAGCATTACACGTTTGCACGTAGCAGCGGGCTTAAGGACCGAACATATACCATCACCGGCTTTGCTGACTCACCAGCCTATATCGAAGACACTAGCCGCGGGTCGGCAAATATCGGGGATGGCACGGTCCGTTATTTTGCGTATATCCCTGATCAGCAAATGAACCTGCCTGTTGCCTCGCAGCTCAACATCCGCTTTCCAAACTTACAAACCCGCGACACTTTCAGCACAGCCTATCAAGACGCCGTAACTGCGAAAATGAAACAGGTCAAGCAACGCGTTAAAGCGCAGGCGCAAGCAGATTTAGCCAAGACCATCCAAGCTAAAATGACCCAGGCGGCGATGACCAAAGCCACCAATCAGGCAGTTGCAGCTGGCATGCCTGCCACCGCAGCGACTGCAACAGCGACGCAAACCGTCAAAACTTACCAAGCAGGGTTCAAAAAGCAGGCAACCGCAACGGCCCGCCACCAACTGACCACTAGTCTCACATGGCAAACCCGCGATGATTTACCGGGCTTCGGCGATTATGGCGGTTCAGCCGATCGCATTGCCGCCATCGCCAATGTGTTTCCCGTATTCTTCTTCCTCGTTGCGGCATTAATCACCTTTACCACCGTAAGTCGCATGGTCGAAGAAGCCCGCGCTCAAATCGGAACTTTTAAAGCTTTAGGCTATGGCAAATGGGCCATTGCCCGTAACTATCTGGCCTATGCTGCCTTAGCCGGTTTACTCGGTGGTATCATCGGCGTCTTTGCCGGCAACTTCAGCATCCCGCGCATCGTCTTAAGCCTGTATAAGAACTACATCCCGCTTAAGCAAGTGATTTCGCTGCAATGGCCACTGATCTTTTTGTCGCTGCTATTAGCCTTAATCGCAACTCTTGGCGCTGCGATCATCGTGGTGCGCAATGAACTGACGGAAAAACCCGCCGCTTTGATGCGTCCGCGTGCGCCCAAGTCCGCCAAACGGATCCTGCTTGAACGCATCACCCCTTTATGGTCACGCCTTTCATTCAATCAAAAAGTCAGTTACCGCAATCTTTTCCGCTATAAGTCACGCCTTGTCATGACCATTCTCGGGATCGCCGGCGGAACCGCCTTGATTCTTACCGGATTTGGCATAAAGGATTCCATTACCGCGACCGGCACTTTACAATATGGCGACGTGATTCATTACCAAGCCATCGTCCGACTGGCAGATGGTAAGCAACCAGCCGCTGCCAAAACGATTCTGCAAAAAAGTCGTGCTTATCGTAGTGCCGTCAGTGTTAGCAGTACCACTGCCAAATTAAGCAGCAACGGTCACCAAATTAGCGATGTTAATCTTTTTGCTCCGACAACCGGCAAACAGCTTGAACCTTACGTCAGTCTGCGTTCAACGACTACCAATCAAGCCTTAACCCTGCCAAGTACCGGCATTGTCATTACCAGTAAACTGGCAAAAGCACTGAAGCTTAACACCGGTGATCGGTTAAAGGTGACGACGACTGCTGGTCAGGCTCATCGTTTTACCGTCAAAGGGATCGCCAAAAATTATGTCGGTCACTTTGGCTATCTCTCTGCCACAGCGTATCAACAACTAGTCGGCAAACAGTCTGCACCAAACTCGCTGCTCGTTCGTCTGCGCTCGCAAAGTCAGCAGCAGGACGATCGCTTAGCTAAACGTCTGCTGAATCATCATGCGATTGTGGGCATCAGCTTCACCACCACCGCGAAAAAGACCTTGCACAACATGAGCGGCATGTTAAACCCGATTGTCCTGATCTTCATTTTGCTTAGTGCGGTTTTATCCTTCGTCGTCCTCTATAACCTAAACAACATCAACGTTTCCGAGCGTATTCGCGAACTCTCCACCATCAAAGTGCTTGGGTTCTTTGATCGTGAGGTGACGATGTATATCAGCCGCGAAAGTATCGTCCTTACCATTGTCGGCATCCTGTTAGGCTATGGACTGGGTAATCTTTTAACCGCCTATATTCTATTCCAAGCCGAAACCGAGGCCGTTGTCTTCCCGTTGACGATTAGTATGATCGGTTATCTCACGGCCACGCTTTTGATGATGGCCTTTACCGGTATTGTCACCTGGCTCACGCACCGGCGACTTCAACGTGTGGATATGGTCGAGGCACTGAAATCAAACGAGTAACTTACAATTTTGTCATGCAGTCGCGGATCGCGGCTGCTTTTTTCATGTAAAATTCACGAAAAATCGCCACTAAATGCTCAAAATGACGCAAATTTGACGCCCAGATGAAGATTGAGAACAACTCCTAACAATCCTGTAATGGTGACGTAACATTGACACAGTAAAGTAGCCTTTAGTTAATTAATTAAGGGTGAGGTCAAACATGAAATTCAATAAAGCAATGATGACATTGGTTGCAGCAGTTACCTTAGCGGGTTCTGTTAGCGCCGTAACACCGGTTTTCGCTGACACAAGTGCCAGCATCGCATCTAACAAGAGCGAAACCAACGATTTATTAAAGCAAATCGAAGCAGCTAACACTGAAGTGATCAACCTCAACAAGCAGATTGATGCAAAGAATGGCGAAATCAGTGACGCCACTGCCAAGATCAGTGCAACGGATGCCAAGATCGCATCGTTGAGTGGCGAAATCACCGCTGCTCAAAAGAACGTCGCAGCCCGGAAGAACAACTTGAAGGATCAATTGATTTCCCTTCAAAAGAAAGCCGGCAGTTCAGTTAGCGGCAATGTCTATATTGATTTCGTGTTGAACTCACAAAGTCTATCTGACTTGATTGCCCGTACCATGACAGTCGGCAAGTTAAGTCAAGCCAGCAAAGACGCTTTGGATGCGGTAACCGTCGCCAAAGATAAGTTAGCCGCTTTGAAGAGTGAACAGGAAACGGCACGTCAGACCTTGGTTTCGACTAAAGCATCCCTCGAAACGCAAAAGTCACAGCTAGAGACCCTTCAAAAGACCGCAAGCGATAAGCAAGATGCTTTGAACAAAGAAATTGCCGATCACAAAGACGAATTGGTTGCACTCCAAAGTCAATTTGCTCAAGAACAATCAGAAGCAGCCAAAGCAACCCAGGCTGCCTTGAAGACAGCGGCTGCATCAACTGCTTCAAGTTCTACCAGCTCAACTTCAAATAAGAGTGCCAACAGCAGTGTTCTTTCGACTGGTACCTCATCAACCAACACTTCTTCCAACAGCGGTGCCTCATCTACTGTGATCAGCAGCAACACTGCTTCAGGTAGTGGCAGCCATGCTGATTACAGCGGTTCAGGTAACACTTATCCTTGGGGTCAGTGCACATGGTACGTTAAGTCTGTTGCTTCATGGGCAGGCAATGGCTGGGGCAACGGTGCTGAATGGGGCGCTTCCGCTGCAGCAGCCGGCTTCACGGTTAACCACACCCCGGCAGCAGGTTCCATCATCGTCTTCGCTGCTGGTCAATCTGTTGGCGGCCAATGGACAGCTGATGGCTCTTATGGTCACGTTGCTTATGTTCAATCCGTTTCTGGCGACAGCGTTACGATCACTCAAGGCGGTATGGGCTTCAGCTCACCAACCGGTCCTAACACCCAGACCATCTCTGGTGCCAGCAGCTACGTTTACATCCACCGGTAATTTTTACCCACCCTTAATATCACGTCTTGGGACCTCACCAATGAATCCCAACCTAAAAATACCGTTGAAATAAATAACCCTCTGAACAACTGTCATTTGAAGACATGTTCAGAGGGTTATTTTTTATGTGTATTGACGCAAAAGTAACTTAATGGAAGTGGGCGTTGCCATTTTACTGACTTAAGATGAAAGCTTCCTCCTCTAAATGCCCGCTCCCTCAGCAGTCACAAGCAACATCACAAGTTGCACAATCATCAAGATAGAAACTATTGGCGCGGCTGATTTTAACAAAGTCCCCGATGTCCCATTGTTCCCGTTTAGCGATCTCATTAACGATCACTCCGAAACGCTGGCGGAATTTGTAAATGTAACAGAAAATCGCATCCTCGTGGCGTACATCAGGCCCGGCAACAAATACATTTTTCGCCTGAGTTGATTCATCAACGTCATTCAAAGCAATTTCGCCATCATTATTTTCAAATAATTGTGGCCAGAGTTTTAACGGGCCGGCATCAAAACCTGTGCATAGAACGGGCTTATACGGCGTCGTAATCGTACGTCCGTCTGTAAACCACAATTGATACTGGGAATCCTGGGTGCGCGTGACGGTCTTCAACGCAATCTTCTCTTGTAACGTGATTCTGTTAGCAACTTCCGCTGGCAAATCCAAGAATCGCCGCCGTGTGTACGGTGCCAACCGAATACTTGGGTCGGCCGATGCCGCATTCAGACCCGTTTCCTTGGTCAACAAAAGTACCTTATGGCCTAGCGTTGCCAAATTGATAGCCGCATCAACTCCACTTTCGTTTCCGCCAATCACAATCTGGGTTTTCCCCGTCAAGTCCTGCCACGAGGTCACTTGCTGATAGTGAATGACGTTTTCCGGATGATCGGTTAATTTAGGGAAAGCATACTGACCGACTGCCATGATCAAGTACTTGGTGGTCACGACGCCGTGATTCGTTTCGAGTTGATAACCTTCAGTAGTCGGTGAAATTGCACCAACGCGCGTATGTTCAGCGATCGGTAATGCGTAAGTATCCGCCAACAATTTAAGATAATCGGCAAATTGTGAACCACTCAGATGCTCTGCACCAAGCGTATACGCAGGCGAGGTCTCCATACTGACGGCATTCAAATCCGGCATGCCGAATCCGTTACTGGTAAAGGATGGCGTAATGAATCGCGTTTCTTTTGGCCAACGTCGGAAACTTGCGCCAATTTCTTCCTGCTCAAGAATCTGAAATTGACTGCAGCCAAGTTGTTCTAACATGATACCGATACCAACGCCCGCTGCTCCACCACCAATAATCGTCATTTGATTCATCCAAATCGCTCCTTTTGTCAATTCAACCGTTCACTGTCAAGATTCATCACCCGTGTTACGCCAGCTTCACACGCCTTAGCAACTAACTGCGCAACCATTGTGCCAATAACCGTCAACCCAGCCGCGACCACCACAGCTAAAAGTTCAACCACTGCGAACTTCCCCGCGGTCGCTATTGCATGAGTCCCATTAAAGAATTGGACAATCATTAAGCCAACAGCCCCTGTGATCCCACCGACAGCATTCATCGCAAAAGAATCTACCACATCATAGAAATGTTTTGAATGCTGCATTTTTGAAACCATCTGCCGACAAATCACGCCAGCAACGGCAGCAACAATGGCCATGCTCAATGCCCCGACATATCCGACTAAAGCGGTACTGGTTACCAAACCACACAGCACGCCATTCAACAAATCGCCTAACTGCACCACACCATTTTGCCGATAAGTCAGCCAATACCAACCGATCATCGCCATCAACACGGCCACGAATGTATTAATCAGCACCTGTCCGGCAAGCTTATTCAAACTGCCTGCCGGGGCTAAGTTAAACCCTAACCAGCCAACCAGAATCATGATCGTTGCCGCGTAATCAGTTCGAAAATCATTTGGCATACTCGGCTGATCACCTGGAAGTAACGCTTTTGCCAGCACCAAACTCGTCAACCCTGCCGTCAAATGCACGACAATGCCGCCGGAAAAGTCCAAAGCACCTAATTGTCGCAACCACCCATGATCAGCCCATAGCCAGTGTGCAAGCGGGCAGTACACCAACACAGTCCACACCGGAACAAAGCCAAACATGTAGCGGCTGTTCCTGTTACCAGCGATCGTACCCATCAACATCGCAACCGCATATAAGTAAAAATCCATTTGTACCAAGCCAGCAGATAATGATGAAAAAGTTGTTGCGTGTAATAAGTCAAAACCAAATGCCAGGCGGTTACCAAAAACCAACCAACAGGCAATCGCAATCATTAACGCAATACTCATGGTTAAAAGTGCTGATTGCTGGCGAACCCGTGGCATCATCCCGACATACAGCAGTGGCACACTAAAGATCATCGGCAACATGATCAAGAAACAAACAAGTGCAAACATGAATAACCCCCTCATTAGCGTCAACCAATCCGGATAAGCCGCCTCAGTCTGAGTAGCCTTGGTTCCTAACCAGTGTTTTCAAACAAAGCTAGCGAACTGATCAACGGGTGTGTTTCTTTATCGGCCAACAAGGATTCATTGCTTCTATAGATATACAGCGCCAGTTAGTACCCGCTTGGTTGATATAAAAGCAATCTCGCCTCTTAAATCGTAATCATTACGCTTTATGAAGCGATTTTCACCTTAGCATTTGTTGAACATCATTGTCAATTAATATTTTAGGAGGATGTTAAGATACGTCGCACGCAGGTATGCTTACCAGTATTTCTTGTTGGATACGAAGCCCGCCCTTATTGGGTTTCTCAGCAGTTATAAAAATACGGTACTTGATTTCTCATTATCGATTTTATTGTTGTTATCAAAATTCTGATTTTCATTATTATTGTAAATGAGCAAAATTTACAGTCCGCCGCCAATATCATTGAAAGCGTTTTATATATTTGATAAAATACTTTTAGTGATGAGCGGAAAATTATTTAGAAGATCCCAAATATCTGAACTTCTCAACGAACTCAAATAACATCCTATCCCTTTTCCATTAGTGTTTAACCTAATTCCCTTGCAGTTTGCTTGGGGAGTTGTCCCTATAAAAAAGTCTGGAACACTTCATTGTCCTAAAAATGAATTTGAAAGAAATGCTGTTCCACTGATTCTCGCCACGATAAAGGATTAAACAAATGAACATGATTAATGTGAATCATTTAAACAAAAAATTCCAAGACAAAACCGTTCTCTTAGATGTCAGTTTTTCGATTCAAGAAGGGCGAATTACAGGAATACTCGGTAAAAATGGTGCTGGAAAAACCACACTATTAAAAATATTATTAAACCTGATTGATAAAACCAGCGGTACTGTAGATTATACTTTTCAAAATAAGCATATTGCATACGGAAACAGAGCGCTTTATCGTAACGTGGCAGCGGTTCTTGAATCTGTTGATAATCTATACGACTATTTAACTGGACGCCAAAATATCAACTACTTTTTGAATCTCAGCGGTATTTCTCCAGCCAGCAAAACTTCCGAGATTAATTCACTTTTCAAAAAGTTTGATCTTTCATCTGCCATTGACCAGCGCGTTGGTCAGTACTCGCGGGGAATGAAACAAAAACTAGCACTCATTTCCTGTTTAGTCAGCGATGCCAGCTTACTGTTCTTGGATGAACCGACCCTTGGACTTGATTTTGTTGCTAGCCGCACGCTAATCAGGCAGATAAAGGAAATCAATCAACAGTTGCACAAGACAATTATCCTTACCTCACACCAAGCTGATGTTCTTGAGAAACTTGTCGATGATGTTCTTCTTATCGATAACCAGAAAGTACGATTCTTCGGCCCCTATGAAGAATTCCAAAAAACCTTTTCTTCTTTTGGTTTCGTTGTGGTTTCATCCCATTTTTCTTTCAAAGCCAATAATGCAATAACCGTCAACTCAAGCGACGACGGCAAGCGTGTGACGACAACTTTCAAAACATTGAAAGATCAACAAGAATTCCTTAAAAAGCTTCTTGAGCATGGGATTACCATTCATGCGGTGCAAAATCGTTATCCATCTCTTGATGAACTTTTACGTTTAGTCTTTTGATCGAGAATGAGAGGTGAAAGACTTGATCATACATTTATTTAAAGCCGAATTTTCTCGATATCTGGCAGAAGTTAGAACTTATTTCCCGGATCAAATTACCAGTATGGTCGTCACCATAATCATCTTCGTAGTCTTTACTTTTCTTAATATTGATGCTGGAAATTCGGCTTTTTATATCGGGTATGCATATTGGTACCTAATTAGTGGATGGTGAAAAACTATAAAAGTACTTTCATGATAGGCTTTGACAATAGTTAAGTGTATAATAAGTGTAAGCCTTATTTGCCCGAAATGCCTATGCTTTGGGATTTACCCTTGCACTTATCGCTGACCTATCGGAGGAATTGATCATGGTTTATCGTCAAAAAGCAACGCAACTATCACTTGAATCCTTTGGAAGCGCTCTGGGAACACCGCTCAGCCCGGACAACGAGTGGGTTCAATATGCAGAATTGATCCCATGGGCCAAACTTGAAGAGGCATACCAATTACAGTTCCCTTCAAAAACCGGCCGAGCAGCGAAGCCATTTCGATTGCTTTATGGCGCAACGTTGATCCAGTTGAAGAAAGGCCTGACCGACCGCCAAGTTGTCGACGATATCCGTGATACACCAGCCTATCAGTACTTCATCGGATTACCCGAATATCGCGCTAAGAAGCCATTTGAACACACAACGTTGGTGCACTTTCGCCAACGGCTTTCAGCCATCTCAGATTTGATCCGCAACATTACTAATGACTTCACGCGCGAGCGGTTGGAGGCCGATCTACCTGAGGGGACACATGTTTTGATTAGTGATGCGACTGCCGTTCCGGTCAAGATCAAGTATCCCCAAGATACAACGCTGCTTAACCAGAGTCGTTTGAATCTCGAACAAATGGTCACAGATCTGGCCCACGGGTTAGGTGTGGAAATTCCGCGGACGTACAGACGTGAAGCAAAAGGTAAGTGGACCGCTTTTTCGAGGAAACCGCGGCGTCAAAACAAGGAACGCCGCAAACAGCTTCAGGCTCAGCTACAATACATCCGAAGAGATCTGCGATATGTGGCGGAACTGCTTGCGCAAGGCGGTCAGCTCACTGATTGGCAAGCACAGCGTCTGGAAGTGATTAAACAAGTCTATGAGCAGCAGCTCTTCATGTTTGAGAACCACACTCACCATGTCGAGAATCGCATCGTTAGCCTTCAACAGCCGTATATCCGGCCAATCGTGCGAGGTAAGGCAAAGCAGTCCGTTGAGTTTGGCGCCAAGATTGACTGTTCCATGTTGGATGGCGTGATTGATGTAGAGCGTTTCGACTTCAATTCATTTAACGAAAGCACTGATCTTGAAGTAACGCTTGACCATGCTTTTGACCTAGTGGGTGAATATCCGGATGAGGTGCTGGTCGATACTCTCTATCGCACGCGAGATAACATCAATCTGTGTAAGAAGCTAGGCATTAAACTTAATGGGCCAAAGCTGGGTCGAAAGCCCAAACATGTGGATCCGAAACAGCGCAAAGCCGATGTCAGTGCGGAAAACCGTCGCGGTGCCATTGAGCGCAAGTTTGCCTTCTTGAAAGGTTCACTTGGGCTTGACTTAGTGAACACCAGAACGGCTGAGTCCTTGGTGGTAACGGTGGATAGCGCGATTGCATTGGCAAATATCGACCTCCTCCTTAAGCTTTTTTCTGTACCAATTTCTATTGTGGTCGAACAGGGTGGCCTGCATTATCAAATCAACTATAAAGTGACTGAAATTCGGCCAGAAACCGCAGCCTAAATCACCAGGCACTAATTAGTTCGATTATCGGTGAAGCCTCTGAAAGTATTTCTTTAGAAAACAAATGGGCACATTAGACCAGCTCTTGCTAAGACCAGCCGGACTCGAATTAGTTCTCACTGTAAAAACAACTGTTTGGATCATCATTAATTTCATTAAAGTTTTCATCGTTCTTGCATTTATTGCCTTGATATTTCACTTGAACATAGGATTTCACATCGGACTACTACCGATCTTTTTCATTACTTGCATTGGAATTTTTGGCTTCTCCTTACTGCTCGCCGCTTTAACACTGAAGTATACAAAAACCGCCTCTTTTCAGTCGGTTATTTCGTATCTCCTATTATTTTTAACAGGTTCAATTTTCCCATTAACGCAATTACCTGAGTTTGTTCAGATTTCTGGAAGAATGTTGCCGATTACCCTTGGGATCGATCTCTCAAAGCAATTAATCAACCAGCACAGCGTTTCAATAAACACTTTCTTACTGCTCTGTGTTCAGTCCCTTATTTACGTGTATGTAGGCCATCTCGCTTTTCAAAGAATTTATCGATCCAGTAAGAAGTCTGGTATTGACAATTCTTACTAGGATAATTGGTCGTACTAGGAGTGACAATAAGGACGAATGCCTCTTACTGCTGTCGTGCTTGTCTTGCAATTGGTATTCTGGCACGAATGAATTTGTTCTTTTTTTACTCGAATTTCACTCACTTGACCTTTACGCCATGAAAGATATGAATCTCAGCGATCTTTCAAAGTCTAAAATTTTAAGATTTCGAGACATATGAATCGCTTTGCAGATATTGGTATGTATTGACTTAAGCGACCATCCTAACCCCATATTTAAAAATAGCCAGTTACCAATTACAGAAATAATATAGTCGATACCGCAACAATATTATTAACAAAATGAAGGGCGATCGTGTCTTGTATTTTCCCAGTTTTTAAGTAGACAACTGCAAACACTGCTCCATTAACAACATATATCAAGAATCCAAAAATCGTATCTCCACCATGTGCAGAAGCAAATATGAGAGCACTCAATAGCACTTTAAAAAATAACTGATTTTGCTTAAAGAATAAATGCATTAAGATTCCTCGGAAAACCAATTCTTCCGTGATTGGTCCCAATACAATCACGTTAATAGCAAGAAGAATAACCATAAGTTGGTTGTGACTTAACAGAGATGATTCAATGACCTGATTATTTGACGTTTGTACACGCTGATAAATCGTATAATTCAAGGTTGACAGGATTTCATTGCTAATTAAAATGGTCAGATAGCCACCAATCACGTAAAAAATATCTCTCAGTTTAACACGCTGAATAATTTTTTGATTGGTGTATTTATGAAATAATTTATAGGCCATATATATTACTACGACACTCGACGTAACACACGCAAATGCCAGCGAAAGCGATGATACTACATTATTTGTGTAAGGCATGATCAGCAAAAAAAGTAGGGGCGATGGACTCAACAAATATAATACGAGCATATAAAAGCTTCTTCTGATAAGGGAACTTTCTTGATGTTTCACAAATTAGCGCTCCTTTGTCTATTTCATTAATTTCAAAAAACTATTCAGTCATTAAATAAATCTACCATTCAAAATAGTTAAAAAAAGAATTAATATCAAGACAAGGCCTCTGAAGATTTTTCTATCCTTGTCGTTACAGGGATTATCGCTGTTTTTTTACATTGGCAATTGATAGCAAACAAGAGCTATCATTGCAACTGACATCCTATTACAATTGCCGAATCTTCTTATACACATTCAACCTCTGTCACAAATGAATATTTTCTGAAAAATATCCAAAATTATTATAATAATTATATTTGTACTCTTCGGAACAAGAATGACGTCATAATATTGATCCTCATTCGACAGCTTTTCCCAACCACTCATGTTTGGCAACGTCTCAGTCTGGTACTTTCCGCGCTTGTTCTGCTCTGCTTCCAGGTAGTTATCATGTATGGATTCGGCTATCTAGCGGACGTCAATATTCCAATCGGTTGATGGGCTTGGTTCGTATTTGGAGGGTACCGGCAGATGTTTCACCGCAACAACTGCAAGCATCTATCAGCGCCCACGCTTGGCATCAAATACGCTTGCCAAATGATACGAATGGTTATCAGCTTTTGTCAATAGCTAACAGATAAACGTCGTGAAACGGCCATTAAACGTCATTCCGGGCGAAATTTTAACGATTATCGCCGAATTCGCGACGTTTAAATAAACTTTCACCAAAAACAAGCAGAATGGGGTAGATTTATTGTACGGGACGAACTATTTCCCTGAGCAAGTTGCTACAAGGGGTAAACGAGTACAAATAATGGGAAATCCTCATCAAATTTTCCAAGGTACTACACCCTTTCATCTTTCTTGAAAGAAGAACCTTTATCAATTCGTTCCGTAAAGGATAAAGGTTCTTTTGTTGTCTTATTTGATTCCGTAAACTTTGAACCTGATTGGCACGCCGATTTGAATCTTTTCCTGTTTAGTATTTTGATGTCTGAAATCCCGCTCCTTTCCGGAAAGGTTTGGCTTTGCAGTGCTATTCATGCAACTTGGCACATCTCTGCAGGCATCCTCTTTGGCACATCGGTATTAGGCTTTTCTGAAACAAACCTTTTCTTCAGGTCAGTACCAACCACCTCTACTCAGTGGCTAACCGGTGGCACATTCGGCATTGAGCGAAGCAATATTACATTGCTGCTGTTCACCTCGCTTATCCTTATTGTCGCTTGGCATTACCGCCAGCAATTTAAAGACTTGCATCGTCAGGTTAAGGACTATCAACTCGGCTAACATATCGCTGTGTGACGCTATCAAAAAGGCCGCTATTTAGTTAGCGACCTTTTTTGCTGACGTCGATAATATTCTCATTCAAACTTTTTGTCGTCCATAGCCTTTCAGCGTTGCGCGAATCGCCAATCCTAATGCAACAACTGCGATGCTGTATAAAACGACCATGCCATAAAACTTACTAATCGGGTTCCAGAATAACGGCCAGAAGACTTGATACAGCCAAAAACTGACCACCAACAGACCCCAAAATACGTTGATCCAAATTTTCTTCATCCCTCGCGCCTCCTTGCCGTGAACGCGGTATTATCTCGCTTAAACCATTGGCGATGCCGGTTCATGATAATATTTGTTGATCAAATGATAGGCCGTCGCTTGTAGTCCGACCATTAAGATGATGGTGAAACCGAATAACCATGCCGTCCACAGCAACGAAACCGGGCCGCTGGTGGCGCTTAAGGCTGTTACCGAAGTCCCCGGTGTGCGGCCAACGATTAAGGTTGGAAAGACACCAAGGAAAATCGTGTAAATAAAGCTGGCCATCGTTCCAACGCTTAACCAAAACGCAAGCCGTTGTCGCTGGCGGAAGATGGCCCAGGTTTCAACACCAAGAAACGCAACTAGTAATAGCAACAGGAGTGAGACGATAACCGGCCGATTGGTGAAAAAACGGGTGTTAAATGGCAACAAGACCACAAACCCACCAACCGCCAGATAAAGTGCCCAGGTCGTGCGTTTCAAGGCCACCGTCAACTGAACCGCAACGTCTTTTTTGACTTTTTTAATCACGCGGGTCAAACCGACATTCAAGCTTAACAAGACGGCTAAAATACCGCCCAATAGGCTGAACGGGGTCAGAATATCGCCCATCCCGGCATAGACGAAGCCATTACGAATCGGTACGCCGCTGACTGTCGAGCTAAACACGATCCCGAGTAAAAACGGCGGCATCAAACTGCCAACAAACAGTGCCCAGTCCCAAAACTGATTGTAGTGGCGACTGTGCCATTGATTGCGATAATCAAACGCCACCCCACGAAAGATTAAAAAGAACAACATGAGGAAGATGAGCGGGTAATAGCCGGATGTTAATGCCGAATACCAGCCCGGATACGCCGCAAACATCACGGCAAAGGCAGTGACTGCCCAAGTTTCGTTACCACCCCAGACCGGACCGGTTACCTTCATGATTTGTTGACGCTTTGCTAAATCATCGCCCACAAAGAAGGTCGCCATTCCGGCCCCGAAGTCAGCGCCATCAAGTACAAAGAACAACATCAGCTCAGTGGCAATAATCCCAAGAAAAATGACTTGTAAATTCGAAAGACTAGGCATGACTGAACGCCTCCTTGGCAAATGGATCCGGAATTTGGTGTTCTTCCAGATAATTACCGTCAATCTCCGGCAGTCCGCGCGTTACCGTACGATGCGAAATATAAATCATGGTGCTAACCAGGAACACATCCGCAACGAAAAACATGGCTAGACTCGTTGCCGCTTCAGTAACCGTGAGACTTGGTGAAACCGCATCGTATTGCGTCAACAAACCATAAACCACGAACGGATAACGGCCAACTTCAGCCACAATCCAGCCAGAAGTAAACGTCAGGTACGGAAGCCATAATGTCCACCCCAAAGCACGCAACGTCTTAGGGTGAGCTTCAATGCTAGACTTGCGCCGATGCAACATAACCGTGGCAAAAAGAGCAAACATCGTGAAGAAATAGCCCGCATAAACCATGAGATGCATCGTCCAAAACAGCAAGGTAACTGGCGGATAATAATTCATCTGCCCGTCGTAGGATTTAGCAACTGTCTTATCGAACTTCGCGTGGTACATCTTAGCAACCACGTTCATCCCAGGCATAGCTCCGGTAAAAGTATTCTTCCCAAAATAAGTGCCTAAATTCGGAATAGAAACTGCCTTAACCGTCCGATCCTTTTCATTGATCAAAGCTGCCATTGCCCATGGCGCTCCGGTTGTGGCGCTGCCTTCCGTGTTGTAGCGCCCTTCAATCGCCGTAAACTTCATGGGTTGCAGCGCTGCCGTGGCGGCTCCTTGATCATCGCCTTGAGCCGGTTGTAAAAAGGCAGCTGGCAACGCGATGAGCAACCCGATCTGCACGGCAATTTTAAACGCCGCTGTATCCCGTTTATGCAGAATCTGCCAAGCAGAAACGCCTGCTGTGACAAAGCCGCCGGTGATCAGAATGGCAAATAAAACATGCAAAAATTCCGGCTGGTACTGCGGATTCTGTAGCAACGTAATCAAACTATTCAACCGCGCGCGGCCATTTTCCAAGTGAAAGCCATAGGGATTCTGCATGAAGGCATTAATTGCAATAATCCAAACCACTGAAAACAGCGATGCCCCTAACATGCCAACCCCTAACCAAGCATGGGCGCGCTTTGGCAATTTACCCCAAGTAAACCGCCATAAGCCAATGATGGTTGATTCGATGAAGAACGAAATCATACTTTCAATCGCCAACGGTACCCCAGCGACATCGCCCATCAACCGTGTGAATGCCGACCAATTCATCCCAAACTGAAATTCCATAATCAACCCGGTCACAACGCCAGTACCGAAACTAAAGAAGAAGATTCGGCTAAAGAACAGCGTCAACCGACCGAATTTTTCCGTATCCCCACGGCCATAAGCATATAAAAATTCAAAAATCATGGTTGTCAGCAACATGCCGACAGTCGTTGTGACAAACAGAAAATGCGTGATGGCGGTCACCGCAAACTGCATCCGCGATAAATTCGTAACTGCTAGTGGAACCGTCGCTAATGTGAGCCCCATTTTGATCACCTCTGATAATCAAAATCCTAATATCATGGCATTTTGTCCTCCTGATCACCGTCATTGTAGAACCAAATCAAATTTTTATATAACGATAAGCTTGTGATTTTATATTCAATTGAAGCGCTACCGAATACTGATATATTAGCTATCGTTTGTTCTTAACGTCTTTCCAAAATAACGCATGTTCGCTATAACAAGCATCTCGTTCTGCCAGACGTTCGATGTTCATTAATATTTCTATATTTTGCATGAATTCCTTCAATCCGTTAAACTAAATTAGTAATATATCTTGAAAGGAGCTATTTCGATGGCAAAAATTGCTGTACTCGTTACCGATAACTTTGAAGATGCAGAACTGACTTCACCAGTTAAGGCTTTGAAAGATCAGGGGCATGATGTGACCTTGATTGAAACACAAGCAGGCAAACAAATTACCGGTAAGCATGGTGCAACGGCAACCATTGACACAACGATTACCGATGTTAAACCTGAAGACTTTGATGGTTTGCTGCTACCAGGCGGGTTCTCACCAGATGAGCTCCGTGCCGACGACCGGTTCGTTAACTTTGTCAAAGCATTCCTGTTAGATGACAAACCGGTTTTCGCCATCTGCCACGGCCCACAATTCTTCATTCAGACTGGTTTAACCAAGGGGCGGACGATGACAGCCTACACCACGGTCCGTCCAGACTTGTACTACGCAGGTGCGATTGTCAAAAATGAACCGGTTGTTGTGGACCACAATTTGGTCACCAGCCGGACACCGGATGACTTGCCGGAATTCAATCAGGCAATGTTAGCCCAGTTAAAATAATTTAAATTTTTCCATAACGCGTTCGCCAGCGCAGGGATCTGCGTGTAAGGACCTTGGGCGCAATGGTCAAAAACCCCGGCCATCACGCTCAAGGCCACCTATGTTCTGATTTACGCCCATAACGCGCTCCCCGGCGCAGGGATCTGCGTGTAAGGACCTTGAGCGCAATGGCCAAAGCCCGGCCATCACGCTCAAGGCCGCTTACACTCCGATCCCTACCCGCGCCGGCTCGCGCTCACCAAAAAAAGGATGCTCCTGCTTTTTAGCGGGAACATCCTTTTTAAATACTTGATTAGTCTTCTGAAACAAATGGCAGAAGACCCATAATCCGCGCTCGCTTGATTGCGATCGTCAGCTTACGTTGGTTCTTAGCGCTGGTGCCGGTTACCCGACGTGGCAAAATCTTGCCTCGTTCTGAGATGAACCGATCCAACAAATTCGTGTCTTTATAATCGATGTATTCGATGTGGTTTGCGGCGATGAAGTCGACTTTACGACGACGACGGCCACCACGGCGTTGTTGTGCCATGAGAATTCCTCCTTCTCTATCAAAGATTCCAAGCGAGTAAAGGGGTTAACATGCATCCCTTACCCTAGATAGTATGACCAAAAGTCACACGTTAGAATGGCAGATCATCATCGGAAATGTCGATCGGTTTGCCGTTATTGGCAAATGGATCAGGATTAGCAGCATTACCATTGTTACCTTGGTTCTGACCTGCTGCCGGGCTTTGTCCCGGATTCGATGATGGTGCATTACTTGGGGCGCCTTGAGAGCCAAAGCTAGGCGGATTTTGCGGCTGGTTGTTACCAAACTGCTGTCCCCCGCCATAGTTCTGATTTCCCTGACCTGCTGGATTAGCAGGTTCAGATGGCCGCTGTTGGGTGGTTGCCCGTGATTCCAGTAACGCAAAGTTTTCAACGACAACTTCGGTCACATAAACTTTCTGTCCTTGCGCATTATCGTAAGTACGTGTTTGAATGTGACCTTCAACACCAACCAATGATCCCTTCTTGGTAAAGTTAGCGAAATTCTCCGCTGACTTACGCCAGATCACACAATTGATGAAGTCGGTTTCTCGTTCGCCGTTTGCACTGCGGAACTGGCGATCAACGGCCAAAGTGAATGAACCGACAGCTGTCCCACTTTGCGTATAGCGCAAGTCAACATCTCTGGTTAAACGACCTGTCAATGCAACACTGTTAAGCATGCCGTAGCGCCCCTTTCAAAAAGTTACAATTAGTCTTCCCGCTTCACGATCATGTGACGCAGAATATCATTGTTGATCTTGGCAAGACGATCAAATTCATTGATCGCTTTGTCATCTTCTGCAGACAAGTTCACGATATGATAGAGACCTTCGTTGTACTTGTTGATCTCATATGCGAGCTTACGCTTTTGCCAATCCTTGGAATCAATGATGCTGGCACCATTTTCCTTCAAAATATTGTCAAAACGTTCAACCAATTCGGTCTTTGCAGCTTCATCCAGATCCGGACGAATGATGTAAGTGACTTCATATTTGGTTTCAGCCATGACGATTCACCTCCTTGTGGACTTTAGGCCCCGATCGTTTGCCGGAGCAAGGAGTAATAAGGCTACAAAAATAGCCGGATACTCACGAATTAAAATTGTAGCATAAATCTCCGGGGATTACTACTGCTAAAACGGTAAATCATCCGTAGCAATTTCTGCCGGTTCAGCTGGTGCCCCCGGTGGCATACCGTCAGTTCCGGTCGCTTGCATGGAACCACTACGCCGACTCTCGGTCATGGCACGCGACTCCAGCCAGGCAAAATTATCGACGACTACCGAAGTCCGCCACTGCTGTTCGCCTTGTTTATTCTCGAAATGATTATTGCTGATTCGGCCGGCAATCCCGATCAACGAGCCTTTTGTTGTCGAGCTGGCAAATGTCAGTGCGCGTTTGCCAAAGATCACGCACTCAATAAAATCGGTTTCCCGTTGTCCGGTTTTACTTTTAAAAACCCGATCCACCGCTAACGTAAAGCGTACTAGTTCCAAATCAGCAGCAGTTTTAAACACTTCTGGTTCCTTCGTCAGACGGCCGGTTAAACTCACATTGTTTAACATGATAACTCTCCCCCTCAAATCTCATCGTGCTATTTTTCACTGTCTGCTATACATTACGCAAAAAGTGCTATGCTGGATGTAAGCGAATTCAATTTTTGGAGGGATTACGATGCCCGCTTATACGTTAGATCAATTCAGTCGCATGATTGACCATACTAATTTACATGCTGATGCAACCCACGTAGTTTTGAAACGGTTCTAAAGAATTAAGCAATAACCTTAGCACAGATCTTGAGACCAACTGAGAACCTAAATAATCAAGAAAACAAAAGTCAATGTCAAAATCTATATTTCCAGTGAGCCTTTCATACCACCCAGCATAATTATTGTTGCTTATTCAGAACGCTTACTTCTGTTTGCGTGAATTGCTGAAGTGTAATTGGATATCCAACTAACATATTACGTATCTTGTTATTATGGAAATAAGCGAAAGTTGGTGTTCCATGAAACTTAAACGGACTGAGTGATTCCAGAATTTGTTTATAGTCATCAGCTGTCGTCTCCGTGAAACTCTCGTCCATATTCATATAGTATATTGGGTGCTTAGCCTCACTTATAAACTGCTTCAGCGTACGAGAAACTGCTCGACAGTATGGGCACTCCTTAAAACCAAAATAAACGACAAAATCAGAAGAAGCATCCCCACTATTGACTAATTCCAAGTACTGATCAGAGTCAATCTGCTTCACACCATTTATATTGTTTAAATATTCTTTTTCTGTTACCTGGGGTATGTCGGCATCTTCGTGTGCAGATACCCTTATAGGATTCAACAGTAGAGTAGTGCCTGGTGATTTAGGCTGCGGTTTCTGGCCGAATTTCAGTCACTTTATAGTTGATTTGATAATGCAGGCCACCCTGTTCGACCACAATAGAAATTGGTACAGAAAAAAGCTTAAGGAGGAGGTCGATATTTGCCAATGCAATCGCGCTATCCACCGTTACCACCAAGGACTCAGCCGTTCTGGTGTTCACTAAGTCAAGCCCAAGTGAACCTTTCAAGAAGGCAAACTTGCGCTCAATGGCACCGCGACGGTTTTCCGCACTGACATCGGCTTTGCGCTGTTTCGGATCCACATGTTTGGGCTTTCGACCCAGCTTTGGCCCATTAAGTTTAATGCCTAGCTTCTTACACAGATTGATGTTATCTCGCGTGCGATAGAGAGTATCGACCAGCACCTCATCCGGATATTCACCCACTAGGTCAAAAGCATGGTCAAGCGTTACTTCAAGATCAGTGCTTTCGTTAAATGAATTGAAGTCGAAACGCTCTACATCAATCACGCCATCCAACATGGAACAGTCAATCTTGGCGCCAAACTCAACGGACTGCTTTGCCTTACCTCGCACGATTGGCCGGATATACGGCTGTTGAAGGCTAACGATGCGATTCTCGACATGGTGAGTGTGGTTCTCAAACATGAAGAGCTGCTGCTCATAGACTTGTTTAATCACTTCCAGACGCTGTGCTTGCCAATCAGTGAGCTGACCGCCTTGCGCAAGCAGTTCCGCCACATATCGCAGATCTCTTCGGATGTATTGTAGCTGAGCCTGAAGCTGTTTGCGGCGTTCCTTGTTTTGACGCCGCGGTTTCCTCGAAAAAGCGGTCCACTTACCTTTTGCTTCACGTCTGTACGTCCGCGGAATTTCCACACCTAACCCGTGGGCCAGATCTGTGACCATTTGTTCGAGATTCAAACGACTCTGGTTAAGCAGCGTTGTATCTTGGGGATACTTGATCTTGACCGGAACGGCAGTCGCATCACTAATCAAAACATGTGTCCCCTCAGGTAGATCGGCCTCCAACCGCTCGCGCGTGAAGTCATTAGTAATGTTGCGGATCAAATCTGAGATGGCTGAAAGCCGTTGGCGAAAGTGCACCAACGTTGTGTGTTCAAATGGCTTCTTAGCGCGATATTCGGGTAATCCGATGAAGTACTGATAGGCTGGTGTATCACGGATATCGTCGACAACTTGGCGGTCGGTCAGGCCTTTCTTCAACTGGATCAACGTTGCGCCATAAAGCAATCGAAATGGCTTCGCTGCTCGGCCGGTTTTTGAAGGGAACTGTAATTGGTATGCCTCTTCAAGTTTGGCCCATGGGATCAATTCTGCATATTGAACCCACTCGTTGTCCGGGCTGAGCGGTGTTCCCAGAGCGCTTCCAAAGGATTCAAGTGATAGTTGCGTTGCTTTTTGACGATAAACCATGATCAATTCCTCCGATAGGTCAGCGATAAGTGCAAGGGTAAATCCCAAAGCATAGGCATTTCGGGCAAATAAGGCTTACACTTATTATACACTTAACTATTGTCAAAGCCTATCATGAAAGTACTTTTATAGTTTTTCACCATCCACTAGAGTAAAGGTTATTATTCCGATAAATCCAGCTATTGCAAGTTTAATGATTTTTTTCATTTGAGTTTCACTCCTTTTGAATTTTTTAATCATTCTTCTAAAAAAGCTGACACAAATACGTGTCAGCTTTTTCGCATCCGGCAGGTCTACTACCTTACCACCAGCATGTCGCCCAGTAACCCGCTCCCGTAGCTAAACCACCTGCTCCACCTGCGCCCAGAGCGGTGAGGAATCCACCGGGAAGTCCACCAACGAACCCGCCAACAAAAGCATTTCCCATTGCTTTATTAGCTTCGTTCGCTGAGCATTTACCACGGCCACCATTGATACCTTGGAGTTGATCCTCACCTAAGGCATCGTACAAACTAAGAGTTGTCGTCATCATATTCGCTCCATTTCTTTATTTTTTAGAAAACTAGTTTTCCTATGTAGTGCCTGGTGATTTAGGCTGCGGTTTCTGGCCGAATTTCAGTCACTTTATAGTTGATTTGATAATGCAGGCCACCCTGTTCGACCACAATAGAAATTGGTACAGAAAAAAGCTTAAGGAGGAGGTCGATATTTGCCAATGCAATCGCGCTATCCACCGTTACCACCAAGGACTCAGCCGTTCTGGTGTTCACTAAGTCAAGCCCAAGTGAACCTTTCAAGAAGGCAAACTTGCGCTCAATGGCACCGCGACGGTTTTCCGCACTGACATCGGCTTTGCGCTGTTTCGGATCCACATGTTTGGGCTTTCGACCCAGCTTTGGCCCATTAAGTTTAATGCCTAGCTTCTTACACAGATTGATGTTATCTCGCGTGCGATAGAGAGTATCGACCAGCACCTCATCCGGATATTCACCCACTAGGTCAAAAGCATGGTCAAGCGTTACTTCAAGATCAGTGCTTTCGTTAAATGAATTGAAGTCGAAACGCTCTACATCAATCACGCCATCCAACATGGAACAGTCAATCTTGGCGCCAAACTCAACGGACTGCTTTGCCTTACCTCGCACGATTGGCCGGATATACGGCTGTTGAAGGCTAACGATGCGATTCTCGACATGGTGAGTGTGGTTCTCAAACATGAAGAGCTGCTGCTCATAGACTTGTTTAATCACTTCCAGACGCTGTGCTTGCCAATCAGTGAGCTGACCGCCTTGCGCAAGCAGTTCCGCCACATATCGCAGATCTCTTCGGATGTATTGTAGCTGAGCCTGAAGCTGTTTGCGGCGTTCCTTGTTTTGACGCCGCGGTTTCCTCGAAAAAGCGGTCCACTTACCTTTTGCTTCACGTCTGTACGTCCGCGGAATTTCCACACCTAACCCGTGGGCCAGATCTGTGACCATTTGTTCGAGATTCAAACGACTCTGGTTAAGCAGCGTTGTATCTTGGGGATACTTGATCTTGACCGGAACGGCAGTCGCATCACTAATCAAAACATGTGTCCCCTCAGGTAGATCGGCCTCCAACCGCTCGCGCGTGAAGTCATTAGTAATGTTGCGGATCAAATCTGAGATGGCTGAAAGCCGTTGGCGAAAGTGCACCAACGTTGTGTGTTCAAATGGCTTCTTAGCGCGATATTCGGGTAATCCGATGAAGTACTGATAGGCTGGTGTATCACGGATATCGTCGACAACTTGGCGGTCGGTCAGGCCTTTCTTCAACTGGATCAACGTTGCGCCATAAAGCAATCGAAATGGCTTCGCTGCTCGGCCGGTTTTTGAAGGGAACTGTAATTGGTATGCCTCTTCAAGTTTGGCCCATGGGATCAATTCTGCATATTGAACCCACTCGTTGTCCGGGCTGAGCGGTGTTCCCAGAGCGCTTCCAAAGGATTCAAGTGATAGTTGCGTTGCTTTTTGACGATAAACCATGATCAATTCCTCCGATAGGTCAGCGATAAGTGCAAGGGTAAATCCCAAAGCATAGGCATTTCGGGCAAATAAGGCTTACACTTATTATACACTTAACTATTGTCAAAGCCTATCATGAAAGTACTTTTATAGTTTTTCACCATCCACTATGTATTAATCTAATATCTTAATAAAATATTATAAACGCTTTTCTTTCCAAAAAAATCTGTATAATACATATTACAGTCTAATAAGGGAGATTAAACACTATGAAAAATGCAAAAAACAAAAATTCCGTTATTGGTATATTTATTTTATTTTCAATCCTGATCTATTTATATGGTAACATCTTCGTCAGTCCAAACAACTGGTTAAACCCTGTTGCGCTCGTTGTTAGCCTTATGATAGGTGGAATCGCTGCAGCGGTGTTTTATCATATGGTTAAAAGAAAAAATAACTAAAAATCATTATATTTATTTTGTGCTTTTCAACTAAAATTGCTCACACTACCAACGTAAAGCGCACTGGTTCCAAATCAGCAGCAGTTTTAAACACTTCTGGTTCCTTCGTCAGACGGCCGGTTAAACTCACATTGTTTAACATGATAACTCTTCCCCTCAAATCTCATCGCTCTATTTTTCACTGTCTGCTATACATTATGTCAAAACTATGATGTTTAACGTAAATGGATTAGCGATCAAAAATTTTGGGGAGCAAGCTACGAGCCGCGTGAAAAACGAGGCACAAAAATACCGTTCGAACTGGCAAACTACCCATTCGAACGGTATTTTCATTGACGCTTCAACGCATCTTGGTTCAGTTAGGCTTCATCGCCATCGTCAGGTGCAGGTTTATCAGTCTCCGCACGATCTAACAGTTTGTTAACCTGTTCATCGGCATTGCCTGCATACTGCCCGTCAGCCGGTTGCGCATGTTCATCAGTTGGTCCGGCTTGCGGATCGGTTGGCTGATCCGGTTTGCTGCTGTCGTCTGGATCGTCGCTTTCCGGTTCGACCTTAGCCATGGTTGCAACCTTGGCATCATCGTCGACCCGAATCAACCGAACGCCTAGTGTTGCCCGACCAGTTTGCGAAACATTTTGGATATTGAAGCGAATCATGACCCCAGAGTCCGTCATTACCAGAATATCTTCGGTGCCGTCAACTGTTGTGACCCCTGCCAGCGGACCATTCTTCTCAGTAATATTCGCGGTCTTGATACCTTTACCGCCGCGACCCTTAATTGGATATTCCTTGGCAGCGGTGCGCTTACCGTAGCCTTTTTCGGAAATAACAAAGACTTCGGAATCCGGCTTAAGGATATCGGAGCCAACCACGTAATCGTGATCACGAAGGCGAATGCCGCGAACCCCGGTGGCTGTCCGACCCATTGACCGAACATCCTGTTCCTTAAAGGCCACACTGTAACCCAAGTGCGTGCCGATCAAGATGTTATCCTGTCCAGACGTCAAAATGACATTGTTCAGTTCGTCTTGATCCTTCAAGTTGAGCGCAATCAGACCGTTGCTGCGGATATTGGCAAATTCCTTGACCGGTGTCCGTTTAACCACACCGTTTTGGGTGACGAAGAATAAATAGCGGTCATCATTGTCGCCTTCGTGAACGTTAATGACTGTCTGAATCTTCTCGCCCGCACCAACACCTAGCAGGTTAATGATCGGGATTCCTTTTGCCGTCCGGCTGTATTCTGGAATCTCATAACCCTTGCTGCGGTAAACTTTGCCTTTGTTGGTGAAGAAGAGCAAAACATCATGGGTTGAAGTGGAGATCAGGTGTTCGACGAAATCATCGTCATGCACGTTCATCCCTTGAATACCACGACCACCGCGATTTTGCGTCTTGAATTCACTGGTTGCCAAGCGCTTAACGTAACCGTTATGACTCAAGGTAATCACGACATCTTCTTGCTCAATCAGATCTTCATCTTCAAGACTCAGCACTTCACCGACCAGCAGTTCAGTCCGGCGCTTGTCACCGAATTTCTTTTGAATATCAAGCAGTTCATCATAAATAATCTGGTGAACACGTTCCGGTTTAGCCAGAATATCGGTGTAGTCGGCAATGGCTGCCTCCACATCTTTATACTCGCTTTCAACCTTGTCGCGTTCCAGACCAGTCAACCGCACCAGCCGCATGTCCAGGATGGCCTGACTTTGCTTATCGGACAGATTGAACTTGTCCATTAAGATGACTTTTGCTTTGTCGCCGGTTTCGGAACTGCGAATAATCGTAATGATTTCATCAATATGATCAAGCGCAATTCGCAAGCCTTCGAGAATATGTTCCCGTGCCTTGGCCTTCTTCAGGTCATATTGCGTCCGCCGCCGAATGACATTTTCCTGGTGATCCAGATAATATTGCAGGATCTGTTTCAGGCTCAATACCTTTGGCGCACCATTGACAATCGCCACCATGTTGAAGGAAAAACCGGTTTGCAGCGGTGTCAGTTTGTAGAGATTATTCAAAATAACTGAAGCACTGGCATCGCGGCGGACATCAATGACAATCCGCATCCCATCACGATCGGATTCATCACGCAAGGTGACAATGCCGTCAATTTTCTTTTCATGGACCAAATCAGCAATCCGTTCCACCATCTTGGCTTTGTTGACCATGTAAGGAATTTCGGTAATAACAATCCGTTCGCGCCCGGACTTTTCAGTTTGAACGTCGACTTTACCACGCAACACAATCGTTCCGCGACCGGTTTCGTATGCGTGGCGAATACCGGACTTGCCCATGACAACACCACCGGTTGGAAAATCGGGTCCCGGCAATGCCTGCATCAAGTCGGCGGTGGTGGCATCAGGATGATCCATCAGCACATGCAAGGCCGAAATCGTTTCCGACAGATTATGCGGCGGAATATTGGTGGTCATCCCAACCGCAATCCCGGTCGCACCGTTGACCAGCAGATTCGGGAAGCGCGCTGGCAAAACAACCGGTTCTTTTTCGGTGCCATCGTAATTATCCTGAAAATCAATCGTGTCTTTGTTGATGTCGCGTAACATTTCGACGGCAATTTTACTCATCCGGGCTTCGGTGTAACGCATCGCCGCCGCACCGTCACCGTCAACCGAGCCAAAGTTCCCGTGGCCGTCAACCAGCATATACCGGTAACTAAAGTCCTGCGCCATCCGCACAAGCCCTTCATAAATCGAGCTGTCACCATGCGGATGGTACTTCCCCATGACATCCCCGACGATCCGCGCACTCTTCTTGTATGGCTTCTCCGGTGTGACCCCGAGTTCATTCATGCCATACAGAATCCGGCGCTGAACCGGTTTGAGGCCATCACGTACGTCAGGCAATGCCCGCGCCACAATGACACTCATCGCGTATTCAAGGAATGATTTACGCATTGTTTCGCCGAGATTCACATTCGTAATCCGGCTTTCTTGGCGATCATCCATTAAGCGAAAAGTCTCCTCTCAAAAGTTCTCATTTTACCTGTCTGCATCCTAAAAGCGATCTATCATACGTCAATGTTGTTCGGATCAACAAAGACCGCATTTTCTTCGATAAACTTCCGCCGCGGCTCAACATGATCGCCCATCAGCATTTCAAAAATGCCATCTGCTTGTTCAGCATCTTTTGGCGATACCCGTAAAAGTCGGCGCGTGTCAGGATCCATGGTGGTTTCCCAAAGCTGGCTGGCGTCCATTTCACCAAGCCCTTTATACCGTTGAATATCCGGCTTTGGGCTAGGCGGCAGTTGCCCCAGAATATCCTGTAGCTCTTCATCGGAATCGATGTAGCGCATCATTTTACCTTGACGCAGGCGATACAACGGTGGCTGGGCGATATACACGTAGCCAGCATCAAGCACCGGCCGCATATAGCGATAAATCAGCGTCAGCAACAACGTCCGGATATGGGCGCCATCGACATCGGCATCGGTCATGATGATCAACTTGTGATAACGGGCCTTGCTAATGTCAAAGTCCTGACCAAAACCGGTGCCCATCGCCGTGAATAACGTTCTGATTTCTTCATTGGCCAAAATACGTTCCATGGAGGCTTTTTCAACATTCAGAATCTTACCGCGAATTGGCAAAATCGCTTGGGTCAACCGGCTGCGTCCCGACTTAGCCGAGCCGCCAGCGGAATCCCCTTCGACAATGAACAATTCGGAAATTTCCGGATCTTTACTGGTGTTGTCAGCTAACTTCCCTGGCAGATTGGAGATTTCCAAGCCGCTCTTCTTACGCGTTACTTCACGCGCCCGTTTAGCAGCTAAGCGGGCTTTGCTGGCAAGCATGGCCTTGTCAATAATGAGCTTGCCGTCAGCCGGATGTTCCATAAGAAATTTGTTGAAGTGATCGGAGAAGGTACGATCAACCACCGTGCGGGCATCCGAGTTCCCCAGTTTGGTCTTGGTCTGGCCTTCAAACTGCGGATCAGGATGCTTGACCGAAACAACTGCGGTTAAGCCTTCCCGAACGTCATCCCCACTGAGCGGATCATCGCTGTCTTTAAGCGCACCGGAACGCCGAGCATAATCATTAATCACCCGCGTCAGGGCCGTTTTAAACCCGGTTTCGTGGGTACCGCCTTCGTAGGTGTGAATGTTATTGGCAAACGTCAACAGCGTGCTGTGATAGTCATTCGTATACTGCAGCGCGACTTCAACCGTAATGCCTTTATCCTGACCTTCCACATAAATCGGTTCCTGCAGCAGGTTTTCTTTCTTCTTCGTCAGGAAATCAACATAAGATTTCAAGCCGCCTTCATAATGAAACACCAGCTTTTCATGAGTCGCCGCACGCTTATCAGTAAACGTCAGCTTAAGCCCCTTATTCAAAAAGGCCAACTCACGAATCCGCGTTGTCAGGACTTTATCATCAAACGTTGTGGTTTCCGTGAAAATATCCGGATCCGGCTGAAAATGAACCTTGGTGCCATGCTCATGCTCCGGTGCCGGGCCAAGTTCTTTCATCGGCGTGTTAACCTTGCCACGCACAAAGTCGATGTAATACCGTTTGCCGCCGCGAACAACCGTCACGTCCAGATTCGTTGATAGCGCATTGACAACCGAAGCGCCGACACCATGCAAACCGCCGGAGACCTTATAGCCGCCACCGCCAAACTTACCACCGGCATGCAAAACCGTATAAACCGTCTCAAGCGCCGGACGACCGGTTTTTGCCTGAATGTCGACTGGAATCCCACGGCCGTCATCGGTAACGGTCACACTGTTATCCGGGTTGACTTCAACTTCAATTCGCGTTGCAAACCCAGCCAACGCTTCGTCAATCCCGTTATCAATGATTTCCCAAACTAAATGATGCAATCCTTGACTGCTAGTTGAGCCGATGTACATTCCTGGGCGCTTGCGAACCGCTTCGAGTCCTGACAGCACCTGAATTTGACTAGCATCATATTCTGCTGCCAGTTCTTCTTTCTTTTCTTCGGCCGATTCTTTCTTGTCCGTCACTGGTTATCCTCCTCGTATCGTTTACAGTTGCTCACGCCTGCTTCGTCAAAACGCCATCCTGCACCTGAAAAATAGCGGGCGCCGTGATGATTTCCTTTTGAATGCCATCCAGACTGGTCGTCGTCAGAAACGTCTGAACCTTGGCTTGAATGGCCTTCAATAAATGTGTCTGGCGAATAGCGTCAAGTTCAGACAAAACGTCATCCAGTAACAAAACCGGATATTCGCCTGTCTGATCCTTCATTAAGTCGATTTCGGCTAATTTAACTGCCAAAGCCGTGGTGCGCTGCTGGCCTTGGCTGCCGAAATTAGCAACATCCTTATCATTGACAATAAACAAAACATCATCGCGATGCGGCCCGACCAAACTGGTGCCTTGCTCGATTTCCCGCGACTGCTGCTTTGCAAACAAGGCACCTAATGCTTCATAGACCTGCTCACTATCTTGTCGAAGATCCGCAGTAACCTGAGTCTGATAAGCAAACTGCAACTTTTCGCGTCCCTTGGTAATGTCTTGTTGAATGGCAGCAGCATAATCCGACATGGTCTGCAGCAATTTTGCCCGCGCCGTGATCAGCTCGGCTCCAAACGCCGCCAACGAATCAGTCAAAACGTCTAAATACACAAGATCCTTGGCTTGATGGTATTTCAGCTGTTTTAAGTATGCGTTTCGCTGTTTTAGAAACGTTTTGTATTGGCTCAGATTATAAAGATACTTGGGACTCATCTGGCCAAATTCCATGTCGATAAACCGCCGTCGCCCAGCCGGACTGCCTTTGACAATCGCCAAATCTTCCGGTGCAAACAAAATGACATTAAAATGCCCTAAGTATTGCGACAGTTTTGACTGTTCGATCCGATCAATCCGCGCCCGCTTACCTTGATGACTAATAATCAATTCCAGCTGATGCGTCCCACTTTGGCGACTGATCTGACCGGAGACGCGCGCAAAATCACTACCAAAGCGAATCAACTCTTTATCATTGTTGGTCCGATGGCTGCGCGCTAACGCCAATACATAAATCGCTTCAAGCAGATTCGTCTTGCCTTGCGCATTTTCACCGATCAAAACATTGATCTCAGGTGAAAATGCCGTATCAACCGTTGCGTAATTGCGATAGTTTTTTAACGTTAAATGATCCAGCTTCATGCGCTCACGATCACATAGGTCTGATCGGCAACTTTAATCTGATCATCCGGATACAGCTTCCGGCCACGACGGTCTTCAGCTGCCCCGTTCACGGTTACCGGGTGCTCACCCAAATACCACTTAGCCGCACCGCCGCTATCAATCAAACCTGCCTCTTTCAGAAACTGGCCCAATGTCAAAAATGCGGTGGTGATCTTGATGGTTGTCATCGTCGTCGCCCTCCAATCCGAAATGTATCGGCAAACCACCAGAAACCGTGATTTGCCGCTAACGAACACAAATTAATTATACCCTTATACCAAGTAAAAAACAATTCAAAACGGGCATTTAAGCGGCTCTGAGGCAATTTAAGCCCAAGACGCCCCCCTAGACTAAAAACACTTAGAAAGGCCAAAAACAGCCAAATTTTTAGTTTTATCGTTTTTAGCCTAGCCTAAAGCCGTTTCTGCTTATGAATAACTGTCTATTCTCTGGATTAGGTCTCGCTTTATGCCAAAAGACAGTTAAGCTCAGTCTTTAGACGTCAAGCTAAGTTTTGTTAATTCCATCGACATCCAAAAAATAGCGGTGCCTAAATTGACTATTTGCAAGCGCTTTTATACAATATCATCGTAAAAATGTCGTTCAGCTTTACGATTTTTATTTTAAATTATTTGATATTTCCATGGTTGGCAGGGAAAATCAGTAAATAAACTATTTATTAAATACAATAATTATAAAGTCGCCAATTAACTTTTATATTTTTGCTTGCCACGTGGAAACCGTCTATACAAGGAGGAAATTATGGCGCCCACTATGAAATCAGTTTTTGGAATGTTTGTGGCCTTTTCTGTAACTATCTATGTCTACGGTAACATCATGGCAGATTTCCGTAATTGGTTGAGTTTACCGTTAATACTTGTCAGCTTGCTAATTGGTTGCCTTGCTGCGAGTCTCTATTACCGTTTTGGCAAGCGGAAATATTAAATTTCATCGATCCTCGGCATATCGTTGAAAGCTATCAAAAAAGATTCCAGAGCTTTGCACACTCTAGAATCTTTTTTAATTGGCCCTGTATTTGCGTTTTTCTATTGCCTAGAACGTCCGCACCGGCGTAATCAACTGAATAAACTTCTCTTTATCTTCGGTTGGAACCAAGGTGAATGGCCGCAGCGGTGCCGTAAAGTCAACTTCAATCGCTGTTTGGCCAAAGCCTTGCAGCGCGTCCTTCATGTAATCAGGGTTGAAGGAGATTTCCAGATCCTGACCGGTCAGCTTGTTGAAGCTTAAGACTTCTTCGACATTCCCGACATCTGGCGAATTACCATAGATGGTTGCTTTTTGCTCGCCAATGTTGAGGACTAAACGCACGACGTTATTGCTGCTTTCGTGACTCAGCAAGCTGGCCCGCTGAATGGAAGCTAGCAGTGCCGGCGCATCGAACTCGGCTTGCGTATTGCTGGATGTTGGAATAAGGCGACTCGTGTCTGGATAATTGCCTTCAAGTAACCGCGAATAAAAGGCGGTTTGGCCAAATACAAATAATACCTGGTTCTCGGCAATGCGAATTTCGATTTTAGTCACATCGTCACCTAACATGCGACTTAGTTCTGTCAGACTTTTACCAGGAATGATGATGTCGTAATCGATATTGCTTGCTGCTGGCAAAGTTAGGGTACGTTGCGATAACCGATGCGAATCGGTCGCAACGGCAACGAGTTGATCGCCGGTAATCGTTAAATGCACCCCGGTCAGAATTGGCCGACTTTCCTGAGTGGACACGGCGATAACGGTTTGGTTAATCAGTTGGCGCAAGACGTCAGCCGGAACAGATAAGGCTTCATCTGCGGTAATTTCCGGTAGACGCGGATAGTTGTTCGCATCTTCTCCACGAATCGTAAACTCGGAAGCCCCTGAAGTAATGACCGTTTGAAAATTGTCCTTTACTTCTACTGTCATGGTGCTTTCTGGCAGCCGTTTAACGATTTCGCTGAAGAAGCGCGCTGGTAATACAATTTCACCAGTGCTGCCGATTTGTAAATCGTTACTTTCATCAGCAGCGTTAATGGTTGACTCAATCGAAATATCAGCATCACTACCGGTCAGCACTAGCCCTGTATCATTGAGCACGATTTTTAACCCTGTCAAAATCGGGATCGTGGTTTTGGTTGAAATAGCCCGGGAAACGTCATTCAAGGTTTTCAAGAATGTGGATCGGGTAATCGTAAATTTCATAAGAGCCTCCTGTACGTCGTTTTATATATATAATATAAAGCTTTTAAAGTAATAGTAATAGGGCGTGTTCAAACTGTGGATAACTTTGCGGAACAGCAAATCATGAAGTTATGCACCTGTGGATAAGTGATAGGGACAAAAAGTTCTGTTTCTGGCAGTTGTCCACAAGTGGATTAACCACGATTTTTCAGGATATTTCGTAGTTCGACCACATGTGCTTTTAAATCTTCGTTGGTGGTCATGGCAGCCATGATTTTTTCGTGGGCGTGAATGACAGTCGTGTGATCTTTTCCGCCAATTTCCTGGCCGATTTTCGGTAAGCTATTGTCGGTCATCTCTCGTGCTAAGTACATGGCGATTTGCCGGGGAATAACAATTTGTTTAACCCGCTTTTTGCCTTTTAGATCCTGAACGGTGACTTGAAAATATTTGGCGACCGCATCGAGAATCTGCGGAATGGTGAGTTGACCGCTGCGATCGTCGAGCTTAAGGGCTTTTAGTGCATCTGCCGCTAAACTGGTTGTGATGTCCTCGTTCTTCATCGTTGAAAAGGCCTGAACCCGAACCAGCGCCCCTTCAAGATCACGGACGTTACTTTCAATTTGCCCGGCAATGTATGAAAGCGTGTCATCCGGAATACTGAGATCTTCTGCATTGGCTTTATTGCGTAAGATGGCGATACGGGTTTCAAGATCCGGCGGGGTGACGTCAACGGATAATCCTTTATTGAAGCGAGATACCAGACGTTCCTGCAACTTAGGAATCTCATTAGGCAGGCGATCACTGGTTAGGACGATTTGCTTCATATTTTCGTATAACGTATTAAATGTATGGAAGAACTCTTCTTGCGTGGCTTCTTTGTCACCGAAGAATTGAATATCATCAACCAACAGCAAGTCAACATTTCGGTACTCTTGACGAAATTGTTCTTGCTGTTTTGTTTGGATGGAATTAATGAAGTCATTGGCAAAATTCTCGCTGGTGACATATTTAATGTTGGCAGCGGGATTATTTTCCAAGACCAGATTCCCGATCGCCTGCATCAAATGCGTTTTTCCCAAGCCAACGCCGCCGTAAATAAACAGCGGGTTGTAAGTCGTACCAGGCGCCTCAGCTACTGCTAAAGCCGCCGCGTGAGCCATTTGGTTACCCTTACCAATCACGAAGCGGTCAAAAGTATATTTCGGGTTTAAATGCGTTTTTGCCTTAAAGGTCAGTTGTTGGTCATCATCGTCATCGGTTACTTGATGCTGATGCGTGGAAGCGGGCTGCAACTCGTCTTTGGTCATGATGACAGGATCGACTTCTAATTGGGCAAACTCATAGACGCCTTCCACCACTTTGGTAACCAGATTTTTCTCCCAGTAAGCCTTGTGCAAAGATGCAGGTACTTCGATTTCGAGTTTATCTTGGGTCAATTTGACCGGCTTGGCTGTTTGAATCCATGTGCTGTAACCGACTGGGGTCAACTCTTCACGGAATTTATCATTCAGGTAAGCCCAAAGCTCCTCTAAATTGGGCAT